>OZ271840.1:3137500-3268747 GCA_965601735.1 Alphaproteobacteria bacterium | reverse complement strand
CCCGCAGTGGTGGCGCTCGCCTATATGTGCGGCTGGTCGCTGGCGACCAACTTCTCGCCGTTCGTCGCGGTCTCGCTGATCATCGCGCGGCTTGCGGGCACCACGGCGTTCGACGTGACGATGCGCTGGAACGGCCCGTTCGTACTGGCGGGTGCGGTGCTCACCAGCCTCGGCATCGTCACCCTGCAGATGCTGCGCACGGGCTGACCGGGCGGCGGCAGGCCGCTATGCTGGCCGCAACCAAGATCCGACGGAGGACGCCTGCCCCATGACCACCCCGATCATCATCGCCTGCGCCATCACCGGATCGGTGCCGCGCAAGAAGGACAACCCGGCGGTGCCCACCACGCCGGACGAGCAGATCGAATCCACCCACGCAGCCTTCGAGGCGGGGGCGACGCTCGCGCATATCCACGTTCGTGACGACGAGGAGAACCCGTCGAGCGACCAGGCGCGCTTCGCCAAGGTGATGGAGGGCATCCGCAAGCACTGCCCCGGCATGATCATCCAGCTGTCCACCGGCGGGCGCGGGCGCGACCCCAAGGCGCGCGGCGACTGCCTGTCGCTTGCGCCGGACATGGCCTCGCTGGCGACCGGTTCGTGCAACTTCCCCTCGATCATCTACGAGAACCCGACCGAGCTGATCTACGAGCTGGCGGAGAAGATGAACGAGTTCGACGTCAAGCCGGAGATCGAGGCGTTCGACCTGTCGATGGTCTACAAGGCGCATGAAATGGCGGAGGAGGGTGTGCTCAAGCGGCCGCTCTACATCCAGTATGTGATGGCCATCAAGAACGCCATGCCGGCGCGCCGCCCCGCGATGGAGTTCATGATCAAGGAAACCCAGGAACTGGAGCCCGACGCCAGCTGGGTCGCCGCCGGCATCGGCCGCTGGCAGCGGGTGGTGAATGACTGGTGCGCCGAACTGGGCGGCCATATCCGCACCGGGCTTGAGGACAATGTGCGCTACGACAAGAACCGGCTGGCCGCCAGCAATGCTGAGCTGGTGCAGCTGGCGGTGGAGATCGCCGCCAAGCACGGCCGGCGCCCCGCTACCGCGGCAGAGGCGCGCGAAATCCTTCACCTCAAGCCGGCCGCCTGACCGGAGGGCCGCATGCGCGCCTGCGACGTCGCCGTCGTCGGTGCCGGCATCGTCGGCGCCGCGTTTGCCTGGGCCTGGGCCCGGCGTGGCCTGTCGGTGGCAATGCTGGATGCCGGCAGCGATGCCCACAACGCAACCCGCGGCACCTACGGCAACATTACGGTTCAGGGCAAGGGCTTCGGCATGCCGGCCTACGCTCATTGGACCAACCGGTCCTCGGAGCTGTGGCCGGAACTGGCCGAAACCCTGACGGACGAGACCGGCATCGACGTCGCCTTCCGGCGCAGCGGCTTCCTGCATTGCTGTGTGGGAGAGGAGGCGCTGGCGGCGCGCCGCACCCTCGTCGAGGGTGTGCGGGAGGAGGACAGCCCCGCGGGCAGCGACCTGGAGATGCTCGACGCTGCCGCGGCCCGCGACCTGGTGCCGGGGCTCGGCCCCTCGGTCAGCGGCGGCAGCTATTGCCCGCGCGATGCCCAGTGCGACCCGCTGCGCCTGTGGCGCGCGCTGCGCAAGGGCTTCCTCGCACGCGGCGGCACCCTGCTGTCCGGTCGCCGGGCCGAAGCGGTGACGCCCTCCGGCGACGGGTTCGAGGTTGCCACGGACGCCGGTTCCCTGTCGGCAGGCCGCGTCCTGCTCGCCGCCGGGCTCGGCATGCCGCCGCTCGCCGCGGGACTCGGCATCCCGTTGCCTCTGACGCCACTGCGCGGGGAGATCATCGCTACGGCCAAGCTGCCGCCGCTGCTGCCGGTGGCGCTCAACGGGGTGCGCCAGACCGACGGCGGCACCGTGCTGATCGGCCAGAGCAGCGAGAAGGCGGGCTATGACGAGGGCACCAGCCTGCCGGTAACGGCGGGGGAGGCGGCCAACGCGCTGACCCTGCTGCCCGCGCTGTCGGGGGCGCGTGTGGTGCGCGCCTGGGGCTCGCTCAGGGTAATGACGCCGGACAAGCTGCCGGTCTATGCCGAGGCCAGCGAGCATCGCGGTGTCTTCGCCATCACCTGTCACAGCGGCATCACCCTGTGTGCCGTGCATGCGCTGGACCTTGCCGATCAGCTGCTGGAAGGGGGCGTGCCTGCCGATCTGATTCCGTTTGCCGCAACCCGCTTCCATGTCTCGGAGGCGGCCTGATGGCGGCGCAGTGCGACCTGGCAGTGATCGGCGGCGGCCCGGCGGGCCTGGCTGCTGCGTCGGCAGCCGCCGAATCCGGCGCCGACGTGGTGCTGCTGGATGAACAGGATGCCCCGGGCGGGCAAATCTATCGCGCGGTCGAACGGGTCGCTGCGGTGCGGCCTGGCGGGCTCGACCTGTTCGGGCGCGACTATGCAGAGGGTTGGGAGCTGGCGCAGCGTCTGCGCGAGAGCGGCGCAGCCTACCGCCCCAACACCACGGTGTGGCAGATCACGCCTGACCGGCGGCTGGTGCTGGACGGCCCCGAGGGTCCGGGGGTGCTGGCTGCCAAGGAAGTGCTGCTGGCCACCGGCGCGGTCGAGCGACCGGTGCCGATCCCCGGCTGGACCCTGCCCGGCGTGATGACGGCCGGTGCGGTCCAGGTGCTGGCCAAGCAGAGCGCCGCTGTGCCTGATGGCCAGGTGGTGCTGGCCGGCGGCGGGCCGCTGCTCTACCTGGTGGCCAGCCAGCTGCTGGCTGCGGGTGTCGGCATTTCGGCGTTGCTGGAAACCGCGCCGTCGGACCGTCTATGGCGGGCGCTGCCCCACTTGCCTTCGGCCTGGTTCAAGGGCCGCGCCTATATCGACAAGGGCCGTGCCATGCTCGATGCGATCCGCCGCGCCGGTGTGGCGCGCTTTCGCGGCATCGCCGGCCTTGCCGCCGAGGCCGGCCCCGATGCGCGCCTGCGTGCTGTGTCCTTCAACCATGGCGGCCGGCGCGAAACCCTCAAGGCCGACCTGCTGATGCTGCATGAGGGGGTGATTCCCAACGTGCAGATGACGCTGGCTCTCGGCTGTTCCCACCGTTGGGACACGCGCCAGCAGTGCTGGCAGCCTGTCTTCGATGCGTGGGGCGTGACCGATGTGCCCGGCGTGGCGGTGGCGGGGGACGGAGCCTGGATCGGCGGCGCTGCGATGGCTGCCCTGTCGGGCGAGATCGCTGCACTGGGGGCGCTGCACCGGCTCGGCCTTATCAACACGGGCACCCGTGATTTGCGTGCCGTGCCGATGCGCCGCCGGGCAACGGCGGAGGCGGCGGTGCGCCCGTTCCTCGATGTCCTCTACCGGCCGGCGGACTGGGTGCTCGAACCCGAATCGGATGACACGCTGGTGTGCCGCTGTGAGGAGGTCACCGCCGGCGCGGTGCGCGCCGCGCTGGATGAGGGCTGCGCCAGCGCCGCCGATGTGAAGGCGTTTACGCGCTGCGGTATGGGGCCGTGCCAGGGCCGCATGTGCCAGCCCACCGTGTGCCGCATGATCGCACGGGCGCGGGGGGTTGGTCCCGGGGCGGTCGCGCCCGCGCGGCCGCGGTTCCCGGTCAAGCCGGTGCCACTGCGGACCCTCGCGGCGCTTGCCGATGATGGGGACGGGCCCGGCGCGCCCGACTGGATGTAGCCGTCAGGCGACCGGGTCGCCGGGCGCCGCGCCGCGCAGCAGCACCGCTTCGAGGTTGTCGACTGCCCGGTGGCCCATGGCCGCGCGGGTTTCACGCGTGGCGCTGCCGATATGCGGGGTCAGGAACGCGTTGGGCAGCCTCAGATAGGCAGGGTCCAGCCGGGGCTCGTTGTTGAAGACGTCGAGCCCGGCCGCCGCGACCCGGCCGCTCTGCAGGGCCGCGATCAGGGCCGCATCGTCGATGACGCCGCCGCGTGCGGTGTTCAGTACGATCGCGCCCTCGGGCAGCAGGGCAATCCGATCGGCGTTCAGGAAGCCCGCCGTCTCCGGCGTCATCGGGCAGTGCAGGCTGAGGATGTCACTGTGGCGCAGCAGGTCTTCCGCCGTGTCGTGGAAAACCGCGCCGGCCTCCTGCGCGGAATCGAGGCGGCTGCGGTTGTGGTAGTGGACCTCCAAACCGAAGGCCCGGGCGCGGGTGGCCACCGCCTGGCCGATACGGCCCATGCCGAGGATGCCGAGGCGCTTGCCCGCCGGGTCGGTGCCGAGATTGTCGATGAAGCGCAGGCCCTTCCAGTGCCCCTCATGGATCAGCGCCTGGGATTCCCGCGCCCGGCGGCAGGCGCCCAGCAGCAGGAACAGGGTGAGGTCGGCGGTGGCCCCGGTCAGGACGTCCGGTGTGTTGGTCACCGCGATACCTCGGTCCTTGGCCGCCGCTGCATCGATATGCTCGTAGCCCACCGACGCGGTGGCGACGATGCGCACGCTGTCGGGCAACGCAACGATGGTGTCCGCGTCCACCCGGTGCCCGGCGATCACCAGCAGCCCGTCGAAGCCGGTCGCGCGGCGCGGCAGGTCGGCGGGGTCGAAGCGGCTCTCGGCGGCTGCGAGCGTGGCGTCGAAGTCCCGCGCGAGCCGTGCCTCCACCTCGCCGGGCAGGGCGGCGGTGACCAGGACACGGGGCTTGCCGGTCATCGCGCTGCCTCTGCGAACAGCTCGGTCTCGCGCGCCAGGGACACCCGCGCCGGTGCAAAGGCAGTTTCCCAGGCGGGCCGGAAGCCGCTGTCCGCGAAGGCCGGGAAGACCAGCCGCGCACCGATCCCGCGCACCAGCGCGGCCTGATCGGCCAGCGGCGGATGCACGTTCCAGCGCAGGAAATGGGCACGACCGCTCTCGCGCATGCGCAGGGCGGGCGACCCCTTCGGCGTATAGCCGGTCAGTACGATGGCGGGCAGGCTCTCCGCCTCCCAGCGCGCTACCCGCTCGCCTGCCGCGCCGTTGTCGCAGGCCGCGCCGGCGGCAATCATCACGCCTTCGGGGGTGTCGCCCAGGGCGCCGGCACAGGCGCGCAGCTTCTCCAGGTCGGCAAGCGCCCCGTCGGCGACCGACTCCCGGTCCGGTCCCAGCAGGTCCGCCAGCGCCGCCATATGGGCCTCGTCGAGCGCCGGCACGGCGCCCGCGCGCATCGCCGCCAGCGCCACCTCCAGGCCGCGGCCATCCGCAGGGCAGGGCAGCAGGACCGGCCCGGCGAAGTGGCGCTGCATCGCGCTGACACAGCCGACCAGCCGGTCCTCGTAGTCGCCATAGGCGCCATCGATCACCGCAGCCTCGGCGGGCGGCGGGGCGTCATAGGCATAAAGCATTGATTCCATGCAAATATCGGCGGTGTAGAGGAAGCCGCCGCCGACCGCCGCATGGACCCAGACTCCGCCCGGCGCGTGGCCGTTGCGCCCGGTCCTGAACGTGATGCCGGCGATCTCAACCTCGCCCGCGACCGGCAGCGGTTCGACCCGCACCACGCCGTCCAGCTTGCGGCGCACCGGATCGGTACCCCAGACCGGCGGGTTGCCGATCCGCTCGCGCAGATGGATCCCGCCCAGATGGTCCTTGTGGCCGTGCGTAAGGATTACTGCATCGACGCGCCCGACCCCGTCGAGGTCCGGGAACACGCCCGGTTCGGGCCCTTCGCCGAGGTCGAGCATGACCCGCGCTCCCGCCGCTTCCAGCAGGAAGCACGCGGGCGACTTGCCGCCCAGTCCGGATAGTGCGATCAGCCGTGCTGTCATGTCCGCTCCCCCAGCCGAGGCGGGAGGTTAGCCGATCCGCCGCCTCCCTTGCCAGCGACCGCGGCGCTGGGGGATAACAGAGGCCGGGCCGTTCGGCCCTCCACGGGACATGCCCAGCAGGGAGAAGACAGATGGATCTCGGCATCAAGGGACGCCGCGCGCTTGTGCTTGGCGGCAGCAAGGGCCTCGGCTACGCCAGCGCCCATGCCCTGGCGCAGGAAGGCGTGGCAGTGGCCGTCGGTTCCTCCAGCCAGGAGCGCTGTGACGAGGCCGCCGCCGCCATCACCGCCGAGACCGGCTCCCGGGCGGTCGGCGTGCTGGCTGACGTCACCAGCCCGGACAACATGGACGCGGCCCACGCCGCCGCTGTGAAGGCGCTGGGCGGCGACATCGATATCCTGGTCAACAACCACGGCGGGCCGCCGCTGGGCATGGCCAAGGACCTCAAGGAAGAGGATTTGCGCGCCCAGTTCGACATGATGGTGGTCAGCATCATCCGCATGACCTCGCTCTGCTTCCCATCGATGGTCGCGCAAAAGTGGGGGCGCATCATGTTCGTCGGCTCGTCGGGCATGATCCAGGCGCTGCCGAACATGGTGTTGTCCAACACCCTGCGCGGCTGCATCGTCGGCTACTGCAAGACCCTGGCGGGGGAACTGGCGGCGGACAACGTGACCGTCAACATCGTCGCGCCGGGCACCATCCTCACCGACCGCTCGCGCAGTTCCAACGAGATCAACGCCAAGCGCCGTGGCGTCACCGTCGAGGAGATCATGGCCGAGCGGGTCAAGGCGATTCCCACGGGCCGCCTCGGCGATCCGAAGGAATACGGCTCCATGGTCGCCTTCCTGGCCGGCGACCAGGCGTCCTACATGACCGGCAGTATCTGGCGGGTCGACGGCGGCATCGTCCGCTCGATCCTGTAGGAGGCACCACGGTGGACCTCGGCATTGCCGGCAAGCGCGCGCTGGTGCTGGGCGGCAGCAAGGGGCTGGGTTATGCCAGCGCCCTGGCGCTTGCCCATGAGGGGGTCGACCTGATGCTCGCCAGTTCCAGCCGGGACCGCTGCGCGGACGCCGCCGGGCGCATCGCAGCCGAGACCGGCGCCACCGTCCACGCCGCCGAGGGCGACGTATCCGACCCGGACAACATGGACCGGCTGTTCGCCGAGGCCGAGGCGGCGCTGGGCGGCGTCGACATCCTGTTCAACAACCAGGGCGGCCCGCCGCTGGGTCCCGCGTCCGAGGTCGACGAGGCGGCGCTCATGGAACAGTTCACCAAGCTGGTGACCAGCCCGATCCGGCTGACTCGCGCCTGCATTCCGGGCATGGTGGCGCGCGGATGGGGCCGCATCCTGTTCGTTGGCTCGCGCTCGATGATCCAGCCCCAGGACAACCGGGTGCTGACCAACAGCCTGCGCAACTGCATCGTCGGTTACGCCAAGACGCTGGCGGGGGAACTGGCGGCGGATAATGTCACCGTGAACATCCTCGGCCCCGGCAGCATCCTGACCGACCGGACGCGTCAGTCGAACGCCGCCAACGCCAAACGGCGTGGGGTGTCGGAGGACGAGATCATGGCCGAGCGGGTGAAGAACGCGCCGGCCGGGCGGCTCGGCGATGTCGGGGAATTCGGCGCGCTGGCGGCTTTCCTGTGCGGTCAGGCCGCCGGCTACATGACCGGCAGCCTGTGGCGCGTCGAGGGCGGCGCCGTGCGCAGCATCATCTAGAACAACAAGACGAACGACGGAGGACGAGATGGATCTGGGCATCAAGGGCAAGCGGGCGATCGTGCTGGGCGCGAGCAAGGGGCTCGGCTACGCCTGCGCCCACGCGCTCGCGGCCGAGGGCGCCGAGGTGGTGGTGACCTCCTCGGCGATGGAGCGCTGCGAACCGGCGGCCAAGAAGATCGCCGAGGAAACAGGCGGCAAGGCGGTGCCCCTGCTGGGCGACGTCTCCGACCCGGACAACATGAACCGGCTGTACGACGAGACCGTCGCCGCGCTGGGCGGGGTCGACATCCTGATCAACAATCATGGCGGCCCGCCCCGCGGCCTGGCCAAGGAGCTCGCGGAATCCGACCTCACCGACCAGTTCACCAAGATGGTGGTGAGCCCGATCCGCATTACCTCCCTGTGCCTGCCGGGCATGGTGGAGCGCCAGTGGGGCCGCATCCTCACCATCGGCTCGTCGGGCAACGTCCAGCCGCTGCCCAACATGGTGCTGTCCAACACGCTCCGCATGGCCATGGTCGGCTACACCAAGACGCTCGCCGGCGAGGTGGCGAAGGACAACGTCACCGTCAACATCATCTCGCCAGGCTCGGTGCTGACCGACCGCAGCCGCGAGGGCTCCGAGAGTACCGCCAAGCGCCTCGGTATCACCTTCGAGGAGGCGCTGGCCCAGCGCGCCGCCAGCATCCCGGCCCAGCGCATGGGCGATCCGGTCGAATTCGGTGCGCTCGCCGCTTTCCTGTGCGGCGATCAGGCGTCCTACATGACCGGCAGCCTGTGGCGCGTCGACGGCGGCGCGATCCGCAGCATCCTGTAAGGAAGACCCGAGGCATGACCAGCGACGGCGCCAACATCCAGCCCGATATCGACCTCGCCAGCGACCTGTTCGACCGGCTGCGCGCGGAGACCTTCGACGGTATCGGCATCACCCGCGATACCTTCGGGGAAGGCGAGCAGAAGGCCCACGACATGGTGGCCGAGGCGGCGCGCGCGCTGGGCCTCGATGTCTCCACCGACCATGCGGGCAACCTCTATATGCGGCTTGCCGGCAGCAACCCGGGCGCCAAGCGCCTGCTGCTCGGCTCGCATCTGGATTCGGTGCCCCAGGGCGGCAACTACGATGGCGCGGCGGGTGTGCTGGCCGGCCTCGCCGTGGTCGCCGGGCTGAAGCAGGCCGGGGTGACGCCAAACCGCGACATCACCGTGATCGCCGTGCGCGGCGAGGAAAGCGCCTGGTTCCCCTATTCCTACATCGGCAGCCGCTCCGCCCTGGGCGCGATCCCGGCGGACGTGGTGGACGGGGTGACGCGCGCCGATAGCGGCATTTCCCTGGGCGACCAGATGCGCGCCGCGGGCTTCGATCCGGACGCGGTGAAGGCGGGCAAGACCGCGGTGACGCCCGAGGAAACGGCGGGCTATATCGAGGTGCATATCGAGCAAGGCCCGGTGCTGCTGTCCGAGGACCTCCCCGTCGCCGTGGTCAGCGGCGTGCGCGGCTCGTCGCGGCGGCGCTCGGCCAAGATCGTCGGCGAATACAGCCATTCCGGCGCGGTGCCGCGGGTGCACCGCAAGGATGCGGCCGCCGCCTTCGCCGAGTTCGCCTACCGCGTCGATCAGCGCTGGATCGAGATCGACGAGGGCGGCGGCGACCTGGTGGTCACCTTCTGCACGCTCGGCACCGATCCGGAACGCCACGCCTTTTCAATCATTCCCGGCGAGGTGGCCTTCAGCCTCGACATGCGTTCCACCTCGCGCGAGACGCTCGACGGCATGGACGCCTTCATTGCCGACCTGGTGGCGGAACTGGAGGCCAAGCGCGGCGTCACGTTCGAGCTCGGCCCCTATTCCGACAGCCCCGCCGTGCCGCTTGATGCGGACTTGCGCGCCGGGCTGCTGAAGGCCGCGGACGCCGCCGGCATCCCGCACCGGGAAATGGCCAGCGGCGGCGGCCATGACGCGGTCGCCTTCACCGAGGCGGGAATTCCCGCCGCCATGCTGTTCGTGCGCAACGAGCACGGCAGCCACAACCCCGACGAACATATGGAAATCGCCGATTTCGCCCAGGCCTGCCGGGTGCTGATGGCGTATGTCCGCACGGAGACCTGACAGCCCATGAGCACCGCACCGCGTACCCGCCTCGCCGTCGACATCGGCGGCACCTTCACCGACCTGGCGCTGGAACAGGACGACGCCCGCTGGACGGCGAAGGTGCTGACCACGCCGTCCGCCCCGGAAGAGGGGGTGATGACCGGCGTGGCCCGCATCCTAGAGGAAAGCGGCGTCGCCGCCGCCGACCTCGACCTGGTGATCCACGGCACGACACTGGCCACCAACGCGATCATCGAGCGCAAGGGCGCGAAGACTGCCCTGATCACCACCGAGGGCTTCCGCGACGTCGTCCAGCTCGGCACCGAGAGCCGATTCGAGCAGTACGACGTGAACCTCGACCTGCCCGAACCCCTGGTGCCGCGCTGGCTGCGCCTGCCGGTGCCCGAGCGCGTGCGCCATGACGGCAAGGAACTGATGCCGCTCGACGAGGATGCGGTCGCGGCCCTGGTGCCGACCCTGGAGGCGGAGGGCGTCGAGAGCGTCGCCATCGGCTTCCTGCATTCCTTCGTCGCGCCGGAGCATGAGCAGCGCGCCCGCGAGGTGCTGCGCAAGCATCTGCCGGGCATGCCGATCACCCTGTCGTGCGAGGTGTCGCCGGAGATGCGCGAGTACGAGCGCTTCTCCACCGCCTGCGCCAACGCCTATGTGCAGCCGCTGATGGCGCGCTACCTGACCCGGCTGGCGGACCAGCTCAAGGACTCCGGCGTATCCTGCCCGCTGTTCATGATGCTATCGGGCGGCGGGCTGGCGACGCTAGATACCGCCGTGCGCTATCCGATCCGGCTGGTCGAATCCGGCCCCGCCGGCGGTGCCATCTTCGCCAGCGAGATCGCCGCCGAGATGGGCCTCGACCGGGTGCTGTCCTACGACATGGGCGGCACCACCGCGAAGGTCTGCCTGGTCGACGACTTCAAGCCGCAGACCGCGCGCACCTTCGAGGTCGCCCGGGTCTACCGCTTCCGCAAGGGCAGCGGCCTGCCGCTGCGTATCCCGGTGATCGAGATGGTCGAGATCGGCGCGGGCGGCGGTTCCATCGCCCATGTGGACCGGCTCGGCGTCATTGCCGTCGGCCCCGAGAGCGCGGGCGCGGAGCCCGGCCCCGCCTGCTATGGCGGCGGCGGCGACAAGCCCACCGTGACCGACGCCAACCTGGCGCTTGGCCGCTTCGATCCGGACGCGTTCGCCGGCGGGCGCATCAAGCTCGACGCCGCGGCGGCCGAGGCGGCGCTGCTGCGCGATGTGGGCAAGCCGCTGGCGCTTTCCGGCGAGATGTCGGCGCTGGGCGTTGTCGAGATCGTCGATGAGAACATGTCCAACGCCGCGCGGGTGCACGCCATCGAAAGCGGCAAGGGCTATGACGGGCGCACCCTGATCGCGTTCGGCGGCGGCGGGCCGGTGCATGGCGCGCGGGTCGCCGAGAAGCTCGGCATCGAGCGCGTCGTGGTGCCGACCAGCGCGGGCGTCGGCTCCGCCGTCGGCTTCCTCAAGGCGCCAGTGGCCTATGAGGTGATCCGCAGCCTGTATCAGCGCTTCAGCGCCTTCGACGTGGACGCGGTCAACGCCATGTTCGAGGAGATGGCGCAGGAGGCCCACGACACCGTCCGGCTCGGCGCGGGTGATGTGCCGGTCACCGAGACCCGCATTGCCTATATGCGTTATGTCGGCCAGGGCCATGAGATCGCCGTCACCCTGCCCAAGGAGAAGCTCGGCGCGGGCGATGTGGCGACCCTGCAAAAGGCCTACGACGACGAGTATCAGGCGCTCTACAACCGCCTGGTGCCCGACTCCGACGTCGAGGTGATGAGCTGGGCGGTCACCGTGACCACCGCGGCCGACCGCACCGCCGCGCCGACCCGCGAGGCCGCCGCCCATGACGCGGCCCCGGCCGGCACCCGCCAGGTGTTTGACACCACCGCGGGCAAGGTGGTCGAGGTGCCGATCTATGAACGCGCGGGGCTCGCCGCCGGGGCCCGCATTGCCGGGCCGGCGATCCTGGTGGAGGACGAGACCTCGACCGTGGTCACCGGCGGCTTCGACGCGCTGATCAACGACCTGGGTTATATCGAGCTGCTGGCGCGCGACGCCGGCGGCCAGGAGTAAGTGCCATGAACGCGCCTTCCGACCTGTCCCGCATCCATAACCAGATCATGTGGAACCGGCTCCACGCCGTTGTCGAGGAGCAGGCCCAAACCATGGTCCGCACCGCGTTTTCGACCACGGTGCGCGAATCCGGCGACCTGTCCGCCGGGGTCTTCGACCTCAAGGGCCGCATGCTCGCCCAGGCGGTCACCGGCACGCCGGGCCATATCAACTCGATGGCCGAGTCCGTGGTGCATTTCCTCGAGGAGTTCCCGGTCTCGGAGATGCATGAGGGTGACCACTACATCACCAATGACCCGTGGAAGGGCACCGGCCATCTGCATGACCTGACCGTGGTCAGCCCGACCTTCCGTAACGGCGAATGCGTCGCGATCTTCGCCAACACCGCCCATGTCATCGATATCGGCGGGCGCGGCTTCAGCTGCGAGGGCCGCCAGGTCTACGAGGAAGGCCTGTTCATCCCGATCATGCCGGTGGTGCGCGACGGTCAGCTGAACGACATGCTGTTCCGCTTCGTGCGGGCCAACTGCCGCACCGCGGTGGAGACCGAGGGCGACATCTACTCGCTGTGCGCCTGCAACGATGTCGGCTCCCAGCGGCTGGTGGAAATGATGGATGAGTTCGGCCTGGACGATATCCAGCCGCTCGCCGACTACATCATCGATACCTCGCGCGAGGCGACCCTGGAGGAAATCCGCAAGCTGCCCAAGGGTACGCTTCACAATACGGTGCAGATGGACGGCTACGAGTTCCCTGTGACCTTGCAGCTGGCGCTCACCGTCGCCGACGACGGCATCGATCTGGATTACACCGGCTCGTCACCGTGCAGCGGCTACGGCATCAACGTGCCGATGAGCTACTGCCGGGCCTATTCCTGCTTCGGCCTCAAGGTCATTGTCGCGCCGGATATCCCGAACAACCACGGCTCGCTGGAGCCGTTCCGCATCGATGCGCCGGACGGCTCGATCCTCAATGCCAAGCATCCCTGGCCGGTGGCGGGGCGCCACCTGATCGGCCAGATGCTGCCGGACACCATCTTCGGCTGCCTCGCCCAGATCATGCCGGAGAAGGTGCCCGCCGAGGGCGCCAGCTCCCTGTGGAATGCGCAGCTGCGCGGCGGTCCGTCCACCGTCGGCGCGGAGGCCGGGGACAACGCGCCGATGACGCCGGATTTCGACATCATCATCTTCAATTCCGGCGGCACCGGCGCGCGCACCGGGTCGGACGGGCTGAACGGCACCGCCTTTCCGTCGGGCGTGCGCACCATGCCCACCGAGGCGTCGGAGAACTTCGCCCCCATCGTGGTGTGGCGGAAGGAGTTCTGGACCGATTCCGGCGGCGCCGGGCGTTATCGCGGCGGTTGCGGCCAGGTGATGCATATCGGCGCCCATGAGGACGCGCCGTTCGCGCTGCTCGCCATGTTCGACCGCTGTGAATATCCCGCGCGCGGCCGCGCCGGGGGGCTGAACGGCCAGGCCGGCAAGGTCGGGCTGGTTGATGCGGGTGACGTCGGCTGGCGCGGCAAGGGCCGCTATGTCATCCCCAACGGCGATGCGCTGCGCCTCAACATGACCGGCGGGGCGGGCTTCGGCGATCCTCTGGAGCGCGAGGCGGAGCGTGTCGCCCGCGACGTGAAGGGCGGCTATGTATCCCGCGAATCCGCCCATGACGATTATGGCGTCGTGCTCGACGACGCCTGTACCGTCGATGCGGCGGCCACCGAGGCGCGCCGCGCCGAATTGCGGGCCGCCCGGTCATGACCGCGCCGGGCAGCGCCGATACCGTGTTCCGCGGCGCCGCCGTGATCGACGGCAGCGGCGCGGCCCGGTACACCGCCGATGTCGCGGTCTCCGACGGCATGATCACGGCGGTCGGCGACCTCGGCGGCACCCGCGCCCAGAGCGAGATCGACGCGGGGGGCCTGTGCCTCGCGCCGGGCTTCATCGACGTGCACACTCATGACGACCGGCTGCTGCTGTCGGACCCGACCATGGCGCCGAAGGCGAGCCAGGGCGTGACCACGGTGATCGCTGGCAACTGCGGCATCAGCCTGGCACCGCTGGCGCTGAAGGACCGCCCGCCGCCGCCGCTCGACCTGCTGGGCGATGCTGACTGGTGGCGCTTCGGCGATTTCGGCGACTATGTGGACACCCTGGGCAGGGAACCGGCGGCGACGAACGCCGCTCTGCTGGTCGGCCACTCCACCTTGCGCTTGCGCACCATGGACCGGCTTGACCGGGCCGCCAGCGACGCGGAGATCGCCGCCATGGGCGAAATCCTTGATGACTGCATGGCCGCTGGCGCCATCGGCCTGTCCACCGGCCTGTTCTACCCGCCGGCCCGCAACGCGCCCCCGGCGGAGACCGAGGCGGTGGCCGCGGTGGTGCGCGGCCATGGCGGCATCTACGCCACCCATATGCGTGATGAGGCGGACCATCTGGAGGACTCGGTGGAGGAGACGCTCTGCCTCGGCCGCCATGCCGGGGTGCCCTGCGTCATCAGCCACCACAAGGCGGTGGGCCCTGATAATTTCGGCAAGGTGCGCCAGACCCTGGCGACCATCGCCAAGGCGCGCGAGAGCCAGCCTGTCTCCCTCGACGTCTATCCCTACGCCGCGTCGTCGACCATCCTGCATCTCGATCGCGCCAGCCTCGGCGTGCCCGTGCTGCTGACCTGGTCAGTGCCGCACCCGGAGATGATCGGCCGCTATCTCGACGATATCCGCGAAGAGTGGGACTGCACCCTGCCCGAAGCAGTGGAGCGGCTGTCCCCCGCCGGCGCGATCTATTTCCAGATGGACGAGGCCGATGTGCAGGAAGTGCTGCGCTTCCCCCACGCTATGATCGGCTCCGACGGCCTGCCCCATGATGCCAAGCCCCATCCGCGCCTGTGGGGGACCTTTCCCCGCGTGCTCGGCCACTATGCCCGCGACCTCGGTCTGATGAGCTTGGAGGAGGCGGTGCGCCGCATGACCGGCCTGCCGGCGGCCGAGTTCGGCCTGAAGGGCAGGGGGACGATCGCGCCAGGCGCCCATGCGGATCTGGTGCTGTTCGATCCCGAGACGGTGATCGACCGGGCGACGTTCGACGACCCGACCCTGCCGTCGGCGGGGATCGAGCTGGTGATGGTCAACGGCGCGGCAGTGTGGCGCGACGGCGCGGCGACCGGCGCGCGCCCGGGCCAGGTGCTGCGCAGGGAGGCGGCGTGATGACGGACAAACCCCTCGAGGGGCTGCTGGTGGTCAGCCTGGAACAGGCGGTGGCGGCGCCGTTCGCCACGGCACGGCTGGCAGATGCGGGCGCGCGGGTGATCAAGATCGAACGCGATGTCGGCGATTTCGCCCGCGGCTACGACCGCGCCGTGCATGGTATGAGCAGCTTCTTTGTCTGGCTCAACCGGGGCAAGGAATCGGTCTGCCTCAACATCAAGGACGCTGACGACGCGGCCCTGTTGGAGCGCATGCTGGCGAAGGCTGATGTGTTCGTCCAGAACCTGGCGCCGGGGGCCGCGGCGCGCGCCGGCTTCGGCTCCGACGACCTACGCGCGCGCTACCCGCGCCTCGTCACCTGCGATATCTCCGGCTACGGCGAGGACGGGGCCTACCGGGACATGAAGGCCTACGACCTGCTGGTGCAGGCGGAAAGCGGCCTCGCCTCGATCAGCGGCAGTCCGGACGAGCCGGGCCGCTCAGGGGTGTCGATCTGCGATATTTCCTGCGGCGCGGCTGCCCATGGCGGCATCGTCGAGGCCCTGTTTGCCCGCGAGCGCACTGGCGAGGGGCGCGGCGTGATGGCATCCCTGTTCCACACCATGACCGACTATCTCAGCGCGCAGATCCTGACCTTCGACCATACCGGCGATGTGCCGCCGCGCATCGGCCTGCGCCATACCACGATCCAGCCTTATGGCGCGTTTCCCACCGGCGACGGCAGCCTGGTGCTGATCGGTATCCAGAACGAGCGGGAATGGGCGAATTTCTGCCGTGTGGTGCTGGGCGACGAGTCGCTGGCCACTGATGCGCGGTTCGCCAGCAATGTCGACCGGGTAAAGAACCGGCCTGCGCTGGAGGCATTGATCGGCGGTGTCTTCGCGGAACTGACCAAGGATGCGGTCGCGGCGCGGCTGCGCGAGGCCAACACCGCGTTCAGCGTGGTCAACACGGTGGATCAGGTGTCGGCGCACCCGCAGCTTCGGCGCACGCCGGTCGCCACGCCCGAGGGCATGGTCGACCTGGTCGCGCCGGGCATCATGTGGAAGGGCGAGGCGCCCGACCTCGGCCCGGTGCCCGCGCTCGGCGAACACACCGAGGCGGTCCGGGCGGAGTTTTCCGCTTAGGTAAAGGTCGCGGCGGCGGTGCCGAGGCCGTCGATCTCGATTTCCACCGCGCAGGGGCCTTCCAGCCACTGGGGCGGCACCAGGCTGCCCATCATCACCACCATGCCTGCGGGGACGGTCACGCCGCGCTCGGCCATGTGGTTGGCGAACCAGGCCAGCGCGTTGATCGGGTTGCCCATGACGCCCGCGCCCTCGCCCTCGGCGATGACGGTGCCGTCGACCCGCACCTGGCCCTTGGCGGCGGCGAAGTCGAGGCCGCGCCAGTCGGAGACCGGAGTGCCGAACACCGCGCCGTGCTGGAATACGTCATCGGCGATCAGGGTCGGCGCGCCGGCGGCCTTCGGGTCGCCATAGCGGTTGTTGATGATCTCGATGCCGATCATGGCGGACTCCACCGCGTCGGAGACGGACGCGGCGTCATAGGGCGCCTTGCCTGGCTCCAGCGCCGCGCCCAGCTTGACGCAGACCTCGCACTCGACCCCCGGGGTCTGGAAGTCGGCGACCGGGAAGGTCGCGCCACTGGCGTGGATGTTCTTGTCCAGGATGGTACCGGTGATCGGCGCGGGAATGCCCAGCAGGTCCATCATCGCCTGGGTGGTGGCGCCGACCTTGTAGCCGCCCAGCGCGCCCTTGCCGGCGGCGACCAGGCGCGCATGCACCGCGTCCTGCACGGCGTAGGCCTCGGCCTCGTCGGCGGGGCGAAGCGGCAGCTCGGCGAGCGACAGCCCTTGCAGGCGGGCGGCGGCGATCTCGTCGGCGATGCGGTCGATCTGGGTCGCGTCGGTCATGGAATCCTCGGACGTATAGGGCGGATAAAAAGAAAAAGCCGGGCGGCGCCCGGCTCTCGCTCGCGAAAACGGGCCCCGCGCAAGGCGGGGCCCGATCGCGGATTACTTGCTGGTCGTCGCGGGCTTGGCCGGCTGCGAGCTGCTGGCCGGGGCCGAGGCGACCTG
Source organism: Alphaproteobacteria bacterium (assembly GCA_965601735.1). GTDB lineage: Bacteria > Pseudomonadota > Alphaproteobacteria > JBBDQX01 > JBBDQX01 > JBBDQX01. The sequence continues at coordinate 3,251,792 of OZ271840.1, read as the reverse complement.
CTCGTCGGTCGACTTGTCGGTGTGGGCCATCTTGCCCCAGCCGCAGGCAAGCGCGGTGCCGGCGGAGAAAAGCGCGATGGTCGCGGCGAGAAGAAGCGTACGCATGTCGGGCACTCCCTCAATGGACATGAAGCTTGGGTAAGAAAGTAAGGCCGGTGGCGGCGCGGATCAAGCCCGTGGCGGCTTTTCCACCCCCGGGTCGGCTTGCGCCAGCAGCCGCGCCAGGCCAAGGAGTGCCGGGTCAGGCTGGGTGATCAGCCGGGTCGGCACCGCCTCCAGCCAGTCGCGGAAGCGGCCCTTGGCGGTGAAGCGGGCGCGGAAATCCGACGCAGCCAGGGCATCGGCCATGCGCGGCAGGATGCCGCCGGCAAGATAGACGCCGCCGCGCGCCCCCAGGCTGAGCGCCAGATTGCCAGCCACGGTACCGAGCATGGCGAAGAACATTGCCAGCGCCTCGGCGCAAACCGTATCGCTGCCATCCAGCGCCCGGCGGCTGATCTCCGCTGGTTCCAGCGCCGCGCCCGGCATACCCGCAAGCTCCAGCAGTGCCTCATGCAGGTTGGCAAGGCCGGGGCCGGACACCACCCGCTCCGCCGAGAGGTGCTCGAAGCGGTGGCGCAGCCGATCCAGTACAGCGGCTTCCCGATCATCGGCGGGGGGCATGGTGACATGGCCGCCCTCGGTCGCCAGCACCGCCCAGCCCGCGGCCTGCCCGGCGCGCGGCACCAGGGCGGAGACGCCCAGTCCGGTGCCCGGTCCGAGCAGGGCCACCGGCGTACCCGGAGCGGGTGTGCCGCCGCCCAGGGCGCGCCAGCCATCCGCCGGCAGGTGGGGGACCGCATGGGCGACGGCGGCGAAGTCGTTGACCACATCGAGCCGCGCCAGCCCCAGGCTGTCGCGCAGCGCGGCGATGGAAAACCGCCAGGGATGGTTTGTCATTGAGACCGCATCGCCGGCCACCGGTGAGGCCACCGCCAAAGCGGCGGCGTCGAGCGGCGCGGGTGGGTCGGCCTCGGCGAGGAAGGCGTGTACCGCCTCGGCAGGGCCGGGATAGTCATCGCAGCGCAGCCGCACCACCGGGCCGTAGCCGCCGTCGGGCGTGGCCTGGGCGAAGCGCGCGTTGGTGCCGCCGATATCGGCGATCAGCCGCGCGCCTGATGCCGGGGCGGCGCTGCGGCCGGGCGCGCTCATTTCTTCTTCTTGCGCCTGCCGGACCGCGCCAGCTTGGAGACGAAGCGCTTACGCCAGTGGACGATGTCCTCGCGCTCAATGACGTTGTACATCTCCCACCAGCGCTCCTGGCGCTCCTCCCGCGGCATCACCAGCGCCCGCTGGATGGTGTCGGCGATGCCTTCGATATCGAACGGGTTGACCAAGAGCGCCGCCGGCAGCTGTTCCGCGGCCCCGGCGAAGCGTGACAGCACCAGCACGCCGGGATCCTCAGGGTCCTGGGCGGCGACATATTCCTTGGCCACCAGGTTCATGCCATCGCGCAGCGGGGTGACCAGCCCGACATCGGCGGCGCGGTAAAAACCGGCCAGTTCCTGGCGACGGTAGGCCTTGCCCAACAGGCGGATCGGGTTCCAGTCGAAATCCGCGTAGCTGCCATTGATGCGGCCGGCGTGCTGTTCCAGGTCAGCGCGGATCTGGCGGTACTCCGGCACCTCGGCGCGCGACACCGGTGCGATCTGGATCAGGATGGTGCGGTTGCGGTTGCCCGGATACTTCTTCAGCAACGTCTCATAGGCGCGCAGCCGCTGGCTGATGCCCTTGCTGTAGTCGAGCCGGTCGACACCGATCAGCATCTGCCGGCCGGCGAGGCTCTCCTTCAGCCGCCATACCGAGGCGCTGTCTGTCGATTCCTCGGCCATGGCGCGGACTTCCGCCGTATCCAGGCCGATCGGAAACACCCAGGTGCGCAGGGAGCGGCCAAATGCCTCGACCCGCCCGTTCTTCATCACCCGGCCGCCGGCCTCGACCTCGATATAGTCATGGAAGGCGCGCAGGTCGCTGCTGCTCTGGAAGCCCAGCACGTCGTAGGCGCACATGGAGCGCACCAGCCGGTCGTGGGTTGGCAGGGTCAGCATCACTTCCATGGCCGGCCAGGGCGTATGCAGGAAGAACCCCAGCGGCTGCTCCATGCCCGCGCGGCGCAGTTCCTCGCCGATCGGGATCAGGTGATAGTCGTGGATCCAGATCAGGTCATCGTCACGCAGCAGCGGCCGCAGTTTGCTGGCGAACAGGGCATTGGTGCGCAGATAGCCAGCGTAGTTGTCGTGCGAGAACTGGGCGATGTCGGCGCGGTAGTGGAACAGCGGCCACAGCACCCGGTTGGCGAAGCCGTTGTAGTACTCGTTGTAGTCCTTCCGCGACAGGCCCATGGTCGCGAAGGTCACTTCGCCGTCCTTGGTGCGGCGTACCTGGGTACCGCGCTGGCCGTCGACCTTGCCGTTCCAGCCGAACCACAGGCCGCCGCTCTCGTCCAGTGCCTCGCGCAGGGCGACGGCCAGGCCGCCGGCCTGCGCCTTGCCGCCCTCGGGATGGGCGACACGGTTTGAAACGACGACCAGCCTGCTCATAGCACTTCCTCCCATGTGCGGCTGAGCCGCATGGCGGAGTTGATCAGCCCGACCATCGAGTAGGTCTGCGGGAAGTTGCCCCAGAGCTCGCCTGTCTCCGGGTCGATATCCTCCGACAGCAAGCCGAGATGGTTGCGCCGCGCCAGCATGTTCTCGAACAGGTCGCGGGCTTCATCCTTCCGGCCGATGGCCGCTAGCGCGTCAATGTACCAGAAGGTGCAGATGTTGAAGGCGTTCTCCGGGCGGCCGAAGTCATCGGCGTTGTTGTAGCGGAACAGGTATGGACCGCGGCGCAGCTCTGCACCGACCGCATCGACGGTGGCGATGAAGCGCGGATCCGCCGCGTCGATGAAACCAACCTCATGCATCAGCAGGATGCTGGCGTCGAGCGAATCGCCGCCGACGCTGTCGACGAAGCAGCCGCGTTCCGCGCTCCAGCATTGATCCTCAATGAAGGCGCGGATGGTGTCGGCATGGCCGGACCAGACCGCGACACGGTCGGCCTCGCCCAGCCGGGCGGCGATCTTCGCCAGCCGGTCACAGCCGGCCCAGGCCATCAGCGCGGTGTAGGTGTGCACCTTGGCGATGGCGCGGAACTCCCACAGTCCGGCGTCGGGCTTGTCGTAAAGCGACACCGCGATTTCGCCGATATGCTCCAGGCGCTTGAACAGCTGCTTGGTGCCGGGCCGCACCAGCCGGGCGTCGAAGAAGCTCTGGGTCGCCGCCAGGATGACGCTGCCGTAGATGTCGTTCTGGATGTGCTCGTAGGCCTGGTTGCCGACACGCACCGGCCCCATTTCGCGGTAACCCTTGAGGCTGTCGACCATGGTTTCCACCAGGTCGGCCTCTAGCGTGACGCCATAGACCGGCTGCAGGTGCCCGTTGTCCGACGACGCCACCACATTGACGATCCAGCGCAGGAAGCCTTCCATGGTGCGCGTCGCGCCCAGCCGGTTGAGCGCGTGGACGACGAAATACGCGTCGCGCAGCCAGCAGTAGCGATAATCCCAGTTGCGCCCTGAATCGGCGGCCTCGGGGATCGAAGTGGTCATCGCCGCGATCACCGCGCCGCTTTCCTCGAAGCTGCAGAGCTTGAGGGTGACGGCGGCGCGGATCACCGCCTCCTGCCAGTCGAACGGCACCGACAGGTAGCGGCACCATTCCTGCCAGTAGTATTCGGTGCGCCGCTTGAATTCGTGGGCGATCTGCAGCGGCCCCTCGGTCAGGGTTTCGTCGGGGCCGAACACCATGGCTGCCGGCTCTTCGAGCATGAAGGGCCGTTCTTCCTGGATGAAGGACAGCGGCAGCTCGGTGGTCAGCCGGATGCGCAGGGTCTCGCCCACATAGCGGATGTGATTGCTGCCGCGCGTGGTATGGGGGCGGCGCGCGCCGTAATCCTCGGCGGGGCGCAGCCGGATGGTTATGCGGGGCTCGCCGGACAGCGGCCGCACCATGCGGATCAGGGTCAGCGGCCGGAACACCCGCCCAAACGTCTTGTAACGCGGCGCGAAGTCGACGATCTCCACCGATGAACCGTTGTCGTCGTAAAGCGTGGTGATCAGGATCGGCGTGTTGTGCAGGTAGCGCTGCTCAGTGCGGGTCAGCCGGTCCAGCTCGATGGCAAAGAAGCCCATCGCGTCCGGGTCCGATAGCTCGGTGCCGTTGTCGAGCAGGCGGCAGAACAGCGGGTTGCTGTCGAAGCGGGGCGCGCAGCCCCACACCAGGGTGCCTTCCCGGTCGACCAGGGCGCTGGCGGCGCAATTGCCAATGACACCAAGCTGCAGGTCGCTTTGCCGGCGGGCTCCGGTCACGCGGGCGCCCCGGCGGTGGGCAGTAGGCCGAGCCAGTCGAACAGGGCCGGCACCGAGGGCACCCGCCAGCGGGCGCGCGATGGGTCGTCGGCGCCAACATGGATGCTGACGCCATCAAGCTCGTCGACCTTGGCGAAGCCGAATTCGTCGGTCACGTCGTCGCCCACGAACACCGGCCGGCGGCCGGCGAACGGCGGCTCGGCCATGAACTGGGCGACCGCGTCACCCTTATTGAAGCCGCCGGGGCGGATTTCCATCACCATCTTGCCAGCCAGCGCCTCGAAGCCATCGTCGCGGCGGGCGACCTGATCGGCGAAGGCGCGCACGTCGGCCTCGGCGTCCGGCGCGCCGCGGTAATGCAGGGCGATGCCAATCTTCTTGTCCTCCAGGCGCATGCCGGGATGGGCGGCGGCGAGCGCCGCCCCGTCCTCGCGCAGCCGCGCCAGCGCGCCTGCGGGGGCCGGGGGCGGATGCACCACACCCGCGCCGTCGCGGCGCTCCATGCCATGCAAGCCCGCAGTGGGCAGGGCGAGGGGGGCAAAGATGCTGTCGAGCTGGGAAATCGGCCGGCCGCTGACCAGGGCAACCGCCCCGCCGGTGGCATCACGCAGGGCCTCAAGGCGGGCAATCAGCCCGTCGGGCACAACCACCGACTCAGGCGTCGGCGCGATCTCGAGCAAGGTGCCGTCGACATCGAAGAAGAACGCCCAATCGGGATCGGGGGGGGGCGGCGAGTCGGGCAGCTGGCTCATCCGGATGTGCGGGAGTCCTGGCGATAACGGAAACGGCAGTCTACACCGGGCGCGCCGCGCCCGCCACAGTCGCTGGCGGCTAGTAACGGGCGGCCCGGCGCGCCCGATAGGCGGCCAGGCGGGCGGCGCGGATCTCCTTGCCGATGCGCCGGCGTTCGTCATTCCACAGGTTCACCACCTTGCGCCGGTAGGGCACATAGTGCTCCCGATTCGAGGAATGGTAGCGCTGGATCGCCACATGCCATGAGCGGTGTGTGGCACGCAGGGAGGACAGGAACGACGCCGCGTAAGTCGCGTTGGTCAGCGGGTCGAAGGCGTCCTCGAGGCTGGCAAAGGCATCCGGGTGGTAATGCAGGTTCACCTGCATGCAGCCGACATCGATATTCCGCCGGCCGGCGGCCTGCATGCGGCGCACCGCGGCGACCGCAGCGGCCTTGGAGGGGAAATAATGGGACTCCTTGCCGGACGTAACGGTCCAGGGCCAGGCAAAACTTTCCCGTTTGGTGGCGTCCCAGCGGCCGCTCTCGGCCAGAGAGATAGCGCCCAGCAGCCCCGTCGGCAGAGCCATCTGCTGGCTGACTTGCCGGGTCGCCGTGCGGCACATATCGCCATATTTTTCAATGGCTTGCGCGGCAATCGGCGCCGCCGGCGCCGGGCTGGCGAAGGGCCCTGCCAGCATCAGCGCGGCAAGGGCGGGAAGGAAAAATCGGTTCGACATGGTTGTCCCTCTCGTTGGGCTTTGTCCAGAGAGGTGCAAGCCCGGTGCCAAACCGGTGGAATCCGCGGCGGGCCGCGATTTTTTGCAGTGCATCCAAAACCGATGCGGGCGCTTTCTACAGTGCCGCGCTGGATATAGTGAAAATTTTCTCTATTTCAGAAGGGTTTGGAGAAATATGAAATTTTCTGATTCGGCCATCGATGGCTTGCGCCGGCCATGCCGGGTTGCTATATATTGCATTGCAGCAAACCGGAGCCTTCGGGTTCCTTGCTGCCTTTCTTGGACGTTTCCTCCCTAAACTTGGGCCGCCGGGTTACCGGCGGCCCTTTTTTCTTTGTGCGCTGCGGCACACGCCGCTTAGGCGGGCGGGGAGGTGTCGCCGTCGCCAATGGCGCGCTGCATCACCACCACATCGACCCAGCGGTCGAACTTGAAGCCGACGCCAGGCAGGCGGCCGACCTCGGTGAAGCCGGCGCCCGCATGCAAGCGGATCGAGCCCGCATTGTTGCGGTCGCCGATGACGGCCAGCATCTGGCGGTAGCCAAGCGCGGCGCAGCGGTCCACCAGGTCGTTCAGCATGGCCCGCCCAACCCCTTGCTGGCGGTGGTCCGGGTGGACATAGACCGAGCATTCGAGGCTGAACCGGTAGGCGTACCGGGGACGGTAGGGTGAGGCATAGCAGTAGCCGGCCACCGCCCCGTCCCGTTCGGCGACAAGATAGGGCAGGCCGCCGGCGGCCACCGCGTCGCGGCGGCGCTGCATCTCCTCGGCGTCCGGCGGGGTCTCTTCGAAGGAGGCAGCGGTGTTCAGCACCGCGTCGGCGTAGATCGCGACGATCGCGGCCATATCGCCGTCGGTCACCGGCCGGACGGATATCTCGCCGGCCACTGTCAGGCGCCCGCACTGGGGGAGAGGGTGTCTCCTGGCACCGCACCGACCGCCGCCAGCAGACCGCGGCAATCGCGGGCGACCGACCTGAACCCTGGCCCGCGGGTCAGCTTCTGCTCGTCCATATAGAGCGCCCGCGCCAGTTCCACCTGCAGTACATGCACGCCGGCGCGCGGACGCCCATAGTGGCGGGTGACGTAGCCGCCCGCGTAGGGCGCGTTGCGCACCACATGGTAGCCGCGCCCGCGCAGGAAGCGCTCCGCCGCCTCGGTCACAGCCGGCGCGCAGGCGGCGCCGTGCAGGTCGCCCAGCACCACGTCGGCCTCGCGCGGGCCATTGCCGTGGGTGGGCATCGAATGCGCGTCGATCAGCACACAATGGCCAAACGCGGCCACGGTCTCGTCGATCAGCCCGGCGAGTGCATCGTGATAGGGCGTGTAGCAGGTCTCTGCCCGGCGCTTGGCCTCGGCGAAGGGCAGCTTCTCGCGGTAGATCGACTCGCCGTTGGCGACGATCCGCGCGATGGTGCCGAGCCCCGCGGCGACCCGCGGCGAGGTGGTGTTGACGTAGTCGGGAAGGGTGTCGGTGAACATGCCCGGGTCGAGCTCATAGGGCTCGCGGTTGACGTCCACATAGGCGCGCGGGAAGCGCGCGGTCAGCAGCGGCGCCCCCTCGTCCGGCGCGCAGGAAAACAGCTCGTCGACGAATCCGTCCTCAGACTTGCGCAGGCTGATCGGGTCAAGCGCCGAGGTCCGCACGAAATCCGCCGGATAATCCCGTCCGCTGTGGGGCGAGGCGACGACGAGGGCCGCGCGCGCGCCCGCGGGGCGGCGGATCTCGAAGGCCGGTCCGGACAGGCCGGCGGCAAGGCCGGCGCCATCGGGCGCGGGCGGCGGAGACGCATCGTTCATGGCACGGATGTAGCGCGTCCGCGCGCGGCTGTCATCAGCGTGTCGCCGATGGCCGCCGCCGCCGCCGCGGCCTTCCGGGTGGCGCTGTTGCAAAGCCGCGCCGATGGGGTATATAGGGCGGCTCCGATTCGGGCCGCCCTCGCCGCGGCCACTCGGCACGGGCGCGTAGCTCAGCGGGAGAGCACCTCGTTGACATCGAGGGGGTCGCTGGTTCAATCCCAGCCGCGCCCACCATTTCCAAATCGTCTAACGATAATTGGCCGGAGCATCGCTCGTTCTGGCAATTATATGGCGAGGACGCTGATCCTTACCTTTGTTCGGGAAACGGGGACGCCTCGGGCTTCCCTTCGATAGCTTGCTCGCTGCCTATACCGCCCAGGCAGTCGTACGGCCTGGGCATTCGAAAACCGGCCGCAGCATTTTTTTGCATCCACCCCCGTATCCGCCGCCAAATTTACGATTCCCGTTGTTCGGCCATTCCGCGGGTCGGGTCATGGCCCGTCTTCACAGCGTGATGACGAAGTCGGGGGCGTTGGGTGCGAGCGCCGCGTAGAGCTGGGGAAAGCAGCCGGCCTGCACCCCGGCGACCGTCCCCTTCGCCTTGACGTCGCCCTTGCCGCATTGCTCAAAAGTGCCTTCGGCCAGATTGCGGCGCACGGCGCACTGGTCGCAGATCATGAGCAGAATGTTCTGGTCCCTGGCGACCTTGGCCAGTCGCTCGCCGACCGGATCGCCCTCACGCAAGCAGAACAGATTGTCATCGAAGAAGAACATCCCGACGACGCTCGCGCCGTGCGAACCATCCTCCAGTTGTGGAAGGATCATGGCGGCAAGCTTGAACGTTGACGCCATGTTGGTGGCAAAGACATACGCGACCTTCATTTGTTATGCTCCGTCATGTGGTGGTTGCTGCTCCCGGGTTGGGCATGCGCTTTTGTCGGCTAGTCTGCGACGATCCGGCGCTCGAAAGCTCGAGAGCAAGCCGATTGAGCACCGACGCCACACCACCGGGTCCGTAGGCATGCACGAGACGCGGCATCAGCTCCGTCATCAGCGCAGCGAGCAGCGTATCGTTGGGGATGCCGGCCTTGTCGCAACGCGCGATCACGGCGCGCACCTGGTCCAGCGCTTCCGCAAAGCGCGGCGGCAGTTCGACGTCGGAGGCGTCATCGACCGGCTCGAGGAGACTTTGCGCGGTAGGCATGAGAGGCATCTCAACGTCCCTCAAAGCTGGGTCGGGTTGGGTGCGTCGCCATAGACGGCCTTCGGGTCGAAGGATTTCCGGGACTCGGTGAACACAAGCCGGGCAGGTCCGCCAGGCGCGACGCCGAGTTCTACCGAGCGGTAGAAGCACGAGCGGTAACCGACGTGACAACTGGCGCCGGACCCCGCGACCCGGACGCGGAGCCAAACCGCGTCCTGGTCGTCGTCGATGCGCATCTCGACAATCTGCTGGGTCAGTCCGCTGGTCGCGCCCTTGCGCCAGAGGCACTGGCGGCTTCGGCTCCAATAATGCGCCGTGCCGGTCGCAATCGTGCGCTGTAGCGCCTCGCCGTTCATGTAGCCCAGCATCAGTACCTCGCCCGTGTCGGCATCGGTCGTGATGCAGGGGATCAGTCCGTCGGCGTCGAATCTGGGCGCCAGGGCGAGACCTTCCTCGACCTGCGCGACCGTCGTCCGGGCGGCGAAGGCGGCGAGGGATTCCGGCGCGGGCCTGTCAGCAGCCATTGGCGCCGCTCCTGGGGCCGCCGACCATGGCGAGGAACTCCCGGCGGGTCGCCGGGTCGTCGCGAAACGCGCCGAGCAACCGGCTGGTCACCATGCTGACCCCCGGCTTGCGAATGCCGCGCGTGGTCATGCACTGGTGCGCCGCCTCGATGACGACGCCGACGCCGCGCGGCGCCAGCACTCTTTGGATGGTGTCGGCGATCTGCGCCGTCAGCACCTCCTGGATCTGCAGCCGCCTGGCGAACACCTCGACCAGCCGTGCCAGCTTGGAGATGCCGACGACGCGGCCCGCCGGCAGGTAGCCGATATGCGCCTTGCCCAGGATGGGAACGATGTGGTGCTCGCAGTAGGACTCCAGGCGGATGTCCCGCAGGACGATCATCTCGTCGTAGGCGTCCGTCTCCTCGAACGTCGTCGCAAGCAGCGCGGCCGGATCGTCGTTGTAGCCGGCGAAAAATTCCTCATAGGCACGCACCACGCGCTCCGGCGTGCCGATGAGGCCTTCGCGGTTGGGGTTGTCGCCGGCCCACTCGATCAGCGTCCGCACTGCGGCCTCCGCCTCTGCCCGGCTGGGCCGGCGGCGCCTGTTCGGGCGGGTGAACGCCGGTTCCGCGGGGCCGCTTTCGGCCACTGTCGTATCCATGTCCAATCCTCTCGTGCGACCCTGCCGGGCGTTGACCCGCCTGCGGGCATTGTATCTAGAACGCAATGTTATAACATTACCTATAGCAAGGTTGAGAAAGGACAACCCTATGGCGCGTCTGACGATGGAGCCCTATGCCGATGCCGACTGCCGCGGCCAGCATGCGCCGGCCGAGCGGCTTGCGCTGGCCAATGCGCTGTGCACCGCACGGGGGGTGAAGCTGACGGACCTGCGGCGCCAGATCCTGGAACTGCTGTGGGAGAGCGGCCGCCCGACGGGCGCCTATGACCTGATCGAGGCCATCCGGCGTCGCGACGCCCGCCCGGTCGGGCCGCCCACCGTCTACCGGGCGCTCGCCTTCTTGATGTCCCAGGGGCTGGTCTCGAAGATCGAGAGCCGGAACGCCTACGTTCCCTGTGCGCACCCCGAACGCCAGCATGATTGCCTGTTCCTGATTTGCGGCGACTGCGGGACATCGGTCGAGCTGGAAGACCGGCGGCTTGCCCGCCTGCTCGCCGAGAATGCCGCCCGCATCGGGTTCCGCCCGACGCGGCGCGTGGTCGAGGTGGAGGGGACGTGCGAACGTTGCCGCACGGCCGGGACGGCCTGAACAGGACAAGAGGGCGCGACATGGCAAGCAGGGATGCGAATGGATCGTCGCCACGTCTGCCGATCTCGGTGCTCACCGGGTTCCTCGGCAGCGGAAAGACGACGGTCCTCAACCATCTGATCCAGCAGCCGGCCCTCAGCCGGACCCTCATACTGATCAACGAGTTCGGTGAGATCGGCCTCGACCATGACCTGGTGACCCACAGCACGGACGACGTGGTCATCGAGATGTCGAGCGGCTGTCTGTGCTGCACCATCCGCGGCGATCTGGCCCGGACCCTGAGCGAGGCCCCCGGACGCTTCGCGCGCGGCGGCGAACTGTGGTTCGACCGGGTGATCATCGAGACCACCGGCCTCGCCGATCCGGCCCCGATCCTGCACACCCTGATGACCGAGCCCGCGGTGGCGCGGCGCTATTACCTCGATGCGGTCATCGCCACGGTGGACGCCGTCAACGGCGGCGACACCCTGGATCGCCAGGTCGAATCGGTGAAGCAGGCGGCGGTCGCCGACCGGCTGCTGATCACCAAGAGCGACCTCGCGGATGCTGATACCCTGCGCGGGCTGCAGGCGCGCCTGCGCGGCCTCAACCCTGCCGCACCGCAGATCATTGCCGAGAACGGCGCGGTTGATCCCGCGCCCCTGTTCGATACGGGCGCGTATGACCCGGCAACCAAGACACTGGATGTGCAGAACTGGCTCAATGCGGAAGCCTTCGCCGAGGCGCATGAGCATCACCACGATCATGGGCACGCCCACGATCATGATCATGATCATCATCACGACCATGACCATCATCACGACCATGACGACGTGAATCGCCATGATTCCCACATCAAGGCGTTCTGCATGACCATCGATGAGCCGATCAACGGCGATGCGTTCGATCTGTGGCTGAAGTCAATCATGCTGTTGCGCGGCGCGGACTTCCTGCGCATCAAGGGGATCATCAATGTCGATGGCATCGACGGCCCGGTCGTCATTCACGGCGTGCAGCACATCTTCCATCCCATGATCAAGCTGAAGGCATGGCCCAGCGCCGACCGCCGCTCCCGTATCGTCTTCATCACCCGCGACATCGACGAATCGGTCCTGCGCGGCACCTTCAACCTCGCCGTGGCGCTTTGACCTGAACGGCGGGCGGCGACGATCCCTGGCGCACCCGCCATTTCCCCCAGTTTCACTCTCCAGCCCCACCGTGTAGCCTGATTCCCAAGCAACAGGGGAGGGCGCGGGATGGGCAACGTGAATACGACCCGGCGCGGCCGCATGTGGGTCGGGGCGCGGGTGCCCTACCGCATCGAAGGCAATTTCTCACTCGACCAGCTCGACGCCATTCGGCGGGCGATGGAGCACTGGGAGGCGCATACCCCGGTGCGCTTCCATGTGCGCACCAACGACGACCGTTACTGGGTGCGCATCGTCGAGGGCGCCGGCTGTTCCGGTACGGTCAGCCGCAGCCGCTCGGCGCGGGACGAGGGCCAGTTCGTCCGCCTCGCGGACAACTGCACCATGTCGACGGTGATCCACGAGCTGGGCCATTCCATCGGTCTGAAGCACGAGCAGCAGCGCGGCGACCGCGACGATCACGTCCTGCTCTACCCTGACCGCAACACGATGAAACGGGAGCACTACGAGAGCAATGTGCTGAATATCGAGGGGGAGCCGCATGGCGGCTACGACTACCGCTCGATCATGCACTATTCATCTTATACTTCGCGAAAGCAGATATTTTACTATTGGAATAATGCGTATAGAGCAGCGCATTTTTATGATTTCTTCGGAAGTCCTCGTGCGATGCTGTATAGCGATCTTCACCCGGACTATGAGATTTTCCGGTTCAACCGGCGCTTCAACCTGGCCGGCGGGGTGGTCGAGGAAGGGCAGCTTGTCACGCCCGAGGCCCATTCCCTGGGCACTACGGGCTGGACCCATATCTTCGTGCGCCGCTTTCGGCTGTCCGGCGACGACCCGGTGCTGCAATTCCGTTTTTCCGAACTGACCGGCGCCTTCGAGGCGTGGCGTCTGGATGGCGACGGTGTGCCGGAGACACGCATCCGCAACGGCGTCGTGCCCGCGGTGGAAGGCGGCGGCATGCTGCGCCCGCGCGAGGTACCGGTGTTCACCGGCGATCCGCCCGGTACGCCGCACCGCTTCTACCTTTTCTCGCCGGACGCCGGGACCATTCGCTTGATGACCTTCAGCAGCGGCGGCGTCGTCAGTGAGACCGCGGTCGGCTGGACCGTGCCGGGAACCTGGTCGGAGATGCGCATCTTCGAGAGCGTCGGCGGCGCCCTGATGCCTGTGCTGATCGACCGGCCTGGCAAGCGGGTCGCCCGCATCAACCTGACGTCGACGGCCAGCGGGCCGGTGCCCTTCGTGCGCACCATCACCATGGATTCCGAGCCGCCGGCGGCTGACGAGCGGCCCCACAACTGGGACCGGGTGGACTTCGTCACCCCCAACCGGCTGTTCCATATCCTGATTGCCTACGACCGGGAAACCGGCATTGCCCGGCAGTTCCGCATCTCCAGCAACTTCTGGGTCTCCCAGCCCGAGGGCGAGGCGCGCCTCGACCGGGGCATGGACGTGGTCGCTGCCTACGAGACCGATTCGGGGCCGAAGCTGCTGACCTTTGCCGCCCAGGGCAACACCCAGGGCACGGGCCACCAGGTCGCCAGGGGCTCCGGCCTGATCGGTGATCCCATGCCGATCGTCGAGCCGGTACTCGTCAAGCGCTTCCCCGACAACGATGCCGACGCGGTGGCCCTCAGCGGCTTCGCGCTGACACAGCGCGATATCGAGGCGGCGAACACCCTGTTGCAGGGCAATGTCGATATCTGGGACGGCAGCGAGACAGCGACCGTGCGGCGCATCGGCACGGCGTTTCGCCGTGAGGACATCACCGACATACAGCCCTGGCAGCAATGGCGGTTCCGCTACGCCTGGGCGGGGCGGGCGGCCAGCGGGCGCAACTGGCTGCACCTGCTCGATGTGCGCGGCAAGCCGCTGAACGACTGGGTCGACCTGCCGGACCTGCCGGCGTGGCGCGCCTGCTGCGCCTACCGGGCTGACAATGGCGGTCAGTTCATGGTGTTCCGCAACCGTAACAACGGCACCGTGCGGCGCCACCGGGTGACCGGCGGGCAGGTCGACCAGGCGGCGCTGGATACCTTCAACCGGCATGGCCGCTGGGACAGCATCACCGCGCTGCGCCTTGGCGGCGAGATGCACCTGGTGTTCATCAACCGGGGCAACGGCGACGTCCTGGTCCAGCGCATCAACCAGGGTGGGGACTTCTCGGAGACCCGCTTCGAGGGTTCGGTGCGCAACGGCATGGACAGCGTGGCGGTGTCGTCCGACGCAGCCAGCGACTATCTGATCTTCGCCGGGGCCACATCCGGCAGCAACCGCGGGCCGGCGGTGCACGCCTTCACCCCGGAAGACGGGCTGGCGGCGGATCCGCTCGCCGATGTCGACGGCATCAACCGCGACTGGGACCGCTGCGTCACCATGTCCGGCAACCGGGTCGGCTTCTACGACCGGGGCGAGGGAACGCTCAACACCTTCTCGATGAACCCCGGCGTCAGCGCCGGTTTCAGTTTCCCGGTCGGCGAACGCTGGCGCACCATCGTGCCGTTCGAGGCCCATGACGGCACCCAGTGCCTGATGTTCGGCCAGCCCGGCTGGGCCTGGGACTGACGCCGCGCATTACACCGCGATCATGGTGCACCCGGCCGCGCACCTCTCCGGCAACCCGGTCTTTCACGTTGCTCTCGGTTTGGGCGCGCCATAAGGGGCCCGGTGGTGCTGTTCAGCGGATCAGCATCAAGCCCATCACCGCGCCGAAAAGCGCCAGCACCGCCCACATGAACAGGCGGTTAGGTTCCTCATCAGGATCGTCGTCGCGCATTGGCCCACCCTCCGGCCAGTCATAGCGCCCCCGTGATTGTCATGATGTGTAAAGCCGCCTGCGGATGCAACCCGCACCTGCGGGCACGGGCAGCCACGAACCTCGACAGGCTCCCGCGCCCGCGCCACACTTTCAGGCTCTTGCCCATCGCCGGGGTTCCGTCCCATCAGCGCTGCATCCGTTCCCGACGCCGCCCAGGAGGCGGACACGCCCGCGCCGTCGCCGGTGCGCTGGCTGATGCTGGCCGGCGTCTGGCTGCTGTATTTCTCCTTCGGCCTGTCGGGGTTCAGCCTGGCGCCGCTGGTGGTGCCGGTAACCCGCGACCTGGGCATGAGCTACGGCGACATGGGCTGGGTGCTGGGGGCGTGGCAGCTGGTCTATATCGCGTCCGCCGTGCCCTGCGGGGTGCTGCTTGACCGGCTCGGGCCGCGCCGGGCGCTGCTGATCGGTGCGGCGCTGATCGCCGCGTCCGGCTTCTGCCGCGCCATCGCCGGCGACTTTCCGACCCTGTTCCTCGCCGTCGCCCTGTTCGGGCTGGGCGGACCGATCGTCTCCACCGGCGCGCCCAAGGTGGTGGCGCTGTGGTTCACCGGCCCGTCCCGCGGGCTCGCCATGGGCATCTACATCACCGGCCCGGCGGTCGCCGGCATCCTTGTGCTGGTCAGCACCAACAGCCTGCTGATGCCCCTGTTCGACGGCGACTGGCGCTGGGTACTGCGGCTATGGGCGATCCTCGCGGTGGTGGCCGGCGCGGTGTGGGCGCTGATCACCTTGCATCCGGAGGCCCGCGCCATGGAGCGCGACCTGGCCGCTGCCCCGCGCCGGCCGCAGCTGGAGGTGCTGGCCGGGCTGCTCAAGCTGCCGCCGATCCGCCTGGTGATGGCGATGAGCGTCGGCATCTTCATGTTCAACCACGGGCTCAACAACTGGCTGCCCGAACTGCTGCGCGCCGGCGGCATGACCCCGGCGGCCGCCGGCATCTGGGCGGCGCTGCCAACCGCGGTGGGCATCGCCGGCTCGCTGCTGATCCCGCGCCTGGCAACGCCGGAGCGCCGCTTCCTGGTACTCGGCGCGCTGGTCGCCGGCGCGGTGGTGGCGACGCTCTGCCTGCACGCCGCGGCCGGGCCGGTGCTCGCTTTCGGCATGGTGCTGCAGGGCGTCGCGCGCAGCGCGCTGATGACGGTCACCGTGCTGACCCTGGTGGAGATGAAGGGGGTGGGCGAGCGCAACGCCGGCACCGCCAGCGGCCTGTTCTTCGCGTCCGCCGAGATCGGCGGCGTCGGCGGACCGGTGCTGCTCGGCGTGACCTACGACCTTACCGGCGGTTTCGACCTCGGCCTGTGGATGCTCACCGCCGTCTGCTGCGCCCTGCTGCTGGCGGTGGCGCGGCTGAAGGTGCTGGCGGGGCGCTAGGGGGCGGCGTCCCATGTTCCGTGGCCCCTGCGCCGCAGCTATGATGCGCGGCCCCGCAACCGGAGACGTCGCCCCATGAAAATCACCCGTTACAGCATCGGCCCGCTGGTCCAGCGGATGGACGATCCGGGGTGGACTTATGCGCTCGGCGCGATGCCGACGGTGGAGGGGGTGCTGCTGGCGCTGGAGGCAGATGACGGCACGGTCGGGCGCGGCTACGCCATTGGCCGCGCCTTCCTCGGCCTGCCGCTGGATGTGCTGGAGGGCATGCTGCGGGTCGCCGGGGACTGGCTGGTGGACCGGGACCCGCGCCCGCTCGACGACACGCTGGATGGCCTCAAGCAGTTCGAATATCTCGCCAAGCCGGCCATGGCCGCCGCCGACTGCGCCCTGCACGAGCTGGCGGCCCAGGTGCAGGGCGTGCCGCTGAACGCCCTGTTCGGCGGCGTCATCCATGACCCGATCCCGCAACTGCGCATCGTGCCCTTGAAGTCGCCCGAGGAGATGGCCGAGAAGGCGCTGGCGCTGACGGCGGAGGGCTATCGCTGGCTGAAGCTCAAGGCGTCCGGCGACGTGGATCTGGACGCGGCGCGGGTCTCCGCGGTGCGGGCCGCGGTAGGCCCTGATGTGCGCTTCGTCGTTGATGCCAACCAGGCCTATGACGCGGCGGGGGGCATCAAGCTCGCCCACGCCATGGCGGATGCGGACGTGGACATCTTCGAACAGCCGGTGCCGGCCGCCGACATCGACGGCCTGCGCGCCGTCGCCGCGGCCGCGCCGATGACCGTGGAGGCGGACGAGAGCGCCGTCGACGTCCCCTCGGTGCGCCGGCTGCTGGAAGCGGAGGCTTGCGGCTCGGTCTGCCTCAAGGTGGCGAAGATGGGCGGCCTGCGGGTCTGCCGGGATGCCGCCGCCCTGTGCGACGGCCACGGCATTCCCTACCGATTCGGCGCTAACATGGGGCCGCGGCTGCTGCAGGCCCAGGGGCTGCACCTGGCGGCGGCCTGCGCCGGCCTCAAGGGCGCCTGCGAGCTGGCGGAGTCCGAACACATCCTCGACGACCCCTTCACCGGCATCCCGGTTTCCGATGGCGCCATCGCCGTGCCCGAGGGGCCGGGCAGCGGCGTTGCCTACACCGCGCCGGCTCAGTCGTAGCGCAGGTCCGTCGCCTTGCCGCGGAAGATGACGTAGGACAGCACCGTGTAGCCGATGATTGCCGGCAGCACGAATACCGTGCCGGCGAGGATGACGAACAGGCTCTCCGGTGCCGCCGCGGCGTCGTACAGCGTCAGCTGCTCGGGCACCACATAGGGGTAGAAGGAATAGGCGAGCCCCGCAAAGGCGAGCACGAACAATGCCGTTGCGCTGGCAAACGGTGCCCAGCACCAGCGGTCGCGGCTGTCAGGCAGATGCCGCAGTGCGATCAGCAGCACGCCCACCAGCGCCGCCGACATCAGCGGCAGCGGTGCCAGCAGGACCATCTCCGGCATCGAGAACCATTTCTCGAAGATGCGCGGGCTGACCAGCGGGCTGGCGACCGACACCGTCGCCATACCGGCCACCACGCCCCACAGGGTGCGCTTCGCCCAGCCTGCGGCGCGGCGCTGCAGGTCGCCCTCGGCCTTGCCGATCAGCCACGTCGCGCCGATAAAGGCGTAGCCGCCGGCCAGGCACAGCGCGGTCAGCGCCGCGAAGGCGAGCGTCGCGGGGGTCTGCTCGAGCCCCATGATGTAGAGGCCGAGCATCCAGCCCTGGGCCAGCGCGGTCAGCAGGGAGCCGGCGAAGAAGGCGCGGTTCCAGCGCCGCTTGTGCCGCGCCGGCGCCTTGGCGCGGAACTCGAAGGCGACGCCGCGCAGGATGAGCCCCAGCAGCATCGCGGCGACCGGCAGGTAGAGCGCGGTGAGGATGGTGCCGTGGGCTGCCGGGAAGGCGACCAGCAGCAGCCCCACTGCCATCACCAGCCAGGTCTCGTTGGCGTCCCAGAACGGCCCGATGGAGCCGATCATGCGGTCCTGCTCGGCGGCGTCGGCGAACGGGAACAGCAGGCCGACGCCCAGGTCGAAACCGTCGAGTACCACATAGATCAGGATCGACAGGCCCATCAGCCCGGCGAACACCAGCGGCAGCCAGACGGCGGGATCGCCAAACAGGGTCATGGCGGTACTCATTCGGCTGGCTGCATCGCAGTTGCCGTACCCGCTGCCGGGCGCTGCGGCACCGGCCCGTCGCCGTCCGCGGCGCGGCGTGCCAGGTAGACCAGCGCCCCCATATAGGCCGCGGTCAGCAGCACATAGAGCGTGAGGTACATCACCAGCGTGCCGGCCACCATCGGCGCGGGCACGGGGGCGACCGCGTCGGCGGTCTTCAGTACGCCCTGCACCAGCCAGGGTTGGCGGCCGATCTCGGTGGTGTACCAGCCGGCCAGCGTCGCCACCCAGCCCGAGAAGGTCATCCCGGCCAGCACCCACAGCAGCGGCCGGCCGAGCCCGTCGGCGCCGCCCCGGCGCAGCCGCCAGGCGGTGAACCAGGAGACCGCCAGCATCAGCAGCCCGATCCCGATCATCACCCGGAAGGCGAAGAACACCGGCGCCACGGGCGGGTGCAACACGGTCCCGTCGGCGGCGACATAGTCGTTCAGTCCCGGAACCACGCCAGCCGGGTCGTGCTTCAGGATCAGGCTCGCACCCGACGGGATGCCGACCTCGAAGCGGTTCTCGCGCGCTTCCTGGTCGGGCAGGGCGAACAGGATCAGCGGCGCATGGCCGCGGGTCTCCCAGTTGCCCTCCATCGCTGCGATCTTCTGGGGCTGGTGCTCCAGGGTGTTGAGGCCATGCAGGTCGCCGGCGAGGATCTGCAGCGGGATCAGCAGCGCCGCCAGCCAGATGCCCACCCGCAGGCTCAGCCGTGGCTCCGCCGACCTGTCGCCGAACAGCAGCCGCAGGGCCGAGAGCCCGGCGACCAGGAAAGCCACGGTCAGGCCGCTGGCCAGCAGCACATGCACCAGCCGGTAGGGCATGGAGGGGCTGAAGATGATGGCAAGCCAGTCGACCGCATGGGCGACGCCGTCGCGCATCTCGAAGCCCACGGGCGTGTGCATCCAGGAACTCAGTACCAGGATCCAGAAGGCGCTCATGGTGGTGCCGAAGGCGACCAGGAAGGTCGCCAGCGTGTGCGCCCAGTTGGGCACCCGCGAAATGCCGAACAGCATGATCCCGAGGAACACCGCCTCGAGGAAGAAGGCGGTAAGGATCTCATAGGCCAGCAGCGGCCCGGCCACGTTGCCCACCGTGTCCATGAAGCCCGGCCAGTTGGTGCCGAACTGGAAGCTCATGGTGACGCCGGACACCACGCCCAGCCCGAAGCTCAGCGCGAACACCTTCACCCAGAAGCGGTAGGCATCCATCCAGCGGCCGTCGCCGGTGGCGTTGAAGCGCAGCTTCAGGAACAGCAGCAGCCAGCCGAGCGCGATGGTGATGCTCGGAAACAGGATATGGAACGAGATGTTGGCGCCGAACTGGATGCGCGAGAGCAGCAGGGCGTCCATCGTCTAGCCCTCCTGCGCGTCGCGCCCGGTGCGGCCGCCCTCGCGGGTCAGCGGCACCACCTTGCCGGCGCTGTCGATCAGTTTCTGCACCTTCGCACCCAGCGCCAGCAGCGCCACCAGGCGTTCCGTCGGCAGCCGGTTCATGTCGTCATACCAGCCGGTCAGCAGCTCGATCAGTTCGCGCATCTCCGCAACCCGCGCGCGGGCATAGGCGTCACCGCCCGCCGGCGGCTGCATCTCCAGTTCGCGCAGCTTGCTCAGCGTCGGGTCTATCTCACGCTTCTTGCGCTCGGCGACGAGGGTGCGGACGATTTCCCACAGATCGTCGGGGGTGGTGAAGTGGTCGCGCCGGTCGTCAGGCAGATGGCGCAGGCGCACCAAGTTCCAGGATTGCAGCTCCTTGAGTCCCATCGAGACGTTGGAGCGCGAGAAGCCGAGCTGGCCGGCGATCTGCTCCGCATTGAGCGGCGCTTCACTCAGGAACAGCAGGGCGTAGATCTGCCCGACCGTCCGGTTGATCCCCCAGCGCGAGCCCATTTCCCCGAAGTGGAGAACGAAGTCCCGGTGCAGCGGCGGCAGGTCCATCCGTGGAAATCCCGTGATTTCAGAAATTTCTGAAATTCAGATAAGTCGGCGGCGGCCGCTGTCAACCGGGCTCAGCCGGCCCGGTCGCCTTCGAGTGCGCCAGGGCCGATCACCGCGAACGCGATGCGGCCGGCCAGCATCACCACGGCAATGGAGGAAAATGCCATGCCCCAGCCGAAGGCCGACAGCCCGCCCGCCGCGTCCAGCGCATAGCCGACCGCCAGCGGCCCCACGAAGCCGCCGCCATAGCCCAGCATGGAGTGGATGGCGAGCGTCGCGCCGCGCCGCGCCGGGTCTGCGTTCCCCGCGGCCCCAGCGGTCAGCGACGAGGAATCGAGCCAGATGACGATGCCCCAGCCGATCACCAGGGCGGCGGCAAGTTCGTAGGAGAAGCCCCCGAGGAAGCCGATAGCCGCGCCGAACAGCACCGACAGGCCCATAGCCATGCGGACCAGCCGGGCGCGGCCAAGCCGGATCGACACCTCGTTGCCGAGGATGCTCGCGCCGGTTCCGCACAGCGCCATGGCGGTGGCCACCGCGGCCGGGCCGATCCAGGGCGTGCCCCCATCCTGCAGCGCCGCCCAGGCGAGGAAAGCCACCCCCCAGCCGCGCAGGGCGTTCATCTCCCAGGTGTGCACGCAGTAGGCCACCGAATAGGCCATCGCCGGGCGGTTGCGCAGCACGGGACCGAAATCGAACAGCTTGGGCGGATCGGCAGCCGGTTCGCGCTTCGGCTGCCAGGGGGCGAACAGCAGCGCGATCAGCCAGCCGGTGGCGGCGCAGCCGGCGGCCGCCATGAACGCACCCTGCCAGCCCACCGCGGCGGCGATGGAGTCGGCGAACAGGAAGGACAGTGCCCCGGCGACGCCGATGCTGGCGGCGTGCCCGGCGACCGCGCGCGACATCAGCGTTCCCTCCACCCGGTCGGCGAGCAGCTTCAGCCCGGTCATGTAGGTGCCGGCCCAGCCAACCCCGGCCAGCAGCCGCGCCGCCAGCGCCGAGGTGAAGCCGTCGGCCATGGTGGCGAACAGCAGATGCGCGCCGACCGTGAGCGCGACCCCCAACAGGTAGATCTTCTTCGGATCGAACCGGTCGGTCAGCGTGACCAGCACCGGCACCGCGGCGGTATAGGCAAGATAGAAGGCGCCGGTGATCCAGCCGGCCTCGGCATTGCTGAGGCCCCAGCCGTCGATGCGGCCGGGCAGCAGGGCGGGCCAGGTATAGGCGCCGATCTGCGCCAGCACCTGGGCGGCGCACACCGCCGCGACCAGCTGCGCCCCGGACAGGGCCAGTGGGGCAGGGCGGGAACTCATGGCGGCGTGTCGGTCATGGACGGCTCAGGATACACCAGCGCCGGATTTCCGCGACAACACGCGCCTTGGCGCATGCCCTGCCGACACCATATCCTGCTTGTTGCGTTGGATGAGGGAGGCGTCGATGTCGGTTTCCATCCGTGCTGCCGGGTTGCTGCTCGGCCTGGCCCTGCTGGCGCTGCCGGGCGCAGCGGTGGCGAAGTGCCTGAAGGCGGTAGCCGGCAACGCGAATCCCTGGCTGCACCAGGCGAGCTATACCCCCGCCGCGGTGCCCGACTTCTCCGTCGGGATCACCTATGTCGGCCATTCCAGCTTCCTGATCGAGACGCCCGCGGGCCTGCGCATCGTCACCGACTTCAACGGCTTCAACGGCGCCGACCGGATGCCGCAGCTGGTGACCATGAACAACGCCCATGACAGCCACTACACCGAGTTTCTCGATGAGAGCGTGGTGCACGCCCTGCGCGGCTGGGACCCGGGCGGCGGCATCGCCGAGCACAACCTCAGCTTCATGGACGCGGTGATCTGGAACATTCCGACCAACGTGCGGGAGTTCGGCAGCACCCGGCTGAACGGCAATTCGATCTTCATCTACGAGATTTCCGATCTGTGCATCGCCCATCTCGGGCATCTGCACCACCGGCTGACCAAGGACGATCTCACGGCGCTCGGCCGCATTGATGTCCTCATGGTGCCGGTGGATGGCTCCTTCACTTTGGCGCAGCCGCTGATGAAAGAGGTGGTGGATCAGATCCAGCCGCGCATCGTGCTGCCGATGCATATCTTCAGCGAGTTTTCGCTGAACCGCTTCCTCACCCTGTTGAGCGAGGACCATGAGATCGAGATGCGGCAGGAGCCGTCGATCGTGGTGTCGCGGGCCAACCTGCCGGTCAATCCGACGGTGATGGTGCTGCCCGGCTTCTGGGGCAGCTGGGGTGGCAGCATCGATAACTGACGCGGCGGGGCGTCAGGCCGCCTTGGTGCGGTTGCGGCCCGCTCCCTTGGCTTCGTAGAGCGCGGCGTCCGCGCGCGCCAGCACGGTTTCCACGGCCGGGTCCTCGCGGCTCCATTCCGCCACCCCAATGGAGATGGTGAAGCTGAGCGGCGGCGCCGCCGGTGCAGAGACCTGCAGCGCGGCCACCGCCTCGCGCAGACGCTCGGCCACCACCACCGCGCCGTCGCGGGTGGTTTCCGGCAGCAGCACCGAAAACTCCTCGCCGCCGAGGCGGCCGAATACGTCGATCTCGCGCAGCGCATCGCGGCAGCAGCCGGCCAGCCGCTGCAGCACCCGGTCGCCGGCGGCGTGGCCGTGGGTGTCGTTGATCTGTTTGAAGTGATCAATGTCGATCATCATCACCGAGACCGGGTGGCTGAAGCGCACCGCGCGCTGCAGTTCGCGCTCCGCCAGTTCGATGAAGTGGCGCCGGTTGTAGACCGCGGTCAGGGGATCGGTGCGCGCCTGCTGGCGCAGCATCCGCTCCTGGCGCTTGATCTCGGTGACATCGGTATAGAGCCCCACCACGCCCCCATCGGTGGTGGCGCGTTCGTTGACCATCAGCCAGCGCCCGTCGGATTGGGCGATTTCAAACGGGCGTCCACCGCCGCGGTGACGCTCCAGCCGCCGGGCGATGTAGTCCTCCGCATCCCGGTCGACCACCGTGGTGCCGCTGGCGATCGACATCCGCAGCAGGTCCTCGAAGGTAATGCCAGGCAGCACCTTCTCGCGGATATCGGGGGACCAGAAACCGCGGAAACTGTCATTGCACAGCGCCAGCCTGTCATTCTGGTCCCACAGGGCGAGACCCTCGTGGATGCTGTCGATGGCGTCGCTGAGCTGCTGCTCGGCCCGCTTCAGGTCGGTGACGTCGCTGGTCACGGTGACCACCCCGCCCTGGCTTGTGCGACGCTTGCGGATTTGCGCCCAGCGCCCGGACGTCAGATGCAGCAGCGCCGGGACGTCGTTCAGTTGCTGATGATGGTGCAGCCGGCTGGTGATGAAGGCTTCCGGGTTCTCCTGCGCCTTCGGGTCGGCATAGATGCCCTGGGCCACGTTACGGCGCAGCAGCTCCTCGTGGGTCATGCCGACCGCATTGGGCGGTTTCGGAAATGGGGTGAAAATCTCGCTTTGGCGCCGGTTGCTGATGACCAGCCGGTCTTCCGTGTCATACAGGGCAAAACCCTCGGAGATGGCGTCGATGGCATCGCGCAGCACGTCTTCCGCCTCACGCGCACGGGCCTCGTTGTCCTGCAGCGCCCGGACGATGGATTTCTGTTCCGAGATATCCCGGCCGACCGCGTGGAAGGTGCCGTTGGGCAGCGGATGGGCATGCCATTCGATGGGGCAGTAGCCGCCGCCCTTGCGGCGGTAGCGGTTCTCGAAGCGGATCACCGGCTGTCCCTCGAGCAGGCCGGAGGCTTTTTCCAGGGTCGCGGCGACATCGTCGGGATGTACGAAATCAATGAACGGCGCGGCCATGATTTCAGCCCGGCTCCAGCCCAGGGTCTGCTCCCAGCTGCCGTTGACGCGCAGGAAGTAGCCGCTCTCGTCGGAGACGCACAGCAGGTCGGGCGAGGTCTCGAAGAACTGCTCGTATTCGGTTTCCAGCCGCCGGCTGCGGGTAACGTCGCTGAAGGTGACCAGGACCCCGTCGCCATGGGCCACGACGCGGGCGCGCAGCACCTGCTCGGCGTAGCCTTCACGCGGACAGGGATACTCGTGCTCTACAGAGGTGCCGGTCTCGATGGCGCGGACATAGCTCTTGAACAGGCGCTCGGTCTCATCGCCTGGGGCTGTTTCGCGCAGGCGCTTGCCCAGCATCTCGGCTGCGGCGTAGCCGGTCAGCGCGGCCGCCGCGGGATTGACCACGCGCCATTCGAAATCGGCAATTCTGCCCTCGCCGTCGCGCACGGCGTCGAGCAGGAACACGCCTTCGCTGGTGTTCTCCAGAATCCGGTCGAGCAGTGCCTGCTCTTCACCCATTACAGCCATCCAGCTTGGCGGCTGGTCGCGGCCCGCGCCCGCGCGCGGGCGGACCGCCGCACCCTAGCCCCGCGCTAAACTAGTAAGCGCAGCCCGCATCGGCAACGGCAACCGGCAGGCTTTGTTTGATCGGCACAAGGCCTTAGAGTCCGCCGCGAGTCCCGCACCGCTCCAGCAGGAGGCACGGCCCGCGCCATGGCCGAAGGAGACGCGACCGGGCAGGCCGGCGGCGATGCCGCTGCGGGGCTGCTCGCCAAAGTGACGCGGCTGTTGTCGCGCGGCCTTGCGCGCAACGGCGCGGCCGGCGATGACGAGGCCGATAAGCCCCTCGGCGATGCGGTGGTCGCCGACGACGCTGATTCTGTCGCATCGCTGCTCGGCGGGGCCCAGGTGGTCGAAGCCAGCCGCGACTGGCCCGCCGACCGGATTGAGATCCTCGAGGCCCTCTGGGGCGAGGGGTTCGTCACCCCGCTGGATGGCGCCGCGCTGGCCGGCCTGTGCGCGCCGCTGGAGCTGGATTCCAACAACAGCCTGCTGCTGCTGGGCGCGGGGCTGGGCGGCGCGGCGCGGACGCTCGCCGCCGACACCGGGGTCTGGGTCACAGGCATGGAGCTATCGGAAGAACTCGCCGATCTTGCCATGAAGCGCAGCATCGACGCGGGGCTGACCAAGAAGGCGCCGGTCAGCCCGGTGGACCCGGATTCGCTGGAAATCCGCCCGCGCAGCTTCCACCACGTGCTGGCGGAAGATTTCCTCTACATGGTCAAGGACAAGAAGCGACTGCTGGAACAGCTTGGCATCGGGCTGAAGCCCGGCGGGCGGCTGGTGCTGATCGATCTTGTGCGCGGCGCGGCAGCGGCGGAAGAGGCCTTCCGCCTTTGGCGCGGTGTTGAGGGCGGCGACGCCGACCCGGCGTCGGGCCGGGACCTGCGCGCGGCGCTGACCGAGGCCGGTTTCGCTATCGAGGAGGAGACTGATTTCGGCGAGCGTTACCGCCGCGCGGTGCTGACCGGCTGGCTGCGCTTCGTCAGCACGCTGGAGAAGGGCAAGGTGGAGCGCCGCCGCGCCACCTACATCCTGCGCGAATGCGAATACTGGCTCCGCCGCCTGGCTGCGCTAGACGAGGGCTCGCTCAGGGTCGTCTGCGTGATGGCGGTGAAGCAGGACGACGGCGGCGCGGGGAAGTAACCGCGCCGTTGACACCCCCGCCCGCCGTCCTTATGTTCCCGGCTTCTTCAAAACCGGGGCTTTGATCGACCGATGAAGGTCAGGAACTCGCTCAAGTCGGCCAAGACGCGCGACCGCAACTGCAAGGTCATCCGCCGCCATGGCCGCGTCTATGTGATCAACAAGCGCAACCCGCGGCTCAAGGTCCGCCAGGGCTGATCCCCTGCGGCCGCCCGCCGGCGGCCCTTTCTCGCGCCCATAACATGGTTTTCAACGCCCGTTGTCTAAGAGACGGCGCGGCGGCACACTGCGTCCGTCCACTGGGAGGGACGCCATGCTGACCATGCCGCCGCCGGACGCCGCCGCCATCGGCCGCCGGGACGATCTGCTCGCCGCCTTGCGCGCGGCGCTGCCCGACGGGCCGGTGGGCCCGCGCGTGATCGCCGAGGAGGACGAGCGCCGCGCCTATGAGTGCGATGCGCTATCGGCCTACCGGCAGATGCCGCTGCTGGTCGCCCTACCCGAGACGACCGAAGAAGTCGCCGCCGTGCTGCGCCTGTGCAAGGAACACGGGGTGAAGGTGGTGCCGCGCGGCGCGGGCACGTCGCTCGCCGGCGGCGCCTTGCCGCTGGCCGACGGGCTGATCCTCGGCATGGGCCGGTTCAACCGCATCCTCGATGTCGACCTGCCCAACCGTACCGCGACGGTGCAGCCTGGTGTGACCAACCTCGCCATTTCCGACGCGGTCGCCGGCGACGGCTTCTTCTACGCGCCGGACCCGTCGAGCCAGCTCGCCTGCACCATCGGCGGCAACGTGGCAACCAACTCCGGCGGCGCCCATTGCCTGAAATACGGCGTCACCGCCAACAACCTGCTGGGCGTCGAGATGGTGACGCTGGACGGCGAGGTGGTGCGCCTCGGCGGGAAGCATCTCGATGCCGGCGGCTACGACCTGCTCGGCCTGGTGACCGGGTCGGAGGGCATGTTCGGTGTCATCACCGAGGTGACGGTGCGGCTGCTGGCGGCGGCCGAGGGCGCGCGCCCGGTGCTGATGGGCTTCGCCAGCAACGAGGCGGCGGGCGCCTGCGTCGCCGATATCATCGCGTCGGGCATCATCCCGGTGGCGCTGGAATTCATGGACAAGCCGGCGATCCACGCATCGGAGAACTTTGCCAAGGCGGGCTACCCGCTGGATGTTGAAGCGCTGCTGATCTGCGAGGTCGAGGGCTCGGAAGCCGAGATCGACTTCCTGCTCGGCCGCATCGCCGAGATCGCGGCGCCGCACGATCCGCAATACACCCGCGTCGCCACCACGGCGGAGGAAAGCGCCGCCATCTGGAAGGGCCGCAAGGCCGCCTTCGGCGCGGTGGGGCAGATCTCGCCCGACTATTACTGCATGGACGGCACCATCCCGACGGGGCGGCTGCCCGAGGTGCTGACCCGCATCGACGAGATCTGCAAGGGCGCAGGGCTCGGCGTTGCCAATATCTTCCATGCGGGCGACGGCAACCTGCATCCGCTGATCCTTTATGACGCTAACAAGCCGGGTGACCTGGCGAAGGCGGAGAAGGCCGGCGCCGACATCCTCACGCTGTGCGTCGAGGTTGGCGGCTGCCTGACCGGCGAACATGGCGTGGGTGTCGAGAAACGCGACCTGATGAACGTGCAGTTCGATGCGGTCGATCTCGACCAGCAGCGCCGGGTGAAGGATGTGTTCGACCCCGGTTGGCTGCTCAACCCCGGCAAGGTATTCCCGCTCAACGATGGCTGAGCTGCTGCGCCCGGACAATGAGGCGGCGCTCGCCGACGCGGTGCGCGCGGCCGCCGCCGACGCAACGCCGCTGTCGATTTCGGGCGGCGGCTCCAAGGCGGGCTTCGGCCGCCCGGTGCAAGCGGCGCGGGGCCTGTCGGTGGCCGGGATATCCGGCATCACCCTCTATGCGCCCGAGGAACTGGTGCTGTCGGCGCGGGCCGGCACGCCGCTGGCCGAGATCGAGGCGGCGCTGGCGGAGAAGGGCCAGGACCTGGCCTTCGAGCCGCCCGACTGGTCAGCGCTGTGGGGCGGGGCAGGGGGCGTGCAGACCATCGGTGGGGTCATCGCCTGCAACCTCGCCGGACCCCGGCGTATCGCCGCAGGCGCGGCGCGGGATCACGTCCTTGGCCTGCGGGCAGTCACCGGCCGCGGCGAGGCGGTGAAGTCCGGCGGCCGGGTGGTCAAGAACGTCACCGGCTATGACCTCTGCAAGCTGTGGACCGGCGCCTTTGGGACGCTCGGCGTGCTCAGCGAGGTGACCCTCAAGGTGCGCCCGGCGGGCAAGACCGAGGCGACCCTGTTGTTGGCGAAGGATGACGCCGCGTCGGCAGTGGCGGCGATGTCGGCGGCACTCGGCAGTCCGTGGGATGTCTCGGGCGCGGCCTATCTGCCGGCGTCCGCCGCAGTTCCCGGTGCGGGTGGCGCGCCGGTGGTGGCGCTCAGGCTGGAGGGCTTCGCCGATTCGGTGGCAGAGCGGACGGCGAAGCTCGACACCCTGCTAGGCGGCGGAGGGCAGGTTCTCAATGCCGCAGCCAGCACGGCCCTGTGGTGCGCGGTGCGTGACGCGGCGCTGTTCGCCGGGTCCGATGCAGCGCTGTGGCGGGTCTCGGTGGCGCCGACGGACGCCCCCGCCGTGGCCGACGCCATCACCAGCCATGCGGACGCCACCCTGCTGTTCGACTGGGGCGGCGGGCTGATCTGGGTCGGCCTCGACGGCGGGGAAGACGCAGGCGCGGCGATCGTGCGCGGGGCGCTGGAGGGACGCGGCGGCCATGCCACCCTGGTGCGCGCGGCCGAGCCGGTGCGCGCCGCGGTGCCGGTGTTCGAGCCGCCGGCGGCCCCGGTGGCGGCGATCTCGGCGCGGCTGAAGGACGCTTTCGACCCCCAGCGC
Organism: Alphaproteobacteria bacterium; assembly: GCA_965601735.1. Classification (GTDB taxonomy): domain Bacteria; phylum Pseudomonadota; class Alphaproteobacteria; order JBBDQX01; family JBBDQX01; genus JBBDQX01. The sequence continues at coordinate 3,223,314 of OZ271840.1, read as the reverse complement.
ATCCTCAACCCCGGCCGGATGTATCCGGAGCTGTAGGGCCATGCAGACCCATTTTTCAGACGCACAGCTCGCCGATCCGGACATCCGCGAATCCGAGAAGATCCTGCGCACCTGTGTGCATTGCGGTTTCTGCACCGCCACCTGCCCCACCTATCTGCTGCTCGGCGATGAATTGGATAGCCCGCGCGGGCGCATCTACCTGCTCAAGGACATGCTGGAGTCCGGCAAGCCGGCGACGGAGCAGGTGGTCACCCATATCGACCGCTGCCTGTCCTGCCTGTCCTGCATGACCACCTGCCCGTCGGGCGTGCACTACATGCACCTGGTCGACCACGGCCGGAAGGTCATCGAAGAGACCTACACCCGCAAGCCGCTGGACCGCTGGCTGCGCGCGCTGCTGGCCTGGCTGCTGCCGCGGCCGGGCTTATTCCGCCTGTCCTTGGTTGGCGCAAAGCTTGGCAGGCCGCTGGCTGGCGTGCTGCCGGGGCGGCTCGGCGCAATGCTGGCGCTGGCGCCGAAGCGGCTGCCGGGGCCCTCGCCGGTGGACCGGCCCCAGGTGTTCCCGGCGCAGGGGACCCGGCGCATGCGGGTCGCCCTGATGACCGGCTGCGCCCAGAAGGTGATCGCGCCCGAGATCAACGAGGCGACGATCCGGCTGCTCACCCGGATGGGCTGCGAGGTGGTGGTCGCCAGGGGGGCGGGCTGCTGCGGCGCGCTAACCCATCACATGGGCAAGGAGGCCCCGGCGCTGGACGCCGCGCGCGCCAATATCGCCGCCTGGATGGCGGAGGCCGACGGCGAGGGCCTCGACGCGGTGGTGATCAACGCATCGGGCTGCGGCACCACGGTGAAGGATTACGGCTTCATGCTGCGCGAGGACGCGGACTGGTCCGGCCCCGCCGCCCGCATCGCCGGTATGACCAAGGACATCACCGAGATCGTCGACGCCCTGGGCTATACGGCCAGCGCCGACATGCCGGCACTCAGCGTCGCCTATCATTCGGCCTGTTCCATGCAGCACGGCCAGAGGCTCACCGAGGCGCCGCCGCGATTGCTTCAGCATGCCGGATTCACGGTGAAATCGGTGCCCGAGGGGCATATCTGCTGCGGCTCGGCGGGCACCTACAACCTGCTGCAGCCGGAGATCGCCGGGCGCCTGCGCGACCGCAAGGTGGCCAACATCGAGCGCACCGGCGCGGACCTGGTGGCGACCGGCAACGTCGGCTGCATGACGCAGATCGGCCAGGCGGCGCGGCTGCCGGTGGTGCACACGGTGGAGCTGCTCGACTGGGCCAGCGGGGGGCCGCGGCCGCGCGCGCTCGGGCCCGGCTGAGCCGCGTCTTGCCGAGCCGCATCCGAGCCCCCATTCTCTCCTTATGACCACGCGCATAGCCCTGCTCCTCATCCTCCTGATGCTGGGTGCTGCCCCGGCGGCCTTGGCCCAGGCGGGCTCCCAGGACACCTCGGTGCCGGCCGGCGGCGAGGCGGTGCTGAGCCAGCTGTTCAACCGCCTGCAGGCGACCAAGGACGACAGCGAGGCCCAGGTCATCGAACAGGCGATCTGGCACTACTGGATCAACAAGGGCACCGACACGGTCGACATCCTGATGGGCAAGGGCATGCGCGCCATGCAGTCAGGCGACCACGATTCCGCCCTGTCGGCGTTCGACGCGGTCATCGTGCTCGATCCCACCCTGGCGGAGGGCTACAACAAGCGCGCCACGGTCTATTACATGATGGGCCGCTACACCGATTCGGTGCAGGACATCGAGCGCACGCTGGATATAGAGCCGCGCCATTTCGGCGCCCTGTCGGGCCTCGGCCTGATCTATGTCGAGCTTGAGAACGACGAGGCCGCGCTGAGGGCCTTCGAAAAGGCGCTTGAGATCAATCCGCACATGCAGCAGATCGAGGAAAAGGCGCAGGAAATCCGCCTCAAGCTGCGCGGCCAGGGCATCTAGGCGGCTGATCCGCCCGCCCGGCGGGGCCGTAACCCTCTCAAGACCGCCACAGCTCCGGACCGCGACCCATGGCCGTGACCGCGCTCTATGCCAGCATCCTGGCGCTCCTTTTCGTGCTGCTCAGTTTGCGGGTCATCTTCGTGCGCCGGCGCGCCAGGGTCGCGCTGGGTGATGGCGGCGACAGGACGCTGCAACGCCGTCTGCGCGCCCACGGCAACTTCGCCGAATACGCCCCGCTGGTGCTGGTGCTGATGGCCCTGGCGGAGATGCAGGATGCGCCGGCGCTGGCGCTGCACGGCATCGGCCTGGCGCTGCTGGCCGGGCGCTGCCTGCATGCCTACTCGGTCAGCCGGGAACCCGAGCCGATCCAGCTGCGGGTCGCCGGGATGACCCTGACCTTCATCGCGCTGATCACCGGCGCCAAGACCAACCTGCTGCTGGCGCTGCCGGCGCTGACCTGAGAGAGACACCGCCATGCGCCTGATGCTCGCCCTGCTGCTGCTTGCCGCCGGCACGCTGCTGGCCCCCCGTGCCGCCCACGCCGACGAAGCCGCTGCCTGGGCGGCGCTGCGGGCCGGTGGCCATGTGGCGATGATGCGCCACGCGCTGGCGCCGGGCGGCGGCGACCCGGACAACTTCACCCTTGGCGACTGTTCCACCCAGCGCAACTTGTCGGACGCCGGCCGCGACCAGGCGCGCGACATCGGCGACGCCTTCCGCGCCAACGGCGTGGCGGTCGGCGCGGTGCTGTCGTCGGCCTGGTGCCGCTGTATGGAGACGGCCGAACTGCTCGCCCTCGGTTCGGTCGAGCCCGCGCCGATGCTGAATTCCTTCTTCCGCGACCGGTCCCAAGGCCCGGCGCAGGTGGCCGAGATCCGGCGCTACCTGTCCGCCCCGCGCAACGGGCCGTCCCATGTGTTGGTCACCCATCAGGTCAACATCACCGGCGCCACCGATATCTTCCCGCGCTCGGGCGAGATGGTCGTGACCCGGCCGGACGGGCAGGGCGGTTTCGCCGTGGTTGGCCGTATCCTGATCCCGGCGCGCTGAGCCATGCGGGTCGTCCTCGCAGCAGTCGGCGCGCTGGCGCTGGGGGCCTGTTCGGTCGCCGGTGTCCGGGACGGCTATGATCAGCCGGACTACCGCGTGGAACAGACCTTGCCCGGCGGCGTCGAGATTCGCCGCTACGCGCCCCGCCTCGCCGCCGAGACCACGGTGGACGGCGAGGGCCGCGACGCCCGCAACCGGGCCTTCCGGCTGCTGTTCAACTACATTGCCGGTGACAACCGGCCTGGCGGCGAGATCGCCATGACCGTACCGGTGGAAACCCAAGGCGGCCGGGAGATCGCCATGACGGTCCCCGTCGAGACGGTGCCGGCTGAATCCGCCGGCGCGGACGGACGGCTGACCATGCGCTTCTTCTTGCCCCCGGAATTCACCGAGGAGAACGCGCCGCCGCCGGCAAATCAGCAGGTCCGCATTGTCATGCTGCCGGCGGTGACGGTGGCGGCGATCCGCTTCACCGGGCTGGGCGGCCGCGATGCGGAGGCGGAACAGCGCGACGCGTTGGCCGCGGCGCTGGCGGAGAGTGGCTGGCAGCCCGCAGGCGCGGCGGCGGCGCTGTATTACGACCCGCCCTGGACCATTCCGTTCCTGCGCCGCAACGAGATCACCGTGCCGGTGACACGCGGCGGCTGAAGCCGGACGGGCGGATCCCTATTCGATTGTGACGAGGCGCAGGGTGTTGGTGGCACCCGGGGTGCCGAAGGGCACGCCGGCGGTGATCACCAGGCGGTCGCCCTTGCGCGCGAAGCCCTGCTGCCGGGCGATGGTGCTGGCGCGCTGCACCATTTGCGCGAAGGTCTTCACATCGCGGCTGTGTACCGCATGCACGCCCCAGCACAGGGCAAGCCGCCGCGCGGTACGGATGTCCTGCGTCAAGCTGAGCACCGGCACATGGGGGCGCTGGCGCGAGGCGCGGATGGTGGTCGAGCCGGACGAGGTGAAGGTGACGATGGCGCTGGCCTCGATGGTCTCGGCGACCTGCCGGGCGGCGCGGGAGATGGCGTCGGTCGGGGTGTTGCGGGCATAGGGGCGGCCCGCCTCGATGGTCTTCTGTAGCAGCGGGTCGTGTTCGACCCGGGTGACGATGCGGTTCATCATCCGCACCGCCTCGCGGGCATAGGCGCCGACCGCGGTTTCCCCTGAAAGCATCACCGCGTCCGCGCCGTCATAGACGGCGGTGGCCACGTCAGACGCTTCCGCGCGGGTGGGCGCCGGGGCCTGGATCATCGATTCCATCATCTGGGTGGCAACCACCACCGGGCGGCCGGCCTCGCGGCATTGCACGATGATGTCCTTCTGCCAGACCGGCACGTCCTCGGGCGGCAGTTCCACGCCCAGGTCGCCGCGCGCCACCATCACCGCGTCCGACAGGCGGATGATCTCGTCCAGATGGTCGAGCGCGCGGGGCTTCTCAAGCTTGGTCATGATCTGGGCGCGGCCGGCGATGATCTTGCGCGCATCGGAGATGTCCTTGGGCCGCTGCACGAAGGACAGGCCGACATAGTCGATGCCGTGCTCCAGCACGAATTCCAGGTCTTCCTTGTCCTTCTTCGTCAGCGAGGCGATCGGCAGGATCACGCCGGGGACGTTGACCCCCTTGTGGTCGGACAGCACGCCGCCGACAGCGACCTTGGTGACGAGGCGTGTGCGGCTGGCTTCCTGCACCTTGAGGCGAATGCGCCCGTCGTCGAGCAGCAGGTCCGCGCCGGGCTCCAGGGCGCGGTAGAGCTCCGGATGGGGCAGTTGCACCCGTTCCGGCCCGCCGAGCGCGTCGTCCATGTCGAGGACGAACTTCTGTCCTTTGCGCAGCCGGGTGCTGCCGCCATCAAAATCGCCGCAGCGCAGCTTCGGCCCCTGCACGTCGGTGAGGATGGCAATGGGGCGGCTGGTCTCTTCCTCGATCTCGCGCACCAGCGCGATGCGCTCGGCCTGGTCCTGCTGGGTGCCGTGGCTGAAATTGAGCCGGAAGACATCCGCCCCGGCATCGAACAGGCTCCGGATCGCCTTCCGGGTCGAGGTCGCCGGCCCGAGGGTGGCGATGATCTTGGTATTCCGCTTACGCCGCATCCCCGCAGGGTAACGGCACGGCGCGCGCGAAGGAATAGGCCGCGGGGGGTGTCATAGAGATTTTATGCAGCCGGGGCAGGGGGATATCAGGTCACCAGCCGCTCGGCCCCCGCCTTGAGCGCCGCGTTTTCCTCGCTCAGCCGGGCGATTTCGGCGTGCAGCGGGGCCAGGTGGGGCTCCAGCTCTGTCAGGGTCAGGCGCTGGGGAATGTGCTGGGGGCAGTTCCAGTTGATGGCCTCCACCGTGATGACCACGGCCCGCTCGGGCGTCGCCTCATAACCGTCCACATGCAGGCTGGCCACCAGCGCCGGATCGTCCGCGGCCTCGACCAGCCGGGCGCGGCCCCACACCTTCAGCCGCCGGCGGTTGGGATAGTCCATCAGGATCAGCGAGACCCGGGCGTCGCCGGACAGGTTGCCGGCGCTGACATATTGCCGGTTGCCGCTGTAATCGGCGTAGGCGAGTGTGCGCGCATCCAGCACCCGCAGGAACCCCGCCGGGCCGCCCCGGAACTGCACATAGGGCCAGCCGGACTCCGACACGGTGGCCTGATAGAAGCCGTCCCGCGCGGTGATGAAGGCGGCCTCCCGGTCCGTCAGGGTGTCGCCGCCGCCGGCCTCCGGGCGGAGGAACTTGGCATAGGCGTCGGCGGAACCGTGGCGGCGTTGGGCGTCGCGGACGGCGGGGGTGAAGGCGATCTCTGCGAAGGCGCGGGCCATGACGTGTCTCCTTGGGTGTACGGATCGGTAACGTTTGTTGGCATGTTTATGTACCGATCAGTACACCAAGTCAATCTAAATTCCGCCCTTTTTCTCAAAAATCTCCTTTCTGAGACGTTTCAATGATAGACTGATCGGTAATGTCAGTGAGGTGATATGCGGCCCAACAAGCGCGATCAGCTGGTGCGCAAGGCGCTCGACGCCTTCGACAGGCACGGCTACCACGCCACCGGCATGGACCGGCTGGTGGCCGAGACCGGCGTGTCCAAGACCGCGATGTACAAGCATTTCCGCAGCAAGGACGATCTCATCCTGGCGGTGCTTCGGCTGCGCGACGAACAGCTCCGCGGCTGGCTCGAGAAGCGCCTGGCGGCAACCGGGGGCAGCCCGGCGGCACGCCTGCTCGACCTATTCGCGGCGCTGGGCGACTGGTTTGAGGAGCCGGGGTTCCACGGCTGCATGTTCATCAAGGCATCGGGGGAGTTCCAAGACCCGGAGGATCCGATCCACGCCCTGGCCGCTGAACATAAGCGCCTGCTGCGTCGGACCTTCGCCGGGCTCGCCCGCGATGCCGGGGCGGCGGACCCGGAGGCCCTGGCACGCCAGCTGCTGCTGCTGGTGGACGGCGCGACCGTCAGTGCCGCGCTGGGCCACGGCGACGACCCGGCCGGCGACGCCCGGGATGCCGCACGGGCCATTCTGGAGGCGGCAGGAATAGGCGTTGATTCCTAGACTTTCGCGCCCATATCAGGCGCATGGCTGGCGCCCGGCACCGACCCACCCCCGTTCCGCGCCACCTGTCTGCTGACAACAGCCTGTCAACATCCGCCCCCTGCGCCCCGGTTTTGCCGGGCAGTCGCGGCGCGATGTTGCGTTTTTCGTATCTGCACGCCGCGCGGGTTTCGCTTGAAATCAGAGGCTTGGCGTTGCGCCCGACAACAATTGCCAACATCCGCGCGGAAATTCCGCCCGCTGGCCTATGCCGGCAGCAGCAGGATGGCGCGGAAGTCGTTGACGTTGGTCAGGGTCGGGCCGGTCATCACCAGGCCATCGATGGCGGCGAACAGGCTGTAGCTGTCGTTGTCGGCCAGATGCGAAGCCGGATCGCAGCCCGCCGCGCGGGCGCGGGCCAGGGTATCGGGGGCGACCAGGCAGCCGGCGTTGTCCTCCACCCCATCGATGCCGTCAGTGTCGGCGGCCAGCGCATGGACGCCGGCCATGCCGTCCAGCGCCAGCGCCAGGGCGAGGCTGAACTCGCCATTGCGACCGCCGCGCCCCTGGCCGCGCACGGTAACCGTGGTCTCGCCACCGGACAGCAGCACGCAGGGCCGGTCGCCTGCGCCCACCGCCCGGGCCTTTGCCGCCATATCGGCGGCGACGTCGCGGGCCTCGCCCTCGATGGCGTCGCCGAGGATCACCGGTCCAACGCCCGCGTCCCGCGCGGCGCTGGCGGCGGCCTCCAGCGCCATCATCGGCGTGGCCACCATTGCCAGCGTGCTGCGGGCGAGGCGGGGATCGCCGGGCTTCGGTGTCTCGTCGGCGGCCTCGGCGAGGTGACGCGCGACCGCCTCGGGCGGGTCGATGCCAAAGCGCGCGAGAATGGCGCGGGCGTCGGCGAAGGTGGACGGGTCCGGCACCGTCGGGCCCGAGGCGATCACCGCCGGGTCGTCGCCCGGCACATCGGAGATCAGCAGGCTGTGCAACGCCGCCGGATGGGCGGCGGCGGCAAGGCGGCCGCCCTTCACCGCCGACAGGTGGCGGCGCACCGCGTTCATGGCGTCGATGGGCGCGCCGGACTTCAGCAGGGCGCGGTTGACCGCCTGCTTGTCATCCAGGGTGAGGCCCGGCGCGGGCAGGGCGAGCAGCGCCGAACCGCCGCCCGAGATCAGACACAGCGCCAGGTCGTCCGGGCCGAGGTCGGTCAGCAGGGCGAGGATGCGCCGCGCGGCGGCCTCGCCCGCGGCGTCCGGCACCGGGTGGGCGGCCTCGACGATCTCGATATGCTTGCAGGCGGCCGCGTGGCCGTAGGCGGTGACCACCAGGCCGTCCAGCGGCCCCGGCCAGTGGGCTTCCAGCACCTGGGCCATGCGGGCGGATGCCTTGCCCGCGCCGACCACCACCGTCCGTCCCCGGGGCGGGGCGGGCAGCAGGCCGGGCAGGGCGCCCGCCGGGTCGGCGGCGGCCACCGCGGCGTCGAACAGCCCGCGCAGCAGGGCGGCGGGGTTCTGCACCGGGCCGGTCATGCCGCGCTGCCCTGGCGCGCCAGCAGGATGCCGGCGAGGATTACCGCCGCCCCGGCGGCCTGCACCGCGCCCATCGCCTCACCCAGCAGCAGCCAGGCCAGCAGCGCGGCCAGCGCCGGCTGCAGCATCAGGCTCACCGACGTGAAGGGGGCAGGCAGATGCGCCAGCGCATAGGCGATCAGCCCCTGGCCGAAGCAGTGGGAGACCAGCGCCACCCCTGTCAGCACCGCCCAGCCGGCGGCGGTATAGGCGAGCAGCGGCTCCCCCGACAGCAGCGCCACCGGCAGCAGGCCGAGGAAGGTGCCCAGGCCGCTCCACGCCATCAGGGTGGCGGTGCTGAAGCGGTCCCGCAGGCGGCGCACCGACAGGATGTAAGCGCCGTAGAACACGGCGGTCAGCAGGCCGAAGCCGTCGCCCAGCAGGTTGCGCCCGCCCAATGCGTGGCTGTCGCCGAGCAGCAGCGCCGCCCCGGCCAGCGCGACAGCGAGGCCAGCGAGGAAGCGGCCCGTCGGCCGCTCGCGCCACAGCAGCCAGGCGCCGAGGGTGACAAAGATCGGCGCGGCGTTGGCCAGCAAGGTGGCGTTGGCGACACTGGTCCAGTGGATCGACAGGTGCCAGGCGGCGAGGTCGCCGGCGAAGAACAACCCGGCCAGCATCAGCAGCAGCTTCTCGCGCCGGTTCGGGCGCCGTGCATGGCGCGCCGGTCCCGCAGCCGCCCACAGCCACAGCACCGGCAGGGCCAGCGCCACCCGCCACAGGGCGGTGGTGGCGGGGCCGAGCTCGCTGACACGCACAAAGATCGGCGCAAAGGCGATGCCGCAGGCGCCAAGCAGCAGGGCCAGCAGGGCAAGGCGGCCCGCGGCGGCCGGTCCGGCGCCGGCGGCGAGGGGCGGGGCAGCGGTCATGGCGCCGTTTTAAACCCGCACCGGGCGGCGGTCCACGGCGCGCGGCCTCTGGTCATCGCGGCTGCGGCATCCCACATTACCGCCAACCCGGAATCGAGGGAGGATGCCCATGGACGACAACACCCGCACCGAGCTGGAGGCCGCCGCCTTCCGCACCCTGGTGGCGCATCTGCGCGAGCGCACCGACGTGCAGAATATCGATCTGATGAACCTGGCCGGCTTCTGCCGCAACTGCCTGTCGAAATGGTATGCGGCGGCGGCGTCGGAACGCGGCCTGGAGATGGATTACGACGCCGCGCGCGAGATCGTCTACGGCATGCCCTACGCCGACTGGAAGGCGCAGCACCAGACCGAGGCGAGCGCCGAGCAGAAGGCCGCGTTCGACAAGGCACACGGCGGCCACTAGCACCGCCGCGCCGGTTGATTTGGGCGCGGGCGCGCGGCTATGGTGCCGCCCGCGGCGCGGCCGGCGCGCCGGATTGCCAACAGCCCAGGGAGAGCAGCACATGGCCGATGTCGGAGGCGTCGCCGCCGACCGTCTGCGGTCGTTCATCGAACGGATTGAACGGCTGGAGGAGGAGCGCGCCGCGCTGGGCGCGGATATTCGCGACGTTTATGCCGAGGCCAAGGCCGCCGGCTTCGACGGCAAGGTCATGCGCCAGGTCGTGCGCATGCGCAAGATGGACCAGGGCGACCGCCAGGAGCAGGAGCACCTGCTCGACCTCTACAAGCAAGCGCTGGGGCTCTGAGGCGGATGCCGGCGGAGCGCGCATCATCATGAGCGTGCTGGTCACCGGCGCCGCCGGCTTTATCGGCTCCCACGTCTCGCGCGCCCTGCTGGAGCGCGGCGAGACGGTCATCGGTGTCGATAACCTCAACGACTACTACGACGTCTCGCTGAAAGAGGCGCGGCTGGCGGAGCTGGCGCCCTTCGAGCGCTTCGTCTTCCACAAGGCCGACATCGCCGATCGCGACGCCATCGCGCGGGTAGCGGGGGAACATGGCGACCTCGATCGGGTCGTGCACCTCGCCGCACAGGCCGGTGTACGCCACTCGCTCAAGGACCCTTACGCGTATATCCAGGCCAACATTCAGGGTCATCTGGTGATCCTGGAACTGTGCCGGCACCTGCCAGGGCTCCGCCATCTGGTCTACGCGTCGAGTTCGTCGGTCTACGGCGGCAACGACAAGCTGCCCTTCTCGGTCGATGACCGGGTCGACCAGCCGGTCTCGCTCTACGGCGCGACCAAGCGGGCGGACGAGCTGATGAGCCATTCCTACAGCCACCTCTACGGTGTGCCGGCGACGGGCTTGCGCTTCTTCACTGTCTACGGCCCGTGGGGGCGGCCGGACATGGCGGCCTATATCTTCACCACCAAGATCCTCGCCGGCGAGCCGATCCAGGTGTTCAACGACGGCGACATGAAGCGCGACTTCACCTACATCGACGACATCGTCGAAGGGGTGGTGAACTGTCTCGACAAGCCGCCCGTGGCAGATGCGGAGACGCCGCCGCACCGGCTCTATAACATCGGCAACCACCGCAGCGAGCCGCTGATGCGCTTTATCTCTGTGCTTGAGGGCGCCATTGGCCGCAAGGCCGAGATCCAGCACGCGCCGATGCAGGCGGGCGACGTGAAGGAGACCTACGCGGATATCGAGGCGCTGAGCAGCGAGATCGGTTTCGAACCATCAACGCCGATCGATGTCGGCCTGCCGCGTTTCGTGGAGTGGTACCGCCGCTATCACCGGCTCAACTGAGCGCGGCGGGCCGCCGGCTCAATCGGAACGGCGGTTCGGCCCCTTGAAGGCCGGGTTGTCCTTGCGCCGCCGGTCGGGGCCGAAATACTCCGAGCCCTCGACGAAGGCGCGGGTGCCATTGACCGCGGCGTTGATGCGGTCGGCCAGCATCTTCGACGACAGCGGCTTGAGCAGGAACTCGTTGACGCCGGCATCGCGTGACGACAGCACCCGGTCCTTGTCCGCCACGCCGGTGAGCATGATGATCGGCACGAACGGATTGGGGGACTGGTCCTTGTCGCGCAGGATCTTCACCACCTCGAGCCCGCTCATCGGCTCCAGGTCCCAGTCGACCAGGACCACATGGACCCGGTTCTCCTCAAGGATCTGGGTCGCGCCCTCGATCGCGCGGGACTCATGGATGCGCCGGATGCCCATCCGTGACAGCATGTCGCGGATGAGCTGACGCATCTCCTGACTGTGGTCGACGATCAGGATGCACAGGTCGACAGGCGCGACCGACTGGTTTTGCGGGTTCTGAGCCATGGGGTTCTCGTTCGCTTCCGCGCTACCCTAGCATTTCACCCGTAGCCACAAAACCCTAGGGCGCATCACGATGAATCAGCCGCCGCGCCCATAAAGTGCCAGCAGAGCATCACCATAACGCGCCAGTACCGCATGGCGCCGGGTCTTCATCGTCGGGGTCAATTCGCCGCTCTCGACGCTGAACGGCGCGTCTGCGAGCGTGAAGCGGCGCACCCGTTCGATCGGTGACAGCCGGGTGTTGACCCGCTCCAGCGCCGCGTCGATGCGCGCCCGCAATTGATCGCCCTCCACCTCTTCCGCAAGCGCCGGGTCGGGGACAATCAGCGCGACGAGATGCGGCTTCCGGTCGCCGAACACCAGCGCCTGGTGGATTTCCGGCTCCACCGTGAGGAAGCCTTCCACCCGGCTCGGCGAGACGTTGTCGCCGCCGGAATTGACGATGATGTCCTTCTTGCGATCGGTGATCTCGATATACCCATCCGCGTCGATGCGGCCGATATCGCCGGTATGCAGCCAGCCGTCACGGATCGTCTCGGCAGTGGCATCGGGCATGTTCCAGTAGCCCATCATCACCATGTCGCCACGGGCCAGAATCTCGCCATCATCAGCGATCCGCACCTCGACGCCGGGGACCGGCGTACCGACCGTATGCAGCTTGATCCGCTCCAACGGGTTACAGCTAATCAGCGGTGCCGCCTCGGTCTGGCCATAGCCCTGGGACATGCGCAGGCCGAGCGCGTGGAAGAACACGCCGATCTCCTGGTTGAGCGGCGCGCCGCCGGACACCAGGCCCTTCAGCCGGCCACCAAATCGCGCGCGGACCTTGTCGCGCACCATCTTCTCCAGCAGCGGGTCGACCAGCCTTTCGCTTAGGCTCAGCGACTCACCGGCGTAACGCTTCGAGCCGATGGCGACGGTGCGCTTGAACAGCGCCGCCTTGAGGCCGCCGGCACGCTCCACATCACGAACGATGCGGCCGTGTAGCGCCTCGTAAAGCCGCGGCACCGCGGTCATCAGCGTCGGCCGCGCCTCAGCCATATTGCGGCCGAGTTGGTCGATGCCCTCGGCATAATAGATTTGCGCGCTGATGGAGATTGGGAAGAACTGCCCGCAGGTGTGCTCGTAGGAATGTGACAGAGGCAGGAAGGATAGGAACACCTCATCGGTGAGGCCGCAGGCATCGACCAGACGCTGATAGGCGCCCTCGCAGTTGGTCAGGATGTTCCCATGGGACAGCACCACCCCTTTCGGCCGCCCGCCGGTGCCCGACGTGTAGATGATGCATGCCGCCTCGTCGCGCGGATGCTGGCGCGCTTCGGCTATCAGGTCGGCGGCGTCGGCAACGCCGTTGCCGTCGGCTGCCGGCCAGGGCACGAGCGTGACATGGCCGGGCGCTGGGTCTGCGGGCGTCTCAATGGTGAAAACCGTGCGCAGGTCCGGCGCACCCTCCGCCGCCTTCAGCACCTCGCCGGCGAGCGCGGCGGTCGAGATAATCGCGGCGACCGCGCCGCTGTCGGTCAGGATATGGCGGTGGTCGTCCGGGGTGTTGGTCGTGTAGGTCGGCACCGCGATGGCACCAATCGTCATGATGGCGACGTCGGCAATAAGGAATTCCGGGCGGTTCTCGGAGACCAGGACCACCCGGTCGCCCGGCGCCACGCCGGCGGCCTGCAGGGCGTTGGCAACGCGCACCACGGCGGCCGAAACCTCCGCCCAGGTCAGCGGGACATAGTCCCCATCCTGCTTGTGCCAAAGGAAGGATTGGTTGGCGAACGCGGCGGCCCGGTCGAAGAACATGGCTGGCAGATTCGGCCAGGCACGGTAGTCAGGCTGGGTCATGATCGAACTCCTATTAGCGTCGCCCCCGGTTGACGGTTGGCATCTGCAGCGGATAGGCCCATATCGCTGTCATCCGACCGACCGCCTTCACGTATTGAACGATCACAAGGAATGCAACGGGGACGCGCTATGAGCAGTCTGCCCGAATGGGACCTGAGCGACCTGTATCCGGCGCCTGACGCGCCGGCCCTAACCGAAGACCTGGCGGCGGCGGAGGCCGATGCCAAGGCCTTCGCCGCGCAATACAAGGGCCAGGTTGCCGCCCTGGACGGCGCTGCGCTGGGCGGCGCCATTGCCGCCTACGAAGCGATGCAGGAACGGCTCGGCCGGCTGATGAGCTACGCCCAACTCCTGTTTTCCGGCGATGCCACCGACGGCGAGATCGGCCGCTTCTTCCAGATGGTCCAGGAGCGGGCGACGGACATATCCAGCCACGTGCTCTTCTTCACGCTGGAAATCAACAAGATTGAGGAAGTGGCGCTGGAGGAAAAGCTCAAGGCGCCGGAACTGGCCCACTACCGCCCGTGGCTGCGCGATCTGCGGGTGTTCCGGCCGCACCAGCTAGAAGAAGACCTGGAGCGGTTGCTGCACGACAAAGACGTGTCGGGACGCAGCGCCTGGGTGCGCCTTTTCGACGAGACCATGGCGGCGCTGCGCTTCCCCGTGGACAGCGAGGAGCTGACCGCGAGTGACGTCCTCAACCGGCTGAGCGATGCCGATCCGGAGCGCCGCAAGGCCGCGGCCAAGTCGCTCGGCAAGGTGTTCGGCGAGAACATCAGCCTGTTCGTGCGAATCACCAACACGCTGGCCAAGGACAAGGAAATCCAAGACCGCTGGCGGCAGTACCCGCGCGCAACGTCGGCACGGAATCTGGCGAACCAGGTCGAGGATGAAGTGGTCGACGCCCTGGTCGATTCGGTCACGGGCTCATACGGTGACCTGTCGCACCGGTACTATGCGCTGAAGGCGCGCTGGATGGGCGTCGACAAGCTCGATTACTGGGACCGCAACGCGCCGCTGCCCGAGCAGGACGACCGGGACATCCCGTGGGACGAGGCGCGCCGGCGTGTGCTCGATGCCTATGCCGGCTTTTCGCCGGACCTGGCCGAGATCGGTCAGCGCTTCTTTGACAATCCCTGGATCGACGTGCCGCCGCGCCCGGGCAAGGCGTCCGGCGCGTTCGCCCACCCGACGGTCCCCAGCGCGCACCCCTATCTGCTGCTGAACTACCACGGCAAAGTGCGCGACGTGATGACCCTCGCCCACGAGCTTGGCCATGGGGTGCACCAGGTGCTGGCCGCGGAGCAGGGCTACTTCATGTCGAGCACGCCGCTGACCCTCGCGGAGACCGCGTCGGTGTTCGGCGAGATGCTGACATTCCAGTCGCTGCTGGCGGATGAGACCGACCCGACCCGCCGCCGCGTCATGCTGGCCTCCAAGGTCGAGGACATGATCAATACGGTGGTCCGCCAGATCGCCTTCTACCAGTTCGAGCGTGCGGTCCACACCGCGCGGCGCGAGGAGGGCGAGCTTGGCGCCGAGCGGCTGGGCGATATCTGGATGCAGGTGCAGGGGGACAGCCTCGGCCCGGCGCTGCGCTTTGAGGATGAGTACCGGGCGTTCTGGAGCTACATCCCGCACTTCATCCATTCGCCCTTCTACGTCTATGCCTATGCCTTCGGCGACTGCCTGGTGAATTCGCTCTACGACCTCTTCCGCAACGGCCATCCCGAGTTTCAGCGGAAGTACCTGGAGATGCTGAAGGCAGGGGGCACTCTGCATCATAAGGACTTGCTGGCGCCCTTCGGTCTGGACGCATCGGACCGGGCGTTCTGGCAGCGCGGCCTTGGTGTGGTTTCCGGCTTTATCGATGAACTCGAAGAGACCTTCTAGCCCGGCGCGTCCCGAGACCGGCGACGACGAGGCAGCCAGCCTCGGCGGCCGGGTGCGGCGCTATGCCAAGGTGTCATCCGCCATTGGCGGCGTCGCCGTACGCTATGCCGGTGGCCGGATAAGCGGCGGCGGCGACGATGCCGCGCGGGCCGCGGCGCTGAAAAGGGTTCTGGGCGGGCTCAAGGGCCCGCTGATGAAGGTGGCACAAATTCTCGCCACTATTCCCGACGCCTTGCCCGAGGCCTACGCAGAGGAATTGCGCCAACTGCAGTCGAATGCCCCGCCCATGGGTTGGCCGTTCGTGCGCCGGCGGATGCGAAGCGAGCTGGGCGCCGATTGGCAATCCCACTTCGCCGAGTTCGAGCATGCGCCAGCAGCCGCCGCCTCCCTGGGCCAAGTACACCGGGCGCAGGATTTCGATGGCACCGCACTGGCCTGCAAGCTGCAGTATCCAGACATGGCCTCAGCGGTTGAGGCGGATATGCGCCAGCTCAATCTCGCCTTCAACATTTACCGGCGCTACGACCCGTCCATCGACGCCAGCGAGATCCACGCGGAGCTTGAGGAGCGGCTGAAGGAGGAACTGGACTACACTCGCGAGGCCAAGCACATGGCGCTCTATCGCGCGATTATGGCCGATGAGGATGGAGTCGCGGTTCCCGAGGCCCGAGATGATCTGTCGACCAGCCGGTTGCTGACCATGACCTGGCTTGAGGGCGAGCCCCTGATGGCATTCCTCGATAGCGATCCGCCCCAGGAAGCGCGGGACACGGTCGCTGCCAACATGTTCCGCGGCTGGTATCTGCCATTCTATGGCTATGGCGTGATTCACGGCGACCCGCATCTTGGCAACTACACAGTGCGCCCCGACCATGGGGTCAATTTGCTGGATTACGGCTGTATCCGGGTCTTTCCGCCGCATTTCGTCACCGGCGTCATCGATCTCTACAAGGCGATCCGCGACGACGACCGCGATCTGGCGGTACATGCCTACGAAACCTGGGGCTTCAGCGACCTCAACCCTGATGTCATTGACACGCTGAACATGTGGGCAGAATTCGTCTACGCGCCGCTGATGGAGGATCGTGACCGCCGCATCCAGGAAACCAACGACGGCGTCTACGGCCGGACCGTGGCGATGAAGGTGCATGCCGAGCTCAAACGGCTCGGCGGGGTCAAGCCACCGCGGGAATTCCTGCTGATGGATCGGGCCGCCATCGGTCTGGGCAGCGTCTTCCTGCGCCTTCAGGCTGAGCTCAACTGGCATCGGCATTTCCACGATCTGATCGCAGATATCGACCAGAAGGCCCTCGCGCGTCGGCAGAAGGCGGCGCTGAAGGCGGTCGGTCTCACCTAGAGCGGTGTTGCCAGCGCGGGCCTTGGCAAAGGTACCGCTACCGTGCATGTTTGGGGCGCCGGTCGAGGGGGCCGGCCCAGTGATTCAACAACCAAGGACGGTCGCGCCAGATGAAGCTCGCCATC
This sequence comes from Alphaproteobacteria bacterium, assembly GCA_965601735.1. Classification (GTDB taxonomy): domain Bacteria; phylum Pseudomonadota; class Alphaproteobacteria; order JBBDQX01; family JBBDQX01; genus JBBDQX01. The sequence continues at coordinate 3,206,854 of OZ271840.1, read as the reverse complement.
CTCAAGGAACGCCGGCCGCACGAGCGCCGCTGCGCGGCATCACCCGAGACGGTCAAGAAACTGGCCGCGCTTGGCCTCGACGTCGTGGTGGAAACCGGCGCCGGCGATAGCGCCAGCATTCCTGATTCAGCCTTCACCGAAGCCGGCGCGCAGATTGCCGACGGCCCGGAAGCCGCCCTGTCCGGAGCGGATATCGTCTTCAAGGTGCAGCGCCCGCTGCGTGGTGAGGACGGTGAGCCCGACGAGTTGGGCATGATGAAGGAAGGCGCGCTGCTGGTCGGCCTGTTGGCGCCCCATACGGACCGTGACCTGATCGACGGATACGCGGCCAAGAACATCAACGCCTTTGCGCTCGAATACCTGCCGCGTATTACCCGCGCGCAGAGCATGGATGCCCTGTCCTCACAGTCGAACCTGTCGGGCTATAACGCAGTTGTCGAGGCGGCATCTGCCTTCAACCGCGCCTTCCCCATGATGATGACCGCTGCGGGCACTGTGCCGCCGGCCCGTGTCCTGGTGCTGGGCGCGGGTGTTGCCGGGCTGCAGGCAATCGCCACGGCGCGCCGGCTGGGCGCTATCGTCAACGCGACGGACGTGCGTGCCGCGGCTGCCGAAGAGGTTCAGAGCCTCGGCGCGACCTTCCTTGATGTCGATCCGGAGGCCAGCAAGGCGGCCCAGACCGAGGGCGGCTACGCCAAGGAGATGAGCGACGAGTACAAGCAGAAGCAGGCCGCTCTGGTGCGCGAGACCCTGCAGAAGTCGGACATCGCCATCTGCACCGCGCTAATCCCGGGTCGGGCCGCGCCGATCCTCATCACCGCCGATATGGTGGCGGAGATGAAGCCGGGCGCGATCATCGTCGATCTCGCCGCGGACATGGGCGGTAACTGCGAATTGTCCACGCCCGGCGAGGTGACTGAGGCCCATGGGGTGACCATCCTCGCCCATTACAACGTGCCGAGCCGCCTGGCTGCGGATTCGACGGCGATGTACGCCAAGAACCTGCTGAACTTCCTGAGCCAGTATTGGGACAAGGAGGCGGGCAGCCTAGCCCTCGATTGGGAGGACGACATCATCAAGGGTGCCGGCCTTACCCGCGACGGCAAGGTGGTACACCCGAATCTCGTCGGGGAAGAGCCAGCACCAGAGCCGGAGCCTGCGGCTGACAACGACGACGCGGCCAAGACGGAGAGCGAGCAATGAGCAATCCCAGCCCCGAACGCCTCGCCGAGGGGGCGGCCCAACTCGCCACCGACGCCCAGCGCCTGGCAGAACAGGCCGCCGCTGTGGCCGAAGGCGCCACACAAATCGTCCTGCACCAGGCCGCCGCTGGCGGTCAGGACCAGACGGTGTTCTTCTTCACCGTCTTCGTGCTGGCCTGCTTCGTTGGCTACTACGTGGTCTGGAGCGTCACACCGGCGCTGCATTCGCCTCTGATGTCGGTGACCAATGCGATTTCCAGCGTGATCATCGTCGGTGCCCTGATCGCCGCCGGTCCCGCCGGAGCCAGCCTGTCGAAGGTGTTCGGCTTTCTCGCCGTTGTGCTTGCCTCAGTGAACATCTTTGGCGGGTTCATCGTCACACAGCGCATGCTGCAAATGTTCAAGAAGAAGCAACGGTAGGGAGGCGGACCGGTGACAGCCAACATCACGGCCCTGGCCTACCTGCTTGCCTCGGTCTGTTTCATCATGGCGCTGCGCGGCCTGTCTTCGCCGGAAACGGCGCGCGGCGGCAATATCTACGGCATCGTCGGCATGGTCATCGCGGTGGTCACCACGCTGCTGTCGCCCGATGTTCTCAGCTACCCTGTCATCGCGGCGGGCGTGCTGATCGGCGGTTCCATCGGCACGGTGATCGCCCTGCGGATCCAAATGACCGCGCTGCCGCAGCTCGTGGCGGCCTTCCACAGTCTGGTGGGTCTGGCCGCGGTCCTGGTCGCGGCCGCGGCGCTGTATAACCCCTCGGCCTACGGCATCGGCGTGTCGGGGCAACTCGGCATGCTGAGCCTGATCGAAATGAGTATCGGCACGGCTATCGGCGCCATCACCTTCTCAGGCTCGATCATCGCGTTCGGCAAACTGCAGGGGCTGGTAAGCGGCAAGCCGCTCACCTTTTTCGGGCAGCATCCGCTCAACGCTCTGCTTGCCATTGCGATGGTCGCGCTGATCGTGTGGTTCTGCCGTACCGAGAGCTTCGCCGCCTTCTGGCTCATCGCCATTCTGGCGCTGGTGCTCGGCGTGTTGCTGATCGTGCCGATTGGCGGCGCCGATATGCCCGTCGTTGTCTCGATGCTCAACTCGTACTCAGGCTGGGCAGCCTGCGGTATCGGCTTCACCCTGGCCAACCCGCTGCTGATCATCGTTGGCGCGCTGGTCGGCTCGTCGGGCGCGATCCTCAGCTACGTGATGTGCAAGGGCATGAACCGCTCGATCATCAATGTGCTGCTGGGCGGCTTCGGCGGCGAGGGCGGTGCGGCGGTCGCGGCGGCCGGCGACGAGGACCGCTCGGTCAAGTCGGGCAGCGCGGAAGATGCCGCCTTCATCATGAAGAACGCCCGCAAGGTCATCATCGTGCCGGGCTACGGGATGGCGGTAGCGCAGGCCCAGCACTCCCTGCGCGAGCTCGCAGACCTGCTGAAGGCGGAAGGCGTCGAGGTGAGTTACGCCATCCATCCGGTCGCGGGGCGCATGCCTGGTCATATGAACGTGCTGCTGGCCGAGGCGAATGTGCCCTATGACGAGGTGTTCGAGTTGGAGGAGATCAACCACGAGTTCTCCACCGCTGACGTCGTCTACGTTATCGGCGCAAACGACGTCACCAACCCGGTGGCCAAGACCGACCCGGCCAGCCCGATCTATGGCATGCCGATCCTTGACGTCGAAAAGTCGCAGACCGTGCTGTTCGTGAAGCGCTCTATGGGGGCCGGTTACGCCGGTGTCGATAACGAGCTGTTCTTCCGCGACAACACCATGATGCTGTTCGGCGATGCCAAGAAGATGACCGAGGAAATCGTCCAGGCGATGGGATGAGCCACGCGCAGGCGGACCGGTAAGCGCCATGCGCGCCGCTCGCCTGCCGCTGTTCCTGGTGCTGCTATGCGGCGGCTGGCTACTCGCGCTCAATCTGGGTGTGCGCCAGTCCATGGGGCTTTTCATCCCCAGCATGATCACCGATCTGGGTTGGACGGCGTCAACCTTCGCGCTCGCATTTGGACTGCAGAACCTCCTCTGGGGGCTGACTTCACCGGCCGCCGGGATGATCGCGGACCGCTACGGTACCGCGCGGGTGCTGATCGCGGGCGCGCTGCTCTATGTGGCGGGACTTGCCCTCACGGGCCTATCGACCAGCCCGTGGATGCTGCATGGCAGCACCGGCGTTTTGATCGGTCTTGGCGTTGGGGCGACCACTTTCCCGCTGGTACTGGGTGCCGTGGGCCGGCTGGTCAGCGCCGAGAAGCGCAGCTTCGCCCTTGGGGTGGCAAGCACTGGCGGGTCGCTCGGACAGTTCGTGTTCGCGCCGGTGACCGGCTGGCTGAACGACGGGCTCGGATACACCATGGCGCTGTTGGTGCTGGCGCTGATCTGCCTCTCCATGGTGCCGGCGGGGCTGGCGCTCGCGGGGCGTGCGGAAGAAGGGCCGAGCAGCGCGGAATCCGCCGGTGGCCTTGGCGAGGCAATCGGTGAGGCGGCACGCCACCGCGGCTACCTGCTGCTCAATGCGGGCTTCTTTGTCTGCGGTTTCCATGTTGCCCTGATCGCGGTGCACCTGCCGTTCTTCGCCGCCCTCTGCGGCCTGCCGGGCACGGTGGCCGCTCAGAGCCTCGCGGTGATCGGACTGTTCAATGTCTTCGGCACGCTGCTGGCGGGCTGGCTCGGCGGACGCTATCGCCAGAAGTGGCTGCTCAGCGGCATCTATGGCCTGCGCGCGCTGGTGATCCTGGGCTTCCTGCTCGCGCCCAAGACGGCAGAGACCTTCCTGGTGTTCGCTGCCGCGATCGGCATGCTTTGGCTGTCCACCGTACCGCTGACCAGCAGCCTCGTCGCACGCGTGTTTGGCGCGCGCTACCTCGCCAGTCTGTTCGGGGTGGTCATGCTAAGCCACCAGATCGGCGCCTTCATTGGCGCGTCCCTGGGCGGCATCGTCTACGACCTGACCGGCTCCTATGACGCGGTCTGGCTGAGCGCCGCGGCGCTGGGGATGTTTGCGGCCCTGGTGCACCTGCCCATCGGCGACCGCGCCTTGCGCCCGGCGGTCAGCTAGGGTCGTCCTCCCAAAGCGCGTCGATCTTCTCTTCGACCCGGCGCAGCTGGTTGTTGGCGCGCAGTTTCGGCGGCTCCCCCTCGCGGCCCTCTTCGCGCCGACGCTCGCCCCAGCCACGCACATAGTCGCGGAGGTCCTCGTCCGACAGGATGAACTGGATCAGCATGTTCTGGATATCGACTGGCGGATCGTCGTCACCGGTAACCCGGAGGATCGCCGCGCGCTGGTAGTCAGTGGCGTCGAGCACAAGCGCCGCTTCCTCGAAACTCCATAGGGTCGAGGGCTCGAAGCCATTGGCCTGGAGCCGGTCGATCTGGCTTTCGGTAATCGTGCCCGGAACGCCGACGCGCGGCATTTCCCTCTGTTGCCGCGGGTCCGGCGTGGTGCTGCCGCTTGCTGCTGCCGCTGCGGCGCCGCCGGCCTCGCGCTCACGCCGTTTCTGTCCGGCGCGGCGTATGACGAGCCAGATGATGAAGCCCAGCAGCAGGACGGCGATGGTTTGTTCGTTCATGCCGGTTGGCGGGTCCCGGAAATACGTGCAGGCCGCCGCGCTTCACGCGCCGGCGGCCTGTTGGCCTTGGTCCGGTAAGCAGCAAGGCGCCGGCCGGACACCGGCGCGGCAGGCGATGCCTGCCTAGAAGCCCTCGCGCTCGAGGCGTTTGCGCTCCAGCTTGCGCTGGCGGCGGATCGCCTCCGCCTTCTCGCGCGCCTTGCGCTCGGATGGCTTCTCATAGGCGCGGCGGAGCTTCATCTCACGGAAGATGCCTTCACGCTGCATCTTCTTCTTCAGCACCTTCAGCGCCTGATCGACATTGTTGTCGCGAACCGAAATCTGCAAGTCCGACTACCCCTCCCAGGGCTTTGATCAAAGACCGAACGTCACTGTCGGCCAACCCCATATGTGGGCGGGCCTAACCACGAACGGCCAAAAATGGACGACAAACCGCACCGCCACGACAAACCGCGACGGAAGCGCGGCTTATACACCAACCCGGCAGGCATGTGAAGCGCCGAGGCATGACCGCCCTGCGGTTCATCAACAGGCTGTGCCGCCCTATATTAGCGCCATGGCCTTGCTCAAGATCGCCCGTATGGGGCACCCCGTCCTGGTGCGCCCCGCCGATCCCATCGCCGATCCGACTGACCCGGCGGTGCGTACATTGGCGCAGGACATGATCGAGACCATGCTGGATGCGGATGGCGTCGGTCTTGCCGCGCCGCAAGTGCATGTGCCCTTGCGTATGATCGTCTTCCGGGTGCCGCCGGAGCCCCGTGAGGACGGCGATGATCAGGAAGCCGGGCATGAAGCACCGATTACCGTGATCGCGAACCCGACTGTGGATTACATCGACGACGCCGTGGAGACCGATTTTGAGGGCTGCCTATCGATACCCGGCCTGCGGGGCGTGGTGACCCGGCCGGCGAACATCCGATACCGGGGCGTTGGGCTGGATGGTGCACCGATAGAAGCCGAGGCCCACGGAGGGCTGCATGCCCGGGTTGTCCAGCATGAGGTCGATCATCTTGACGGTATCCTCTATCCGATGCGGATGGCGGATCTGTCGCTGCTCGGCTTCTCCGAGGAAGTAGGGCGCAACATCGAGACCCTGATCGAAGTGGCAGACAGCCGCGAGGAGGATGGCTGATGGATATGGAGCAGACCCGCGATGACCTGTTGGCCGCAGCCCTGCCGCATGTTGGCTTTGAGGGCTGGAACACTCGCGCGCTGAATGCCGGCGCCAGTGATCTGGGCATCGACGCGGATACCGCATTGCTCGCCTTTCCTGGCGGCGCGCGAGAAATGGCAGCGCATTATTTCGAATGGTGCGACCGTCGCATGCTCGATGCGCTAGACCACCGCGCACTGATCCGCGCGCGGGTACGCGACCGGATTGCACTGTGCGTGCGAACCCGGCTCGAACAGAAGGCGGATCACAAGGAAGCAGTGCGTCGCCTGGCCGCATTCCTGGCGCTGCCGCCCAATGCGCAGATCGCCGCGTGCGGCACCTGGCGCACGGTAAGCGAGATCTGGTACGCCGCCGGTGACAACGCCACCGACTGGAATTGGTATAGCAAGCGCGGCCTGCTCTACGGCGTCTACAGCAGCACCTTCCTGTTCTGGCTCAACGATACGTCGGAGGACCATCAGGACAGCTGGGACTTCCTCGATCGGCGGATTGCCGACGTGATGCGGATCCAGACCCTGCGTGGCAATCTTGATCGTGTAGCAGAGAATATGCCGCGTGCCCTGCGTGCCCTGGGCGGCTTCGTGCGCGCCAGCCGCTAACCACAAGGTCATTTGCAATGCTTCTTCCGTTCCGCGCCGCGGCACTGACCGCGCCGCTGCTTCTGTTGGCTGCTTGCGCTGAGGTGCCCACACACCAATCGCCCGCTTCCCAGACTACGGCCGCCGACAGTGAGGCCGTTCAGTCCGGGCGCCATCCGCTCAATGGCCGTATCTGGTCGGCAGAGGAGGGCCGTTTCGTCGACGCGGAGACCGCCATCGCGGCAGCCGCCGGCGCACGCTTCGTGCTGCTCGGCGAGACCCACGACAACCCCGACCACCACCGGCTGCAGGCGCGTTTCATCAAGGAGATTGCGCTCACCGGTCGCCGTCCTGCCGTGGTGTGGGAAATGATCGGCGCCGACAAGGGCGCCGCCGTGGCGGGCTACTGGGGCCGCCCTGGCCACGACGCCGATGGGCTGGCAGGCGTGCTCGATTGGGCCAACAGCGGCTGGCCCGACTGGTCGATGTATGCGCCGATTGCTGAGGCGGCACTGGCAGCAAAGCTGCCGATCGCGCCGGGCGACATGTCACAGGCGACCCGCCGGGCTGTCATCGGAGGCGGCATCAACGCCCTGGGCGGTGGGCGTGCCGCGGCACTGGCACTCGACCGGCCGTTGTCGAAACCGCTGAGCGCCGCCTTGGGCGAGGAATTGAAGACATCCCATTGCGGCATGCTCGACGGCGCGGCGGTGGCGCGACTGGCGGATGTCCAGCGCACCCGTGACGCGGTGATCGCCGATGCGCTGATCCGCGCAGCGGACGCGGTCGGTGATGATGACGGGGCAGTCCTGATCGCCGGTGGCGGTCATGTCCGTGAGGACCGGGGCGTACCCTGGTACTTGCGCGCCCGTGATGCCGAGGGTGACGTGCTGACGGTGCGCTTCGTCGAGGTATTCCCCGGCTATGACGCCGTCTCAGACTATGCCGCGTCGGGTGAGTTCGATCTGCTGTGGTTCACGACCCGGGTCGACCGGGGCGACCCCTGCGAAGTCTTCCGCAAGCGCCGCTCGGGCTAAGAGCCAGGCGGGATCCAGTCCACTGGCCCGTGGCCTAGGGGATAACAGCGGGTCGCGTGGCCCATCTTGCGTCCCGCCCGGGTTTCGCGCTTGCCATAAAGATGCAGCGCCACGCCAGGGGTGGCGGTCAGGGCCGGCCATCCATCGGCCTCGTCGCCGATCAGGTTCTTCATCACCGCATCGCAATGGCGGGCCGGGTCGCCCAGCGGCAGACCGGTGACCGCGCGGACCAGTTGCTCGAACTGGTCCACCATGCAGCCGTCCAGCGTCCAATGGCCGGAATTATGGGGGCGCGGTGCCATCTCGTTGATCAATACCGCGCCGTCGCCGGTGACGAACATCTCCACGGCCAGCAGGCCGACCAGGTCAAAGGCCCGCGCCAGGGCCTCTGCAGCTGCCCGCGCGGCATCCGCGATCTCCGGTGCCACCCGCGCGGGGGCGACCGTGATATCAAGGATGCCGTCCCTGTGCCTGTTCTCCACCACATCGAAACAGGCGGTGGTGCCATCCGCGCCGCGGGCGACGATCACCGAGACCTCACAGGTGAAATCGACCATGCCTTCCAGCACGCCGCCGACACCCGGCGCGCTGCCACCGGTCATCTCGGCCCAGGCCGCCGCTGGATCGGTATCGGGGCCGATACGCACCTGGCCTTTGCCGTCATAGCCGAGCCTGCGGGATTTCAGGATCGCCGGGCGGCCGATCTCTTCCAGGGCGTCCGTCAAGCTTTCCGGGCCGTCAACCGGCGCCCAAGGCGCGGTGCCCAGACCGGCGGCCTCCGCGAAACGCTTCTCCAGGGCCCGGTCCTGGGCGGTTTCCAGCACCCGCCAGCCGGGCCGCAATGGTTTCAGGTCCGCCAGCAGACCGGCGGCTGCGGCGGGGATATTCTCGAACTCCAGAGTGATCGCATCGACTGCGTCGGCAAAGTCGCGCAATGCGTCTGCATCGTCATAGGACGCGACGGTTGCGACCGCCGCGACCCGCGCGGCCGGACTGTCATCGTCGGGGCAAAAGATATGGCAGTCGTAGCCCAGCCTTGCGGCAGCCTGGGCAGTCATGCGGCCAAGCTGGCCGCCACCGAGGATGCCGATCATGGCACCGGGGGCGAGGGGGCCTGCCGGCTCCGGCGCGGTCACGGGCACACTCAGGCGTCGTCGCTGGGGGCGTCGGCCACCGCTTCGGTGCGGGCGGCGCGCCAACGGGCCAGCGCATCTGCGATCCCGGAATCTGAAAGCGCGACGACCGAGGCCGCGAGCAAGGCGGCGTTGACCGCACCGGCCCGGCCAATGGCGAGCGTGCCTACCGGCACGCCGGCTGGCATCTGGACAATCGACAACAGGCTGTCCATGCCCTGCAGAGCCTTGCTCTCAACCGGCACGCCGAATACCGGCAGCAGGGTCTTCGCCGCAGTCATACCGGGCAGGTGCGCAGCGCCACCAGCGCCGGCGATAATTGCCTTCAGCCCCCGTCCCGCTGCCTCCTCGGCATAGCTGAACAGACGGTCCGGTGTACGATGCGCGGAGACGATCCGGCATTCATGGGCGACGCCGAGATCGCCAAGTGTGTCGGCGGCGTGACGCATGGTGGGCCAGTCAGACTGACTTCCCATGATGATTCCGATCAGGGGCGGGCCATCGGCCATCGCCTGTTCCTCAACCTGTTGGCGGTCCCGGCACCGGGCGGCGCGGGGAAGGCGGCATTATAGGGAGGCGCGTTACGCTGACAATGCGCCGCGGGACGGTGCGGTCCTCAGGCGATGATGTCCGGGTTGATCTGGTCTTCAAGCCAGGCGATTTGGTCACGCAGGCCCAGTTTGCGCTTCTTCATGCGCTGGAGCATGAGCTGGTTGGCGGTGCCGTCGTCAGCCAGCTTCTCGATCGCGGCATCAAGATCGCGATGCTCAGAGCGGAGCTCGGCGAGACGGTTGCGCAGCTTGGTTTCGTCTTGCGCCATGGCTATCGCTTTTTTGTCACGGCCGCACCATAGCAGAAGGCGCTGCACTGCGATATTCGTATGGGCAGCAGTTGGTACTAACGCGAACCCGAGAGCGAGGCACCATGTTCGAGTCCAAACGCCTGGGCGTGATGACCAGTGGCGGTGATTGCACGGGGCTCAACGCCTGTATTCGTGCCATCGTCCGGCGCGCGGTGGAAACTTACGGCTGGGAGGTCATTGGCATCCGCGAGGGCACCCAAGGGCTGCTGTCGCGTCCGCTGGAATATGTCGAGCTTGACCTGAACACCGCCGATGATTCCCTGTTGCGCGAGGGCGGGACGATCCTGGGCGCGCTCAATCGCGGCGACCCCTTTGCCTATCCCATGCCCGACGGCAGTGTGCAGGACCGCTCCGCCGAGATCATCGATGGCTACCACCAGCTCGGCCTCGATGGGCTTGTGGTAATCGGCGGTGATGGCAGTTTCTCGATCATGGAGAAGCTCGCGGCGGTGGGCGATTTTCGCTATGTCGCGGTACCCAAGACCATCGACAACGATGTCGGATCGACGGAGTACTCCATCGGCTTCGTGACCGCGGTGAATGTGGCGGTCGAGGCGCTCGATCGGCTGGCGCCAACAGCGGCCAGCCACGACCGGGTCATGATCCTGGAGGTGATGGGCCGTGATGCGGGCCATATTGCGCTGCACGCCGGGATCGCTGGCGGGGCCGACGTCATCCTGATCCCCGAGATTCCCTACAAGATGAGCAATATCGCCCGAAAGCTGACTCAGATTCGCAATCAGGGGCGGGACCACGCGCTGGTGATCGTGGCCGAGGGGGTAAAGACCGAGGACGGCAACGCCGTGACCAAGGCGCGGGGCGGCGGCGGGGTCCGTTATGGCGGCATCGGCCAGTATCTTGAGCACCGGATTTCCGAGACCACGGGCTCGGAGACCCGCGTGACTGTGCTGGGCCATGTCCAGCGCGGGGGCACTCCTTCGATGCGCGATCGGGTAATCGGCTCCGCCTTTGGGGTCTATGCCACCGATCTTGTGGCCGAGGGCCGCTTCGGCCGTATGGTCGCCTGGCACCAGCGCCAGGTGGTCGACGTGCCGGTGGCCGAAGCAATTGCCAGCTATAATTGCGTCAATCCCGACGATACCCTGGTGAGAACCGCACAAGCGCTTGGGATTTGCCTCGGCGACAGCTAATCCGGCGTCCGTCGGCCTGCGGACATTATTCCGTCGATAGCCATACGATCCTGTCATACACCCCTCTTTTCGCTTGGTCGGGCGACCGTCGCAGGCGTACCCTTTTTGGGTTGATGACAGAGATGGATGGAGGCGCTCATGGCGATGGATGACCGACTGGTATCCCTGAAGACCAAGCACGCGGCCCTGGATCAAGCCATCGACGAAGAAAGCGCCCGACCGGCGCCCGACGACATCGCTATCCACGGCCTCAAGAAACAAAAACTGCAGATCAAGGACGAGATCGCCAACCTCGAGGCGCTCGAACCCGTCGCTTGATTCGTGCGCGCGCCGCTCGGCGGCGCGCGCCGCCCGGCGTGGAATGAACCGGACATCGCTTCCGGCGCGCTGGCGTCCTGCCCTATACTTCTCCTGATCGTGACAGACTGGCCGGTGGCGCCGCGCAGGCGTTTGCCCCAAGGCCGGCACAGGTCGCCAAGGGGGGAGCCATGTCGAGCCGTTATCCGGAAACCCACGCCCGTTCTCTGACCGACCCTGAGGGATTCTGGGGCGACGCCGCCGCGGAGGTCCGTTGGTCGCAACCCTGGGACCGCGTGCTCGACGACTCGCGTCCGCCGTTCTATCGCTGGTTCGCTGGCGCCGAGGTCAACACCTGCTTCAATGCCGTGGACCGGCATGTGGAGGAGGGGCGCGGCGATCAGCCCGCGATCATCTACGACAGCGCCATGACTGGCGAGGTCCGCTCAATCACCTACAGGGAGCTGCGTGACCTCACCGCGCGTTGCGCTGGCGTGCTGACCGGGCTCGGGGTCACTCGCGGCGACCGGGTGCTGATTTATATGCCGATGGTGCCGGAGGCGGCGGTGGCCATGCTCGCCTGCGCCCGTATTGGGGCAGTGCATACGGTGGTATTCGGTGGCTTCGCCTCAGCCGAGCTGGCCAGCCGGATCGACGACTGTTCGCCCAAGGCCGTTCTCGCGGCCTCATGCGGCCTGGAGCCGGGCCGCCTGGTGCCGTACAAGCCCTTACTCGACGGTGCCATCGAGATGGCCAGCCACAAGCCTGCCGCCTGTGTCGTCCTACAGCGGCCCGAGGGACCCTGCGACCTGATCGACGGTCGCGATCATGACTGGGAAGCGGCAATGGCGGCGGCTACACCCCTGGACACGTGCGTCCCGGTGGCGTCGACCGATCCGCTCTACATCCTTTACACGTCGGGTACCACGGGCACGCCAAAGGGCATCGTGCGCGACAACGGCGGGCACATTGTCGCCCTGCGCTGGACCATGGGCGCGATCTACGATGTGGGCCCCGGCGATGTGTTCTGGGCGGCCTCGGATGTCGGCTGGGTCGTCGGCCATTCCTACATCGTCTATGGCCCCTTGTTCGCGGGCTGCACCACCATCCTCTACGAGGGCAAACCTGTCGGCACGCCGGACGCCGGCGCCTTCTGGCGGGTAATCGCTCAACACAAGGTGAAAGCCATGTTCACCGCGCCCACCGCGTTCCGGGCAATCAAGCGCGAGGATCCCGAGGCCGCGATGTTGGCGGACTACGACCTGTCCCACTTCAAGACCCTGTTCCTGGCGGGAGAGCGGTCTGACCCGGACACCCTGGCCTGGGCCGAGCGCATCCTGAAGGTGCCGGTCATTGATCATTGGTGGCAGACCGAGACCGGGTGGTCGATCGCTGCAAACTGTGTCGGTCTGGGAATGTTGCCGGTGAAGCACGGGTCGCCCACCAAGGCGGCGCCGGGCAACGATGTGCGCGTGCTGGCCGAGGACGGCAGCGAGCAGGCGGCCGGTGAGATCGGCTCCCTGGCTGTACGGCTTCCCCTCCCGCCGGGCAGCGCGCCAACGATCTGGAACGCCGAGGCGCGGTTCCGCGAGGTCTATCTCGACCCATACCCGGGCTACTACAACACCGGCGATGCCGGTTACATGGATGAGGATGGCTATGTCTTTGTCATGGCGCGCACCGACGACATCATCAACGTCGCGGGGCATAGGCTGTCGACCGGTGCGATGGAGGAAGTGCTCTCGGCCCACCCGGATGTAGCCGAATGCGCCGTCATCGGTGTTGCCGATCAACTCAAGGGACAACTGCCGCTCGGCTTCATGGTGCTGAAGGCAGGCGCATCGAAGTCCCACGATCAGATTGCCGCGGATGTGGTCGCGATGGTGCGTGAACAGATTGGGCCGGTTGCTGCTTTCCGCACGGCTACCGTGGTGCCACGGCTGCCCAAGACCCGCTCGGGCAAGGTGCTGCGCGCTACCATGCGCAGCATCGCCGACGGCACCCCCTACAAGGTGCCGCCCACGATCGACGACCCGGCGATCCTGGAGGAGATTTCAGACGCGCTGAAGGGCGTCGGTTACGCCGGCGGCTAGTCCTTGCTGCCGCCCTGCTCAGGCCAGATATCCTGGATAGACGGCACGGGACCCTCGTCGCGGCCCCCGTCCTCGGGTGCCTCGGCCACAGGCGCGTCGCCCAGCGCCGGGGTGCCGAATGCGGGTGCATCCGCGACCGGGACGGCGGTGTCGGCCGGTGGGGCTTCTGGCGCCGGCGCCTCGGGCTCGTAAGGAACACCAGCCTCCTTCGCGCGCCGCTTCGCCGCCCGCACGGCGCGGGCGCGGGCTTTATCGAGCTCGGCGCGGAACTCCTCGCGTGAGCAGATGCCCAGCAGCACCGGATCCTGCGGGTTGAGATTGGCGATGTTCGGATGGGTGCGCTCGCGGATCTTCTTGATCGTCGGCTTGGTGGTGCCCACCAGCTTACAAATCTGAGAATCTGCCAGTTCCGGGAAGGTCTTTAGCAGCCAGGCGATGGCGTTCGGCCTGTCCTGACGCTTGGAGACCGGGGTGTAGCGCGCACCCTTCTGTCGGCGCGGCACCGCGTGCTCGCTCTTCAGCAGCGTCAAGCGCGCGGAGTCGTCCGCCTCGCAGCGGGTGATCTCGTCCTGGTTGAGCTGGCCATTGGCGACCGGGTCGAGGCCGACAATTCCAATCGCCACCTCGCCGTCCGCGACCGCCTGCACTTCCAGCGCATGCATGCCGCAGAAGTCCGCGATCTGTTCGAAGGTCAGGGTGGTGTTTTCCACGAGCCAGACGGCCGTGGCCTTCGGCATCAGCAATTCGGTCATCGACTTCCCTCAGGGGTGGCGGTGAACCACGGGGCCCAGAGAACGGGCCCGCACCGGGCGGGGTTATAGCCGCCAGCGGCGCTTGCGGTCAAAAACCGCCGGGACACGGTGTTAGCCAACCGTCAGCACAATCTTACCGATGTGCCGGTTGCTTTGCATCAGTTCGTGCGCCTCGGCGGCCTGTGCAAGGGGGAAGGTGCTGTCGATCACCGGTTTGACCTTGCCGGATTGGAGCAGCGGCCAGACCTTCTCGCGCAGACTGTTGGCGATGTCCGCCTTGAACGCCGCAGGCCGAAGGCGCAGCTGGGAGCCGGTGATCCACAGCCGCTTGGATTGGATGTCGGGGATCGATACCTCCGCCTTTGCGCCGCCGATATAGGCGATGTAGACGAGCCGGCCGTCTTCGTGCAGCAGCTTGATGTTCTTCTGCATGTACTCGCCGCCGACCATATCGAGGACCACGTCGACGCCGTAGCCGTCAGTCTCTTCCTTAAGGACTTCGAGGAAATCCTCGCTCTTGTAGTCGACCGCCCGGGCCGCACCCAGATCAGAGCAAACCTGGCATTTCTCCGGGCCGCCGGCGGTGGCATAGGCGGTCGCACCAAGGCCGGTTGCCATCTGAATAGCGGCAACGCCAATCCCGCTGGTACCGCCATGCACCAGGAAACGCTCCCCGGGGGCAAGTTGGCCGCGGTCGAACACGTTACTCCAGACAGTGAAGTAGGTCTCCGGCAGCGACGCTGCGCCCACTGCGTCGATGCCGGCGGGAATCGGCAAGCAGGCGTCCGCCGCGGCAACGCAGTATTCCGCATAGCCCGCGCCGCCGGTCAGCGCGCAAACCCGGTCGCCAATGGCCCACTGGGTCACCCCGGCGCCCAGCGCCACGACCTCGCCCGCGATGTCGAGGCCGGGGATATCCTTGGGCACACCCGGCGGTACCGGATGGCGGCCGATGCGCTGCAGTACGTCCGGCCGGTTGACCCCGGCAGCTTCGACGCGCACCAGCACCTCTCCCTCGCCCGGAGCCGGCACTGGGCGTTCGGCGGTTTGCAGAACCTCTGGTCCACCCACTTCAGTGATGACGACCGCGGTCATGTTGGACGGGATGCTGCCGTTCACGTTACGCCTCCGCACTTTGCTTGATTGGCGGCTGAGGTTTAGGATCAACCAGAGCGCCAGGCAAGGCGCATGTGAACGGGGAGGGGACAATGGATGATCAAGAAATCCAGGCGTTGACCTCGCAGCATGTGGCGCGGCAGCTGGACGCCTTGAGTATCGCTGAACTCAAGGACTACGTAGCGGATATGGAGGCAGAGATCGCACGGGTGCGCGACGTCATCGCCACCCGCGAACGGCATCGTCAGAGCGCGGAGTCGTTCTTCAAGAAATAGCGCGGTCCGGCAGCCGTGCGGCGTTAACCGCCGCTTAACGGTTCTGCGGCATTGTCGGTCGTGGTCGTTCCCTTAACTGAGGGGACTTTCCCTCCGCGGACGCCGGTCCGCGGACGCCTCCCTCCAGAAAGCCGTCCGCCTCGTGCGGGCGGCTTTCCCTTTTGCAGGCCATTGGAATCGAAAGGGGCGGCGCCGTTGCCGGCACCGCCCCGCGGCTCTCAAAACCGCCTTGAAGGGTCGGTTAGGCGGCCTTCTGCTCGATGGTCTTCGGCGCCGCGCCCTGGGCGATGGCGATCTTGCGCGGCTTCATCGCCTCCGGGAGTTCGCGGACCAAGTCCACATGCAGCAGGCCGTTTTCAAGCGACGCGCTGTCGACGCGGATGTGGTCGGCGAGATCGAACTTGCGTTCGAATGCCCGGGTCGCGATGCCGCGATGCAAATAGCTCTTCTCGCCCTGCTCGGCTTCCTTGCGGCCGGCGATCACCAGCCGGTTGGCGTTGGCGGTGATGTCGAGATCGGCCTCCGCGAAGCCCGCAACGGCCATGGTCAGCCGGTAGGCGTTCTCGTCGGTCTTCTCGATGTTGTAGGGCGGGTAGGCATTATCGCCATTAAGCCCCGCGGCGCTTTCTGCCAGCCGGGAAAGCTGGTCGAAGCCGATGCTCGAGCGGAAAAGCGGGGACAGATCAAGCGTACGCATAGGTACTACCTCCTTGAAAAAGCAAGGTTTTAAGTGCCCGTCGCCACCACGGCCAACGGGTCGATCGCATACTTGCCGGACCCGCTCAGCGGCATCCGGCAAAGGATAGATTGGGATTTCGGCCCCGGATTTCAAGGGCTTCGGGGTAAGGGCGCGGCTACTTCCAGGGCACCTTGAACAGCGGGACGGGCTGATCGTAGCCCTTCATCTCCCACTTTCCGTGGTCATTGAATTTCAGGTTGGTCTTGCCGCTGCACAGCTGGCGGACGATGTCGGTGACCAGGATTTCCTCCGACTCCGCCTTCGAACAGGTGCGCGCCGACATCTGCACCGTGGTGCCGAACAGGTCGTCGTCCTCGGAAATCGCCTCGCCCGAATGCAAGCCGATACAGATGAAGAACTCGAGCTCCTTGTTCGACTTGTTGTGTTGGGCAGTGGCGCGCTGGATCTCGATGGAGCCCTCCACCGCGCCTGACGCGGTCATGAACTGGGCCATGATGCCATCGCCGGTGTGCTTGATCTCCTTGCCGCCGAATTTTTGCAGGGCGGCGCGAACGATGGTGTTGTGGGTGCGCACCACGATCTGCGCCTTCTCGTCGCCGAGCCGCTGGGTCATGGCTGTCGAACCGGTCAGGTCGGTGAACATCACGGTCACCGGTGCGCTGGTGCGGCTTTCGGCAACCGGCTTGTTCCACTTGTCCATGGAGTTCGCCAGCAGGGCGGCAGCGTTTGGATCGTTGTTGGCCTGCCGCGACATGGCCGCGCGCCCGGCGTTGAACATGTCGAGATACTTCTGGTCGAGGAGGTAATCCTCGTATTTGTCGATGAAGGTCTTGGCCAGGTGGGCCTTGGTACCATTGCCCTCGAGGCACGCCTGGAGCATCTGGCGTGCGTCATCGCCGTCCAGATTGTTGTCGTCTGCGGCAACGCCACAGGCCCCGGCCAGGAACAGATTGAAACCGAACTTATTGTAGGCGTCCAAATTGGGACGCTTGGCCGTCACCGCCTTCATCGAGTCGCTGATGAAGGACATCACCGCCTTCTGCTGCTCTGCCACCTCGCCCGAGAGTTCGGACTCGCCCTTTTTCTTCTTCTTCTTTTTCTTCTTCTTCTCTTCGCCGCCGCCACGCTCGGACTCTTCCTTTGCCCGCGCCTCTGCCTCGGCCCGGTCCTCCGCATTCTTGGCCTCGGCTTCGGCATCGCCAGGCTTGGTTTCCACAGCGGGCAGCGCCTCGGTCTTCGCGCCCGGCGCGGCCGCAGTCGCGGCCCGGCGGCTGGCACGGCGGCCGGCACGGCGCTGCCGGCGCGGGCGGCTGCGGCGTGGGGCACCGCCTCCGCCGCCGGCAAAGGCGAGTTGGTTGACCGGCAGATACTTCTTCATCAGCAATACCGCACTGCCGATGAAGCCCAGTACGAAGGCGGCAAACGTCATGTTGGCGCCAAGCCCGCGTGACACATTGACCGCGCTCAGCCCGTAACTGGTGGTGAAGGCGAGGGCCGCGGCGCCCAGAACGCTCAGCAGCAGGACCACAAGGATACGGGTCAGTACGCCGATGAAGCCAACGGCGATGGTCTCGCCGCCGCCGCCGGACGGGGCCCGCTGCTTCTTCTCCTTCTTTGGCTTGGACTTCGCCTTGCTCTTGGCCGGGGCAGGGGCCTCGGCGCGGCCTCCGCCGCCGCCGCCGCCGCCGCCACCGCCACCTGAGGCACCGCCTCCGCCGGGAGCCGCGCCGCGCTTCTGGCCGGCCTTCTTGGCGTCCTCCTCCTTCTTGAGCTCGGAGCTCATGAAGATGGTGGAGTCTTCACTGATGTTGGTGGCCGGGTTGTACATCTCCCGGATCACCTTGACGTGGCCGCTATTCGCCTGGGCGTCGACCTGCTTGGCCTCCTCCAGCGCTTCCTCGCGCTGGTGGCCATCGAATCGGGCGTGCAGCATCCAGCGTCCGCTTTGCTGGACGTACACCTCGTATGTGACTTGTGCCCGGCTCATCTCTTGCTGCTACCTTCGCGCCTTCCTCCGCGTGGTTCGAACGACGGCGCCGGTCCGGGAACGCGAAAACGCGCCATGCGCAAACACGCAGGCTCGCCGCGACTCCCATCCCGGGTACGCACGCCGCCTTCCAGCGGGCCGCACTTTCGCAGAATTATATAAAATCGCGCCGCCGAACGGCACTAAATTCGCCGGTAGGCGATCAGCCCTTCAGGCCGAAGTCCTTGAAGCGCTTGTTGAACTTCGACAACTGACCACCGCCATCCATCAGGCGGTGCACACCGGTCCAGGCCGGATGGGTCTTCGGATCGATATCCAGACGCATCTCAGCCCCAGGCTCGCCCCAGGTCGAGCGGGTGGTGAACGAGGTCCCGTCGGTCTGCACCACGGTGATCTCGTGATAATCCGGATGTACGTCCTTCTTCATCGCCGCTTTCCTGCCTGCTGAGGCCGCCCATTCTTGGGCGGGAGCGGCCTTATAGCGAACCGCTGCTGGGGACGCAAGCGCTGGCCGTTGCCTCTCTACCGCGCCGCGTCTAACTTCCGCCGATGAATCAGAGTAACGACAAAGACAGCGTCGCGCCAAACCCGGACCGTGCAGCCGGTCTCGGAGGCCTCGCGCGCTTGCTGTCGCTGCTGCGGCCCTATGGGCTTGCGGTGACGGGCGCGGTGATTTGTCTCTTTCTCGCTGCCGGGACAGTTCTCACCATGGGCGTCGGCCTGCGGCAACTGGTCGACCAGGGCTTCGCCGATGGGGATGCGGCGATGCTTGACCGGTCTCTCGCGCTGCTCCTGGGTGCTGTCGCAATGCTCGCCGCGGCGACCTACGGCCGCTTCTACTTCGTGTCTTGGCTGGGTGAACGCGTCGTCGCCGATCTGCGACGGAAGGTTTTCGGACACTTGCTGCGGCTCGACATCGCCTATTTCGAGACCACCCGTGCCGGCGATCTGGTATCGCGGCTGACCACCGATACCACGCTGCTTCAGCAGGTGATCGGTTCGTCAGCTTCGGTCGCCTTGCGCAACTTCCTCCTATTCTCCGGGGGTGTGGTGATGCTGGTCATCACCAGCCCCCGGCTCACCGGGCTGGTGGCGGTCGTGATCCCGCTGGTGCTGGTGCCCATCATCTTCATCGGCCGGCGGGTCCGCTCGTTGTCGCGGGAGTCTCAGGAGACCGTCGGTGCGCTGGGCGCCCAGGCGGAGGAGCGGTTGTCGGCGATCCGCACGGTGCGGGCTTTCGCCCAGGAGTCCGCCGACCAGGCCCGATTCGATGGCCATGCCGAAGATGCTTTCACTACTGCCGTGCGCCGTATCCGGGTTCGCGCCTCGCTGACGGCGATTGTCATCGTTACCGTGTTCAGCGCGGTCGGCTTCATCCTGTGGACCGGCGGGCACGATGTATTGGCCGGACGGATCAGCGCGGGCCAGCTATCCGCTTTCGTGTTCTACGCGGTGGTGACCGCAGGCGCGGTGGGCGCAATCAGTGAGGTGATCGGCGACCTGCAGCGCGCCGCCGGGGCGACTGACCGCCTGGTGGCCCTGCTTGATACCCAGCCCAGGATCCGCCGGCCCGACAACCCGCAGCCACTGCCCGAGCCACCCCTGGGCGACGTGGTGTTCACGGATGTTGGCTTCCGCTATCCCACGCGACAGGACCGCCCGGCGCTTACCGGCGTCAGTTTCCGCGCGGCACCGGGGGAGAAGGTCGCCTTGGTCGGCCCCTCCGGCGCGGGCAAGACCACGGTGCTGCAACTGTTGCTGCGCTTCTATGACGCGGAAGGCGGGATGATCAGTGTCGACGGGGTTCCGGTCGACCAGGCCGATCCGGACGCCCTGCGCGGCCGCATGGCGCTGGTCTCCCAGGACCCCGTGATCTTCGCTGCCAGCGCCTGGGACAACATCCGTTATGGCCGGCCCGACGCCAGCAATGCTGAGGTCCGTGCCGCCGCCGACGCAGCAGCGGCCACTGACTTCATCGACCAGCTTCCCGAGGGGTTCGACAGCTTCCTCGGCGAGCGCGGCGTAAGGTTGTCCGGCGGCCAGCGTCAACGAATCTCGATTGCGCGTGCCCTGTTGCGTGACCCGGCGATCCTGCTGCTGGATGAAGCAACCAGCGCGCTGGACTCCGAGAGCGAGCGCCTGATCCAGAGCGCACTGGAGCGGCTGATGGCGGGCCGCACCAGCATTGTTATCGCGCACCGGCTATCGACGGTGCTGAACGCTGACCGCATCGTGGTGATGGAGGAGGGGCAGGCAGTCGCCGCCGGCACCCATGCCGAGTTGCTGGAGCACAGCCCGCTCTACGCCCGGCTGGCCGCGTTGCAGTTCGCCGATCCGCCGCCGTCAGCACCAGCGCCGGCAACGGAGGCTAAGGCGTCGTCAGCTTGAACTCGATGCGCCGGTTGCGGCGCAGAGCGATCTCATCCTCGCGCGCGTCGATCGGCCGGAACTCGCCGAATCCGGCGGCCAGCAGGTTCTGGGGCGGCACACCCGCGGCGATGAGTTGCTTCACTACCTCCACCGCCCGTGCCGTCGACAGCTCCCAGTTGGATGGGAAGCGCGCCGTTGCGATGGGCCGGTTATCAGTGTGGCCATCGACCCGCAGTACCCATTCCACATCGGGCGGGATTTCACGCGCGATGCTCAACAGCGTCGACGCCAGCTGATCGATCTGGGCTTGGCCGCCGGGCTGCAATGCCGCTTCGCCAGACGCGAACAACACCTCCGACTGGAACACAAAGCGGTCGCCGACAACCCGGATGCCCGGCCGGTTGCCCAGCACCTCGCGCAGCCGCCCGAAGAACTCCGAGCGGAACCGGGTGAGCCGCTGAACCTGGCCGGCGAGCGCTGCGTTCAGCCGCTGTCCGAGGCTACTGATCTGGATGTCCTTCTCTTTGGCTTCCCGCTCGGCCGCTTCGAGCGCGGCATTCAGCTGCGCAAGCTGACCGCGCAGGGCGGAAAGCTGCTGGTTCAACAGGGCGATCTGGGCACGGGCCGTTTCCGATACGCTGCGCTCGTCTTCCAGCAGCTTCTCGAGCCCGGCGCGGGCGTCCGCGGCCTCGTCGAGTTCGGAGGCGAGCTTCCCGACCCGCTCTTCCAGGTCGTCGCGCAGCGCCCGCAGGGCGATGATTTCATTGGCCAACCGATTGGCTTCCGCAGCCAGGCGCTCGCGCTCATTGGATAGGTCGGTGAGCTGCGCCGCAGTGCGCTGTCGCTCATCCAACAGGTTGTTGCGTTCTTCCAGCAGTGCGTTGCGCTCGGCCATCAGGCTGTCCTGCTGGCCGCCGCGCGCTTCCCGCTCCGCCAGCAAGCGGTCGCGCTCCAGCGCCAGGCTGTCGCGCTCGCTGCGCAGGGCCGCGAGGGAGGATTCGAGGCCCGCGAACTGGCTTTGCAGCGCATCGCGGGCCGCTGTCGTCTCCTGCAGCTGGGCAGAGAGTTGGGTCACGTTCAGGCGCAGTTCAGCGGTGTTTTCGCGCTCCAGCGAGAGCAGCTCCGCCAGTTCGCTGATTCGTGAGTTGAGCCGCTCCAGCGCCGCGTCCCGGCCGAGCAGGGCCTCGTTGAGGAACACCTGCGCCATCACGAAGACGAGCAGCAGGAAGATGATGACCATCAACAAGGTGGCCAGGGCATCGACGAAGCCCGGCCATATGTTGGTGTCGCGTCGGGACCGGCTGGCGAGGGTCATGGGCGTCGCTCGGCCAGTTACAGTTTAGCGGCCGGCGGAGTCCGCCGCCGCGGCGATGGTGCGGGCAAGGACCTTGATCTCATTGCGGATCTCGCGGATCACCTGTTCCCGGCCCGCCTGGGCGTCTTCCACCATCCGGGCGGCATGGGCCTCGATGTTGCGCAGATGGGTGCGGGTCGCCTCGTCGCTGCCGCCCTGGGATCCCTGCTCAAGCAGACGCCCTAGCGACTTCTCAAGCTCGAGCTGGCTTTCGCCGAGTTTGACCATCAGGGTTTGCTCTGCGCGCATCTGTTCTGTCAGGGTCGCGAGCTTGTCAGTCAAACTGACCACGCTGGCGTTCGCGGTCATGCGGCTTTCCTCGCCGCGCTCAAGAATACGCTGCAGGGATTCCATATTTTCCGCGGTCTGTTCCAGCAGCGCCTGCACATAGGCCGGCACGCTCTGGTCGCCGTCACCACCGATGGCGCCGGTGGATAGGCGCGTGAGGCTCGACAGCCATTCCTCCAGATCGTTGTAGAAGCGGTTCTGGGCCTGCCCGGCCTGGAGGTCGAGGAAGCCCAGCGCGAGCGAGCCTGCCAGGCCGAACAGTGAGGACGAGAATGCCGTGCCCATGCCGGAAAGGGGGGCGCGGAAGTTGGCCTTCAGCTCAGTGAACAGGGCGCCGACCTCGCCGGTGCCGACTGACAGGCCGGCAATCACGTCGCTGACTGCGCGGATTGTATCGAGCAGGCCCCAGAAAGTGCCCAGCAGCCCGAGGAAGATCAGCAGGCCGACCAAATAGCGCGAAATCTCGCGCGATTCGTCGAGCCGCGAGGCGATGCCATCAAGCAGCGAGCGCATCGACATGGTCGATAGGCTGAGCCGCGCGCCGCGCTCCCCCAGCATGGTCGCCATGGGGCCCAGCAACTGCGGCGGGCGCTGCACCGACAAGCCCGGCTCGCCGCGGCGATAGGTCTCGATCCACGTTACCTCGGGCCCGAGGCGCAGCACCTGCCGGAAGTTGTAGACGATGCCCAGTACGAGGATGCCAACGATCAGGCCGTTCAGTGCCGGGTTGGCCATGAAGGCCTGCACCAGTCCATCGAACAGAAGGCCCGCCACCACGATGACGGCGGCGAGGAAGATCAGCATGCGGTATACGAAGGGCCGGGGGCTGGTCATTTCAGCGCCTCCCGAACATCGCCGGCACCGCTATCGGCCCGGTCAACGTTTGACGATGTTGACGTCGACCCGGTCGGCAGGACCGCCGGCGGCCTTGGTGCCCAGGGCGCGCACGTCGATGCGTGTGCTGCGGACCCCTTCATCAATCAGGAATGAGCGCACTGCAAGCGCCCGGGCCAGCGACGTGCGGCGTGCCCGGCTGGCAGTTTCCGCCGACCCGCTGGCATAAGCCAGCAGTTGCAGGCGGGTGCCCGGATCAGACTCCAGCTGACCGGCCAGCGACTTGAGGTCGGCACGCGCCGAATCCGGCAGTTTCGAAGCGTTGGCGGCAAAGCGGATACGTAGGGCGCGGCCGCTTTCTAGCGCCGCGCCCGCGGCGGGCAGCTGTGCGACCTGTTCACGGGCAGGCGCGGGCGGTGCCGGCGTGGCCTGCGGTGCCGGTTCGGGTGCCGGTGCAGCCGCAGTTGTCCTTGGCGCGGGTGCGCGCGGGGCAGGAGCCGGTGGCGGCGGCGTAGCAGCGACCTGAGGCGGCGGCGGCGGTGCGCTGCTGGCGCCTGAGGGCAGAGGCGCAGGCCGGGCCGTGGCGGGCCTCGGCGGCGGTGCGCTGCGGCGCGCAGCGGCGGCCGGCGCAGCCGGTTGTGCCAGGCGCGGCGGCGCCAAACGCGGCGCCGCAGCAGCCGTTTCCATGCGGGCAGCCCCGCTCGGCGGGGTCAGGGTGAGGCGCGGTGTGCCGCTTTCGCCATCGACGCGCAGCCGCGATACAGGCGGGCGGGAAGGCGGTGGCAGCAGCCCCTGGGCATCGAACCCCGCGCCCGGTTCCAGCACATCCAGATTGACTTCGACATTGGGCCCGTAGCCGCCGCCGATATAGACGGTCTGCTGGGCAAGGGCAGCGGGGATGCTGAATGAAGCAAGTGCAATCGTCCCGACCAGCACCCGGATCGGTCCCTTGAGGGCCGTCTGGAGAGGTTGGCCGGGAGACGGTTTCGGCTGGATGGTCGCTGCGAAATCGCGCATCAGTGCGTTCGGCCCCGCCCCGCTGTTGCAAAAAAACCAATCGCTACAGAACAATAGCCTATGGGGCCGAATCGGGCAAACCGGTTGTCCGGCGCACGCTTAGCCGGCGGTGGCCTTCCGGAGGGTCTGCGCCAGCACATCGTGCACCCCGCCGTTGGTCGCCAGGATGTCGTTGCTCTCCGGTACGGTACCGTGGGGCAGTTCGGTCCCGCCGATCGCGGCGATGAAGCCGCCCGCCTCCTGCACCAGCAGAGCGCCCGCGGCGACGTCCCAGACGCTGATCCCAAATTCCCAGTAGGCGTCGTAGCGCCCGGCGGCGACATAGGCGAGATCAAGCGCCGCCGCCCCCTGGCGCCGCACCCCTGCGGTCAGCGGCATCACCGCCTCCAGGGTGCGCAGGAATGCATCTTGCTTCGGCATGTCTGCAAAGGGAATGCCGGTCGCGAGAACCGAGTCCGCCAGCCGCTTGCGGCCCGAGACCCTTAGCCGCTGCCGATTGAGGAAGGCGCCGATACCTTTTTCCGCCCAGAACAGCTCGTCGCGCACCGGGTCGTAAACCACACCGGCAACCACCTTGCCCTCCTGTTCATGGGCGATGGAGATGGCAAAGTGCGGGATGCCGTGCAGGAAATTGGTGGTGCCGTCCAGCGGATCGACGATCCAGCGGTTAGCCGGGTCGTCGCCCGGGGTT
The DNA here is from genome assembly GCA_965601735.1 of Alphaproteobacteria bacterium. Classification (GTDB taxonomy): domain Bacteria; phylum Pseudomonadota; class Alphaproteobacteria; order JBBDQX01; family JBBDQX01; genus JBBDQX01. Next base: position 3,182,371 of record OZ271840.1, on the reverse strand, counting down.
TCGCCGGCTTCCTCGCTGAGAATGCCAAAGGCGGGGCGGGCGCGGGCGAGTTCGGCGCGGATCGTGCGTTCTGCCTCTAGGTCTGCGTTGGAGACGAAGTCCGACGGCCCCTTCACGGAGACTTGGAGTTGTTCGACCTCGCCGAAATCGCGCACCAACCGTCGCGCAGCCTTCTGCGCCGCGCCGGCCATCACGGTGATGACCGCCGAACGGCGGGACATGATGGCGCCGGACAAGGGCTAGTCCTTGGCGCGTTCGACGTAGGACCCGTCGGCGGTGCTGACCACCACACGGGTGCCGGCCTCGATATGGGGCGGCACCATGGTACGCACGCCGTTCTCCAGTAACGCCGGCTTATACGACGAAGATGCTGTCTGCCCCTTCACCACGGCGTCCGCCTCGGTGATCTCCAGGGTCACATGTTCAGGCAGTTCGACCCCGATAGGCGTGCCCTCATGGCTTTCGATCACCGCCACCATGCCTTCTTGAAGGAACGGGACCTGCTCCTCGCCGATGGACTCGCTCGACAGCGCGATCTGCTCGTAGGTCTCATTGTCCATGAAGGTGTGCATGTCGCCCTCGGAGTAGAGGTATTGATGCTCCTTCTGCTCCAGGCGGACGCGCTCGACCGTTTCCGACGAGCGGAAGCGCTCGTTCAGTTTGGTACCGTCCATCAGGCCCTTGAGCTCGACCTGCATATAGGCGCCGCCCTTGCCGGGCTGGGTGTGCTGGGTCTTCACCGCCCGCCACAGCTTGCCCTTGTGCTCGATGACGGTACCGGGACGGATTTCGTTGCCGTTGATCTTCATGGACGCAAGGCTCCGGCGGCAGGGTCAAAAATCAGGATGTAACGCCCGGGCCTGCCCAGGCGGCGCGGAAACTATCAGCTTGCCTCGGGGCTGGCAACGCGGGCCGCCGCGATTGCCGCGTTAAGCGCCGCAACGCCGGCGCCCGGGCCATCCGGGTGGTTCCAGACCGCGGAGACGACGGCGAGGAAGTCCGCCCCCGCGGCCACCACCGGGCCGCAATTCTCCGCGTTGATGCCGCCGATGGCGACGCAGGGCACCGTGGTCATGTCGCTCCAGCGCGCCAGAAGGTCGGGTGTCGGGAAGTTCTTGCGCCCCGGTTTGGTCGGGCTGGGGAAGAAAGCGCCAAAGGCGACATAGTCGGCGCCGGCCTCGCCCGCCGCCATGGCCAGGTCCACTGACTCGCCGCAGGTGACGCCGACGATGGCGTCGTCGCCCACCAGCGCACGGGCCTCGGCGTAGGGCGTATCTTCCTGGCCGACATGGACGCCGTCGCAGCCGCAGGCAGCCGCCAGTGCCGGATCGTCATTCAGGATGAAGGCGACATCGCGGGACTGGGCCACAGGGAGCAACGCGTCGCAGGCGCGGCGTATGGCGTCGTCATCCACGTCCTTCAGGCGCAGCTGCACGCAGGCGACATCGCCACCGTCGAGCGCTGCCGCCAGGCCGTCGGCAAACGCCGCCGGGTCGAGCCGCTCGGGCGTGACCAGATAGAGCCGACAGCCGGCGTCGTCCGACATCGACCGTGGTCAGGCCTTGCCCTGATAGATCTTGATGACCGTATCGAGCATCGCCAGCGCCTCGTCGCGGGGCCGCTGGAAAGTATTACGGCCGATGATTGAGCCGGTGCCGCCGCCGTCGCGGATCTGGCGGATCTCGTCGAGGAAGCCGGGAAGGTCCTTGGCCTCGCCGCCGGAGAACACCACCAGCCGCTTGCCGTTGAAGCAGGACTTCACCACGTCGGCGATGCGCTCCTGGAGCGATCCGATGGGGATGTTCTGTTGCTCGTAGACCTTCTTGGCCGGGTCGAGGAACAGCTCATCCGTCGGCGGCTTCACCTTGATGATGTGCGCGCCAAGCAGGGCCGCCATGTGGGCGGCGTACGAGCAGATGTCGACCGCAGTCTCGCCTTCCTTGGTCAGCATGCCGCCGCGCGGATAGGACCAGACCACGACAACGAGGCCGACCGATTTGGCCTCTTCGGCCATCTCGCGGATCTCCTCCATCATGCCGAACTGCTCATCGGAGCCCGGATAGATGGTAAAGCCGATGCCTGAGCAGCCAAGCCGCAGCGCGTCGTCAACTGAACCGGTCAGCGCCTGGTCCTTGATTGAGGCCAGGCTGTTGGCGCTGTTCACCTTCAGGATGGTCGGCACCGCGCCGGCGTAGGTGGCTGCGCCCGCCTCGATCATGCCAAGCGGCGCGGCATAGGCCGACAGCCCGGCGTCGACGGCGAGTTGAAAATGGTAGTGCGGGTCGTAACCGTCCGGGTTGGGCGCGAAGCTGCGCGCCGGGCCGTGCTCGAAACCCTGGTCGACAGGCAGGATCACCAGCTTGCCTGTGCCCCCGAGTTTGCCGTGGGACAGGATGCGCGCAAGGTTCGCTTTGGTCCCCGGGTTGTCGCTCTCGTAATGGCTGAGAATCTTCTTCACGCGCTGACTGATCCGCATGCGACTGCCTCTTTTTCCTTGTGGGACCCGAGTGGGATTTAACGTCTGGTCAGGGGGTTTGCAACCATGCCCGCATTGCAGCGGCCGGGTCGGGTTCGTGTTGCGGATCGAGCGCGTCCGGCCGGTCCGCAACCACCGCCGCGCCAAGCGCGCCGGCAATCTGTTCGAGCTTCCTCCGCGTCGCCACCGCGCCGCTGAAACGAACCCGCCTCAGGCCGTGGCGGAGCGCCTCCGCAGCCACCCCCGCGTCGTCGCCGCAATCGAGCGCCGTTTCGAAGGTCGCGCCAGGCTCGGCGGCCGCTGCCTGGGCGGTCAGTTCCGCGAACCAGGCCGCACCGCCGTAGCAACCGGCATCCGGCGCGCTCCATAGCGCCACCGGTGAACCAGCCTCCCGGGCGGCGGCAAGGGCGGCGCGGGCATCAGCCAAGCCGTGCACGACGATGGCGCGCGCAGCCGTCCGCTGCGCGGGGCGTGTCACCGCCCCGACCGGCTCATTTGCCGAGCTGCTTGGCCATGTAGACCGCCGTATCGATCATGCGGTTGGAGAAACCCCATTCATTGTCGTACCACGACATCACCCGAACCAGGGTGCCGTCGATGACGGCGGTCTCCGCCAGATCGACGGTGGACGAGGCCGGGTTGTGGTTGAAGTCGGTGGAGACCAGCGGCTCCTCGTTGACCGCCAGCACACCCTTCAGCTTGCCGCGGGCGGCCTTCTGCAGCGCCCGGTTGACGGCAGCCGCGTCGGTCGGCTTGGAGACCACGGCCTTGAGGTCGACCATGGACACGTTGGCGGTCGGCACGCGGATCGCGGTGCCGTCGAGCTTGCCCTTCAGTTCCGGCATCACCAGGCCGACCGCGCGCGCCGCGCCGGTCGAGGTCGGGATCATCGACAGTGCCGCCGCCCGCGCCCGGTGCAGGTCGCCATGCAGGCCGTCCTGCAGGTTCTGGTCGGCGGTGTAGGCGTGGATGGTGGTCATGTAGCCGCGCTCGATGCCGAACGCGTCATGCAGCACCTTCGCCATCGGCGTCAGGCAGTTGGTCGTGCAGGACGCGTTGGAGACGACCTTGTCGCCCTTCACGATGCTCTCGTGGTTGACGCCGTAGACGACGGTCTTCTCGACGCCCGAAGCCGGGGCGGAGATCAGCACCCGCTTGGCGCCGGCCTTCAGCAGCGGCTCGGCGGACTCGCGGCTGGTGAACCGGCCGGTGCATTCCAGCACGATATCGACCTTCAGTTTGCGCAGCGGCAGCTTCGAGGGGTCAGGCTCCGCCGTCACCGTGATCGGACCGCTGCCGATATCGATGGTGTCCTTGCCCGTCTTGACCTTCTTGCCATACGGCCCGTGCACCGAGTCGTAGCGGAACAGGTGCGCGTTGGTCTCGACCGGACCCAGATCGTTGATGCCGACCACCTTGATGTCGCGGCCGCGCTTGCCTTCCGCGATGGCGCGCAGCACGAGGCGGCCGATGCGGCCGAAACCGTTGATGAAGACGTTGGCGGGCATGGGTGCTCTTCCTCCTCCTAAGGTGTTCCTGAGCCGTCTAGAGACGGTCTTTCACCGCAGCAACGATTGCCGCGGCGGTGATGCCGAAATGCTCGTAGAGTTCCATATAGGGCGCCGACGCGCCGAAGCCCGTCATGCCGACAAAACCGCCGTCCGCATCGAGGTAGCGTTCCCAGCCCTGGCTGACGCCGGCTTCAACGCCGATGCGTGGCGCATTGCCGAGCACCGCGTCTCGGTAGGCCGCATCCTGGGCATCGAACAGCTCCCAGCAAGGCATCGACACCACGGCGACCGCGACGCCCTCGGCTTCCAGCGCCTCGCGCGCCTCGCAGGCCAGCGACACTTCCGATCCGGTCGCCAGCAGGGTTGCCTGGCGCGGGCCAGACGCTTCTTGCAGCACATAACCGCCGCGGGCGCTGAGGTTCTCGTCCGCAGTGTCGCGCAGCGCTGGCAGGCCTTGGCGGGTTAGGGCGAGGATGCTCGGCCCGTCTCGTCGCATTAGGGCTGCGTCCCAGCACTCCGCCGCCTCGACCGCGTCCGCCGGCCGGAAGACCGCGAGGTTCGGGATCGCGCGGAGCGCCGCAAGGTGCTCGACCGGCTGATGGGTCGGGCCGTCCTCGCCGAGGCCGATGGAGTCGTGGGTCATCACGTGGATGACCCGCTGGTGCATCAGCGCGGCGAGCCGGATCGACGGCCGGGCATAGTCGCTGAAAACCAGGAAGGTGCCGGAGTAGGGGATCAGGCCACCATGCAGGGCCATGCCGTTCATGGCTGCCGCCATGCCGTGCTCGCGGACGCCGTAATGAATGTACTGGCCGGCGTAGTCTTCCGCGGATACGGCCGGGGTGCCCTTCACAAAGGTGCCGTTCGAACCGGTCAGGTCGGCTGAACCGCCGATCAGTTGCGGCACCGCTGGCACCAGTGCGTCAAGTACCTTGTTCGAGGATTGGCGGGTGGCGAGCTTGGGCTTCTCCTCGACGAAGCCGGCGAGGGTTGCCTCGAGCGCGGGGCGGTAAGCCTCGGGCAGGTCGCCGGCCATTGCCTCGTCGAACGCTGCCCGGTCAGGCGATGCGGCAAGGCGCGCCTGCCAGTCGCTGTGGGCAGCGGCGCCGCGTGCGCCCGCCGCTTGCCACGCGGCTGCGACATCGTCCGGAACCTCGAACGGACCATGGTCCCAACCGAGTGCCTTGCGGGCGCCAGCGATTTCATCGTCGCCAAGCGGCGCGCCGTGGGTCGCGGCGGTGCCGGCCTTGGTCGGCGCGCCGAAGCCGATGGTGGTGCGACACGCGATCAGGGACGGTTGCTCGGTCTTTTGGGCAGCAGTAATGGCCGCCGCGATCGCTTCCGGGTCATGCCCGTCGACCTGCGAGACGTCCCAGCGATAGGCGCGGAAGCGCGCCTGGTTGTCGTCGCTGACCGCGAGCGAGGTCGGTCCGTCGATGGAAATCTCGTTGTCATCGAACAGCACGATCAGGCGGCCGAGCTTGAAGTGTCCGGCGAGGGACGCAGCCTCGTGGCTGACGCCCTCCATCAGGCAGCCGTCACCGGCGATGACGTAGGTATGGTGATCGACCAGTCCGTCGCCGAACCGCGCCGCCAGCATGCGCTCCGCCATGGCCATGCCGACCGCATTGGCGATGCCTTGGCCGAGGGGGCCGGTGGTGGTCTCGATCCCCGGATGAGCCTCCACTTCGGGATGGCCCGGTGTCTTGCTGCCAAGTTGACGGAAGTTCCGCAGTTCGGACATCGGCATCCCGGCGTAGCCGGTCAGGTGCAGCAGCGCATAGAGCAGCATCGAGCCGTGGCCAGCGGACAGAACGAAGCGGTCCCGGTCCGGCCAGTGCGGCGCGGCGGCATCAAAGCGCAGGAAACGGGTAAACAGGACGGTCGCCACATCGGCCATGCCCATAGGCATGCCGGGGTGGCCGGAGTTGGCTTGCTGGACGGCATCTGCGGCCAGGAAACGGATGGCGTTGGCCATCCGGTTATGGTCGGCCACAGGGGCGTTTTGGCTGGAGGTCATCGGCCCCTCGCGCCTCGATCAATCGACAGGGAACCGCGCCGGACGGGCCGCCCGCCGCGTTGCGCGGCAACATGCATGGCCGCCCTGGCCCCGTCAACCGGCTATCTAAGGCGCTTTATTGACGCTCAACGGCAGTTTCCACTAAGCTTCCGCGCCTTACGCGGGGTCTTTGAGACTGTTTCACAAGAACCAGAAAGGGTGCGCAGCGGATGGGGCAGGTGCTTGACGCAACAGCCCGGCTGGAAGCCGCCGTGGCGCGGCTCGAAGCCGCAGTGGCAGGCGGCCTTTCCGGTGGCGACGATGCGGCGGCGCGCGGTGAGCTTGCCGCCCTGCAGCAGCGCTACGCACAGCTCGAGAAGCGCGCCGGAACAGTGGCGCTGCGCCTCGACAAGGCGATTGCCCGTCTCCAGAAAGTGCTGGAGTCTTAAGCCGCATGGCCCAAGTCACCGTTACCATCGGCGGCGTCAACTATCCCATCGCCTGCGACGATGGCCAGGAAGAGCATCTGGCGGCGCTGGCGCAGAAGGTCGACCGCCGGGTGGCCGAGCTGGCCGCCGCTGTCGGCAAGGTGGGCGAAGCCCGGCTTCTGGTGCTGGCAGCATTGCTGATGGCCGATGAACTCGATGAGGCAGTGCGCGAATCCAAGCAGCTGCGCCATGCCATGGACCGGGACCGCGGCGCTGCGCAGCGTGCCGCCGACGAGGACGCCGCGGCCCGCGCCATCGAGAAGGTGGCCGGCCGGATCGAGGGTATTGTGGCGCGCCTCGAAGGCGCCTAACTTCAACAAAGGCGGGGCTGTCCGGTGCGTCAGGCGCTGATTGTCCCTGGGGCTGAGACGTTCTCTAGGGAGCTGTCCCTGCCGGGATCCTGGTCCCGGTATCACGGCGCCCACCTGCACAAGCAGGCCACAGAGGACACCTTTCGCCAACGGCTGTGGCGGCTCCGTCATCCCATTCTCTGTCATCCATGGCTCCGGTGACACTGGCAGACGACAAAGAGCGGCTGCGCGCGCAGCTGCGCGAGCGCCGCGCCGCAGCCCAGACCGGGGCGGTGGCAGCCGGCGCGGCTGTGGCCGAGCGGCTGTCGGCGCTGCTGCCGGAACTTGATGCGATCCCACGAATGGCAGCAGCAGGCTACTGGCCGATCGGCGACGAACTGGATGTTCGCCCTTCTCTGGCGCGTCTGGCTGAGGCGCGCTGGACCTGTGCGCTGCCTGTGACGCTGCAGCGCGGCCAAGCGCTGACCTTCCGCGCCTGGGAGGCGGGCGACGACCTGCAAGCCGGACCGTTCGGCACCCGCGAACCTGCGCCTGACCGGCCTGCCGTGGTGCCGGCGCTGGTCTTGGTGCCATTGCTGGGTTTCGATCTGCACGGCCAGCGCCTGGGCTATGGCGCCGGCTATTACGACATCACGCTCGCGGCGCTCCGGGCGGCGGGTCCGGTGACCGCCGTGGGCGTTGGTTTTGACATCCAGCAGGTCTCGTCGATCCCGGCCGGGCCGGATGACCAGCGCCTTGACTGGGTCATCACCGAGACCGCCATTCACGATTGCCGCGCCACGGCGGGAGAGGAAGCATGAAGCTGCTGTTCCTGGGTGATGTGGTGGGGCGCAGCGGGCGCGAGGCGGTGCTTGATGCGCTGCCGGACCTGCGCCAGCGGCTCGCCCTCGACTTCGTCGTGGTCAACGGTGAGAACGCCGCCCACGGGTTCGGGATCACCATCAAGCTGGCGCAGGAGATGTTCGACGCCGGGGCGGACGTGATCACCACCGGCAATCATGTTTGGGCCCAGCGCGAGCTGATTACCCAGATCGACGGCGAGCCGCGCATCCTGCGGCCCGAGAACTATCCGACGGGCACGCCGGGCCGCGGCTTCGGTGTGTTCCGGGCCGCCAACGGCGCCGAGGTGCTGGTGGTCAACCTGCTCGCGCGGCTGTTCATGGAATCGCTCGACGATCCCTTCGCGGCGATGGAGCGGATCCTGCGGGCCCATCCGCTGGGCAGCCGGGTCGGCGCGGCGCTGGTCGATTTCCATGGCGAGGCAACCAGCGAGAAGGTCGCCATGGGGCACCATCTGGATGGCCGGGTTTCGGTCGTTGTCGGCACCCATAGCCACATCCCGACTGCCGATTGGCAGGTGCTGCCCGGGGGCACCGCCTATCAGACAGACGCGGGCATGTGCGGCGACTACGACTCGGTGATCGGCATGAGCAAGCAGGAGTCTCTGCGGCGCTTTCTAACCAAGATGCCGTCCGGGCGTATGACGCCGGCGACCGGCGCGGCAACGGTGAGCGGCCTGTTCGTCGAAACCGACGACACGACTGGCCTGGCGCGCCTTGCCGAACCGGTCCGCCTCGGCGGACGCCTCGCGGAAACGCTGCCAGCGGTCTAGTCGGCTGCGGCCCGCGCCGGGTCGGCGGCGATGTCAGCCAGCAGCGCGCCGAGCGGCTGCGCCAGAGCGTCCCGCGCGGCCGTGTCTGCGGTCCCCAGGACCCGGTCGAGCGCCGGGTCCGAACCCGTGGCAGCCGGCGCGGTGAGACCAAGGTCGCGCAGCAGGTCATAGAGCGTTGCCGCATCCGGGTCGCGGGCTAACACCCAGCTTTCTTCTTCGTCGGTGGCGGCCACGTAGCCACCCGAGCGGAGCTGCTTGAGGGTCTGGTGGCAGGCCGAGTCGCTGATCCCGGCGCCGGCCAGCAGATCGTCATAGGGCAGGGGCCCGCCCGCCCGGCTAGCGCGCGCCAGGCAGCGAAGCACGGCGATGGCCGCGGCGACCCGCTCCGGTGCGTCAAGGCTGGTTTCCTCCTCGCGCGCCTCCCATTCCGGGATCGCAGCAGTCACGGATGCGCCGGTAAGGACCGCAAGCCAGGACAAGTACATCCAGACCATCAGGATCGGCACCGTCGCCAGCGCCCCGTAGATCGCCTGATAGGAGGGGAAGTGCAGCAGATACATGCCGAAGCCCCAGCGCAGGGCCGCGAACAGCAGCCCACCGACCAGCCCGCCGAGCAAGGCGTTCGACCAGCGCACCGGGCGGTTGGGCACGATCTTGTAAATCGCCGCGAAGGCGAGCACGACCATCAGCGCTGGCAGGCCGCGCACCAGCCGTCCGAAAAGGGTCGGGTCCGCGCCAATCGACTCCAGCGCCTGGGTAGTGGCGAAAAGATAGGCGGAGAGCGAAAAGCTCGCACCGATCAGCAGCGGCAGAAGGGTCAGCACCGCCCAGTAAACCAGGATCCGGCTGGCGGTGGCGCGTGGCTGTGCAACGCGAAAGATCGCGTTCAGCGCCGATTCGATGGCTACCAGCAGCAAGATCGCGGTGATGCCGAGCGCCAGGATGCCGACGGTGGTGAGTTCGCCGGCATTGGCGAGAAAGGTGGTGAAGCTGCGCTCGATATTGTCGACGGAACCCGGCAGCACGTTTTGCAGCAGGAAGTCGCGGATGCTGTCCCGCTGTGCTTCGAAGACCGGGAACGCGGCGAACATCGCGAAGCCGATGGTCGCCAGCGGCACCAGCGCCAGCAGCGACGTGTAGCTCAGCCCGGCGGCCATCTGGGCGCACTGGTCGCCGTTCATGCGCCGCGCTACATGGCCAGCGAGGCCGCCGATCTCGCGCAGGGTCTCGCGGTTAAGCCGGAATCGCGTCATCGCCGCGCGCTCCTCGTCGGACGGTCGGGACCGCGACCGCCGTCGGAAAATTGCCATATTTGCCGCCGACGGTCACTGAATGCCGTTTTGAGAGGGATTCCGCGCCGCGCCGCATACGGAAATCCACTAGATATGGTATAAGCTGCCATCAGAGGGACAGAACCTAGACGCACGACAAGCGGGATCGCGAAGCCATGGCCGGCCATTCTCAATTCAAGAACATCATGCACCGCAAGGGTGCGCAGGATAAAAAGCGCGCCAAGGTGTTCGCCCGGCTCGCCCGGGAAATCACCGTTGCGGCGAAGGACGGTCTGCCTGACCCGGACATGAATCCGCGCCTGCGGACCGCCATCCAGGCGGCCAAGGCGGCGAACATGCCGAAGGACAATATCGAGCGGGCGGTCAAGAAGGCGTCCGGTGCGGAGGGCGATGCCAACTACGAAGCCGTCCGCTACGAGGGCTATGGCCCGGCCGGCGTCGCTATCATCGTCGAGGCGCTGACCGACAACCGCAACCGCACCGCATCCGAGATCCGCGCCGCCTTCAGCAAGCATGGCGGGACGCTGGGTGAGACCAACAGCGTGAGCTTCATGTTCGACCGCATCGGGGTGGTGCGTTTTCCGGCCGACGCGGCTGCCGGAGACGCCATGTTCGAGGCGGCGCTGGAAGCGGGAGCCGAGGATGTGGAGTCGGGCGAGTTCGGCCACACCATCACCTGCGCCCCCGATGACCTGAGCGCCGTGCGCGATGGCCTGGAGGCAAGCTTCGGGCCGCCCGAGGAAGCCCGGCTCGATTGGCGGCCCCAATCCGAGATCGCGGTCGAGGCAGGTCCGGCCGAAACGCTGCTGAAGCTGCTGGAGGCTCTCGACGAATCGGACGACGTGCAGCACATATCGGCGAATTTCAGCATGGCGGATGATGTCATGGAGCGGCTGAGCGCGTGATCCGCGTATTGGGCCTCGACCCCGGGCTGCGCAACACTGGCTGGGGCGTTGTCGATGTGCGCGACAACCGCGTCAGCCATGTGGCGGACGGGGTGGTGCGTTCCGACGGGGCGCTCCAGATGCCCGACCGGTTGGTGCAGCTCCGGTCCGGACTGGCCGAGGTGATCGAGGCTTACCGGCCCGATCAGGCCGCCGTTGAGGAGACCTATGTGAACAAGAACCCGGACACCACCCTGCGGCTGGGGCAGGCGCGCGGGGTCGTGCTGCTGACCCCGGCGGAGGCCGGGCTCGCGGTGTTCGAGTACGGCGCCATGCAGATCAAAAAGGCGGTGGTTGGCAACGGCCATGCCCAGAAGGACCAGGTCGTGATGATGGTCCGAACCCTGTTGCCTGGCGCGCGCCTCGACAGCAAGGACGCGGCGGACGCACTCGCCGCTGCCCTGTGCCACTCCCATCATGCCCAGACCGCGATACGCCAGGGTATTTCCGAACAGGTCAGGGCCGCGCGATGATCGCGAAGCTCTCTGGCCTGATCGATTCCGTGGGCGAGGACAGCGCCGTGATTGATGTAGGTGGCGTCGGTTACCTGGTGTTCTGTCCCTCTCGGGTACTAGCATCGCTGCCGGGACCCGGCGAGGCGGCGACCCTGTTTGTCGAGACCCATGTCCGCGAGGACCACATCCACCTCTATGGCTTCGCCTCGGCGGCGGAGCGGGACTGGTTCCGCCTACTGACCACAGTGCAGGGGGTTGGCGCGCGGGTCGCGCTTGGCGTGCTCGGCGTGTTGTCACCCTCGGCGTTGATGCAGGCGGTCGCTTCTCAGGACAAGGCGGCGGTGGCGCAGGCACCCGGTGTCGGGCCTAAGCTCGCCCAGCGCATCGTCAACGAATTGAAGGACAAGGTCGGCGCCCTGCCGACAGCCGACGGTCCGCCTGCCGGTGGTGCTGCCACGGCCGTCCCGGTGGATACCGAGGATGCTGCGGTGGGGGCGGCCGTTTCCGCTCTGGTCAATCTCGGTATTGGCCGCAGCGAAGCGTTCGGCGCGGTCGCGACGGTGAGCCGCGACCTCGGCGGTGATGCGGCGGTCGAGGAACTGATCCGCGCCGGGTTGCAGGAGCTGAACCGGTGAGCGCGGCGGAGGACCGGCTGGTCTCGCCACAGGACGGCGGGGACGAGGCAGACGCCGGGCTGCGTCCTCAGCGTATTGGCGATTTCATCGGCCAGGCGCGGCTTCGCGAGAACTTGCAGGTGTTCATTTCGGCTGCCGCTGGCCGCGAGGAAGCGCTTGACCATGTGCTGTTCCATGGCCCACCTGGTCTGGGCAAAACCACGCTGGCGCAGATTGTGGCGCGTGAACTAGGGGTCGGTTTCCGGACCACTTCCGGTCCAATCATCGCGCGCGCGGGCGACCTAGCGGCGATCCTCACAAATTTGCAGCCCCACGACGTTCTCTTCATCGATGAGATCCACCGCCTTAATCCTGCCGTGGAAGAGGTGCTTTATCCCGCGATGGAGGACTTTCAGCTAGACCTGATGATCGGTGAGGGGCCGGCGGCGCGCTCCGTGCGTATCGACCTGCCGCCTTTCACGTTGGTGGGCGCGACCACCCGCTCGGGCCTGCTGACGACGCCGCTCCGCGAGCGTTTTGGTATTCCTTTGAGATTGAACTTCTATCAACCCGACGAACTGGCGGAGATCGTCAGCCGCGGTGCCCGCACCCTTGGCTTCACCCTGGCCGACGATGGTGCAGCCGAGATCGCCCGGCGTTCCCGAGGGACGCCGCGTGTTGCGGTACGGCTGCTGCGCCGGGTCCGCGACTTCGCCGCGGTGGATGACGGCGTTTCTGGCGCAGTGGACGCAGCCGCAGCGGACCGTGCGCTGACGCGGCTTGAGGTCGATGGCTTGGGTCTCGACGCCATGGACCGGCGCTACTTGCGCTGCATCGCGGAGATGTATGCCGGCGGGCCGGTCGGGGTGGAAACCCTGGCGGCGGCCTTGTCGGAGCAGCGCGACACCATCGAGGATGTAATCGAGCCGTTCCTTATCCAGCAGGGGCTGCTGCAGCGTACGCCGCGCGGCCGCATGCTGACCGATTTCGGCTTCTCGCATCTCGGCCTCGGAGCGCCCAAGCGCAGCACGGACCAGCTTGACCTGCTGGAGCGGGCTGCCGCCGGTGCCGCACTTAACGACGACGGACAAGACGATGGCTGAGGCGCCGCCCGACCACGCCGGCACCGCCGGCCGCATGGATGGTGGCACCCATGTCATGCCGTTACGGGTCTATTTCGCCGATACAGATGCGGGCGGGGTCGTCTATCACGGGAGCTACCTGTCCTTCGCGGAGCGCGCACGCACGGAGATGCTGCGGCTGTGCGGCTATGACCATGCCCAGCTGATGCAAGGCGACGGCTTGGTGTTCGCCGTGCGCCACTGCGAGATCGATTTCCTCAAGCCGGCCCGGCTCGACGACCTATTGAGCGTACGCTCTGAAGTGGTCGGCGTCGGTGGCAGTTCGCTGCGCATTTCCCAGAGCATCAGCCGCGGCGCGGCAGAGATCGCGCAGCTGCTGGTCCAGCTTGTCTGCATCCGCCTCGATAGCGGACGCCCGGTGCGAATGCCGATGCCGGTTCGCGCAGCCCTTCAACCTTTAACCCCGCAGGCCACATAACCGAGCCATGGAAGCCAACGTAGTCGATTCCGCAACCCTCGCCGGGACTGCCGCCACCCAAGATATGTCAGTCTGGGGCCTGTTCCTGCTCGCTGACCCGATCGTCAAATTGGTGATGATTTCGCTGGTGCTGGCGTCGATCTGGTGCTGGGCGATCATCTTCGACAAGATCGTGCGCCTGCGCCGCCTCCGCCGCGAGGCCGACGCTTTCGAGGACCGGTTCTGGTCTGGCGGCTCGCTTGATGAACTCGCCGAGCATATCGGCAGCGCGCCGACCCATCCAATGGCTGCCGTCTTCAGTGCCGCGATGCACGAATGGAAGCGCGCATCCAGTAAGGGACTGCTGTCGTCGCAGCGGGCCGTGGATAGCCTCCGCGACCGTATCGAGCGGGTCATGAACATCACCATCGGGCGCGAGATGGACCGGCTTGAAGCGCAGCTCGGTTTCCTCGCCACGGTAGGCTCGACAGCGCCGTTCGTCGGCCTGTTCGGTACGGTCTGGGGCATCATGAACAGCTTCCGGGCGATCGCGGTCACCAAGGCGACCAACCTGGCGGTGGTCGCCCCCGGCATCGCCGAGGCACTGTTCGCTACCGCGCTCGGCCTGGTGGCGGCGATCCCCGCCGTGGTGGCCTACAACAAACTGTCGAGCGATTTCGGCCGGTATGGCGACCGGCTTGAGCAGTTTTCCGGTGAGTTCGGCGCCATCCTTTCGCGGCAGATCGACGAGCGGAGCTGATCCATGGCGGTGACGCTCGATAGTGGCCGTAACGGTAGTCGGGGGCGCGGCAAGCGGTCCCGGCGGCGGCCCATGAGCGAGATCAACGTCACCCCCTTTGTCGATGTCATGCTGGTGCTGCTGATCGTGTTCATGGTCACCGCGCCGCTGCTGACGGTCGGCGTTCCGGTCGATTTGCCTAAGGCAGAAGCCGGCAATCTGAGCGATCCCGATGAGCCGCTCGTCGTCACAGTGGATGGCCAGGGAGTCCTGTATCTTCAGGAAACTGAGATCGAATCCACGACGCTGGTGCCCCGCTTGCGAGCCATAACCAACAACAAGCCCGATACCCGCATCTATGTGCGCGGCGACCAGGCCATCGCTTATGGCCGGGTGATGGAGGTCATGGGGCTGATCAACGCCGCGGGCTTCACCAAGGTCGCGCTGGTTGCTGAGCTGCCCGAGCGGCCAGGGGCGGGACGCTAGAGATGCGCAACGCGGTCGCTATTTCCGCCGGAATGCATGTTGGCGTGTTTGTGCTGGCATGGGTGGGGCTGCCGTCGCTTGCCCGCTATGAGCTGCCGACAGAGCAGCCAATCATCGTCGAATTGGTCACGGTCGCCGAGAAGACCAATCCGCCGCCGCCGAAGCCCCAGTCGAAACCAGCCGAGGAGCAGAAGCAGGCGAAGCCGCGGCCCGCGCCGCCACCTCCGCCCGCGCCCGCGCCGCCGCCGCCCGAGACCGCAATGGCGCCGGTGCCGAAGCCGGCGCCGGTACCGCCGGCGCCCCCGCCGCCGGAACCCAAGCAGGTAGCCAATGTGCCGCCACCCGCGCCGAAGCCGGCGCCCCAGGCGAAACCCAAGCCCGATCCGAAGCCCCAGGCAAAGGCGCCGCCCAGACCTGCGCCGAAGCCTGCGCCGCCAAAGCCTGTAGCGAAGAAGCCGCCGCCAGAACCGCAGGTCGCGTTACAGACGCCGAAAGCGCCTACGAAGAAGCCGCAGAAGAACGCTGATTTCGACCAGGTGCTCAACTCGCTGAACAAAATCCGCGAGCGGGTAGAGGAACGCGAGGAGACCGAGCAGGCGAGCCTTCCCGAGACGCCGACCCCGGCGCCACGCGCCACCGCGCCAAACCGCCCCGATCAACCGTTGACGGTCAGCGAGCTGGACTATATCCGGGCGCAGATTCAGCGCTGCTGGATCGTACCGATTGGCGCGAAGGGTGTGGAAGACATGCTGGTGGATATCAGCGTCGAGATGAATCAGGACGGCACGGTGCGTGATGCGCGGATCGTTGATTTCATCCGCATGCAGTCCGATACCTTCTTTCGTACGGTCGCGGAGAGCGCGCGGCGCGCGGTCCTAAAATGCAGCCCGCTGGAAGTGCCCGCCAAGAAGTTCGACCAATGGCGCTCGATGACCCTCCGATTCAATCCAAAGGACATGTTCGGTTCATGAGGTCTCTGACTCTGCTGCGCGCCTGGGCCGCCGGGCTGGCGGGCCTGGCGGCGGTACTGCTCGCGCCGCCGGCTGCCGCCGAACTGCGCATTGATATTACCCGTGGCCAGGTGGAGCCGCTGCCCGTCGCCATCGCCGGGTTCGTTGGCGCCGTGCCGGGCGCGGCGGACCTTGGCGCCAACCTGGCGCAGGTGATCACCAGCGACCTGCGTAACTCCGGCCTATTCAAACCAGTCGATCCCAACGCCTTCATCCAGCGGCCGGACTCGCTCGATGTGCAACCCCGGTTCGGCGACTGGCGGGTGATCGGCGCCCAGGCGCTGGTCCATGGCCGTGTGCAGGATGCCGGCAACGGACGCATCCGGGTTGAGTTCCGTCTGTGGGACGTCGTCGCCGAGCAGCAGATGAAGGGGCTCGCTTACTCCACAGTGCAGGGCAACTGGCGGCGCATCGCCCATATCATTGCCGATGATATCTACGAGCGGCTGACCGGCGAGCGGGGCTATTTTGATACCCGCATTGTCTATGTCGCGGAGACCGGGCCCCGCAACCGGCGCATCAAGCGCCTTGCCATCATGGATCAGGACGGTGCCAACCATCGGTTCCTGACCGATGGGGCCGACTTGGTGCTGACGCCCCGGTTCTCACCCGCCGCCGATATGATCACCTTCCTGTCCTATCGCGGCAATCGGCCCCGGGTGTATCTGTTCAACATCGATACCGGCCGCCAGGAACTGGTCGGCGATTTTCCGTCGATGACCTTCGCGCCGCGTTTCTCGCCCGACGGCAACAAGGTGATCATGAGCTTGGCCGAGAATGGGAACTCCGACGTCTACGTGATGGATTTGCGCACCCGGCGCACCCAACGGCTGACCCGCAGTCCCGCCATCGACATCTCACCCAGCTTCTCGCCGGATGAAAAGCAGATCGCCTTCAATTCCGACCGCGGCGGACGGCAGCAGCTCTATGTCATGAACGCCGACGGCAGCAACATCCGGCGCATCAGCTTTGGCACCGGCAGCTATGCAACGCCCGTCTGGTCGCCGCGTGGCGACTATATCGCCTTCACGAAGATCGAGCGTGGCACCTTCTACATCGGCATCATGCGGCCCGACGGGTCGGGGGAGCGGCTTCTCGCCGATGGTTTCCGGGTCGAGGGGCCGACCTGGGCGCCGAACGGCCGGGTGCTGATGTATTTCCGCCAAACCCGTTTCGATTCCCAAGGGCGCGGGGGCGCAGTACAACTCTATTCCATTGATATCACCGGCTATAACGAGCGGGCGATAGAGACTCCTGTCGGCGCATCGGACCCGGCCTGGTCCCCCTTGCTTCGCTGAATCATCGCCAGTATAGTGCCGCCGTCGAGGGCGAATTCTGTTATTTTATTGATCTTTAACGTGTTATGACGTTGCCTCGGCGGGTATTCGTTAGGGTGCTTGCAGGGTTGTGACCTGTGACAATCGTCCTTTAGGGAAAGGCGGACTATGCACATTCGTTTTTTGACCATCCTGGCGTCGGTCGCGCTGCTGGCCGCGTGCCAGACCGCGCCTGAGGAATCCGCGACCACCGGCGGCGGTGGGCAGAGCGCGTCGTCGTCTGCCGCGGCACCGTCGGCGCCGGCAGCTTCTGGTGGCGGCGCATCCGAGGATGCGATCGCACCGGGCAGCCAGGCCGACCTCGTGGCCAATGTCGGTGACCGGGTCTTCTTCGACTTCGACAAGGCGGCGCTGACCGCCGATGCCCGCGGCACGCTGGAGCGTCAGGCCGCCTGGCTGAAGCAGTATCCCTCGGCCCGCATCACCATTGAGGGGCATTGTGACGAGCGGGGCACCCGCGAGTACAACCTGGCGCTGGGTGAGCGCCGTGCCACCGCGGCGCGTGACTATCTGGTCAGCCTGGGCATCGACCCGAGCCGGATTGAGACCGTGAGCTTGGGGGAAGAGCGCCCCTACGCGATGGGTTCCAACGAAGCCGCGTGGCGTCTCAACCGCCGCTCGGTGACGGTGGTCCGCTAATCCGGGCGCACTGACACGCCAGTAAGGTCTACCCGGGCGCCGGGCCTGCCGTGAGAAACGGTAAGGGCCCGGCGCCTTTTTCTTGCCAGGATTGGCTGCCTTATTCTGGCGGTTGCGCCATCCCGCCGACCTGCCGAACCGAAGGCCTGGTGCCATGAGCGAATTCTGCCGTCCTGCTGCCCCGTCTCGCACCCTTGCCTGGGCTGCCGCGCTGGTCCTGTGGGCTGCGCCCGCCGTTGCCCAGAGCCCGCAAGTGGAGTTTCTGGAAACCCAGATCGAACGCCTGACCCGCGAGCTGCAGGATTTGCAGCGCCAGGTATACCGAGGCGCCGCGCCGCCGGCTGGCACCGCCGCTGCCGCGCCGGGTTCAGCTGGGGCAACCCCCACCGCCGCGCCGATCACCAATACGGCCGTTGCCCGGATCGACCAGCGGCTTACCGCGCTTGAAGAGGAACTGCGCAATCTTCGCGGCGAGGTCGAGCAGGCAGCCCATGGATTGCGGCAGGCCACCACCCGGCTCGATAAACTCGTCGCTGACGTCGACTTCCGCCTGACCGCATTGGAGCAGGCGCCGTCAGCGGCTGCCGGCGTGCCTGCCAATGGTGCGCCGCCGACCACACTGTCCGAGCAGCCACGTCTGCAGCGCGATGGTCTGCCGGAGCCGTCCCCCGAAGTGGCGCGCGCACTAGAGGCCGAACGCGAGAAGCAGTTCGCGCCAGGCGAGGCAACCTTGCCTGAGGGTGTGAAGTCGATGGGGACGATCTCGCTCACCGATCTCGACCGTCAGCGCGAGGCGGCGGCAGCACTGGCTGAAGAAGCGCAGCAGGCGGCAGCCGCTCCGGCCGCAGCCCAACCCCAGCCGATCCGGCCGGCAGCATCGGCGCCCGCGCCCGCGCCGCAGCAGACCGCCGCCCTGCCTTCCGCGTCGGCGGCGGGCGAGGTCGCGGCATCTCCGGAAGATGCCTATCAACGCGCATACGGCATGCTGAAGACGGCTAAATTCGATGAGGCGGAAACCGCGCTGGACCGTTTCCTTAAGACCTATCCGGACCACCAGCTCGCCGATAACGCACGTTACTGGCTGGGCGAGACCCACTACGTCCGCGGCGACTTTGAGCGCGCCGCGCTTGCTTTTGCTGATGGCTACCGGGCTAGCCCGCAGGGCGGCAAGGCACCAGACAACCTGCTGAAGCTGGCCCGCTCGCTCGGCGAGATGGGCGACAAGCCGAACGCCTGCGCCACCCTACAGCGACTTGCCGACGAGTTCCCCACCGCCCGCCCCGCCATCGGCCAGAGCGCAAGCGCGACCCGCGCGGCCCTCGGCTGCCCGTGAGTTCCGGCGGGGACTTGCATCCCCGGCCTGTTAAGGAAGCGGAATTCGCAGCCGCCATGGCGGCACTCGGGCCGTTCGAACGCGCACCCCAGATCGCCGTTGCGCTGTCCGGCGGCGCCGACAGCCTTGCTCTCGCGCTGCTGCTGAAACGGTGGGCCGCCCGGCGGCGTGGAACTGTGCTGGCTCTCACGGTGGATCATGGTGTGCGACCGGAAGCTGCCGCCGAGGCGCGGCAAGTCGCCGGCTGGATGCGCCGGTCTGGCCTGAGGCACGCGACTATCGCCTTGGATAGTGCCGTTCCGGGCTGGAGAGATGCATCCGGTGGCCTTCAGGCAGCGGCCCGTGCCGCCCGCTACCGGGTGCTGGCGGACAGGTGCCGCGACCAAGGCCTTTTACACCTTGTCACCGCTCACCACGCCGATGATCAGGCAGAGACCTTCCTCGACCGGCTGACCCGCGGCAGCGGCGTCACGGGCCTTGCCGCCATGCCCGCGCTGTCGGTACGCGACGGGGTACGGCTGCTGCGGCCGCTGCTGGCAATCAGCCGCGAGCGGCTGGAAGCGACCCTAAAAGCGGCCGGGCAAGCACATTGGATCGATGACCCGAGCAACCGGGATCCGCGGTTCCTGCGCACGCGCCTGCGCCAGGCACGGCCTTTACTGGCTGCCGAGGGACTGGATGATGCCCAGATCGGCAAGACCGTGCGCCGCATGGGCCGCGCCCGCAGTGCGCTTGACGCTGCGGCCGCGGCCTTGCTGGCTGAAACTGTCACCCTATACCCGCAAGGTCATGCCCGGCTGGATGCCGCAGCGCTGCTGCGCGCACCGGATGAGGTCGCGCTGCGCGCCGTCGCAAGACTGGCGCAAGCCGTGGGCGGCGGTGCCTATCCGCCGCGTGAAGCAGCGCTGGTGCGGCTGCATACGGCCCTTGCTGACCAGGGCGGATCGGGCCGGACGCTGGGGGGGTGCCGTTTTGTGTGCCGTTCCGACGGTCCCGCCCTGGTGTGCCGGGAGGCCGCTGTCACCGAGGCGGACCGGCGCCTTGCCGCTGACGGAACGGTCCATTGGGACGGTCGCTTCCAGATCACCGTGTCCGGGGTCGACAAACCCCTTTCTGTTGGCGCTCTGGGGCGCCGCGACCCGGTAGCGGCGCGGCGTGTACTCGCACCCTGGCCGGCCGCGGTAAGGGCCGGCTGGCCGGTTATTCTGTCCCGTGGTCGGGTTGTTGCAGTGCCGTTTGCCGGCTGGCGGAGCAACGCGGCGCCGCCCCCGAACGCGCTAAGGCTCCGCTTTACCCCGCGCGTACCGCTTGCGGCGCCGGGTTTTACCGTTGTTTAATCCGCATCGCGCTACCAACTGTATGACTCTGAAGAGGACCGCGTAGCCGGTCCCGCGCACATTTTTTCAGGCGAGACGAAGTTCGTGAACAATTTCGGCAGAAACTTGGCCCTCTGGGTCGTGATCGGCTTGCTGGTCATCGCGCTGTTCAATCTGTTTCAGCCGGCCCAGCAGACCGGGCCGCAGACGTCGCTCGCCTTCTCTGAATTCATTGACAGTGTCGAGGGCGGCCAGGTTCGCGACGTGACCATCCAGGGCCGCCAGATCGATGGCCATTTCGGGGATGGCCGTGCATTCCAGACCTACGCGCCTGACGACCCCACTCTGGTGCAGCGCCTGAACGAGCAGGGCGTGCGCATTACCGCCAAGCCGGTCGAGGAAGCGGTACCGTCGCTGCTGGGCATCCTGCTGTCCTGGTTCCCGATGCTGCTGCTGATCGGGGTGTGGATTTTCTTTATGCGCCAGATGCAGGCCGGTGGCGGGCGCGCCATGGGCTTCGGCAAGTCCCGCGCCAAACTGCTGACCGAAAAGCAGGGCCGGGTAACCTTCGAGGATGTCGCCGGCATCGATGAAGCCAAGGCCGAATTGGAAGAGGTCGTGGAGTTCCTCCGTGATCCCCATAAGTTCCAGCGCCTCGGTGGACGCATTCCCAAGGGCGTTCTGCTGGTAGGCCCGCCGGGTACCGGTAAGACGCTGCTTGCCCGCGCCATCGCGGGTGAGGCGAACGTGCCCTTCTTCACCATCTCCGGCTCGGATTTCGTGGAGATGTTCGTGGGCGTCGGCGCAAGCCGGGTGCGCGACATGTTCGAGCAGGGCAAGAAGAACGCGCCCTGCATCATTTTCATCGACGAAATCGATGCGGTTGGCCGTCACCGCGGCGCTGGCCTCGGCGGCGGTAACGATGAGCGCGAGCAGACCCTGAACCAACTGCTGGTTGAGATGGACGGTTTCGAGTCCAACGAGGGCGTCATCCTGATCGCCGCGACCAACCGGCCCGATGTGCTTGACCCGGCGCTGCTGCGTCCCGGCCGCTTCGACCGACAGGTGGTGGTGCCGAACCCCGACGTGCTGGGCCGCGAGAAGATCCTCAAGGTGCATATGCGCAAGGTGCCGCTGGCGCCGGACGTGGACCCGAAGGTGATCGCGCGCGGAACGCCCGGCTTCTCCGGCGCCGACCTCGCCAACCTGGTGAACGAGGGCGCGCTGATCGCCGCGCGCAAGAACAAGCGCGTCGTCGGCCATGCGGAGTTCGAGGAGGCGAAAGACAAGGTCATGATGGGCTCGGAGCGGCGCTCCATGGTCATGACCGACGAGGAGAAGAAGCTCACCGCCTATCACGAGGCGGGTCACGCCATCTGCGCGATCCACAGCCCCGACTCCGACAAGGTCCATAAGGCGACGATCATCCCACGCGGCCGTGCGCTCGGCCTGGTGATGCGCTTGCCGGAAGGCGACCGCATCTCCGAATCCAAGGCCCGCATCAAGGCCGACCTGGTGGTTGCCATGGGTGGCCGTATCGCTGAGGAAATGATCTTCGGCGAGGAAAAGGTCACCACCGGCGCCTCAATGGACATCAAGATGGCCACCGACCGGGCGCGGCGCATGGTCACCGTGTGGGGTATGAGCGAGCGTCTTGGCACCCTGGCCTATGGCGAGAACCAGGAGGAGGTCTTCCTGGGCCATTCGGTGGCGCGTCAGCAAAATATCTCTGAAGCGACTGCGCAGGCGATCGACGAGGAGATGCGCCGCATCGTCGACGAGGCCTACTCGCGGGCCCGCGAAATCCTCACCGACAACGAGGACGAGCTGCACACCCTTGCCAAGGCGCTGCTGGAGTACGAGACCCTCACCGGCGACGAGATCAATGCGCTGCTTCGCGGCGAGGAGATTAATCGTGACGAGGGTGGCGGCCCGTCGGCTGACGCCACCACCGGCGAGGGGGAGGCCGAGCGGGGCCGCCGATCCTCGGTGCCGACCAGCGGCCGCCGCCGTCCGAAGCCGTCCGGCGGCATGGACCCGGAACCGCAACCGGGTTCCTGACCTGAGTGCCGACGCCCCGGGCCGAGGGCCCTATCTGAGGCCATTGGGCCGCGTGCCCGGTGGCTTCCTGGCGGCTGACATCCTGATCCGTGACGGTGACGCAGTGACGTCTGAACGCGTCCTCTGGCGCGATCTCGACCGTTACATTGCCGCCATCCCCGGCGACACCGCGCTTGGTGCGGCCCGAGACCGCGTTGCCACGTTGCCTGCGCGTTTCGCCGGGCTCGCCCTCGATCGGCCGCGGCTGATGGGCGTGATCAACGTAACCCCTGACAGCTTTTCGGACGGTGGCGCGGCATTTGCGCCCGATGATGCCATCGCCCACGGCCGAGCGTTACTGGCGGCGGGGGCCGATATCCTCGACGTAGGTGGTGAATCTACCCGCCCCGGCGCTGCGCCGGTGACCGAGGAGGAAGAGCTGCGCCGGGTGCTGCCGGTCATCGACGTCCTCGCGGCGGAAGGGGCACTGTTGTCTATCGATACCCGGCGGGCCGCCGTGATGCGGGCTGCTTGCGATGCCGGCGCGCGCATTATCAACGATGTCACTGCGCTTGGCGGCGATCCGGATGCCCCGGCGGCCGCGGCCGAGGCCAGTGCATCGGTCGTGCTGATGCATATGCAGGGCGAGCCGCGCACCATGCAGCGAGACCCGCAATACCGCTTCGCGCCGTGCGACGTCTACGACTTCCTCGAGGATCGGATTGCCGCCTGTGAAGCGGCCGGAATCGCCCGTGACCGCATCGCGGTAGATCCCGGCATCGGGTTCGGCAAGACCCTGGCTCACAACCTCGACTTACTCTCGAATTTGTCGCTGCTGCACGGCCTCGGCTGCGCGGTGGTGCTCGGTGTGTCGCGCAAGAGCTTCATCGCCGCCATTGATGGCGAGCAGGATCCCGCGGCTCGGCTGCCCGGCACCATCGCCGCCAATCAGGCGGGCTTGGAGCAGGGCGTGCAGATCCTGAGGGTTCATGATGTCGACGCCGCCCGGCAGGCTGCGGCTATCTGGTCGGCGATAGGCGCTGTCCAATGAACGTGCCGCTGATACAATGCCCGCCCTTTCCTTGGACCCGGTGATTCCCTGGCACCATGACTCGTAAGTATTTCGGCACCGACGGCATTCGCGGACGTGCCAATGCCCACCCAATGACCGCCGACGTCGCGCTGAGGGTAGGCATGGCGGCGGGGCGGAAGTTCCTGCGTGGCGAGCATCACCATACGGTCGTCGTCGGCAAGGATACGCGGCTGTCCGGCTATATGCTGGAATCGGCAATGATGGCTGGATTCACGGCAATGGGCATGGACGTGATCCTGCTCGGCCCGTTGCCGACGCCCGCAGTGGCGATGCTGACCCGCTCCCTGCGGGCCGATCTGGGCGTGATGATTTCCGCGTCGCATAATCCGTACGAAGACAACGGCATCAAGCTGTTCGGCCCCGACGGATTCAAGTTGTCGGACGAGGACGAGCGCGAGATCGAGGCGCTGATGGCTGAGCCCCTCGAAAGCCATTTGGCTGGCGCCGACAGGGTGGGCCGGGCCCGTCGGCTGGGCGATGCGGATGGCCGCTATATCGAGTTCGCCAAGAACAGCTTCCCCAAGGGTGTCCGGCTGGACGGCCTCAAGATCGTTGCCGACTGCGCCAACGGGGCCGCCTACCGGGTTGCCCCGGCGGTGCTCTGGGAACTGGGGGCCGATGTCGTCGAGCTCGGCGTGGAGCCTGACGGGCGAAACATCAACGCTGGCTGCGGCTCCACCGCCACCGAGGCGCTGTGCGCCGCGGTGGTTGCCGAGGGCGCCCATCTCGGCCTTGCCTTCGACGGCGACGCCGACCGGGTGATCCTTGCGGACGAGACCGGCGCGGTCATCGACGGAGACCAGATCCTCGGCCTCATTGCCGACAGCTGGCAGCGCGCCGGCGCGCTCCGCGGCGGCGGCATCGTCGCTACCGTGATGTCCAACCTCGGGCTGGAACGTTATCTCGGCGACCGGGACCTAGCGCTCGCGCGTACCAAGGTCGGTGACCGCTATGTGATGGAGCACATGATCGAGCAGGGCTTCAACGTGGGCGGCGAACAGTCCGGCCATGTCATCCTTACCGACCACGCAACCACCGGCGACGGCTTGGTCGCGGCCTTGCAGGTGCTGACTGTGCTGGTTGAGCAGGGGCGCCCGGCGAGCGAGGTCTGCCGGGTGTTCGAGCCGCTGCCACAAATCCTGCGCAATGTCGGATTCACAGAGGACGCGCCGCCACTCGACCGCAAGGAGGTGGTCGAGGCGATCCGGGAAGGGGAGAGCAGCCTCGGCGATAGCGGGCGTATCCTGATCCGTCCTTCCGGCACCGAGCCAGTGATCCGGGTCATGGCGGAAGGCGAGGACGAGACGCTGGTCCATCAAGTAGTTGACCAGATCGCCGGCGCTATCGCCCGCGCCGCCGGCAGCCCCGCTGTCTGAGGCCGGCGATGAAGGGACGCGTCCTGATTATCGCCGGTTCCGACTCCGGCGGCGGCGCTGGCATCCAGGCCGATATCAAGACCGTGACTGCGCTGGGCGGATACGCCGCTACGGCGATCACCGCGCTCACGGCCCAGAACACCCAAGGCGTGTTCGGCGTCCATGAGGTGCCGGGGGAGTTCTTGCGCCAGCAGATTGACCTGGTGCTAAGCGATATCGGTGCCGACTGCCTGAAGACGGGCATGCTGCACAGCGCTGCGGTGATCGAAACCGTGGTCTCTGCCTTGGCCGATAACGCCCCGGAGACACCGCTGGTCGCCGACCCCGTGATGGTGGCCAAGGGGGGGCATGCGCTGCTGGACCCCAGCGCGGTAGAGACGATGAAGCAGCAGCTACTGCCGCGTGCCACCGTACTGACCCCGAACGCCCCGGAGGCGACGGCGCTTTGCGGCATTTCCATTGCGAGCCGCGAGGACATGTTTGCGGCAGCAACCGCGCTCCGCGCCATGGGGCCGGACGCGGTGTTGCTGAAGGGCGGCCACTTGCCGGGCGATACAGTCTGCGATCTGCTGCTGACCGCCGATGGCCCGCAGTTCTTCGAATCCCCGCGGATCGACACCCGCCATACCCATGGCACCGGCTGCACGCTGGCCTCGTCGGTCTCAGCGGGTCTGGCCCAGGGCCTTGGTCTGGCTGACGCTGTGGCGCGGGGACTCGAATATGTACAGACCGCCATCGCCCGTGCTCCGGGGTATGGCGCGGGTCATGGCCCGCTCGACCATGGCCATACGGTACGGACGGACTGAGCCCCGGTCGGGGGACCAGAAATCTTGCTAAGTCCCTGATATGCGGGGCGGGAAAAGTCCCGTTTGACGCATTGCAGCAAGTGCCGGTAATGTCCGCGCCTCGCTCGCCCCGGGCCTTGTGCTGACCGGCCCGGTTTGCCTGCCATTCGCGCCGTCCAGTGCCATTTCGGAGCGCCATGATGAGCCAGCCCGAGACCCCTGCCGTTCGCCCCGCGCGTCCCGAATTCAGCTCCGGTCCCTGCGTCAAGCGGCCTGGCTGGTCCCCCGATGCACTTGCTGGTGCGCATCTTGGCCGGTCGCACCGCGCCAAGGCCCCCAAGGCGCGTATCCAGGAAGTGGCGGATCGTAGCCGGGCGATGCTCGGTATGCCGGATGACTGGCAACTGGGCATTGTTCCTGCTTCGGACACCGGCGCGGTGGAAATGGCGATGTGGAGCCTGCTGGGTGCGCGTGGCGTTGACATCCTCGCGTGGGAGAGCTTCGGCAAGGGCTGGGCGACCGATGCAGTGAAGCAGCTCAAGCTCGATGATTGCCGCGTGATTGAGGCGGACTACGGCGATCTGCCCGACCTGTCGCAGGCCGATCCGGCCCGCGATGTGGTGTTTACCTGGAATGGTACGACTTCCGGCGTACGGGTGCCCGATGGCGACTGGATCGCCACCGACCGGGAAGGCCTCATCATCTGCGATGCCACCTCGGCGGCCTTCGCCATGGAGCTGCCGTGGGACCGGCTCGATGTGGTGACCTGGTCTTGGCAGAAAGTCCTGGGCGGCGAGGCACAACACGGGATGCTCGCACTCAGCCCACGCGCCGTGGAACGGCTCGAGAGCTACAGCCCGGCCTGGCCGCTGCCCAAGATTTTCCGCCTGACCAAGGGCGGCAAGTTGATTGGCGGTATCTTCCAGGGCGCCACCATCAATACCCCTTCGCTGCTGTGTGTCGAGGATGCCATCGACGCTCTGGCATGGGCCGAGGATGTGGGCGGCCTCGCGGGTTTGCTCGCCCGCTCGGAGGCCAATCTCGCTGTGGTGGCTGATTGGGTCGCCCAGTCCGATTGGGCCGATTTTCTGCCGACCGATCCGGCAACCCGGTCCTGTACATCGATATGCTTGAAGATCACCGCGCCGTGGTTTGCCGCTTTGCCGGCTGATGGACAGGCGGCCGCTGCGAAGAAGATCGCCAGCCTGCTGGAAGCCGAGGGTGTCGCCTTCGACATCGGCGCCTATCGCGACGCTCCCCCGGGCCTGCGCATCTGGGGCGGGGCGACGGTTGAAACAGAAGACATGCGCGCCCTGCTGCCGTGGCTCGATTGGGCCGCGGCGATGGTCGCCGACGATGTGACGGAGAAGGCCTGAGCCATGCCCAAAGTGCTGATTTCGGACAAGCTGAGCGAGCGGTCGGTCGAGATCTTCGAACGCAATGGCGTCGAAGTGGATTTCAGCCCAGGGCTGTCGGCAGAGGACTTGGTCGCGCGAATCGGTGACTTCGACGGCCTGGCCGTACGGTCGGCCACCAAGGTCACCGCCGATGTGTTGGCCGCCGCACCCAAGCTGCGGGTGATCGGCCGCGCCGGCATCGGCGTTGACAATATCGACGTTGACGGGGCGACCGCCGCTGGTGTGGTGGTGATGAACGCGCCGTTCGGCAACACCGTTACCACCGCCGAACACGCCGTAGCGATGATGATGGCCATGGCCCGCGAGATCCCCACCGCCAATGCCTCGGTGCAGGGCGGCAAGTGGGAGAAAAGCCGCTTCATGGGCGTTGAGCTCTATAACAAGACGCTGGGCGTGATCGGCGTGGGGAATATCGGCGGCATCGTGGCTGACCGGGCGCTGGGGATGAAGATGAAGGTAGTGGCCTTCGATCCCTTCCTGTCGCCGGAGCGTGCCGCGGACCTCGGTATCGAGAAGGTCGAGTTGGATGACCTGCTCGCCCGCGCCGACTTCATCACCGTACATACGCCGCTGAACGAGCACACACGCGACCTGATCGATGCCGACGCGATCGCCAAGACCCGGCCCGGTGTACGCATCGTCAATTGCGCCCGCGGCGGGATCGTCAACGAGGCGGCGCTGAAGGCAGCCCTCGACTCCGGCCATGTCGCCGGTGCGGCGCTCGACGTGTTTGCTGAGGAGCCGCCCAAGGACAACCCGCTGGTCGGGCTCGACAACGTGGTGGTGACGCCGCATTTGGGCGCCTCAACGGAGGAGGCGCAGGAGAACGTGGCGTTGCAGATCGCCGAGCAGATGTCCGCCTATCTGAACAGTGGCGCGGTCACCAATGCCATCAACATGCCCTCGGTCAGCGCCGAGGATGCCCCGCGGTTGCGTCCCTATATGACGCTGGTGGAGCAGCTTGGCAGCTTCGCCGGTCAGCTGACAGAGAGCGCACTGACGGAAGTGACGGTGGAATATGCCGGTGCAGCCGCGGAGCTGAACACACGGCCGCTCACCGCCGTGCTGCTTGCCGCCCTGCTGCGGCCGACGCTCGATACGGTGAACCTGGTGAACGCTGCGGCGGTCGCCCGCGATCGAGATATCAAGGTCAGCGAAGTAACCCGCGAGCATGTGGATGAATACCAAACGCTGGTGAAGCTGACAGTAACCACCGAGCGGCAGGCCCGCTCTGTTTCCGGCACCCTGGTCTCCGACCGCAAGCCGCGGCTGGTGGAGATCAAGGAGATCCCCATTGAGGCTACCCTCGGGGCGCATATGCTCTACATCACCAACAGCGATCAGCCGGGCTTCATCGGCCGGCTGGGCACGCTGCTGGGCGAGGCCGGCATCAACATCGCCACCTTCAACCTCGGCCGCGTTGCGCCGGGCGGTGATGCGCTGGCGCTGCTTGAGGTGGACCAGCCGCTTGACGACGACACCCTTGGCAGGCTGCGCGAGCTGCCGATGGTGATCCAGGCGAAGCCCCTGTCCTTCTAGGGCCTGACGGTCCGGGGCCGCTGGCCCCGCCGCGGCGGGGGTGCTAAAAGCGCACGCCGCCGACGATACGACTGCGTGTGACACCGATGTCCGACTCCGACAATCGAGCGCTGCTCCCTGCCGGCCTCCGCGACGTGCTGCCGCCCGATGCGGAGCGCGAGGCGCAGACCGTGGAGCGCCTGATGGCTCTGTGCGCGGCCCATGGTTACGACCGGGTCAAGCCGCCGATGCTGGAGTTCGAGGATAGCCTGCTCGCCGGTGCTGGCGCGGCGACCACGGAGCAAGCGCTGCGGCTGATGGACCCGCTTTCCCAACGCATGATGGCGGTCCGCCCCGACATGACCCTGCAAGTGGCCCGCATCGCGGCGAGCCGCCTTGCTGCCGCGCCCCGGCCCTTGCGGCTGTCCTATGCCGGACAAGTGCTGCGCGCCCGCGGCGACCAACTCCAGCCCGAGCGCCAGTTCAACCAGGCCGGGGTGGAATTGATCGGGGCACCATCGCCGGCAGCGGACGCCGAGGTGGTCGCGGTCACGGTCGAGGCACTGGATGCGGTGGGCGCCCGCGACCTGTCGGTCGACTTCAACCTGCCAAGCGCGCTAGTGGCCATTGTCGCCGATGCGGCACTGGACCCGGATGCGCGGGCTGCGTTGCGCCTCGCTATTGATCGCCGCGACCGGGAAGGGCTGCTGGAGGTCGGTAACGGCGCCGGCGAAACCCTTGCCCAACTGATGGACAGCGCCGGCGAGGCCACCTCCGCGCTGGACCGCCTGCGTGATGTCGCCATGCCAGATGCCTGCCGGGCTGATGCCGAACATTTGGCCGCGGTAGTAGAACTGGTTGCAGCGCGGTGTCCGGGGCTTTCGCTGTCGGTCGATCCAGTGGATTTCCGCGGCTTTGAATATCACGAGACCATTAGTTTCTCCCTGTTCTCGCTTGCGGCCCGCGGGGAACTGGGTCGAGGCGGTCGCTACCGCGTCGATGGCGAGACCGCCACCGGCCTGTCGCTGGCGATGGACCGGGTGCTGTTAGCACTACCGGCTGCGGTGCCACGGCCCCGCGCGCTGGTCGCGCCCGATGCGCCGGCAGCGGCGGCTGCGGCCTTGCGGAGCGAAGGCTGGGCGACATTGGAAGCCCTGGCCGAAGCGGAAGCGAACGTCGATCTCTACGCCGAGGCCCAGCGCCTTGGCTGTACACATGTCATTACTGCCGAGGGGCTGAAAGAACTGCCCCCGGCCGACGGGACTAAAGGAGGCTAGGCCGATGGCAAATGTCGCGGTCATCGGGTCGCAGTGGGGCGACGAGGGCAAGGGCAAGGTCGTGGACTGGCTGTCCAACCGGGCCGACGTTGTGGTGCGCTTTCAGGGAGGCCACAACGCGGGCCACACCCTGGTCATCGGGAACTCTACCTACAAGCTGAGCCTGCTGCCCTCGGGTGTGGTGCGCGGCAAGCTATCAGTGATTGGCAACGGTGTCGTTGTCGACCCCTGGGCGTTGATGGCTGAGATCGAGGTGCTGCGCGGCCAGGGCGTTGATGTCTCACCGGAAGTGCTTCGTATCGCGGACAACGCGACCCTCATCCTGCCCTTCTATCCCGAAATCGACCGCGCCCGCGAAGAGGCGCGCGGCAAGGATCGGATCGGCACCACCGGCCGGGGCATCGGGCCGGCCTATGAGGACAAGGTGGCGCGGCGGGCGATCCGCTTGTGCGATCTGGCTGATCCTGCCGTGGTTGAGCAGAAGGTCGACCACCTGCTGTTCCACCACAACGCAATGATGCGCGGTCTTGGCGCGGCTGAGATTGACCGGGCCGACGTGATGGGCCGGCTTAAGGACATCGCACCGAAAATCCTGCCCTTCGCCGACCGGGTTTGGGACCGCCTGTATGAGGAGCGCCGCTCGGGCCGGCGTATCCTGTTCGAGGGCGCTCAGGGCATCATGTTGGACGTCGACCATGGCACCTATCCCTTCGTCACGTCGTCAAACACGGTGGCTGCGCTGGCCGCTGCCGGGTCGGGCATCGGTCCCGACGCCGTGGGGTATGTGCTGGGTATTACCAAGGCCTATACCACCCGTGTCGGCAGCGGACCGTTTCCCACGGAGCTGACCGATGAGACCGGCCAGCAGCTCGGTGAGCGTGGCCACGAATTTGGCGTGGTCACGGGCCGTAAGCGGCGGTGCGGCTGGTTCGATGCGGTGATGGTGCGCCAGGCGGTGCGGGTAGGCGGAATCAAGGGCATCGCGTTGACCAAGCTCGACGTGCTCGACGGCTTCCCAGAACTGCGGGTGTGCACCGGCTACCGGATCGATGGGCGGGAGTACGATCACCTGCCTGCATCGATGACGCTACAGGCGGCGGCCGAGCCGATCTACGAGACCCTCGAAGGGTGGAGCGACAGCACCCGGGGCGCGCGCTCCTGGGCCGAGCTGCCGGCGACCGCCATCAAGTATATTCGCCGCATTGAGGAACTGATCGGCGCGCCGGTAGCGATGCTGTCCACCAGCCCGGAGCGCGACGACACCATCCTCGTCCACGACCCGTTCGAGGATTAAGTAAAGCGAGAACGAAGCCGCAGTATTCGGGCTGAAATGCCCGATGTCCGCGCCGACAATCCTCTGTTAATATTCTTGGGTTACCACTCGGCATTCGCCGGCGGAAACGGAGAACAGAGGCTTTGGCCAAGGCACCTTCGGGCGACGGGCAACCACGCGGGCCCGGCGTCACGTTCAAGGATCGGATAACGGTTTATCCCGAGTCGCCGATGCCGCAGCTCGACGGCTACCGCGTGCTCGCCTATGCCGCCGAGGACCGCACGGAACCGACGCGCTCGCTGGTCGCCTACGCCTGCACCCATGGCCTGCCGGTCCGTACCGAGGAAATGGACAACATGGCCGGGGTGGAGACCCTCGGCTGGACCACCCTGATCGAGTACGGCAACGTCAACTGGCCGCTGACAGAGGGTAACGTCCCGATCATCGCCTACGAGCAGCCTGGCGGCGGCCGGCTGATGAACGACATCAACCAGAAAATCCGTCCGGTCCAGGAAAACGACCTGGCGCGGCGGGTGGCGCGGCCGGTGGCCAATATGCTGCGGGAGATGCGCATACGCGGGGTGACCCATCGCGCGATCCGCCCCACCAATATGTTTCTTTCCGGTGAGAAGGGCGGCCCGATCATCGTCGGCGACTGCTTCTCATCCCCGCCGGGGATGGGACAGCCGGCCGTGATGGAGCCGATCGAAAGCGGCCAATGCCGGCCCGAGGGCCGGGGCGAAGGCGTCTTTGCCGACGACCTCTATGCTTTGGGGGTGACGCTCGCAATCCTCTATTTCGGGCAGAACCCGGCGGCCAACGTGGATGACGGGTCGATGCTGCTGGCCAAGGCGGAGCGCGGCAGCTTTGGCGCACTGACCGGGGATAACCGCCTGTCACCGGTGATCGCTGACGCTCTGCGCGGCCTGCTGCATGACGATGTCGACCGGCGCTGGACCCTGGATGACCTGGAAGGCTGGATAGAAGGGCAGGCGGCGAAGGCCGCGGTGCCGCACCCGGAAGGCCGCGCCAGCCGCTCCTTCAAGCATACTGGTCGGGACCATTACACAACGCGCGGCCTAGCCTGGACGATCTACCGTAACTGGGGTACCGGCGCGAACCTGTTGCGCAACGAGGAACTGGAAGGCTGGATGCGCCGGGGGCTCGACGATCCGGACCGGGCGCTACATGTCTCGGCAATCGGGACAACGATGTCTGCCGGGCCGGCGGTGGCGCGCGAGGCCAACGAGGACATCTCCGTCGCCCGGCTGATCAACATTCTCGATCCCCAGGGGCCCATTCGATACAAGGGCTTCGCGGCGATGCCTGACGGACTCGGCCCCTGTCTTGCGATGTCATTCCTGGAGCGCAACGACGTCGAGTTGTTCGCCGAGATGCTGCGCCGCGATATCCCGCACTACTGGTTCGAGACCCAGGGGGATCCGAACTGGAGCAACGAGGAATCCAACATCGCCAACCTGCGCACCATCGCTTCGCGCCCGAACTGGGGCGCGGGTGTGGAGCGCGTGCTCTATGAACTGAACCCAACGCTGGCCTGCCAGAGCCCGCTGATCAAGGACGACAATGTGGCGCGCCTGCCGCACCTCCTGCCGGTGCTGGACAACAAGGCCGGGCGGGTCGACCGCACCGCGCTGCCGATCGACCGTCATATCGCCGCCTTCATCGCCCGCCACTACAGCGAGAGCGTCGATGCCCAGTTGGCCCTGGTCAGCGACGACACGGACCAGCACAAGCGGCTGCTGGGCGTGGTCAACCTTTTTGCCACGTTGCAATGGAAGCTAGGGCCGCAGTCGCTGCCCGGGTTGGCTTCTTGGCTGGGACGGATCGCCGAACCCATCCTAGAGAGCTATCGCAGCCGGACGACAAGGGAAAAGCTGCGCGGCGAGCTGCCGAGCGTGATGGAAAGCGGCAAGCTGTCAGAGCTTAACAACCTGCTCGACAGTCCCGATCTGCGCCAGGAGGACCAGGCAGGGTTCCAGGAGGCGGTGGCCCAGTATTCAGAGGCCGATTCAGAGATCGAGGACCTCGAGATTTCCGGCGCAGCCCGGCGTGACGAGGCCGTCCGCATCGGTCAGCAGGCCGCCGCGGTGACCTCCACCATGGTTGCCATGATCGCCATCTCCGTTCTTTTCGTCGTGTCCCTGTAGCTCACTATGGCCCGTTACGCAGACGCTGAAGCCCGCTCGATGTCACGCACCAACCAGATTCTCATGCTGGTTCTGGTGTCGGCGCTGGTGGTGCTGTCGCTGCCAACCTGCCTGTTGCTCGCCTTCGGAATGCTGCCAAGCTGGGTGGCGTATTTCATCGACCGCAACCGCGGCCGTTATGCTTTCCGCTGCGTGGCCGGCATCAACATCACAGGGGTCGCCCCCTACGCACTGGGTCTGTGGGCGACGGATCACACTCTGTGGGATGCGGTCGATCTGCTGCTCGACCCGATCACCCTGTCGATCATGTATGGGACGGCGGCTATCGGCTGGATGCTGTACCTCGGCATGCCGCCTGTCGTCGGTACCTTCCTGAATATCGCCGCCCAGCGCCGCATCCGCGAGCTCAAGGACCAGCAGACCGAACTGGTGAGCGAGTGGGGCAGCGCGGTTTCGACCGGCGGGTACGACGTACCCGGTATGCCCGATGACCTAGAACTCGAGGCAGGCGAGTTAGACGATGATGAGTTCGAGGACGACGAGTTCGAGGAAGAAGACGAGATCGTCGAGTAAGCACAAACGAAAAGGGCCGGTCCTGGCGGACCGGCCCCGTCGCGTTGATGTGCCGTCGGGCTAGTTCATCAGCTGCTGTTCGCGTGCATTGTTCCGCATCGACTTCTGCAGTTTTTCGAAGGCGCGCACCTCGATCTGGCGCACCCGTTCACGCGAAATGCCGTACTGCTGGCTGAGCTGCTCCAGCGTGGTCGGGTCGTCGCGCAGCCGGCGCTCGGTGAGGATATGCCGCTCGCGCTCATTGAGGTCCGCCATCGCCGTGCTCAGCAGGCGGCGGCGGTTGGTCAGCTCCTCGTCCTCGGCAACCAGGGTCTCCTGGCTCTCGCTGTCGTCGACGAGCCAGTCTACCCATTCGCCCTCGCCGTCATGGCGCACGGGGGCGTTCAGCGAGTGATCCGGGCTCGACAGACGGCGGTTCATGCTGACCACGTCGTTCTCGGGCACGCCGAGGCGGCGGGCAATCTCAGTCACGTTTTCTGGGGCTAGGTCGCCTTCCTCAATCGCCTGCATCTGGCCCTTGAGCTTGCGCAGGTTGAAGAACAGCTTCTTCTGGGCCGCCGTGGTGCCCATCTTCACCAGCGACCAGGAATGCAGGATGTATTCCTGGATCGCCGCGCGAATCCACCACATGGCATAGGTCGCCAGGCGGAAACCGCGGTCCGGATCGAACCGCTTCACCGCCTGCATCATGCCGACATTGCCTTCGGAGATCAGTTCACCGACCGGCAGTCCATAGCCCCGGTAGCCCATGGCGATCTTCGCGACGAGCCGCAGGTGACTCGTCACCAGTTTGTGCGCGGCCTCAAGGTCGTCCTGCTCGCGCCAACGCTTGGCAAGCATGAACTCCTCTTCCGATGTCAGCATCGGGAACTTGCGGATCTCGCGCAGATAGCGAGACACGTTTTCTTCGGGCGCTAGGGGGATCGCCGCGGCAAATCCTGCCATGGGTTTCTCCTTCTTAATCTTGGGTGCCGCCTGAGGCCGACGGGGCATGAAGCCATTCTCGCGACTAGTGGACAGTACGCGAAGACGGAAGCCTTGGACTTGCGGAACACGAAAAGTTTAACCGGTTTCGCCGTCGCCGTCCACAATACCCTAGTTTTCTAGTCGGGAATTATGTCTTTTTATGGGCAGTTTAATGAAGACTCTAGATCGCTGAAAAATATAGGTAATTCCCCTTCAAATGTCAGCGATTTCCCGGTCTCAGGGTGAGCGAAGCCGAGCAGGTATGCGTGCAGCGCATGCCTGTCGATGTTGCTCAGCCACGTTTGCATGGCAGGTGTGAGGCTTGCCCGCCGGCCGCTGCGGGCGCGGCCATACAGCGCATCGCCGATCACCGGGTGGCCGCGCTCGGCCATATGGACGCGAATCTGGTGCGTGCGGCCGGTCTCCAGACGGCATTCCACCAAGGCCGCCCGATCGCCGAACGTCTGCAGCACCCGATACCGGGTCGCGGCAGGTCGGCCGCCGGACTTGAGGACCGCCATCTTTTTCCGATTGCGCCGGCTGCGGCCAATATTGCCCTCGATTCGAGCGCTGGCAGGGACCGGCACACCCCACACGATGGCCTTGTAGGCCCGCTCCACAGACCGCGCTGCGAATTGTCCGACCAGGGACTCATGCGCCCGCGCGGTCTTCGCTGCCACCATCAGGCCCGATGTCTGCTTGTCCAGCCGGTGCACGATGCCGGGGCGCCGCTCGCCGCCGATGCCTGCCAGGCTGTCGCCGCAATGGGCGATCAGCGCGTTGACCAGGGTCCGGTCCGGGTTGCCCGGCGCCGGATGCACCACCAGCCCCGCTGGCTTGTTGATGACAATCAGGGCCTCGTCTTCATGGACGATTTCCAGCGGTATTGCTTGGGCCACAGGCCGCGCCGGCACCGCCGGCGGGACCGATATAACGAAGCGGTCGTGCGGTTTGACCCGATATGAGGGGTCTACTATCGTGTCGCCGCCCCGGGTAACGCGGCCGGCCTCGATCAGCGTTTTCAACCGTGATCGTGACAGGTCGGAGGCTGATGCGGCCAGGACCCGGTCCAGCCGCTGGCCGGCGTCGCCGGGCCCGACCGCGACGACAACCGTCTCGCCGGATAGGTCCGGCGGGTCGGTGTCACGCGGTCTCTGGGACTTTTGCATGCGGCCTCGGTGCCGTGGAATTGGACGGGCAGGGGACGACAACGGTGCAGGCCCTCAAAACCCTGGTGATCGTGATGGGGGTGCTGATCATCCTCGGCACCGGCGCACTGATCGTCGGAATATACCAGAAAGCGACCGGCGGGCTTGGCGGCGGCGGCGGCTTCGGCGAAATCGCCCTTGAGGAGGGCCCGGAGGTCCGCGTCGTCCACAGCATGGTCTCAGACGGACGGTTGGTCCTGCACCTGCGCGATCTCGGCCCGCGCGACCGCGTCGTCGTCATCGACCTGGCGACTGGCGAGATTGTGGGCCGGGTATCGGTTCAAGAACCACGGCAAGCGCCTGCCGCCCAATGATCCGACTGAGAGACGCGGATTTGCGTCGGATTGAAGCGGCTGCCGAGGCAGCCTACCCCCGCGAAGCGTGCGGCCTGCTAGTTGGCCGTGCCGAGGGCAATGCCATCGTCGTCGAAGAAGTGGTGGCAAGCGACAACATCGCCCATGCCGCGGACGAGTTTGAGGTCGACCCACAGGTCAGGATCGACACCGAGCGCCGGCTGCGGGGATGTACCGCTTCGGTGGTCGGCCTATACCACTCTCATCCGGACCATCCGGCGAATCCGTCCGCGCGCGACGCAGCGCGGGCCTGGGAGCCGGAGCTGATCTGGCTGATTACGCCGGTTGAGCGAGGGCGGGCTGGCCGGACGCTCGCTCACAAACCGGACCCGAGTGGCGGTTTCGGTCCAGTCGCGATGGCTGTGTCGGCCACGGGCCAAGAGTTATCGAGGGAGAAGGATTGATGGGTGTGACCAAGGGCGTTAGCCAGCTTGTCGAAGAAGCGAAGTCGGAAATTCATAACCTGGCGGTGGATGAGGCGCTGGAGCACCGCAACGATGGCAATGCCGTGTTCGTCGATATCCGCGATATCCGTGAACTGCAGCGTGACGGCATGATCCCCGATGCAGTCCATGCGCCGCGCGGCATGCTGGAGTTCTGGGTTGATCCGGGCAGCCCGTACCACAAGGAGATCTTCGCCGGCGACGACAAGGAGTTCATCCTCTACTGCGCGTCCGGCTGGCGATCCGCGCTCGCGACCAAGGCGCTCCAGGATATGGGCATGGATAATGTCAGTCATATTGAGGGCGGCCTGGGCGCCTGGCGCGAGGCAGGCGGTCCCATCACTGACGGTCCGGCACGCAAGTCCTGAGCGACCCCTCCGCACCGCAGTTGTTGATTGGCCGGGGCCGATCCGCTAGAAACGCGCCTCCCGGCCCTGTCCCCTTCGTCTAGTGGCCTAGGACGCCGCCCTCTCACGGCGGAAACAGGGGTTCGACTCCCCTAGGGGACGCCATGCCCGCCAAGCGGGCAGCGGGCACTTCCTTGCAGAGCTACAAGCGCAGCAGTTCGACCCCGTCGGGCTGGCTGTCCCGGTCTAGCGCGCCGCGCACATCCACCACCAAGCCATTGCCGCCGGCGAGCCGTTCGCCGACCAATGACCAGCCGGCTTCCCGGTAGGGCCGGTGCGGCACCGCCAGCACCACCAGGTCGGCAGGCGCCATGGCGTCCGGGGCGGTCAGTTGCAGGTCAAGTTCATGCTGAACTTCCGCCGGGTCCGCCATCGGGTCAGCGACCTCCACGTCGAAACCAAACGACGCCAATTCGGAGACGATGTCCACGACCCGCGTATTGCGGATATCGGGCACGTCCTCCTTGAAGGTCAGGCCAAGCACCGCCGCGCGTGGACGGGTCCCCGCGGCAAGGCCGCCATTGCTGAGAATGCGCTTCACTGCCTCGCGGGCGACGAACGCGCCCATGCCGTCATTGATCCGCCGCCCGGCAAGGATGACGTTCGGGTGGTAGCCCGCGCGCTCGGCGCGGTGGGTGAGGTAGTAGGGGTCGACGCCGATGCAGTGGCCGCCCACCAGACCCGGCGTGAAGGGCAGGAAATTCCATTTGGTCCCGGCTGCCGCCAAGACGTCGCCCGTATCGATGCCCAGGCGGCCGAAGATCATGGCCAGTTCGTTCATAAGCGCGATGTTGAGGTCACGCTGAGTGTTCTCAATGACCTTGGCGGCTTCCGCCGTGCGGATGGTAGGCGCACGGTGAATGCCTGCCGTCACAACGGCGCCGTAGGCAGAAGCGACGATCTCCAGCGTCTCAGGGTCCTGCGCGGCCACCACCTTGGTGATTGACTCCAGCCGGTGCTCCCGGTCGCCTGGATTGATTCGCTCAGGAGAATAGCCAACCGTGAAGTCACGGCCGCAGGTGAGCCCGGACGCGGCTTCGAGGGCCGGCACGCAGTCTTCTTCGGTGGCGCCGGGATAGACCGTGGACTCATAGACCACGATGTCGCCCGGCTTAAGGGCCTGTCCTACGGTCTTGCTGGCTCCCAGAAGGGGGGAAAGGTCAGGACGGAAGTCGCCGGTCACCGGCGTTGGCACAGTCACGATGTAGAAGTTCGCGCTCTGCAACGCCGCCGCATCGGTGCTGAAGCGCAAACCCGGGGCTTCCAGCGCCTTGGCGTCGACCTCGCCAGTGTGATCTTTGCCAGCCTTCAATTCTGAGACTCGGCCTGCATCAATATCAAAGCCGAGGACCTCGAAACCCGCGGCGGCGAAGCCGGCCGCGACCGGCAAACCGACATATCCGAGACCGATAACGGCGATGGAGCGTTGCTGCGACATGCGTTGATTCCAGCCGAAAACACAGGATTGCGTCGGGTGATGCACCCGACCGCGGCGATGCCTAGCGCAGCCCCCGGCGGCGGTAAAGAGCGGAATTCACGCATCTTCAAATAGGGGCTGCCTTCCGCGCGGCAGATTTGGATTACCAAAAATGCCCACAAAACTTGTGCTAAGCGTTGGAGGCCAATGACTTTTCCCTTGTGTTCGGAGAATTCGCCGACTAAGGTCCGCGTCGGGTAGGGGCATTTCGGAGCTTGTCTCCGGACGCCTAAATTGTTTTGGCAATTCCCTGTTCCCAACAGGGTTGAAAGTTTCAAGCGAGGCGATGATGACGCTCAAGCGGCTCTTTATTACGGCCCTCACCAGCCTGGCCCTGCTGTCGATGCCGGTGACGGGTACATTCGCGCAGCAGACCGGCGGCCAGCAAGGCGGTGCCGGCGGCGGCGGCGGCGGTGGTGCCGGCGGCGGTGCTGGTGGTGCCGGTGGTGGTGCTGGCGGCGGCGCGGGTGCCGGCGCGGGCGCTGGCGCAGGTGCCGGTGGTGCTGCGGGCGCAGGTGCGGCGGCGGGTGCCGCGGCTGGTGGTATCGGTGCGGCAGCGGCTGCGGCGGCTGTTGCGGCTGCGGCGGCGATTGGCGCCGCGGTGGCGATTGCCAGCGACGACGACGACGACACCTCGTCGACGACCAGCACCTCGACGTCGACCTCGACCGCGACCGCGACCAACTAATCAGTCGCACTTCCGCGGTTACAGCTTCGAAGGCGGGTGGCCCTCAGGGCCGCCCGCCTTTCGCTGTTTTACCTTCCTGAAAGGCGTGGCAGGTTCGCCGGCTATCGGCGCAGGGTCAAATAGCCGCCGGCTTCGTGACCCAGAACAGCACGGGCGGCAGATCCGGC
Source organism: Alphaproteobacteria bacterium (assembly GCA_965601735.1). GTDB lineage: Bacteria > Pseudomonadota > Alphaproteobacteria > JBBDQX01 > JBBDQX01 > JBBDQX01. Next base: position 3,143,040 of record OZ271840.1, on the reverse strand, counting down.
GCGAAATGCTGTTCGCTGCGCCAAACAAACCCGTCATCGCGCCCGATCCAGAACAAATTGGTGTGGTTCCACCCGATCGTGGGGACCCGATTTCGCTCCCGTACCAGAATGGTGTCGTAGGTGAGTCCGAGGATCTCGATCCTCTCCGGCCCCAGCACCTCATAGCGCGACACGACGCCGGCGCCGAAGTAGTTCCCGGGCATCACATCCACATAGCGGACCAGCCGCTCCGCATCGCCAGCGGTGATGGCAGCGGCAAGCGGATCCTGGCCGGCGATCAGGGTATGCTGGATATTGCCCGGGAGACCGACGGTTTTCATCAGCCGGCCGCCGCGAGTTACAAAGACGTTGCGGTCGGCGGAAATCCAATGAAGGTCCTGCCCGTCGATCCGGCCCAGCACGACGAGCGACAGTGGCCCGCGGCCGATCTTGCCCATCATTGTCGCATAAGGGATGCCAGCGACTTTCTCGCGGGTAAGCGGCACGCCCTCAAGGCCGTCTATCGCGAACTCCACAGAATTGGCCACACGCTCCACGGTCCGGCTGATCGAACAACCGCCGAGGCCGAGGGCTCCCACGCCCGCCAGAAAATGTCGCCGCTTCATGGTGTCCGTATCCGCTTCATTGCCGCGAACGGGTATGCCGCGCGGGGTTCCGCGCCGTCAAGTCCGCGCGCCGACATGTTACGTTCCGGCACCGCATAGACTGCCTGCTGCTCAACCATGGGGAAGGAAGATGACCGATAGCCCGCTCGTCCGATGTCAGGCGCTGTTTGATGCCTCCATCGCGGTCAAGCAAGACACCCTGCGCCAATGCGCCCCAGATATCGTCTCGATGGCCGAGTGCATTGCCAACTCCTTGCGGCGCGGCGGCAAGCTGATGCTGTGCGGCAATGGCGGATCGGCGGCGGATGCCCAGCACCTCGCGGCGGAATTGCTGGTGCGCCTGCGCCCGATGGTCAATCGGCCGCCGATGGCGGCACTCGCCTTGGCGCTCGATCCGTCTTCGCTCACCGCCTGCGGCAACGATTACAGCTTCGAGAGCTATTTCGCCCGCATGGTGGAGGGCCTCGGTAGGCCCGGTGATGTGTTGTTGGGCATCAGCACGTCGGGTAAGTCCGGCAATGTCATCGCGGCCCTTGAGCAGGCCCGCAAAATGGACATCGCGGCGCTTGGTTTTCTGGGTGCGGGTGGCGGGCCGGCGCTGGCTCATTGCGACATGGCGCTGGTGGTGCCCTCCGACGAAACCGGCCGCATTCAGGAGAGCCACATCACTGCCGGACACGCCCTGATGGAGTTGGTCGAGGATGCTCTGCTCGCCGATGCGGCCGGCAGCGGCTGAGCAGCCGGGCCACCCGGAATCGGCCAAGCTTTCCGGCGCGCGCTGGTGTATTCTCTCGACCGCGAAGGGGGCATTCCGATGAGTAAATTCTGGCAGGGCCGGCGGGTCCTGATTACCGGGGTCTGCGGCACGGTCGGACAGGAAGTCTTGCGCCAGGTGCTTGAGGCCGGAGCGGACCATGTTGTCGGCATCGACAATCATGAGAGCGGCCTTTTCTTCCTGCGCCAATCCTACGACACCGCCGCTCCGGTTGATTTGCGGCTGGCCGACATCCGCGACCGGGAGTCCCTGACTTCGGCGATGCAGGATGTGGAGATCGTCCTCCATACCGCCGCCTACAAGCATGTCGACCTCTGCGAGCGCTCACCCCGCGCCGCCATCAACACCAATATCCTCGGGTCTCAAAATGTGATCGATGTCGCGGCCGCGCGCGGCATTGAGCGGGTGCTGTTCACCTCGTCGGACAAGGCGGTTAACCCGACCAGCGTTATGGGCACGTCGAAGCTGATGTGCGAGCGGCTGTTCACTGCGGCCAGTGACCGCGCCGGCGCCAATGGCACCATCTTCGCCTCGGTGCGCTTCGGCAATGTGCTGGGTTCCAGTGGCTCAGTCATCCCGCTGTTCACCCAGCAGATTGCCGCTGGCGGTCCGGTGACCCTGACCGACCCGGCGATGACCCGTTTCATTATGACCCTTCGCCAGGCGGTGGCCCATGTAATGGACTCCTGCGTGCTATCCCAGGGCGGCGAGGTATTCGTCACCAAGATGCCGGTGGTGCGTATCGACGACCTCGCAAAGGTGATGATTGGTGTGCTGGCGCCCCGCTTTGGCCATGCGCCCGACGCCATTGCGATCCGCGAGATCGGGATGCGGCCGGGCGAGAAACTATACGAGGAGCTGATGAGCGAGGAGGAAGTCCGCCGCACTATGGAGGCGGAGAACTTCTTCATCATCCAACCGGCCCTGCGTGGCCCCGACCAGCCGGCGCGGTCCTACCCGGGAATCATCGCCGAGGGGGGGCGGCCCTACCGGTCCGCCGATGAGGAAACCATGGCCGGGGACACACTGCGCGCCTACCTCGTCGATAACGATCTGCTGTCCGATCGGCGCGCGGCGGCAGCCGAGGCTGAGGCGGAGGCCGCCGAATGAGGGTGCTGATCCTTGGCGGGGACGGCTATCTCGGCTGGCCCACCGCCATGGCGTTCGCCGCCCAGGGCCATGAGGTGCTGGCGGTGGACAACTATTTGCGTCGCCGCATGGCCCGGGAGACTGACTCCGAACCCTTGATCCCGACGCCGGAACTGCCAGACCGCGCCGCCGCCTTCAAGGCCGCGGGCGGGGCGGAAATCCGCGTCGAGATTGGTGACTGCGCCGACTTCGCCTTCCTGTCAGGGCTGTTCGAGTCCTTCAAGCCGGACACGGTGATCCATTACGCCGAACAACCTTCCGCGCCTTATTCCATGAAGGGGTTCGACGAGGCGCAGCTCACGCTCCGCAACAATCTCGACACTACCTTCAACGTGATCTGGGCGGTGATGCGCCACGCGCCTGACTGCCACATCATCAAGCTCGGCACGATGGGAGAGTACGGCACCCCCAACATCGATATCGAGGAAGGCTGGATCGAGATCGAGCACAACGGCCGTTCGGACCGCTTCCTCTATCCCCGCGCGGCGGGCTCGCTTTATCACACCACCAAGGTGCTCGATACCGACCTGTTGTGGTTCTACGTGCGCACCTATGGCCTTGCGGTAACCGACCTGATGCAGGGGCCAGTATATGGGATCGAGACCGACGAGACCGGCGCGGGCGAGGCGGTGCTGCCTAACTTCCACTACGATGACATCTTTGGCACCGTGGTGAACCGCTTCCTGGTACAGACGGTGGCCGGACTGCCGCTGACGGTCTATGGCAAGGGCGGTCAAACCCGCGGTTATCTGAACCTGCGCGACACACTGCAATGCGTCGGCTTGGCAACGGAGAAGCCTGCAGCGAAGGGCGAACTGCGCATTCTGAATCAGTTCACCGAGGTGTTCAGCGTCAATCAACTGGCCGAGAGGGTACGGGCAGCGGGTGCTGAAATTGGTCTCGAGGTTGCGGTTCAGGAGGTCCCTAATCCCCGCAAGGAGATGGAGGACCACTATTACAATCCTGCCCATTCCGGCCTGCTTGACCTCGGCCTGAAGCCGCACCCGATGACCACAGAGATCCTCGTTGACATGCTCCAGGTGGTGCAGCGCCATGCCGATGCCATTGACCCGGCCCGCGTCTTGCCCCGGGTGCGCTGGCGCACGTGAGCGCGATCTGCTTTAAGGTGCGCCCATGAAGCAGGTGGTCCAGAGCGCCCGTGGCGGCCGCCCGTCAGTGTGCGACGTCCCGGTGCCACATCCCGAACCCGGTCATATCCTGGTGCGTACGCGCGCCTCGCTGATCTCCGCGGGTACCGAGCGCATGGTGGTGGACTTCGCCGCCAAGTCACTGGCCCAGAAGGCCCGAGCCCGGCCTGACCTGGTACGCAAGGTATTGGAGAAGGCTCGGCGCGACGGCCTCGTTGCTACCGCCAAGGCGGTGTTCAACCGGCTGGATGAACCGCTGCCGCTGGGCTACGCCGCCGCCGGAGAGGTGGTGGCGGTGGGTGAGGGCGGCGAGGCGCGCTTCCGGGTCGGCGACCGGGTCGCCGTCGCCGGCGCCGGGATTGCCAACCACGCAGAGTACAACCTGGTGCCGGTCAATCTGGCCGTTGCTGTACCCGAGGACGTGCCGGACCAGGAAGCCTGCTACGCGACCTTGTCCGCCATTGCCATGCATGCCGTGCGTCAGACCGGGGCTGGTCTCGGCGATACTGTGGCGGTGGTCGGCGTCGGCCTGGTCGGCCAGATCGCGACCCAGCTGCTCAGCCTCGCCGGGGCGCGGGTGCTGGCGCTCGACATCGCCCCCGACCGTCTGGATCTCGCCCTCAAGCTCGGTGCGGAAGCTGCCTGCGATCTGTCCGGCGACAGTCTCGACGCGGTGCTGGCCGCGCTGACCGGTGGGGCCGGCTGCGATGCGGTGCTGGTGGCCGCGGCTGCCAAGGACAGCGGCCCCTTCGCCACCGCGGCCGAGGTCGCACGCGACCGCGCCCGGGTCGTCGTTGTCGGACTCACCGGCACCGAGGTGCCCTACCGCGAGTTCATGGCGAAGGAACTCACCCTTACTGTATCGCGCTCTTACGGTCCCGGCCGCTATGACGCGGACTATGAGGACCGGGGGGTGAAGTATCCCATCGGCTATGTGCGTTGGACCGAGACCGCCAACCTGGCCGAGAGCGTGCGCCTGATGGCGCCGGGTGCGCGCCGGCTCGATGTCGCCGCGCTCACCACCCACCGCTTCGAGGTCGCCGAGGCGGAGGCCGCCTACGGACTCATCCTCGAGGCATCGGAACCCCATCTCGGCGTCGTACTGACCTATCCGGATGCCCCGGTGGAGCGCGCCGCGGTCCCTGCCGCGCCTGCGCCTGCCGCCGCGTCGCCCGCCGCCCACTGCGTGCTGGGCCTCATTGGTGCCGGCCAGTTTGCCCGCGCGGTGCTGCTGCCTGATCTGCGCCGCATCGATGGGCTCGACCTGCGTACAGTGGTGAGCCAGCGTGGCCTGTCTGCAGCGGAGGCCCAGCGCCGCTTCGGTTTCGACCGGGCGGAGTCCGACCCCGAGGCGATCTTCACCGACCCGGCCATCAACGCCGTGCTGATCGCGACCCGGCACCGCGATCATGCCGATCTCGTATGCCGCGCCCTGCGGGCGGGAAAGCATGTACTGGTAGAAAAGCCACTGGCGCTGAGTTTGGAGGAGCTCGACGCGATTGCCACGGCGCGGGCGGAATCAACGGGCTTCTTCCAGGTCGGCTTCAATCGCCGTTTCGCTCCCATGACCGATGCGGCGCGTGCCCGCCTTAATGCCGCCGGCAGCGGTCGCTCAATCCTCATACGCGTGAATGCTGGCGCGTTGCCTGCCGACAGCTGGCAGAACGCGCCAGAGGAAGGCGGCGGGCGGCTGGTCGGCGAGTTGTGTCACTTCATCGACCTCGCCGCTGATTTGGCCGGCGCGGCGATCATCGAGGTTGCGGCCCGGGCCGTGCGGGGAGAGGGGCCAGCGGCGGAGAACGTCACCGTTACCCTCAGCTGCGCCGACGGCGGTCTCGCGACCATCGTCTATACCGCGCTCGG
>OZ271840.1:222500-3132500 GCA_965601735.1 Alphaproteobacteria bacterium | reverse complement strand
GACCACCCTCCAAGCCTAAGTACTCCTCGGTGACCGATAGTGAACCAGTACCGTGAGGGAAAGGTGAAAAGCACCCCGACGAGGGGAGTGAAAGAGACCCTGCAACCGGATGCCTACAAGCAGTGGGAGCCCCTTTAGGGGGTGACCGCGTACCTTTTGTATAATGGGTCAGCGAGTTGGTCTGTCGAGCAAGCTTAAGCCGTTAGGCGTAGGCGCAGCGAAAGCGAGTCTGAATAGGGCGCATGAGTTCGACGGATCAGACCCGAAACCGGGTGATCTAGCCATGGGCAGGCTGAAGGTGGGGTAACACCCACTGGAGGGCCGCACCCACCTATGTTGAAAAATGGGGGGATGACCTGTGGCTAGGGGTGAAAGGCCAATCAAACCCGGCAATAGCTGGTTCTCCGCGAAAGCTATTTAGGTAGCGCGTCGTGTGGTGACCATCGGGGGTAGAGCACTGGATGGGCTAGGGGGCCGCGAGGCTTACCAAACCTAACCAAACTCCGAATACCGATGAGTTCAGCACGGCAGACAGTCTCAGGGTGCTAAGGTCCTGGGACGAAAGGGAAACAGCCCAGACCGCCAGCTAAGGTCCCCAAGTTACGGCTAAGTGGGAAAGGATGTGGGATAGCCAAGACAACCAGGAGGTTGGCTTAGAAGCAGCCATCCTTTAAAGAAAGCGTAATAGCTCACTGGTCTAGACAAGCCGTCCTGCGCCGAAGATGTAACGGGGCTCAAGCCGTACACCGAAGCTGCGGATGCATCGCAAGATGCGTGGTAGCGGAGCGTTCCGTAAGCCTGTGAAGGTGCGTCGCGAGACGTGCTGGAGGTATCGGAAGTGAGAATGCTGACATGAGTAGCGATCAAGAGTGTGAGAAACACTCTCGCCGAATGCCCAAGGGTTCCTGCGCAAGGTTAATCCGCGCAGGGTGAGCCGGCTCCTAAGGCGAGGCCGAAAGGCGTAGTCGATGGGAACAGGGTGAATATTCCCTGGCCTGCTGGGACGTGACGGACTTGAAGCGTCGTATCTGCTTATCGGATTGCAGATGCGGCTGGATGGTTCCAGGAAATAGCCCCAGCGTTAGACCGTACCCCAAACCAACACAGGTGGGCAGGTAGAGAATACCAAGGCGCTTGAGAGAACGGTGTTGAAGGAACTCGGCAAATTGCCCCCGTAACTTCGGGAGAAGGGGGCCCTCGCCTTGGGCAACCAGGGCGGGGGGGCACAGACCAGGGGGTGGCGACTGTTTACTAAAAACACAGGGCTCTGCGAAGTGGTGAACACGACGTATAGGGTCTGACGCCTGCCCGGTGCCGGAAGGTTAAGGAGAGAGGTTCACGCCTTGAACCGAAGCCCCGGTAAACGGCGGCCGTAACTATAACGGTCCTAAGGTAGCGAAATTCCTTGTCGGGTAAGTTCCGACCTGCACGAATGGCGTAACGACTTCCCCACTGTCTCCAACACCGGCTCAGCGAAATTGAATTCTCCGTGAAGATGCGGAGTACCCGCGGTCAGACGGAAAGACCCCGTGCACCTTTACTACAGCTTCGCAGTGGCATTAGGTGACCGATGTGTAGGATAGGTGGGAGGCTTTGAAGCCATGGCGCCAGCCGTGGTGGAGCCGCCCTTGAAATACCACCCTTTGGTCGTCTGATGTCTAACCGCGGCCCGTGAACCCGGGCCCGGGACCCTGCGTGGCGGGTAGTTTGACTGGGGCGGTCGCCTCCCAAAGAGTAACGGAGGCGCGCGAAGGTGGGCTCAAGCCGGTCGGAAATCGGCTGTTGAGTGCAATGGCATAAGCCTGCCTGACTGCGAGACCGACAGGTCGAGCAGAGACGAAAGTCGGCCATAGTGATCCGGTGGTCCCGCGTGGAAGGGCCATCGCTCAACGGATAAAAGGTACGCCGGGGATAACAGGCTGATGATGCCCAAGAGTCCATATCGACGGCATCGTTTGGCACCTCGATGTCGGCTCATCACATCCTGGGGCTGGAGCAGGTCCCAAGGGTTCGGCTGTTCGCCGATTAAAGTGGTACGTGAGCTGGGTTTAGAACGTCGTGAGACAGTTCGGTCCCTATCTGCCGTGGGTGTAGGAGACTTGAGAGGCGCTGTCCCTAGTACGAGAGGACCGGGATGGACGCACCTCTGGTGGACCGGTTGTCGCGCCAGCGGCACAGCCGGGTAGCTAAGTGCGGACGGGATAACCGCTGAAAGCATCTAAGCGGGAAGCCCCCCTCGAAACCAGGTCTCCCTTGAGAGCCGTGGAAGACCACCACGTCGATAGGCTGGAGGTGGACGCGCAGCAATGTGTGAAGCTGACCAGTACTAATCGCTCGACAGGCTTGAGATGCTCCGTCGTGCCAGATCCATACCCAATGAACGGGCATCCCGTTCAGCAGGAAGATCGGCATGCGGACTGACGCGATACAACACGCGCCCGCCCATCAGGCGGCGCAAAAACCAAGACCAACCAAGACAAACAGGCACACGCCCGTTACCTCAAACCGGTTCGAAAACATTCCTGCCGGCTCTCCTGACCTGGTGGCCATGGCGAGGGGCCCACACCCGATCCCATCCCGAACTCGGCCGTGAAAACCCTCAGCGCCGATGGTACTGCGTCTTAAGGCGTGGGAGAGTAGGTCGCCGCCAGGTCGTGACAGCCGACAGGAAAAACCACAACCAACCGCAGTCCCAAAACCATGTCACAAAACACCCTCATACGCGCGGCCACAAAACAAACCAACGTACGCGCAACAAACAACCGCGGGGTGGAGCAGTCCGGTAGCTCGTCAGGCTCATAACCTGAAGGTCGCAGGTTCAAATCCTGCCCCCGCAACCAACGATATCAAGCCCTTAGCTCTCGCCGAGCTAAGGGCTTTTTGTTTCTGGGCTACCTTGGGGCTACCTTAGGGCTAATGTAAGAAGAGGCTGGGAGGCTGTCCGGGATCGGCAGCTGACTGGAGACCCTACCTAAGGCAATCAGGCGGAAAGAAATGTTTGATTGGGGTATGCTGGAAACAACTTTGGATGGCAATGGCCTGTTATGGATAGCCAAGATCTGCCCGAGAAGGCACCTGAATCCCCGCTGAAACCCTCTGAATTCATGAGGGAACGCCGACCGTATCTATTCTCCGACACGGTGGTGGTTAGCGAGCACGCTTTGTCGAAAGAGGTACTCTCTTACCACCTCGATACGCTGACCAGCAGGGGTGAGGAAACGGTATTCGAGGAATTCGCTAAGCGGTTGATCGAGAAATTCATCGCCCCGAACATTCGCCCGCAAACGGGGCCAGCTGGAGGGGGGGACGGAAAAACGGACGCTGAGACCTATCCAGTAAGAGAAGAGATAGCTGAGAGGTGGTTCATTTCAGAGCCAGAATCTGGGAGCGACAGATGGGCATTCGCATTCAGTGCAAAAAAAGACTGGAGAGCCAAGGTCCGCTCAGATGTTAAAAGTATAGCCTCAACGGAACGCGATTATGCAAAGGTATATTTTGTATCGAATCAATATATTCCCTCAAAAAAAAGCGCAGAAATTCAAGATGCGGTGCAGAAAGAATTTTGTCTAAACCTAACGATAATTGATAAAACATGGATATTGGATAGGGTTTTCAATAATAGTGCATTAGATATTGCAGTCGAGGTGCTGGGGCTGTCCGGCGGTGAAGGCGAAAAATCTCAAAAACCAGGGCCGCGGGACCTTGAGCGAAGTCAGGAGCTGGAAAGCCTCGAGGCCAAGATCAGCGATGGGAAGAAGTATGAAGGAAATCGAGTTGCTTTAGCTGAAGACTGCCTGCGTGCGGCCATACTCTCAAGGGGGTTGGAGCGCTCAAGGGAGGAGACAGAGGGGCGATTTTTAAGGGCGATCCGAGTTTCTAAGAGCCACGGCCTCCCAAAAAACGAATTGAGTGCAAAATATAATTACGCTTGGACTTGTTTTTTCTGGTTTGATGATTGTATTGCGCTGAATTCACTCTACGATGATGTTGAAGGCCTAGCAATAGAGTCAGATATAGCAGATGAATTAGAGGATATTTCTAATCTTTATACATCGCTTTGTAGCGGTGTTGCTTATGGAATGCTGCCCCCTGCAGAAGCTAGGCTTGCTGAGAGACGGGTCCGGCTGATCGATGCTCTTCAGAGGGTTGAGGCTGAAGAAACTAGACCAAACAATTCTCTTCACGCGCGCGCTCTACTCCTTGATCTGCAGTTGCTGGAAATCGCGAAGAGTGGCGACGCAGAGGCCCTCGATCAGCTTTGGAAGCAGTTCAAGGAGGTAATCGAAAGGTCCCAGGGCCTCGGCACCTTCCCGTTTGAGAAAATTGCCGACAGGCTGACCGAGGTCGGCGCGTACGTACCAGAGAGCGATGCCTTTGATGATTTGTATGAGACCCTCACAGATTGCTTGGCATCAAGGAAGAGTGAGGGGGAGGCTGCAACACGGAATTCTCAACGCGCCTTCCAAAAGCTAAGTAAGGGCCTCCCCTATGAAGCAATTCGATGGTTCGGTCGGGCGGTTAGCTTGCTGGCCAAAGACGAGTATCAAGATGAATTCCGCGTAGCGCTGCTTGGGTCTAGCGAGGCCTACAAAGGTGCTGGTTTGTATTGGGCCGCTCGAAACTACGCCCTGGCAGCAGCATCACATGAATTCGGTGTTTACCGTCGTTCGGGCTCCATCCTCGACGTCAACCCCGCTGTGTTGACCCGATGGTTTTCGGCTGAGCTTCACACAGGCATCGTCCCGCTAATCATAAGTGCGTATGAGCTCGGCGCCGTAGTGCGAAACGTGTGGTCCAGGACAGATGAGCAGCGCGAGTATGCCGAGCAGACTCAGTTCGACCAAGGCGCACTGCTGGGTGGACTGCTATTAAAAACAAAGGAGTATGATCTGCTCCGCCTTACGAGATTGCCTGATGGATTGGGACGCCTAGGGCTAGATCAGGCGCGAGCCGCACTACTTCACAGGATGGGAAACGAAGATATTCTCCGTGGGGAAGGGATAGTTCCCAGCGAAGTAAGTGCTGAGGATTACAGCTTGTTTTTCTCTGAATGGCTTACTTCTGCGGAAGATTGGGGGATTGCAGAGAATCCAGAGTATTTACTTGACGATAGATGCTCGATTCGATCCCGCGTCTTGGGGTGTGAGGTCGAAATTGAATGCCTAACAAGCAGCTATTCTCTATCGGTCGGCGCAGCTATTATTGGTGCGCTGGAATCATTGCTTGCCACAAGCCTTAATCAAGATTTTTTCCCTAAAAGAGATAGATTCAAAATTGTTCTTTCAGAAGCAGGCGAAGTTGGCCATGTGCCTCTTTCTGAGTTTTCTTATAAAGATGGCATAGAAGTATGCTTCGTCAAACATGGCGTAAAGCTCGAATACTCTAAAAGAGCCGAACTTGAGGGTTTTGGGGAGTGGCTTCAGAGGATAGTTTTAGAGATTATTTCACGGATAGCTATACCGGCGGACATTGAAGATTGGGGAAATACCGTTCTAGGAGAAGAAAATGCTTTCAATCGTTCAATAATTTTTTCAAATGTCCCCATTATGATCGAAAATATATTTGGGAATCAGAATTTCTGTGTGGAGGCGTGGATCGGAGAAGGTGACGCAGATTATGAGGTTAGATCACAAGGTGCAGTGACGGCGGAGGCTGTGGCCTCCTCTGTAGACTCCGTTTCGGATGAAGAGCCAAAGTTTGGAGATGGAGACCCACCGGCAGAGATGCTTGACCTCGAACGCCTGAAGCACACGCAGATAGAGGCGCTCAGTCCCATTGATACTGACCAGATGGATAAAGCTAAGTGGAGGGCCACTTTCTTTATGCAAATTCCTCATCCAGATGGTCCGCCGCCGGTCCTTGGGCTGGCCTTCGAGAACGAGGAACCCGGTAAAGAGGTATTCCGGGGCCTGCGTCAGCGTTTTGGGGCTGAAGATATAGAAAACGAGTTGAGAATTTGTATAGTCCGAGGAGTAAAAAAATCTAATCCATTTGCATACGCTATTACGATCGGCCCAAATGTCATAAAAATAAAAAAATCAGATAAAAAAACGTTTGTTTTTGTATCTAGAATCAATGTTATGGAGCCTCAGAACAGCAATAATTTGAACAACTTTCTCGCTGAGTTCGAGAGGCATAAAAAATTTCTCTTTGTACCCGCGTACCTAGAGGGTCTCAATGTGGCGCCCAAGCCATTCATGGATCTAGGAATAATGAAGCAACACCTAGACATTCGAGAGGCGTGGCAGATCGGTGAGAATGATCCCGACGCAATGGCATTGCAGCTCGATGAGATGCCGGTAATTCCGGAAGGCGTGGACCCGGATCCTGTGGTGCGAGTTTGGGAGAGGCGTCGGCGTAAAAGGGGAACAAAATAGTCCCACGAAACTTCGTTTGTGGCCTTTTTCAACGCGATTTCCAGGGGAAGACTCGCTCCACGGGGGCGCAGGAAGAATCGGGACCTCTTTGGGTAGGCTAGGACCCACGCATTGCGTCTTTCTTTTGGGCCCGCGCCGCCGCACTTCGTTTCCCGAGTTCTGACATCGCTTGTCGAATCATTTCCTTCTTGGCTTCCTCGGTATCCGCGAGGAGAACGCCTCCCTGCGTTGCAAGGGGGCTATTGATGTGACCTTCCAACGGTTTTTCATCAGTTGAATGAACCGTTGCCGGAACTGTTGAAACAGCGGTTTCTAGCGGCTCGCGAACGGTTGGTTGAACCGTTTCAAAGACCGTTTCGCAAGGTTGATTGATCGGTTCCAGGCCGTCCGTAGCGGTGTCCGAATCCAGTTTTTCTTCGTCGTCATGATCGGCCAGAAGACTAAGGATCGCCCAACCGGCTGCACTGACTCCGATGAGTGCCAACGCTTTTGGATTAGCGATCAACGGCAACAAGCCGGTTAGGAGCGGATTAGTGGGGTTTGAGTTCATCACATCGCTACCTTTGCTTAGCTAAGACCGTGTTCCACCGTTCCGCCCCCTAGGGCGGGGAACGATGGAACGGTTGTTGTTCACAGTTCGCCCTGGCCGTTGGCCTTCTTTTTCCACCGATGAACCGTTGATTTTGAGACGCCCAGTTCATCGGCTATCTCGGCCATTGATAGACCGTCGCGCAGCAGATCGACCGCGCGTTGGAAAGACAGGTCTCCCGCCTCCCAAGACCACTCAAGCGCACCGTCGACACTCTTCAAGGTCGCCTCAATGTCTGTGGCTTGTGCTGCGGGGAGATGGCGGGCTTTCGTGTAGCGAATCATCAAGCGGGTATCGTCCGTCCCCTGGATGAAGTCGTCGGGTCTCTTGAGCTGGATGACGACATCCATGACGTCTTCCTTCTTGTGGCTTCCCCGCTGCTTGCCCTCCTTGTTGGCATGATGGACGAACACGACGGCCGTTCCTTGCTTGCGCAGCTGCACCGCCCACTCCTGAACTGGCGCCCAGCTATCTCCTTCGTTCTCGTTTCCGGTGCGAACGAAGGTCGAAATGTTATCGATGAAGACCACCTTGGGCCGTGCGGCTTTCACGAGCTGATCGATCTCAGACCGACCGAGTCGAATGCCTAAATCAGGTGTGTGGTCGGTCAGATCCTGGCAGTCGGGAGTGAAGATGCTCAGCGGCGCTTGGGTAGGCTTGCTTTGCGTCAGTTGGCGTAGCCGTTCCTGCATCGCCACTGCCTGCATTTCGCCATCGAGGTAGAGGAGGGGCGCGGCTTCCGGCGCGTCATAACAGAGGAACTTCTCGCCATTTGCCAAAGCGACCGCGCAGGAAAGACAGAAGAAGGTCTTCCCGATGCCGCGATCCGCGAACACCATGTTGATGGAGCCTTCGGTAAGCCATGGAGCAAGCAGCATCTGTCTTCTGGGCAACTCAATGCGGCCAAAGTCGTTGGCGCTGATGAGCTTGTGCTTGCTCGGTGTGACGATGAACCGCCATTCGACTGGGATCGGTTCGGCATGACCCGAGATGTACCGTTCAAGAGCTCGCGCGATGTCTGGCCGCGCTGGATGATCGGCCAGGCTCTCGAGTTCATCCCAGTCCGACAGTTCCGGGAGCCTCTTCAGGAAATCGCATATGTCGGCCTTGTCTCCGATCCGGAACGGAACGAGTTCGACGCTAGCTAGTTCCGGCAGATCCTTCACTTGGCGATATACGTGTGCGGCGTACTGGGCTCCCGCTCTGTCAAAGTCTGGCAGAATGAAGATGCGTTGTGCTCGCTCCAGAGGCGTCCAGTCGGCCAACAGCATCTGCCCGCAGCCCCCTAGACTAGTCACGGCCTGATAGCCGAGCCCATGCAGCGCATGGGCGCACTTCTCTCCTTCGACGATCAAAATCGGCTGCGCGAAATCCGTGATCGTATCCAGGCCAAACAAGCGATCTTCAGGAGCCAAGCTATCGGGAATGCCTTTGGCGCTATCGATCCCAAAGTGTGGGATAATCTGCTTTGTGCCGTTGGCGTCCTCGTATCGGCGGGTGAAACCGATAAGGCTTCGATCCGGGCGCCGATACTCCCATGTGCAGACCTCGCGCATGTCAGTTGCCCCCAATTTGCTGGAGGGCACCGCGAAAGCTGGCGCCGAAGCGCTTCATGTGAAAATCCAGGATATCGCCGCCTTGGGCGCCGCATGAGAAACAATGGAATGCGCCGCTAGTCCTGTTGATGACGAGTGAGCCCGGACGCGTGTCAGGATGGAAAGGGCAAAGACCGTTCCATCGGTGCCAACCCTTTCCCGTCGCTTTGCCGAATGTGCCTTCGAGATACCTCGCGTAGTAGCAATCTGGCGAGTGGATACACTTCAAATCCGCTGCTGTGCTCGACATCGTTCAGCGGCCCTGAAGCCGGGACTTGATAAAGGCCTCGATGTCCTCGATCCGGTACCGGACGAGACGGCCCGATTTCACGTAGGGCAGGTTGTAGCGCTTCGTGGCGCGCCAGACGGCGAGTGTTCCGACAGAGACGCCAAGGATGTCGGAAACTTCCTCTTTAGTGAGCAGCTTTGAAGTCATTCTCGATTACTCCGTTAGGGCTTCGTTTGCTGATCGCCAACGACGCCTTGTGTAATCGAGTCGGGTGTTTTTCGTTACAGGTTGTGGAAGGAAATATTTTTCGGATATCGAAAATTTTTTTCTTCGACTCTTTGCGGATGAATTCGGTCAGCTTGTTCGCAATAAACTGTAAAGTCACGGAGTCGTCTAGCGGCTCCATGATCTTCTTCATTATTTGGATGGCTTCCGAATTATACCCGATGCCTTGATGGTACTTGCCTGCCGTAAACGGCATCGGACTATGGGTCTGCCAAGCATGGCTGAGGTTTCTCAGCCATGTTTCGATTGGAAAGCTCTTGTGTGCGGCATTCTTGCCAACTGGCTTCTCCATCGCCCTCTCTGTCACATCACAGTAGAAGCCGAGGAAACTCAGAAATCCCCTCCAATCGTAGCGATCTTCGTCGCCGTCTCTTTCCAGCATGGCATTTATGTACCGCCCGGCCTGTCGGGGGTAATTCCCCTCGGCAACCAGCTCCTTTACGGCGTCCAAGATCGGCCAAACGCCAATCGAGCCACCGTCGTCGAGCTCAGTTAGTTTCTTGTGGAGCTGTTGCGCTGGTTTGAGGGTCGCGTTCAGCTTGCGTTGGTAAAAGCCTTGGGGGCGATAATTCTGGAGATGAGACCTTTTCGTGTGCTCGTAATACATCGCGGCATGAATGATCGACTTTTCCATCTCCGCGCGTCCAAGCTCGCTGAAGATTCTCAGGTCATTCAAAACCTCATTGAGGAACGCCTCTGAGTAGACGTTTGGTTTGTAGAAATCCTCGCCCCAATCCCTGCCTTGGTATTTTAGCTTCGCGAGCTGCTGTCGGACCTCTTCGTCTCCCATAGCCCCACTCACTCGTTGGCAGATCTGGGATCGTTTGAAAGGCTCAGCATGGCAGCCGTCGCAGCCTCGATAGACGCTCGTACCGGGTCATTATGGAGCCGGGCATAGACCTGGGTCGATTGCTGCGACTTGTGTCCAAGGGACTTGCCGATGATTTGGAGGCTCGCGCCTGAGATCGCCTGGTAGCTTCCAAAGGTACGGCGGATGTCGTGGAGCCGGATATCCGTCAGACCTTTCGGTAGGTCAACGCCGCTATCTCCAGCCAGTGTGTTAACCCTCTCGAAGAGGCTCCCTACCTGATGATCCAAGGGCAACGAAGCCCGCGCCTCATCTATCAGGGCGGCGAGCCGCTCCTCTTGTCCCCACGCTGCCAGCGTGGCGCGTTGCTTAATACGTATCCACGCTCTCTTGGGGTCGATCAGGTGACCACGCCCACTCGTCTCGCTTGGAAACACCCAGGGATTGCCGACAGGGGATCGCCTACGGTTCTCCAGGACCTCCGCTGCCTTGGGCGAAAGCGGGACCTCGATGGGCTCGCCGCTCTTGCTATCGGGGATACGCCACGTCTTGTTGTGCCAATCGATCTGCTCCCAGCGCATTTGCAGGACGTTGGTTTTTCGGGCGCCAGAGAACAATGAAAACAGGATGTAGTCTCGGGCCACCTCGTTTTTCTCATCGTCGAGCGCTTGCAGCAGAAACGGCATTTCGGCTGGCAAGACGTAACGGTCCCGCGCACTCTCCCGGAACTTCTTAATGCCTAGGGTCGGATTGGAGCCATCCCATCCCCACTCCATGGCCTTGTTGTACATGGCACGGATACGTTCGAGCATCCGGTTGGCTTGATAGAGGCCGCTGTTCTCCCGAATGCGGAGATGCAGCGTTTTGATCTCGTATCTGCTGATGTCGGAGATCTTGCGATTGAACCATTGGGAGAGAAACCTATTGATCTCCCGCTCGTCATACTCCCAAGACTTTTTCTCGAGCTTGCTGTAGCGCTCCATGTATTGTTGGAACAGCTGCCCTAGCGAGATCTCCTGACGTAAACGGTTCTTCTCGACGTTGGGGTTTGCCCCGCCCGCAAGCGCCCCTTTGGCCTTCGTCGCCTCGCGGCGAGCCTGCTCGACAGTCATTTCAGGGAAAGTGCCGAGCGTGACCCGTACTGGCCTGCCCTGATGCTTCTGATACAGCTGAAACGTCTTTTGACCAGTCGGCGTAACCCGCACGATCAAGCCGCGGACGCGAGTGTCCTTGAACGAAAATCTTTTCCCTGAGGGCGGTATGGGGAGGGACGAAAGCTCCCCCTTCGTGAAATTGAAGGAGTCGTTTGGGGCTACCAAGGGGCTACCTATTTGCGTAAAAATTGGTGCTTTGGGAGCAACTAGATTAAACCTTGATGGGCGATAACGATATATAAAATAAAGCTATATTAGCGTATGGCAAAGCTCATAAAAGATATGTCGGAGTGGCTCATAACCTGAAGGTCGCAGGTTCAAATCCTGCCCCCGCAACCAAATAAAACAACGGCTTAGCCGATATAAAGGCTAAGCCGTTGTTTT
This sequence comes from Alphaproteobacteria bacterium, assembly GCA_965601735.1. Classification (GTDB taxonomy): domain Bacteria; phylum Pseudomonadota; class Alphaproteobacteria; order JBBDQX01; family JBBDQX01; genus JBBDQX01. Next base: position 3,121,079 of record OZ271840.1, on the reverse strand, counting down.
ACTTCGGAAGCAGGGAGGATCAAGCGCCGGATGGCACGAACAGGTCGCCGGCGGCAAGCTTGCGGGCGGTTCGGACAAGCCCCGCGGAGATCACGTCGAAAACGTCGTCGTTCGTGTAATCGATGATGACATCCATCGTTCCACGGGGATGCTCCAATACCACGGTCACCGGACTGCCTTCCGGGCGTTCCAGTAAACCATCCGCGACGGTCCCCGGCATCAGGGCGCAGGTGGCCATGCATTGGGAGCCCGTGACGGCCAATGTCGGATGGGTGTTCCAGGGCATGAAATACCGGGTCGAGATCGTCCCGCCGTTCCGCGCCGGCGACAGCAGGCCGAACTTGGGCGTGACCGACTTGCTCACGTCGCCCATGCCCATGCGCTGACCCGCCTCCAGCCGCAACGGCTCCATCCGCTCGAAGAACGCCCGGTTGGCCTCCAGTTCATCCACCGTCTCGTAGCCGGTCAGGCCAAAGTCCGATGCCTTGGCGATCACCATGGGCATGGCCACGTCGATGCAGGTCACCTCGATGCCGTCGATCACATCCTTCTTATTGCCGGTTGGCAGGATCGAGCCCGTGGAGGAGCCTGCGACGCCCATGAACTTCAATTCCACCGGCGCGGCCGTGCCGGGGACCCCGTCGATCTGGGCCTCGCCTTCGTATTCAACCGCACCGCTTGGCGTCAGGACCTTGGCGACGATGCGCGCGCCGGTGTTTGTCGCCAGGATCTTCACTTCCGTGGCGCCGTCTTCCGCCGGGCAAAGTCCCATCTCAATCGCGGCCGGACCGACGCCGGACAGCATGTTGCCGCAGGTGGGCTTGAAGTCGACCAGCTGGTCCTCGACGCCGACCTGCCCGAAGAAGTAATCCACGTCGGCCCAGGAATCCTCCGACCTGGACAACATCGCCACCTTGGTGGTGACGGCGTTACCGCCGCCAATGCCGTTGATGTTCAGCGGATGACCGGACCCCACGGCGCGAACAAGCAGATCGGCGAGTTCATCCCGGTCCTCGGGCAGATCGGATCGGCGGATGTATGGGCCACGCGATGTGCCGCCCCGCATGAAAATGAACGGTATCGACTTTTGCACCATGGGTGCCTCCTCAGCTCTCAACGTCAGATATGTGCGTTTTGGTTTTCTCGATTGGGGTCTGATCGCCATGAACCGCCGCGGATACGCTTATCCGTAGACGAGGTTCGGCAGCCATAGCGAAATCTCAGGCACGAAAGTCACCAGCAGCAGCAGGCCCAGCAGGATCACAATAAAGGGCCACACCCCTTTGATCACGGTGTCCACTGGCGCGCGTGTGATCGATGACAAGACGTACAGGTTCAGCCCGATCGGCGGCGTCAACAGGGCCAGTTCCATATTGATGGTGATGATCACCGCGAAATGCACAGGGTTGATGCCGAGGGCCTCCAGAAGGGGGAGGACAATCGGCACCGTGATCAGGATGACGGCGATGACCTCCAGGAACATGCCCAGGAGCAGCATCAGCAGATTGATGGCGAGGAGGAATTGCCAGGCGCTCAGCTCACTGGCGACGATCCATTCGACCAATTCCGCCGTGACACCGGTGCCGGTTATCCAGTGACCGAAGGCCAGAGCGCCCATGACAATGAAGATGATTGTCGCAGTCAGGCGGATCGATTCCGCCATGATCCCGGGCACTTCAGCGAGTGTGCAGCCCTTGTAGAAGGTGACCGAGATGACGATCGCGACGAATGCCGCGACGCCGGCGGCTTCCGTCACGGTCACGATGCCGCTGTAGATCCCGCCCAGGATGATGATCGGCAACAGATAAGCGGGCACAGCGCGCACGTTGACGCGAATGAACTCCTCGCGGGAGACCGGCTCCCCCTTCGGGTAGTTCTTGTACCGGCAGTAGATCATGATCCACACGGCGAACAGGCTGGCCTGAAGCAGCCCGGGAATGACGCCGGCCAGGAACAGGCGCGGGACGGACTCCTCGGCGATGATGGCGAAAATGATCATCGCCAGGCTGGGCGGGATCAGGATGCCCAGCGTGCCCGATGCGCCGACAACGCCGAGGGCAAAGTGCTCTTCGTAGTTCTTCCTCAGCATGGCGGGGATCAGGAGCGTCCCCATGGCCATCGCCGTTGCGACCGATGAGCCCGAGATCGCCGCGAAGATCGTTGTCGCGCAGACGCAGACAAGGGCCAGACCGCCGCGCGCCTGGCCGACCCAAGAGTACGCGCTGTCCACAAGCGCCTTCGCAATGCCGCCGCGCTGCATGAATGTCGCGGCCATCACGAAGAAGGGCACGGCAATCAGCGTCTGCGAGTTCAGGTGATCGACAAAGAGCTGAGAGAACGAAATGAGCGGTTCGCCGCTGCTCCAAAAAAGAAACAGAGACAGGACACCGAGGACCAGAAAGATCGGCATCCCCATGGCGAGGAGCGAAAAGAATCCGGTCAGGACAAGGATTGGGTTCATGTCTGCAACCTCATAGGCCTGAAGCAGCGCCGCGACCGGACCTCACAGGCTTGTCGGTCCTGGCCGGCATGGATGCTGCTAAGGGGCCGGGTACACATGCGGTCATCGGCGCTAGTGCAGGGACTCATTGGCCATGAGCCTCCGCTCGGATTCCGGATCACGCACAAACCGCCAGATGCGGATGAGGTATCGGATAGACATCAGGGAGAATGCGATCGGTAACGCGACGTAGAAGATCCAGAGGGGAAACTGCGCCGAGCTTTCGCTGCGTTCATCGAGGTTCAGCGCAAAAGCCGTTACGTCGAAGCCGAAAATCGCGACCAGAGAGCAGTAAACGAGTCCGACAATCAGGTTCACGAATTCGATGACCGTCTGGACGGGCATCGGCAGGGTACGGACAACGATGTCGGCCCGAATGTGCCGCGCGCCCTTGACCAGGACGCTGCCACCAAGCAAAAGCGCCCAGATCGTAAAGTAAACAACAAATTCACTGCTCCAGTCAGTGAGCAAGCTTGGAACAAAATATCGTACAACGACTTCCCAGCAGATCAATAAAAGGGCTGCTGCAGAAAGTATTCCAAGAAGTAAATCTTCTATCCGGTCCCAGATTCTCTCTATCACGTCCACTTCCTCGGCGGTCAAGGCCGGGTCGCAAGGCCGGTAGGATCCAGAAAGGTTCCGTGTGGCGGCCTGATAGATCTCAGACCGCCACACGGATAGTCGTCAGACGACACCTAGTTGATGGCAGACATGGCCTTCTGCACCAGCCCCGCATCGATGCGGAGCTTCTTCACCAGGTCGTCCTGGGTCGCAAGGAGCGTCTTGCGCATGGCCGCCAGGTCAGCGGGCGATGCGTCGGTGCGCACGATCCCATTTTTGGCGCCGTCGATCCGGGCGGACGCCTGCCGTTCCTCGGCAAACTTCCGGATACCATCGACCCGAGCCTCCCAGGTGTCGACGATCAGCTTCTGGAGGTCGGCGGGCAGCCGCTCCCAGGCCCGCGTCGAAATGACCGGAAGGTACTGATAGAAGCCCTGATAGTCGTCATAGGCGTACTTGATGCCGGATTCCCAAAGCTTGGCGCTCCGGACCGATTCGTGCGTCGCCATCAGGCCATCGATCGTTCCGCGCTGCAGGGCCTGCGGCACGTCAGGCCAGGCAATCTTGATGGCGTTCGATCCGAAGCCCTCATAACGGGCCAGGGTCGATGCCCCACCGGGGGCGCGCATGCGCAGGCCGACTAGGTCCTTGTGGGTCTTGACCTGCTTGTTGATGAAGAACATCTGGCCGTAACCAAGATCGATCCAGCGGCCGATCACCTTCACCTTCAGCTTTTCTTCGAGCCGGCGATTCAGCTCGGCACCGACCTCGCCATCCCAGATCTTGTACTGATCGGCACGGCCGACACCGTAGAGAAACGGCAGGCCGGCAATGTTGAATTCCGGGACGAACTTGCCCAGGTGCCAGGTGCCAGGAAGCCCCATGTCGAGGGCGCCCTGCGCCAGTGCCGTCGGTACGGCAGAGCCCTTGTACTTCGCCGCGCCATGAAAGACCCGAACCTCGAGGCGCCCGTTGGACGCCTGCTCCAGCTCTTCGGCCATCTTGACCACGGCAAGGTTCCGGACGTGATTCGGTCCGGTTTCCAGGGAGATATCCAGCTTGTGTTCTTGGGCTGAAGCCGCGCCGTGGCTCAGCATTAAGGCTGCTGCAAGAGCAGCACCGGTAACCATCTTCATCGTTTGCCTCCTGATCGGTTGTCAGTTTCCTTGTCTTGGTGTGAGCGTTTCCCTCGGTTCGGCGCTCACTATCATCCGCGTCTTCGGCGGTATGAATCCGTCGATCACCTCATTTCTCCTCGCTGCGTTTGCTGTCGGATATGAGGTGAATGTTTGGTTGCAGCCCCAGGTGGTCGCCGCCCGTCCAGCCGCTTTCCGACACCATCGCGTCGATCAGCTCGACCATGACGGCGCGCACGGCCCGGATCCGCGGAACATGACGCCCATGTTGCTGGCTAAGCAGATACAGCGGCCTGACGATCGCTGGCTCCACCAGAGGGATCGCTTTCAATTCCCCCTTGCCAAGCTCGGGAAACAGGGACGGCGCGGGAAATGCCGAGAGGCCGAGCCCGGCCTTCATGGCCCGCTTCAGTCCGCTGGATGAGTTGAGCTCCGCGACGATATCGAGGCTCACACCGGCTTTTCGCGCCGCATTCTCGACGAGGGCCCTCTGCCCATTGGCCTGGGTCATCATGACGAGGGGGACCGACCCCAGGTCCGCGACCCGGAAGGCATCCGTCCCAAGCGCCTCAATCTGTTCGGGCAGCCCGCACAGATAGTAGGCGTCCTCGGCGACGAGGTGCTGGCTAATGGTCGAAATCGTGTTCTCGGCGAATGATACTGCAAGATCGACGGCGCTTGTCTTAAGCATGTCAACAAGCTGTCCGCTCGATTCTTCAAATATCGTAATAGTGACATTCGGATGGCAGTCTTTGACCCGCTGAATAATTTCGATTGACAATAATTCAGACAAGCCAATAGCGATGCCGACGCGCACGTTACCTGACGGGTTGCCGTGGGTTTCGTTGAGGTCGGTCTTCGCATGCTCCACCGAACGCAGGATGGCCCTGGCATGAGCCTCGAAGCGCCGGCCCATGTCCGTCAGGATCAGGCCATTGCGGGTGCGTTCGAAAAGCGTGTGCCCCAGGGCCTCTTCAAGCTTGCGAATGCTGGTGCTGAGGGTGGGTTGGGTCAGGCCAAGATCTTCGCCGGCCAATGACATGGACCCGTATTCGGCCGCCTTGAGGAAGTGTTTGAGATTGCGAAGGTCGAACATTATTGCACCGTGCCGAACTGCGGGAATTTGGCGTCGTACCAGCGGAAGATGATGTTCGCCTCATACCGCCAATTCGGTTCCACCATGAAGGTGTGGCCCGCTTCGGGTGTGTAGTGGTATTCCGCGCCATAGAACCGTGCGACCTCGAGGTCCTGGCCAGGTGCGTGCATGGTCGGATCGTCTCTGCCGGCGGCGATCACCATCGTCGGGCCTGATATGCGCTCCCGGGCGATTTCCGTCCGTCTCAGGCGGCGGTCGTTCAGCAGGGTCGGGCTCTCTGGAACCAGGTTCTGGCAGAGCGACTGGCAATCACTCTTCGATGCATTGGGGAAAAACTGGCTCTGGGCCGTGTCAGCATCGGGCGGGGGCGTGGGTTCGTCATCTGGAACGGGCGGCAAGATGTTGCCGATGCTCAATTGACCCGGCGGTGACGGGGCCAAGAGCACCAAGCCGGCGGTCGGAATATTCGAGGCAGCGATTGCCGAGATCGCCGCGCCGGCACTGTGTCCAACCAGAAGGACATCGCGATCCAGGTGCTTGACGGCATCTTCGACATCACCCGCCATCTCGCGTTGGCCGGACCGAATGAAGACATCGTCCTGCGGCAGGCCGCCATGCCCCCGCAAGTCGATGGCCGCCGCACCGATGCCATGGCTTCCAAAGAAACCCAGATAGTTCTCGAAACACCATGAGCCGTGCCAGGAGCCGTGGACGAAGAGCAGGAACGGGCGGCGGCGCGAAACGGCGCCATTCACCACCGTAAGCCTCGATTGGGAGAGAGAAACTTCGTTCCTGGTCATCGGACGTACAATCTGGGTTCCCCGAAGGGCTGAGGTTCGTGACTCAAATTGGAAAGCCTCTGGAGTACATAAATCAAATAAATAGGATAAATTTATTCATAGAAATTTTTTATATTTATGTCCGCGGCCGCCTCGCCGGGGCCGAAACGGGTTCTGGTCCTGGGACTGCGACGTCGACGCTGCTCTCTGTGCCGTCCGGCCCCAAAGTCCCAGCTCGCGCAGTCCGCGCCGCCAGGGCATAGGCTCCGACGGGCATGTCCGACCTACCGAGGAGTGGGAGGTGGCCTTGTTCTCTGCCCAGGAGACAAGCTCGCATCGCCAGTAACGGATTGAGTGCTACGATCACAAAGATCCTTCTCAGGCGAGCGTGGGCGGCAGTGTTGAGCATGATGCGCAATGAGTCCTCCCGAGGCGCTTTGTCTGGTAAGTCCGACCCGGGAGGGACCTGGCGTGATCGATTTGCGAAGTGACACGGTAACGCCCCCCACGGCAGCCATGCGTGAGCGGATGGCATCAGCCCCGGTAGGGGACGACGGCTGGCGGGAGGATCCGACGGTTTCCGAGCTTGAGGCGCTCGCCGCGGCCACGCTTGGGAAACCCGCCGGTCTCTTCCTGCCCTCGGGAACGATGGCAAATCTCGTCGCCGTGCTTGCACAGGTTGACCGCGGCGAATGGGTTGTGGCCGAGAACACAAGCCATGTCGTACGCCATGAGCTTGGCGGTCTCGGTGCGCTCGGCGTGCCCTATTTGGGGCTCGCCGGGGATCGCGGTGCGATCGACCTGGGTGAACTGGACGATGCAATCGTCCCGCGTACAACGCACCGTGGGTTAAGGACCCGCCTGCTCTGCCTCGAAAACACGCATACCCATCACAACGGTGCCGTCATCCCGATGGCACACATGCGAGCAGCAGCCGCAATCGCGCGCGATGCCGGGATGTCGGTCCACCTTGATGGCGCGCGGCTCTTCAATGCGGCGGTCGCGCTGCGAACAACGGCGGCAGAGCTCGCCGATGTGGCCGATACCGTTTGCTTCTGCCTGTGCAAGGGGCCTGGCGCGCCGGCCGGGGCAATCCTCGCGGGTCCGGCCGACACGATCGAACGGGCGACGGCTTTCCGGCGCCAGTTGGGTGGGGCCATGCGCCAGGTCGGATCCCTCGCCGCAGCGGGCATCGTCGCGATGGAGAGCATGCTCGACAGGCTCGACGAGGACCACAACCGCGCCCGTCGGCTGGCGGAGCGGATCGCGCAGGCGGCCCCGGCGCTCCTGGACCCCCGCGAGGTGGAGACGAACCTCATTACCCTCGCGCTCAGACCCTCCGGGCGACCGGCAGCCGAGTGGCAGTCCGCGCTTGAGGAATTGAATGTGCGGGCAGCTGGCTGGGGCAAATGGCACCTCAGGCTGGTGCTGCATCATGGGATCGATGATGCAGACGCTGACCAAGCCGCTGACGCCATTATCGCGGTTGGACAGAGGTTTGCCGGCTCCCCGAACAAGGGCTTGAGTGAGAGCGCTGTTGCTCAGTAGGGCCGAGTAAGGGCGAGTGCCGCGAATGCAGGGGGCCGCCCCGCGACAGCCACTTCAAGCACCGCGTTGCTGTGAAAGCGCCTATGGCGCTAAATGTCAGGGACATGCCTCAGCTACTCGTGGTCTTTCATTCGAAGACGGACGGCAGCCGTCAGATGGCCGAAGCCGCCGCCAATGCCGCTGAGCACGAAGTGCCGACGCTCCTGCAACGTGCCGAGACAACGGAGCCACGGCATCTGCTCAACGCCGATGGCTACATCTTCTGCGCGCCAGAGAACCTCGCGGCGATCGCTGGCGTCATGAAGGACTTCTTCGACCGCTGTTACTATCCCGTGCTCGGCCAGATCGAGGGACGCCCATACGCACAGATGGTCTGCGCGGGATCGGACGGAGAGAACGCCGTGCGCCAGACAGCGCGCATCGCCACGGGCTGGCGGCTTCGAGAGGTCCTGCCGCCACTGATCGTCTGCACCCACGCCCAGACGCAAGAGGCCATTCTCGCGGAGAAGACGATCCCGGACGAGCAGCTCTCCCGCTGTCGCGAACTTGGTGCGGCGATGGGCGCGGGGCTCTGCATGGGCGTGTTCTGAGGCCGGTGCACGCCATGATCGGCCCGATCGCTTTGGCCGTCGGAAGGAGTAATGGCGTGGCAGATGCAAACGAGATCATCGACGCCCTGGATCACGTGCATCCGCGCACGACGGTCGGCACGCACTGGGAGTTGATCGCCGACCGCGTCATGGGCGGTGTTTCCTCCGGCGTGATGAGCCGCGAGACAATTGGTGGTCGGGTCGCACTCCGATTGCGCGGAGACGTATCGCTAGAGAACAATGGCGGCTTCATCCAGGCCGCGCTTGATCTTGCACCCGGCGGCGGTGTCATTGACGCTAGCGCGATGACGGGGGTGGAGGTCGATGTCCTTGGCAATGACGAACGCTACAATCTCCATCTCCGTACCGCCGATGTGGTTCGCCCCTGGCAGTCCTATCGCGCCGATTTCGTCGCAACGCCGCAGTGGCAGACTTGGCGGCTGCCGTTCGCCGACTTCGCGCCACATCGGCTCGAAGCGCCGCTCGACCCTGCGCGCCTCCGGCGCATCGGAGTCGTCGCCATCGGACGCGCCTTCACCGCCGATATTGCCGTCGGAGGGCTGCGCTTCTACCGCTAGGTCAGGCGGGGGCGGCCAGGCAGGCGCGCCAGTTTAAATCCCGGTAGCGTTCCCTTTCTCTGGCTATGGAGGATCAGGCCTTACCCCAGCTTCTGATTCGATCAGCAGCGCAATGCCGCGATCCCGGGCTTGAACTCCAAATCAAAAGGCGCGTTGGGCTTGGTTGCTTGTCGGCGTCCTAGTTGCCGGTGAAAGGGCGTGTTCGCAGGGGGCAGCGCATTCCGTGCGCCGGCCTGCCGGCCTATGCTGGCTGTATGGCCGTCCCTCTCGATTTCTGGTTCGACTTCGCATCACCCTATGCCTACCTGTCGGCAATGCGTATCCGCGTGGCGGCGGCGGGGCAGGGGGTGGCCGTGACGTGGCGCCCATTCCTGCTCGGGCCCCTGTTTCGCGACCAAGGGTGGGAGACCTCGCCTTTCAAGCTCTATCCGGCAAAGGGTGCCTATATGTGGCGCGACGTGGCCCGCCGGGCGGCGTATTACGGCCTTGCCTTCGACCCGCCCGATGCGGCCCGGATGGCGGCCTTCCCGCAAGACGGGCTGCATGCGGCGCGGCTCGCGCTCGTCGGCCTTGAGCAGGGGTGGGGTGAGGACTTCTGCCGCGCCGTGTTCCACGCGCAGTTCGCCGATGGCGCCGATATTGGGGATCCTGCCAGGCTCGCGGCCCTCGCGGCGGCGGCGGGGGCCGGGGATGACGCAACCGCGGCCGCCCGGACGCTGGCGGTCAAGGCGCGCCTGCGTGCGTCGGTCGCGGAAGCCCGCGCCGCAGGCATCTTCGGCGCGCCGGCCTTCCTCGTGGCTGGCGAGCATTTCTGGGGCGACGACCGGCTTGAAGATGCGCTCGCCTGGGCAGGGGCGGGCGGCGTTCACAGGTCCCCGCCGATGCGGTAAAACGCGCCTGGCGTAAGCCGCGTCCGCAACCTCGTTTCCCCGGAAAAGCGAAGATCCCCGTTCCATGACAGAACATGTCGATGCAGTCGTCATAGGCGCCGGCGTGGTCGGCCTTGCCGTCGCACGGGCCCTGGCGCTCAAGGGCCACTGGGTGATCGTCACCGAGAGTACCGACGTCATCGGTTCGGGCGTTAGCTCGCGCAACTCCGAGGTGGTCCACGCCGGCATCTATTATCCGACCGGCAGCCGCAAGGCGACCTACTGCGTCGATGGCCGGCGTCGGCTGTACGCCTACGCCGAGAAGAAGGGCTTCGCGGCCCATGCCATTGGCAAGCTGATCGTTGCAGCCGACGGCAGCGAGCGCGACAAGCTTGAGGCGCTGCGCCAGCGGGCGGAAGAGAACGGCGTCGAGGGGCTGGAGATGCTCTCCGGCAACCGTGCCGTGGAGCTGGAGCCCAACCTCTCCTGCGCGGCCGCCCTGCACTCGACGGTCTCAGGCATCGTCGATAGCCACGCCTTCATGCTGGCCCTGCAGGGCGATATGGAGGATGCGGGCGGCATGATCGCCTTCAAAACGCCCGTGCTCGGCGCGGAGGTGTCAGGTGGCACGATCCGGCTGGAGACCGGTGGCGACGAACCCATGACCCTCACCACCGATATCCTGGTGAACAGCGCGGGGCTGCACGCGCCGGCTCTTGCGCGGCGCTTCGCCGGTCTTGATCCGTCGCACATTCCCGAAGCCTTTTTGTGCAAGGGCAACTACTTCGCCCTGGAAGGGGTGAAGTCGCCGTTCCGCAAGCTGATCTATCCGATGCCCAACGAGGCCGGACTCGGCATTCATTCGACCACCGACCTCGCCTGGCAAAACCGCTTCGGCCCCGATACGGAGTGGATCGAGGAGGAGGACTACGCTGCGAATTCCGGCCGCCTGGCGGAGTTCGAGGAAGCCATCCGGCGGTACTACCCGGCGCTGCCGGACGGCGTGCTGCTGCCGGTATACGCCGGTATCCGCCCGAAGATCGTCGGCCCCGGCCAGGAGGCTGCCGATTTCGTCATCCAGGGCGCAGCGGACCACGGCATTGGCGGGCTGGTTAACCTGTTCGGAATCGAATCACCCGGCCTGACGTCCGCCCTGGCAATCGCCGATGCGGTGGTCGAGACTGTGGCCTGATCAGGCCGCGTTGCGGCTGCGGCGCTGTTTCAGCGCCTCCTTGGCGTGGAAATGCAGCCGGCGGAAGATCGACATCCGGTCGATGAACAGCTTGCCGGCGAGGTGGTCCATCTCATGCTGGAGGCAGACCGCGCCCATTTCTGACAGGTCGCGGGTGAAGGTCTGGCCGTGGCGGTCTTGGGCGCGCACCGTGAGCTGGGTCGCGCGAAACACTGTGCCGCTCACTCCGGGCAGTGACAGGCAGCTCTCCTCCACCAAGCCCCACGCCGTCTTCGACAGGATCTCCGGGTTGATGAAGATCTGGGCGTCGGTGTCGTCGCTGCCGTTGCGCATCACCAGCACGGCGCGGTGATCGTCGAGCTGCGGCGCGGAAAGGGCGATGCCGGGCGTGCTGTTCATGGTGTCGATCAGGTCGTCGACCAGCTGGCCCAGATCGTCGCCGAAGTCGGTGACCGGGTCGGAGACCTTCCGCAACCCGGGATGGGGATACTCGATGATCGTGCGGCGGGTCACGGGGCGACCCGGCGTTCACCGGCCGCCATGTCCCCGTGTTGCTGGAGGGTCCCCGTGCCGGCGCTGGTGCGCCGCACTGTCCTGCCCAGCAGCGGCAGCACTGCCGCAATGGTGATCAGCAGCAGGGCGATCTCGATGGCATAGACGGCGATATAGCCCCGTGCAGGGCCGGTGAAGCCGAACAGGGTCGCCTCCGGGGTCAGGGTCACGTTGACCACATCGCGGATCGTGCTGCCGAAGGCAAACGCCAGGCCCGCCGCGGTCGCCTGCACCGCGCCCCAGGCGCCCAGCGCCAGGCCGGTCTGCTCCCTCGGCGCGCGGCTCATGGTGGCGGTCAGGGTGCCGTGCCAGAACAGGGCTGCGCCGATGCCGATCAGGAAGTTGCCCGCGAGGAAGGCGCCGGACAGACCATAGGGCGCGGACAGTATCACCAGCCCGAATGCGGGCAGGCCGACAAGCGCGCCGTAGAACGCCATGCGATAGGGGTCGTCGTCGCGGCCGTGCATGTGCGAGGCCAGGGCGAAACCGAGCAGGCTGCCCAGGGCGAGAACCGCGGTGAGCTTGGTGGTCGCCGAGACGGTCCAGTCGAGCACCTCGCCGCCGAACGGTTCCAGCAGGACATCGGCCATGCCGAACGCCATCGTGCCCACACCAACAATGATGAGGTGGCGCACCACCTTCTGTCCCTCACAGAAATGCGCCCAGGATTCCGCGAAGGTCGGATCGGGCGTGGCCGGGGCCACGCCGCGCGGCGGATTGCGCGCTTCCTGTTTCCACATGGCGATGACGTTGAGCAGCACTGTCGCCACTGCCGCGCCCTGGATGACCTGAACCAGCCGGCCCGGAGAGAAATCGGTCAGGGCGATGCCGAAGATCAGGGCGCTGGCCATCATGCCGACCAGCATCATCACATACATCAGGCCAACGACGCGGGGGTGCGACTCCTCGGTGGTCAAATCCGTCGCCAGCGCGAGGCCTGCGGTCTGCACCATATGCGCGCCCGCGCCGACCATCAGGAAGGCCAGGCCAGCCGCCGAAGGACCGAGCCAGAACGGCGCGCTGGCCGCGGCGCCCTTACCGGCCAGCACCAGCAGGGCGAACGGCATGACCGCGAAGCCGCCAAATTGCAGCAGGGTCCCGTTCCAGATGAACGGCACGCGCCGCCAGCCGAGCTCGCAGCGGTGCGTATCCGATTTATGGCCGATGAGAGCGCGGAACGGCGCGAAAACCAGGGGCAGGGCCAGCATCACGCCGACCAGGGCGGCTGGCATATTGAGCTCGACGATCATGACGCGGTTCAGGGTGCCGACCAGCAGCACCAGCGTCATACCGACGGAAACCTGGAAAAGAGAGAGCCGCAGCAGCCGACCGAGCGGCACATCCGCGGTGGCGACATCCGCGAAGGGCATGTAACGGGGGCCGAGCGATGCCCATGCTGCGGTTAGCCGTTGGCCGAGGCGTCTCATGACCACCCTATCGAGTCGCGATTACCGGCAAAAGGTGGGAAAAAGCCGGCAGCTTTCGCCGGGCAGCCGAAACCGGCTGCCCGGCCTGCACCGCTTAGCGATCCTTGAGCAGGGTCGGAATACCCAGCAGCGAGGAAAATGGCGCCGGGTTGCTGGACAGGAGCGGGAAGCCGAAGCTCCAATTCCAATCCCGATTTGAGCCCGACAGCGTCTTGAAGCCGAAGCTGCTATTCGCGCCTTCCTGCTTACGGCTGAGCATCGGGAAACCGAAGCTGTTCTTCCACGGCCGCTTGGCCGCCGAAAGGGTCTTGAAGCCGAAGCTGCTGTCCTTGCCAGACTGGTTACGGCTGAGCGTTCCCATGCCGAGCATGCCCGAGAAGGTCCAGTCGCTGCTGGCCAGCCCTGTGGTCGGCTCGAAATCGGCGAGGGCGGGAATGCCCAGGATGTCAGAGAACGGCGCCGGATTGCGCGGGTAGTAGCGCGGCATCTGGTCGGCGTCGACAGCGCCGCTGTTCTCCATGATGGCAATCGCCTCGCCGCCGCGGCCGAAGGGCGCGCGCACCGCGAGCAGCGAACGGCCACTCTTGAGACTGCGGATGGAAATGTTGGCGTGATGGCCGGGCAGCAGCCCGTCCGCCACCGCGGACTTCACTGCCTGCTCTTCCTGGCCCATCAGCTCGCCAGCGATCAGCGCCCGCTGCGAGGGGAAACCGGCTTCGTTCAGGCGATCAGCCGCCTGACGCAAATTCTCCGGGGACGCGAAAATCCGGACGTTGGGGGTCATACGCCTATTCTCCTTAAATCACCCGCCATGATGGCGCGTGGGAGGGTTCGCCGCAAGCGGCGGGTCGTCTGCGTAAGAAGCCCCGCCCACGAATGAACTCGTGGGCGGGGGTTTCAAGGGCCTAACCGCCTTGGAAGAAAGCGGCCATCCACGTCGTGTTGTTGAGAATCGCAAAGTGTACGACGAACGAAATCACAGCAACACCGCCGAGGAAAAGCGGCAGGCCGATCGTCGGGTTAACGACGCACCAGATTCTTCCCTGGTTCATGATCTACCTCCCTCTAACCCAGCCACGGCGAATAGACGTAGGCAAGGATGTGCGCCAGAAGCGCGATGAAGAAGAACACGCGCGAGCCGTCAATGACATGCTTGTGCAGTTCTTCCGATTCCCGAATCGTCAGTCCAGTCGGCCAGATCCGATCGGGATCATCGAGATCGGCAGTCTGTCTCTCTGTAGTCATGAGCTTCTTCTCCTCTTGGAGTGCCCTCTCAACCCTGCAAAGCCCTCGGCCTGAGCAACACTCAACCCAAGGATTCGCAGGCGAACACCTGACTGAAGCAAGAGTAGCGTAGACCTGCCCCCCGGGACTGTCAAGTTCACTTGTCATCCATGCTGTCAAGTCAAATTGACATGACGGCCCGCCCGCGCAATCCCGGGGCCGCGGCGGAGGCGCCTGCCGATGGCGCGTGATGCCGGCTGCCATATTCCCTAAAATGTCCGCTTAATTCGGGGTACCCCGCCGGCCAGGGCAGCGTAACGGGCGGCGACGGGGAGAGGGCCGGGATGGCGCAGCTTTCTAGCCTGGGCGATGTCATACGCTCGCCGCTGACTCGCAAGATCGCGGCGGTGGTGTTCGCCGGCGTCATGGTGCTGGAAGCGCTGATCCTCGTGCCGTCCTATCAGAAGCGCGAACGGGAACTCCTGGCCGACCTTGCGATCCACGCCGAGGAGTGGATCGCCGGTGTGACCTATTCCCTGTCGGGGACCGCTACCCCCGATGAGATGGCGGTGGCGATGCTGGGCTCCGAGTCAGTCACCGGCATCGTCCTGGTCGACCCGTCTGGCACCGTGACCCGGGCGGGTGAGCGGATCAGCGGTGGCCCGTTCCTCGATGATCCTTACCGAACCCGCGACGGCAGCCGCTACGAGGTCCCGCTGCAATCCGCCGCAAACGCTTCGCCCTACCTCATCGTCGTCCGGCTCGACAGCACCGGGGTCGGGCCCATGCTGTGGGCCTATGTGCAGCGGATCTTCTGGCTCAGCCTGCTCATCTCCGTGGCGCTGACCGCCGCGACGCTGTTGACCGTCGGCACGGTGGTGCTGGCGCCGCTGTCCCGGCTGAAGCTGGCGCTGGAACGCGGCGAGTTGAAGCTGGAGGGCCGGCGCGGCGACGGCGAGCGCCTCGACGAGATCGGTGATCTCTTCCGTGCCGCTGCGACGATCCTGAAGGAGCTCAACTCTAGCCGCGAAACGCTTGAGGCCAACGTCACCGAGCGCACCGAGGACCTGCGCCGGGCCAACCGGCAACTGCAAGCCAGCGAGCGCCGCTTCCGCGACTTTGTGCGCGCCAGCTCTGACTTCTACTGGGAGATGGATGCGAACCTTCGCTACTCCTATCTGTCGGACCGCTTCACCCAGGTGACCGGCGTGCCGAAGGTCGACCTGCTGGGGCGCACCCGCGACGATACGCCGGCGCTTGGAACCGACCGCCGGGCCTGGAACCAGTATCTGCGCGACTTGTCCGAGCACCGCCCGTTCCGCAACTTCGTCCATGCCCAGCCGACGCCGGCCGGCGAGCTGGTCTATCTGTCGATCAGCGGACAGCCGGTGTTCGATGCCGACGGCGCCTTCGCCGGCTATCGGGGTACCGGGTCGAACGTCACCGTCGCCATCGAGGCGCAGCGCGAGCTGGAACACCAGAAGACGCTGCTGGAAGTGACGCTCGCCAATATCCAGCAGGGCGTCTCGGTCTACGACGCGGACATGAAGCTGGTGGCCTGGAACGACCGCTACGCCCAGCTGCGCGACCTGCCCGAGACCCTGCTGCGGCAGCGCCCGTCGCTCCGCGACATCTTCGCTTTCCAGGCGGCGCGCGGCTTCTACGCCCGGCTCGGCGGCGACCTGGATAGCCAGGTCGAGGACATGATGCGGCTCGCCACCGGCGGCGATCTGAGCGTCGCGTCCGAGCAGGAACGGCCTGACGGGTCGGTGCACGAGGTCCGCTCCCAGCGGCTACCGGAAGGCGGCCTGGTGCGCACCTTCAACGACATCACCGAGCGCAAGCGTGCCGAGGAGACCCTGCGCCAGAACGCACTGCTGATGCGCACTATCTTCGACACCGCCTCGATCGGCATCCTGCAGCAGGCGCCGGACGGCCAGCGGCGCCTGGCGGTCAACAAGGCGTTCTGTGAGATCACCGGCTACAGCGAGGAGGAACTGCTGGCCGTACCCTTCCAGACCGTCACGCATCCTGAGGACCTGAATGAGGCTGTGGACCAGCGCGAGCGCTTTGCCCGCGGCGAGATCGGCGGCGATGTCGGGGAATCCCGCATCATCCGCAAGAACGGTGAGGTCGCCTGGGTCCACCGCTCATTGACCGCGCTGCATGACGAAAATGGTGAGGTGGAGCGCTTCGTCTCCTTCGTGCAGGACATCACCGAACGCAAACGCGCCCAGGCCGAGATCGCCGAACGCGAACGCATCCTCAGCCGCGTGCTGGAGAACATGCAGCACGGCATCATGATGCTGGATGAGGAACTCAACGTAGAGATCTACAACCAGCGCCTGATCGACATGTTCGGCATCCCCGAGGAGCTGTTGCAGGTCGGACAGCCGCTGCTGCCGGCGATGCGGTTCCGGGTCGAGCGCGGTGATTTCGGCGAAGGTGCCGCCGAGGATATCTGCGAGCGGCGCGAGGCGCTGATCCGCGGGGCCACGTCCGACCTGGTGGAAGAGGGGGTGCTGGGCAACCGCACCATTGAGACCCGCTGGTCGCTGGCCGGCGATGGCAGCCACATCAATGTCGCCACCGATATCACCGAACGCAAAAAGGGCGAGCGGCTGCTGGAACAGGCCAAGGAAGAAGCGGAGCGGCTGGCCCGCTCGAAGTCCGACCTGGTGGCGATGGTGAGCCACGAAGTCCGCACGCCGATGAACGGCGTTCTGGGCATGGCGCGGCTGTTGCTGGATACCGGCCTCAACGCCGAGCAGCGCGGGCTGGTGGATGTCATCGTCGAGTCTGGCGATTCCCTGGTGCGCATCGTCAACGATCTGCTCGATGTCTCGAAGCTGGAGGCGGGCCGCTTCGAGCTCGAAACCGTGCCCTTCATCGTCAGCGACACCATTGAGCAGTGCCTCGCGGTCATGACGCCGCGGGCGAAGGAAAAGGGGCTGGAGATCGGTGCCGATCTCGATCCGGCGCTGCCGCCTGTTGTGCTGGGCGACCCATACCGCCTGCGGCAGATCACGCTGAACCTTTTGAGCAACGCCATCCGCTTTACCAGCGAGGGCGCGGTCACGGTTACAGCCCGGCTGGCTGAGCGCACCGGGGAGACCGCGCGCATCACTGTCGAGGTCATCGACACCGGCCGCGGGATCAAGCCGGAGGACCGTAAACGCCTGTTCTCGCCCTACACCCAGGCCGGGGTGGAGGTGGCGCGCAAGTATGGTGGCACCGGCCTGGGGCTCGCCGTTTGCTGGCGGTTGATTGAGCGCATGGGCGGGCGCATTGCCGTCGATAGCACGCCGGGTGAGGGCAGCACCTTCAGCTTTACCCTGCCGTTTGTCCTCGACGCCGAGACCGACGCGGCTGAACTGCGCGAGGCCGCGCGCCAGGCCCGGGTGATCGACGTGAGTACCCGCAATGGCAATACGCCGTCGCTGTCGGTATTGCAGGTCGAGGATAACAAGGTGAACCAGAAGGTCGTGGAACTGATCCTGGCGCGCGCCGGCCACAGCGTTGTGACGGTAGGCGACGGCGCCGCTGCACTGGCCGCGCTCGAGACTGGCAGCTTCGATGCGGTGCTGATGGACCGGCACATGCCGGTAATGAACGGCCTGGAGGCAACCCGGCAGATCCGCGCGATGGATGGCCCGCGCAGCGCGCTGCCGGTCATTGGCGTCACCGCCGGGGCACTCGGTGCGGAACTCGACGCCTGTCTCGATGCGGGTATGAACACGGTGGTGACCAAGCCGGTTGACGCAGCGGAGCTCTGCGCTGCGCTGGCGCGGCTGACATCGGCAGCGCCGGAGGCCGCCACCGATAGCCGGCCGGTTCTGGTCATCGATGACCTGCAGATCAACCTCACCGTGACCCGGCGCCAGCTCGGCAAACTGGGGATCGCCTGCGACCTGGCGGACTCCGGCCAGGAAGCGCTGATGCTGATGGAACAGGGCGATTACGCCGCCGTGCTCGTCGATGTCTCGATGCCCGACATGGATGGCCTTGCCTTCACCCGCGCCCTGCGGGCACGCGAGGTGGACACCCCGCGCCGGGTGCCGGTGATCGCGATGACCGGCCATGTCGACCGGGAGGCGCGCAGCCGTTTCATGGCCGCCGGCATGGACGACTATCTCGCCAAGCCGGTGGTGCTGGAAGAGCTGGGGGCGATGCTGGCCAAGTGGCGTTCGGGCGGGGGCGAGGCAGCGCTGCCGGCGGACGCCCCGGCGCCTGCTCCGGATGCGGATGCGCCGCCGGTCGACATGGCCCTGCTGGCTGACATCATCGGTGAGGATTCCGAGGCGGAGAAACTCACCTGGGTGCGGGAATTCGATGCCGCCTTTCCACCGCTGCTCCGCGACGTGAACGACGCCGCCGCCAAACAGCACCGTGAAGCGACCCGCGATGCCGCCCACGCGGCGAAGAGCGCGGCAAACAGCATCGCCGCCTTACCTCTTGCCGACATACTCCAGCGGCTGGAGAATGAGAGCCTCGCTGGCGAATGGCGCGACATCAATTTGCTGGTCGCGGCCGTTGAGAAGGAATACGAACGCGTCAGCGGCTTCCCCGACCAATTCTCACAGCCGGGAACGTGAGCAATGGCATCTTTGGACCTTAGCCACTACCGCATCCTACTGATCGATGACGTGGAGTTTTCGCGGCGCACGGTGGCCAAGTTGCTGGCTGGCTTGGGCAATCCGAAGCTCGATACCGCTGAGAACGGCGCCGAGGCCCTCAAGATCCTGCAAGCGGTTCCCGACATCGACATCGTGATCTCCGATTTCCGCATGCCGGCGATGGACGGCCTGCAGTTGCTCCAGGCCGTGCGCACGGGCGAGGCCGGGGTCGACCGCGCGCTGCCCTTTGCCATTCTCACCGGTTATTCAGATCGCGATCTGGTGGACCGGGCGCTGGCGCTCGATGTCAGTGCCTTTCTGGTCAAGCCGGTCTCGCGTACCCGTTTGGAATCCCGGCTGAAGAACATGATCACCGCGCCCGGTGGCGGCATTTCCGTCAAGCCGACCCGCGCGTATCACGCTGTCGAACTGCAGCCGCCGCCGGCGGACGACGACGACGCGGCCGCCTCGCAGGAGGCCGCGCAAACGGCGGCTGAGGCGGCCGCGGCCGGCAAGAAGGCGCTGGCAGAGCAGGCCGAAAGTGTGGCCAAGGTGGTGCGCTCCCTCAACTGTCTGAACCGCCGCTACGACACCGACCT
The DNA here is from genome assembly GCA_965601735.1 of Alphaproteobacteria bacterium. GTDB lineage: Bacteria > Pseudomonadota > Alphaproteobacteria > JBBDQX01 > JBBDQX01 > JBBDQX01. The sequence continues at coordinate 3,101,812 of OZ271840.1, read as the reverse complement.
CGCCCAGGACATCCTGATGCGGATGTGGCAGCTGCTGCCTGATGTTGGCGAGGCGCCGGCAACCGCGCTGATCAATTGTCTGGACCGCCAGGTGGAGGCAGGCAACCTCGCGGCCAGCGACCTGCCGACGATCCTGACCCGGGGGCCGAAGGAGGGACCGCATCCGATGCGCGACGCTCCGCTGCCCGAACGCCAGACCGTCACGGCCCAGGTCAGCGGCGAGACCACCGACGGCTTCTTCCTGCCGGCGGCCCTGCTGCCGGACAGCGGCGGCCTGCTGCGCGACCTGCATGACCGCGACGAGGTGCTGCTGCTGCCGGCGGGTACCCGGCTCACCGGCCAGGTCTCGGGCCTGCTCCAGCACCTCGACAGTGTGGGGGCGCTGGAACTGGATTATGCGGATGGCGTCTACGGCCTCTATGTCAGCGCTGCTGACAGCGATATTGCCGCTAAGCGCGACACCGACGCCCATCCCCTGGCGGGGGCGGCTGAGAAGAACATGTCGCTGGAGGACGTGCTGCCGGGCGACATGCTTGCGCGTGACATCTACACCGCCAACGGGACGCGCTATGCCAAGGAAGGGGTGGCGCTGACCGAACAGATGATCGGTGTGCTACGTGACCTGGGCAAGCTTGGCCGGGTCAGCGAGACGATCTGGATTTCCGGCTGACGGTCCCGCGCGGCGCCGCTCAGCGGTCCGTGCGCGGGTTCAGCACCTCGCGCAGCTGATCGCCGACCAGGTTGATGCTGACGATGGTGATCAGCAGGGCGATGCCCGGCAGGACGCTGATCCAGTATTTGCCGCCCAGCAGATAGTCGTAACCGTTGGAAATCAGCAGCCCGAGGGACGGCTCGGTCACCGGCAGGCCGAGACCGAGGAACGACAGTGTCGCCTCCAGCGCGATGGAGTTGGCGACCTGCACGGTCACCACCACGATCAGCGGCGGCATGCAGTTCGGCAGGATGTGGCGGAAGATCAGCCGCGGCTGCGAAAGTGCAAGGCAGCGCCCCGCCTCGACATATTCACGCCCCGTCTCTACCAGGGCTTGGCCGCGCACGGTCCGCGCATAGTAGGCCCACTGCACGATCACCAGTGCGAGCACTACCTTGTCGACACCCTTGCCGAGCACGGCCAATAGGATCAGCGCGATCAGGATGGTCGGGAAGCTGATCTGGATATCCACCACCCGCATGATGAAGGCGTCGAGCCGGCCGCCGAAATAGGCGGCGAACAGGCCGATACTGGTGCCTGCCAGCATCGCCAGGAAGGCGCTGCCCATGCCGACCGCGATGCTGATGCGCAGGCCGTAGAGCATGGCACTGACCATGTCGCGGCCCTGGTCGTCGGTACCAAGCAGGTAGGTCCCTCCGGCATAGGCCGGCGATCCCGGCGGCAGCAGCTGGTCGAGGATGTCGATCTGCAGCAGGTCATACGGGTCCTGCGGCGCGATCCAGGGTGCGAACAGGGCAGCCAGGCAGATCAGGATGGTCATGCCGAAGCCGAAGGTGGCCAGCCGGCTGGAGAAGAACTCCGCGCGGAAGCGCTGAAACGGCGTCAGCTCCGCCGGCTGGGTCGCGGCGGGTACGGCCTGCGTGTTGTCGGGGACCGTGTCCGTCATCGGCTCGGCTCCGCCAGGCGCACCCGCGGATCAAGCACCGTGTAGATGATATCGACCAGCAGGTTGATAATGATGAACAGGGTGACCGTCAGCAGCATGTAGGCAACGATCATCGGCCGGTCGAGCACGGTGATCGAGCTGATCACCAGCCGGCCCATGCCGGGCCAGTTGAACACCGTCTCGGTGACGATCGAACCGGCCAGCAGGTTGCCCAGCTCCAGGCCGATCACGGTGACCACCGGGATCATGATGTTCTTCATGGCGTGGACGAACACCACACGCGCACGGCTCAGCCCCTTGGCGCGGGCGTATTTGATGTAATCCAGCATCATCACTTCGCGGATTCCCGCGCGGGTGAGGCGGATGATCAGCGCCATCTTCAACAGCGACAGGTTCAGCGCTGGCAGGAAGATGTGCTGGATACCCTCCCAGGTAAGGATGCTGAGCGGCACGCCGAGCACATCGACGGTGGGTCCGCGTCCGGTGGAGGGCAGCCAGCCCAGCATCACCGCGAACACCATGATCAGCATCAGCCCGACCCAGAAGGAGGGTAGGGAGAAACCGAAGATCGACCCCGCCATGATCGTGCGCGCGGCAAGCGTATTCGGATAAAGCCCGGCGAAAAGGCCGAGCGGCAGGCCGATACCGACCGACAGCACCATGGCCGCGAAGGTCAATTCGAAGGTGGCTGGCAACCGCTGCCACATCAGTTCGATGGCGGGCAGGGCAAAGACGAAGGAATCGCCCAGGTCGCCTTGCAGCACGTTGCCAACGAAGACGAAATACTGGGTCCAGATCGGTTTATCGAGGCCGAGGTTCCGGCGCGCCTCTTCCACTTCTTCGAAAGAGGCATCGTCCGCGATCAGCACTTCAATCGGATCGCCAATGGCGAATACGCCGACGAACACGATCAGCGACATCACCAGCAGCACCATAATGGCCTGGGAGATGCGGCGGATCAGGAAGACCGTCATCGGCCGAACCTTGCGGAGTGAACGGGAAAAAGAGGGGGCGGAACGCTGTTCGGCGTTCCGCCCCCGGTCGTCGTGCTAGTTGGTCACCGACCGCACGTGGTCGGCCCGCAGATACTGGTCGAAGCGTGCTTCGTAGCTCAGCCCAGCGCGGGTGCCGTAGGTGATGTTCCAGAAGGTCAGCGGGAGCATGGCGTAGTCGTCCATGGCCGCCTTCATCGCCTTCTGGGATGCCAAGTCGCGCTCCTTCGGGTCGACCTTGGTCATGCTTTCGAGGATCAGGCGGTCAACCTCGGGGTTGGAGTAACGCGCGCGGTTGGCACGGCCATGCCCCTTCTCCTTGTTGTAAGTCAGGATCAGCGGCGGCAGGAAGCCCATCGGATCGACAAGGCTGTTGCCCCAGCTGGACATGAACAGCGGCAGTTCCAGCTTGTTGCGGCGCTTCGAGAAGACCGAGTGCGGCATCGTCTCGACCTCGGTCTTGATGCCGACGCGGGCATACATCTGCGCCATCGCCTGCACCGTCTTGACCGCGTTCACGATACGGTCGTTGGAGGTGTAGAGCGTCTGGCGGAAGCCGTTCGGATAACCCGCCTCGGCGAGCAGGCGCTTGGCCTCTGCCGGGTCGTAGGTGGACATGTCATAGCCTTCCACCTGACCGAAGCTGCCTTCGACAAGGTAGGTCTTGGCGATGACCGCCTGGCCCTGGTTAACCCGGTCCTTCAGCACGTTGCGGTCGATTGCTAGGCTCAGCGCCTTGCGTACTCGCACGTCCTTGTAGGGGTTTTCCTTCAACGGGCTGCCGTCGATGTTGGAATAGAACTCCACCGGCAGGCTGTCGTAGTGACCCATCGCGACGTAGTTCACGCGGGTGGTGCCCGACGACCACAGCTTGACGCGGTTGTCGCTCTTCAGGCGCTCGATGTCGGTGGTCGGCACCTGGCCGATCACGTCCACATCACCGGACAGCAGCGCAGCAAGACGCGCCGGCGCATTGGTCATGAAGCGGATGGTGACGTTGTTCCACGGCTCCTTGCCACCCCAGTAGTTCGCGAAGGCCTTGAACTTCAGGTGCTGGCCAGGAATCCACTCGACGAACTCGTACGGGCCGGTGCCGATCATCGCCGGGCCGCGGGTGAAGTCCTCGGTGGTCTTGGTCTTGGCGATGTCACACGGGATGATGAAGATGCCTGCCGCGTCGAGATAGAGGATCGGGTACGGGCCCTTGGTGTGGAACACCACAGTGTGCGGGTCCTTAACCTCGATGCGCTCGATGCCCTTGGTGAAACCGGAGAAGCCGCCCGGGTTGTTCGGCACGCCCGCCTTCACGCGCTCGAACGAGCACTTCACATCCTCGGCGGTGAACGGCTGGCCGTTATGGAAGGTCACGCCCTTGCGCAGGGTGTAGGTCCATTCGGCTTCGCCGGTCGGCTCCCACTTGGTCGCCAGGACCGGAACCATCTCGGCCTTGGCGTTACGGGTCGCCAGCGATTCGAAGACATGGCCGGCAACCGAGTTGTTGCCCGCATGCCGGTGCCAGTGCGGATCGATGCCGGTGATGTTGGCGCCCTGGCCCATCACCAGATCGGCCGCCGATGCTGACATCGCAACCGATGCCGCCATCAGCGTTGCCGCAGTAGAAAGGAGAATCCGTCTCATCGTCGTCTGCCCTCCAAAATGTGTGCCTTACATACCCGCGGACGCGGGTGGTCTCCGGCTGCGCTGTTGGTGTTATTGAGCGTCGCAGCCCTGAATCTTCCGGAGCCCTGCAAAAACGCTAGAACAAGAACCCCGCGTTGACAACGGATAGTGGCGGCGCCCGCCGCGTTAGCCGGAGAGAAGCGGGCGCAAGTCGCGCACCTTGCGCAGTTTCTCCAGCGTCCAGATGCGGTTGATCAGCTTGCGCGCGCGCGCCTTGCCCTGGGCGCCGGTCAGCAACTCGTCGCACTTGGCATCCACATCAGCGCGCTTCATCGGGTTGTCGCGGGTGCCCTTCACACCGTAGGTGCGGTGCTTGAGCTTGCGGCCGTCCTTGGTGCGGATTTCGACGATGGCCTGGCGCTTGATTCTGGCGCGTTCGAGCATGGCGCTCGGGATCATTGAAATGCGCCGCTTCATCGCCTTGATCTGCGGGTCTTCCAGCCGGCTGTAGTCGTGGGTCGACTCGAAGGTGATGTTGCCGTCCACGAGCATCAGCGCGACGCAGTGCGACAGGTTGATTGATGGCATGGTGCGGTCGGCTACCGTGTCGGTCGCCGAGCGGCCGGGTAATTGCACCACGACCTTGTCGATATCCGCCGTCGTCAGCTTGTTCTGGCGCAACAGGATCTGGGTGGAGTCCATCGCTGCCTGGATCGGCGAGCCCACGGACCACTTCTTGATGTTGGCGTCCATGATCTCGTAGTGCCTGCCCAGTTCGCGCAGCAGTTCGCGTGGCTTCGGCTTGTCCGAATAGGCGAACAGGAAGTTGCGCGGACAGGTCAGAACGTCGGGCACGCCGGTGAAGCCGGCGTCGATCATGGTGGCCGCGGCGACTCCGTTGCGCGCGGGCATGCCGCCGAAATGGAACGCCTTCTCGGTGTGCTCCGCATCCAGCATCCAGGTGGCGATGCCCGATGTTTGCTGGGCGACGTTTGAGATCAGATGGCGCATTTGCTCCGCATCGAATCCGGCCATGGCGCCGGCCGCCGCTGCCGCGCCCCAGGCGCCGCCGATGCTGTAGGGGCCATGGCCGCGCTCCTTCAGCGCCGTGGGGCCGAGCGCCTTGTTGACGCGCACCAGGATGTCGTAGCCGAGCGCCACCGCGCGCAGCAGGTCCTCGCCCGAGCGGTTGTGCCGCTCCGCCATCGCGAGTGCGGCGGGAACCACGACGCAGCCCGGATGGCTGTAGCCCGGCTGGTGGGAATCGTCGGTCTCGTCCGCATGGGCGAGCATGCCGTTGGCCAGCGCCGCGTTGACCGCGCTGGTCTGCAGCTTGGTGCCCACCACCAACGCTTCCTTCGCGCCGCCCTGGCCGCGGGTGTAACCGATGGCGATCCTGCCCACCTTGAGGTCGGCGCCGGTCACCATGGCGGCAATGGTGTCGAGGATGTGATGCTTGGTCTTCTCGGCGACACCTGCGGGCAGTTTCTTGCCCGGCGCATCAGCGATATAGGCGCAGAAGTCACGGGTCAGCTTGCTGACCCTGGGGACGGCACGGCTGGCAGCCATTGGGTTCCTCCCTTAGTCGAGGGTCTGCATCAGGCCCAGCATCAGCGCCGCGCGCGGCGCCAGCGATGAGATCATGATGTGCTCGTGGTCGGCATGGGCGCCGTCGCCGACGGCGCCGAGGCCGTCCAGCGTCGGCACGCCCGCGGCTGCCGTGAGGTTGCCGTCGCTGCCGCCGCCGCGCAGCGGCTGTTCGGGCAGGTCGAAGCCGAGCCCCTGGGCCACCGCGCGCGCCTTCTCAAGCAGCGCCAGGTTGGCGGGGGAGCGTTCCATCGGCGGCCGGTTCAGCCCGCCGGTCACCTCCACGGTCACATCGGGGGTCTTCGGCGCGGCGTTCTGGATGCGCGCGATCAGCTCCTCGCCGTCTTCCATGGTGACGAAGCGCAGGTTGATATCCGCGTCCGCCCGATCCGCGATGACGTTGGAGCGGGTGCCGCCACTGATCGGTGAGACGTTCGTCGTCACGCCGCGGTCGTAATCGGTCAGACTGCTGATATCGATAATCTGGTGTGCCAACTCCAGCGTTGCGCTGCGGCCCAGATGGTGCTGGCCGCCGGCATGGGCACCGCGCCCGTGCACCGTCATGTGGAACTTGCCAGAACCCTTGCGGCAGGTGACCACCGGCGCGCCGCCTTCCTTCACGGAGGGTTCGACGACCAGGGCATATTTCGCGCGCTGGGCTTCCTCATCGATTAGCCAGCGCGATTGCAGGCTGCCGTGCTCCTCGTCAGGCACGAAGCAAAGCGTGATCGGCAGCGGCGTCTCCGCCTTGGCGCGCAGCAACTGGGCAAAGGCGTAGTAGGCAATATAGGCGCCCGATTTCATGTCGTAGACGCCCGGACCGTGGGCCTGATCGCCGTCGATCCGCCACGGCATCTTCTCCAGCGTGCCCATCGACCAGACCGTGTCGAGATGGGCGAGTACCAGGATGCCCTTACCGTCGCCGCCCCACTGGGAGCGCACACGCAGGTAATCGCCCATGCCGTTGCGCCCGGGGATACGCTCGACGGATGCGCCCTCGCCGGCGAGGTCGCCCTGCGCCTTGTCCATCATGCGGTTGACCGCGTCGCGGTCGAAGGTGGGGGATTCGATCTCCACCCAGCTGCGGATGCCTTCAAGCATCTCGTCGCCGGAGATCCCGTTCGCGTCGATCATGGCTGCCCTCCCGATTTATCCGTTGGCGGCGAAGACACGCGTATGGCGGGCATTGCCGCAAGGGGAATACTGGATCGGATCGGAGCGCGAGGCTAGGCTGATGCCCGCGCGCCCTGACAACCGGAGCGACAATCGCCGGGCGGGACGCATGGGAGGCGGGAGCAGGTGACACTCAAGGTCGAAAATCTACAGACCCACTTCTTCACAAAGGACGGGGTGGTCAAGGCGGTCGACGGCGTGAGCTTCTCCGTCGAGGCGGGGAAGGTGCTCGGCATCGTCGGCGAGTCCGGCTCGGGCAAGTCGGTCACCGCCTTCTCGATCATCGACCTGGTCGACCCGCCCGGCGAGGTGGTGGGCGGCAAGGTGCTGTTCCAGGGCCAGGACCTGGTCGGCCTGCCCGACGAGCAGATGCGCGAGATTCGCGGCAAGCGGATCGCGATGATCTTCCAGGACCCGATGATGACGCTCAATCCGGTCCTCAAGATCGAGACCCAGATGATGGAGACAATCCACGCCCACGAGCAGGTCAGTGAATCCGCGGCGCGCGACCGCTGCATTGAGGCGTTGCAGATGGTCGGGATCGCATCGCCGGAGAAGCGAATCCGCGCCTATCCGCACCAGTTTTCCGGCGGCATGCGCCAGCGCGTGGCCATCGCCATAGCCATGTTGCACAAACCCGACCTGATCATTGCCGATGAACCGACGACGGCGCTGGATGTCACGATCCAGGGCCAAATTCTGTACGAGGCGCAGCGTTTGTGCCGGGAACAGAACACGGCGCTGATCTGGATCACTCACGATCTGTCGGTGGTGGCCGGCCTCGCCGACGACATCTGCGTCATGTATGCGGGCAAGGTGGTGGAGACCGGCACCGTTGCCGACGTCATCCAGACTCCGCTGCATCCTTACACCCACGGGCTGATCGGCTCGGTACCCAGCCGCAACCGCCGCGGCAAGCCACTGGAGCAGATCCCCGGGATGACGCCCTCGCTTCTGAACCTGCCCCCGGGCTGCGCCTTCCGCACCCGCTGTCCGCGTGCCGACGCCGCTTGCGAAACCGACCCGGAGATGGCCGATGCTGTGCCCGGGCGCGCGGTGCGCTGCTTCCACCCCTATGTGGAGGAGCTGGCATGAGCGCCGTCGCCGAGACTCGTGCCGCCGCCGACACGCCGATCGTCGAGCTGGTGAATCTGGAGAAGCGCTTCGTCAAGCGCCTCGACCTCGCCGCCAAGGCCGCCAATATCCTCGGCGCCGACATGCATGAGGAGGTCGTCCACGCGGTCGACGACGTGAGCTTCCATGTCGCCCAGGGCGAGGTGGTCGGCCTGGTCGGTGAGTCGGGCTGCGGCAAGTCGACGCTCGGGCGCATGGTCGCCGGCATCATGGAGCCGAGCGGCGGCAATATCCTCTATCGCGGCCAGAACCTGGCGGCGCTTGAGGGTGAGGAGCGCAAGCAGGTGTTGCTGCGCACGCAGATGATCTTCCAGGACCCCTTCGCCTCGCTCAATCCGCGGCTGCGGGTGCGCGACATCATCGGCGAGGCGCCGGCGGTGCACGGCATCGTCGGGCGCGGTGAACTGGACGACTATCTCGACGAAGTAATGCGCATCTGCGGCCTCGATCCCGCGTTCAAGCGGCGCTACCCGCACCAATTCTCCGGCGGCCAGCGCCAGCGTATCGGCATTGCGCGCGCGCTGGCGGTGAAGCCGGAGTTCATCGTCTGCGACGAGGCGGTGGCGGCACTGGACGTTTCCATCCAGGCACAGATCCTCAACCTGTTTATGAAGCTGCGCGCTGAGCTGGACCTAACGTACCTGTTCATCAGCCACGACCTGGGGGTCGTCGAGCATCTCAGCGACCGGGTGGTGATCATGTATCTGGGCCGGGTGGTTGAGATCGCCGAGACCGAAGCCCTGTTTGACGAGCCGAACCACCCCTACACCCAAGCGCTGCTGCGCGAGGTGCCGCGGCTCGAACCGAACAAGCGCGACTTTCAGGGTGTGAAGGGGGAAATCCCGTCACCGTTGAATCCGCCCAGCGGCTGTCATTTCCATCCGCGCTGCCCGCATGCGACCGCGCGCTGCCGCGAGGAGCAGCCGGTGCTGAAGGAGATCGCGCCGGGCCGCTGGTCCGCCTGCCACCTGAACGACGGCGGCTAGGGCGCCGATTTCCAGCCCTAGGGCTGGTGGCGCCCGCCGATCACCGGCGCGCTGCGGCCCAGGCCCGGCAGTTCCCACAGCCCCGCACCGGACGGATTCGCGTCGGCGCCGATGTTGGCGTCGATCAGGTAGGGCTTGTTCGCCGCTACCGCCTCGCGGATCGCGTCACCCAGGTCACCGGCCTTGTCGATGCTGACGCCCTCGACACCAGCAGAGCGCGCCATCGCCGCGAAGTCCGGGTTGTAGGGTTCGCCCGTGGCCGGATCCTTGAAGTCGGTGGCCAGTTCGCGGCCGTCCAGATAGCCGCGCTGCAAGCCGCGGATCGAGGCGTAGGCGTAGTTGTTCCACACCACCCAGACGACGGGGATGTTGTATTCCATCGCCGTGCCCAGAACATTGGCGTGCATGAAAAAGGCGCCGTCGCCGCAGACCGACACGGCGGGCCGGTCGGGCGCCGCCAGCTTCGCGCCCAGGACGCCGGCGACGCCGAAGCCCATTGGCCCGAAGCCCATGGAGCCGATCAGGGAATCGGGCCGCTTCGGCTGGCAATACTGGATCAGCCAGTTGTGGTGGATGCCGATGTCGCTGACCAGGATGGTGTCCTCGCTCAGCGCCTTGTCGATCTCATGGGCCGCGCGCTGGGGATGGATAGGGCTGGAATCGTCCATGAAGCCCGGCGCGATGAACGCCTCCCATTCCTTGCGCACGCCGTCGATCTCGGCGAGCCACTTCTTCTTCGCGTCCTCCGCCCCTGTCTCGCCGCTGCGCGAGTCGAGTTCGGCAATGACCTGCTGCAGGAAGGTGCCCACATCCGCCATCAGGCCGAGCGCCACCGGGTAATTGCGGCCGATCTCCTCCGGGTCGATGTCGACATGGATCAACTGGGTCGGCGGGATGGTGAAGGAATAGCCGGGAATCCAACTGCTTGAGGTTCGGTCGTCGAAGCGCACACCCAGTGCCAGCAGCACGTCCGATGTGCGTGTCGCGTGGTTTGCCTGGTAGGCACCGTTGCGCGCGACCAGTCCGAGGGACAGCGGATGGTCCGACGGCAGCGCGCCTTGACCGCTGGATGAGAAGGCGACGGGGATATTCAATCGCTCCGCCAGTTCGCGCAGCAGCCCGGTGGCCTGGCCGTACTTGACGCCCTGGCCAACGATGATCGCCGGGCGCTCGGCGGCCAGCAGCATGTCGACCGTCTTGCGCACGCCGTCGGGGTCGGCGCCACACTTGCATGAAATGTTCGCCGACCAGGCTTCCGGGTCAGGCGTCTCCGCGCCGGTGTCCTCCTTGAAGATGTCGAAGGGCATGTCGACCACCACCGGGCCCGGCCGGCCGGTGACCATGGTCTTCCAAGCCTCGCGGATGGTGTGGGGGACCTGCTCGCCCCGGGTCGGCTGGTAGACCCGTTTGCATGTCGCCTGCACGGTCGACGGGAAGTCCGCCTGGTAGTGGCGGTACAGCTCCTGGAAGGCGCCCCGGTTGAACTGGTTGGTCGGCACGTTGCCGGTCACCGCGAGGAACGGCACTGAGTCCAGGTACGCATTGGCGAGGCAGATCGGCATGTTGGCCGAACCGGGGCCGCAAGAGGTGAAGGTCGCTGTCGGCTGCCCCGTCACCCGGTAGTAGACGTCGGCCATGAAACCGGCGCAGCTCTCATGGCGCACCGAGATGGTCTCGATTTCGTCGCTGCGCTCATACAGCGCGTCGATGAAGCCGATATTGCCATGGCCGCAAAGGCCGAACGCGTAGGGGACCTTCTGCTTGATCAGATAGTCGACGACCATCTGGCCGCCATTGAGCGTGTTCTGGCCGGTCATCACGGACCCTCCTCGGTGAGCGGGGTTTACTTGATCTTGGCGTGCTGGTTGCCGGGCGAAGACACCCCCGACAGGCTCCAGCGGCTTGGATGGGCGCGCTCCCACTGCGGCGGGTAGAAGGCCTCGCAGCCCAGTTCGTGGGCGGCGTGCCAGACCCAGCGCGGGTTGAACAGCATCATCCGCGCGATGCCCACCAGGTCCGCCTGGCCGGTGCGCAGGATGCTCTCCGCCTGGTGCGGGTCGGTGATCTGGCCAACCGTGATCACCGGCATTTTCACCGCCGCCTTCACCGCCGCGGCGAAGGCGGTCTGGTAGCCGGGGCCGGTCTCGATCACCTGCTCGGCGGTCAGCCCGCCGCTGGAGACGTGGATGTAGTCGCAGCCGAGCGCCTCGATCGCCTGGGCGAACTTCACTGTCTCTTCCGGCGTCCAGCCGCCGTCCGCCCAGTCGGTGGCGGAGACGCGGATGCCGATGGGCTTGCCGTCGGGCCAGGCGGCGCGTACCGCCTCGAACACCTCAAGCGCGAACCGGATCCGGTTCTCGAAGCTGCCGCCATATTCATCGCCGCGCCGGTTGGTGATCGGCGACATGAACTGGTGGATCAGGTAGCCGTGCGCGCCGTGCAGCTCGATCAGGTCGGCGTCCGCGCGCACCGCGTTCTTGGCGGCATCGGCGAACTTGCCGATCACTCCCTGGATGCCCGCCTTATCGAGTTCCTCCGGCGGCGGCCAGCCTTCCTTCACCGGCACTGAGGAGGGAGCAACCGTGCGGTAGCCGCCTTCTTCCTCGGTCAGCGGTCCGCCGCCTTCCCAGTGTGGTTTGTTCGACGCCTTGCGCCCGCCATGGCACAGCTGCACCCCGAAGCGGGTCTCGCCATGGGCCTTGAAGAAGGCGGTGATTCGGCCGATGGCGTCGGCCTGCTCCTCGGTATAGAGCGACATGCAGGTTGGCGCGTTGCGCGCGCGCGCCTCGACATAGGTCGACTCAGTATTGACCAGGGCCGCGCCCGAGGCCCCGAACTGGCCGAGATGCATGAGGTGCCAGTCGCCGGCAACCCCGTCATCGCATGAAAACTGCGTCATCGAGGGGACGACGATGCGGTTCTGTAGGGTCAGGTCACGCAGGTCGATGGGCTGGAACAGTCGGATGGCCATGGGTCGCGGTCCTCGCTGTGCTCAGGCGCTCTCTGTCAGGGTCTCGACGATCTCGCGGTCGCCGATCATGTGGTTGGTGTCTTCCCGGTAGCTCTGGAAGTGGGCGGAATCCCGGTGCGCCTGCAGACCGTCCTCCCCGACATAGGTCTCCACCAGGAACACCCGGTTCTCGCCGTCGCGGGGTACGAACACCTCGAAGCGCTTGCAGGCCGGCTCCAGGGTGCGGCAGTTCTCTGCATGGGTGCGCAGCCGCGCGAGGAACGCCTCGCGGTGCTCCGGCTTGGGCGTGATGCGCACCACCAGGGTGATGTCGGTCATCGCCGCCTCCGCTCAGGCGCGGCCGAGCTGGCGGTCGAAGAAGCCGAGCACGATCTCGTTGAACTCCTCGGTCTTCTCGACGTTCGGCAGATGGGCGGCGTCCTCGATTACCACCATCTCAGAACCAGCGATGCCGTCATGCAGGATCTGGGCGCGGTCGACCGGGGTTGCCGGGTCTTCCTTGCCGACCACAACAAGGGTCGGCACCTTGACCCGCGACAGGCGGTCGCGCTGGTCCATGTCGCGGATGCCCGAGGCGCAGCCGACATAGCCGTGCGGCGGGGTGCGGCGGATCATGGTGGAGATGCGTTCCATCACCTCCGGCGCGCGGGTGCGGAACGGTTCAGTGAACCATCGCTCGAGCGTGCCGGGCAGCAGGTCTTCCACGCCGGTGCTCTCGGCGGTGGCGATGCGCTCGTTCCACATCTCCACCGGCGGCATGTAGGCGGCGGTATCGCACAGCACCAGGCTCAGCACCCGCTCCGGATACTCGGTGGCGAGGCGCTGGCCCACGAAGCCGCCCATGGACAAACCGATGAAGTGCACCTTGTCGATGCCCAGCGCATCCAGCAGGCCCTTGGCGTCCTCGCCCAGGTCCTCGATGGCGTAGGGCGGGGTCGGCGCCTCGGTGCTGCCATGGCCGCGGGTGTCGTAGCGCAGCACCCGGAAGCGCTCCAGCAGCGGCGCCATCTGGTCATCCCACATGGACAGGTCGGACATCAGGCTGTTGCTCATCATCAGCACCGGCTTGTCCGCATCGCCCTCCAGCTTGTAGGCGATGGAGATGCCGTTGGCGGTAATCGTATCGGTCATGAGATCGGGTCCTCGTTGCTCTCGGTCGCGTGTTGCGGTGTCGGGGTATGGCGGCTGCGCAGCCAAAGGATCAGCGCCACCGCGCCTGCGGCGCCGGCAAGGTTGATCCACAGGCTGCTCAGGAAGGTCATCAGGGCGAGGCCGGCGAACACCACCCGCAGCGCCGGCGAGAGCGGTGCAAACGCATAGCCAATGGCGGCCATCGCCACCAGCATGATGCCAAAGGTGCAGATGGTCAGGCGGTAGGCGACATCGGCGGCGGTACCCTCAAGCAGCAGCAGTTCCGGGTAGTAGACGAACAGGAACGGCACGATGAAGGCGGTGACCGCCAGGCGGCAGGCGGTAAAGCCGGTATGCATCGGATCGGCGCCGGAAATGCCCGACGCGCCATAGGCGGCAAGCGCCACCGGCGGGGTGATTGAGCTGAGCACACCGTAATAGAAGACGAACATGTGAGCCGCGATCAGCGGCGCGCCGAGATCGGCAAGAGACGGCGCGACCACCACGACCAGCAGCAGATAAGCGGCGACCGTCGGCAGTCCCATGCCCAGCACCAGGGAGGCCAGCATCACCAGCACGAAGGCGGCGAACAGCGAGGTCGAGGCGACCTGGGTAACGAAGATCGACAGCCGCACACCCAGTGCGCTGAGCACCAGCAAGCCGACGATCAGGCCGATCACATAGGTCGCCGCCACCAGGCTGAGCGCGTTGCGCGCACCGGTATCGAAGCCGCCGATGATGTCGCGCAATTGCTTGAGGCAGCTCTCACTGCCCTCGGGGCGCTCGGTGGCGTGCATGACAGGCAGCACCAGCAGCCAGGTCGCGCCGAGCGCCAGCAGCACCGGCAGGCCGATGCCGATAAACGGAAGCTGGCCGATCCAGTTGAGTTCCGGCGGCAGGCCCCAGGTGGCGGTGGCCAGCCACAAGGGCAGCAGGCCCGGCAGCCCGCGCAGCGCCGGGACAGCCAGCATGGTCAGGCCGGCGGCCGCCAGCAGCACCCGGTTCAGTGCCACGTCGCCAAACCACGGCAGCGGCACGGCCACGGTCGCCCAGGCCGGCGCGGCGAACGGGCCATAGGCCACCGCGAGCAGCACGGCGACGGCGATGGCCACCGCGATCGCGGCCCGGTCGCCATAGCTGCCGCGCAGGCAGGTTAGTGAGCGCACCAGGTCAACCATGATGAGCAGGGCGATCACCGCCTTGTAGCCGGCAAGGCCCGGCGTCTCGCCGCTAATGATGCTGCCCAGCAGAACGAAGACGGGAATCAGGAGGAAACCGCCGATACGGAACTCGGCACGTCCGCTCGGCACTTCCGAGGCGGGCAGCCCGCCGAGGCCAAGCCGCCCCGATTCCAGGTAGATGCACGCCGCCAGGCTGGCGAAATACAGGAACGCCGGGATCAGCGCGTAGAGCATCAGGTAGACGTAGGGAACGCCGATGATCTCGGCCATGATGAACACGCTGGCGCCCATGATTGGCGGCACGATCTGGCCGCCGCATGATGCAACCGATTCCACCGCGCCCGCGAACAGGCGGCTAAAGCCGGTCCGGATCATCAGCGGGATGGTGAAGGTGCCGGTGGACACCACGTTGGCCATGGTGCTGCCCGAGACCATCCCGAACATGGAGCTGGCGACCACCGCCGACTGGGCCGGGCCGCCGCGGAAGCGGCCGGTCATGGCAAAGGCGAGGTTCATCAGGATCTTGCCCGCGCCGGTCGCTTCCAGCATCGCGGCGAACAGGATGAAGATGAAGATAAACTGGCTCATGATCGCAGCGATGCTGCCGAAGGTGCCCTCGGAGGTGAGCCAGAGATAGGGCGCCATGCGGCTGTGGCTGGCGCCGGAATAGGGGAAGCTCTCGGGGTCGAGCGCGGCGCGCATGTCCGGTAGCAGCAGGCTCGCCGCCGCCAAGGCCAGCACCAGGGCCGCCGCCTTCTTGCCGGCGAAGTAGTAGATCAGCCACAGCGCCACCAGGAAGGCGCCGGCGATCAGCACGATGTCGCCGAGATAGGCGTAGGCGATGACGAACACCGCCACGAGGAACAGGGGCAGGCCCACGGAGCGGCGCACCATTTCGAGCAGCATCAGCGGGCCGAGGGCGGCCACCAGCAGGTCGAGGTCGGTCTCAATGCCGCTGCGGTCCGCGAGCGCGTCTTCTTCGATAATGACGTAGAGACAGGTGAAGATCGCGGTGGCGATCAGGGTCAGGTCGAAAGCAATCGCCCCGGCGCGGGCCGGCGGCGACAGGGTCTCGGACTCATCCCAGGCCGCGAAGGGAAACAGCAGGAAGACCAGGACCGCTGAGAACAGCAGCAGGGTGCCGCGCTGCGCCAGCGGCTGCATGACGCCGAAGCCGACGGTGTAGATCTCGAACAGCGTCACCGACAGCGCCAGCACGAAGCAGAGGCGGCCGCGCAGGGAGCGGTATGTGGCGAGCGTACTCATCGGTGGAGTGTAAACGCACACAGGGGGACCCGGGCCAGCCGGCCCGGGCCCCCGCTATTGCGCGGAACTGCCTTACTTGCAGTCGTTCTTGCCGATTTCGGCGTAGTAGCGCTTGGCGCCCTCATGCAGCGGGAAGGAAAGCCCGTTGCAGGCCGAGGCCAGGGTCACCGAACCCGCCGACTTCGCGGTCTTGTGGAAGGCATCCAGGTTGTCGAACAGCACCTTGGTCACCTTGTACACCGTGTCCGCCGGCACGTGCGTGCCAGTGGAGAAGCCGAAGTACAGGAACAGACCGTTGACGGCAGAGTCGTTGGCCTGGTTTGCGCCATAGACATCGCCGGGGATCTGCGCCAGTTCGATGCCCGGGCCGTACTTGTCGATCACACCCTGGAGCGCGCCCGCGTCCTGCTGCAGCAGGCGGATCTTCTTCACCGCGGCCAGTTCCTGAACCGCTGCCAGCGGCGCCTTGCCGATGGTCAGATGGGCATCGACGTTGCCGTCACGCAGCGAGCCGAAGCCGGCGCTGAAGCCCGGCGTGAACTCCTTGTAGGAGCCCTTCTCGAGGCCTGCTGCGGGCAGCAGGAAGTGCGCGAACGTCTGGGTCGTGCTGGCAGCGCCGCCAACCGAGACCCGCTTGCCCTTCAGGTCTTCGACATTCTTGATGCCGGAGGTCTCAAGCGCGAGCCACTGCAGCGAGCCGAACGGATAGCCCAAGATGGCGCGGATCGTCGGCTTCGGGCCTTCCTTCTCGAAGCGCTGCTCGCCCTTGTAGGCCCAGGCGCCGACCGGGCCGCCGAGTGCCCAGGCGAACTCCGCCTCGCCCTTACCGATCAGGCGGGCCTGGGCCACCATGCCCTTGGCCGACTGCGGGGTGGCGCTGATGCCGTTCTCACCGAGGATTTTGCTCAGGCCCACCGCGAACTGGTAGGGCTGACCCTTCACGCCACCGCCGAGGATGGTGACCTTCTGGGCATGGGCGGTGCCGGCGACGGTCAGGGCGACCGCGGCGGCAACGCCGAACAGGACAGATCGTTTCATCGCGTGTTCCTCCCTTGAGGGTTGGTTTGCTGGTTGTTGTTGGCCGCAGGGACGGCCGGACGGTTGGCCGGCGGTCAGCGCCGCGCGACGTTCCAGACTTCTTCGATCTTGGTACCCGCTTCGCGCATCACGCGCGAGATCGGGCAAAATTTCGGCAGGTCCTCCTGAATCTTGGCGATGCCGGCATCGTCGCCGGTTGCCGTCACGTTGATGGTCAGCTTGACCGTCGGGAAGGGGACCGGCAGGTCGGCCTGCAGATCGGCGCCGCGGCGGTCGAAGACCGCATCGCAGGTCACCGCCATGTCGTGAATGGTGACGTCGTTCGCCTTGGCAATCTTGCGCGAAATCCGGTTGGTGCAGGCGATCAGGGAAGACAGCAGCGTCTCGGTGGGCGAGGGGCCGGCATTGGTGCCGCCGCGCTCTACCGGCTCATCGACGGCGACCACCAGGTCGCGGACAGAGACGTCGGTGCGCGAGTCGCTCGGACAGGCGCCTTCCAGATGCATATTGACGAGTGATTTCTGGCGGATTTTGACCACCGCATTCCCTCCCTTGGACCGCGCTGTTGCGGGGCTTTCGCCCTCTTGTCAGCGTGCGAAGAAGTATGCCGGGACGGTTGCGCTGCGACAAACGATTGAAACTACGCTCTTAGTTTAGCAATACTTAAAGACATGGTTCGCCGCTTGCCCCCGCTAAACGCATTCCGCGCCTTCGAGGTCGCTGCCCGCAATGGCAGCATCGCCAAGGCGGCCGCCGAGCTGAACGTGACCTCGGCGGCGGTAAGTCAGCATATCCGTACGCTTGAGGACTATTTCGACGTCGCCCTGTTCAACCAGCCGCGCCGCCAACTGCGGCTTACAGAGGCAGGCCGCGCCTGCCTGCCGGCCTTGCGGGAAGGATTCGACAAGCTGGCGGAAGCGGCGGCGCAAATCACCGGTCTGAAGGCGGCGGGGCTGTTGACGGTGACGACCTCGGCCTCGCTGGCGGCGAAATGGCTGATTCCACGGCTTGGCCGCTTCAAGGAAATCTATCCGGACGTGGATGTGCGGGTGGACGTCTCACAGCAGTTCGTCGACGTCACCCGCGAGGAGGCCGACCTGGTGATCTGGTTTGGCCCTGGCGACTATCCGGGCCTGCGCGCGACCCACCTGATGCCCGAGCAGGTCTTTCCAGTGTGCAGTCCGGCGCTGCTGGACGAGATCGGGCCGCTCGACAGCCCTGCCGACCTCGCGCGGCACACCCTGCTGCATGACGAGTGGTACCGCTACTACATCGCCGAGGGCCGGCAGTTCCAGGAGACCTTCCCCACCTGGCGCATGTGGCTGGATGCGGCCGGCGTGCAGGACATCGACGCCACCCGGGGGCCGCGCTTTGGGACCTCGGCGATGGCGATCCAGGCGGCGGTCGAGGGGCTTGGCGTGACCCTGGGCCGCGGCGTGATGGTCGCCGACGACCTCGCTGCCGGCCGCCTGGTTAAGCCCTTCGACCTCACCTACGCGATGATCTTTAGCTACTACGTGATCTTCTCGGCCTCGATGGCTGACCAGCCCCAGACCATCGCCTTCAACAGCTGGCTGCAGCAGGAAGCGAAGGCGACGCTGGCGACCGTCCGCGCTGCCTGAGGTCCTAGAAGCCGTAAAGCTTTGCCGGGTTATCGACGAGCACCTGATTGCGTTCCGCCTCGTCGGGCAGCCAGTCGACCAGGTGATCGATAAGGTCGCCGTCGTTTGGCATCGGAATTTTGCAGAACGGATGCGGCCAGTCCGAGCCCCACAGGATGCGATCGATCCGTGCCCCCCGCAGGGCGGCGGCGTAAGGCGCGACATCGGTATAGGGCGTGTGCTGCATCGCGGTGATTCGGTAGGGCCCGGTGAGTTTCACGTAGGCCGACCCGGCGCGCAGCATGCGCAGGAACGCTTGGAAGCCCGGCGTGTCGACCCCTTCGCCGACCGGTACATAGCCCAGATGGCCGAACACCAGCGGCACCGAAATGCCGCTGAACAAGTCGTCCAGGTCCGGGTAGTTGTGCACCTGGATCAGCAGCTCGATATGCCAGCCCATCGGCGCGATGCGATCAGCAATGCGCTTTACCGGGTCAAAGGACTCGAAGGGCATGCCGCCCTTATCGACCACGTTGAGGCGCAGGCCGCGCATGCCGCCGTCATGGAGCCGCTTGAGCTCGTCGTCGCTGACGTCTGCGGGCACCGCGGCGACCCCGCGCAGGCGGTCAGGGTTCTCGGCGATGGCATCGAGGATGGCGGAGTTGTCGGTGCCGTAGACGCTCGGCTGGGTCAGCACGCCCCGGTCGACGCCCAGCGCATCGTGCATCGCCAGCCAGTCGGCGAGCAGCGCATCGGGCGGCGTGTAGGCGCGGGTCGGGTTGTAGGCGTATTGCGACTCTGGCCCGAAGACATGGGCGTGGCTGTCGCATGTGCCCGCGGGCAGCGCGAAGGACGGGGCCTTCGGTGCGGGATCGGGCGGCGGGCAATCTGGCGCGGTCGGCGCGGCGGTTGCGGTCACGGATGTCCCCCTTCAGCGTCATTGGATTTTGGTATGGCCGGCGCGGGGCCGCCGCGGAACTGCCACAGCAGAACCACGCCCAGCAGCGCAGCGCCGGCAATGTTGAGCGCGCCGCCTGACAGCGCGCCGAACAGGATCTGGGTGTTCGGCCAGAAGCACATCAGCGCCGCCACCATGGTCAGCCACCAGGCCAGGCCGGACAGCGGTAGGCGCAAATAGCCCACGGTCCAGGCGGCGAAGGCGATCGTGCCGATGGTCGCCGCCGCCATGGTCCATATCGCCTCGGTGGTGTTCCCGGTGAACAGGATCGGCGTGTAGGCGAATAGCAGCGGCATCACATAGAGCATCTTGGCGAAGCGGAAGCTGGCCCAGCCAGTGCGCCACGGGTCGGCCTGGGCCAGCGAGGCGGCAACGAAGGCGCCGAGGCAGACCGGCGGGGTGATGTTGGAGTCCTGGCTCAGCCAGAACACGATCATATGCGCCGCGATCAGCGCCACGCCGAGCTCCTCCAGCGCGGGGGCGGCCAGAACCACCAGCACCAGGTAGGACGCGGTGATCGGCAGCGCCATGCCCAGCACCAGGGACGCCAGCGCCACCAGGATCAGCGCGATCACCAGGCTGCCCTGGGAGAAGTCCACCAGCAGGATGCTCATCTTCAGGCCGAGCCCGGTGAGCGCGATCATGCCGACAATGATGCCCACGGCTGCCGCCGCTGCCCCGATGCCCAGCGCGTTGCGGGTGCCGTCCACCAGCGACATGTAAATGCCGCGCGCGTCCATCACCTCGGCGGGCATATCGCCGCCGGTCAGCTTGGCCAGCGCGATGCGCGTCCAGTTGATGCCGAGCAGCGACAGGATCGCCATGAAGGCGCTCCAGGCCGGCGGGTAGCCGGCGATCAGGAAGCCCAGCAGCACCGCGAACGGCGCCAGGTGGAACCAGCCGGTGCGCAGCACCTCCAGCGCCGGACGGATATCGATCTCCGCCGCGCCGCCAATGCCGTGCTTCTTGGCCTCGAAATGCACGATCAGGCCGATCGAGAACAGGTAGATCAGCGCCGGCACCGCGGCCACCGCGATGATCTCGACATAGGGAATGCCGGTGATCTCGGCCATCACGAAGGCGCCCGAGCCCATCACCGGCGGCAGCAGCTGGCCGCCCAGGGATGCGCTGTTCTCCACCGCGCCGGCGACATGGGGGCGGAAGCCCGCGCGTTTCATCAGCGGGATGGTGAAGGTGCCGGTGGATACGATGTTGGCGAGGCTGGAGCCGGAGATCGAGCCGAACACGGCCGACGAGATCACCGAGACCTTCGCCGGCCCGCCCACCGTGCGCCCGGCCACCGCCATCGGCAGGTCGATGAAGAAGCGGCCCATGCCCGAGCGGTTCATGAAGGCGCCGAGATAGATGAACACCAGCACGGTGTTTGCCATCACCGACGTCATGATCCCGAAGATGCCTTCCTGGGAATAGAAGATGTAGGTCAGGATGTCGGCGGGTTCGGTACCGGAATGGAAGATCGCGTCCGGAAACCAAGGGCCGAGCCAGGCATAGGACATGGCGAACAGGGCGATGCCCGGAATCCACGGCCCCATGCCGCGCCGCGCG
This sequence comes from Alphaproteobacteria bacterium, assembly GCA_965601735.1. Classification (GTDB taxonomy): domain Bacteria; phylum Pseudomonadota; class Alphaproteobacteria; order JBBDQX01; family JBBDQX01; genus JBBDQX01. The sequence goes on along the minus strand of OZ271840.1, from coordinate 3,080,989 downwards.
GCCTCCAGCGCGCACAGGGTGGCGACTGCCGCCATGCCGGTGTCGGTGGCGGTCCAGGCGCCGGCGCGCATCACCAACGGCAGGTAGTTGAGCCAGAAGAAGCCGACCGACAGGCCGGCGAAGCCGATCAGCGCAAGGTCGAAGCCGAGCGGCCGCAGCGCGGCCAGCGCCAGGGACACCGCGGCCACGCCCCACAGCGCGTAATCGAGGCTGGCGAAGCCGGTCTCAAAAGCCGCATCCAGGCGCAGGATCGCCCAGCCCGCGCTGCCGACGCACAGGGCGGCCAGCGCCAGCGACGACAGGTCCGGGTTGACCCAGTCACGCCCCTTGCGGCAGGGCAGCCACAAGAAGGCCAGCGCCCACACCGCGAAGGTGAAGATCGCAAGATGAATATGGTCGGCGACGATCCCCGGGCCCGAGGTCCACAGGGTGTAGAGGCCCAGCGCCGCGGCGCCCGCGCTGGCGACGTAGCGGCACACGCCCTCGGGCTCGCCGCCCTCGATGGTCGCGGCGGCAGCCGCGCTGGCGGCGGAGTCGTCCGCTAGCTTGTTGTCGGTGGCCATGATGGCGGCCGATGACGGCGCGTCGCCGCCGCCGCCGGGTCAGGCCCGGCGGCGGCGGTCGGCGCGTCGCTTGCGGTCTAGCTGCCCGGCTTCAGTTCGGCCGGGATGCTGACACCGGCTTCCGCGAAGAACTTCGCGGCGCCCGGATGCAGCGGGATCGAGACCGTCCGGAAGGCGTTCTCCAGGGTCATCTGGTTCGCCACCTTGCCAGCGGACGAGACCAGGAACTTCTTGCCCGCGTCCGAGAACACGCCCTTGGTGATCTTGTAGATCACATCCTCGGAGACGCCGGCGTGGCTGATCATCACCGTGCCGGTGCCAAAGGTCGGGGTATCCACGTCAACACCCGGATAGGTGCCGGCGGGGATCACGGTCGGGCCGAAGTAGGGGAACTTGTCGTAGAAGCCCGACGCCTTGGCCGGTGCATCCATGTTGATGAAGCGGATCTTCATGGAGGACGCGGTGTCGCGGATCATCGCGTTGCCCAGGCCCGGATGCCAGTTGTAGGCGGCGACCTTGCCGGCCTTCAGCTGCTCGGGGCTCTTGCGGCCCGCATAGACCGGGGTGAACTGACCCCACAGGCCCATATGCTGGAGCAGGGCGGTCAGGCTCTTGGCCGAACCGGAACCCGGGCCGCCCATGGAGATGGTCTTGCCCTTGATGTCCTCCAGCGCCTTGATGTCGCTGTCGGCGGGCACCACGAAGTGGCCGACCGAACCCATCAGGAAGGTCACCGCGCGCATGTTCTTGTAGGCCTGCTTGAAGGCATCCTGGCCACGGTAGGCGTTGTACATGTCGCTCGCGAAGGCCAGCCCGAGCTCAGCCTTGCCGCCCCCGACGGTGCGGATGTTGTCCAGCGAACCGGCGCTGGCCTCGGCGGATGCCTTCACGCCCGGCACGTTCTGGGTGGCATAGGCTGCCCAGGCGCTGGCGGTACGGTTGAAGGCACCGCGGACCTGGCCGCCCTTGACGGTGATCTGCGCATCCATGGCGACGGCCGGCGCGATGTCGGCAAGCCCGGCAAGGCCGACTGCCGCGGTCAGCGCGACGGTCGTGCGCAGCAGATGGCGGCGCAGCGCGAAGAAACCTTTGGTCATGACGTTCTCCCGTTGAGATGGCGTTTTAGCTATTCTTTATTCGCTCCGGCGCGCCTGTCAGGGGCAAAGCCGGGCTTTTCCTTATGGCTAGAGATTATGTGGAGCCCGCTCAGGGGACACAAACGATTCGAACTATCGGTTCGGTTTAGTTTTTCTTGCGCTAGCGCAAAGCCGCCGGGGCCTTTCTTGCCGCACAGGACACCGGTAAGCTGCCGCCAATTCAATCGATCCACCGGAGGATCCATGACCGATCAGATCACCCTGGAGGTGTTCACCGACTACGTCTGACCGTGGTGCTATCTCACTACCGTGCGTATTGAAAAGCTGAAGCGGGAAAAGAACGTGGCGGTGACCCTGGTGCATTTTCCGTTGCACCCGGAGACCCCGCAGGAAGGCCGGACCCTGACCGATATGTTCGGCGTCGACGAGGACAACATCGCGGGCCGCAACGCCCAGATGAAGGCCCGCATGGACGCCGAAGGCCTGCCTTACGGCACCCGGACCCACACCTATAACAGCCGGCTGGCCCAGGAACTGGGCAAGTGGGCGGACACCCAGGACGGCGGCGAGGCGATCCACGATGCCCTCTACCGCGCCTACTTCGTCGACGGGCGCAATGTCGGCGATCCGGACGTGCTGGTGGAGATCGCCGAGGCGGTCGGCCTCGACGGCACCGAGGCGCGCGCGGTGCTCGACGAGCGCCGCTTTAGTGACGCGGTCGATGCCGACTGGACGCGGTCCCGCGCCATGGGCGTCACCGGGGTGCCGGCCTTCGTGGCCGGCGGCTACGGGGTGGTCGGCGCGCAGCCCTACGAGATGCTGAGCGAGCTGATCGATCAGGCGCGCACGCGCCCGGCGCCTGGCGCCGCGCCGGCGGCGGACTAGGCCGATGTCCCTTGTCGCGGTGGTCAAGCGCGACTGCCCGACCTGCGTACTGGTCGAGCCGGTACTGCGCCAGCTCGCCGACGCCGGCGCGCTTGAGGTGTGGAGTCAGGACGATCCCAGCTTTCCCGCCGGCGTCGAGGGCGTCAGCCATGACGCGGAGCTGGAACGGTCCTACCGGCTCGGCGTGACAACGGTGCCGACCTTGTTCCGTATCGAGGATGGGGCCGAAACGGCCCGCGCCGAGGGCTGGCACCGGGGCGAATGGCAGGACCTAAGCGGCGTTGCCGGCCTGGGCGACGGCCTGCCGGACAGCCAACCGGGCTGCGGTGCACTGAATGTCGCACCTGGGATGCCCGAACGCCTCGCCGTGAAGTTCGGGGACGTGCCGCTGCAGGCCCGCGCCATCGAGGTGCCCGAGTGGGAGGACCCCATCGAGACCGCCTTCGACCGGGGCTGGTCCGATGGCCTGCCGGTGGTGCCGCCGACCGACCTGCGCATCGCGCGGATGCTGGCCGGCACCACCCGCGACCCCGGCGAGGTGCTGGGCCTCATTCCGCCCAACCTCAACAGCTGCACCGTGGAGAAGGCGGCGATCAACGCGGTGATGGCGGGCTGCAAGCCCGCCTACTTCCCGGTCGTGCTGGCCGCCATCGAGGCGGCGCTGATGCCGGCCTTCTCGATGCATGGCCTGCTGTGCACGCTGAACAGCGCCGGGCCGCTGGTGGTGGTCAACGGGCCGGTCGCCAAGCGCATTGGCATGAACTGGGCCGGCAACGCGATGGGCCAGGGCAACCGGGCGAACTCGACCATCGGACGGGCGCTGCAGCTGGTGATCCGCAATGTCGGCGGCGGGCGGCCGCAGGAAATCGACCGCTCGGTGATGGGCAACCCCGGCAAGGTCGGCTTCTGCTTCGCCGAGGACGAGACCGACCCGGACTGGACGCCGCTGTCGGTGGCGCGCGGTTTCGATGCCGGGCAGTCGACGGTCACCCTGTTCCATGCCGAGGGGCCGTCGGGCTTCTCGGATCAGAAGTCGCGCACGCCCGAGGAACTCGCCGCGTCGCTGGCCATGGGCCTGTGGCGGGTCACCCATCCGAAGGCGGCGGAAGGGGTCAGCGCTGGCGCCGTGCTGGTGCTGTCGCCCGACCACCACGCCATCTTCAGGGACGCGGGCTGGGGCCGCGCGGAAATCGAGGACGCCCTGTTCGCCGCCATGCAACGGCCGGCAAGCGAGATCGCCCGCGGCGTTGGCGGGGTTCCCACGGGCACCGACCCGGCGTTGGGCGATACGCCGGTCGGCAAGTTGCCGCGGGAGAATTTCCTGCTCGTGCGCGCTGGCGGGCGCGGCGGCCTCAACTCGTCTATCATCGGTGGCTGGACCGGCCAGCGGAACCCGGCCGAAGTCTGTGTGGTCAGCAAGGAGATCGGCACATGATCCGCAACGAACCCTATCTGATGCGCGACCCGACCGCCGAGACGGCGCCGGAGATGCGCGAGCGCATTCCACCGCCCGAAACGCTGGACGGCGCCACCATCGGCCTGCTGTCGATTTCCAAGGAACGCAGCTGGGAGTTCCTCGACAGTGTCGAGGGGCTGCTCGCCGAGCGGGGCCTCAACGTGCTGCGCTTCGAGAAGCCGACCCATACCAAGCCGGCACCCGAGGCGGTTCTGCAGGACATCGTCGAGCGCTGCGACGTGGTCGTCGAAGGGCTCGCCGACTGAGGCTCCTGCACGTCGTGCAGTTTGCATGACATCACGGAGCTCGACCGGCGGGGCATTCCCGGCTGCGCTGTGGCGACGGTGGAGTTCGAGCCCGCCGCCGCCGCCCAGGGCCAGGCGCTGGGCTTTGCCCCGGCGCTGCATTTCGTGCCGCACCCGATCCAGAATCGCACCGAGGACGAACTGCGCGGCCTGGCGACGGACGCCCTGCCGCACATCCTTAGCCTGATCGGCGGCAAGGCCGACTGAGCCGGGCCCGTTTCGCGCCCACGCGCCGGTCGGCTACATTGGCCGCTGACGCGACGGCGACGACACGGGGGAGATGGTGAGCGCGGAACTGGATGCCGCCCTGGAGGCGGCGATCGGCAATGAGGAACGGACCGGCGATCAGGTGTCTGCGCCCCTGGCGCGGCGGCTGGCGGCGACACTGAACCGCCCGGTCGACGGGCTGGAGGACGGCGCAGCCCTGCCGGACGGCTGGCACGTCATCCTGTTCGGCCCGACCACTCCGACCCGCGAGCTGGGGCCCGACGGCCATCCGCGCACCGGAGCGTTCCTGCCCAAGCTGCCGCTGCCCCGGCGTATGTTCGCTGGCCGCAAGGTGTTCTTCGAATCGCCGCTGGTTATCGGCGAGACGGTTGAGCGGGTCTCCACCATTTCCGACGGGGTGGTGAAAGAGGGCCGCTCGGGCACGCTCGCCTTCGTCACCGTCACCCACGACATCATGGCCGACGATACCCTGCGGGTGCGCGAGGAGCAGACCGTAGTCTACCGCGGCGAGCCGAAGCCCGGGGCGTCCAAGCCGCCGCGCGCACCCGAACCGCCGCCCGATGACTGCGCCTGGCGGGGGTCGGCGCTGCCCGACCCGGCGCTGCTGCTGCGCTATTCGGCGATCACCTTTAACGCCCACCGCATCCATTACGACGAGGCCTATACCCGCGACGTGGAGGGCTATCCCGGCCTGGTGGTCAATGGCGGGCTGACCGCCATCCTGCTGATTGAGATGGCGCGCGATGCCCTGTCCGGTGCGGCGCTCGCGGAATTCGGTGTGACCAACCGGCGCGCCCTGCATGCCGGTCATCCGGTGACCCTGCTCGGCCAGCCCGAGCCCGACGCCCCTTCCGCGCGGCTGTGGGCCGTCGATCACGAGGGCGCGGTGGCGTCCGAAGCCAGCCTGAAGTGGAGAAACCCGTGAGCGACAAGATGCCCCTCAAGGGGGTCCGCATCCTCGACATGTCGTCGGTGGTGGTCGGGCCCTACGCCACCCAGTTCCTCGCTGATTTCGGCGCCGAGGTGACCAAGATCGAGGCGCCGTCCGGCGACATCCTGCGCCGGCTTGGCGGCAAGTCGAAGAGCGGCGAGCTGTCGCCCAAGTTCATCGCGCTGAACCGCAACAAAAAGTCGCTCGCCATCGACCTCAAGAAACCGGGCGCCAAGGCGGTCATCAAGACCCTGCTGGAAAGCCACGATGTGGTGCTGTCGAACATCCGGCCCAAGGCGCTGGCGCGGCTTGGCCTGGACTACGACTCCTCCAAGGCGCTGCGCCCGGACGTGATCTATTGCAGCATCGTCGGCTTCGGTCAGAAGGGCCCGTACCGGGACAAGCCGGCCTATGACAACGTCATCCAGGGGGTCGGCGGCATCGCCGCCTGCCACGACCGCCAGGGCGGCACGCCGCTCTATCTGCCCATGGTGCTGGCCGACCGGCTTGGCGGGCTGATGTCGGTGCAGTCGATCCTGCTGGCCCTGCTGCATCGCGAACGCACCGGCGAGGGCCAGCACATTGAGGTGCCGATGTATGAGAACACTGCCGTGTTCGTGCTGACCGAGCATCTCGGACAGATGATCTATCCCGGTTCCGGCGGCCCCAGCGGCGATGTCCGGGTGCTCAACAAGGACGCCCGGCCGATCGCCACCAAGGACGGCCATATCTGCATCTCCGCCAACAGCGACGCCCAGGCCTTCGCCTTCTTCGAGGCCATTGGCCGGCCCGAGCTGAAGGAGGACGAGCGCTTCAACTCGGTCGCCGGGCGCTACGCCAACGTCGACCTCTACAACGGCCTTCGGGTCGAGTCGCTGGCCCAGAAGACAACCGCGGAATGGATCGAAATCTTCGAGGAACTCGACGTGCCGGCCATGCCATTCAAGAGCTTCGAGGACTTGATGGAAGACCCGCACCTCAATGAGGTCGGGCTGTTCGAGGAGACAGACCATCCACTGGAGGGCAAGGTGGTGAACCTCCGCCCAGTGGCGACCTTCTCGTCCATCGAGATGAAGCGCGACAACCTGGCGCCGCGTTTGGGCGAGCATTCCGGGTCACTGCTGCGGGAATTCGGGATGGCCGCGGACGATGTGGCGCAACTGGCCGAGGACGGCGTTATCGTCGACCGGCCGCTCGACGGAAAGGAGACATGAGATGAAGGTGCCGGTGCCGGCCGGGCGGATGCTCGGCGCGTTGCTGAAGGAACGGGGCGAGACCGTCGCGGTCTCCGAATCGGCGGCCGGCGGGCTGGTGTGTGCCGCCCTGCTGGCGGTGCCCGGCGCGTCCGCCTATTTCGCAGGTGGAGGCGTGGTCTATACCCGCGGCGCGCGCCAGGCGGTGCTCGGCATGTCCGAGGAAGAGGCGGCCCAGCGCGGGGCGACGGAGGCATACGCGCTGGAGGCGGCGCGCCGGGTGCGCGAGCGCTTTGGCGCCACCTGGGGCCTGGCGGAAAGCGGCGCGTCCGGGCCGTCCGGCAACAGCTATGGCGATGACGCGGGCCATGCCTGCTTCGCGGTGGCCGGGCCGGTGGAGAAGACGCTGACGGTAGAGACCGGTGATGCGGACCGGGAGGACAACATGCGCCGCTTCGCCGAGGCGGCGCTGGCGCTGCTGGCGGAAACCGTACGCGGCGACAGCTGACGCACGCACAACAGGAGGGGAGGCGGGACCATGAAGATCAAGCGGATCGAGCATATCGCGGTCGCGGTGCACGACCTCGGCCAGATGAGCGAGCTGCTCAAGGACAAGCTCGGGATGGAGCTGGAATACACCGAGAGCATGCCCACCAGTGACCTCGCCATGTTCCCGATCGGCGAGACCTATATCGAGCTGCTGGAGGGCACCACGCCGGATTCCGGTACCACCAAGTGGATGAATGAACGCGGCCAAAGCCTGTTCCATATCTGCTTGGAGGTGGAGGACATCCGCGAGGCGCTGGATGAGCTGCGCGCCAAAGGGGTGAAGCTGCTCGACGAGGAGCCCCGGCGCGGCCACGGCAACAGCCTGATCGCCTTCATCGATCCGGCGTCGACCGGCGACATCATGTTTGAGCTGGTCGAAATCCCCGAGGGCGCCGGCCACTAGGGCGCGGCGCTCAGGACTCCGCCTCCGGGTTCCAGTCGAACCAGCCGCCGATCCGCGGATCGGTCTGGCGCTGGATGTAATAGGGGATGTAGGGGCGGTAGGCGTCGTAGACCCGGCGCAGTTCGCCGACCGGCTCGTCATGCTGGTCGACCCTGAGATCGACCCGCGCGAACGCATCGTCGCCATAGACCAGCAGGGCGGCGGAGACCTGTCCGCCGACCTGCCCGCCGGCGTCCCGGCCCTCTTCCAGCGCGCGCATCAGCCGGTCTTCGAAGGGGGCGTCCGGGTCGGCGGTAAAGCCGGCCGCCATGGCATCCAGCGTCGTCTCGCCCGGCAGCACATTGCCCAGGGTGGCGAACGTGCCGTGGTCCTGATGCCCGGCCCAACCGGCATTCGCCGAACCGGTGCGCAAGGCGAGGTTGCCGTCGTCGTCGATCACGCCGAGCTGGCGCTCCTCCGGCCAGGGGTCGTTGGCGACCATGCGGTCCACCACGTGGTGCGCCTTGCAGCCCTGGCGCAGCAGGGACAGCCCGTAATGGCCAATCCGCGCATCGGCGCGCGCCATCACCGCGATGACACCGAGGCGCGCGCCCGCATGGGGCACCCGCGCGCCGACATTGAACGACCGGGTGGCGGTGGCGATGCCCACCATGCGGGTGTCGGGACAGCGGGCAATCAGGCTGAAGGTCATGGCCGGGCTCCTGCATCCAAGTCGGGGTCGGTGTCATTGTGGCGCAATCGCGGAATCGAGTCCCCGGCGTCGGCCTGATATGGCTTAATCGATGCACGCTTTCCGGGGAGGAGCTTCGATGGACGACGGTGCGGTCAAGGATCTGCTGGCGAAGCTGGTAGCGTTTCCCACCGAGAACCCGACGGGTCCTGAGGCAGACGCTGCGCGCTTCGTTGCCAGCCACATGGCGGACATTGGCTTCGAGACGCGGCTGGAAGAGGTCGCGCCAGACCGGCCCAATGCCATCGGCGTGCTGGCCAACGGCCCCGGCCCGACCTTCTCTTTCAACACTCATCTCGACGTGGTGCCGGCGGGTGAGGGCTGGTCGCGCGATCCCTTCGCGCTGCATGAGCAGGACGGGCGTCTCTATGGGCGGGGGTCCTGCGATGCCAAGGGTGCGATGGCCGGGATGCTGGAAGCCATGCGCCTGCTGTCCGCCGACCGGGAGTCCTGGTCGGGTACCCTGATGGGGGTGTTCGTCGTCGATGAGGAATCCGGCAGCCGGGGGGCGCGCGCCTACGCCGCCACCAACCCCGAGATCGACGCCTGTGTCATCGGCGAGCCGACCGACTGCACCACGGTGACCGCGCACAAGGGCAGCATCCGCCCGGTGGTGCGCATCCATGGCCGCACCGCTCATTCCGGCACCCCGGACAAGGGCCTGAACGCGGTGCTCGCCGCCGCCCCGCTGCTGACGGCGGTGACCAACGAACATGCACGGATCAAGGACCAGGCGCATCCCCTGGTAGGGGGGCCCAGCCTCACAGTCGTGCGCGCCGCGGGCGGCCATGCGGACAATGTGGTGCCCAACCTGTGCGAATTGCTGCTCGACCGCCGGGTGGTGCCCGGCGAGGACGAGACGGCGGTGAAGGCGGGCCTTGCGGACCTGGTCGCCGCGGCGGCCGCCGAGGCCGGAGCGGAGATGGAGATCGCCGACTGGAAGCTCACCACCGGCGGCGCGGCGGAAACCAGCGCGGACAAGGCCGTGGTCGCCGCCGCCCAGGCGGCCTGCGCCCGGCACAATGGCCGTGAGACGCCGCTGGGCGGTTTCCAGGGCGCGTGCGACTTCGTGCATTTCCGCGAGGCCGGCGCCGAGGGGGTGGTGCTGGGGCCCGGCTCCATCGACGTGGCGCACCAGCCCGACGAGTACGTGCCCATCGACGAATTGGTGCGCTCGGTGGCGATCTACCGCGACATCGCGGCTGCCATGCTGGGCGGGCGGGCGGCATGAGCGGCGGTCCCGTCGCGCTGGTCACGGCGGCGGGCCGGGGCATCGGCGCGGCCATCGCCCGCGACCTGCATGAACGGGGCTACCGGCTGGCGCTGATGTCGGTATCCGGCAACGCCGAGGCGCTGGCGGGGGATCTCGGCGCGGTCGGACTGACCGGATCGGTCACCGAACCCGACGACCTGGCGCGGCTGGTGGACGCGGCGATGGATGCCTATGGCCGCATCGATGCGGTCGCCGCCAACACCGGCCCCGCCCCCAAGGGCCCACTCCTGGAGATCGACGACGCGGCCTGGCATGCCGGGCTCGACATGTTGCTGCTTTACGTGGTCCGCCTGGCGCGGCTGGTAACGCCGATCATGGCGGGGCAGGGGGGCGGGGCCATCGCCGCCGTCTCGACCTATTCGGCGACCGAGCCGAATCTGCGCTTTCCGGTCTCGTCCACCCTGCGCGCGGGGCTCGGCGCGTTCATCAAGCTCTATGCCGAATCCCACGCCAAGGACGGCATCCGCATCAACGCCGTGCTGCCGGGCTATATCGACACCCACGGGGTGCTGCCCGAGGTGCTCGATGAGATTCCCGCCGGCACCTATGGCGAACCGGCGGACATCGCCCGCGCCATCGCTTTCCTGCTGTCGGACGAGGCGCGCTACGTCACCGGCCAGAGCCTGCTCGTCGACGGCGGCATTTCCCGGGCGCTCTGACCCGGACGCTTAAGGGAGGAACCCGTGGTCGCGCCGGCGCTTGGACTGCCGAGCGGATCGACCCGCACCGGCATCGCCTGCATGGTGGCGGCGGCGGCGCTGATTACCCTCAACGACGCCCTGGCCAAGCTGCTGGCCGAGCGGCTGCCGGTTGGCCAGATCATCGGCCTGCGTGCGTTCGCTGCCCTGCTGCCGGTCGGCTACGCGGTCTATCGGGCCGGCGGCCGCGCCGCGCTGCGGGTGCGCGACCCGAAGAGCCAACTGCTCCGCTCGGTCCTGTTCACAATGGCGACCTTTTGCCTGGTTGGCGGGCTGGTCTATCTGCCGCTGCCGCTGGTGGTGTTCCTGGCCGGGTCCAGCCCGCTGTTCGTGACCCTGTTCGCGCCGCTGATGCTGGCCGAGAAGGTCGGCTGGCGGCGCTGGTCGGCGGTGCTGGTCGGTTTCGGCGGGGTCTACCTGATCGCATCGCCCACCGGCGACAGCACGTTCGGCCTGGTGCTGCTCCTGCCGATGGGTGCGGCGCTGACCAGCGGGATCGCTGACCTCGTAACCCGGCGCATGAGTGCGACCGAGAGCTCGACTGCCATCGTCGTCTGTTCGACCGTGGGCATCGGGCTCGGCGGCCTCGCTACCGCGCCGTTCGGCTGGGTGATGCCGGACGCGGCGGCGCTGGGCCTGCTGCTGTGCGCCGGACTCTTGCAGGGCGCCGGCTTCCTCTGCCTGGTGGAGTCCTTCCGCCATGGTGAGGCGACGGTGGTGGCGCCATTCCGCTACACCACCCTGTTGTGGGGATTGCTTCTGGGCGCCGCGATCTGGGGCGACCTGCCCGATGGCAGCGCGTTGCTCGGCGCCGCGGCCATTTTGCTGTCCACTGTCTACGTCTATCACCGCGAGGCGGTACGTGCGCGGCAGGCGGGCGGGCAGTGATCCCGCCCCTCGACGCAAGGCGATCCTGTGCTATCGTCTCTGCACTGCGGAACGAGCCGACTCGGGGGAGGGGCTCCAAAGCATGCTCCTCACCCGGCGGGCCAGCGAACGAGCCTGTCGGCGCCGCACGATAATCCTACGCGTCCCGGGCTGCCTGTCCGGACCACACGGAAACGTCGAAAACGGCAAAAAAGACTGCAGGAGCATCACGTTATGACCACCCGTACCCTGACACCGATTGCGATTGCGGCCGCCATGGCCGGCGCGATCGCCCTGGCCCCGGCTAGCGCCGGCGCCCAGAACGCCACCTTCGTCAATATCGGTACCGCCGGTATCGGCGGCGGCTACTACCCGACCGGCGGCTTCATCTGCAACCTGGTCAACAAGAGCCGCAAGAAGTATGGCCACAACATCCGCTGCACGGTCGAATCGACCGCCGGCTCCGTGGCCAACCTGCGCAGCATCCATGCCGGCCAGACCGAAGTCGCGGTCGTGCAGGCCGACTGGCAGCATCATGCCTACGAGGGCACCAGCCGGTTCGAGGACATCGGCCCGCAGAAGAACCTGCGTTTCGTGATGGGCCTGCACGCGGATGTGTTCCACATCGTCGCGCGCAAGGGCTCGGGGATTAACAGCTTCTCCGACCTCAAGGGCAAGACGGTGAACACCGGCAATGTCGGCTCCGGCACCGAGGCGACCATCTACATGGCGATGGGCCGCTACAACATGAAGGCCGCCGATTTCTTCGGGCAGGAGACCAAGCTGACCTCGCGTGAGCAGGCGTCTGCCCTGTGCGACGGCAAGATCGATGCCTTCATCTACCCGACCGGCGTTACCGCCGCGAGCATCACCGAGGCGACCAACAGCTGCGACACCGTGATTGCCGCCTGGAACGATGACACCGTCAAGGGCATCACCGACGAGTTCGGTTACTTCGTGCCGGTGACCATCCCCGCCGGTGTCTACCGCGGCATTTCCGGCGAGGTGAAAAGCTGGGGCATGCCGGCCACCCTGGTCAGCACCACCCGCATGACGCCCGACACCATCTACTACATGGTGAAGTCGGTGGCCGATAACTTTGCCGCCTTCAAGAAGGTGTCGACGCTCTACCTGGCGCTGAACCGCGAGGAACTGCCGACCAACGGCCGTTCGGTCCCGTTCCATGAGGGTGCGGAGCGCTACTACAAGGAAGCCGGCCTGATCAAGTAGGCCAGGTCACGACGGCGGATGCGCGCCGGGGCGGTCCATTCGGGCCGCCCCGGTTCGCGCCGCTTTCGTCTTTCCTCATGACAATGAAGGTCCGGCGATGACGGATTCCCCCACCAACGGCGGGGTGCCCGCCCGCGAGGATCTCGACCGCATGGTCGCCGAGGCCGAGACCGGCGCCCGCCAGCCCGGCGGCCTGGTCGCCAAGGTACTGTTCCTGACCGCGCTGATGTGGTCGCTCTACCAGCTCTACGTCGCCTCTCCGCTGCCGTTCGTCACCGGCATCATGCTGATCAACGACCAGCAGCAGCGCGCCATCCACCTGGCCTTCGCCCTGTTCCTGGCCTTCTGCGCCTATCCCGCGACACGCACCTCGCCAGAGGACCGCATCCCCTGGAGCGACTGGCTGCTTGCCTTTGGCAGCGCCGCCTGCTGCCTCTACATCATCGCCTTCTACAAGGACATGGTGAGCCACACGGGCGGCATTCGCACCCTGCCTGAGGTCATCACCGCGGTCGGCGGCATGCTGTGCCTGCTGGAAATCACCCGGCGCGCGCTGGGCATGCCGCTGGTCATTGTCGCCAGCGTGTTCGCTGTATACGCCTTCGCCGGCCCCTATATGCCGGCGCTGATCTCGCATCACGGGGTCGGGCTGAATCGCTTTGTCGACCATATGTGGCTGACCACCGAGGGTATCTTCGGTCTCGCGCTCGGGGTGTCGAACAGTTTCATCTTCCTGTTCGTGCTGTTCGGTTCGCTGCTGCAGCGCGCCGGCGCGGGCAACTACTTCATCCAGCTGTCCTTCGCGCTGCTCGGCCATTTGCGCGGCGGGCCGGCCAAGGCGGCGGTGGTCTCGTCGGGCATGACCGGGCTGATCTCCGGGTCCGCGATTGCCAACATCGTCACCACCGGCACCTTCACCATCCCGCTGATGAAGCGGGTCGGCTTTCCCGCCGAAAAGGCGGCCGCGGTGGAGACCTCGGCATCGATCAACGGGCAGCTGATGCCGCCGGTCATGGGCGCGGCGGCCTTCCTGATGACCGAGTTCATCGGCATCTCCTATTTCGAGGTCATCAAGCACGCCTTCCTGCCGGCGCTGATCTCCTACCTCGCGCTCTATTACATCGTGCACCTGGAGGCGGAGAAGGCGGAGCTGCCGGTGCTTGAACGCACGGTGCAGCGGCCATGGGCGGTGCGGCTGCGCAACGCGCTGATCTCCATCGGCGCGATCCTCGGCATCGCCGCGGCGACCTATTTCGGCATCCTCCTGGTCCAGGAACTGGCCGGTGACGGCACCTTCTACGCCGTCGCGGTGTTGTTCATCGTCGCCTACCTGGCGCTGCTCTACTTCGCCTCGCACTATCCGGATCTCCACCTGGACGATCCGGATGCGCCGCTGATCAACGTGCCCGAGGCGCTGCCCGTGCTGGTCACCGGGCTGTACTACCTGCTGCCGGTCACCGTGCTGATCTGGTGTCTGGTGGTCGAGCGCTTCTCACCCGGCCTGTCGGTGTCCTACGCCATTGTCGGCATGGTCACCGTGCTGCTGACCCAGCGTCCGCTGCTGTGCCTGATGCGTGGGCAGCCGGGCAAGATGGCGGCGTTCCGCAGTGGGGTAGAGGACCTGATCCTCGGCCTGGTGGCGGGCGCGCGCAACATGGTGGGCGTCGCGGTGGCGTTGGCCGCGGCCGGCATCATCGTCGGCGTCGTCTCGCTGACCGGCCTTGGCCTGCTGATGACCGCGATCATCGAGACCATCTCCGGCGGCAGCCTGATCATCATGCTGCTGGTCACCGCGGTGATGTGCATCATCCTCGGCATGGGGCTGCCCACCACCGCGAACTACATCGTCGTGATCTCGGTCATGGGACATACGGTGGTGACGCTGGCGGCCCAGCACGGCCTCATCGTGCCGCTGATCGCGGTCCACTTGTTCGTGTTCTATTTTGGGCTGATATCGGGCACCACGCCGCCGGTGGCGGTGGATGCCTTCGCTGGCGCAGCGGTCGCGCGCTCTGATCCGCTGAAAACCTGTATCCAGGCGTTCTACTATTCGATGCGCACGGCAATCCTGCCGTTTATCTTCCTGTTCAATACCCAACTGCTGCTGATCGGCATCGAATCGGTGCTCGACTTCGCGATGGTGGTGAGTGCGTCGATCGTTGCGCTGCTGGTGTTCGCTGCCGCGACCCAGGGGTATTTCCTGACCCACAGCCGGCGCTGGGAATCGGTGGCGATGCTTCTGATCGCCTTCACCCTGCTGCGGCCCGGATTCTGGCTCGACCAGATCCAGGCGCCGTTCGACTCGGTGTCACCGGCCGCCGTGCTGGAACATGTCGAGACCCAACCTGCGGACGCCAACATCCGCATGCGCATGACCGGGGAGAACTTCAGCGGCCAGCCCGTGACGAAGACGGTGCTGCTGCCGCTTGGCGCACCCGGCGGCACTGGCGCGGAACGGCTGGTGCGCGCCACCGGCATGGCGGTCGTGGTGAAGGATGGGGCGGCGGTAGTTGAGGACGTTGCCTTCAACAGCGCCGCATACGACTGGGGCATCGATTTCGACTGGCGAATCCTGGAGGCCCAGGTGCCCGCCGAGCGGCCGGCCAAGGAGTGGTTCTACATCCCCGCCGTGGCCCTGCTGCTGGTCGTGTGGGTCATGCAGACGCGCCGCCGCCGGCACCCCGCCGACGCGCCCGCCGCCGGCTGAGCCCGGCGATGGCGGTCCGCCTCCGCCTGGCCGCGGCCAAGCTGCCCTACGAACCGGGAATGCGGCTGCACACGGCCCTGTCCGGCGCCATCGACGCGTTGCACGAGGTGTATCTGTTCGTCGAGGAGGAAGACGGCGCGCGCGGCGTGGGCGAGGTGCGTGCCAACGCGACCTATGTCAGCGGCATCGCCGAGGATGCCCTGCCCGGCGCGATCCGCGCGCTGGCCGAAGACCTGGACTGGTCCGGCGGCGCGGAAGCCGCGCTGGATGGACTGGCGACGGTCGAGGGCCACCCGGCGGTGGCCCGCGCGGCGGTGGAGGCGGCGCTGCTCGATCTCTGCGCCCGGCGCGACGGGGTCAGTGTCGCCGCCCATCTCGGCGGCGCGTTCGACCCCTGCCTCGCCACCAACCAGTGCCTGTTCTGGAGCGACGACGACGCCACCTTCCTCGGGCATGCCGAGCGCTATGTGGCGGAGGGTTTCCGCGACCTCAAGGTGCGCATTGCGGTGGCCGGACCGGAACGCGACCTGGCGCGGCTTGCCCTCCTGCGCGACCGCTTCGGCGACGCCATCAAGATCGCGGTAGACGCCAACGGCGCCTGGGACGCGGATGCCGCGCTGGATTTTCTGAGCCGTGCCGAGCCCTTCGGCCTGTCCTATATCGAACAGCCAACTCATGAGGGCGACTGGGCCGCGTTCGCGCGAGTGGGGCGCGAGGGGCCGGTGCCGCCGATGCTGGACGAGGGACTGAAAACCGCCGCCGACGTCGATCGGCTGGCGGCCCTGGGGCCGCCCTTCCTTGGCCATCTCAAGCTATCCAAGGCGGGCGGTGCGCGGCCGGTGGCAGCGGCGGCGAAGCGGCTCGCGGATGCCGGTGTCGGCGTCATGGTTGGCCAGATGAACGAGGGCGCGCTGGCGACCGCGCTCACCATCCACTGCGCCATGGCGGCCCAGCCCCTGCACCGGGAGCTTTATGGTTGCTACGGCCTCGCCAGCGATCCCGCCGGCGGGGTGCAATACCGGGACGGCAAAGCCTGTGTCCCCGAGGGGCCCGGTCTTGCCATCGAGGTCGACGAGGACGCCTTGCAGCCGCTATGGACAATGGACGCCTGACAAACCGATAGCCCGAGGGAGACGACGCGATGACGAAGGAACTGCGCAGCATCAAGTCCGGTTCGGACTCATGCTTTCCCAAGCAGGAGTTCGACGCCCGCATCCGCCGCCTAAAGCAGGAGCTGGTGGCGCGCAAGATCGACCTCTATGTCACCAGCGGCGCGGAGAACATCTTCTACCTCACCGGCCAGCAGTCCCCCGGCTACTACATGTTCCAGTGCCTGGCGGTGCCGGCGAAGGGCGCGCCGATGCTGATGACCCGCGGGCTGGAGACATACAACGCCAAGGCGAACACCTACCTGTCCTCGGTGACCGGCTATCCGGACGGCACCAACCCGGGCACGGCTGTGGCCGACCTGCTGATCAAGAAGGGCTGGAAGAGCAAGCGCATCGCCATCGACCGGGACGCCTGGTTCTTGACGCCGAACCTCTACGACAACCTGGTTGCCAACCTCGGCAAGCGGCTGAAGGACGGGTCGGGGATTGTCGAGCAACTGCGCCGGGTGAAGTCGCCGCGCGAGCTTGCCTCCATGCGCAAGTCGGCGGCTGCCAACGACGCCGGGATGGCCGCCGGCTTGAAGAAGGTGAAGGCGGGCGCGACCGAGAACGACATCGCGGCTGCCGTGATGGGTGAGACGATCCGCGCCGGCGGCGAGTATGTCGGCATGGAGCCGTTCGTCGTCTCCGGCCCGCGCAGTGGCCTGCCCCACGCCACCTGGCGGCGGCGCAAGATCCGCAACGGCGACCTGGTGATCCTGGAGACCGCGGCTAGCTACAACCGCTACCACGCCGCCCTGTTCCGCACCGTCGCCGTCGGCAAGGTGCCGAACAAGGCGCTGGAGATGTTCGCCGCGGTGCAGGAGGCACTGGACGCGGGCCTCAAGCAGATCAAGCCGGGCAACACCTGCGCCGATCCCCATGAGGCGGTGCAGGCGGTGATCGACAAGGCAGGCTTTTCCGCGTCTTACCGCAAGCGCTCGGGCTACAGCCTCGGCATCTCCTTTGCGCCGGACTGGGGCGAGGGCAACATCCTCAGCCTGTTCACCGGCGTCGATGTGCCGTTCGAGCCGGGCATGGTGTTCCACATCCCGATCACGCTGCGCGAATACGGCAAGTGGACAGTGGCGGAGAGCGAGAGCGTCGTCGTCACCGCCAGCGGCTGCAAGCGGCTGAGCAAGCTGCCGCGCGGCCTGCGCACGGTCTGACGCGGCGATGGCGGCGCGGCCTGTCCGCAGCGTCGCGATCGAGGACCTGCGCCGCCTGATGCAGGACCTGCTGCGCGCCTGCGGCTGCGGCGCGGCGGCGGCGCAAGCCTGTGCCGAGGTGTTCCTGGAAGCCGATCTGCGCGGGGTCGGCGGCCAGGGCCTCGACCATATGCCGACCATGCTGGAGAACCTGCGCAGCGGCCGCACCGACCCGGGCGCCGTGCCGGAGATCATCAGCGAGGCCCCAGCCTGGGCCCATGTGGACGGCCATCGCGGCCCCGGCCAGCCGGCGGGGCAGTTCGCCGCCGATCTCGCGGCCCGCAAGGCGAAAGAAGCGGGCGTCGCCGCCGTCGGCGTGGTCAACACCGGCGACCTGTTCATGATCGGTTATTACGCCGAGCGCATCGCGCGCGCCGGCTGCGCCGGGATGGTGTTCAACGACGCGCCGCCGCTGGTGCACGCCCATGGCGGCATCGAACGGGCGCTGGGCACCAATCCCCTGGCCATCGCCTTTCCGACCGCCGGGGCGGACCCATTCGTGCTCGACATCGCCACCAGCGCCGCTTCCTTCTCGCGCATCCGCCTTGCCGCCTACCACGGCGAGACGGTGGAACCGGGCCTCGGCGTCGATGCGGACGGTGAGCCCAGCACCGAGTCCCAGGCCATTGCCAAGGGCGCGCTGTCGCCGCTCGGCGGGCCGAAGGGCTTCGGGCTGGGGCTGTGCGTGGCGCTGCTGTCCGGGCCGCTGGTCGGCGCGGCGACCGGCAAGGCGCTGCGCGCCTGGCATGGCGATGCGGACAGCGCGCCGTCCAAGGGCCAGTTGTTTCTCGCCATCGACCCGGACATCTTCGGCGGCGCGGACGCCTTCCGCGCGGCGGCCACCGCCTATCTGGACGAGGTGAAGGCCGGGCTGACGGCGGAGGGCGCGGATGCCATCCGCATCCCCGGCGAACGCGCCTTCGCGGCGCGCGCGCAAAGCCTCAAGGACGGCCGGGTCCAGGTCTACGAGGCGGTGTGGAGCAAGATGGCCGGCTGGGCCGACGAACTCGGCGTGGCGATGCCGGCCTAAAGCTCCACCAAATCCCGCGTGGTGCGGCTCATGATCTCGGTGCCGGTGGCGGTGATCAGGACATTGTCGATGATCCGCGCACCCAGGCCCTCCGGGCCGATGAAGACCGGCGGCTCGATGGATAGCACCGTGCCTTCTTCCAGCACGTTCTCGTCACCGCCAATCATGTTGACGTCGCCGATCCACAGGGGCGGGAAGGCGGAGCCCAGCAGGTAGCCCGAGGTGTGCAGCCGGTACTCCTCGAAGCCGGCGTCGATGATCGGCTGGCACGCCGCCGCGTGGGCGACGCTGGTCGGCACGCCGGGCTTCATCGCCGCGATGCAAGCGTCGCAGGCCTCGCGCACCACGTCGTAGATATGGCGCATCCGGTCGGTCGGCTTGCCGAGGCAGAACACCCGCCCGATGGTGGCGTTGTAGCGGCGGTAGGATGCGCCGTATTCGGTGTGGATCAGGTCGCCCGCCTGCATCACCCGGTCCGAGGGCAGGCCATGGGAATAGGCGGTGCGGGGACCGGACGAGAAGTTCAGCGGGCTGGCCGTCTCGTCGCCGCCCATCGCCAGCATGGTGCCGATGACCTGGCCGCAGACCTCGTGCTCGGTCTTGCCGGGCGCCAGCTGCGCGTGGAACGTGTCGACACCGGCGTCCAACGCCTCGGTCGCCTTGCGCATATAGGCCAGTTCCGCCGGCGACTTCACCCGGCGCACCTTGCGCACCAGGTGGGTGGCGTTCGTCACGTCGCAATCCGCCAGCAGGGCCTGGATGCGGCCATATTCATGCAGGCTGATGTAGTAGTCCGGCAGTTCGATACCGATGCGCCGGTTGAGCCAGCCCTTCTCGCGCAGGATGTCGCCCATGCGCGCGATGGGGTCGTCCGGGTTGCCGCCGCCATGGGTGCGCACCTCGTCGGCGAGGCTGAGTTCGGTCACCTCCGCCGCCTCGGTCTTGCGCACCAGGAAGGTGAGGGGCTCTTCCTCCAGGGTCACGAACAGGCAGCGAAAGAACTGCCAGATCTTGCCGCGCGCGCCGATCAGGTAGTGCACCGAGGTCGGCTCGGTCACCAGCAGCAGGTCGAGGCCCTCGGCCTCCATGGCGGCGCGCACCCGGCGCAGGCGCTCGGCGAATTCCTCGGGCGCGAAGTCGTGTTTCGACATGGCGGTTCCCTCCCTATTCGCAGCGGATGTAGTCGAGGCTCGCTTTCGACAGGCTCTCGCAGCCGGTCTCGGTGATCAGCACCGTCTCGCCGCAGACCCCGCACAGATTGCGGTCCGCGTCCCGCACCGAGGGATGCAGGAAGAAGACGTTACCCGGCTCCAGCACCACCGGATTGCCGGAGAAGATCATCGGCCAGTCCATCCAGTTGGGCGCGAAGGTGGTGCCCAGGGAATAACCGTAGGCGAAGGCGTCGGGCTCATAGCCCTCGGCCCGCATGGTGGCGACGAAGGAGTCGAACAGCATGCCCACGGTGTTGCCGGGCCGGGCGGTTTCCTTGCCGGCTTCCAGCATGGCGCGAGACACCCGGTACATGTCCTCGTGCTTCGGGTTGGGCTTGCCGATCTTCAGCGTGCGGTAGAGCGCATAGTGGTAGTGCCGGTAGGCGGCGGCGAACTCCAGCGTCAGGATATCGTCCTCGTCCATGTGGCGGCGGCCGGCGAAGTAGCGGCCCATGCGCTGGCCGGGGCCGGAGCCGATGATGAACTCGTTGCCGGGATAGTCGCCGTCGCCGCGGAAGATCGCCGAGTGCATGTCGGCCAGCACGTCGCCCTCGAAGGCGCCGGGGCCAGAAGCTTCAATGGCCGCTTCCAGCGCGGCGTCGGCCAGCGCGGCGGCCTTGCGGGTGTAGTCGACTTCCGCCGGGCTTTTGACCACCCGCAGCTTGTTGACCAGGTCGGACGCGTCGTCGAGGGTACAGAAGCCGTCGAGCGCGGCCATCAGGCGGCGCGCATTGCGCCCGGTCAGGCCGTAGGCTTCCCATTCCACGCCCAGCCGCTTCCCGGCGCAGCCCATTTCCTCGAGGATCGGGCGCAGGTCGGTCCGCGCCGGATCGGAATCCGGCACGTCCTTCCAGATGCGGATATCCGGGATCATCGAGGTGAATGCCGCCTGGCGCGCGTCCGGCGCGCGGGTCAGCAGGCACAGCGTGCCGTCCGCGCCGAGATACAGGCACTGGAAGTAGCAATAGCCGAAGGTGTCGTAGCCGGTCAGGTAGAACATCGTCTCCTGCCGGAAGATCAGCATGCCGTCGAGCCCGGCTTCCGCCATCGCATCGGTGGTGCGGCGGCGGCGCCCCGCCAGTTCGTCCTCGGTGAAGTGCAGTGGCATGGTCGGTCCCTCCCTCAACCGAAAGGCTACGCCCGGCCCGCCGCGGGTGCCAGATTTTCCCCGGGAATGTTTGACGGCATGGGACGGCAAGGCTGTAATCGCCGCAGCGCAACGGATTGGCGGCGGGGCGGGGGCCATGCCCGATATCGTGATCATCGGCGGCGGGGTGATGGGGTCGTCCATCGCCTACCATCTGGCGTCCGCGGGCAAGGCCGGCGACGTGGTCGTCATCGAGCCGGACCCGGCCTACGAGTTCGCCGCCACACCGCGTTCCACCGGCGGCATCCGCCAGCTGTTCTCGGTGCCCGAGAACATCCTGATGTCCCAGTACGGCCACGAGGTCTACGGCAACTTCGCCGACCTGATGGCGGTCGACGGGGACGCACCGAACATCAACCTGCGCCGCGAGGGCTACTGCTTCCTCGCCACAGGCGCGCAGGAGGCGGACATCCTGGCGCGCAACCACGCGGTGCAGACCGCGAATGGCGCGAATGTCGCGCTGCTCGACCGGGCCGGGGTCGCCGACCGCTGGCCGTCCATGCGGGTCGACGACATCGACTGCGCCGCCTGGTCGCCGGACGACGGCTTCATGGACCCCTATGCCGCCCTGATGGGCTTCCGCAAGAAGGCGCGCAGCCTCGGCGTGCCCTACCGTAAGGACCGGGTGGTCGGTTTCGAGACCGACCGCACCAAGGTCACCGCCGTGAAGCTGGAATCCGGCGAGACGCTTGCCGGGTCGATGTTCGTCAATGTGGCCAATTGCTGGGGCCCGGAACTGTGCGACCAGCTGGGCATGAAGACGCCGGTCTATCCGATGCGGCGGATGAACTTCTATTTCGACTGCAAGGCGACGCTGGAGCCCTATCCGCTGATGCGCCATATCGGCCAGCACACCAGTTTCCGCCCCGAGGGCGCGGGCTACCTCACCGGCATGACCAAGTATGACGAGCCCGAGGGCTTCAACTGGGAGGTCGACTACAGCTGGTTCGAGGAGACCATCTGGCCAGCGCTGGCCGACCGGGTGCCGGCGTTCGAGGCGGTGAAGCTGCAGCGCGCCTGGGCCGGCCATTACGACATGAACCGTCTCGACGGCAACGTCATCATCGGGCCTTGGATCGGCGGGCTGGAGAACTTCCACATCGCGCTCGGCTTCGCCGGGCACGGGCTGCAGCAGGCCCCGGCGATCGGCCGGGCGATGAAAGAACTGCTGCTCGACGGCGGCTACCAGACGTTGGACCTGTCGCGCTTTTCCTATCAGCGGGTGCTGGACGAGACCCCGGTCGCCGATATCGGCTCGGCGGCCTGAGGCGCGCCATGCGGATCACCGAGGTCGTCGCCCATCCCATTTCCGCCGCGCTCAGCGAACCGTTCTGGACCGCCGCCGAACCATTGACCCGCCATGAGCTGGTCATCGTCGAGGTGCGCACCGACGCGGGCCTCACCGGCTACGGCCAGGCCTACGGGTCGCCGCTGGCCCAAGTGGCCGAGTTCGTCGGGCGGTTCGGCGCAGTCGCCGTGGGGATGGACCCGCTCGGCAACGAGGCGGCGTGGGCGCGGCTGATGGCGCTGACCTCGCCGCGCCCCGGCGCCATCGGCAACACCGACGGGCTCGGCCCGCCGTTGCCGCGCACCCAGCGCGGTCCGGCCATCGCCGCCATCGGCGGCATCGACACCGCGCTTTGGGACCTCAAGGGCAAGGCGGCCGGTGTGCCGGTGTGGCGGTTGCTCGGCGGCGACGGCGCGCCGATCCTCGCCTACGCCGCGGGCGGCCACTACCGGGAAGGCAAGCCGCTCGACGCGGCGGTCGACGAGCTGGCCGCCTATGTGGCGGCGGGCTACCGGGCGGTGAAGCTGAAGTCCGGCGCCGAGCCGCTGGCCGAGGAAGCAGCCCGCATCGCCCGGCTGCGCGACGCCATCGGCGATGCGCTGCTGATGCTCGACATCAACGCCGCCTGGTCGGTGGAACAGGCGCTGGAGGGCGCGCACACCCTCGCACCCTATGGCGTCACCTATTTCGAGGAGCCGCTGCACTGGTTCTGCGAGGCGCGGGACTATGGCCGCTTCTCCGCCGCCTCGCCGATCCCGGCCGCCCAGGGCGACCGCGACCTGCACCGCTTCGCCGTGCGCGACCTGATCGAGGTGGGGCAGGTGGGGTATGTGCGTCTCGACGTCACGGTCGCCGGCGGTTTCACCGAGGCGGTCCGCATCGCCCAGATCGCCGGGGCGCACGGAACCAAGCTCGCGCCCCATAATGTCTCGGAAATCCACGGCCATCTGCTGGCGGGCTTCCGCGACAGCGCGTTTGCGCTGGAGGTGCTGGCCCATCCGGAGCGCGACCCGGTGACCCGCAACCTCTACCGCGACGGACCGCAGGTGGTGGATGGCTGGTTCCACCCATCCGATGCGCCGGGCCTCGGTCTCGACTACGACTGGGACTTCGTGCGCCGGATCGCCGCCTAACGGCCCGGCCCCGCGCCCGGGAAGAAAAGCTGCCGGCCATCCACCCGGAACGCCGCGATGGCGCGCTGGCCGGCCGGGCCGGTGAGCCAGTCGATGAAGGTCTGGCCGTCCGCCGCCTTCACATGCGGGTGCCGCGCCGGGTTCACCAGGATCGCGCCATAGGGGTTGAACAGGGCCGGGTCGCCCTCGACCAGCACCCTGAGGTCCGCCTTGTTGCCGAAGGCGGCCCAGGTCGCCCGGTCGCTCAGCGCATAGGCGGCCATCCCGGCAGCGACATTGAGGGTCGCGCCCATGCCTGAGCCGGTCTCACGGTACCAGTTGCCTGCCGGCGCTTGCCTGGCGGCGGCCCACAGGGCGCGCTCCTTGCGGTGGGTGCCGGACTCGTCGCCGCGTGAGGCAAAAGGCGCGCGGGCGGCGGCGATGCGGCGGAGCGCCTCCGCCGCGTCCCGGCCCCCGGCGATGCCTGCCGGGTCCGCCGCCGGGCCGACGATGACGAAGTCGTTGTACATCACCCCATGGCGCGCCACCCCGTATCCGGCGGCCACGAACGCCGCCTCGGCGGCGCGGGCATGCACCAGCAGCACATCGCCGTCGCCATTGCGCGCATTGTTCAGCGCCTGCCCGGTGCCCACCGCGACAACCCGTACATCAATGCCGGTCGCGGCGCGGAACTGCGGGATCAGCGCGTCCAGCAACCCGGAGTTCTGGGTCGAGGTGGTGGACTGCAGGATGATGAAGCGGTCCGCCGCCGCGGCAGGGAACGCCAGCGCCGTGGCCAGCAGCAGGGCGGCGAGGGCGCGGACGGTCACGGCCCCGGCTCCGGCGGGCGTGGCAGCCGGCCGTCGAGGAAAGCCTGCGCGGCGTCCGTGCCCGGCGCGGCGAAGAAGTCTGCCGCATCCGTATCCTCGCGGATGCGTCCGGCGTCGAGGAACACCACCCGCGCCGCCAGGCGGCGGGCCTGGGCGATGTCCTGGGTGACCAGCAAGACCGTGGTGCCGGCCGCGGCGGCCGCGGCGATCAGCGCTTCGACGGCGGCGGTCGTCGGTGGGTCGAGGGCGGCGGCCGGTTCGTCCAGCAGCAGGGCGTCGGGCGCAACCGCCAGGGCGCGCACCACCGCCAGGCGCTGCTGCTCGCCGCCGGATAGCACCCGTGCCGGGGTATCAGCCAGGGCGGCGAGCCCGGCGCGGGTCAGCGCGTCATGGGCGCGGTCGTCCCGGTCAGGTGCCGGCACCCCGGCGGCGGCAAGCGCGTAGCGCAGGTTGCCCCGCACGCTGCGGCGCAGCAGCACCGGGCGCTGGAACACCATACCGAGGCGGATCGCGCGGTCCCGGTCCGGCGGCGTCCCGCCCCAGGTCACGGTGCCGGCATCCGGTTCCACCAGCCCGGCCAGCACCCGCAGCAGCAGGCTCTTGCCCGCGCCGTTGGGGCCGAGAATTACGGTGATGCCCGGACCGGAGACACTGAGAGAGACGTCATCCAGCAGCGTGCGGTCGCCGCGGCGCACTGCGATCCCTGTGCCCACGAGCGGCAGGACGGGGCGGCGCTCAGTCATACCCCGACCGGGCCACGGCATGGCGCAGGCCGGTAGCCAGCGCGTTCACCCCGATCGCCAGCGCCAGCAGGATCAGGCCCAGGCCGATGGCCAGCGCGAGGTTGCCCTTCGATGTTTCCAGCGCGATGGCGCTGGTCATGACGCGGGTGGCGTGGGCGATGTTGCCGCCGACGATGATCACCGCGCCGACCTCGGCAATGGCCCGCCCGAAGCCCGCCAGCAGGGCGGTCAGCAGGCTGTAGCGCCCGTCCCACAGCAGGGTGGCGACGGTGCCCAGCGGACCGATGCCGAAGGCGCGGAGCTGCTCGTCATATTCCGCATGCAGGTCTTCGACCGTCTGGCGGGTAATCGCAGCGACGATGGGTAGCACCAGCACGGTCTGCGCCAGGATCATCGCGCCGGGCGTATAGAGCAGGCCGAGGAAGCCGAGTGGCCCGGCGCGCGACAGCATCACATAGACCAGCAACCCCACCACCACGGGCGGCAGGCCCATCAGCGCGTTGACCAGGATGACCACCGCGGCGCGCCCCGGAAAGCGTGCGACCGCCAGCGCCGCGCCCAGCGGCAGGCCAATCAGCGCGGCCAGCAGGACCGCGCTCAGGCTGACCTGCAGCGACAGGCCGATGATCTCCATCAGGGTCGGGTCGAATCGCGCCAGCAGCCCGAAGGCGTCCGCGAAGGCGCCGCCGATATCGTGCATCCCTCAGTCATAGCGCCGGATGCGGACTCCCGGCAACGCGGGCGCCTGCGCCAGGCCGCTGCCTTGACAGGCTCCCGCACCGGGCTGGACCATTCATCTCCCGCCGGGAGATACCCATGCCCCAGACCCGTTTCGATCCGATCACGCTCGAAATCCTGTGGACGCGCCTTGTCAGCATCGTTGATGAGGCGTCGGCCAACTATGTGCGCACCGCTTTCTCCACGCTGGTGCAGGAATCAAACGATTTCGCCGTTGTCCTGACCGACGCGCAGGGCCGCTCGCTGGCCCAGTCGACCAAGAGCATCCCGTCCTTCATCGGCACCCTGCCGCGCACGGTGGGCCATTTCCTCGACCGGTTTCCGGCCAGGACCCTCAAACCCGGCGATGTGCTGATCACCAACGATCCCTGGCTCGGTACCGGGCACCTGCCGGATATCAGCATCGCCATGCCGCTGTTCCATCGCGGCAAGCTGGTCGCCTTCGCGGCGGTCACCAGCCACATGCCCGACATCGGCGGACGTACCTGGAACGCCGGCATCCGCGAGCTGTTCGAGGAGGGCCTGCAGATCCCGCCGCTGAAGCTGATGGATGGAGGCAAGATCAACGAGACGGCGGTCGCCTTCATTCGCCAGAACGTGCGCGTGCCGGAACTGACCATGGGTGACGTGTGGGCCGAGGTCGCCTGCTGCCACTGCATCGGCGAGGGCCTGATAAACATGATCGAGGAGGCCGACATCGACGTCGCCGCCCTGGCCAAGGAGGTGCAGCGGCGCTCGGAGAACGCCATGCGCGCCGCGATCCGCGCCATCCCCGACGGGGTCTATCGCTCACGCGTGGAGAACGATGTCGGGCTGGAGGCGCCGCTGATCGCCAACTGCAAGATGACCATCAAGGGCTCGTCGATGGCGCTCGACTACACCGGCAGCACGCCGCAGCTGCCGCGCGCCATCAACTCGGTGCCCGCCTATACCTACGCCTACACCTGCTTCGGGGTGAAGGCGGTGCTGTCGCCGGACTTACCCAACAATGACGGCAGCTACCGGCCGATCACCACCTGGGCGCCGGAAGGGACGATCTTCAATCCGCGCTATCCCGCGGCCTGCACCACCCGGGGCATGGCGGGGCAGCTGCTGCCGCCGGCGGTGATGATGGCGCTGGCCAAGGCGATCCCCGATAAGGTGCAGGGCTGTCCCGGCTCGCCGCAATGTTCGGTGATGCTGTCGGGCGATCATCGGGGCCGCGGCTATGCGCTGATCAGCTTCGCCTCGGGCTCCATGGGCGGCGGGCCGAACAAGGACGGAGTCTCCACCGTCAGCTTCCCCAGCAACGTCGCCAACGTACCGATGGAGGTGGCCGAAAGCCTTCTGCCGGTGCGCGTGCTGCGCCGGGAGGTGCGCAAGGGCTCCGGCGGCGCGGGCCGCTTCCGCGGCGGCGACGGCCAGCGCGTCGAGATCGAGTTCCTCGGCGACAGCCCCGGCGTCGCCAGCATCCTGATGAACCGGGTCAGCGAACCGGCCGAGGGCATCCTCGGCGGCAAGGCGGGTGCGCCGGGCGTCGCGCGCTACAACGGCAAGCCGCGCCAGTCCAACGAGCACTGGGTGCTGCACAAGGGCGACCGCATCATGCTGGAGACCCCCGGCGGCGGGGGATACGGCCGGCCCTAGCCGGCGCGGTGGTTCTCCGGGTCCGCCACCTCCGCCTGGAAGGCGGGGCGCGCTACGATCTCCGCGTACCAGCGGTCGATGTTCGGCGTGGGCGGGCCATCCAGCCCGAACAGCTTCCAGCGGTGTACCCGGATGCCGATGGGTATGTCGGCCAAGGTAAAGCGCGACCCTTCCATGTAGCCGCCTATTCCCAGCTGTTCCTCGACGATGGCGAACTTGCCGATCAGATCCTGGCGGGCATGTTCGAGGATTTCCGGATCGCGGGCGTCCTCCGGCAGCCGGTAGAGCTGCAGCGCCAGCGCGTGCTGGCTCGGGATCAGCATGTTGTTTTCCCAGTCCAGCCAGCGGCTGGCGGCGGCGAAGGTCCGGGTGTCGCCGCCATAGAGCAGGTCCGGCGCGTACTGCATCGCCACATAGCGCACGATGGCGTTGGATTCCCACAGCACAAAGCCGTCGTCGTCGATTGTGGGCACGGTGCCGTTGGGGTTCATCGCCCGGTATGCGTCGGTATCGACCACGCCATAGGGGGTGTGGCCGCGCGCCGCGCTGCCGTCCGGCCCCATGGTGGCGCTGGCGGGCACCAGCTCGTAGGGGACACCGGCTTCTGCCAGTGCCCATAACGCCTTCAATGTGCGCGCCGATGTGCGCCGGCCCCAGATTCGGATCATGCCCGTTCTCCCTGCCGCCCGGAGTGTGACGGGTCGGGGGCGGCCCAGGCAAGCAGGGAACTGACCGCGACCAGGGCGAGGGAAGCCATCACCACCCCGTCGACGCCAACGCCGAACACGAAGGCCCAGCCGAACAGGCCCGGCGCGAGCGCGGTGGACAGCGACTGGAGGCTGGCGATCAGGCTGCGCACGGCGCCGAGATGCCGGGTGCCATAGGCCTCGGCCCAGACCGCGGTGCGCAGGGTGCGCGCCGCGCCGCTGGACAGGCCGTTGAGGACGAAGAACAGGGTCGCCATCAGCGGATGGTCCCCCACTGCCAGCACGCCGAGGCCAAGGCACAGGGGCAGCAAGTGGTAAGGGTACAGCCGCCGGGCGGAGTAGCGGTCGGTCGCCGGTCCGATCAGGATCAGCCCGACGATGCTGGCCACCGCATAGGCCACGAACGACAGGGCCATCCATTCCATCGCCCAGCCCTTCTCGAAGGCGATCAGGGTCTGGTGGAAGATGATGCCGGTGGAGATGAAGCCGTAGCACAGGGTGGCCGGCAGCATGGCGTAGAAGTAGCCGCTGCGCACCACGTCCCGGCGTGACCATTCACCGGCCGCCGGGGTCTCGGGCGGGGCGTTGGCAGGGCGCGGCGGCGGCGGGCGGGTCTCGATGCCCCGCACCAAAAGCAGCGAGGCCGGCAGGCAGACCAGCAGCAGGGCCGCGCCCAGTGCCAGATAGCCGCCGCGCCAGCCGAGCAGCGCGATCAGGGTGACCACGGTGATCGGGAACAGCGCCTCGCCCACCGAATGGCCAATGGAAATCAGCCCCAGCGCCTTGCCGCGAGCGGCGCCAAAATAGCGCCCGCCCACCGTAGCTGCTGTGTGGGTCATCAACCCCTGGCCGCCAAGCCGCAGGCCGACCAGGGCGACGAACAGCACCGGCAGCGCCGGCGCGGCGGCGGCCAGCGCGCAGGCGCAGGCGAGGAAAAGGGCGACCAGCGCGCCATAGCGGCGGATCGGTACGCTGTCGATAAAGCGTCCGAGGAACGGCAACATCAGCGCGCCGGTCAGCGTCGCGAAGGAAACCAGGGTGCCCAGGGTCGCGGCTTCCAGCTCGAAGGCGGCGTTGATCGACGGCACGAACAGGCTGATGACGAAGGTCTGTCCGGGGCTAGAGAAGAAGGCGAACAGGAAGCCGAAACCGAGCGTGCGGCGGTGGCTCACCGCAAGGTGCATGTAGTCGGTGAAGGCCATGGCGTGGCGGGTTTCTCCGGGCGGCGGGGCCGCTATGGTAGAGGCTCGGCCGCCGCACGGGAAACGAGGGGAGGGACGCTTGGCCACACACCGCCTGGCAAGTACGCCGGAGAATGTCCACTGGGGCTGTTTCGATGCCGCTATTGAACCGGTGCTGGAGATCCAGTCCGGCGACGTGGTGGAGATGGACTGCCTCGCCGCCACCGGCACCGGCACCCTGCCCGATGAGCCCGCCTTCGAGCTGCTCGACGAGTTGCGCGCGGTCCACGCCGCCCATACCCAGCATGGCAGCAGCCACATCCTGACCGGCCCGGTGCGGGTTGCGGGGGCGCAGCCCGGCGACGTGCTGGAGGTTCGCATCCAGGACATCCGCCTGCGCGCCAACTGGGGCCATAACGTGATGCGCCCTCTGATGGGCACCTTGCCCGAGGACTTCCCGCTCTACCGGCTGATCAACATCCCCATCGACAAGGACGCCAAGCTGGCGAAGCTGCCCTGGGGCAAGGACCTGCCGCTCGATCCCTTCTTCGGGGTGCTGGGCACCGCGCCGCCGCCAGTCTACGGGCGCATCCCGTCCGGCCCGCCGCGTGAGCATGGCGGCAACCTGGACAACAAGGAGCTGCGCGCCGGCAGCATCCTCTACCTGCCGGTCTGGGTGGAGGGGGCCAACTTCTCCGCCGGTGACGGCCATGGCGTGCAGGGCGACGGCGAGGTCTGCATCTCGGCGCTGGAGACTTCGCTCGCCGGTACCTTCGAGCTGCATCTGCGCAAGGATATGAACCTTGAGGTGCCGCGCGCCGAGACGCCGACCCACTGGATCACCATGGCCTTCAACAGCGATCTCGACGATGCGGCCAAGGACGCGCTGCGGCGCATGATCGCGTTTATCGGCGAGACCGCCGGGCTCAGCCGTGAGGACGCCTACAGCCTGTGCAGCCTGGCCTGCGACATGCGCATCACCCAGCTGGTCAACGGCGAGAAGGGCGTGCACGCGATGCTGCCCAAGGCGGCGCTGTGAGCGGCGGCGACGGGCGCTTCGCGCCGCTGGCCGGGGTGCGGGTGGTCGACTGCTCCCATGTGCTCGCCGGCCCCTATGGCAGCTACCTGCTGGCGCTGCTCGGTGCCGACGTCATCAAGATCGAGCCGCCGGGGCGCGGCGACTGGTCGCGCAGCCGCGGCCTCAG
Organism: Alphaproteobacteria bacterium; assembly: GCA_965601735.1. GTDB lineage: Bacteria > Pseudomonadota > Alphaproteobacteria > JBBDQX01 > JBBDQX01 > JBBDQX01. The sequence continues at coordinate 3,050,700 of OZ271840.1, read as the reverse complement.
CGCCGAACTGGCATCCAAGCAGATGGGGGTTTCCTACCTGACCCAGAACGCCGAGAAGCGTTCCCTGGTACTCGACCTCAAGAGCCCCGAGGGCAAGGCGCGGTTGATCGAGCTGGTAAAGGGCGCCCAGGTGTTCATCGAGAACTACCGCCCCGGCAAGGCGGCGGCCCTGGGCCTGGCATGGGACGATCTGAAGGAGGTCAATCCGGCGCTGGTCTACTGTTCGATCTCGGGCTACGGCCAGAACGGCGACTTCGCGCCCCGCGGCGCCTATGACCACATCATCCAGGCCGCCAGCGGCATGATGAGCATGGTCGGCACCAAGGAGACCGGCCCGACCAAGGTCGGCTTTCCGGCGGTCGACTATGGCACCGGGCTGTACGCCGCGCTGGCCATCGTCGCCGCCCTGCGCGACGCCGAGCGCACTGGCCAAGGCCACCAGATCGATGTGGCGATGATGGATGCGGCGGTGATGCTGATGGCGCCGGTCTATGCGGCGATCCGCAACGCCGGCTGGGAGCCCCAGCCCATCGGCAACACACCGTGGAGCCGGATTCCCTCTGCCGGCATCTTCGAGACCCAGGACGGGCTGCTGTCGATGGCGGCGGTGACGCCGGGCCATGTCGACGGCATGTTCCGCGCCATCGGCCGGCCGGAGATGGCGGAGGATCCGCGCTGGGCGACCCAGGAGGCGCGGGTCGAGAATGGCGAGGCCCTGCGCGCGGAGATCAGCGCCATCGTCGCGGGGGATACGGCATTGGCCTGGGAGGCCCGGTTCAGCGCGGAGGGCGTGCCCTGCGCCAAGGTGCGCACGCCTGATGAGGTGCTGGCCGAGCCCCATGTCATCGCGCGCGAGCTGTTCACTACCATCCACGACGCCGCCCTGGACCGCGATATCGCCTATCCCTCCGTGGGCTTCCGGGTCGATGGCAAGGCGGTGGGCCCGACCCGGGGCGCGCCGCACCTGGGGGCGGACAACGACGATTTCGCGCCACGTTGATTGCCATTGCCGAACCGGACATATAATGCGGCAGGCGCGGCGACAGCGCCGGGCGCGGTCGAACCCGGCCGCCAAGGGATAGAGGGGCTTCATGCAGATATCAGGCATGCTTCACGGCACGCGGCTGCTGCGCCACGTGGCGTTTCCGGCTGCGGAAATTCTCGGGCCGGAGGCCGGTGAGGATGACATTCAGGGGCTGATCGACCGCCACGGTTCGATCTTCATCAAGCCGATCTTCAAGGGCGGCATTGGCAAGAAGGGCAAGTCGGGCCTGGTCGGCCAGGCCGCCGACCTGAAGACCGCCTTGTCGGAGAAGGAACGCCTCTATTTCTCCAAGCATGAGGTCGACGGGACCGTCGCCAAGGCCCAGGGCGTGACCTTCGAGGGTGCGGTGCCGGCTGAGCACGAGGTGTATTTCTCGATCACCGATTCCACCATCTTCCGCGCGCCGACGATGACTTTGACCCATATGGGCGGGGTCGAGATCGAAGAGCTGGACAAGCGGCACATCGCCGAGGTGCCGTTCGAGGCGCTGACCGGTCTGAAGGCCTTTGTCGTCGCCAATGCCCTGTCGGACATCGGCGCACCGCGCGAGATCGTCTCCCCCCTGGTGCAGCAGCTGCCGAAACTGTGGGAGCTGGTGCACTACTACGGCATGACGACGCTGGAGCTGAACCCGATCCGCATGCGGCCCGGCCGCGGCGGCCGCCTGACGCCGGTGGCCTGCGACTTCAAATGCGGCTTTGACCGCGATGATCCGCGCTGGGAGCGCCTCGGTCTGCCCGACTCCCTGTTCTCGGAGGACTACTCGGACTTCGAACAGGAGATCAACCAGCTGCGCACCTATCAGGGCCAGAGCGACGTCTACGTCATCAACCGTGAGGGGACGATCCTCGCGCCGACCTTCGGCGGTGGCGCCAATTCGCTGGTGACAGAGGTGCTGGGTGACGACGCCATCATCTCGTCGGACTTCGGGGGCAACCCGCCCTACGAGAAGATGCGCGACGTCTCAGGCATCTGCTTCAAGTACTTCCTGCCGCAGACCAACGTGCTGTTCGTGATCGGCGGCAAATCCAACAACACCGACATCTATGAGACCCTGCGCGCCATTGCCGACGAGCTCCGCGCTTATTTCGGCACCCACGGGCCGACACCGCTGTTCGTGGTGATCGGGCGCGGCGGGCCGAACCTGGTGCGCGGGCTTGGCGCCTTCGCGGACACGCTGGACTCCCTGGGCCTGCCGTACCGGATGTTCGGCTTTGATTCAGCGATCAGCGAGGTCGTCGACTACGCGCGGCGTGTCGACGCCTGGATGAAGGCCGGTGGCCGGGCGGAAATCGCCCGTTCGCTCGGCATCGACAGCGCGGCCTGAGGGGGAGAAGCAGGATGTCCAAGCAGCAAGGGATCTCCGAGTTCCCCTACTATGTCGGCGTCGGTTCGCTGGCTGACATCGCGCGGCGCGAAGACCGCGTCTGCGTGCTGAACATTCTCGGCGGCGAGTCCCGCCAGGTGACACCGGTCAGCCACGCGTTTTCAGGCGGCAACGTGGTGTTTGGCACCTCGCCGGGCCGCCGCGGCCAGGTGCTCAAGACGCCGGAAGGCGAGGTGCCGGTCTACAACAACGTCCGCGAGGGGCTGGACGATGGCCACAGCTTCAATGTGGGCGTGGTCTACCTGCCGCCGGCCGGCGTGCGCGACGGCGTTGCCGAACTGGTGCGCGTGAACCCCAACCTCAACAAGGTCATCGTCATCACCGAGAAGGTGTCGATCCACGATGCGCGTGAAATCCGCGCCATCGCCCAGGCCAACAGCGTCGATATCTTTGGCGCCAACTGCCTCGGCGTTGCGGATTCGTGGAACCGGGTGCGCCTGGGCGGTGCGCTGGGCGGCGACAATCCCGAGGAGTCGCTGCTCAAAGGGTCGATCGCGCTCTATTCGAACTCCGGCAACTTCACCACCACCATCTCGCAGTACCTGATCACCGCCGGGTGGGGCACCACCACGCTGGTTTCCAGCGGCAAGGACGTCTACATCCACTTCGCGGCGCGTGAGTTCGCCTATGGGCTTTCCCAGGACGACCGCAGCCGCGGCGCGGTGATGTATGTCGAGCCGGGCGGCTACTACGAACATGACCTGCAGCTCACCAAGCCGACGGTGGCGTGCGTGGTCGGCCGCTGGAAGGCGCGCCTGACCCGCGCGGTCGGCCACGCCGGCGCGATGGCCGGTACCGGCGACAGCGCCGAGGCCAAGGAAGGCTGGTTCATGGACACCTTCGGCGTGGATGCGCTGTACACGCCGGACAACCCGGTATGCAGCGCCGCCGGTGCGGTAGTGACCAACATCGCGCACATCCCCGCGGCCCTGACCGACGTCATGAAGCTCAATGGCATCGAGCCGGACTTCGAGCCCAAGGGCACGCTGTCATTGAAGCCTTGGCTGGCCAACAATCACCGCATCGTGCTGCCGCCGGAAATCGATCTCCCCCCGGTTGAGGCCATCGCGCCCTACAACGAGCAGATCGCCACCCTGTCGCAGCATGTTGGCGCGGTGGTCGCGCGGCAGGCCATGAAGGACCGTTCCGGTGCCTCGCGGATGGACCCGGACACCCAGATTACCACCGTGCACGGCTTCTCGGTGCTGTCGCTGGCGGAACAGCCGCTGCAGGCGGTGTTTGCGCTGCCGCTGGTGCATGAGATGGCGAGCGAGAATGACCAGGTGCTGCTCGACATCGCAGTGGCCGGCGAGGTCAACCTGGTCGCAGACGACATCCTGGTCGCTGCCGAGGCGGCACGGAACGCCGGCAATGCGCCTAATGGCATCATGGCGGCGGCCGCCGGCATTGTCGGGCCCGGGCGGGTGGCCCGGGTGCTGGCCGCCACGGAGGCGCTGATCGAGCGCTTCGCCCATTCCGGCCTGCTGGACGCGCGCGACGAGGATTTCGATACCTCGGGCATCACCTTTGACGACGAGGCCCGCGCCCTGTTCCTCGCCGGTCCGGAAGACGAGGACGACCCGCGCCCGGCGCTGATGGTTCGCGCGGTGCGCGAACGCGGCGGGCAATCGTTGTTCCTCAAATTGGTCGAGGGCTTCGGCGCCCCGCTCAGCCGCGACGGGGTGCTGGCCGCCCTGGCAGCGACGATCGCCTGGGGTCCGCTGATGCGTAAGAAGATCTCACGCCTCACTGCGGCGACGCTGCCATGGTATCTGCGGCTCTACGGCGTGATGATCGGCGCCTCGATCCCGGCGGTGCAGCACCAGCCGGGCGCGCTCTACGGCATCCCGCGCGAGGAGCGGTTCCTCAACTGGACCATGGCGGACCTCGCCTATCTGGCCATCACCGGCGATGCGCCGACCGCCGCCCAGCGCGCGCCGCTGCAGATGCTGATCGGCCTGCTGGTCTCCAACGGCCCTGGTGCGATTTCGGCGCAGGGCGCGAAGGGCGCTGTCTCGGCGGACGGGCCGCAGACTCCGTCGCGGGTACAGATCAACAAGGCGATGGTCGGTTTCCTCACCCACACCGGCTATTCCCACGGCGGTAACGGGCTGGAGGCAATGGCCTTCCTGATGGAGCGCTTCGAGGAGAGCGGCCTGTCTGATCCCGGCGACCCGGACCATGGCCTCGACCTGGATGCGATGGCCCGCGATTTCGCCAAGCAGTACAAGGCGGAGAAGGCGGAAGCGCGGGAGATGGGCGTCGGCGGCCCGCGCGCGCTGCCCGGCGTGCACCATCCGGTGTTCCGCAACAAGCCGGTCAACCACGACCCGCGCGAGCGTTATGTCACCGAGATGCTGGAGGAGCGCGGCGAGTACAACATCTTCCTCGCCTACTACCACGCGCTGGTGAAGGCGCTGTATGACGCCGGCGCCTCGCGCACGGTGTTCTGCGTCAACATCGACGGGGCGATCGCGGCGCTGTTGCTGGCGCTGCTGTGGGATGACCACCGCAGCGGGCGGCTCAGCGAGCGGGACCTGGAGACCGCCGCCTTCACGGTGTTTCTCTATGGGCGGATGATCGGGGCGGCGGCTGAGATCGATGACCACCTCAACCGCGGCCGCAACATGGATACCCGCACGCCGCCGCGCGACTGCGGCTTCGTCAGCTAGGCGGCAGCAAGGTCAATCGGCGGCCTGGCCCCGGGGCTCGGGGCCGCACAAGGCGTCGCGCTGTTCGCCGATTCGGTCGGCGGGCCGCGGCTGCGCCGACACCAGGCGGAACTCGAAGCTCTGCCCCGGGCTCATCTCGCGGGTCCGGCCCCGATAGGCGATGGTTACAGGGGCGGCGCTCATCGGCCGGCTGGCGATGCGCAGATGCTCATGGGTGGCCAGCACGTCGAGCACCTGGTCGCGGTAACGCACTGTGGTCGCCACCGACAACAGCTCGTCAGGCAGGCGCGGATTGAAGTCGAGCGCATGGACCCGCGGTTCGATCCCTGTATAGCAGCGATGCACCATATCCACCGTGCCCGCCATGGCCCCCAGGTGAATGCCTTCGCGGGTGGTGCCGCCCTGGATATCGGCGAAATCGCTGTCCAGCGCCTTGCGGAACAGCGCCCAGGAGCGTGACCGGTCGGCCCGCGCCAGAACCCAGGCATGGGTCAGCCAGCTCAGCGTCGAGCCGTGCGACGTGCGCGCCATGTAGTACTCAACGGTGCGGCCGATATCGTCGGGCACGAACGGGTAGCCGAGGCGTTCAAACACCTCCACCAGTTCCTCGGTGGAGAACAGGAAGAACAGCATCAGCGCGTCGGCCTGCTTCGACACCTTGTAGGCGTTAGGGCTCTCGCCGTGGCTTTCCAGCACCCGGTCGAGGCGCTGGATATCGCCATGCTCGGCGCGCGCAGCTTCCCAGTCGAACTCCTTGAGGTCCTCATACCCCTCGAACTGGCTGATGATGCCGTCGGCGTGGAAGGGGACATGCAGCCGCCGGCTGATTTCGTCCCAGCGTGCGATTTCCGCGTCCTCAAGGCCAAGCCGGTCGGTCAGCTCCTCGCGCCGGGTCGCCGGCAGCAGTTCAAGAACATCCAGCGTACGGGTCAGCGACCAGGCCACCATCACGTTGGTGTAGGCGTTGTTGTCGATGCCCGCCTCATCCTCCGGCGCGATGCCCGGATAGGCGGTGTGGAATTCGTCCGGTCCCATTACACCGCGGATGGCGAAGCGGCCGCCCGGCGCATCCTCAGTCGCAATGCTCGACCAGAAGCGTGCCATTTCGATCAGCAGCTCCGCGCCGTAGTCGACCAGAAAGGCGCGGTCGCCGGTGGCGCGGTAATAGGCCCAGATGTTGTAGGCGATGGCGAGATTGACGTGGCGCTGGCGCTGGGAGTTGTCCGGCACCCACCGGCCCGACACCGGGTTGAGGTGCAGGGTCTGGGTTTCCTCACGCCCGTCGCTGCCGCTCATCCACGGGAACATCGCGCCGGCGTAACCGGCCTCGCGGGCCAGGCGCCGCGCCGCCGGCAGCCGCCGGTGGCGGTAGCGCAGCAGCGCACGGATCAGCACCGGCAGCCGCAGGGTGAGATAGGGAAAAATAAAAAGCTCGTCCCACATAACGTGCCCGCGGTAGGCCTCGCCGTTCCAACCGCGCGGGGGAATGCCGACATCCAGGTCGATGCTGTGGCGTGATGCGGTCTGTAACAGGTGGAAGATGTGCAGGTGCAGCTTCTGCTCCACCCCGCCGTCCTCAATCGTGTTGATGTCGATGTCGAACAGCCGCCACATATGCTCCCACGCGCGGCGGTGGGCCGACAGCAGCGGGGCATAGCCCTCGGCATCGCGGACCCGCTCCAGCGCCGCCAGGCCGGGTTCCGAGATGCCCCGGTCGATGCTGGTGTGGATGGCGACCAGCTTCTCGGCGCGGATGCCCATGCCCTCGGCGGCATCGACGGTGACATGCTGTGCCACCCGGTCGTCATCCCGGTCGAGCCAGCGTTCCGCGTCCAGCGGGCCGTCCACACCGGTCACCCGGGTGCGCGCGGCCATCACCACCTCGCGGCGCGCCTGGCTGAACCGCGACCGCAGCCAGATCGTCTCCTCGTTCGCCTCGCCGAGGTCGAGGGTCTCCAAATGGCGGCTGGACAGCGCCCGGTAGCGCGGCACGCCGGCATTGATGACGCCGCCGTCGAGTTCCGAGCGGATGGTCAGCCGGCCGCTCCAGTTCTCCGGTGTAACCGTTAGCGCGATAGCCGCCAGGTGGCGGTCGTCCATGGAGACAAAGCGTTCTTCCTCAATGCGCAGGATGCGGTTCTCCGCATCGGCGATGCGCAGGCTGCGCGACAGCACCGCGCCGCGCATATCCAGGGTCTGCTTGTAGTCAAGGTAGGTCACCGTCTCTGGCCGCAGCCAGGGGCCGCCGTCGATCGCCACCAGCAGCGGCAGCCAGTTGGGGATATTGACCAGGTCCTCGTTCTCGATCTCCCGCCCGGAAATCTCGGTGGTCAGCCGGTTGTAGCCCCCGGCGAGGTAGGTGCCGGGGTAGTGGATGTCGCCCGCGATGCTGTCGAGCGCCGCGCCACGCGAGACCAGGTAGCCGTTGCCAAGCGCGCACAGGGTCTCGCGCACGCCCTCGCGTTCCGGATCGTAGCCATCAAAGGTGAGCAACCAGTCGTTCATGGCAGGGCGGTCTCCGGTGCGCGCAGTCGGTTGATGAAGCGGGCGGCCGGGTCGCCCTGGGGCGCATCCGGCGATAGGGCGGCGAGGTCCTGGACCACAAAATCGGCGCCGTCGCCGCGCAGGGCGTCGGCGGGTGCGCTGTCGGGGCCCTCTGCAGCAACGCCGATGACCAGCGTATAGCCTCCTGCGCGGCCCGCCTGGATGCCTGCGCGGGCATCTTCGATCACTGCGGCGTGGGACGGGGCGACGCCAAGCTGCCGTGCCGCTTCGTGGATGATGGCCGGGTCAGGCTTGCCTGGTAGGCCGAGCCGGGCACTGTCGGTGCCGTCGACAATAGCGTCGAAGCGGTCGATAAGACCGGCGCCGGTGAGCACCCGGCGTGCGTTGCGGCTGGATGAGAACAGGCCACGTGCCACGCCGCGGGTGCGCAGTGCGTCGAGGAAGGCGGCGGCACCGGGTAGGGGCGCGATGCCATGGCGGTCGAGCCAGGCGTTGAAGTCGACATTCTTGCGGTTGCCAAGGCCGCATATGGTCTCGCGGTCCGGTGGGTCATCGGCGCTGCCGTGGGGCAGGTCGATGCCACGGGCGGCCAGGAACGACGCGACCCCGTCATAGCGCGGCTTGCCGTCGACATAGGTGCGGTAGTCACTGTCCGCGTCGAAGGGGGCGAAGGCGGCCGCGCCGCGCGCGACGCGCGCTGCGCTGTAACCATCGAACAGGCGCTTCCAGGTCGCGGCATGCACCGCGGCGGTATCGGTGAGCACCCCGTCCAGATCGAACAAGACGGCGTGGATCGGCGCTTCGGTCATCGGCCCTCCGCATGCGCGCCTCGGGCGCGGCTTATGAGCGGTGCCTAATATGCCCTGAAGCGGAGGGTTAAAACGACTGCCGGATGCCGAGAGTTCAGTGATGTTTTGATGACGCTCAGCCGAACCAGCCGGTCGTTTCGCGCAGCACGATCGCCTCGAGGGCGTCGATATGGGCGTCGTCGTCGTTGAGGCAGGGGATGTAGGTAAAGCGCTGCCCGCCCGCGTCTTCGAACGCCTCGCAGATTTCCTCGTTGATCTCTTCGAGGGTCTCCACGCAATCAGCGGAGAAGCCCGGCGCGATCATCGCGATGCTGGTCTTGCCCGCCTGGGCCAGTTCCGCGACCTTGTCGACCGCGTAGGGCTTGATCCACTCCGCCTTGCCGAAGCGCGACTGGAAGCAGATTTCCAGCTTGTCCTCGGGCCAGCCCAGACGCTCACGCAGCAGCCGCGTCGTCTTGTGGCTCTGGCAGTGATAGGGGTCGCCCTTGTCGAAATAGTCTTGCGGCAGCCCGTGGTAGGACGCGACCACCGTGTCCGGGGTCCAGTCCAGGCCGGCCAGATGTGTCTCGATGGAGGTGGCGAGCGCGGCGATATAGCCCGGATCGTCGAAGTAAGGCGGCACCACCCGGACGGTCGGCTGCCAGCGCATCTTCATCAGGTGGCGGAATGCCTGGTCGCAGGCGGTCGCCGTTGTGGCCGCGCTGTATTGCGGGTAGAGCGGGAACAGCAGGATGCGCGAACAGCCTTGGTCGGCCAACGCCTGGATGCGCTCGCCGACGGGCGGATTGCCGTAGCGCATCCCCCAGTCGACCGCGACGGCATCGCCGAAGCGCGCATCCAGCCGCGCCGCGAGCTTTGCCGACTGGTCACGGGTGATGGTGCGCAGGGGCGATTCGTCGCGCTCCTTGTCCCAGATCGACTCGTAGGCCTCGCCGCTGCTGAACGGCCGCTTGGTCAGGATGATCAGGTTGAGCAGCACGGTCCACAGCACCGGGTTGACCTCGATCACCCGCCGGTCGCTTAGGAACTCCTTCAGATAGCGCCGCATCGGCCAGTAGCTGGTGGCATCCGGCGTGCCCAGGTTGATGAGCAGCACGCCGACCTTCGGCCCGGGCACCGGCGGGTGCCCCTCGGGCAGCCGATAGGCACTGGGACGCAGCGAGGGAAGTTTGTTCATGCCGTCGTTTCCAATAGGCTGGACGCGGTTTCCGCGCACAGTAATGTGACCACTGCGCTACGGCCAGACTCCTTATGTACGGCGCGATGCTGCGGTTGGATTGACGGCTGTCACCGGAATGCCATCCCGCTGCGGCGCCAACTGGTGTTCAATGGCCGCGCATTGTCCAGGAGGCCACCGATGCAGCCAGCCCCCGCCCTAAGCGGTCCGACCATTACCGGCGTCGGCAGCGCCTGCCCCGGTGTTGACGGCGATCCGGCGAAGCTGGACAGCATCCTCGGCGGGCTGGTGGCCGCCGGGGCGTCCCATGCGGAGATTGCCCTGGTCAACCTGGATGTGGTGATCAACGGCAGCGTCGACCCGGTGCGGCTGGCCGACGTCCAGGCCGTTTGCGCCAACCACCCGCTGACCTACAGCATCCATGGCGCCATCGCGACCAACCTGATGGACGAGCCCAACATGGCGCGCCACGGCCAGGTGCTGGCGGCGACCATCGACCTCTGCGCCGCGCTGGGTGGCTCGCTGGTGGTCCTGCATCCTGGCCGGGTGCGGGTCGCATCGACCCCCGACATGGACCGCCTGCTGGCGCTGGAGCGCACCGCGGTGCTGGCGGTTGCGGGCCGCGCCGGCGACCAGGGCGTGAAGATCGGGCTGGAGAACATCAATCCGGACACTGCGATCATCACCGGGCAGCTTACCTGCTACGCGCTGGACCCGCGGCGGCTGGCAGCACAGATCGCCGAGATTGGTCATCCGGCGGTGTGCGGGGTGATCGATGTGGGCCATGGCTACCTGTCGTCGCGCTTCGTCGGCTTTGACCTGGCAGAGGCGCTGGCGCCGCTGGCGCCGCTCACCAACCACCTGCATCTGCAGGATGGGTTCGGTCAGCCGGTCACCGTCGTCGGCGCCAACAAGCCTGAGCAGGTAGCCTATGGCCAGGGTGACATGCACCTGCCCCTGGGTTGGGGCGACCTCGACCTGTCCGGATTGCTGGCCGGCCTGCCGGTGATGCCTGATACCCGCATGGTGATCGAGCTGGCGCCGCGCTACATGCGCCATATCGGCGACAGCATTGCGAAGGCCCGCGACATCGCCGCTGCCATGAACGCCGCGGACGGCGCCGCCGCAGCGGATTGAGCGGGGACGGCGCAGCGGGCATGATGCCCGGCCCGTTCCCAGCGCAGCGATCCCGCGACATGCAACTCGGTCTTTTCTCTATGCCAGTGCACCGGCCGTCCAAGCCGTGGGCACAGGCGCTCGCCGAGGATCAGGAACAGGTCCTGCTGGCGGACCGGCTCGGTTTCGCCGAGGCCTGGATTGGTGAACATTTCTCAACCGCGACCGAGCAAATTCCCTCGCCGCTGATCTTCCTCGCCACCCTGATTGAGCAGACAAAGGCAATCCGGCTGGGTACCGGCGTGATCAACATGCCCTACCGGCATCCGGTGACGGTGGCGGCCGAAACCGCGCTGTTCGACCAGTTGAGCGGCGGGCGGCTGATGCTGGGCATCGGCCCCGGCGGCCTGCCCAGCGATGCCGAACTGTTCGGTCACCCCGATATGGGTGACCGGGTAAAGCTATTGGCCGAGGCGATTGATGCGGTGATCGCCCTGTGGTCCGGCGACGCGCCGAAGGACATGGACGCCGCCGGCTTCCGCGCCGGTCTGAACGACGCGGTGTGGACCGAACACGGTGTCGGGGTGATGCCGAAGCCCTTGCAGCAGCCGCATCCGCCGATCGCTATGGCGGTTTCGGGCCGCAATTCGGGCACCGCGGAGCAGATCGGCAAGCGCGGTTGGATCCCGATCTCGGCGAACTTTGCCCCGGCCGCTGACGTCGCTACCCATTGGACCCGCTACGCGACCGGCGCGGAGGAAGCGGGCAGGGGGGCGGACCGGTCGATCTGGCGGGTCGCCCGCAACATGCTGGTGACCGAGAGCGACGCCGAGGCCGAGGACATCCTCGCCGACCCGGACGGGGTGTTCGCCTTCTACTTCCGTTACCTGCGGGGCCTGCGCAGGATCGAAGACCTGCGTCCCCATCACGGCGCCGATGCGGCCACGCTCAACCGACTGCTCGATGTGGAGGCAGACGTCGCCGAATTGGTCATCGCCGGCAGCGCCGCGAGCGTCACCGAGAGGCTGGTCGAGCTCTACGACGTCACAGGCGGCTTTGGCACCCTGCTGCTCGCCGCCCATGACTGGGAGGACGCGGACCTGTGCCGCGCCTCCATGGCGCGGCTGGCGGAGGAGGTTCTGCCGGCGCTGCGCCGGCACGCCAGCGGCTAGAAGCCGAACAGCCGCGCCGGGTTGTCGACCAGGATGCGGCGGCGGGTCTCGGCGTCCGGCGTCCAGGCGTTGAACAGGTCGAGCAGCACCCCGTCATTGGGCATGATCTCGGCGGGCACCTGGGTGTGGGGCCAGTCACTGCCCCAAAGCAGTTGCTCCGGATTGGTGCGCACCAGCGCCGCGTGGATCGGCTGCGCCTCTGGATAGTCCGGCCAGCTATCGGAATGGCGATACGCGCCCGACAGCTTGACCCAGCAGGCGCCGTCGCCGAGCAGCCGCAGCAGCCGCGCGAGTTCCGGTGTTTCCGCACCGGAACCCTTGGGCTGCAGCCCCATATGGTCGATCACCACCGGCATGCCGGCGGCGCGCAGGATGTCCTCGGCGCTGTCCAGCGCCCGCAGGTCCAGGAACACGTGCATGTGCCAGCCGAGTTCCAGCAGCATTGGTTTGAAATGTTCGAATACGTCCAGGCCGACGCCGCGTTTGTAGCCCGGCTTGCCGCCGAGATGGTGAAAGCGCAGCGCGCGGATGCCCTTGTCATGCCACTGACGCAGGGTGTCGAACCCGACGTCTTCATCGGTGATGGCGACGCCGCGCAGCCGGTCGGGGGTGCGCGCGCAGGCGTCCAGGATCGCGGCGTTGTCATAGCCGTGGGCGTTGCCCTGCACCACCACGCCGCGGGCCATGCCCAGGGCGTCGAGATGGGCGAGGTAGGTTTCCAGCGGTGCGTCCGGCGGCGTATAGCCGCGCCCCTCGGTATAGGGGAAGCGGTCGGCGGGGCCGAACACATGGGCATGCACGTCACAGGCGCCCGGCGGGGTCGGCAGGTCGGGCGTCTTGGTGTCCGGATCGGGTCCGGCGATGTCGGGCTGGGTCATGAGAGCACTGTCCGCTGGCGGGGTGGGGCCGCCACTATAGCGCGGCTCAGGCGACGGAGCGCGCACCCCCAGTGCGCGAGGGCAGTTCGACACGCTGTCGCCCGAACTCGACCGCGACGCCAGGCGCGTTCGGCACCAGCACCCTGTCCGGCCCATCGTCGAGCCGGGTGAAACGTGCCGCTATCGGCGTTGGTGGGCAGTGGCCGGAGATGGAAGTCTCATGGCGGTCAGCGGGCCGGCTTGCGGTGCCGTGAAAACCAGTGGGCGCCGCGCGCCAGCACCAGCGGCATCAGGCTGCATCCGAGGATCAGCCCCCAGTCCTGCGCCGACGGTGGCGTCAGCTTCAAGACATCAGCCAGCACTGGCACATGCAGTGCCGCGAGCAGCAGTCCGATGCACAGGGCCAGTGACCCCCAGACCCAGGGGTTGCGGGTGACCTCGTTATCGAAGGTCGGCGCGTCCGGGTCGGCCATGTTGAATACATGCCACAGCTGGGCGAAGGCGAGCGTCAGGAACGAGACGGTCACCGCCGCCGCCGGGTCGTGGCCGAACACCCCCAACGCGATGCCGAAGGCGGTGAGGGTCGCCACGGTGATCAGCCCGCCATAGGCGGCAATGCGCATCCAGTGACGCCGTGTCACCACCGGCTCCGCCGGGTCGCGCGGCGGCTGGCGCATCACCGCGCCGCTGCCTTCGCCCGCGCCCAGCGCAAAGGCGGGGAACACGTCTGTCACCAGGTTGAGGAACAGGATCTGAAGCGGCAGCAGCGGCAGCGGCAGGCCGCTGATCGCGCCGATCCAGACGATGAGGATTTCGCTGAGGTTGCACGAAAGCAGATACAGCACGAAGGCGCGAATGTTGCCGAAGATGATGCGGCCCTGGCGCATCGCCGCGACGATGCTGCCGAAGGCGTCGTCGCGCAGCACCATGTCGGCGGCCTCGCGTGCCACCTGGGTGCCGCGCAGGCCCATGGCAATGCCGATATCGGCCTTGGTTAGTGCCGGGGCGTCGTTCACACCGTCACCGGTCATGGCGACGATCTCGCCCCGGTCCTGATAGAGATCGACGAGGTTGAGCTTCTGTTCCGGCGACACCCGTGCGAACACCCGCGCGGCGAAGGCGGCGTCCCGGTCGTCGTCATTCATCGCGTCGGGTGGCTTCAGGTCGCCTGTCTCGATGGCGGGAATGTCACCATCGCCGATACCCACCGCGCCCGCGATCGAGCGGGCAGTGGCGACCTGGTCGCCGGTGACCATCACCACGCGCACCCCGGCGCCGCGGCAGGCGCTGATGGCGTCCGTCACGTCCGAGCGTGGTGGGTCCTCCAGGCAGCACAGGCCAACCAGTACAAGGTCGGCATAGGGATCGTCGCCATCGACCGGTGCGTCGCGGTACGCCAGCGCCAGCACCCGCAGGCCCTCCGCCGCCAACGCGTCGTTGCGTGCCAGCCAGTCGGCGTGACCCGCCGCATCGAGCGGCGCGATCCCATCCGCGCCGGCGACCCGTGTGGCGCAGGCCAGCACGGCCGGTGGCGAGCCCTTCACCGCCACCAGCGCGGCGTCCCCGTCGCGGTGCGCGCTCGCCATCATCTGGCGGTCCGGATCGAAGGCGTAGCGGGAGACCTCCGGATAGCTGCCGCACAGGCCGTCGCGCGCTAGGCCGGCCTTTGCCCCGGCGGCGAGCAGGGCGACCTCCATGGGATCGCCGATGCCCCGGGCGTCCGGCGCGTCCGAGTCGGGCAGGGTGGCGCTGTTGCACAGCACGCAGATTTCCAACGCCCGGCGCAGCGGGCCCGGTGCGCTGGCGTCCCGCGCGCCGCCCTCGACGGTGAATGGCGTGTCGCCGCCGGGCGCAACCGCCACGTCGCCGTCGGTCAGCGCCAGGCGCACCACCGTCATGCGGTTCTCAGTCAGCGTGCCGGTCTTGTCGGTGAAGATGACGGTGGTGGAGCCGAGCGTCTCGACCGCCGCCAGATTCTCGATCAGCGCGTTGCGCTCGGCCATGCGCCACATGCCGCGCGCCAGTGCGAGGGTGGCGACGATGGGCAGGCCTTCGGGTACCGCCGCAACCGCGAGCGCGATGGCGGTCTGCACCATCTCCAGGGGGTCGCGGCCGGTGAGCATCCCGCTTAGCGCGATCATCGCCACCAGCGCCAGGGTGACCTTGACCAGCTGACCGCCAAGCTGGTCGAGCCGCGCCTCTAGGGTGGTGTCTTCCTCCTCGGCCTGTTCGACCAGGGCGGAAATGCGGCCAAGCTCGGTGTCCATGCCCGTGGCGATGACCACGCCCTCGGCCTCACCGCGGGTTACCGCAGTCCCCTTGAAGCCCATGTTGACCCGGTCGGCCAGCGGAGTGTCGGCGGCCAGCGTAGCGGGATCCTTGGCGACCGGGACGGATTCACCGGTGAGCGCCGATTCGTCGCATTGCAGGCCATGTCCGGTGACCAGCCGGAGGTCGGCGGCAATGACGTCGCCGCCCTCCAGCAACATGATATCGCCGGGGACAAGGTCTTCCGCGGGGATGCGTGCCGGGTGGCCATCGCGGCGGACGGTTGCCTCCACCGTGCCGAGCTGGCGCAGCGCCGCCATCGAGCGTACGGCGCGCATCTCCGTAATGAAGCCGATGGCGGCGTTGATCAGGATCACCGCGACGATGGCGATCGCTTCCTCGGTTTCGCCGAAGGCGATGGAGATGCCGGCTGCCGCGCCGAGCAGCAGTACGATGAGGCCGCGGAACTGGGCGATCAGGATGTCCCAGAGGCTGCGTCCCTGATGTTCGCGCAGTCGGTTGGGGCCATAGCGGTCGCGCCGGGCGGCCGCTTCCGCGGCGGACAGGCCCTGCGCTGTGGCGACATCCAGACCGCCGAGCACCGCCGACGCCTCGCAGGCGTGGGGTCTGTCGCTGCTGGCTTGCGGCCTCTCGTTCACGGGCAGACCCTTATTACGGGAACCGATGATGCGGTATCCAACCGGGGCGGCGGGGTCAAGTTGTGGTGTGTCCGCTTGTCTCGCTCCGGGCCGGTTGGCACACTGCCGCAGCTTTCGGCCAAGGGGGATGACAGGGCAATGAAACTCAGTTTGCGCGCCACGCTGGTCTTGGCTTCCGCGCTCATTCCAGCCGTCGCCGTCTTGCTGGCGACCCTCGCCTACGGTTACCTCGCTGACCGGCAGGTGGTGCGCTTGGCGCAACAGCGCATCGACGCCGCCTTCGGGCAAACCGCCGAACATGTCACCGGCTATTTGCGCCCTGTGGAACGGCTGACCCGCCAGGTCGCGGTGCAGGTGCGCACCGGTGCCCTGTCGCGCGAGGCACCTGACGTTCTCGAGACGGTGATGCTCGAGGCCCTGCGCGACAACTTCAACGTCGCCGGTATCTATGTCGGCTTTCCCGACGGCGGCTTCTTCGACGTGCGCCGGGTGCCGGGGCCCGGCGGATCACAATTTCGTACCAAGGTGATCGATACCCGCGGCGGCCGCGACGTAAATCTGACCTGGCGGCAGATCGACCTGACCCGCGTCAGCGACGAAGCCGACCCCGCCGATACCTATGATCCGCGCCAGCGCCCCTGGTTCGCCCAGGCGGTGCAGCAAAAGGCGCTGATCTGGACCGCGCCCTATGTTTTCTTCACCGCGCGCAAGCCCGGCGTGACAGCCGCCATCCCGGTTGCTGGACCCGATGGGTCGCTGCGCGCGGTGGTCGGTATCGATCTGCAACTCGACGCGCTCAGCCGCTTCCTCAGTGAGCTGGAGGACCGGCTGATGGTGTCCACCGCCATCGTTGGCGGCGACAGCTCGGTGATCGGCGCACCGAAGATGCCGGCGATGCGGGCGGACGGCGACCGGCTTGCCCTGCCGCGCATGGCCGATCTGGGCGGCGCGCTGGCCCTTGCCGAAGGGCCGGGGGCCCGGCCCGCCGAAGGCAGTTTCCTCGGGTCCCGCGCGGTGTTTCGGGAGATCGACGCCGATGGCGTCCGCCACCAGCTGGTGGTGGAGCGGCTGCCCGCGCTAGACCTTCCCTGGGCCCTGGCGCTGGCGGTGCGCGAGGACGCCTTCGCCGAGGGGCGCCGCGACCTGTGGCTGCTGGGCGGCGCGGTGGCGCTGGCGATGGGCCTGATCGGTGCATTGATCGGGCTGCGGCTGGCCGCAGGCGTTGCCGGGCCGATGGCGGTGCTGCGCCAGAATGCCGAGAAGGTGCTGGCGGGCGACCGCAAGCAGTTCGCCGCAGTGCGCAGCCCCTATGCAGAGATTCAGGAAACCTCCATCGCCCTGATGACAGCAATCCAGGAAAGCCGCGACAAGGACCCCGAAAAGGGCAGCGGCTAGAACGGCCAGACGATCAGGATTGCCGGGACCCCCACCGCGACAACGAGAATCTCCAGCGGTAGGCCCATGCGCCAGTAGTCGCCGAACCGGTAGCCGCCGGGACCCAGGATCAGGGTGTTGTTCTTGTGGCCGATGGGAGTCAGGAAGGCGCAGGACGCGGCTACCGCCACGGCCATCAGGAACGGGTCCGGGTTGACGCCGAGCCCGGCCGCCACCTCGATGGCCACTGGCGCGGCGATCACCGCCGTCGCGGTGTTGTTCATTACGTCCGACAGCGTCATCGTCACGATCATCAGCAGCGCCAGCGCCACCGCCGGCTGGTAGCCGTCGGCCAATGCCAGCAAGCCGTCGGCGATCAGGATCGTACCGCCGGTGGTTTCAAGGGCGCTGCCAATCGGGATCATCGCGCCGAGCAGCACGATCACGCTCCACTCCACCGAGCCGTAAAGCTCACGCAGCGGCACCACGCCAAGCAGGACATACAGCGCAACGACGCAACCCAGCGCCACTGGCAGGTAGACCAGGCCGGTGCCGGCAGCGGCGATGGCGGCGGCGAATAGGCCTACCGCCAGTCCCGCCTTGCGACGGTCGGGCAGTTGCAGTCCGCGCTCCGCAAGCGGCAAGGCCCCGATCCGGCTGGCGGCATCGGCGATATCGTCCGGCGCGCCAAGCAGCAGTAGGACATCGCCGGCGGCGAGGCGCAGGTGGGGCAGCCGGTCGCGCAGGGTGCGTCCGCTGCGCGAAACGCCCACCAGGGTCACCCCGCGCCGGCGCAACATGGTCAGGCCGCCGACCTGCCGACCTTCGGCCAGCGATCCGGGCTGGACCACCGCCTCGCGCATGGCGAGATTGTCGCCAGAGAGCAGGGGCTTGGCGTCGTCCCGCGACGCAGCCGACAAACCAAGCGCCGCCGCAAACGTCTCCAGGGGTTCCGGGGCGGCCTCGACGACCAGCCGGTCGCCCGCGCGGATGGTCTCACGCCGGGCGAGTCCGGGCAGGCGCTTGCCGCGGCGCACCAGGCCAAGGATCTGCACATCATGCTCCCGGGCCAGCTCGTCCAGGTCGCGCACCCGTTGCCCAACCGCCTTGCCATCCTTCTTTGCGCGCAGCTCCGCCAGGTATCCTTCCAGGTCGAACGGGTCGCCCGCGACGCTGCCGCCCGGCCGCGCGGCCGGGATCAGCCGCCAGCCAATCAGGGCAATGAAGGCAATGCCGGCAATCGCGCATGCGGCGCCGACCGGGGTGAAATCGAACATCGAGAAGGGTTCGCCCAGCGCGCGCTCTCGGAAGCCGGCCACGATTATGTTGGGCGGCGTGCCGATCAGGGTCACCATCCCGCCGAGGATCGAGGCGAAGGACAGCGGCATCAGCGACAGCGCGGGGCTGCGCTTTGCCTTCTTCGCCGCCTGTACGTCGACCGGCATCAGGAGCGCCAGCGCAGCGACGTTGTTCATCACCGCCGACAAGCCCGCGACGGTACCCGCCATTATCGCGATGTGGGCGGACAGGCGCCGGGCGCTGTCGACGATGCGCGCCGCGACGAATTCGATGACGCCGGAGTTCGACAGGCCGCGGCTGACCACCAGGACCAGGGCGATGATCACGGTCGCCGGGTGGCCGAAGCCCGAGAAGGCGTCGTCCGCCGGCACCAGTCCCAGCGCCAGGGCCGCCATCAGGGCAGCGAAGGCGACCAGGTCATAGCGCCAACGGCCCCAGATCAGCAGGGCGAATACGACGGCCAGCAGGATGAACAGGGCGATCTGGTCGTGGGTCAACGGCCCGCCTTCCGTGCGGCCGCTTCCAGCGCTTCGAGGAAGCGGGAGCGGTCCTTCTTGGTGAAGCCCGCATTGTAGCCGGCCACCGTGCCGGCCTCGCGCAGGTCGGTCATCAGGTTGCGCATTGCCACCGCCATGCCGATGCCGTCCTCGGTCAGCGCCTCGCCGTTGGGCTTGAGCACGGCGGCCCCGGCCTTCACGCAGCGCCCGGCGAGCAGGATGTCGGCGGTGACGACGATGTCGCCGGGGCCGGCGCGCTCGGCGATCCAGTCGTCTGCTGCGTCCGGTCCCTCGGGCACCACCACGGTTTCCACCAGCGGGTTGCGGTGCGGGCGGATGCCGCCGTTGCTGACCATCTTCACCGGCAGGCGGTGGCGCTCGGCGACGCGCACCGCTTCCTCCTTCACCGGGCAGGCATCGGCATCGATGAAAATCTGCGCCACGGATCGAATCCTCTCGTACGGCCGTTGCACAGGCGTTACCGTGCGCGCCGCCGCCGCGCAACCGATGGAGTGTGCCGATGACCGATGTGCCCCTGGAACCGCCCCTGCGGGCCGCCCGGCGCGAGGACGCCGAGGCGCTGTGCCAGCTCTGCGACATGGCCGGTGAGGGCCTGGCGATGCATCTGTGGAGCCTCGCCGCCGAACCGGGGCAGGACCCGCTGTCGGTGGGGCTGGAGCGGGTGCGCGGCGAGGAAAGCGCGTTCTCCTATACCAACGCCACCGTGATCGAGGACAGCGGGGGCGTGGCCGGCATGCTGGTGGGCTACCTGCAGGATAATCCGGTGGACCTGTCTGATGCCCAAGGACTGCCGCCGGCGACCAAGCCGCTGCTGATGCCGCTGCTGGAGCTGGAGGCCGAGGCGCCGGGCACCTGGTACGTCAATATCCTCGCGGTGTTCGCGGAATACCGCCGGCGCGGCCATGCCAGCGCCCTGCTGCGCCTCGCCGAGGCGCGCGGCCGGGCTGCTGGTGCCAAAGGCATGTCGGTGATCGTGGCGGAAGAGAACCCGAACGCGGCGCGGCTCTATGCCGCCCATGGCTACAGCGAGACGGCGCGCCGTCCGGTCGCCCCGTTCCCCGGCCTGATGCATGGCGGCGACTGGGTGCTGATGGTGCGGCCCTTCTAGGGGCAGGCGCACAAATGGCGACGGTGCGGCGCCGGGGGACCGGAGCGCCGCGCCGTGCTGGCCCCAGGGGGACGGGGCAGGGGGCTCAGACGTTCATGAAGCCGCCGTCGACGGTGAGGTCCGCGCCGGTGACATAGCTGGCCTCGCCGCTGGCCAGGAACACCGCCGCGCCGCCGATCTCCTCGGGCGTTCCGGTGCGGCCCAGCGGGGTCAGCCCGGTGACCTGGGCCGAGAAGCCCTCCAGCACATCGGCTGGCATGCCCATCTTGCCGACGAACGGGGTCGGGACGAGGCCGGGGCTGAGGGAATTGACCCGGATGCCGCGCGGCGCCAGTTCGGCGGCGAAGGTTCGCGCCAGCGAGCGCACCGCCGCCTTGGTGGCGAAATAGACGCTGCCGGTGGGGAAGCCCTTCTCATGCACCGCCGAGGCAGTGAGCAGGATGCTGGCACCGTCGCTGAGCACCGGCAGGGCCGCCTGAACGGTGAAGTAGACGCCCTTCACATTGATGTCGAACTGGTTGTCGAAGGCCGCCTCGTCGACCTGCTCGATCGGCGCGAAGCTGCCCACCCCGGCATTGGCGACGAGGATGTCCACGGCGCCGAAGGCGGCCTTGGCCTTGGCGGCCAGGGCGTCGAGGTCTGCCCGCTTGCGTACATCGGCGACCACCGGCACGGCGCGGTCGCCCAGCGAGGCAGCGGCTTCCTCCAGGCGCTGCTGGTTCGTGCCGGTGATGATCACGCCCTTGGCGCCCTCCTCGAGGAACTGGCGGGCGATGTCATAGCCCAGGCCGGTGCTGGCGCCGGTGACGATGGCGGTCTTGTTGTGCAGTCGGTTGCTCATGTCGCGCTCCTTGAATAAATGTACTGAGCGGTATATAAATAGCCTCGCACGCGGAGGCAAGGAAAAATGTACCAATGAGTACAAAAAATATGGAATCGGCGGAATCCAGCCGGAAATCCCGTGGCCGGCCCCGGGCGTTTGACCCGGAGGCGGCGCTGGATGCGGCCATCGCGGTGTTCTGGCAGAAGGGATACGACGCCGCGTCCCTGGACGATCTGACCCGGGCGATGGGGATCAATCGGCCCAGCCTGTACCGCGCCTTCGGTGACAAACGCGCCCTGTTCGAGCGCTGCGTTGCGCGCTACGGCGAGGCCAATGTCGGGGGCATCACCGCCAGCCTGCAAGACGCGGATGTACAGGCCGCGATCACGGGGATCTACCGGGCCCAGGCCGTCGCGGCGACGGAGTCAGACGGGCCGCGCGGCTGCCTTATTGCCTGCGCCCTGCCGGCGGCGGCGGGCCATGACGACGGCATCCGCGCGCTAACCGCGGCGGGAATATCGGATATGCAGCAACAGATCGCCGCGCGGCTGGCGCGCGCGGTGGCGGCGGGTGAGCTGCCGGGGGATTTTCCCGTCGACAGCCGCGCCGCGCTGGCGGTCGACCTGCTATGTGCGGGGGCGCTGCGGGCGCGTACCGGCGCGGACGCCGGTACGCTGGCCGCGCGCGCGGCGGATTGCGCCGCCGCGGTGCTGGCTGCCTAGGGTCTAGGGCTCGCGCGGGGGGTCGGTCTCGGGGCTCGCCGGAGCGTCCTCGAGGTCGCCCGCGTTCTCAGCCTCGCCGTCTGGCACCAGGCCTTCCTTGCGCGCCTGCTTGGCCGCCGCCCGGGCGGCCTTTTTCTCAGCCTTCTTGCGCTCGCGCTCCATTCGCTCGAAGCGGTAGTTGGTCCTGCGTGCCATCTCTCCTCCTCCTTGGCGGCGCCCTGCGGGGTCAGGCGGCGCGGCGCTGGCCGCCGCGGGAGCGGCGCCGGCGCCGGCGACGCGGCTGACCCTCGGGCCGGCGGTCGCCTGCCGGGGTATCCTTGGCGGCGGCGGGCGCGCTGTCGTTGGCAGCCGCGCGCGCAACCGAGAGGCGCACCCCGGTCAGCGTTTCGATGTCCTTTAGATAGGGACGTTCGTCCGGAGCGCAAAAGGAGAAGGCAATTCCGCCGCGGCCCGCCCGCGCAGTCCGGCCGATGCGGTGGACGTAGCTCTCCGGCACATTGGGCAATTCGAAGTTGATCACATGGGTGATTTCCTCAACATCGATGCCGCGCGCGGCGATGTCGGTCGCCACCAGCACGCGGGTGTCGCCGTCACGAAAGCTGCCGAGCGCCTTCTGCCGGGCATTCTGTGACTTGTTGCCGTGGATCGCCGCGGCCTCGACGCCGGCGCGGGTCAGCTTGTCAGCGACCCGGTTGGCGCCATGCTTGGTGCGGGTGAACACGATCACCCGCGACAGCGACGGGTCGCGCAGCAGGTCGGTCAGCAGGCCCTGCTTGCCCTTCTGCTCGATATGGAAGACCTGCTGGTCGATCTTCTCCACCGTGACCACCTCGGGCGTCACCTCGACACGCAGCGGGTCGTGCAGGATGCCAGCGGCGAGCTTCGCCACATCCGCCGGCATGGTGGCGGAGAACAGCAGCGTCTGCCGCGCCTTCGGAACCTGGGCGACGATCTTTTTCACGTCGTGGATAAAGCCCATGTCGAGCATCCGGTCGGCCTCGTCGAGCACCAGGTGGGTGACCGCGTCGAGGCGCAGGTCGCCGGTCGACATCAGGTCGAGCAGCCGCCCCGGCGTGCCGACCACCAGGTCGACGCCGCGCGCCAGGGCGCGGACCTGCGGATTGCGCCCGACGCCGCCGAAGATGCAGGCATGGCGGAAGCCGAGCCGCCCGCGCAGCGCAGCCGCCGTCTCGTCGATCTGAAGCGCCAGCTCGCGGGTCGGCGCCAGCACCAGGGCGCGGGTGCCGCGCTTCGGCGCCGGCTTACGGGCGCCGCCGGTAGCCAGATGCTGCAGCATCGGCCAGATGAAGGCGCCGGTCTTGCCGGTGCCGGTCTGGGCAATGCCCAGCAGGTCGCGCCCGGCAAGGACGGAGGGGATCGCCTGGGCCTGGATCGGCGTCGGCGAGGTGAAGCCCTGGCCGGCGAGGCCCGCCAGGATCGGGTCGGCAAGGCCGAGGCCCGGAAAATCGGTGTTGGTCGCGTCGTTCTTGGTCAAGTTATGCGTATCCTTACGCGCCGGGTCGACACGCGCGCACGGTGGCGCGGCGCGTCCGGCGCCGGTGTCCACAGCCCACGCGCGATTGGGGGCCGCAGTCGATTCAATGGATTTACCCGGGAACACTGGGCCGGTGTTGGCTCTGACCCGAAGGGGGAGCGGCGGCCCGTCTATCGCGCATTCGCGAACAAATTTCGTGCGCGGAAAAGACCACGCATCCCCCTTCGGGTCAAGGACTTTCTGCCTATGGCCTTTGATCCAGACGGGCACCCCCCACGTCTAACTTCCACAGAAAGCCGACATTCGGAGAGCGCCATGCGCCGCCTTACTGTCCTGTTCGCCCTGTTGCTGATCGTCGCCGCGCCATCCGCCAGCGCCGCGACAAGCGCCCATGATTTCGGCTTCGAAGCCATCGAGGGCGGGCCGCTGCCCCTGTCGCGCTTCGCCGGACAAGCGGTCCTCATCGTGAATACCGCCAGCTTCTGCGGCTTCACCCCGCAGTACCGCGGTCTGCAGGCCCTGTGGCAGCGCTATCAGGCGCGCGGGCTAGTGGTGCTCGGCGTGCCGTCGAACGACTTCGGCAACCAGGAGCCGGGGAAGGCGGAGGAGATCAAGCAGTTCTGCGAGGTGAACTATCAGATCGACTTCCCGCTGGCCGACAAGGTGCGGGTGCGCGGGGCCGATGCCCATCCGTTCTACCGCTGGGCGCGGGCGAAACTGGGTGCGAAGAACGCGCCGTCCTGGAACTTCCATAAATATCTCGTCGCGCCGGACGGCCGGTTGCTCGCCGCCTTTCCGTCGCGGGTGCGGCCTGATGCACCCGCGCTGACCGCCGCCATCGAGGCCGCGCTACCCGACTAGCGCACCGGGCGGCGGCGCGCGATGATGTGCCATGCTCGCCGCCCCATCCCCCCTGCGACCGGACCTGCCGGCCCGCCGCCATGTCGCCGTGGCCGGCCATCCCTGGGCGGCGGCCGCGGCCTTCGCAATCCTCGAGGACGGCGGCAATGCGATCGACGCCGGGGTCGCCGCGGGCATCGCCACCGGGGTGCTGGAGAGTGAGTTCGTCGGCTTCGGCGGGGTCGCGCCGTCCCTGGTGCACTGGGCCGCGACCGGTGAGACCCGCATTCTCGCCGGCATCGGCACCTGGCCGGCGGCGGCGAGCTGCGCCTATTTCCACGACCATCATGGCGGGCGGGTGCCCGCGGGGCTGCTGCGTTCGGTGGTGCCGGCGGCGCCGGACGCCTGGATCACCGCGCTGGAGCGCTGGGGCACCATCTCGTTCGCCGCCGCCGCCGAGGCGGCGATCCGCTTCGCCCGCGAGGGTTTTCCTGTCTATCCCTTCATGCAAGGCCGCATCACCGATAAGCAGGCGGCGATTGCCCGCTGGCCCACGACGGCGGCGATCTTCCTGCCCGAGGGCCGCATCCCGGCGCTGGGCGAGACCTTCGTGCAAGAGGGCCTGGCGGCCAGCCTGCAATACATGGCGGATCAGGAGCGCGCGGCGAAGGGCGGCCGCAAGGCGGGGCTGAAGGCCGCCCGCGCCGCCTTCTACCGGGGCGATATCGCGCGGGAGATCGTGCGCTTCCACGCGGAGGAGGGCGGGCTGCTCACCGCCGCCGACCTCAAGGGCTACCGGGTCGCGGTGGAGGAACCGGTCGCGGGGCGCTTCGGGGATATCGCCGTCTATGGCTGCGGGCCATGGTCCCAGGGGCCGATGGTGCTGCAGACCCTGGCGCTGCTGGAGCGCGCGGGCGTGGCGGGGACCGCGCCGGGCTCGGCGGACCGGCTGCATCTGGTGGCCGAGGCGCTGAAACTCGCCGCCGCCGACCGGGAGGCATGGTTCGGCGATCCCAATTTCACCGATGTGCCGCTCGACGCCCTGCTGTCGGACCGCTATCTGGCGCGCCGCGCCCGGCGCATCAATCCCGCCGCCGCATCGCCCGGCATGCCGCCAGCAGGGCAGGCGGACGGGCGGCGGCCCCGGCGCTGGCGGCCCGATCCCACCGCAACGCCGGACCCGGGGGACGGCGGCGCGCCGGCGGAGACCTCCTTCCTCTGCGTCATCGACGGGGACGGCAACGTGTTCGCCGCGACCCCAAGTGACGGCACCATCTCCGGCCCGGTGGTGCCGGGCACCGGCATCCTGGTCTCCCAATGGGGCTCGCGCGCCTACACCGACCCCGGCCACCCGGCCTGCGTCGGGCCCGGGCGGCGGCCGCGCATGGCGGCGAACCCGGCGCTGGCCATCGCGCCCGGGCGCTTCGTCTTGCCGTTCGGCTCGCCGGGCAGCGAGGTGCTGGGCCAGGCCATGGTGCAGGCCTTCCTGCATGCGGCGCTGGACGGCATGACGCCGCAGGCGGCGGTGGAGGCCCCGCGCATCGCCAGTTACTCATGGCCCGGCTCGGCGATCCCCCACGCCTATGCGCCGGGAAGGCTGATGCTGGAACGGAACCTGGGACCGAAGGTGCGCAAGGACCTGGCGGCACGTGGCCACGACACCCGCTGGTGGCCTGAACGCCACTGGGCCGCCGGCTCCGTCTGCCTGATCCGCCATGATCTCGGCAGCAACCTCAAACACGCCGGCGCCGACCCCCGGCGTCAGGCCTATGCGATGGGGTGGTAGGGGGCGGGCGTGATCTCCTAGGGTGTGCCTAAGGTGTATTATTTAAAAATCTCTATTCCGTCCCCGTATAATACCATACGATATTTCATAGAATCATTTTTTATTTCGGATTTTAAGGTTGGGTAGAGAAAACCTTTTATGTATCTGCCTTGTGATATTTCGGTTTTTTTGTTGTCCTGACTGTGCACCGTTACGAAAATCTTCTCCGCCTCTCTTGTCGGGAAGCGAACGGCGACCTCCTTCTCGGACGTGAATTTGCCGCGCCAGATTTCCTCTTGCCGACCATCAGGCCAGGCCCAGGAGACGCTCGCTTCCACTTCGGAAAACTGGGTGCTCAGGATCACACGGCCATCGTCGCAAAGGCACTCGCTCCTGAGGAAAACCGACAGTGTGAAAGCCGCCAAGGCGCCGGCCAGAGCGGCGAAAACCCCTACACGCCATACCTCAGGTTTGATGGTTTTCGTAGCCACATCAATCTCCTTGGGAAGCGTTTGTTGGAATGCGCCAAGGCACGAGCTTGCCAGTGTATCTAACCAAGATGGCGAGGGTATGGTGGTGCGCGGTCGAGCTATTGAGACTTCTCAAGTCGTACATTGAACGGTCTCGTCCTGAGGCGTCCTTGCTGAAGCGCTTCACGCACGACAGCAACCGGATCCCGGTCTTTGTTGTCCGGATCAAGAGCCAATTTCCGGCCCACATGATTGTTGTATAGGTCCATGATCTGTACCCCCTCTCTATTGAGGACGCTGACTTCATGGGCATCGCCAAAACCTTTCGCTGCCTCCTCTCCGATCTCGCGGGTCATGAGGAAGTTCCATAAGGCATGGCGAAAGGCGTCTCTTGCGTCGTTATTCCCGGGCACTCCCCCTTCAGGCGGTTTGAACTCCGGTCCCTCAACTTCTGCTGTGAACTTTTTCGCAACATCGGAGAGCTCTTTAGCTCTCTCAGCAATTGGGACGAGCGCCAAGCCGGCTTGTTCAAACGATGACGCGTTCAACACCCCCTTAATGGCAGACGCATTGAGCATTTCATTCGCAGATGCCCAACGTAGAGCCTCTATCGTTTGTGTCGGCCCATCCAAATCAAACTCAAGGGCCTTGTATGCCTGTTCTGGATTGATCGGTTTGTCGTTGCTGGGCGACGGAATGATGTATGCGGATCCCTTGTGGTAGGAGTCCCGCCCTTTCCCAATGGGCTGCGCCGGCGCGGGCGCTTCCGCTTTCTGCGCCATGGGCACGATCTTTGGCGCGGCGCGCTCTTGCGGGGTTTCTGGGCGCCAGCGGCCGTTGTCCCAGACCATGCCAGGGCGTAGGACCGCCGGGGCGGGCCGGGGCGGACCATCAACCTTGGGGCGGTAAAGAAAGTCGCGCATCCCGTCGGTGCGGAGCCTGGCGGATGGCGCCGCGGGCTTTTCCGGCGCGGCGGGCGGCGGGTCCGCCGGGGTGATCCCCAGCGCGTCGCTGAGCCGCTTGGCGGTAGGGCCGCCGGGGCGCATCACCCCGTCGGCCTCAAGGCCGTTGCCCGACTGGAACGCTTTCAGGCCATCGAACAGGGCGCTGTCGACGATCTCGGTCATCCCAGGCGGGGGGCTTGTAATGGCCGAGGCGATGCAGCGCGCCCTTGGTGCGGCGGATATCCGCCGGCGCAACCGAGACCCCCGGCGCAACGGTGCCGGCGAGGGGAAAGCCTATGCCCTTGCCGTCACGCAGCCCGCGCCCGCCCGCTAAAATCTTCCTGTCCATGGTCCGCTCCCTGTTCCGGCGCCGCCGGCCGATCCCGGCGCTGCATGAGAACTTATAGCGAACTTTTGCCTCTGAGTCAAGGAGAATCGGACTTTATTCCTTTTATATCGCCCAATGCGCGTATCGGCTGTCAGTATGACAACCGTCGCGGCGCTGGCAAGAGCGTCGTCGGAAGCGGGGCGGGTTGAGCGGGCGGGTGCCCCTCAGAAGGGGGTGGCGTGGGTGTCGGCGCGGGCCTGTTCGGCGAGTTCGGCGTGCAGCGCCTCGCCCTCGGGCGTCGGGATCCACACCGCGCCCGGCGGGCCGTCGTTCCAGCTGCGCGGCCTGATCAGCCCGTCCGCGGCCAGCCGGGCCACCGCCTCGGGCGCGCCGAACTCGGCGTCCAGCCGGGTGCCGGTCACGCCCCGCACCGGCGCGGGCATGGCGCACAGCTTATCGAGAATGCGGAACTCGGGGCTGTCGTAATCGACGGTCATGGTCCTCTCCGCGAACGGCGGCTTGCTCAATTTGGTGATAGCAAGCCGGCGCCGCCTTGAACAGGCCCGGTTGAACCGGGGGGACTTCCGGGGTTCAATGCCCGGCTTGAGGGCTGTGCTTCGGGATAGGGGCCATGAGCGACATCGACGGCGATCCGCTGGCGGCGGTCGGCCTGCTGGCCGAGATGGATGCGGAGGCGCGCATGCGCCTGGCGCAGCAATGCCGCTGGAAGCGCTACGACGCCCAGGAACAGATCATCGACCGGCAGAGCGAGGGCAACGAGATCTGCTTTGTCGCCGAGGGTCGGGTGCGCATCGTCATCTACAGCCTGTCGGGCCGGGAGGTGACGCTGGAGGATGTGCCCGCCGGTGGTTTCTTCGGCGAGCTCGCCGCGATTGACGGCAAGCCGCGCTCCGCCAGCGTGATGGCGCTGGAGGCGTCCAACGTCGCCGCCTTGCCGGGGGAGGACTTCCGCCGGCTGCTGCAAGAGCATCCGCCGATCGCCATGCAGGTGATGAACCGGCTGGCGCAGATGGTGCGCCAGTCCACCGGGCGTATCATGGACCTGTCGACGCTGGCGGCGAACAACCGGGTTCAGGCGGAGCTGCTGCGCCTTGCCAAGGAAGGCGAGGATGAGGACGGGACGGGGGCGACGATCACGCCGATCCCGATCCACGCGGATATCGCCGGGCGCGTCTCGACCACGCGCGAGACCGTGGCGCGGGTAATGAACGACCTCGCGCGCCAGGGCATCGTCAAGCGCGACAAGGGCGCGCTGCGCATCCTCGATATCGAGCGTCTGGAAGATATGGTCGAGGAGATCCGCGGCGAATAACGCCGCGGCGGGCGAAAACCCCGGGTCGTCAGCCTTACGACTTCAGGCGGGTTTCCTTGAACTCGACATGCTTGCGCGCCTTCGGGTCGTACTTCCGGAAGGTCAGCTTCTCGGTCTGGGTGCGGCTGTTCTTCTTGGCGACGTAGTAGTAGCCGGTGCCGGCGGTGCTCTCCAGCTTCACCAGGACGGAATTCGGCTTGGCCATGGTTCGGTGTCCGCTTTCGTCGTTGTGCGGCGCCCCCATGGCGCCGACCGAGGTTGCCGGGAAAATAAGGCCTGCGCCCGGTCTGTCAAGCGCGGCGCGCGGGTTCAGTTGAAATCGGGCGCGAGGCTGTCGGCCTCTGTCAGGCCCAGCACCTCGCCGGCGGCGGGGCCCGGCGCGCCCCGTTCCATGCGGATGGCGCGGTCGAGCAGCAGGGGTTCGGCCAGCAGCGCGCGTGCCGCCGTGGTGTAAAGCGCCGCATCGCCGCTGCCCCGGCAGGCGGCACGCAGGCGTTCGCGCTCGTCCTCGGCTGCGTTGCGCACCAGCCGCCAGCGCGCCATCACCCGGGTGATAGCGAGCTCGTCGCCGGCCCGCAGCCGGTCGAGCTGCCAGTCCAGCCCGGCGCGGTCGCCGCTGGTGCAGATCGTCGGTAGCACGCCCAGGCCCTGCAGCGGATAGCCCGACGGCGTCACCAGCTTCGACCAGGTCAGCACCATCTCACCGTCATTGGGCAGCTGGACCACCGTCTGTACCAACCCCTTGCCGTAGGAGTTGGTGCCGACCACCAGCGCCCGGTGGTGGTCCTGCAGCGAGGCGGCGACGATCTCGGCGCTCGACGCCGAGTTGCCGTTGACCAGCACGACCATGGGCACGCCGCCGGCGATCGCCTCGCCGGTGGCCCGGTAGGTGCGCGAGCTGTTGGCGTGGCGGCCGCGGGTGCCGATGATCTCGCCGGCCGGCACGAACAGGTCGACCATGTTGACCGCCTGGCGCAGCAGCCCGCCCCGGTTGTTGCGAAGGTCGAGCACCAGGCCGCGCAGCCCGTCGGGGCTGACCAGCTCCTGCTCGATGATGGCACGGCGCAGGGACGGCACCGTGTTGCGGTTGAAGCCGCTGACCTTGGCGGTCAGCACCCCGTCGCGCGCGCTGACCGTGACCGTGGGCGGGATCACCCGGGCGCGTTCCAGCGGGGTGGCGAAGGGCCCCTCGCCATTGGCGCGCACCACGGTGAGGTCCACGGTGCTGCCGATCGGGCCGCGCAGCAGGCGGGTGACGTCGGCGGCGGCGAGGCCGCGCACGCTGCGCCGGTCGACCGCGATGATGACGTCGCCGGTGCGGATGCCGGCGTCGGCGGCGGGGGTGTCGGGCAGCACGCTGCGCACGGTGATGCCGCGCCCGGCCATGGTGAAGCGGATGCCGATGCCGCCGAAGCCGCGGCGCATCGCCTGGTGGTCGCGCGCCTCCTTCGGCGAGGCGTAGCGCGAGAAGCCGTCGAGCCGCGCCAGAAGGGCGTCGAGCACCAATTCGTAGATGTCCTCTTCCGGCGTCTCGTGCAGCCGCGCGGAGTGCCGGTGCGCGGTGGCGGCCAGGTCGGCAACCAGCAGCGCCCAGGCCGCCGGGTCGTCGCCGCCCGGCTGCTGGTAGGTGCCGACGATGCTGCCGTCCGCATGCAGGTAGAGTGCGCCGCCGCGGTTCTCGATGCGCAGCTCCGGATCGCGCATCTGCAGCGCCTGCAGGCCGGCGACCGCCAGCGGGGCGAAATCGACCCGGGTCAGGTAGCGCTCGTCGATAACCCGCAGCGCCTTGGCGAACACCCATTCGGCGCGTTCCTGGCGGAACTCGGCGGCTGCCTGCGCCGGCGCGCTGGGCAGCCCCGCGAGGCCCGCGCACAGCACCAGCGCCGCGGCACAGAGGCGGCGGGCGGCGGCGCGGCGGGCGGCGCGAGGACGGCGCGTCACGGGTGCGTTCTCTCCCCAGAAAACGGTGTCGCCCCGGCACCGGCCATCCGGCACGCGGGGCAACCGGTCTACAGCATGTGGAAGATCATCGAGCCGGTCAACGGATTCGCATCGGCGAGGCTGACGGTCACCGGCTGGCCGATCCGGTAGCTGCGCCCGCCGCGCCGGTCGCTCAGGGTGTGGGTGCGCGGGTCGTGCCGGTAGGGGCCGCCGGGCAGGGTGCGCGCCGGCACCAGCCCGTCCGCGCCGGTACCATCCAGCGTGACGAACAGGCCGTAGCGGGTCGCGCCACTGACCTTGCCGTTGAACTGCGCGCCAACCTGTTCGGACAGGAAGGCGGCGGCGAAGCGCGACACCGCGTCGCGTTCGGCGGCCGCGGCGCGGCGCTCGGCCCCGGAGATCGCCCCGGCGATGTCCGCGAAGGCGGCCTCCTCGGTAGCCTCCAGCCCGCCCGCACCGAGGCCGAGGCCACGGATCAGCGCCCGGTGCACCAGCAGGTCGGCATAGCGCCGGATCGGCGAGGTGAAATGCGCGTAACGCGCCAGCCCGAGGCCGAAATGTCCAAGGTTGTCAGGGGCATAGGCCGCCTGGGACTGGGAGCGCAGGACGATCTGGTTGACCAGGTCCTCGTCCGCGCCGCCCTTGGCAGACGCCAATACCCGGTTGAAGTCCGCCGGGGTCACGGTGTTGCCCGCCGGCAGCTTGAGGCCGAGGGACTTCAGGAACTGACGCAGGTCGGCGAGCTTCTCAGGGTCCGGCGCGTCATGCACCCGGTACATGCAGGGCTGCCGCTTCGCCTCCAGCGTCTCGGCGGCGGCGACGTTGGCCGCGATCATCAGGTTCTCGATCAGCCGGTGGCTGGCGTAGCGCGGCCGGGGCGTGACCGCGGCGACCTGGCCGTCGTCGTCCAGCACGACCTGGCGCTCCGGCAGGTCGATCTCCAGCGCGCCGCGCTTGGCCCGTGCCGCCTCCAGCGCTGCGTTGACCGCGGCCAGCGGCTGCAGCACGCCTTCCAGCAAGGGGCCGGCAGCGTCGTCCGGGCGGCCGTCGAGCGCGTCTTGCACCTGGGCATAGGTCAGCCGGGCGGCGGAGCGCATTAGCCCGCGCACGAAGCGGTGCTTGTTCAGGGTGCCGTCGTTGCCGAACCAAAGATGCACGGCAAGGCAAGGCCGCTCCTCGCGCGGACGCAGCGAGCACCAGCCGTTGGACAGGGCCTCGGGCAGCATCGGTACCACCCGGTCGGGAAAATAGACCGAGTTGCCGCGCCGCCGGGCCTCCCGATCCAGCGCATCGCCCGGCCGCACATACCAGGCGACATCGGCGATGGCGACGATGGCATGCCAGCCCGTACCGTCCGCCTCGGCCCACACCGCATCGTCGAAATCGCGCGCATCGGCCCCGTCGATGGTGATCAGGGGCACGTCGCGCAGATCCGTCCGGTCGCCCAGTGGCGCGGCTTCGGCCGCCTCCGCCTGGTCGACGGCGTCGGCGTCGAACGCCTCTGGGATATCGAACTCGGCAATCGCGATGGCGCTGATGGCGCCGGGTGCACCGGCGGGGCCGAGCCGTTCGATGACCCGGGCGCGCCGGGCACCACGATGGCCGCGCGCACCAGGGATCGATTCCGCACGCACCAGTTCGCCATAGGCGGCACCGCCGCTGTCGGCGCGGTCAACGTCGTAGTCGTCGCGCAGCCTGCGGTCGGTTGGCACCAGCCGGGCGCGGCCACGCGCGCCATCGGCGGCGCGGTAGACGGCGATGAATTCGTTCGGCCCCTTGGGCAGCCGCTTCATCGGGCGCGCCTCGTAGGCCCCGTCCTCGATGCGCCGCAGCTTTGCCAGCAGCCGGTCACCCTCGCCATAGGCGCCCATGCCCGGGCTGCGCCGGCGCCGGTCGGGTACCACGTAGATCGTTGGCGGCGGAGTCTCGGAGTCCCAGTTGACCGGCTTGGCCAGCAGCTCGCCGTCGGCGTCGGTGCCGGTGACCTCAAGCACCGTGACCGGTGGCAGGCTGCCGTCGCGCATCACCCGGCGTTTGCCGCCGCGTTCCAGCAGGCCGTCCGTCTGGAGGCCGCGCAGCAGCTTCTTCAGCGCAATGCGCGAATCGCCGCGGATCTGGAAGGCGCGGGCAATCTCGCGCCGGCCGACGGGGCCGGGGCTCTCCTCGATGAACCGCAGCACCTGCTCGCGGGTCGGGAAGGGGGGTGGGGTGCGCGCGCGCTTGGCCACGGCGGCGCCGGGATCAGTCGGCGGTTGCGGCGGCGTCCCCGGCCTTCGCGGCGGGCGCCTTCTTCTTCGCTGCCGGCTTCTTCTTCGCCGCCGTCTTGCGCGCCTTGGGCTTTGCCTTCGCCTTTGTCTTGCCCTTGGTCTTCTTTCCTTTGGCGGCGGCATCGCGCTCAGCCTTTTCCGCCAGCATGGTCACCGCGCGCTCCAGATCGATGTCGTCCGCCTTGTCGCCCTTGCGCAGCGGCGCCTTGTTGCGCCCGTGGCCGACGAAGAAACCGAACCGGCCCTTGCGCACGGTGACGGGCTTGCCGTCCTTGGGATGGTTGCCGATCAACCGGGTCTGGGCCTTCTCGGCAGCCGCATCCACAAGGTCGACCGCCCGGTTGAGGCCGAGGATGGTGACGTCCTCGTCCTTCGGCACCGAGGCGTACTGGCCGAGATGCTCCACATAGGGACCGAAGCGGCCGATGCCGGCGGTGATCGGCTCGCCCGAGGTCGGATGGTCGCCGATGGCACGGGGCAGGCTGAGCAGCCGCAGAGCGCGCTCCAGGTCGACGCTGGCGGGCGGCATGTCCGGCGGCACCGAGGCGCGCTTCGGCTTGGCCTTGCCCTCGGGCTCGCCAAGCTGGACGTAGATGCCGTAGGGGCCCTTCTTCAGATGCACCGTCTTGCCGGTTTCCGGGTCGGTGCCCAGTTCGCGCGGCAGGTCGAGGGCGCCGTCGGCCTCGCCGTCCTCGCCGGGCACCTTGAGCTGCTTGGTGTAACGGCATTCGGGATAGTTCGAGCAGCCGATGAAGGCGCCGAACTTGCCGAGCTTCAGCCCCAGCCGGCCGTCAGAACAGGACGGGCAGGCCCGCGCGTTCTTGCCGTCCGGCCCCTCGGGGAAGAAGTGCGGGCCGAGGTCGGCGTCGAGCGCGTCGATGACCTGGGTGATGGTCAGGTCCTTGGTGTTGGCGATGGCCTCGTTGAAGGCCGACCAGAATGCCGCCAGCACGTCTTTCCAGTCGATGGTGCCGCCGGAGATATCGTCGAGCTGATCCTCCAGCTCGGCGGTGAAGTTGTACTGGACGTAGCGGTTGAAGAAGTTGCTCAGGAAGGCGGTAACCAGGCGGCCCCGGTCCTCGGGCCGGAAGCGGCGGCTTTCCAGTACCACATAGTCGCGGTCCTGCAGCACCGAGATGATCGAGGCGTAGGTCGAGGGCCGGCCGATGCCGAGCTCCTCCAGCTTGCGCACCAGGCTGGCCTCGGTGTAGCGCGGCGGCGGCTGGGTGAAGTGCTGCTCCGGCAGCACCGTTTCCCGGCGCATTGCCTCGCCCTCGCGCATGTCGGGCAGCAGGCCGCCGCTTTCCTCGTCCTCGGCGTCGTCGCGGTCCTCGCGGTAGAGCTTGAAGAAGCCGTCGAACTTGACCACCGAGCCGGTGGCCCGCAGCACGGTTTCGCCGTCGCCGTCGCCGCTGGCGATGTCGACCGCGACCTGGTCGAGCACTGCGCTTTCCATCTGGCTGGCGACCGCGCGCTTCCAGATCAGCTCGTAGAGCCGGCGCTGCTCGTCATTGAGATAGGCGGCGACCGATTCGGGCGTGCGCGTCATGTCGGTCGGGCGGATCGCCTCATGCGCCTCCTGGGCGTTCTTCGCCTTCTTGTGGTATCGGCGCGGCACGTCCGGCAGATAGGCATCGCCGAAGCGGCCGGCGATCATCCGGCGCACCGAGGCGATGGCGTCGTTGCTGATCTGCACCCCGTCGGTCCGCATGTAGGTGATCAGGCCGACCGTCTCGCCGCCGATGTTGACGCCCTCGTAGAGCCGCTGGGCGGTCATCATGGTGCGCGAGGTGGCAAAGCGGAGCTTGCGCGACGCCTCCTGCTGCAGGGTCGAGGTGGTGAACGGCGGCTGCGGGTGGCGCTTCGCCTGCTTGCGCTCGATCGCCTTCACGGTGAAGTCCGCCGCCTCGATGGCGGCGCGGGCGCGCCCGGCGTCTTCTTCGCTCCCCAGGTCGAATTTGCCAAGCTTCTTGCCCGACAGATGGGTCAGGCGCGCGGTGACCGCGTCTTCCTTGGCGGTGCGGAAACCGGCGGTGACGGTCCAGTATTCGCGCGGGATGAAGGCCTCGATCTCGGCCTCGCGCTCGCAAATCAGCCTGAGCGCCACCGACTGTACCCGGCCCGCCGAGCGGCTGCCCGGCAGCTTGCGCCACAGCACCGGCGACAGGGTGAAGCCGACGAGGTAATCGAGCGCGCGACGCGCCAGATAGGCCTGCACCAGCGCATCGTCGATGTCGCGCGGGTTGGCCATGGCGTCGAGCACGGCGCTCTTGGTGATCTCGTTGAAAGCGACCCGGTGCACTGCGACGTCACCCAGCAGGTCCCGGTCGCGCAGTTCCTGGAGCACATGCCAGGAGATCGCCTCGCCCTCGCGGTCCGGGTCGGTGGCGAGATAGAGGGTGTCGGCCTTCTTTACCGCCTGGGCAATCTCGCGCAGGCGCTTCTCGGCCCGGTCGTCAACCTGCCAGTCCATCTCGAAGCCTGCGTCGGGGCGGACCGAGCCGTCCTTCGGTGGCAGGTCGCGGACATGGCCGTAGGAGGCCAGCACCTTGTAGCCACCACCGAGATAACGCTCGATGGTCTTGGCCTTGGTGGGTGATTCGACGACGACGACGTCCATGGCGATCCCGAAACGTGCCTACTTGATCAGCGCGATGCGGCCCCCCGGGAGCCGGTCGAGACGGCCGGCGAGCTCCAGTTCGAGCAGCACGGCGCTGATTTCGGGCGCGGAGATTGCGCATTCACGAACCAGTTCGTCAACCGTCACCGGTGCCGGGCCAAGCGCCTCGGTGACTGTTGCGCGAACCGCATCGTCCGTTTCGACCGGCGCCTGCGGGGCGCTTTCGGTGATGTAGGGCGGCGTGGCGGGGGCTGCCAGTCCTTCCGTTGATACGCCGCCCAGCGCGGCCAACACGTCATCGGCCGATTCGGTCAGCACCGCGCCCTGGCGCAGCAGGTGGTTGGTCCCCTTGCTGCGGCTGTCACGCGGCGATCCGGGCACCGCGAACACCTCGCGGCCCTGCTCTAGCGCCATGCGCGCGGTGATCAGCGAGCCTGAGCGCATCGCTGCTTCCGCCACCACCACGCCTGCGGAAAGGCCGGCGATGATGCGGTTGCGCCGCGGGAAGTGGCGCGCCTGGGGCGCGGTGCCGGGCGCCATCTCCGCGACCACCGCACCGCGCTCACAGATCGCCGCGTAGAGGTCTGCGTTCTGGGCCGGGTACGGGACATCGACGCCTCCCGCAAGCACTGCCACGGTGCCGCCATCCAGCGCGCCTTCATGGGCGGCGGTGTCGATGCCGCGCGCCATGCCGGACACCACAACGAAGCCCGCCGCCGACAGGTCCGCGGCCAGTTCGCGCGCCAGCGCCCGGCCATTCGCCGAGGCATTGCGCGCGCCCACCACGCCGACAGAGCGGCGCGACAGCAGCGATGGATTGCCGCGTACCGCGATGGCCGGCGGGGCATCGGTGATGGCGGCAAGCACGGCGGGATATTCCGGCTCGCCGGCGCACAGCATCACTGCGTCCAAGTCAGCGAGGATATCGAGTTCGCGCTGGGCGTCGTCACGGGTGGGAATGCGCGGGACCTTGCGGCGGCCGCCCCGGCGCGCCAGTTCGGGCACCGCTTCGAGCGCGGCGTTCGCGCCGCCGAAGCGCGCGATCAGGCCGGCGAACGTGACCGGGCCGACCCGCTCGGTGCGCGCGAGCCGCAGCCAGTCGAGCCGTTCCGCCGGGTCGAGCGGTCGGGCCATGGTCTCACCGGCCGCCGCCGATGCGCGGCTCGGTGCCGGCGAACAGGCGGCTGATGTTTTCCTGATGACGCCAGAACACCGCGAGGCCGATGGCCGCGAAGGCGGACACCATCAGGGAATCGGAAAACCACCAGGCCGCCGCCGGGGCCATGGCGACCGATGCCAGCCCCGCCAGCGACGAGATGCGGAATAGCGCGGCGGTGGCCAGCCAGGTCAGGCAACATGCGACCCCGACGGGCCAGGACAGGGCGAGGAAGGCGCCTAGCGAGGTCGCCACTGCCTTGCCGCCCTTGAAGCGCAGCCAGACCGGAAACATGTGGCCGAATACCGCCGCGACGCCCGCGGCGACCGCCGGGTCGCGCCCGCTCACTGCCAGGGCCAGCAGCGCGGCGATGGCGCCCTTGCCGCCATCCAGCAGCACCGTGGCCGCGGCCAGCGGCTTGTTGCCGGTGCGCAGCACGTTGGTTGCGCCGATGTTGCCCGACCCGATCTGGCGGATGTCACCCAGGCCCGCCATCCGGGTCAGCACCAGGCCGAAGGGGACCGAGCCGAACAGGTAGCCCGCAGCCGCCCAGGTGAGAAGCTCAGGGCTCATGATGCGTCATAGACGGTGCGCCCGGCGGCGACGGTGCGTAGCACCTTGCCCTGCACTGGGCGGCCATCGAACGGGGTGTTCTTGGACTTCGAGCGCAGCTTGTCGTCGTCGATCTTCCAGCCGCGCCCCAGGTCGAACAGCACCATGTCGGCGGGCGCGCCGGGGGCGAGGCGGCCGGCATCCAGCCCGAGCAGCCGGGCCGGGTTGGCGGTCAGCTTGGCCAGCAGATCGAGCAGGCCGAGCGCGCCGCCATGCACCAGGTTGAGCGAGATCGGCAGCAGCGTCTCCAGCCCGACGCCGCCGGGCGCCGCCTGGGCGAAGGGCAGGCGTTTCTCCTCCACGTCCTGGGGCGTGTGGTCGGAGACGATGATGTCCAGCGTGCCGTCTGCCAGGGCGTCGATTACCGCCAGCCGGTCCTCTTCGCTGCGCAGCGGCGGCGACAGCTTGGCGAAGGTGCGGTAGTCGCCGACCGCCGTCTCGTTGAGGTCGAAATAGGGTGGGGCGGTCTCCGCGGTGACTGGCAGGCCGCGGGCCTTGGCCTGGCGGATGGCGTCGAGCGCGTCCGCGGTCGACAGCGGCGAGGAATGCCAGCGCCCGCCGGCCAGCTCGACGATGCGCATGTCGCGCTCGACCATCATCGTCTCGGCTTGGGCGGGCACGCCGGCAAGCCCCAACCGTGTCGCGGTCTCGCCCTCGTTCATCGCCGCGTCATGGGCCAGCGACGGGTCTTGCAGGTGGTGCGAGACCGGCAGGCCGATATCGGCGGCGTAGCTCAGCGCCCGGCGCAAGGTGCGCGCGCTGGCGATGCTGTGCCCGGCGTTGGAAAACGCGACCGCGCCGGCCTCCGCCAGCAGGCCGAGCTCAGCCAGGTCGTCCCCCTCCAGTCCCCGGGTCACCGCCGCGCAGGGCAGGATGGCGACGTCGGACACCGCGCGCGCCTGGCGCAGGATGCTCTCGACCAGCGCCGGGTCGTCGATCGGCGGGTTGGTGTCGGGCTGGCAGACCAGGGTGGTCACTCCGCCCGCGGCGGCCGCCGAGGAAGCCGTCTCGATGGTCTCTTTATGCTCCTCGCCGGGTTCGCCGATATGGACGCGCAGGTCGATCAGGCCGGGCGCCAGGCAGTGACCCGCGCAGTCGATGACCTCGGCGTCTTCCGGCGCGCCGTCGGCGAACATGCCAGGCGCGAGCTCGGCGATGCGGCCGTCCTCGACCAGCAGCCCGCCCGGCGCATCGAGGCCGGTTTCCGGGTCCAGCAGCCGGGCGTTGACGAAGGCGGTCCTAGCCATCGCCATCCTCCCGGTTGGAGCGCAGGTCGCGGGTCAGCAGGTCGAGGCACGCCATGCGCACCGCGACCCCCATCTCCACCTGCTCGCCGATGGCGCTGCGGTGGATGTCGTCGGCGACCTCGCTGTCGATCTCCACGCCCCGGTTCATCGGGCCGGGATGCATGATCAGGGCGTCCGGCTTGGCCGCCGCCAGCTTGTCCCGGTCCAGACCGTAGAGGCGGAAGAACTCGCGGGTCGACGGGATGAAGCCGCCGGTCATGCGCTCGCGCTGCACGCGCAGCATCATCACCACGTCGCAGTCCGCCAGCCCCTCGCGCATGTCGGTGAAGACCTCGACGCCGAGCCGGTCGATGCCGGCGGGCAGCAGGGTGCGCGGCGCCACCACCCGGACCCGTGCGCCCATGGTGGTCAGCAGGTGGATGTTGGAGCGCGCCACCCGGCTGTGCAGCACGTCGCCGCAGATCGCCACCGAGAGCCCCTCGATGCGGCCCTTGCGGCGGCGGATGGTCAGGGCATCGAGCAACGCCTGGGTCGGATGCTCATGGGTGCCGTCGCCGCCGTTGATGACGGCGCAGTCGAC
Organism: Alphaproteobacteria bacterium; assembly: GCA_965601735.1. Lineage (GTDB taxonomy): Bacteria > Pseudomonadota > Alphaproteobacteria > JBBDQX01 > JBBDQX01 > JBBDQX01. The sequence goes on along the minus strand of OZ271840.1, from coordinate 3,011,570 downwards.
CTTCTCCGACAGCAGCTTCACCGCACCCGAGTCCGCATGGCGGACGATCAGCACATCCGGGCGCATGGCGTTCAGCGTCATCGCCGTGTCGATCAGGGTCTCGCCCTTCGACATGGAGCTGGCGGAGACCGACATGTTGATGACATCGCCGCCGAGGCGCTTGCCCGCCAGTTCGAAGCTGGTGCGGGTGCGCGTCGAGTCCTCGAAGAACAGGTTGATGACCGTCTGGCCGCGCAGCAGCGACGATTTCTTGTCGCGCGCCCGGTTCTGGTCGACGTAGCTTTCGGACAGGTCGAGGATGGCGCCGATCTCATGGGGCAGCAGCCCCTCGATGCCGAGCAGGTGACGGTGCGCGAAATCGGCCATAGGCCCCTTATAAGGCCCTGCGCCGGGCGGCGGCAACCACCGCCTAGAGCACGCCCTTGTCGCGCAGCGCGGCGATCTCTTTGTCCGACAGGCCGGCGGCCTCGCGCAGCACCGCATCCGTATGCTCGCCCAGCACCGGCGGGCCGGTGCGCAGGCTGACCGGTGAATCGGAATAACGGATCGGGTTGCCCACCGTCGGCGCGGTCCCGCCCGCGCCCTCGGCGTGGGGCAGCGTGCCTTGCATGCCGCGCGCCTGCACCTGGGGGTCCGCGAACACCTGGTCGATCAAGTTGATCGGCCCGCAGGGCACGCCCGCGCCTTCGAGCGCGTCGATCCACCAGGCCGATGGCTGCGCCGCCAGCAGCGGCTCGAGCAGCGGGATCAGGGCGCCCCGGTTGCGCACCCGGTCCGGGTTGCCCCTGAAGCGCGGATCGCCGGCGAGCTCCGCGCAGCCGGCGACACCGCAGAAGCGTTCGAACTGCGAATCGTTGCCCACGGCGAGGATGATGTGGCCGTCGGCGGTGGCGAACACCTGGTAGGGCACCACCGCCGGATGGGCGTTGCCGAGGCGCGGCGGGTTCTCGCCGGACACCAGATAGAACAGCGCCTGGTTGGCGAGCCAGGCGACCTGGCAGTCGAGCAGGGCGAGGTCGATATGCTGGCCGCGCCCGGTCATGTGGCGGTGGTTCAGCGCCGCCAGGATGGCGCTCGACGCATACATCCCGGTCATGACGTCGGCGATGGCGACACCCGCCTTCTGGGGCTCGCCGTCGCCCTCGCCGGTGACCGACATGATCCCGCCCATCCCCTGGATGATGAAGTCGTAGCCGGCGCGTTTCGCGTAGGGGCCGGTCTGGCCGAAGCCGGTGATCGAGCAGTAGATCAGCTTGGGATGGTCCGCCTTGAGGTCGTCGTAGCCAAGGCCGTATTTCGCCAGCCCGCCGACCTTGTGGTTCTCCACCAGGATGTCGGCGCCGGCGACGATGCGCAGCAGCGCGTCGCGCCCCTCGGGCTTGGTGAAGTCGAGGGCGAGGGAACGCTTGTTGCGGTTGACCGACAGGTAGTAGGCGCTCTCGCGGGTCTCCTGGCCGGCGTCGTCCTTGAGGTAGGGCGGGCCCCAGCCGCGGGTGTCGTCGCCATGGCCGGGACGCTCCACCTTGATTACGTCCGCGCCCATGTCGGCCAGTAACTGGGTGCAGTAGGGGCCGGCGAGGATGCGGGTCAGGTCGACCACGCGCAGGCCGGCCAGCGGTCCGGTGGGGGTGTCGGTCATTGGGACTCCGGCGGGTTGGCGGCGCTCACAATAGCAGCAACAGGATCGCGGTGATCGAGAACAGCGATGCCAGCGTCTGTACGGTAACGATGCCGGCCATCAGTTCAGCGTCCCCGCCCATGATCTTCGCCATCACATAGCAGGCCGGCGCCGCCGCCAGCCCGGCGAACACCACGGCGAGGACCAGCGGCGGCCCGGCGATGCCGAGCCAGTGGCACGCCGCCCAGGTCGCCAGCGGTACCAGGACCAGCTTCACCAGGCAGGCCAGCGCGATCGGCCCGCGCCCATGCCCCAGGGCGTCGAGCCGCAGCCCCGCGCCGACCGCCAGCAGCCCGAGCGGCAGGGACGCGCCACCGATGATCTCCATGAAGCGGTCGAGCGGGGCAGGCACGCCCAGCCCCGACAGGTTGAGCGCGATGCCGAGCGCCACCGCCGCGATGAACGGGTTGCGCACGATTTCCAGCGCCATGCCCCGCGCATCCAGCCCGCCGCCGCTGCCGTAGCGCCCGAGCGCCCAGATCGAGATCACGTTGCCCACCGGCAGCAGCACCGCGACTGGCAGGGTCAGCAGGGCGATCCCCTCCGCGCCGTAGAGCGCGGCGGCGAGCGAGAATCCGATATAGGTATTGAAGCGGGTCGCGCCCTGCACCACCGAGGTGAAGGCGGGTCCTGAGACCGGCACCAGCGGCCGCGCCAGCAGCAGCAGGACGGCGACGGCGATCGCGGCGGCCGCCATCGCCAGCACCATCGGCAGCAAGCCGGTGTCGATGGGCCGGTTGGCCATGCTGACCACCAGCAGGGCGGGGAACAGCACCCAGAAGACCAGCCGCTCCGCCGGCGCCCAGAAGGCGTCGCCGGGCATGCCCGTGCGCTTCAGGGCAAACCCCGCGGCGATCACCGCGAAGATCGGCACCACCGCATGGAAGACCGTCAGCATCGCGGCTCAGCCTTGACGCAGCAGGTCGAGCGCGCCTTGCAGGATGTAGGCGGCGGCGAGCTTGTCCTTCGCGGCCTTCCGCTTGGCGCGGGACAGGTCGGCCTCCAGCATCGCCCGGTCGACCGCATTGGATGACAGCCGCTCGTCCCAGAACACCATGTCGATGTCCACATGTTCGGCGAGATTGGCGGCGAACTGGCGCACTGACTGGCACATCGGCCCCTCGGTGCCATCCATGCTGACCGGCAGGCCGATCACCAGCGCGGACACCCGATGCTCGCCGATCAGGCCCTTGAGGATCGCCGCATCATCGGTGAAGCGGCCCCGGCGCAGGGTGTCGAGCGCGGTGGCCACCGTGCGGGTTGGATCCGACAGGGCCAGCCCCACGGTCTTGCGCCCCACGTCGAGGCCCATCAGCCGCGCGCCTGCCGGCAGTGTTTCGCCAAGGTCCCTGATGTTGCGGATTGTCATGGGCGGGTGTTACCTTCCGCGCCGGTTCGCCGGCAGGCCGATACCGCCGCGCGACACGTCTTTCCCTCCGGCGTCGGGATATCCGTCAATGTCGCTCGACAAGGCCACCGTGCGCAAGATCGCGACCCTTGCGCGCATCTCCGTTCCTGAAGAAGAGCTCGACGCGCTCGGCGCCGATCTCTCACGCATCATCGACTGGGTCGAGCAGCTTGGCGAGCTCGACACCGACGATGTCGCGCCCATGACCAGCGCGGTCGAGACCACGCTGCACCGCCGCGAGGACGCCGTGACCGACGGCGACTGCCGCGACAAGGTGCTGGCCAACGCCCCGGCCCAGGCCGAGGGCTTCTTCGTTGTGCCGAAGGTGGTGGAATGAGCGCGCTCACCGACCTCACGCTCGCCCAGGCCCAGGCCGGGCTGGATGCGAAGGACTTCTCTGCACGGGAGCTGTGCGAAGCCTATCTCGCGGCGATGGAGGCCCATCGGGGCCTCAACGCCTATACCTGCGAGACGCCGGACCATGCGCTGGCCCAGGCGGACGCGTCCGACGCGCGCCGCGCCACGGGCGACGCCCTGCCGCTCGACGGCCTGCCCATCGCCGTGAAGGACCTGTTCTGCACCGAGGGCGTGGACAGCACCGCGGGCTCGCACATCCTTGACGGCTTCAAGCCGGCCTATGAGAGCACGGTCACCGCCAACCTGTGGCGTGACGGCGCGGTGATGCTGGGCAAGACCAACATGGACGAGTTCGCCATGGGCTCCTCCAACATGACCAGTCACTACGGCCCGGTGGAGAACCCGTGGCGGCGCGCCGGCGACAACCGGCCGCTGGTGCCCGGCGGGTCGTCCGGCGGCTCCGCGTCCGCCGTGGCGGCGCGGCTGTGCGCCAGCGCGCTCGGCACCGACACCGGCGGTTCGATCCGCCAGCCCGCCGCGTTTTGCGGCATCACCGGGCTGAAGCCGACCTACGGGCGCTGCTCGCGCTGGGGCATCGTGGCGTTCGCCTCGTCGCTGGACCAGGCCGGGCCGATGGGCCGCAGCGTCGCCGACAACGCGATCCTGCTGCGCTCCATGGCCAGCTACGACCCCAAGGACTCCACCTCGGTCGACCGGCCGGTGCCGGACTACACCGCCGCCCTGACCGGCGAGGCCAAGGGCCTGCGCATCGGCATCCCGCGCCAGTACCGGGTCGACGGCATGCCGCCGGAGATCGACGCCCTGTGGCAGCAGGGCGCGGACTGGCTCAAGGCCGCCGGCGCGACCCTGCACGAGATTGACCTGCCGCACACCAAGTACGCCCTGCCGACCTACTACATCGTCGCCCCGGCGGAGGCGTCGTCGAACCTGGCGCGCTATGACGGGGTGCGCTACGGCCTGCGCGTCGACGCCGACACCCCGCAGGAACAGTATGAGGCGACCCGCGGTGCGGGCTTCGGCGCGGAGGTGCGCCGCCGGGTGATGATCGGCACCTATGTGCTGTCGGCGGGCTATTACGACGCCTATTACCTGAAGGCCCAGAAGGTCCGCACCCTGATCGCCAACGACTTCAGCGACGCCTTCGAGCAGGTCGACGTGGTGCTCGCGCCGACCGCGCCGAACACTGCCTTCGCCCAGGGCGAGCAGATGGACGATCCGATCAAGATGTATCTCAACGACGTCTTCACCGTGCCGGCGAACCTGGCCGGCCTGCCGGGCATCTCGGTGCCGGCGGGGCTGTCCGGCGACGGCCTGCCGCTGGGCCTGCAGATCGTCGGCCGGCCGTTCGACGAAGAGACGGTGCTGCGCGCGGCCGGCGTGATTGAGGCGGCCGCCGGGTTCGACGACACCCCGACCCTGCTGGCGGAGGGGGGCTGACATGGCGGACAAGAACAGCGGCACTGTGAAGGGCAAGACCGGCACCTGGGAAATGGTGATCGGCCTGGAAGTCCACGCCCAGGTGGTCTCCCAGTCCAAGCTGTTTTCCGGCGCGGCGACCGCCTTTGGCGCGGACCCGAACACCAATGTCTCGCTGGTCGATGCGGCGATGCCCGGCATGCTGCCGGTGATCAACGCCGAGTGCGTCGCCCAGGCGGTGCGCACCGGGCTTGGGCTGAATGCCGAGATCAACCTGCATTCGGTGTTCGACCGGAAGAACTATTTCTATCCCGATCTGCCCCAGGGCTATCAGATCAGCCAGTACCAGCAGCCGATCGTCGGCGAGGGCAAGATCGAGATCGACCTGGAGGACGGCACCACCCGGGAGATCGGCATCACCCGGCTGCATCTGGAACAGGACGCGGGCAAGAGCATCCACGACCAGCATCCCAGCCAGTCCTATGTCGACCTCAACCGGTCCGGCGTGGCGCTGATGGAGATCGTGTCCGAGCCCGACCTGCGCAGCCCGGAGGAGGCCGCGGCCTATATCCGCAAGCTGCGCTCGATCATGCGCTACCTCGGCACCTGCGACGGCAACATGGAAGAGGGCAGCCTGCGCTGCGACGTGAACCTGTCCATGCGCCTGCCGGGCGAGGACTACCGCACCCGCTGCGAGATCAAGAACGTCAACTCGATCCGCTTCGTGCAGCAGGCGATCAACTACGAGGCCAAGCGCCAGGTCGCGGTCTACGAGGACGGCGGCACTGTCGACCAGGAGACCCGCCTGTTCGACGCCAACAAGGGCGAGACGCGCTCCATGCGCTCCAAGGAAGAGGCGCACGACTACCGCTACTTCCCCGACCCGGACCTGCTGCCGCTGGTGCTGGACAAGGATTGGGTCGAGGAGCTGCGCGGCTCCCTGCCAGAGCTACCGGACGAGAAGAAGGCGCGCTTCGTCGGCGAGTACGGCCTGCCGGTCTATGACGCGGGCGTGCTGGTCGCTGACCAGGCCACCGCCGCCTTCTACGAAACGGTCGCCGAGGGCCGCGACGCGAAGCAGGCCGCGAACTGGGTGATGGGCGATTTTTTCGGCGCGCTGAACCGCACCGGGCGCACCATCGAGGATCCGCCGGTGGACGCCGCCGGGCTCGGCAAGCTGCTCGACCTGATGGCCGACGGCACGGTGTCCGGGCGGCTCGCCAAGGAAGTCTTTGAGGCGATGGTCGACGAGGGCAAGGACGCCGAGGCGGTGATCGAGGAACGCGGCCTGAAGCAGGTCAGCGACAGCGGCGAGATCGAGAGCATGGTCGATTCGGTGCTGGCCGAGAACGCCGACAAGGTCGCGGAATACAAGGGCGGCAAGGACAAGCTGTTCGGCTTCTTCGTCGGCCAGGTGATGAAGAAGAGCCAGGGCAAGGCCAACCCGAAGATGGTCAACGAGCTGCTGCGCGGCAAGCTGGACGGCTAGGGCTTGCGGCGGGAGGATTAAGGACTATATGCCTGTTCGTGGCACGGCACGGCGGGCGCCGGGATCGGAGATGTTGGCATCATGTCGGCATCAGGTTGACGGCATGTTGCGCGAGGTTGTCAGGGGCTTCCTGTCAATTAATTGAAATAAAAAAGCTTTCGCGCTGCGGCTGGCAACAATGACAACATTGCGAATCTGGGAAGGCGAAGGACTGGGACGATGATCGACTTCTACACATGGGATACCCCGAACGGGAAGAAAATCTCCATCGCGCTTGAGGAGATGGATCTCCCCTACAAGACCCACACGGTGCATATCGGCCGGGACGAGCAGTTCGACCCGGATTTCCTGAAGATCGCGCCGAACAACAAGATCCCCGCCATCGTCGATCCCGACGGGCCCGGCGGCAAGCCGGTCAGCGTGTTCGAGACCGGGGCGATCCTGCTCTATCTCGGTGAGAAGACCGGCAAGTTCGTGCCCGCCGATCCGCACAAGCGGGTCGCGATGCTGGAATGGCTGATGTTCCAGATGGGCGGCTTCGGGCCGATCCCGGGACAGGTGCATCACTTCCTGCAGGTCGAGAATCCGGATGACCAGCGCTACGGCCTCAACCGGTACATGAAGGAGACCCACCGCCTGTATGGCGTGATGAACCGGCGTCTTGCGGATAACGACTATTTCGCCGGCGACGAGTACACCATCGCCGACATGGCGATCTACGGCTGGGCCTGGCGCCATGCGCGCCATAAGGTCGACCTGGCCGACTATCCGAACGTCAAGCGCTGGTACGAGGCTGTATCGGCACGCCCGGCGGTCCAGCGCGGCCTGCTGGTACCCACGGAAGAAGAAAAGCGGAGGGACTGAACGATGGCGCGACGCGCAACGACGAAGGCGAAGAAGGCCCCGGCCCGCAAGCCGGCGGCGAAGAAGGCTCCGGCCAGGAAGGCGGCGGCAAAGAAGGCTGCACCCGCCAAGAAGGCGGCGCCGGCGACAAAGGCGGCGATCGATCTCTATGCCTGGGGCACCACGAACCCGCGCAAGGTCGCGATCGCGATGGAGGAGCTGAAGCTCCCCTACAACCTGATCCCGGTGAATCTGGAAAAGAAGCAGCACAAGTCCAGGAAGTTCACCGACGTCTACACCTACGGCAAGATTCCGTTCTTCGTGGACCGGGACGGGCCGGGCGGCAAGACGGTGAAGTTCGGCGAGTCCAACGCCATGCTGCTCTATCTCGCCGAGAAGACCGGCAAGCTGATTCCGAAGAGCGCCCAGGGCCGCCTTGACTGCATCTACTGGCTGTTCTTCATGGCCGGCAGCGTCGGCATCCCCTTGAGCCTGCAGGCGCGCGCCAAGCAGGGCCGGGTGCCGATCCGCGGAAACGGCTTCGACTGGCTGACCAACGAGCTGCACACCGGCGCCAAGGCGATGGACAAGCACCTGGCGAAGAACCGCTATCTGTGCGGCGGCACCTACACGGTCGCCGACATCAGCTTCATCCCCCATATCGAGCGCTCGCTCGGGCTGGGCGACCTCGACAAGTACCGCCACATCAAGCGCTGGTACGCCGATGTCTCCAAGCGCCCGGCGGTAAAGAAGGGGATGGCGGTCTACGCCGCGTAAGCGCTCAGGCGCTGTCGGGCGGCTCGCCGCCGGCAGCGGCGAAAAGGGCGCGCGCCTTGGTGCGCATCTCCCGGTATTCGGCGGCGGGGTCCGAGTCCGCGACCACCCCGCCGCCGGCCTGGAGCCGCAGCGTGCCGTCCTTCAGCGCCAACGAGCGGATGGCAATGTTGCTGTCCATCGCCCCGTCGGCGCCGATCCAGCCCACCGCGCCGAAGAACGGGCCGCGCGCCTCGGGCTCAAGCTCGGCGATCACCTCCATGGCGCGGATCTTCGGCGCGCCGGTGATCGAGCCGCCGGGAAAGCAGGCGGCGAGCAGGTCCAGCGCATCGGCTTCCGGCCGCAGCGTCCCGGTGACCGCCGAGACCAGGTGGTGCACGGTCGCGTAGCTCTCCAGCGCGCACAGCTCGGGCACCGAGACGCTGCCGGTGCGGCAGACCCGCGAGATGTCGTTGCGCATCAGGTCGACGATCATCAGGTTCTCCGCCCGGTCCTTCTCGCTGGCCAGCAATTGGGTGGCGAGCCGCGCGTCTTTTCCCGGGTCCGCGTGGCGCGGCCGGGTGCCCTTGATCGGCCGGGTTTCGACCCGCCCGTCCTGCAGCCGCAGGAAGCGTTCCGGCGAGGCGGACAGGAAGGCGGTGCCGCCGAACTCGACAAGGGCGGCGAACGGGGCAGGGGCCGTCGCGCGCAGCCGGGCATAGAGCGCCAGCGCATCGGTGTCTGGGGCGACCACCGCGGTGAAGCGGGCGGACAGGTTGGCCTGGAAAATGTCGCCGGCGCGGATGTAGTCGACGATGCGCTGCACCCGCGCCTCGTATGCCGCCTGGCCCTCACTGCGCCAATCGATCCGTGGCGCGGCCTGCGGGGCGGGCGGGTCACCCGCGACATCGACGGCCTCGGCGAGGCGGCCGGCGCGGCGTTGGGCCTCCGGAGTGTCAGCGGCGATGACCTGGACCGTCCGGCGCTCATGGTCGAAGGTGCAGACCGCGTCGAACAGGCCGGCCATGAGCTCGGGAAAGCCGAGCGGGTCGGCGGGCGGCGCGGGCAGCCTTTCCAGGTGGCGGCCCAGATCGTAGCCGAACAGGCCGGCCAGCCCGCCGCGAAACGGCGGCAGGCCGGGGCCATCCGCCGCGGTGCCCGGCAGGGCGTGCAGGCGGCGCAGCGCCGCCCACGGGCCATCCGGTTCGGGGTCGCCATCGACCTGCGTGCCGGTGCGATCGGCGAGGACGGTGTGGCGCGGGTCGGCGCAGAGATAGGAGTGGCGGCCGCGTGGCCCGCCGGGCAGGGCGCTGTCGAGCAGCACCAGCCCGGCGCCTGCCGCGCCGTTAGAGCGTAGCGTGGCCGCCACGGCCAGCGGGTCGCGCCAGCTCAGGGCGCGCATCGGCGGGGCCTCGGCAGGGACGGGAAAGGAGGGGTTCGCACGGTCACGCTGCAGGGCATATCATAAGGGCGCAGGCATCGAAATCTGCAGCGCCGGATCGCGCGCCGATTGACATCGGTCGGCGCGCTTCGATAGACAGACGGCGCGCCCGGTCGGGTTTCAGACCCGCGGCCGGTGCGGAGGGGTGGCCGAGTGGCTGAAGGCGGCGGTTTGCTAAACCGTTATAGGGTGTAAAGCCCTATCGAGGGTTCGAATCCCTTCCCCTCCGCCACTCTGTCTCAAAGATATTGATGTTAGGTCACGAAACGCGACCAGCGCATGCGCGGCGTCGCCTGCTCAGAGATACTCCAGCTTCGGCGGGGTGGGGTAAGCGCGGCGGCTGTGGGACAGGCCATTGCGCACCAGGTACTCCGCCATCGACAAGGTTGCCGGCACCGGATTGACCACCGGTGCACCGATCCGTTCGCCGAGGTCCTCGGTGATGTCGTGGAACGCCATACTCATGCAGCCGAGGATGAGGGTATCCGCGCCGTCTTCCTCGACCGCCTGGCGGCCAACCTCGGCGATGCGGTCGAGCGCGTCGTTGCGGTTCTTCGCCAGGTCCATCACCGACAGGCCGCAGCCACGGGTCGAGGCATAGCTCTGGGCCAGGCCGTACTTGCGCGGATTCTCGTAGGCGCGGCTGCCGGCGGCGTCGTTCGGCGCGATGATCGAGAAGCGCCCGCCCAGCTGCGCCGCCATATGCATTGATGCCTGGCCGGAGCCGACCACCGGGATTGCTGCGACCTCACGCGCCGCGTCCATGCCCGGGTCGCTGTAGCAGCTGACGATCAGGGCGTCGTAGCCTTCTTCCTGGGCCGTCTGGGCGCGCTTCAGGAGGGCGGGAACGGACATCGCCGCCTCGAAGCGCGACTCGATGGAGCCCGGGCCTTCGTCCGGCAGACCGACATCGACTTCCACGCCATCCGACACCCAGCGCTTGAGCTTGGCGTGGCGGCGCTCGACCTCGGCCATGCCTAGTTCGCTCTTATGCTTGGCGGTCGCGAACTGATAGAGGATACGCATCGGGAGCCTCCGGGCCTGCCTAGACCTTCACCCGCGGGTCGAGCAGCGCGTAGCTGAGGTCGACCAGCAGGCTCACAGTGACGATGACGAAGGCGTAGACCAACACCGCGCCTTGCACCACCGGATAGTCGTTGGAATAGATCGCGTCGATCATGTAGCGCCCGAGGCCCGGCCACGAGAACACCGTCTCGGTGACGATCGAACCGCCGAGATAGATGCCGATCTCAAGGCCGATGACGGTGACCACCGGGATCATTGAGTTGCGCATGATGTGCCGTCGTAGCACCTGCATGAACGATAGGCCGCGCGCCAGGCCGGCCTTGACGTAATCCTCGTTGACCACCTCGAGCATGCTGGCGCGGGTGGTGCGCGCAATGACCGCTGCGGGGTTTAGCCCCAGGGTGATGGCGGGCAGCAGCAGATGGGCCAGCAAGTTCCGGAAGGCCTCCCAGTTGGTGGTCAGTACCGCGTCGACCAGGGGAAAGCCGGTGACCCGCTCCAAGGTGATGTGAAACGAGATCATCCCGCTGACCGGCAACAGGTCGAGCTGTACGCTGAACAGGATGATCAACAGGATGCCCATCCAGAAGACGGGCATGGAGATGCCTATGAGGCTGCCCAACATCGCCAGCGAATCGAATATCGATCCGCGTTTGACCGCTGATATGGTCCCCGCCGCGATGCCGATGATGGTGCCAAGGAAGACCGCCAGCAGCGCCAGTTCGATCGTCGCCTTGAACTTCTCCCAGATCGTCGGCAGCACCAGTTCATGGGTCTGCAGGCTGCGTCCCAGGTCGCCCTGGATGACCCTGCCAAACCACTTCGCGTATTGAACATAGATCGGATCGTCGAGCCCGAGTTCCGCGCGCAAGTCGGCATACTGCTGGTCGGTGAACTCCTCCTCGCCGAGGATGTTGAGTACCGGATCGCCGGGAATCGCACGCATGAAGCCGAAGATCATCATCGACAGCATCAGCAGCACGATGAGGCTGTTGGCGAAGCGCGTCACGATGGCGCGGATGTAGCGGCCAACGGTCATGACGCGGCAGCGGCCTCCATGCCTGCGGGTTCATGGTGCAGGTGGCAGGCGACCAGCCGGTCGCCCACCGGCTGCAGCGTCGGCGCAATGCGGTCGCAGACGCCAGCGATCTTCGCCGGGCACCGGGTATGAAAGGCGCAGCCCGTGGGCGGATTGATGTTCGACGGCAGTTCGCCGGTCAGCGCCACGTCGCCGCGCACCCGCTCCGGGTCGGGTTGTGGTGTCGAGGCAATTAGCGCCTTGGTGTAGGGGTGCAGCGGGTCGCCGAACATCTCCTGGGTGCGGCCCTGTTCGACGATACGGCCGAGATACATCACTCCCACCCGGTCAACCATGAAGCGCATCAGGTTGAGGTCATGGGTGATGAAAAGGCTCGCCAGGCCCAGTTCGCGCTGCAGCTTGCGCAGCAGATTGAGGATCACCGCCTGCACCGACACATCCAGCGCCGAGGTCGGCTCGTCGAGCACGAGGAACTCCGGGTCGAGCACCAGGGCGCGCGCAATCGCCACCCGCTGTCGCTGGCCGCCAGAGAATTCGTGCGGGTACCGGTGGTAATGGTCGGGTGCGAGACCGACCCGGGCCAGAATCTCGCTCACCCGGGCGCGGCGCTCCGTCGTTGTCATGTTCCGGTGTACGACCAGCGCATCGCCGACGATGTCGCCCACCGTGCGGCGCGGGTTGAGGGACGTATAGGGGTCTTGGAAGACGATCTGCAGCCGCGGGCGAATCTCGGCGCTGGGATAGTCGCCAATTTCCCGACCGCGGTATTTCACCTTGCCCTCCGTCTGCTTGAGCAGACCGATGGCAACGCGGGCGACCGTGCTCTTGCCGCAACCCGATTCACCGGCAAGGCCGAAGATCTCGTTCCTGGCAACCGAGAAGCTAACATTCTCGACCGCGTGCACCATGTCCGGCTGCTGCCATGGCCAGGCAGTGCCGCGCAGCGGGAAGCGGACGGAGACATTCTCGACGCTGAGCAGCGCGTCGTCTGCTGGGGTTTCAGGCGCGGCGTGGCTGTCCATCTGCGCCCCCGCCTAGCTCGCCGCCGCTGTCGCCGGTTCAACCAGCGGATGGTGGCAGGCGGCGTTGTGGCCGTCCCCGATCGGCGCCCACGGTGGGCGCTGGGACTCACAAATCTCGCTCGCGCGGTCGCAACGGTTGGAGAAGCGGCAGCCCGGCGGCGGCGAGATCAGGTCAGGGACCGAGCCCGGAATCGCCGCCAGCTCGGTCCTCCCGAGCGTTGGCAGCGCATCGAGCAGCTTGCGCGTGTAGGGATGCGCCGGGTTGGCGAAGATCTGCCGCACCGGCCCGAACTCGACGATGCGCCCGGCATACATCACCGCGATGCGGTCACAGTTCTCCGCCGCGACTCCGAGATCGTGGGTGATCAGCAGCAGCGAGGATTCCTGCCGCGTGCGGATGTCGCGCAGCACTTGCAGGATCTGCGCCTGGATCGACACATCCAGCGCCGATGTCGGCTCGTCCGCGATCAGCAGGCGCGAGCCCCCGACCATCGCGATGGCGATCATTACCCGCTGCGCCATGCCGCCGGACAACTCGTAGGAATAGGCGCGCATGATGCGCTCGCTGTCGCCAAGGCCTACGATCTCAAGCATCTCGGCGGCAATGCCGGCGGCCTCTTGTTTGCCGATATCGCGCGCCGTGGTCGCCGCCTCAACAAGCTGGCTGCCGACAGTCGCGCTCGGATTGAGCGCTTTCTTCGGTTCCTGGAAGATGAAGGAAATCTCGCGGCCACGGATGCTGCGAAGCCCCTCATCGTCAAGCGACAGGATGTCGCGGCCGTCGAGAAGAATCTCGCCGCGCTCGCGCTCACCCGGGGGTTCGATGAAGCCGATGGCAGCACGCGCCGTCACGCTCTTGCCGCAGCCGGTCTCCCCGACCAGGCCGACAGACTCGCCGTGGCCGATGATCAGGTCGATCCCGTCCAGCGCCTTAACGACGCCGCGGTAGGTATAGAAGTTGATCGCGAGATCACGAATCTCGAGTAGCGGCTGCATTACCTTCCCCAACTGGGTGCCATGATGGGGCAACTGGGGGCGCTCTGCAATCCGGCCTCAGTGCGGCATGGGCAAGGGCTGCCCTTGCGGCGGCGACGTTTCTGCTTCTATGGTCGAAAGGCCGGCCGCAGGCCGCGGACCGGTTTCTAAACCAAAAACATACGCCAACACTGGGGGCAATGATGGCGAGTCCGCTTGAGGAAGAAGCACGGTCTTTGGTTTCCGCTGATAAGCTTCAGGAGACCGTGACGGCGCTTTGTGCGCTGGGCGAGAAGGTGGCCGGCAGCGATGAGGAACAGAAGGCCTGCGATTTCATTGCCGGAAAGCTCGAGGAATACGGCATCGAGCATACGGTCCACCGGTTCCAGTCTTATGTGAGCTATCCGCGCGCCGCGAAGCTGACGATCAACAGCCCGGACTCCTTCGAGGTCCCGGCGGTCGGCTGCGCCTTTGCTCTGAGCACGCCGGACGGCGGCTTCACCGCCGAGGTGGTGCATTGCGGCGACGGCAACCGCGAGGAATATGCGGGCAAGGATGTCGCCGGCAAGATCGCCATGATCAACAAGCTGCCGACCCCCGACCGGGCGGTCGCCGCCATCGAGAACGGCGCCAAGGGCATGATCTGCATGTCCGCGGGCAAGCAGCGACATAAGATGATCATCACCCCGGTATGGGGCACACCAGGCTTCGACCAGGCCGCCAATATCCCGCGTATCCATGTGGTGTCGATCAGCGGTGATGACGGCAAGAAGCTGGTGGCACTCGCCGAAAAGGGCGAGCTAACTGCGACGCTGGAGACTGACTGCTTCGAGGGCTGGCGCGAGCTGCGCCTGCCGGTCGCAGAGATCAAGGGCGAGGAGCCGGAGTTCGTGCTGCTTGGTGCGCACTACTGCTCCTGGTTCGACGGCTCCACCGACAACGTCACTGGCGATAGCTGCATCCTGGAGCTGGCGCGGCTGATGAAGCAGTACGAGGGCAAGCTGCGCTACGGCCTCAGGGTCGCGTGGTGGCCCGGTCACAGCCATGGCCGCTATTCCGGTTCGACCTGGTATGTCGATACCTTCTTCCAGGACCTGCGCGACAACGGCATCGTCTACTTCAATGTGGATTCGCCGGGGGTGCGGGGCGCGACGATCTATGTGCCGCGCCACCAGATGGGCGAGGTCTCCGATTTCAACGAGACCACCACCCGTGAAGTGACCGGCTGGGACACCGACACCAGCGCCAAGGTCCAGCTGCGCCACGGGTCACGCAAGAACAAGTATGTCAGCGCCAGCCGACCGGCCCGTGCCGGCGACCAGTCGTTCTGGGGTGTTGGGCTGAGTTCTCTGTCGGTCTACGCGATGCTGACCGCGGACCATCCGGACCGCGACCTCAATGTCGGCGGCTCCGGCGGTGCCTGGTGGTGGCATTCAGAGCACGAGACGCTGGAGAAGGCGGACATGGGCGTGCTGTCCCAAGATGTCGGGCTCTACGTCTCCATCCTGCTGCGGCTGACAACCGCGGACGTGTTGCCGATGAACTTCACCCATGCAGCCCAGGACTTCCTCGATGCCCTGCGCGAGCATGATGAGAACTGCGGCGACGCGCTGCCGGTGAAGCAGGTGATGGAGCTGGCGCAGACCTTCCAGAACAGCGCAGCCGCGATGTACCAGGCCGCCGATTCCCTCAATGACGAGGCCGCGACCCGAGCGCTCAACAAGACCTATCTGCGCGTCGCCCGGGAGATCAATCCGGTGTTGTATCAGCGCAGCCATGATTTCGAGCACGACCCGGCCCTGGCGTCTTGCTGTCTGCCGGACCTGGCACCGGCGCTGGAACTGCCGTCGATGGACCCGAACTCGGACGAGTACAAGTTTGCCGTGGTCGGTCTGAAACGGAAGCTGAACCGGGTTGCTAACCACCTCGTCGAGGCAACCCGCTTGATTGATGACTGGCGTGCGCGTCAGAATTGAACCCAAAGAGGCTTGGGCGGATCAAAAAACCGAGGAAGCCCTGATAACGCGTCCGCCCGCAACAACAGGAGACGAGACATGACCTTCAAGACACGGATCGCCGCCTTTGTGGCGGCGGCGGCGGTTTCTCTTTCCGCCAGTGTCGTTTCCGCGCAGACCCTGGTGGTCGCCCGCGGCGGCGATGCAAACTCGCTCGATCCGGCGGAGGGCCGCAGCTTCGAAGCCATCAAGGTGGCCGACTGGACTTACGATGGTCTGGTCCGCTTCGACGGCAACTCCCAGAAGATCGTCCCCGGCCTGGCCGAATCCTGGACCACGTCCGACGACGGCCTGACCTGGACCTTCAAGCTGCGGCCAGGGGTGAAGTTCCATGACGGCACCCCGGTCAACGCCGATGCGGTGGTGTTCTCGTTCGAGCGCCAGCGCGACAAGAACCACCCCTATCACTGCAAGGCGTGCCGCCGCTGGGGTTCCAAGTTCGGCAATGTCGCGAAGACCGAGAAGGTCGACGACATGACCGTCAGGATCTCGCTGAAGGCGCCGTTCCCCGTGTTGCTGGTGAACGCCGCCTTTTATGTCGGCTACATCGTCAGCCCGACGGCGGTGATGAAGGACCCCGAGGGTTTCCGCAAGAACCCGGTCGGCACCGGCCCGTTCAAGTTTGTACGTTGGGAGCGTGACAACGTTATCGAACTGGTTCGCAACGACGACTACTACCTCGGTCCGGCAAAAGTCGAGCGGCTGATCGTCCGCGTCATTCCCGACAACGATGTCCGCCTGCTGGCGCTGAAGAAGGGCGAGGTGCACGTCGCCTATGGCATGCCGTTCGCGCAGTTCCCGTCGATCGAGAAGGACCCGACTCTGAACATGTACACGTCGGGCACGCTGGGCATCTCGATGATGCAGATCAACGTGGAAAAGCCACCGTTCGACAACGTCAAGGTGCGCCGCGCGGTCCAGCATGCGATCAACCGCGACCGCATCTTCAACACGGCCTTCTACAGTCTGGGCATGCCGGCCGACCAGCTCATCCCGCCGACCTGGTGGGGTCACTCCAAGAACGTGACCAAGTACGAGTACAACGTCGACAAGGCGAAGGCTCTGATGAAGGAAGCCGGCGTTTCCGGCACCGTCTCGGCAGAGCTGCTGTCCTTCTCCAACCCGCGGCCTTACCTGCCGTCGCCGAGCGACTCCATCGCCCTGATCAAGAGCGACCTTGCCAAGATCGGCATCGACGTGAAGATCAAGCAGATGAAGTTCTCCGCCTACCGGTCCGCGCGGACCAAGGGCGAGTTCAACTTCGCCATGGGCGGCTGGGTCTCCGGCACGCTGGATCCGGACGGCATCCAGTACCCGTTGTACCACTCCGGTGGCATCAAGCGCGGCGCCAACTGGAGCCGCTGGGTCAACGCGGAATCGGATGCGGCCCTGATCGAGGCCCGCAGCATGTACGATCAGGCGAAGCGTGAGCCGCTTTACCAGAAGTCGGCGGACCTGATCACCGATGCGGCGATCGCGGTGTATCTCGCGCACCCGGTTACCGCTATCGCGGCCCGCTCGGAGGTGAAGAACATCTTCATCCACGCCTCCAACTGGGTCCCGCTGCACGAGGTTTCGATCTCGAAGTAAGACCCTGGGACGGGGCGGCGGCTGTGGCCGCCGCCCCGTCTTCCTTTCCGGCGGCGCCCGCCGCCGATCGCGGAGCAAGACCTATGTCCGCGACGATCACGTCGGTTGTTTGCCAGCCGCTGTCTTTGCCGATGAGCGGCCCGCTCACCACCTCTCGTCACAGCTACGCTCGCTGGGATGGTGTTGTGGTGCGGGTCACCGCGTCCGATGGCGCGGAGGGATTCGGCGAATCCCGCGAGGCGGTACAGATTACCGGTGAGACCCAGGCGTCCATGACGGCTGCCGTAAACGGGCGGCTCGCCAAGGCCGTAGACGGCCTCGACCCTTTTGATATCGAAACACTGCACCGCCGCATGGCAGATGCCCTGGCCGGAAATTCGGCGGCCAAGGCGGCGCTGGAGATGGCGGTCTTTGACCTCGCCGGACGGCTGGCGGGCCTGCCGGTTTGCGCCTTGCTGGGCGGTGCGCCCGGCGACCCCATCCCCTCGTCGAAGGCGATATCCGTCGCTCCCGCCGACGGCATGGTCGATGAGGCCCGGCGCGAAGTCGGAAACGGCTTCGGCACCCTGAAAATCAAGACCGGCGTAAATGAGGTGGCGGAATTGGAGGCCATCGCCCGCATCCGCGACGCGGTCGGCCCGGACGTACACCTCAAGCTCGATGCTAATCAGGGCTGGACCCTGCCAGAGGCGACCACCTTCCTCGCCAAGGCCGAGCGGTTCGGCATCCAGATGGTCGAGCAGCCGCTGCCGGTCTGGGACATGGCAGGCGCGGCGGAACTGCGCCGCCGCACGCCGGTGCCGGTGATGCTGGACGAGGCGATAAAGAGTCCTCAGGACGCGCTGCGTGCCATCGACATGGCGGCCGCTGACTATTTCAATCTCAAGCTGCTAAAGACCGGCGGCCTGCGGCCCGCGCTCGACATCATCGCGCTGGCCCAGTCGGCGGGCATTGCCTGTCAGATCGGCACCCTGGACACCACGATCGGTAGCGCGGCCGCGGTGCATCTGGTGCATGCGCGGGGCGCCCTCCGTTTTGCCGAGATCAACGGACCAACGCGGCTGGCTGCCGATATCGCACAGGGCTTCTCGGTCGCCGATGGCTGCGCCCAGGTCTCGCCGGGGCCCGGGCTCGGCATTGCGGTCGACCCAGCGGCCCTGCAGGAGGCGGCACAATGAAGATTTGTTATCTCGTTCCCGGTCTTGGGCTCAGCGATGCGGAATGCCGTCGCCGCGAGGCGCGGCTGAACGAGATTTCCGCGCCCGGGACCCAAGTGGTGGTCGACCGGGTCGCCGACGGGCCGCGCGGCATCGAGAACGCGGTCGACGAATTCAAGGCGATGCCGAACGTGCTCGCCTTCATCATGGAGCGGCAGGACGATTTCGACGGCTTCATCGTCGGCTGTGCCGGTGACACCGGACTTGAGGGCGCGCGCGAACAGTCCGCCAAGCCGGTGGTCGGGCCGGGCGAGTCCTCGATCCTGCTCGGCGCCTGCGGCGATAAGCGCTTCTCGATGATCACTGTGTCGGCGGAACGCGCCCGGGTGAAGCGGCGGCTGGTACGCGAGGCCGGCCTCGATGTCGGGCGGCTGGTGTCGAGCCATACCCTCGACACGAGGGTGTTGGAACTGGCCAACGATCCGCGCGCTACCCAAGGGCGGCTGATGTCGGCGATGAGCGACGCCAAATCGCAGGGCGCCGAAACTATGCTGCTCGGCTGCATGTCGGTTGCGTTCATGGAGCCGGCCCTGCTGCGCGAAGCTGTCGATGAAACAGGACTTCCACTTGTCAATCCGATCGTAACTGCAGTTAAGATGTCAGAGGCCCTGGTCGCGATGGACCAGTTCGGCCGCTAGGGGGAAGGAGGCCAAGCCACTTGGCCGACGCAACGACAGGCATCGCAGACGACGGTTTCCGGCAACGCTACCAGCCGGTGATCGACAGCCTGCGCTACTCGATGCATCTGCTGCTGCGGCGCAAGACCGCGGTGTTCGGCCTTGGCTTTCTGCTCTTCTTGCTGGTGGTCGCGGCGTTTGCGCCTTGGATCGCCCCCTACGCCATCGACGAATATGTTGGCCAGGTTTTGCAGCCACCAAGCTGGGAACACCCCTTCGGGGTTGACCATCTCGGGCGCGATCAGTTCAGCCGCATCGTGCACGGCGCCCGAATTTCGCTGTGGGTCGGCTTCCTCGCGGTGGTTTTGGCGCTGACGCTGGGCGTGTTCATCGGCGTCGTTTCGGGCTACTTCGGCGGCTGGATCGACAACGTCATCATGCGCGGCATGGATATCATGATGTCCTTGCCGTACATCCTGCTGGCCATCCTGATCGCCGCGGTGGCGGGTCCATCGCTGGAAACCGGGGTTATCGCCATTGGCGTGGTGCGCATACCGCGCTTCGCCCGGCTCGCCCGCGCCAGTACCTTATCGGTCAAAGAACTGGCCTTCATCGAGGCATCCCAGGCAGTCGGCTCGCCGGCCTTTCGCATCATTCGCAAGGATGTACTGCCCAACATCATGGGGCCGATCATCGTCTATGCGACCGTGGCCCTGGGCGAGGCGATCCTCCAGGCGGCCGTGCTCAGCTTCCTCGGACTCGGCGCGCAACCGCCGATTCCGGAATGGGGCGCGATGCTGAACGAGGCGCAGAAATACCTGATCAACGCGCCCTTCATGTCGATCTTCCCTGGGCTCGCGATCTTCTTCACCGTTCTTGCCTTCAACCTGCTGGGCGACGGCCTGCGCGACATCATCGATCCGAAGTCGCGCCGCTAACGCCGCGGCCTCAGGGCTGCAGCAGCACCTTGCCCATGGTTTCGCGCCCCTTGATGGCGCGGTGCGCATCCGCGGCGTCGGCCAGCGGCAGCACCCGGTCTACGCGCACGGTCACCGCGCCTGCCTGAACCAGCGCAAATACCGCTTCTGCCCGCGCCAGCAGCGCGCCGCGGCTGAGCACATAGTGCTTCAGGTTGGCCCGGCGGATCGAGAGGGAGCCGAGCCCGTTCAGCCGTTGCAGGTCGAAGGGCGGAATGGCACCGCTCGACATCCCGTAGAGCACCAGTGAGCCGCGCGGCCGCATCAGTGACAGGCTCTGCTCGAAAGTGGTGACGCCGACATTGTCGAGTGTGGCGTGAAAGCCCTCGAAGCCGGGAATCGCGCGCACGGCATCGGCGAAAGCGCCGTCTGCGTAGGACACTGCGTGGTCGGCGCCGTTGTCTCGCGCCCGCGCCAGCTTGGCCTCGTTTGACGCGGTCGCGACTACGGTAGCGCCCCGGTGCTTGGCCATCTGCACCACCAGGCCACCCGACCCGCCGGCCGCGGCATGTACCAGCACCCAGTCCCCGGCTGATACCGGATAGGCATCGTGGGTAACGTAATGGGCGGTCATGCCGTGCGTCAGGCAGGCGGCGGCGGTCTCCAGCGGCACCGCGTCGGGCACCGGCACCAGGCTGGCTGCCGGCACCGCCGCATATTCCGCATAGGCCCCGAAGATCCCCCGGTAGGCGACCCGGTCGCCGATGGCGAAATCTGTGACGTCCGGTCCCAGCGCCTCGACCTGGCCCGCGGCCTCGTTGCCGGGCGAGTAGGGCAGGTCGGTCTCATACTGGGTCCCGCCGCCCTGAGCACGGCCTTCGCGCTGGCTGATGTCGGCGTAATTGACGCCGAGGAACGCCTGCTTCAGCAGCACCATGCCGGGGCCGGGCTCCGGTACCGGCACGTCCTCAAGGCGCATCACCTCCGGCCCGCCGAACTCGCGCACGCGTACTGCCTTCACGGTCCCCTCCATTTATCGTGCAATTGCCGCCCGGCGTGACACCGGGGCGGGGGGCGATTCTGGCTCGTTCCGGTCCGTTGCACTAGTCTTGCCAGACCCACCCCAAAGCCATTCCCCGGGAACAGAGCCATGTCCGAGAGCGACATCCTCGGCGAAGTCGCCGCCGAGAACATCAGAGAGCATGTGGAGACCATCGTCCGCGACATCCCGTCGCGCACCGCCGGCAGCGAGAACGGCCGGCGCATGGCAGAGTACAGCCGCGACGCGATGATCGGTGCCGGCCTTGATGATGTGGCGATCCATGAACTGCCGGCGGTGGTGTCCTATCCTGGCCATGCGGACTTCCGGCTCGAAGGGCCCGAAGAGACGGCGATCCAGGCGAATACCCTGGGCCATTCCCTGCTGACCGGCCCGGAAGGGCTGCGCGGCGAACTGCTCTATGTCGGCTCCGGCGCGTTCGGCGACTACGAGGGCAAGGATGCCCGGGGCAAGATCATCCTCACCGAGCTGTCCTATTCCCCGGCGCGCCACGAGAAGCAGCGCATTGCCGGGTTGAAGGGCGCGGTCGGCGCGGTGATGATGAACTGGGGTCCTCCGGATAACACCGCCGTCCCCTACGGCTCGGTAAAGCCGGCCTGGGGCAACCCCACACCCGAGACGATCCATACCGAGATGCCGACGATCCCGTGCATCGGCATCGCGCGCTCCGCCGGCCTGCGGTTGAAGGAGATGTGCGCGGAGGGCGCGCCCACGGTCTGGCTGCGCACCCATGTGGAGAACGGCTGGCGCCCGGTGCAGATCACCATTGCCCGGCTGCCTGCGCCGGATACCTCGCCCGAGGCCGACGATTTCGTCCTTGTCGGCGGGCATCAGGACAGCTGGCCCGGCGAGGCGGCCACCGACAACGCCGCGGGGAATGCCTGCAAGATCGAACTGGCGCGCGCTTTCATGAAGCACCGCGACAAGCTGCGCCGGGGCCTGACCTTTGGTTTCTGGACCGCCCACGAGACCGGCACCATGGCGGGCTCGTCCTGGTTCTGCGACCGCAACTGGGATGACCTGCGCCGCCACTGCGTCGCCTATCTGCAGATCGATCAGCCCGCCTGTGTTGGCACCACCGAGTGGAGCGTGAAATCCAACGCCGAGTTGAGGGCGTTCCATTCCGCGATCGAGGAACGGCTGCTCGACAAGCCGGTGAAGTGGCGGCGCCAGCCGAAGAACGGCGACTCCAGCTTCTTCGGCGTCGGCATCCCGATGTGGCACGGCGAGGGCGGCTTCACCGCTGAGCAGTTGGAGGCCACCGCCATGGCCAATCTCGGCTGGTGGCACCATTCCTCGGAGAACCGGCTCGACAAGCTCGACTGGGGGCTGATGCAGGAGCACATCCGCATGTACGCCGCCTATCTGTGGGAGCTGACCACCGCGCCGGTACTGCCGTTCCGCTTCGTGCCGGTGGCCGAGGACGTCACCGCGCGGCTGGCGGAACTCGCCGGGCCCGGCGCGTCGGTTGGGCTCGACGGCGTGGCGGCGTTGGCGCGCGACTTCACTGCCCGGGCCGCCGCCTTCGATGCCGCATCCGCGGCCGAAGCGGCGCGGTTCGCCGAGGGCAAGGGATCAGACGCGGCGGCGGCGCGGCTGAATGCCGCGATGAAGCGCCTGTCACGCATCCTGGTGCCGCTGCAGTCGACCGCGGTTGGCAGTTATGGCCATGACCCTTACGGCTACACGCCGCAGACCACGATGATCCCCTGCCTCTACGACGTGCCCCAGTTGGACGGCATGGCCGACGGGGAGGCGCGCTGGATGTTGGAAACCGCACTGGTGCGCGCCCGCAACCGTGTCGCGGATGCGCTCGTCGATAGCGGCGCGATCATCGACGATGCACTCGCAGCTCTGTCGAATTAGCCGTTTGACACATGTGCGTGCAGAGGCTTGTCAGCTTCTAAAGCCTCACCTTCCCGGCTTTAGAACCGGCGGTCCCCTTAGTTCCGGGGCGTACGGTACCAGCAGGCGCCCGTGGCGGCAGCTACGCCTCGAACAGTATCCCCCTGGCATCTGGTGGCGGCAGGTGCGGGTAATGCGTAGCCAAGCTGGCGGTGGAGTGCGATCATCGCTCTTCGCGATGCCAGTTCTTGGGCTTTCTCCCGATCATGCTCGCGGTGATTTCTGATACCGGACCCGCCCGGCGGTGACTTCGGTTCGATTCGGTAGCAAAGGTCTCAGCGAATGAGCGAGAACCCGCAGAGCACAAAGAAGACCCAGATCGTCGTCGTCGGCGGCGGGGCCGGTGGCCTCGAACTGGTGCGGCGGCTTGGTGCCAAGTTCGGCCGCCAGAACCACGACATCATTCTGGTCGACCAGAATAGGACCCATATCTGGAAGCCCCTGCTGCACGAGGTGGCGACCGGCTCGCTGGACGCCAACCTGGATGAGGTGGGCTACGGCTGGCATGGCGTGCGCTGGGGCTACCGGTTCTTCTTTGGCGCGATGAACGGCATTGATCGCGAGGCTCGTGTCATCACCACGGCGCCAGTGATCGACGATCAGGGACGCGAGGTGATTGGCAGCCAGAAGATCCGCTACGACTATCTCGTGCTGGCGGTGGGCGGCGTATCCAACGACTTCGGCATTCCGGGCATTCGTGAACACGCGCTATTCCTGGAAAACCGGCTACAGGCGGACCTGTTCCGGCAGCGGCTGCTCAATGCCTGCCTGCGCGTCTCCCATGCGGTATCGAGCGGATCGGACGAGCGCGTGCGCATCGCCATCGTCGGGGCAGGGGCCACCGGCGTCGAGCTGGCGGCCGAGCTGCACAACGCCGCAACCTGGCTGCCGCACTATGGCCTTGAGGTCTTCGATGCGTCGCGGATGGATGTGACGCTAATCGAGGCCGGGCCGCGAATCTTGCCTCAATTGCCCGAGAAGCTATCGGACGCGGCCCGCGAGGAACTGGAAGAACTTGGGGTGAAGGTGCTGACCGGTACGCTGGTGTCGAAAGTCGACGAGGGCACGGTCTACACCAAGGATGGACCTACCTTTCCGGCCGATCTCTCGCTCTGGTCGGCGGGTGTGAAAGCGCCGGACTTCTTACGCGACATTGCCGGTCTGGAGAGTGACAACCTCGATCGGCTGAAAGTCAATCAGACGCTACAGACCACTTTGGACGAACGCATCTTCGCCATCGGCGACTGCTGCAGCTTCATTGAGCCCGGCGCAGAAAAACCGATTCATCCGCGCGCGCAGGCGGCACACCAGATGGCGGGCACGGTCTATGACAATCTCTGCCGGTTGCTCGACGGGCGGCCGCTGGTCAACTTCCGCTATCGGGATCGCGGTTCGCTGGTTTCGCTGAGCCGCTTCTCGACCGTGGGCAGCCTGATGGGCAACCTGGTCGGGGGGCGCATGGCGGTCGAAGGCCGGCTTGCCCGTGTCGCCTACCTCTCGCTCTACCGGATGCACTTGCTCGCAATCCACGGATGGTTCAAAGGCGCCACGATGATTTTTCTCGGGCACGTCAACAGGATCATCCGGCCCAAGCTCAAACTGCATTGATCATTCAACCAGGGACACCCGCGAAGAGACAGAGACATGCACGCCAGCCGATTGCCCCTATCACGCTTCAAGGTGCTCGACTTGACCCACCACCGGGCGGGGCCAACCTGTGTACGCCATCTCGCCGACTGGGGTGCGGACGTGATCCGCATCGAGCGCCCCGCCGCCATCGACGGTGGTGAGGAGGTCGCCGGTAAGCGCCACAGTTCCGACTATCAGAACCTGCATCGCAACAAGCGCAGCCTGACTCTCAATCTCAAGTCTCCGGAGGGGCTGGCGGTCTTCATGGACCTGGCGCGCGGCGCTGATGTGATTGTGGAAAACATGCGCGCAGACGTTAAGCACCGCCTCGGCGTTGACTACGAGGCGGTGCGTAAGGTTAATCCGGGCATCGTCTACGGGTCCATTTCCGGCTTTGGCCAGGACGGCCCTTACGCCCATCTCGCAGGTGTTGACCAAATCGCTCAGGGTATGGGCGGGCTGATGTCGATCACCGGAATGCCGGGGCAGGGGCCGGTGCGCGTCGGTGTTGCCATCGCCGATCTCACTGCGGGCGGCTTCCTCGCCCAGGCCATCCTCATCGCGCTGCTTGACCGGGAGGTCACCGGCGAGGGCCGCTTCGTCCATACCTCCCTGCTCGAAGCTCAGATCGCCATGCTGGATTTCCAGGCGACCCGGTGGTTGATGAAGGGGGAGGTGCCGCAGCAGGCTGGCAACGATCACCCGACGGGTATTCCCACCGGCGTGTTCCCCACCGCAGACGGCCATATCAACATCGCGGCCACCGGGCAGAACATTTGGCGCCGGCTCTGTGCCGCGCTCGGGGATCCGGAGATGGCAGATGAGCCCGACTTTGCCGAGCCGGCGGGACGATCGACCAACCGGGAAGCGGTCAATGCGCGCATCGCCTCGATCACCGAAACCGCGCCCAGCAAGGTCTGGATCGAGAAGCTGAATGACGCCGGCGTGCCGTGCGGACCGATCTACAGCATCGACGAGGTATTTGCTGATCCACAGGTTCGCCATCTTGGCATGGCGCGTTCGGTGGGGCACCCTGACATGGGCGAGATCAGCCTCGTGGCGCAGCCCAACAATATCGAGGGCGTACCGAAGGACATCCGCACCGCGACCGTGCCACGCGGTGCCGACACCGACTCGATCCTTGAGGGCCTCGGTTACGATGCGTCGCGCATCCAGGCATTGCGCAACGCGGGCGCCATCTGACCTCACCTGGCCATTGCCATCGGCACCGCCGCTAGGGATGCTAGCGGCCAAACAGACCTAATTCGCGAGGGAGGAGAGATTCATGGCGCAAGCCGCACGCAGCGCGCTCATCACCGGATCCGGCAAGAAGATCGGCCGGGGCATGGCGCTCAGCCTGGCCAAGGCCGGGTTCAATATCGTCGTCAATGGGTCGCGTGACGCTGCAGCCTGTGAGGCGGTGGCCGAAGAAGTCCGCGCCATCGGGCCGCAGGCGGCGGTTGCGATGGGCGACGTGGGTGACCGCGACGCCGCCCATCAGGTCGCGGAGGCGGCCATTGGGGCCTTCGGCACGGTCGATGTGCTGGTGAATAACGCTGCCATACGGCCCAGCCACGGCCTGCTTGAGATCAGCGAAGAGGACTGGGACCGGGTATTCAATATCGACTTCAAGTCGGCGTTCTGGCTGGCTCGCGCCTGCCTGCCAGGCATGATCGAAAAGGGCTGGGGCCGGGTAATCAATTTCACCGGCATGAACGCCCAGCAGGGCTACCCCGGCAAGCCCCATGTGACCGTAGCGAAGCACGCCTCCTGGGGCCTGACGAAGTCCATTGCCAAGGAATTCGGCCCCAAGGGGGTGACCGCCAACATCATCTCTCCCGGCACCATCGTCGATGACGATGTCGATATCGCCGCCGACGCGCGACTCAGCGGGCTGCTTGAGAAGAATCCCGCAGGGCGGCTAGGTCGGCCCGATGACATTGCTGCGATGGTCGACTTGCTCGCGTCCGAGCGCGGTGGCTTCATCAACGGCCAGCTGTTGCAGATCAACGGCGGTGTCGTTGGTTAGTCGGCGCGGGGCAGGGGTATGAGCGACGCGATCCGACCGGTCTTTCCCTTCTCGGCGATTGTCGGGCAGGAGGAGATGAAGCGCGCCCTGCTGATCGCGGCCGTTGAGCCGGCGATCGGCGGGGTTCTGGTTTTTGGCGATCGAGGAACCGGCAAGTCGACGGCGGTCCGGGCGCTGGCGGCGCTGCTGCCGAAAATGCGCGCGGTGGTCGGCTGCCCCTATGGATGCGCCCCCGAGAGCCTCGCCGGGGTCTGCGAGACCTGCCGTCCGCCCGGGTTGCGCCGCGGTGAGGCGCCCGATGTGAAAAGCCGTAGCGAACCCGTGCCGGTGATCGATCTGCCCCTCGGCGCCACCGAGGATCGGGTGGTTGGTGCCCTTGATCTGGAGCGGGCGCTGACGCAAGGGGAAAAGGCGTTCGAGCCGGGCCTGCTGGCGCGCGCCAACCGGGGATTCCTCTATATAGATGAGGCAAACCTACTCGAAGACCACCTCGTCGACGTGCTTCTCGACGTGGCGGCATCCGGAGAGAACGTGGTCGAGCGCGAGGGGGTCAGCGTTCGCCACCCGGCACGTTTCGTACTGGTCGGCAGCGGCAACCCGGAAGAGGGGGAACTGCGACCGCAGTTGCTCGACCGGTTTGGCCTTTCCGTCGACGTGACTACCCCGGACGACTTGCCGACTCGTGTCGAGGTCGTACGTCGCCGTGATGCATTCGAGCGCGATCCGGCGAGCTTCATGGCGGACTGGAAGCGGCGAGACGGGCGCATCCGAAGCAAGATCATCGCGGCGCGCAAGCGGCTCGACGATATCGCCGTGCCCGACTCTGCGGTAGAGCGGGCGGCTATGCTCTGCATGGCACTGGGCACAGATGGGCTGCGGGGTGAGCTCACCCTGGTGCGCGCCGCACGGGCGCTGGCGGCCTACGAGGGCAACAAGTCAGTCGATGACGATCATCTTTGTGGTGTCGCGTCGATGACCCTGCGGCACCGGCTGCGGCGCGATCCACTGGATGAAGCCGGATCGGCGGTTCGCATCGAACGGGCCGTCGCCGACGTCTTCGCCCAGTGACCGGCGCGCCGACCCCCTGGAGTGATGCGGCGCTGGCCGCGACGCTGCTGGCGGTCGACCCTGCCGGCCTGAAGGGCGTTTCGGTCCGCGCGCGTGCCGGTCCGGTCCGCGACGCCTGGCTTGACCTGATAAAGAAGCTGCTGCCGAAGCGCGCGCCGTTACGGCGGCTGCCGGCCCATATTGGCGATGACCGGTTGCTAGGTGGCCTCGACCTGTCCGCGACCCTGCGCACCGGGCGCCCGGTTGCCGAGCGCGGGCTGCTGGCTGAGGTCGATGGCGGTGTTCTCGTGGTTGCGATGGCTGAGCGGCTGCCCGCCGGTTTGGCCGCGCGAATCGCTTCGGTTCTCGATTCCGGCATCGTTACCGTAGAGCGCGATGGTTTGACTCTCGAAAACCCTTCGCGTTTCGCGGTGGTCGCCCTCGACGAGGGCGCGGAGTCCGACGAGCATCCGCCCGCCGCGCTGCTCGACCGGTTGAGCTTCCAGCTGGACCTGGGAACGGTCGGCCTGCGTGACGTAAGACCTGGCAGTCACAAGACGAAGGATGTGGCCGCCGCCCGGCGGTTGCTGCCTGAGGTGGCGGCGGATGACGCGGCAATTGCCGCGGTGTGCGAGGCGGCGGGCATGCTCGGCGTACACTCCATGCGTGGGCCGTTGCTGACCATCCGGGCGGCCTGCGCTGCTGCCGCGCTCGCTGGGCGCAAGACGCCCGATGAGACTGACCTTGCGGCTGCGGCGCGGCTCGTCTTGGCGCCGCGGGCGACCCGGCTGCCAGCGCCACCCGATGAGGCCGAGCCGCCGCCGGAGGAGCCCGATCCACCGCCTGACGACGAAACTGCCGACAACGAGGATGAGCAGGAACTGCACGACCGGCCGCTAGAGGATCAGGTATTGGAGGCCGCGACGGCTGCCCTGCCACCTGACCTGCTGGCACAGCTCAAGCTCGGCAACCGGCGTGCCCGATCGCCATCTGCCGGCAAGGAAGGTGACCAGGGGGAGGGCGGCGGGCGCGGGCGGCCCGCCGGCACCCGGCGCGGAGAGCCCCGTGCCGGCGAGCGCCTGAATGTCGTCGAGACTTTGCGCGCCGCCGCACCCTGGCAGCCGCTGCGCCGTGCCGAGGGCGGCCCCGCCGGCGGACCCCGGGTGCGTGTCCGCCAGGACGATTTCCGCACCACCCGAATCAAACGGCGCACCGGTACCACGACGATTTTCGTGGTTGATGCATCCGGGTCCTCGGCTTTGCACCGATTGGCGGAGGCAAAGGGCGCCGTCGAGATGCTGCTGGCTGATTGCTATATCCGCCGCGATGAGGTCGCACTGATTGCCTTTCGTGGCACTGGGGCAGAATTGCTGCTGCCGCCAACCCGCTCGCTGGTGCGGGCGCGCCGGGGGCTGGCCGGGCTGCCCGGTGGTGGCGGCACGCCGCTGGCCGCCGGGCTTGATGCCGCGGCAGCGCTGGCAACGGCCGTGCGCCGCAAGGGCCGTACACCGGCCATCGTGATGATCACTGATGGCCGCGCGAACGTCGCCCGCGACGGCACCGGCGGCCGGGCCCAGGCGGCGGAGGAAGCGCTAGCCTCGGCGCGGGCGCTGCGGTCCGAAGGATTCACGTCGTTGCTGGTGGACAGCGCGCCGCGGCCTCAGCAGCGGGCGGAGGAACTGGCGCGGGAGATGGGCGCGCTCTACCTGCCACTGCCGCGCGCCGATGCGGCGACCTTGTCCGGCGCCGTGCAGGCATCGCTGGGCGGGTCCCGTGCAGCCTGACGACCGCAGCGCCTTCTGGGAGGAAGCTGGGGCAGACTGGCCCAACCGCGAGGCGAGCCGCTTCATCGACGTACCACCGGCGCGCCCGGCCGGGCGCCTGCGGCTGCCGGGGCTGCGCTGGCATGTCCAGCAGGCCGGCGCCGGTCCGGTGCTGCTGTTGCTCCACGGCACCGGTGCGGCCACCCATTCATGGCGCGGGCTTCTGCCACTGCTGACGCCCGATTTCACCGTGATTGCGCCGGATCTGCCAGGGCATGGCTTCACCGAGATGCCGGCGGTCCGGCGGCTGTCGCTGCCACGCATGGCGCAGTTGCTGGAGCGGTTGCTAGACACGCTGGATGTGCGCCCCGACCTGGTGGTGGGCCACTCCGCCGGTGCCGCTGTGATGGTCCGGATGGCGCTGGACGGGCTGATCTCGCCCGCCGCACTGATCGGGATCAACGCGGCCCTGCTGCCGTTTCGCGGCATCGCCAACCGGCTGTTTCCGCCAATGGCGAAGATGCTGTTCCTCAATCCCGTTGCGCCGCGGATGTTCGCTTGGCGGGCTACCG
This sequence comes from Alphaproteobacteria bacterium, assembly GCA_965601735.1. Classification (GTDB taxonomy): domain Bacteria; phylum Pseudomonadota; class Alphaproteobacteria; order JBBDQX01; family JBBDQX01; genus JBBDQX01. The sequence continues at coordinate 2,981,741 of OZ271840.1, read as the reverse complement.
ACCCGTCGGCGGTGGCGCGTTTGGTGAACGGCACTGGCTCGCAGATTGATGCCGCGGGGCTGGCGCAGTACGCCCGGTTGTTCCGCCATACAGGGCATATTTCGGGCGCGCTGGGCATGATGGCCCATTGGGAGCTTGACGAGTTGGGCGGCGAGACCCGGTCCCTAGAAATCCCCCTGACCCTGATCACCGGCAGCGCCGACCGCGCCGTCCCGCCCGACGATGCAGAGCGGATTAAGCAACTGCGGCCCGAGACCCACCTGGTCTCGCTGCCTGGTCTCGGGCACCTCGCCCATGAGGAGCAGCCCGAGTCGGTTGTGCCGCTGATCGGCGAGGTTGCGCGCGCCAATGGGGTGCTGCCGGCCTAGCCGGTTGGCCGATCTGTCAAACCGCTGTTACAGTGAGCGGGTGATGCTCGAGGTCGCAGGATCCCTGCCGTCCATCGACGGTTCGACAGACTCAAGACCCCACGCCGTGGTGATCGGAAGCGGATTCGGTGGCCTGGCCGCGGCGGTTCGTCTCGGCGCCCGTGGTTTTCGGGTCACAGTGCTGGAGCGGCTGGACCAGCCCGGCGGCCGGGCCCGCGTGTTCCGGCAAGACGGCTTCACCTTTGATGCTGGCCCCACAATCATCACCGCGCCCTTTCTGTTCGAGGAGCTGTGGGAGCTCTGTGGCCGATCGTTGCACGACGATATCGATCTGCGGTCGCTAACGCCCTTCTACCGCCTGCGCTTCCACGACGGCGAGACCTTCGAGGCGAGCGCCGACGCCGACGCGATGCGCGCCGAGGTCGCTCGTCTGTCGCCGGGTGACGTCGATGGCTACGAGCGCTTCATGCGCGAGAGCGAAGAGATTTTCCGCATCGGGTTTCAGGAGCTCGGCGACAAGCCGTTCGGCTCGCCCCTATCGATGATGCGAATCCTGCCCGACCTGATCAGGCTGCGCGCCGACCGCAGCGTATTCCGGCATGTGGCGGCCCGGGTGCGCGACCCGCGTCTCAGGATCGCGCTCAGCTTCCACCCACTCTTCGTCGGCGGCAATCCGTTCTCGGTCACGTCGATCTACAGCCTGATCGCCTATCTCGAGCGCCACTGGGGCGTCCATTTCGCGATGGGTGGCACCGGGCAGTTGGTTAAAGGGCTTGTGTCGCTGATTGAGGGGCAGGGTAACCATGTCCAATGCGGTGCGGAGGTCAGCCGGATCATCGTCAAGGACGATCGGGCGACGGGCGTGCAGTTGGCATCCGGCGCCGTGCTGCCGGCTGACGTCGTCGTCTCCAACGCGGATGCAGGGTGGACCTACCGCTACCTGCTCCCGCCCGAGGCCCGCCGCCGCTGGACCGACAGGAAGGTCGAGAAGGCGCACTATTCGATGAGCCTGTTCGTCTGGTACTTCGGCACCCGCACGCAGTATCCCGATGTGCCCCACCACCTGATCATGCTGGGCCCTCGCTACAAGGAACTGCTGCGCGACATCTTCCGGCGCAAGGTGCTGGCATCGGATTTCAGCCTCTACCTGCACCGTCCCACGGCGACCGACCCGTCGCTGGCACCCGACGGTTGCGACAGCTTCTATGTACTTTCGCCAGTGCCGCATCTGGGCGGCGACGTCGATTGGGCGCAAGAGGCGGAACCCTACCGCCGGCGCATCGAGAGCTTCCTCTCCGAGACGGTCTTGCCGGGGCTTTCCGATGCGGTGGTATCGTCTCGCATCATGGCACCGCCTGACTTCCGCAGCGATCTGCTGTCGCTAAACGGAGCCGCCTTCGGCATGGAGCCGCTGTTCACCCAGAGCGCATGGTTCCGGCCCCAGAACCGAAGTGAGGACGTGGAGGGACTCTATCTGGTGGGCGCCGGGACGCATCCTGGCGCCGGGCTGCCGGGGGTCCTCTCCTCGGCCCGAATTCTAGACAAGGTCGTGCCCGATGCCGCCGCGTTCGCCTGAGATGGCCAGCGCGAGCGCTGCGGATTTCGCAGCCTGCCGCGAAGCTATCCGCACCGGTTCCCGGAGTTTCCACGCAGCATCCGTGCTGTTGCCGGAGGCGGTGCGCCAGCCGGCCTTTGCGCTCTACGCCTTCTGCCGTCTGTCCGACGACGCCGTGGATATCGACAGTAACGAAGGGGCGGTAGGCCGTCTGCGCGATCGGCTCGGACGCATCTATGCGGGAGAACCGTCCGACGCCCCGGCGGACCGCGCCTTCGCCGAAGTCGTCAGCCGCTACAGCCTGCCCCGGGCCCTGCCCGAAGCGATGCTCGAGGGTTTTGCCTGGGACGTCGCAGAACGGCGGTACGAGACCGTCGAGGACCTGCGCGCCTACGCGGCGCGGGTCGCGGGGACGGTTGGAGCGATGATGGCGGTGCTGATGGGCCGCCGCGAGCCGGAGGTGCTGGCGCGCGCCTGCGACCTGGGCGTCGCCATGCAGTTCACCAACATTGCCCGCGATGTCGGCGAGGATGCCCGGGCGGGACGCCTCTACCTGCCGTGTGAATGGCTGCGCGAGGAGGGGCTCGACCCGGATGCCTGGCTTGAGCGTCCGGAGCATTGCCCTGGCATCGCGTCGGCCATCCGCCGCCTGCTCGATGAAGCAGATATCCTCTATCGCCGCTCGGTTTCCGGCATCGGGCGCTTGCCGCGCGCATGTCGCCCGGCGATCCACGCAGCGCGGCTGATCTATGCCGAGATCGGCCGAGAGGTTGCGATGCGGGACCATGATTCCATCAGCGACCGTGCGGTGGTCTCAACGCCGCGCAAGGTCGCGCTGCTGGCGCGCGCGCTGGGCGCCACGGTCCTGCCATCGGGCAGTGCTTCGATTCCCTCGCTGGCCGAGACCCGCTTCCTTGTCGATGCAGTCGTGGCCGCGCATCCGTCGGCCGCCGGCGCCGTGGCCAGCATTCCGTGGTGGAATCTCTATGAGCAGATGGTGCGGACCATCGACCTGATTGAGAAGCTGGAACGGCGCGACCGTCCCGAAACCAACGACAGCGTCGGACAGCAGGCCGGATAGGGGAGTCTCGCCGGGATGGACGGTTCCTCCCTCATCGGTCTCGTAGGTTTTCTCGTGGCCTGCTTCGCCGCGGCGTCGAGCGGTGCGATCTTCCGGCCAGGCGACTGGTACGAGGGGCTTTCCAAGCCCTGGTGGCGCCCGCCCAACTGGTTGTTCGGCCCGGTCTGGGCCATCCTGTTCGTGATGATCGCGGTGTCCGGGTGGATGGTGTGGCGCGAGGCCGGCACTGCCGCAGCCGTGCCGCTTGCCATCTACGCCCTGCAACTGGTTCTCAATGCGCTGTGGTCGGCGATCTTCTTTGGGATGCGGCGGATGGGCCTGGCGGCGATTGAGATGGCGGTGCTTTGGATCGCCATTGTCGCGACCATGGTCACTTTCTATCCGATCCGTGCCGAGGCGGCCTGGTTGCTGGGGCCCTATCTGTTTTGGGTGTCGTTCGCCTTCTTCCTCAACGTCGCCGTCTGGCGGCGTAACCCGGCGGTCAGCGTGTGACTTCCGGGCAGATCATCTTCCTGGAACTGCTTCTGGTGATGGGCTTGGTGCTGGGTTTTGGCATCTGGCAGCTGATGTCGCTGCGGCGGCTCCGGCGTGAGAAGGACCGGCGCGCGCGCGAGCAGCAAGACTGACGAACGCCGTTAGCCGCCAAAGCGGCGCGGCATGCGGAACGGCAGCAGCAGCCGGACCCATTGGCTGGCGAAACGGTCGAGGCACAGGCTCTCATGCATTGCGACCGCAGAACTGCCGAGCAACCGGGTCTCCAGCATCGAGCGGTTGTAGAAGGGGGTGTCCTCCAGGGTCTTGAGGACCTTGACCGCTGCCGCATCGTCGGCCCGCGTGCCGCGCGGCACGCGCCAAAGGGTTGGCGGCAGCGCTACCCGATCCGGCGGAACGAACACACTTTCCTCGCCGTTTTGGTCGAAGCGCAGGCCGAGCGAGATGGTGCTCCCGTCACGGCGCAGGGCTTCGTAGAGCAGCACCCGCTCGTCCGCGAGGTCGGCCCTTGACCAGTCCCAGCGGTTGAAGCCGGCTTCCAATGGTTCATCACCGTCATTGGTGTCGAAGTAGGCGCTGCCAGACCAAGTCAGCCCGGGGGTGTCGAGCGCGACCTCGACCCGCGAGTGAGGGGCGATCGGCCACCAGCGGTGCCGGCCCGGCGCATCGAGGATTTTCCGGCTGCTGGTAATGGCGTTGGGGGTGACGCGGACCCGGCCGCGGATGCGCCGCGGTAACGGCGCGCCCACCTCGGCCACCTCAAGCGTCAGCGCGTTGCCATCCCAATGCAGGCTACTCGGCCCGATTCGAAGGTCGTGCGCACTGCGCTCGACGGCTGCGCGGCTGCGTTCGGTCATGGCCCAGCGGCCCATTGGGCCGTACAACGCCACATTGACCGCCGCATGGTTGAGCGGATCGTGGCGTCCCGACCATGCGTAATAGGGCGAGAAGACGCTGCCGATGAAGGCGATGATGGTAAGGGCGTACTGGCGATCGTCGCTTACGGCATCGACGTACCACCAGGCATAGCCTCCGGGCTTTACCGCAGCATCGAACCGCGGTCCTCGATCACGCTGCGCGCCGCCTGGCGGCCCGACAGCGCCGCCATCGGAATGCCCGGCCCCGGATGCACGCTGCCCCCCGCCAGATACAGGCCTGGTACCCGGCTGCGCGCTCCCGGCCGGCGAAACGATGCCATCCAGCCATGCGATGCCCGGCCGTAGAGTGCGCCCCCGGTCGCCGGGAACAGACGTGCAAAGCCCGCGGGCGTCGTGATCACCGACTCCGCCTGTTGGCGGTTCACCGACAGGCCGCACCGGCGCAGCAGGTCGAACGTGTTGTTCTCGCATTCCTCTACCTCGGCATCGTCAAAGCCGTCATGGTCGCCCGTCGGTGGCGCATTGACGAGACATAAAAGCCGTTCCGCGCCGCCGCCCGGCAGTACGCCCGTATCGTCGCCGCCGCGGTCCTGGGCGCAAACATAGACGGTGGGGCAGCGCGGAATCCGCTGTCGGCGGAAGATGTCATCGAACTCCGCCTTGTAGTCATCGGAGAAGAAGACGTTGTGGTGTAGCAACGGAAAGCCGTCAGTGGGCGCCGTCATGCACCAGGTCACGGCGGACAGGGAACGCGCGTTCAGCGGCACATCTGGCGCAGCGCGCGTCACCGCGTCACCGAAAAGCCCCGCAGCCAGCGCTGCGCTGTCTGCGGTGACGACGACCGCGTCGGCGGCCAGCCGTTCGCCGCCCTGCAATCGGACCCCCGTGACCCGGCCTCGGCCGTCGACGTCGATGCCGGTGGCACCCGCCCCATACCGCAGTTCGGCGCCTCTGGACATGGCGAGGCCGGCGAGTGCACGGGCAAGGCTGTGCATGCCGCCTTTGACCATCCAAACCCCCGCCATCTCGACATGTGCCACCAGCATCAAGGTGGCCGGCGCGTCGAACGGAGAAGAACCGCAATACGTGGCGTAGCGACCAAACAGCTGACGCAGGCGCGGGTCATGGAAATGGCTGCCCAGTTCGCGCCACAGATTGGCGAATGGCGTGATCCGCCAAAGATCGCCGACCCGGCCCATCCCAATTCGGCGCGCCAGGGTGATCGGGCCTGGCCGCGACCCACGGATGAACGGGCCATCGAGCGTGTCGAAGATGCCTGCGGCGCGGGCAACAAAGCGGCGGAACCGGTCCGCCTCCCCCGCGCCGGCGAAGTTGGCGATGGCGTCGGCAGATCGTTCAGGATTCGCAAAAAGGTCCAGGCGCTCGTCCGGTGCCCAGGCATGACGCGCCAGCACCTCCGCGCGTTGCAGGGTCAGATGCTCTTCCAGCACGGCGCCATTATCGGCAAAAAGCGCGTCGAAAACGTCGCGCATGGTGAATACGGTGGGCCCGGCATCAATCGGCCGACCGCTGACCTGGATTTGCCGCATTTTGCCGCCCGGCGCGGCTTCCTTTTCCACCAAAGTGACCGCGAATCCTTGTGTCGACAAGTCGATGGCGGCAGCAAGTCCGGCAATGCCCGCTCCGATCACAACCACTCGGTCATTGCCCACGCGTATTGGTGTCCTGTGTCAATTGCGATTGATTAGGGGGCGTCCGAGTGTCAATACTACATGACACTCGTGACTCAAAATTCTTGTCAAATGCGATAGCGGGGAGACGGCATGGACGCCACAGATCGGATCGAAGCGGCAATCGAAACTGCCTTGCAACCCGCCTGCAGCAGTTCAGCGCCGCCCCTCTTATCTGAAGCCGTCCGCTATGCGGTACTGCCCGGCGGCGCCCGTGTCCGGCCCCGGCTGGTATTGGCCGTTGCGGGTGCCTGTGGCGACGATCAGCCCGGTATCACCGATGCGGCGGCCAGCGCCATTGAGTTCCTGCATTGCGCCTCTTTGGTGCATGACGATATGCCCTGTTTCGACAACGCGGCAATGCGCCGCGGCAAGCCGTCGGTCCATATGGCATTCGGCGAACCGCTTGCACTTCTCACCGGCGATGCGCTGATCCTGCTGGCTTATCAGACCCTTGCCGCAGGGGCCGCGGTCGCGCCGGAGCGCCTAGCGCCTTTGAACCAGATCGTCGCCACCTCGGTCGGCATGCCCCATGGCATCGTTGCCGGCCAAGCCTGGGAGTGCGAGCCGGACGTCGATCTGGCGACCTATCATCAGGCGAAGACTGGCGCGCTGTTTGCCGGTGCGACCATGGCGGGCGCTGCTGCGGCAGGGGCAGAGGCTGCGCCCTGGCGAATCCTCGGCGAGCGCCTGGGCGAGGCCTACCAGGTCGCCGATGACATCCGCGACATTGCCGCGGAGCCGGAAGACATGGGCAAGCCGAAGGGCCAGGATGCGGCGCTCGACCGCCCCAGCGCCACTTGTGAACTGGGGCTGGCGGGCGCAGTGGATCGGCTGAAACGGCTGGTCGGCGAGGCGGTCGACTCGGTTCCCGACTGTGCGGGCGCTGACAAGCTGCGCGAGCTGATCACACTTGAGACCAGGCGCGTCCTACCGGCCGGACTGGAACTGCAGGCGGCGTGACGCGGCGGCTACGGCTGGTGCCGCCGATCGGACGGGCAGTCGTGCATGTTGCGTGATCGCTGGTTGAGGTTCCGCGACCGGCTCCTTGGCAGCCCTGGCTTCCAGCGCTGGGCGGCATCCTTTCTTTTGACCCGCGGAGTGGCGCAATCCCACGCCCGCGCCTTGTTCGATATCTGTGCCGGATTCGTTTATTCCCAGGTGCTGGCTGCTTGCGTCGAGCTGGATATCTTCGAGCGGGTAGCCGAAGCCCCGCAGTCAGCGGCGGAACTTGCCGGACCGCTGAAGCTGACAGAAGAGGCGGCGGCGCGGCTGCTGGCGGCAGCGGAATCCCTGGATTTGCTGGAAAATCGCGGCGACGGCCGCTACGGCCTTGGGCCCCTTGGAGCGGCAATGCGCGGCAATCCAGGCATCGCGGCGATGGTGGCTCACCACCGCATGCTTTACGCGGACCTGGCGGACCCCGTGGCTCTGTTGCGGGGTGAGGTGTCGGACACGCGGCTCGCGGCGTTCTGGCCCTACGCTGGAGAGAATCGTCCGGAAAACGAGGAAGACGACCGGGTCGCCGCCTATAGCGCGCTGATGTCCGCGTCGCAGCCGCTGATCAGCCAGGACGTACTCGATGCCTATCCGTTCCAGCGTCACCGACAACTGCTGGATGTTGGCGGCGGCGAGGGGGCGTTCATCCGCGCCGTGGCGGCGCGGGTGCCATCGTTAAGCCTAGGGATGTTCGATCTGCCGCCGGTGGCAGCGCGGGCCCGCGTCAGTCTCGCAGATGCGGGACTGGAGGGACGCATCGCTGTGACTGGCGGGGATTTCGACAAGGATGCGTTGCCTGAAGGGGCTGACATCATCACCCTGGTGCGCATTGTCCACGACCATGACGACGAGACGGTATTGCGCCTGATGGGTGCAATCCATCGCGCCTTGCCACCCGGCGGCGTGCTGCTGATCGCCGAGCCGATGTCTGGAACCGCCGGGGCAGCCCCTGTCGGCGATGCCTATTTTGGTTTCTACCTCATGGCAATGGGCCGGGGACGGCCACGCACGCCAGATGAAATCGGCGACATGCTCACCCGTGCCGGCTTCGCCAGTTGGCGGGTGCGTTCGACCCGACGGCCCCTGCTCACGAAAGTCATAGAAGCGCGCCGATAGGTGTAAAGCCTGCTTGACACCTCCCATGGTCCAGTTAAGCTGACAGTCAGCGAATGGGAACCGGCTGGATCGCCGGCACAGGGGGGCTAAGAAAGCGTTGCTTAATTCTGTTGCAGTCATTCTGGAAGCACCTGAGAAACTGGCCGTCAGCGAGGTGCCGGTTTCCCAGCCCGAAGACTCCGACATTGTCGTGGATGTTGCCTGGTCCGGCATCAGCACGGGCACTGAGAGGCTGCTCTACACGGGCCAGATGCCGCCCTTTCCGGGCATGGGCTATCCGCTGGTTCCGGGTTACGAGTCGGTGGGCCGGGTCTGCCAGGCCGGTCCCCAGTCGGGACATGCTGTTGGCGACTATGTTTTCGCGCCGGGCGCGCGCTGTTTCGGTGAAATCCGCGGCCTGTTTGGCGGCGCGGCTTCGCGGCTCGTCCTGCCGGGCGCACGGGCCATCGCGATCGATGCCAATCTTGGTCAGCATGGGGTGTTGCTGGCCCTTGCCGCGACGGCGCACCACGCCATTGAGGGCGGCGCCGACCCTGACCTGATCGTCGGTCATGGCGTGCTCGGGCGCCTGCTGGCGCGGTTGGCGGTGCTTGGTGACGGCCCGGCGCCGGTGGTCTGGGAGAAGAACCCGCGCCGCGCCGGCGGTGCCGAAGGCTACGAGGTCATCAGCCCGGACGACGATGACCGTCGCGACTACCGGGCGATTTATGACGTGAGCGGCGACCCCTCGCTGCTTGATCCGCTGATTTCCCGGTTGGGTCCGGGAGGCGAGGTGGTGCTAGCCGGATTCTATCACGAGCCGCTGCAGTTCGCCTTCGCGCCCGCCTTCATGCGCGAGGCGCGTATTCGCATCGCCGCCGAATGGCAGCCCGCCGACATGGAGGCCGTCGCCTACCTCGTGGCTCAGGGGCACCTGTCCCTCGACGGCCTGATCACCCACTGCAACGACGCCCCTCAAGCAGCCGACGCTTATCGGACTGCGTTCGAGGACCCCGATTGCCTGAAGATGGTTCTGGATTGGAGCGCCTGCCAATGACCGCCCCCAACGATACGACCCAAACTGCACCGGCCGACGAGTCGATGACCGAGCGGTTGCGCGCGGAAGCAGCCATCGAGCCGGATGCCCCGCATACGGGTCCCGTCACCAAGGAAACCCAGATCATCGCGATCTACGGCAAGGGCGGCATCGGCAAGAGCTTCACGCTCGCGAACCTGTCTTACATGATGGCGCAGCAGGGCAAGAAGGTACTGCTGATCGGCTGCGATCCGAAGAGCGACACCACGTCGCTGCTGTTTGGTGGACGCGCCTGCCCGACCATTATCGAGACATCTTCGAAGAAGAAGGAAGCCGGCGAGGAGGTCCAGGTCGGCGACGTCTGCTTCAAACGCGACGGCGTGTTCGCCATGGAGCTCGGCGGCCCCGAGGTCGGGCGCGGATGCGGTGGGCGCGGCATCATCCACGGTTTCGAAACCCTTGAGAAGCTGGGCTTCCACGACTGGGATTTCGACTACGTGCTGCTCGACTTCCTCGGCGACGTGGTGTGTGGCGGCTTCGGGCTGCCGATCGCCCGCGACATGTGCCAGAAGGTCATCGTCGTTGGCTCCAACGACCTACAGTCCCTTTACGTTGCGAACAACGTCTGCTCCGCGGTCGAGTATTTCTGCAAGCTCGGCGGCAATGTCGGCGTTGCGGGCATGGTGATTAACAAGGATGACGGCACCGGCGAGGCCGCGGCCTTTGCGGAATCGGTTGGTATCCCGATCCTCTCGGCGATCCCCGCGGACGAAGACATCCGCCGCAAGAGCGCCAACTACGAAATTGTCGGCCATCCGGACGGGCAATGGGGCGGGCTGTTCGCCGAGCTTGCGGAGAACATCGGCACCGCGCCGCCGCTGCATCCCACGCCGCTGTCGCATGACCAACTGCTGGACCTGTTCTCTGCCGAGGATACGGGAGCGGACTTCGTCCTGCAGCCCGCTTCATACGAGGACATGTGCGGCGTGAACTACGTCGAGAAGGCGTCCCTTGAAGTGATCTACGACAACGTTTGAGGCGCTGGAATACGCTGCGATGACACCTGACGATGGCACCAAGGCCGGCGAAACCCGCGAAGTCGTCTATGACGGCAGCGCCGAGACGGCGATGACCGGGAACGGCGCTGAAGAGACCCAGGCCCCGGCCGCTGGCGGGGACGGCGTAGATTGCCACGCCGGCAAGGAAGAACTACGCCGCGCCGCGATGGCGGCAGGCAACAGCGAGACCCTTGAACGCTACGCCGAGGATTATCCGACCGGCCCCCATGACCAGCCCCAGAGCATGTGCCCGGCCTTCGGGTCGCTGCGTGTCGGGCTGCGGATGCGGCGCACGGCGACGATCCTGTCTGGCTCTGCCTGCTGCGTCTACGGGTTGACCTTCACGTCGCATTTCTATGGCGCACGCCGGACGGTCGGTTATGTGCCGTTCAACTCCGAGACGCTGGTCACCGGCAAGCTGTTCGAGGACATCCGCGACTCGGTTTATGCCATCGCCGACCCGGAAAAGTACGACGCGGTCGTGGTCACGAACCTGTGTGTGCCGACGGCTTCAGGTGTTCCACTGCAGTTGCTCCCCAAGGAGATCAACGGTGTCCGGATCATCGGCATCGACGTGCCGGGCTTCGGTGTGCCGACCCATGCGGAAGCGAAGGACGTGCTCGCCGGCGCGATGCTGAATTACGCGCGGCTGGAGGCCGAGCAAGGCGCGGTAGCGGCGCCGCGCGACGGGCCGAGTGACAAGCCCACCGTTACCCTGGTCGGCGAGATGTTTCCCGCCGACCCCGTAGGCATCGGCATGATGCTGGAGCCGCTGGGTTTGGCCGTAGGTCCGGTCGTTCCGACCCGCGAGTGGCGCGAGCTGTATGCCGCCCTTGACTGTGCGGCGGTCGCGGCGATCCACCCGTTCTACACCGCATCGTTCCGCGAGTTCGATGCGGCGGGCCGCACCATTGTGGGCTCTGCCCCGGTCGGCCGGGACGGTACGGCGGAATGGCTTACCGCGATCGGCGAGGCTTGTGGCGTGCCGCACAAGACTGTCCGCGCCGCCAAGGATGCCTTCCTGCCGGCGATCGAGGCGGCGCTCGAAGGTGCGCGTATTGACGGCCGCATTACTCTGTCCGGCTACGAAGGGTCTGAACTGCTGGTCGCCCGGCTGCTGGTCGAGAGCGGCGCCGATGTCCGCTATGTCGGCTCGGCCTGTCCGCGGACCCGCTATTCCGATCCCGACCGTGAGTGGCTGGAAGCGAAGGGCGTGCAGGTTCAGTTCCGCGCCTCGCTTGAGCAGGACGTCGCCGCGATCAAGGAATACAACCCGGATCTTGCCATCGGCACGACACCGGTGGTGCAGAAGGCCAAGGAGATGTCGATCCCCGGCCTGTATTTCACCAACCTGATTTCCGCACGGCCGCTGATGGGGCCGGCGGGTGCCGGTTCACTGGCCCAGGTGATCAACGGCGCGCTGGGCAACAAGGCCCGGTTTGATCAAATGACTGAGTTCTTCGACGGGGTCGGAACGGGTCACGCCGCGGGCGTCTGGGAGGAGGTGCCGGAAGACCGGCCCGCCTTTAAGAAGAAGCAGGCCGCCCGCAAGGCAGCGCCAAAGAAGAAGGCTGTAGAGGGGGCGATCGGGTGCTGATCCTGGATCATGATCGCGCCGGCGGCTACTGGGGCTCCGTCTATGTCTTCACGGCGGTGAAGGGGCTGCAGGTGATCATCGACGGGCCCGTGGGTTGCGAAAACCTGCCGGTGACGTCGGTGCTGCACTATACCGACGCGCTTCCCCCCCATGAGCTGCCGATCGTGGTGACCGGCCTTGCCGAGGAAGAGCTCGGCCAGCACGGCACAGAGGAGGCAATGAAGCGGGCGCACGGGACGCTCGATCCCGACCTGCCCAGCGTTGTCGTCACCGGCTCTATCGCCGAGATGATCGGCGGTGGGGTCACGCCGGAAGGCACCAACATCCAGCGGTTCCTGCCGCGCACCATCGACGAGGACCAGTGGCAGAGCGCCAATCGCGCCATGCAATGGCTGTGGACGGAGTACGGCGCCAAGAACGGCCGCATGCCCAAGCCGCGCAAGCGGGCTGAGGGCGACAAGCCGCGGGTCAACATCATCGGCCCGATCTACGGCACCTTTAATACGCCTTCGGACCTGGCGGAAATCCGCCGGCTCGTCGAAGGCCTCGGCGCCGAGGTCAACATGGTGTTCCCGCTGGGTAGCCATCTGGCCGATGTGGCACGCCTGGTCGACGCGGACGTGAACATTTGCATGTACCGCGAGTTCGGCCGGCTGCTGTGCGAGGCGCTCGGCAAGCCCTACCTCCAGGCGCCGATCGGGCTGCATTCAACGACCAAGTTCCTGCGCAAGCTGGGCGAGTTGCTGGAACTCGATCCCGAACCCTTCATCGAGCGCGAGAAGCACACCACCATCAAGCCGCTGTGGGACCTTTGGCGATCGGTGACCCAGGACTTCTTCGGCACCGCCAGCTTCGGGATCGTTGCGAACGAGACCTATGCGCGCGGCGTGCGTCATTTCCTGGAGGAGGAGATGGGGCTGCCCTGCACCTTCTCCTTCGCCCGCAGCGCCGGGGTGAAGCCCGACAACGATGCGGTGCGAAAGGCGGTCCAAGAGCAAACGCCGCTGATTCTGTTCGGCAGCTACAACGAGCGCATGTACCTGTCGGAGATCGGCGGCCGCGCGATCTACATTCCGGCTTCATTCCCGGGCGCGATCATCCGCCGCCATACCGGCACGCCCTTCATGGGTTACGCCGGCGCGACCTACCTGGTGCAGGAAGTCTGCAACGCGCTGTTCGATGCGTTGTTCCACATCCTGCCGATCGCAACCGACATGGACGCCGTCGAGGCGACGCCGTCACGCCTGCTTCAGGAACTGCCCTGGGACGACGATGCCCGCACCGCGCTCGACCGGCTGGTCGAGCGCCAGCCGGTGCTGGTGCGGATCTCGGCGGCGAAGCGTCTGCGCGATGCGGCCGAGCAGGCCGCACGATCGGCAGGCGAAGAACGGATTACTGCGGCGCGGGTCGAAGCGGCTGGCGCGGCGCTGATGCAGGGGCAGGCGGCATGAACGCCTGCCACGACAGTTTCAACACCCTTTCCGCGGGGGACATGCGCGCGGACGGAGCCAATAGGCACGATAGACGGAGGCGATGAGCGACATGACGGATCACGCTGTGTTCTCGAGGTTACGCAAACAGGATGAACGGGAGTACCGCCTGCTGTTTGCGTTGGGCTTCCTGTTCTTCCTGGCGATTGCCCTGGTGACGCGGTTGTTGCCGCGGCGCTGGCGGCCGTTCCCGCCGGGACCGAATGGCCACAGGTCGATCATCGGAGACGCCAAGGCGGCGGCGGATGTGTCCATCCCCTACGCCTTTATGCGTTGACCGATCACCGAGTTCCGCCTGAGCGCTCAGGCGGGAAACCCCGTCGCGGATGAGTCCCGCGACATGCAACCGCCGCGTCACCGGGTTGAGAGACTTGGTCGGCCGGCATACTGAGGAGCCAGAGAATGGCAGACATGAACCCTAGGAGTTCCCTATCGGGACTCTCAGAAGATGAAGCTCAGGAGTTTCATCGCATCTTCATGACGAGCTTCATCGCGTTCACGATTATCGCGATTGTCGCCCACTTCCTTGCGTGGCAGTGGCGTCCGTGGCTCCCCGGTCCGGAGGGGTACGCGTCCCTGATGGACGGGGCGCGCTTCGCGGTGGATCTCGTTACCAACCGCTTCGCCTAGGAGGACCCGGTCATGTGGAGAATTTGGCTTATTTTCGACCCGCGCCGCGTTCTCGTTGCGCTGGCGACGTTCCTTTTCGTCCTGGCCGTGCTGATCCACTTCATCCTGCTCAGCACCGACCGGTTCAACTGGATCGAAGGTCCGGCCGCCGGTGCGGACGCGACGAGCCATATGGACTCGCCGCCGACGCTGCTCGGCTAGCCAGCTGTCGGCGTCACCCGTATGCGGGAGTGGCCTGGGACCTCGCGCCATGCCCGGCCCCGACCACTTCCGCGGGTGACGCAACAGCACGACACGATGCGATACGACACGACCGATAACGGGCGCCAGCGCCAGCGCCTTGGGCGGACAGCCGCCGCCGATCCCGCTTGGAGGACCCAGCGATGCCAATGTTGAATTTCGAACGGAAGTACCGGGTTCGCGGGGGAACCCTGGTTGGCGGCGACCTCTTCGACTTTTGGATCGGCCCGTTCTATGTGGGCTTTTTCGGGGTCACAACGATCTTCTTCTCGGTCCTCGGCACCGCGCTGATCATCTATGGCGCCGCAATCGGTCCGACCTGGAACATTTGGCAGATCAACATCGCGCCGCCCGATATCAGTTACGGGTTGGCCTTCGCGCCTCTCAAGGAGGGCGGCCTGTGGCAGATCATTACGATCTGCGCAATCGGGGCGTTCGTCTCATGGGCGCTGCGTGAGGTGGAAATCTGCCGCAAGCTGGGCATGGGCTATCACGTGCCGATCGCCTTCGGCGTAGCGATCTTCGCTTATGTCACCCTTGTTGTGATCCGACCGGTGCTCTTGGGCGCATGGGGCCACGGTTTCCCCTACGGCATCTTCAGCCACCTCGATTGGGTCTCGAACGTCGGCTATCAATATCTGCACTTCCACTACAACCCGGCGCATATGCTCGCCGTGACCTTCTTCTTCACCACCTGCCTGGCGCTTGCCATGCATGGCGGGCTGGTGCTGTCCGCGCTCAATCCGCCGCGCGGCGAGAAGGTGAAGTCGCCGGAGCACGAAGACACCTTTTTCCGCGACTTCATCGGCTATTCCGTCGGCACCCTTGGCATCCATCGGCTGGGCCTGTTCCTCGCGCTCAACGCCGGTTTCTGGAGTGCCGTTTGTATTGTGATCAGCGGTCCGTTCTGGAACCGCGGCTGGCCGGAATGGTGGGGCTGGTGGCTCAACCTCCCGATCTGGCCATAGGGGAGAGGCAAGGTGGCGACTTATCAGAACATCTTCACGCGGGTTCAGGTCCGCAGCGCCCCTGACTACGGTATCGCCGTTCCCCGTGGTGACACGGAACGCATGGGTGTGCCGCTGTTCTCATACTGGCTGGGCAAGATCGGCAACGCCCAGATCGGGCCGGTTTACCTCGGCTGGACCGGGGTGACATCCCTGCTATGCGGCTTCATCGCGATCGAGATTATCGGCCTCAACATGTGGGCCTCGGTAAACTGGGATCCGATCGAGTTCATCCGCCAACTGTTCTGGCTGGCGCTGGAGCCGCCGGCACCTGAATACGGCTTGACGCTGCCGCCACTTGCGAAAGGCGGTTGGTGGCTGCTTGCCGGCTTCTTCCTCACGACCTCGATCATCCTTTGGTGGATCCGGACATATAGGCGGGCCGTCTCATTGGGCATGGGCACCCATATCGCCTGGGCCTTTGCATCGGCCATCTTCTTGTATCTGGTCCTCGGCTTCATTCGTCCGGTCATGATGGGCAGCTGGAGCGAAGCGGTACCGTTCGGCATCTTCCCGCATCTCGACTGGACCACCGCGTTCTCAATCCGTTACGGCAACCTCTACTACAACCCGTTCCATTGCCTCTCGATCGTGTTCCTTTATGGCTCGGTCCTGCTGTTCGCGATGCATGGCGCGACAATCCTGGCGGTTGGCCGCTACGGGGGTGAACGCGAGATTGAGCAGGCCACGGATCGGGGCACGGCATCTGAACGGGCAGCACTGTTCTGGCGCTGGACCATGGGTTTCAACGCCACCATGGAATCGATCCATCGCTGGGCCTGGTGGTTCGCAGTCCTCACGCCGCTGACGGGCGGGATCGGAATTCTGCTAACCGGCACCGTTGTCGATAACTGGTACCTTTGGGGCATCAAGCACGGGATCGTGCCGCCCTATCCAGCAACAGAACCTGCCGTGTTGGATCCGGCAATGAGCCCGGGGGCAAGCCGATGATGAAGGGTCTCATTCCGATCGCCGCGGCCATCCTGGCGCTACTCACGGGGGCAATGCTTGTCACCGCTGGCTGGGACTTTCCGCCAGTCGACTCGAATCAGTCCGGCTTCCGTGGCACGGGCATGGTTGTGATCAGCGACCGTGAGACGAACGCTGAGCTGGCCGCGCTCAACCAGTTGGAAGAACCGTTTCCGATCGAGCCCGGCGGGCCGCGGGCGTCCACGGTTTATGAGAACGTGCCGGTGCTTGGCCACCTGACCGAGGATGAGTTTCTTGGCCTGATGGGCATGATCACAGAGTGGGTCTCACCCGAGCAGGGCTGCGATTACTGCCACAATCCGGACAACCTTGCTTCCGACGAGGTCTATACCAAGATCGTCACGCGGCGGATGCTGGAGATGACCCAGCATATCAACAGCGAATGGCAGAGCCATGTCGCTGATACCGGGGTGACCTGTTACACATGCCATCGCGGGCAGCCCGTGCCGGAATATGTCTGGTCCCTGAACCCGGGTCCGGCCACCGCCCGCGGGATGACCGCCAGCCGGGAAGGGCAGAACGTTGTCGGTGAGAATGTTGGTCTGACATCCCTGCATACCGATCCGTTCACGCCGCTGCTGGGTGCCGACGGCGATGTCGGTGGGGTCGAGGGCCCAACGGCTCTGCCAACCGGCCACAATGTGTCGATCCAGCAGACCGAGCGTACCTACGCGCTGATGCAGCATGTCTCAGGGTCGCTCGGCGTGAACTGCACCTTCTGCCATAACACCCGCGCCTTCTCTGACTGGTCCGGAAGCAATCCCCAGAAAGTCACGGCTTGGCATGGCATCCGGATGGTGCGGGATATCAACGGCAACTACATCACGCCGCTGGAGCCGATTTTCCCTGACAACCGGCTTGGGCCAGAAGGCGATGCGCTAAAGGCCAACTGCGCCACCTGCCACCAGGGCGTCAACAAGCCCCTGATGGGCGCAAAAATGGCGAAGGACTATCCGATGCTCACGGAAAAGCGTTGACCTTCTGACGCGAAAAGAAAGCCAGAGAGCGGCGGGCCTTATCGGCCCGCCGTTTTTCTTTTAGCGGGAGGGTACTACGCCCTGGGCCACATAGATCTGGAGCCAGGCGGTATAACGTTCGGGGTTGCGCGCGATATCGTCGCTTAATGCCCCAAGCGTCGTCCATCGTGTCTCCATCACCTCGTCCGGATTGGGCACGAGCGTAAGGCGCGGCCGCGCGACGGTGCCACGGAAAAGATGCACGCGTTCGTTTTCCCATAGGCCGCCGCCAACCGCAGCGCGGTACTCAATAATTCCATCCGCGCTCAGCGGGGTCTCGAAGCCCAACTCTTCGCGCAGACGGCGATGGGCGCCGTGCTCCGGGCTTTCGCCCCAAGCC
Source organism: Alphaproteobacteria bacterium (assembly GCA_965601735.1). Taxonomy (GTDB): domain Bacteria; phylum Pseudomonadota; class Alphaproteobacteria; order JBBDQX01; family JBBDQX01; genus JBBDQX01. The sequence continues at coordinate 2,964,178 of OZ271840.1, read as the reverse complement.
GGGTGACTGCAGCAGGAGTTCGCCCACAAGCCGCCCGAGTGATACTTGCCAGACGCGCGCCGTTGCAGCAGCAACTGGTTATCGCCGTCGTAAACAAACACCGAGATTGCCAGATGCTGCACGTTCTGGCGGTGGGCATCCAGTTTGCCGATCGGAAACAGCGAGCCGTCGGCAGCGATCCCGGGAATCGCGTCTTCTGGCTGAACGCCCTCGTTGTCCGCCGCGGCGCCGGCGTCGAATGGTTCCGGACCGTCGGTCCGACCCATGGATGCCTCCCTGTTATGCGCCAAGGGTTGTTGCCCAAACTGGCTTGTTGGTCGTCGCCGGGTTATTCCGCTGGCAGTGCGGCTTTCCGGTCGTTTCGGTTGCCTGAGATGGGTGCACCTGGCCGCTTGTCCGCAGGCAGAGCCCAGTGCCACAGCGCGGCAGCCGGGATGGGTAACACCAGGAACCAATGCTCAAGGAGCGCGAGGCCCATCATGGCGGCGAGGAACATGGCGCCCGCCGTTTCGGCCGCGGTGGCGTCCGGCGCCATGGCGGCATGGGCTAGCCATGCGGTGGCGAGAGTCAGCGCAGTGACTGAGAGCGGAAACAGCATGTTCATCGGCTTGCGGACCATGAAGCCGTCCAGCAGGAATTTCAGATGCCCGGGCAGGAATTCCTCGCTGAGATTACGCACCCCGAGGAAGACATTGAATTTCGCGCTCTGCCGTGCGGCCCACAGCAGCATGAAGGTCCAGAGCCCGATCTGATTTGGCGCTCCCCAAGTCAGCACCAGCGCCACCACAGCAGTGGCGACGATCGCCAGCTCATGCCAGATGCAGGTCGCTGCCGCGAGGACGAAGCGGCGGAAGCCAGTGCAGCCGGGCGGGCAGCCTGTCTTCCGTGGGCCGGTCACGTAGCCCAGAAAGAAGCTCATCTCCTGCCAGCCCCAGATCAGGACGCCGCAAGTGAAAGCAAGATAGGCGCCCAGCAGCGAAGTATCGCCGGCGGTAGCCCACAACCCGTAAAGCGACAGCCCGAATACTGCGGTGCCGCCGACCATGCTCCAACGATAGGTGCGCCCCGGCAGCCCGTCGAGGAAGAAGACCACCCCGGTGGAGAACCACCAGACGAACAGCGCAAACAGCAGGGGCAGGCCGTACTCGATCATGCAGTTGCGCCCGTGTTACCAGGCCGGCTGCAGTCGGCTGCGCTTGGGGATCTCGTTGCGGTGGCTGGGAATCATGTATAGGCGCATGAAAGTGAGGAACGCCGACGTGCCGAGCCCAACCTTGCGGAACCAGGCGAAGGCACCGCCTTTTTCTTGTGCGGCCATCATCGCCATGTCGATCTTCCACAGGCGATCGAGACACGCCTTGAACTTCGGATGATCGATGTCGAGGGTCAGCGGGAACACCTGCTTCGAGATTTCCGACGTGATGTTGAAGACCTTGTAATCGTATTCGTCGATATCCATCCCCAGCGCGGTGTGGAAGTGCGGACGGTTATGGTCGCGCACATACATTGTTGCGAACACAGCCAGCAGGAAGAACTTCACCCAATACTGGTTCAGCCCCGTGAGGGTCTGGGGCTGCGCGCGCATCAGCAGGGCGAAGGCCTCGCCATGGCGGAACTCGTCGTTACACCACTTCTCGAACCACTTGAAGATCGGATGGAAGCGCACGTCCGGGTGCCGTTCGAGGTGCCGGAAGATGGTGATGTAGCGCGCGTACCCGATCTTCTCGGAGAGGTAGGTAGCGTAGTAGATGAATTTCGGCTTGAAGAAGGTGTATTTCTTGGCCTTGGTCAGGAAGGACAGGTCGACGCCGATGCCAAATTCCTTCAAAGCGTCGTTGATGAAGCCGGCGTGGCGGGCCTCATCCCTGCTCATGTAGGAGAACAATTCGCAGATGTCGGGGTTCGTGCCGCGCTTCTTCATTTCCTTGTAGAGCACGCACCCGGAGAATTCCGCGGTGAGGGAGCTGACCAGGAAGTCGACAAATTCCTTTTGCAGCCCTTCAGGAAGGGATTTTAGGTCGATCTCTTCCCAGTCCTCATTACGCTTGAAATGACCTTTGTTGGGATCGCTGCGCATCTCGCCGATCAGCTCGTCCCACTCGGCGCGGACCGGATCGACATCGATCTTGTCCAACTCGTCGAAGTCGGTGGTGTAGAACCGCGGCGCCAGCAGGGTGTTCTGCTGCGCAATGCGCGTGGTCTCGTTCTGGGCTTCCAGTTCCGTCGTGCTCATAGCTCCGTCCTCTCCGAAAAGCTGAACTCGCAGAGCTCCATAAATTCAAGGTCCCCGGTCATGCGTGTCCAGGTCCGCTCGAGCCAGCCGGCTCGGCGGACTGTCGCCATCCGCTCAAAGACGCCTTGGTCGCCATAAGGAACCCGGATGGGTTCTCCGTGAACAATGACCTCATCGCCGGGATGGATCGGCAGATCGTTGGCCAGGGTCACATGCGCCTCAAGGCTGTCGAACGTGTTGATTACCTCCACCGTGCAGGGGAGTTCGATGGTCTCGCCGCCTGTGAGCCAGCGAATCATTGCACGCTCCTGTTCAGGTCGAGAATGGTTGCAAATGCCTGCATGTTGGTTGGTCCGAACGCCTCCAAGTGAATCCGCTGCCCCGTTGCGAGGTCCTCAAGCGACACCCGGCCATCCGCCCAACGTGTGAGGCGGAATGGTTGCTCAGGGCCCAGGCCCAGTCGCTGCCGCTCATGGGCCAGCCCGCGCAAAGTGGCGCGAACGAAGCTGTTGGTCCCCGGGGGCAGGAAACCGACTCTTTTTTCGCTGGTTCCCTCATAAATGGCAATACCGCCCTCCGATGTATCGGTAAAGCGAAGGTCCCTTGATTCCAGGGCGGTGATGGCGCCAAGCGGTTCCTTCTCGATAATCCCGACCCGTGTGGCGACCACAAGGGCCATGGTCAGGGCGATTAGCGTCAGTGCACCAAAGAGGGGAAACCGCGGAAACCGGGGATGGGTCGATAGGCGCGCCATGGTCTCACTCTGCCGCTAGGCCGCCGCGGTTTCTGCCGCGGAGCCATCGCCGTGCGGCACCGTTTCACCGGCCGGTTTCGCCTGGGCGGGCTGCTGGTTGAAATCCGCTAGCGCCCGGGCGAGCACCGTGGCTGCCTGCTCGACATCGGGCACGGCGCGCAGCATCGGTTCGGGCCGGGCGAAAGCCCAAGGCTTCACGTTTGGCCAAAAAATGAAGTAGCCGACGCGTTCATTGTCGATCAGGGCCACGGGCAGGTCGCCGATGCCGCCGCCGTGCTCCCGAACCGCGGCGGAGTCGATCACATTGAACGGCAGGTTGATGGTCATCGGCAGGGCTACGCCAAACCGGAACACGATGCGGCGATTGGTGATCGTGTAGATCGTGGTCCGCGCGAACACCAGCGCAAGCACGCTGAGCACTGTGATCGCGATTGCGCCGAGTCCGACCATCCATAGCCCAGCAATCGCCGCGGTCTGCACCGCGGCACCGTCATACAGCCGGGTACCGAACTCCCACAGCATCAGGATGGCGAAGTAGCACGCCACCTTATTCACGTGGAAAGCGCGCCGCGCCAGGGTGGCCCAATCCGGGGCACCTTGCCATAGAATCCGCTCGCCCTCTGGCAGGGATTCCGGCAGACCTGGAATCGGCTCGAAGTCGTCGCTCATATGATCGGTTCCGCCCGCTCACGCGTTGCATAGAGGGTGCCACCGCCGTAGTAGCCGGCGATTTTGTCCTCTTCCAGCAGGGTCACCTGGTCTGGATTGCGCAGTGGCGGCACGTCCATGAACTGCGCGCCGGTGATCGCGCTAACCTCGACCTCACGACGGCTGGCATGGACGACGGAAAACGGCACAGGCAGCAGCACCGTGCGCGGGTTCTCGGTGTCGGGCAGGGCGACTTCCAGATAGCGCAGCATATGTTCGCCGCGATCGACCCAGACCTCGGTGACCTTGCCGCCGATCTCTCCGTCCGCGCCTACCACTGCCATGCCGCGCGGGTCCGGGTCGCCGTCAACAACCTGGAATTCGGTTGCAACACGCAGCGGCACAATCCGTGGCCCGCCATGGGGCAACTCGTCGGGAACGTCAGCGCGTTCCGCGTAGGCGCCTGGGCCGATGCCGTCGAGCATGGGATTGCCGGTGGGCACCAGCGGCGCGCCGGGCCAGGGCGCGAATTTCTCGGCCTTCAGTTCCCGGTCGTCCGCCTTGCCGTTAGGGGCGAAGGCGGAACCGCCATGGGGCAGTTCGAATTCCTTCGGTTCAGGGATGAACACCAGTCCGTCCCCCGGCCGCGGGCTCGCATACTCGCTTTCCAGCGGGTAGCCCTCACGCCGATCTTCGCGGCGCAGGTAGAAGATCAGGCCCGCGAAGAAGATCCAAAAGGCGTAGAGCACGATTTGCGCGACATCGATATATCCGGTGATGGCTCCGGTTTCCATGTGCAGACTCCTCGATCGAATGGCCTAGCCGGGCAGCTCGGCGAGACCGAACTTCGACGATGACGGCGAGTGGCCGGCGCGTGACGGACGCACCAGCGGCCCGATCGCCACCAACGTCATGAACAATAGCAGCAACTCAAGGTGATAGACGACGCTGTATCCGGTGGCCGGGTCCGCAAGGGCAACCCCAAGCGATCCGTCCATTGCCAAGCCGGAAACAAAGTCACGAAGGATACCGCCGAGAGCGACTGCAACCCCGGTGGCTGTCGCTTGCACGGCGCCCCAGGCGCCCAGCGCGAGGCCACTACGGCCGTCCTCGGCGAGGTCCATTGCCGCGGTCAGCGTCCCGACGCCGAACAGCCCGGCGCCAAACCCGATCAGCGCGGTGCCGATGCGGAACAGCAGGGCTGATTCCAGCGGGCCGGCAAAGATCACGGCGGTGAAGGCAGCGACGCCGGCCAGCGCACCAAGCGCAGCCAAACGGTGTGGATCGATGCCGCGGTTGAGATAGCGGGCAGCCAGCCCGAAGCCGGCCAGGGTGCCACCGGCGAGCAGGGCAGTCAGCAATGTGGTCGCACCGACGCTAAGCCCAAGGATCTCGCCGCCATAGGGCTCCAACAGGATGTCCTGCATGCTGAAGCCGGCGGTGCCGAGGCCAACGGCCACCAGCAGCCGGCTGGCCCGGCCGCCGGCGATGAAACGCTGCCAGGATTCGCTGAAAGCGGGGCGCGGACGGTCATGGGCAGTCAGCGCCGGGTTGCGGGCTTCCTGCTTCCACAGGGCCAGGACGTTTAGGATAACGGTGATCACGGCTGCGCCCTGGATCACCTTGATCAGCTTCACCTGGTTGAAGTCGTCGAGCAGGGCGCCGAACAGCAGTGCGCTGGCCACCATGCCGACCAGCAGCATGACATAGAGCAGCGCCACCACCCGCGGACGGGAGTCTTCCGGGGCAAGGTCGGTGGCAAGGGCGAGGCCGGCGGTTTGGGTGGTGTGCAACCCGGCGCCCACCAGCAAGAACGCCAGCGCCGCACCGATCTGTCCGAAAATGATGGGTCCGTGGGTGTCGCCCGATAGCACCAACAGTGCGAACGGCATGATCGCGAAGCCGCCGAACTGCAGCATCGTGCCGAACCAGATGTACGGGACCCGGCGCCAGCCCAGGAATGAGCGGTGATTGTCCGAGCGGTGTCCGATCAGCGCGCGTAACGGCGCAAACACCAGCGGCAGCGACACCATTGATGCCACCAGCCAAGCCGGTACCGCCAGCTCAAGGATCATCACCCGGTTCAGGGTACCGGTGAGCAACACCAGCGCCATGCCGACCGAGACCTGGAAAAGAGACAGCCGCAACAGCCGGCCAAGAGGTAGGTCGGCGGTCGCCGCGTCGGCGAACGGCAGCATCCGTGTCCCGATCTGCCGCCAACCTGAAATCATTGCCTGGTTGATCTGCTGTCTCACGGGGGATCCCCCGCGTGCTGCAGTTCCATGGCCTGGGAGGTGTAGAAGCCGTTCGCCACGCGCAGTGTGCGTGCGGGAGACCAGCCAGCGAGCTCGTCGTGGCCCGCGATCAGTGTCCGCAGCCGATTCTCGCCCACCGGCTCGATCGCGGGTGCGCGGTCGCTGCGCGGGAAGAAGCGCCCGGCCGTATGCATCATAGTCAGCAGCACAGTGCGCGGCGCGAAAGTAAACAGGATGGACGTGTCACAGCGTCCCGCAAGGTCCGCCAGGGTGCGGACCACGTCCTCCGACGGATAGTGGATCAGCGAATCCATAGCGACCACATGGTCGAAGCGCCCGAGTGAAGGGTCCAGCATGTCGCCGACGTGAAAATCGATGCTGCCGTCCAAATCGTCGGGCGCCCGTTCCTGGGCCAGCTTGACCAAGGCAGGGGACAGGTCGGTCGCCACCACTTCGGCCCCGCGCCGCGCCGCCTCTACGGCCAACGCCCCCGTGCCGCAGCCGGCATCTAGAATCCGCCGGCCTTCCAAGTCCTCCGGCAGCCATGACAGCAGCGTTGCGCGCATGGTATCGCGGCCCGCCCGCACCGTGGCGCGGATACCACTCACCGGCACATCGGACGTCAGCCGCGACCAAGCTTCGGCCGCGGTGCGGTCGAAGTAGGTCAGCAGCTGTTCCCGGCGTGCCAGGTAAGTGGTGGTTGGCATCAGTCAAAGCCCAGGAAGTCGAAGATCTCGCGATCCTTCATCGGGGTTGCCTGCAACGCCTCCGTGCCGGCCCACAGGTTGGCGGCAAGCCTCAGGTATTCCTGCTGCACCGCTTCCAGTTCCGGCGAGCTCTCCATTTCGAACAGGGTCGACTTCTTCAGCCGACTGCGCCGGATGACATCAAGGTCCGGGAAATGCGCTAGGCGCTTCAGACCGGTTGCCTCGTTGAAGCGGTCGATCTCGTCAGTTCCAGCGCTGCGGTTGGCGATCACACCACCCAGACGGACATCGTAGTTCTTCGCCTTCGCCTGGATTGCTGCGACGATCCGGTTCATCGCGAAGATCGAGTCAAAGTCATTAGCGGTGACGATGACGGCGCGTTCCGCGTGCTGCAGCGGCGAAGCAAAGCCACCGCAGACAACGTCGCCCAGCACATCGAAGATCACCACATCGGTATCTTCGAGCAGGTGATGCTCCTTAAGTAGCTTAACGGTCTGGCCGACCACATAGCCGCCACAGCCGGTGCCGGCTGGCGGCCCGCCCGCCTCGACGCACATCACCCCGTTGTAGCCCTCGTAGACGAAATCTTCGGGCCGGAGTTCCTCGGCGTGGAAATCGACGGATTCGAGAACGTCGATCACAGTCGGCACGAGGCTCTTGGTCAGTGTGAAGGTCGAGTCGTGCTTTGGGTCGCAGCCGATCTGCAGCACCCGCTTGCCCAGCTTCGAGAATGCCACCGAGAGGTTCGATGACGTGGTGCTCTTGCCGATGCCGCCCTTGCCATAGACCGCGAAGACCTTTGCGGTCTCGATCTTCATGTTCGGGTCGAGCTTGACCTGGACGCTGCCGTCGCCGTCGGCCGGCTTATCGCCGCCGGCGCGGGCGGCGGTGCCCGGACCGGGTTTCGTTGTGACATTCATGCTGCTGCCTCCACCCCGATGCCTTCGAGTCGATCTTCGAGTTCCTCACCTGCCTCACGCAGCGCTTCCAGCACCGCGTCGTCAGGCGTCCAGTATTCGCGTTCGTGCGCCTCAAGCAGACGGTTCGCCATACGCGCCGACGCCGTCGGATTGAGCTCCGCCAGTCGCGCGCTCATTTCCGGGTCGAGCAGGAAGGTCTGCGTGATCTGCTGGTAGACCCAGGGCGCCACATGGCCGGTGGTCGCCGACCAGCCCATGGTGTTGGTGATCTGCGCCTCGATCTGGCGCACGCCTTCGTGGCCATGCTTGAGCATGCCCTCGTACCATTTCGGATTGAGGGTCCGGGTGCGGGTTTCCAGCGCGACCTGCTCTTCAAGGGTCCGCACCTTGCCGTCGCCGCGGGTCTGGTCGCCGATATAAACCGGGACCTTGTCTTCGCGGGTCCGTCCGATCGCCCGGCTGATGCCGCCCAGCGTATCGAAATAGTGGTCGATGGTGGTCACGCCCAGCTCCACCGACTCCAGGTTCTGGTATGCCAGGTCCACATCGCCGAGCATGGTTTGCAGCAGTTCGCTTTGCTGGGCGGGCTTGCCATTGAGGCCGTAAGCGAAGCATTTGCGCTTCATGTAGGTCTCGGCGAGCTCGTCCTCCTGCTCCCAGGCACCGTCATCGACCAGTAGATTGACGTTGGAGCCGTAGGCGCCGTCGGCGTTGGAGTAGACCCGCAGCGCCGCGGTTTCCAGGTCACAGCCATGCGCTTCCTGATACTTCAGGCTGTGCGCGCGGACGAAGTTCTGTTCAAGCGGCTCGTCCGCTGCCGCAGCGAGGTAGCAGGCCTCGGCCAGCAGCCGGGTCTGCAGGGGCATCAGGTCCCGGAAGATGCCAGACAGGGTAATGACCACGTCGATGCGTGGGCGGCCCAACTCCTCAAGCGGTACAAGCTGCGCACCGCACAGCCGCCCGAAGCTATCGAACCGGGGCGTAGCACCGATCAGCGCCATGGCTTGGGCGATCGGCACACCCTCGGTCTTGAGGTTGTCGGTGCCCCACAACACCAGGGCGACCGACTCGGGCAGCTTGCCGCTGTCGGCGACCGCTTTGTCGATCAGGGTCTGGGCTTGTGCTGCGCCATCGGTCATGGCGTAGGCGCTCGGAATGCGGAACGGGTCGAAGCCATGCACGTTACGGCCAGTCGGCAGGATGTCTGGCGTGCGCAGCAGATCGCCGCCGGGCGCTGGCCGGATGTAGCCACCGTCCAGCGCATGCAGCAGGCCCGGCAGTTCATGGTCCTCGCCTAGCAGGGTATTGATGTCCGTGATCTGCTTGAACAGCGCGCGGCTCTCCTCGGTTTTCTCCAGGCCGCTGGCGTCGAGTGCTGCTTCCGCATCCGCCCCCTCGGCGAGCATCGCAATGGCGTCCTCATTCAGCGGCGCGCCATGGGCTGCCTCGGCTGCCGAGATCAGCATGTCGGCGCGCTCCGCTTCCGACGGTGGCTCGCCCATTACATGCAGCCCGTGTGGGATCAGGGCGTATTCCATCTCCAGCACGGCCTGCCACAGCTTGTCGATCTGCTGCGGTGCGGCGTCGTCCCACGCGGGCTCGGCCTCGGCGAGGTCGAGTTCCGCGGCTTGGGCCTGAAGGATCTCGGCCAGGGAGTCACGTTCGGCGGTCTCTTCCGGAGGCAGGCTCCGCCAACGCTCCAGGGAGCTCTTGAGGTCGATCAGGCCGCGATACAGGCCCGCCTTGCCGACCGGCGGGGTCAGGTAGCTGACCAGCGTGGCCGCGGCGCGGCGCTTGGCGATGGCGCCCTCGGACGGGTTGTTGGCGGCATAGAGATATAGGTTCGGCAGATCGCCGATCAGCCTGTCCGGCCAGCACTCCGACGACAGCGCGGTCTGCTTGCCGGGCATGAATTCGAGCGCGCCGTGGGTACCGAAATGTACCACCGCGTCAGCACTGAACTCCTCACGCAGGTAACGGTAGAAGGCAGCAAAAGCGTGGGTCGGCGAAAAGCCCTTCTCGAACAGCAGCCGCATCGGGTCACCCTCGTAACCGAAGGCGGGCTGCAGGCCGACGAAGACGTTGCCGAACTGGGCGCCGAGCACGAAGATCGACGCACCGTCGCTCTGGTGCTTGCCGGGGGCGGGGCCCCACTGCTCTTCGATTTCGGCCAGCCAGGGTTCCCGCCGCACATGGTCCTCAACCGAAACCCGGTCGTGGACGTTGGCGACGGTGCCGTGCTTCTGCGCGTTGCCCTTCAGCAGCGCATCGCGGAGCTCATCGACGGTTTCGGGCACATCGACGGTATAGCCATCCGCCTTCAGCGCCTTCAGCGCGTTGTGCAGGGATGCGAAGACCGACAGGAACGCCGCTGTGCCGACTGCGCCGGCATTCGGCGGGAAGTTGAACAGCACCATGGCGACCTTACGCTCGGCCGCTGGCGTGCTGCGCAGCGCGACCAGCCGTTCAACGCGCGCTGCCAGCATCGAGGCACGCTCCGGATCGCTGGTCATATCCCGCGATGCGACCCCCTCTGCGGTGGAGGAGCGCCCGCCGAAGATGCTCGGACCTGTTGCGCCGTCCAACTCTGGGATCGCCACCATCATCGTCGCTTCGACGGGCATCAGGCCGTTAGAAGACTGGGACCATTCCTCAAGGGTCTGGAACTCCACCGCGTGGGCGGCAAGGTAGGGGACGTCCAGTTCAGCCAGGATGTCGGCAGCCGCTTCGGAGTCGTTGTAGGCCGGGCCGCCGACCAGCGAGAAACCGGTCAGGGAGACCACCGCATCGACGGTCGATTTGCCCTTCTTCATGAAGAACTGGTCGATCGCGGGACGCGAATCGAGCCCCGACGCAAACGCCGGAATGACCCGCAGGCCGCGCGCTTCCAAGGCGTTGACGACGCCGTCGTAGTGCGCCGAGTTGCCAGCCAGCACATAGGAGCGCATCACCAGCAAGCCCACCGTACCCTTGGAGTAACGCGGCGCCTTCGGCAGCTCCTTCACGCTGCTGACGATTCGCTTCTTGAGGCGCGGGTGGTAGAGGCCCACGTCCGGATAGTCCGCGGGCATCGCCGCCTTGAGGGTGCCCTTGAGACCGGCGCGCGGGCCGTCGGCATAACGGTTGACCAGGAAGCGCACCATGTTGGCGATATTCTGGTCCGATCCGGCGAGCCAGTACTGCAGGGTCAGGAAATAGGCGCGCAGGTCCTGCGCCGTGCCGGGGATAAAACGAAGGATCTTCGGCAGCCGCCGTAGCATCGCCATCTGGCGCGCGCCGGCGGTGTGGAAACGCTTGTCGCTCTTGCCGCGCAGCTTCTTGAGGATTTCCACCAGGCCGCTTTGCTGACCGTTCATGGTGAACTGGCCAAGGCGGGTGAGCCGGACGACCTCGGTGGCCGACATGCAGCAGATCATCGCGTCGCACGAGTCACGCCGCGCTTCCAGCGCCGGCATGATCGGGCGGATGTGCTCTTCCATGAACAGCATGCTGACGATGATGATGTCACCCTCGGCCACCGCAGCGCGGCAAGTCTCCAATGCCTCGGGATCCGCTGACCAGTCGGTCGCCGCATGGATGCTGAGATCAAGGCCGGGCAGGCTGCGGCGCAGCGGTGCCCGGGCGCGGTCCACGGAACCGGACACGTGATGATCCAGGGTGACGAAAACGACCCGGATGGGCGTCTTCTTAGCGGCCGAAGTGGGCTTTGGCATCGTATAGGGTCTCGACAGTGATGGTTGCCAGGCCGTTCTCGATGGCAAACTTCTCGGTATTGCGGCGGGCCTTGCCGCGGACGAAGAAGGGGATTTTCTTAACTTCAGCTTCCGCATCGGGGGCCCAGACCACACCGACGGGAGCATCGGTATCGCCGGCCGGAGCGGTGTCTGCGGGCGCCTCCGCCGCTGCCGGCGCGCGCTCGGCGCCATGGCCTGCGGTGCTGAGGTGCGAAGGTACTGCGTCGTCGTTGAATTCGAAGTCCTCGCGGAACATGCCCAGGAGATGCTCCTCCAGGCCCATCACCAGCGGATGGACCCAGGTGTCCCAAAGGACGTTGGCGCCTTCGAAACCCATCTGCGGCGAGTAGCGCGCGGGATAGTCCTGCACATGGACCGGCGCGGAGATCACGGCGCAGGCGATGCCCAGGCGCTTGGCGATATGCCGTTCCATCTGGGTGCCGAGGACCAGCTCGGGCTGAAGTTCTGCAACCTTGGCTTCAACTTCCAGATAATCGTCGGTGATCAGCGGCTCGACACCGTAGTGCTTGGCAGCGGCGCGCACGTCGCGGGCGAATTCACGGCTATAGGTGCCGATGCCAACGACCTCGAAACCGAACTCCTCGGCCGCAACCCTGGCCGATGCGACGGCATGGGTCGCATCGCCAAAGACGAACACACGTTTGCCGGTGAGATAGGTTGAGTCGATAGAGCGCGAGTACCACGGCAGCCGCGAGGGCTCGCCCTCGGTCACGGTGCTGGCATCGACGCCGGCGAGTTCCGCCACCTCGGCAATGAACTCCTTCGTCGCGTTGAAGCCGATCGGCACCGTGTTCACCGCCGGCTGACCGAAGGCGCGCTTCAGCCACTGGGCCGCCGTCGCGCCGATCTCCGGATACATCACCACGTTGAAGTCCGCCTCGCCAAGCCGGAGGATGTCCGTCGGCGTCGCGTCGAGAGGCGCGACCACGTTGATGCCGATCCCCAGCTGACCGAGCAGCTTGGTCACCTCGGCGACGTCGTCGCGGTGGCGAAATCCCAGCGCGGTGGGCCCGAGCAGGTTGCAGGTCGGGGTCTTATCCGGGTCGCGCTCGCGGGGCGCGGTGCCGGGCTCCGGCGCCAGCGGCCCGCACAGGGTCCGCACCAGCTGATACAGGGTTTCTGCCGCGCCCCAGTTCTCCTTGCGCTGATAGGCGGGCAGTTCCAGCGGCACCACCGGAACCGGCAGCGCCAGCGCCTTGGCCAGGCCGCCAGGGTCGTCCTGGATCAGCTCCGCAGTACAGGAAGCGCCCACCAGCATCGCCTCCGGCGCGAAGCGCTCATAGGCTTCGCTGGCCGCGGTCTTGAAGATTTCCGCGGTATCGCTGCCGAGATCGCGCGCCTGGAAGGTGGTGTAGGTGACCGGCGGCCGCTTCTTGCGGCGCTCAATCATGGTGAACAGCAGGTCGGCGTAGGTATCGCCTTGGGGCGCGTGCAAAACGTAATGCAGCCCATTCATGGCGGTGGCAATTCGCATCGCGCCGACATGGGGCGGTCCCTCGTAGGTCCAGACGGCAAGTTCCATGCGCCTAGACCTCCAACCGTGCGCGGCGGACCAGCGGCCGCACGAAAAGTTCAGCAAGGTCGCCGGCTTGCTCGTAGCCGTGGATCGGGGTGAACACGAGCTCAATGGACCATTTCGTGGAGATGCCCTCCACTTCGAGCGGGTTGGCCAGCCCAAGTCCACAAACCGCGAGGTCGGGCTGTGCCTCGCGGCAGCGATCGAGCTGCTTGTCGACGTCCTGTCCTTCGCTCAGCATCGTTTCGGCCGGCAGTTGCGCAAGCTCTTCGGCCAGATGCTGGCGGTGCAGGTAGGGGGTGCCGACTTCCAGCGGCCGCATGCCCATTTCCTGCGACAGAAAGCGGGCGAGGGGTACTTCGAGCTGGGAGTCGGGGAAGAAAAAGATGCGCTTGCCTTCAAGCTGATCGCGGTAACGGACGAGCGCCCGGCGGGCGCGATCCTGTCCGGGCGCGGTGACGGATTCAAAGTGTGCGGGATCGATACCCCAGGCATCCGCTGCGGCGCGCAGCCACTGCGTGGTGCCCTCCGCACCGAATGGGAAGGGGGCTGCAATGCGTGTCGCGCCCCGCTCTTCGAGCGCCTTGGCGGTGTCGCCGAGGAACGGCTGCGCCAGCAGGTAGCGCGTGCCTGGCCCGACTGAGGGCAGGTCAGCCGCCGCGCGAGATGGCAGGAAGGCGACCGGGCCAATACCCAGGGACTCGAACAGGCGCTTGAACTGGTCCTCGACGATGTCCGCCAACGCCCCGACCACAAGCAGGGACGTTTGATCCGATGCCGGCATTTCCGGCACCAGCGAGGCCAGGCAGGCGTCCTCGCCCTGCGTGAAGGTGGTCTCGATACCGCTGCCTGAGTAGTTGAGCACCCGGACCTTGGGCATGAATTCGCGCGACAGCCGTTGCGCCGCGCGCGACAGGTCGAGCTTGATTACTTCCGACGGGCAGGAGCCGACCAGGAACAGCACCTTGATGTCGGGTCGGCGTTCCAGAAGTCGGGCGACGGTGCGGTCCAATTCCTCGTTGGCATCCGCCAGGCCCGCGAGATCGCGTTCATCAAGGATCGCGGTGGCGAACCGCGGCTCGGCAAAGATCATCACCCCGGCGGCGGACTGCATCAGATGTGCGCAGGTCCGTGACCCGACGATGAGGAAGAAGGCATCCTGCATCTTGCGATGCATCCAGATGATGCCGGTGAGTCCGCAAAACACCTCGCGCTGGCCGCGCTCCTTGAGCACCGGCGCCTCTTCGCAGCCCTGCGCCGAAGCGGCGGGGCTGTCGATTTGGCCGACCGGTTCCAGGCGGTTCATTGGGCAGGCTCCGGCAGGCCCGACCCTTCGGCGTCGGCACGGGCGCGGGCCTCATCGAGCCGCGCGGCCCGCAGCTTCAGGAGGAATTGTACCGCGTTGATGACGTAGGCCAGGTAAGCCGCAAGCGCGAGGTACATCTGACCGCGCGCATCCAGATACCCGGTGAAGACCGCGGCCAGATAAGCTGTGTGCAGCGCCAGCACCAGCATGCTGAACACGTCTTCCCAGAAGAAGGCGGGCGCAAAGAGGTACTTGTCGAAGACCACCTTTTCCCAGATCGAGCCGGTAACCATGATGGTGTAGAGCACCAGAGTCTTGATCACGACCGAGACGGTGGCGGCGACATAGCCCTCACCGGTCATCAGATAATCGGCTACCAGCCACAGGCTGATCAGGAAGACGATGAACTGAACCGGCGCGAGAACACCCTGGACAATGGTCCAGGCAGAGTCGTCCCGGCGCTGTCGTTGTTCAGGCGTGTAAAGCGGAGGGTGCTTGCGCGCAGTTGCCTCGTTTCCCCCACCCGCGCCGCAACTCAACTTGCGGTCCATATTCATGCTCTGACTCTAGGGGCGGTGTCACGTGGCTGTCAATCAAATTGGACGTCAATTTTGCTTTACACTCATCCAAAAAAACGGCACAGTCCTGCGTCGTTTTGTTGTTGTCGCGACGCTGGTACGCGTGGTTGACTTTGCGCCAATGGGTCCTGTTGGCGCTTGCTCTCAAGAGCTGTCGGCCAAGTGAAAACACTGCCGGGGTTCGCATAGCGCCTCTACCGCATGGGCCGAACGATAAGGTGCGGGAGAGCGACGCGATGTCTGAGAAGACACCTCCGACTTCAACAAGGCGGCAAGAGCGTGCGGCGGCCTCGTCCAGTTTGGATAGTCAGGCCAATGTACATGAAGGTCCGGCTGCTGCTGGCATGGCGTCTCGAATGTCCGCCAGCAGTGCGGACGCCCGCCGGGCAGAGCAACGTTTGGCCTGTCTGGCCAGAGCAATTGAGGGTGAGATCATTCCGCGATTGAGGCTTGCCCATAAGCTGCCCGCGTTCCATCCGGCCGTGATAACCGGTGGCGACGCGATTCCGGATTCCGGCGAGGTCGCGGTCTTTCTTGATCTGGTGATGTCGCCCAATCCACAGCAGGCGGAAGCCTACATCCAACAGTTGCTGGCGCGCGGTGTTGGTCTCAAGGCGGTGTTCCTGGATCTATTGGCGCCGTCAGCGCGGCGGCTGGGCGAAATGTGGGAAACCGACGAACGGGATTTCACCGATGTCACCATCGGCCTGGCGCGTCTGCAGCAACTGCTGCGCACCTTTGGGCCCCAGTTCGAGGGCGAGGGAGGTCATCAGGGCGCGTCGCGGCTGGCGTTGCTGACAGTGCTGCCGGGCGAGCAACACACCTTTGGCCTGTTCATGGTGGAGGAGTTTTTCCGCCGCGCCGGGTGGGATGTGGTCTGCGATGGGGCGCCGACATCGAAGGAAGCGCTGGATATGGTTGCCCGCGAGTGGTTCTCGCTGGCCGGCCTGTCGATCAGCCGCGAGAGTCAGGCCGACAAGGCCGCTAGTGCGATTGAGGAACTGCGGCGGGCGTCCCGCAACCCGGATTTGTTGATCATGGTCGGCGGTCGGGTCTTTAACGAACAGCCCGACCTGGCCGATAAACTTGGTGCTGATATCGTGGCGACAGACGGCAGTGAAGCCGTGGCAAAAGCTGATTCATATTTTGAAGAACTCTGTGCAAAGCACTGAATAATATGACTTTTCACATTGCGGGCATTGGTGGGTAATGGAAACCCTGGTCTCTCGGGCCTTGGCAGGGCAAACGCGATCGCCAGAGAACCTGGTCGATGAGTTTGCCCCGGATGTTGCGGGCAAGCTGATCGCTGCCTCGGCGGATGTGGCGCTCGTCCTGGATGCCAAGGGCGTTATTGAGGATATCGCTTACCGCAGCGACGAACTCGAACGCGACGGCTGCAATGCCTGGGTCGGGCGGCCCTGGATCGACACGGTGACCACGGAGAGCCGTCCGAAGATCGAGGAGATGATCGCTGAGGCACGCAACGACCGGTCGCCGCGCTGGCGTCAGGTGAACCACGCATCGCCCCGTGGGGGCGACCTGCCGGTGCGGTACGCTGCGGTTCAGGCGCCCGGCAATGACCGGACCATCGTTATCGGCCATGACATGCGCATTGTCGCGGCGCTGCAGCAGCGTTTGGTTGAGGCGCAGCTTTCGCTCGAGCATGAGTATGCCCGGCTACGTCAGGTTGAAACCCGTTACCGGGTGTTGTTCCAGCTATCGTCCGAGGCGGTGCTGATCGTTGATGCGTCACGACAAAAGGTTGTTGAGGCGAATCCGGCAGCCGATGAATTGCTGGGTGTGCTGTCGGACCGGCTAATCGGCCGTCCGCTGCTGGAATTGTTCGACGAAATGGGCGCATCCGCCGTCCAATCCCTGCTCGCCACGGCACGCTCCATGGGACGGGCCGAGGATATCCGTACCAGTCTCGCGGGTGAACGACGGGAATTTCTCGTCTCCGCCTCACTGTTCAGGCAGGAGAATGCGGCACAGTTCCTGGTGCGGCTGACCCCGGTCGATGCCCTGGGCAGCGCGCTGCCCAGTACGGAGTCGAATCTCCTGCGGGTGGTCAAGGAATTCCCCGATGGCTTCGTGGTCACCGGGCTCGACGGAAAAATCGTAGTCGCCAACCCCGCATTCCTGGACCTCGCCGAACTCGCGAGCGAAGAGCAGGCGCGCGGCGAGCCGATCGGTCGTTGGCTCGGGCGTTCGGGCGTGGATACCAATCTGCTGGTCTCCAGCCTCAATGACCAGGGGGTCGCGCGCAACTTCAACACCCTCCTGCGTGGCGAATTCGGTGCCACCGAAGAGGTTGAGGTCTCGGGCGTGGCTGTCCGCGACGGCGAGATGCCCTGCCTGGGTTTCGCAATCCGCCGCATTCGGCGCAAGCCTGCCGCCGCCGCGGAAGCTGGCACGGCGGTGATGCCGCGCACCGTTGAACAGCTCTCGGAGCTGGTTGGCAGGGTGCCGCTCAAGGATCTGGTGCGAGAGACCAGTGACATTGTTGAGCAGCTCTGCATCGACGCGGCCTTGAAGCTGACTGGCGACAATCGTGCGTCGGCGGCGGAAATGCTCGGCCTCAGCCGCCAAAGCCTGTATTCGAAGCTCCGCCGCTACGGGATCGGCGCGCAGGGCCCATCCAGCGGCAGATAAGGCGTTCCAGTGGATCGCGCGGCGGTGACATCAGTCCGCGGGACCCCGCGCCCGTCGCTGTCGGCCGCCATTGAGCTCCTGAAGCCGATCACCTGGTTCCCGCCTATGTGGGCGCTGGGCTGCGGGGTTGTGTCCTCCGGTTTACCGATCCTGGACCGCTGGCCTGCTGTTGTTGGCGCGGTGCTGCTCGCGGGGCCCTTGGTCTGCGGCACCAGTCAGGCAGTGAATGACTGGTTTGACCGCCATGTCGATGCCATCAACGAACCGAACCGCCCGATCCCATCCGGGCGCATTGCCGGACGCTGGGGACTGTATATCGCTATCGCGTGGACGGCCTTGTCCTTGGGGGTGGCTGCGCTGCTCGGTCCCTGGGTGCTGGGCGCCGCGGTGTTTGGCCTGGTGCTGGCGTGGGCCTACAGCGCGCCGCCGTTTCGGCTGAAGCGCAGCGGCTGGCTTGGTCCCGGTGCGGTCGGGCTTTGTTACGAAGGCCTGCCTTGGTTCACCGGCGCTGCCGCCATGGCCCTGGCGCTGCCCGATTCGAAGATCGTCATGCTCGCGGTGCTCTACAGCGCCGGGGCGCACGGCATTATGACCCTGAACGACTTCAAGTCCGTCGAAGGCGATGCCCGCACGGGTCTGAAATCCCTGCCGGTGCAACTCGGAGTCGACAACGCCGCCTGGCTGGCCTGCGTCATCATGGCGGCGCCCCAAGTTGCGGTAATCGTACTGCTCGCCGATTGGGGGCGTCCGGTACACGCCACGCTGGTCATGGTGTCGCTCATCCTGCAGGCCGTGTGTATGGCGCGGATGCTGCGCCGGCCAATGGAACTGGCCCCCTGGTACAACGCCACCGGTGTGACTCTCTATGTGCTGGGCATGCTGGTCAGCGCCTTTGCGGTGCGCACCCTGGTGGGAGGCGCATAATGACGCCGCAACCATTGAGCTGGCTTGGTATCGTCAGGCTCGGTCTGGTGCAGACCGCGCTGGGGGCTGTCGTGGTGCTGACCACCTCGACGCTGAACCGGATCATGGTGGTGGAACTGGCATTGCCGGCCATGCTGCCCGGCGCCCTGGTGGGAATCCACTACGCGGTGCAGGTGCTGCGGCCCCGCTGGGGCTACGGCTCGGATGTCGGCGGTCACCGCACACCCTGGATCATCGGCGGCATGGCAGTGCTGGCGCTGGGCGGTCTGGCTGCGGCCGCATCCACGGCCTGGATGGGCGCCAACGTGATGGCGGGCATCCTCGCAGCCACCCTGGCATTCATCCTCATTGGCGGCGGCGTCGGTGCCTCCGGTACGTCGCTGCTGGTATTGCTGGCAACCTGCGTATCGCCGTCGCGGCGGGCCGCCGCCGCGGCGACCGTCTGGATCATGATGATCGCCGGCATGGTGGTCACCGCGACCATTGCTGGTGGATTCCTGGATCCCTATTCGCCTGCGCGTCTCGTCGCTGTGAGCGGCGCGGTCTCGGCCATCGCGTTCCTGGTGACCTGCTTTGCCGTGTGGGGCGTGGAGCGCCGGGCCTCCGTGCCAGCGCCCGCCCCGGCCGCCAATGGCTCTGGGCCGCAGCCCTTTATGCAGGCGCTGGGTGATGTCTGGCGTGAGGATCGCGCCCGGCGCTTTACCATTTTCGTGTTCGTTTCCATGCTGGCCTACAGCTCCCAGGACCTAATCCTGGAGCCCTTCGCGGGCCTGGTCTTCGATTTCACACCTGGCGAATCGACGCGCCTCGCCGGGGTCCAGCATGGTGGGGTGCTGCTTGGCATGATCGTGGTTGCCTTGGCTGGCAGCGCTTTTGGCGGGCGGCGGGTCGGCTCGATGCGTTCCTGGGCGGTCGGTGGTTGCCTCGCTTCGGCGCTGGCGCTCACGGGTCTTGCGGTCTCCGGCTTCGTTGGGCCGGACTGGCCGCTGCGCCCGACGGTGTTCTTCCTTGGTGTCGCGAACGGCGCGTTCGCGGTGGCGGCGATCGGCTCCATGATGGCGATGGTGAGCAGCGGCCGTGAACGCCGTGAGGGCGTGCGCATGGGGCTATGGGGCGCTGCGCAGGCGATAGCCTTTGGGCTTGGCGGATTTCTAGGCACCGTGGCGGTTGATCTTGCGCGGGCCCTGATGGCGAGTCCGCTATCCGCTTATGCCACTGTTTTTTTTGCAGAAGCGCTGCTTTTCGTGCTGTCAGCGTTTCTTGCTCTCTATATCACCCGGGCCGAGACCGAGGCGCCGGACGCGGCGGAATTACTTAAGGCTACGGCGGAACAGGGATAAGCAAGATGCAGGGAAAGGAGGCAGGCGTGGAGGAGACGGAGAACGTGGACGAGACCTTCGATGTGGTCGTCGTCGGCGGAGGGCCGGCAGGCGCGACTGCGGCCAACGACTTGGCGTTGGCGGGCTGGTCGGTCCTGTTGCTGGACAAGGCCGGCCGCATCAAGCCGTGCGGCGGGGCGATCCCGCCTCGGGCCATCCGCGATTTCGATATCCCCGACCACCTGCTGGTGGCGCGGGTGAAATCCGCCTGCATGATCGCGCCGTCCGAGAAACGGGTGGATATGCCCATTGAGGGCGGCTACGTCGGCATGGTCGATCGGGACGTGTTCGATGAATGGCTGCGCGAGCGTGCCGAATCCAATGGCGCCACCCGCCGCGCCGGCAACTTCGAGAAGTTCGACCGCGATGCGGACGGCACGGCGATCATCCGTTACCGTCCGAAGGGCGCGCCACCGCGATCGCCCTTGGAATCCGTCCGCGCCCGCGCCGTGATCGGGGCCGACGGGGCGGTATCGAATGTCGGCCGCCAGACGGTGCCGGGTTCGGACAAGATCCCCTATGTGTTCGCCTACCACGAGATTGTTCGCTCGCCGCGCGAGAACGGGGTGATGTTCGATGCCGAGCGTTGCGACGTCTATTATCAGGGCCGCTTCTCGCCTGATTTCTATTCCTGGGTGTTTCCCCATGGTGATACCACCAGCGTCGGCACAGGCAGCGCCAACAAGGGGTTCGGCCTGAAGGAGGCCGTCGCCGGCCTGCGCGATGTGATCGGCCTGGCCGACTCCGAGACCGTACGCCGCGAGGGTGCGCCCATTCCGCTGAAGCCTCTGAAGCGCTGGGACAATGGCCGCGACGTGATTCTTGCCGGCGATGCCTGTGGCGTCGTCGCGCCGGCATCGGGTGAGGGGATTTACTACGCCATGGCGGGCGGCCGCCTCTGCGCCGAGGCGGTCGGGGAGTATCTCGAGACCGGCGACTCCCGCTCGTTGGCGACTGCCCGGAAGCGGTTCATGAAAGCCCACGGCCGGGTGTTCTGGATCCTCGGGATCATGCAGTACTTCTGGTACAGCAGCGACCGCCGCCGGGAGCGCTTCGTCAGCATCTGCCGCGATGAGGATGTCCAGAAGCTGACCTGGGAAGCCTATATGAACAAGGAACTGGTACGCCGCGACCCGATGGCTCATGTGCGTATCTTCTTCAAGGACTTAGCACACCTGTTCGGCGTCGTCAGACCGTGAGCCAGTCGCGCGCGGCTTACTGGCGGCCGGTCGCCGTGGCGGCCGGCGCTGCTATGCTCGTTGCCGTGTTGGGCGCGACAATCACGGACATTGGACCCTGGTACCAGTCGCTGGCCAAGCCGAGCTGGCAGCCGCCCGACTGGGTTTTCGGCCCGGCCTGGACCCTGATCTTTTCGCTAATCGCAATGTCCGGAGTGGTGCTCTGGCGCGCGTTGCCAGCGGCCTCGCGGCCTGACCTTTATATCGGCCTCTACGCGCTCAACGGTGCGCTCAATTTGCTCTGGAGCCTGCTGTTCTTCCGCATGCAGCGACCAGACTGGGCGATGTTCGAACTGGCCTTCTTCTGGGCCTCCATCGTCCTGTTGATCATCACCGCACGACGGGTTTCGCCAACCGCCGGCTGGCTGCTGGTGCCCTATTTGGTATGGGTCACCTTCGCGGGTGTGCTCAATTGGTACGTGGTGCGGCTGAACGAGCCCTTCTAACGGGCATCGCTTGGTGATCCATATGGCCCCCGGAAGCGTAAACCTTCTCTGACACGAGAACAGGCAATCAAGCCTGACAGTCTTCGTGTGGGGGGACCACACCATGGACGCTGCGGTGCAGGGGGAAGGCACCCAACGTCTGCGCCTGGAACGCTTTTTTTTGGGCGAGACCCGGGCAGACGGCATTTTTCAAGATAGGTTCGGCACCGTGCGGCGGCGCTTTTTCGTCGCGATTACCGGCACGATGCAGGACGGGGCGCTCGTACTCGACGAGCACTTCACCTATGACGACGGCGAGCGAGATACCCGGTGCTGGACCATCGAACCGGTTGGTGAGCATGGTTATGTCGGTCGCGCCAACGATGTCATCGGAACCGCCTCGGGCGAGGCGAAGGGCAATGAACTGGGCTGGCGCTACCAGATGCGCCTGCAGATCGGCACGCGCAAGTGGACCGTCTGGTTCGACGATCGTTTCTTCCTGTTGGACGAGACACTCTTGCTCAACAGCGCACGCGTGTCGAAGTTCGGCCTGCTGCTGGGCGAGGCGACGATCGTGTTCCGCAAGCCCGGCGGTATCAGCTGATCCCGCCGGTCTAAGTCTATAAAATTACTGGGTATTCGCCTTGATGTAGGCGATCACATTCTCCCGGTCGGCCGCCTTTTTCAGGCCGGCAAACGCCATGCGGTTACCTTTGATGTATCCGCGCGGATTGGCGATGTACTCGTCGATCGTCTTCTCATCCCAGACAATCGCCGCGTTCTTCATCGCCTTGGAGAAACGGAACCCGTCGAGTGTGCCCGACGTGCGGCCAAAGACCCCATGCAGGGATGGCCCCACCTTCCGCTTGCCTGCTTCAAGACTGTGGCACGCGGCGCATTTCTTGAAGACCTTCTCTCCCTTGGCAACGTCGCCTGCTGCTGCATTGCTGGCGCCAGCCACCATAACCGCGAGAACCGCTATAACACTCGAAGCATACTTCATGATGATCTCTTGCAACTTGATCCGATAAACAGTCTGCGGGGGAAATGAAGCATTTTTGTGTGCCATTGTTCAATGGCTACGTCTTTGGTGGCCGGCATGGTGCCCACGCCACCGCGTAGGGGAAGTCGATGGCGCTCTGGTTCTTGACTGTGCTGGCCGGCCTCGGGACCGGCATGATGCTGGCGCTGGCGGCGATGCCCCTCGACTGGCCGGTTATGCTGTGGCCGCTGGTCCACTGGACAGTGCTGGTTACCGGCCTTGGGCTCGCCGCTCACGCCGCGCGCCGAGGCAATGGTCAGATGGCGATCGCCTTCGTCACCCTGGTGCTGGTCTACAATCCGGTCACCGCATTCGGCGGCGAGTCGCCCCTGTGGTCGCTGGTCGGCCTATTCGCGGCGGTGCCCTTCCTGGTCTATCCCTGGATGGTGCCGCGGCCGGTCTTCGGCCGGGCTTCGGCGGTGGGGGACCCGTCGCCGGAGGAGGGGGTGCCTGCCGATCCGGACGCCATTGACCATGAGGACGCGCCGCCGCCCGGCGCCACCGACGCAGAGGTCCAGGCCTCTGCCCGGGACATGTTCGAGCGTTACGGCCCGAAGGCGGTGGCAGTGGCGAAGGCACGCCACGGCCAGTTGGTGAAGGCGGGCCGTACCCGCATGGCAGCGGAATGGGCCAAGCTCGCCAAGGCGCTTGATGCGCTAGTCGACGGCGCCGAGCCCGGGGCGAAATCCGACGCCACACCCGCCCCGGACGCGTCCCCTGCGGAACAGCCGGACGGCGGCGACGCTGCCGCGCCGGTCGACATTGATTTCGAGGAAGTCGAGGACCCGCCGAAGCCCGGCGACCGCCCATGACTGGTGGGCCGCAAGGCGGGGGCGAGGCGGGGACGGTACTGGCCGGCATCCTGCTGATGTGCCTCGCGGTAACCCTGTTCTCGACCGGCCAGGCGACGGTGAAGTTTCTCAGTCCCGAATACGCCACCCTGCAACTGGTCTGGTTCCGCTACGCCGGACAGCTCCTGTTCATCAACAGTTTGTTCATGCCGGCCCGCGGCTGGGCGCTCTATCGGACCCGCCATCCGGTAATCCAGGCAACGCGCTCGCTGTTACTCCTCGCCTCCACGGTGATGGCATGGGAGGCGCTGAGCCATATTTCGCTGGCGACAGTGACGGCGATCGGCTTTCTGGCGCCGATCTTGGTCGTGGCGTTGGCCGCGCCGCTGCTTGGCGAGCGGGTTGGGTGGGGCCGCTGGGCGGCGGTGCTTGCGAGCTTCGGCGGCGCGCTGGTGATCATCCGCCCAGGCTTCGGCGACACCCACTGGGCGATGCTGCTGGTGATTGGCTCGGCGATGTCCTACGCGCTCTATCAGGTGCTGACGCGCAAGATCGCCGGGCGCGACTCGCCGGAAACCTCGGCTGCCCACGGGGCGCTGGTGGCGACTGTGCTGATCAGTCTTGTCGCCTTCGCGGAATGGCGCACACCTGAAGGCCTGCTCGATTGGCTGCTGCATCTGTCACTCGGCCTGTTCACTGGCTTCGGCCACTACCTGCTGGCCAGGGCCTATCGCGCTGCGCCGGCACCGGTGATCTCACCCTTCGGCTATATGCAACTGGTGGCGGCTACCGTGCTCGGCTACCTGCTTTTCAGCCACCTCCCGGATATTTGGACCGTCGTCGGCTCGGCCATCATCATCGCGAGCGGCATCGTTATCGGTTTGCGCAGCACCGGTGGCCAGAAACCGTAAATCCAGTGCCGGGTACCGTTGCCGTTCGATGTGCTAGGGTTTTTCCATCACGGCCTGACCGTGGCGACAGGGGATCGACCGCAACAGGGGGAAAGCGGGATGAAAGCTTCAGATTTGTTCGTGCGCTGCCTGGAGGCCGAGGGCGTCACGCACATCTTTGGCGTACCCGGTGAAGAAAACGCCGACTTCATGATCTCGCTGCTCGACAGCAAGATTGAGTTTGTGCTGTGCCGCCATGAACAGGCCGCCGCCTTTATGGCCGACGCTTACGGACGCCTGACCGGGCAGCCCGGCGTCTGCCTCGGCACGCTGGGCCCCGGGGCGACCAACTTGGTGACCGGTGTCGCCGACGCCAACATGGACCGCGCGCCGATGGTGGTGCTGCTGGGGCAGGGGGGCACCTACCGGCTGCACAAGGAAAGCCATCAGGCGATGGACTCCATCGCCATGTACGACCCAATCAGCAAGTGGGCGCATTCCATCAACAATGCGCGCAACATCCCCGAGGTGATCCGCAAGGCCTTCAAGATCGCCACCCAGGAAAAGCCGGGCGCGACGGTGATCGAGCTGCCCGAGGACATCGCCAAGGACAATGTCCGGGCCAAGCCCATGGCCCGGCGCAAGACCCGCCGCGCCGCCGCCGACCACAAGGCGGTGAAGCAGGCGGTCGACGTCATCGCCAAGGCGAAGAACCCGCTGATCCTCGCCGGCAACGGCGCGATTCGAAAGCGCGCAGCGAACCAGCTGATGCGGCTGGCCAACAAGACCGGCATCGGCGTGGTTAACACCTTCATGGGTAAGGGGGCGATCCCCCGCGATGACGCGCACTGCCTGTTCACCATGGGCCTGCAGGGGCGCGACCACATCAACGCGGCGATGGACAAGGCGGACGTGATCATCTCGGTCGGCTACGACCTGGTGGAGTACTCGCCCGAGCACTGGAACAAGACCGGCAAGGCGAAAATCGTCCATATCGACTTCTGGGAAGCGGAGGTCGACGAAGCCTATCCGGTGACGGTCGAGGTGGTCTCCGACATCGCCGATGCGCTGTGGCAGATCAATGAGGAGCTCAACCGCCGCTTCGAGGGCAGCCTGCCGCTGTTCAAGATCGCCGACCGCGGCAAGCTGCGTCAGCGCATCCTGGACGATTTCGCCATGGAGAAGGACGACAAGTCCTTCCCGATGAAGCCGCAAAAGATCCTCTGGGAGGTCCGTAAATTCCTCGGGCCGGAGGACATCGTCCTGTCCGACGTCGGCGCTCACAAGATGTGGATCTCGCGCTACTACCAGTGCGACGAGCCGAACACCTGCCTGATCTCCAACGGCTTCTGCTCCATGGGGTTTGCCTTCCCGGGCTCGATCGGCGCGAAGATCGCTTTCCCGGACAAGAAGGTGTTGTCGATCAATGGTGACGCCGGGTTCATGATGAATGTCCAGGACCTGGAGACCGCAGTCCGAAACCAACTCAACGTTGTTGCCATGGTGTGGCTCGATGGCGAGTACGGCCTGATCAAGTGGAAGCAGCAGAACCATTTCAAGGGCCGGCACTCGGAACTCGCCTTTGGCAATCCGGACTTCGAGTTGCTGGCCAAGTCGTTCGGCATGTGGGGCAAGACCGTGAAGCGGCCGGGCCAACTGAAGACCGCTCTCAAGGAGGCTTTCGCACAGAAGGGGCCGGCGATCATCGCGGTGCCGGTGGACTACAGCGAGAACCTCAAGCTCACCAAGCGCCTGGGCGAGCTGGAGATGACCATCTGACGCCATTGCGGGGGAGGGGACGATGGCCGACACCGGTATGCGGCGCTGGCCGCTGATGGTGCCCGGCGCCAGTTCCGGCGCCGAGGATCAGACCGTAACCGCGCCCTGGGATGGCCGCCCGCTAGCCACCCTTGCCGCTGCCGATATGGCGACGGTGCAGCAGGCGCTGGACACCGCCTACGGGCTGTTCCGCGACCGCGCCGGTTGGCTTCCGACACCGGAACGCATCGAGGTTCTCGAGCGAGCCGCCGCCATCATGGCCGACCGGTTCGAGGCCCTCGCCCTGCAGGCAGCCAACGAGGGCGGCAAACCGTTGCTTGATTCCCGCGTTGAGGTGGCGCGCGCCATCGACGGGGTTAAGGGCTGCATTGAGGGGCTGCGCACCGAGGGCGGCCATGTCATTCCGATGGGGGTCAATGCCGCTTCCGCCGGTCGCATGGCGTTCACTCAGAAAGAGCCCATCGGCGTCGTTGTCGCGGTCAGCGCCTTCAACCATCCGCTCAACCTGATCGTCCATCAAGTGGCGCCGGCGGTGGCCACGGGCTGCCCGGTGATCGTCAAGCCGGCGGGCGATACGCCGCTGTCTTGCCTTGCCTTCGTCGAGATCCTGCGCGAGGCGGGCCTGCCCGACGCGTGGTGTCAGGCGGTGGTGACCGCTGGCCGCGACGTGGCCACCGCCCTGGTGACGGACCCCCGGGTCGCTTTCTTCAGTTTTATCGGCAGCCCCGGCGTGGGCTGGAAACTGCGGTCACAGCTGGCGCCCGGCGCGCGCTGTGCACTGGAGCATGGCGGCGCGGCGCCCGTGATCGTCGCCGCTGATGCCGACCTCGACACTGCTGTGCCGGCATTGGCCAAGGGTGGCTTCTATCACGCCGGTCAGGTCTGCGTATCGGTACAGCGCGTCTTTGCCGCGCGCGGCATTGCGCGGACCCTGGCCGATCGGCTGGCCAAGGCGGGCAGCGCGATGACGGTCGGCGATCCGGCTGACGCCTCGACCGAGGTCGGCCCGCTGATCCGCCCCGTTGAGGTGGAGCGGGTGCACGATTGGGTGCAGGCGGCAGTGGCCGGTGGCGCCGATCTGCTTTGCGGCGGCACACCGATTTCGCAATACGCCTATCCGCCCACCGTACTGTTCGATCCGCCCCCGGACGCCAAAGTGTCGACCGACGAGGTGTTTGGCCCGGTGATCTGCGTCTATCCCTATGACGACATGTCCGACGCGCTGGAACGCGCCAACGGGCTTGCCACCGCCTTCCAGGCAGCGGTGTTCACCCGAGACCTGGATACCGCCATGGCGGCCTATCGCGGGTTCGATGCATCCGCGGTGATGCTGAACGATCACACCGCCTTCCGGGTCGACTGGATGCCGTTTGCCGGCTTGCGGCAGTCCGGGCTCGGGGTCGGCGGCATCCCGCACACCATGCACGATATGCAAATCGAAAAGATGATGGTGCTGCGCGGCTAGATGGCGGAGGGACTATCATGGCTGATGACGACAACAGCATTCTGCTGACCGTCTTCCTGAAACATCAGCAGGACAAGAACCTCGAGGAGATCCGAGGGAAGCTGCGCGCCACCGGGTTTTACGAGAATTTCCCGCCTGACGGCGTCGAGGTGGTGTCCTGGTACGTGATGATGGGCATCGGCCAGGTCGTCACATTGCGGCTGCCCGGTGCCGATCTGCGGACGGTGAACCGCTTCATCGAGGAGCGTGCCTGGGGAGCATTCGACACCGAGTTCTACGCGACCTACGATTTCCGCCAGGTCTGGGAAGGTATGCGCAAGGGCGGCTGAGCAGAGCCGCCGCTACACATCCAGTCCCAGTGTTGCTCGGGCGATAGCCGCCACTTCCGGGTCGAGCGCCGGGATAGACAGGTCTATGCCGTCTGCCATCCGCGCGGCAATGGTGTTCAGGGCGACGATGCGGGCGTACTTTTTGTCATTGCCGGGTACCACGAACCAGGGCGCGTTCTTTGTTGAGGTGCGGCGCACCATTTCATCGGTGGCGATTTCGTAGTCGGCCCAGCGTCCCCGGTTGCGGAAATCGTCCGGAGTCACCTTCCAGCGGCGGAACGGATCGGTGATGCGGCGGGTTAGCCGGCGCAGCTGTTCATCCAGATCAATATGCAGGAACAGCTTGATCACCCGGACGCCCGAGTCCGTCAGCATGCGCTCGAACTCGTTGATCTCGCGGTAGCTGCGCTTCCAGTCGGCGCGGGGCGCCAGTTCCTCGACCCGCTCCACCAGCACCCGGCCGTACCAGGAGCGGTCGAACACCGCGATTTCCCCAGGCGCCGGCAGCCGAGTCCAGAAGCGGTAAAGGAAATGCCGGCCCTGTTCCTCGGGCGTCGGCGCGGCGATTGGCCAGACGTGGAAGCTGCGCGGATCCATGACGAAGCTGAAGCGGCGGATCGTGCCGCCCTTGCCGCCGGCATCCCAGCCCTCGAAGACGACGACCGCGCGCCCGCCGTCGCGCTTATAGGCAACCTGTATCTCGCGCAGAGTCTGCTGCACCGCGTCCAGCGCCTTCTCGTAGGCCACACGCTTGAGCTTCGGCGACAGGTCGACATTCTTTAGCCGGAAGTGCTTGCCGGCCGGGCTGAGAGTATATTTCGACATGGCTTCTCCCCGTCTTCTCTCCATTGATCCCGGTTTGCCGCGATGACCGGTCCGGCGGTATTCATCGGCGGCGCGGGCCGGTCCGGCACCACCTTGCTGGCGGACCTGTTGGGCATGCACCCGGACTTGTCGCCGGTCTACGAGACCGACTTCGTCGCCGACCTCGCCCGCTTACTGTTCGTTGACGGCGTCCCCAGCGCCGAGGACGGCGCCCGCCGCGTCGAACAGTATATGGCGGCGTGGGCGGCGCCGCTGCCCCATCGGCCCCACAACAAGCGCGGCCACGAACGCTACGTGCACGGGCCGCACCACATCCTGTTCGATGCCGGGACGGCCTGCGCGGCCGCAGCCCGCTTCGCTGAGGCCCTGCGCGGCGGCGCGGGTCCGGATGCGTTCGGCGGCTTCGTCGCCGGCCTGCTGGATGATCACGCCCGGCGCGACGGCAAGCCCCGCTGGGTCAACAAGACGCCCGCCTATATCGGCATGCTGCCGATCCTCGATGCGCTGTTTCCGGACATGGTGTTCCTGCATTGCGTGCGCGATGGGCGCGCGGTCGCGGCCTCGGTGGTGACCCGGCCATGGGGGCCGGCGAGCTTTGCTGAGGCCGGCCCCTGGTGGGCCGCCAGCCTTGAGAAGGCGGCGGCGTTCGGCGACCCCCGTCCCGGCAAGGTGATCGACGTGCGCTATGAAGACCTGCTTGACGCGCCCGAGGCAGCCCTGGCGCCGGTGCTGGCGGGGATCGGAGCAGGCGGCGACGCCGCGGACGTCTGCACGGCATATCGGGCAGCGGGCGGCAGCCTCGATCCTGGCCGTGCGTATGCCTGGCGCGAGACGGTGTCACAAGAAGACCGCGCCGCCTTCGAGGCCGGGGTGGGGCCGTGGCTGGCGCGGCACCGCTATCCGGTGTAGGTCACCTGCGGACCCACCGCGACCGGAGCGCCGCCATGAGCAAATCCCTGATGCCTGACAGTTTCGCCGACGCCCTCGCGGCGGAGCCCGACCTGCGGTTCAGCGAATGGCTGCGCCGGCGCACTGAACCCACCTGGACGGCTGCGACGACCCATCGCTTTACCCGGGAACTGGCGGACGGCACCCTGGATGAGGCGGTGTTCACCCGTTACCTGATTCAGGATTACGCCTTTGTCGAGACCCTGGTGACGACGGTCGCCTTTGGTGCCGCCTACGCCCCCACGATGATCGAGAAGAAGCCGCTGGCGCAGTTCCTGGCGATGGTCACCAGCGACGAGAACACCTATTTCCTGCGCAGCTTCGAGGCGCTTGGCGTACCTGAGTCGGACCAGCGCCATCCGGCGCTGGCCCCGGTCACCGCTGGTTTCGCCGGTCTAATGGGCGAGGCCACTCACGGCGGAACCTATGCCCGCGTGCTGGCTGTGCTGCTACCGGTGGAGTGGGTCTACATGACCTGGGGCGTGGCGGAGCAGGCCAAGACCCCGGACCAGTTCTACTACCGGGAATGGATCGACCTGCACCACGGTGCGTATTTCGAGGGTTTCGTCGGCTGGATGCGCAGTGAGCTGGACCGAATTGGCCCGGAGCTGCCGGCGGTCGAGCAGATGGTGCTCGCGGACTTGTTCGCCCGCGCCATCGACCTGGAAGTAGATTTCTTCGAGACGCCCTACGCGGACTGAGACTTCATGCGCCGTTCCCAGTAGGTCTGGGCAATGGCGGCGTTGTCGAAGGTCAGCGGCGAGAACTCCATCGGCAGCGCCATGATGTCGAACTGCGGCGCGGTGCCCTCGGCGGTCGCGTCGGTGCGCAGCCACACATAGTTCATCTCGGTGAGCAGGGCGATCATGTCGCCGAAACTGGCACCATTGTTCGCCAGGCATGCCTGCTGTACCTCCAGCGCCAGCACCGGGCGGCAGCGCGCGATGGTCTCGCGCGCACCGGCCAGCACCTTTAGCTCGAAGCCTTCGGCATCGATCTTCATCAGGTCGAGGCGCGGCAGGGCGAAGCTGTCGAGCGCGGCGATCTGGATGTCCATGCCGGCGCTGGCGTTGATGCGCGAGGCGCCGTAGTTGCCGGGCTCGATGCGCAGGCTGGCGGTTTCTTCCCCCGCGCCCAGGCCCATCATGTGGGCCTCCACGTCCGGGCAGTTGCGGACCAGGCAGGCATGGGCGGCGGGGTTCGGCTCGAACGCCAGCACCCGGCCTTCCGGCCCGACCCGGCGCTTGTAGGCAATGGTGTGGTCGCCGATATAGGCGCCGCAATCGACCACGGTGCCCCCCGGCGGGATGAAATTGACGATCTGCGGCAGCAGCCAGGGGTCGTGATCGAGCTTCTTGGCTTCCTCGATCCACACCTTGAAATGGGTGTCGCCGTCGATCACCCAGACGCCCTCGGCGGTCTGGCTGATGGTGTGGTCGCCGACGGTGATGTGACCGTTCACGAGTCCGTCCATGTCTGCTGCCCCTAGTGCGCTGCCGCCGGCTGCTTGCCGGCCTTTCGATGACGCCGACCATACGCGCGGGGCGTTAACGGAACGTGAAGGAGTTTCCGCCAGATTGGGCCGCAATCGGGCGGAAAACCGCCTGCCACAGAGGGCATTCTTCATGGCGATCGACTGCGGGATCCTGATCCGGACCTACGATAAGGACGCCGAATGGCTGCGCTACTGTCTGCGCTCGGTGAAACGCTACTGCGAGGGATTCTCCGATGTCGTGGTGTCCTGCGCGCCGTCGAGCCAAGCGGTGATCGCCGGTGTTTGCGCCGAGGAGGGCGTGGCGCCGCCAAAGTTGTCGCCGGAGTTCGCGTCGGACTATCTCGGCCAGCAGATTACCAAGCTGCATGCCGACCGCTTCGTCGATGCGGAGCATGTCATGCATGTTGACGCCGATTGCGTGTTCTTCCAGACCGTCCGTCCGGAGGACTTCTTCGAGGACGGCAAACCGGTCCTCTACATGACCGCCTATGACGTGCTCTACCGCACCGGCAACCCGATGCTGTGGCAGAGCATCACGTCGATCTGGTTGAAGCGCGAGACCGATTTCGACTTCATGCGCCGTTTCCCGATGGTGTTCCCGCGGGCTGCCTATGAGGGCGTGCGCGACTTCTTCCGCGGCATCCACGGCGCGGACATGGCCACCGCGTTCAAGGACCGCACCGACTGGCATTTCAGCGAGTTCAACTTCATCGGCAGCTACCTCTACTACGAGCGGCCGGAGTTGATGCGCTTCCGCGATACCGAGCAGGACCCGGGCTGGAACCGCCTGTCCCTGAAGCAGTTCTGCCAGGACGGCCGGACCGACCGGACCCCGACGGACGCGGAGCGTGCGGAGATCGCCGCGATGCTCAACGCACCGGCGGCGGCCTGAGGCGAGGGGAGGCGGCCAACATGAGCATTGATTGCGGCATCCTGATCCGCACCTACCACAAGGACGCCAACTGGCTGCGCTGGTGCCTGCGTTCGATCCGCAAGCACTGTAGGGGTTTCAGCCAGGTCGTCGTGGTCTGCAACCCGGCCAGCGTCGACGCCATCACGCCGGTCACGGTACAGGAGGGCTTCGGCCCCCCGCAGGTATTCCCGGAGTTTCGCTACGACTATCTGGCGCAGCAGATCACCAAGATGTACGCCGACAAGTTCCTCACCACCGACTTCGTCATGCATGTGGACAGCGACTGCGTGTTCACCGAGCCGACCACGCCGGAGGACTTCTTCCGCGACGGCAAGCCGGTGCTGTACTGCTGCCCCTATGACGTCTGTTATCGCACGGCGCACATCTCGGCGGTGTGGCAGACGCCGACCTCGATGTGGCTGCAGCGGCAGACCGATTTCGAGTTCATGCGCCGCTTCCCGATGGTCTATCCGCGGGAGGTGTACGGCCTGGTGCGGGAGCATTTCGAGAAGACCCACGGGATGGATCTCGGCAAGGCTTTCTCTGACCGCACGGACGAAAACTTCAGTGAATTCAATTACATCGGCAGCTTCCTCTATTACGAGGCGCCGCACCTGATGACCTTCCACGACACCTCGAAGAACCCTGATGTGCCACGATTGAAGATGAAGCAGTTCGGCCTGCGGGGCCGCGACGACCGGTCAATCAGCGAGGAAGAGATGCGCCAGATAGGCGGCTATCTCGGGCTCGCGCCGGTGGACGCATCGAGCGCAGCGGCGAGCTGAGCCGCTTGTACCTCACCATCCGCCGAACCCTGGAACAGCGCCCGATGGCCGTCCTCCGCTGCGATCACCTGGGCCACGGCCCGCACGCCGATCAGGCTATTGGTCAGCAGCACGGCGTCGGCCTCCGCCAGTTCAGCGGGCTCAACCGGCCGCTCCTCGACGGCGAGGCCAAGGCCGGGTGCCAGGGCCAGCAGGGCGGCGCGGGTGACGCCTGCCAGCACGCCCTCGTCGAGGGACGGGCTAATCAGCCGCCCGCCGCGCAACAGGAACAGGTTCGCCGCACTGGCGCAGGCCAGGCGCCCTGCATCGTTGGGCATCAGCGCCTCGTCGCAGCCCGCATCGGTTGCCTGCATGCGCGCGATCACCTGATCGGCGTAGCCAAGGCATTTGATATTGGCGGTGGGCGAATGGCGGTTGCGCGCCACGCTGGTCAACGCGACCCGGGCCGCCGGCATGGGCGCATCGGACGCCGCGCTTGCGGTGATCAGCAGGGTCGGGGCCACGGAATCGGGCGGCGGCAGGCCACGCCCGCCGGGGCCGCGGCTGAGGGTTATCCGCAGGCTTGCGGTGCCGCTGGTCAGACCGTTTTCCGCGAGAACGGCGGCAATGGCATCGGCCAGCGCGGCATCCCTTTGGGGCAGTGGAATGCTCAGCGCCGCTGCGCCCCGGCGCAGGCGCGCCAGATGGGCGTCCAGGCGCTCGGTATGTCCACTGCGTGCGCGCAGGGTTTCGAACACGCCGTCGCCCAGCAAAAATCCCCGGTCGCGCGGATCGATCCCCACATCGCTGGCGGCGCGCAGGTCGCCGTTCAGATAGACGTATCCGCCGCCGCTTGCTTCGTTCCCGCCGCCCATCGGCGTACCATGCCCGAACGGACGCTGGCGGGCCACGGTCACGCATGGACCGGGGCTTGGCGATGACGGGTGTGGCCATGGCGACGGGGCAATCGCGGCGCGAACGGCGGGCAGCAAAGGCGCAGCAGCGGCGCGCGCCGGTGGATTACTTGCAGCGCGGCCTGGCCGCCCATCAAGCGGGCCGGCTGCGTGCGGCAGAGGCGGACTACCGCGCCTTTCTCAAGACGAACCCCGATCAT
The DNA here is from genome assembly GCA_965601735.1 of Alphaproteobacteria bacterium. GTDB lineage: Bacteria > Pseudomonadota > Alphaproteobacteria > JBBDQX01 > JBBDQX01 > JBBDQX01. The sequence continues at coordinate 2,930,533 of OZ271840.1, read as the reverse complement.
GGCGATGCCCTGCATCTGCTGGGCATCTTGCTGCATCAGCAGGGCGAGAGCGGCGAGGGCATCCGCCTGCTCGAGCGGTCCCTTGAGGCGGCGCCGGACAACGCGGTGTTCCAGCGCGACCTCGCCCAGGTGCTGTTCGATGTGGGGAAGCAGGGGCGCGATCCGCGGCGCCTGAAGCATGCGCGCCATGAGTTGGAAACCGCCCTTGGCCAACAGCCCAAGGACTTGGCGCTGCTGGTGACACTAGGGGAATGCCTTGTGCTGCTGCGGGCATGGGAGGATGCGGAACGCCAGTTTCGTGCTGCCCTAGCCCTCGCAGGGGATCAGCCCAGGCTGCTCAACAACCTCGGCTATGTACTGCTGAACCTGGGGGATGAGACGGCCGCGGAGACCACCCTGAAACAAGCGCTCGCGGGTGATTCGAACCTTGCGGAGGCCCATGCGAATTTGGGCCGGCTGGCGGAACGCCGCTACGACATAGAAACAGCCGCCGGGCATTACCGGCGGTCGGTGGAGATCGCGCCGGCCTACCTGACAGGACGGCAGCTGCTGGCGAAGGCGCTGGCGGCGCTGGGCCGCACGGATGCGGCCCGCGAGGCCCTTGCCGATGCGGCCAGCCAAGCCGACGCCACCGCTGAGACCGTCGCGACCCTGGGCATGGTGGAATACCGGGCCGGGCGCCTGGAGGACGCGGAGGCTTTGCTGGCCCGGGCCGTCCGGCTGGAGAAGCGGGATTCGGAGCTGCGCAACAACCTCGGGATCGTGCAGCGTGCGATGGGCCGGGTTTCGGACGCTGCCTCTAGTTTCGCCAGCGCTCTCGAATGGCACTATCGTGCGCGGGATTCCCGGCTGAATCATGCCGCGACCATGCTCGACCGGGCGGATCCAGAAGGTGCGGTGAACCACTACCGCACGGCGGTGGCGCTGCACGCCGATGATCCGCGCGTCAGCTCGGCATCGCTTCTGGCGGAGCAGTACCTGCCCGAGATCGCGGCGGGCACACAGTTCGCCCATCACCGGCATTGGCAGTTCCGTTTCGCCCATGCGCCCGTGTCCCGGCCGGCGATCAGCAGTCCCGATCCGGACCGGCCTTTGCGTATTGGCTATGTCTCCCCGGATTTCCGCCGTCATTCGGTGCCGTTCTTCATCGAGCCCGTGCTTGCCGCCCACAACCGGGCGCAGGTGCATGTCACCGGCTATGCCTCGGTGCCTGCGTCCGACGCGGTCACTGCCCGGCTGCGGGGCCTGTGCGACGGCTGGGCAGAGGTCGCCGGCATGGACGACGCGGCCCTGGCGGCGCGCATCGCCCAGGACGAAATCGACATCCTGGTGGACCTGGCCGGCCACACGCCGGGGCACCGGCTGGGTGCCTTCGCCCTGCGGCCCGCCCCGCTGCAGATGACGTGGATCGGCTATCCCGGCACCACTGGCCTGGATGCGATGGATTACCGCATCACCGATGCGCTGAGCGATCCGGATGGTGCGGAGCGCTTCCACAGCGAGGCACTGCTGCGCCTCGACTCCGGCTTCCTGTGTTACGGGCCGCCTGCGGATGCCCCGGCGGTCAGCGACCGGCCCGGCGGCCCGGTGGTGTTCGGCTGTTTCAGCAATTTCGCCAAGGTGAACGGTCCGCTGATCGACCTGTGGGCGGCGCTGCTGCGGCGTGTGCCCGAGGCACGGCTGCTGCTGAAGTCCCGCCCGCTGGCGGATGCCGGCCTGCGTGGCTGGGCCGCCCAGCGCTTCCAGGCGCGCGGCGTCGATCCGGCGCGGGTCGAGATGCGGCCGCAGGCACCGGGCCTGACCGATCATCTGGCCCAGTACGGTGATATCGACATCGCGCTCGATACTTTCCCCTATGCCGGGACCACCACGACCTGCGAGGCGCTGTGGATGGGCGTGCCGGTGGTCAGCCTGGTGGGCGACAGGCATGTTTCCAGGGTGGGGGCGAGCCTCCTGGCCAGCGCCGGCCTGGAGGACCTCGCTGCGCCAGACGGGGAGGCCTACATCGAGGCCGCCGCCGCCCTTGCCGCAGACGCGCCGCGCCGGGCGGCTTTGCGCACGGAGCTGCGTGGCCGCATGGCCGAGCTGACCGATGCTGCTGCATTCACCGCCCGGCTTGAGGCCGCCTACCGCGATGCCTGGCGCCGCGCCTGCGCCGGCGACTACCCGAATGAACAAGGAGACTTGCGATGAGCGGTGATCGCATCGTTATCGGCACCAGCATCGCGCCGCGAGGCCTGGACAAGCAGCGCGACGCGGTGGAGAGCTGGCTGGCACTGGGCTTCGAGGTGATCTCGCTGAACATCCCTGAAGAGATTGCCGAACTGGAGCCCGCGTTCCCCGGCGTGCGCTTCGTGCCGGCGCATCGTACCGCCGAGGCGATGACGGGTCGGCCCCTGGTCTTCTTCGATGATCTGCTGACCGCCTTGTCCGGAGAGGACTGTGGCGTGGTGGGGATTGTCAACTCCGACGTCATGCTGCGCGGGCCGGAGGAGAGTCGGCCGTTTCTGGCCCGTGAGGCCACGGGCGCGTTCCTGTTCGGATCGCGCCTGGATGTCGTCAATTTCGAGCAGGAAACCGCCCGGGTGTATGCCCAAGGGTATGATTTCTTCTTCTTCGACCGAGCGGTGACCGCCGCCTATCCGCGCAGCGAGTTGTGCCTCGGGATGCCGTGGTGGGACTACTGGGCGCCGCTAGTGGCGCAGATGCGCGGCTATCCCGTCAAGCGGCTGGAGACACCGCTGGCCTACCATCCGCACCACGATACCGCCTGGGCGAATGACCATTGGGTGCGCTTCGGTGCCCTGTTCTCACGCAGCATGCACACCATGATCCAGTCCGCCACCGAGGCGCGGCGCATGGCCGACACAGTGAGCGAAGAGGAACGGTGGCTGATGCTCGGCGGCGAGCTGGCCCATGAGACGTATCTGTGGCGCGCCACCGAGTTCAACACGCTGGACGACCGGTACGCCGAGGTCGAACGCGACGGGACGCCGGAAGAGCTGGCGCGGCTGAAGGCGATGCGGGACCAGCTGGTCGCGTGGTATTGCGGCGTGTGCACCTTCGTGAACCGCAGCGTCAGCCAGCGCGCACAGGCCGTGTCGATGCCGGCAGAGGCGGAGACACATGGCGGCTGAGCACCCACCTATCGCGGTTGGCACCAGCATCGCGCCCAAGGATGTCGCCAAGCAGCAGGCGGCGGTGGCGAGTTGGCGGGCGCTGGGCTTCGAGGTGCTGTCGCTGAACATTCCCGAGGAAATTGCCAGCCTGCGGCCGCAATTCCCTGACGTGACCTTCGTGCCCGCAACCCGCACCGCCCAGGAGCGAGCGGGCCGGCCGCTGGTCTATTTCGATGATCTTCTGGCGGCGCTTGCCGATACGGGCAGGCCCATCGTCGGCATCGTCAATTCGGACATCCTGCTGCGCGGGACACCGGGCCTCAGCCAGCGCATCGCGCAGGAATCAGCAGGCGGTTTCCTGTGCGGCCACCGGGTCGATATCGATGCCCCGGATTCCACCACCGGCAGCCTGTATCAGGATGGTTTCGACTACTTTTTCTTCGACCGTTCAGTGATCGCTCTCTATCCCGAGACCGACTATGCCATCGGGCTGCCTTGGTGGGACTACTGGGCCCCCGCGGTGCCGGCGCTGAACGGCGTGACCCTGAAGCGGCTGGTAACCCCCATCGCCTTTCATGTCCGTCACAACCTCAACTGGGATACCGGCAACTGGCTGTATTACGCCGCGATCTTCGGGCGCTATCTGAGCGACGGCGCGGAGGCCGCAGCCAGCCGACTTGCCGCACAGGGTGCGGGCGATACAGACCAGCGCTGGGTCCAGTTCGTGGCGGGGCTCTGGCGCGGGCTCTACCGGGATCATCTGGCGCGCCACCAGTTGGCCCGGGAAAAGTTGGCCCAGGCTGGGGCGGCGGAGCGGCCGGCTGTCGAACAGGAAATCAACGCCGCTGAATTCCTGCTCGCCAAGCACTACGGCAACATGGCCGAGGCGAGCTGTGCCTTCCTGCGGGCGCTGGCGACGGACATCGAGCTGACGCCGGTTCAGTCCGGCTCCACGTAACCCCGTCCAATCAGGACGTAACCGGGCGCATCGTCGCCCGCCGCCGGCGGCGTGACGATGTAGTCGTGGGAGGCGCCCACGGGCATCAGCCGTGCTGCTTCGATGGCCGCTGCATCCGGCGCGATGACGGGACGGCGGCGCCAGCCTGCCTCGGTCTCCTCCCACACCGCCGGATTTCGGTGCAGCTCGACCGCGCGCCACAGTTCGGCCTCGTCGATCCGCAACCAGTCGGTCATCAGTTGGGTGTCGCTCGGGGGAATGTCCTGATAGCGGGCAGCCAGCGTTTCGCCTTGTTCGCGGGTCATGCGGCCCAGGCGGATCTCGCGGCAGGCGTGGTCGGTGGCCTTGCCGTAGCCGTGCTTGCGCACCTTGATGGCATCGTGCAGGCCGCTGTAGTGCCAGCAGTCCACATCGTTGTAGCTGTCGAAGCTGCGTTGCTGGGCGGCGGTGGCATAGCCGAAGCGGTCGATCATCTCCGCATGCTGGGCGGTGCTGTCCCAGCGGATGTAGTTGCCGAGATAGATGCCCCGCACGCCGATGGATTCGATCTCCTCGTCGTCTGGATACGTCCAGGGGTCGAGATTGTGGGCGTCGAGCGCGGGATCAGCGGCGGCCAGGTCCTCCACATCAAGGCCCATCAGGTCGTGCTCGAAACGGTAGCGGCGGGTCATCTCCACATTGTCGAGATGGCTGTACATGCCGACCTGGTCGAGGCCCTGATGGGCGCCCCAGATCACCAGGGGGATCTTGTGGCGCACCGCGCATTGGGCGGCGAATGCAGTCTGCCCCGCCAGGACATGCCAGTAGACCGAGCCCCGTTCGCGCAGGGCGGCACGGGTCACCGCCTTCGCGGCCTCCGGCGCGGCGGTGCGGGCCAGCAGGTCGGCGTTGAACACGGTGCGCAGCGCCGCCAGGTTGCGGATGCCCACTGGCGTGTTGAACTGCCTGTTGTAGCTGACCAGCTGCGGGTTCAGGCCGAGCAAGTTTTTCACCACGTGCACGGTGAACCAGCTATCGCGTCCGCCGGTGACCGGCACGATGCAGTCATGGGTGTCCGGGCTGCGGGCGCGGAACCGTTCGGCCAGCGCCTTCAGCGCCGCGAAGCGGGCGTCCCAATCAAGGCTGTCCTTTTCTTCATGCACCCGGCAGCCGCTGCACACACCGTCATCATCGATGACGAGGCCCAGCGGATGGGTCTCGGGATAGAGACAGCGGCTGCAGACCCTCATATCTCGTCGCGCTCCACCACCTGATAGAAGCGCTCCGCCAGCACCGCGTCTGGCAGCCGGGCGGCTCGGCCATCGGGGCCGAAGCCGAACCCGTCATAGGTATAGAAGCTGTCCATGCGCACCGGCACGCCGTCGGCGCGCAGCTTCGCCTTCATCACGGTCACGCTGTGCTCGCTGTGGTTCAGCATATTGCCAACGGCTGCTGCTGCTGCTGGCGTCTCGCCCAGCAGGGCTGCCACATGATCGGGATGACCCGCCCCGCCGGCGGCGATCACCGGGACCGGCACGGCGGCGCAGATGGCGCGTACCAGATCGCGGTCATAGCCGGCGCCGGCACCATCACAGGCGACAGAATTGATCAGAATCTCGCCAGCTCCAAGGTCGGCGCAGCGGCGGGCGTGATCGGCGGCAGGGAGGCCATCCGGTGCTTCCGAATGGCGGCTGAAGACGGTGCCGTCCGCTGCCGCATCTATCGAGGCGACGACGCACTGGCGGCCGAAATCGCCGGCGGCGCGGGCGATCAGATCGCCGTCGAGCAAGGCCGCGGTGTTCAGCGCCACCTTGTCTGCACCATGCCGCAGCACCGCGCGGATGGCATCCATATCGTCAAGGCCGCCGCCCACGGTCAGCGGCACCCGGCAGCTGGTGGCGATGCGGGACACCAGGTTGAGATCAGGCCCACGCCCCGTGGCATCCAGATGCAGCAGGGCAATCTCATCGATGCCCCAGCGGTCCAGATAGGCGGCGGCCACCTCGGGCCGCCCCAGCGGGCGATAGTGCTGAAAGCCGACGCTTTGCACGGCCCAGCCGCCGCGCACCAGGACCAAGCCGACGAGACGCTTAAGCAGCATTGGCGGATACGCCGCTGGCGGCGTTGAGGAAGCAGCGCAGCAGGATCAGGCCGCTGCGCTGGCTTTTCTCGGGGTGGCACTGCACGGCGAACAGGTTGTCCTGCTCAAGGGCGGCGCAAAAGCGCGCGCCGTAGGTGCAGCCGCCGGCATCCGCGCCCCCGCCATCGGCGATGGCGTAACTATGGTCGAAGTAGAGGGTTGCCCCGTCCTCCAGCCGTGCGAACAGGCGGCTGCCGGGGGCGGGGTCGATGCGGTTCCAGCCCACGTGGGGCACCGGCAGGGGCGCGGGCAAGAGGTCCTCCAACGCCACCACATCCGCGTCGATCCAGCCCAGGCCCGCAGTCTCACCGCCTTCCGGCGAGCGCCGCGCCAGCAACTGCATGCCGAGGCAGATGCCAAGGAAGGGAACGCCGTCGCCCCGCACCCGCTGGTCCAGCGCTTCGGCAAATCCGCGCTGGATGAGGTTCGTCATGGCCGGGGCGAACGCGCCGACGCCGGGCAGCACGATGGCGTCCGCGCCGTCCAGTTCGTCCGGGCCGCCGGCAATCTGTGTCTCCGCACCAAGCTGACGCAGGGCCTCGGCGACCGACGCCAGGTTGCCCATGCCGTAATCGACGATGGCGACGCGCATGGCTATTCCGCCGCGGCGGCGGTCCCGGGATCGTCGATCCGGTGGCGCAGCCGCCATTCGCCGTCATTGCCGCGCATCCAGATGTCCGGATTGCGGTAGCGCTCCGCCACGGCCCAGAACTCGTCCCTCGAGATGCGCAGGAAGCGGCAGAATTTCTCGATAAAGCGGGGATGGATGCGCCCGTCATAGCGGGCGGTCAGGGCGATTGCTTCGTCCCGAGTCATGCGTCCATAACGTACCTGCATACTGGTCTGCTGGCTGACCAGGGCCGACCCCATCTTGAGATGCTTGAGCACCTGGTTGACGAAGATGAAGTCCTCGTCCAGCGCGCAATAGTCATACAGGCAGCCGGTCTCGGCGATGTCCGCGTCGCGGCCTTCGCGCACTTCGAGGCCCAGTTCCAGCGCGTATTCTGCGTTGTTCTGGTCCTCGTAGTCCTCGATGTAGTGGGCGAGGAAGATCATCTTCACGCCCGCGCGCTCCAACTCGGCGGGCCGCGGAAACTTGTACCAGTTCAATAGCTTGGAGGGCGTGTCGGGGGTGATAAAGGGGGTGATATCGCCATCCCCCAAGGTGTTCATCGACAGCAGGGCGGAGGCATCCGCATCCTCCGAGCCCGAGCCCGTGCCCAGGGTGACGAACGGGTTCTCGCCCAGGCATACGAGCTTGATGCCGTAGGCCACGGCGATGCGCGGGATTGAGGCATAGAGCGCGATCTCGGTGGCGCGGCAGTAGTTGCCGAAATCCTCGAACCCGGTCTTCATCAGGGCGCGGTACGTCTCCGGCGCGATGTTGACGGTGACGCAGTCGAATCCGAGTTCGACCAGGTTGGACAGGTTGCGCGCGCCCCGGTCGGTCATCATCTCGGGCGGGCAGGTGCAGGACACCAGCAGCGGGTTGAGCCCGGCTTCGCGCGCGAACATGGCGAGCTTTGTGCTGTCCTTGCCGCCGCTGACCCCCAGGGCACAGTCATAGCCGCGGGTGCGGCGGGCGCGCGCCCAATCCACCACTTCGGCGAGCTCGCGCCGCCGCGCGTCCCAGTCCACCACCGGCGCTTCGGCGCGGTAGCGGCAGGGCGCGCAAACGCCGTGTTCGTCGAACTGCTGTCCGGGGCGGGTGTCGGGCTCGACGCAGACGGTGCAGAACCGCATGGCCTAAGCCTCAGGCGCCAGGGCGACCGCGTGAATCTCCGTGATCGCTGGCGGCAGGTGGAGGGTGCGCGACACCTTGGTGGTCTCGTCGAACACCACCACGCCGCTGTCGATGGAGATGTTGTTCGACACACCCAGCGAATAGCTGAGATTGCGATTGCGGCTCTGGCCGATGTAGTGGAAGCGTCCGTCATGGGTGAGGCCGCGCATGAAGCCGGGGAAACGTCCGACTTCCTGCAGGTTGTTCTTCAGCAGGGTTCCGCGCAGGGAATCCAGCACCGCCATGCTGTCGCCGATCATCGCCGGGCTGTGAGGCATCCACAGGTCGCGGGCGACCGGACCGGCAACCGCGCGCCGCTCCAGGTCGAATTCCAGCAGGCCGCCGTCATAGACGCCGCGCTTCCAGTTGCCCGACAGGGAAAACATGGAGACATAGGCGCTGTCGCCCACCACCAGGACGTCGTTGATGTGGTGGGCCGCCTCGCCATCGCGCAGGCGCTTGTCTGAAATGGTCATCTCGCCCGTCACGGCGAAATCCTTATCGAGCAGCAGCAGCGTGTCAGAGAACGAACAGGACACCACGAACAGCTCCAGCACATCGCTGTAGCCGAGCCCGTGGGCGCGGCTGCCGGCGGGCAGGGGAGCGTTGCGCCGAACCGTGAAATCGGGTGCGAACTCCACGAGGCCAAGGTCGTCGTCGATCCCGGCGAAGCCGTCGCCGAAACGCATCAGGCCGTGGCAGTTGCCGCGATGCACCCGCCGCCATTCGAGCGTCGGGCCGTCGACCGCGATCTCATAGATACCGCCGCCCCCGTTACCGTCGCTCGGCGGCAGGCCGCTGGTGACGTAAAGGGTGCGGGTCAGCCGCTCCAACTCGGCGACGATGCGCTGATTCTCAAGGGTCGGGCTAACGGCGAAGTCGTCACCAGGCGTCAGGCCGAGCCCGGCGAGCTGGTCGCAGATATCGGCGAAGGAGGTGCTGCACACCACGACAAAGGGGCGGGGGGTGGCCGCCGCGTCGATCGCCTCCGGGCCCGCGACCGGGACGCCCATCTGGGTTGTGCCCCAGACATTGGGGTTGTTGTCGATAACCGTCGCGGGGGTGATGCCGGCAGTGCGCGCCGTGCGTTCGGCGTTGTTGCCACGGCCGAACAGTAGCAGCGGCCGGGTCTCGCCTAGCCGGCGGATCGCCTCGGCAGTGGTGAAGGGGATGTCTTGCGCCATGCCTCGGGCTAGACGATGGCCGCCTCGGGCCGCGCAGCGGTGGCCAGGCGGCCGCGATAGAGGGTCTCGGCGAGTGCGAAGTCTTCCTCGTCGTTGATGTCCACGACCTTGCTGGCGGGCAGGATATAGGGGCGGTAGGCCAGTGGCGGACCGGAATCGGCGTCCGTCAGGCCATCGGCGCCGAACCAGACGAAGGCACCCGCGTCGTAATAGGCTGGCGCGCAATCCTGGGAATGCAGGTGGCGGCTGTCGGGCGACGACCAGGAGGCAAGGCCGTCGGCGCCGATGGTCAGCGCGCGCTCCGGCGGGCTAGAGAAGCGCGCCACGGCCAGCGTGATCGCCTTTTGCTCGGCACTGGCGAACAGGGCGTTGGAGTCGACCAGGTCACCGGCCTCCAGCAGCGGTGCGGTGGCATAAAGCAGGCAGACCTCGTCGAAGGCGCGGCCGTCCTCCGCATAGCGCTCCAGGGTCAGGCGGATCACGTCAATCAGCGAGGCCCGGTTCTCCGCCAGCAGGGCCGGGCGCAGGAACGGCGGCTTGGCGTCCGCCTGGGCGGCGAGTTCTGCATACAGCGCGCTGTCGGTCGAGACATGCACCTCGTCGAACAGGCCCGACGCCTGCGCCGTGTCGATGGCGCGCAGTAGCAGGGGCCGGCCGCAGAACGAACGGATGTTCTTGTCGGTGATCCGCGAGCTGCCGCTGCGGGCGGGAATGATGGCGATGCGGCGGGGCTGGGTCATCGGGGCGTCCTCAAGCCGTTACCGGCTGGTCCGCGAGGCGTCCCAGCATGCGGCGCAGGTCATTCTCGTCCAGCCACTCGCCGTTGGTGTCGCTGGTATAGAGAAAGCTGTCGTCGACCGCGCGGTCGGTGAGGTCCTGGTAGCGCTCCCCCTTCCACCAGGACAGGGCGGGCTGGATGACGTAACGGTCGGAGAGGTCAAGGGTGGTGCGCGCCTCATCCTCGCCGATCAGGGTTTCGTGCAGCTTCTCGCCCGGGCGGATGCCGACATGTACCTGGTCGAACTTCGGCGCCATCCACGATCCCAGGTCGGCAATGCGGATGCTGGGGATCTTCGGCACGAAAATCTCGCCGCCTTCCATCGCACCGATGCAAGACAGCACGAAGGCGACCCCCTGGCGAAGCTCGATAACGAAGCGGGTCATACGGGGGTCGGTGATCGGCAGCACCCCCGTGTTCTCCGCGATCAGCTTGCGGAAGATGGAGATGACGCTGCCGCGCGAGCCCATCACGTTGCCATAGCGCACCACCGAGAAGCGGGTGCCGCCACGACCGCTCATGTTGTTGGCGGCAATGAAAATCTTGTCCGACGCCAGCTTGCTCGCGCCGTACAGGTTGATCGGGCTGGCCGCCTTGTCGGTGGACAGGGCAATCACCCGTTTCACACCCGCCTGCATGGCGGCGGTGGCGACCACTTCCGCGCCATAGATGTTGGTACGGATGCATTCGAACGGATTGTACTCGGCCGTCGGGACCTGCTTCATCGCGGCGGCGTGGATCACGTAGTCCACATCACGCATCGCCATACGCACGCGTTCCGCATCGCGCACGTCGCCGATGAAGAAGCGCACGCAGTCATGGTTGGCGAAGCGGGGGTCCTGCTGCATCTCCCACTGCTTCAGCTCGTCGCGGGAAAACACGATGAGCCGGCGCGGCGTGCAGGCCTTGAGGGTCTGCTGGATGAACTCGCGACCGAACGAGCCGGTGCCGCCGGTGACCAGCACCGACGCGCCGTCGAGGGCATCCCTGGCATCCTTGTCGAGGAAATCGCGGATCATCCCAGCCTCACATCTCCACGGACGCAGGCCCGCCGCCGGCGAGTTCCGCCAGCGCGGCGGCCACGGCGCGGACCCTCTGTTCGCCCAGGCCACTATGCAGGGGCAAGGTTAACACTTCCTTATAGTAGCGGTCCGCACCCGGCAGGGAGAGGTCGCCGTAGCGGTCCCGCCAATAGGCCTGGCGGTGTACCGGCACATAATGCACCTGGGTGCCGATCCCGGCGCGGGTCAGCGTGGCCATCACCGAGGCCCGGTCGGTGCCGAGGCCGTCGAAATCGATGCGTACCGGATAGAGATGCGGGCACAGGTCCGCGCCCGGCGGCAGCACCGGCACGATGGCCGGGGCCAGCGGGGCCAGCAATTCGTCATACAGCGCCGCCATCGCCTGGCGGGCCGCGCGGAAGCGGGCGAGCTTGCCGATCTGGGACAGGCCCAGCGCCGCGTGCAGATCGCTGACCCGATAGTTCAGGCCGGCCGTCTGCTGCTCATAGACCCAGGGCAGGGGGGTGCCGTCTGTGCGGAATCCCTCGTCGCGCCGCATGAAACGGCCGGGGTCGCGTTCCAGGCCATGTTCGCGTAACTGGCGGAGCTTACGGTCGTGGGCGGGGTCGTTGGTGGTCACCGCGCCGCCTTCGCCCATCGCGATGGTCTTGACCGGATGGAAGGAGAAGGTCGCCATCGTTGCCGCCGCGCCATTGCCGACCAGATGCGCCCTGCCGTCCGGTCCGCCCCATCGCGAGCCGAGCGCGTGGCACGCATCCTCAATCACCGGCAGGCCGCGCGCGCCGGCCACTTCGGCGATGCCGTCCATGTCGGCCACGGCGCCGTTGAGCTGGGTGACATAGACCGCCTTCACCGTGCCCGGCCCGTCCCGGTCGAGCGCCTCGGCCAGCGTATCCGGCGTCATCAGGCCGGCCTCCGGATCCACGTCCGCGAAGCGCACTTCGGCACCCGTGACGTGGGGTGCATTGGCGGTGGCGACGAAGGTGAGGGTTGGTGCCACCACCGCATCCCCGGGACCAAGGCCCAAGGCCATGGCGGTGAGGTGCAGGGCGGCGGTGCCGTTGGCGCAGGCGGTGGCGTGGGCCGCGCCGGTCTCGCGCGCCAGCGCCGCCTCGAAGGCGGCAACGCTCGGCCCGGCGGTCAGGCGGGTGCTGCGCAGCACCGCGACGACGGCGGCGATGTCGTCCTCGTCGATGTCGTGAAAGCCGTAGGGGACCGGGCCCTCGCCCCAGGGCGGGCGGGTCATGGCGCGTCCGCCGCCACGGCCAGACCGATGCCGCCAGCGCCGTAATTGTTGCCGTTGTAGAGCAGGTAACGCGCGCCGCCGTGATCGAAGGCGTGGCCGTAGCACAGCATCTCGCTGTCCCAACCCTCGGGCGACGGGTCGATGCCGGCCAGGTCATCGCGCCGGTGCCAGGTCACCGTATCGGCGGACTCCGCATAGCCGAGCCGGTAGGTGCCGCCGGCATCCTTGCAGGAGAACCACATGCGGAAGATGTCCCCATCGCACAGCACCATCGGCCGCGCGAGCGCGAACTCATCGTCGCTGGCGTAATCGATGGCGACCGCGCCGTCGCGCTGCCAGTGATAGCCGTCTGCGGAGGTGGCCATGCGGATATGATAGCGGGGCAGGTCCGGGTTCCGCCATTCGGTGCATGAGACGTAGTACATCCGCCAGGCATCGCCCGCGCAGATGACGAAGGGCGCGGTGTTGAGGAAGGGCTCGATGCGTGTGCGCTCCAGGATTGGCGCCCGCGACCAACGCGTGAACGTCGCGCCATCGTCGTCGCTCACCGCCAGCCCGCCATAAAGGTGCATGCGCACATTGGTGCGCTGGTTCCAGCCGATGTAGTAGAGCAGGGTGCGTTCGCCGTCCCGGATGATGCAGGACGGAGTGACACCGTTGTCGTCGAAGGCCCCCAGCGGCCCCAGGGTCAGCACGGGCTCGACGGCGAAATCCGTGACCGACGGGGTGCCGGACATGTCGAGGTCGGCCCAGCCGATATGCGATCGGTTGTCGCCGTCCCGGCCCGAGAAATAGACCCGGACAATATCGCCGCCACGCGCCTCGACAGTGGGCAGCATGGCGTGGCTGCGCATCCACCACAGGTCGGTGCGCGGCGCGATCACCAGCCCCAGCTTGCGCCAGCGCGTCGGGTCGCGGAACAGGCCATCCGGCACGCTCACGCGCCAGCGTCCAGATTGAAATACTTGCGCTTCAGCGCGATGGCACGGCGGTCGTCCGCGGCCAGCACGTCGCCACCCGCGCCCAGCGCCACCGCGCCGTCAGGCAGGTCGCGGGTGACGGATGCATCCATGGCGATGAAGCACTCCGCGCCGACGCTGCAGAAATCGCGTAGCGTGGCGTTGACGCCGAGGAAGCTGCCCCGGCCAATCCGGCAGTGACCAGAGATCACCACATGGGAGGCGACATAGACATCGTCCGCAATTGTGGTGCCGTGGCCAATATGATTACCGCTCCACAGGAAGACGTTGTCGCCCAGGGTCACGCCCGGCTGTACCGTCTGATTTTCCAGGATCAGGCAGTTCTCGCCCAGGGTGAGGTCCGGCCAGGTCACGGCCCGGCTGCACACATAGCTCGCCAGCCGGTAACCGGCATCGCGCATCTGGGCCACTTTTTGCGCTCGCAGCCGGTTGAGCTGGTTGTAGGACAGGGCGACGAAGCCGTCATGGGCATCAGGCGGAAAGCGCATCGCCGCCTCGCTGAACGGGACGACTGGCAGGCCGTCGAGGCTGTCGCCGTCCATATGGTCGTCGTCGACGGTGAAGCCCGCGACGTCGCGGCCGCCGTCCTGCTCGAAATAGAACCGCGCGAGGGTGGCCATCTCGGCGGTGCCGAAGATCAGCAGCGGCGCGGCGCTCATGGCTCCAGGTCCGTCCAATGCAGGGGATCGCCCTTGGCGACGGCACGGCCCAGCCGCGCGCCCAGCACCGCGTCCCGGTCGCGGGCGCGGATACCGGTGGCGGGACGCGCCGAAATCAGGTCGGCGTCCGCCAGCTCAGTCCCTGCGGCGAGGTCCCGGGCGGCGTGCAGCCCTTCGCGGCGGCCCTGCTCGCGCTCCTGGGGCAGCATCTGCTTGTCCCCCGAGCCCAGCGCCGCATGGGCCTCGCGGATCATCGCCACCATGGCGGCGAAATCGCCGGGCTCCAGGGCATAGGCATGGTCCGGCCCCTCGGCGGCGCGGTCGAGCGTGATGTGTTTTTCGATGACGCAGGCGCCGCGCCCGACCGCGGCGACCGGTACGCCCAGTCCGAGCGTGTGGTCGGAGAATCCCACGGGTAGCCCGAAGGTCTCGGCATAGCGGTCCATCACCCGCAGATGGCTGTCCTCGGGGGGCAGGGGATAGACCGCACCGCACTGCAGCAGGCAAATGGCACCATTGCCGGCCTCGCGGCACAAGGCCACGGCGGCGGCCACATCCGCCATGTCGCACATGCCGGTGGACAGGAGCAGCGGCAGGCCGGTCTGCGCCATGGCCCGCAGCAGCGGCCCATTGGTCGCTTCCGACGACGCCACCTTGATGAACGGCGCGCCGGCGTCCACCAACCGCTTAAGACTCAGCGGATCGAACGGGGATGCGCTGAACAGCACGCCGCGCGACGCCGCATGCGCCGACAAATCGGGCAGCAACGCCGGGTCGAATTCCAGCGACCGAAACAGAGCGTGCAGCTCGCCGCCGTCGGGATACATGGCGTCGGCACGGAAGATCTGGAACTTCACGCAGTCCGCCCCGGCGTCGGCGGCGGCGTCGATGAGCGCACGGGCCTTGTCCGGGTCCTGGTCGTAATTCGAGCCGATCTCGGCAATGACGAAGGGGCTGTGGGCCGGGCCCACGGCACGCCCGGCGATGCGGATTTCAGGGTCAGCCATCGATCAGGCTCTCCAATGCGGCTGCGATGCGCGCGGGGCCCTGGCCGTCCACCAGCGCCTGGCCGCGGCGGGCAAGGTTTGTCCGGCGTCCCGCATCCCCGGCGAGGGTGGCCACCGCGCGGCTGATCATCGCCGGGGTGACTGCCGCGTCCGCGCCCAGGTGCACCGCCGTGCCCTCGGCGGCGAAGGCGGCGTTGGCTGCCACGGCTGCATCGTCCAACGCGATCAGCACCGATGGCAGGCCGGCGGCGGCGAGCTCGTACTTGGTCAGGCCCGCACCGGCCACCGCCAGGTCGGCCCAGGCATAGTAGGGGGCGAGGCCGTCCGGCGCGTCCACCAGTGCGATGGCGTCGCGCCGGGCGGTGGCGTCACGGATGCGCCGGCGCAGCGCCGGGCCGAAGGAGGGGCCAAGGATCACACGCACGGAAAGGTCCGGGCCCTTCAGGGCGGCCAGCGCGTCGAGCACCTTGAGCGTGGTGCCGTTGGGGTCCGCGCCGCCCAGGGTGACCAGCAGGTGCAGCGGCCCACCGGTGCTGCCGCCGCGCGGCCGCCGGGGTGGCACCACCGCGTAGGCCGGCCCGCACAGGACGCGGGCGGCAGGCAGGTCCGGCGGCGCGTCCGCTCCGCAGTAGGGCGCGATGTAGAGGTCCAACGGCCAGCCCCCGCCTTGTGCAAGGGCCAGCGGCGCAAGGCCATCGATCAGGGCGATGCGACTGCCGCCGGCCCGCCAGTCCTCCAGCCGGCGGCGCAACGGGTCGGGCTCGGCGAGCCAGGGCGGGTGGGCGAGGTCAGCGACGACGACAGCTGGCGCCGCGCCCGCAAGGTCCGATAGCGCGGCGACCGGATCGTCGCCCGCCAGCGCGCGGCGGCCGCCGGTAGTGAGCCTGTCCGCGGCATCTGCGCTGTCGGAACCAAGCGCGAAGACCGGGGTGACGTCGCGCGGCAGGGCGTCGGCGATGGCGAGGCAGCGGCGCAAATGGCCCCACCCGATTCGCCCGTCCGCATCGGCGCGAAAGCAGCACAGGCGCTGGCCCGCGTGGACTTCTTCCGCCGCTGGTGACAGGCTCTGCGTGCCGTCCTTTCTTGCGCGAGTGGTCATGACGTCCGTCGCCATCATGCAGCCGACCTATCTGCCCTGGCTGGGCTATTTCGCCCTGATCGCCAGCGCCGATGTGTTCGTGTTTCTCGACACGGTGCAGTTCGACAGGCGGTCATGGCAACAGCGCAACCGTATCAAGGGGCCGCAGGGCGCGGTCTGGCTGACCATCCCGGTGATCGCCAAGGGCCGCGCCGACCAGAAGATCATCGATGTGGTGATCGATCCGGCGAGCAACTTCGCTGACAAACACATCGCCAGCCTGCGTCATGCCTATGGTAAGGCGCCCCATTTCGACGCGTGGTCGGAAATGCTGTTCGGCCACATCGCCCATGGCCATGCCAGGCTCGCGGACCTGGATATCGCGCTGATCGAGGAGATCGCCGGTGGCCTCGGTTTCGCGCCGCGCTTTGTACGCGCCAGCACATTGTCGGCCACGGGCGCCAAGGACGGGCTGCTGGCGGCGATCTGCGCCGAGTTGGATGCGGACCGCTATCTGTCGCCCGCCGGATCGGCGGTCTATCTGGGAGCTGGCAACGCGCTCGAAGCGGCGGGCGTCAGTGTTGAATTCAGCGCCTTCCGGCATCCGGTCTATCCCCAGCGCCATGGCGATTTCCTTGAGGGCCTGTCGGTGGCCGATGCGCTGTTCATGAACGGCGCTGAGACGGCGGATCTGGTGCGCGCCGGGGCCGCGTTCACGCCTTCGCATCGCTGAACACCGCTGCCGGGCCGCCGGCGCTTTCGACATTGCGGTACCAGGTGACGTATTCCGACGCGCCGTCGGGCAGGAACACCTTGTGGCGAAAGCCGGTTGCCATGAGTGCGCCGATGTCGGCGATCAGGTGGGCCGGGTCGCCGGGGCGGCGCTGTTGGTTGAAGTGCAGCGCCCCGCGCCCGGCCATCAGCGCGGTCACCAGTTCGGCCACGTCGCGCACACGGGTGGCGATGCCGGTGCCGCCGTTCAGCACCCGCCATCCGGCGGGCGTCCCGGCCAGTAGGGAGATCAGGTCGGCGGCGTCGGACACATGCATCCAGTCGCGTGATTCTTCACCGCTGCCGAATAGGGTGACCTCGCCCTTCAGCTTGTTGAGCTGGCCGCACAAGTCCCACAGCAGCTGCTTGCGCAGGCCGGAGCCATAGACCGAGAAGAACCGCACGACCGTGACCGGCAGGCCCCCATCCCGGTGCGCGGCCTCGCAGAGGTCCTCGCATAGGGCCTTGTGCTCGCCATAGGGGGAGACGGGCGCGCGGGGATGGTCTTCCGCCACCGCGACAGGACCGACCTCGCCATAGACCGCGGCGCTGGACGGTAAAATGAGGTGGGCCGCAGGCGCGGCGTCGCACAGGCAGCGCAGCAGCGCCTCGGTCGCATCCACGGTGCGGGCGCGGTCCTCGCCAGGATTGTCGACCGAGCGGCCGACGGATGCACCGCCCGCGGCATGGAATACCAGATCGGGCGCGCCGCCGGACAGGTCCAGAAGGGCAGCGAGACCGGCGTCGTCCACGTCGGACGCCCGCCAGCCGGCAATGCGCGAGCGCGCCAGGCCGTCGGGATGGGTGCTTTGATGGCCGATGCCGTAGACGGTCCAGCCGTCGCGCACCAGCCGGTTGGCGACGTGGCTGCCGAGAAAGCCGGCGGCGCCGGTCACCCAGGCGATGCCACGCCGTTCGCTCACCGAAGCCGGACCGCGAAGCCGATGCCGTAGCCCGCGTCGGCGAATTCCCAGCTGCTGAAGCGGGGATCACCGGCGACCAGGTCGTGCCAGACCTTGGCGAGGCCCGGATGAGCGGGATGGGCGATGTCGTCGAACACCACCGCGCCGCCGATGCTGAGGCGCGGCAGCACATTACGCAGGTCCTGCGCCGCCCCCTCGTCGGTGTGGTCGCCATCCACGGTCACCATGTCGAAGACCATGCCGGGGTTGGCGGCAAAATAGGCGGGCACGGTCTGGTGCGAATTGCCATCGATGAAGGCGCAGGCGCCGCTGTGACCGACCTTGGCAAGCTCCGCGCGCACCAGGTCGGGACCCGGATTCTCCATCCCGGCATAGCCCGGCATCCACATGTCGAACAGTGCCATGGCGCAATCCGGCGCCGCGCTGGCCACCGCGCAGGCGGAACGGCCCCGGCGCACGCCGATCTCGAGGTAATTCCGCGGGCGGATCATCTCTGCCAGGCCGATCAGGGCGGTGACGATATCGGCATAGACCCAGCCGTCGCCAAAGCGCTCCAGCCCGTCCCGGTAATAGCCGGTTAGATAGCGGGTGTAGTCGTCCGGGCTGAGGGTCTCGTATAGGTCGAGCGCCTTGCGCACATAGGCGGCGTCGGCGGTCAGCCGTTTCGCCACGGTCGCTGCGCCAGCCAGCGGCGGCGGATACCAGGCGGTCTCGCCGGCCGGCGGCACCCGGCAAAGGCCGGGTGCGGTCTCTGTCATCTCCGGGTAGGCGGGCCGGGTGGTCGCATCAACGACCGGGGCGTCCGCAGCGTCCCTGGCGATGGACAGCAGGGCCGCCCCCATCTCGGCGCGGCGGCGCTCGGTGGTCTCCGCCGCCTCGGCCTCGGCGTCGGCGTCGGGACCCGGCGACAGGTTTGGCCAGGTCTCGCCCAGCACCCGCAACAGGTCGCCGGCGTCGCCGGTCTTGAAGTAGATGCCGGCCTCGCCGATCTGCTCGTGGTGGACCGGCAGGTCCGAGGCGATGATGGTCTTGCCAAGCGCCTTGGCATCCTCGACGGTGGTGCTCCAGCCCTCGAAGCGCGACGGCTGCAGCACCGCGGCGGCGAGGCGGAACACCTCGCGCTGCTGGGCGCGCGGCACCACGCCGATGTAGCGCACCAGGTCATCGAGCTTGTTGGCTTTGATCCACTCCATCAGCTTTTCGAAATAACCCGGCGCGCGGTAGTCGCCGGTCGGGCCGGACATCACCACCGGAATCTCGGTGCCGGCCTCGCGCAGCCGCCAGACCGCCTCGAGCGCCAAAGGGTGGTCCTTGTGAACCCAGAACTGGTTGGGCAGGTAGAGGAACTTTTCCGGCAGGCCCAGTTCGGCGCGCACGTCGCTATCGGGCGGCGCGATGCGGTGGATGCCGGAGCAGAAGGAAAAGGTGGAAATCGGGGCCGAGAACTCCGGGTAGAAGCGGGCCAGGTCCGCGGCGGCGGCGCCGCTGCTGACGACCACTGGCGCGCCGCTCGACAGCATGGCGCGTGCCTCGGCGTCGCGCACCGCGATGTCCTGTTCGGCGAAATTGCCTGGTAGATGCAGATGCTGCAGATCGGGGATCCAATAGACCGGCTTCAGCGCGGCATCCACCGGAGCGCGGCAGGGAAACAGGGCGTCGTAGCTGTCCGCCGCGCCGGGATCGTGGAGACCCAGCGCCGTGCCGTCAGGTCCGCGCGCGATGGAAACGAAGTCATAGGCGGCGAGGTCGGTGAGCAGCGGGCTCGATTCGTCACTGACGCCAATCAGTTTCACCGCCGGGCAGCGGTCCGCCGGCAGGGTCTTCAGGGCCTCCATCATGTTGACGATGTAGACCGTGCCGCCCATCCAGCTGCCGTTCTCCAGATAGTCGGCCAAAGGCACGCCAATGACCGGCGGGCGGGTGGCGCTGCTGTCGTCGTTGGCGGCGGGAGGCATGGGCGCGGTGATCTTGTTCACGGGCGTTCCTGTCAGCTTTGCCGGAATCCGGCGTCAGGTCTATCGGTGTTGCGCCTAATAAGCGGTTAACGGCCGCCGTCGCCGTCCAGCAGGTCCGGGAAGCGGCGCAGCAGCGCGGTGATCTCGGCGACCTGGGGATGGGCGGCGCAAGTGGTTTCGAACAGCACCCGGCGCAGCGCCGCCTCGTCGTCGGCGTCGTCGCAGCCGTGCTGGGCGGCGACAAAATCTGCCAGTGCTGGCGAAATCTCGGTCTCGTCGGGGCTGCGCGGCACCAAATCATCGAAGAGCCGGCGGTTCTGGTGGGCGTCGGCCTCGCGACGGCTGCCCTCCGCAAAGTCGGGGTCGCCACCTGAGGGACTTTGCCAGTCAGGCGTCGGACCGCACTGCACGTAGGGAATGCCCATCTCGATGGACAGGACCCCGTGGGTACCGGCGGAGTTGCCCATGGTGAGGCTGGCGTCCGACAACAGGCCGTAAAAGTTCTGGCAGAACAGCGGATCGAACATGTGGCCCGCCGTCACCACCGGCAGCCCTTCGGCGCGATACAGCTCATGGCGGCCGTCGAGCAGGTCCTTCCAGTACAGGCAGACCCGCACCGGCCGGTCCGGCGCATTCAGTGTTGCGAGATAGCGCGCATAGTCGGCCTCGTCGAAGACCGGGCCGACATGGTGGGTGGCGTGGGCGGGGAAGGCGAGGATGCCCGCCGCGCCGGGGCGCTGGCGGATGCCGGCGAGGCGGCGGTAGCGCACATGCAGCGACCCCATCACATGCACATCGCTGCGTCCGGCTTCTGCGAACGGCACGATGAAGCGGCGCGCGGACACCAGGATCGGCGCGCTGCCCTGGAGGTAGAACTTGTGGGCGATTGTCGCCAGGTGCGGCGCGTGGTGGAACTTATTGGCGATCGGCAGGAAGCGGGGCAGGCCGAGCCACTGGCGCAAGATCGTGCCCAGCCCGTACCACTCGCTCTCCGGCGGCGGCTGGGCAGCCTCGAAGGCGCGGATGCGTTCGATTGCAGTGTCCAGCGCGTCTCGGTTATCGGCGTCGGCCATGCGCGCGGCCTCTCCCTCGGTTGACGCGGGCAGAGTGACCCGGAGAGATTAATTCTTTCTCAACGGCTTGACCCGATTCTCGCCTCGTTTCCCACGGCTGCAAGGACGCCCATGACCGGCGCCGCCCAACCGGAAATCGCCGGCCTGCCTGGCCGCATCGCCGCCTTCGCCAAGGACCCGGACACGGGCGAGGCGCCGCTGCGCGCGGCCCGGCTGGCGCTGGCCTCGGCGTTGCGCGACCTGGATGGCTCCGGCGCGGAGACGATCCCGCCGGCGCTGGCCGAAGGGGTGCAGCAGGCGCTGGGCTGCGGCCTGGCAGGCGCGCCGTCCGATGCGGCGGAGCAGGCCTTCCTCTCCGGCCTCGACCTTTCCCGTCCGCCGCAGCTGCTGGCGGCGATGGTGCTGGCCCCGGCGTTCCGGCTCGCCGGCCGCCCGGCACTGGCGGATGTGCCCGCCGGGATGCGGCCGTTCTACGGGCGCTATCTGCTGACCATGCCACCGCTGTTCGACCGGGTGGGGGAGGCGGATGTCTACGCCGCCTTCCTCGAAGGGGTGGTGCAGGAGTTTCACGCGCTCACCGCGGGCCAGCCCGACGTTCCCCAGGCGGCAGAGCTGGCGCGGCTGTTCAGCGAGGCATTCATCGCGGTGCCAGCCTATTTCTCGCGGCGCAATCTGCGGAACCTCATGACGCTGCGCGGCGAGATCCTTGCCTTCGACCAGAGCGGCGATCATGCGGCCCTGCCGGCGCGCGCCGCCGGCGACGGCCCGCGCACCCTCGCGGTGGTGATGCCGGCCTGGGTCGCGCGCACCGAGACCTTCTTCACCATCGCCCATGTGGCCGGCCTCGACCGCGCGCAGTTCAGGGTGCATCTTTACGCTGAGCGCTGGCAGGACACGGCGATGGAAGCCTATTGCCGCGACCGGGCGGACGCCTTCACCGTGCTGCCGCCCGGCGACCCGGCGGAGCAGGCGGCGGCGATCCGTGCCGATGCGCCGGACATGCTGCTGTTCGGCAGCAACATCGCGGCGGGGGCCAACCCCCAGACTTCATTGGCATTGCACCGCATCGCGCCGGTGCAGGTGGCGCTGGCGACCTGTCCGGCGACCACCGGCCTTGCCACCATCGACGCCTTCTTGTCCTCCGAGCTGACCGAGCCGGCGGGCGATGCCGCCCCGGCCCAGTACAGCGAGCGGCTGTACCGGATGCCGGGCGGCTTCAACTGCTTTGACTATGGCCCGGACGCGCCGGGCCGGCCCGAGCCAGTCTCGCGGCACCGGCTGGGCGCGCCGGACGAGGCGGTCCTCATGGTATCGGGCGCCAACTTCTACAAGATCGTGCCGGAGCTGGAGGCGGCCTGGGCCGCCATCCTGGCCGCCGCGCCGCGGGCGCTGCTGGTGCTCTATCCGTTCAATCCCAACTGGACGGACGGCTATCCCGCCTGGTCGCTGGCCCAGCGGCTGGGCCGCAACTTCGCCGAACTCGGCGTCGGCGCCGACCGGGTGCGCATGTTGCCGCCGTTCGCGGACCGTGCGGGGGTCGATTCGCTGCTGGCCGCCGCCGACCTCTATCTCGATAGCTTCCCGTTCAGCGGGTCCGGCTCGCTGGCCGATCCGCTGCGCCTCGGCGTGCCGGCGGTAGCCTGCGACGGCGCCAGCCAACGGGCGCTGCAGGGGCCGTCCATGCTGCGCTCACTCGGGCTGGACGAACTGGTCGCCGACGGGCCGGACGCCTATGCCGCGCTGGCCGCCGGGCTGGCCAATGACGGGGCGGCGCGGGCCGCCCTGCGCACTCGCCTGGGCGTGGCGATGCAGACCGCGCCCTTCCTCGACCCGGATGCCTTCGCCACCAAGGTGGGGGTCGCACTTACAGAGATCTTCAGTGACTGTGCGGCGCTTTAGGAACCGAGAATAAGCAGGGTGAGATCGATGGTGCCTGAGTTTGCCTATTCGGCTGCCGCGTCGGCGCCAGCCGCGCTGATAAATGAGTTAGAACGCTTCCCCGTATTGATCCTGAAGGATTTCCTCTCACCGGATACCTGCACCGCAGCGCGCGGCATTGCAGCAACATTCATGGATAACAATCCGCCGCAGGTCCAGGACCGGTTCGAATGCGCGGAATCCTACTACTCGGTGGATATTGAACCGCCGAAATCGACCGTGAGGCGGGTACTCCGCTCGATGATCGTGGCGCCAACCAGTAACGACACCCTCTGGCGACAACTGGAAGGGTGTTTTCGTCCCATGGCCGCCTTTCACTCAAGGCTCGTTGGGGAGAATGCCGGCTTCTCTGTTGACGCAGACACGCCAGGCTATCGGCCTCAGATCATCCATTATCCGAGAGGCGGCGGCTATTTCGATCTGCACGAACATCCCCACCTGCCCATGCGCTACGGCATGATCTTAAATCTGTCCCGCAAGGGCGAAGATTTCAAACGCGGTCAAACATACTTTATGGTTGGCAAAGAAAAAATCAGTATTGATGCACAACACTTGATCGGTGATTTGTGTGTTTTCCGGTACGATTTAAAGCACGGGATAGACCCAGTTGATCCAGAATTTGGTGATTACAAGTGGGATGAAAGCGGTCGCTGGACCGCAATACTCCCAATTCTGAAGAAAAAGCACAAATAACTTGATTGGTGACCAGTCTGAGTGATTGCGCTCCAATTATCGATACGGAAGACTCAGACGTGGGGAACTTCAAAGATTACGGCTGGTTCGATGCCTTTCGATTGCAGAAAAGAGCGGAAATCTTGATTCCACCGCGGCGAGCATAAAAAGAAAATATCGTCTAGGTCTTGGTGTTTGGTGGTGTCCGGTCTGGAAATACGGCAGCTATAACCAGGGTGGGTCGCGCCGATTTTTGAATCAGCATTATCAAACAAGCGAACTATTTTTACATTATTCTTATTAAGGCATAATCCAACATACGTTGAAATTTCATTTGCACCCCAAACATTTACGCGAATTTTTTCTAAAGGTTTTTGATCAAGTATTTTCGCAACAAACGTCTCGATCAAACCGGCCTCACCGGATCTGAGCCTCATGCCTGTTTGGTAGGAATGTCGGCTCCGCTCAAGGACCTCCGACAGGTTTAGGTTTGCAGGGGTTGCGGGGCGGCCGGATGACATACCGACGCCGACTGTTCCGAAATAGCGGCTCAGACGAGGTTCAGCGCCATCGAGGGCTCGAAGCCCGCACCGCTCAAGGAGCATGCCCAGTTGTTGGCCGGTGAAGTGAGAGAAATGCTCCGGATTCAGCGATTCCTTTGGAAAGCCGGAAAAATCCGGAACTTCCATTAATATAAAAGAATCGTTTTTTAAAAATTCTTTTAAATATGAAATCCATTTAAATGGAACGGGAATGTGTTCGAGAATGTAATACCCAATTATGGCGTCGAATTTTTTTATTTTTTTTTGTTCGAAGCTTTTTTCTGTCTCAGGATCGATCAGGTCGAGGCCCGTCGCATCATACCCGGCGTCTTGAAGGGCGCGGAGCATGGCGCCGTCGTTAGCACCAACTTCCAGTATGGCGGCGCCCGGATGAAGCAGTGTTTCGATCACAGACATCCGGGCTTGCAGGTCGAAGGACAGACCGATGTCCACCTGCGCCGAATTCCGGGTGAAAGCCCCGCCGTAGTAGTCGGCCAGGAACGCGTTGTCGGGAATCTTCTTCGAGAATACAAAGCCGCAATTCATGCACAATGCATCTTCCTGCCGGAACATGAAGGTGCCGGCCCGGTTGGTAAGCGGGATCTGCCGGCTACCCAGCATCTCGTGGTTGTCGGGTTCACCGCAGATATCGCAGGGGCGCTCTGAATAGCTGGCTTCGCGCGCTGGCTTGCAGTTCATGATCACAATGGCCCCCTCTCCTGATCTCATCCCCGGGCGACTCGCTGGCCGCAGAATCGGGCACCTGACGCGGTGGCTTGCCAGATGCGGACGTGGTGCGGGCTGATCTGTTATAGGGCACGGCGCTTAACGAAATCTTCAAGGGCTGCGGCGACAACGAAGACTGGTGTTCCAACCCTGGAGCCGTGAAGGTTGCCCGACGTCCGGGCCGTCGGTTCTCGGCGAGGCAATTACAAGGCGCACTATAAATCGCTGTATCAAGGACCATGATGTTTTATTTATCGATTTCTGTTATTTACTCGATATATTGAATAACAATCGATAACCGGCCCCGAACCAATCCTTTCCCTGCAAGGCAAACGAACCCACCGCATGTCTGAAAAAGTTGCGCTTATCACCGGCGTCACCGGCCAGGACGGCGCCTATCTCGCCGAACTGCTGCTGGGGAAGGGCTACGTCGTCCACGGCGTGAAGCGCCGTTCGTCCTCGTTCAACACCGGGCGGATCGACCATCTCTATCTCGACCCGCACGAGGACAACGTGCAGTTCTTCCTGCACCACGGCGACATGACGGACGCCACCAACCTGATCCGCCTGATCCAGGAAACCCGGCCGACCGAGATCTACAACCTGGCCGCCCAGAGCCATGTGCAGGTCAGTTTCGATACGCCGGAATACACCGCCAACGCCGACGCGCTGGGCACGCTGCGGCTGCTGGAGGCGATGCGCATCCTCGGGCTGGAGGACAAGACCCGCTTTTACCAGGCGTCGACGTCGGAGCTGTATGGCGACATCCCGATCTACCCGCAGAACGAGGAGACGCCCTTCCGGCCGCGCAGCCCCTATGCGGCGGCCAAGCTCTACGCCTACTGGATCACCGTGAACTACCGCGAGGCCTATGGCTTCCATGCGTCGAACGGCATCCTGTTCAACCATGAGAGCCCGATCCGCGGCGAGACCTTCGTCACCCGCAAGATCACCCGCGCGGTCGCCGCCATCCGCAGCGGCCTGCAGGACAAGCTTTATCTCGGCAACATCGATGCCCTGCGCGACTGGGGCCACGCCCGCGACTATGTCGAGGGCATGTGGCTGATGCTGCAGCAGGACGAGCCCGACGACTATGTACTGGCGACCGGTGAATGCTACTCGGTGCGCCAGTTCGTCGAGATCGCCTTCCACCAGATCGGTCACACGATCGAATGGCGCGGTGAGGGGGTCGAGGAGCAGGGGGTGGACGCCGACACCGGCCGGGTGCTGATCGAGATCGACCCGCGCTACTTCCGCCCGACCGAGGTGCCGCGCCTCGAGGGCGACGCCACCAAGGCGCGCGAGAAGCTCGGCTGGACACACAAGACCAGCTTCGAGGATCTGGTGAAGGAAATGCTCCAGACCGACATCCGGGTGGTGAACCAGGAGCGCAACCGGCGTGACCGCTCGGCCTGAACCCGCCACAACGGAGGCCTTGTACCCGCTGGCCGGCAAGACCGTCTGGGTCGCCGGCCATCGCGGCATGGTGGGCTCGGCCGTGCTGCGCAGGCTGGAGGCCGAGGGCTGCACCCTGCCGACCGCGGGCCGCGAGACACTCGACCTGACCCGCCAGGACCAGGTCGAGGACTGGTTTGCGCAAACCCGGCCCGACGCCGTGGTGCTGGCCGCGGCCAAGGTCGGCGGCATCCTCGCCAACGACACCTATCCTGCCGACTTCATCCGCGACAACCTGGCAATCCAGTCCAACGTCATCGAGGGCGCCCGGCGCGCCGGGGTCGGGAAGCTGCTGTTCCTTGGCTCAAGCTGCATCTATCCGAAGATGGCGCCGCAGCCGCTGACCGAGGACGCGCTGCTGACCGGGCCGCTGGAGCCGACCAACGAGTGGTACGCGGTGGCCAAGATCGCCGGCATCAAGATGTGCCAGGCCTACCGCCGCCAGTATGGCTGCGACTACATTTCCGCCATGCCGACCAACCTTTACGGCCCCGGCGACAATTTCGATCTGGAGACCAGCCATGTGGGCGCCGCCCTGATGGTCAAGGCACACCAGGCCAAATTGTCCGGTGCCGAGAGCATAGAGGTCTGGGGCAGCGGCACGCCGCGCCGCGAACTGCTGCATGTGGACGACCTCGCCGACGGTTGCGTCCACCTGCTGAAGCATTACAGCGATGAGGGCTTCCTCAACATCGGCACCGGCCATGACGCGACCATCACCGAGATCGCCGAGACCATCGCCGGCGTTGTCGGCTTCGAAGGCCGCTTCACCTACGACCGCACGCGCCCCGACGGCACGCCGCGCAAGCTGATGGATGTGTCGCGCATGGCGGCGCTCGGCTGGCAGGCCTCCCTCAGCCTCGAGGAAGGCATGCGCCGCACCTACGCCTGGTACCTGGAAAACGCTGCCGGCTGACGGCCGGGCTCTTGCGCGGTCTTATGCGCCGGTGAAGGCCTGCAGGCCGGTTTGGGCGCGGCCGAGGATGAGGGCGTGGATGTCGTGGGTGCCCTCGTAGGTGTTCACCGCTTCCAGGTTCATCACATGGCGGATCACGTGATACTCGTCGGCGATGCCGTTGCCGCCGTGCATGTCCCGGCTGGTGCGGGCGATATCCAGCGCCTTGCCGCATGAATTGCGCTTCAGCATGGAGATCATCTCCGGCGCGGCGCGGCCTTCGTCGAACAGCCGGCCCAGCCGCAGCGCCGAGGTGAGGCCAAGGCCGATCTCGGTCTGCATGTCGGCGAGCTTCTTCTGGATCAGCTGGTTGGCGGCCAGCGGCCGGCCGAACTGCTTGCGTTCCAGGGTGTAGGTGCGGGCTGCGTGCCAGCAGAACTCAGCCGCGCCTAGGGCGCCCCAGACGATGCCGTAGCGCGCGTTATTGAGGCAGGAGAACGGCCCCTTCAGGCCCTTCACCTTCGGCAGCATGTTCTCTTCGGGGACGAACACCTCGTCCATCACGATCTCGCCGGTGGTCGAGGCACGCAGCGAGAACTTGCCCTCGATGCGCGGCGCCGACAGGCCCTTCATGCCCTTCTCCAAGATGAAGCCGCGGATCGTGTTTTCGCCGGTGTGCTTGGCCCAGACGATAAAGACATCGGCAATCGGTGCGTTGGTGATCCACATCTTCGCGCCGGTGAGCGTGAACCCGCCATCGACTGGGGTGGCGCGCGTCGCCATGCCTGCGGGATCGGAGCCATGGTCCGGCTCAGTCAGGCCGAAGCAACCGAGCCACTCGCCGGTGGCGAGCTTCGGCAGGTACTTCTCCTTTTGGGCGTCGGTCCCGAACGCGTGGATCGGAAACATCACCAGCGAGGACTGGACCGACAGGGCAGAGCGGTAGCCGGAGTCGACTCGCTCGACCTCACGCGAGATCAGCCCGTAGCAGACATAGTTGACGCCGGCGCAGCCGTAGCCGTCGAGAGTGGCGCCGAGAAAGCCCAGCGCGCCCATCTCGTTCATAATTTCGCGGTCGAAGACCTCGTTGCGGTTGGCTTCCAGGACACGGCTCATCAGCTTGTCCTGAGCGTAGTCGCGGGCGGTGTCGCGGACCAGACGCTCATCAGCGTCGAGCAGCTCGTCCAGCAGCAGCGGATCCTCCCACTGGAACTTGCCGTGCGGGCCGGCAGGGGCCTTGGGGGGCTCGGTCACGGCGGGTTCGGCTGGATTCATCGGGCTCTCCTCACGCGGGTCCGTTCACGCGTCCTCTTTTTCGGCGGCCGGCTTCGGGCGCGCCGGCTGGCGCAGGAAGGCGGGCACCTGGCTGTCGTCGCCGAACGGCGTTGCCTTGGTCTCGGTGGCAGGCTGATCGGCGTTGTTGGCCTTCCCCTTGCCGCGTCCGCGTCCGCCGCGGCTGCGCGACCGCCGCGGCTTCTCCGCAGGCGCTTCGGTTTCCTTCGCTTCCGCGGGCTCGGCTGGCGCTTCGGTGGGTTGAGCGGACTCAGCGGGTTCTGCGGCTTCCGCGGGGGCCTCGCGAGCCTCGGGGGTAGTCTCTTCGGCTTTTTCCGGTGCGGTCTCGGTCTTCTTGGACCGGCCACGGCCGCCGCGGCCACGGGACCGGCGCGGCTTGCGCTCCTCGGTGGCTTCTTCCATCTCCGGGCTCGCCAGACCTTCAAGGGTCTCACGCGGGATTTCCTTGCCGATCAGCGTCTCGATGGACGCCAACTCCCGGCTCTCCGCCGGGGTTGCCAGGGTGAAGGCGCGGCCCGGCTTGCCGGCGCGTCCGGTACGGCCGATGCGGTGGACGTAGTCTTCCGCGTTCTGCGGCACGTCGAAATTGAAGACATGGGACAAACCCTGGATGTCGAGGCCGCGCGCGGCGACATCAGAGCACACCAGGATCTTCACCTCGCCGTCGCGGAAGCGCTGTAGCGTCTCGGTCCGGGCGGGCTGCGCCATGTCGCCATGCAGTGCGGCGGTGTCGAAGCCGCCGCGCCGCAGTGCGCGCTCCAATGAGGCCACGTCGCGCTTGCGGTTACAGAAGATCAGCGCGTTGCCGACCGGCTGCTCGGTCAGCAGCTGGCGCAGCGCCTTCTCCTTGCCGCGCTGGTCGGTGACGATCAGGCTCTGGTCCACGGTCGCGGCCGGGGTGGCTGGCGGCGCGACGGTGATCTCCTTCGGGTTGGACAGGAACTTGTCCGCTAGGCGCCGGATTTCCGGCGGCATGGTGGCGGAGAAGAACAGGGTCTGACGGATTGGCGGCAGCATCGACACGATGCGCTCCACATCTGGGATGAAGCCCATGTCCATCATCCGGTCGGCCTCATCGATCACCAATATCTTGGTGTCGGCGAGGATCAGACCGCCGCGCTCGAACAAGTCGATCAGCCGGCCGGGCGTCGCGATCAGTACGTCGACGCCGCGGGTCAGCAGGGCTTCCTGCTTATGGAACGAGGTGCCGCCGATCAGCAGCGCCATCGACAGGCTGCGGTGCTTGCCGTAGGTCTCGAAATTCTCGGCCACTTGGGCGGCCAGTTCGCGGGTCGGCTCAAGGATCAGGCAGCGCGGCATCCGCGCCCGGGCTCGGCCGGTGGCCAAGATGTCGAGGATGGGCAGGACGAAGGAGGCGGTCTTGCCGGTTCCGGTCTGGGCGCATCCAAGAACGTCGCGCGCCATGAGTACCGTGGGGATGGCCTTTTCCTGGATCGGCGTCGGGTGCTTGTAGCCGGCTTCGCCGACCGCCTTCAGGACGTCTTCGCTCAATCCGAGCTCGTCGAAATTCATAAAAATCCGGTTCGGTAATAAAAAAGAGCCGGTCTTCGGTGTCCTACAGACCCGCCGGCTGCCCTTTTACATATGTTTTTGGCGTTAATTTCAAGGGTTGCTCGCGGCCTGGCAGCATAACGGTTAATGTCAAACACATGGCTCAACAACCGCTGCTGATCGACAGCGGCCAATCCTGCCTCTGTTTGATTGACGTGCAGGAGCGGCTCACCCCCGCGATGGCGGACCCCGACGGCGTGGTCGCTGCCTGCGGCATCCTGCTGCGCGCGGCGAGCCGCCTTGGCCTGCCGGTACTGATCTCCGAGCAGTATTCCAAGGGGCTGGGGCCGACGGTTGCGGCGCTGGACGACGCGCGCGAGGGCGTGGCGCCGGTGGAGAAGTCTGCTTTCTCCTGTCTGCGCGAGCCGGGATGGCGCGAACGCTTCAATGGCCTGGGCAAGCGCCAGGCGGTGCTTTGCGGCATCGAGGCTCATGTCTGCGTGCTGCAGACCGCGCTCGACCTCGTCGCAGACGGCGCCGCCGTGTTCGTCGTCGCGGATGCGGTGGGATCGCGCAGCAATGCCAGCCGCGACGCCGCGCTGGCACGCATGGCGGCGGCCGGAGTCGCCGTGGTGACGGTGGAGATGGTGCTGTTCGAATGGCTCGGCGATGCCGGCCATTACGCCTTCAAGGACATCAGCGGATTGATCAAATGAGTGAACGCCAGACCCTCATCCTGCTACCCGGCCTGCTGTGCGACGCCGATCTTTGGGCGCATCAGGTGGGTGCGTTGGCCTACCTGGCGGACTGCCGTGTCGCCGATCTCACCGGCCATGACAGCGTCGCCGATCTGGCGGCGTCGGTGCTCGCGGACGCACCCGAGAGGTTCGCGCTGGCCGGTCTGTCGATGGGTGGCTACGTCGCCTTTGAGGTGATGCGCCAGGCGCCGGAGCGTGTGACCCGCCTGTGCCTGATGGACACCTCGGCGCGTGCAGACGGGCCTGAGCAGACCCAGCGCCGGCGCGGCCTTATCGAGCTGGCGGAGAAGGGCAAGTTCAAGGGCGTCACCCCGATGCTGCTGCCGATGCTGATCCATCCGGACAGGATGGAAGACGGCGCGCTGACCGGCACGGTGATGGCGATGGCCGAGCGCGTCGGTAAGGATGCCTTCCTACGCCAACAGCGTGCCATCATGGGCCGCCCGGACAGCCGCGCCGAGTTATCGGGGATCTCGTGCCCGACGACCGTGGTCTGCGGCCGCCAGGACGTGCTGACCCCGCCGGAGATGGCCGAGGAGATGGCTGCCGGCGTTCCCGGCGCGCGGCTGAAGATGATCGAGAACTGCGGCCATCTCGCCTCGCTGGAGCAGCCCGAGGCAGCGACCGCAGCGATGCGCGACTGGCTGACCGGCTAGGCCAGCGGCACCTATTCCCCCTCGTTGGGGATGTTCAGCACCAGCCCGCAATGCTTGCAGTGGACGGCGTCCGGATCGTGGCGCGCCAGCCCGCAATCGGGACAGGCGTAGCGTACCTTTGCCGGGCGGAAGATGGTCTGTACGAGGCGAATGAACAGCGAAATCCCGAAGATCATCACCAGCACCGCCAGCAGCCGCCCCGACGTGCCGACCGGTACAATGTCGCCAAAGCCGGTGGTGGTCAGCGTGGTGACGGTGAAGTAGAGCGCGTCAGCATAGTTGCCGATTTGCGGGTTGTGGGGCGCTTCAAGCACGTAGACCAGGGCGGTGACCACGAAGATGAACACCACGAAATTGATGATGCTCTGGATCACCTCCTCGTTGCGCTTGAAGAAGCTGCTGCGGCCGCGCAGCTCGCGCAGCATGTGGTAGGAGCGCAACAGCCGGAGCGCCCGCATCACCCTCAAGAAGCCGAGGTTCTCGATGAACGCGGCGGCGAGCAGCGAAAAGATGACGATGAGGTCCGCCAGCGACGTCGGTGATAGTAAATGCCGCCAGCGGCCCGGCGCGAGGTAAGCCCGCGCCAGGTAGTCGGCGAGAAACAGCAAACCAAGTACGAGGTCCACCGCGAGCGGGATTGTCCCGTCGGGCAGGAAAGAGCCGACGATGAAAATCAGAATGGCCAGCCCATCAAGCACCAGCAACCCAAGCCGGAAGGCCAGGGCGTGAGATTCATCGCTCACGTAAAGGGTGGCGAGACGGTCTTTCAAAATTGCTCCCAGCGGTTCCATCGCACCCGCGACCCGCTATCTATCCCCTAAGCATACTGCAACCAGGGCGATTGGAGGGCTAGATGAAGATTGGCGTGGTTGGTGCAGGCAATGTAGGCAGCACCGCCGCCTATGCGCTGGTGATGCAGGGCGTTGCCAGCGAGGTGGTCATGGTGGACATCGACTCAAAACTGGCGGCTGCCCAGGCGCAGGACATCACCGACGCTACCCCGTTTGCCTCGGCGGCGCGGGTGCGGGCCGGCGGCTACGGCGACCTCAAGGGCGCGGCGCTGGTGGTGCTGGCCGCCGGGGTCAATCAGGAGCCTGGCGAGACGCGGCTCGACCTGCTGGCGCGTAACGCTGCTGTGTTTGCCGAGGTGGTGCCGGCAGTGGCCCGCGCGGCGCCCGACTCCGTGCTGCTGGTCGCCACAAACCCGGTCGACATCATGACCGAGGTGGCGGCCCGTGAATCCGGCTGGCCTGCGGCACGGGTGATCGGCTCCGGCACGATCCTTGATACCGCGCGCTTCCGTGCCCTGCTGGGCAAGCATCTTCAGGTGTCGCCCAAGTCGGTGCATGCCTATGTGCTGGGCGAGCACGGCGATTCGGAAGTGCTGCACTGGTCCGGCGCCACCGTTGGCGGCATGCCGCTGGCCGACGTGGCGGCGCATCTGGGGCATCCGCTGGATGACAGCGCGCGGGCCGCCATCGACACCGGGGTGCGCCGCGCCGCCTACCGCATCATCGACGGCAAGGGCGCGACCTACTACGGCATCGGCGCAGGCATTGCGCGCATTGCCGCCGCGGTCGGGCGTGACGACCGGTCGGTGGCAACTGTCTCGATGATCACCGACACCATCGAGGGCGTGGACGATGTGGCGCTTTCGCTGCCGCGGATCATTGGCCGGAGTGGGATTATTGAGACCCTGCCGACCCGGCTTGCTGATGAGGAGCACGCCGCCCTGCGGGCCAGTGCCGAGGTGCTGAAGGAGGCGGCGCTGTCGCTGGCCGGCGGCTAGTCCGGCTTGTCAGCTAGCGGGCCAAAGTCGCCCGCGATGGTGCCGCCGTCGGCGATCTCAATACGTGCGTACCGCACGGTGCCGCGCACCTCACCATGAGGCCGCAGCACCAGGCGCTTGCGCACGGTCAGACTGCCGTCGACCCGGCCGTCGATGACAGCCTCGTCGGCGTCTATCTCGCCCATCAGCACGCCGCCGCGTGCCACTTCCACCCGTCGGCTGCGCAGTGAGGATTCGAGCCAGCCGCGCACGGTCAGTGCATCGCAGTGGTCAATCGTCGCCTTGAGGCGGATGCCCTGGCCCACCACCAGCTCGGGCGCCCCCTTGGTGGGCTTGCTTTGCGGTTGCCGCGGCATTCCCCCTGATCCCCGCCGCCCTGTCAGCCGAGCAGGCGGATCAGGTCGGACACGCCGCGCAGCGCCGCTGCTTGGGCATGGGCCGCGGCGGCGGGACGCACCGCCCGGGCAAAGGGGTCGCCGGAGATCCCGCGTAGCCGCTGGTGCAGCGCGCTCCAGACCGTATGGTCGCCGCCGCGCGGGCGCGGCCCCGCGTACAGCACGGCCAGCCTTCCGTCGGCCAGCCGCCCGGAGATGGCGATCGGGTCGAGCGCCAGGCGCGCCTCAGCGAGACGCCGGTCCGCATCGGGGCCGGGCAGGGGCAGCGCGTAAAGCGAGACCCGTACCCCGGTGGTTCGCAACAGCCCCAGCGTCCGGTCGGCTTCCGCGAGGAAACCGGGCTCGGCTGCCATGGCGAGAGCCGCCGGCGGCGAGCGCCGGGCGGGCGTGCGCATCGGCAAAGTGGCGAGCATCCGCGGCTCCTTGGGTGGCTTGCCCTGATACATCGCCAACCAGCTTGACTACGCAGTGTGAAGTTTCGAGGTCGAAATTGCGGCGGGGAGAAGGCAGCCGCGGCGCGCCTGCAAGCCTGAAAATCAGACGTCGAGACTGGCGAAGCGGGCCCTGTCCTGGATGAAGGCGAGACGCAGTTCCGGCTTGCGTCCCATCAGTGCCTCCACCAGCCGGCCGGGGTCGTCGAGCCCGTCGCCCGCCTCGTCGGGCAGGGTGACCTGCAAGAGTACCCGTTTGCCCGGCGCCATGGTCGTCTCGCGCAGCTGGCCGGGCGGCATTTCGCCGAGACCCTTGAAACGGCTGATCTCCACCTTGCCGCGGCCGTCGAACTCGTCCGCCAGCAGCACCTCTCGATGGGCGTCGTCACGGGCGAACAGCACCTTGCCGCCCTGAGACAGCCGGTAGAGCGGCGGTACCGCAAGATAGAGGTGCCCGCTGCGCACCAGACCCGGCAGCTCGCGGAAGAAGAAGGTCATCAGAAGCGACGCGATATGCGCGCCGTCGACGTCCGCGTCGGTCATGATGACAACACGCTCGTAGCGCAGTTTCTCTTCGTCAAAGGTGCTGCGGGTGCCGCAACCCAGCGCCTCGATCAGGTCCGACAGCTCCTGGTTGGCGAGCAGCTTGTCCGCCGTGGCGCTGGCGACATTGAGGATCTTGCCGCGCAGGGGCAGCACCGCCTGGGTTTCCCGGTCCCGCGCCTGCTTGGCGGAGCCGCCGGCGGAGTCGCCTTCCACCAGATAGAGCTCGGTCCCCTCGGCGCTGTTACGGGTGCAGTCGCTGAGCTTTCCGGGCAGCCGCAGCCGCCGGGTCGCCGACTTGCGCTGGGTGTCCTTCTGCAGTTTGCGGCGCAGCCGGTCCTCGGCCCGGTCGACGATGCGTTCGAGCAGGAAGTCCGCGGTCTTGGGGTCGCCGCTGAGCCAGTGGTCGAGATGGTCGCGGATGGCGTTCTCCACCAGCCGGCTGGCCTCGGCGGTGGCGAGTTTCTCCTTGGTCTGGCCCTGGAACTGCGGCTCGCGCAAGAACACCGACAGCATCCCCGCTGCGCCCGACAGCACGTCATCGCCGGTGATCTTGGCAGCGCGCTTGTTGCCGGTAAGCTCGCCATAGGCGCGTAGGCCCTTGGTCAGCGCCGCGCGCAAGCCTGCCTCATGGGTGCCGCCCTCGGGCGTCGGCACCGTGTTGCAGTAGGAATTGAGGAACCCGTCAGGGCCGTCGGTCCAGGCCACGGCCCATTCGACCCGGCCCCGGTCGCTGGCGAAACGCGCCTCGCCATGGAACGGCTGGGCGGTGAGCAGGGTCTCGTCCGCCACAGCCTCGACGAGGAAGTCGGTCAGGCCGCCCGGAAAATGCAGGGTTGCTTCCGCCGGGGTCTTGTCGCCCTCGGCGATCAGAGCGGCATCGCAGCGCCAGCGGATTTCCACGCCGCGATAGAGATAGGCCTTGGAGCGCGCGGTGCGGTATAGCCGCTCGGGCCGGAAGCGGGCGGCCTTGTCGAAGATCGTCATGTCGGGGCGGAAAATCACCGTAGTGCCGCGCCGGTTGTGCACCTCTCCTGCGTCCTTCAGCTTCCCCTTCGGCTTACCCTTGGCGTATTCCTGCACCCACAGGCGCTTGTCGCGGGCGATCTCGACGCGCAGATGATCGGCCAGGGCGTTGACTACCGAGACGCCGACCCCGTGCAGGCCGCCCGATGTCTCATAGGCGTCACCGCCGAACTTTCCGCCCGAATGCAGCGTGGTCATGATGACCTCGACCGCCGGCTTGTTCTTGATCTTGGGATGCGGGTCGACCGGGATACCGCGGCCGTTATCGCGCACCGTCACCGTGCCGTCCGCGGCCAGTTCCAGGTCGATCCAGGACGCATGGCCGGCCACTGCCTCGTCCATGGCGTTGTCCAGCACCTCGGCCACAAGGTGATGCATGGCGCGTTCGTCGGTGCCGCCGATATACATGCCGGGACGCCGGCGAACCGGCTCCAGCCCCTCAAGGACCTCGATATCCTTGGCGGAATAGCCCGTCTTCTTCTTGCGCGGGGACGGGCTGGCAGGACTTTCGAACAGGTCGGGCATCACTATCGATCTTGAGACATTCAGAATGGTCAAACGCTATATAGCGTAGAAAGCGGGCAAAAAGTACGCAATATCTGGATTTACTGGTGGTTTTGGCGGCGTAACGCTGGACCGGCGTGGCAGGCCGCTCTAGAACGGCGACCGGCCCAAGGGAGGATTAGGCACGATGAACGAAGAAACCGGCCTGCCAGATATCGAACCGTCGCTCCGCCTTGTTGCGATGC
The DNA here is from genome assembly GCA_965601735.1 of Alphaproteobacteria bacterium. GTDB lineage: Bacteria > Pseudomonadota > Alphaproteobacteria > JBBDQX01 > JBBDQX01 > JBBDQX01. The sequence goes on along the minus strand of OZ271840.1, from coordinate 2,894,498 downwards.
CCAAGGACGCCAACCCGTTTGGCGATATCTTCGGTGGTTGGGTGATGGCGCATATGGATTCCGCCGGCGGCACCGCGGCGATCCGCCGCGCCCGCGGCCGGGTCGCGACGATCGGCGTCGAAGCCTTCTCCTTCAAGCATCCTGTCCATATCGGCGATGTGGTGAGCTTCTATACCTTCGTCGAGAAGGTGGGGAACACGTCGCTCACGGTGCGGGTGCAGGCCTGGTCGGAAGGCCGCGACGGCAGCCGCGCCAAGATGGTGACCGATGGCCTGTTCACCTTCGTGGCGATTGACGAGGACCGACAGAAGCGCCCGGTACCGCCCGCCTGAGGACGGAGTGTCTAGTCGTCGACAATGAGGGTCGGGTAGGGGGTGTGCACCAGCCGCCGGTTTTCCGGCGGCGTGTGGCCCGGCGACTCCGCGATGCTGGCGACCCAGGTGCCGACATCGCGGCGGTTCGCCGTATCGATGGCGTGCTTGGCCAGCGCGATATCACAGCAGGCCATGCCCTGGATCACTGCCAGGATGGTCTGGCCGGAAGCGGTCCGACCCGCTTTCGCGCCGGTGGCGATCTCCCCGATATCGGCATCGATGCGGGCTTCCAGCGCGGCCCGTTCAATATGCCCCCCGGCCACCCAGGCAGCGAAGTCGCCCCGGACGAAGGCGTAGTCCGGATCGTCGACGACAATCCGGTCGAAGCTGTCGAGACAGTCGAAGGTCACTTCCTCGACCCCACCCATGGACAGCATCAGCGATCCGGGCTTCAGCATGCCGGGCCGGATCATCGGCGTTTCGGCCAGCGTGATGGCGACAATGATATCGGCGCCGTCGACCGCCGCCTCGGCAGAGCCGGCTGGTGTGATCGGGTTGCCAATGCGCTGACTCATGCGCTCACAGAAGGCAGCGGCGCGGGCCGGCCGACGGGCGCAAACCGTGAAGCCGGCCCCTGGATAGGCATGGGCAAGCGCGACGCACGCCTCGGTGTTAAGCAGGCCGGCCCCGATCAAGGCGATGCGGGCCGGGTTCGGGTTGGCCAGCCATTGCGCGGCAACCCCGGCAGTGACACCCACCCGATGGCGGAATAGCCAGCTTTCCTCCACTACGCCAAGCAGGCGGTTGGTCCGGCTGTCGCTGACGAAACAGTAGTAGTTGCCGAATTGCATGGCGTAGCGGGTGCCGACGATGCCCTGAGAGGCCAGCATCGCACCCTTGAGGATGACGATGGTCGGCGGTTCGTGCCCGGTCAGCATGGACGCGCCGGGCGGTGACGCCAGCACCTGGCGTTCCTCGCCATAGGCGCGGTAGGCCGCCTCGACGATGCGATAGGCGTCTTCGGTGGTGACGAGGGCGCGGGTCTCTGCCTCGGTGAGAACCCGCATGCCGGGTTATTCCCCGGCGGCCGCCATCGGGGCAGTACCTGATAGGGCGTCGCGGAAGATGCCGAGCACGGTGTCCACGTCGCCCGCAGCGAAGTGGCGGTTGGTCACCAGCCGCATTACCGGCCCCGGTCCGCCCTTTGTCCAGAGCCCCATGGCGTTCAGGGTGTCGGCCCAGTCCGCCGAGCTACGCCCAGTGCCTGAGAAGTCCACCATCAGGATATTGGATTCCACCCGTTCGGGATGGGTCAGGCCGGGGTCGATGTCGGCCAGTCCGTCGGCGAGGGCGCGGGCATTGGCATGGTCCTCGGCCAGCCGGTCGACCATTTCCTCAAGCGCCAGCATCCCGGCTGCGGCGACCAGGCCGGCCTGGCGCATGGTGCCGCCGATCATCCGACGATAGGCCTTGGCGCGGGCAATGAAGTCCGCGGTACCGGTGAGGATCGAGCCGATCGGAGCGCTGAGACCCTTGGAAATGCAAAAGCCGACCGAGTCGGTGTGCTGCGCGATTTCTGATACCGGAACACCGAGCGCAACGGCCGCGTTGAACAGGCGCGCGCCGTCCGTATGCACTGGGATGCCGTACTTGCCGCCCAGCGCCTTGACCGCCGCCATATGATCGAGCGGCAGCGGCCGGCCCCAATGGGCGTTGTGGGTGGTTTCCATGCAGATCACGCCGGTCGGCAGCTCACCGATGGTCAGGTCCGGCTCGATCAGGCCTTCCAGCTCGTCCAGGTGCATCGCCCCGCGGTCGCTGGAGACCGGCTTGTAGAACAGGCTCGCCATGGTGCTGATGAAGCCCATCTCCGAGCGCAGGATATGGGCCTTCTCCTCCACCAGCACGGTGCAGCGGTCGGGGCAGTGGGCGAGCAGCGCCAGATGGTTCGACATGGTGCCGCTGGGCAGGAACAGACCCGCTTCCTTGCCGAGCATCGCCGCCGCCATTTCCTCCATGCGCAGCACGGTGGGATCGCCCTCACGCCCGTCGTCGCCAATCTCGGCGTTGCGCATGGCGTCGAGCATCGCCTCGGTGGGGCGCGTGACGGTATCGCTGCGCAGGTCGATGCGGTTCTTCATCGGTCAGTCTCCTGAAGGCGGACGGCGGGCGGGAAAGACCCTGAGTCTGGCCCCGTCTGCGCGGCGGCGCAAGGGCCATGGCGGCTTTGCCGGGCGTGCGGAACGAGGCATTCTGGCTGCGTGCCATAAGAGGAGAGAATTTCATGCACCGCCGCCGTATTGCCGCCTTGGGCCTGGCCGCCATGCTTGCCGCCGGGCCCGCCGCCGCAGGCGAGGCCGATGTGCTGAAAGTCGCTGTCCGCGCTGAGCCCGGCGGCACCTTCCGCTTTGATGTCACCCTGGCCCACGCGGACACCGGCTGGGACCATTACGCCGACCGTTGGGACGTGGTGGCGCCGGACGGCACTGTGCTGGGGCAGCGCGTCCTGCTGCATCCCCATGTCGAGGAACAGCCCTTCACCCGCTCCTTGTCGCGGGTGACGGTGCCTGCCGGGATCACGACCGTGACTGTGCGCGCCCATGACAAGGTGCATGGCCTGGGCGGGCGCAGCATGACGGTGGCGTTGCCGGGGCGCTAGGCGAAGGCGCAAAAAAAAGCGGCGGGCCGAAGCCCGCCGCAAGTCCGGAACCCTGTGGTTAGGAGGGCCGGTCAGACGCTGTAGTACATGGAGAACTCGACCGGATGCGGGGTGATCTCGAAGGCCTCGACTTCCTCCATCTTGAGCTCGATGTAGGCGTCGATCTGGTCCTCGCTGAACACGTCGCCGCGGGTCAGGAACTCGCGATCCGCATCGAGGGCCTCAAGTGCCTCGCGCAGCGAGCCGGCCACGGTCGGAATGCCCTGAAGCTCTTCGGGCGGCAGATCGTAGAGGTCCTTGTCCATCGGATCGCCCGGATGGATCTTGTTCTGGATGCCGTCCAGGCCGGCCATCAGCATGGCGGCAAAGGCCAGGTATGGGTTGGCGGTCGGGTCGGGGAAGCGGACCTCGACGCGCTTGCCCTTCTCGGACGACGCATACGGGATACGGCAGGATGCCGAGCGGTTGCGGCCGGAATAGGCCAGCAGAACCGGCGCCTCGTAGCCCGGCACCAGACGCTTGTAGCTGTTGGTGGAGGCATTGGTGAACGCGTTCAGCGCACGGGCGTGCTTGATGATGCCGCCGATGTAGTAAAGCGCGCTCTCCGACAGGTCGGCGTAACCGCTGCCCGCGAACAGGGGCTTGCCGTCCTTCCAGATTGACTGGTGGGTGTGCATGCCCGAACCGTTGTCCTCGATCACCGGCTTCGGCATGAAGGTCGCCGACTTGCCGTAGGACGCGGCCACGTTGTGGATCGCGTACTTATAGATCTGCAGGTGGTCGGCCATCTGCACCAGCGTGCCGAACTTGATGCCCAGCTCATGCTGGCTCGGCGCGACCTCGTGATGGTGCTTTTCGATCACCACGCCCATCTCGCCCATCACGGTCAGCATCTCGGCGCGCAGGTCCGCGCCCGAGTCAACCGGCGGCACAGGGAAGTAGCCGCCCTTGATCGCCGGGCGGTGGCCCATGTTGCCGCCTTCCAGCTCCTCACCGGTGTTGTAGGGGCCTTCGTCGGAATCGATCTTGTAGAAGGTGTGGTTCATCGAGACGTTGTGCTTAACGTCATCAAACACGAAGAACTCGGCCTCGGGACCGAACACCGCGGTGTCGCCGATGCCGGTGGAAGCCATGTAGGCCTCGGCCAGCTTGGCGGTCGAACGCGGGTCGCGGTTGTAGGGCTGGCCGGTGCTCGGCTCATGGATGTCGCAGAACAGGATCAGCGACGGCTGTGCCGCGAACGGGTCCATCACCGCGGTGGCGGGGTCCGGCATCAGGGTCATGTCCGATTCGTTGATCGCCTTCCAGCCGGCGATCGACGAGCCGTCGAACATGAAGCCATCGCTGAAGCAGTCTTCATCGATGGTGCTGACATGCTGTGCGGTGTGCTGCCACTTGCCGCGGGGATCGGTAAAGCGGAGATCGACGTACTTCACGTCGTTCTCCTTGATCATCTCCATGACCTTCTTAACGTCAGACATTCAGTTGCCCTCTCAGCGTCTCGTTGTGGTTCGGTTCGGTGTTCAGTGCCGTGTGCCTGGACCGGGTCAGACCGCTTCGGCGCCTCGCTCTCCGGTACGGATGCGGATCGCGTCTTCGATCGTCGAGATGAAGATCTTGCCGTCGCCGATGCGGCCGGTGTGGGCGGCTTGCTGGATCGCCTCGATGGCCCGGTCGGCCACCGCCTCGTCCACCACCACTTCGACCTTCACCTTGGGCAGGAAGTCGACCACATACTCCGCGCCGCGATATAGCTCGGTGTGGCCCTTCTGTCGGCCGAAGCCCTTCGCCTCGGTCACGGTGATGCCCTGCAAACCAATCTCGTGCAGCGCTTCCTTCACCTCGTCGAGCTTGAACGGCTTGATGATCGCTTCGATCTTCTTCATGGCGCTCCCGGTCCTCATTTTTATGGGGTGATGCCGCAATGGCCGTTCAACCGCCTATGTCATAAGCACGCGCTGTGCCAACCCACGATCGTGCGGCGACTCAAGGGGTTAGCAGGCACACGCGAGCAGGAGGCACTGCGTGCGTGGTCAATAAATGGACGCTATGGCTAAAAAATAGGCACGTCGGCCCTAGGCCGCGGCGCCTGTCCCTTTCAGGCAATCCGCCACGCGCTCGAGCGCGCGGCGGATGTTCTCCACGCTGTTGGCGTAGGAAAAGCGCAGGAAGCCCTCGCCGTGGGCACCGAAGCTGGTGCCGGAGATCACCGCCACCCCGGCCTCGTTTAGCAGCTTGGCCTCAAGTTCCTGGGAGGACAGGCCGGTGCCGGTGATGTTGGGAAAGGCATAGAACGCGCCGCCCGGCTCGACACAGCGGAAGCCGGGCACGGCGTTCAGCCCATCGACGATGACCCGGCGGCGCTCGGCGAAGGCGGCGCACATCTCATCCACCGCATCCTGAGAGCCGGTCAGGGCCGCGATGCCGGCATATTGGGCAGCGGCGTTGACGCAGGAATGCACATTTACTGCCAAGCGCGTCGCGCCCTCAGCCAACACCTCCGGCCAAACGCTGTAGCCCATGCGCCAGCCGGTCATGGCGTAGGTCTTGCTCCAGCCGTTCAGCAGAATGACCCGGTCGCGAATCGCTGGATATGACAACAGGCAGGTGTGTTCGCGCCCGTCATAGAGGATGCGGTCGTAGATCTCATCGCTCATCAGTGCCACATGAGGGTGCGCCTCGAGACCCTTGGCAAGGGTGTCGAGTTGTGCGCGCGGCACCACGCCGCCGGTCGGATTCGCCGGGCTGTTGATGATGATCAGCCGGGTCGCTGGGGTGATCCGCGACAGCACTTCGTCGGCGTCGAACGAGAAGCCGGTCTCTTCATGCAGCGGAATCGGCACCGCGGTGGCGCCGGTGTAGTTGATCATCGACTCGTAGATCGGGAAACCCGGGTTGGGATAGAGGATTTCCGCGCCCGGCTCACCAAACATCATGATGGCGAAGGCCATGGTTACCTTGCCGCCCGGATAGATCACCACCCGGCTCGGATCGACATCGACGCCGTAGCGCCCGTTGAGGTCAGCAGCGACCGCTTCGCGCAGTTCCGGGATGCCGTTGGCCGGGGTGTAGCCATGGTGGCCATCGCGCAGCGCCTGACAGGCGGCTTCGACGATGTGGGGCGGGGTCTGGAAGTCCGGCTGGCCGATTCCGAGATTGATGATGTCCCGGCCGGTGGCGGTGAGCGCGTTGGCGCGGGCCAGGACCTCGAACGCGGTCTCGGTGCCGAGACGCGACATCGCGGCGGCGGGTTTCAGCATGGTCGGCACTCCCCTTTGCGGCACGGGCTGATGGTTGCCTAGCGTCCGCGCCGCGGCCGCGTCAAGCCGACGCGCTTGACGCAACCCGGAGGGCGGGGGTACGAACACGCCTCTTGCGGCGGGTGTAGCTCAGTTGGTTAGAGCGCCTGGTTGTGGTCCAGGAGGTCGTGGGTTCAAATCCCATCACTCGCCCCACTTTCCTTTTCCCCTCCCGCCGCGGAGGATGCGATGGCCGGGCAACCCGACTGGGCGGCGCTCAGGCGCCGCTTTCCGATCTTCGATAACTGGGTCCATCTGGAGACCGCGAACAAGGCCGCGGTTGCCCTGTGGGTCGACGAGGCCGCGGCGGACTTCATCGCCGATACCCGCGCCACCGGGGGCAAGGCATCCTTCGCCTTCGAGCCGGTCGAGGCGGCGCGCGCGGTGATGGCGCGCCTGCTGCACGTCGACCCGGCGGAACTCGCATTCGTCAAGAACACCTCCGAAGGACTCAACATCGCTGCCCAGGGGCTCGGCTTCACGGCCGGCGACAACGTGGTCGTCGCCGAGGACGAGCACTGGTCGAACATTTTCCCCTGGCGCCATCTGGAGGCGGATGGCGTTGAGGTCCGCTGGGTGCGGACTCGCGACCGCCACGGGCGGATGCCGATAGACGCCTTCACCGAATTGATGGATAGCCGCACCCGGGCTGCTGCGGTCTCCTGGGTGCGTTACATCGACGGTTACCGCGCCGACGTGTCGGGCCTCGCAGAGGCGTGCCGGGCGCGTGGTGTGGTCAGCGTGGTCGATGCCATCCAGGCCGCCGGCGTGCTCGATATCGATATCGGCGCGAGCGGCATCGACGTGGTTGCCTGCGGCGGCCACAAGGGCCTGCTTGGCCTGAACGGCAGCGGTTTCCTGTATGTGCGCAAGGGCATGCTGGAGCGCATCCGCCCGCCGTTCGCCGGGCATATGGGCTTCGTGCCCGAGCAGCAGAAGGAAACCCCGTTGGAACCCTGGCCTGACGCCCGGCGATACGAATGGGGCAATCCTAACTTCCTCGGCATTCAGGTGATGCGGCGCTCGGCGGAAGAGATCATGGCGATCGGTCCCGCCAATATCGAAGCGCGGGTGCGGACGCTGACGGACGACCTGTTGGAGAAGGCGCGGGCGCGCCAGCTCGCTATTCGCACGCCAGATGACTGGGCCGAGCGCGCGGGCATCGTCACCATGGAGCTGCCCGGCGATCCGGACGCGACAGTGGACCGGCTGCGCGATGCGGGGGTGATCGCCAATGTACGGGGCGGCTCAATCCGGGTGTCGCCGCACTTCTACAACACCGAGGACGACATCGACCGCCTGCTGGCGGCGCTCTAGCTCAGCCGCGCTTCGCCACCTCGGCCGTGAGGTCCGCGGCGATACGTTCGAAGACCTCGGACCATTCGCCCTGGGTCTGCTGGCGGTAGAGCGTCATGGACGGATACCACGGCGAATCGTCGCGTCCGAACATCCAGCGCCAGTCGGGAATCTGTGGCATCGCGACCCAGACCGGGCGGTCAAGCGCGCCAGCGATATGCACCACCGCGGTGTCGACCGAGATCACCAGGTCGAGTTCCGCCATCACATGGGCGGTGACGCCGAAATCTTCGAGCACCGGATCGAGGTCGGCGACGATGCCGGCGATGCCGACGCGTTTTAGGTCGCCGGCGCGCGGCCCCTTCTGCAGGCTAAAGAACCGGGTGCCGGGCACCTCCAGCAGCGGCAGGAACTGCTCCAGAGGGCAGGTGCGGTTGCGGTCGTTCTTGTGGGTTGGCTTGCCCGCCCAGGCGATGCCGACATTGAGCGGGTCACCCGCCGCCGGGGTGAGCGGCGGTACCGTGGTGCCCTCGGGCGGGAACAGGTAGGGCACGTCACCCGGGATCGTCTCCAAAGTGGTGCCGAACAGCCTTGGCAGGCTCAGGATTGCGGCGTGCGCGTCGTAGTCAGGCGGCAGGCCGGTGCTGCTCGGCACGATCTCGTCAATGCCTTGCAGGGTGCGGATCACCGGGATCAGCGGGTCCTGGCAGAAGAACACGACGCGCATGTCCATCGCCTTGATCATCGGCAGATAGCGGGCGAACTGGATCGTGTCCCCGAACCCCTGCTCGTGATAGACGAGCAGCGTCTTGCCAGGCATCGGCTTGCCGTTCCATTCGGGGCCAGGGAAGGGGTGGCGCTTCGCTTCCGCCAGCTCCCAGCGCCACTCGTACTCGTCGAAGCCCTCTTGCAGCCGCCCGTCGAGCAACAGCGCCAGCGACCTGTCCCAATGGCCGCCGACATGCTCCGGGTCATCGGCGAGCACCGCGTCGAAATGGCCAATGGCATCGTCGAGACGCCCGATATCGCGCAAGAGCAGGCCGAGATTGTAGTGCGCGCTGGGCTTGTTCTCGCTCAGTTTCAACGCCGTCTCCAGCGCCTCCACCGCCTCGTCGAGCCGGTTGAGATCGCGCAGCGCATTGCCCAGATTGCCCCAGGCAACAGCGTTGTCGGGTTCCAGCGTGACGGCGCGGCGATGCAGGGCGGCGGCCGCGCCGCTGCGCCCGGCCCCGCGCACCAGTGCGCCCATGTTGGTCAGCAGGTCGGCCCGGTCAGGCTCGCGGCGCAATAGCCGGGCGTACAGCGCGAAGGCCTCGCGCCGGCGGCCCGCCCGTTGCAGGGTCAGGGCCCGCGCGAACGCCCTGCGTCGCTGCGTCTCGCGGCGGCGTGCCTCGCTATCGGCGTCGTTCACGGTTTTGGCATTCCCCGTTGCGGTCGGTCTTTATGCGGAATTTCCGATCCGCTCCCAAGTGCTTTCCGGTCCCGAGTGCTTTATGACTGTTCGGGAACGCAAAAAACAGCGTCGCACGGGAGACGGATATGGCGGGCGAGGGGGTGATGCGGGTTAGCATCGGCAGTCTCGGGACCATCGGATTGAAGGTGGCCAAGGTCATCGACACGGGCGGTATCCCGGGTCTTGCGCTGGGCGCGGTATCCGCGCGCGACACCGAAAAGGCGGCACGCAACATGGCGGACTTCGCCAACCCGGCGCCGGTCGTCCCGGTCGCCGAGCTCGGCGCCCATGGCGACATCGTCGTGGAGGCCGCGCCTGCCGCGGTGTTCGGGGATATCGCCCAAAGCGCCATTGATGCTCGGCGCATCTTCATGCCGTGCAGCGTCGGCGCGCTGCTGCCCCGTATGGACCTGATCGCCGCAGCCGAGGCCGCCGGTGCGCGCATCATCGTGCCAACGGGCGCGCTGCTCGGCCTTGATGCGGTGCGCGCGGCCGCCGAGGGCGAAATCCACAGTGTCACCCTGGAGACCCGCAAGCCGCCGCGCGGCCTTGCCGGGGCGCCGCACCTGGTCAACAACAGCATCGATATCGAGAATCTTGATGCGCCGAAGAAGGTGTTCGAAGGCACGGCGCGCGAGGCGGCTATCGGCTTCCCCGCCAACGTCAATGTGGGCGCGGCGCTAAGCCTGGCCGGCGTCGGCCCCGACCGCACCATGGTCGAGATCTGGGCGGATCCCGGCGTCGACCGCAACATGCAGACCGTCCGCCTCGATTCCGACAGCGCCCGGATCACCATGACTATTGAGAACATCCCGAGCGAGAATCCCAAGACCGGCAAAATCACCGCGCTCAGCGTCATCGCCGCCCTTCGCGGGCTGGTCAGCACGCTGAAGTCGGGAAGCTGAGGCAAGGAGGACCGGCCATGGACAAGCAGGGCGAGGTCATCTCGCTGCCGACCGCGACCAAGTTCGAGGACCGCCACAGCGGCAACGTAGTGATCTGTGGGTCCCACGGGGCGATGTTCACCGGCTACCTGGCGGCCGGGCGCAAGGTGCGTGGCATCATCTTCAGCGACGGCGGGGTCGGTAAGAACGACGCCGGCATCGGCAGCCTTCCCTATCTCGACGGCTTCGGCATTCCCGCCGCCACGGTCGACGTGGCGACCGCGCGGATCGGCGATTCCGACGACATGGCGGCGCGCGGCATTATCAGCCATGCCAACGACACCGCCCGCGCACTCGGCGTCGCACCAGGGCAGGCGGCGGCAGAAGCGGCCGAGGCGATGCGGGCTGCGCCGATCACCGACAAGACGCCCGAGCCCCGCGAGGAACGCCGCTTCATGCTGCGTGAGACACCGGGCCAGCCGAAGGTCGTGGGGATGGACTCCGCCACGCTGGTGAAGCCCGAGGACGCCGGGCAGATCGTCATCGCCGGTTCCCACGGTGGCCTGATGGGCAACAACCCGGCGACTGCGATCACCGAGGACGTTCTGGCGGTGACCTTCAGCGACGGCGGCATCGGCATTGAAGAGGCGGGCATCCAGCGCCTGCCGGTTCTCGATGTGCGCAACATCGCCGCCGCCACTGTCGATGTGGCGACCGCCTGCATCGGCGATGCGCGCTCCAACTGGGAGAGCGGGGTCATCAGCCGTGCAAACGAGACCGCGAAGAAGGTGGGCGCGGAAGCCGGCATGACCACCCGCGAATGGGCCGACGCCATCGTCGCCGGCCTTGCGCGCAGCTAAGCTACTTCACGCCGCGCAGCCGCAGGCCGACGAAACCCAGCGGACTGAGCACCGAGAAGACGATGGCCCAGATCAAGGTGGCGCCGTAGTCGCCGCTCCAGTCGTGCAGAAGGCCAGAGCCGAGCGCGCCGATCGCCGCACCTACCCCCAGCGCGGTCGCCGCGGAGCCGAAGATGCTGGCCAGTCTGGGGCCGCCGAACACCTTGTTCGCGAAATTCGAGATCAGCGGAAAGCGGGAGCCCATAGACGGGCCGAACGCCGCCAAGTAGCCGTACATCCAGATCATGTCGCCGGTCTGATGAAACAGTAACAGGCTGACAAGGCCGATCGAGGTGCCCGCAAAGGTGATCATCGCGGTGGGAAAGACGCCGATCCAATCGGCGATGCGGGCGTAACCCAGCACCCCGACCAGCGCGGTAAGGCCAAGTGTGCCGAACAGGCTGGCAGCGCGCAGCGGCTCAAGGCCACTTTCCACGAAGATGGCCACCGTGTGCGGCACCACCGCAAAGTTGGCGATGGAGGTAACCAGGAAGGTCCAGACGAAGCACCAGAACGGTACCGATTTCACCGCCTGGCCGAGGGTCCAGTCGATGCCGCCACGCCAGGCGGCGGCACTCGCCGGCGGATAGTGGCCATCGACGACCCGGCGCCATGGCGCCAGCATCAGAAGGCCGGCCACCAGCACGATGGCGCCGGCCATCGCCCCGTAGGCGCCGCGCCAGCCGACGCCGTCGATCAGCAGTTGCGAGATCGGCGCAATGGCGAAGATGCCGAGCCCCTGGGCCGCGTGTAGGACACCGATGGCAGTGGTGTAGCGTTCCCGAAACCACCGGCTGACTAAGGCAGCGTTCGGGATGGGACCAAGCGCCAGAGACGCAAAGCCGACCAACACCCCGAAGCAGAATTGGAACTGCCACAGGGAGTTCGACATCGCCGCGCCGCCGAGGCCCAGCACCATCGCCGCAAGTCCCAGCATGTAGAGGTTGCGCGGCCCCCAGCGGTCGAACAGCACGCCGACCAGCGGCGACGCAACGCCGGTGATGAAGGCGGAGACCGCATAGAGGCTGGTGACCTGGGTGCGCGACCAATCGAACGCGTCGGACAGTGGCAGCAGGAACGTGGCGAAGCTCTCCAGCATCCCGCGCGAGATGAAGTTGAGCAGCACGGTGAGCGCCAGCACGCCGAGCGCCACCCGCCCGGCGTGGGCGGCGGATGCGGCGGAGTTGTCTGGCGGGGTCGGGGGCATTGGCGGCCTTTGCGGCAATCGCCGCGAGGCTAGGGCTGCGCTCCGCGGCTTGCAAGCCGGGGCCGCTGGGCGCTATGCCGGAGAGATGGACAGCACAAATCGGCATATCGCCTTCCTTGGCACCGGCATCATGGGGCAGCCCATGGTGCGGCGGCTGCTGGCGGCAGGCTACGCGGTCACGGCCTGGAACCGCACTGCGTCGAAGGCCGCGCTGCTGGCAGATGACGGGGCGTCCCTGGCGGACGACCCGGCCGGCGCCGTGGCCGGCTGCGCGGTTGCCATCGCGATGCTCACCGACGGGCCGGCCTGCGAGCGCATCCTGCGCGATGGTGGTGTGATCGACGCCATGACGCCGGGCAGCGCCCTCCTGGTGATGAGCTCAATCCCGGCGGTGACCGCCCGCGGCCTTGCCGAGGCGGCGGCCGCGCGCGGCATCGAGTGGGTCGACGCGCCGGTCTCCGGCGGCGAGGTCGGTGCAAAGGAGGGCAGCCTGTCGATCATGGCCGGCGGCAGCGACGCGGCAGTGGCGCGGCTGCGCCCCGTGCTCGACTGCTTCGGCAAGACCACCCATGTCGGGCCGGCGGGGTCCGGGGCGCTGGCCAAGATCGCCAACCAGATGATCGTCGGCATCACCATTGGGGCGGTCGCCGAGGCGCTGCTGCTGGCGAAGGAAGGGGGCGCGGACGTGGCCGCGGTGCGCGCGGCGCTGCTCGGCGGCTTCGCCGGCTCGCGCATCCTCGACCTGCATGGCCAGCGCATGATCGACGGGGCGTTCGAACCCGGCGCGTTCGCCACCATCCAGCTCAAGGACATGGGCATGGCCGCCTCGCTGGCCGAGGCGCTGGGCCTCGACCTGCCACTGACTGGTCTGACCGAGCGGCTGTATGGCGACCTGGTGGCCCAGGGCGACGGCGCGCTGGATCACAGCGCGCTCTACCGCGCCATCGCCCGGCGCGGCAAGGAATCCGGAAGCTAGCTCAGCCCGTCTTCGGCAATAGCGACTCGACCAGCGCGGCCCAATAGCTGGCGCCGATGGGAAGGGCGTCGTCGTTGAAGTTGAAGGCCGGGTTGTGGACCATCGGGTTCGCACCCTCGGGCCGGGCGCTGCCCATCCAGATGTAGCAGCCGGGCCGCTCGTTCAGCATGTAGGAGAAATCCTCCGCCCCCATCGACGGCTTGCTGGCGATGCGCACCTTGTCGTCGCCAACCACCTTGGCGGCCACCGCGACGCTGCGTTCGGTCTCGGTCGCGTCGTTGATGGTCGGCGGGTAGCGGCGGATATAGCGGCATTCGGCGGCGCAGCCATGGGCCGCCGCGATCTGCTCGGAGACCTCCTTCAGCCGGGTCTCGGCGTGGCCCTGGATGGTGGGGTCGAAATAGCGCACGGTGCCGCGCAGCACCGCCTCGTCGGGCGTCACGTTCCAGGCCTCGCCGGCGTGGAACTGGGTGGCGGTAATAACCAGCGCGTCGGATGCGTCGGTGTTGCGGCTGACGATGGTCTGCAGCGCGGTCAGCACCTGGGCGGCGCAGGTCACCGGGTCTGCGTTGAGGTGCGGCATCGCCGCGTGACCGCCACGCCCCGTCACCGTGATCTCGAAATTGTCCGCGCCGGCCATGATTGGTCCGGGCCGCACGGCGAATTCGCCGACCGGCAGTTCCGGCCAGTTGTGCAGGCCGTAGACCTGGGCCATGGGGAACTGCTCGAACAGGCCGTCCTCGACCATCACCCGGCCGCCGCCCTCGTTCTCCTCGGCGGGCTGGAAGATGAAATAGACGGTACCGTCGAAGTTCGGATTCTCCGCCAGGTAACGCGCCGCGCCCAGCAGCATGGTGGTGTGGCCGTCATGGCCGCAGGCATGGGCCGCGCCCTCGTTGTTGGAGCGGTAGGGCAGGTCCGGGTTGGCCTCGGTCATCGGCAGGGCGTCCATGTCGGCGCGCAGGCCGATGGCCGGCCCGTCGCCCGACCCGCCGACCAGCTTGCCGACCACGCCGGTGCCGGCGAGGCCGGTATGCACCTCGATGCCGAAGGACTCGAGCTTCTCGGCGACGACCTTGGACGTCCGCTGCTCCTGGAAGGCGATCTCCGGATGGGCGTGCAGGTCGCGCCGCCATTCGGTCATGTCGTCGTGGAAATCGGCGATGCGGTTGGTGATCGGCATGGCGGCCTCCTCAGCCGATGGAGTCGGTCGGATCGGGGCGCAGGAAGTCGAAGTCGACGCCTTCGTCCGCCTGCAGCACCTGTTCCATGTAGAGTCGGTCATAGCCGCGTTCAAAGTGCGGCGCGGCGGGCACCAGGGCCTCGCGGCGGCGCGCCAGCTCCGCCTCGTCGACCAGCAGGTCGAGGCTGCGGTCCTTCACGCTCATGCGGATGCGGTCGCCGGTTTGTACCAGCGCTAGCGGCCCGCCGACCGCGGCCTCGGGCGCCACATGCAACACAATGGTGCCGAACGCCGTGCCGCTCATCCGCGCATCCGAGATGCGCACCATGTCCTTCACCCCGGCGCGGGCCAGCTTGCGCGGAATCGGCAAGTAGCCCGATTCGGGCATGCCGGCGCCGCTCTTCGGTCCGGCGTTCTGCAGCACCAGAATGTCGTCGGCGTTGACGTCCAGGTCCGGGTCGTCGACCCGGGCGGCGAGATCGTCGAGCGACGAGAACACGACCGCGCGGGCCTCCTTCTCGAACAGGCTCTCGTCGGCGGCGGCGCGCTTCAGGATGGCGCCGCGCGGCGCGAGGCTGCCGAACAGGGCGACGATGCCGCCGTCCTTGCGGATCGGATCGTCGCTGCCGCGCACGATGCGCCGGTCGACCCAGCCGGGATTGGCGGCGAGCCGCTCGCCGAGGGTCTCGCCGGTCACGGTGAGGCAGTCGAGGTGCAGGCTGTCCTTGATCTCCCGCAGCACCGCACCGACACCGCCGGCGGCGTGGAAGTCTTCCATGTAGCCCTCGCCGGTGGGCTTGAGGTCGACCAGGACGGGCGTGGAGTCGCTGAGCGCGTTAAGCCGCTCCAGCGGCATGCGCACCCCGGCGCGCCCGGCAATCGCGGCCATATGGACCACCGCGTTGGTCGACCCGCCAATCGCCATCAGCACCCGGAGCGCATTCTCGATCGATCGGGGCGTGACGATCTTGTCCGGCGTGATCTTGCTGCGGGTGAGTTCCATGGCCAGCGCCCCGGTCGCTTCGGCGGCGCGCAGCCGGTCGGCATGGACCGCCGGGATTCCTGCCGTGCCGGGCAGGGTCATGCCCAGTGTTTCGGCGATGCACGCCATGGTGCTGGCGGTGCCCATGACACCGCAGGAGCCTGCGGTGACCGCGAGGTTGCCCTCGATCTCGCCGATCTTGGCCTCGTCCACCTCGCCGGCCCGGTATTGGGCCCAGAAGCGGCGGCAGTCGGTGCAGGCGGACAGGCGTTCGCCCTCGTAGCGGCCGGTCAGCATCGGCCCGCCGATCAGCTGCACCGCCGGAACCCCGGCGGACACCGCTGCCATCAGCTGCGCCGGCACCGTCTTGTCGCAGGCCCCCAGCATGACCACCGCGTCGAGGGGCTGCGCGCGCATCATCTCCTCGGTGTCGATGGCCATGAGGTTGCGGTAGTACATCGTGCACGGCGACAGGAACGGCTCGCAGATCGAGATCGTCGGAAAGGCGAGCGGCAGGCCGCCGGCGGCCAGCACGCCGCGCTTCACCGCGTCGACCAGCTCCGGAAAGTGCCGGTGGCAGTTGTTCAGTCCGCTGGAGGTGTCGACGATGCCGATGGTTGGCTTCGCCAGCATCTCCGACGAATAGCCCATGGAGCGCGCGAACCCCCGGCGCAGATAGAGCGCGAAGTCGTTGTCGCCGTAGTTGGCGGCGTTGCGCCCGAGGCCGAAGGGTTCGTCGCCGCCGGCCATTACAGGTAGCCGAGCTTCTTCAGCTTCGACAGGCCCGGATCGATGCGGTCGAGGCTGATCTCACCCTTCGCCGCGCGGCGGCGCACGCCGTCCTCCTTCTTGTCGCGGGCCTGGCAGGCCTTGAGGATCTCGGCCGCGTTCTCCAGCGGCACGATGACCACGCCGTCATCGTCGGCGACCACGATGTCACCCGGATTGACCCGGATGCCACCGCAGGTGATGCCGACGTTGATCTTGCCCGGGCCGACCTTGGTGGTGCCCTTGGGGCACAGACCACGGGCGAACACCGGGAACTTCATCTTGTTGAGGTCGATGCCGTCGCGCACGCAGCCGTCGATCACCAGGCCCTTGAAGCCCTGCTTGCGCGCCTGCGTCGCCATCAGCTCGCCGAACGGGCCGCCTTCCTCGAAGCCCTTGGCGTCGCAGACCAGCACGTCGCCAGGCACCTTGTGGGCCACCGCGTAGTGCAGGGCGAGGTTGTCACCAGGGCGGCTGTCGACGGTGAAGGCCGGGCCGCACACCTTCATGCCCTTGTAGAGCGGTTTCATGTGGACGCCCATGCAGATGCCGCCGGATTCCACCACGGTGGCGGTGGGGCTTTTGGCAAAGGCGGTGATCATCCGCTTGGTCGGGCGCTTGTGGTTGGCGGTATAGGCCATCAGTGCTTCCTCCAGTCTGGTTTCGTGCGGCGCTCAGAAGCCGCGTTTCTTACTGCCCTTCGAGGGTTGGGCGAATCGGGCGATCTTCTTCTCGTTGAATTCCATGCCGTGGCCGGGGATGTCCTTCGGCTTCAGCATGCCCTTGCGGGCCTTAACCGGGCGGTCGAGGATTTCCATGATGTTGAGGATCTCGGTGTCGAGGAAGTGCTCGACGATCATCCCGTTGGGGATGGCGCAGAGCAGGCTGACATGCAGGTCCGAGAACCAGTGCGGCGCGACCGGGATGCCCGCGCCCGCCGCCATCTGGGAAATCCGCATGAATTCGGTGATGCCGCCGCAGACGCCGGCGTCGGTCTGCAGGATCGAGGCGGCGCCCGCGTCGATCAGCGCCTGGAAGCCCCAGCGGGTCTGCTCGATCTCGCCGGTCGCGATGGGAATGTTGGTGCGCTGGGCGAGCTCCGCATGGCCGTCGATGTTGTCGGGCATGAACGGCTCTTCGAGCCAGCCGATGTCGTAGGGCTCGACCCGCTCGACGAAGCGCAGCACGCTGGCGACATCGTCCCAGGCGTTGTTGGCGTCGAGGAACAGCCGGCCCTTCGGGCCAAGCGCCTTGCGCGCCGCGGCGACCCGCTTTGCGTCGCCATCCGGGTCCTCGCGGCCGACCTTGATCTTGACGTCGGCGAAGCCCTGTTTGCGCCACGCCTTCACCTCGTCGCCGATGCCCTTGGCGCCCTTGCCGGGGAAGTAGTAGCCGCCGCTGGCATAGCAGGGCACGGCATCACGGTAGGCGCCGAGCATTTTGTACAGCGGCTGGCCAGTGGCCTTGCCGGCGGCGTCCCACAGCGCGATGTCGACGGCACTGATGCCGCGCACCGCCGCGCCGCGGCGGCCGACCAGCAAGGATTCCCGGAACATGGCATCCCACAGTGCCTCGCGGTGGCGCACGTCGGCGCCAACGAGATGCGGGATGAACACATCCTCGACGCAGGTGGTGATCATTGGCCCGCCGGAATTGCCGGCATAGGTGAAGCCATAGCCGACCTCGCCGGAGTCCAGGGTGACGCGCACCAGGCAGTACTGCCGTTCGGCCACCGTGCGGGTGGAAAAGGCGAGCGGCCGGGGGACCGGGATATAGATGGTCTGCGCCGTGACGGCGGTGATCTTCATGGCGGCGGATTCCCGTTGGAGGCGGCGCGGAAGGGGCGGATTTCCCTTGTAACAGGTGCCCCGAAGCGCGGGAAGGGCAGGGGCGGTTCAGCCACCGCCGCTGTGCCGCCATTCGGTGCGCCCGTAGCGCGCCAGCATGGCGCGGCCGAGCCCCCGGCCGATCAGCCGCCGAGGCGCAAGGCGCTGCATGAAGGCCGCCAGCTTGTTCTGCGCACTCACCACATGCACCGTCTTGCGGCCCAGGGCGGCGAGCCCTTCCGCCGCCACCTGTTCGGCGCTGGCGGTGCCGGCCTCGGGCGAGAAGGGCATGCCTGACGCGACATGGAAGTCCGTGCGGGTGGAACCGGGGCAGAGCGCTAGGACGTCGAGCGGCGCGCCGCGCATCTCCTCCGCCAGCCCCTCGGCGAAATGCAGATCGAAGGCCTTCGACGCCGCATAGACGGAGAACCACGGCAACGGCATGAAGCCGACGACGCTGGCCACCACCATGATGCCGGCGCGCCGCTTGTCCCCCTCGGCGCGGGCCAGCATGCCGGGCAGCAGCCGGTGGGTGAGGTCGACCACCGCGGTCACGTTGACGTCGGTCACCGCCAGCGCCGCGTCCGGCCCGGTGTCGCGCACCGGCGCGAAGGACCCCGCGCCGGCGTTGTTGACCAGCAGGTCGACGCCCATCGCGTCGGCGGCCGCCGCCAGCGCGGCGCGGGCGGCCCCGTCACGCAGGTCCGCCGGATGCGCCGTGACCGTGCGCCCCGACGCCGACAGGTCGGCTGCCAGCGTATCCAGCGCCGCGCCGTCGCGGCCCGACAGCAGCAGCGCGGTCTCTGCCGGCAGGGCACGGGCGATGGCCGCGCCGATGCCGCGCGAGGCGCCGGTGATCAGGGCGGCGCGGTAGGGATCGGGCACGGGCGGGGTTCCTTCAAGAGCGGTGGCGCGGCGGGGTTCGCGGCGCTATTGTGCCGCCCCTTCCGGAGACACCGCAATGACGCCAGAGGCGACCAAGCGGGCGATCCTGCTCGGCAATATCGCCCATTCCTACTCGCACCTGTTCCTGCCGCTGTATTTCGTGGTGGCGCTGGTGCTCGAGGAGGAATTCGCCGCGCCGTTCGCCGAGGTGGCGGCGCTGGCGGTGCCCATGAGCGTGCTGTTTGGCGCGGGCGCCCTACCGGCCGGCTGGCTCGGCGACCGCTGGAGCCCCATGGGCATGATGGTGGTCTATTTCCTCGGCACCGGCTGCGCCGCGCTGATCACGGGATTCGCGCCGTCGCTGCTTTGGATCGGCATCGGCCTTGCCCTGATCGGCCTGTTCACGTCGATCTACCACCCCGTCGGCATCGCCTGGCTGGTCCGGGTCGCGGCCCATGAGCGGGGGCGAGCGCTCGGCCTTAACGGGGTGTTCGGCATGTTCGGCCCGGCGGTGGCGGTCTCCATCGGCGCGGTCATCACCTACAGCATCGGCTGGCGCTGGGCGTTCATCCTGCCCGGCGTCATCTCGGTGATGCTGGGGCTGTATTTCTGGTGGCAGGTCTGGGGTGGCGCCTTCGTCGACGCGATCACCGACTCGGTGGCAGAGGCGCCGATGCCCGAACGTGGGCAGCAGATGCGGGCGCTTGCCCTGCTGTTCATCTGCGTCGCCTGCAACGGCGTCGCTTTTCAGGCGCTCCAGGCAGTGATCCCGAAACTGTTCGAGCAGCGCCTGGATGCCATGCTCGACGGCAACGTGGTGCTGATCGGCGCGCTCTACACCCTGGTGTTCCTGATCGCCGGTTCCTGGCAACTCTACACGGGGACCCTGGCGGACAAGCGCTCGCCCCAGGGGGTCTACATCCTCGCCTTTGCCCTGCAGGTGCCGCTGTTCGCGGTCGCCTCGGTGGCCGGCGGCTGGCCGCTGCTGCTGGTTGGCATGTTCATGCTGGCCGCCAATGTAGGCGCCCAGCCCGCCGAGAACAGCCTGTTGGCGCGGCTCACCCCGGGGCATCTGCGCAGCCGGGTGTTCGCGGTGAAGTTCGTCGTCACCCTGCTAGTGGGCTCGCTCGGCATCGGCCTGGTGCCGCTGGTACACGGCCTGACCGGTGACTTCTTCTGGCTGTTCGTGGTGCTGGGCCTGTCGGCGGCGACGGCGCTGATCGCCGCGGTGGCGCTGCCCGGCGAGGCGAAGCTGCGGGCGTCCGCCGAGGCGCGGGCGGCAGCGGAGTAGGGAATGGGGTATTAAAATACCGTATTTCTAACAATCGGAAATGACACGCTTTTTCCGATTGACAGGCCCGCACGGACAGCATAGAAACCGCGCTTCCGTACAGACCCGGGCGGGAGGCCCGATCGCGATGAAGACCTATTCGGCCAAACCCAGCGAGGTCGAGCACAAGTGGTGGTTGATCGACGCCGAGGGCATCGTCCTCGGGCGTCTCGCCGCCGAAGTGGCGACCATCCTGCGTGGCAAGCACAAGACCATGTACACCCCGCACATCGACTGCGGCGATCACGTGGTGATCGTCAACGCCGACAAGGTGCGCCTGACCGGCAACAAGCGCGCCGACAAGGTGTACTACCGGCACACCGGCTATCCGGGCGGTATCCGCAGCCGCACCGCGGGCGAGATCCTCGACGGCAAGCACCCGACCCGCGTGGTCGAGAAGGCGGTGGAGCGGATGATCAGCCGCAACCCGCTGGGCCGTCAGCAGATGCGCAAGCTGAAGATCTACGCCGGCGGCGAGCACCCGCACGAGGCCCAGCAGCCGGAGGTCATCGACCTGGCTGCGCGGAACGCCAAGAACAAGAGGAGCGCGTAGCGCCATGGCCGACGAGCAGACCCTCAACGACCTGTCGGAACTGGGCGAGGCGACCGGCGTCACCGCCGACGCGGCCCCGCCGCGCGAGCCCGAGATCGACGAGCATGGCCGGTCCTACGCCACCGGCCGGCGCAAGGATGCGGTCGCCCGCGTCTGGGTGAAGCCGGGCAGCGGCAAGATCACCGTGAATGGCCGCGACGTGGAGACCTACTTCGCGCGCCCGGTGCTGCGCATGATCATCAACCAGCCCTTCGAGGTCGCCGACCGCAAGACCCAGTTCGACGTGGTCTGCACGGTGGCGGGCGGCGGGCTGTCCGGCCAGGCCGGCGCGGTGCGCCACGGCATCAGCCGGGCGCTGACCTACTACGAGCCGGGGCTGCGTCCGGCGCTGAAGGCCGCGGGCTTCCTGACCCGCGACTCCCGCGTCGTGGAGCGTAAGAAGTACGGCCGCCGCAAGGCCCGCCGGAGCTTCCAGTTCTCCAAGCGCTAAGCGCCAAGTCGCGTCTATCCAACACGTCATGCGGCGTTCCCAGGCATTGGGAACGCCGCATTTCTTTTGTCTTATTTGGTCGTGCCGATATTGGATCGGCTCAAATTCTGAGATACTATTTTGCTCCTTTGTTTTCGGTTTGATTTTAAAAATCGGAAATAATAGATGATATTAAACATTGTTCTGCCCGTTTTTGCGATTATTGCGACCGGGTATTTTTGTGGCCGGCGTGAAATTCTTGGTTCGGAGAGCAGCAAGGCCCTGAATGCCTTCGTCTATTGGGTCGCGCTGCCGGCGTTATTGTTTGGCGCCATGGCGCGGGTCGAGCTCTCGGAAGTCTATAACCTGCCCTTTATTGTGGGTTTCACCGGAGCAACGTTTTTTACTTGGTTAATCGTCAGTATATGCGGGAAGTATTTATTCCGACTCAATAGCGCAGAGGCGGCGTTACATGGTCTTAACGGGGCGTATCCAAATAGCGGCTATATGGGTATTCCCCTCGCCATCGCGGCGTTTGGCGACGCCGCCACCTTGCCGGCGATCATGGCGGCGGTGATTTCCGTACTGTCTGTCTCGCTGGCGGTCATCCCCATTGAGCTGTCCCAGCAGAAGCACGCCAGCCTGCCGGCTGTCCTCGGGCGCGTGCTGGGCGCGCTGGTGCGCAACCCGATGATCGTTGCGCCCTGCCTCGGGCTGTTGTGGGCCGGGACCGGGCTCGCCCTGCCGGCGGCGGCGGTGACCTATTTCGATATCCTGGGCGCGGCGGCGGGACCCTGCGCGCTGTTCTCCATCGGGCTGTATCTGGTGGGCAAGCCGCTCAGGGAAGGCGGCGCGGAGCTTGCCTCCATGGCGGTGGCCAAGCTCGCCCTGCAGCCGGTCCTCACGGCGGTTGCGCTGCTGCTGCTGTTTCCCACCGATCCCTTGTGGGCCAAGGTCGCGATCCTGCTGGCCGCCCTGCCGATCGGGTCGGGACCATTCGTGCTGGCCCAGGCCCACGGCATCTATGTGCGCCGCACATCGACGGCCATGCTGCTGACCACCGTGCTGTCCTTCGCAACGATCTCGGCCTATTTCGCGTACCTGTCGGGCGGGTAGGGCGGGGGCTGGCGGCGTCCAGCCGTGCAACGGGCTTGGGGCTGGCGGCGACTTCGCCTAGATTGTCGCGCCCGCGAAGAGGAAAACACGACCATGTCCGCGACCATCTTCATTGACGGCGAGGCCGGGACCACTGGCCTGCAGATCGCCGACCGGCTGGCCGGCCGGTCCGACATCAGCCTGCTGCGGCTCGGCGAGGCAGAGCGCAAGGATGCCGATGCCCGGCGCGCGGCGCTCAACGCCTGCGACGTCGCCATCCTGTGCCTGCCGGATGACGCCGCGCG
Source organism: Alphaproteobacteria bacterium (assembly GCA_965601735.1). Taxonomy (GTDB): domain Bacteria; phylum Pseudomonadota; class Alphaproteobacteria; order JBBDQX01; family JBBDQX01; genus JBBDQX01. The sequence goes on along the minus strand of OZ271840.1, from coordinate 2,872,115 downwards.
CGAGGCGGTATCGATGATCGAGAACGACGCCGTGCGGGTGATCGACGCCTCCACCGCGCACCGCACCGCGGCGGGCTGGGCCTATGGTTTTCCCGAATATGAGAAGGGCCAGCGCGACGTCATCCGCGCCGCCAGCCGGATCGCCAATCCCGGCTGCTACGCCATCACCTCGGTGGCGCTGCTGCACCCGCTGGTGTCCGCCGGGCTGCTGCCAGCCGACCATCCGGTGACCATCAACGCGGTGTCCGGCTATTCCGGCGGCGGCAAGTCGCTGATCGCGGCCTTCGAGGATTCGAAGGCAGAAAATCACACAAAGTCAGTGTTTTACGCTTACGGGCTCATGCTCCAGCACAAGCATTTGCCGGAGATTCAGCGTTGGGGTGGGCTGGCCGAGCCGCCGGTCTTCCTGCCCAGCGTCGGGCGCTTCCGTCAGGGCATGCTGGTGCAAGTGCCGCTGCCGCTGTGGGCGCTGCCCGGCGCACCGTCGGCGGCCGACATCCACGCCGCCTACGCCGCGCACTATGCCGGCGAGCGCTTCGTCACCCTGGCGCCGCTGGCCGAGACAGCCAGTGCCGCGTCGCTCGATCCGGAAGTGCTGAACGGTACCAACGAACTGCGGCTGCACGTGCTGCATAGCGCGGACGGCAAGCGTGCCGTGCTGGCCGGCCTGCTCGACAACCTCGGCAAGGGGGCGTCGGGCCAGGCGGTGCAGACCCTCAACCTGCTGATCGGCGCCGACGAGGCCGCCGGCAGCGACGGACCCGCCGCCGCCGCCTGATCCGGCGGCGCGGCCTTTTCCTGCGATAGTGAAAAATGAGGAGGACCGATGCCCGGCATCATTCATACCGTTAAGGGCATCACGCCCCAGGTCGACCCGACCGCCTGGATCGCGCCCACTGCCGTGCTGATCGGCGACGTACATATCGGGCCAGGCGCCAGCGTCTGGTACGGGTGCGTGCTGCGCGGCGACAACGAGCCGATCAAGGTCGGCGAAAAGGCCAATATCCAGGACGGCACCATCATCCATTCCGACCCTGGTCAGCCGGTGCTGATCGGCGCGCGCGCCACCATCGGCCATATGGGCCTGATCCACGCCTGCGAGCTGGAAGACGATGCCTTCGTCGGTATGAACGCCACGGTGATGAACAAGTGCGTGGTCGAGGGCGGCGGCATGGTCGCCGCCTGCGCCCTGCTGTCGCCTGGCAAGCGGGTGAAGAAGGGCGAACTGTGGTCCGGTGTGCCAGCCAAGATGTGGAAGGAAGTCAGCGAGGAGCAGCAGGCCGCCAACGCCCGCACCGCGGAGAGTTATTTCCGCCGCTCACGCATGTACATGGAAGAGGTCGGCTAAGGGGGCTGGACAGGGCCGCCCCTCTTCCCAATCTATTGAGCGAAGGGGGAGAAGGGTTTGCGAACCCATTGATGAGGAGTTTTGCTTCGATGAAGCGCATTCTCTCCGTCGCGGCGCTGGCTGCGATCCTCGCTCTGCCGCTCTTCGCGATGACCGGCGGCAGCGGCAATCCCGCGCTGGCCCAGGGCCAGGCAACGGCCCTGTTCATCAAGCCGACGCTGAAACCCGAGGGACTGTTCCCGGGCGCAGACGACCCGGTGCTGACGGCGCTCTATAGCCTGTCCTGGACCACGGGGGCCCGGCCTGACTCGCTGGTCGGCCGTCCCGGCCGCGCCGCCAAGATGCTGGCGTTGCAGGAATACTTGTCCGATTACGTGATTGGCTATATCGGCCCGGACTTCGACGGTCTGGATGCAGAGGCGATGGCGGAGACCCGCCGGGTCTACCGCGCGCAGATCGGCCTGCGCGCCGAGCTCACCAGCGCCCAGGCGGTGGCCTACCTTTGGGAACTGTCCAAGGCGCTGGATGCCGGTGACCAGGCGCGCGCCTCGGCAGTGCTCAATTCCGGCATCTTCACCCGCGGCGAGGCGGATATCCGGGCGACGCTGGCTGCCTTCCCGATCCCCGTTGAGCAGCAACGCGCCATCATGCGTGCCGACGACAGCTACCAGTCGCAAAACGTCAACGACGACGGCTATTGCCCCGACTGTTGAGCGCCGGGGCGCGCGGCGTCAGACCACCCGCGCCTTGACGTAGGAACCGGGGGCGTCCTCGATCACCTCGAGGCCACCGGCCCCGGGGGCGCGCGCCGGCACAGTCGTCTTGGCCTGCTTCTCGATCCAGGCCTGCCAGTCGTTCCACCAGGAACCCGGCTCCTCCTTGGTGCCCTCGAACCACTTGTCAGCCGACTTGAGCAGCCGGTTATTGACGAAGTGGCTGTATTTGCCGGCAGCAGGCGGGTTCACAACGCCGGCGATATGCCCCGACGCGGCCAGCATGAAGCGGGTCTTGCCGCCAAGCAGCCGCGCGCCGGCATAGGTCGACGGCCAAGGCGCGATGTGGTCTTCGCGGGTCGACAGGAAGTAGGCCGGCACGTCGATGGTCGACAGGTCGACCGGCACTCCGTCGAGCTCGATGCCGCCTGGCTCCACCAACTGGTTCTCCTGGTACATCTTGCGCAGATAGAAGCTGTGCATCTTCGCCGGCATACGGGTGGAATCCGAGTTCCAGTACAGCAGGTCGAAGGGGAAGGGCTCCTTGCCCAGCAGGTAGTTGTTCACCACGAACGACCAGATCAGGTCGTTGGCGCGCAGCATGTTGAAGGTGGTCGCCATCGACTGACCTTCGAGGTAGCCCTGCTTGGACATCTGCTCCTCGAGGGCGGAGATCTGCTCCTCGTCGATGAATACGCCCAGTTCGCCAGCCTCCGAGAAGTCCAGCATGGTGGTGAAGAAGGTGGCGCTCTTAATCCGGTCGTCGCCCTTGGCCTTCAGGTAGGCCAGCGTGCAGGACAGCAGCGTGCCGCCAAGGCAGTAGCCGATGACGTTCGCCGCCTTCTCGCCGGTCTCGCGCTCGATCGCATCGAGCGCGGCCACCGGGCCTTCCAGCATGTAGTCGGCAAAGCCCTTGTCGGCGTGGCGTTCGTCCGGGTTGACCCATGAGATGCAGAACACCGTGTGGCCCTGGTCGACACACCACTTGATGAAGCTGTTCTCTGGGCGCAGGTCGAGGATGTAGTACTTGTTGATCCACGGCGGGATGATCATCAACGGCCGCTTCAGCACCTTGTCGGTGGACGGCGTGTACTGGATCAGCTGCATCAGGTCGTTCTGGAACACCACCTTGCCAGGGGTGGTGGCGATGTTGCTGCCGACTTCGAAGGCGTCCAGGTCGGTCATGCGGATCGACAGGTTTCCCTTGCCGCGCTCCAAATCCTCCAGCAGGTGATCCAGGCCGCGCAGCAGGTTCTCGCCGCCGCTCTCCACGGTGGCGCGCAGCACCTCCGGGTTGGTCATCACGAAGTTCGACGGCGACAAGGCATCGACGAACTGGCGGGTGTAGAAGTCGATCTTCTGGGCGGTCTTGTCATCCAGCCCCTCGACGTCACGCACCGTGCCCTGCATCCAGCGCGCCGTCAGCAGGTAGCTTTGCTTGATGAAGTCGAAGACCTCGTTCTCGTCCCAGGCGTCATCGCGGAAACGGCGGTCGCCGCGCTCTGGCGCGATCACCGGGTCGGACTGTTCACCCATCATGCGCCGCGCGGTGGTCTGCCAAAGGCTCATATAGTCCTGCCAGAGACCGAGCTGCGCCTCGACCATCTTCTCCGGGTTCGTCATCATCTTCGCCGTCATTTCCATGAAGGCACCGCCCACATTGAGCGGGTCAAGCCGGCCAAGCGGGTTGTCCTGGCCGTCAGCTGCCTGGCGGGCGAGGAACTCGGTGACGATGCGCTGGGAGCGCTCGGCGATCGTCGACATGATCTCGGAGACCTGCTGCGGGTCGGGAATGGCCGAGTCCTTGGGGGTGTCGCGGTTCATGGGGCGTCCTTGAAAGGGGCGGCTGAGGCCTGCGGCGGGCGCTTAGTAACGATTGGGGCGTTGCTTGGCGGCGCGGCGAAGGCGGAGCCGGTTGATTTGCGTTCCGCTGTGTAAATCCGAAGCCTGACTAAGGTCTGTTCACGCGGTTGCAGCGGTTATCGCGGTCACAATTAGTAGAGCCGTTGGCCTAATTACTGGCATGATTACCGCTGTTTCGGTAAATTGCGCCAAAGCCGGTACGGCGAAAACGACTGCGACATGAGGAGCTAACGTAGGATGGCCGAGGTTTTGGTTCAACCGGTTCGGCGGCGCAAGCGGGCGGTTCATCCCGCCGCCGTGGCGCTGGCTGCGGTCTTCACTCTGTCGGCCTGCTCATCCGTGCCCGACTATGCCAATCCCGTGGAATGGTACCGCGGCGTAGCCGACTGGGTGTCCAGCGACGACAGCGACACCGAATCGGGCCTCGTGGCAGCGACGCCGCCGGCCGAGCAGCGCGCGCCGGGTGGCGACCAGCCCTTCCCGAGCCTCGCGACCACGCCGGAACGCCCGACACCGACGCCGCCCGAGCAGCGCCAGCAGATTGCCGAGGGCCTCGCTGCCGACCGCGACCGGGCGCGTTATACCGACGAGGTGCTGCGCCGAGGCCCGGCGTCTTCCGCCAGCACGCAGGTAGCAGCGGCGCCGCCGCCGCCGCCCGCGCCGGTTGCCGCCGCACCGGCCCCTGCGCCGGCCGAACCGCCGCGTCCCGCACGGCCGCCGGAGCGCACCGAAACGGCAACGATGACCGCACCCGTACCTGTGCCGCCGCCCGCGCCGCTGGGCTCGCCGCCGCCGCCGCCGGGGCTTGAGCGGGTAACCCCGCCGCCCGCACCGCCCGCGGTGACCCGGACGCTTGATGCGCCGCCGGCACCGCCGCCGCCGCCGCAGATGGCCGACGTGCGGAGCGTCTATGAACAGCGCCTGGCGGAATCCGCCCCGGCGACCGCGCCGGTTGCCGCCGCACCCGCGCCCGCACCCGCACCAGCGCCGACGGTTGCGGCTGCGCCAGCCGCAGCGCCTGACCCCGCGCCCGCGATGGGTGTCGAGTTGGCTGCGCTTCCGGGTGGTGATGCCGTGGCAGAGCAGCCCAGCGTGTCGGTACAGGTTGCCGATATCTATTTCGCCCACGGCTCCGCAAGCTTGGATGGTCGCGACCGCCGGGTGCTGCGCGAGGTAATCGCGCTGCAGAAGGCGCGTGGCGGGCGGATTCGTGTCGTCGGCCATGCCAGCCACCGCACTGGCAGCATGGACTTGGCCGCGCACAAGCTGGCCAACTTCTCGATCTCGGTGGCGCGCGCCAACGCGGTCGCCCGTGAACTGGTCCAGCTCGGTGCCGACCGCAACGTCGTGCTGGCCAGCGCCCGCGCTGACCTTGAGCCGGTCTACCGCGAGATCATGCCCAACGGTGAGGCGGGCAACCGCCGCGCCGAGGTCTTTCTCGACTACTAGGGTGGACGCCGGACCCGGTTACGGCGCCGCCCGCATGGGCTGGCGCCCTGCCGCGTTTGGGCCCCCGCCGACGGATTTCAGCGATGCCTGAACAGTTCCACCGTATCAAGCGCCTGCCGCCATATGTCTTCGCGGAGGTCAACCAGATGCGCGCGGAGGCCCGATCGGCCGGCGGTGACATCATCGACTTCGGCATGGGCAACCCAGACTCCGCAACGCCGCAGCATATCGTCGAGAAACTGCTGGAGGCGGTGCAGGACCCGCGCACCCACCGCTATTCCAACTCCCGCGGTATCCCAGGCCTGCGCAAGGCGGTTGCCGCCTACTACGACCGCCGCTTTGGCGTCGAGGTGGACCCCGAGCGAGAGACCATCGTCACCCTGGGCTCGAAGGAGGGGCTGGCGAATCTCGCCTCGGCGATCACTAGCCCGGGCGACGTCATCCTGGTGCCCAACCCGTCCTATCCGATCCACCAGTTCGGCTTCATCATCGCCGGTGCGGCGGCCCGCAGTGTACCTGCGGAGCCTGGCCCCGAGATGCTTGATGCTCTGGACCGCGCGGTGCGCCACAGCGTGCCCCGGCCCACGGCGCTGATCCTCAACTATCCGTCCAATCCGACCGCCATGGTCGCCGATCTGGATTTCTATGCCGAGGTGGTCGACTTCTGCCGCCGCCATGAGATCTTCATCCTGTCCGACCTGGCCTATGCGGAAATCTATTTCGATGGGCCGCCGCCGCCCTCGATCCTGCAGGTGCCGGGCGCCAAGGACATCGCGGTGGAGTTCACCTCCTTGTCCAAGACCTATTCCATGCCCGGCTGGCGCATCGGCTTTGCGACCGGCAACCAGCGCCTGGTCGCCGCCCTGACTCGCATCAAGTCCTATCTCGACTATGGCGCGTTTACACCGATCCAGGTCGCCGCGACCGCCGCGCTGAACGGGCCGCAGGAGTGCGTTGCCGAGTTCCGCGAGCTCTACCGCGAGCGGCGGGACGTCCTGATCTCCGGCATGCAGGCGGCGGGCTGGGACATTCCGTCACCAGCGGCGACCATGTTTGCGTGGGCGCCGATCCCGCCGGCCTTCGCCCATCTCGGTTCGCTGGAGTTCTCCAAGATGTTGCTGCGCGACGCTGGCGTCGCGGTCTCGCCGGGTATTGGCTTCGGTGAACATGGCGATGGCCATGTCCGCCTCGCACTGGTTGAGAACCGTCACCGGATCCGCCAGGCGGTGCGCAATGTGCGGGGTTTCCTGCAACGCAACGGCGCCCCCGCAGACGACGCGAAGGGCCGGAGGGCCGCCGGATGAGCGCGCCGCTTCGAGTCGCTGTCGCCGGTCTGGGGACGGTTGGCGCTGCCACCGTTGCACGGCTGCGCGGCGAGACGGACCTCATCGCAGCGCGCGCTGGCCGCCCGGTCACTGTGACCGCTGTGTCCGCCCGCGACCGCAGCAAGGACCGGGGCGTGGACTTGGGCGGTATCGCCTGGTTCGACGACCCGGCGGTGATGGCGCGTGAGGCCGAGGCTGACCTGGTGGCCGAGTTGATCGGCGGCAGTGAAGGACCCGCCCGCGACGCCGTGGAGAAGGCGCTCGGTGCCGGCCGTCATGTCGTCACTGCCAACAAGGCACTGCTGGCGCATCACGGGGCCGCGCTCGCGGCGACCGCCGATGGCGCTGGCCTGGCGCTCGCCTATGAGGCAGCGGTGGCTGGCGGCATTCCGGTGATCAAGGCGCTGCGCGAGGGGCTGTCTGCGAACCGCATCGCCAGCCTGCACGGCATCCTGAACGGCACATGCAACTACATCCTGTCGAACATGCGCGAGACCGGGCGCAGCTTCGACGACGTGCTCGCCGAGGCCCAGGAGCTGGGCTACGCCGAGGCCGACCCGACCTTCGACGTCGACGGCCTGGATGCGGCGCACAAGCTGGCGATCCTCGCCAGCGTCGGCTTCGGCACGCCGGTTGACCTCGACGATGTGTTCGTCGACGGCATCCGTCATGTCACCAGTGACGACATCCAGTTTGCCGAGGAGCTCGGCTACCGCATCAAGCTGCTTGGCATCGCGCGGCGCACCGGCGACCGGCTCGAGGCGCGAGTGCATGCCTGCATGATCCCGCACTCCGCCCAGATCGTGAATGTGGAAGGGGTGCTGAACGCGGTACAGGTCGATGGCGACACGGTGGGGCGCACGGTCTACGAGGGCGCCGGCGCCGGAGCGGGGCCGACGGCATCTGCCGTTATCGCCGATATCGTGGACGTCGCCCGTGGCCGCCTGACCCCAACCTACGGGGTCGCCGCTGACGCGCTGAAGGCGCTGCCCATCATGCCGATGGCCGACCATGTCGGGCCTTACTACCTGCGTTTGATGCTGGTGGACCGGCCGGGCGTGATCGCCGATGTGACCGCCGCGTTGCGCGACTGCGATGTTTCGGTACAGGCGATGCTGCAACGCGGCCGCGATCCGGGCGAAGCGGTGCCCGTCGTGCTGACTACCCACGAAACCGTCGAATCGGCTATGCGCAAGGCGGTGAAACTGATCGCCGCTCTTGATACAGTGACCGAGCCGCCGAGGCTGATCCGGATCGAGCCCCTGTAGGGCGCGGGGCGGAGAAAACCAGAACAATCGCGGCCGGGCCTAATCCGGCCGCCAGCGAGCGAGAGGGACGACATGGCCGAGGCCAAGTTGCTGCAGGATTCGTCGATGGACCGCAATCTGGCGCTGGAGGCGGTGCGCGTCACCGAGGCCGCGGCGCTGGCCGCCTCGCGTCTGATGGGCCGCGGCGACGAGAAGGGCGCCGACCAGGCTGCCGTCGATGCCATGCGCCGGGCGCTCAACTCTCTGCCCATCGAGGGTACCGTGGTAATCGGCGAGGGCGAGCGCGACGAGGCCCCGATGCTCTACATCGGCGAGAAGGTCGGCCAGGGCGACGGCCCCAAGATCGATATCGCCCTCGACCCGCTGGAAGGGACCACGATTACCGCCAAGGGGGGCACCAATGCGCTGGCCGTGGTCGCCATGGCCGAGGATGGCGGATTCCTCAACTCGCCCGACGTCTATATGGACAAGATCGCGGTCGGTGGCGGCCTGCCCAAGGATCTGGTCGATCTGGACGAGAGCCCGGAGACCAACCTCAAGGCGCTGGCCAAGGCAAAAGGCGCGGAGATGTCCGATATCGTCGCCTGTATCCTCGACCGGCCGCGCCATGAGGAACTGATCAGCAAGGTACGCGAGGCTGGCGCCCGCATCATGCTGATCTCCGACGGTGACATCAGCGCGGTAATGGCGACCTCCCGCCCTGAAAGCGGGGTGGACATCTATCTCGGTTCCGGCGGCGCGCCGGAAGGCGTGCTGGCCGCGGCCGCCTTGCGCTGCATCGGCGGGCAGATCCAGGGGCGGTTGATCTTCCGCAACGACGAAGAGAAGAGCCGCGCCAAGCGTTGCGGCATCGAGGACCTGGACCGCAAATACGGTCTCACCGACCTGGCCAAGGGCGAGGTGATGTTCGCCGCCACGGGCGTCACCAACGGCACCATGGTGGACGGCGTGCGCCGTTTCGCCGGCGGTGCGGTGACCCACTCGCTGGTCATGCGCTCCAAGTCCGGCACCGTGCGCTACGTCGAGGCGCACCATAATTTCGACCGCAAGACGGGGTTCGAGCCCCACGACCGGTGAGCGCCGCCGATGGCGGGGCGCAGCACAGTGTCTCCCTGACCGGGCGCGCCTGGGAACTGGCGCATGTGGATGAGCGCGCCGCGCTGGCGATTGCGCAGCGCCATGGCGTGCCGGATCTGCTGGCGCGGCTGATCGCGGCGCGCGGTATCGGGCTCGAGCAGGCCGGGGGCTTCCTGGAGCCCAGCCTGCGTGACCAGATGCCCGACCCGGACGCCCTGCGCGACATGGACGCGGCCGCCGAACGCATCGCCGCCGCCGTGATGCAAGGCGAGGCGATTGCCGTCTTCGGCGACTACGACGTCGATGGCGCGACCTCCTCTTCGCTGCTCAAGCGCTTTCTGGGTGCGCTGGGTGCCACGGTCACCGTCTATATCCCTGACCGCAGCAAGGAGGGCTATGGCCCCAATCCGGACGCGGTAGCGGCGCTGCGCGCCGGTGGCGCCGGGCTGCTGATCACGGTGGATTGCGGCACCACCGCGCATAATGCCCTTGCCGCGGCTGCCGAGGTGGGCTTCGACACGGTGGTCATAGACCACCATGAGGCTGAGGAATCCCTGCCGCCGGCCCATGCAGTGGTCAATCCGAACCGGCTGGACGAGGACGGCGCGCTCGGCGGGCTGGCCGCGGTGGGCGTGACCTTCCTGGTCGCCGTGGCGGTCAACCGGGCGCTGCGCAAGGCGGGCTGGTACGAGACCCGCCCCGAACCCGACCTGCTTGGTCTGCTCGACCTGGTGGCGCTGGGCACCGTGTGTGACGTGGTACCGCTGACCGGGCTCAATCGGACGCTCGTCGCCCAGGGGCTGAAGGTGATGGCTCGGCGGCATAATCCGGGCATCGCCGCGCTGGCCGATATTGCGCGGGTAACCGCGAAGCCCGACGCCTACCACCTCGGCTTCATGCTCGGGCCCCGCATCAACGCGGGAGGGCGGATCGGCGATTCCAATCTGGGCGCGCGGCTTCTCGCCACCGACGACCCGGAAGAGGCCCACCGCATCGCCGCCGAACTGGACGCGCTCAACAGCCAGCGCCGGTCGGTGGAGCAGGCGGTGCTCGACGCGGCGCTGGAACAGGCCGAGGCGCAGGTGGCCGCGGGCCGGCAGGTGCTTTTGGTGGCCGGGGAGGGGTGGCACCCCGGCGTGCTCGGCATCGTCGCCGGACGCCTGGCGGAGCGCCACGGGATGCCCGCTTGCGCCGCCGGTATCGAAGACGGCATCGCCAAGGGCTCCGGGCGCTCGATCCCCGGCGCGGACCTTGGCGTCAGCGTCATCGCCGCGCGCCAGTCCGGCTTGCTCAGCGCCGGTGGGGGGCATCCGATGGCGGCGGGCTTCACCTTCGATGCAGCGAACTGCGACGCCTTCCACGCCTTCCTCGAAGACCGCCTGGGCGGGAAGGGGGAGGATCCGCGCCGTCGGCCGCTCGCGCTCGATGGCGAGATTGGGTTTGCCGGCCTGACCTTGGAGACCGCGGAGGCGGTGGCCCGGCTCGGCCCCTTCGGTATGGGCAACCGGGAGCCGCGCTTTGCCATCCGGGGCGCGCGGCTGGGTAAGGTCGATATCGTCGGCAGCGCACATGTGCGCTGTATGCTGTCACCCGAGGCCGGCAGCGGTGGTAAGGGTATCAAGGCCATTGCGTTCCGCGCCGCTGACGGCCCGCTCGGCCAAGCTTTGCTACGCAGCGAGGGGCTGTCCCTGCTGTTCGCAGGCAAGCTGCGCATCGACCGCTGGCAGGGCCGCGAGGCGGTGGAGCTGCATCTGGAAGATGCCGCCCGGTCGGGGGCGGACGAACCGGCGTGAGCAGGGCGCGGGCGTCCGCCGGCCTGATCGCCCTGATGGTGGCGAGCCTGCTGGGGCTCGCCGTGATGAGCCAGTTCTTCCGTTCCATGGTGGCGGTGATCGCGCCCACCCTGATCGCCGAGCTTGGCCTGTCGGGCAAGCAGATTGGCGCGGTCTCCGGGGCGTTCTTCCTCGCCATGGCCCTGCTGCAACTGCCCGTGGGCTTGTTGCTCGACCGCTTCGGCCCGCGCCGCACCATCATCGCCATGCAGGGGCTGACGGTGAGCGGCGCGCTGGTGTTCGCCGCAGGCGGCAGCGCAACGGGGCTGACCGCCGGGATGTTCCTGATCGGCCTGGGCTGCGCGCCGGTCATCATTGGCTCGATCGTGCTGATGTCGCGCTGGCTGCCGCCGGATCGCTTCACGTTGGGGTTCACGGGTATTACGGCGGTGAGCGGCCTGGGCGGGCTGCTGTCTGCTGCGCCGCTGGCCTACGCGGCGGAAACCGTGGGCTGGCGCTTCGCCGTGGCGGGCACCGGGGCGGCGGTGGTTGCCTTCGCCATCCTCGGCGCGCTCACTATCCGCGATGCGCCGCCGGGGCATGTTTCCGAGGGCCGGGCGCCGGAACCCTTCGCCGCCCTTCTGGGCGGGCTGTGGGAGGTGATGACCACGCCGCGCATCTGGCATTTGCTGTGCCTGCCGTTCGTCGGCTACGCCACCATCATCACCATCCGCGGCCTGTGGGGCGGGCCTTACCTCGCCGACGTGCACGGCGTCGATCTGGCGGCGGGTGGGGAACTGCTGCTGGTGATGGCGCTGGCGATGGTCTGCGGCGCGGGGCTGTATGCACCGCTCGACCGCTGGTTCGATACCCGCAAGGGGGTGATCCTGCCCGGCGGTGCATTGACGGTGGTGATCCTGCTCACGCTCGCGCTGTGGCCGGCGCCGCCGCTTTGGGCAGCAATGGCGCTGTTCGCCGGGGTCGGCTGCATCGGGGCGTATTACCTGCTCGGTATGTCGCACCTGAAGGCACATTTCCCGGACCGGCTGGTCGGCCGCGCAGTAACCACGCTGAATTTCGTCACCTTCGGCGGTGTGGCGGTAATGCAACTGGCCACCGGCGTGGTCGTCGACCTGGTGGCGGCGCTCGACGGGCCGCCCGCGCTGGCCTACCGCGCGGTGTTCGGCTTCGAGGCCACGGCGGTGATGCTGGCGCTGCTGGTTTACAGCCGCACCCGCGACATCCGGCCGTCGGAAGAAATGGCGGCTCGGCCGGGCGGCTGACACTTGCGGAATACGCGCGCGCGGTTTACACCATCCGCCGGCCTGTCCCCATCGTCTAGCCAGGTCCAGGACACCACCCTTTCAAGGTGGAGACACGGGTTCGAATCCCGTTGGGGACGCCAGCTTCCGCAGCAGCGATGTCGAAACTTGCAGGGTTGCGCCAGTGGCCTTGATACCTGGTGCGCCGCCTCACGGGACTCGGTCGTTAGAGGGCTTCGAGCACCTTTCTGAGTGTGCTGCAAAGCTGGTCGATATGGTCGTGTTCGGCGATCAGCGGCGGCGCGAAGACCACCGTGTCGCCGATGATGCGCAGCATCACCCCTTCCTCGAACAGGCGCTGCAGAACCTCGTAGCCGCGCACGCCGACACCGCCTTCCGGCGCCAGGTCGACGGCGGCGAGCAGGCCGTAGCCGCGGATATCGGTGACCACGGGGATGTCCTGCAAGGCGAACACCCGGTCGAGGAAGCCCGGCGACAGGGCCGCCCCCTTCGTGAAGATGTCCTCGTCGCGGTAGATCTTCAGCGCCGCCAGGCCCGCCGCGCAGGCCGCCGGGTGGGCCGAGTAGGTGTAGCCGTGGAAGAACTCCACCGCGCCCTCGGCGGGCGAGGAGTCGGTCACCGCCTCGTAGATGTCCTCGCGCACCGCCACCGCGCCCATCGGGATGACCGCGTTGGTCAGCCCCTTGGCCATGGTCATGATGTCCGGCGTAACGCCGAAGCTGTCCGCGCCGAACGCCTTGCCGGTGCGCCCGAAGCCGCAGATCACCTCGTCGAACACCAAAAGGATGCCGTGGGCGTCGCAGATCTCACGCAGCCGCTCCAGATAGCCCTTCGGCGGTACCAGGATGCCGGTCGACCCGGCGATCGGCTCGACGAAGCAGGCGGCGATGGTGTCCGCGCCATGCAACTCGACGAAGCGCTGCAGGTCCTCGGCCAGTTCCGCGCCGTTGTCCGCCTGGCCGCGGGTGAAGCGGTTCTCCGGCAGCCAGGTGTGGCGCATATGGGCCACGCCCGGCAGGCCGAGGCCGTGGGCCTCGCGGTTCTTGACCATGCCGCCCAGCGACATGCCGCCGATGTTCACCCCGTGATAGGCGCGCTCGCGCCCGACCAGCCGCTGGCGCTGGGGCTGACCCTTGGCGCGGTGATAGACCAGGGCGATCTTGATCGCCGACTCCACCGCCTCGGAGCCGGAGTTGGCGAAGAACACCCGGTTGAGGTCGCCCGGCGTGATCGCGGCGATCTGGCGCGCCAGCTCGAACGCCATCGGATTGGCGAACTGGAACGGCGGCGCGAAGTCCAGCTCCTGCATCGAGGCGGTGACCGCGTCCGCGATCTCACGCCGGCCATGGCCGAGGTTGCAGCAGAACAGCGAGGACACCCCGTCGAGGATCTTCTCGCCGCGGTGGTTCCAGAAATACATCCCGTCGGCCTTGGCCAGAAGCCGCGGGTTCTTCTTGAAATGCCGGTTCGGCGTGAATGGCAGCCAGTACTCCTCCAGCGAGTTAACCTTCTGCTGCACGTTCATCGCGCTCTCCATGGGGCGGTGCGGACGGCCGTTGGGCCAGTTCGGGTGATCGGCCGCAATCGAAACAAGTCGCCGCCAAACAGTCAACCGTTGTGCGCGGAAGACGATGGGGGATTGAGGGTGTAGACGTATTTTTGGCTTAAACCGGTGCCTTATGCGCCGCCTATTTGGTTGACAGTTTTCGATTTGCCTGTTTCGATAATCCCAATGAAGGGCGGCGATGATCGCCTGCCGGGGCTTTGGGGAGGAAGTTGAATGCTGGTGGTTAACCGGACACGCGAATTGCTGCTGAAGGGCGAACTGGCACTCGGAATGCTGGTGCGCCAGTCACGGACAGCGGATACGGCGATGATCGCCGGCGAGATGGGCTTCGACTGGATGGTGCTCGACGGCGAGCACAATGCCATGACCGTCGATGTCGCGGCCGACATGTGTCAGGCGGCGCTGGCCACGAGCGTGACCCCCTTCGTGCGGTGCAACCGCAAGGAAGACCCGCTGATGACCCGCTATCTCGACAACGGGGCCATGGGGATCATTGTCCCGCATGTGGATACGGCGGATGACGCGCGCTTCATCGTCGAGCGCTGCAAGTTTGCGCCGATCGGCAATCGCTCAATCGCGCGGCAGAACCCCCTGATCGGCTTCGAGAACCTGTCGATGAAGGACTACGCGGAGCACATCAACCGGGAAACCTTGGTGATGGCCATGCTTGAAAGCCCGCTGTCGATCGACAATTGCGAGGAGATTGCGGCTGTCGAGGGGCTGGACGGCCTGTTCGTCGGTGCTGGCGACCTTTCCTGGGAGTATGGCTGCCCCGGTCAGTCCGATCACGAACTCATCGTTGCCGCGTACGAGAAGGTCATCGCGGCTTGCAACAAGCACAACAAGTTCATGGGTATGGCGGGGATCCGCGACCGCGAACTGGTCGAGCGGTTCATGAAGATGGGCCCCCGTTTCATCCTGGTGGACAACGACCTGCGCATGCTGATGGCGATCGGCAGGACCAAGACGCAGGAAGTCCGGAGTTTCGACATCGGCTAGGTGTCGGGCCGCCGCTCTGCGGCGCAAGAAAAAGAGCGGACGGGACGGCGCATCGTAACGGTAATCCCGCGCGGCGGCGCCCGTACCCTCTGTCAACGAACAGCATAAAGCGACCGAAACAGAGAGGAGTTACGTCATGCTCGGACGATTCACCGGCGCCCTGTGCGCCTTGGCCCTCGCTGCAGGCCTGAGCCTGCCCGTGACGGCCCAAGCCGCGTCTAACGACACGGTCACCGTCGGCTATGTCGGCGGCACCACCTCGATCGACCCGCATTTCCACAACCTGTCGGCGAATATGAGCATCTCGCGCGCGATCTTCGACGGCATCGTCAACGCCGATGCGAAGATGCGGCCGGTCCCCGGCATCGCCGCTTCGTGGAAGCAGATCGACGACAAGACCTGGGAGTTCACGATCCGCGACAATGCCCGCTTCCATGACGGCAGCCCCGTGACCTCCGACGATATCGCGTACTCCTTTGACCGCGCGATCAACATTCAGGACAGCCCCTCCGGCGGCTTTACCAAGCAGGTTAAAGGCAAGACGGTCGAAGTCGTCTCCGACCGGGTCTTCCGGATTGTGACCGCGGAGCCTTCACCGGCGATGCTGATCGACCTGTCGACCTTCGCCATCGTCTCGCGCAAGCACGCCGAAGGCGCGAACCGCGAGGACTTTAACAGCGGCAAGGCTGCGATCGGCAGTGGGCCCTTCAAGTTCGTCGAGTGGGTACCCGGCGATCGTCTGGTGCTGGCGCGCAACGACGACTACTGGGGTAAGAAAGCGGACTACGCGCGGGTCATCTATCGCCCGATCGAGGCCGGTCCGACCCGTGTCGCGGCCCTGGTGTCGGGTGACGTTGATGCCATCGAACAGCCGCCCACCACAGACATCGCCCGGCTGCAGGCGACGCAAGGGATTCAGGTGGCCAAGGCGCCTTCTAAGCGGGTGATCTACATCCACATGGATAACTTCCGTGATGACACCCCGGACATCACCGACAACAACGGCAAGAAGATCAAGAATCCGTTGCTCGACAAGCGGGTCCGTTGGGCGCTCGCGCTGGGCATCGACCGCCAGGGCATCGCCGAGCATGTGATGGAGGGAGTCGCCATCCCCGCCGGCCAGTACGCAGCTGACGGCGTCGAAGGCTTCAATCCGGACCTCAAGCCGATCCCCTACGAGCCGGAGCGCGCCAAGGCCTTGCTGGCGGAAGCCGGGTTCCCGAACGGCTTCAAGCTGAAGTTCCACTCCACCGGCAAACGCTATCCCAACGATGTCGAGGTTGCCGAGGCCATTGGCCAGATGTGGAGCCGGATCGGCATCCAGACCGAGGTGGTCACATATCCGCCGTCCGTCTTCTTCCGCCGCGGCACCCGCGGCGGGCCGGGCGGCACGCCGGAGTTCAGCGTGTTGATGGCCGGCTGCTGCTCAAGCACCGGCGGTGCCATCACGCCGCTGGTGGTGCTGATGGGCACGCCGGACAAGGCGCGTGGCCGGGGCACCGCGAATCGCGGCCGCTACTCCAATCCGGAGCTCGACGCCCTGCTCGACAAGGGGCTGACGGAGATGGACGCCAAGAAGCGCGATGCCATCGTGCGCGAGGCCCAGAAGGTGGCCATCGAGGATATGGCCGTGATCCCGGTGCATTTCCTCGTCAATGCCTGGGCGACGCGTGGCAACGTCCGCTGGGAACCGACGCTCGACGATACGTCGGTACCGGTGCGCGTCCAGTTGGCTCAGTAGCCCGGTCCATGGGCAACGGCGGCGGAACGTCGGCCGGTAGGCCGGCGTTCCGTCGATCCGTTGCGCGCAAAGACCGAGCCGTCCGGTAAACTCCCTCAATGCTTGCCTTCGTCGTCCAGCGGTTCTTCCAGAGCGTGGCGATCGTCTTCGTCATGTCGGTGATCGTATTCTGCGGCGTCACGCTGGTCGGGAACCCGGTCGACATCCTGGTCAACCCCGAGGTGCCGCATGATATCCGCGATCAGATCATGCAGACCCTCGGGCTCGACCTGCCGATCCATCAGCAATATCTGAACTTCGTCGCCAGCGTATTGCGGGGCGACTTCGGCCACTCCTTCGTCTTCGGTGAATCCGCGGTCAAGCTGATCATCCAGCGCATGCCGGCCACGATGGAGCTCGCCGTGGCGGCTCTTGTGGTGGCGCTGGTGGTCGGCCTGCCGCTCGGCGTGCGCGCGGGGCTGCATCCACATGGCTGGCTCAGCCGCGCGACCATGAGCTTTTCCATCCTCGGATTCAGCCTGCCGACCTTCTGGATCGGCATCGTGCTGATGATGTTCTTCGCGGTCTATCTCGGCTGGCTGCCGGCGACCGGTCGCGGCCCGACGGAAGAGATCTTTGGCATCGATGTCAGTTTCCTGTCACTGCAAGGCCTGCAGCATTTGGTGCTGCCGACAGTGACCCTGGCGTTGCTCAAGGTTTCCATGGTGATCCGCCTTGCGCGTGCCGGAACCCTGGAGGTCGTCCACCAGGACTACATCCGCACGGCGCGCTCCAAGGGCCTGCGGGAGCGCCGCATCCTGTTCGTGCATCTGCTCAAGAACATCATGATCCCCATCGTCACGGTGATGGGGCTCGAATTCGGCCACCTGATCGCCTTTTCGATCATCACCGAGACGATCTTCTCATGGCCCGGCATGGGCAAGCTGATCATCGATTCGATCCGGCTGCTCGACCGGCCGATCATCGTTGCCTACCTGATCATCGTTGTCGCCCTGATCACTTTCATCAATTTCGTTGTCGATGTGATCTACAGCCTGTTGGACCCCCGGGTCCGTTACAGGCCGGCGGTCTGAGGCACCGGAGGGACGGATGGCAGACGCGGCGACCGGAACAGGAGGGGCAGCGGAGCAGCCAGTGGCGTCGCCAGGCCGCCGCCGTATTCTGGTGCGGGCGTTTTTCCGCAGCCCGGTCGCAGCGGTGGCATTCGCGGTGCTGATGGTGATTTGCTTCCTCGGCGTGTTTGCGCCCTGGATCGCTCCCACCGATCCCTACGACCTCACCACTGTGACCGTGCTTGATTCCCGCTTGCCGCCGGGATCGTTTGCCCGCACTTCCGATACCTATTTCTGGCTCGGCAGCGACGGTGCCGGCCGGGACCTGTTCAGCGCCATTCTCTACGGCCTGCGCACCAGTGTGATCGTTGCGGCCTCCAGCGTCGGTATCGCGGTGCTGATTGGCCTCGCGGTTGGCCTGCTGGCTGCCTATGCCGGGGGGCGGGTCGATTCCGCACTGATGCGCCTGGTCGACCTACAACTCAGTTTTCCGACCATGCTCGTCGCGTTGATGCTGCTGGCGATGTTCGGGACCGGTCTCGACAAGATCATCATCGCGCTGGTGGTGGTGCAGTGGGCCTACTTTGCGCGCACCGCGCGGGCTTCTGCCCTGGTGGAGCGTGAGAAGGAATATATGGAGGCGGCGCGCGGCCTCTATATCGGCCACACCCGCAGCCTGCTGCGCCATCTGATGCCGAATTCGGTGGCGCCGATGATTGTGATTGCGTCGATCCAGGCCGCTCATGCCGTATCGCTTGAGGCGACGTTGAGCTTCCTTGGCCTCGGCTTGCCGGTAACGGAGCCGTCCCTCGGCCTGCTGATCGCCAACGGGTTCAACTTCGTGTTCAGCCTGAAGTGGTGGATCACCCTGTTCCCGGGCCTTGCGCTGCTGATCACCATCGTGTCGATCACCCTGGTGGGCGACCGGCTGCGCGACATCATGAATCCGAGGCTGCGGCGATGACGGAGCAGTCGGTCGCAGACGTCCCTGTCCTCAGCGTCGACGGGCTGCGCACCTATTTCGAAACCGAGCAGGGCGTCGCCAAGGCGGTCGACGGGGTCAGCTTCGACCTGCACCGCGGCCGCATCATCGGCCTGGTGGGAGAATCTGGTTCAGGCAAATCGGTGACCGGGCAGTCGATCATGGGGCTGGTCGATCCGCCGGGACGGATCGTCGGCGGCAGCATTCGGTTCAAGGGGCAGGACCTGACCCAAATCGGCGCCGAGGCGCTGCGGCGGCTGCGCGGGGATCGGATCTCCATCGTGTTTCAGGACCCGATGACCACCCTCAATCCGGTCCTGACGGTTGGTACCCAGATGACCGAGGCGGTCCTGGCACATCGCGACGACGTTGATGACGCGGGTGCGCGGGAGATGGCGCGCGACATGCTCGACCGGATGGGTATCGCCAACCCCGCCGAGCGCCTCGACGCCTACCCGCATCAGCTCTCCGGTGGCATGCGCCAGCGCGTCGCCATCGCCACCGCGCTGATCAATGGACCCGAGTGCATGATCGCGGATGAACCCACAACCGCGCTCGACGTCACCATTCAGAGCCAGATTGCGCTGGAGGTGCAGCAACTGTGCCGCACCAGTGGCGCGGCGCTGATCTGGATCACCCACGACCTAGCGCTGGTGGCGGCGCTGGCGGATGAAATCTGCGTCATGTATGGCGGCCGTATCGTCGAGCATGGGGCTGTCGACCGGGTGCTGAGCCGGCCGACGCATCCCTATACCCGTGGTCTGATCGACTCGATTCCCTCACGCAACGTCCGCGGTAAGCGGCTGGCGCAGATCAGCGGCGCTGCGCCGTCGCTCTTCGCGCTGCCGACCGGCTGCGCCTTCCATCCGCGCTGTCCGGGCGACGATGGTGCGCGCTGCCGCCAGGAAGCACCGGAGGCGACCACGCCCTATCCGGGGCATACCGTGCGCTGCCACCACCCGTTGATGGACGGCTGAGATGGCGGGCCCGGTCCTCGAACTGCGCGACGTGTCGAAGGTCTTTTCGGCACAGGTGGGCGTCGTGCAGCGGATGGTGATGCAGCTGCGCGGGCAGGCACCGCCGGCGGTGCAAGCGGTGGACGGCTTCAGCCTCGGCATCGAAAAGAGCGAGGTCGTGGGGCTGGTGGGGGAGTCCGGATGCGGTAAGTCCACGGTAGGCCGCATTGCCGCGCGACTGCTGCCGCCGACCGCAGGCCACGTGCTGCATGGTGGCGTCGACGTCGACGGTTTGCCTGCAAAGGAGGCCCGCGCGGTTGGCCTGCGGACCCAAATGATCTTCCAGAATCCCTTCAGCTCGCTGAATCCGCGGATGCGGGTGCGCGATATCGTCGGCGAGGCGGCACTGGTTCATGGCATGACGACGCGCCGTGAGCTCGATGCCTATGTCGATGACCTGCTGGGTAAGGTCGGCCTTGATCCCGACTACCGCGACCGCCTGCCGCACCAGTTCTCGGGCGGGCAGCGGCAGCGCATCGGCATCGCCCGGGCGCTGGCGGTGAGGCCCGAGGTCCTAATCTGCGACGAGGCGGTGGCCGCGCTGGATGTATCTATCCAGGCCCAGGTCATCAACCTGTTCATGGACCTGCGCGAACAGTTGGGCCTGACCTATCTGTTCATCAGCCATGACCTCAGCGTCATTGAGCATATCTGCGACCGGGTGGTGATCATGTATCTCGGGCGCATCGTTGAAACGGCGCCGGTCGAAGACTTGTTCGAGGCGCCAATGCATCCCTATTCCGCCGCACTGCTGGCGAGTGTGCCGCGCCTGTCCGCCAGCAAGCCAAGCTTTCATGCGGTCAAGGGCGAGATTCCGTCGCCTATTGATCCGCCGTCCGGATGCTACTTCCATCCGCGCTGTCCGATGGCGATTGACCGTTGTCGCAGCGAGGCGCCAGCGCTCCGCGAAGTGGCGCCAGGGCGGATGAGCGCCTGCCACCGGGCCGAGGAACTCTAGCCGGTCAGGCGGTCTTGGCCGGGGCTGCGCGGGCAGGGCCCTCGTTCCGCTCGGTCACCTTTTCCAGATTGATGAGCGACTCCACCGCCAGGTAGTCGAGATACCCCATGCGCGCCACCGGGTTGTAACGCAGCGGGTCGACCAGGCCCTCATCCGTGATCACCGAATCGTCGATGTGGATGCCGACGACCTTGCCCATGACGACGAGGTTGTCGTACCCCGGCGTATTGCTGGGCAGGCGGATGGTCTGATGGTGGCGGCATTCCAGATGGGCGGGCGCCCCCTTCACCCGTGGCGCGTTTACCGCCACCGATGGCTCCTTTTCCAACCCGACTAGTGCGAACTCATCGACATCGGATGCGACCCAGCGGGCTGTCTGGTTCATCTGCTCGGCTTGCGCCAGGCCCACGACGTTCACCACGAACTCGCCGGAGGCCTCCGCATTTCGCGCGGAGTCCTTGTGCGGCCGTTCGGGGTTCTGACCGCCCGAACAGAACATCACATAGGGCGGATCAAACGCGGCTGCATTGAAGAAGCTGTAGGGCGCGAGGTTGGCGACGCCGTCTTCATCCAGGGTGGATATCCAGCCGATGGGCCGCGGCACTACGAGCGCCTTGAAAGGGTTGTACGGCAGGCCGTGGTCGCCCTTCTCGGCGTCATAGTACATCGCTGGTGTCTCCTGGCGGCGGCCCAACCGGGGGCGGGGTTGGATGGGTGTTGAGCGCAAAGGCGAAGACGCTGTAGTAGCCGAGCAGGACCAGCATCTCGACCAGCGGGCCGTCGCCGATGGCGGCGCGGGTCTTCTCGTAGGTCGCGTCGCTGACCCGGTTGGTTTGCAGCAGTTCACGGCAGAAGTCGTAGACCGCGCCCGCGGGGTCGCCGTCCGCGAAGGGCGGGCGCTGCCCCGCCGCAATGGCGTCGGTGATCTCAGCGGATAGGCCCACCCGGTGCGCAATGGGCAAATGCAGGTCGCGCGCGGCATCGCACTTCAGGTGGTCGACCAGCACAAGCACGGTGGTCTCCACCAGGCGGTCGGGTAATGCCGACTCAAACTTCAGGTAATGGCCGACCGCTTCAAGCCGGCCGCAGATCTCCGGGGCGTGGAGCAGTGTCAGCCAGGGGCCGCGAACGCCTTGCCGCTTGCCCGATCGGAGCTTTTCGAAGACCCGCTGCTGCGCCGCGTCGAGCGCCTCGGGTGAGAGGGCGGGCAGGCGGGTCTCCGTCATGAGGCGCGTTTTCGGCGTCGCGTTCCAGCCGGCTCCTCAGCCTGCTGTTGGGCAGCGATGCCTTGCTGGATGGCAGCCAGATGACGGTCGACAATTTCGGCGTGCTTCTCAGCCAGGCGCCGCGCTTCCGTCGCATCGCCGGATTCCACCGCGGCCAGGATCTGGCGGTGCTCTTCGTTGGCCAGCGCGAAGTCCAGGTGTGTCATCGGATACTGGAAGCGGACCAGCAGGGCTTCTTCGCTCAGGGCCCGGTAAATCTCTGCCAGGCGTTCATTGCCGGCGAACGACACGATGGCGCGGTGCAGGTGGAAGTTCGTCATCCGGAAGTCGCGCAGGTCGTTCGGTCCGCATTTGTCGATCCGCTCGATGTAGCCCAGCAGTTCCTTCTTCTGCGGCTTGGTCAGCCGTCCTGCGAGTGACCCAACCGAGTGAGAAAACAGTAGACCGCGGGTTTCCTGAATCTGCACCGCCTCAGCGGGGCTGATCTCACGCACGAAGCTACCCCGGTTGGCGATCACCGAGACCAGCCGGGCCTTCTCCAAGCCACGGAGCGCTTCACGAATCGGGCCCCGGCTTACCTGAAAGCGCTCGGCGAGGGCATGTTCGTTGATCCGCTCGCCGGGCAGCATCTCGCCGTTAATGATGATTTGCTCGATCTCTCGCTGCACCAGTGAGGTCAGGGACGCTGTCCGGTGGGTGTCGAGGGCCGAGAGCTTCTGTGACTTCGTCTCTCTCATGCGACGGCTAAACTCCTATTAAGTGCGCCGGCATGATGCTCATTCGTCGCAGGTGAGCAAGTTGTTTCGCACCAGCCGTCTTGCACCAGCCGTTTCGCCTCAATCGATCCGCAACGCCATGTCCGCATCGGGAATCGGTTCGCCGCGGGCATGGCGCTGGATATTGCCGAACCAATGTCCGACGCTGTTGTCGACATTCTCGAAGGCGATAGCCGCGATGTGCGGCGTTGCAATCACGTTGTCGAGGCTGAGCAGCGGGTTGTCGGCTTCCGGCGGCTCCTGGCCAAACACGTCGAGCACGGCGCTGCGAATCTCGCCGTTCTTCAGGGCCCATGCGAGGTCCGCTTCGTTAACCACGCCGCCGCGCGCCGTGTTGATGAGGACGGCGGAAGGCTTCATCCGCTTCAGGGCCGCCTTGTCGATGAGGTCGCGGGTTTCGTCGGTCAGCGGGCAGTGCAGGCTGATGACATCGGCCGTATCGATGATCTCATCCATGTCCGCATAGGTGACGCCCAGTTCCTTCTCCTGCTCGGCGGACAAGCGGGTGCGCTTGTTGTAGACCACTGTGGCCTCGAAGCCGGCGAGCCGCTTGGCGACCAGCGCGCCGATGGTGCCCATGCCGACGATGGCGATCTTCTTGCCGCATAGCATGAACAGGTTCGGCCACAGATCCTTCTTCAGCCAGCGGCCCTCCTGCATGCCGCGGTGGGCCAAAATGAAATGCCGCGAGGTCGCGATCATCGCGCCCACGGTGTATTCGGCGACCGGCCGGGCGTTGCTGCCCGTGGTCTTGGCGATGGGAATGCCCATCTCGCGCGCCTTCTCGACAGGCACGCCGTCCATGCCGACGCCCCAACGGTGCAGGAGCTTGAGCTTCTTCGCCTCGGCCAGCACGTCATTCTCGATGGCCATGCCAAAGGCGACGGCGTAGTCGGCGTCGGCGATCAGCTGCTTATGCTCCGCCTTGTCCGTGGTCTTCGCGATGATCAATTCGAAGCCGTCGGGGACGAGCCCCATGACCCGCTTGGCGAGGTCGGCTTCGATGGGTTGCAGGAGAACGACTTTGTAGGTCATGGCGTCTTTCCGTTGGTCTTGGTGTAGCGCCGGCATGGCGCGAAGGATCAGTCCGCGGCCAGCACCAGGCAGTCGGACAGGGAAGCGTTGAGGTAGGCGGTATCGCCTGGTGCGAAGGCCTCCGCCGGGCCCGCATTGTGAACCTCGACCACGGCGTCGAGGTCAGCAGCGAACTGCATGTGGTACTCCGTGATCGAGCCCAGATAGACCACCTGGGATACCTGGCCCGGGATGGAGAGGGCATCGCCGCCGTTCTCGGCGGTTCTACCCACGCGGCACTTTTCGGGCCGGATGGTGAGATGCGCGGGGTCGCCAGGGGCGATGCCGTCCGGCAGGGTGGCGGGCAGGGCGATGCCATCGCCGATCTGGACCGCGGCCGCGCCAGCGGTGCCGGTCACGGTCCCGGAGAAAACGTTCATGTTGCCGATGAACTCGGCGACGAACTTGGTGCGTGGGGTCTCATAGATGTCGCGGGCGGTACCAAGCTGCTCGATCAGGCCCGCATTCATCACCGCGATGCGGTCGGACATGACCAGCGCCTCGCTTTGGTCATGGGTCACATAGATGGCGGTGATGCCGAGCTGCTTTTGGATGTTCGTAATCTCCAGGCGCATGCTCTCGCGCAGTTTCAGGTCGAGATTGCTGAGCGGTTCATCGAACAGCAGGACCGCGGGCTGGATTACCAGCGCGCGCGCAAGGGCGACGCGCTGGCGCTGGCCACCGCTGAGTTCAGCCGGCCGCCGCTCACCCAGGCCGCCCAGATGGACCAGGTCGAGGGCGTCCTCGACCCGCCGTGCGGTTTCCTGCGCCGGCACCTTGCGCATCTTCAGGCCGAAGGCGACGTTCTGGGACACGGTCATGTGCGGAAACAGCGCATAATCCTGAAACACCATGCCGGTATCACGCTTGAACGGCGGCAAGTCCTCGACATGCTCGCCGTTGAGGTAGATCGCGCCGCTGGTCGGCGGGAAGAAGCCGGCGATCAGGTTCAGCGTCGTCGTCTTGCCGCAGCCGCTCGGGCCCAGCAGGGTGAGGAACTCGCCACGGCGGATGCTCAGGTCAATGCCGCCAACAGCCGTCATGTCACCGAACTGCTTGGTGACCTTCTCCAGGCGCAAGGCCTCGTCGGGGTCGGTCTGCGGTGCCATGGCAGCGGGGCTCCGATGCGCGCGGGGTCAGCCGCCGCCTACCAGGGGGCGCTGCCGCCCTGCTTGGCGATGCTGTCGTGGACCATCTGGCGGACGCCGGAAACGTCGCCGAGCTTCTCGCCGTCCTTCAGGCGTTTCAGCGTGGTCTTCTCGCGTTCCTGACGGGACAAGGCCTCGTCGGCGACCTCCGCCACCCGCTCGGGCGGGCAGACGAATATGCCGCTGTCGTCGGCGACAATGGCATCGCCGGGGTGCACCGTGACCCCGCCCACCGAAACCGGGATGTTGACCGAACCGCCGATGCCCAGCTTCTTGCAGGTGATGGGCGAGGCCCCGCGGCACCAGCACGGCACGCCGTATTCCTGCTGCTCGCCGAAATCAGTTGTCGGACCGTCGACGATGGCGCCCGCGATGCCGGCCTGGGCCGCGGCATAGGCGACGACGCCGCCCCAAGTCGCGTGCTTTCGCTCATGGCAGCGGTCAATGACGATGAAATCGCCAGGCCGCGCGGCGCAAAGCACATAACCGGGGAGGACCGAGTCGATATGCGGCATGCGGATGGTGACCGCGGTGCCGGCGACCCGGACGCCCGGAATCACGGGCTTCAGGGCTACATCCATGAAGGTCTCGTGCTCGAAATGCCCGATTGTGGCCGTGTCGCACTTGCTGAGGCGTTCCAGCAGCGCTGGATCGACCTGCTCGGGCATCGGGTTCACGGTAAATGACATTTTCCGGTTTCCTCCCTCTTTCCGCATTCAGATGCAGCGTTCTTTGTCGCGCTTGGCCGCCCGAGTGCCTGAGCGTGAGTTGAGCGGACGCGCAAAATTGGTTTACAGTTAACCGCTTTTGCGATGAAGGCGTCAAGCCGAGGCAAACAAGGGTCGGCAGCGGGGAGGGAGCCATGAAGGGAATGATCGTCGCGCCGCAGCCGCGCGCGACCGATGCCGGGGCGGCGGTTCTGGCGGCAGGTGGCAACGCCATCGATGCAGCGGTTGCTACCGCCTTCGCCCAGGGAATCGACGACCCGTTCATGTGCGGCATTGGCGGTATGGGCACGGCGACGGTGTATCTCGCCGATGGCGGCGCTTTCTCGCTCGGTTTTTATGACCGGGCCGGCTCTGCGGTAAGCCCCGACATGTATGCCGCCAACACCCGCGACCGGTCGCATATCGGCCGGGCGGTTATGCACAACGATTATCGCTCCGAACTTGGCTACACCTCCGTGATGGTGCCGGGCATGGTTGCCGGCTTGCACGCGTTGCATCAGCGGGCCGGCAAGCTGGCTTGGGCGGACGTGCTGGCGCCGGCGATCGCGCTGGCCCGCTCGGGCATGCTGGTGATGCCCTTTGTGATGGAGTACTGGACCCGGCAACTGCAGCCTGGCCTTGCCGACGGCCGCACGCGCCTGGCGGCGACCGAGGCCTGCCGCCGCATCTACCTGCGCAGCGACGGCTCGTTCCACCAGGTTGGCGACACCATCGAGAACCCGGACCTCGTCCGCACGCTGGAGCGTATCGCCGCGGGCGGTGCCGAGGTGTTCTACCGGGGCGACCTTGCCCGGGAGATTGCCACCGACCTGGCGGACAATGGCGCCTATGTGCGGGCGGAGGACCTGGCGTCCTTCAGGACCCGCGACGACGCGCCTGTGCGTGGCACCTACCGCGGCTATGAGATCGTCAGCAACCCGCCGCCGGGAGGCGGGATGACCGTGGTGCAGATCCTCAACATCCTCGAGAATTTTGATATCGGCGCGATGGATCCCACAGGCGCCGATTACATCGACCTGCTCGCCCGCGCCATGCAGGCAGCTCATGCCGATCGGTTCCGGTACCTCGCCGATCCGGAGTTCGTCGACGTGCCGTTGGACCGGCTGCTGTCCAAGGAGCACGCGGCCGCGTTGGCGAAGGACGTCAAGGCGGGGACCGGTGCCATGCCGCCGCGCGAGGCGCCGCCATCCTGCACCACACACCTGTCTGCGGTTGATGCGGCGGGCAATGCGGTGGCGATCACCCATACCCTCGGCACCGCGTCGGGCGCGATCACCCCGGGCCTGGGCTTTGTCTATAACAACTCGATGAAGCTGTTCGACCCGGACCCCGCGTCGCCCAACGCCCCGGCGCCGGGCAAGTCCCGGGCGGCGGCGATGTCACCGACCATCGTGCTCAAGGATGGCGAGCCTTACCTCGTGGTCGGATCGCCGGCAGGGACAGCGATCATCAGCGCCGTCGTCCAGGCCATCATCAACGTCCTCGATTTCGACATGCGTGTGGTCGAGGCAGTCACCGCGCCGCGCATCCATTGCGAGAGCGCTGCCTTGCGGCTCGAGGCCCGCTTTCAGCAAACCGTGTGCGATGACCTCGCAGCGCGAGGCCACGACGTCATCCGCCGGCCCATGAGCTTCGATGCACTGATGGGGCGCGCCCACGCGATCCTGCGGCGTGACGGCACGCTCACAGGCGGCAACGACCCGCGCGGCGGCGGCGGCGGCATCGCCAAGGCCTGAGCGCGCAGCACCCACCATCCAGCAAGAAACGGGAGAACAGCATGCCCATCACCGTCCGGCCCATGCCCGAGCAGGTCTCGCCGCAGATCGTCGACAAGCTGTTGCAATGTGACACCGGCACCATCGGTCATTTTGAGCACGAGACCTTCATGGATTCCTCGATCCGCGCAGTAATGCCGGAAGCCAAGATCGCTGGCACCGCGGTGACCCTACGGCTGCCGCATGTGGATACAGCACTGACCTCCTACTGCCTGTCCTTCGTGCGGCCCGGCGATGTGGTGGTGATCGACCGCTGCGGTGATGACAAGCACGCCTGCTGGGGCGGTATCGTCAGCCTCGCAGCCCGCATGGCCGGCATCGCCGGCGTCGTGGTCAACGGGCCGACGACCGACTGGTCCGAGCAGCGGGAGATGGGGGTGCCGTGCTGGTGCACCGGGCCGTCGCCGATTACTGGCAAGCGGCAGGGCCAGAACGGTTCCATGAACATCCCGATCGCCTGCGGGGGTGTTGCGGTCAATCCAGGCGACGCGGTGCTGGCCGATGAGAGCGGCGTGTTCGTCTGCGCGCCGGCGCGGGCCGAAGCCATCGCCGAGGAAGCCATTCGCCGCCTGGGCAATGAGCCCAAGATGGCGGAGCGTCTGCGCGCCGGCGAGAAGTTCGGCGTCATCACCGGAACGGTGGACCTCATCAACAAGAAGCTCGAAGAGCAGGGCGACACGCCACTGAAGCTCTAGCGGCCCCGGGGCCTTTTGACTCGTGCGGAGAATCCGGTTTAGGGTTTCATTTGGTAAACTGTTTTCTGTAGGCAGATTCCATGATGCTGGTGGCGATCCGCCGGCGGGCAGTTTTCCCAACCAACATCGGCCGGCAGCACTGCCGGCGACGCCGTAAACCGGCGAAAACCGTTAGGGAGAAATGCGATGAGCAAGTCAAAGGATCGCCTCTCGCGAATCACGCAGAGGCACACCTATCCATACCTGACGCGTCGAACCGTGCTGAAGGGCGCTGCCGGCGCCGCAGCCCTGTCGGCGGCCAGCATTGGCCCGTGGAAGATCGCCCACGCGAACGAGCGGCTGATCGTCAATTCCTACGGCGGCAACCAGGGCAAGGCCACCGACGCGGTGATCAACAAGCCCTTCGAGCAGAAGTTCAAGGTCAAGGTCCTGAACGATGAGACCGGCACGGCCACGCAGGACTACGCCAAGATCCGCGCCACCAATGGCCAGCCCGGCTGGGACGTGAACTCCAACCTCACCCCGCCCGAAGTGGTGCTGGGCAAGCGCGAGGGGCTGCTGCTTGAACTTGACGAGAACAAGATTCCGAACCTGAAGAATGTCTGGGACAAGTGCTGGGAATTCACCCCGAAGACCGGCGCGCCCAACGGCTTTTCCTATGCGTCGCTCTACTACAACCCGCAGAAGATCAAGGCGCCGGAGTCCTGGGCCGACTACTGGGAGGCCAACAAGACCTACGGTGAGGACATCAAGGGCCGCGTGCTGCTGGTCTCACCGCAGAGCATTCAGGCCATCTACAACATCATCATGGCCGCAAAGCTCGGTGGCGGCGGTGTCGACAACATCGAGCCGGCCTGGGACTACCTGCGCAACATCCGTCCCTATGTCGGCGCGACCACGCCGTCTTCGGCGAAGATTCTCACCGCGATCGAGACCGGCAGTGTCTGGCTCACACCGTGCTGGAGCAACCGCGCCTATATCAGCATGGGCAAGGGCTCTGGCATGAAGATGGTGATCCCCAAGGAGGGCACGATCCCGCTGCTCACCAGCTCCTGCATTCCGGTCGGCGCCGAGAACAAGGAGCTGGCCATGGAATGGATCAACTTCCGCCTCGAGCGCGAGATCCACAAGAAGTTCTGCCTGGCCTACGCCATCGGTCCGTCGCGCAACGACATGGCCGACGACGATTGGCCGGACCTCTTCAGGCAGACCCAGATCATCACCAAGGAGCAGGTCGACAGCCTGCAGGTGGTCGACATGCTGAAGCTTGGCCAGAAGCGTAAGGAATGGACGCTCAAGTGGCAGGAGGTCATGGCCGGCTGATGCGGGAACGCATCGCAAGAAAACGTAGCCGCAGGGGGTAACCGACCGTGTCGGCGGCCGTTACCGATGCCCCTGACCTGCGGCCTCAATCGCGGGTCCGGATTCCAGTCTATTTGCTGCTGGTAGCCGGACCCGCGCTTTTCCTGCTGGCTACCTTCGTCCTGCCGACGGCCTTCCATCTGACGATCAGCTTCTTCCGCAGCGATGCGGGGCTGATCATGACCGATCAGATCACCCTCGATAACTACATCGATTTTTTCGCGCGGCCCTTCTTCCGGGATGTCCTGCTGCGCAGCTTCCTGGTGGGCGGCGCGGTGGGCCTGCTCGTCGTCGTGCTGGCCTTCCCGCTGTCCTACTTCCTGGTCCGCACCACCAGCCGATGGAAGAACGAACTGGTTGCGCTCTGCTTCGCGCCGCTGCTCGCCAGCGTGATCGTCCGGACCTACGGCTGGCACACCATCTTGCACCGCGACGGCATCGTGAACGAGGCGCTGCTGTGGCTCGGCATCATCGCCGAGCCGCTGCAGATGACCCCCAGTACAGGGGCCATCATCATCGGCCTGACCCATGTGCTGCTGCCTTATGGCGTGCTGACCATCATGAGCTCCCTGCAGGGCATCAACCCGAACCTCGAATCGGCAGCGATGAACCTCGGGGCCGGGCGGATCAAGACATTCTTCAAGGTCATCTTGCCGCTCAGCATCCCCGGCGTTGCCGGCGGGTTCTTCCTGTCCTTTGCCATCACGCTCAGCGCCTATGCCACGCCGGCGATCCTCGGCGGCCCGCGTCAGGAGACGATGGCCACCATGATCTACGCCTTCATGAACGACATGCTCGACTGGTCGATGAGTTCGACCATCGGCATGATCCTGGTGGTCACCGCCATGGCCCTGATGTTCATGGCCGCGCTCTTCGGTAACCGCCGAGGCGCGCTGTGACCGGGCGCCGGCTCTGGCTGCGGATCACCAACCGGGCGCCCGGATGGATGCTGCGCGCCTATGTCTTCCTGATCCTGGTATTCATGATCGGCCCGATCGTGATCACCGCCGCGACCTCTTTCAACGAGGGGCAGATTTCCCGGTTCCCGCCGGAGGGCTTCTCCCTGAAATGGTGGGGGCTCGCCTTCTCGGAGGAATGGTTCGATCCGATCCTGTTCACCCTCAAGCTGGCGGTCCTGGTCACCTTCCTCAGCCTGCTGATGAGCCTGCCGCTGGCCTTCGGGCTCGCCCGCTACAGCTTCCATGGCCGCACTGCGGTGTCGGTTATGACCCTCGGGCCGCTGACCCTGCCCAACCTGGTGATCGGCGTCGCCATCCTGCAGACGCTGATCTTCGTCGGGTTGCGCGACTGGATCGGCTTTCCCGCGCTCATCATCGGCCATCTGATCATCTGCCTGCCCTACGCGGTGCGGACCATCATGATCAGCCTGCAGACCATCCCGCCCAACGTGGAGCGCGCGGCGATGAACCTGGGGGCCAGCCCGCTGGTGGTGCTGCGGTCCATCATCATGCCGCTGATCAAGAGCGGCTTCTTTGCCGGCGCGGTGTTCGCCTTCATCCATTCGTTCAACGACGTGAATATCTCCATCTTCCTGTCCAGCCCGCTGGAGCAGGTGATCAACGTCAAGATCCTCGGCACCCTGGAGTTCGGTTTCGAGCCGGTGGTCGCCGCCGTGGCGGTCATCACCTTCGCGATCCCGCTGATTCTGGTCTACGTCATCAACCGCTACATCGCGATCGGCGACTTCCTCTATGGCGGGCGCAATCGCTGATCCATGCCGTGACATGGACCGTTTCCCAACCCTGACCCGCTCGCATCGGCGCGACGACGGGGGCCGCTGGACCCAGGGCGATGTTCCTTGGCCGGGCGGTGCGCGGTGCGTCTTCGTCCTCGCCATCGACTATGACGGCCCGTCCCATGATGTGGGGCAGGGGTTCGTTCCCCTTGGGGCGCGGTCCACGGGCCGCTACTCGGCGCGCCGCGGGGTGCCGCGGTTGCTCGACATGCTGTCGCGGGTCGGGATTCCCGCCACCTTCTTTGTTCCCGGCTACGATGCCCAGGATGCGCCGGACTCGATCCGGGACATCGACCGGGCGGGTCATGAGGTCGGCGCCCATGGCTACCTGCATGAGCGCATCCTGTTCCCGCCCGACGAGGAGGAACGCCGCCTCGTGCTGACCCACGATATCCTGTCCGATCTATTGGGACGCGCACCCGTGGGGTGGCGTTCGCCGTCGGGGCAGAAGACCCACACGACCCTGAAGGTGCTGCACCGGCTTGGCTACCGCTACGACACCAGCGACAAGGATTTCGACGTCCCCTACATGCTGGACCTGGGCGGTGCGTCGATGGTCGAGATTCCCAACAACACGAGCAGCCTCGATGACCATCCCTGGTTCCACGTTTCGCTGACGCCGGCCTCGGAGG
Source organism: Alphaproteobacteria bacterium (assembly GCA_965601735.1). Taxonomy (GTDB): domain Bacteria; phylum Pseudomonadota; class Alphaproteobacteria; order JBBDQX01; family JBBDQX01; genus JBBDQX01. The sequence goes on along the minus strand of OZ271840.1, from coordinate 2,840,530 downwards.
TGCTCGCGGTTTGGCGGCAGGAATTCGATGCGATCTACGCCGAGCGCGGCTTCTATTTCCTGTCGATCCATCCCCGGTGCGGCTGGGGGTCGGGCACGCCGTCCCGCACCGCGGCGGTGGAGAGCCTGATCCGCTACGCCATGGCACACCGCGACGTCGCCTTCCTGACGCTGGCGGAGGTGTGTGACTGGGTGCTGCAGCAGCCCGACGGCTTCGAGGCGATCCGGGTATGACCGCATCCGCCCGCGCACCCTGTCCGGTGGTGGTCAGCGTCAATGTGGATGTGGACACCGTCGATGCCGAGGCGGCTGGCGAGGCCGGGCTGTTCGGGCGCTATTCCTACGGCCGCTATGGCGCGCGCGAGGGGCTCTGGCGCCTGCTCAACGTGCTGCGCGACGCCGGCGTCAAGGCCACCTTCTTCGTCGGTCTCGACGACGCCCTGCGGCATCCCGCGCTGATCGAGGCGATCGCCGGCGACGGGCATGAGCTTGCCGCCCAGGGTGTCACGGTCCCGACCGACGCACCGCTGGCGGCGGCTGACCCGGCACCGGTCTCCCGCGCGGCGGCGCAGTGGCACGCGATTGCCGGCGCGCCGCTGCGGGGCTGGCGCGCCGCGAACGGTCTGTTGTCCCTCGATACCCTGCGGCAGCTGGCGGCCCTCGGCCTGACCTATGACAGCAGTTTCGAAGACGACGACCGCCCCTATGTGTTCAGCGACGGCGACGGCTGCCGCCTGGCTGAACTGCCGGTCTTCGGAACCCTCAGCGACGCCCCGTTCTACGCCGCCAAGCACGGCCCGGCGCGGGTCCGCAAGGTGTGGGACGAGGAATGCGACGCCCTCTATGACGCCGGCGGCTATATCCATCTCACGCTGCACAGCCGCGGCGACAGCGGCTCCGCCCGCGCGGTGCGGGCCGCCGTGGTCGCCGACCTGCTGGACCGCTTGGCGCGCCGCCCCGGCGTCAAATTCTACCGCTGCGACGCCCTCGCTGACCTGTTACGCGATGACCCGACCGCCGCCGAGCCGTTTCCGACGTGGCCGGAGATTGAGTAGGGGAGGGAAGGGCAACCGTGAAACGCGCGCTGCCTTTCCCCGCGATTATGCCGTCGCTGCCAGGTAATCCTGCGCCGCTGCCGGGTCGAGCAGGGGGTAGACGTCAAACTTTGTCGGGATCAACTCGCACCATTCGTTGAGGATCGCGTGCAGGCGCTCGTTCGAGTCCACGTCGAGCACGGCAATCGCGCCGCGGCCGGCCCGGGCGTAGTTGTGGCGCACCGTGCCGTCCTTGATCAGCGGCGCCAGCCACTCCCAGTAGCGTTCGCGGTTCTCGCGCATCACCGAGGGTTTTGAGGGGCCGGGCGTGCTGACGACAAGGAAAAGCATGGGGCGTCTCCAGTAAGAGGGGCGGGGCCCCATCCTAGCACGCCGCCGGTCCGCCCGTTTGTTGAGCGGGGCGGTCAGAGAATGATGACAAAAGCGTCATATTCTGCGCTGCACAATCCCTGTGCAGGGCGACTAATCAATTATGATTAAAGAGTAAAAAGCGGAAGCATCTGCCTCTCCCAACTGGCCTTTCTTTTGCACCGCAGCAAAGTGGAAACGCGGTGACAGGCGCCGCATCAAGCAGACGGGAGACGAAGATGGGATCCACTTGGAAAAACACGGCGGCAGCCGCCGTGGTGGCGGTGGGAACCGCCGCGATGGCCGGCCCGGCGCTGGCCGATGGGCACGTACCGGGGGCGTTCTCGGCCAATGTCGGCTTCACCACGGACTATGTGTTTCGCGGCATTACCCAATCAGACGAGCAAGCAGCGGTTCAGGGCGGTTTCGACTGGGCCCATGACAGCGGTGTCTATTTTGGTGTCTGGGGCTCCAACATCGACTTCAACGATGGCAACAATGGCGGCTCCATGGAGCTCGACTTCTATGGCGGTTATGGCGGCGACCTGCCGATCATCGGCGGCGTGTCCTACGACCTGGGGCTGATCTACTACTACTACCCGGGCGCCGACGGATCCCAGAACTACGACTACGTCGAGGGCGCCGTGGCGCTGGGCACCGAGATCGGCCCGGCATCGCTGGGTGTCTCGCTGAACTACAGCCCGGAGTATTTCGGCGAGTCCGGCACTTTCTTCTATCCGGCTGCCTCGCTCGGCTTCGCGCTGCCATCTGGCTTCGGCATCGATGGCACCATTGGCTACAACGACATCGACGACGAGGCCGCCTTCGGCGTGCCGGACTATGTCGACTACTCGATTGGTATCACCTACTCGCTGGCCGGGTTCGACCTCGACCTGCGCTACATCGACACAGACCTGTCGAAGACGGATTGCGCCGACGGCTGCGAGGCCCGCGCGGTGTTCACGATTTCCCGCGCCTTCTAGCAGCGCGCGGCGAAAGGGGTCGGCCCGAAAACAGGGAGGCCGAAAGGGCTGCGGCCGGAGTCGCTTCGGCGAACCCGGCCGCAGTCCGCATCTATCCGGATGGCGCCTAGAGGACGCCGCCGACTGCCGCGATGACCTCGTTGTCCTCGGGGAAACGGCCGGTTTGCTTCTTGGAATACACCGTCGTGCCGTCGACGGAGATTTCGAACACGCCGCCGCCGCTCTTCACGGTCTCGACGGTGACGTTGTCGTAACGGTCTTCAAGCTGGCCTTTCGCACGGAGGGCCCGGGGCTTGTAGTTTCAGCTACCGCAATATTCGATGGTGATCTTCGGCATCACACGCTCCTGATGCTGTGCACTGCCATCCGATCTGGGGAGGCGGCAAGGCCGCCGCAAGGGGCAGGGGTCAGCTGCGCGCCGGGTCCGCCTCGCGGCCGAGCTGGTCGGCCAGCAGCGACAGGCGCAGCCACATCATATTGCTGGCCAGGTCGCGCTTGGCGGCGAGGGAATCGGCAATCACCCGATGAGCGGCCTGCAGGCTGCACTCCCGCTCCAGATAGGTCCGATCCGACTTGTCCATGGCCGCCTCCTCACACGCGCTGCTTCGATGGCAGTAAAGCGCCGGGAGGTCAGGGCGTTATGCACAGAACGTAAAGAAGTGTAACCCGCGGCGGGCCTTGATGGCCCTAGGCGCCGGCCTCGAGGCGGACTTCATGGGTGATCGCCGCGGATTGCTCCAGCATCGCGGTGGCGGAGCAGTATTTCTCCGCCGACAGGGCCACCGCCCGCTCCACCTTCTTGGGGTCGAGATCGTGGCCCGACACCGCGTAGATCATATGGATGCTGGTGAACACCTTGGGGTCAGTATCGGCGCGTTCGGCCTCGATCTCCACCGTCACGTCGGTGATGTCCTGGCGGCCTTTCTTGAGGATCGAGACCACGTCGAACGCGGAACAGCCGCCGAGCCCGACCAGCAGCATCTCCATCGGCCGGAAGCCGGTGTCGCGGCCGCCATATTCTGGCGCGCCGTCCATCACCACGCTGTGGCCGCTGCCGGCCTCGCCGGCGAAGCGCACGCCTTCGATCCATGTCACCCTGGCCTTCATCGCCTCGTCCTTTCCGTCTTCAGGGGTCCCGCCCCGGTGTCAGCGCCTTCCACGCGCCCGCAACCGCTAGCGCCGCCCCGAACAGCAGCAGCAGGTAACTGTAGGGGGGCGGCAGCAGGAACGACAGCACCAGCGCCGCAACGCCGACCAGCGACCAGACGCCGAACGGGCTGCGCTTTGCGGCCGACACCACCGCCCAGGCGGCGAACGCGGCGATCACGGCGCGGGCGAACAGGATGAGGATCTGCATGGGCGTGCTACGGGGTTGCGTTGTTCCTGCATAGCGCGTGGTGCATGCCGCCGCCAGCGTCCGCGTCGCGGCGATTTGCCGTCGGCGCAGCTATCGGACAGGATGCGCCGGAACCAACGGCTGGGGGGAACGGGTGCCCTACGCACGGAACGACGACACAGAGCTCTATTACGAGGTCCACGGCCCGGACGACGCCCCGGCCCTGGTGTTCGCCCATGGCCGCGGCGGCAATGCCGCGAGCTGGTGGCAGCAAGTCGCTGCCTTCCGCAATCGGTACCGGGTGGTGGTGTTCGACCACCGCGCCTTCGGGCGCTCGACCTGTCCGCCCGGCGCCTTCCATGTCCGTCATTTCGATGCTGACCTTGCCAGCATTCTCGACCATGCCCGCATCGGCCGCGCCGCCCTGGTGTGCCAGTCGATGGGCGGCAACACCGGCATGCGCATGGCGATCAACCGGCCCGACCGGGTCGCCGCCCTCGTGCTGGCCTGCACACCGGCGGGGGTCATTACCGACGAGGTGCGCCGCCGCCGTGAGGAACGCGCAGCCAACCTGAAAGAGGAGCGCGCCCGCTTCGGCATTCTCGCGCTGGCCCAAGACTATCCCGAGCGGCAGCCCGCGATGACGGCGCTGTATGAGGCGATCCGCGCTTTCAACACCGGGGAGGGCCCCGATGCCCAGGCGAAAATGACCGGCCCGGACAGCGAGATCGACCTGATCGGCCTGGTCGGCCTGTCGGTGCCGACGCTGATGATCACCGGCGAGCATGACGCGCTCTATCCGCCCGACGTGCTGCATCAGGTGGCCGCGGCGATTCCTGGCTGCGGCGTGGTCGATATGAAGGGCGTCGGCCATTCGGCCTACTTCGAGGATGCGCCGGAATTCAACATGGTGGTCGAGGAGTTCCTCGCCCAGCACTGGCCCGGCCTGGAATGAAGCCGCGCAACGCGGTCTTCGCCGGCACCGGTACGACGGTCTTTGAGACCATGTCGGCGCTGGCCGCCGAGCATGACGCGATCAATCTGGGCCAGGGTTTCCCCGAGGGGATTGCCCCGACCGACATCGTTGATGAGGCCGCCCGCGCGCTCGACGGCGTCTCCCAGCAATATCCGCCGATGCCTGGCCTGCCCGCGCTGCGCCAGGCGGTTGCCGCCCACGACGCCCGGTTCTATGGGCTGGAATGGGACTGGCAGTCCGAGGTGGTGGTCACCTGCGGCGCCACCGAGGCGCTGGCCGCCTGCCTGCTGACCCTGATCGAGCCCGGCGATGAGGTGGTGCTGATCGAGCCGCTCTACGACAGCTATCTGCCGATCGTGCGCCGCGCCGGCGGGGTGCCCCGGCTGGTGCGCCTGGAGCCGCCGGACTGGGAGCTGCCGCGCGACGCACTGGCCGCCGCCTTCGGGCCGAAGACCAAGCTGCTGCTGCTGAACAACCCGCAGAACCCGGCAGCGCGGGTCTATGACGCCGATGAACTTGCGTTCATTGCCGGGCTGCTTGACGCCCACGACGCATACGCCCTGTGCGACGAGGTCTACGAGCATCTGGTGCTTGATGGCCGCGAACATGTCCCGCTGGCGACCCTGCCGGGGATGCGGCGGCGCTGCCTGCGGATCGGCTCGGCGGGGAAGATTTTCTCGCTCACTGGCTGGAAGGTCGGCTTCGTCTGCGGCGAGGCGGATTTGCTGCAATCGGTGGTGCGCGCGCACCAGTATCTCACCTTCACCGTGCCGCCGAACCTGCAGGCCGCCGTCGCCTACGGGCTGGCCAAGGACGACGCCTACTACCAGGGCATGATCGACGCCATGGCGGCGCGCCGCGACCGGCTCGCCGAGGGGCTGGCGCGCATCGGCATGGCGTGTGCGCCCTGCGCGGGGACCTACTTCCTGGCCGCCGATTTCCGGCCGCTGGGCTTCAACGGCGGCGATGCGGACTTTTGCCGCCACATCACCGCGGCGGCGCGGGTCGCGGCGGTGCCGGTCAGCGCCTTTTATGACACTGACGGCCCGGCCCATTTCGCCCGCTTCTGCTTCGCCAAGGACGAGGCCGTACTGGACGAGGCGATTGCCCGCCTGGAGGCCTGCTTCGGCTGATCCCCGGCGGTTGGGACGGCGGGCAAATCGTGCTTTGATTGAGCTAGTCGCCGTCTTGCGGGAGCGGCGCCGGGGGAGGAACGACCATGTCGATCAAGAGCATTCTGGTGCCTGTTCCGGGCGACGGTTCCGGGCCGAGCGCGCTGGCCGCGGCGGCGACCGTGGCTGCCCGTTTCAACAGCCATATCCATGTGCTGCATGTGCGTCGCGAGTTCACCGAGGTGATCCCGCCCGGCTTCGAGAATGTCTCCGGCTCGGTCTGGGACCAGGTGATCTCCGAGGTGGACCGGGAGACCGATGACCGTGCGACCACCGCGCGCGCCGCCTTCGACGAACTGATCAAGGCCCGCGGTATTCCGCTCGACAACACGCCGAAGCTGGCTGACGGACCAAGCGCGTCCTGGCAGGAGGCTACCGGCAACGAGGCGGAGCTGACCGCCCGCATGGGCGGCGCCTATGACCTGATCGTCGTCGGCCGGCGGCCGGAAGAGGCCTATGGCGGCATCGTCGCGGAGACCGCCGAGGCGGGCCTGATCGGTACTGGCCGCCCCGTGCTGCTGGCCCCGCACGAACAGATATCGATGGTCGGCGAGCGGGTGCTGATCGCCTGGAACCGCTCGGTGCAGTCAGCGCGCGCGATGCGCAATGCGCTGCCCTTCCTGCGCGAGGCCAAGGGGGTGACGATCCTCACCGTGGCCACCGGTGCGCGCGACGGGCCGACGCCCCAGGAAGTGGTGCGGAACCTCGCCTGGCACGGCATCGAGGCCACCGTCAAAGAGGTCGCGCCGGACTACCGCTATGTCGGCGAGCAGTTGCTTGACGAGGCCAAGGAAGCGTCCGCCGACATGGTGGTAATGGGGGCCTACTCCCACAGCCGGGTGCGCGAGATGATGCTGGGCGGCGTCACCCGCTACATTCTGGAGAGCGCCGATATGCCGGTCTTCATCGCCCACTAGAACCGCCGCGGAAGGGACAGCCAGCACATGAAGGTCACCGACGTCACCCTCACCCTGTTCAAGTGGGAGGGGCTGCCGACCCTGCAGTACAGCCCCGCCAACCCGGTGATCACCGGTGCGAGCCAGCTCGGTCTGCTGCGCATCGAGACCGACGAGGGCATCACCGGGGAGTCTTTCCTCGGCGCTTCCATGCGGGGTGCCCAGGTCGAGGCCTGGTCGGTAATGCAGTTCCTCAAGCCGGTGGTGATGGGGCGCAACCCGCTCGACCGCGAGGCGATCTATCACGACCTGATGCGCCGTTTGCGCGCCACCACCCTGCGCGGGATCGGCGCGGTTGACGTGGCGCTTTGGGACCTGGCGGGCAAGGCCGCGGGGCTGCCGCTCTACCGCATGATGGGCAGTTGCCGCGACGCCATCCCTGCTTATGCCAGTTCGCCCGGCCTGCCCGACCGGCAGGCCTATGCGGATCAGGCGGTGGAGACGAAGGAGAAGGGTCTCGCCGGTTACAAGATCCATCCGCCGACCGAGTGGCGCGAGGACATCGCGGTGTGCGAAGCGGTGCGCAAGGCCGTCGGCGATGACTATCTGCTGATGCTCGATTCGACCTGGGCCTACCGCTATGAGGAGGCGTTGCGGGTCGGCCGTGCCATCGAGGAGATGGATTACTACTGGTATGAGGACCCGCTCGCCGAGGATGACGTCTACGGGTATGTGAAGCTGCGCCAGAAGCTCGATATCCCGATCATGGCGACGGAATACTCGCCTGGCGGCTTCGGGTCCTTCGCCGCGTGGATCGAGGCCAAGGCGACGGACTTCCTGCGTGGCGACGTCGCGGTGAAGGGCGGGCTGACCGGCTGCCACAAGGCGGCGATCCTGGCCCAGGGCTTCGGCATGAACTTCGAGATCCACCATGGCGGCAATTCGCTCAACAACGTCGCCAACCTGCATCTCGCCATGGCGATCCCGAACTGTGAGTTCTTCGAGGTACTGCTGCCCGACGAGGCGCAGAAATACGGGCTGGTGGAGGACATCCAGATCGGCGCCGACGGGCTCGTGCGTATCGCGCCGTTCGACAAGCCCGGCCTCGGTGCGCAGATCGATTACGACCTGATCGCCGCCAACACCGTGGAAACCCTCACTTGAGCGTCGACACCCGGCCATTCTGGGAGCGCAAGACGCTTGCCGAGATGTCGCGCGACGAATGGGAATCGCTGTGTGACGGCTGCGGCCGCTGCTGCCTGCTGAAGCTGCAGGACGAGGAGACCGACAAGGTCGAATACACCAACGTCGCCTGCCGGCTGCTGCATGAGGGCAGCTGCCGGTGCTCCGACTACAAGAACCGGCAGACCCAGGTGTCCGACTGCGTCGTGCTCGGCTACGACAATCTTGAGGTGCTGGACTGGATGCCGGAGAGCTGCGCCTACCGCCGGGTGCGCGATGGCAAGCCGCTGATGTGGTGGCACCATCTGGTATCCGGCGACCGGGATACGGTACACCGTGCCGGAATCTCGGTGCGCGGCCGCGTGTTCGCCGAGACCGAGGTGCCTGAAGACGAACTCGAAGCCCATCTCGTTACCTGGCCCTGGAAGTGAGAACCCATTGATGAGCGTTTACGACAACAGCCGCGAATGGACGGTCTACCTGTCCGGCGAAATCCACAGCGACTGGCGCGAGGTGATCGCGCGGGGCATTGCCGAAGCGGGCCTTGCGGTGGCGCTGACCGGCCCGGTCGCCGACCACGGCGCCAGCGACGATTGCGGCGCCGACATCCTCGGGGCCGAGGACAGCAAGTTCTGGCACGACCACAAGGGGGCCAAGGTCAACGCCTTGCGCAACCGGGTGCTGATCGAGGAGGCGGACATCCTGGTGGTGCGCTTCGGCGACAAATACCGCCAGTGGAACGCTGCCTTCGACGCGGGCTATGCCGCGGCCAGCGGCATCCCCATCATCGCCCTGCATGACGAAGGCCATGACCACGCGCTGAAGGAGATCGACGGCGCGGCCCTCGCCACCGCCCGCACCCCCGAACAGGTGGTCCGCCTGCTGCGCTACGCCATCAGCGGCACGCTCTAGGCGGCTGGGCTACTCGGCGGCCTTGGCGCCCTGCTTCGGCAGGTACTGCAGCCAGATATCCAGCGAGTCCTCGAGCGAGCGCTCCTTGTCCGCGGACAGGCGCGTCTCCTCGCCGAGCGGGGAGGCGGCCAGCACCTTGTGCACGAAGGTCGCGCCTTCGTGGAAGCCCGGCGTCACGCCCGCGTCGGCGAAGGTGGCGGCGATCTCCTCCATCTCGCGAATCCAGCGCCCGGAGTCGCAGGCCAGCGTTGGCAGTTGCGCATTCATCTGCTTCAGCGGCCCCTGCTGGCTGAATTCGAACTCGTCCATCAGGTTGCCGTAAAGACCGAGGGACTTCGCCGTCATCAGCACCGCAACGCGCAGCGTGTTGGTACCCTTGGTCAGCGCCGCGTAGCACATCTTCAGCCCCGAGGCCTGGCCGATCTCGTCGCCGATGGCCTTGACGATGATCTGGTCGGGCACGGCGATGGCGTCCAGCAGCGCGGCGTTCGGGCCGCTGGAATAGAACCGCACGGGCACGCCGTAGCCGGGATGCCGGCCGATAATGCCGGCGTCGATGAACGGCGCGCCGGTCGGCGCGATGGTCTCGGCCACCTTGTTCACCGTGGCGGGGGAGATGGCGTTGCAGTCGGCATAGGCCGGGGTCTTGCCGGTCGCCTGCATGGCGGCGGCGACCTCGACGGCCAGCGGTTCGGCGCGCTCTGGCGGCATGATCGACAGGAACAGGTCGCAGCCGTCGATGACACCCGCCAGGTCCGGCGCGGTCTCGAGCCCGCCGTCCTTGGCGCGCTGTACGGTTTCCGCGCTGCGCCCGGCGACGCAGGTAACGACCGTGACGCCCGCGTCCACAAGCGCCTTGGCGACGCCGCCGCCCATGTCCCCGGGGCTCATCAGTCCGATGGTCTTGCTCATGCGATCCCTCCTTCGCGCGGGCGGCGGCGGTTGCCCGTGCCGCGCCCGGCGGTTATGACGTTGCGGTGCAATATTGCCGGGCATCTTGAAGCGGTCGCGCCCGCCCGGCAACCGTCCCGCCGCATCCGCCGCGGGGCCGGGGGACCGCAATCCGCGCGAAAGGACGTCCCTTGGAGTGGCTGGCGGCCCTGCCGACCCCGTTCGCCGACCTTGCCCTGTGGCAGGTGCTGTTCCTGTGCGTGGTCTATGTCGGCGCGTTCTTCATCCGCGGCTGCCTCGGCTTCGGCTCGGTGACGCCGACGGTGCTGGGCGGCGCGCTGGTGCTGCCGCCGCATCACGCGGTGCTGCTGATCCTGTGCACCAACGTCATTTCGCAGATCCAGTTCATCGGCCAGGGCATCCGCGACGGCGACTGGCAGGTTGCCAAGCCGCTGATCCTGACCAGCCTGGTGACCCTGCTGATCGGCACCTGGCTGTTCGTGAAGACGCCGGGGCCGTGGCTGACCGTGATCCTCGGGGTCGCGCTCGGCGCGGTGCTGCTGCTCGACGCCGGGCAGGGGCTGGCCAGGCTGAAAAAGGCCATCGACTTCCGCTCGCCGAAGGTGGCGGTCGGGCTGGCGGCGGCGGCGGGCCTGCTTGGCGGTCTCGCGGGGGCCGGGTCCGCCTTCCTGATGTCGGTTTACGTCAAACTTGCCTGCCCGGAGCCGAAAACCTTCCGCGGCACCAACCTGCTGCTGACCGCAACCTACGTCGCCTGGCGTATCACCCTGGTGACGATCGCCGGGCTGATTAGCCTGCAATTGCTGGTCGAGGCGGCGGTGCTGGTGCCGTTCAGCGTCGTCGGCGGCTGGATGGGCGCGCGCTACGCCACCCAGATCCCGGCGCAGAAATTCTTCCGCTTCGTGCAGATCGTGCTGCTGCTGGCCTCCGTCGCGTTGATCGGCAAGGGCGTGGCGCAGATATGGTGAGCGCCGCCCCCCCGCCTGAAGTCGCCGAGGCGGACGCTCGGGGCCGCATCGCTGAACTCTATGCCGACATCCGTGGGACCGCCGGGCTGCCTATGGTCAACATGCTCTACAGGCGCCTGGCGGTGGAACCCGCTTGCCTCGAATGGGTGTGGGCGACGGTACGCCCGGCGCTGGCCGCCGGTACGGCAGACGCCACCGCGGCTGCGCTGCGCAGCGATATCGACCCTCAAGGGCTGCCTGATTTGCCAGAGACGGATGACCCCGCCACCGTCGCGGCTATCGTCGAGGGCTACAACCGGGCAAACCCGAAGAATGTTGTGCTGATGGCGGCCTGCGCGGCGGCCCGGGACGGCATCACCACCGCAGCGGCGGAACTGCCCCCGGCAGCGGTTCCGCCGCCGCTGCCGGACCTGCCGGCGATGATCCCGCCCGAGGCGATGGACCCCCAGGCGCGCGACGCGGTGGCGCGGCTGACCGCGCACCGCACCGGCACCCCCTCGGTGCCCAGCATCTACCGTCACCTGGCGCGCTGGCCCGGCCTGCTGGCGGCGCTGGCCGATGGCGCGGCGCCGCTGCTGGCGGATGGCACGGTGGCCGCGCGGGTCGCGGCGTTGCGGGCGCGGGCCGACGGGCTGGGGCCCGCCCTGGCAGCACCGTCGGGCCCGCCGCCGGAAGGCGCGGCAGGGGCGCTGCTCGACGACATCCTGGCGCACTTCCCGGGCAATATGTCGGAGATGGCGGTGATCGGCGTGATGGCGGCGGTGGCGCTGCCGCAACAGGGTTGAACAGGGCGGCGCCGCCACACTAGGTTGCCGCCAACAAGATAAAGGAGGGCACAGCCATGGAAATCACCGCCAACGGCATTCGCTTCCACTACCGCTTCGACGGGCCGGAGGACGCACCGGTGCTGACGCTCAGCCACTCGCTGGCCGCCGACCTGCGCATGTGGGAGCCGCAGATCCCGATGTTCAGCAAACGCTTCCGGGTGCTGTCCTACGACGTGCGCGGCCATGGCCAGACCGAGGTGCCGCCCGCGCCCTATGACATCAAGACCCTGTCGGACGATGTCGCCGCCCTGTGCGCGGCGCTGGGCATCGCCAAGACCCATTTCTGCGGCCTGTCCCTCGGCGGCATGACTGGCCAGCGCCTGGCGGCGGACCACCCGGACCTGATCGACAAGCTGGTGCTGTGTGACACCAGCGCCGGCACGCCGCCGGAGATGGCGCCGAACTACGCCCAGCGCGCAGAGACCGCGCGGGCGGGCGGCATGGCGGCAACCGCTGGCGCGACCCTGGAGCGCTGGTTCACCGAGCCCTTCCGCAACGCCCAGCCCGACGTGGTCGCAAAGATCGCCGACATGATCGGTGCCTGCCCGGTGGAGGGCTATGCCGGCTGCTGCTTCGCCATCGCCGGGCATGACGAGACCGGCAACCATGCCCGCATCACCGCGCCGACCCTGGTGGTTGTCGGCGAGGACGACCCCTCCACCACGGTGGCCCATGCCGAGGCGATCCACGCTGGGATCGCGGGGTCCGAACTGGTGGTGCTGAAGCAGGCGGCGCACCTGGCCAATGTCGAACAGCCCGAGGCGTTCGGCGAGGCCGTGATGGCCTTCCTGACCCGCTGAGCGGCGGAGCGCCGGCAGCTTGGAAACCCTGCTCGCGGTCTGGGGCTGGATTCGTGCTTTCTGGGCGTGGGTCGATACCGCCCAGGCGTGGCTCGCTGAGCGTTGGGCCGAGTTCGCGGCGCTGGCCGGCGAGTTCTTCGCCCCTGTTGTCGCGCAGTGGGAGTGGGCGGTCCTCGAGGTCCGCGGCGAGGCCTTCGCTATGTGGGCCAATGCTGCCGGCGGCGCGCCGATGGCCGAGCCCTGGACGCCCTGGCTGATCTGGGGCCTGTTCGAGATCACCACGGCGAACTTTGGCTATGCGACGCTGCTGATCATGGCGGCGGGGATGATGCGCGGCTTCTCCGGCTTTGGCGCGGGCATGACCATGTCGCCCGCGCTTGCGCTGATCTGGGGGCCGGCCCAGGGGGTCGCCATCGGCACCTTCCTCAACACGGTCGCCACCCTGCAGCTGCTGCCCGGCGCGCTGAAGCACGCCCAGTGGCGGGAAATCCTGCCGATCTGCGCCGCCGCCATGCTGGTCGCGCCGCTTGGGGTCTATGTGCTTCTGATCGTCGATCCGGACATCATGCGCCGGGCTATCGCCATCGTGGTGCTGTTCGGCGCGGTGCTGCTGCTGGTCGGCGTGCGCTACCGGGGGCAGGGGTCGCTCGGCACCCGGTTCGGGGTCGGCGCGGCGAGCGGCCTGCTCAGCGGCTCGGTCGGCGCGGGCGGCCCGCCGGTGGTGATCTACCTGATGGGCGGCAGCGCCACCGCCGAGCAGGTGCGCGCCAACATGATCCTGATCCCCAACCTGATCCGGCTCAGCGTGCTCGCCACCTTCGTCTATACCGGGGTGATGCTGGGCGAACCGCTGTGGCGCGGCATCCTGATGTATATTCCCTTCGCCCTTGGCACCCTGGTCGGCGCTGCCCTGTTCAGCCGCGCCCATGAGCGGCTGTACCGGCTGGTCGCCATCGCCTTCCTGTTTACTGTCTCGCTCACCGCCTTGCTGGCGTAGATTCTCATAACCGGCGCCGGCCCGCGCTGGTCCAGGAACAACGAAAGGACCCCCTTCGATGGCTTACAAGCTCGGCATCCTGAACGGCGACGATATCGGACTGGAAGTGGTCCCCGAGGCGGTGCGCGTCGGCAAGGCGGCGCTGGCGGCCGCCGGCGTCGACGCCGAATGGTCCCAGTATCCAATTGGCATGGAGGCCTATAACAGCGTCGGCGCGACCATGCCCGATGGCATCCTCGACACCCTGCGCGAACTGGACGGCTGGATCCTCGGCCCGATCGGCCACCGCGCATATCCGAAGGATGATCCCAAGGCGATTAACCCGCATCCGATCATCCGCAAGCGCTTCGAGATGTATTCCAGCCTGCGCATCGCCAAGACCTTCCCGAACGTCGAATCGCTGCACGAGAACGTCGACATCATGCTGGTGCGTGAGAACACCGAGGGCTTCCAGCCGGACCGCAACATGTACATGGGCAACGGAGAGTTCCGCCCGACGCCGGACCTGACCCTGTCGATGCGGGTGATCACGCGCAAGAATTCCTGGCGTATCGCACGCGATGCCTTCGAGGTGGCGCGCCGCCGGGGCAAGCATGTCACCGCCGTGCACAAGGACACGGTCTTCAAACTGGGCTGCGGCATGTTCGCCGAGGAATGCCGCAAGGTGGCGGCCGAGTACCCGGATGTCGAGTTCGACGAAGTGATGGTCGACAGCTACGCGCTCCACTGCACCATGAAGCCGCAGCAGTTCGACGTGGTGGTCACCACCAACATGTTCGGCGACATCATGGCCGACCTGCATGCCGGGCTGACCGGCGGGATGGGCCTGGCCGCGGCGATCTCGGCCAGCGAGACCCACGTCATGGCGCAGGCGTCCCACGGTTCGGCCCCGGACATTGCGGGGCAGGGGATCGCCAATCCTTATGCCGAGATCATGTCGATGCAGATGATGTTCGACTGGCTGGGCCGCAAGCGCGGCGACGACGCCATGGCCAAGGCCGCCGCCCTGATGCTGGCGGCGGTGGAGGGTACCATCGCCGAGGCCAAGGCGCTCACCCCGGACCTGGGCGGCAGCGCGTCCACCTCCGAGATGGGCCAGGCCATCGCGGATGCGGTTGGCGCCTAGGGGAAGGCGGCCTTCAGGGCCTCGCGCAACTCCGCCATCTGTGCGTCGCTGAGGTCGAGCGCCTCGCCCATCTTCGGCTGGGCGGGCCAGCCGGCGTCGGGGAAGGTGCTGCCGGCGAAGGCGCGCGGCGTCTCGTAGCGCGGCAGCACATGGAAGTGGATCTGCGGATCCACCATGCCGAGCTGGATGTAGTTCATCTTGTCGAAGCCCGTGGTCGCCTTGAGCGCGCCCTCGAGTTCCGCTGTGATGGTAGCGAGTTCGGCGAAGGCTTCGGCCGGCACGTCCGGGAAGCGGCGGATGTCGTCCTGGATCGCCAGCACCATCGCGCCCAGGGTCGGCTGCTTCGGGCGCAGCAGCACCACCCAGTGGTCGTAGGCCTTGAGCAGGCTGCCAGGATACCCGAAGGCCTTCAGGGTGTCGGTGATCTCGATGGACATGGCGGTCCTCCCCGGGCTGCGGCTTGCCGCGGGCGGCGCGGCAGCCTATGACCAAGACAGGTTCTCCTTAGCACGGTCCAGCCATGTCCGGCACCACCGGCGGCGTCGCGGCACCCCGCCGCTGGCTGCCGCTGTTCCTTGTCAGCCTCGGCCACGGCGCCACCCATTGGGCGCTGGCGATGGTCTATCTGCTGATGCCCTTCATCCAGCAGGACCTGTCGCTGAGCTACGCCCAGGTCGGGTTGCTGATCTCGGTGATGCACGCCGCCTCGGTGGTGGTGAACATTCCCGCCGGTGCGCTGGTCGATTTCACCGGGCGGCGCATCGCCTGGCAGGCCGGCACGCTGACCGCGCTGGCGCTGGCCCTGCTCGGGCTCGGCTCGGTGCCCCAGTACGGGGTGCTGATGGCCGCCATCGCCGCCATCGGTTCGCTGGCGGTGATGTGGCATCCGGCGGCGATCTCGTATCTGTCGCGGCTGTACGAAGCGCGGCGCGGTACGGCGATGTCCCTGCATACGCTGGGCGCGAGCTTCGGCGACGCCATGGCGCCGCTGGTCGCCGGCATCACCATTGCGCTGGTCGGCTGGCAGCAGACCGCGCTGTTCGCCGCCGCCGGGCCACTGGCAGTGGCCGCCCTGATCCTGCTGTTGCGCGGCACCGACCCGATCCCGCCGATGCGGCGCGGCGCGGAGGACGAGGGCGGTGGGTTCCTCGCCAGCCTGCGCGCCCTGTTCAGCGACCGGGCGGCGGTGATGGTCTGCCTCACCGCCGGTTTCCGCAGCACCGCCCAGTCCGGCATGCTCGCCTTCCTGCCGCTCTACCTCACCAACGTGATGGGGGTGGGGCCGCAATGGCTCGGCATCAGCCTGATGGTGCTGCAGGGCTTCGGCGCGGTCTCCACCGGCACGGCGGGCGGTCTGTCGGACCGCATCGGGCGCAAGCCGGTGATGCTGATCGCCACCGGCGGGCTCGCCGCCTGCGCCTTCCTGATGACGACGACCGAGGGCCTGCCCCTGTTCATCGCCTGGATCGGCGCGGTGGGCTTCTTCATGTACGGCGCGCGGCCGGTGCTGCACAGCTGGTCGCTGGACGTCGCGCCGCCGGCGCTCGGCGGCTCAGTGATCGGCATGCTGTTCGCCACCCAGGCGCTGTTCTCGATCATCGTGCCGGTGGCCGGCGGGCTGATCGCCGACCGCTTCGGCCTGGTGCCGGTGTTCTGGATGCTGGGCGGCGCGGCGATCATCGCCTTCTTCGTCGCGGCCAGCGTGCCGAAGAAGCGTTAAGAGATGCCGAGCCAGCCCACGCCCCCACCCGGCCACCCAATAGGATACTGCCGTGGGTGGCCGGGTGGGGGCGTGGGCCGGAGCCGGATGTGAGAAAGCCCTACTTCGCCTTCCAGACGGGCTTGCGCTTTTCCTTGAAGGCGGTGATGCCCTCGCGCGCATCCTCGCTGCCGTAGAGGCCGTCCACCAGGGTGCGGCCGTAGGCGAAGTGGTCCTCCAGCGTCATGGTTGCGCCGGTGACGGTGGAGTTCTTGATCGCGCGCACCGCCAGCGGCGCGTTCTCCAGGATCCGCGTGGCCCAGTCGGCGACCGCCGCCTCCAGATCGTCCGGCGCCACCACCTGATGCACCAGGTCGAGGCGCAGGGCGTCGTCGGGCTTGATCGGGTCGCCGGTCAGCAGGTAGCGCAGCGCCACCCCGATGGGCACATGGCGGGACAGGAAGATCGGCCCGCTCATGGATGCGATACCCCGCTTCACCTGGGGCCAGCCGAAGAAGCCGGTATCCGCCATGATGCGGATATCCGACAGCAGCGCGAAGCCGGCCCCCTGGGCGAGGCAGGGGCCGTTGATCGCCGCGATCACCGGCTTGTCGATGCCGCGCAGGCGCAGATAGAGGTCGTCGGTGCCGATGGCGTCGGCGTCGATGTCGCCGATGCCGATCTTCTCGTACAGGTCCTGGCCCGAGCAAAAGGCGGTGCCCTCGCCCGTGATCACCGCGAGCCAGACATCCGGGTTGTCGCGGATATCGAGCAGCGCCTCGCCCAGCTCGCGGCGCATGCGCGAGGTGATGGCGTTGCGCGCCTCGGGCCGGTTGAAGGTGAGCCGGGCGATCCGGTCGGCGACTTCGTAGCGGATGGTCTCGAAGCCTGCCATGGGATCATGCCTGGCCGAGCAGGTTCTCCCGGAAGCGGACCTTGTGCCACTTGGCGTCGCGCGAGCGCGGCACGCTGGGATCGTCCGTCGCCTTCACCTTGAGATGGATGAACGAGGTGCCGTTCGACCGGCGCAGCAGCGAGGCGGCGTCCGCGATCTCGGTCTTCTTGGTCACCTGGCGCACCGCCTTGATGCCCGCGCCCTCGGCCATGGCGGCGAGGTCGACGCCGCGGCTGGTGTGGGCCTGCTGCATCCCGGTCTCGCCGTAATGGCCATTGTCGACGCAGACCACGCACAGGTTCGGCGGGTTCAGCACCGAGATGGCGGCCAGCGAGCCGACGCTCATCAGCAGGTCGCCGTCGCCGGTGACCACGACGACCTTGCGCTTCGGCTGCGCCAGGGCGAGGCCGAGGCCGGTCATGGTGGCGCCGCCCATGGCGCCGCCCAGCGCGAACACGGTGGGGACGTCGCCGCCGGTCGCCTCGGCGACATCGTTGGCGGGGCCGCCCAGGCCGGTGACGATCAGCAGATCGGAAGTATCGCCCAGCAGTTCCTTGACGGCGGGGCGGCGGTCGAGACCATTCATGGTGCTCTTGGTCGTCTTGGTACTCTTGCGTGCCATGGTCCCCTCCCTCAAAACGCCTTGGCGCCGAGCAGCTTCTGGCTCAGCAGCACGGCGACGGGGGCGCCGCCCTTGAACGCCATGGTGATGCCCGCCTGCACGGTGGGGACCACCTCGTCCTCGTAGTCGACTTCCAGCACGACCAGGCCGCTGGCTTCCAGCACCGGACGCACCGCCTGGCCCATGGGGATCTGCCACGGGTTGCCCTCGCCATGGGTGCCGCGCATGGACACGATGGTGAGGAAGGGGAAGTCGCCGTTCTTCAGCAGGGAGAACATGTTGATGCAGTTGCCGACGCCGCTCGACTGCATCAGCAGCACCGACTTCTCGCCGCCGAGCCAGGCGCCGGCGGCCAGCGCCACGCCTTCTTCCTCGGTGGTCAGCGAGACCGAATGCACCTTGTTGTCGGCGATCGACTTGTCGATCAGTTCCCGGTGGCCGGCGTCCGGCACATAGGAAAACTGTGTGAACTCGTTATCGCGCAGCAGCTTGTACAGATCGTTCGCCCAGCGACGACCCTTTGGCTTGGCCTTCGCCGCGCCGCGGCCCTTCGCAGCCATGTCTGTCCCCTCCGCGTGGATTGTTTCGGCCCGGCGGAACCGCCGGTTTGCAGGCGCGAGACTACGACGCGCCCGCGCGCGGCGGCAATCGCGGCGTCGCCCGGCGGCGTCACTCGGGCGGGGATGTTTGCCAGACCTGCCGGTCTGCCGCTGCGTCCGAACAGGGGGCCATGGCGATGGGCCGCGCCACATGGCGCGACGGCAGCCGCCGGCCACCCGACGTCAGTTCCGAGGGCGCGGCGTCCACGGTGATGCAGAGCGACGGATCGGCGGCGAGGCGCAGCCGCCCGCCGGTCCGGTCCCAGCGGCGCAGGGCATCGCCGTCGCATGGCCCGAGCAGAACCGAAGACCCGTCGGCCGCCTGCGCCGCGCCGACGCAAAGATCGTATTCCGGCATGCGCAGCACACCGGTCTCGAAGGCGGCCGGATCGAACCGCTCATCCAGGTTCCAGATGCCGCGCTTGCAGCTGTGCACCGACATCGCCCGCGCCGTGTTCACCCGGTCGCGGTGGCCCGGAATGTCGAGGCACAGGCCGCGGGGCTCATCCAGCGCGGCGGTGAGGTGCACGAACACGGTCTCCGCCCGCGCCGGCATCGCGGCGGCGGCGGCAAGCAGCAGGGCGACGGCGGCAAGGCGCATGGCGGGTCTCCGCAATCCGGTCAGGAGAAGATCAGCCGCCACAGTAGCGGCAGCAGGATGGCGGTCGCCAGCGCATTCAGCCCCATGGCGAGGCCGGAGAACGCGCCCGCCAGCTCGTTCACCTGCAAGGCGCGCGCCGTGCCGATGCCGTGACTGGCGGTGCCGATGGCGAGGCCCCGCGCGGCCCAGTCGCGCACGCCCATGAGGGTGAGCAGCCCGGGACCGATCATCGCGCCGAGGATGCCGGTCAGGATCACCAGCACGGCGGTCAGCGACGGCAGCCCGCCAAGTTGCTCGGCGATGCCCATGGCGACCGGCGCGGTCACCGACTTGGGCGCCAGGGAGATCAGGGAGTCCGCCGACGCACCCAGCAGCCAGCCGATGCCGACCGCACTGGCCGCCGCGGTCAGCGACCCGGCGATGATGCTGGCCAGCAGGGCGAACGCGTCGCGCCGCACCCGGTCGAACTGCCGGTAGAGCGGGATCGCCAGTGCCACCGTCGCCGGGCCGAGCAGGAAATGCACGAACTGCGCCCCGTCGAAATAGGCGCCGTAGCCGGTGCCGGTGACCAGCAGGGCGGCGACGATGGCCACCACCGCCAGCAGCACCGGGTTGAGCAGCGGGTTCATGCCGCCCTTCTGATAGACCCAGCTTGCCGCCTGGAACGCCGCGAGCGTCAGGGTGAGGTGCAGCAGGGGGCTGGCGCTGAGATAGACCCAGACATCGCGCAACTCGCCCATCAGCCGGCCTCCCGGTCGTCCGGGGCGCGGCGCAGCAGCCGCATCAGCAGGGCGGTGACCACGATGGTGAGCGCGGTGCTGCCGATCAGGGCGGCCGAGATCGGCAGCCAGTCCGCGCCGATCAGGTCCATATGCAGCATCACGCCGACCCCGGCGGGCACGAACAGCAGCGACAGGTGATTGAGCAGGGCATCGCCGACCTTCGCCATGCCGTCGGGCACCCTGCCGCGCAGGGCGAGCAGCACGAACAGCAGCACCATGCCCGCGACCGGGCCGGGCAGGGGCAGGCCGGCGGCCCGCACGGCGGCCTCGCCGGCAAGCTGACAGGCGAAGATGACGGTGAGGTGAAAAAGCATCGCCGCAGCAGGCCACCGCCGATCCGGCGGGTCAAGGCCGGGCGCGATCTGCTAGGCTGGCCGCCGGTATCCGCCGCCGCTCCGGGAGCCCGTCCGATGCGTCCAATCCTGTTTGCCGCCGCCCTGGCCGCACTCGCGCTCGCCGCGCCGCCGCCCGCTGCTGCGGCGAACCAGTTGGTCTATGTGAAGACCTTCACCGACTATGCCGAAGGTTCGGTGGGGGCATGGCTGCAGGGCAAGGGCTTCAAGGCGGAGCGGGACGCAAGGCGGCGTGACCGCATCGACCTGGATGTCGATCCGGATAAAGGGCTGATCGTCGAGGCGAAGCGGCCGGTGTTCGGCATCCTCGCCAACGAATCGGTCAATGTGGCGGAATTCACCGCGGTGGAGATCGACTGGGGCGTCGAGGTCTATCCCCAGGGCGCGTCCTACGAACAGGAGGTGCGCAATGAGGCGCTGATGGTGATCCTGTTCATGGGCGACAAGCGCCGGCCGAGCGGCTCCATTTTCATCCCCGACAGCCCCTATTTCGTCGGCCTGTTCCTGTGCCACGGCGACGACCGCGAGGACCACGCCTACGTCGGCAAATACTTCCAGAAGAGCGGCCGCTACGTCTGCCCGGACAAGCCGGCGCCGGGGGAAACGGTGACCTCGCGCTTCGACCTGCTGGCCGCCTACCGCTCCTTCTTCGACAAGCCCGGCGGCGACAGCCCCGGCATCTCCGGCCTCGCACTCGCCACCGACACCCAGAAGGCGGGCAATGGCGGCGTCGCGCGGGCGTTCATTCGGGAAGTGCGGTTTTATCGCTAAAAACGTTTATAAACAAAAAAGAGGTTATATTCTGTTGGATAATATTAACATAAAAATTATAAATCATAGTAAAATATGAAATGGTTTTATTAAAAACATTAATATTATTTGACAAAGAAATTATTTATGTTCGGTAACGCTGAGTACGATGGCCTCAAATATTTCATCTTTCTTAATCTTTGCATTAATTTCTGCGCGGACCGGCACCTTTTTCCATTCCGCATTTTGCATGATTGTCTTGTGTTCTTCAGATAAGAGAGCGTCCTGGACGCCAGCGTAAAACTCCTGCCCCGTCTCCACATTTTCCAGTTTCACCCGAAAGCCGTCAGGCGTAGTAGCGTCAACATGGTTGATCTTATAGACGCCATCTAGACGTATGTCTTTGGAGCTTGAGCGTGTGTTTCTGGTCAGCCGCTGGCCCGCCGTTTGTGGCATCTCTACGCCATTGACCCGAGCATCTGTGTCTTTAGTCATATGCCGGACCAGTGACTGCCTAGCATCATCTGCGTCATCAGCAATTGGTGCCAATTGGGGCGTAGCCTTCATGGCCTCGGCAAGGATCTTCATACGCTCAAGATCGGTCTCATTTGCGAATTTTAGGGCTTCAAGACTCTCGACGACCTGCTTGCTCTGGATTTCCGCAATCTTCTCGTCTTTCTCCTTCTGGAAATAGGCTCGACACACACTTTGGCCCGCATAAATCAGGCTCAGCCCCAAAATCATTAGGACTAGATGCGTAGGGTCCATCTTGCTCACCATTCCATTTCCGATCTCAAGTACAGCTCGCCAAAAATCAATCGAATTGTCGGAGCTTCCTTCGTCGACATCTACAACAAGTTCAAGGCGGTTTTTCTCCTCATCAGATAGGACCCGTGCGCTCGAGTCCCCCTTCACGAGAACCGCGTAGCTCCGAAACACCGATCGTTGTAGATCGATGAACCCTTGCATCATGTATGGTGTTAAAGCGCCATCAAGCCGATGGTCGGGCACATAGGCTTCAATGCGAGGCCAGCCCTTGAACTTAATTGCCTGCAAACTGCTAAAGGTCGCCTTACCAGAATTGATTTCTGATATCAGCTTCCAAGCGTCTTCCTCGCTCTCAATTAGAGCTGGAGCATCCGCTGAATATTCCAATGACAAATACCCTGAGGCTGATGGACATGCTGATACAGGTCATGTCACCAATCAAAAGTGCGCGCAACGAAAATCCAAGGCAGCATAACCATATATTCCGGCTCAATTTCTTGTCTAAATGACAAAATATCAGTAATAAAACAGGATCATGTCATTATTTTTATTTGTTTTACATAGTATCTTATTGAATTTTTGTACAGTTCTTGATCTTTATATTGTTTTTTTGCTGATTTTATGGGATAAAATGTCGGATTATTAGAGTCGCGACAGATGGCTTCTGATTGTGAATCGTGTAAATTAGGCCCAAACCTACTCTCTAAAACTCACCTTAATGCCCTAAACCAAACACCCCTCCAGCACCCGCGCCACGTGGAGCGCGTCCCTGGCGGCGCCGTCTTTGATCTGGTGGCGGCAGCTGGTGCCGTCGGCGACGATGAGGGCGTCGGGGGCTTCGCGGACGGCAGGGAGGAGGGAGAGTTCCGCCATTTGCATGGAGACCTCGGCATGTTCGGCCTCGTAGCCGAAGCTGCCGGCCATGCCGCAGCAGCTTGAGGCGACCATCTCCGGCTCCAGGCCGGGGATCAGGCGCAGGGCGTCGAGCACATCGTCAGCCGCCGCGAACGCCTTCTCGTGGCAGTGGCCGTGGACCAGCGCGCGGGGCGCGGGGGATTCGGCGAGGCGCAGTTTCAATCGCCCGGCTTCCTTTTCGCGCTTGAGGAAGGTGGCGAACAGCATGGTGCGCTCGCGGAGTGCATCCGCGTTCACCGCCTTGCCGAGCACGGCGGGCATCTCGTCATGGAAGGTGAACAGGCAGGACGGCTCGAGCCCGACCAGCGGCACGCCGGCATCGAAATAGCGGGCCAGCGCCTCCAGCGTGCGTTCCGCCTCGGCGCGGGCCTCGTCCACCAGCCCGGCGGCGAGGAAGGTGCGGCCGCAGCACAGCGGGCGGAAGTCGGCGTCGGCGGCCGGCACATGCACCCGGTAGCCCGCCGCGTTCAGCACCCGGGCGGCGGCGCGGGCGTTATCGGGTTCGAAGAAGCGGGTGAAGGTATCGACGAACAGGGCGACGTCGGTGCCGTCCCCGGCGATGTCCTGTTCGGGCAGCCCGGCGAAGGAATCGCCGCGCCAGACCGGCAGGGAACGCCGGGCGCTGAGGCCCAGCAGCTTTTCCGACAGCCAGGGCATGCCCGGCACCCGGTCGCGCGCGTTCATTAGCAGCCGCAATCTTGTGC
Organism: Alphaproteobacteria bacterium; assembly: GCA_965601735.1. GTDB lineage: Bacteria > Pseudomonadota > Alphaproteobacteria > JBBDQX01 > JBBDQX01 > JBBDQX01. Next base: position 2,817,353 of record OZ271840.1, on the reverse strand, counting down.
CCCAGCGGGCGTAGCGGGGCAGGTAGGCCACCAGCCGGTCGCGCAGGCCGAGGCCGTGCTTCTGGTTCCAGTGGTGGCGGAACTCCAGCTTCATCCGCGCCATGTCGACGCCGGTCGGGCATTCGCGCTTGCACGCCTTGCAGCCGACGCAGAGGTCGAGGCTGTCGCGCATGGCATCCGAGGTGAAGGCGTCGGGGCCGAGCTGGCCCGACAGGGCGAGGCGCAGGCTGTTGGCGCGGCCGCGGGTGACGTGCTGCTCGTCCTTCGTCGCCCGGTAGGACGGGCACATGGCGCCGGGGCTGAACTTCCGGCAGGCGCCGTTGTTGTTGCACATCTCCACCGCGCCGGAGAAACCGCCCCAGTCGGACCAGTCCAGCGCGGTATCCAGCGGCAGCGGCGCATAGCCCGGCTTGAAGCGGAACAGGCCGCGGTCGTCGAACTTAGGTGCGCGGGTGATGCGCCCGGGGTTCATCAGCCCGGCGGGATCGAAGGCGTCCTTCACCTCCTCGAAGGCGCGCACCAGGGGGCCGCCGAACATGCGTTCGTGGAACTCCGAGCGCGAGATGCCGTCGCCATGCTCGCCGGAGTGGGAGCCCTTGAACTCCCGCACCAGGTCCATGGCGGCCTCGGCGATCTCGCGCATGCGGTGCACGTCCACCGGATCCTTCATGTTGAGCACCGGGCGCACATGCAGGCAGCCGACCGAGGCGTGGGCGTACCAGGTGCCCGACGTGCCGTTGCGCTCGAACAGGGCGGTGAGGTTGTCGGTGTAGTCGCCGAGATGCTCCAGCGGCACCGCGCAATCCTCGATGAAGGAGACGGGTTTCCGCTCGTCCTTCATCGACATCATGATGTTGAGGCCGGCCTTGCGGACCTCGCTGATGGCGGCCTGGAAGGCGGGGTCCACCGCTTCGACCACCGCGTCGGGGAAGCCGTGATCCGCCATCATCTCGTCCAGCTCGCGCAGCCTCGCGGGCAGGGACGCGGCCTCGGGGCCGTCGAACTCGACGATCAGCAGCGCGTCTGGCGCGCCCTTCACGAAGCGCTCCACGGTGGGGCGGAACAGCGGGATGTCGCGGGCCAGGTCGATCATGGTGCGGTCGATCAGCTCGACGGCGACCGGGTCCAGCGTCACCAGATGCTGGGCCATGTCCATGGCCTGGCGGAAGGTCGGGAAGTGGCAGACCCCCATCACCTTGTGGGCGGGGATCGGCTGCAGGTCGAGCTCCAGCGCGGTGAAGAAGGCGAGCGTGCCTTCCGAGCCCACCAGCATGCGCGCCATGTTGTGGCCGTCCGGCGCGATGGAATCGAGGTTATAGCCGCCGACCCGGCGCAGCACCTTGGGGAAGCGATCGCCGATCTCGGCCGCCTCGCGGGACGCGATCTCGCGCAGCCGCTGCACCAGGGCGACATGGCGTTCGTCCATCGCCGGGCCGGTGCTGAGGTTGCCGGGGACCGGGCCGAAGCGGCGCTCGACGCCGTCCGGCATCACCGCCTCGATGGCGCGCACATTGTCGGCGGTGAGGCCGTAGCGGATCGACTTCGCGCCGCAGGAATTGTTCCCCGCCATGCCGCCGATGGTGCAGCGGCTCGACGTCGACGGATCGACCGGGAACATCAGCCCATGGGGCTTGAGGAAGGCGTTCAGGTGGTCGAGCACCACGCCCGGCTCGACCCGCACGGTGCGCGCCGCCACGTCCAGGTCATAGATGCCGCCGAGGTACCGGCTGGTGTCGACGGTGAGCGCTTCGTTCACCGTCTGGCCGTTCTGGGACGTGCCCGCGCCGCGCGGCAGCACCGGCACGCCCGCGTCGGCGGCGATCTGCACGGTGCGCAGGATGTCGGCGCGGCTCTTGGGCAGCACCACGCCGACCGGTTCGATCTGATAGATCGAGGCGTCCGTGCTGTAGCGCCCGCGGGAAAAAGCGTCGAAGCGGACCTCGCCCTCAAGCTCGCGGGCCAGCCGCGCGGCCAGCGCCGGATCGCCGGTGGCGGCGCGGGCGGTGGCCATGCCCCTAGCGCGCCCCGCGCACCAGGGCGGCGACCCGGTCGACCATCTGCGGCGCGGTGCCGACATGGTTGATCGGGTCAAGCATGCGGTCGATGTCGGCCTCCGACAGATGTTCCGAAATCACCGGGTTGCCGAGCAGGGCGTCGCGCAGGGTCTTGCTGCCGTCGGCGCATTCGGCGACCGCGTCATAGACGATGTCGTGGGCCTGGTTGCGGCCGGTATGGGGGGCGAGGCCCATCATCACCGCCTCGGTCATCACCAGCCCGCCGCTCGCCATCAGGTTCTCGCGCATCTTCTCGGTGTCGACCACCATGCCGTCGAGGATGCCGAAGGCGTTCTCGAACATGCCCCCGGTGATGACGAAGGCCTGGGGCAGGATGTCCCATTCCAGATGCATCATGCCCTGGCCGGAGCGTTCGTGCTCCCACACCAGGGTGTCGCAGGCCAGCGCCACCTTCTCGCGCATCATCCGGCCCGCCGCCACCAGCGGCTGGCACAGGATGGGGTTGCGCTTCTGGGGCAGGGTGGAGCTGGCGCCGCGCCCGGCCTCGAACGGTTCGGCGACCTCGGCCACCTCGCTGCGCGACAGCAGCATCACCTCGTTGCCGATCTGCGCCAGCGTGCCGGAGACGAGGCCCAGCAGCATCGCCGCCTCGGTCAGCCCGTCGCGCGCCACATGCCAGGAGATCGCGGGTTCCTCCAGGCCAAGCTCCGCGCACACCGCGCCCAGCAGCTCCAGCCCGCGTTCCTGGTAGGTCGCGTTGGTGCCGACCGCGCCGGCGATCTGGCCCATTACCGCGCGGTCGCGCACCGGGCCGAGGCGCTGGCGGTGGCGGTGCACCTGATAGAGCCAGACGGCGACCTTGTAGCCGAAGGTGATGGGCGCCGCCTGCTGCTGCATGGTGCGCCCGACCATCACCGTGTCCCGGTGTTCCTCGGCCAGCGCCAGCAGGATGTTCTCCAGCTTCGCCAGGTAATCGTCGAGCACCGCGAAGCCAGCCTTGAGCTGGATGGCGAGGCCGGTATCCAGCACGTCCTGGGTGGTGCTGCCCCAGTGGACGTAGCGCGCGGCCTCGGCGTCACGCGCGGTCACCGCCTTGGCCAGCGCATGGACCAGCGGCAGGATCGGGAAGCCGACCTTGTCGAACTCCGCGCGCATCGCCTTGAGGTCGAGATTCTCGATCTTCGCCGCCGCGGTGATGACGGCGGCGGCGTCGGCGGGGATCATGCCGATCTTCGCCTGGGCGCGCGCCAGGCCGGCTTCCATGTCGAGCCAGCCCTGCACCTTGCCCTCGTCGCAGAAGATGGCGCGCATCTTTTCCGCGCCGAACATGCCGCCGAAATACCAGCTGTCGATATGGGACGTCGCCATGGCCTGTCTCCCTGCCTCAGACGCCGAAATAGGCGCCACCGGTGCACTGGATGGTCTGCCCGGTGATGTAGGCGGAGCGCGGCCCCGCGAGAAAACGGATGAGGTCGGCGAGGTCCTGGGGCGCGCCCTTGCGACCGAGCGGGATGCTCGGATTGTTGCTGCCGCCCGGCGAGCTGGCACCCTCGCGGTTGGTGTCGATGGTGCCGACGCCGATGGTGTTGGCGCGGATGTTGTGCTGGCCGAGATCGACGGCGAGGCCGCGCATGAACGCCGCCAGCCCGCCCTTCGACGCCATCACATGGGAGCGCCCGGGCGAGCCCTTGTTGGCCGCCATCCCGCCGAGCCCGATGATCGAGCCGCCGCCGCGCGCCTTCATGTGCGGCACCGCCGCCTGGGCGGTGAGGAAGGCGCCGTTCAGGGCCACCGCCAGCACGTTCTGCCAGTTCTCGAAGGTCATCTCCTCGAACGGCGTGTTGTTCCGCAGCGCGGCGTTGCTGACCAGGATGTCGAGGCCGCCGAACTCGGAGACCGCCGCGTCGATCAGCCGCTGCGCGTCGTCGGGCTGGGTGACGTCGGCCTGTACCGCGATGGCCTGGCCGCCGGCCGCCTTGATCTCGGCGGCGACTTCCTCGATCAAGTCTGCGGCGCGCACCGCGTTGACCACCACGGCGGCGCCGCCGGCGGCCAGTTCCAGCGCCGTCGCCCGGCCGATGTTGCGGGCGCTGCCGGTGACCACCGCCACCATGCCCTCCAGTTCGCGCGCGCCGTCGCCCATGTGCCGTCTCCTCGGTAATGCCGTTACGGGGTGATTCATAGTGTCGCCCCAACGCCCCGTCCACAGCACCGCCGTTGACAGGAGGCCGGGGGCTGGCGGAGAACCCATGGATTGCTGTCCAGGAGGGCCTCCCATGACCGACCCGGTATCGCCGAGCGACGCCGACATCGACGCGGCGGTGCGCCGGCTGGGCCAGATTTCGACCGGCTCGCTCACCACCCAGCTGCTGAAGCGGGGGCTGCCCAGCACCTTCATGGCGGGGGTCTGGCCGCTTTCGCCCGACGCCGGCCACTTCGCCGCGCGGGCCTATACCTTGCGGCTGATTCCCATGCGTGAGGACAAGCTCGACCTGAAGGCCGTCACCAGCCCCGAGTACCCGCAGCGCCGGGCGCTGGAGGAATGCCCGCCGGGACATGCGCTGGTGATCGACGCCCGGGGCATCGATACCATCGGCACGCTGGGCGATATCGTCGTCGCCCGGCTACAGGCGCGCGGCGTGGCGGCCGTGGTCACCGACGGCGCGATGCGCGACAGCGGGCCGATGGCGGCGCTTGGCTTCCCGGTGTTCTGCGCCGGGGCCTGCGCCCAGAACAGCCATGTCATCCACTATGCGGCGGATGTGCAGGTGCCGGTGGCCTGCGGGGGGGCGGCCGTATTCCCCGGCGACGTGATGGTGGGCGATGCCGATGGCGTCGTCGTCTTCCCGCCGCACCTGGCGCCGGAACTGGCGGACGCGGCGGCCGAGCAGGACCGTCTCGAAGGCTTCCTGCAACAGAAGATCAAGGACGGGGCCCCGCTCGCCGGGACCTATCCGCCCGATGCGGACACACTCGCCGAGTACCGGGCGCACCGCGACAGAAACGAGGGAGAGGACAATGCCGGATAAGCAAGATCTGCCATCGCTGGACGAGGCGATCGAGATTCTCAAGGGCGTCAGCACCGCAACGCTGACCACCCAGATGCTCAAGCGCGGCATCAAGGCCATCTACATGAGCGGCGTGATGCCGCTGTGCGCTGGCGATGGCCGGTTTGCCGGCGAGGCGGCGACCCTGCGGCTGCTGCCCGCGCGCGAGGACCTGATGGACCCGGACATCGTCAAGGATCCGGACTATCCTCAGCGCAAGGTCATCGAGGACTGCCCGCCGGGCAAGGTACTGGTGGTCGACGCGCGCGGCGAGGCCGACGCCGGGGTGTTCGGGGACATCCTGATCACCCGCCTCGAGGTGCGCGGCGTCGCCGCCGTGGTTACCGATGGCGGCATGCGCGATGGCGAGGTGATCGCGGAGATGGACATGCCGGTCTATTGCGGCGGCATCGCCGCGCCCAGCAACCTGTTCATCCATTACGCGCCGGACAAGGACGTGCCGGTGTGCTGCGGCGGCGTCACCGTGATTCCGGGTGACGTGCTGGTCGGCGACGGTGACGGGGTGGTCGTGGTGCCGCGCGCGCTGGCGCCCGAACTGGCCCGCGACGGCGCGGAGCAGGAGCGCCTGGAGACCTTCATCCAGAAGAAGGTGCGCGACGGCGCCCCGACCCCCGGCACCTATCCGCCGAACGAGGCGACGATGGCCGAATACCGTGACTGGGATGGCAAGGACTGACGTCCGCGCGTTGTCCCTGCCGGGGCCGGGGAGTATCCTCTGCCCATCGCCCGACAGACCGCTTTTGCATGACAGGAGAGACGCGCGTGTCCGCCGTTGCCCAATCCACCGCTATTGAGCCCGTCGCCGACAACGACCAGGGCAATCCGCCCCCGATCCAGGCGCAGGACGGGCGGCCGCTGCTGTTCAGCCCGATCACCATCAAGGGGGTGACGGCGCGCAACCGCATCGTGGTCTCGCCAATGTGCCAGTACTCCTCCATCGACGGGGGGCCGACCGACTGGCACCTGGTGCATCTGGGCCAGTTCGCCATGGGCGGCGCGGGCATCGTGTTCAACGAGGAGGCGGCAACCGAGCCCATCGCGCGCAAGACCCACGGCTGCGCCGGCATCTACAACGAACACCATGTGAAGGCCTACCGCCGCATCACCGACTACATCAAGGAACAGGGCGCGGTGCCCGCCATGCAGATGGGGCACGCCGGGCGCAAGGCATCGTGCAAATCGCCCTGGGACGGCTTCGCGCCGCTGACCGATGACGACGCCATCAAGGGCAAGCCGCCGTTCCGTGGCATCTCGTCGAGCCCGGTGCCGACCGAAGAAGGCGCGCATATCCCCATCGAGCTGGACAAGGACGGCATCGCGCGGGTGATGAAGGTCTGGCAGGACGCCGCCCAGCGCACGCTCGATGCGGGCTTCGACATTTGCGAGATCCACTGCGCCCATGGCTACCTGGTGCAGCAGTTCATGTCGCCGCTGGTCAACCAGCGCACCGACGGCTACGGCGGTGACCTGGAAGGCCGTATGCGCTTCGGCTTCGAGCTGGTCGAGGCGGTGCGCAAGGTGTGGCCCGACGACAAGCCGCTGTTCCTGCGCATTTCCTGCGTTGATGGCGCGGGCGGCCATTGGGACATCAACGATACGGTTGCCTTCTGCAAGGGCGTGAAGGAACGCGGCATCGACGTGATCGATTGCTCTTCCGGCGGCATCAACGGGCCGCTGACCCTGGCCATCGTGCCGCGGGTGCCGGGTTATCAGGTGCCGTTCGCCGAGCAGGTGCGCCGGGAGGTCGGCATCATGACCCAGGCAGTCGGCCTGATCACCGAGGCGGAGCAGGCCGAGGGCATCCTGCAGTCGGGCCAGGCGGACCTCATCGCCTCGGCGCGGGAGATGATGTGGGACCCCTACTGGCCGGCCCATGCGGCGAAGGACCTGGGCGTGGAGGACTACATGTCCTACCTGCCGAAGAACTACGCCTGGTGGCTGGAGCGCCGCGAGGAAGTGCGCCGCAAGTACCCCACCGGCCACGAACAGATCATGGCCGAGTATTCCGGCAGCCGGGACGACTAGGCCCGATGCGCCGGACCCTGGTGCTGCTGGCCGCGGTCATCGCGTTGGGCGCCTGCACCAAGCAGCAGGTCACCGATACCGCGGCTAACACCTTCGCCGCCTACTGCCGCAACCATCCGGGTGATTGCGGCAGCGTCAACCCGGATATGACCCGACCCCGGCCGTAGGGCCGGGCGGCTAGCTGCATTCATCGGGGCGGCCATCGCCGTTGGCGTCCGCGCTGGCGCCGCCGGCGATGTCGCAGCTGTCGGGAATGTTGTTGGCGTTGCAGTCCTTGGCCGCCACGGCGCCGTCGGCCTTGGTTCTCGTCGGATCGCGCCGGGGATGACCGTCTCCCGGCGCCGCCCGATCCCCCTTGCGGCGCGGTTGCCCGCGCCGGTCCGGTGCGTCCGATCCCGCCAGTCTAGGCCGCACGCGCCGACATGGCGACAGGCTAATGGCCCGCCGCTGTCAGCAAATAGTGCGCTGCCGGGTCGGCGCCGGGGGCCACCGTCTCGGATCAGTTCCTGCAAAGGGTTTCACGGGGCATGCAATCCGACAGCGTGCCGTGACGCGGTTGTCCGCGACGTTCCGGGCGTCAGCGTTATAATCCTTCCCGGAAAAGCCGACATTTGTTTCGGCCGCGAGACAGGAGCAAGCCGCCATGGATCAGGCATCGACCTGGCTGAATGATGTGAAGGCTGTACTGCTCGCACAGTTCGCCGAGGCCGTCGCCTATTTGCCGAATCTCGCCGGGGCCTTGCTGGTGCTCGGCCTGGGCTGGGTTCTCGCGCGGATGCTGCGGACGACCGCGGTGCGCCTTGGTGACGCCATAAACCGGATCCTCGAACCGCTGATGCCCAGCGGCCGGCTGGTGCAGTTCCGGGTATCAGGGCGCGCCACCCGTGTTATCGGCGACATCATCTTTGCCCTGGTGGTGTTTTTGGCCGCGGTAGCCGCCGCCAAGGTCGCCAGAATGGAGACAGTGTCTCACTGGCTCGAGAGCATCGTCACTTATTTGCCGCAGCTGTTTGGCGGCGCGATGATCGTATTGATCGGTTACGTCCTCAGCGCCAGCATCCGAGACCTGGTTGCCAGCACCCTGGCATCGGTCCGCGCGGGCCATAGCGAACTGATCGGCGCTCTGGCGCAGTGGGCGACCTTCCTCACCGCGCTGATCGTCGGCATTAACCAGATCGGTATCGACGTTACTTTTCTGATCGTGCTGATCGCCATCGTGCTCGGCGCGCTGCTGGGCGGTATGGCGCTGGCCTTCGGGCTTGGCGCGGGGCCGCTGGCGCGCAACCTGATCGGCAGCCACTACCTGCAACAGCAATACACGGTGGGCCAGAACATCAAGATTGGTGATCTGGAGGGACAAATCCTCGATTTCACACCCACCGGCATGGAACTGGAAACGTCCCAGGGCAGGTCTACTATCCCGGGCAGCATCTATTTCGAAAAGATGATCACGGTGCGTGACGGCAGGCAGGATCATGGCTGAGGCGCCACCGCTCTCCATCGCGTTTATTGAGCGTAGCCCGGACAACGCGGCGCGGGTGCTTGAGGGACTGGAACCAGCCAGCGCCGCCGCGGTGATCGGGATGCTGCCGAGTCGCATCGCCGGTCTCGCGATCGCCCGCATGACGCCGCTCAGCGCCGCGCGCTGCCTGGCAGCGCTCGACCCGGACCAGGCCTCCGGGGTTTTGCGTGCGGTGCCGTTCCAGGATGCGGCGGGCGCGCTGCGCGTCCTTGAAGCCGATGCAAGGGAGAGCCTGCTTGAGGCGCTGCCACAAAGGCTTGCCCGCGATTTTGAGCGATCCCTGCGCTATCCCCGCGATTCTGTAGGGGCATGGATGGATCAGCAGGAATCAGCCATGCCCCAGTCGCGCACCGTGCAGGAAGCGCTGCAACTGTTGCGCCAGCCCCGCCAGCGTCCGTCCGAGGCTCTCTTCGTCATTGACGAAGGCAACCGCTATGTCGGCATCCTGCGGCTTGCCGACATCCTGCGTCTCGACGGTCGCAGCCCCCTCGGCGATGTCATCGACCGGCGGCCGGTTGCGCTGTCGGGGCGCGCCACCCTGAGCTCCGTCGCCGGGCACGCGGACTGGGATGCTCTGACCAGTCTTGCAGTGGTCGGCCGCAAGGGGAACTTCCTCGGAACGCTGTCCCGCCGGCAGCTTCGCGCCGGCATTTCCGCTCTATCCCGGCGGCCGGCGCGGCTCGATCCGGATTCGATCCTCACTCATATGCTGACTGGCTGCTTCGTCAGTTTCGCCGGCCTGCTCTCTCTGATGATGCAAGCGGCGAACCCGCACCACCCCGGAACCCGATCGGGAGACGACGATGACGACTGAGGCCGACGACGCCATTGTGCTGTTAGAGCGGCGGTTTCTGCTGGACTATCCGTGGGATGCGGCGCGGCTGGTGGAATCCCTGCCAGAGACGGCGGCGGTGGAGTCCCTGGTACGCCAGCCCACCACGGTCCTGGTGCCGGTCTGGCGACGGCTGATGCCGAGGGTCGGTGCGGCACTGGCGGCTCAAATGCCGCCGGAGCGATCGGCTGACCTGCTCACGGAGTTGCTGCCCAATGAGGCGGCGCGGCTGCTCGCCATCATGGAGGCGGCAGATCGCGATCGGCTAATGGGCGCGCTCGCCGCGCCAGTGGCCGGCGAGATCGACAAGCTGCTGGAATATTCCGAGCGCAGCGCCGGGCGGCTAATGAACCCCGCTGTTGCCACCTTTCGGTTGACCATGACGGCCGACCAGGCGCTGGAACAGCTGCGCCGCGCACGGCTACCGCGCACCCATGACCTGTTCCTGGTCGACGCTGATAACCGGCTGGCGGGCCGCATCGCGATCCAGGAACTGGCGCTGGCAGATCCGGCCACCGTGCTGGAGTCCCTGCGCAGACCCGTAACTGCCTATGTGACCCCGGTGGCGACGCAGGAGGAGGTGGCGGACTTACTGGAGAGGGACCACTTAGCAGACCTGCCGGTCGTTGACCTGGACGGCCGGCTGATCGGCGCCATCGGCCATGCCGCGCTGGTCGATACCATGCAGGCTGATGCCAGCGCCGATATTCAGACCATGGTCGGCGCGAGCCGCGATGAACGCGCGCTTTCGCGGCCGTTGTTCGCAGTTCGTAAGCGGCTGCCCTGGCTACAGATCAATTTGCTGACAGCGTTCCTTGCCGCTGCCGTGGTCGGCCTGTTCGAATCGACCATTGCACAGTTTACCGCGCTGGCCGTGCTGTTGCCGGTTGTGGCGGGACAGTCGGGCAACGCCGGGGCGCAGGCGCTGGCGGTGACGATGCGCGGCCTCGCGCTTCGCGAGGTGTCGCCACGCCAGTGGTTCGCGGTAACTTCCAAGGAGGTCGTCGTCGGCCTCGCCAATGGCACCGCCGTGGCCATCGTGTGCGGCATCGGCGTGTTCGTTTGGTCCGGCTCCTTCGGTCTGGTTTTCGTGATCGCCGCATCAATGGTGCTGGCGATGGTCGCTGCGGGATTCGCCGGCGCTGTGGTGCCGATGGTCCTGCAGAAGCTTGACCAAGATCCGGCGCAGTCGTCGTCGATCATCCTGACTACTGTCACCGACGTCGCCGGATTCTTCTCCTTTCTCGGCATCGCAACCTTGATGATGGCGTTCCTCTAAGCGCACGGCCGCCCCGCTGTGCTAGAAACCGCGCCATGAGCGGAATCACGCATACCGAGGCGCCTGGCGGCGTCATGCTCTGGCTGCGCGGAGCGGCGCACAGCCTCCGCGTGCTGATGCGTGAGTGGCGCGGCGCCAAGCTGGAGCCGGAAACGCCCTTCATGGACCGCTTCCTGCGCCCCGATTCGGTGTGCATCCATGCAGGGGCCAGCGACGGGCGACATTGTTTTCACATGGCGCGGCGTGTGCCCGACGGGGTGGTGCATTGCATCGAGCCGTCATCCTACACGTTGGGCATCCTCGGCAGGCTCGCTGGCTGGCTCGGCCTGCGCAACCTGGTGCTGCACAATATCGGGCTCAGCGACACCGACCGGCCGGCCTGGCTGGTGACCCCGGTCAAACACGGCGGCAACCTGGGCCGCGCCTTCGCCTATGTCAGCGATGCGCCCGCCACCGCGCCGCCCGAGGGCTTCCCCGGTTTCGTGCAGGAGCCGGTACCGCTCTGCGCGCTCGACGGCTTCTGCGCCGAACAGGGGATAACCCGGGTCGATTTCCTACGCTGCGATACGGAGGGCGCGGAACACGCGATCCTCACCGGCGGGCGCGGTGTCATCGAACGGGACCGGCCGGTGCTGATGATCGAGGTGCACCCCCATGCGCTCGCCGAGCGCTTCGAGACGTCGGCAGATGCGGTGTGGGCGATGCTCGCCGGTCTCGGCTACCGCATGTTCCACCTGGAGGACGGGGCGCTGGCCGCGAGCCCGCACTTCTTCGACGAGCCCTGGCGGGACTATTTCTGCGTGCCTGCCGACCGCTGCGCCGATTACGGCCTGCCGGTGACGGCCTAGAGCCCGCCGCCCGCGCGCAGCACCGCGCCGGTGACGTAACTGGCGCGGTCCGACAGCAGATACAGCACCGTATCGGCGATCTCTTCGGGGGTGGCGGCGCGGCCCAGCGGCGACAGCTTGGCGACCCGCGCCGGGCGGTCCGGGTCGCCGTCGCGGGCGTGGATGTCGGTGAGCGCGGTGCCTGCCTGCACCGCGTTGACGCGGATGCCGCGCGGGCCGGTCTCCTTCGCCAGGCCGATGGTGAAACTGTCCAGCGCGCCCTTCGAGGCGGCGTAATGGACATACTCGCCAGGGCTGCCGAGCGTGGCGGCAATCGAAGAGATGTTGACGATGCCGCCGCCGGAACCGCCCAGGTCGGTGGCCATGCGGCGTACGGCCTGCTGGGCGCACAGCATCGCGCCGGTGACATTGACCGCCATCACCCGCGCCAGGTCTTCCGAGGCAATGGTCTCCAATGGGCCGCGCCCGCGCAGGATGCCGGCGTTGTTGACCAGGGCGGTCAGGGGACCAAGCGCGTCGGCGGCGGCAAACAGGTCGATGACATGGGCCGGGTCGGCGATATCGCCGGCGACGGCGACCGCGCGCCGGCCCGCTGCCTCGACATTGGCCACCACGGCAGCCGCGCTGTCCGCATCACGCACATAGTCGAGCGCCACGTCATAGCCCGCCGCAGCGGCGCCACGCGCCACCGCCGCGCCAATGCCGCGCCCGCCGCCGGTTACGATCATTACGCCGCTCATCGGCGGAGCCTAGGGCAGGCAGACCCGGTCCGCCAGCAAGTCGGTAACGAAGCTGTCGGCCGGGGCAGTATCCCCCGGCGATTGAAGAATCGGAATTAATGCCTATATCCGGGTCAGTGCTGCCGTCGGCAGGGGATGTCAACATTCTGCCTACATCCGGAGCTTACAGGCCGTTATTAGGCCTGAGATGTTATCCCGGGTCGGATTGACGAATTGAGGAATTTCAGGGGATTAGGGTGTTTCGTTGTCAACAAATGACAACATTTTCGGAAAACTCAGGCGGCCGGTGCCGGTCCCGCGGGCGGGGCATGGCGCGCCATGCAGGCGCGGAACAGGGTATCGCGGTCGCGCAAGGCGCTGTTTTCCGCCACTGCGCCGGGCAGCCCGCCGGTCTGCTGGCGTTGAACATCGATGGCGCGGCGATCATCGAGCCCCTGCAGCCGCTCCTCCGTGCGCCGTGTCGCCCAGCTCAGGCAATGGCTGGCAACCGCGTCCCGGTCGCCGGCCAGCGCCGCGGGCGGGGCCGGGATGGTTACCTGCGCGGGCGGGGCGAAGGGGCCGGTCGCCGCACTGCACCCGGCCAGCAACAGGCCGCACAGGATGGTGGCGGAAAGGCTAAGGCAAGATTGTTTGAGACGGGGGCTGTGCATTTACAGGGCCGGGCCGGCTGGTCATGTTGGAAGACACAGGACTATCACGATTCAGCCGCCGCGGCGACGGACCCGAGCCGCAGCCGGCAGCAGGGGAGAGCCATATGTCGGACATGAACCGCCAGAACGTCACGGACATCGCCGAATGGATCCGCAGCGGCAAGATGACCGCCGAGTCGGTGGTCGGCGCCTGCCTGGAGCACATCGCCGACCGGGATCCGGAAGTCCGGGCCTTCACCCATGTGGACGGGGAAGTGGCGCTCGCCACCGCCCGCGCCTTGGACAAGGAAGAGCCCCGTGGCCCGCTGCATGGCGTGCCCGTGGTGGTGAAGGACGTCATCGACGCCGCCGGGATGCCTTGCGCCTATGGCTCGCCGATCTGGAACGGGCATGTGCCGGCCTCCGACGCCGCCTGTGTCGCCCAGGTCCGCGCCGCCGGCGGCATCGTGCTGGGCAAGACGGTAACCACCGAGTTCGCCCTGCGCACGCCGGGACCGACGGCCAATCCGCACAACTTGGCCCACACGCCGGGCGGTTCGTCCCAGGGCACCGCTGCCTCGGTCGCCGACTTCATGGCGCCGCTCGGCTTCGGTACCCAGACCGCCGGCTCGGTGGTGCGGCCCGCGGCCTACTGCGGCGTCGTCGGCTACAAGCCGACCTACAACCTGATCAACCGGGCCGGGCTCAAGTTCGCCTCGGAGAACCTCGACACCATCGGCGTGATGGGCCGCAGCGTGCCGGACGTGGCGCTGTTCGCCGGCGTACTGGCGCAGGCACAGCTGGGCGACTTCGGCGGCAAGGCGTCGCCGCCGCGCATCGGCTTCTGCCGTTCGCCGGTGTGGGACCAGGCCGATGCGGCAACCCAGTCGCTGCTGGAGGACGCCGCCTCCCGGCTCGCTAAGGCCGGCGCCCAGGTCAGTGAGGTCGACCTCCCGGCGGATTGCAGCGGCCTGGTCGCGGCCCAGGCGGCGATCTGCACCTACGACGTGGGCCGGGCGCTCGGCTGGGAGCACGCCCACCATGCCGACAAGATGAGCGAGTCGCTGCGGGCCCGGGTCGAGGCGGGAATCGCCATGGGTCAGGCGGAGTATCTCGCCGCGCGCCAGGTGCAGGAAGCCTGCATCGCCCAGGTCGGCGACCTGTGGGGCGCCTCGGGCGTCGATGTGCTGTTGACGCCGAGCGCCATGGGCGAGGCGCCGGAAGGCCTCGACGGCACCGGCGATCCGGTGTTCAACACCCTTTGGACCACCCTGCACCTGCCCTGTATCACCATGCCGGTGGCGACCGGCCCGAAGGGCCTGCCTCTGGGCGTACAGGTGGTCGGGCCGCGCCATGGCGACGCCGCCATGCTGACGGCCGCTCACTGGGTCCACCAGGCGCTGGCCTAGCCGGGCCGCTCCAGGCCGGGATGAGGCGGGTGCTCACGGCGATCGCTACCGCCGCCGGGGTCTACGGCGTGCTGGTGCTGGTGCTGTTCACGGCGCAGCGCCAGATGATCTATGTCCCGGACCGTTCCACGCCGGCCCCAGCCGAGTGGAGCGTGCCTGACATGGCGCCGGTGACCATCGCCACGGCGGATGGTCTGGAGCTGACCGCCTGGCACAAGCCACCCGCCGCGCCGGACCGCCCGACGCTGCTCTGGCTGCACGGCAATGGCGGGCATCTCGGCTACCGCGGTCCGAAGTACCGGCCCTGGCTGGATGACGGCTACGGGGTGCTGGCGATGTCCTGGCGCGGCTATGGCGGCAACCCGGGCAAGCCGACCGAGGACGGGCTCTATGCGGACGGCCGCGCCGCCCTCGACTGGCTGGCCGGGCAGGGGGCGGGGAAGGTGGTGCTCTACGGTGAGTCCCTGGGCTCCGGCATCGCCACCAAGCTCGCGGCTGAGCGGGCGGAAGCCGGGGAGCCGGTTGCCGCGGTGATCCTCGAATCACCCTTCACCTCGGTCTGGGCGACGGCGTCCTACCACTACCCGTTCGTGCCGGCGCGCTGGCTGGTGCGTGACCGATTCGATTCGCTTCAGCGTGTCGCCGAGATCGGCGCGCCGCTGCTGGTGGTGCATGGCGAGGCCGACCGCATCGTCCCGGTCGAGATGGGCCGCACCCTGTTCGAAGCGGCCGTCGAGCCCAAGCAGGGCGACTTTATCGACCGGGCGGGGCACAACGACCTCGCGGACTTCGGCCTGTTCCGCCGGGGCGCCGACTTCCTGGCCCGGCATATCGACTGAGCTGAAACAGGCGGAGTATTACGCGGTAATTACACTGAATCGGCTGAATAGTGTGGCAGACTTGACCCGTTTCTTGGTCATGCTAAGCTTGCTGGTGGAGGGTGGTATTCTGCGATGATTGCGAGCGTTGACAGCGCTAGCGGCGTTCAGAACGGCGCACCGGCACCGTCGTCCGGCGGCGACGCGCCGGCGGCTGCGGACGATGGCGCTTTTGCCGAACAGGTCACGGCCACTGCGGCGGCCGAAGACAGCGACTTCGACGCGGCTGTCGAACAGGCGGAGGACGAGTTCGAGGACGCGGTCGAGGAGGGCGGCGAGTCCGGCGGCTCGGACTCTTTCTTCATGCGCGGTGAGCGCGTCGATCAGGTCACCGCCGCCGATGGTGTCGCCCAATATGCCCGCAACCTGGAAATTCTCGAGGCAAGCGAGCAGATCCTCGGCACCCGCTTCGACATGGTGCTCTAGCTAGCCGGCCTTTTCTGCCGTTGCCGCGGCCAGGGCCGCTGGCGTGTCGATATCGCTCAGCACCGCATCCGACGCCATCGGAACTTCCTGCACCCGCTCCGCGTTCTCACCGATCAGGTGCTTGGCGCCGACATCGCCGCTGAGCCGTCGCATGCCGTCAAAGAAGTCCCGGCCCCACAGCACCGGGTTGCCGCGTTTGCCCCTATAGGTGGGCACACAGATGGCACGGCCCTCATCCGGGTCGAAGGCGGCGATCAGCCGGTCGAGGTCGCTGGCAGCCACCGACGGCATGTCGCCCAACAGCACCAGCGCCCCGTCCACCGCTGGATCGAGATTGGCGGCAGCGGCGATCCCGGTGCGCAGCGAGGTGCTGAGGCCTTCGGCATAGTCCGGGTTGTCGGTCACGGTGACCGGCGCATCGCCCAGCGCGGCGCGCACCGCGTCCGGGTCATGGCCGGCGACAACGATGACCGGGCCGGCAGCCGACGCCAGCGCCGCATCCACCGCATGGCGCAGCATCGGCTTGCCGCCGACCTCGGCGGTCAACTTGTTGAGCGCCCCCATTCGGCGCGACTGGCCGGCGGCTAGCACCACCGCGGCGATGCGCTTGCCCTGGGCGGCTGCACGCCGGCGGCGGCGCGGGCTGGGCCGCGACGGGATGTCCTTGAGGAACCCGCCGCTGCCCATCGCCATGATGTCGGCGGGACCGACGGGCAGATCGGCGAGCAGGCGCTGCAGCACCCAGTCGAAGCCGTTCTCCTTCGGCGAACGGGCGCAGCCCGGCAGTACCAGCACCGGGTCGTCGCCGATGCGGGCCAGCAGGATCAGGTTGCCGGGGTCGACGGGCATGCCGAAATGCACGATCTCGCCACCGGCGGCCACGATCCCTGCCGGGGCGACATCGCGGCGGTCGACGGTGGCGGACGCGCCGGACACCAGGATTGGCCGGCAGCCGGCGTCGCGCAGCCGCCTGATCGCCGCAGCGATGGCATCGCTGTCATGGTCGCAGCGCTCCACGGCAGTGAGCTTGCTGCCCAGCGCTTCGACCCGGGTGCGGGTCGCCGCCTCGGTGCTGTCGAGCAGCCGGTCGCGGGTGCCGGGCAGGCGGGTCATCACCAGACCGACCGCGTGAGACGCGAAGGGGACAACCGAGACCAGCGGGCCGCCGTCCTCGATGACCGTGCGGGCCTTTGCCAGCACCGGCGCGGGGACGGCGAAGGGGATGATCTTGATGGTGGCCAGCATCTGGCCCGGCTGCGCCACGGCGAAGGGCGCGACGGTGGCGACCGTGACCGCCTCGTCGACCAGGTTGAGCGCATCCAGCCGCGCCCGGTCGACCAGCGTCACGCCGTGAACGGCGGCAGTAAGGTTGCAGCGACCGGTGAAGGCCTCGCCCGGCTGAGCACCATCGCCGGCGGCCGCCTTGGCGATCTGGGCGGCGGCGGCGTCCTCGCCGACATCGTCCGGGTCCGGACGGGCTGTGACCACGGTCTCGAAGCCTGCGGCACGCAGCCGCGCGATGTCGGCATCCGCGAGGATGGTGCCCTTCTTCACCGCGCCGTCCTCAAGGCGCAGGCTGTGTACCAGGATCGCGCCCAGGGCCTCGTCCAGCGGTGTCGGGCCGAACCTCATGCGGCCTTGCCGGCGGGCGCCTTCGACGGCGACACGCCCTGGCGGTAGACCTGCACCACCTCGGCGAGGATCGACACCGCGATCTCGGCGGGCGACTTGGCGCCGAGCGCCAGCCCCACCGGGCCGTGCAGCCGGGCGAGGTCGGTCTCACCGAAGCCTGCCTCAGTCAGCCGCTCCAGCCGCTTGGCATGGGTGCGGCGGCTGCCGAGGCAGCCGATGTAGTAAGCGTCCGAGCGTAACGCGACCTGCAACGCCGGATCGTCGAGCTTGGGGTCGTGGGTGAGTGTCACCACCGCGGTGCGGGCATCCGGCGCCAGCGCCGTCATCGCCTCGTCGGGCCAGTCATGGCGCAGGTCGAGGCCGGGAAAGCGCTCGGCGGTGGCAAACGCGCGGCGCGGGTCGATCACGGTGACGCCCATGCCCGCCTTCTCGGCCATCGCGGCCAGCGGCTGGGTGACATGGACCGCGCCAACCACGACCATCCGCAGGGGCGGGTTGAAGACATGGACAAACAGCCGGTCCTCGCCCTGTTCAGCCGAGCCAAGCGGGCCGCTGCGGTCCTGGCGGATGGCTTCGGCCACGGCGCCAAGCTGGTCCGCATCGAGGTCGAGTGCGCCGTCCGCGCTGCTGTCGCGCACCAGCGCCTGGGCGCCGTCGGCGATACGGGTGACGACAGCGAAGGCCGCCTTCTCGGCGCGCCAGGCGAGGATGCGGTCGAGATCGGCCTGCTTCATTGCAACGGCTCCACGAACACCTGGATGGTGCCGCCGCAGGCGAGGCCGACCGCCCAGGCGTCCTCGTCGGCGACGCCGAACTCTAGCAGGGCCGGCTCGCCGGTCTGCATCGCAGAAAGCGCCTGGTCGACCACCGCGCCCTCGACGCAGCCGCCGGAGACGGAGCCGACGAAGGCGCCGTCCTTGTTCACCGCGAGCTGGCTGCCGACCGGCCGCGGCGAGGAGCCCCAGGTGGCGACCACGGTGGCGAGCGCCACTTGCTTTCCGTCCGCCGCCCAGCGCCCGGCCTGCGCCAATACGTCGTCGCGGTCGAAGTCGGTGGGTCCGGTCTGCTGTGTCATGCCGCCCTCCCTGGTGCGGTTCGGGTTCGCGGGGCCGCGGGCTGGGCGAGGACATCGCGCAGCGCGGTGAGGCTGTCGAGATTGTGCACGGTGCGGAAATCATCGACATGGGGAAGCATCGCCCGCACCCCAATTGATTTGGGCTGGAATCCGGCAAACCGCAACAGCGGGTTGAGCCAAATCAGCCGCCGGCTGGAATCATGCAGCCGCCGCATCTCGGCTGCGAGGCCGTGACCCGCCTCCCGGTCGAGGCCGTCGGTTATCAGCAAGACCACCGGGCCCTGACCGAGCACCCGGCGCGACCAGTCTTGGTTGAAGGCATGCAGGCAGGCGCCAATCCTTGTTCCGCCGGCCCAGTCCTGCACCGAACCCGCGACCTTCGCCAACGCCAGGTCGACATCGCGGTGGCGCAGCTGGCGGCTGATGTTGGTGAGCCGTGTGCCAAACAGGAAGCTGTGCACCCGGTCGCGGTCGTTGGTGATGGCGTGCAGGAAGTGCAGCATCATCCGCGAATAGCGGCTCATGGATCCCGAAATGTCGCACAATGCGACCAGCGGCGGCGGCCGATGGCGACGGCGCGCCCGGCGCAGGGGAATAATCCCGCCGCCGCCGCGCAGGGAGGCGCGCAAGGTGGCGCGCATGTCGATGACGGGCCCGTGGGCGGCGGGCGCGAAGCGGCGGGTGGGCAGGTCCCGAACCGGCAGCCGCAGGTCGGCGATGACGGCGCGCGCGGCACGCAGTTCGTCTGCCGACATGTCCTCGAAGTCCATGGCCCGAAAGCGCTCGCGTTCCGAATAGGTCATGGCCGCGTCGGGGGCAGCCTCGTCCTCCAGCGCCACGGGGGCGCTGCGGGCGCGGGCGGCGGCGCCGGGCATCAGCGCCTCGGCAATGCGCCGGCGCGCCGGGTCGGGCTTCGCACCGCCCGCCGTGGCGGCGGGGCCGGCTGCCGATGGCAGGCGCATCATGCCGGGCAAGCGCCAGAAGATAGCAAAGGCCTCGTCGAACAGGTCACGCTGGTCGGCCCGGGAAACCAGTACGGCATGCAGCGCCCAGTACACGTCCTCGCGGCGTTCGACACCGACCGCGGCGACCGCGCGCTGGGCTTCGACCACCTGGCCCGGGCCGACCGGCAGGCCGGCGGCGCGTAGGACGCGGGAGAAATGCAGGATGTTGCCGGCGAGGGTGCCTGTGCTCATGCCGGATCGGCGCTGACGGCGCGGACCTCGGCAACCAGAGCTGCCGAATCGTCGCCGGCCAGCTTGGCGATATCGTCCTGATATTTGAGCAGTACGCCGAGTGTGGCGTCCACGGTCTCGGTGTCGAGCTCCACCTTGTCGAGCTCGCTCAGCGCCGTGCACCAGTCGATGGTCTCGGCGATGCCAGGCACCTTGAACAGGTCCATCCCGCGCAGCCGCTGAACGAAGGCGACCACCTGGCGGCTCAACTCAGCCGGTGCGTCAGGCGCCTTGCGGGCGAGAATGTCGCGCTCGGTCGCCGCATCCGGATAGTCGACCCAGTGATAGAGGCAGCGGCGCTTCAGCGCATCGTGGATCTCGCGGGTCCGGTTCGAGGTGATGATAACCAGCGGCGGCGTCTCGGCACGCACCGGGCCGATCTCGGGAATGGTGATCTGGTAATCCGACAGCACCTCGAGCAGGAATGCCTCGAATGGCTCGTCCGCCCGGTCCAGCTCATCGATTAGAAGCACTGGCGGTGCGCCCTCGGGCTCAATCGCCTGTAGCAGCGGGCGACGGATCAGGAAGTCGCGGGAGAAAACGTCGCGGGACAGCGCCTCGCGATCCGTGCCACCTGATGCCTCCGCCAGGCGGATCTCGATCATCTGCCGGGCGTAGTTCCATTCGTAGACCGCCGAGGCGACGTCGAGCCCCTCGTAGCACTGGAGCCGGACGAGCGGGCGGGCGAGGGTCGCCGCCAGCACCTTGGCGATCTCGGTCTTGCCGACGCCAGCCTCGCCCTCGAGGAACAGTGGCCTTTGCAGGCGCAGCGACAGGAACAGGGCGGTCGCCAGGCTGCGGCCGGCGACATAGTCGCCGGCGTCCAGCAGGTCACGCGTGGCGTCGACCGACTCCGGCAGGGGCGGGGACGCCGTCAAGACGGATCAGGCCGCGGCGCGCTCGACCGCGCGGCGCGCCATCACGCCGATCAGATGGGCGCGGTAATCGGCGCTGGCGTGGATATCGGTGTTGAGGCCGTCGGCGGAGACCGCGATGCCATCGAGGCGGGATGCCTCGAAGCCGCCGTTCAGCGCGTCCTCCATCTCGGCGACCCGGAAGACACAGGGACCGGCGCCGGTCACCGCGACCCGGCAGCCGCCGGCGGTCTTGGCGACGAACACGCCGACCATGGCGTAACGGGACGCCGGGTTGGGGAACTTGGCATAGGCCGCCTTCTCTGGCGCCGGAAAGCTCACCCGAGCGATCAGTTCGCCGGGTTCCAGCGCGGTCTCGAACATGCCGGTGAAGAAGTCGTCGCCGGCGATTTCACGCTGGTCGGTATGAACCGTGGCCCCCAGGCCGACCACCGCACCGGGATAGTCCGCCGCGGGATCGTTGTTGGCGATGGAGCCGCCGATGGTGCCGCAATTGCGGACCTGGCGATCACCGATATGGCCGGCGAGGTCGGCCAGCGCCGGGATCGCGCCGGCGACCTCCGCGGAGGCCGCCACGGTCGCATGGTTGACCATCGCGCCGATGCTGACGGTGCCGCCGTCGACGCTCAGCGCCGACAATTCGGTGATGCCGGACAGGTCGATCAGCGCCGTAGGCGCCGCCAGCCGGTGTTTCAGCGTCGGGATCATGGTCATCCCGCCAGCGAGGAAGCGAGCCTCGTCGACCTCGCCGAACATCTTGCGTGCGTCGTCGAGCGAGGTCGCCCGGTGATAATTGAATTCGTACATCTTGCTTCCTCCTCAAGCGGACGCTTCGGCGTCGCGAATGGCCCGCCAGACTCGTTCGGGGGTGGCCGGCATGGCCAGGTCGTCGATCCCCAGCGGGGCCAGGGCGTCGACCACGGCGTTCATAACCGCTGCCGTGGCCCCGATGGTGCCGGCTTCGCCGGCCCCTTTGACGCCCAGCGGATTATGGGTACAGGGCACGTCTTCGTTGGCGCTGACGCTGAAGGACGGCACATCGTCGGCTCGCGGCATGCAGTAGTCCATGTAGGAGCCGCTGAGCAACTGGCCGGTGCTGCCGTCATAGACGGCGAGTTCCATCAGCGCCTGGCCGACCCCCTGGACGATGCCACCGTGGACCTGGCCCTCGACGATCATCGGGTTGACGATCTTGCCGAAGTCATCAACCACGGCGTAGTTGACGATCTCGACCCGTCCGGTGTCCCGGTCGATCTCCACCTCGCAGGCATGGCAGCCGTTCGGATAGGTGAAGTTCTTCGGGTCGTAGAAGGCGCTCTCGTCGAGGCCCGGCTCCAGGCTGTCATGCGGGAAGTTGTGGGGCACGTAGGCCTGAAGCGCGACATCGCCGAAGCTGACTGACCGGTCGGTGCCGCTGACAGTGAAGGCGCCGTCGGCGAACTCCACGTCCTCGGGCGCTGCCTCCATCAGATGGGCGGCGATCTTGCGGCCCTTCTCGACAATCTTGCCTAGTGCCTGCTGGATCGCCGAACCGCCGACCGCGAGGGAGCGTGAGCCGTAGGTGCCCATGCCGAACTGCACCCGCCCGGTATCGCCGTGGACCACTTCGACCGAGTCCACCGCGACGCCGAGCTTGTCGGCGACGAGCTGGGCGAAGGTGGTCTCGTGGCCCTGGCCGTGGGAGTGCGAGCCGGTGAACACGGTCACTGCGCCGGTCGGATGGACCCGCACCTCGGCGCTTTCGTAGAGCCCGGCGCGGGCACCGAGCGCGCCCGCCACCGAGGACGGCGCGATGCCGCAGGCCTCGATGTAGGTGGCGAGGCCGAAGCCGCGAAGTTTGCCGCGCTTGGCGGCGTCGGCGCGGCGGCCTTCCAGGCCGCTGTAATCGACTGCCTTCAGCGCGTCGTCCATCTGGCGCACGAAGTCGCCGCTGTCGTATTCCAGCGCCACCGGCGTCTGGTAAGGCATGGCGTCCGCCGGCACGAAATTGCGCCGGCGCAGCTCGGTCTTGTCGATGCCGGTCTGCCGCGCCGCCTTCTCCACCAGCCGCTCCAGCAGGTAGCAGGCCTCGGGCCGGCCCGCGCCGCGATAGGCGTCCACCGGGACGGTGTTGGTGAACATCGCCATCACCTCGCAGTAGATCGCCGGGGTGGAGTACAGCCCGGCGAGCAGGGTGGCGTAGAGGTATGTCGGAATGCTGGGCGCGAAGGTCGAAAGATAGGCCCCCATGTTGGCCAGCGTGTTGACGCGCAGGCCGACGAACTTGCCGTCGCTATCCATCGCCAGTTCCGCAACCGTGATGTGGTCGCGGCCGTGGGCATCGGTAACGAAGCTCTCGCTGCGGTCCGCCGTCCACTTCACCGGCCGGGCGAGCTTCTTCGCCGCCCATGTGACGATGGCCTCTTCCGCATAGTGGAAGATCTTCGAGCCGAAGCCGCCGCCCACATCCGGCGAGATAACCCGGAGCTTGTGCTCGGGGATGCCGAGCACAAAGGCGCCCATCAGCAGGCGGATGACGTGGGGGTTCTGGGTGGTGGTGTAGAGCGTGCTCTGGTCCGTTGCCGGATCGTATTCGCCGATTGCCGCACGCGGCTCGATGGCATTGGGGATCAGCCGGGTGTTGACGATCTCGATCTTGCAGACATGGGCAGCGCCGTCGAAGGCCGCGTCCGTCGCTTCCCGGTCGCCGATATCCCAGTCAAAGCAGACATTGCCGGGTGCGTCCTCGTGCAGCAGCGCGGCATCGTCCTTGCGCGCATCCGCGATCGAGACCACCGCTGGCAGTTCCTCGTAATCGATGTCCAGCTGGTCGGCTGCGTTCTGCGCGCCCTCCAGGCTGTCAGCGATGACGATGGCGACCGCGTCGCCGACATAGCGCACGGCCTCGTGCGCCAGCGGCGGGTGGGCCGGCTCCTTCATCGGCTCGGCGTTCTTGCCGATCACCTGCCAGCCGCAGGGCAGGCCGTTAACCCCGTCGGCGGCCATGTCGGCGCCGGTGAATACAGCCACCACGCCAGGCGCGGCCATCGCGGCGGTGCTGTCGATCTTCTTGATGCGGGCATGCGCGAAGGGCGAGCGCACGATCCACGCATAGGTCTGCCCGGGCCGCTGGATATCGTCGGTGTAGGTGCCGCGGCCCGTGATGAAGCGCTGGTCCTCCTTGCGGCGGACCGACGCGCCGATCCCGCCGTCGGCGGTCATGACGCGGACCCCATGGTGCCGGCCGCGGCCTTCACCGCCTTGACGATGTTGTGGTAGCCGGTGCAGCGGCAGATATTGCCCTCAAGACCCTCTCGGATCTCTTGCTCGGTGATGTCCGGATTGCCGTCGACCAGTTCGACCGCGCTCATGATCATGCCCGGGGTACAGAAGCCGCACTGCAGGGCGTGATGCTCGCGGAACGCCTCCTGCATCGGGTGCAAGGTGTCACCGTCGGCCAGGCCCTCGATTGTCAGCACGTCCGCCCCCTCGGCCTGGATTGCCAGCATGGTGCAGGCCTTTACCGAGCGACCGTTCACATGGACGACGCACGCGCCGCACTGGCTGGTGTCGCAGCCGACATGGGTGCCGGTCAGGCGCAGGGTCTCGCGCAGGAACTGCGTCAGCAGGGTGCGCGGTTCGACCTCGCCGGATGCCGGCTGGCCGTTCACCGTCATAGTGACTGTTTGGGACATGGTGATCCTCCCGGGATTCTAGGCGGCGGCCCCTTGAGGCCGCCGCGATGCGTTATCGCTTGGGTTTAACAATCGGGCTCGGCTGGTAGCCGGTCAAGACGCATTTCGCCCGGGCATCAGCCACCAAAGAGCGCCAAGGCCAGGAGCGCGACAGCCGCTGCCGCGGCTAACCAGACCCAGTTCGGCACGCCGCCAGACGGGCTGGGTGCTTCGACCGGCTCCGCGGCGGGAGGCGGCGTGGCAGGCACAGCCGGCTCGACGGGCGCCGGGGTCTCCGCGGGGGCGGCCTCAGCAGCCGGCGCCGGTGCAGCGGCACCTTCGACGGCGGCCTTGAAATCATTGAAGAACTGGTCGGCGAGCTTGGTCGCGGTGCTGTCGATCAGCCGCGCGCCAAGCTGCGCCATCTTGCCGCCAACGTTGGCCTTGACGTCGTATTTCAACAGGGTGCCGCCCTCGGCGTCTTCGAGGGTCACCGTGGCGCCGCCCTTGGCGAATCCCGCTGCCCCACCCTGGCCCTGGCCGCTTAGGGTGTAGCCGTTGGGCGGGTCCATGTCGGAAAGCGTCACCGTACCCGAGAAGCGCGCCTGAATTGGGCCGATCTTCTGGGTCACCTTGGCGGAAAACTCGGTGTCGGAGACCTTCACCACTTCCTGTGCGCCGGGGATGCTCTGGCGCAGGATTTCGGGGTCGTTGAGGGCGTTCCAGACGTCCTGCTTCGAGGCGGCGATGAGCCGCTCTCCGGCCATGTCCATGGGGCTGCTCCGGTCTCGGGTGCTGGCGATAGGTCCCTGTAGAATATAAACTATGGCGCATCCGGCAAGCGCGCCGGACGCCCAACCGCTGCCAAGGAGGCTAGGCGGATGCTGCCCGCGGTGCCCTGTTCTTTCGATGTCGCGTTCTGGTTCCGAGACCGGGCGCTTGATGAGGGCGAATATCTGCAGCCGCAGAAGGTGCAGCGGCTGCTCTACCTTTCCCAGGCCTATTTCGCCGTATTCAACGGCGGGCGCATGCTGGTTCCATCCGTCTTCGTGGCCGAGACTATGGGGCCGGTGGAGCCTAACGTTTACCGCGCCCTGGCCGGCGGCTGGCAGTTCATTGAGACCGAACCTGTGCCCGAGGCGGCGGTTGAGATGCTCGACAGCATTTGGCGGCGGTTCGGTCATCACTCGGTCGATCACCTGACACGGATGGTCCGGGGCCATCCGCCGTATAAGGATGCGTTCGAGGAAAACGGCCCGGGCGCCGAGATCACGCTTGAGGCCATGCGTGATTTCTATGGCAAGGGCGCGGAGTCGGGAGCGCCTGAGGCGCAAGGCGTGGCACGGTCTCGGGTGGTTCGCTCCCATACCGGCCGCCCTGTCGCGGTACGCAAATGGGTGCCTGGCGCGAAACCGCCGGAAGACGCGCAGGATTGAGCAGGGCGTTGCCGACGGGCGGGCGGTTTTGCGGCGCACTGGACGTCTGGATTTGACGGGCGCGGGCGAACGCGAGGGTGCCGGCGACGTCATCGCCGAAGCAGGGAAGCAGCGTGGCGCCTGTCCTTTTCCGGTGATGTGCCCACCGAAGCCTGAGCGCACAAGGCGGCACGCGTGGGGCGCCGGTCCGGCGCAATCGCAGATTCCCCAAATCCCCCGGGCGGCCAAGTGCTGGTAACGCAAGCGACGCATTGCGCTTGGCTAGCAGGCTATGTTCAGTCATATTGCCAGCGAGCCCACATCGGGGGAGTGGGGCCGCACGGGGGCGGCACGCAGTTAGTATGAGTGAAAAAATAATCCAGGCCGCGTCGCTTGCGCTGGTTTTATTCGTTACTTGGCTGTTGCTGTCGGGCGTCTACGATTCCTGGTTGCTGCTTGGTCTGGGAGTCGCCTCCGTTCTCGTCGTCGTGCTGATCAGTTGGCGGATGGGGATCCTGGACCCGGAGGGCCAGCCCACGCACCTTGGTGCGCGGGCGCTTAGGTACTGGCCCTGGTTGCTGTGGGAAATCGCCAAGGCCAACATCGACGTGGCGCGTCGGACCCTTTCGCCTGGACCCGGTATTTCGCCCACCCTCGTGCGCGTACCGACCCGGCTCAACTCCGACCTCGGCCGCGTGATCTATGCGAACTCCATTACGCTAACGCCCGGGACCATCTCGGTGGATGTAGACCAGGATTCGATTCTGGTACATGCGCTGTCGCGGGAAGGTGCGAGCGACGTTGAGAGCGGCGAGATGGAACGGCGGGTCGCGAGCTTCGTGGCGCAGGACGACAGCCGTTGATGTTCGCCGCCGCAGCCGCCGGACTCCTCGTTACCATGGCGTTGGCACTGTTTCGGGCCTTCCTCGGCCCGTCCATCTATGACCGTATTCTCGCGGTGAACGTGTTCGGCACCAAGACAGTGCTCATTATCGCCGTGATTGGCTTTCTGACCGGGCGGCCGGAATTCCTCGACATTGCCCTGGTTTACGCCCTGATTAACTTCGTCGGCGTTCTGACGGCACTGAAGGTCTTCAAGTACCGTGACCTTGGCACCGACGGCGAAGCGAGTGAGCGCTCGTGATCGCGCTGATCGCCGATATCGTGAGCTGGATTTCCATCCTGGCCGGAATCGGGTTCCTGCTGGTCGGGGGGATCGGGCTACTTCGGATGCCCGATTTCTACACCCGGTGCCACGCGGCCGGGGTCACTGATACCGGCGCGACAATCCTGATTCTATTCGGCCTGATGGTGCAGGCGGGCTGGAGCCTGGTTGCGGTCAAGCTGTTGCTGGTCTTTGGCTTCCTGTTCTTCACCTCGCCGACGTCCACCCACGCGGTGGCACATGCTGCGTACGGATCGGGGCTGCGCCCCGTTGGAACGCAGGATGTATCGGACGAAGCAGGGGAGTCGGACCGATAGAATCCATCATCGATTATTCCCTGCTGCTGCTGCTCGCAGCCACGGCGATCGGGCTGCTGATGGTCAGGAGCCTCATCGCTGCGGTGATGCTGGGCGGAATCTACAGCCTGGAGACCGCGGCGCTGTTCGTCATTATGGACGCGCCGGACGTTGCGTTGACCGAGGCAGCAGTCGGAGCCGGCGCAGCGACGGTGCTGATGCTCGGGGCGATCGCTGCGACGGTCCGCGAGCAAAAACGCGCGCCGCTGCGGCCGATACCATTGCTGATCGTTATCGCAACCGGCGCGATGCTGATTTACGGCACCATGAGTCTGCCGGGATTCGGCGATCCGGACGCACCTGCTCGTCAGCATGTCATCCCGCGGTATCTCGAAGAGGCGCCTGGCGCTACGGGTTCGCCGAACGTCGTGACGGCGGTCCTCGCGAGCTATCGGGGCTGGGACACTCTGGGAGAAGTCGTCGTCATCTTCTCAGCTGGTATCGGCGTGCTGTTCCTGCTGGGAAGCTGGCGGCGCAGGCTGCGTGGAGAGGGTGAATGAAGGACGACGTCGTCATGCGGGTGGTGACCAAGTTCCTTATCCCGTTCATCCTGCTTTTCGCCTTCTATGTGCAGTTCCATGGCGAGTTGAGCCCCGGGGGCGGATTCCAGGCCGGCGTGCTGTTCGCCGCCGCCTTTGTTCTTTTCGTCCTCGTCTACGGGGTCGATGCCGCAGAAAAGGTGATCCCGCTGGGTTTGCTTCGGGCAGGTGTCGCAGGTGGTGTGCTGCTTTACGCGGCGGTGGGCGTCATGGGCATCTTGCTTGGCGGCAATTTCCTCGACTACAGCGTGCTCGCCGAAAAACCGAAAGAAGGGCAGCACCTAGGGATCGTGGTCATTGAGTTCGGTGTAGGCATGACCGTGGCCGCTGTCGTGACCGCCGCCTTCTATGCCTTCGCGCGTAAGGATCGGTCGTGATGGATCTGCCGGCACCGATTGTTGCGCACTTCAATTACTGGGTGGTCATCATCCTGATGATGATCGGGTTTTACCTGGTTATTGCGCGGCCGAATCTGATCATGAAGCTCGTTGGCCTGACGATTTTTCAGGCGTCGGTCTTCGTGCTCTATATCTCGTTCGCCTATGTGCGCGATGGCACGGCGCCGATCGTCGATGGGGAGTGGGAGCTGTATGCCAACCCGCTACCGCATGTCCTGATCCTCACGGCCATCGTGGTCGGTATCGCGACGACCGCAGTCGGGCTCGCGCTCTCGGTTCGCATCTATCGGGCATACGACACGATCGAAGAAGACGAGATCTACGACCTGGAGCACAGGCAGTGACGGTGTGATGGTCACCCATCTCCCGATATTGCAGGTCGTTGTGCCGGTCGTTGCGGCGCCGCTCTGCGTGATTTTCAGGGGGCGCGACGCAGCGTGGGCAATCGCTGCCATCGCCACATGGCTGGCGTTTGCGATCTCCATCATGCTGCTCGGCCAAGTCTGGGCCCATGGCCCCTTGTCCTATGAGCTTGGCGGCTGGGCCCCGCCCTGGGGTATCGAGTATCGGGTTGATGCTCTGAACGCGTTCGTCCTGCTGCTCGTTTCGGGCGTAGGCGCTCTGGTGATCCTGTATGCGCGGGACAGCATCCTCGCCGAGTTCGGATCGCGACGCATCTCGCTGTTCTACACGGCGTATCTGTTGACGTTCTGCGGTCTGCTCGGGGTGGCAATCACCGGGGATGCCTTTAACCTCTTCGTGTTTTTGGAGATATCGTCGCTTGGCACCTATCTCCTCATCGCGTCCGGACGTGACCGGCGCGCCCTCATGGCTTCGTTTCAGTACCTGATCCTCGGCACCACCGGCGCGACATTCATCGTCATCGGCGTCGGCATGCTTTATGCGATGACCGGGACACTGAACATGGCCGACCTGGCGGCGCGTGTGCAGCCTTATGGCGCCAACCCGGCCATCATCGCCGCCTTCTCGTTCCTCGTCGTCGGGGCAACCCTTAAGCTCGCACTGTTCCCCCTGCACCTCTGGCTGCCCAACGCGTACACCTATGCGCCTTCGGCGGTCACTGCGTTCCTTGCCGCAACGGCGACCAAGGTTGCGCTCTATGTGCTCGTGCGCTTCGTGTTCACGATTTTCGGGGCAGAGTTTTCCTTCGACACGCTGTCGCTCGGCATACCGCTCGCAATGCTCGCACTGGTCGGGATCTTCGCCATGTCGGCGGTCGCGATCTTTCAGGACGACATCAAGAGGATGCTGGCCTTCTCCAGTGTTGCGCAGGTCGGCTACATGGTTCTGGGGATCAGCCTGCACAGCGTCACCGGACTCGCGGCGGGTCTGACGCACATGTTCAATCATGCGCTGATGAAGGCTGCGCTGTTCTGTGCCGTGGGCTGCGTTGTCTACCGCATGGGCAACTCGTCACTGGAGGCGTTTGCTGGCGCAGGACGGCGGATGCCATGGACGATGGCGGCGTTCTGCGTCGGCGGTCTGAGCCTTATCGGGCTGCCTCTGACCGCTGGTTTCATCGGTAAATGGTACCTCGTTCTCGCGGCCCTGGAACGCGGATGGTGGCCGATTGCCCCCCTCGTGGTCGTGAGTTCGATTCTCGCCTTCGTCTACATTTGGCGGGTGATTGAAGTTGCCTACCTGCGCGAGCCGGCATCCGGCGGATCAGGGGAGGTCGAGGAGGCGCCGTTGACGCTGCTCCTGCCGACCTGGGCACTCGCCCTGGCGAATATCTGGTTCGGGATCGAGACGTCAATCAACGCTGGCGGCGCGTTCGAGGCAGCGCGGGGCGTCCTTGCGGGGTACGGGCTGTGACGCCGGCAGAATTGATCATTCTGGCTATCTTGGCGCCGCTCGCCGGGTCGGCGCTGATCCTAATAGCGGGTGATCATCGGCCGAACCTTCGCGATACGCTGATGGTTATGGCATCGGTCGTCACGTTCGCCGCCGTCGCCGCGCTGTATTCAGAGGTGGCAGCTGGCGGCCAGCCGCGACTGGAACTGATCGAGGTCGTCGTGGGCGTGCCGATCGCCTTCGAGATCGAGCCGTTGGGGATGCTGTTCGCTCTGATTGCCTCGTTCCTCTGGATCCTCACGTCGTTCTACGCGATCGGCTACATGCGCGGTCATCACGAGGGCAACCAGACGCGGTTCTACGCGTGCTTCGCGCTCGCGATATTCGCGGCCGTCGCCGTCGCTTTCTCGGCGAACATGTTCACGCTGTTCTTCGCCTACGAGGTGCTGACCATCTCGACCTATCCGCTGGTCGTGCACCACCAGAACCAGGAAGCGAAGCGGGCAGGGCGGGTCTATCTCGGAATCCTGCTGACCACATCCATCTGCTTCCAGTTGCTTGCCATCCTGTGGACGTGGTCGGTCGCCGGCACCCTGGACTTCACGCCTGGCGGGATCCTCAACGGCAAGGTGAGCGACTTCGCGCTCGGCATGCTGCTGTTCCTCTACATGTACGGGATCGGCAAGGCGGCATTGATGCCGATCCACCGCTGGCTACCGGCGGCGATGGTGGCGCCCACTCCCGTGAGCGCGCTGCTTCATGCGGTCGCGGTTGTGAAGGCGGGCGTGTTCACCGTGCTGAAGGTGATCATCTATATCTTCGGCCCCGCGACGCTGCAGGAAACCGGCGTCTCCCAGTGGCTCGTCTACGTCGCCGGCTTCACTGTGATCGCCGCATCTTGCGTGGCGCTCACCAAGGACAACCTGAAGGCCAGACTGGCCTACTCCACAGTGAGCCAGTTGTCCTACATCGTGCTTGGTGCGGCACTCGCGACGCCCTGGGCCATTATCGGCGCTGCCATGCACATCGCGATGCACGCGTTCGGCAAGATCACCCTGTTCTTCTGTGCCGGCGCCATAATGGTGGCGTCGCACAAGACGAAGGTGAGCCAACTCGACGGGCTGGCGTGGAAAATGCCGTTTACCATGGGCGCGTTCCTGTTCGGTGCTCTGTGCGTGATCGGCGTCCCCCCGCTCGGCGGGTTCTGGAGCAAATGGCACTTGCTGACCGGCGCCTTCGCCGAAGAGCAGTTTCTCGTCGTCGCGCTGTTCTTGCTCAGCACCCTGTTGAATGCGGCCTATCTACTGCCGCCGGTTATTCGTGCCATGATCCTGCCGCCAGCTCCCGAGGCGCACCACGACGATGCGGGCGAACACCAGGCGGCGCATGCCCCGGGCGAGGGACACTATGCCGCAGACGATCGTGACGGCCAGCGTGCCGGCGGTGGCCTTGCCGAAGCACCGGTCTTCTGCGTCGTTCCCCTTTGCCTGACGGCGGCGGGCGCGGTGGCCTTGTTCTTCTTCGTGGAGCCGTTGCTCGACCTTCTGAGCAGCATCATCCAAACCCCGCCGGGAGGGCCGCGATGATCGGCAATTTTCTCCAGACGCTGATGGATAACCGCTGGCATCTGCGGCGCGCGATGTATGCCGTGCTGGCGCTGCTGGTGGTCCTCGATTTGGTGATACCGCCGAAGTACGTGCGTTTCCCCTGGGACGAGATCGGGGGCTTCGGGGCGATCTACGGTTTCGTGTCGTGCGTGCTGATCATCGTCGTTTCGAAGGCCCTCGGCTACGCGCTGCTCTACCGACCGGAAAACCACTACGACGACGATTGATCGAGCAATGTGGGTGCATCCGTCCCTGATTCTGATCCTCGGCAGCCTGCTGCTGCCCCTTCTCGGCCCCCGGGCACGGCAGGTGTATCTGCTGGTCCTTCCCGTGGTGTCACTTCTCACGGTCTTGCAGATTCCTCATGGGACATTCGGCGAGATACAGGTCCTCGCGTTCGAATTGACGACGATGCGGGTCGATGCGCTCAGCCTCGTGTTCGCCTACGTCTTCGGGATCGCTTTAGTGATTGGGGCAATCTACGCCCTGCATCTCGATGATCCACTGCAACACGTTGCGGCTTTCATTTACGCCGGTTCCGCGCTCGGTGTGGTCTTCGCGGGGGATCTCATCACCCTCTATGTCTTCTGGGAGGCAATGGCCTTCTCGTCGGTATTCCTCATCTGGGCGAGAAAAACCGACGCCTCGTGGAGCGCCGGCTGGCGCTACATCCTGGTGCATGTCACCGGTGGCGTGATTCTGCTGGCAGGCGTGATCCTGTATTACGGCGAAACCGGATCGCTTGAATTCACGGCGATCCAGAATGTTGGCCCTGCCTTCTACCTCATTCTCGTGGGGTTCATGATCAATGCGGCCGTCCCGCCGCTGCATGCCTGGCTATCGGATGCCTACCCGGAAGCGACCATAACGGGCGCGATATTCCTCAGCGCCCTCACAACCAAGACCGCGGTCTATACCCTAATCCGCGGTTATCCCGGCACTGAGATGCTGGTGTGGTTCGGTGCGGTGATGGCGATCTATGGGGTCGTCTACGCCGTGCTCGCAAACGATATCCGGCGTCTGCTCGCCTATCACATCATCAGCCAGGTCGGATATATGGTTGCTGGCGTCGGCATGGGGACCATCGTGGCCCTCAATGGCGCCACGTCGCACGCCTTCACGCACATCTTGTACAAGGGCCTGCTGTTCATGGGTGCCGGTGCCGTCATTCACATGACGGGCCGGAGCAAGCTCACGGAGCTGGGCGGGATTTACCGCTACATGCCCGTCACGTTCCTGCTTTACATGGTCGGGGCGTTGTCGATTTCAGCATTCCCACTTTTCAGCGGGTTCGTCAGCAAGACGATGGTTGTCGAGGCGGCGGCTCTAGACCATCGCGCGGTCATCTGGCTGATGCTGTCCCTCGCGTCTGCGGGCACCTTCCTGCACACCGGCCTTAAACTGCCTTACTTCACGTTTCTCGGGAAAGATTCGGGCCTCCGGCCTCAAGAGGCCCCGCTGAACATGCGGGTGGCGATGGGTATCGCCGCGTTCCTCTGCATATTCATTGGCGTTTACCCTGACTGGCTTTATTCCTTGATGCCGAACCCTGTCGACTATCACGCCTATACGGCGGGGCACATTATCTGGGAACTGCAACTGCTGCTGTTCACCGGGCTCGGCTTCTTCCTGCTGCTCAAGCATGTTGGCGGTGAAGCCAAGATCAGCATCGATACAGACTGGGTCTACCGGCGCGCCCTGCCAGTGCTTTACCGCTTGGCAATGCGTGTGGCGCAGCCCGTCGTGTCCTTGGTCGGGCCGCGGGCGCTGTTGCACTTGGAGCGCATCATCGACCGGGTCTTCCACTATCACGGCCCGGACAGCATTCTGGCGCGGGCATGGCCGACAGGCACTACCATGCTGTGGGTAGTCCTGATGCTGATGCTCTACCTGGGATACTACTATTTCGTCTAGGCACGTGTCGGGCCGCCGCCTGTAAGGGTTACTCACCCGGTGCGGGGCTCACGGCCTGCCTGCGTTGGGCCGGGGATAAGGGCGGCGCATCGGCCGCAGGGCTCAAACGCCTTCAGATATTCTCGCCAAGCTGCCGACGGCGCCGCGCTGCGCGCCGGCGCATCCGGCGCGTGCGGAGCCGGCGGATTAGTCGAAGGCTCCAGCGATAGCCAAGCCAGCCGAACAACAGCGCGTAAGGGACGCAGCCGACGAACATCGGCAGCCCAAAGCTGTCGAAAATCCGCACGACGGCGATCCAGAAGGCCTCAAGCCAGCTGGTCTCAACCGTGATGAGCTCATTCATCCGTGCGGAGAAGGCCTCAAATCCAGGTAACGAATCCCAGCGCCATAGGATGACCCGGCCGGTGATGTAGAAGGCGTAGTAAATCGGCACCAGGGTGACCACGTTGGTTACCCACGTCCATGCCAGTGCGACCAGCAGGTGGAAATTCCACTGCGGCAGAAGCTGTCGGAGCGCCAGCCAAACCAGCACCACCAAGGGCATTTGCACCCCAATCAGCGGTGTGAAGGCGAGAGCCACCCCGATGCATACGCCGCGCGCCGTGTACTCCGGCGAATGCGGGCTGCGCAGGGTAGGCAGGATCAGCCGGAACCGCACCATACGGCGCAGCCAAGCGCCGGGGCGCAGCTTGCTCCCAAACACCAAGGTCTTACCGCCCGCCAGCGTTGTTATGGTTGGTCGCAGGCATCGTCTCGTCCGTTCTCATCCCCCTAGCCAAGGTCGCAATAGCTGAATCAGTGCACCGATGGCAATGACGCAGAATGTACCAAGGACGCCGGCAGCGCGCGCCGGCAGGTAATTGGCATACATTGAATAGGCATGGGCGAGGCGCGAAAGCACAAGCATCGCCCCCAGTACATGCACCAGGAAGGGCCCTTGCGGCGTCAGTTCGGCGAGAGCCACCAGAATCAGCGCGATGGGCACATACTCGATAAAGTTTCCGTGAGCGCCGATGACCCGGGCGGTGTAGGCATCGGGCGGATCATGGATATCGGTCCGGCTGCGCAGGCGCTGTCGTATGGTCCGGATCGCGAGTACGATCTGCATCAGCCCCAGTAGGGCTGCATAGACCCCGGTCCAGGGCAGCGGGAAGTCGGTCACAACGGTCTCCTGAGGCGCGGATCGTCACATCGCCAGGGAGCATAACGACTTGAAGCTCTATGATCATTCAGGGGCGCTTAACACCCGCCGCGTACGCATTTTCCTTGCTGAGAAAGGCATCGAGGTGCCGATAGTCACGGTTGATCTGGAGAAGAACGAACAGCGGCAGCCGCCCTTTTTGGCAAAGAACCCGCTGGGCACCCTGCCAGTACTGGAACTGGATGACGGGACCATTTTGACCGAGTCGATCGCGATCTGCCGCTACTTCGAGGACCTGCACCCCGAACCGGCGCTCTTTGGTGCGGGAGCACTCGGCCGTGCCCAGGTTGAGATGTGGAACCGGCGGATGGAGTTCGAGCTGATGCGGCCGCTTCAAGAGGTCTTCCGCAACACCCACGAATGGTGGAAGGGCCGGCTTGTACAGGTGCCTGAATACGGCGAGGCTTGCCGCGATATCGCCGTCGCGCGTATGGCTTGGCTGGAAGACGAGATGGCGGACCGGGCCTTCATTGCCGGGGACGGCTTCTCGGTGGCCGATATCTCGGCCTACTGCGCAATTCTGTTGGGGCGCATTACCGATATCCGCATCGGCGACGCGCATCCCAATTTGGCGCGCTGGTTCGCGAACATGCGGGCGCGTCCAACAATCAAGGCCTAGGAAGCCCTCGCGGGGGACGGTCGGCTATCCGCCGGCGCCACTTCAGGATTTCCTCGTCGTAGGTTTTTGTCGGGGCTTTAACGCGCTATCGTCGATGCAACGAAGAAGGGGAGACCATGTACAAGAACATTCTGATCCCAGTTGCACTTGATCATCGCGCGGCTGCTGAGGCGGCCATCACAGTCGCCCGGACGCTGGCGGCCGACGATGGACAAGTAACCCTGCTGCATGTGGTCGAGAAGGTTCCGCCCTACGCGGAGAGCTATCTCACCCCCGAGATGATCGAGGGTAATCTGACCGAGGCGAGCGATCAGTTGACGGAACTGGCGCGGAGTGCGCCAGGTAACGCCAAGGCTGAGGTCGTATCGGGCCACGCGGCGCAGACGATCCTGGAGTACGCGGAGAAGGCAGGGTGCGATTGCATCGTGATCGCTTCGCACAAGCCTGGCCTAGAAGACTATCTAATCGGGTCGACAGCCGGGCGTGTGGTACGCCATGCGACCTGCGCGGTGCACGTGATCAGGTAGGCGAAAGCGGTACCGGCTAATTGCTGCACAGGGCAAACGTGTCCCGATAGTCGGGAACGGTAACGTTCCAGCCCAGTTCTTCCTCGATCCGCATCCGCAGTGAATCGGCTGCGGCAGGTTCGCCGTGGGTGACGAAGGTCCTGTCGGGCGGCCGCCGGAATCCGCGTAGCCAGTCCATGACCTGCCTCGCGTCGGCATGCGCCGAGAGCATTTGGGACAAGTCTGCGACTTCGGCGCGTACCGGAATCCGCGTACCGTGGACCTTGAGCGAATCGGCACCGGCCAAGAGCGCTGCTCCGCGCGTGCCGCCTGCCTGAAAGCCCGATATCAGGATCGCGTTGCGCGGGTCAGGCGCAAGATGCTTGAGATGGTGCAACACCCGTCCTCCGGTCATCATGCCGCTCGCACTAATGATGATGCATGGAAAGCCATTGGTGTTGAGCGCCTTCGACTCCTCAGCCGTGCGCACGTAGCGGGCAACAGCACAGGCGGCGCGGGCCTCGGCGGGTGCAAGCCGATGATCTGCGTGATGGCGGGCAAACAGTTCCGTGGCATTGATCGCCATCGGACTGTCCAACGCCACTGGCAAGTCGGGAATACGGCCGGCTGCCTTTAGTTGCCCGATCAGATAAAGCAGCAACTGCGCGCGGCCGATCGCAAAAGCGGGGACCAGCAAAGTGCCGCCGCGCGCCGCGGTGCGGCCGATAATGTCCTGCAGTGCCAGAAGCGGGTCACCGTCCTGGTGCAAGCGATTGCCGTAAGTCGACTCGACAACGAGGATGTCTGCGGCATCGACGGCCGCGGGAGCGACCATCAGCGGATCGTCCGGCGGTCCCAGGTCGCCGCTGAATACCAATCGCTGGTGCATATCATCCCGGGATACGCCCAACTCCACGATGGCGGCCCCCAGGATATGGCCCGCCCGGCGAAGCCGAAGCTTAAGACCCTCGCCCAGATTGACCTCGCGGTCGAAGGCCACCACGTCGAGGCGCTCGAGGCAGCGTTCTGCGTCCGCGCGCGTATAGAGCGGCTCCGCCGGGCGGTGCTTGGAATAGCCATGCCGATTGGCGAATGCGGCATCCTGCTCTTGCAGGTAGCCAGAATCTGGCAGTAGCACGCCGCATAGATCACGCGTCGCCTCTGAACAGACGACCCGGCCCATGAAGCCGGATTTGACCAGGAGCGGCAGGTAGCCCGAATGGTCGAGATGCGCGTGGGTGAGTACAACAGTATCGATGGAGCCGGGGGATACCGGCAATGGTGCGCGGTTACGCAGACGCAGGTTCTTAAAGCCCTGGAACAGGCCACAATCGACCAGTAGCCGGCAGCCGTCCGACTCGACCAGGGTCTTGGAGCCGGTGACAGTTCCAGCCCCGCCAAGGAAGGTGAGCTTCATCTAGACCTGCAAGCAGTGGCCGCACCGCGGCTCTCGAACGCATCTAGTGAGACATCAGCACCGGGAACGTGGCGTGCTCTAGTACGAACTCAGTGGTGCCACCCAGAACCATTTCCATCAGCCGTGATCGACCATAGGCGCCCATGACCAGCATATCGCACTTGAAGTCGTTGACGGCATTGATGAGCGCCTCGCCGGCGTTGCTGTCGTCGGCCATATGGTCGAGCAACTGGGTCCTGACTCCGTGGCGGCGAAGATAGTAGTGAATGCCTTCGTCGGGTGTGTGGTCCGGTCCCTCCGGGCGGACGGCCAGGACGATGACCTGGTTCGCGTGTGCCATGAACGCCATCGCATCGCGCATCGCCCGCGCACACTCGTTGCTGGGCTTCCAGCCAAAGCACACATTCTTGCCCAGTGGCCGGGTGTAATCGTAGCCCTCTGGCAGCACCAGGGCAGGACAGCCGCAGGCGAGCGGCAGATGCTGCGGCAGGTGCGGGCTGAGCCAGCTTTCAAACGAATCCGGTCCGTACTTGGTGACGATTGTGAGGTCGGCGTAGAAGGCATGGTGCTTCAACGGGTCGAGCGCCTCGCCCTCCTCATGGGTAAAGCACCATGAGACGTCCTTGAGGTCTTCGCGTCCTTCGAGCTCTGCAGCAACTTCGCGGCGATGCTTGATGGCGTTGGTGCGTTCTTCCTCAAGGAAGGCGAGAGAGGCGCCGTGGCCGGAAATCTCCGCGGGCATGCCGACTGGCCGATCCGGATAGAACAGGTCGATATGGGCACCGAAACGCTTGGCCAGATCAATCGCCACCTCGATGCGGTGGACGTAGTCGGGCCGGCGGTCGAGATGCACAAGTATGGTCTTGATCGACATAGGAAAATCCCCTGCGGCACGGCGGCGAGCCGGCGACCGGCCATCACGCCGCAACCCTAATTTGCAGTGGGGGGCATTGCAATTGCGCGCCGTTGCGCGCCGCACGCCCGGTTCCTACACTGCGCGCCCTGATCTTCTGCGCAGGAGGACGAGATGACCTGGCTTACCGCTGATGGCATACCGGAGACCCCCGCCGGTGACCGCTTTGCTGCCTTGCTGGAGCGGCCCGGCATCCTGCGCATGCCTGGTGCCCACAACGCCATGGCGGGTTTGCTGGCCAAGCGCGCAGGTTTCGACAGCCTGTACCTGTCCGGTGCGGCGGTTACTGCCAGCATGGGGGTCCCCGATGTAGGCCTGATCACCATCGAAGACCTCTGCTTCTTCACCCGAATCATCGCGCGGGCCACGAACCTGCCGATCCTGGTTGATGGTGATACCGGCTATGGCGAGATTCTGAACGTCATGCGCCTTGTCCGAGAGCTTGAGGACGCCGGCGCAGGTGCAGTGCAGATCGAGGACCAAGTCCTGCCCAAGAAGTGCGGCCATCTGAACGACAAGCGGCTGGTGACGGTCGACGAGATGGCGGCGAAGATTGCGGCGGCCCGCAAGGCGCGGCGGCATCTGCGCATCATTGCGCGGACCGATGCGGTGGCGTCCGAGGGGCTGGAGGGCGGGATTGCCCGTGCACAGCGATACCTGGAAGCGGGCGCCGATGCGATTTTCCCCGAGGCACTGCACACCGAGGAGGATTTCCGTGCCTTCGCTGCGGCCATCGATGCGCCGCTCCTCGCCAACATGACGGAGTTCGGGCGTACGCCTTACTTCACCGCCGATCAGTTCGAGGCTTTCGGTTACAAGATGGTGATTTGGCCGGTCTCCTCGATGCGAATCTCCGCTAAGGCAATGACCGGCCTTTATCAGCGCCTGGCGGAGACCGGCGAGACCGGCTCAATGCTCGAAGATATGCAAACGCGGGCCGAACTCTACGAGACAATCGGGTATCACGACTTCGAGGTGCTCGACGAGACCATCGTTAAGACGGTCGTACCTGACGATGTCCGCAAGCGGGGTGCGGCTGACTAATTTATCAGGGCTGCGACCCGCTGCCGCAGCGCCGGCAGAACATCGGTCTCAAACCACGCATTGCGCTTCTGCCAGCCGGTGGTACGCCAGCTTGGATGGGGTAGGGGCAGGCGGCGGGGCAGATAGTCGGCGAATGCCTGGACCGTTGCGGTCATGGGCCGGCTGCGCCCAGCATGCAGGTATCGCGCCTGGGCGTAAACGCCGACTAACAGGGTCAGTGCGATGTTCGGCAGGTGGGCACGTAACTGGTCATGCCAGGTGGGTGCGCATTCCGGGCGCGGTGGCGCATCGCCGCCCCGCGGCAGTCGCCCCGGATAACAAAAACCCATGGGCATAATGGCGACCCGGGCCGG
Organism: Alphaproteobacteria bacterium; assembly: GCA_965601735.1. Lineage (GTDB taxonomy): Bacteria > Pseudomonadota > Alphaproteobacteria > JBBDQX01 > JBBDQX01 > JBBDQX01. The sequence continues at coordinate 2,777,950 of OZ271840.1, read as the reverse complement.
ATCATAGAACTGCTCACGATCTACCGCCATCCAGTGACGTAGCCGATCGCCGGAAGGATCGTTCCAGGGGATGCCGCTCTCGTGGACCTTGGTGCCGGGCGCCTGGCCGATGATCAGGATACGCGCAGCCGGATCCGCCACGACGACAGGCCGCGGCCCAAGCGGCAGCTGCGTTTCGCACAGGCGGCAGGCCCGAACGTCGCGCAGTAGCCGGTCGAGGTCCGCGGCCATGTCGTTTCCGCTCAGGACCCCGCCGAGGGCACCTCGACGGCGTAGTCGTCGAGCGGCGGCAGTTTTTCGATGAGGCCGGAGTCGATCAAAAACTGGCCAAAACGCTCATAGCGCGCCCGGTCCAGTGATGCCGGGCGCAGAGCGAAACGCGGGAGGGTATCGCGCCATGCGCGGCGATTGAGCTCGTTGTTCACCTCGGGCCGGTCCTTGATGAACAGCTGATAGGACTCATCAGGATGGTTCACGAGGTACTGCACGCCCCGCTCGGTGGCATCGAGAAATCGGCGGATGCGGGGGTCACTGATCATGTCGCGGCGCGCAACATAGATCAGCTCATCATTGGTCGGTACGCCATGCTCCTCAATGTAGAAAGCGCGGCCCGGGTGTCCCTCGATATCCATCTGGTTGAGTTCGAAGTTGCGGTAGGCGCCGATCGCCGCGTCCACCTTGCCGGCAAGCAGGGAGGGCGAGATCGAGAAGTTCACATTCACCAGGGTAATGTCTTCGAGGGAAAGGCCCACAGTCTTCAGCATAGTGCCCAGTACCGCCTGCTCGGTGCCAGCCACGGAGTAGCCCACCTTCTTGCCCTTGAGATCTGCGAGCGACTTGATCGGGCCGTCGCGCAATACAACCAGCGTGTTGAGCGGCGTCGCCACCAGCGTGCCAACCCGCGCGATCGGCAGACCGGCGGCAGCCTGCAGGTGCAGCTGCGGCTGGTAGGAGATCGCCAGTTCGGCCTGCCCCGCCGCGACCAGCTTCGGTGGCGCGCTCGGGTCGGCGGGCGGGATGATGGTGACATCGAGGCCGGCGTCAGCGAAGTAGCCCTTCTCCAAAGCGACATAAATCGGCCCGTGGTCAGGGTTGATGAACCAGTCGAGCAGTAGGGTCAGCTTATCGGCGGCCCGCGCCGGCGCGGCAGTTGCAATGCCGAGCGCAAGCAGGGCGGCTGTGGCTGTCTTAAGTCGCATGTCAGTCCTCTCGGTCTTCGCTGGGAAGGGTGTCGGCCTGCCAGGGCATAGCCCGGCGCAGCAATCGGTCGACGGTGAAATAGAGACAGACGCTAAACAGCGCCAGTACGAACAGGGCGGCGAACATGACGTCGATCTGCAGTCGTGCATTGGCGTGCAACATCAGGAAGCCGAGGCCCGCGCTGGCGCCGACCCATTCGGCGACGACCGCCCCGATCGGTGCCACAGCGGTCGCTACACGCAGGCCCGATGCCAGGGCGGGAAGGGCAGCGGGTATGCGCAGTCGCAGCAAGGTGGAGAGGCGGCCGCCATTCATGGTACGCGCCAGGTCCAGCCAGCCCGGGTCAGTCCGGCGCAGCCCGTCGAAGAAGGCGGCGACCACCGGAAAATAGATGATCAAGGTCGCCATCGCGATCTTCGACGCCAAGCCGAAACCGAGCCACAGCACCAGGATCGGGGCCAGGGCAAAAACCGGCATTGCCTGGACGGCCAGCAGGACTGGCATCAGCCATCGCTGAGCACGGCGGAAGTAGCTGAGCGTCAGGGCGGTCGCGATACCACACACTGTGCCCGTGATGAGGCCCAGCACGATCTCGCTGATGGTGATCAGCGCGTGATAGCCGAGCGTTGCGTGATCCCGAACCACGGCAGTCAGCACGGCGCCAGGCGAGGGAAGAATGAAATGAGCAACCCCGGTGGTCCAGATCACGGTCTGCCAGACCAGGATCAGGCCGCCGAATGTCACCACCGGGCGCACCACCGTCATCATCGCGCAGGCTCCGGTTCGTCTTCATGGGCGCTGGCAAGCCTGCCAAGGAGTTCCGCCTGCAGCGCCAGCAGATCAGGGTCGGCGATGTTGCGGGGTGCGTCGCCCGAGGGGCGGATCGGGTCTCCGATGGTTGCCGGCCGGCCTGCCATCACCTGCACCGAATCACCGAGGCGCAGCGCCTCGAGCGGGTCGTGGGTGACGAGCATGACAGTCCGTCCGGCCAGCAACTCCGCCGCCAGCTCTTGGAGCCGCAGGCGGGTGATCGAATCCACGGCGGAAAACGGCTCGTCCATCAGCACGACGGGCCGATCCTCCATGAGGGTGCGGGCCAGTGCGACCCGCTGGCGCATGCCTCCCGACAAAGCGCCGGGGCGGTCGCTCTCGCGTCCTTCAAGCCCGACCCGACCCAGCAAGGCGCGGGCCCGGTCGCGCAAGGCGGGAGTTACGGTCTCGGCGCGCAGCCGCGCACCCAGGAGCACATTGTCGAGGGCGCTGAGCCAGGGCAGCAGCAAGTCCTGCTGGGCCATGTAGGCGATACGGCGCGATAGAGGCACCGCATCGTCCGCCGCGATGCGCGCACCGGCGTCTTCGTCTGGCGCAACGAGGCCGGCAATCATTTTCAGCAGGGTGCTTTTGCCGACGCCGCTTGGGCCCAGCAGGCAGGTCCACGCCGCGGGCGCGAGGGTGAAGGACAGGCCGTCGAACAATGGCGTGCCGCCATATGTCAGGCGCGCATCAATGACCGCGATCCCTGGCGGCTGGTCTGTTGCTGGCGGTGAAATCGCGGCGTTCTCGTTCACAGCCCGTCCCTACGCCGGTGTTAACCGGATCAGGTTCTAGGGGTCGGCTCTGTGTGAGTCCTCTCAGCCGTGGACCGGCTCCCCCCGGGGAATGACCGATATATGACCTGTGCGTCCGCGCGGCGCAAGCTTGTCAGGCCGGCACGACGCCCTTGCTGCTGAAAACTTTTGGCTGCTGCGGGCCATCGTCATCTGGTGTATCGACCGCGGCATCCGAGATGCCCTCGGCGGCCGGTGCGGGCTCGGAAACCTGCTTTTCCAGCTGGCTAATCCGAGCGTCGCGGTCCTCGACCTCGCGCTCCAAGTGGGCGATCCGCGCGCTTTGCTCAAGGATGCGGCTTGTCGACGTGCGCACTGTGTCGGTCAGAACCCGCATCAGCGAGTGGCCGAGCTTGGCACCATTGCTCAGACGCTGGCGGAACTCTTGCTCGCGAATAACAAAGCAGGTGGTGTCGCTGAGCGCCCGCGCCGAAGCGCTGCGCCCATCGCCGGTGACCAGCGCCATTTCACCAAAGATCGCATTCGGGCCCAGATGTGCGAGGCTCGTCTCGCTCTCTCCGTCCGACTTGTAAATCTCGACGGTGCCGGATTCGACGACATAAACATCGTTGTCGAACCCGCCTTCCTTAAAGATGACCGCATCCTTGAGGAACAACCGGCGTTCAAGCTGGTTGTAATAGTCATCACGATGGGTGACAGAAGCCGCGGACTTCATGGGAGCCCTCATCCAACCGATACGCTTATTTTTTCCACAAACTTATCCAGAGCGCCGCGCCGGGAAGTGATCGCTGTCACAGCACGAATAAGCGTTTAAGCGCAGACGGTTCACACGTATCAGGCGTTCTTTGCTGCCCTCTCCAGAGCGCGCTCGCGCCGCTCGAGCTCCGTGAGGCGCTCTTCGAATTCCTGTTCGCGCCGCTCGAGCTTGCGCTCCCGGTCGCGTAGCTGCCGCAGGATATCGCCAACCTGGTCGGTGGTACGGCGAACACTCTCCACCAGCAGGCGCAGGACCGCCTCGCGGAACTTGTCGTTTTCCTGGAATCGCTTGTGGAAATCGTCGGCACGGATGATCTGGCATACCGTGTCGCCTGCCGCCCGGGCCGAGGCGGTCCGCGGTCCACCGCCAATAAGCGCCATTTCCCCAAACAGGCCGTTCTCGCCGATCGTGGTCAGTACTTTCTCGCCGTGGCCGGTGTCGATGAAGATGTGCACTTTGCCCGACTCCACCAAATAGGCTTCGGAGGCAGGCCGGTTCTGATCGAAAATCAGCTGTCCCTTGTAGAACAGCTTGCGTTCGAACATCCGGGAGAAATCTTCGCGGGAGGAACTCGACATGGATAACCAGCGGGTGGCAGTCGGGAAAGCGCGCTGACAATGCCCGATGGGCGCGGCGCGCGCCAGTCCTCGCAAGCCGACTACACAGCATGTTGATTAGGCAGCGCCCGCGACGTGATGGCTGGGGGCTGCGGCCTTGAGCGCATCAATCTCGCGAAGCCGGGCTTCCAGCGCTGCTTCCCGTGCAGCCGTGGCATCGATGCGGCCACGCAGTTCCAGCATCATCTTCTGGTATTCGGTTTCTGCTTCTGAAAGCTCCGTTTCCCGGGCGGCCATCGCTTCTTTCTGCCGGTCGAGGATGAGTTCGCGCTGTTGCAGTTCGCGTTCCCGTGCGACCAGCTCCGCTTCGCGGGTTGTCAGCAAGTCACTGGTGCTGCGGACATTTTCAGCAAGCACCCGCACCAGGGTGTCGCTGAACCGTCCCGATTCATCAAGACGTGCGCGGAAATCGCTTTCCTTGATGACGTAGCAGACTGTCTCGGTCAGCGCCCGGGCGCTAGCGGAACGGGGACGGTCTGTAACCAGCGCCATTTCGCCGAAGATGGCGTTTGGGCCGAGGATTGCGAGCGACGATTCAAGACCGTCGCGCTTCTTGAAAATCTCAATCTTACCCGACTGGATAACGTAGACGTCGGTTGCCGCTGCGCCTTCGCGGAAGACGAGCTGGTCCTTGTAGTAAACCCGCCGTTCGAGCTTCTTGAAACGCGCGTCGAGGTCGTCCGCAGTGTTGCGTTGCATGGCGCGCCCTCCTCATCGGCGCGCACTATGCCCCGCAGTGGTCGGCGGCGTGTTGGCCGTGCGTCAAAACTTGTAAGTCTTCGGGTCAGGCGCCCTTTGCCACGCCTTTTCGGCTGACTGCTTTCGGGCCGCCGGGGGGCTCGTCATCCTCGGCAACTTCCTTGCGGGGACGCGGCTTAGGTGCAGCAGAGCCCGGGGATTTGGCTTCCTTCAACGCCTTCTTCTGGCGCCGGATCTGTTTGGCAGCAGCATCGATGGTGGAATTGGAGCCCCGAACATTCTCCGCCAGCACCTTCACGATCACCTGCATGAACGGGCTGACTTCGCCCAGTCTTTCGCGGAAATCGTCGGCATTGATGACGAAGCAAATGGTGTTCCGGGTGGCACGCGCCGATGCCGAGCGCGGCTGGCGGGTGACCAGTGCCATCTCACCGAATATGCTGCGCGGCCCTGCGCGGTTCAGAATTGTCGGATTGTCCTCAGGGCCGGTGAAGATCTCCACTTCGCCGGTATCGATGATATAGGCCTCGTGGCCAGGGCGGTCTTCTCTGAAGATCACCTCGCCGTCGTAAAAATGCCGGCGCTCAAGGACGCCGAAGAATGCTTCCCGCGCCTTTTCCGCCTTGCTGGCGGGCTTGGGCGGCGGGGGATCCCAAACTTGAGAAGCCATCTGCGTAAACGTCTCCACCCGAAACGAACAGCTAATCCCAGTTCTCGATGGTAGCAGATTATCCGACCGTCAATCCCGTTTATCCCGCCTACGGCGGCCCAGTGCTGATCGGTAGTGAGATATATCGGGGTTCCAGCTACGGTGCGAAGCACCCGCTTGCGATACCTCGGGTTTCGACGACACTGGACTTGATCGGCGCGCTTGGGTGGCTTGACCCGGCAAGATACCTGGATAGCCCGCGCGCCACTCCGGATGAACTGGCGCGCTTCCATGACCCGGACTATGTCGCCTGCCTACAGCGCGCCGAACGCGATGGGGCGGTCAGCGAGGCTGAGGCGGAGCGCTTTCATATTGGCCGCTACGGCAACCCCATATATCCCGAGGTTTTCCGCCGACCTGCAACCGCGGCCGGGGCAACCTTGGCGGCGGCGCGAATGATCGCCAGTGGCGCGGCGCGGGTGGTGCACAATCCTGCAGGGGGCACCCATCATGGCCGCCAGGCCCGCGCCAGCGGGTTCTGCTACCTCAATGATCCGGTGCTGGGGATCATGGCGTTGCTGGATGCGGGGTTTTCGCGGGTGTTCTATCTCGATATCGACGCGCATCACGGCGACGGGGTGGAGGATGCGTTTGCTGACGAGGATCGCGTGCTAACCGTCTCGATCCATGAAGCTGGCCGCTGGCCAGGCACCGGCGGAGCCGCTGACAGGGCCGGTGGAACGGCGCGAAACTTGCCCGTCCCAGCCGGCTTCAACGACACCGAGATGGCCTTCGTGATGGAGCACGCGGTATGGCCATTTTTCCAGGGTTTTGACCCGGATGTGGTCGTGCTGCAATGCGGAGCGGATGCAATCGAAGATGATCCATTGTCTAAACTATCGTTATCAAACAATGCATTAAAGGATGTTGTTCAGAAAATGAATGATATGGCGCCGCGGCTGATCGTGCTGGGAGGCGGCGGCTACAATCCTTGGTCAGTCGCGCGCTGTTGGACGGGTATCTGGGCGGCGCTGAACCGGTACGCCGTCCCCGATCCGCTGCCGCCCGCCGCCCAAGCCGTGCTGCGCAACCTGCGTTGGGACCGCGCGGCGGGGCGCAATCCGCCAGCCCACTGGTTTGAAAGCCTTGCCGATCTGCCGCGGCCAGGGCCGGTAAGGGACGCCGTGCGCGCGGTTGTGGCACAGGTCATGGATGAGCCGGTCGTGGGATCGATGAACGGGGCGGCGCTACAGGGGGAGGGGAAGAGCACCGCCCCGCCAACCGATGAGGCCGGTGCCAGCAGGTTTCGGCATCGGGGGAGTGGGGCATGAGCGTCATCCCCGCCGACATTCCGGCCTCTCTCTGTTATCAAGCTACGAGCGGCGGTGCGCGGCGGCGAATCACACCCGTGCACGTTTTCGGGAGGTCGCTGTCATGACTCGTCTGTTGCGCCGTGTGGCGGCCCTGCCGCTGCTCTGCATCCTGTTGGCCGCGGGCGCACTGGCGTTTGAAACGTCGCCGCTGGTCATCAAAACCCAGTCAGGCGCCCGGCACGGGTTCACCGTGGAGGTGGCCCGGACAGATGCCGAGAAGAGCCAGGGCCTGATGTTCCGCCGCGAGTTGGCGGCGGATGCCGGCATGCTGTTCGACTGGCCGGAGCGCCCGGTAGCCAAGATGTGGATGAAGAACACCCTCATCCCGCTGGACATGCTGTTCATCGACGCGAGCGGGCGGATTGTTCATATCGCTGCGCGCACCGTGCCACACTCGTTGGAGATCGTCACCGCGGGCCGGCGCGTCCGCGCAGTTCTAGAGCTGCGCGGTGGCAGCGCCGACCGACTAGACATCGCAGTGGGCGACCGGGTGGAGCATCCGATCTTCGAAAGCCGCCGCTGATCAGGCCGGACTTGGCTCCAGGGTCGCAATCTCGGCTTCGCCCAGGCGCTTGCGCAGGCCGCGGGGCAGGTCGCAGCCGGTGAGTTTGGAGCCTAGGAAACGCGCACCTTTGTAGCGCGCCCCGGTCATGCGGGCATTGGACAAGTCACTGTCCGAGAGGTCTGCCTCACGCAGGTCGGCCCGCGCGAGGTTGCAGGCAATCCGGGTAATCTTATTAGCGGCGCTACGCGCCTGGACCTCGAAGACCCGCAGCCGAGCGCCGCGCAACACGGCGCCGCGCAAGATGGTGCGTTCCAGGTTCGCGCCGTCCAACTCGGCGCGAGACAGGTCGGCGCCAGACAGGTCGGAGCCGCGCAGGTCGGCTGACAACAGCAGTGCGTCTTCAAGGCGAGTTTGACTCAGGTCGGCGTTGCGCAGGTCGGCAAGGCTGAGATTGGTGCCGGAAAGGTTCAGGCCCGACAGATTCGCTCCGGCAAAATCACCGCGGGTGCCGCTCTTTCCGTCGCTATTGAGCCAGCGCAGATGGGCCTCGATCCGCTCACGCAGGTCTCCGCCAATGCCTTCAAGCGGGGCGGGCAGGATTGCGCCGCCGGTATCGGCCTCCAGCAGTGCCTCTTGCGTGACCAGCGCGCCGCGCAAGTCTGCGCCCGCAAGGCTGGCGCCGTCGATCCGGGCGCCTGTGAGGTCGGCACTGCGCAGATTGGCGCCGCGGAGCCGCGCCATCGACAGGTTCGCACCCGTAAGGTCTGCCTGGCCGAGGTCCGCACCGCAGGCATCCGCGCCGTGCAGATCAGCGTCAATGAGGCAGGCACCGTTCAGCCGGACCCGGGAGAGGTGGGCCCTTATGAGCCGGCCGCGTTCACGCTGCTCGTCATCCAGGTGGTCGCCGGATAGGCGTATCGCTGCATCGACCAAGGCGGGCGGGCGCATATCCGCGCCGTCGAGGCTGGCTTCTGCCAGTTTGGCCCGCGTCAGCCGAGCGCCGCGCAGGTCGGCCCGGCTCAGCCGCGCACCGGTGAGGTCTGCCTCGTTCAGGTCGGCGGCGAACAGGTCAGCCAGGCTTAGGTCGGCATAGGCGAGGGCGGCGCGGTCGAATTGGGCGCCCGCCATCACGGCACGGCGCAGGTTCGCCTCGCGCAGGTTCACGCGCGGAATATGCTGCAAGGATAGGTCGGCGCGGGCCCCGCTTTCCGGGTCAATGATGTGCGCGCGATGCCGCGCGAGCACATTGCTGAGTTCTTGTGGCGTCATGCAACCGGCCGGAACAACGTAAGTACGTTTCTGTATAAATGTTTGAAACCTCGCGTGGAACCATGAAAAGGCCGAACTGATATGCCGGCGAGCCCCATCCAACCAGCCTTGAGCGATATCTCTGTATGTGTTTTCGACGCATACGGCACCTTGTTCGACGTCGCGTCGGCCGCCCATCGGCTAGAGGGGCGCCTGAACGGCAAGGCGGCGGATCTGGCCGCCCTGTGGCGCACCAAGCAGCTTGAATACACATGGCTCCGCAGCCTGATGGGAGTACATGCAGATTTCTGGCATGTCACCGGCGACGGGTTGGACCACGCCCTCGACGCACTCGGCCTTGCTGATCCGATGCTGCGCGAAGACCTGATGGCGCTCTATCGCAGGCTGGACGCCTACACAGAAGTGCCGGAGGTGCTGAACCAGGTGCGGACTGCGGGGCTCAAAACAGCAATTCTGTCGAACGGAGCACCGGGCATGCTGTCTGACGCGGTCAGTAGCGCGGGGATTGGCAACTTACTGGATGCCTGCCTATCGGTGGAGCAGGTCGGGATCTTCAAGCCGCACCCCGACACCTACCGGCTCGCGACCAAGAGATTCGACGTCGCCCCGGGGCAAATCTGCTTCATGTCGTCCAATGCTTGGGACGTTGCGGGCGCGGCCCAATTCGGATTTCAGGTGGTGTGGATCAACCGATTTGGGGCGGTGCCGGAAAGGCTGCCTATGGGGCCGAAGGTGGTACTGGATTCACTGCACGGCCTAACAGACCTGCTTGGCTGCTAGCGGCTCAATCGGCCCCCGGATAATCGGACAGCCGCATCGGGATTTCTGCCTCAGTGCCCGGGGGGAATTCCTGGCGTTCCCGTTCGCGGCCACGTAAGCGGTCGCCGTAGCTCTGCGGGAACAGGCCGAGATAGTCTTCCACCCCCAATTCCTTGGCGGCATGGACCGGCCAGTTGCATTCCCACATTAGCTCGCGCGCCATGGCGACGAGGTCCGCCTTGGCGTCTCGCAGGATTGCCTCGGCCTGGTGTGCTTCGGTGATGCCGCCCACTGCCATCGTGGGGATATCCACCTCGCGGCGGATGATCTCCGCATAGGGCACCTGATAACCCGCGACCCGCGGTACTGCAGGCAGAGCAGAGTTGCCGTAGATTCCGCCGGAGGAACAATCGATCACATCGATGTCGCGGTCCTTGAGTTCGCGGGCGAGGGCGAGCGAATCGTCGATATCCCAGTAGCCGCCCTTACTGTCGACTGCCGACAGCCGCCAGAACAGCGGCTTGTCCTTTGGCCAAGCGTCACGGACTACCTCGGCGATCTCCAGGGCATAGCGCATGCGCCCCTGACGGTCGCCACCATAAGCGTCGCTGCGGCTATTGGAACCAGGCGACAGGAACTCGTGAATCAGATAACCATGGGCACCGTGGATCTCGATCAGATCGAACCCGGCTTCCGCGCTGCGCAGGGTGGCGACACGCCAATCCTCCAGTGATCGGCGGATGTCATCGAGGGTCATCTCGTGCGGGACATGGTAGCCCGGTTCCATCGGAATGGGGCTGGGCGCCAACCCCTGCCACGGCGGCTCCCCCTTTGCGGCGTCGTCGTCGCCGAGCGGCGTGCGTCCGTCCAGTGGCCCCTTGTTGGACGACTTGCGCCCTGAATGACCCAACTGGATTGCCGGCACCGCGCCATAGCGGCGGATGAATTCATTGATCCGCCGGTACGCAGGAACGTGAGAATCCTTGTACAGGCCGGCGCAATGGTGGGTCTTGCGGCCGCGGGCCTCCACCGAGGTTTCCTCATGGAAGACGATGCCGGCCCCGCCGATTGCAAACTTGCCCATCTGGACCAGGTGCCAGTCGGTCGGTCCGCCATCAACGGACTCATACTGGCACATGGGGGAGACAACGATCCGGTTACGGGCGGTGACGCCGCGATAGGTCGCTGGCGTGAACAGCAGCGGCTGCGAATAAGCTTGATTGGACATGGCGGGAATCTAGGCGCGCCATCGACAGGGCGCAATCTGCGGTCCGATACTGATGGCGTTCACCAAGTGCGAAGAAATCAGAGGAGGGGACGATGAGCCGCTACATCTTCGTCGTGCAGATGGATGTGGATGCCGACCACGAGGCGGATTTCAACCGCATCTACGATGAACAGCACATTCCGGAAATCCTCACGGTGCCCGGCGTGCACAGCTGCGTGCGCTACAAGCTGACGACCTCGCGCAACGCAGATGCGCCGACCTACTGCGCGATCTATGAGATCGATTCGCCAGATCTGCCCGAAACGCCAGTCTGGAAGGAAGCCTCTGACAAGGGCGATTGGGCGCCGATGGTGCGTCCATACACCACCAACCGTCGCCACTTCGTCTACGAGAAGATGGATTAAGGGCCGGCTAGCTGAGGACGGGCCGCAGGCGCGTCATGGCTTCTTCAAGGCGTGGGGCGGAGCTGGCGAAGCACAGCCGGATAAAGCCCGGTCCGCCCGCGCCGAAGGCGGAGCCCGGTGCGAGGCCGACACCCGCCTTATCGATGATGTGCTTTGCCAACGCGGTGCAGTCGGGCTCACCCTCGACTGAGAACAAGGCATAAAAAGCGCCGTCTGGCCGGGACAGGCGAACGCGCCCCATCTCCGATAACGCACCGCAGACGATGTCGCGGCCCGCCGCGCAGTAGCTGCGCACCTCCTCAATGAAGGGGTCGCCCTGGTCCATAGCCACCGCACCCGCCTTCTGGATGAAGGTGGCAGCGCCCGACGTGTTGAATTGCAGCAGCTTCTGATAGACGAGGCTGAGTTCCGCAGGGGCGACGATCCAGCCAAGTCGCCAGCCGGTCATCGCCCAGTTCTTCGAGAAACTGTTCAGCACCACCAGACGGTCGTCGGGTTCACCGACGTCGAGGAAGCTCGGTGCGCGCGGCGATCCGTCATAGACCAGCCGTGAATAGACCTCGTCCGATAGAATCCAGATGCCGCGCTCGCGGGCAAAGTCCATCACTGCCTGGATCTGATCCAGCGGCATTACCCAGCCGGTGGGGTTGTTCGGCGAATTGACAAAGATCGCCCGGGTCCGGGGTCCGCAGGCGGTGAACAGCTGCTCCGGGTCGAGCCGCCAGGTGCCATTCTCCATCACAAGCGGCATTTCCACGGCACGGCCGCCGAGGATGCGCACGCTCGCCGCGCCGTTCGGCCAGACTGGCGAGACAAAGACGACCTCATCGCCCGGGTCGGTAAGCATCTGCAGGGTGGCCATGATGCAGGCCATGCCTGAGGGCATGATGTACAGTCGGTCGGTGCTGACGTCCTTGCCGTACGCGCGCCCCAGGTACCGCGACAGTGCCTCGCGTAGTTCCGGGATGCCACGCTGGTCGCTGTAAAACAGGTAACCGTCGTCCATCGCGGTGCGCGCCGCGTCGCAAATGAACGCTGGTGTGGGGATGTCGCCTTCGCCGAACCACAGCGGGATCAAGTCCTGCGCCGGTGGATGTTCGCGGGCATGGCGTACGATATCGAGGATGCCGTTGTCTTCCAGGCCCTCGATGGCTGGGCGGATCCCCAGGCTGGGCGAAACCTGGAGTTTTGTATCTTCTGTCATGGCCCCTAGGTATCAACCGCGCGGCGTGAACGCCAGCGCAACCAGGCGCGCATCATGGCGCGCGATGATCTATGCTTGTCGCACCGGCTGGGATTCCGTACATCCTGTTGCCGAGACGGCACGGGGCGTAGCGCAGTCTGGTAGCGCACCTGCTTTGGGAGCAGGGGGTCGGCGGTTCAAATCCGTCCGCCCCGACCATGATGCGGCGCGTTGCGGGCCGGCAGATGGCGGCCTGGGCGCAAAGAGACGGGACAGGAAATATGCGGGCGCGAATCTATCGGCCAACCAAGAACGCCATGCAGTCGGGGACGCGCAACACCCGCGACTGGGTGCTGGAGTACGAACCGAGCGAGCGGCGGCGCCATGATCCCCTGATGGGCTGGATCAGCTCAGGTGACACCCGCACGCAGGTTCGCCTGCGCTTTCCCTCCAAGGAAGAAGCGGTGGCCTACGCCGAGAAACATGACCTGGATTTCGTCGTGCAGGAGCCGAAGGACCGGCGCATCAAGCCCAAGGCCTATGCCGAGAACTTCGCTTATACCAGATCGGGGCTCTGGACCCACTGAGCCGCGCCCGCCGCAACGGCGGGGTCGCCGGCAACCACGCCCCCGTAGCTCAACTGGATAGAGCACGCGCCTTCTAAGCGTGAGGTTGCAGGTTCGAGTCCTGCCGGGGGCGCCATTGCCGCAGCAGCCGACGGAGCGAGGGGCATGATCGTCGTCGTCTTCGAAGTCACCATGAAGCCCGGCAAGTCGCCGCGCTACTTCGACCTCGCGGGCGCGCTGAGGCCGCAGCTCGATGATGTCGATGGTTTCATCTCGGTCGAGCGCTTCGAGAGTCTCGTGACACCAGGGAAGTATGTCTCGATCTCATTTTGGCGTGACGAGGCGGCGGTGAGGGCCTGGCGCGCCAACGGCGATCATCAGGTTGCCCATGCGATCGGCAAAAATGACCTCTTTGCCGATTTCCGCATCACCGTGGCGGAAACGATCAGGCAATACGATCTGGCCAGCCGAAAGGCGGCCTCTGACGAAAAGACGACCGCCGGATCCACGAGCCCTAACTGGTAATCGGCTGGGCAATCCGCACCGCGGCGCCGTCGCGCACCGCGGTGAAGAAGCAGGAGCGGGTGCCGGTATGACAGGCCGGGCCAGTCTGCTTTACCAGCAGCAGCAGCGCGTCGGCATCGCAATCGATGCGCATTTCCACAAGGTGCTGGACATGACCGGAGGTTTCACCCTTGCGCCACAACTGGGCGCGCGAGCGCGACCAATAGCAGACCCGGCCGGTGGCCAGTGTTTCGGCCACCGATTCCCGGTTCATCCAGGCCATCATCAGCACGTCACGGTTCTCATGGTCTTGGGCGATGGCGGCGACGAGGCCACGGTCGTCGAAAGCGATGCGGTCGAGTATGTCGTCGGATGTGCGCGGTTCTGTCTCTGACATGGCTTGGGGCCTGCCTGTTAGGACGTTCGTCGGGGTGTTATACGATAACGCATGTCGCGTCCATGCTCCGGACGCGGGGCTTGGGAGTTCCAATGACGGTAGGCCGCCCAGAACCTGATAGCTGCAGCCATATCGATCGGCGTGTAGACCCAAAGGCGGTCGCCGCCGGGCTCGCCCGGGCCGAACGGGTTTGCAAGCGCCGGGGCGCGCGGTTGACACCAATGCGGCGCCAAGTTCTGGAGTTGTTGCTGTCGAGCCCCGCGCCTGTCGGCGCGTATGCGGCATTGGACGGCTTGCAGCAGGTGCTGGGCCGCCGGGTCGCACCACCGACAGTCTACCGGGCGCTGGATTTCCTCATTGCCCAAGGGCTGGTACACAGGATCGAGCGGGTCAATGCCTTCGTTGCCTGCGCCCATCCGGACGATGGCCACCGTGCGCAATTCCTAATCTGCACCTGCTGCGGGGTGGTCGAAGAACTGCACGACGGTGCGGTGGAGGATGCCATTGCGGGGGCCGCGGGGCGGGCAGGCTTCGCGTTGGACCGTGGGGTGGTCGAGCTCGAGGGACTGTGTCCGGCCTGTGCGCCGACGGCTTAGCCGGTCGCGGACAGGCGGCCGAGGCCGGCTTCCAGGTCGGCGATCAGATCATCCGGGTCTTCCAGACCAATATGGATACGAATCAGCGGGCCGCTGTCGTCGAACGCCGTGGCGGTGCGCACCGTGTCGCGCTTGTTGGCGATGCACAAGCTTTCAAAGCCGCCCCAGCTTGAACCGATCCCGAACAGGGACAGCCCATCGATCATGTTGTTAACGGCTTCGTCGGAGGCCGGCTTCAGCCGCACCCCGAACAGGCCGCAGGCGCCGGTGAAGTCGCGCTTCCAGAGTTCATAGCCGGGCGCGCCGGGCAGTGCCGGGAACAGCACTTCATCGACCTGTGGCCGGTCGCGCAGCCAAGCCGCGACCTTGAGCGCGCTTTCTTCATGGCGCTTTAGGCGTACTGCCATCGTCCGCACGCCGCGGGTGGCGAGGTAGACGTCGTCGGGCGATGCGTAGGAACCGAGAATGGCCCCACGGGTCTTCAGGGTCTCCCAGTGCTCTTCCTTCACCGTGATCGAGCCGATCAGCACATCCGAGTGGCCGACGATGTACTTGGTGCCGGCCTGGATCGAGACGTCGCAGCCATGCTTGAAGGCGTCGAAGGTGTAGATGCCCCAGGTGTTATCGATCATCACGATCGCACCATGCTCATGCGCGACGGCGGCCAGCGCCGGCACATCTTGCACCTCGAAGGTGATCGAGCCCGGGGATTCCAGATACAGAACCTTGGTGTTGGGCTGCATCAGGGCGCGGATGCCATCAGCATCGATTTCCGGGTCGTAGTAGGTGGTCTCGACACCGAAGTCCTTCAGGATGGTGTCGCAAAAGCGCCGTGCCGGGGTGTAGACGCTGTCGACCATCAGCACATGGTCGCCGGACTTGAGGAAGGCCATGAGGGGGACGGTCACGGCCGCAAGGCCGGTTTGGACCAGGAAGCAGCGGTCGCCGCCTTCAAGGTCGGCGATCACATCTTCCAGTGCCCAGTGGGTCGGGGTGCCATGCATCCCGTAGGACATATTGTATTTCTCGAGCCTCCGGCTGCCCGACTCCTGGTGCTCGCGCACGGTCGGATACAGCACGGTGGACGCGCGGTAGAGCGGCGTGTTGACGACGCCGCGATGATCCTGGGGTTTCCGGCCGACATGCAGCAGCCGGGTTTCCGACTTCATGGTCGCGATCTCCTGGTTTCGGGCAGGCCGGCGGCCCGCAGTAACGGGCTAGTTACGTCCCCCGCCTCCGCCCTGGCGGGACTGCTGCGACCATTCCTCGAAGGGGACGGCCGGCACGACGCGCGGCTCGCAGGCGCTCTGGCGCCGGAAACGGCGCTGGGCAAGCCGTTCGCCGGCCTGACCTTCCTTCACGCGGGCGTCGAAGGCCGCGAGGGATCGCTGGCAGTTCTCATACAGCGAATAGCGGCCGGCCTCGACGGTGATGCAGTCCTGGGTCGGCTGCTGGTTGGCGTCGACCGAGCAGTACATCGCGAGAGCAAAAAAGATAACGGTGTTCATGCGGCTGGCCTTGTCGGGCTGGTGCGGCGGCCACTTTGCGCGGGGCCGTGGATGTCTGGTTTAAACCGCGGAGCCCCAGTGCCTCAACCTGTTTCCCCGCACGGAAGGCTTAGCGCCCGCCGATCTCGCGCATCAGCAGCGATCCGCCTTCAAGCCGAGCATGGTTCGGATAGCGCGGTTCGGCGTGGTATCCGAGCCGATTATAGAAGGCAATCACGTCTTCCTCGCCATCCCGGACCAGCAAGCAGACCCGCGCCATTCCCTTGCGCCGCAGCCAGCCCTCGGCCTGGCGCACCAGGCGGCGGCCGAGGTGGCGCCGCCGGTGCGCCGGGTCGACGGCAACGTAGTGAAGCCAGCCCTGAACTCCATCATGGCCAGCCATAACGGTGGCCATCGCGGTGCCGTCGTGATCGGCGACGAAGATGACGCCGCGACCGGAATTCTGGCACTGGGCGATATGGGTCGCCGGATCGGTCCCGTCGCGCAGCAGACCGCAGCGGTCCCAAAGGGAGGCAACCGCCGTCAGGTCTTCCTCGCGGTAGGCCCGGATCGGCAGGTTCATTGGCGGTGCAGGTCGGACCTCAGGTCTCGACGGGTGTGTCGTCCCGATTGCCCCATTCTGACCAAGACCCGTCATAGAGCGCCACCCGGTCGTGGCCCAGCAAGTGCAGGCCGAGCGAGATCACGCAGGCCGTGACACCGGAGCCGCAGCTGGTGACGATGGGGCGGGATAGATCGACCCCGGCATCCTTGAAGACCGCTTCAAGTTCCTCGGCGCTGCGGAAGCGATGGTCGTCGCCCTGCAGCAGGGTGGTGTACGGCACGTTCAGGCTCGCTGGAATGTGGCCGCGATGCTTGGTCGGGTTGACCTCCTGGCCGCCGCCGGCGAAACGCTCCGCCGCCCGCGCGTCGAGCACCAGTTCGTCGTCCGTGTCCACGTTGGCCAGCATCTCATCGACGTTGCGCACAAGGCCCTCGCGCAGGCCGGCGGTGTAGCTGGCGGGGGCCGGGCTTGCCGCGCCGCTCTCGGTGTCGCGGCCCTCGGCGGTCCATTTTGTCAGGCCGCCATCGAGCAGCGACACGTTGTCATGTCCGAAGGCGCGGAACATGTACCAACCCCGTGCGGCGGACGAGAGTGGGTTAGAATCGTAGATGATGACATGGTCGTCGTTACTAACGCCCAGCGCACCGACCTTCTCACCGAACAGCTCGGCGGTTGGCAGCATATGAGCGAGGGGGCTATCGGGATCGGCAATATCGTCGTAGTCGAAATAGACCGCCCCGGGGATGTGAGCCGCGGCAAATGCGGCTGCACCGCCGCCGGTCGAGTCGAGCACCTTGACGCCAGGGTGCCCCAACCGCTCGGCAAGCCACTCTGTGCTGACCAGCGAATTTGCATTCTTGTAAGGCATGAACTTTTTCCTCCAACCTTTTGTTATATTTAAGCTTGTTCTAGGGCGATGTTGACTCGCCGGTTCTGGCGACCCTTCTTCTCGATCTTCCCGATAGCGATGCGCCCGATTTCGCCGGTTCGTGCCACATGAGTGCCGCCGCAGGGCTGATAGTCGATGGTGTCGCCGTCTGAGGCGCCAATCCGGATGGTGCGTACCTGACCGGACCCGGTCGGTGGTTGGACCGACATGGTGCGAACGATGTCGGGATTGGCCGCCAGCTCCGCATCGCTGATCGAGCCGACCGTGACGGGCAGGTCTGCCTCGATGATGGCATTGATCTCGGCGGCCAGCGCTTCTTTGTCGAGGGTGTTCTCCGGCATGTCGAAATCGAGCCGGCCCCGGCCCTCACCCACTGAGCCGCCGGTGACTGCATAGGGGACGGTGGCGCAAAGCAGGTGCATGGCACTGTGGGTCCGCATCAGCAGGTGCCGGCGGGACCAGTCAATCTCAGCGTCCACGGTGTCGCCCGGGGCGGGCAGGGTGACGCCCTCCTCAACGAGGTGCAGCACATCATCGGGGCCGCGGTCACCTTTGGCGGTGCCAACAATCGCCACCGTGCTGCCATCGGCAAGCCGCAGCAGGCCTGTGTCACCGGGTTGTCCGCCGCCCGCCTGATAGAACACCGTCCGGTCAAGCCGGATTCCCTCCGGCCCCGCATCGGTCACGGTGGCGGAGCAGGATTGCGCATAGGCGTCGGTGCGGAACAGAGCTTCGGTCATAGTGCCGCTTCTTCCAGCCAAGTCGGGACGGGCAGTCCTTTTTCGCGCAGGAAGGCCGGATTGAACAGCTTCGACTGATAACGCGTGCCGAAGTCACACAGGATCGTCACAATCGTGTGGCCGGGGCCCATCTCGCGGGCCAGTCGAATCGCGCCGGCGACATTGATGCCGCTGGAGCCGCCAAGGCAAAGGCCCTCATGCTGAAGCAGGTCGAAGACGATAGGCAGCGCCTCGTCGTCGGGGACCTGGAAGGCGGTATCAATTGGGGCGTTCTCCAGGTTCGCGGTGATGCGGCCCTGGCCGATCCCCTCGGTGATCGAGCTGCCCTCGGCCTTGAGTTCGCCGTGGACGTAATAGTGATACAGCGCCGCACCCATGGGATCCGCCAGGCCAATGCGAACGCCCGGTTTGCGTTCTTTCAGCGACATGCCGACGCCCGCCAAGGTGCCGCCGGTGCCGACCGCGCAGATGAAGCCGTCTACCTTGCCTTCGGTCTGCTCCCAAATCTCCGGGCCGGTGGTCTCCACATGGCCGCGGCGGTTGGCCGTGTTGTCGAACTGGTTGGCCCAGATCGCGCCGTTGGGTTCGCGCTCATCCAGTTCTGCGGCGAGCCGGCCCGAATACTTCACATAGTTGTTGGGGTCGCGGTAGGGCACAGCGGGCACCTGGCGCAGATCCGCGCCGGCCAGCCGCAGCATGTCCTTCTTCTCCTCCGACTGAGTGTCGGGGATCACGATTACCGTCTTGTAGCCGAGTGCGTTCGCAACCAACGCGAGGCCAATGCCGGTGTTGCCCGCGGTGCCCTCGACGATGGTCCCGCCGGGACGCAGCAGGCCTGACTCCTCGGCGTCGCGGATGATTGCCAGCGCCGCCCTGTCCTTGACCGAGCCGCCGGGATTGAGGAATTCGGCCTTACCGAGGATTTCGCAGCCGGTGGCTTCGGAGGCGGCACGCAGACGGATCAGCGGCGTGTTGCCAATGGTCCCGACGAAGCCGTCGCGGATGGTCGTCATGGGTGCAGCTCGAAATGTGGTGGTGCGGAACGTGAGCAGACCGTAGCGAGGTTGGCCACGGGCGATCAAGCCAACCGCCGATCAAACTCGCGTCACTTCCATATGTCGCGCAGGCGGTCGCGGTTCAATGCCAGCCATTGCAAGGCGATTAAACCTGTTGCGTTCGCCATGTGGCCGTTGCCGGGCATTGCGAGTGCATCCGCTGCCGCGAAGCGGTGGACCTTGATATCCTCATGCTCATCAGCCAGGCCGTGCACACCGCCGGCCCCAGAAGCATCGACTTCGCCGCAGTAGAGCGACGTCCATTCAGTGGTGCCGCCTGGCGAACTTAGATAGCGCGCGATGGGCTCGGTACGGTTGAGCGTAAGGCCGGTCTCTTCTTCGGTCTCGCGGTGCGCCACGTCCTCTTCGCTTTCGTCGGGGCCGACAATGCCCGCCACCACCTCCAGCATCCAGGGCTCCCAGCCAGCGCCGAACGCGCCGATGCGGAACTGTTCGATCAGGACGACCTCGTCGCGCACGGGGTCATAGGGCAGGACCGCAACCGCGTGACCGCGTTCGAACAGTTCGCGGCGCATCGGCCCGATCCATCCGCCGCCGAAAGCTCTGTGCTCAAGCGTGTAGCGGTCGATCCGGAAGAACCCCTGATACGCGGTTTCCTTCTCGATGATCTTGACCCGGTCGGTCATCTGGGGTCCCCCTTGCGGCAACGGTGGCTGTCTGGATAGCAATCCGGGCGACCCGATCACAACTGCATCCCGGAGACCGCGATGAGCCTGTCCATTCCCGTCCTCTACGGTTCAAACCGAAGCGGGCGCCTCGGCATCCGCGCCGCTCGATTCGTCACCGCTCAGCTTGCCGCGCGCGGCCATGCGCCGACCCTGGTCGATGCTCAGGAGATCGGCCTGCCGCTACTCGACAAGATGTACAAGGAATACGACACCGGGACAGCGCCCGAGGCGATGGAACAGCTGGCTGATCTGTATCGTGGGGCGGATGGCTTTATGATCGTCAGCGGAGAGTATAACCACGGCATTCCGCCAGCCCTGAAGAACCTGCTCGATCATTTCCTCGAGGAGTATTTCTTCCGGCCCTCGGCCATCGTCTGCTTCTCCGCCGGGCCCTGGGGCGGGGTGCGCGCGGCAATGCAACTGCGCATGACCCTGGCGGAGCTCGGAATGCCGAGCATCCCCTCGCTGCTGCCGGTGCCGCGCGTGCAGGCAGCCTTCGGCGAGGACGGCACGCCGGAGGATGCTGAAAGCTGGACCCGCCGTGCCGGGCGCTTCCTTGATGAGTTCGAATGGTATGCCGGTGCGCTGAAGGCCGCGCGCGCGGAAGGTACGCCCTACTAGCGGGTCAGCCCCAGAAGCGGCCCGATGCGCCTACGAGCGAGGTCAGCAGCCCGAGGAACAAGTTCGCCAGGACGATCTGGCGGATGCGGTCGAGGTGCTTTGCCGCGGTTGCCGGGTCGTTGGCATCATGTGCGGCACGGAACGCCTTCCAGGGCACGTAGTAGAGCAGCACGAAGAGGGCCACCATGATCAGCCCGGTCATGTGCATGATGTGGACGTGCAGTCCCGCGCCCGCGAACCCGCCCAGGCTGATCGCGAGCATGGCGTAGCCGGTGCCGAGCAAGATCAGGACCTGCATCCAGACCCACGGGAAGAACTTGCCGAACACTCCGCGCCACAGGGCGAGCCGGGCGCCGGAGTCCATCTCGCCGGCGACGGGGCGCAGGCAGATATAGGCGAAGAACATGCCGCCGACCCAGACGATGGCGGCCAGGGCATGCAGCCCGGTGGCGATCGCGTCAAAATAGTAATTCATCACTTGATCCTAGCCGCTTCAGGCCGCCTTCCGTAAGACCTCATCGGCCAGCGCACGGATTTCGTCGGCGGCTTTTGCGCGCGGGTCGGACTCCACCACGCCCCGGCCTTCGATCAGCGAGGCGGCGTAGGCAACCCGGTTGCCAAGCGCCGCGACGGCGGTTTCCAGCCCGTCGCCGGACAACTGCCCGCGTACCGTGTCGGCGAGCCGGCCGCGCGGCGGCATGCGGTTTAGGACCAGCAGCACAGGCCGGCTTTCGCTGGCGGCAAGATCGATGGTCGCCCGCGTCGCCCACAGATCGACGGGCGAGGGCTGCACCGGCACCAGGGTCAGGTCGCTGGCGCGGATCGCCGCCTTGGCGTCGGTTTCCGCGTGGGGCGGGCTGTCGATCAGCACGATGTCGTAATCGCCGCGCAGGCGGCCCAGTTCGCTGTCGATGCGCCAGCCAGAAACCTCACGCAGCAGCAGGCTGGCGTCATCGACGCCGACGGCCTCGCGGCGCAGCTCGTACCAGTGGGTCAGGCTGCGTTGGGGGTCGATGTCGATGAGGGCGACGGTCTTGCCCGCGCGCTGGTAGGCGACGGCAAGCTGCGCGGCGACGGTGGTCTTTCCGGCGCCGCCCTTCTGCTGGGCGACGGTGACGACGGTGGCGGCCATGGCGGCAGTCTAGGCGTGCATTGTGCGCTGCACAACGCGGTTTCGACGGCGGTCAGCGGAAATTACGCTGGGGGAACTTGACCCGGTCGGCGCGCGCCACCGGCGGGGCCAGTGCCGTCGGGCGGCTGCCGATATGGCGCGGCTTGGGGAAGTCGCCGCCGGGGGCGCTGGCAGCGGGGCGCTGGTTGCGGTTCTCGGGGATCGGGTTCTTGAATTCGTCGGCGCGGAAGGGGGCGGCCTCAAGATCACCCAGGGTCGACAGCTCGCCCAGCAGCGGCGACAGGTCGCGCAGTTCCTCGGCAATAAGGTGGATGACCAGCCCTTCCTTCTGCAGCTTGCCGGTGACGCACAGCAGCCGCGCCTTCAGCACTACCGAGCGGTAGCGCTCGAACGTCTTCGGCCAGATCACCAGGTTGGCCACCCCGGTCTCGTCCTCGATTGTGGCGAAGATGACGCCGCTGGCGGTGCCCGGACGCTGGCGCACCAGCACCAGCCCGGCCACCGTGAGGCGGCGGCCGTCCGCCGTCTCCGACAGCTGCGCTGCCGGCACCGGTCGCCACGGCGCCAGGCGGTCGCGCAGCAGGGCGACCGGGTGGCTGCGCAGGGTCAGGCGCAGTACCGAATAGTCCTCCACCACCTGTTCGCCTTCGCCCAGGGCGGGCAGGCGCACCTGGGGTTCGTCGAGGGGCTCGCCGCCGTCGGCGAACAGCGGCAGTTGGTCCTCGCCGAGGGCGCGGATCTGCCACAGGGCGCTGCGGCGGTCGAGGTTAAGCGAGCCAAAGGCGTCGGCGCGGGCCAGCCGGTCCAGTTCCGCCGGCGCCAGGCCGCCGCGCCACAGGTCGCGGACCGCGGCGAACCGGCCGCCGTTCTCGCGCGCGGCCAGCAGCCGCAGGGCGGTATCCTCCCGCAGGCCGCGCACCTGTCGCAGGCCAAGCCGCAGGGCATGGCCGTCCGTGCCGGTTTCCAGGGTGTTGTCCCAGCCGCTGAGGTTGACGTCCACCGGACGCACCTCGACGCCGTGCTCGCGCGCATCGCGGACGATCTGCGCGGGGGCGTAGAAGCCCATTGGCTGGCTGTTGAGCAGGGCGCAGGCGAAGGCCGCCGGATGCACCCGCTTCATCCAGGCCGAGACATAGACCAGCAGGGCGAAGCTGGCGGCGTGGCTTTCGGGAAAGCCGTAGGTTCCGAAGCCCTCGATCTGGCGGAAGCAGCGCTCGGCGAAATCGCGGTCGTAGCCGCGCGCCACCATGCCCTCGATCATTTTCTCGCCGAAGGTGTGGATGGTGCCCACTTTCTTGAACGTAGCCATGGCGCGGCGCAGGGCATCAGCCTCGCCGGGGGTGAAGCCGGCGGCGACCACCGCGATGCGCATCGCCTGTTCTTGGAACAGCGGCACGCCAAGCGTCTTGCCCAGTACCTGTTCGAGTTCGGCGGAAGGGAAGGAGACCGGTTCCTCGCCGCGGCGGCGGCGCAGGTAGGGATGCACCATGTCGCCCTGGATCGGGCCGGGCCGTACGATCGCCACCTCGATCACCAGGTCGTAGAAGCAGCGTGGCCTGAGGCGCGGCAGCATGGTCATCTGGGCGCGGCTCTCGACCTGGAACACGCCGACCGAATCCGCCTGGCAGAGCATGTCGTAGACCTCGGGCTGCTCCGCCGGCACCGTCGCCAGGTCGTAGCGCAGGCCGTCATGGGCGGCGATCAGGTCGAAGCCCTTGCGCAGGCAGGTCAGCATGCCGAGCGCCAGCACATCGACCTTGAGGATGCCCAGGGCGTCGATGTCGTCCTTGTCCCATTCGATGACGGTGCGGTCGGCCATCGCCGCATTCTCGATCGGCACCAGCTCGCTCAGCGGCCCCTCGGTGATGACGAAGCCACCGACATGCTGCGACAGGTGGCGCGGGAAGCCGATCAGCTCGCGCGCCAGTTCCAGTGTCAGCGCCAGGCGCGGTTCCTCCGGGTCGAGGCCGGCCTCGCGGACATGGCGTGTCTCGGTGCCGCCGGACCGGCCGAAGCCCCAGACCGTCCCCGACAGGGCGGCGACCGCGTCTTCCGACAGGCCGAGCGCCTTGCCGACCTCGCGCAGGGCGCTGCGCGAGCGGTAGGTGATCACCGTCGCAGCAAGGCCGGCGCGGGTGCGGCCGTACTTCTCGTAGATGTACTGGATGACCTCCTCGCGCCGCTCATGCTCGAAATCGACGTCGATGTCCGGCGGCTCGTTGCGTTCGGGGCTGACGAAGCGCTCGAACAGCAGGTCGAGGCGCTCCGGGTCCACCGCGGTGATGCCGAGGCAGTAGCAGACGGCGGAATTCGCCGCCGAGCCGCGCCCCTGGCACAGGATGCCGCGGCCGCGCGCAAAGCGGACCATGTCATCCACCGTCAGGAAGTAGGGCGCATAGCCGAGCTGGCCGATCAGCGCCAGTTCGTGCTCCAGCAGCTGGCGCACCTTGCTGGGCACGGGGTCGCCATAGCGCCAGCGTGCGCCATCCCAGGTCCGCGCCGCCAGTTCCTGCTGCGGCGTGCGACCGTCCGCACACAGCTCGCCAGGATATTCGTAGCGCAGTTCATCGAGGCAGAAGTCGCAGCGCCCGGCGATCTCCACCGTGGCATCCAGCGCGCCGGGGCAGCCGGTGAACAGGCGCGCCATCTCCGCTGGCGGCTTGAGGTGACGCTCGGCGTTGGCCTGCAGCCGCCAGCCCGCTTCGTCGATGGTGCAATGTTCGCGGATGCAGGTCAGCACGTCCTGCAGCGGCCGGCGGGCGGGGCTGTGATAGAGCACATCGTTGTTCGCCACCGGCGTCGCGCCATGGCCATGGGCGAGGGCGGCAAGGGCCTCAATCCGCTGTCGATCCTCGCCCATATATTGATGAAAAACAGATAGATAAATATTATTTCTAAAGTAATGATTTAGTTTTGTGAGGGTGTCCGGCAGCACCGGATCGTCGGGCCGGGCCGGCGGCACCACGGTCAGCAGCTGGCCCGCCGCGTGGGTCAGCAGGTCGTCCAGAGTCAGGTGGCAGGCCCCCTTCGGCGCACGCCGCTTGCCCAGGGTCAGGAGCTGCGATAACCGCCCGTAGGCGGCCCGGTCGGTGGGCAGGCAGAGGATGTCCGGCGTACCGTCGGTGAAGAGCAGCCGCGCACCAGGCAGGAAGCGCAGGCCCGCACGCTGGGCGGCGAGGTGGCCGCGTACCACGCCTGCGAGGCTGTTGCGATCGGTCAGCGCAATGGCTTCATGGCCCAGCGCCCCGGCAGCCAGCGCCAGTTCATCGGGGTGCGAGGCTCCTCTGAGGAAGCTGAAATTACTGGTTACCTGCAGTTCAGCGTAGCGCACAGTCATGGCGGCAGCTCACGCGAAGCTGCCATGGACATACCAGCGCGGCGGCCGGCCGGCTGAATCGTCGCTTGCGCCGTAGAGTCCCTCGCGGAACAGCCACAGCCGCCGCCCGTCAGCCAGTTCGACCCGGTAATAGTCGCGGGTGCGGGCGTCGCCGCCGCGCCACCATTCCGGCGCCAACCGCTCAGGGCCATCGGCACGGCGGATGCGGTGCGCCTGCCGGTGCCAGCGCAGCATCACTGGCGGTCCGTCGGGGACCGCGGCGGTCGCCTCCACCGGTTCGGGGTGGGCCAGCAGGTGCAGCGGCCGCAGCCGCGTCGGCTGTGTCGCCTCAAGCCGGCCCAGCGGTGGCGCAGCGCGCACCGCGCGTTCGGGAATATGGCTTTCCACTGGGGCAGCGCGGTGGATGCGGCGCGCTCCGAGCCGCCCGGCGAGCCGGTCGAGCAGCCGCGCCAGCGCGGCGTCGCCGCTGTCCGGGTCGTCCGCCGACAGGCCTGCCTGGCGCGGCGCCAGCGGGTCGGTGCGGGTGGCGTGCAGGGTCAGTGCATCGGCGCCGAAACCCAGGTCGAGGGGCGCGACCTTGGGTTCCAGCAGCTTCAGCAGATGCTGCGGGTCGCGTGCCGCGCGGCCGGTGCCCGCCGTGGCCACGGCCCGTCCGCCGTCGCTGAGGTGGCAGGCCAGCACCAGCCGCCGCACACCACGCCCGTCGCGTTCCAGCCGGGCGCAGAGGCGCTCCAATAGCTGCCGGGCCGCTGCCATCACCGCGTCGAGGTGGGCCACTGGCTCGGCCCAGCGCAGCCCTTCCACATAGGGTTCGCGGGGCCGGTGTGGCGAGACCGGCTCCGCCGCATGGCCGAGGAAGCGGTCGAGCTGGCGGCGCACCAGCGGTCCGAAGCGGCGCGCGAGTGGGGCGCGGGCGATGTCATGCAGGTCGCCGATCTGGCGCAGGCCAAGCCGTTCCAGGTCCGCCAGCGCTGCTTCCGACAGCCGCAATGCCGCAACTGGCAGGCTGTCCAGGCCATGGGCCTGACCACCCGGCGGCACGATGCGGGTGGGCTGTGCCGCATCGGTAGTGAAGCGGGCGGCGCCCCAGGCAGCGCCGGGGCTGTCAGCAACCGCCGCGCGGACGGCATAGCCCAGTGCGCCGAGGTCAGCGGTAAGGTCCCCCAGCAGCCCGTCCTCGCCGGCGAACAGATGGGCACAGCCGGTAATGTCGAGCCACAGGCCGGCGCCGCCTGGCCCGGCGACCTCTGGATTCTCCGGTTCCGGCGCGGTCCAGGGAGTGTAGCGCAGGCAGCGCCGGGTCAGCCCCGCCAGCGCCCGGCGGTCGGCGCCCGGGTCGGCGGGACGCACCGTCAGGCCGGTTAGCAGTGCCCGGGCGTGGGGCAGTGCCATGCCCGGCGCCACCCCCTGCGCCGCCGCTGCCGCGCTGACTGCGGCGATACGCAGCCCGCCCCGGCCCGGCGCGGCGGTGGCGACCTCATCCGGCGCGCCGCAGCACCGCAGCCGGTCGGTCGGGTAGGTCGGCAGCCAGAGCGAGAGCACCCGTTTCATGATTCCAGTCCATCAGCCAGCTTCCCGGACGCCCGCCGCGCGCGCGCAGCAGTTCGATCTGCCAGCGCGGCTGTCCAAAAGGGGAGGCGAAGGGCCGCAGCGGGGCGCTGCCCGGTGCGGCAGTAACGCGCCAGGCGGTCGCCGCGGTGCCGCCGGTGGCGACCCCGGGGGCCAGCAGCAGTAGCGCGCTGACCCCGCCCTCCCGTGCCGCGAGCTGCAGCCGCCGGGCGACTGCCGGCGGCACCGTGCGGCGTGGTGCGCCAACCACCGCGGCGAGCCGGCCGCAGCGCAGGCCTTCCTCCATCGCCCAGAAGGTGTCCGCATCGCCTGACGGGCGGGCCAGGATCAGCCGCGCCGGATCGAGGCCGAACAGCGACAGGCCGGGGGCGTAGGGCAGGGCGCGGCCATGGCGTGGCTGGCACCACAGGGCCGGCGCGCCGGCCCGGTCGGTGAGCCGCGCCAGCAGCATCACCGCGAAGCCCGACGCCGCGCCATCGGACGCCGCGCCGCCATGGATGTCATGCAGGCGGCCGCGCGGCAGCCCGCCAAGCAGTGCCGCGTCCAGCACGGGTACGCCCAGGCGCAACCCATCGGCCGCGGCGGCGGCGGGCATGCCGGCGCGTTCGATCGCTTCGATGCGCGCGCGCAGACCGGCCAGCGCCGCCGGATCGGGGCGGGGACGTACGGGCTCTTGCTGTTCTTTCGTCATCGTTGTTGGCCATTATTGTTCGCTTTTTGTTCTATTCGTGGCCGGGCCTGTGAGTCAAGCGGTGCGGGGCCGTCCGCTCAGGGCCGGTCGAGGGCGAAGAGGGCGGGATCGAGGTCGGGCTTGCGCCCGGCGATGATGTCCGCCAGCAGCCGTGCCGACCCGTTCGATGTGGTCCAGCCGAGCGGTCCGTGGCCGGTGTCGAGGAACAGGTTGGGATAGCGGGTGGCGCCGACATAGGGGATCGTGTCCGGGGTCAGCGGCCGCAGCCCGGTCCAGTACTGGGCGCGGTCGTAGTTGCCGCCGTCGGGAAACACGTTGCGCAGCACGTCGCGGGTCATCTCGGCGCGGCGCAGGCCGACATCCAGGTTGTAGCCGGCCAGTTCCACCGTGCCGGCGACCCGCAGCCGGTCGCCGAGCCGAGCGAACACGACCTTGGCGTTATCGTCGGTGATGCTGACCCTGGGCGCCCCGTTATGGCCCGCCACCGGCACCGTGACCGAGTAGCCCTTGCCCGGATAGACCGGCAGCCGGATGCCCAGCGGCCTGAGCAGCAGCGGGCTACGCGCGCCAAGCGCCACCACATAGCGATCCGCCGTCAGCACCTCGCCGGACGCGGTCTCCACACCGGTGATGCGTCCGCCCTCGGCCCGCAGGGAGGCCACAGCGGTGCCGTAACGGAAGCCGACCCCGCGCTCGGCCAGCCATTCGGCCAGCGCCCGGGTGAAGCCGTGGGCGTCGCCGGTCTCGTCGCCGGCGCTATAGATGCCGCCGACATAGGTCTCGCGGGTTGCCGACAGCGCCGGCTCGATCTCGACCATGCGGTCGCGGTCGCAGATATCGGCCTCGATTCCCAGCGCCTTGAAGGTCTCCAGCTTGGCAGCGGCACCGTCGAAGCCCTGCTGGTCGCGGAACAGGTTGAGGATGCCGCTGTCGTGCCACTCGTAGCTGATGCCGGTCTCGGCGCGCACGCTGCTGAGCATCTGGCCGCTGTAGCGTGAGATCTTCAGCAGTGTGTCCGTGTTGGCGGCGAAGCGCTCGGCGGTGCAGTGGCGCAGGAACCGCATGCCCCAGCCGAACAGCATCGGGTCCCAGCGCGGCCGCAGCAGCAGCGGTGCATCTTCCTTGCCGAGCCACTGTAGGATCTTCCACGGCGCCGCCGGGGACGCAAGACTGGCCGCATTGCAGGCAGAAACATGGCCGCCGTTGGCATAACTGGTCATCATCGCCGGGCCAGGTTCTGCCTCTAGCACGGTCACAGCATGGCCATCGCGATGCAGCGCATAGGCGGCGGTGACGCCAATGACGCCAGCGCCGAGAACCAGCACCGTTCCGGTATCGTCGCTCATGTCGCAGTCCGGTTGAGGGTCGGAATGGCGTTATATACACCAAAAGGAAGCATCATCATGCAGGGCCGGGAATGAACGGGCAGGAACTGTTGAGCGTTGCCGAGATGTACACCGCCGACCGCGCGGCGGAGGAGGCGGGCATCTCCGGCGATGCGCTGATGGAGGCGGCCGGACGCGGCGCGGCGGACGCGATCCTGCGCTGCTTCGCACGCGGCCCGGTCATCGTGCTGGCTGGGCCCGGCAACAATGGGGGCGACGGTTTCGTGGTTGCGCGGCGGCTGCGTGCGGCTGGCTGGCCGGTGCGGCTTGCGCTGCTCGGTGAGCCAGACCGTCTCAAAGGCGATGCCGCGCGCAACGCGGCGCGCTGGGAAGGTGAGGTGGAGCCACTGTCGCCGTCGGTCGTTGACGGTGCTTCCTTGGCAGTCGATGCCCTGTTCGGTGCCGGCCTTACCCGCGACCTAGATGGGGTGGCGGCGGAGACTGTGTCCGCCATTGCCGCGCGCGGCCTGCCTTGCGTCGCCATCGACGTGCCCAGTGGCGTCGACGGGGATACCGGTGCGGTGCGCGGCGTTGCCGCACCGGCCGCGCTCACCGTGACGTTCTTCCGGCGTAAGCCGGGCCATCTGCTGCTGCCTGGCCGGGCGCTGTGCGGCGATGTGGCAGTGGTGGACATCGGCACACCTTTAAACGTGCTTGACGCCATTGCGCCAAGCACCTTCACCAATGATCCGCCGCTCTGGTGCAATGGCTTGCCGCGCCCGGAAACATCGGACCACAAATACAGCCGTGGCCATGCGGTGGTCGTGGGCGGCGCGGAGATGACCGGCGCGGCGCGTCTGGCGGCCCGTGCGGCGCGCCGCGCCGGCGCGGGCCTGCTTACCATTGCCGCGCCGGTTGCCCAGATGCCGGTCTATCAGGCCGACTGGCCAGGCACCTTGGTCGCGGCCGCTGAAGATGGCAGAGCGGTGGCAGCCCTGCTGGCCGATCCGCGGCGAAACGCGGTGCTTGTCGGCCCGGGTTGTGGCCTCAACGCGCGGACGCGCGACAGCGCCCTGGCTGCTTTGGATGGTGGTCGGGCAACGGTGCTGGACGCCGATGCGCTGACGGCCTTTGCCGAGGATGCGGATACCCTGTGGCCGCGGCTGTCGGGTAACTGCGTCCTCACGCCCCATGACGGGGAATTCTCGCGGCTTTTCCCGGGCATCGCCGGGGATCGGCTTTCAAGGGCACGCGCTGCGTCTGCGCGTTGCGGCGCTGTGGTGTTGCTGAAGGGCAGTGACACCGTCATCGCCGCACCCGACGGCCGTGCTGCGATCAACCATAATGCGCCACCAACCCTGGCGACTGGCGGTTCCGGCGACGTGCTGGCGGGGATCATTCTGGGTCTGCTGGCCCAAGGGATGCCGGCGTGGGAGGCGGCTTGTGCGGCGGCCTGGATGCAGGGGGCATCGGCTGTTCGCTTTGGCCATGGACTGGTCGCCGAGGACATCATCGACGGGCTGCCTGCGGTGCTGTCGGCCCTTTGATCGGCTACCGGTTGCCCTTGTCCGGCAAATGGGCTAAACGGCGGCTCCGCCATGCGTTCGGCTGGCGGGTCAGCCCGCTGGCGGACCCGGCGCGGGCGTGGTGGAATTGGTAGACACGCTGGTTTTAGGTACCAGTGCCTTAGGCTTGGGGGTTCGAGTCCCTCCGCCCGCACCACCGCCGCCAGATCCTTTCCTCCCGGCATCGGCGCCGCCGCTGCCGCCACGACTCAGAGGCTTCCATGCAGGTTACCGAAACGCGCGCCGAAGGGCTGACTAGGGAATTCTCGATCACAGTTCCGGCCGCCGATATCGCTGCGCGTATCGACGCGCGGCTCCACGAGGTGGGCGCCAACGTCAACATGCCCGGCTTTCGCCCCGGCAAGGTGCCGATGAACATCTTGCGCCAGCGCTATGGCGCCTCGGTTATGGGTGAGGTGCTGGAGCAGACCGTCAACGAGTCCTCCCAGACGGCGATGAATGACCGGGGCCTGCAACCGGCTATGCAGCCGAAGGTGGAGATCACCTCGTTTGACGAGGGCAAGGATCTGGAATTCAGCGTTACCGTCGAAACCCTCCCCGAGATCGAGGTGGCGGACCTGTCCAGCATCGAACTGGAAAAGCCGGTCGTCACGGTCGATGACAGCGAGGTCGACACTGCATTGGAGCGCGTCGCCCAGGGCCGACGCACCTCCGAGAAGATTGATGAGGACCGTCCGGCCGCGAAGGGCGACTTGGTGCTGATCGACTTCCTAGGGAAGATCGACGGTACCGCCTTCGATGGCGGCAAGGCGGAAGATTATGAACTCGAACTCGGTGGCGGCCAGTTCATCGAGGGCTTCGAAGACCAGGTGATCGGCGCCAAGGCCGGGGACGACATTGAGGTGAAGGTTGCGTTCCCCGAGCAGTACCCGGCGGAGAACCTTGCGGGGAAAGACGCGGTCTTTGAGGTCAAGGTTAAGGAACTGCGCAGCGCCGTGATGCCTGAGATCGACGACGAGTTCGCCAAGGGCCTTGGCGTTGACGACCTGGCCGCGCTCAAGGAGCGCATTCGCGCTGACATCAGCCGCGAATACGATTCGGTCTCACGCATGCGGATGAAGCGGGACCTGCTCGACAAGCTGAACGATGCACACAGCTTTGAAGTGCCGGGCGGTATGATCGATCAAGAATTCGAGACGATCTGGGAGCGGGTCGAGGAAGAGCTAAAGTCTGGCGGCATGCAGGGTGAGGACAAGGACAAGTCCGAAGACCAGCTCAAGACCGAGTACCGGGAGATTTCCGAGCGACGGGTGCGGCTCGGTCTGGTGCTGTCTGAAATCGGCCGCACCGCCGATATCCAGGTTACCCAGGAAGAGCTGAACCGCGCCATGATGGGCGAGGCGTCGCGTTACCCTGGCCGCGAGCGCGAGGTGATGGAGTTCTACCAGAACAATCCGCAGGCGGTGGACGCCCTGCGCGCGCCTGTCTACGAGGACAAGGTCATCGATTACATCCTTGAGATGGCAAAGCAGAACGAACGAAGCATGACGGCCGAGGAGCTGATGGAGGCCGAGAAGCAGGCGGCCGATGACGGCGAGTCTTAACGTAGGCCGTCCGGCAGCCTATCTATTCGGGGCCTGGCCGGCTGGCGGCCGGGCCCGACAGCCGGAGCGATGGCGATGAAAGACCCGATTGATACCTACATGAACGCGCTTGTGCCGATGGTGGTCGAGCAGACCAACCGGGGCGAACGCGCGTACGATATTTATTCGCGCCTGCTGAAGGAGCGCATCATTTTTCTGACCGGCGCGATCGATGATCACGTCGCCAGCCTGATTTGCGCCCAGTTGCTGTATCTGGAGTCTGAGAGTCCGAACAAGGACATCGCGTTCTATATCAACTCGCCCGGAGGCGTCGTGACCAGTGGCATGTCGGTCTACGACACCATGCAATATGTCCGCTGCGACGTGTCCACCGTGTGTGTGGGGCAGGCGGCCTCCATGGGCTCGCTACTACTGACCGCGGGGGCCAAGGACAAGCGCTTCGTCCTGCCAAATGCCCGGGTCATGGTGCATCAGCCTCACGGCGGCGCCCAAGGGCAGGCCGCTGATATCGAGATCCAGGCCCGGGAAATCCTGGCTCTTCGCGCACGGCTCAACCAAATCTATGTCCAGCACACCGGTCAGGACATTGATGTGATCGAGCAGGCGATGGACCGGGACAAGTTCTTCACCGCCGAAGAAGCCAAGGAGTTCGGCCTGGTCGACGCGGTGGTCACCCAGCGTGAGGCGCCCGAAGATTCGGACGCTTAACGCTAAATAAATCATTACAAGATATTGATTGCCCGCTTACCGCTGGTGTTCAATTGTCGCTGACGTTTCGCGGCCCGGATGCCGGGATTGGCTTGCGGAAAGCTGGTTCTGCGCGATTTTGCGGCTTGCGGGACGCGGCGCGGCGCAAAAAAGGCGGCTCTAGGGATAGTATGCCGCTTGCATAGCAGGGAGAACGACCCGACAATCCTTCACAGCGCCTTTTTCGTATCGGCCCTCGGCGACCAGCACCCGAGATCAGGGACCAGTGAATGACCAAATCCGTCGGCAACGACTCCAAGAACACGCTCTACTGCTCTTTCTGCGGCAAGAGCCAGCATGAAGTGCGAAAGCTCATCGCCGGCCCCACGGTGTTCATCTGCGACGAATGCGTCGAACTTTGCATGGACATCATCCGCGAGGAGCACAAGACCAGCCTGATCAAGAGCCGCGAGGGCGTGCCCACCCCGCGGGAAATCTGCGAGGTGCTAGATGACTATGTCATCGGGCAGGATCACGCCAAGCGGGTGCTGTCGGTCGCGGTGCACAACCACTACAAGCGGCTGAGCCACGGCACCAAGAGCAACGATGTCGAGCTCGCCAAGTCCAACATCCTGCTGGTCGGCCCGACCGGCTGCGGCAAGACCCTGCTGGCGCAGACCCTGGCGCGTATTCTCGATGTGCCTTTCACCATGGCCGACGCCACGACGTTGACCGAGGCGGGTTATGTTGGTGAAGACGTCGAGAACATCATCCTCAAGCTGCTTCAGGCCGCGGACTACAATGTCGAGCGCGCCCAGCGCGGCATCGTCTATATCGACGAGGTCGACAAGATCAGCCGCAAGTCTGACAACCCCTCGATCACCCGCGATGTGTCGGGCGAAGGGGTGCAGCAGGCGCTGCTGAAGATCATGGAAGGGACTGTTGCATCGGTGCCGCCCCAGGGTGGGCGAAAGCACCCGCAGCAGGAGTTCCTCCAGGTCGACACAACAAACATCCTGTTCATCTGTGGCGGCGCCTTCTCCGGGCTCGACCGGATTATTTCTCAGCGCGGAAAAGGCACCTCGATCGGCTTCGGTGCCGATGTCGCTGATCCCGAAGACCGCAACATGGGCGAGATTCTCCGCGCCGTGGAGCCGGAGGACCTTCTCAAGTTCGGCCTGATCCCTGAGTTCGTCGGCCGCCTGCCGGTGCTGGCGACGCTGGAGGACCTCGACGAGGAAGCGCTGGTCGAGATTCTGACCAAGCCCAAAAACGCGCTGGTGAAGCAGTATCAGCGCCTGTTCGACATGGAGAATGTTGGCCTGCGTTTCACCAATGACGCCCTGCAGGCGATCTCCCAGAAGGCGATTGCGCGCAAGACCGGCGCGCGCGCCTCCGCTCGATCATGGAGGGCATCCTGCTCGACACCATGTTCGACCTGCCAGGCATGGACAGCGTCACCGAGGCGGTCATCAACAATGATGTTGTTGAAGGCCGCTCCGACCCGCTGCTGATCTATTCAGATCAGGGCGGAGAGATGGAAACCAGCGCCTAGCCGGAGACCGATCGCTTGATCGTTAACGGTCCCGGACCCATGTATCTCAACGTGCCGCGATGGCACCACCGCGCTCATTTGAGGCGGTCAAAATGGCGTAACCGTGCGGATTCCGGCGGTTGCCCGCTTCTCCGAAAGGTTCCCTAATCCATGGTGGAAGTTGTGAAGGGTGAAAACTACCCGGTCCTGCCGCTACGGGACATTGTCGTCTTCCCGCACATGATCGTGCCGCTATTCGTCGGGCGAGAAAAGTCGGTGCGGGCCCTCGAAGACGTCATGAAGCATGACAAGCAGATCCTGCTGGTGGCCCAGAAGTCGGCTTCCCAGGATGATCCGGGCCCCGATGATATCTATGGCTTCGGTACCGTCAGCACTGTGCTGCAATTGCTGAAGCTGCCTGACGGCACCGTGAAGGTGTTGGTCGAGGGGGGCGAGCGGGCGCGCGTCATCAGCTATGGAGACCGCGAGGAGTTCCTCGAGGCCCATGCCGAGATGATCGCAGAGCCCGAACCCGATCCCGGCGAACTGGAGGCCTTGGCCCGATCGGTGGTCAGCCAGTTCGAGCAGTACATCAAATTGAACAAGAAAATCCCGCCTGAGGTGCTGGTCTCGGTCAACCAGATCGAAGACCCGAGCAAGCTGGCGGACACGGTCGCATCGCACCTGTCGCTAAAGATTCCCGATAAGCAGGAGCTGCTGGAGATCGAGAAGACAGCGGAGCGGCTGGAGCGCGTCTACTCCTTCATGGAAGGCGAAATCGGCGTCCTGCAGGTCGAGAAGCGCATCCGCAACCGCGTCAAGCGGCAGATGGAGAAGACCCAGCGCGAGTACTATCTCAACGAACAGCTCAAGGCGATCCAGAAGGAGCTGGGCGATTCCGAGGACGGCCGCGACGAGGTCGCCGAGCTTGAGGAGCGGATCAACAAGACTCGCCTCAGCAAGGAAGCGCGCGAAAAGTGCCTCACGGAGCTGAAGAAGCTGCGCAACATGAGCCCGATGTCGGCGGAAGCCACCGTGGTGCGCAACTATCTTGATTGGATGCTGTCGATCCCTTGGAAGAAGCGGTCGCGGATCAAGGCCGATATCCCGGGTGCTGAGCGCATTCTCGACGAAGACCACTACGGTCTGGAGAAGGTGAAGGAGCGGATTGTCGACTACCTCGCCGTGCAGCAGCGAACCAAGAAGCTGCGCGGCCCGATCCTCTGCCTCGTCGGCCCGCCAGGGGTGGGTAAGACGTCCCTCGGCAAGTCGATTGCTCGGGCAACCGGGCGCAACTTCGTGCGCATGTCGCTTGGCGGGGTGCGCGACGAGGCGGAGGTCCGTGGCCACCGGCGCACTTATATCGGTTCGATGCCGGGCAAGGTGGTGCAGGGGATGAAGAAGGCAAAGTCGTCAAACCCTCTATTCCTGCTTGATGAGATCGACAAGATCGGACAGGACTGGCGCGGCGACCCTGCGTCGGCACTGCTCGAGGTGCTTGATCCAGAACAGAACGCGTCGTTCAACGACCACTATCTGGAGGTCGATTACGACCTTTCTGACGTGCTGTTCATCACCACAGCGAACACACTGCGCATGCCGCAGCCGCTGCTGGACCGCATGGAGATCATCCGGCTGTCGGGCTATACCGAAGACGAGAAGGTCGAGATCGCCCGGCGCCACCTCATCGCCAAACAGCTTGAGGCGCACGGGGTGAAGCCGAAGGAATGGTCGATTTCGGAATCGGCGCTGCGCGATCTGATCCGTTTCTATACCCGCGAGGCCGGCGTTCGAAACCTAGAACGCGAACTGGCGAGCTTGGTGCGAAAGGCGGTACGCGAGATCGTCTCCGAAAAGCGCACCACCGTCCGGGTCACGCGTCAAAACCTGGGCAAGTACGCTGGCGTGAGGCGCTTTCGCTACAACGAGGTGGAAGACGACGATCTGGTGGGCGTCACTACCGGCCTTGCATGGACCGAGACTGGCGGCGAACTGCTGTCGATCGAAGCGGTATCGATGCCGGGCAAGGGCCAATTCCGCAATACCGGCAAGCTTGGCGACGTGATGAAGGAATCGGTAGAGGCGGCGCGGTCGTATGTCCGTTCGCGGGCCGTCGAGTTCGGCATCAAGCCGACGGTGTTCGAGAAGCGCGACATCCATGTCCACGTGCCCGAAGGCGCAACGCCCAAGGATGGGCCATCCGCCGGCGTTGCGATGGTGACGTCCATTGTCTCCGTGCTCACCGAGAATCCGGTGATCAAGGATGTGGCGATGACCGGTGAGGTCACCTTGCGGGGCCGCGTCCTGCCCATTGGCGGGCTGAAGGAGAAACTGCTTGCCGCCCTGCGCGGCGGCATGAAGACGGTGCTGATCCCGCGCGACAATGAAAAGGACCTTGCGGAGATTCCCGATAACGTGAAGCGGGGGCTGCGGATTGTCATTGTCGCGACCGTCGATGATGTTCTGCGAGAAGCGCTGGCGCGGCCGCTTGTACCCATAGAATGGGACGAGGATGCGGAGGAAGCTGAACTCGCTGCGGTTTCCGGTCAGGAAGATGATAACAGCAGCGACATCATGACTCATTGATCGTCGGCGCTGGGTCCTGTGGATAACTCAAACCGAGAAAAACTGCCGGACTCAGCGCTTCGACGATTGACGCCCAACGTCACCCCACCTACACTAAATCCAAGGGGTGCTCGGTTGCGTGGCCGTCATTCGACCGGCCATGTTCTTCTCTCAGATGACAAAAAGATAGGGGGCTCTAAGTGAACAAAAATGACCTCGTAAGTGCGGTTGCTGATTCGTCCGGGATGTCGAAGGCCGATGCGGCCCGTGCCGTCGATTCGGTTTTCGAGGCAATTGAAAATTCCCTCAAGCAGGGCACCGAAGTGCGTCTGGTTGGGTTCGGTACGTTCAGTGTGACGCGCCGCGCCGCGAGCGAGGGCCGCAATCCTCGGACCGGCGAGAAGATTCAGATCCCTGCCCAGAACCAGGTGAAGTTCAAGGTGGGTAAGGGGCTGAAGGACGCCGTCAACTAACGACGACGCGACCTTCGCGAATTCCGGCAATGCCGGCTGACATCGTCAGCCGGCATTGTTGATTCCTGGTATTCTTGCTGTCGGGCCGAAGGCGGTATAGGTCACTGATGCTGCAAGGCACACAGCGGGCGGTTAGCTCAGTTGGGAGAGCATCTCGTTTACACCGAGAGGGTCGGCGGTTCGAGCCCGTCACCGCCCACCAGTGCCTATGCGCCGTTTGAGTGACTAGAGAAGATCGCGGTTCAGCGTGTAGCTGCCGGTGACCGAACCTTGGGCAAGGATATGCCCCTCCATCGCAGCCAGCGCTTCGGGGCCGCCGAACTCACCTGTCAGGTCCAGGCTTTCCACATCCAGCGCGTAGACCGTGTAGACGTAATGGTGCATCCGCGCGTCGTTCCACGGCGGGCAAGGGCCATCATAGCCGGCGTAGGTGCCTTCCATGTCCGGGTTGCCAGCAAGGAAATCAGTGTAATTGTTGCGGCCGCGCACGCCATGCGCAGTCTTGCCAAGCGGCTTGCCGCCAACCGTAACGCCGTCTGAATCGGCGCCTTCGGGCAAACCTGTGGAGTCGCCGGCGATATCCACCAGAATCCAGTGGAAAAAATCCACCCTTGGCAAGTCGGCTGGGATCGTCCGCCCTTCCTGATTCACATCGTCGGCGACCGACGGAACGTCGGGGTCGTGCATGATGACCGCGTAAGAGCGGGTCCCTTCCGGGCCAGCGCTCCAGGAAATGGCAGGGCTGCGATTTGGCCCCAGGGCCATCGGCCCGTCGTCGGCAAGGATACCGAAGCAAAGGCCGTCAGGGATTCGCGCGCCGGGGCTCAGCCCTTCGATGGTGACGTCCAGATTGGCGGTCATCGGCTTGGCTCCTGCCTATTGCTTGCCTTGGAGCGCCTTCACCAGGACGCGCACATCCTTCGACTCCATATCGCTGTGAAAGGCGATATGCCGATAGTCCACACCGGCCGCTTCCTTCCAGAATTCGCGCTCCTTGGCGGACTTTTCATCGTTTGCGAAACGCTCAAACATTTCGCCAATTGCGTCGAACGGATCCTTGGGAGCGGCAATCTTCTCGGCCATCGCAATACCTCTGCGTCAACTGCTGTGTCTGAAATGGAAACTGGCGCCGAAACGCCACCTCGCCCTACAATGCACGAGTCCCGTTGATTTGGGAACCCGCTAATAACGACAATTTGTGCCGTTTAGGTTTTTCGGCACAATATGTTGTGGTTTTTGCGCTTGCTTGACAGGGTGGGGGCGCTGCATTAAGTCAACGCGTCCTGTTCGGGCGCATCTGGGGGTGTAGCTCAGTTTGGTTAGAGCGCCGGCCTGTCACGCCGGAGGCCGCGGGTTCGAGTCCCGTCACTCCCGCCATTCCCCGCAGTCACTTTCATTATGGGTCCCGTTGAACCGCGTCTTGTTTGGCAAGGCGTGGTCGCATGCGCATGTATGCCCCGGTGAGGTTTACACACTGCGCAGGCCGGGGTAGATAAGGGCGTGCCTGCTATCGCCTTGTCTTCGCGGTCCGTTTTCGCGGTCGTATCGTATTCTCTAGGGCAAGGAAGCAGGAGAGGGATGCCTGGGTAATGGACGCGCTGCTTCGCGAATATCTGCCGATCTTGATGTTTATCGGCGTTGCCGTTGCCATGGCCCTGGCGATGGTCGTCGCAACCTTCGTTTTGGCCCGACAAAACCCCGACCGCGAGAAGCTGTCGCCCTACGAATGCGGTTTCGAGCCATTCGAGGATAGCCGCGGTCGTTTCGATGTGCGCTTCTACCTCGTCGCCATCCTCTTCATCATTTTCGACTTAGAAGTCGCCTTCCTGTTCCCGTGGGCTGTGGCCCTCGGCGATATCGGGCTGTTCGGCTTTTGGTCGATGGTCGTCTTCCTCGGCGTGCTGACCATCGGTTTCGCCTACGAATGGCGCAAGGGAGCCCTTGAATGGGAGTAGACACCCCCAACCAGGGCGGTCTGCCCGGCCGGCCATTGCCACCGGGTACGGACCAGGACGCCCTACTCGAGAGCGTGACTCAGGACCTCACGGACAAGGGGTTTGTCGTCGCGAATATGGACAAGCTGGTAAACTGGGCGCGAACCGGTTCACTCTGGCCTATGACGTTCGGGCTTGCCTGCTGCGCTGTGGAGATGATCCACGCCTACATGGCGCGCTACGACCTGGACCGTTTTGGCATCATTCCGCGCGGCAGCCCGCGCCAGTCCGACGTGATGATCGTCGCCGGCACGCTGTGCAACAAGATGGCGCCAGCCTTGCGCAAGGTCTACGACCAAATGCCGGAGCCCCGGTGGGTGATCTCCATGGGCTCCTGTGCCAATGGGGGCGGCTACTATCACTATTCCTATTCTGTGGTGCGCGGCTGTGACCGCATTGTTCCGGTAGACATCTATGTCCCCGGCTGCCCGCCCACCGCGGAGGCGCTGGTCTACGGCATCCTGCAGCTGCAGAAAAAGATTCGCCGAACCGGCACTATCGCCCGCTGATCCTCGCCGCGAGAAGCAGTCCGCCCTGAATGTCCGAAGCCCTGCAAGAGATCGCTAACCACGTCGCTAACGCTCATCCGCAGGATGTGCTGGAGACGGAGATCACTCATGGCGAACTGTGCTTGACCGTCCGGGCTGGCGCACTGGTCAAGGTCATGACCTTCCTGAGGGATGATGCGCAGTGCCATTTCAAGCAACTGATGGACCTGTGTGGGGTTGACTATCCGGAACGTCCAAAGCGTTTCGACGTGGTCTACAACTTGCTGAGCCTGCGGCATAACCAACGCGTCCGCATCAAGGTCATCACCGATGAGACGACCCCGGTGCCCTCAGTTACTGGCGTGTTCAGCACGGCGACTTGGTTCGAGCGCGAGGCCTGGGACCTTTACGGCATTTTCTTCAGCGACAACCCGGACCTTCGGCGTCTGCTGACCGACTACGGCTTCGAGGGGCATCCGATGCGCAAGGATTTCCCGCTCACCGGTTTTGTCGAGCTGCGCTACGACGAGGAGCAGAAGCGGGTGGTCTATGAGCCGGTCAAGCTGGTTCAGGAATTCCGCCGCTTCGATTTCCTCAGCCCGTGGGAGGGCATGCTGCCCGGCGACGAAAAGGCCGAGGCCCAGGAAGACGCTGCAGCGAAGGATGACGGCTGATGGCTCAGTCGAGCATCAAGAACTACACCATGAACTTCGGGCCACAGCACCCGGCGGCCCACGGCGTGCTGCGCCTGGTCATGGAACTGGACGGTGAGATCGTCGAGCGCGCTGATCCGCACATCGGCCTGCTGCATCGCGGCACCGAGAAGCTGATCGAATATAAGACCTATCTCCAGGCGGTGCCCTATTTCGACCGGCTCGACTATGTCGCGCCGATGAACCAGGAGCACGCCTTTGCATTGGCCACCGAGAAGCTGCTGGGCATTGAGGTGCCACCGCGTGGCCAGGCAATCCGGGTGCTGTTCTCCGAGATCAGCCGCTGCCTGAACCACGTCCTCAACATCACCACGTTTGCCCTGGATGTGGGCGCGATCACCCCGTCGCTCTGGGGCTTCGAAGAGCGCGAGGTGATGATGGAGTTCTATGAGCGCGTCTCCGGTGCGCGGCTGCACGCGGCCTACTTCCGCCCCGGCGGGGTCAAGGCCGACATGCCGGCGGGGCTGGTCGATGACATTGCTGCCTATTACGCCAAGTTCCCAACGTTCTTGGACGAACTCGAAGGACTGCTGACCGAGAACCGCATCTTCAAGCAGCGCACCGTCGGTATCGGCGAAGTAACGCCAGAGCAGGCGCTCGACTGGGGCTTCACCGGCCCGTGTCTGCGCGCTTCCGGCATTGCCTGGGACCTGCGCAAGTCGCAGCCCTACGACGGTTATGAGCAGTATGATTTCGATGTCCCGGTCGGCAAGACCAATGACTGCTACGCCCGCTACCTAGTGCGCATGGAAGAGATGCGCCAGTCGATCCGCATCATCGAGCAAGTCATCGAAACTCTGCCCGACGGCCCGGTAAAGGTGGACAACCGCAAGGTCTCGCCGCCGCCGCGTGAAGAAATGAAGCGGTCGATGGAAGACCTGATTCATCACTTCAAGCTCTACACCGAGGGCTATCACGTCCCCGCCGGCGAGACTTATACCGCGGTCGAGGCACCCAAGGGCGAGTTCGGCGTCTATCTCATCTCCGACGGCACCAATAAGCCCTACCGCTGCAAGATCCGGGCACCGGCATTCGCCCATCTGCAGGGCCTCGACATGATGAGCAAGGGTCACATGCTGGCCGACGCCGTGGCGAATATCGGCTCGCTCGACATCGTCTTCGGGGAGATCGACCGGTGAGCAGCCGTCATCATGCGATAAAGGAGGGCAAGGCGTTTGCCTTCACGCCCGATTACGATGCCAAGGCCAAGGTGATTGTCGCCCGCTACCCGGCGGGCCGTCAGGCCAGCGCGGTGCTGCCGCTGCTTGACCTCGCCCAGCGGCAGCATGACAACTGGCTGTCGCTGGAGTGCATGGACTACGTCGCCGCTTATCTCGACATGCCGGCGATTCGGGTCTACGAGGTCGCGACCTTTTACACGATGTTCAACCTGGCCCCCGTCGGGAAATACCACTTGCAGCTTTGCACCACGACGCCCTGCTGGCTGCGCGGCTCCGACGATGTGGTGGCCGCTTGCAAGAAGTTCACAGGCATCGGCTTTGGCGAGCGTAGCGGCGATGGGCTGTGGAGCATGGTCGAGGTCGAGTGTGTTGGCGCCTGCGTTAATGCACCGATCCTGCAGGTCAACGACGACTTCTATGAAGATGTCGACGGCGCAATTACCGAGCGCATCCTGCAAGCGCTGAAGAATGGCGAAACCCCGCCCCATGGCCCCCAGATTGCGCGCCATAAGTCGGCGCCCGAGGGCGGGCTGACCACCCTGACTGATCAGGCTCCTGCCGGATCGCCCGGCAAGCCAACGGAGGCCTGACCCATGAATTCGGCGGAAGTGCGATGCTGAAGGACGCGGACCGGATCTTCACCAACCTCTATGGCTTCCAGGACTGGGGCCTGGATGCCGCGCGCGCGCGAGGTGACTGGGACAACACCAAGGACTTGATCGTGAAGGGCCGCGAGTGGATCGTCGAGACGATCAAGGCGTCGGGACTGCGCGGCCGCGGCGGTGCCGGTTTCCCAACCGGGCTGAAGTGGTCCTTCATGCCCAAAGAGACCGACGGGCGTCCTGCCTACCTCGTCATCAACGCCGACGAGAGCGAGCCCGGCACCTGTAAGGACCGGGACATTATTCGCCACGATCCCCACAAGATCGTCGAGGGGGCGCTGCTGGCCGGCGTCGGCATGGGCGCGACCGCCGCCTACATCTATATCCGTGGCGAGTTCTACAACGAGTCACTGGTGC
Source organism: Alphaproteobacteria bacterium (assembly GCA_965601735.1). GTDB lineage: Bacteria > Pseudomonadota > Alphaproteobacteria > JBBDQX01 > JBBDQX01 > JBBDQX01. The sequence continues at coordinate 2,735,792 of OZ271840.1, read as the reverse complement.
TGCAGGCTGCGATTGACGAGGCCTATGCCGCTGGGTTGATCGGAAAGAATGCATGCGGTTCCGGCTACGACTACGACGTCTATCTGCACCGCGGCGCCGGCGCCTATATCTGTGGTGAAGAGACCGCGATGCTCGAGAGCCTCGAAGGCAAGAAGGGCATGCCGCGGATGAAGCCGCCGTTCCCGGCGGCGGTTGGCCTCTATGGCTGCCCGACCACGGTGAACAATGTTGAATCCATCGCGGTGGCGCCGACCATCCTGCGGCGCGGTGCTGAATGGTTCGCGGGCTTCGGGCGCGAGAACAACACCGGCACCAAGGTCTTCTGCATCTCCGGCCATGTGAACCGGCCGTGCAATGTGGAAGAGGAAATGGGCATCCCGCTCAAGGAACTGATCGAGAAGCATGCGGGAGGCGTGCGCGGCGGCTGGGACAATCTCAAGGCGATCATCCCTGGCGGCGCCTCGGTGCCGCTGCTGCCCAAGTCCATTTGTGACACCGTGCTGATGGACTTCGATTCCCTCAAGGAACAGCGATCCGGGCTCGGTACCGCGGCGGTGATGGTCATGGACCAGTCCACCGACGTGATAAAGGCGATTGCCCGGCTGTCCTACTTCTACAAGCACGAGAGCTGCGGTCAGTGCACGCCGTGCCGCGAGGGCACTGGCTGGATGTGGCGGGTGATGGAGCGGCTCGTCGAGGGTGATGCAGAGATCGAAGAAATCGATGCGCTCGAAGAAGTGACCCGTCAGGTCGAGGGGCACACCATTTGCGCGCTGGGCGATGCAGCGGCATGGCCGATCCAGGGGTTGATCCGGCATTTCCGCCCCGAGATCGAGGAACGTATCCGCGCCCGCAAGGGGCTTCAGGCCGCCTAGGCGGCCGGGACGGAGATAAGACGATGGCGAAGGTCACCATCGACGGCATTGAGCATGAATTTGAGGACGGTCTGACCATCCTGCAGGCGTGCGAGCAGGCGGGTAAGGAAATCCCGCGTTTCTGCTACCACGAGCGGCTGTCGATCGCCGGGAACTGCCGGATGTGCCTGGTGGAAGTTAAGCCTGGGCCACCCAAGCCGATGGCGTCCTGCGCCCTGCCGATCAGCGATGGCATGGAAGTACGCACCGACTCCGAAATGGTCATCAATGCGCGCAAGGGGGTGATGGAGTTCCTGCTCATCAACCACCCGCTGGATTGCCCGATCTGCGATCAGGGCGGCGAGTGCGATCTGCAGGATCAGGCCTTGTTCTATGGTTTTGACCGCAGCCGCTATCACGAGAACAAGCGCGCCGTGCCGGATAAAGAGTTCGGCCCGCTGATCAAGACATCGATGAACCGCTGCATCCATTGCACCCGTTGCATCCGCTTTGGCACCGAGGTGGGTGGCGTGGCGGAACTGGGTGCGACCGGCCGCGGCGAGGATATGGAGATCACGACCTTTGTCGGCGCGGCAGTGTCGTCGGAGCTGTCGGGCAACATGGTCGACCTGTGCCCGGTGGGCGCATTGACATCGAAGCCCTATGCCTTCAACGCGCGCCCGTGGGAACTGCGCAAGACCGAGTCGGTCGACGTGTTCGATGCGGTCGGCTGCAACATCCGTGTCGATGCGCGTGGCCCCGAAGTAATGCGCACGCTGCCGCGGCTACATGAAGAGATCAACGAGGAGTGGATCTCGGACAAGACCCGGTTCGCCTGCGATGGTCTCAAGTATCAGCGCCTCGACCGGCCCTTCATTCGCCGAGATGGGCGCCTACAGGAAGCGACCTGGGATGAGGCGCTCGATCTGGCCGCCGAGAAGCTGTCCGGTGCGAAGCCCGAGCGGATTGCCGCAATCGCCGGCGACCTCGTTGATTGCGAGGGTATGCTGGCGTTGAAGGACCTTATGACGTCCTTAGGTTCGGCTAATATCGACTGCCGTCAGGATGGGGCGCGGTTCGATACTTCGGCGCGGGCCGGCTATCTATTCAACAGCACCATCGCGGGGCTTGAAGAATCGGATGCACTGCTGCTGATCGGAACCAATCCGCGGTATGAGGCGTCGCTGATCAACACGCGCATCCGCAAGCGCTGGCTCTCGGGCGGTTATCCCGTGGGGGTCATCGGCGGAATCGTCGGGCCTGGCTACGACCTGACCTACCGCTACGACTATCTTGGTGCCGGTGCGGAAACCCTGGCTGAGGTTCTGGGCGGCGGCCACCCGTTCGCCGACGTGCTATCGAAGGCCGAACGGCCGGCCATTGTGCTTGGGCAGGCACCGATGCGCGGCGGCCAAGGCCCGGCGATCCAGGGCGCGGTGCGCCGGTTTGTTGAGCAGATCGGCGCCGCGGGCGACGGATGGACTGGCTACAATATGCTGCATCTCGCGGCCGCGCGGGTTGGCGGCCTCGACCTCGGTTTCCTACCTGGTGAGGGCGGGCGCGATGTGGCCGGCATCTGCGCAGGGGCCGAGGCGGGCGAGATCGACCTAGTCTATCTGTTTGGCGCTGACGAGATAGACACCAGCCGCTTGGGCGATGCCTTTGTCATCTACCAGGGCCACCATGGCGATGCCGGCGCGCATCGCGCCGACCTGGTTCTGCCCGGCGCGGCATACACTGAGAAGAATGCACTGTATGTGAATACCGAAGGCCGGGTGCAGCGCGGCCGGCTGGCAGTCCACCCGCCGGGTGAGGCGAAGGAGGATTGGAAGATTCCCCGCGCCCTATCTGAGCGGCTTGGAAAACCGCTGTCCTACAACATCCTTGAAGAAGTGCGTCAACACCTGGTCGCGGCCAATCCTCTATTTGCCGCATACGACGAGATCCAGTCCCCGGCGTGGGAGAGCTTCGGCGGCGATGGGCCGCTGGGCGAGGGGGCGTTCGTCTCTCCGGTCAAGAACTTCTACATGACCGACCCGATCAGCCGAGCATCACGCACCATGGCCCAGTGCACTGAGGCTTTCACGTCCCTCCGTTCACAGAAGACCGGGACCGATGGCTGAGCTCTGGCAAGGCTATATTTGGCCGGGCGGGATAATCCTCGCCCAGATCGTGGCGATCCTCGTGCCGCTGCTCATCTCGGTTGCCTACCTCACTTATGCCGAGCGCAAGGTGCTGGGCGCTATCCAAATGCGCAAAGGGCCGAATGTCGTCGGCCCCTTCGGCTTGTTCCAGCCCTTCGCCGACGCCATCAAGCTGCTCTTCAAGGAAACCATCATTCCTACGGGCGCCAACCGAGTGGTGTTCCTGCTTGCACCCTGCGTCACATTTATCCTGGCGCTGATCGCCTGGGCCGTGATTCCGGTGGGCGCCGGGCTGGTGCTGGCGGACATCAATGTTGGCATCCTCTATCTGTTCGCGATCTCGTCACTGGGGGTCTACGGCGTGGTGATGGCGGGTTGGGCAAGCAACTCGCGCTATGCCTTTCTCGCCGCGGTGCGTTCGGGGGCGCAGATGGTGTCTTACGAAGTCTCCATCGGCTTCATCATCATCACCGTGCTGCTGTGCGTCGGCTCGTTGAACCTCACCGATATCGTCGAGGCGCAACGGACGGTCTGGTTCGCGCTGCCGCTGTTCCCGATGTTCGTGATTTTCTTCATCTCGATCCTGGCGGAGACCAACCGTGCGCCCTTCGACCTGCCGGAAGGCGAGTCGGAACTGGTAGCGGGTTTCTTCGTCGAGTACTCCTCGATGCCCTTCGCCATGTTCTTCCTCGGCGAATACGCCAACATGATCCTGATGAGCGCACTGGCGGTGATCCTGTTCCTCGGTGGCTGGCTGCCTCCGTTTGACATCGCGCCGTTCAACTGGATACCGGGGCCGATCTGGTTCGCGGGCAAGGTGGCTTTCGTCCTGTTCTGCTTCCTCTGGGTGCGAGGCACGTTCCCGCGTTACCGCTATGACCAGCTCATGCGTTTGGGCTGGAAGGTGTTTCTGCCGATGTCGCTGGCCTGGGTGGTGCTGACTGCCGGTGTCCTGGTCGCGTTCGACTGGCTGCCGAAGTAGCCGTGGAGTGTTTGCGCGATGAATGCTAATCAAGGCGCCGAATCCCGGGAGTCACTGCGATGAGTTTTCTCGACCGCACGGCGCGCACCTTCCTGCTGGCCGAGCTGATCTCGGGCATGTCGCTGACCTTGCGCTATTTCTTCCGGCCCAAGGTCACTATCAACTATCCCTACGAGAAGGGTCCGCTCAGCCCGCGCTTCCGGGGCGAGCACGCGCTGCGCCGCTATCCCAGCGGCGAGGAGCGCTGCATTGCCTGCAAGCTGTGCGAAGCAGTGTGTCCGGCCCTGGCGATCACCATCGAGGCGGAACCGCGCGACGACGGCAGCCGTCGGACCACCCGCTACGACATCGATATGACCAAGTGCATCTATTGCGGGCTTTGCGAAGAATCTTGCCCGGTGGATGCCATCGTCGAGGGGCCGAACTTCGAGTTCGCCACTGAGACGCGCGAGGAGCTGATGTACGACAAGGCAAAACTGCTGGCCAACGGCGACCGCTGGGAAACCGAGATCGCCGCCCGGCTCGAATCCGACGCACCCTACCGTTAAACCGGCCCGGCCTGCCTGGAGGGGCGGCCGCCACAGCACAAGAATAAGACACCGGAATGGTACTACAGGGCCTTGCCTTCTATCTCTTTGCCACGATCACCGTCGCGTCCGGCGTGATGGTGATCTCTGCGCGCAATCCTGTGCATTCGGTCCTGTTCCTGATTCTCGCCTTTTTCAACGCCGCGGGCATGTTCATCCTGATGGGCGCCGAGTTCCTGGCGATGATCCTGGTCGTGGTCTATGTCGGCGCGGTGGCGGTGTTGTTCCTGTTCGTTGTCATGATGCTCGACATCAGCACCGCCCAGGTGCGTGAGGGCTTCCTGCAATACCTGCCAGTCGGTGGCCTGATCGGCCTGATCCTTCTGATTGAGCTGCTGATGGTGATCGGAGCCTGGGTCGCGGTGCCGGCGGCTGAGGGCACGGCACGTATGCCGATCCCGCCGCTCGATGTGGCTGCGAATACCGAGGCCATCGGCGCGGTCCTCTACACCACCTACGTCCATCTGTTCCAAATTGCCGGGCTGATTCTGCTGGTCGCCATGGTTGGCGCCATTGTGCTGACTCTGCGCCACCGCCCCGGGGTCCGCCGCCAGCGCGTCGGCGACCAGGTTGCGGTCCGCCGCGAGGATGTGGTTGAGGTGCGCAAGGTGCCGACAGGGGAAGGGGTGTAACGATGCTGGAAATCGGCCTCGCCCATTACCTGTCGGTTGCCGCGATCCTGTTCACGCTCGGCATCTTCGGGATCTTCCTGAACCGCAAGAACGTGATCATCATCCTGATGTCCATCGAGCTGATGCTGCTGGCGGTGAACATCAATCTGGTGGCCTTCTCGACTGCGCTGGGTGATCTGGTTGGTCAGATTTTCGCTATGTTCGTGCTCACGGTCGCCGCCGCTGAGGCGGCTATCGGCCTCGCCATCCTCGTCGTGTATTTCCGGAACCGCGGCAATATCGCGGTCGAGGAAATCAGTGCACTGAAAGGCTGAGGCCGTGTACGTCGCCGCTGTCTTCCTTCCGCTCCTCGCCTTCCTGATTGCCGGCAGTCTTGGCTCGCGAATCGGGGACAAGATGTCGCAGTACGTTACTGCCGGCGGAACAGGCTTGGCGGCGGTATGCTCGCTGTTTGCTTTCTACGAGGTCGTCGTCCTTGGCGAGGCGCGCACGGTAGAGCTGCTCACGTGGGTTGATGTTGGCGCCTTCGAGTTCTCCTGGGCGCTGCGCTTCGACGTGCTCAGCGCGGTGATGGTCACCACGGTCACCGTGATCTCGGCGCTGATCCACGTCTATTCCATCGGCTATATGCACCATGACCCGTCCGTACCGCGGTTCATGAGCTATCTGAGCCTTTTCACTTTCTTCATGCTGATGCTGGTCACCGCTGACAACCTGGTACAGCTGTTCTTTGGCTGGGAAGGGGTTGGGCTCGCGTCTTATCTGCTGATCGGCTTCTGGTACCAGAAGCCGACCGCCAACGCGGCCGCCATCAAGGCCTTCGTGGTAAACCGGGTCGGCGACCTGGGCTTTGCGCTCGGCATCTTCGGTGTGTTCCTGCTGTTCAACTCGGTGGAATTCGACACCATCTTCGCTGCCGCAGAAAGCAAGCAGGACGCGATGCTCACGTTCCTCGGCATGGAGTTCCATGCCCTGACGGTGCTGTGCCTGCTGCTGTTCATCGGCGCCATGGGCAAGTCGGCGCAGCTTGGTCTGCACACGTGGTTGCCGGACGCGATGGAAGGTCCGACGCCGGTCTCCGCACTGATCCACGCGGCGACCATGGTCACCGCCGGTGTGTTCATGGTGGCGCGGCTGTCGCCGGTGTTCGAGTACGCCCCGGTTGCCCTGACCGTCGTTGCCGCGGTTGGTGCCACCACGGCGTTCTTCGCCGCGACTGTCGGCTGCGTACAGAACGACATAAAGCGGGTAATCGCATATTCGACTTGCTCGCAGCTCGGCTACATGTTCTTCGCGCTGGGCGTGTCGGCTTATCCGGCAGCGATCTTCCACCTGGTGACCCATGCCTACTTCAAGGCGCTGTTGTTCCTCGGATCCGGCTCGGTAATCCACGCCATGTCGGACGAGCAGGACATGCGCAAAATGGGCGGCATCTGGCGCGCCGTCCCGGTGACCTATGCGGTGATGTGGATCGGAAGCCTAGCGCTCGCCGGCATTCCGTTCTTTGCAGGCTATTACTCAAAGGACCTGATCATCGAAAGCGCGTTCGCAGCCGACAGTACCGTTGGTCTCTACGCGTTCACCATGGGCGTGTTGGCTGCCTTTCTGACGGCCTTCTATTCCTGGCGCCTGCTGATCATGACCTTCCACGGTGAGCCCCGCGCCGACGAGCATGTCATGGCGCATGTGCACGAATCCCCCAAGGTGATGCTGGTGCCACTGCTGGTGCTGGCCGTGGGCGCGATCTTCGCGGGCATGATCGCGGCGGAGCCGATGACCGGCCATCACTGGCGTGAGTTCTGGGATGGCTCGATCTTCGTTCTCGCCAGCAACAATGCCATGGATGCCGCCCATGAAGTGGCACTCTGGGTGAAACTGCTACCGATTGGCGTTGCCGTGGCCGGCATCGCGCTTGCTTACGTCTTCTACATGCTGCGCCCGGATATTCCCGCCGCACTGGCGGAACGGTTCCAAGGTCTGTACCGATTCCTGCTCAATAAGTGGTACTTCGACGAGCTCTACGACGCCCTTTTCGTGCGCACTGCCTTTGTGCTGGGCCGGGGCCTTTGGAAGTCGGGCGACGGCGCGGTGATCGACGGAGTTGGCCCCGACGGCATTGCGGCAACCAGCCAGATGATCGGGCGGCGCACCGCCTGGCTACAGAGCGGTTACCTCTATCACTACGCCTTCGCCATGCTGATCGGCGTGGTGCTGCTCGTGTCCTGGTATCTGTTCAGGCAGGCGGGTTAGCAAGATGATCAGCTGGCCCATTCTGTCCCTGGTCACCTTCCTGCCGCTTGTGGGGGCGCTGTTCATCCTCACCATCCGCGGTGAGGAGGCGGTGGTCGCCCGCAACGCACGCAATGTGGCGCTGTGGACCTCGACCATCACCTTCCTGCTGTCGCTGTTGTTGTGGATCAACTTCGATGCCACCAGCGCCGATTTCCAATTCGTCGAGAAGGCGGATTGGATGCCGGGCTTCGGCATCAGCTACCACATGGGTATCGACGGCATTTCGCTATTCTTCGTGCTGCTGTCGACCTTCCTGACGCCGATCTGCGTGCTGTCGAGCTGGGAGGCAGTGACCAGCCGGGTGAAGGAATACATGATCTCCTTCCTCGTACTCGAGACGCTGATGGTCGGGATGTTCTGCGCCCTCGACCTGTTCGTCTTTTACGTATTCTTCGAAGGCGTCCTGATCCCGATGTTCTTGATCATCGGGGTATGGGGCGGCGCGCGCCGGGTCTACGCGGCGTTCAAGTTCTTCCTCTACACCTTGCTCGGCTCGGTGCTGATGCTGATTGCCATGTTGGCAATGTTCTTGGATGCAGGCACCGCCGACATCCCGGCACTGATGGAGCATGGCTTCGCCAGCGGATTCCAGACCTGGCTGTGGCTCGCCTTTTTCGCCTCCTTCGCGGTGAAGATCCCAATGTGGCCGGTGCATACCTGGTTGCCGGACGCCCACGTGGAGGCGCCGACCGCGGGGTCCGTGATCCTTGCCGGCGTGCTGCTGAAGATGGGCGGCTACGGCTTTCTGCGCTTTTCACTGCCCATGTTCCCGGAGGCCAGCGAACTGTTTGCCCCGCTGGTGTTCACGCTGAGCGTCGTGGCGGTGATCTACACGTCGCTGGTGGCGCTCGCCCAGGAGGACATGAAGAAGCTGATCGCCTATTCGTCGGTCGCCCATATGGGCTTCGTGACCATTGGCATCTTCGCCGTCAATGTTCAGGGCGTGCAGGGTGCGATGATCCAGATGCTCAGCCATGGGGTGGTGTCTGCCGCCCTGTTCCTGTGCGTCGGCGTGGTCTACGACCGCATCCACACCCGCATGATTGAACGCTATGGCGGCCTCGCTAATCGGATGCCGGTCTATGCGCTGATCTTCATGCTGTTCATGCTGGCGTCGGTGGGGCTGCCGGGAACCAGCGGGTTCGTCGGCGAGTTCCTGGTGCTGGTGGGCATCTTTGCGGTGAACACTTGGGTGGCGCTGTTTGCGGCCACCGGTATGGTGCTCGGCGCTGCCTACATGCTCTACCTTTATCGACGGGTGATCTTCGGCAAGCTGGAGCGTGAGGATCTGAAGGACATCTTGGACCTGTCGCGCCGCGAGATTGCGATATTCGTGCCGTTGGTCCTGGTGGTGCTTTGGATGGGTATCTATCCGATGTCCTTCCTCAAGGTGATGCAGCCCTCTGTCGACCGGCTGGTCGAGCGCCATGAGACGGCGATCGCCGCGGCCGCCGGACGTAACCTGATCGCCGAGAGCCCTGTGCTGCGGGAGGGCCGCTAGACCATGTTCCTCGATTTGCGCCCGGAACTGGCCTCCGCTGAGATCTTTATCGCCGTCGCGGCGATGGCACTGCTGATGGTGGGCGTGTTCCGCAAGGAGAACACCCTGAGGCTTGTGACCATGCTGTCAGTGGCGACGCTCGCGGTAGCTGCGGGCATTGTTGCGCTAACGGGTCACGGGGTGGCGTTCGGCGGCGGTTTCGTCGCGGACGGTTTCGCGGTGTTCACCAAGATGCTCATCTTGCTGGGCGCGGCAATCGGCATGGTGATCTCGTTGCGCTATCTTGAGAATGAGCGCATCGCGCACTTCGAGTATCCGGTGCTGCTGCTGTTCGCAACACTCGGCATGATGATCATGGTGTCGTCGAACGACCTGATCACGCTCTATGTTGGGTTGGAACTACAGAGCCTCTCTCTGTATGTGATCGCCGCTTTCCACCGTGACAACGTGCGTTCCAGCGAAGCCGGCTTGAAGTACTTCATCCTCGGCGCCCTGGCATCCGGCATGCTGCTCTACGGCTGCTCGCTGGTCTACGGCTTCACCGGGACGGTCAACTTCGACGATCTTGCTGCCCTGTTTGCCGCAGAGACCGGGCCAGTATCCGTCGGTGTGGTGGCCGGGCTGGTCTTCGTTATGGCCGGTCTTGCGTTCAAGGCATCCGCAGTGCCGTTTCATATGTGGACGCCGGACGTCTATGAAGGCGCGCCAACGTCGGTCACCGCTTTCTTCGCTATGGCGCCCAAGATCGCGGCGCTGGCCCTGTTCTTGCGGGTCATGGTCGGGCCTTTCGGCGACCTTATCGAGGAATGGCGGCAGGTGGTGGTATTCATCGCCATCGCTTCGATGGCGCTGGGCGCGTTCGCCGCCCTGGTACAAACAAATATCAAGCGGCTGATGGCCTACAGTTCCATTGGCCATGTCGGCTATGCGCTGATCGGGCTTGCCGTGGGCAATGAGATAGGTGTTCAGGGTGTCCTGATCTACCTGTCGATCTACCTGGTGATGACCGCCGGGGCCTTTACCTGCATCCTGGCTATGCGCCGCCGCGGAGACATGGTGGAGCGTATCGAGGACTTGGCCGGTCTGTCGCGCAGCCAGCCGATGATGGCGGCGGCGCTGGCGATCTTCATGTTCTCCATGGCTGGCATCCCGCCGCTGGCAGGTTTCTTTTCCAAGCTGTACATCTTCCTCGCCGCAGTGGATGCGGGCCTATATGCCCTCGCCATCATTGGCGTGTTGACCAGCGTTGTGGGCGCCTTCTACTACCTCCGCATCGTCAAGGTGATGTATTTCGACGAACCGGCAGAGGGCTTCGATCAGCCGGTGTCGCGTGAGATGACCGCAGTAATGGCCGCCACCGGGCTGTTCACCTTGCTGTTCTTCGTCTATCCCGCGCCGCTGCTGGCCGGGGCCGCGTCGGCCGCCGCCGCACTGTTCGCGGGATGACCGGCGCGGCGGCGTCCGTGCTCAGCTACACCCGAATTCACCGCGCCGAGGTCGGCTCCACCAACGCAGAAGCCGCGGCTCTGGCGCGGGCCGGCGGCGCCGATGGCACGGTGCTCACCGCAGATTGCCAGGTCGAAGGAAGAGGCCGCCACGGTCGAAGCTGGGCATCGCCGGTGGGGAATCTGCACATGTCGCTCCTATTGCGGCCCGGCTGCCGGCTGGCGGCTGCGTCGCAGCTTGGTTTCGTTGCTGCCCTGTCTGTGGCGGAGGCTCTGAAGCCGATGTTGCCCGTCGAAGCCCCGCCAGAGTGCAAATGGCCAAACGATGTGCTCGCGGGCGGCGGCAAGATCGCGGGCATCCTGCTGGAGAGTGCCGGCCCCGATTCGGAGGCGCGGGTCGCTTGGGTGGTTGTCGGTATCGGTATCAATGCCGCTCATGCCCCCGCGGCACAATCGGAAGGCGGCGCGGGCTTGCCTGCTGTCAGCCTGGAAGGACTGGCGGGCGGGTGCCCGGGCGCGGCGGCACTGGCTGATGCCGTGCTGGGTCGGTTTGCGCGTCATTACGCCGCCTGGCAAGCGGAGGGGTTTGCGCCAATCCGCCGACGCTGGCTCGGCCACAGCCGACCGCGCGGCACCGCGATTGAGGTGCGTCTGCCCCGGGAAAGGTTGAACGGACGGTTCGAAGAGATCGACGCGACCGGTGCGCTCGTACTGTCTACCGGTAACGGCGCCCGCCATACGGTTGCGGCCGGTGATGTCTTCTTCCCCGACGAGGCGGCTTGAGACCATGCTGCTCGCGATCGACGCAGGCAACACGAATATCGGATTTGCCATCCATGACGGCACGGACTGGCGCGGCCGCTGGCGTAGCGCCACGCGCATGGAGCGCACATCCGACGAATATGCCGCCTGGTTGCTGCGGTTAATGGAGCGCGAGGGGCTATCGCCCGGCGATATCGACGCAGCGATCATCGGCTCGGTCGTGCCTGCCTGTATGTTCGACCTGACAACCTTGTGCCGCGATTATTTTGGTGCTGAGGCACTGGTAGTCGGTGGGGCAGACGTTGATCTCGGTATCGCGGTGCGCGTGGAACGCCCGTCCGAGGTTGGCGCGGACCGGCTGGTCAATGCGGTGGCCGCCCATGAGACCTACGGTAAGCCGGTGGTCATCTTGGATTTCGGTACTGCCACCACCTTCGATGTGATTGACGGGGAGGGGGCCTATCGCGGCGGGGTGATCGCACCCGGCATCAACCTATCACTGGAAACCCTGCACCGGGCTGCAGCACAGCTGCCGCTGGTCGCAGTGGCGCGGCCCCAGGCCGTGATCGGTACTGACACCGTCTCGGCGATCCAGTCCGGCGTCTACTGGGGCTATGTCGGCCTGATCGAGGGATTGTTGAGTCGTATCAAGGCCGAATTCGCCGATATGCCCGGCGGCGGCCCGGCCGATGTGGTCGCCACTGGCGGGCTCGCCCCGCTGTTCCACAAGGCGTCGGACATGCTCACCCATCTCGACGATGACCTGACCATGCGCGGCCTGGTGTCCATTTATCGGCGTAACGCCGCATGAACGCGACCGCCGGCGCTCTCAGATTCATGCCCTTGGGCGGTGCGGGACAGATCGGCCTGAACGTCTATCTGTACGGGCTGGGCGACGACTGGCTGATGGTCGATTGCGGCATCAGCTTTGGCGACGATCGGACGCCGGGGATCGATGTGCTCGTGCCAGATATTGGTTTCATCGCCGAGCGCCGAGAGCAGTTGCGCGGCATCGTCATCACTCACGCCCATGAGGACCATATCGGCGCGCTGCCCTATCTTTGGCGGGCGCTGCGCGCGCCGGTCTATGCCACGCCGTTCGCTGCTGCCTTTTTGCGGCGCAAGATGATTGACGACGGCGATGGCGAGACCGTGCCGATCCATGAGATTCCCCAGGGCGGACGGTTTTCGGTCGGCTCGTTCGACCTTGAATTTATCACCGTCACGCACTCCATCCCCGAGGCCAACGCCCTCGCCCTGCACACCCCGCACGGCACCGTGGTCCACAGCGGGGACTTCAAGCTCGATCCCGCGCCTTTGATTGGCGACGTAACCAATGAGCCGCGCCTTGCCGAACTCGGTGACTCAGGTGTGCTGGCCTTCTGCTGTGATTCGACCAACGCCATGGTGGAGGGGGAGGCGGGCTCCGAGGCTGCCGTACGCGAGAGCCTGATCGAGTTGTTCGATGGCTGGGAAGGGCGGATAGCCACGACCTGTTTCGCATCCAACCTGGCGCGGGTGGAGAGTATCGCTGTTGCAGCAGTGGAGAACGGCCGCCAGGTGGCTATTGTTGGGCGCTCTCTGGTGCGCATTGACTCGATTGCCCGGGACCTTGGTTACCTCAAGGGCATTCCCTCCTTCGTGCCGGAAGATGCAGTGGGCTATGTGCCAGATGACAAGATCGTCATCATCGCCACCGGCTGCCAGGGTGAACCCAACGCCGCCTTGTCGCGTATCGCCAACGGTAGCCACCGAAACGTTTCGCTCGGTGAGGGCGACATGGCGGTGTTCTCGTCGCGCATCATTCCTGGCAACGAAAAGGCGCTGGCGCGCCTGCACACGGCCCTGATGCGCCGGGGGGTCACGGTCATCGGCGAGCAGGATCATTTTGTGCACGTCTCTGGTCATCCGCCGCGGAACGACTTGCGTCGGGTCTATGAACTGCTGAAACCCCGAATCTCAGTGCCGATCCACGGCGAGTTCATGCACATGTCCGCCCATGCGGACTTGGCGCGTGAGCTGGGCGTGCCAGAGCCATTGCAAGTGGAGAACGGCGACATGCTGCGCCTGGCGCCTGGTACGCCCGAGATTTGCGACCATATCGAGATCACCGGCTTCGGGCTCGACGGGGGCGGAATAGTTCGGCTCGATGGTGATGTGGTGCGCGCCCGCAACCGCATCCGCTACGAGGGAGAGGCTGTGGTCAGCGTGGTGATCGACGCCAAGGGCCGGCTTGTCGCCGACCCGCGGGTGTCTGCCCCGACGTTGCTCGACGAAGCGGAGGACCAGGACAAACTCGACGGCATCGCCGACCAGGTGGCCGATGCCATTGAGGGCATGCGTAAGGCAGAACGCAGCGATGACGCCATCGTCCAGGAGGTCGCGCGCGTCGCCTTGCGGCGCGGGTTCCGGGATTTGATGCGCAAGCGGCCGCAAACCGTGGTCCATCTTATTCGGGTCTGATGCATGCAGTGGCTAACCGGCGTCCTCGTCTATTTTGTGATGTGGTGGATTGTGCTGTTCGCGGTCCTTCCCTGGGGGGTGCGTCCGCCTGACGAACCGGGAGAGGGGCACGCCGACAGTGCACCGGAGCGGCCCCGCCTGCTGCTGAAGTTCGGGGTGACCACGGTGATCGCCGGTGTCATCTGGCTCGGTTACTATTTTGTCGTCGCCAGTGGCATGGTCAGTTTTCGCTCCCCGGCCTGAGGTGGCGCATTACTGCGACATCGCACCCGGCCATCCGGTGCACGCCAGCTACCACGATAATGAGTACGGCTTTCCCACGGACGACGAGACGGTACTTTTCGAACGCCTGTGCCTGGAAATCTTCCAAGCCGGACTATCTTGGGAACTGGTGCTGAAGAAACGCGCAGGTATGAACGCCGCGCTGGACGGCTTCCAGGTCGACAAGATCGCCGCCTATGGGCACGCTGACAAAGTCCGGCTGCGCGGGGATGCGCGGATCATCCGCAATCGGTTGAAGATCGACGCCATCGTCGATAATGCCGGGCGCATCCAGGCAATGCGAGACAGCCACGGCGGTTTTGCTGCGTGGCTGGATGCACACCATCCCCTGAACAAGGCGGACTGGGTAAAGCTGTTCAAGAGGAGCTTCCGCTTCACCGGCGGCGAGATCACTGGCGAGTTCCTCATGAGCACAGGCTACTTGCCCGGTGCGCATCGGATTGACTGCCCGGTCTACGCCCGTATTGCGGCGCTCGAGCCACCTTGGATGCGTACATAGGCACACGCAAAAAGAAAGCGGGCGCCGGTTTTCCGACGCCCGCTGATTCTTCTCGCATGGTTCGAAAGCGATGGCGGCTGCGAATTACCGCGCGCCTGCTTCCTCCACGCGTTTCCTCCCTAAACTTGGGCCGCTTGCAATGCTTGCGACCCGCGGCAATATCTATCAGGCGCACCGGGCGATGTCATCACATTCTTGCCCAAGAATTGCGCATTTGGTGCCACCCTTTCGCGCAGGGCTATGAACCACCCCCGCAACACCGCATTTATCAAGCAATGGCTCCCCCGTCCTCTGCCTGTATTGGGGGCGGTCGTCGGCCTGTTGCTCCTATCTGGTGGCGCTGTCGCAGCGGATCCGGAACCCTTTAGCCGCGCCGATCCGGGCCTGGCACCGACACCAGCACAAGAGGCAAAGCCGGCCTTGGTGGTAACCGAGGCCCAGTGCCGCAATGTGGTGGCCTACCAAGCGTCGGCGGATGTGGCCTACAAGCCCGGTGTCGATGTCTATGGCCGCAAGGTGAAGGGGGCGGACCTTGGTGGGGGCAACCCGCAGCTCGACCTGCCCAAGGACTTCGAAATCGATATCGCAATCAATATCGGTGATCGTTTCGGTCAGGCGACGAATCCGCGCCCCTTCGACTCGACCCTGTCGGTGGGCAAGGTGACGGTGAAGGGCGACCGGTTCTTCTTCAACGGCCAGGAGTTTGGGGACTCTGACCAGCGCCGCCTAGAGCGCGCCTGCCGGGACTATCTAAAGGGCAAACCCTAGGCCTTATGAGCAGGGCGCCAATTGCTTTGGCCCGCGGCATTCCCTAGAGTTCCGGGCCGCCGACACACAGCTGAAAACTCTGCCGATGCGCCGCTCCCGCTTCTTCCTGCCCACCCTCAAGGAAACCCCCGCCGAGGCGCAGATCCTGTCGCACCGGTTGATGCTCCGCGCGGGCATGGTGCAGCAGGCCAGCGCGGGCATCTATTCGTGGCTACCCTTGGGCTTAAGGGTGCTGCGGAAGGTGGAACAGATCGTGCGCGAAGAACAGGACCGGGCCGGCGCCGTTGAGATGCTGATGCCGACGATCCAGTCCGCCGACTTGTGGCGCGAGAGTGGCCGTTACGATGATTACGGTCAGGAGATGCTGCGCATCCGCGATCGCCACGACCGCGACATGCTCTACGGCCCCACCAACGAAGAACTGGTGGTCGATATCTTCCGCCAGCATATGAAGAGCTACCGCGAACTGCCGAAGATTCTTTACCACATCCAATGGAAGTTCCGGGACGAGGTGCGGCCGCGGTTCGGCGTCATGCGCGGGCGTGAGTTTCTAATGAAGGATTCCTACTCCTTCGACCTCGACTATGCTGGTGCGCGCCGGTCGTATAACCGCATGTTCGTCGCCTACCTAAAGACTTTTGCACGGATGGGTCTTCAGGCGATCCCGATGGAAGCAGATACAGGTCCTATCGGCGGTGATCTCAGCCATGAGTTCATCATCCTCGCCGACACTGGTGAAAGCGAGGTGTTCTGCGATCGCGCCTGGCTGGATGTGGATGTACTGGGTGAGGCGATTGACTACGACGGTGACCTTCAGCCGATCGTCGACAACTGGACACGCCACTACGCCGCAACTGATGAGAAGCACGACCCGGACGGCGCCGATGTGCCCGCCGCCGATGCGCTGGTCCACACCCGCGGCGTCGAGGTTGGCCACATCTTCTATTTCGGCACCAAGTACTCCAAGCCCATGGGCGCGGTGGTTGTCGGAGCGGACGGCGAAGAAGTGGTGCCGGAGATGGGCTCCTACGGCATTGGCGTCTCGCGCCTCGTGGGTGCGATCATCGAGGCGTCCCACGACGAAAAGGGTATCGTCTGGCCGGCGCCCGTTTCGCCTTTTGATGCGGGGCTGATCAATCTGCGCGCCGGCGATGCCGACTGCACCGCGGCGTGTGACGCCCTCTATGCCGAGCTGGGTGCGGTCGGCCTAGAAGTTCTCTACGACGATCGTGACGAGCGCGCCGGTGTGAAGTTCGCCGAGATGGACCTGATCGGTCTCCCCTGGCAGCTCATTGTGGGGCCCCGCGGGCTAAAGGCCGGCACGGTGGAACTGAAGGACCGACGCAGCGGCGAGACGGAAGAGATTCCCGCCGTAGACGCCGTTGCCCGGCTGCGCCAGGCCGCAGCGGATTGAGGAGGCGACGGACATGATCAGCGGACGGGCGCGATGATCTTCTCGGCGTTCGAACGGCTGGTTGCTTTCCGATACCTGCGCGCCCGAAGGCGTGAGGGCTTCATTTCCATCATCGCCGCCTTCTCGCTGACTGGAATCACGCTCGGCGTGGCGACGCTGATCATCGTCATGGCTGTGATGAACGGGTTCCGCCAGGAACTGATGGGGCGCATCCTCGGCCTGAACGGCCACCTCGGCGTTTACGCCGTGGAAGGTACACTCAACGACTTCGATGCCCTGACCGAAAAAGTGGCTCAGGTGCCGGGCGTGTCACGGGTCTCGCCAACGGTGGAAGGGCAGGCCATGGCATCGGCGTCAGGCGGGCGGGCCTCAGGTGTGCTGGTCCGCGGGGTCCGGGGTGCCGACATCCGCAGCCGCGCAATCATTGCCGAGAACATTGTTTCTGGATCCCTCGATAATTTCAGCGGAGACAGCGCCGCCCTGGTGGGCAACCGTCTTGCACAACAACTGGGCCTGCGGGTCGGGGACCGAATCACCCTGATCTCGCCCAAGGGACAGGTGACCGCGCTCGGTTCCGTGCCGAGGGTGCGCAGCTATCGGATCGCAGCGACCTTCCAGATCGGCATGTTTGAGTATGACAGCGGCTTCGTATTCCTGCCGCTGCAAGCCGCACAGGTCTATTTCCGCACCGGCCCCGGCGTCACCCAGTTGGAAGTGATGCTGGACGACCCTGACCGGGTCAGCCGCGCCCGCGCGGAGATCCTCACGGCCGCGGGGGTGCCCCTGCGGATGCTCGACTGGCAGCAGGCAAACGCCAGTTTCTTCAATGCGATCAAGGTCGAACGGAACGTCATGTTCCTCATTCTGACCCTGATCATCCTGGTCGCGGCATTCAACATCATCGCCACCCTGATCATGCTGGTGCGGGACAAGGCGCGGGACATCGCGGTGCTGCGTACCATGGGGGCTACCCGTGGCATGGTGATGCGCATCTTCTTCATCAGCGGTGCCAGCATCGGGGTGATCGGCACCGCGCTCGGCTTTGCGCTCGGGCTCGCCTTCTCGCTCAACATCGAGACCATCCGCCAGTGGATTGAGGCATTGAGCGGCGCGGAGCTGTTCGCAGCGGAAATCTACTTCCTGTCCCAGCTACCTGCCGAGGTTGACCCGATGGAGGTTGTCTCCGTCGTCGTGCTCGCCCTGTGCCTTTCGTTCCTAGCGACGCTCTATCCCGCGTGGCGCGCGGCGCGCCTCGATCCGGTGGAATGCCTGCGCAATGAATGAGGCCGTGCTCCGCCTTGCCGGTATTAGACGCAGCTTTCGCCAGGGGCAGGTTGACCTGGAAATCCTGCGCGGGGCGGACGCCCACTTATTGCCCGGCGAGGTGGTCGCGCTGGTCGGGCCATCGGGCTCTGGCAAGTCGACACTGCTGCAGATCGCTGGCCTGCTGGAACGGCCCGATGCAGGGGAGGTCACCGTGGCGGGAACGGCGGCAGGCGAACTCGGCGACGATGCGCGCACCCGCCTGCGCCGCGAGGCCCTGGGCTTCGTCTACCAGTCTCACAACCTGCTGCCGGAGTTTTCCGCTTTGGAGAACATTGTGCTGCCGCAGATGATCGCAGGCCGAGGGCGAGGGGAGGCATCGGAGCGGGGGCGCAGTCAGCTTGCCGCGCTCGGGCTTGATGGCCGCGCCGACCATCGCCCGGCGCAGTTGTCCGGCGGCGAACAGCAGCGGGTCGCCATCGGCCGGGCCCTGGCCAATGACCCGAAAATCTTGTTGGCTGACGAACCGACGGGCAGCCTCGACATGGACACTTCGGCCGCCGTGTTCGACGCGCTGTTATCGCGCGTGCGGGACTCCGGCCTTGCCGCGTTGATCGCCACCCATGACCCGGATCTGGCGGCTCGCGCCGACCGGGTGCTGCGAATTTCCGAAGGACAGCTCGTGTCCGGATGACTTCCGTCCGGGGCTGTGGAATCCTGCCCCCATGGCGCTCGCCGATTTTGTCCATCTTCGTGTCCATACCGCCTATTCCCTGTCTGAGGGGGCGCTGAAGCTCGACGCCCTCGCGGCCCTTTGCCGCGAGCTGGAGATGCCGGCGGTTGCCATGACCGACAGCGGCAACCTGTTTGGCGCGATGGAATTCTCGCTCGCGTGCGCCAAGCAGGGAGTGCAGCCGATTATTGGCTGCCAATTGGCGATTCGCCGGGAAGACGGCGCCGGAGAGCCCGGCACGGCGGGCCGGTCGTTACCGCCTGACCATCTCGTCCTGCTGGCGACCAGTGCGGAAGGCTACTGGAACCTCGTCGAACTGGTCAGCCGGGCCTTCCTGGAGACCGAGCCGCCGGAGGTGCCGCAAATTGACCTCGCCTCGGTCGAGGCGAAGGCCGCGGGGCTGGTCGCTCTCACCGGCGGTCCGTCCGGTGGGGTAGGCCGCCTGCTAACGGAGGGTCAAGACGCCGCCGCCCGGACCCTGCTTGAACGGCTGAAGGCGGCGTTCCCGGGATGCCTATACGTGGAACTAATGCGCCATGGCGATTCAGCGGAGGACGCCATCGAACCGGTGCTGCTGGATCTAGCGGATGCCCTGGACCTCCCGCTGGTGGCGACCAACGACGCCTACTTCCCGACCCGCGACATGTACGAATCCCACGACGTGCTGATGTGCTTGGCTCAGGGTGCTTATCTTGGGGACCAGGACCGGCGGCGGCTGACGGCGGAGCACTACTTCAAGCCGGCCGCTGAGATGCGCGAACTGTTCGCCGACATCCCCGAGGCAATCGACAACACCCTGGTTGTCGCCCGGCGCTGCGCTTTCATGCTGGAGGAGGAAGACCCGCTGCTGCCGCGCGCGCCGGTGGCCGACGGCAAGAGTGAATCCGAGGCGCTCGCCGACCTCGCCCGCGAGGGGCTGGATGCGCGGCTGAAGGCCCAGGTCTTCGAGACCGGCATGGACGAGGCGGCCCGCGAGGAGGCCGCACGCCCCTACCGGGAGCGGCTGGACTACGAACTCGGTGTCATCGACCAGATGGGGTATCCGGGCTATTTCCTGATCGTCGCCGAGTTCATCCAGTGGGCGAAACAGCAGGAAATTCCGGTGGGGCCTGGCCGCGGCTCAGGCGCTGGCTCCGTTGTTGCCTGGGCGCTGACCATCACCGATCTCGATCCGATGCGCTTCGACCTGCTGTTCGAACGCTTCCTCAACCCCGAGCGCATCTCGATGCCGGACTTCGACATCGATTTCTGCGTCGACGGGCGCGACGATGTGATCCGCCATGTCACTGAACTGTATGGCGCGGACCGGGTGGCGCAGATCATTACCTTCGGAACCTTGCAGTCCAAGGCGGTGGTGCGCGATGTGGGCCGCATCCTCGGGATGCCCTATGGCCAGGTCGACCGGATCAGCAAGCTGATCCCCGTGGAGGCGGCGAAGCCGGTCAGCCTGAAGGACGCGCTGATCAAGGAGCCGGCGCTGGAGCAGATGCGCCGCAGCGACGAAGAGGTGGCGGCGCTGATCAATATCGCGCAGCCGCTCGAAGGGCTTTACCGCCACGCCTCGACCCATGCGGCGGGCGTGGTGATCGGCGACCGCCCGCTCACTGAACTAGTCCCGCTGTACCGCGATCCGCGGTCCAACATGCCGGTGACCCAGTTCTCTATGAAGAATGTGGAACGCGCGGGGCTGGTGAAGTTCGATTTCCTCGGCCTGAAGACGCTAACCGTGCTGGCGCGCGCCCGCGAGCTGATCCGTGCACGCGGTGAGGATATCGACATTCAGGCGCTGCCACTGGATGACGCGCCGACCTATGAGATGCTGAGCCGCGCCGAGACGGTGGGTGTGTTCCAGATGGAAAGCGCCGGCATGCGCGATGTGCTGCGCCGTCTGCGCCCTGACCGCTTCGAGGACCTGATCGCGGTTGTCGCCCTGTACCGGCCGGGGCCGATGGAGAACATTCCGCGCTACATCGCCTGCAAGCATGGCGAGGAAGAACCGGATTATCTCTATCCGACGCTGGAGAAGATCCTCAAGGAGACCTTCGGCATCATCGTCTACCAGGAACAGGTGATGCAGATCGCCCAGGAGCTGTCGGGCTACTCGCTCGGCGGCGCTGACATCCTGCGCCGCGCAATGGGTAAGAAGGACCAGGCGGAGATGGACAGCCAGCGCCAGACCTTTGTCGAGGGCGCGGCGGCGCGCGGCGTCGACAAGGCGCAGGCAGCCGGCATCTTCGATCTGGTCGATAAGTTTGCCGGCTATGGCTTCAACAAGAGCCACGCGGCGGCTTATGCCATGGTGGCCTACCAGACCGCCTACCTGAAGGCGAACTATCCGGTTGAGTTCCTGGCCGCGTGCATGACGCTGGATATCAGCAACACGGACAAGCTCAACGTCTACAAGCAGGAAGCGCAGCGGCTCGATATCGCGATGCTGCCGCCGGATATCAACCGCTCCGACGTCACGTTCACTGTCGAAGATGGCGCCGTTCGCTACGCGCTGGCGGCGGTCAAGAACGTTGGCCGCCAGGCGATGACCGACATGGTCGCCGAGCGGCGGGCCAATGGGCCCTTCACCGATATTGCCGACTTCGCACATCGCATCGATCCGCATGCCCTCAACAAGCGGTCCCTGGAGAACCTCGTAAAGTCCGGGACGATGGACGGGCTGGAATCGAACCGGGCGCGGCTGTTCTCAGGGATCGAAGCGGTGCTGCGCGAGGCCGCTTCGGCAACTGCCGACCGGGATAGCGGCCAGAGCAGCCTGTTCGGCGGCGGCCCCGAGACCGAGGCCGCACCTGCCCTGATGCTGCCTGAATGCGGCGACTGGCTGCCGATGGATCGGTTGTCCCATGAATTCGAGGCGCTGGGTTTCTATTTGTCGGCGCATCCGCTGGATTCATACGGAAAGCGGCTGGCGCGGCTGGGTGTGATCGCGTCGGATAGTATTGAGGAGCGCATCGCGGCGGGCGGCGCCATGCGGGTCAAGGTGGCCGGGACCGTCCTGTCAAAGCGCGAGCTGAGCGGCCAGCGCGGCCGTATCGCGTTCGTACAAATGTCGGATTCTGCCGGCACTTTTGAAGTCACGCTCTACTCGGAGGTCCTGTCGGGCTGCCGCGACCTGCTTGATAGTGGGGAGCCGCTCCTCGTCGAGGCCAATGCCAGCATGCGCGACGACAGCCCGCGCCTGTCCGTGCAGACGGTGCAGCGCCTCGATGACGTTATCGGCCATGATTCCGGGGAACTGAACGTCTTCCTCACGGCCAAAGGAGCGATCGATAGCCTGAAGAGCGTTCTGGGCCGAGAAAACGGTGGGCGGGGGGAGGTTGTGCTGGTCTCTCGGCTGGATGATGGGCGCGAGGTGGAAATTGTCCTGCCCGCGCGCTACGCCGTTTCGCCGCGCATGACCCAGGCAATCAAGCATCTGGATGGGGTACTCGACGTCCGCGAGGCCTGACCGCTCTCCCTGTTTTCTGCGGCTTTGCCTTGCATTGGCGGGTACAGGGCGCTATCACAACGCCGCCGAGGCTCAGGCCCCGGCAAATTCACACGCGGCGGAGTTCCCGACCCTCGGGACGGGACACTTTCCGGTTGGTGGATCGCGCAGTGCGCGAGCGCCCGGCCAGCCGCCGCGGAGGACGAACCGGAAAGGAACGAAAAGCATGTCGCTACCTGCGTTTAGCATGCGTCAGCTGCTTGAGGCTGGCGTCCACTTCGGGCATCACACCCGTCGTTGGAACCCGAAGATGTCCGACTTCATCTTCGGCGTACGGAACAACATTCACATTATCGACCTGCAGCAGACGGTCCCGATGCTGCATCGGGCCATGCTGGCAGTGCGCGATACCGCTGCCTCGGGCGGCCGGGTGCTGTTCGTCGGCACCAAGCGCCAGGCGCAGGAGCCGATCCGCGCCGCGGCCGAGCGGTGCGGTCAGCATTTCGTCAACCATCGCTGGCTCGGCGGCATGCTGACCAACTGGAAGACGATCAGCCAGTCGATCCGCCGCCTGCGTGAGCTCGAGGAACTGCTGGCGGGCGAAGTCGCTGGTCTGACCAAGCGTGAGCTGCTGACCCTGAACCGGGAGCGCGACAAGCTGGAGCGCGCGCTGGGCGGCATCAAGGACATGGGCGGGCTGCCAGATATCCTGTTCATCATCGACACCAACAAGGAAGACATCGCGGTGGCCGAGGCGACCAAGCTCGGTATTCCGATCGTCGCGGTGATCGACAGCAACTCTGACCCGGCCAACATCACCTACCCGGTGCCCGGCAACGACGATGCAGCGCGCGCCATCGGCATCTACTGCGACCTGGTCGCGGGCGCCGTACTTGACGGCCTGCAGGCTGAGATGATCGCGTCAGGTGTCGATATCGGCGAACAGGAAGAGGTTGCCGAGGAAGCGGCGCTGGACGCTGAAGCCGAGGAGGCCGCGGCGCCTGAAGAGGCTGCCGCTGCCGAGGCCGATGCGGAGCCGGCCGCCGAGGCTGCCGCGGAGGCGCCCGAGGCCGCCGAGGAAGCGCCTGCTGAAGAGGCCAGCAAAACCGAATCTTAAGTCGTTTAAACAACGGCTTATCGAATATTTTTAAGAGGCGAGATTAGACATGGCTGAGATTACAGCGGCCCAGGTCAAGGCGCTGCGCGACCAGACGGGCGCGGGCATGATGGACTGCAAGAAGGCGCTGGCCGAGACCGGCGGCGACGTGGAGCAGGCGGTTGACTGGTTGCGCACCAAGGGCCTCGCGGCGGCGGCCAAGAAGGCTGGCCGTGTGGCCGCAGAAGGGCTGGTCGGCGTGGTCGCCAACGATACCGCCGGCGCCCTGGTGGAGATCAACTCCGAGACTGACTTTGTGGCCCGCAACGAGGACTTCCAGGCGCTGGTCGAGCAGACCGCGCAGGTGGCGCTCGCCGTCGGCGGCGATTTCGATGCCCTGCAGGCGGCGGCCTTCGGCGATACGGGCCGCACTGTGGCCGAAGAGGTACAGCATCAGGTTGCGGGTATCGGGGAAAACCTGACCCTGCGCCGCGCCGGCGGCGTGTCTGTGGGCAGTGGTCTCGTATCCGCCTACATTCACAACGCGCAGAAGCCGGGCCTCGGCAACATCGGTGTGCTGGTGGCGCTGGAATCTGAGGCCCCCGCGGACGCGCTTGCCGAGCTGGGCAAGGGACTGGCGATGCATGTCGCAGCGGCGGCGCCGGAATTCCTTGATACAGCAGCGGTTGATGCTGAAACGCTGGAGCGCGAGCGCGCCGTCCTGGCGCAGCAAGCCCGTGACAGCGGCAAGCCCGAGGAAATCGTCGAGAAGATGGTCGAAGGCCGCCTGCGCAAGTACTACGAGCAGGTTGTGTTGCTTGAGCAGACCTACGTCATCGATGGCGAGACCAAGGTTGCCAAGGTGGTCGAGGCCGCTGGCAAGGATCTCGGCAAGCCGGTGACGCTTGCAGGCTTTGTCCGCTTCAAGGTCGGCGACGGCATCGAGCGCGAGGAAAAGGACTTCGCTGAGGAAGTCGCGGCCCAACTCTCCTAGCCGTTTTGCCGCAATATCTGCCGTTCGACCGGTGGCGATCTACCGGATTTTGTGTATGATCGGCCTTGTCGTGGCAAGCTCGCCGATGTAAGGAGCGGGCTGCCGCGGTAGGGAGTTTTGCAGGGCAATAGGGGGATAGGTCGTCGTGTCGCAAGCCGAACCTGAGAGCGCCGCGCCTGCCGAGGTCCCTGATATGGGCCGCGGGTCAGCTCCCGTGGCGGGTTCCCCGCGATATGGGCGGGTTCTGCTAAAGCTCTCCGGCGAAGCCTTGATGGGGTCGCAGCAATACGGCCTCGACCCGGAAACCGTCGACACCATCGCTCATCAGATCCAAGAAGTCCACGAACAGGGTGTCCAACTCTGCCTGGTCATCGGGGGCGGCAACATATTCCGCGGCATCAGCGGTGCTGCCGCCGGCATGGACCGGGCAAGCGCCGACTACATGGGCATGATGGCCACCGTCATCAACGCCTTGGCAGTGCAAAACGCGCTGGAGCGTATCGGCGTGCAGACCCGCGTGCAGTCGGCAATTCCGATGTCTTCCGTCTGCGAGCCCTATATCCGCCGCCGGGCGGTGCGCCATATGGAGAAGGGGCGCATCGTCATTTTTGCGGCGGGCACGGGGAACCCGTTCTTCACCACTGACACCGCGGCGGCATTACGCGCGGTGGAGATGGGGTGTGAGGCGTTGTTCAAGGGCACTCAGGTGGACGGCGTCTATTCCGCAGACCCGCACAAGGTTAAGGATGCCGAACGCTACGACCGGCTAACCTATCTTGAAGTCCTGTCGCGCGACCTCAAGGTGATGGATGCATCGGCGATCAGCCTGGCCCGTGAGAACGGCCTGCCGCTCGTGGTATTCTCTATCCACAAGCCCGGGGCGCTCGCGGCGGTGGTCGCGGGGCAGGGGCTGTTTACCATCATCGAATAGGGCGAAGCGTGCCGCTGGTGGCGCCGTTGTAGCGCCCATAGCCAGGGCGCACGCCCCACAAGCTGGGAACGAGGAATATGGCCGAAGACGTCGACTCCCTGATGAAGGATTTGAACCGCCGCATGGAAGGCGCGGTGGATGTACTGCACAAGGAATTCGGCGGTCTGCGGGCTGGCCGGGCATCCACAAGCCTGCTCGATACGGTCGTCGTGTCGGCCTATGGCAGTGACATGCCGCTTAACCAGGTGGGAACGGTCTCGGTGCCCGAGCCGCGCATGCTGACCGTGCAGGTATGGGACAAGGGATTGGTCTCGTCCGTGGAGAAGGGCATCCAAGAAGCGGGACTGGGTCTCAACCCGGCGTCCGACGGACAACTGGTTCGCGTTCCGATCCCGCCGTTGAGCGAGGAGCGCCGCGTCGAAATGTCCAAAATTGCAGGCAAGTACGCGGAACAGGCGCGGGTCGCGGTGCGCAATGTCCGTCGCGACGGGATGGAGACCCTCAAGAAGATGGAAAAGGAAGGCGACCTGTCCAAGGACGAGCATCAGCAGGTAGCCAAAGATATCCAGGCGCTGACTGATTCCCAGGTGGAGGCGGTCGACCAGGCCCTGCAGACGAAAGAATCGGAGATTATGCAGGTCTGATGGAGATGGAAGCCAAACCCGCGATCGGCGGCACGCGGCTGCCGCCTGAGCATGTTGCCATCATCATGGACGGCAATGGCCGCTGGGCGAGGCAGCGGGGGCTGCCGCGCATCGCAGGCCATCGAAAGGGCGCGGAGGCGGTGCGGGCGGCCGTGCGCGGCGCCCATCAGATGGGAATCCGCTACCTCACCTTGTTTGGGTTTTCGTCAGAAAACTGGAAGCGACCGGAGGGTGAGGTCCGCGACCTGATGGGGTTGCTGCGCCGGTATCTCCAAAGCGAGATCGCTGACCTGCACCGGAATGGGGTACGGATGCGCTTCATCGGCGAGCGGTCGCGGCTCTCTCCCGATCTCATTGCGCTGATCGAAAATGCAGAGTACCGCACGGCGGACAATGGCGGGCTGGTTCTGACGATTGCCCTCAGTTACGGCGCGCGCGACGAGATCGCTGCCGCCGCGCGGGCCATCGCAGACCGGGTGGCCGCCGGTGAATTGGCGCCGGCCGACGTGGATGAGGCAGCTTTCGCCGACTGTCTCTACACCGCCGACATGCCCGACCCGGACGTGCTGATCCGAACCAGCGGTGAGCGAAGGATTAGCAACTTTCTCCTGTGGCAGATCGCCTACGCGGAGATGGTCTTCATCGACAAGTACTGGCCTGATTTCGACGAAGAGACGCTGGCTAATGCCATCGATGAGTTCTACCGCCGTGATCGCCGGTACGGCGCATCCGTTGGTTAGCGCATTCGGTGATGATCTGACGGCTCGCGTCGCCTCGGCGCTCATTCTGGGTGCCCTGGCGGTCGCCGTGGTGATCGCGGGATCGCCCTTTTTCGAGTCCCTCGTGGTAATTGCCGCCGCCCTTATGGGCCGTGAGTGGAGCACCCTTGCTGGCGTCGCCCCCGGCGCGTGGCCAACGCTGATCCTGATGCTTGCTCCTCCGCTCATCGGGATTGGCATCGCGGGTGGCGTGTGGATGGAATCCGCGATGTTCGCAGCGGCTGTGCCAGTGCTGCTGCTCATGGCCTTCGCTGGACGGGACAACACTCTTGGTATTTGGCTTGCGGCGGGCTTCACCTATGTGGCGCTGCCGGTATCGGCGCTGATTTGGATGCGGGGGCTCGACCATGGCCTGCTGGCTGTGGGCTGGGTCTTCGCCACGGTCTGGGCAGCGGATATTGGCGCGTTCGCCGTGGGCCGGACCGTCGGTGGACCCAAGCTTGCGCCGCGAATCAGCCCGAACAAGACCTGGGCGGGCTTGTGCGGAGGGGTCGCCCTTGCGGGCATCGCCGGCGGCGCTTTCGCGACATGGCTGATGCCGGAAGCCCATGCCGGAGTTCGGACCTTGCTGGGCGTAATGGTGGGCGTCGCGTCACAGGCGGGGGATTTGCTGGAATCGGGTATCAAGCGACATTTCGGCGTGAAGGATACGGGTACCCTGATCCCCGGCCATGGTGGAGTACTGGACCGGGTCGATGGCTTGGCGGTAGCGGTCCCGCTGATCGGCCTCTATGAGGCAGCGCGCCTTATGGTTCCGGCATGATGGCGGATCGCAACACAATGCCGCGCCGCGTCAGTGTGCTCGGCGCCACCGGGTCAGTCGGTTGCCAAACAGTTGGTTTGCTGGCGGAAGCCGAAGGAATTGCGGTCGAAGCGCTAACGGCAAACCGCAACGCGGTGCTGCTGGCGGAGCAAGCGCGGCGTCTTGGTGCGCGGCTCGCCGTGGTCGCTGACCCGGATGCGTATCCGTCGTTGCGCGAGGAACTGGCAGGCAGCGGCATTGAGGCTGCGGCCGGTCGCGACGCGGTCATCGAGGCAGCATCCCGGCCTGCCGATTGGGTGATGGCGGCGATTGTGGGTGTCGCGGGGCTCGAGCCGACCCTCGCGTCGGTCCGCCACGGCGGCGTCGTTGCGCTGGCGAACAAGGAATGCTTGGTCAGCGCTGGCGACCTGTTCATGGCAGAGGTTCAGCGCAGCGGAACCACCCTGCTGCCGGTCGACTCCGAGCATTGCGCAATCTTCCAGGTTTTCGACTCAGAGCGCGCAATAGCGGCGCGGCGGCTGATTCTGACCGCATCGGGCGGCCCTTTCTGGCGCTTCAACATGGAGGAGATGGCCCTGGTCACGCCGGAGCAGGCCGTGGCCCACCCCAATTGGGATATGGGGGCGAAGATTTCTGTCGATTCCGCATCAATGATGAACAAGGGGCTCGAGTTGATCGAGGCTCATCATCTTTTCGGCATGCCGGACGAGCGGCTCGATGTGCTAGTACACCCGCAATCGGTAATCCACGGATTGGTGGAATACACCGACGGTTCCGTGCTGGCTCAGATGGCGGCGCCCGATATGCGCATCCCCATCGCCTACGCCCTTGGCTGGCCGGACCGTCACGGTATCGATATCGCGCCGCTTGACCTTGCGCGGATGTGCGATTTGACCTTCGAGACCCCCGATGAAGACCGGTTCCCTTGCTTGCGACTCGCACGTGAAGCGTTGCGCACCGGGGGGTCGGCGCCCACTGTGTTAAATGCGGCAAACGAGGTTGCCGTGCGGCAATTCCTCAACGGCTCGCTGCCCTTTCTCGACATTCCGCGTCTGGTGGAGCGGACAATGTCGGCGCTCGCGGGGAAGGCCGGCCAGAATCTCGCCGAAGTCCTTGAAATCGACACAAAAGCCCGCGATTTTGCGGGTCGGGAGATCGCCGCTCTGGCGGCCGCTCCCTAGGTCCCACGGCAGCCCGCAAGCAGGAGTATCCCGCACGGCGATGGAACAGGTCCTCTCCTTCATCTGGAACTACGGCATCATGTTTGTGGTGCTGTTGACCGTCCTCGTCTACGTCCACGAACTGGGCCACTACCTGGTTGCCCGCTGGTGTGGTGTGCGTGTCGAGGTGTTTTCCATCGGCTTCGGCCGCGAGTTATTCGGCTGGACCGATCCGAAATCCGGCACCCGCTGGAAGTTCAGCGCCATCCCCTTGGGTGGCTACGTCAAGATGTTCGGCGAGCACGACCTAGAGGACGGCGCGGACGTAGACGCGGATACCGAACCCGGCGCCGGTTTGACCCCGGAAGAGCGGGAAGTCTCCTTCAGCACAAAGTCCGTCGGCCAGCGTGCAGCCATCGTTGCCGCCGGCCCGATCGCCAACTGGCTGTTCGCGGTTATCGTCCTTGCGGCCCTGTTTGTAGTGGTCGGACGACCTTACACCGCCCCGCTAATCACCAGTGTGGTCGAGGATAGCGCCGCTGCGCGCGCGGGCTTCCAGGCTGGTGACGTTGTTGTCCAGATCGATGGCAACGCGGTTGAGCGCTTCGAGGATATCCAGATTCGCGTGCTGCCGCGGCCGGAGGAGTCGATCCAGTTCGTGGTCGAGCGGGACGGCGTGCAGGTGTCTCTTACGGCGGTCCCGGCGCGTGTGGTCGATGAACGTGACGGTACCGAGCGCGGCCAGCTCGGCGTGCAGGGGGGGCAACGCGCCTACGTCAACCTCGGCCCTATTGGCGCCATTACGACAGCCACTACCGACAGCGTGGCGCTGATGGGACAAATGCTCACGGGGCTGGGCCAGGTCATCACAGGACAGCGCTCGGTGGATGAACTCGGTGGTCCGGTTCGTATCGCGCAGATCACCGGTGACGTAGCGCAGCGGGACCTGAACGGACTGATCTATTTCGCCGCCCTGCTATCGATCAACCTGGCGCTGATCAACTTGTTCCCGATCCCCATGCTTGATGGAGGTCACCTGGTCTTCTATGCCGCGGAGGCCCTGCGTGGCAGGCCGATCGGTGCCCGGGCACAGGAAATGAGCTTCCGGGTCGGGCTTGCGCTGCTGCTGACGCTGATCATTCTGTTCACCATCAACGATATCCGGCGATTGCCGATCATCGATTACGTCGCGGGGCTGATCGGGTGAGGGCGCGGATTAATCTTCGCGTTTGGCTGTTTGCGCTGACCATCGCGTTCACGGCGTCGCTGGTGCCGGCGAACGGATTCGCGCAAGCCAATCGCGTTGAGCGTATCGATATCGAAGGCAACCAGCGGATCGAGTCGGCAACGATCCGCTCGTACATGCTGATCCAGGCCGGCGACAATTTCGATGGGGGACGGCTCGACCGGTCACTCAAGAGCCTGTTCGCAACGGGGCTGTTCGCCGATGTAGCGCTGCGCCGTGAAGGGCAGACCCTGGTTGTGCGGGTGGTCGAGAATCCGATCATTAACCGCATCGCGTTCGAGGGGAACCGCGCGGTCAATGACCAGATTCTGCAATCCGAGGTGCAGTTGCGGCCGCGAGTGGTCTACACCCGCACCAAGGTGCAGCAGGATGTGGAGCGGCTGCTGACGATTTACCGTCGCTCAGGACGGTTTGCGGCGACCATTGCGCCAAAGATTATCCGGCTGCCGCAGAATCGCGTCGATCTGGTGTTCGAAATTAATGAAGGCGATGCCACGGAGGTTCGACGTATCAATTTCGTTGGTAACCGTATCTATGGTGACGGTGACCTGCGGGGCGAGATCCTGACTCGCGAGTCGCGCTGGTGGCGCTTCTTGTCGTCGAGCGATAACTACGACCCGGACCGCCTTAGTTTCGATCAGGAGCGACTGCGCCGTTTCTATCTGCGCAACGGCTATGCTGACTTTTCGGTCCGCTCAGCGGTCGCTGAACTGTCGCCGGCTCAGCGGGATTTCTTCATCACCTTCATGGTGGAGGAGGGGGCGCGCTATCGCTTCGGTGCCATCGACGTGACCAGCGCCATCCCTGAACTGCCCGCTGACGCGGTTCGTCCCGAACTGCTGATAGAGACCGGCGATTGGTACGACTCCGAGGCGGTCGAGGATACCGTGCAGGCGCTGACAGATGCGGTCGGCAATCTGGGCTACGCCTTCGTTGACATTCGTCCCTCGGTGAATCGCAACGCCGAGGACCGCACCATCGACATCACCTTCGAGATTCAGGAAGGCCCACGCGTCTTCGTGGAGCGGGTGGAGATCGTGGGTAATGTGCGCACCCTCGACAAGGTGGTGCGCCGCGAGATGACATTCGTAGAGGGCGATGCCTTTAACCGGGCAAAAATCCGGCGCACCCGGCGCGATATCCAGAATCTCGGTTACTTCAAGCGGGTTGAGATTACGCCCACCCAGGGTACTGCATCCGACCAGGCGGTTGTTGAGATCGAGGTCGAGGAGCAGTCCACGGGAAGCCTGTCGATCGGCGTCGGTGTTTCGACTACGGATGGCGCGATCGTTGAGGTGTCACTGCAGGAACGCAATCTCCTGGGCCGTGGGCAGACTCTGCGGCTATCCACTGCATTGTCGACTGATTCGACGCGGATTGATCTAGGCTTTACCGAACCCTTCCTGTTCGGCCGTCCGCTCACGGGCGGTATCGATCTGTTCTTTGACGAGGAAGATCTCCAGGACGAGAGTTCGTTCGATGAGGAGCGCATCGGCATGGGCCTGCGGATGGGCTACGACATTGCCGAGGACCTCCGCCACATCATCGGCTATTCGCTGGTGCAGAGTGAGATCGATAATGTCGACGACTCTGCTTCGCTGTTCGTGAAGGGCCAGGAAGGGCAGAGCGTAACGTCCTCCTTGTTCCAATCGATTACCTACGACAAGCGCGATAACCGTGTGCTGCCGAGCGATGGCTATATGGTGCGCCTGTCCAACGAGGTGGCCGGCCTTGGCGGTTCGGTCAACTACCTGCGTTACCGGCTTTCGGGTCAGTATCTGATTCCGCTGGAGACCGAACGCTGGGTGGTCAGCGTTGACGGGGCTACCGGCTGGGTCGGCGGCTTAAACGAGGATGTGCGGATCGTTGATCGTTTCTTCCTTGGCGGCGACAGCCTGCGGGGCTTCGACTCGGCGGGCGTCGGTCCGCGCGATGAGAGCACTGAGGATGCCCTGGGCGGGCGGATGTTCTACAACGGCACCGCTTCGCTGCGCTTCCCGCTTGAGGTGTTCGAAAATGCGCCGCTGACCGGCCGTACATTTACCGACTTTGGCAGTCTGTGGGACCCCGAGGAAGCGGGCGCAGGTGTCCTTGACGAAAATTCGCTGCGTGCATCGGTCGGGGTTGGGATCTCCTGGAGGGCGCCTGTCGGGTTGATCAATGTGGATGTCGCGCAGCCGCTGCTGAAGGAGGACTTCGACCAGACGGAGTTCTTGCGCTTCTCCTTCGGCACCAATTTCTAGCCGGCGCCGGACCGGCGCCAGCGAGGAGCCTCGCCGCCATGGTTGATGGCCGTTTCTTTCCCCGGTCGGGCCCTTTCTCGCTGACCGAGCTTGCCGAGGCAGCAGGCGCTGTGCTTGCGGATGGTACCGATGGGTCGGTGAGCTTCGCCGGGGTCGCGCCCATGCAGGCAGCCGAGGCGGATGAGGTTACCTTCCTCGATAATCCGAAATACCGGGGCTTGCTGGCAGACTCGAGAGCCGGCGCCTGCGTCCTGCACCCCAAGATGATGGGGATGGCCGCACCGGGGATGTCGCTAATCCTGGCGGACGACCCGTATCGCGCTTATGGCAAGATCGCCACGCTGTTCCATCCGCCGCGGCCGTTGAAGCCGGGTATTGCCGAAACCGCAATCGTGGATCCCAGCGCCGAGATCGGGGAAGGCTGCGAGATCGGCCACGGCGCGGTAATTGAGGCGGGAGTGCGAATCGGTGCTCGCACCTGGATCGGTGCCCTCACGGTGGTCTGCGAGAATGTGGTGATCGGCCAAGACTGCCGTATCGATAACCAGGTAACCCTCAGCCACTGCCTGATCGGTGACAGGGTCGCCATTGGGCCCGGCACCCGCGTGGGGCAGCCGGGCTTTGGATTCGCGCCCTCATCCGAAGGGCATCTGACAATTCCTCAGCTCGGCCGGGTGATCATCGAAGATGACGCAGACATCGGCGCTTCCAACGCTATCGACCGCGGCGCTGGTCCCGACACGGTCATCGGGCAGGGCACCAGGATTGATAATCTGGTGCAGATCGGGCACAACGTGGTGCTTGGCCGGGGCTGCATGATTGCCGCTCAGGTCGGCTTCGCCGGCAGTACGAAGATCGGTGATTTCAACATGTTTGGCGGCCAGGCGGGCGTGGCGGGGCACCTGACCCTTGGTGACGGCGTAAAGGTCGCCGGCAAGGCGGGGGTGATGCGTGACCAGCCTGCTGGCATTACGATCGTCGGCATGCCGGCAATTCCGAACAAGGCGTTTTTCCGGCAGCAAGCGGCGCTCGCCAAGCTGGCGGAGCGAAAGAGCGGCAAGGACGATGGATAAGACGGTCACTGACAAGACCGAGGAGACCGGGGCGACCCTCGACATCGAGCAGATTGTTGAGATGATCCCGCACCGTTACCCGTTTCTGATGATTGATCGGGTCGTTGATGCGATCCCGGATGTCAGCGCGGTCGGGATTAAGAATGTCTCGATCAACGAAAACTTTTTTCAGGGGCATTTCCCAGCCAAGCCTGTAATGCCCGGCGTGCTGATCGTCGAAGCAATGGCGCAGACCGCGGCGGTCCTGGTGGTCCAGACACTGGGCGATGAGGCCGCAGGCAAGCTGGTCTACTTCATGTCCGTCGACAGTGCGCGTTTCCGCAAGCCCGTGGGGCCCGGCGATACCCTGCATATCCACGTCGAGAAGCAGCGTCAGCGCGGGCCTGTTTGGAAGTTTTCCGGCGTTGCCAAGGTCGATGGCAAGGTCTGCGCCGAAGCTGTGTTCGCCGCCATGATCATGGACGACTGATGGGGGCGGTTCACCCGACGGCGATTGTCGAAGACGGAGCGGGTCTCGGTGCCGGTGTGGAAATCGGTCCGTACTGCATTGTCGGGCCGGAAGTCACCCTCGGCGATGGGGTGGTGCTGAAGTCCCATGTCGCTGTTGCGGGGCGCACCACGATTGGTGCCGGCACTGTCATCTATCCATTTTCCTCCATCGGTCACCAGCCACAGGACCTGAAGTTCAAAGGCGAGCCCTCGACGCTGGAGATTGGCGCAGGCAACGTGATCCGCGAGCATGTCACGATGAACCCGGGAACCGAGGGAGGCGGCATGGTCACCCGGGTTGGTGATAACGGCCTGTTTATGGTCGGCAGCCATGTTGCCCATGACTGCTTGATCGGCGATCGGGTCATCCTTGCTAACAACGCGACACTGGCCGGCCATGTGACGATTCAGGACTACGCGATCATTGGCGGTCTCAGCGCCATACACCAGTTCGCCCGCATCGGGCGCCATGCCATGGTGGGTGGTGCCTCGGCGGTGGAAAACGATGTCATTCCTTATGGCTCGGTGCTCGGCAACCGGGCCTACCTGTCTGGTCTCAATATCATTGGCCTGAAGCGGCGCAATTTCTCGCGCGACGAAATCCACTCCCTGCGGGCGGCTTACCGCCTGATGTTCGCGCCGGAAGGCACCATGACGGAGCGGCTTGAGGACGTGTCTTCACTGTTCGCCGACAATGAACCGGTGATGGAGATAGTCGGTTTCATCCGAGAGGAATCGTCGCGCGCGGTTTGCCAGCCGAAGGATGGTCACGTCGCCTGAACGACTGGGAATTGTCGCCGGGGGCGGCGGCCTGCCCGCGCAGCTGATCGCCGCTTGCCGCGCTCAGGGTCGCGATGTCTTTGTCCTGGCCATCAAGGGTCAGGCCGAGCCTGCCCTGACGGAGGGCGTGGATCATGCCTGGGTCCGCCTGGGCGCAGCGGCCGAAGGGCTGCGATTGCTGCGTGAAGCCAGCGTCGGAGAGTTGGTCTTCGCAGGCGGAATCCGCCGGCCTTCGCTCGCAGAACTGCGTCCGGATGCGCGCGCGGCTAGGCTGCTGGCCCGGGCCGGCCTGATGCGGCGTGGTGACGACAGCCTTTTGTCACGCATCGTCGCCGAGTTCGAAGCCGAGGGATTTCGTGTCGTCGGTGCGGACGCGATCATGCAGGACATGGTGCCGGCTGCGGGCCTGCTTGGCACCCTGCGTCCCGACGGCGAGGCGGAGGCAGATATCGCGCGCGGCCTCGAGGTTGCCCGCACCCTTGGTGCGCTAGATGTGGGGCAGGCAGCAGTGGTGCAGCAAGGCCTCGTCCTCGGTGTCGAGGGGATTGACGGCACTGATGCGCTCATTGCCCGCTGCGGGCCCTTGCAGCGTTCGGGACGGTCCGCGGTGCTGGTCAAGTTGGCCAAACCGCAGCAGGATCGCCGGGTTGATCTCCCCGTGGTCGGGCTGGATACCCTGGAGTCCCTGCAGTCGGCGGGTTTCGCCGGCCTTGCCGTGGGTGCGGGCTGCACCCTGATCGTTGATCGTCCTTCCTTTGCGGCCGCCGCCGATGCGGCTGGTCTGTTCGCCGTCGCCGTCGATCCGGAGTGACGCCGATGGACGAAGACGGAGGTCCGCTGATCTACCTGATCGCCGGCGAGGCGTCGGGGGATAGTCTCGGCGCTGGCCTGATGGCCGGATTGAAGTCCGCCACAGGCGGGAAAGTACGCTTCGCCGGTATCGGCGGGCCGCGCATGACCGGCCATGGCCTCGAGAGCTTCTTTCCGATGGCAGAGCTCTCTCTGATGGGGCTGACTGAGGTGTTGCCCCATGCGCCAAGGCTGTTGCGACGCATCCGCGAGACCGCTGATGACATAGCCGAACGCCGGCCCGACGTGGTGGTGACGATCGACGCGCCGGGTTTTGTCTTCCGTGTAATCAAGAAACTCCGTGCGTTACCGGGGCCGCCGGTACCCTGTGTGCACTACGTCGCGCCGCAGGTCTGGGCGTGGCGCCCCCGCCGGGCAGCAAAGGTGGCGAAGCTGGTTGACCACCTGCTCACGCTGCTGCCGTTCGAGCCGCCTTATTTCGAGCGCGAGGGATTGCCCACGACATTCGTCGGGCATCCGGTGGTGGAGGGCAGCCTGGGGCAGGGGGATGGGCCCGGTTTCCGCGCCCGTCACGGCCTTGCAGCGCAGGCGCCATTGGTTTGCGTGCTGCCCGGCAGCCGCCGCGGCGAGGTTTCGAGGTTGACGCCGGTCTTCGGTCAGGCGCTGGCGCTGTTGGCGGCTGACCGGCCAGGGCTGCAGGCCGTGATTCCGACGCTCGACCATGTCGCGCCCGATGTGCGGGCGCTGACCAGCGCTTGGCCAGTCAAGGCGACTTTGCTGCGCGGTGAGCCGGCCAAGGCTGATGCTTTTGCCGCTAGCGACGTGGCCCTGGCGGCTTCAGGGACAGTATCGTTGGAACTGGCCTTGGCCGGGCTGCCCGCTGTCATCGCCTACCGTATGAATCCGGTCACCGCGTTCATTGGCATGCGTATGCTGCAGGTGCCGTATGTGACCCTAGTCAACCTGTTGGCGGAACGGGGCGCAGTGCCGGAATGCCTGCAGGGGCAGTGCACCCCGGCGCGGCTGGCTGGGGAACTGTCCCGTCTGCTCGACGATCCCGCGGCGCGGGCCGACCAGGCCGCGGCCTATGCGCAGGCAACGGATTTGCTAGCCGGTCCCGGGCCGACTGCTTCGGACGCCGCCGCCCGCACCGTCTTATCGGTGATCGGGCGGGCGGCGGCGCAAGAGGCTTAGCGGTCGTCGATTTGGACGTAGGGACGCTGGGCAGCGCCGGTGTAGAGCTGGCGCGGCCGACCGAGTTTCTGGCTCGGATCGAAGATCATCTCGTTCCACTGGGCGACCCAGCCGACGGTGCGCGCAACGGCGAATAGCACGGTGAACATGCTCTGCGGGATGCCCATGGCCTGCAAGATGATGCCCGAGTAGAAGTCGACGTTCGGGTAGAGCTTCTTCTCGATGAAGTACTCGTCCTCCAGCGCGATCTGCTCAAGCTTCATGGCGATCTTGAGCAGCGGCTCATCGCGCATGCCCAGTTCGTCCAGGACTTCGTGGGCCGCAGCCTGCAGCACCTTCGCGCGCGGGTCATAGTTCTTGTAGACCCGGTGACCAAAGCCGAACAGGCGGAAGGGATCGTCTGCATCGCGGGCTTTCTTCACATACTCGCCGACGCGATCCGGACTGCCGATCTCCTTGAGCATTTCCAGCACCGCCTCGTTGGCGCCGCCGTGAGCCGGACCCCATAGGGACGCGATACCCGATGCGATACACGCAAACGGGTTGGCACCACTCGAGCCAGCGAGCCGGACCGTGGAGGTGGAGGCGTTCTGCTCGTGGTCCATATGGAGGATGAAGATCCGGTCCATCGCCTTCGCGACCACCGGGTTGACTTCGTACTCCTCCGCCGGCACCGCAAACATCATGCGCAGGAAGTTATCGGCGTAGCCCAGGTCGTTGTGCGGATAGATGAAAGGCTGTCCAACCGAATACTTATATGCCCAGGCGGCGATCGTCGGCATCTTCGCGATCAGCCGATAGGAGGCCACCATCCGGTGGTGCGGGTCAGTGATATCCGTGGAGTCGTGATAGAAGGCAGACAGCGCGCCGACCACACCGCACATGATCGCCATCGGATGGGCGTCGCGACGGAAGCCCTGATAGAAGTTCCGCAGCTGTTCATGCAGCATCGTATGGTAGGTGATGCCGTTGACGAACGTCTCGTACTCCGCCTTGTTCGGCAATTCGCCATACAAAAGCAGGTAGGCGACCTCACGAAAATCGCTGTGCTCGGCCAGTTCCTCAATCGGGTAGCCCCGATACATCAGCTCACCCTTTTCACCATCAATGTAGGTGATCTTGGACTCGCAGTTGCTGGTCGAGGTGAAGCCCGGGTCGTAGGTAAAAACCCCAAGCTTTCCATAGAGTTGACGAATATCCACCACGCGCGGACCGACCGTTCCCTCGAGGATCGGCAGATCCAGCGAATGGTTGGTGCCGGGTTCGGTGAGGGTCATCACCTTCGGGTTGTCATCGGCCATGGCCCTATACCTCCTTCTCCCACAAAGCAGCTATGCTGCACTGCACATACATAGCATGCGAATACGGTCGCCGTCCCGCTACGGATGTGTTGCGGCGTTCAAGCCTGCGCGAGACGGTCGGCGATACGGGCAAGGCTCTCTTCCCGGCCCAGCACCGCCATAACCTCGAAAATGCCCGGTGAGACGTTGCTCCCGGTCAGCGCCGCACGAAGCGGCTGCGCGATGGCGCCTAGTTTGGCGCCTTCGGCTTCGGCAAATGCCTTGACGCTTTCCTCAATGGCTACTTCTTCCCATGCATTCAGTGCTTCGAGTGCCGGATGCAGGGCCGCCAGCAGCGTCAGACCGTCGGGTCCGAGGAGCTTCTGCGCCTTCTTGTTGGGCGCGATCGGCCGCGACAAGGCATAGAATGCCGCGTTTTCCGCTAACTCCGCAAGGGTCCGGGCACGCTGCTTGAGCCCGTCCATGCCGGCCTCCAGCCGCGCCAGAGCTGCGTTGTCAGGGGTCTGGCCGGTGGAATCGGTAATGCGGGCAACGACATCGGCCGCCAGCCGGGCATTGTCGGCTTGCTGTAAGTAGTGGGCATTGAGGTGGCCGAGCTTGGCATAGTCAAACCGCGCAGCCGAGCGTCCAACCGCATCCAGGTCGAACCATTCGACCGCCTTATCGCGCGGGATGATCTCTTCGTCGCCATGGCCCCAGCCCAGCCTCAGCAGGTAATTGCACATAGCCTCGGGGAGGTATCCCTCCTTGCGGAATTCCAGCACGCTGACCGCTCCATGGCGCTTCGACAATTTTGCGCCGTCGGCACCGTGTATCAGCGGAATATGGGCGAATGTCGGGACCGGCCAGCCCATCGCCTCGAATACCATGGCCTGGCGGAAGGCGTTGGTTAGGTGGTCGTCGCCGCGCACCACATGGGTGATGCCCATGTCGTGGTCGTCCACCACCACCGAGAGCATATAGGTGGGAGTGCCGTCGCCGCGCAGCAGCACCATATCGTCGAGCTGATCGTTAGCGACCCGAACCTCTCCTTGGACAAGGTCGGGCAGTACGGTTTCCCCTTCCCGCGGGGCCTTGATGCGCACCACTGGATCTATGCCGGCGGGTGCCTCCGCCGGGTCCCGGTCCCGCCAGCGACCGTCGTAGCGCATCGGACGCCCCTCCTTGCGGGCAGCGTCACGCATGTCCGCAAGTTCCTCCGGCGTGCAATAGCAATGGTAGGCCTTGCCATCGGCAAGTAGCGCAGCCGCAACCTCGGCATGGCGATCACGCCGTTCGAACTGGAAGATCGGCTCGTCATCCCAGTCGATCTCAAGCCAGCGTAGGCCTTCGAGGATCGCGTCGATGGCCTCGGGCGTGGAACGCTTGCGGTCCGTATCCTCAATACGCAGGTGGTATTTGCCACCGTGGTGACGGCTGAATAGCCAGTTGAACAGCGCGGTTCGGGCGCCGCCCACATGAAGCATGCCGGTGGGCGAGGGGGCGAAACGGGTAACGACGGTCATGGCGCAGCCATTCGATACAGGATGGGCGGAACTGCAAGGATCAACCGGCAAACGGCGCCAAGGCCGCATGACGGAGCGAGGGGGCGTGTAGCATATTGGCCCCCGTGATGCACGCGCCCGCCCTCCGCGCCCTTGTGTCTGGCCTTGCCGGCATCGTGATGCGCGCCGCCGCCGATCAGCACGACCGCTGGCCGCTGTGGCTGCCGGTCGCGTTCGGCGCCGGGGTGGCTGGTTACTTTGCCCTGGCCTCTGAGCCACCGTCTTGGGCCGGCCCGGTGGCGCTCGTCGGGCTTCTGCCGCTCATCTGGTTTCTCCGGCAGCGGACCGTCCTATTGCTCGCCGGGGCCCTCGTCGCAGCGGCAGCGGGCGGCTTTACGCTGGCCAAGCTGCGGGCCGATAGCGTGGCGGCGCCAGTGGTTGAACGCCGTACAGGGCCAGTGATGGTCACAGGGCGGGTGGTCTCGCTCGACATCTCCGCTGACAGTCGACGGGTCGTGCTGGATGCCATCGAGATACCCCGTTTCCGGCCCGACCGCACGCCTGCACGGGTGCGGCTTAGGCTCAATGGCAATGACCCGGTGCTGTATGCGGGGGACCGGGTATCCGTCCGCGCCGTGCTGCTGCCGCCGCCGGCACCCGCCGCGCCAGGAGCCTTCGATTTTCAGCGCCGGGCTTGGTTCCAGCGAATCGGCGCCGTGGGCTTCACGCTCGGTCCGCCGCGCCAGGTCGAACGGGCTGCGGCGGCGCCCGCCTGGTTATTCCTGGAGCGTCTCCGCCAGGCTGTCCATGCCCGCATCCTCGAAGCCGCGCCCGGGCAGACTGGGGCGGTGGCCTCGGCGCTGATCACCGGTGAGCGTGCGGCCATCCCGCAGGCCGTTTTCGATGCCATGCGTGATTCGGGGCTGGCGCATCTACTCGCAATCTCAGGATTGCATATCGGCCTGGTGGCGGGTTTCGTGTTCTTTGCCGTGCGCGGAGGCCTCGCGCTTTGGGAGCGGGTTGCGCTGCGCTACGACATCAAGAAGTGGGCTGCCTGGGCGGCCCTGCTGGCGGCTGCCGGCTACACGCTGCTCAGCGGGGCCACGGTGCCAACCCAGCGGGCCTTCCTCATGACCGGATTGGTCCTGCTGGCGGTATTGCTCGACCGTTCGGCGCTGACCATGCGGCTGGTGGCTTGGGCGGCTTTCGTGGTGCTGCTGTGGCGGCCCGAAAGCCTGTTGGGAGCCAGCTTCCAGCTTTCGTTTGCCGCGGTCACGGCGCTGATCGCCGCTTACGAGGGGCTACGCGACCCTATGGCACGATGGCGGGCGCGTCGCGCCGAAGGGCGGGCGGCAGGGTATTGGGCTGCCGCTGTGGCGGTCTATCTCGGCGGGGTTTTGTTGACCACGGTGATCGCTGCCAGCGCCACGGCTCCCTTCGCGGCCTATCACTTCAACCGGCTAGCACTTTTCGGTGTGTTGGCGAATCTGTTGGCCGTGCCGCTCGCGGCTTTCTGGATCATGCCCTGGGCGCTTGTCAGCTTACTGCTGATGCCGATGGGGGCGCACGAGCTGGGGCTCGCGGCCATGGGCGCGGGCATCAATGGGCTGCTTGTCGTCGCCGAAGGGGTCGCCGCGCTTCCCGGCGCCGCTTCGGCAGTGCCGGCGATGCCGGGCTGGGGCCTCGCGCTGATTGCACTCGGTGGCCTGTGGCTCTGCCTCTGGCGACGGGCTTGGCGATTCGCTGGCCTGGTCCCGCTGCTTGCGGGGCTCGCTAGTCCGGCCTTGCTGACGCCGCCAGACGTCTTGGTTTCTGGCGATGGGCGGCTTGTGGCAGTGCGTCAGGCGGATGGCAGCCTGGCCTTCGACAGCCTCAGGCGCGGACGGTTCGACCGACAGGTCTGGCTGCGCCGGGCGGGCACGGATCGGGCATTGCCCTGGCCGGTGCCGGGGCTACGGTGTGATGCCATTGGCTGTGTGCTGGAACGTGATGGGCAACGCATCGCCATTGTCCGCGACGGTCGGGCGCTGGCCGATGATTGCCGTATCGCCCACATCGTCGTCAGTCTGGTGCCCGTGCGTCGAGCCTGTCCATCGGCGGTCGCGGTGGTCGACCGATTCGATTTGTGGCGAGGCGGCGCTCATGCTCTTTGGATCAGTCCAAACAATCCCCGAATACGCAGCGTCAATGCTGTGCGCGGAGATCGGCCGTGGGTGCTGCCGCGGCTCAGTACTGGCGGATCAGCGCGGCCAGCCGACCCTGGATCTTGACCCGGTCGGGGCCGAAGATGCGGGTCTCGTAGCGCGGATTGGCGGCTTCTAACGCGATCGAGCCGCGCTTACGCAGCAGCCGCTTCAGCGTGACCTCATCGTCGTCGATCAGGGCAACGACGATCGCCCCGTTTTCGGCGGTATCGCAGCGCTGCACGATGACCGTGTCCCCGTCTTCGATCCCCGCCTCGATCATCGAATCGCCGGCGACCTCCAGTGCGTAATGCTCGCCGCTGCCGAGCATGTCGACCGGGAGAGAGAGGCTGCGGCTGTGGTCGCTCAATGCCTCGATCGGCGTACCCGCGGCGATGCGGCCGAGCATTGGAACGTCGACCACACTGTCGTTTGCGGCATCCGCGGTACCGTGGGCCGGGAAGGCGCCGCGCACCACGTTGTTGGCCGCGGGCACCGCGTCCGCGTCGGCGTTTTCCGGCAGCCGCAAAACCTCCAGCGCGCGGGCCCGGTGGGGCAGGCGGCGGATGAAGCCCCGCTCCTCTAGCGCGGTGATCAGGCGGTGAATGCCGGACTTGGACCGCAGGCCCAGCGCGTCTTTCATCTCGTCGTAGGAAGGGGCGACGCCAGACTCCTTAAGACGCCGGTCGATCAGGGTGAGCAGCTCATATTGCTTGCGGGTCAACATGCGTCTGACGGCCCTACCTACTAGATATGGGAACAAATCCGAAACAGACACATGTTCTAGTTTGGTTCTGATCCCAGGTCAAGGGCTTTCTCAGATCGAGGGCCCGTCACCGCCGAAACTGAGCACCGCGACGGCTTCGCCGGCGGCTAGCGGCGGCGCGTGCGGCGCGCGCACGATCAGCCCGTCGGCCTGCTGCAGCAGGGCCAGCATGGAGCTGTCCTGGCGTTCAAAGGCAGTCGCTTCCAGAGTTCCATCGTCGGCTCGCGACAGCCGCGCCCGCAGATAGTCCTGGCGCCGATCATTGGCGGGCAGGTCGGCGCCGAGCCGCGCGGTCACCAGCGGCGGCGCGGTCTCGGCGAGGCCGAGCATTCGGGCCATCGCCGGGCGCAGGAACAGGGTGGCGCAGACCACCGCGGAGACCGGATTGCCAGGCAGGCCGAGGAGGGGCACGTCGCCAAGCCGGCCGAAGATCAGCGGCTTGCCGGGGCGCATGGCGATGCGCCAGAAGTCGATCTCCAGCGCCGCGCCGCCGCCATCGCCGGCGCCGAGCACGTCGCGAATCAGGTCGTGGTCGCCGACCGACGCGCCGCCGGACGTGACCAGCGCATCCGCGCCGCGCGCCCCCGCCGCCAGCCGGCGCAGGGAGTCGGCGTCGTCGCGGGCGATGCCGAGATTGACCGGCTCGCCGCCGCAGGCCCGCACCAGGGCCCCCAGCGCATGGCTGTTAGAGCTGACGATGTCGTCCGGCCCCAGCGGATCGCCGGGGTTGGCGATCTCGTCG
This sequence comes from Alphaproteobacteria bacterium, assembly GCA_965601735.1. Taxonomy (GTDB): domain Bacteria; phylum Pseudomonadota; class Alphaproteobacteria; order JBBDQX01; family JBBDQX01; genus JBBDQX01. The sequence goes on along the minus strand of OZ271840.1, from coordinate 2,693,057 downwards.
CCGGTGGCAAGGATGGCGATCCGCGGCCGCCGCCGCACCGGCAGCCAGGGCAGGTTCATTGCCGCCGCCAGGCCCACATCGCGCGCACTCAGGCGGGTGCCGGCGTTCAGCAGCCTGTCCCCCTCGCTGAAATCGAGGCCGGCGGGCCGAATATAGCTGCCGGCGGCCGCCCCCTCGTTAACGGTGACCGTATCCCCGTCGCGCGCGGTGTCCTCCTGGATGACGATGGCGTCGGCGCCGTCAGGCACCACGCCGCCGGTGAAGATGCGCACCGCCTCGCCGCCGCCGACCGAACCGTCGAAGGCGTGGCCCGCCGGGGCCTCGCCGATCACCGTCAGGCTGGCCGGCACGGCGGCCACATCGGCGGCGCGCACCGCATAGCCGTCCATGGCGGAGACCGCCTTGGGGGGCTGGGTGCGCCGGGCGGCCTGGTCCTCGGCCAGTACCCGGCCGAGCGCGTCGGGCAGCGCCACGGTCTCGGCGGGCAGGGGCGCGAAGGCCGCCAGAACCCGCGCCTGCGCTTCCTCAACCGAAATCATCACGGCGCCTCGTAAGTGCCCGATTTTCCGCCTGATTTATGCAACAAGCGGATATCGGTAATGCGCATGGCGCGGTCCGCCGCCTTGCACATGTCATAGACCGTGAGCGCCGCCACGGTGACCGCCGTAAGCGCCTCCATCTCCACGCCGGTACGGCCAGTCAGGCGGCAGGTCGCGGTGATGTCGATGGCGTTGCGGTCCGCGTCGATCTCAAGCTCAACAGTCACCGATTCCAGCCCCAGGGGATGGCACAGCGGGATCAGGTCGGCGGTGCGCTTGGCGCCCATGATGCCGGCGAGGCGTGCCACGGACAGCACATCGCCCTTCTTCACCCCGCCGTCGCGCACCAGGGCGATGGTGTCCGGGGCGGCGAGCACGGTCGCGCCAGCCTTGGCGACCCGCTCGGTCGCCGGCTTGGCTGACACGTCGACCATGGTGGCGTCGCCCTTGTCGTCGAAATGTGTGAGTTTGCCGGTCATATCAGTCCGCCGCCGCCGTCGCGGGCCGGGTGAGCAGCGCCCGCGTCGCCGCTTCCACATCATCCTGGCGCATCAGCGATTCGCCGATCAGGAAGGCCCCCGCGCCCGCGGCCTCCATGCGGGCGAGGTCCGCCGGGGTGCGTAGGCCCGATTCGCTGACCATCAGCCGGTCCGCCGGCACCCGCGCGGAAAGCTCCTCGGTCACGGCAAGGTCGGTGACCAGGGTCTTGAGGTTGCGGTTATTGATGCCGATCACCGCCGCATCGAGCGCGAGAGCGCGGTCCAGCTCTGCGGCGTCATGCACCTCGGTGAGTACGTCGAGGTCGAACTCTGCGGCCGCGTCGAACAGGGCGCGTACGGTGCTGTCGTCGAGCGCAGCCATGATCACCAGCAGGCAGTCGGCGCCCATGGCGCGGGTCTCGGCGACCTGCCAGGGGTCGATGATGAAGTCCTTGCGCAGCACCGGCAGGGGCACGGCGGCCCGCGCGGCGCCGAGATGGGCCGCTTCACCCTGGAAATAGGGGGTATCGGTGAGCACCGACAGGCAGGATGCGCCGGCGGCCTGATAGGCGCGGGCCAGGGCAGGGGGATCGAAGTCCGGGCGGATCAGACCGCCGGATGGCGAGGCCTTCTTGATCTCGGCGATCAGCGCCCAGCGGCCGTCCGCCGCGGTGGCAAGGAGCGCCGCCATGAAACCGCGCGGCGGCGCCTGATCGCGGGCCTTCGCCGTCACCTCGGCCAGCGGGGCAGCAGCCTTGGCGGCGGCGACCTGTTCGGCCTTGTCAGCGCAGATCTGCGCGAGGATGTCGCTCATGGCCCCGGCGCGCGGCTCAGGCCGCGCCCTGGCTGCTGATTTCAACCAGCCGGTACAGCGCGGTCTGCGCCGCCCCGCCGTCGATCGCGGCGGCCGCCATCTCGGCCCCGGCCTTGAGGTCGGGCGCCTTGCCGGCAACCACCAGGGCAGCCGCAGCATTGAGCACGACGATGTCGCGGTAGGGCCCTTCAGTCCCGCCCAACACCGCGCGCAGGGCACCGGCATTCTTATGGGCGTCGCCGCCCTTGAGGTCTTCGGGCTTGGCGCGCGGCAGGCCGGCGTCCTCCGGCGCGACCTCGAAGGTCGAGACCGCCCCGTTGTGGAATTCGGCGACCACGCTGCTGCCCGTGGTGGTCAGCTCATCGAGTCCGTCGCTGCCATGCACGACCCAGGCACGCGCCGACCCGAGCCGGCCAAGCACCTCGGCCAAGGGCTTCACCCATTCAGGGGAAAACACGCCAACCACCTGGCGCTTGGCCCCGGCGGGATTGGCCAGCGGGCCGAGCAGGTTGAAGATCGTCCGGGTGCCCAGTTCCATGCGCACCGGGCCAACATGGCGCATCGCCGAATGGTGCCGGGGCGCCATCAGGAAGCCGATATTGGCGTCGAACAGGCAGCGCTTCACCAGCTCCATGTCGGCGTCGATGTTGACGCCCAGCGCCGCCAGCACGTCGGCGGAGCCGGACTTCGACGACATAGCCCGGTTGCCGTGCTTGGCCACCGGCACACCGGCGCCCGCGGCGACCAGCGCCGCGGCGGTCGAGATGTTGTAGGTGCCCGACGCATCGCCGCCGGTGCCGCAGGTGTCGATGGCGCCCTCGGGGGCCTCCATGGACAGGGCCTTGGCGCGCATGGTCCGCGCCGCACCGGTGATCTCGTCCACCGTCTCGCCGCGCACCCGCAGCGCCATCAGGAACGCGCCGATCTGCGCCGGCGTCGCCTGGCCGGACATGATCACCGTGAAGGCCTGTTCCGCCTCGTCCTCGCTCAGCGGCGCGCCGGTGGCGGCCCGCGCGAGGATCGGCTTCATCGCTTCGGGGTTTGGGGTTTCGTCGTTCATGCCGCGCGCCGCTCCAGTCCGGCGAGTCCGAGGAAGTTGCCGAGCAGCCGGTGGCCGTGCTCCGAGGCAATGCTCTCGGGGTGGAACTGCACGCCGTAGACCGGCAGCTCATTGTGTTCCAGCGCCATGATCAGGCCGTCATCGGTCTGCGCCGTGACGGTCAGGCAGTTGGGCAGGCTGGCGCGGTCGACCACCAGGGAATGGTAACGGGTCGCCTGGAAAGGGGAGTCGATGCCCTCAAACAGCGGCACGCCGGTATGGCGCACCGGGCTGACCTTGCCGTGCATCGGCTCAGCGCGGAGCACCGTTCCGCCGAATGCCTGTCCGATGCACTGATGGCCGAGGCAAACCCCCAGCAGGGGCACCTTGCCGGCGGCCTTCTCGACCAGTTCGAGGCAGATTCCCGCCTTGTCCGGGTCGCAGGGGCCGGGGGAAATCACGATGGCGTCGGCGCCGCGCGCCAGGGCCTCATCGGCGCTCAGCGCGTCGTTACGCTCGACCGTCACATCCGCGCCCAATTCGCCCAGGAAGTGGAACAGATTGTAGGTAAAGCTGTCGTAATTATCGATCAGCAGGATCATGTTGACATCCAGGGCTGGGCCGAAAAAAGACAGAAAGCACAAGGGGCTTGGCCGGTCAAGCGGACCCCTGAAGGCGGCATTCTTCCCATAATCACGCAGTTTCCGGCGATGTTGTCATTTGTTGACAGGGCGCGCCCGATTTAGGCCGGCGACCCTCTGAACATACCCGGAGATTTAGGCGAAAAGTCCTAGATTTCAAGCCCCGCCCGCGCTGGGCAAACCGCGTCAGACAGCGAGGCCGTAGAGCAGCCCGCTAGACGCCGCACCCACAGCGGCGATCACCAGGTAGAGGACGAACACGGGACGGCGCACCAGGGCAAACACCGCCATAGCGGCCGGGATAGAGGTGACGCCCCCGGCCAGCATGAAGGCCATGGCCGGCCCCGCACCCATGCCGGTGTCCATGAGCCCGGCGACCAGCGGGATGGCGGCATAGCCGTTCATGTAGGCGGGGACGCCGACGATCACCGCCAGCGGCAGGGCCAGCAGGCTGTCCGCACCGAGCCACGACGCGACCATTTCGGCAGGCAGGTAGGCGACCATGAGGCTTTCCAGGATGAAGGCGAGGGTCAGCCACTTCAGCAGGAAGAAGCCGTTCTGCCGCGCCTTGGCCATGAAGGAGTCGCGCCGGGCAGGCTCCTGCCAGAAGCGCCACACCACCTGGCCGGGATTGCGCACGGCGGCGCCGCCGCAGCCACCATCGCCGACGCCGGGCAGCAGGACGCTGCCAGTGAAGAAACCGAAGCGCTGCATGGCCAGCGTCACGAAGCCGCCAAACAGGCCGATTCCGACGGCGGCGAAGGTCTTGCCGATGGCGAAGCCGGCGTCGATGCCACCGGCAGTCAGCAGGAACTGGTCCGGCGACATCAGTGGCGAGGCAAGCCAGAACGCCATAACAGCGGGCAGAGGCACACCGGCGGCGAGCGCCGCCGCGATCAGCGGGATCACGCCGCAGGAGCAGAACGGCGACAGACCGCCGAACAGGGCCGCGATGAAGATGACGGGGATTTCCTTGCCCTGGAACACCCGGCCGATCAGCTTGTCGGCCCCGGCGGCGCCCAGCCACGCGGCGACCACCACTGAAGCGATCAGAAAGGGCGCGATGCCGAGCAGCGCCTCGGCGAGGAATTCCAGCGTCGCGGGCAGTTGCGGGGCGGGCAGCAGCACGGCAATGCCTAGCAGCACGCCGAGGGTGGCCAGCAGCACACGGTCGATATCCCGGCCGAACTGGCCGATGGATTGGGCGAGGGCGGTCATCAGGCGGGTTCCTTGACGGCGGCGGGGGCGGGCGCGTCGACGCATGCCCCCCTGGCGCAGCAATTGTCGGTGAGGAAGAGGACCAGCGCGTCCATGGCGTCATAGTCGGCGGTGCAGATCAGGGTACGGCCCTGGCGGTCCTGGCGCATCAGGCCATGACGGACCAGCCGGGCGATATGGTGCGACAGTGTCGACGGCGCGACATCCAGCGCGCGCTGGATCTCCGAAACAGGCACGCCGTCATGGCCGGCTTCCACCAGATAGCGAAAGATCGCCAGGCGGGTCGGGTTGCCCAGCGCTTCCATGGCTTGTGCGGCTTGGTTGAGGTTCATGGCCGGAATATGCGCCCGCCCGGCCAATAAGTCAATAATTCTAGAATAATCGAATGGTTGCATGACAGGAAGACCGGCGGCAGGGTCTGGGCGTTCCCGAAACCCGGCCGCAGGCGGCTCCCCTGAACACCGATTCCGACCCGAACGAACCCGAATCCCAGGACGACCTGGACGCTGACGAGGAACCGGACCGCGGCCCATCCGTTTGGCTGCTGGCTGCCGGGGCATTGGCGCTTGGCGGCCTGATCGGATTGGGGATTGGTTTCTTCGTACCCGATGATCCAGCCCCATCCGCTCCGCCGGCACCCGCGACCGCCACGCCGGAGGGGCCGGTGGTCGATCCCCTGGCCTCCGAACTGGTGGGCGCGCCGGTGAAAATCGTCGGCCCCGATCAGCGGCCGCCCGAACAGATCACGCGGGTCCTGCCCACCTGGCAGCGCAATGCCGCGCCAATGCCGCCGATCGACACGCTGCCGTGGGTCGCGGTGGTGCTGGATGACCTGGGCCTCGACGAGGCTGTGACCCGCCGCGTCATCGCATTGCCGCCACCGCTGACCCTGTCGTTCCTGCCTTACGGCAAGAACGTTGCGGCGCATGCCGCTGCGGCGCGCGCTGCCGGTCATGAGGTCATGGTCCATGTGCCGATGGAACCGAACGCCACCGGCACGGACCCGGGCCCGAATGCGCTGCTGGCCGACCTGACCGATACGGAGCTTCAGCGGCGGCTGGTCCAGGCGATCCAAGCGGTGCCAGGCGCGGTTGGTATCAACAACCACATGGGCAGCCGACTGACCCGCGACATGGTGGCGATGGATCGGGTCATGACGGTGCTGCTGGCGCGCGGTCTGCTGTTCCTCGACTCGCGTACCACGGCCCAGTCGGTCGCGCTGTCCAGCGCCGTGCGGAACCAGGTCCCGGCGGTGGAGCGCGATGTGTTCATTGATCATCAGGACGACCCCGAGGCGATTCGCCTGCAGCTCGCTGCCCTGGAGCAGGTAGCCCTGGGCCGCGAATCCGCCATCGGCATCGGTCATCCGCGGCCGAATACGCTGGATGCGCTGGCCGAATGGCGTCAGCGTCTGCCCGTGCTGGGGGTGACAGTGGTGCCGTTGTCAGCGGTGCTGCAAAAGCAGACCGCGGCGGGGGTGCCCTGAAGGGCTGGGCTGGTGGCTAGCGGTTGTGGCCGGCCCGCGCGAAGCGGACGGCTTCCTCCGCGGCGCGGATCAGGGCGCGGGCCTTGTTGCAGCTCTCCTGGAATTCGGCCTCAGGGTCACTGTCGGCGACGACGCCCCCGCCGGCCTGCACATACATGGTGCCGTCCTTGATCAGCGCGGTGCGCAGCGCGATGCAGGTGTCCATGGTGCCGTTGGCGGCGAAATAGCCCATGCAGCCGGCATAGAAGCCGCGCCGCTCGGGCTCCAGTTCGTCGATGATCTCCATGGCGCGCACCTTCGGCGCGCCCGACACGGTGCCTGCCGGGAAGCCCGCGACCAGCGCTGACAGGGCGTCATAATCCGGGCGGATGCGGCCCTCCACATTGGAGACGATGTGCATGACGTGGGAGTAGTACTCCACGATCATCTGCTCGGTGACGGTGACCGAACCGACCTCGGCGACCCGGCCCACATCGTTGCGCCCCAGGTCCAGCAACATGAGATGCTCGGCCAGTTCCTTGGGATCGGACAGCAGGTCTTCTGAAAGCGTCTTGTCCTCGGCGGCGTCCACGCCGCGGCGGCGGGTGCCGGCGATCGGCCGGATGGTCACCGTGTCATCGCGCAGCCGCACCAGGATCTCCGGGCTGGAGCCGACCAGCGAGAAGCCGCCGAAATCGAGGAAGAACAGGAACGGCGACGGGTTGAGCCGGCGCAGCGCGCGGTATAGCGCGAACGGCGGCAGATCGAACGGAACCCGGAAGCGCTGCGACGGCACCACCTGGAAGGCGTCACCGGCACGGATGTACTCCTTCGCCTTCTCGACCATCTGATGGTAGGCGGCGCGGGTGACGTTGGATTCCGGTTCGGGCAGGTCCAGACGGTCGCCGGCGGGGCGGTGGGTCGCCGGCACGGGCTTGTCCAGCGCGTCGACCGCGCGCTCAATGCGCGCGCAGGCGGCGGCGTAGGCCGCGTCCGCGGGAATGTCCGTGGCCGGGTACACCGGCGTGACCACGGTGATGGTGTCCTCGATGGTGTCGAATACCGCCACCACGGTGGGGCGCAGGAACATGCCGTCCGGGATGCCCAGCACGTCCGGATTGGCGTCTGGCAGCCGTTCCATCAGCCGCACCATGTCGTAACCCATGAAGCCGATCAGCCCCGCTGACATCGGCGGCAGGTGCTCTGGCAGCTCGATGCGGGACTCGTCAATCAGGGCGCGCAAGGAGTCGAGCGCGCCGTCCTCGGGTTCACCGAAGGCATCGGGATCGGCCAGCGCGTTGCGGTTGGTCTCGGCGCGGTCGCCGTGGCAGCGCCAGATCAGGTCCGGGTCGACGCCGATCAACGAGTAGCGGCCGCGCACCGCGCCGCCTTCCACCGATTCCAGTAGAAAACCGTTGCGCCGGCCTTCCGAGAGCTTGAGGTATGCGGAGACCGGCGTCTCCAGGTCGGCGACCAGGCGCGTCCACACCACCTGCGCCGTGCCGGCGCCGTAGGCCGCGGCAAAGGTGTCGCGCGCCGGCTCCGGCGTGCCCGGCAGGGCGTCCGGCGCGTCCGCGCTAGAAGTTGCCGAGGCCTTGGGCATCGGGGTTCACAATCGCGTCGAGCAGTTGCTGGTTGATGTTGACGCCGTATTCCTCGCGCAGGGCGTCGTTGAACTGGGTACTGATGCTGGTGGACAGGCCGGCGGCGATGTCGCTGCGAATCTGTGCCAGTGCATCGCCGTTTTCGCTGTGGTTTGGCGCGGTGACCTCCGACAGCCGCACCAGGGCGAAGCCGGCGGCGGTCTCCACCAACTGGGTCTCATCCGGCTTCAGAGCAAACAGCGCGGCCAGCACCGCGGGGTCGCTGCCGCTGGCGGCTGGCGTGCGGGTCACCGGGCCGATGTTGGCGACGGTACCCGCGCCCTCGAGCCCCGACAGGCTGCCGCTCGACTGGGCGCGCGCCAGCAGGCGCTCGCCCTCGGCGCGCGCAGCATCGCGGCGGCGCTGCTCGACCACGGCGTCGCGGACCTGCGTCTCCACCATATCAAGTGGCCGCAGGGCAGGCGGCGTCACCGCGTCGACCCGCACCACATAGAACTGGTCGGCCTCGCCCTCCAGCATGCCGCTGACCTCGCCGTCCTGCAGGCGCCATGCCTCGCGCATCAGCGACGCGCCGACCGGGATGTCGGCGACGGTGGTGCCGTCGGGCCGGCTGCCGCGCACATCCATCGGGCCCAGGCTGTAGGGATTGAGGCCAAGCACCCGGGCGGCTTCTTCCAGGGTAGCGCCGCCGCCCAGCTCGTCCTCTAACCGGTTGGCCAGTTCGAACAGCTGGTCGAGCGCTTCCTCTTCGGCGATCTCGCGCGCGATCTCCTCGCGGTAGTCCTCGAACACCGCCGGCACCGCGGGCTCGACATCGCCGACGCGCAAGATGTGGAAGCCAAGCGGCGATTCTACCGGCGCCGTCACCGAGCCGGGTGCGGCGGCGAACACCGCTTCGGCGATCTCGGCCAATGGCAGGTCGCCCTCACCGACCAGGCCGAGGTCGATCCGCTGTACCCCGTCGGTGTTTTGTACGCCGTCGAAGGTGGCCCCTTCCGCAAGGCGGGCGGCGAGGATCTCTGCAGTTGCGGCATCGGGCGCCAGCAGCTGGTCGACCTGGCGGCGCTCCGGCGTCCCGAGGGAGGCCGCGCGCTGGTCGAACAGGTCGCGCACCTGGGCGGGATCAACGTCGATCTCCCGCGCGATGTCTTCGCGGCGGAGGACCACAGCCGACAGGCGCCGGAACTCCGGCGCCATGAAGCTGTCGCGGTTCTCTTCGTAATAGGTTTGCAGGGCTGCGCTGTCCGGCGCCGCCACGGTCCCGGCGCCGGGCAGGGGCAGCTGCAGAACGGTGCCGGAGCGGCGCTCCTCGCGGAAGCGCCAGATCGGTTCTGCCAGGGCCGCGGGGACCGGGTGATTGTCGGCCAGGCTGCCGACCAACTGTTCGCGCATCAGGTCGCCGCCCAGCATGCGCGAGAAGCTCGCCTCGCTCATGCCGCTGCTGGCGATGACATTGCGCGCGGTCTCCGGGTCATAGCGGCCGTCCAGCCCCTGGAAGGCGGGCGTCTCGCGGATTGCCTGGCGCAGCGACTCCTCACTCACGGTTAGTCCGAGGTCCGCTCCTGCCTGGTCCATGGCCGCGAGATTGACCAGCCGCGCGAGCGTCTGCTCTGCGATGCCCTGGCGCAGGAACTGGTCGCTGTCGAGCTGGCCGAAGGTCTGCGCAAACTGGTTGACGTTGCGCTGATACTCGCGGTGGAACTCGTTGCCGGTGATCTCCGTATCACCGACCTCGGCGACAATGTCGCGGCCCATCTGGCCGGGGGAGTAGACATCGGCAACGCCCCACAGCCCGAAGCTGAGGATCAGCAGGCCGAAAAGGGCCAGGACGAGCCAGGACTTGCTGTGCTTGCGCAGGAACGTGAGCATGCGGCATTCCACGGTGCGAGAAAGGGCGGCATCTTACCGGCGGCTGCCCGCTGCCAGCAAGGCAACCGCTGGTGCGCGGGATGACACCGGCTTTGCCGCTGTGATACCAACGCCGCCTTCACATAAGGGAACCGGGACCGCCTGAAAAGGGGAAGGGAGACGATGCGCACGCCGCTGATCGCCGGAAACTGGAAAATGAACGGCACCAAGCCGATGGCTGTGCCGCTGGTGGACACGCTGCTGGCGCGCATGCGCGCGCACGGATCGGTGGGCTGCGACCTGCTGATTTGCCCGCCGGCGCCGCTGATCGGCACGCTGGCGCCGCTGGTGGCGCGCACCCCGCTGGCGCTTGGTGGCCAGGACTGCCACCCGGGCGAGAGTGGCGCCCACACCGGCGACATTGCCGCAGAGATGCTGGCCGACGCCGGAGCGTCCTACGTCATCGTCGGTCATTCCGAGCGCCGCCATGACCACGGCGAGGATGACGCCCTTGTCCGCGCCAAGGCCGAGGCCGCGCACCGCGCCGACCTGGTCGCAATCGTCTGCGTCGGCGAGACCGAGGCCGAGCGCGATTCCGGCGATACCCTCGATGTGGTTCGCGGTCAGCTTGCCGGTTCGCTGCCCGACGGGGCGGACCAGGCCAACACCGTGGTCGCCTACGAACCGGTCTGGGCGATCGGCACCGGCCGCACGCCGACGGTTGAGCAGGTCGCGGAGGTGCATGCGGATATCCGCGCCGCCCTGGGGGAACGCAGTGCGCTGCTGCGGGACTGCCGCATCCTCTACGGCGGCTCCATGAAGCCGGGCAACGCGGCGGAACTGCTGGCGGTCGCGGATGTCGATGGCGGCCTGATCGGCGGCGCCAGCCTGACCGCCGAGGATTTCTGGGCGATTGCCCAGGTCGTCGCTTGATCCGGGCCGGCGATCCGAGGGGCGCGGGTTTTTTGCGCGACAGCGCCGGCCGGGGCCGCTATAACCCGCCCCGGATTTCCCCCATGACACGCACGCGTGGAGCACCATGCTGACCGTTGTTCTTGTGATTCACATCCTGCTGGCCGTCTCGCTGGTCGGCGTCATCCTGCTGCAGCGGAGCGAAGGCGGCGGCCTTGGCATCGGCGGCGGCAGCGGCGGTGGCGGGATGAGCGGCTTTTTGACCGGACGCGGCACTGCGAGCCTGTTGACGCGGACCACCGCGGGCCTGGCTGCGGCCTTCATGGCGACCAGTCTGATCCTGGCGGTGATGTCCGGCGGCGGCCCCGAGAGTGGCCCCTCGCTGCTAGACGAGAGCGCGCCGGCGGCTTCCGCCCCGGCGCCCGATAGCCCGCCGACCCCGAGCGAACCCAGCGTCCCGCTAGCGCGGTGATTGCCTGCCAACGGTTGGACGAATTCGTCCGCCGGCCGGTTTGCGCACTTGGTCGGCGCACGCCGTTGCTTTACATTGATGGTCCATGACGCGGTACATCTTCATCACCGGCGGCGTGGTCTCCTCACTCGGTAAAGGGCTGGCGTCGGCGTCCCTGGGCGCGCTGCTGCAGGCGCGCGGTTTTACGGTCCGGCTGCGCAAGCTCGACCCCTACATCAACATCGACCCGGGCACCATGAGCCCGCACCAGCATGGCGAGGTGTTCGTCACCGAAGACGGGGCGGAGACCGATCTGGACCTGGGCCATTACGAGCGCTTCACCGGAGTCGATTCCCGGCGCAGCGACAACGTGACCACCGGGCGCATCTATTCCACCGTGATCGAGCGCGAGCGCCGTGGCGACTATCTCGGTGCGACCGTGCAGGTGATCCCGCACGTTACCGACGCCATCAAGGAGTTCATCCTTGCGGAGGCCGACGCGGACTTCGTGCTGTGCGAGATCGGCGGCACGGTTGGCGACATCGAGAGCCTGCCGTTCCTCGAGAGCATCCGTCAGCTCGGCAACGAGCTCGGCCCCGACAGCACCATGTTCGTGCATCTCACCCTGGTGCCGCACATCGCCACCGCGGGTGAGCTGAAGACCAAGCCGACCCAGCATTCGGTGAAGGAACTTCAAAGCGTCGGCATCAAGCCCGACGTGCTGCTGTGCCGCTGCGACCGCGAAATCCCCGAGGACCAGCGCGGCAAGATCGCACTGTTCTGCAACGTCCGGCCCCATTGCGTGATCCAGGCACTGGACGTCGACAACATCTATGACGTGCCCACCAGCTACCATGAGCAGGGCCTCGACCAAGCGGTCTGCGAGCATTTCGGTCTGGGCGATGCGAAAGCCCCCGACCTGTCGCCCTGGCGCCGGGTCAGCGAGGTGATCCGCGCGCCCGAGGGCGAGGTCACCATCGCCATCGTCGGCAAGTACACCCAGGTGCCTGACTCCTACAAGTCGCTGGCCGAGGCACTCAGCCACGGCGGCATCGCTAACAACGTGCGCGTCAACACCGAGTGGATCGAGTCCGAGGTGTTTGAGAACGGCGCCAATCTGCACGCGCTGGAGGACGTCAACGGCATTCTGGTGCCTGGCGGCTTTGGTGAGCGCGGCGCCGAGGGCAAGATCTCGGCCGTCACTTTCGCGCGCGAGCGCTCCGTGCCCTATTTCGGCATCTGCTTCGGCATGCAGATGGCAGTCATTGAATCCCTGCGCCGGCTGCCTGGCATGGACGGGGCGGGGTCGACCGAGTTCGGCAGTTGCGCCCATCCGGTGGTTGGCCTGCTGACCGAGTGGATGAAGGGCAACGAGATCGAGCGCCGCGGTATCGGAGACAACATGGGCGGCACCATGCGGCTCGGCGCCTATGACTGTGCGGTGACACCGGGGACGCGGCTGGCCGAGGTCTATGGTGGCGCGACCGGTATTAGCGAGCGTCATCGCCACCGCTATGAGGTCAACATCAACTACCGCGGCCAGCTTGAGGAGTCCGGTCTGGTGTTCTCCGGCCTGTCGCCCGATGGCGAACTGCCCGAGGTGATCGAGCTGCCGGACCATCCCTGGTTCGTCGGCGTGCAGTACCACCCGGAACTGAAGTCCCGGCCATTCGAACCGCACCCGCTGTTCACGTCGTTCGTCCGTGCGGCGATCGAGCAGTCCCGCCTGGTCTGATGGTCCAGCCCCGCCATGTTGCGGTCGGGCCTGTGGCGTTCGGCAACGACCTGCCGCTGTCGCTGATCGCAGGCCCCTGTCAGATCGAGAGCCGGGCGCACGCCCTTGAGGTCGCGGCTGCCCTGTCCGAGATCACGGCGGCGCTGGGTATCGGCCTCGTCTTCAAGTCGTCGTTCGACAAGGCTAATCGCACCAGCCTGAACAGTGCGCGCGGCGTCGGGCTGTCGGAAGGTCCGGGGATCCTGGCCGAGGTGCGCGAGACGGTGGGCTGCCCGGTCATCACCGATGTGCATGCTCCAGAGCAGTGCACGCCGGTGGCCGCGTCGGTCGATGCCTTGCAGATCCCGGCCTTCCTGTGCCGCCAGACCGACCTGCTGGTCGCCGCGGCGAAGACTGGCAAGCCGGTTAACGTGAAGAAGGGGCAGTTCCTCGCGCCCTGGGACATGGGCCAGGTCGCGGCCAAGCTGTCCGGCGCCGGCAACGACAACATCCTGCTGTGCGAACGCGGCGCCAGCTTCGGCTACAACACGCTGGTCTCCGACATGCGCGGCCTGCCGACGATGGCGAAGACCGGCTATCCAGTGGTCTTCGATGCCACCCATTCGGTGATGCAGCCGGGCGGGCAGGGGACGTCGAGCGGCGGCCAGCGCGAGTTCGCGCCGGTGCTGGCGCGCGCCGCCGTCGCCGTGGGCGTTGCGGGCGTGTTCATGGAATGCCACCCGGATCCGGACCACGCGCCGAGCGACGGGCCCGCGATGGTCAACCTCAAGGACATGCCCGCGGTGCTGGAAACCCTCGCTGCGCTCGATAAGATCGCCAAGGACCGTCCGGTCGAGCTGCCCTGAAACCCTTTCCGCTGCGCGGCGGACGCGCCCGCCGCCATCCCTTACGCTGGAGACTGACATGACCGCCATCACGGATATCCGCGCCCGCGAGATTCTCGATAGCCGGGGTAACCCCACGGTCGAGGTGGACGTGATGCTCGAAAGCGGCGACCACGGCCGCGCGGCGGTGCCGTCCGGCGCGTCGACTGGCGCCTATGAGGCGGTCGAGCGGCGCGACGGTGATCCGGCCCGCTTCCGCGGCAAGGGGGTGATGGATGCGGTCGATTCGGTGAACGACGAAATCTTCGCCGCCCTGTCCGGCATGGATGCCGAGGACCAGGTCCTGATCGACCATGTGATGATTGATCTGGACGGTACCGACAATAAGGGCCGCCTCGGCGCGAATGCGATCCTTGGCGTCTCGCTGGCAGTGGCCAAGGCGGCGGCCTCGGCGGCAGGGCTGCCGCTCTACCGCTATGTCGGCGGGGCAGGGGCGCGGATCATGCCGGTGCCGATGATGAACATCATCAACGGCGGCGCGCACGCCGATAACCCCATCGACGTGCAGGAGTTCATGATCATGCCGATTGGCGCGCCCAGCCTGCGCGACGCGGTGCGGATGGGGTCCGAGGTGTTCCATACGCTCGCCGGGCTGCTGCATGACGCCGGCCACAGCACCAATGTGGGCGACGAGGGCGGCTTCGCACCGAACCTGGCAGGCTCGAAGAAGGCGCTCGATTTCCTGCTCAAGGCGGTGAAGGCCGCGGGCTACAAGCCAGAGCGCGACATCGTTATCGCGCTCGACCCTGCGGCGACCGAGTTCTACGCCAACGGCACCTATAACCTGGCCGGCGAGCGGAAGAAGCTGAAGCCCGAGCAGATGGTCGCCTACTGGAAGGACCTGGCGGCGAAGTATCCCATCGTGTCCATCGAGGACGGCATGGCCGAAGACGACTGGAAGGGCTGGCGGGCGCTGACCCGCGCCATCGGCAACTCGGTGCAGCTGGTCGGCGACGACCTGTTCGTTACCAACCCGGAACGCCTGGCCCGCGGGATTCAGAAGAAGGTGGGCAACGCCATCCTCATCAAGGTGAACCAGATCGGTACCCTGACCGAGACGCTCACCGCCGTCGACATGGCCCACAAGGCGGGCTATCGCGCGGTGATGTCGCATCGCTCGGGCGAGACCGAAGATTCCACCATCGCCGACCTCGCGGTGGCTACGAACTGCGGCCAGATCAAGACCGGCTCCCTGTCGCGGGCTGACCGGACGGCAAAGTACAACCAGCTCCTGCGCATCGAAGAGGAACTGGGCCCGGCGGCGATCTATCCGCAAGGTGATGCCTTCTCCTGAGTAGCGTATTACTGACTCTGTCGTCAGTTATTACTGAATCAATAAAATAAATCCGCGTTTTCGCTTGACGCGAATCCCGGTAACGGCAATGATTCTCCAATCATGGGGATGTTGCACGAAATCCGCCGGCGCGGCCGCCAGATTGTCGGCCCCTTTCTCGGGGTCTGTCTGCTGGCCTATTTCGCCTACCACGTGGTGGAAGGGGACCGGGGTTTGATTGCCTGGGCCCGGGTGACCCAGGAGATCACCACCGTGCGCGCGGAACGCGATGAACAGGTGGCCGAACAGCGCCGCCTGGAAGGCCGCGCGGCCCTGTTACGGCCCGAAAGCCTCAACCGCGACATGCTCGATGAACAGTCCCGGCGCATGCTGAACGTGGTCGGGCCGGAAGAAACAGTGATTTTTTTGCCGCGCCCGATTGCGCGCTGACCCCCCTGACGACATATTTTCGTGCGCCGGATGAGGGGCGCACGAAACAAACAAAAATTGCTTAACCATTTTTCGGTTAAACCGCCATTGTGCGTTGCAAAACAATGGTTTTTGGCAATTTTTTGTGACTTGAAATCGTACCTTTTTCCTCCCATTTTCAGGCCGCTGCGGTCGACGCCGCGGGCTTTTCATCGCGCAGGGGAGGGAATGGCATGGCCACCAAGACGCAGACCCGTCGAAAAAGCAGCGCAGCACCGAAACGCGGGCGACCCGCGCGCAAGACCGCCAGCAGAAAGGCCGCCGACCCCGCCGCCGACCGCGCGCTGCTCACCGGTCTCTACCGCGACATGCTGCAGATCCGCCGGTTCGAGGAGAAGGCGGGTCAGCTCTACGGCATGGGCCTGATTGGTGGCTTCTGCCACCTCTACATTGGCCAGGAAGCCGTCGTCGTTGGCATGCAGGCCTGCCTGATCGAGGGCGACAGCGTCGTCACCACTTACCGCGACCATGGCCACATGCTGGCCTGCGGCATGGATCCCAAGGGGGTGATGGCCGAACTGACCGGCCGCATCGGCGGCTATTCAAAGGGCAAGGGCGGTTCGATGCACATGTTCAGCCGTGAAAAGTCGTTCTACGGCGGCCACGGCATCGTCGGCGCCAATGTGCCGATCGGCACCGGGCTTGCCTTCGCCCACCAGTACCGCGAAGACGGGCATGTCTGTCTCACCTACTACGGCGATGGCGCGTCCAACCAGGGCCAGGTCTGGGAGTCCATGAACATGGCCGCCCTGTGGAACCTGCCGGTGATCTACATCATCGAGAACAACAAGTACGGCATGGGCACCTCCCAGGAGCGCGCCTCGTCGTCAAAGGATTTCTCCAAGAACGGCAGCCCGTTCGGCATTCCCGGCAAGAAGGTCGACGGCATGGACGTGCTCGCCGTGATGGAGGCGGGCAAGGACGCGGTCGCCCATGCGCGCTCCGGCAAGGGGCCGTACCTGCTGGAGATGATGACCTACCGCTACCGTGGCCACTCCATGTCGGACCCGGCGAAGTATCGCCCGCGCGAGGAGGTCCAGGAGATGCGCGCCCAGCACGACCCAATCGACAACGCGCGCAAGCTGCTGCTCGATATCAAGGGCGTCAGCGAGGACGACCTCAAGGAAATCGATAACGAAATCAAGAAGTTGATCGGCGCAGCCGCTGACTTCGCCCAGGAAAGCCCGGAGCCCGATCCCTCCGAGCTGTGGACCGACATTTACGTCGACGCCTGAGCGCGGCGCCGTTTCGGACGAGGGGAGCAGAAACGAATGCCCATCGAAATCAAGATGCCGGCGCTGTCGCCGACGATGACCGACGGCACGCTCGCGCGCTGGCTCAAGGCCGAGGGCGATAATGTCGCCGCCGGCGATGTGATCGCCGAGATCGAGACCGACAAGGCGACCATGGAAGTCGAGGCGGTGGACGAAGGGACGCTAGGCAAGATCCTGGTGGCCGAGGGCGCTGAAGGGGTGCAGGTCAACGCGCCGATCGCGCTGTTGCTGGAGGAGGGCGAGGACGCCGCTGCGCTCGATGGCGCCGCTGCCGCACCGGCCGCTGCACCGGCCGCGAACGAGGCCCCTGCCGAGACTGCGCCTGCCGAGGCCGCGCCCGCGGAAACGGCCGCCGCGCCCGTGGCAGCCGCGGTGGCGCCGGAACCCGATGTCGGCCCGACGGTCGAACTCACCGTGCGCGAGGCCCTGCGCGACGCCATGGCCGAGGAAATGCGCGCCGACGCCGACGTCTACGTCATGGGCGAGGAGGTCGCGGAATATCAGGGTGCCTACAAGGTCACCCAGGGGCTGCTCGACGAGTTTGGGCCGAAGCGGGTGATCGACACGCCGATTACCGAGCATGGCTTCACCGGCCTCGCGGTCGGCGCGGCGTTCGGCAAGCTCAAGCCGATCGTCGAGTTCATGACCTTCAATTTCGCCATGCAGGCGATCGACCAGATCGTCAATTCCGCGGCGAAGACGCTGTATATGTCCGGTGGCCAGATGGGCTCGCCGATGGTGTTCCGCGGCCCCAACGGCGCGGCGGCCCGCGTCGCGGCCCAGCATTCCCAGTGCTTCGCCAGCTGGTACGCGCACTGCCCGGGTCTCAAGGTGATCGCGCCGTGGTCCGGCGCCGACCACAAGGGGCTGCTGAAGGCGGCGATCCGCGATCCCAACCCGGTGATCTTCCTGGAGAACGAAATCCTCTACGGCCAGACCTTCCCGGTGCCGGAGGATCCCGACTTTGTGCTGCCGATTGGCCGCGCCAAGATCGAACGGCCGGGCAGCGACGTCACCATTACCGCGTTCTCGCTGATGGTGGGCCGCGCCATGGAAGCCGCGGAGGCGCTTGCCGCCGAGGGCATCGACGCAGAGGTCATCAACCTGCGCACCCTGCGTCCGCTCGATACCGAGACCATCATCGAATCGGTCAAGAAGACCAATCGCATGGTCAGTATTGAGGAAGGCTGGCCGTTCGCCGGCATCGGCGCGGAGCTGGCGGCGATGACCATGGAGCAGGCGTTCGACTATCTCGACGCGCCGGTCGCGCGGGTCACCGGCATGGACGTGCCGATGCCCTATGCGGCCAACCTGGAACGGATGACCATTCCCCAGGCCGATGATGTCGTGGCGGCGGCGAAAGCCGTCTGCTACCGCTAGGGCCGGGCAGGGAGGCCGACCATGACGATCAATATCCTGATGCCGGCGCTGTCGCCGACGATGACCGACGGTACGCTGGCGCGCTGGCTCAAGGCCGAGGGTGATGCGATTGCCGCGGGCGACGTGATCGCCGAGATCGAGACCGACAAGGCGACCATGGAGGTCGAGGCCGTCGACGAGGGCACCCTTGGCAAAATCCTGGTACCCGAGGGCACCGAGGGGGTGGCGGTAAACGCGCCCATCGCGGTGCTGAAGGAAGACGGCGACAGTGACGACGACGTGGCGGCTGCTGCCGGTTCCGCCGGCGCCGCGGCCCCTGCACCGGCTGCCGCACCCGCACCCGCACCCGAGCCGGCTGCGCCCGCGCCAGCACCGGCCGCTGCAACGGCGCCTGCGCCTGCACCCGCCGCTCCTGCCCCGGCACCGGCTCCCGCTGCGCCGGCGGCGTCTGGCGGGCGTATCTTCGCCAGCCCGCTGGCCCGGCGTCTCGCCGAACAGCATGGGGTGGACCTGGCGACCGTAACCGGTTCCGGACCCCATGGCCGTATCGTCAAGGCCGATGTGGAGGCTGCGGCCAAGGCCGGTCCGGCCCCCGCAGCGGCGGCGGCTGGCGCGCCGGCCTTCACCGGCGGCCTGGCCCCGGTGCAGACCGAGCGCGGTATCGAGCCCGCCTTCAGCGAGACCAAGCATTCGGGCGTGCGCAAGGTGATTGCGCGCCGGCTGTCGGAATCCAAGCAGACCGTGCCGCATTTCTACCTGACGGTGGATTGCGAGCTCGACGCGCTTCTGGCCGCGCGCAAGGGCATCAACGACATGAGCCCGGACGGCGAGGGCGCCTACAAGGTCTCGGTCAACGACTTCATCATCAAGGCGTCGGCCATGGCGCTGCGCAAGGTCCCGGCGGCCAACGCGTCCTGGACCGACGAGGCAGTGCGCCAGTACGAGGCGGTCGACATCTCGGTCGCGGTGGCGACGCCCAATGGCCTGATCACGCCCATCGTGCATAGCGCCGACCTCAAGGGCCTGGCCCAGATTTCCGGCGAGATGCGCGACCTCGCCGGGCGCGCCCGCGATGGCAAGCTGATGCCCGAGGAATACCAGGGCGGCGGCTTCTCGATCTCCAACCTGGGCATGTACGGCGTGCGCGAGTTCGCCGCCATCATCAACCCGCCCCAGGGCGCGATCCTGGCGGTTGGCGCGGGCGAACAGCGCCCCGTGGTGAAGAACGGCGAGGTCGTCGTCCGCACCGTGATGAGCTGCACCCTGTCGGTCGACCACCGCGTGGTCGACGGCGCCGTCGGTGCGGAATTCATGGCCGCGTTCAAGCAGCTGATCGAGAATCCGGTCGCCATGCTGCTATAGCAGCAGCGGGCGCTGAGAAAAGGAGGCCATCTTGGCTGACAATTCCTACGACCTCGTTGTCATCGGGTCGGGTCCCGGCGGCTATGTCGCGGCGATCCGCGCGGCCCAGCTCGGCATGAAGGCCGCGGTGATCGAGCGCGAGCATCTCGGCGGCATCTGCCTGAATTGGGGCTGCATTCCGACGAAGGCGCTGCTGCGCACCTCCGAGCTCTACCACACCCTGCATCGACTGGATGAATTTGGCTTGTCGGCCAAAGACATAAAGTTCGATATTAAGAAAGTAGTTGAGCGTTCGCGCGGCGTCGCCAAGCAGCTCAACCAGGGCGTCGGCTACCTGCTGAAGAAGCACAAGGTGACGATCATCGAGGGCCAGGGCCGGCTCGCCGGCGGCGGCAAGATCGCGGTCGAGAAGGACGGCAAGACCACCACGGTGGCAGCCAAGCACATCATCCTGGCGACCGGCGCGCGGGCGCGCGAGCTGCCGGGCCTGGAGGCCGACGGCAAGCTGGTCTGGACCTACAAGGAAGCCATGGTCCCCGACACCATGCCGAATTCGCTGCTGGTGGTGGGCTCCGGCGCCATTGGCATCGAATTCGCCAGCTTCTACCGCTCCATGGGGGCAGAGGTCACGGTGGTCGAGGTGCTCGACCGCATCCTGCCGGTCGAGGACGCGGAGATTTCCGGCTTCGCTCACAAGGCGTTCGAGAAGCAGGGCATGACCATCCACACCTCGGCCAAGGTGACCGCGCTGAAGAAGGGCAAGAACAACGTCACCGCCACCATCGAGGCCGGCGGCAAGAAGCAGGATGTCACCGTGGACCGGGTCATCCTCGCCATCGGCATCACCGGCAACATCGAGGATATCGGCCTGGAGAAGGCGCCCAAGGTGAAGTCCGACCGGGGCCACATCGTGGTCGACGAGTATCTGCGTACTGGCGAGCCGGGCGTCTACGCCATCGGCGACGTGGTCGGCGCGCCCTGGCTGGCGCACAAGGCGAGCCATGAGGGCGTGATCTGCGTCGAAAAGATCGCCGGGCTCGACGCCCATCCGCTGGATACCTCGCGCATCCCCGGCTGCACCTACTGCCATCCCCAGGTCGCCAGCGTCGGTATGACCGAGGCGAAGGCGAAGGAGGCAGGCCACAAGGTGAAGGTCGGCCGCTTCCCGTTCATGGGCAACGGCAAGGCGATCGCCCTGGGCGAGCCCGAAGGCATGGTCAAAACCGTGTTCGACGCCAAGACCGGCGAACTGTTGGGCGCGCACATGGTCGGCGCGGAGGTCACCGAGCTGATCCAGGGCTACGGCATCGCCAAGACGCTGGAAAGCACCGAGGCGGAGCTGATGGAGACGATCTTCCCGCACCCGACCCTGTCTGAGATGATGCACGAGTCGGTGCTTGACGCCTACGGGCGCGTCATCCACATCTAGCCCCATGAGTGAGCCCACATCCCAGGCGCCCCGCGCCGACGGCAAGCGGCGCTCCGCGCTGCGCCATCCGGAGAAGGCGCACCGCCCGGCCTCGCCGATCAAACGCAAGCCGGACTGGATTCGCGTCAAGGCGCCGACCTCCCAGGGATACCGGGATACCCGCGACATCATCCGTGAGCACGGCCTGGTCACCGTCTGCGAGGAGGCGGCCTGCCCGAACATCGGCGAGTGCTGGAGTCAGAAGCACGCGACGATGATGATCATGGGCGACACCTGCACCCGGGCCTGCGCCTTCTGCAACGTCGCCACCGGGCTGCCCGACGCGCTCGACCCGTTCGAGCCGTCCAAGGTCGGCGCGGCGGTCGACAAGCTCGGCCTGCGCCATGTGGTGATCACCTCGGTCGACCGGGACGACCTGGACGACGGCGGCGCGGATCATTTCGTGCGCACCATCCAGCAGATCCGCCAGCGCTCGCCGGAAACCACCGTCGAAATCCTCACGCCCGACTTCAAGGGCAAGGACGGCGCGCTTCAGCGGGTCGCGGCGGCGCGGCCCGACGTCTTCAACCACAATCTGGAGACGGTGCCGCGGCTCTATCCGACGATCCGGCCCGGCGCGCGGTACTACCTGTCGCTGAAGCTGCTCGATGCGGTGAAGGACGTGGATGAGAACGCCTTCACCAAGTCCGGCCTGATGGTCGGCCTTGGCGAGACCCGCGAGGAGGTGGCCCAGGTAATGGACGATTTGCGCACCGCGCGGGTCGATTTCCTGACCATCGGCCAGTATCTCCAGCCGACGCCGCAGCATGCACCGGTCGACCGTTTCGTCGAGCCGCAGGAATTCGAGGATTACGCCAGCCTGGCGCGGGCCAAGGGTTTCCTGATGGTCTCGGCTTCGCCGCTGACACGCTCGTCCTATCACGCCGACGCTGATTTCGCCGAACTCCGCGCCGCGCGGGAGGCGCAGCGCGCTACCGGCTAGCCACGCGATGCCAAAGCACAGCGAGCGCCGCTTCCTGCCGCACAGTCCCGAGCAGATGTTCGAGCTGGTGGCGGATATCGAGCGCTATCCCGAATTCCTGCCCTGGTGCCGCGCCGCGCGTATCCGTTCGCGTGAAGGCGATATGGTGCTGGCCGACTTGGTGATCGGCTTCAAGGTGTTCCGCGAAACCTATACCTCGCGGGTCATCCTCAATCGCCCGGACACCCTGATCGACGTTGCCTATGAGCGGGGCCCATTCCGCCACCTGTCGAACAAATGGGTATTCCTGCCCCACCAGGACGGCTGCGAGGTGGACTTCTTCCTCGATTTCGAGTTCCGCAACCCGGTGCTCGCCGCTGCGATGGGCATCCTGTTCGAGGAAGCGGTCAAACGCATGGTGGGCGCGTTTACCACACGCGCCGCCGCGCTCTACGGCACGGGGCGCCGGCGCGCCTAGAGCAGCCCTTCGATCAAGACGAAGGCGGCGGCCACCGACTGGTGACGCACTGCGGCGCGGTCGCCGGCAAAGACGTGGCGTTCGTGGCGGGTCTCGCCGCCGCGCCGGGCCGCCGCCAGGTGCACCAGGCCAACCGGTTTTTCCGCGCTGCCACCACCCGGACCCGCGACCCCTGTCACCGATACCGCAATATGTGCCTCAGAGCGCGCCAGCGCGCCTTCGGCCATGGCACGGGCGACGGGTTCGCTGACCGCGCCATGCCCGGCGAGCAGGGCCTCGGAAACCCCGAGCAGATCGCGCTTGGCGTCGTTGGAGTAGGTAACGAAGCCCCGGTCGACCACGTCCGAGGAGCCGGCGACCTCCGTCAGCGTGGCCGCGATCAGGCCGCCGGTGCAGCTTTCCGCCGTCGCCAGCATCACGCCCTCCGCCCGGCAAGCGTCAAGCAGGGCAGCGGCGGCAGTTTTTAAGGTGTCAGCAGCCATTTGCTACCACCAAACCCCCAGCAGCCAGGCGGCGAGCGCCACCAATGGGCAGACATACAGGCCGGCAACCACATCGTCGAGCATCACGCCAAGCCCGCCCTTGAGTTCGCTGTCGCACCAGCTCGCCGGCCAGGGCTTGGCGATGTCTGCTGCGCGGAACAGGAAGAAGGCTATGGCGTAGGTCACCGGATCGGGCGGAATCGCGGCGACCGCCAGCCACTGCCCGACCACCTCATCCGCCACGATTCGGCCGGGGTCGCTGCGTCCCAGCGCTGCCTCGACCCGTGCCGCTGCCCAGATGCCGAGTGCCAGCAGCGCGGCGCTGGCCGACAACAGCGCGAGCGGCCCCGCGTAGACCATAATTACCCAGGCCACCGGCAGCGCCGCCAGCGAACCCCAGGTGCCGGGAGCGACAGGCAGCAGCCCCACGCCGAAGAAGGTGGCGATCAGTCCCGCGGGATGGCGCAGGGTAGCGGCCGCGCCGGGCGTATTGTCCTTCGGCGTACTCAACGGACGCACCGCGCCGCGCGGCGGCCTGGGATGGGGCGATGTGACTGGGAAATATGCATATTCAGGGTGTCGGGTCTGGGGAATATCGTGTACAAAAGTTCCCGAAACCGAGTCGGCGGGGCCTTCAATGAAAGAATCCCGTCTGATTTGCAAGCGCCGCAGGGGTGTGCGCGCGCTGCGATGCTGCGGGAATACGGCATCGTAACAGGCGCCTGGCCGGGAGGTCCGGCGGGCGGGCGCACCGGCGGCGGGTGGTATACGAGACGGCCGCGTAACGGCCTCTTTGGCTGGCGCGGCACGTCGTGCAAAGGGGAAATGCATGCCGGCTGACCACCGGTCGTCCATCGTCGTGAAGAGCTTCCACAAGCGCTTGCTCGACCGCTTGCTGGCCGAACGCCAGGTGCTGGTGCGGTCGCGCGGCAAGGTCAGCTACCTGGCCCTGACTCGCCGGACCCAGGTGGCCACCCTGGTTGGGGCGGCGCTGCTGTCGGGCTGGTTCGGTTACGCAACCGCGATGTATTTCGCGCAAAGCGATATTGTTGATCGCAAGAACGCCGAGATCAGCCGCGCCAAGCTGGCCTACAGGGACCTGCTGGGCGAGTTCAACGAGGCTCAGGGCCGCTTCACCCGTATTGCCCGGGCGCTGGAACAGAACCACAGTTTCCTGTTGGGGCTGGTCGAACAGAACGCCAATTTGCGTGAATCCCTCGAAGTCACTGAAGGGCAGCTTCAGGAGACGAAGGAACAGCGCGCCCGCATGCATCAGGTCGGCGAGGACCTGCGTGCCCGCCTCGGCAATCTTGAGGAACGGCTGCGTGGCGTGCTGGACGAGAACTTCACGCTGCAAGACAACATCGCCAACCTGTCGACCCAGTTGAACAGTTCTGAGGAGCAGCTTGCCACCTTGGAGGATGAGCGCACTGGCCTGCAGGGCCGTTTGCTCGACCTTGAGGGCCGGCTGGCCAACCTCAGCGACCCCGCTGCCAGCGGCGATCTCGGCAAGAAGGCTGATGAGATTCGCGGCCGTTTGGCGGACATCGACCTTCAAGAAGAAGAGATCATTGCCGGCCGCGCCTCGCTGCTGCATCGGCTGGACAGTCTGGAACTGGCCGCGGCCGGAATTGGCGCGCGTAAGGATACGCTGGGGCTCAGCCTCGACAGCATTGAGACCCGTATCCAGCGCATGGCGCTGCTGCACGCCGAGACCGTCGCCGAACGTCAGCGCCTGCGCGGCCAGGTCGGCGATCTGGAAGAGCGGCTGGCGACCCTGAAGCTGGCCCAGCTTGATGTGGTGCAGCGGCTGTCACAGCGCACCGAGTCGCATATCGGCCAGGTTGAGGAAATCGTGCGCATGACCGGGCTTGACCCGGACACCTTCCTTGATCGCGCCAAGCTGCCGGAGGCCCAGGGCGGGCCGTTCGCGGCTTGGAACCCGGCGGGCTTCGGCGACGATCCCCCGCTGCAGGCTAGTGTCGAACGCCTCGACAGCCACTTGGCCCGTTGGGACCGGCTGCAAGCGCTGATCGGCGTGCTGCCATTGGCCACGCCGGTCGATCATTTCTACCTCGCCAGCGGCTATGGCAAGCGCAAGGACCCCTTCAACGGCCGCTGGGCGATGCATTACGGGGTCGACCTCGCGGGGTCGGCACGGCAGCCGATCTGGGCCACCGCGCCGGGCCGCGTCACCTTCGCGGGCTGGAAGAGCGCCTACGGCCGTATGGTCGAGATCGACCACGGCATGGGTATCCGCACGCGCTACGGCCACATGCGCAAGATTGATGTTCGGCGGGGGCAGGAAGTGGCCTTCCGTCAGAAGCTCGGTCAGCTCGGCAATACCGGCCGCAGCACCGGGCCTCACGTCCACTACGAAGTCCGGATCGACGGCAAGCCGGTCGATCCCAGTAAATTCATGAAGGCGGGCAGGTATGTTTTCAAAAAATGACAAGTCCAAGCCGGCACCGGCGTCCACCAAGCCGGCCGGCGCGAAGAGTTCGAGCCCCTCGATCCTGAGCGCGGACATGCGCATCACCGGCGATGTGGTCAGCGAGGGCGAGATCCAGATCGACGGTGTCATCGAAGGGGACATCAAGTGCGACCAGCTCACCATCGGTGAGCAGGCGCGCATCGACGGCGAGGTCGTGGCCGAGGGGGTGCACGTGCATGGTGCGGTCGCCGGGCAGATTCGGGCCAAGTCGATCTTCCTGGCCAAGAGCTCGCACGTTAAGGGCGACGTGGTGCATGAGAGCCTGGCAATCGAGCCGGGCGCCTACATGGAAGGCCATGTCCGCCGCTTTGACGGCAACAAGGCGTCGCAGCAGGCCCCTGCCGAGCAGCCGGCGGCTGATGGTAAGCCCGCTGAGGGTGGCAAGTTCAATGTCGTCGCTGGCAGCAGTGCTGCGCCCAAGGGCGGCGACGCCAAGGGCGGCGAGCCGAAGGGCGATGCCCAGGCGCCGCGCCTGACGCCTGGCGCCCAGGCCCAGGCCGGCCAGAACGACTAGCCGCGCCTAGGCCGGCCAGAACGACTAGCCGCGCCTAGGCCGGCGCGATCCGCGCCAGCAGGGTATCGATTGCGGCGACTGCTTCGGGTTCATTCATTGACGGCGGATGGCCGACGCCCGGCACCGTAACGGTGGCGAGGCTGGGCATCGCCTGTTCCATGCGCTTCAGGGTCTGCGCGGTCAGCACGCGCGATTGCGCGCCGCGCAGCGCCAGCACCGGCAAGCGCCGCAGTGCCCCGAACAGGGGCCAGTAGTCCGGTGGCGCCGGGCTGTAGCGCGCCGGCTTTACGATCGCCGGATCCCAGTCTGCATAAAGCCGTCCGTCCGGACCTTCCCGATAAGTGTTGCGGGCCAGTCGCCGCCATTCCGAAGGCTTGTCGGCGGGCAGGTCGGGGAACGTGTCCTTCAGGGATTGTGCCGCCGCTTCCAGGTCGTCGTGGACCGGCGGGTTTTCCACATAGGCGATGATGTGGGCGATGCTCCCGGCGCTAAACTCCGGGCCAATGTCGTTGAGGATCGCGCCGGCCAGCGCCGCGGGCCGCGCCACCGCCAGCCCCATGGCCAGCAGTCCGCCCAAAGAGGTACCCACCGGTACCACCCGGTGCAGATCGAGTGCGGTCATCACATGGCCGATGTCGTCGACATAGACCGGGCCGGTGTAGTTCCGCCAATCGGTATCCCAGGCGGATTCGCCGCGTCCGCGGTAATCGATGGTCACCACCCGGCGCGGGCCGGCGTAGCGGGCGGCGAAATCCTCGAAGTCCTTGCCGTTGCGGGTCAGGCCCGGCAGACACAGCAGCGCCGGTCCGCGAGCCCCGGGCGCATAGTCCCGGATGAATAAGCGCAGCCCGTCGCCGGCAGCGACGGTGCGGGGGGTGAACCCTGTGGTCATCCGGGCGGCGGCGGGCCGTCCACCAGCCCCTGATAGACCTGCACGTTCTCCAGCACCCGCTGGACATAGTTGCGGGTCTCCGTGAAGGGGATCATCTCGATCCAGTCAACCAGGTCGACGCCCGGCGTACGGGGGTCGCCAAAATCGCGCATCCAACGCTGTACCCGATGCGGTCCCGCGTTGTAGCCGGCGAGCGACAAGACGGTGGATCCCTCGAAACGGTCGAGTAGCCCGCCCAGGTAGCTGCTTCCCAGGCGGATGTTGTAGGCGGGATCGCTGATCAGCCGGCCACGGGAATAAGGTACGCCTTCCTGGCGCGCCACGACCCGTGCGGTGGCTGGCATCAGCTGCATCAGCCCGCGGGCGCCGGCGCGGCTGATCGCCCCGGTGCGAAACGCGCTCTCCTGGCGGATTACCGCGTGGACCAGGGCTTCGGACACCCCGTCAGGCGCGCCCGCCGGCAGCAGCGGATAGCCGGCGCTGGGCAGGAACAGGTCGTCGCGCAGCGCCCGCTTGCCAATGCGCAGGGCGAGGTCGGCGCGGCCCAGGCTGTGGGCCAGGTCGCTGACCATCAGATGCTCAACCGGCGTACGCGCGCGGTTGTTCAGTGCCATCACGATGTCGTCCAGCCGGTCTTCCGCGCCGGCGGCGGCCAGAAGCCCGGTCAGCCGCACAAGCTCACGCTGGCGGAACCGCGCGGTCTGGGCGAGGGAAGGGCGCGCCACCGCCGGCGCCGGAGTGGCCGCTGGCCGGTCCAGGCGGCTGTGCGCAAGCTGGCCATAGAAAGTGGTGCTGTAGTGGGCGGCCGTGCGGAACCAGGACGTCGCGCCCAGCGGATCATTGAGCGCCTCCGCCGCGCGGCCCAGCCAGTAGGCCCCGCGCGCGCGGCTGACAGGGTAATAGGCCGCGCCGTAGGCGTTGAGGAAATGCGGCCGCGCCTGCTCTGGTTCATTGAGAAAGCGCAGGGCGATCCACCCCGACAGCCATTCCGCCGCGACATAGGGGCCGCCATGCAGCAGCCCATGTCCGCTGGCGAGCTGGTAGGCCTCGCTGACATACCCCTCGCGCAAGGCCCAGCGGGCGACGATCTCGCGCTCGCGCCACCATACGTCGGGGCGGCGGATATCGTCCGGCGGGTCGAGCAGCAGTGCCATGGCACCATCGAGGCGGCGCTTGCGGCGGCGCCATTTGGCGCGTTCGAACACCAGGCCGGAATCGCTCCGCAGCGCTTCGGGCACCCGCGCAATCGCCGCATCGACGCCGCCTTCCCGCCGCGCCAGCGCGATGCGGGCCATCGCCAGATGCTGCTGGTCGCGGCCGACCCGGCGCAGCATCCGCCGCGCCGCGCTGTAGCGGCGGTTCCAGATCAGCTGATCGAGGCGCGCCTCGTGGTCGCCGCGGGTAATCGCGTCGCGGTGCCGGCGCAGGAAAGCGCGTTCGTCGGCGCGGGAGAAGGCCCCGTTGATCCAGGTCTCGCGCAGCAACCGGGTGCCGCGCGCGGTCTCGCCAAGGTCGAGCAGGCTCTGGCCCAGCAAGACCCGCCCGGGCGTGGTGCGCGGCGGATGGGTGCGGAACCAGGCAGCGATCTCCGCCGGTCCCGCCTGCTTGAGCGCGTCCTCGGCGCGCAGCAGCAGCTGCCGGCGGCCCGGCCAGTCCGGGTTGGCGTCCACGAAGGCGACGATCTCATCAATGTCCGCGCCCGAGTTGGCACCGCCCAGATAGAGCCAACGAATGAACTTCTCGAACAGGGGCTGACCGGTGGCCTCGGCGAAACGGCGGGCCGCGCTCCAGCGGCCGGCCTCGGCCTCGGTCACCGCCTTGCGGGCGGCGTCAGTCTGGGCCGCAGTCAGGCCGGCGGACAGGGCGGGCGGGCCCGCTCCGAGCCAGATCGCCGCCGTCAGCACCCAGAGGATCGCAAGTCTCACGCAGATCGCCGCCGCAGTTGAGCCGCCGGCATTGTAGGAATCGGCGGCATCTGGCTCAACCGGTGTGCGCGCAGGCGGCTTGCTGCGTCCCCGGCGCCTCGCTATATCTGCCGCTTGCGCCCGCGCGGCGCCAAGGGAGGAAACCATGTTCAAGGGCTCGTTTGTCGCCCTCGTCACGCCGTTCAAGGGCGACGCCGTTGATGCGGACGCCTACACCCGGTTCATTGGCTGGCAGATCGCCGAGGGCACCCATGGCCTGGTGCCCTGCGGCACCACCGGCGAATCGCCGACGCTGAGCCACGCCGAGCACAAGCAGGTCGTGGAACTGTGCGTCGCGGCCGCCGACGGAAAGGTGCCGGTGGTGGCGGGCACTGGTTCGAATGCCACGGCCGAGGCGGTCGACTTCACCAAGCACGCCAAGAGCGCTGGCGCAGATGCGGCCCTTGTTGTCACGCCCTATTACAACAAGCCCACCCAGGAGGGTCTGTACCGGCACTACATGACCATCGTCGATACGGTCGACCTGCCGGTGATTATCTACAACATCCCGGGCCGCAGCATCGTTGACATGACGGTGGAGACCATGGCGCGCCTGGCCAAGCACCCGAACATCGTCGGCGTGAAGGACGCGACCACGGACCTGACCCGGCCGATCCACACCACGTCGGCCTGCGGCGCGGACTTCTGCCAGCTTTCCGGCGAGGACGGCACCGCGGTCGCCTATCTCGGCGCAGGCGGTCATGGCTGCATCTCGGTCACGGCGAATATCGCGCCGCGGCTGTGCTCTGCCATGCACACCGCGTGGATGGCTGGCGATGCGGCGGAGGCCATCGCCATCCAGGCGCGGCTGATGCCGGTGCATGACGCCCTGTTCTGCGAGACCAGCCCCGGCCCGGTGAAGTACGGCACCAGCCTGCTGGGGCATGGTGGGCCGGATACGCGGCTACCGCTGTGCGAGATTGCCGAGGGCTCCAAGCGCCAGGTCGAGGACGCCATGCGCGGGGCCGGGCTGCTGAACTGAGCGGCGGCCTGCCGATGAACGCCACCACAGAACCCGCGATTCGCCCGGTCGCCCAGAACCGCAAGGCACGCCACAACTACCTCATTGAGGACACGTTGGAGGCGGGCGTGGTGCTGACCGGCACCGAGGTGAAATCGCTGCGCGAGGGCCGCGCTAACATCGCCGAGAGCTATGCCGCCATCCAGGGCGACGAGGTGATGCTGATCAACGCCTACATTCCGACCTATGCCCCGGCTCACAAGCTGGCGCAGCACGATACGCGCAGGCCGCGCAAGCTGCTGCTGCACCGCCGCCAAATCGACAGCCTGGCCGGACAGCTCAAGCAGGGCGGTGTGACGCTGGTGCCGCTGGCGCTGTACTTCAATCCGCGGGGAATCGCCAAGATTCGCCTGGCGGTGGCGCGGGGCAAGCGCAAGGCCGACAAGCGCGAGGCGGAGAAGGCACGCGACTGGCGCCGCCAGAAGGAACGGCTGATGCGCGAGAAGGGCTAGGCTGGCTCGACCGCGTCGGCCAGCGCGCCGATGACCGATTCAAACATTTCTGGGGTCAGGCGCCCGGTGTTCGTGTTGTAGCGCGAGCAGTGGTAGCTGTCGGCCAGCAGCAGCCCGGGCTGCGGTTCATGCATCGCACCATGGCGGAAATCGCAGGCATTCTGCTTCAGGCCGAGCGCGGCCAGTGTCGACTTATGCGCGACCACGCCCAGCGCAAGGATTGCACGCAACCGCGGCATCGCTGCCATCTCGTCGATCAGGAAAGGCCGGCAGGCGCGGATCTCCGCCGTTGTCGGCTTGTTCTGCGGGGGCACGCAACGCACGGCGTTGGTGATCCGGCAGTTGACCAGCTCCAGGCCGTCGTCCGGCGCAGCCCCATAGGTACCGCGCGCGAAGCCCTTGGCCAGCAAGGTGGGATAGAGCAGGTCGCCCGCATAATCGCCGGTGAAGGGCCGCGCGGTGCGGTTCGCCCCACGCAGGCCCGGCGCCAGTCCGACGATCAGCAGCGCCGCATCTAGCGCGCCGAAGCTCGGTACCGGCGCGTTGTGCCAATCGGGATAGGCGGCATGGTTATCGTCCCTGAAGTCCGCAAGGCGCGGGCACAGGCGGCAATCGCGCGCCGGGCCGGCGCTCACGCCGGTTCGTAGTCCGACGCGCTGAAGTCGTCGGCGTCGTCCGCGTCGTAGTCGTCGTCGTAATCGTCACCGATGTCGTCACGGCGATGGCTACGGGCCGACGGGTCGCGGGCGATGGCGTCGCGCAGGTCATCCAGGTCGATGAAGTCGTCCGCCTGGCGGCGCAGCTCATCGGCGATCATCGGCGGGCTGGTGCGGATGGTGCTGACCACGCTGACGCGCACGCCATTGCGTTGCACCGATTCGATCAGCCGGCGGAAATCGCCGTCGCCGGAGAACAGCACGGCATGGTCCATGTGCGGGGCCATCTCCATCATGTCGACAGCCAGCTCGATATCCATGTTGCCCTTCACCTTGCGCCGGCCGGTGGCGGCGTCGGTGAACTCCTTGGTCGGCTTGGTGACCATCGTGTAGCCGTTGTAGTCGAGCCAATCGACCAGCGGGCGGATCGGTGAGTACTCCTGATCGTCCACCAGGGCGGTGTAGTAGTAGGCGCGCATGAGGCGGCCCTGGGACTTGAAGTGATCCAGCAGGCGCTTGTAGTCGATATCAAAGCCCAACGTCCGGGCAGCGGCGTAAAGGTTGGAGCCATCGATGAAAATGCCGATGCGCTCATCGGATGAGAAAGCCATGCGTTCCATTCC
Source organism: Alphaproteobacteria bacterium (assembly GCA_965601735.1). GTDB lineage: Bacteria > Pseudomonadota > Alphaproteobacteria > JBBDQX01 > JBBDQX01 > JBBDQX01. The sequence continues at coordinate 2,661,684 of OZ271840.1, read as the reverse complement.
TTGTCGTATTATGGATGCCGGGCCGCGACGCGCAGCCCTGTGAATACGCGAAAACGTTGCTACACCTGTAAAAACCAGCGCAGCGCTTTGATTTATATAGGGATTGGATCAAACCTGGCAACCGCTCACGGCGGTCCGCGGGAGACCTGCGAGGCGGCTTTGTCGCGGCTTGCGGCAGATGCGCCGGTGCATATCGCCGCCCGCGCTCCGTGGTACCGCAGCGCGCCGGTGCCGGCATCGGACCAACCCTGGTTCGTCAACGGCGTGGCGCGTCTTGAGACCGAACTGGAACCGCAGGCGCTGTTGGCGGCCCTGCACGCGGTGGAGTCCGCGCTTGGCCGCGAACGCCGTGTGCGCAACGAGGCCCGAGCCATCGACCTGGACCTGCTGGATTACGCCGGGCGCATTGACCCTGGCCCAGCCCCGGTACTGCCCCATCCGCGTCTGGAGGGCCGCGCTTTTGTCCTGGCGCCCCTGGCGGACCTGGCGCCGGACTGGCGCCATCCGGTAAGCGGCGCGCGCGCGGCGGATTTGCTGGCGCGGGTCGACCCGGCCCAGCACGCCGAGCAGATCCCCGCCGATGAAGCAGCGGGGTAGGGCGCAGAACCCTTGCGGTGCACTGCAACAGCGATATATACAGAGCGCTTGCCTAGAACACGCCCGAGAGGTTCCTGAATGGCCCGCGTCACCGTCGAGGATTGCGTCGAGCGCATCCCCAACCGGTTCGAACTTTTGATGGTCGCCGCCCAGCGGGCGCGCCAGCTGTCGTCCGGCGCGCCGCTGACCGTAGAGCGCGACAACGACAAGAATCCCGTCATCGCCCTGCGCGAGATTGCCGATGAGACGATCGATACCGAAGAGGTGCGCGAATCGGTGATCCAGGGCATGCGCAAGCATGTCGAGTTCGACGAGCCCGGCGACGAGGAGCTCGATCTCCTGACCAGCGAGCAGGAGCTGCTCGGCGTGGTCGCCGACATGTCGGCCGATCCGGCTCCGGCCGCCGAGCCCGCCGCGCCGGAAGCCGCGGCAGACGCCGCCGCCGAGGAAACTGGTGGCGAGGACGCCGGCGAAAAGCAGGCCTGAGCCGGCGCGCGCCGCCGAACCGGCGGCGCCGCCGCGCCCCGTAGCCGCGCCGGCACAGCCGGACGGACTGCCCGACGCCATCCGCTCCACGGACCTGGTTGCCCGGGTCCGCAGCTACGATCCCGGCTGTGACGCCGACGCGATCGAGCGCGCCTACGCCTATTCCCAGCATGCCCATGCTGCCCAAACCCGCGCGTCGGGCGAGCAGTACTTCTCTCATCCGCTGGAAGTAGCGCGCATCCTTACCCAATACCGGCTCGACACGGCCTCGATCGTCACCGCGCTACTGCATGATGTGATCGAGGATACCGAGCACCCGCTCTCCGAGGTGGAAGAGGCCTTCGGGCCGGAGATCGCACGTCTCGTCGACGGGGTCACCAAGCTGTCGCAGATCGAGCTGCAGTCCGACCGCAGCAAGCAGGCGGAGAACTTCCGCAAGCTGGTGCTGGCCACATCGGAGGATATCCGGGTGCTGCTGGTCAAGCTGGCCGACCGGCTGCACAACATGCGCACCCTTGGCTACATCGATAAGGCGGAGAAGCGCCGCCGGGTGGCGCGCGAGACCATCGAGATTTACGCCCCGCTGGCCGAGCGCATGGGCATGCAGGACATCAAGCAGGAGCTTGAGGATCTGGCGTTTGCCGAGATCAACCCGGATGCCCGGGACTCCATTGCCCGGCGGCTGGAGTTCTTGCGCCGCACGGGCGGTGATCTGACCAGCCGCATCGTCGCCGGCCTGCGCAAGCTGCTGGAGGCCCAGGGCGTACACGCGGCGATCAGCGGACGCGACAAGACGCTCTATTCGATCTGGCTAAAGATGCAGCGCAAGAACATCGAGCTGGAGCATATCTCCGACATCGTCGCCTTCCGCATCATCGTCGACACGCCCGAGGAGTGCTACCGCGCCCTCGGTGTGGTGCACAGTGCCTATCCGCTCGTCCCCGGCCGCTTCAAGGACTACATCTCGACGCCGAAGCCGAACGGCTACCGCTCGATCCACACCACGGTCATCGGCCCGGAGAAGCAGCGGATCGAAGTACAGATTCGAACGCCGGAAATGCATGAGATCGCCGAGAAGGGTGTCGCCGCCCACTGGGTCTACAAGCTGGGCGAGGACAAGGTTGAGGGTGCGCAATACCGCTGGCTCCGCGAGCTGCTCGACATCCTTGAGACGGCTGAGGGGCCGGACGATTTCCTTGAGCACACCAAGCTGGCGATGTTCCAGGATCAGGTGTTCTGCTTCTCGCCGAAGGGGGACCTGATTGCGTTGCCCAGCGGGGCGACGCCCATCGACTTCGCCTACGCGGTGCATTCGGAGATCGGGGATACCTGCGTCGGCGCCAAGGTGAACGGTCGGCTGGTACCGCTGCGCAGCGTGCTGCAGAACGGCGACCAGGTGGAGATCGCGACCTCCAAGGGGCAGACCCCGTCGCCGACTTGGGAACAGTTCGTTGTCACCGGCAAGGCGCGTGCCTGTATCCGCCGTTTCGTACGCAGCCAGCAGCGCCAGCAGTACGCCAGCCTCGGCAAAGCGATGCTGCAGAAGACGATCCGCCAGGCGGGCCGGCGGTTCTCTGAAAAGCGCCTGCGCGGCGCGCTGGAGCGGCTCAAGCAGCCCAACCTGCAGGAACTCTATTCGGTCATCGGCGAGGGTACGCTGTCCTGCGCCGAGGTGTTCGCAGTCCTGCATCCCTGCGAGGCTGCGCCACCGTCGGCGCCGTCCGGCGACCCCAAGGTGGTGCCGCTGGCCGAGGCGCGGGGACGCCGTGGCAGCCGCGAGGACGCGCTGCCGATCCGTGGCCTGATCCCGGGGATGGCGGTGCATTTCGCCGGCTGCTGCCATCCACTGCCGGGCGACCGGATCGTCGGCATTATCACCACCGGCAAGGGCGTCACCATCCACACGATCGACTGCGAGACGCTGGACAGTTTCACCGAGATGCCCGAGCGCTGGATCGACGTCGCATGGGACGAGAACGGCGGCGAGTTCCGCATCGGGCGCCTCAAGCTTGTGCTGGCCAACAACCAGGGCGCGCTGAGCAGCATGACCACGGTGATCGCGCGCAACGAGGGCAACATCACCAACCTCAAGATCACCGGCCGTTCGACCGATTTCTTCGATATGCTGGTGGATATCGAGGTTGAGAGCGTCAGCCATCTGACCAATATCATTGCCGCGCTCCGGGCGACGCCGGAGGTCAACTGGGTCGACCGGGCGCGCGGCTAAGACGGCTGCGGTAGGGATTCTGCGACGTGCTTCGACTGTTTCAGCGGCGCCAGAAGCGGGCCATCAGCGCCAGCTTGCGGGACCTGGTCTGGCCCTCCATGGGCTGGCGCCGGTTCCTGAGGCTGGTGTGGCTGCGCGCCGGGCGTATCGACGGTTCGCCCCACAGCATTGCCGCGGGCGTTGCCTCGGGCGCGTCGATGGGCATGACGCCGTTCTTCGGACTGCAGTTCGTGCTGGCGGTGCTGCTCGCCTGGGCGTGCCGCGGCAATGTGCTGGCAGCGCTGATTGGCACTTTCGTCGCCAATCCCTGGACGTACGCCCTGATCGGCTATTGGAACCTGTGGTTCGGGCGCATGCTGCTGGGTGGTGAGGGGCAGGCAATGCCGCTCTCCGAGCTCAGCTTCAGTTATTTCCTGATGAACCCATCGGCGCTGCTGCTGCCGATTAGCATCGGCGGGCTTGTCACCGCGGCGGCGGTATGGTTCCTGTTCTACTGGCCGACCCGGCAGATCGCGATTGTCTATCGCCGCGCGAACCCGCCCGAGGAACCCGAAGAAGTGGCCCCCGGCTTGTGACGGCACGGCCCGGATCAATGAGGTCTTGAAGCAATGACGGCACAGACGGCCCTGCGGCTTGGGGTGAATATCGATCATGTGGCGACCATCCGGAACGCCCGTGGCGGCGTCCATCCGGACCCGGTGCGCGCGGCCCGCGCCGCAGCGCAGGCCGGCGCCGACGGCATCACCGCGCATCTGCGCGAGGATCGGCGCCATATTTCCGACGAGGATATCGAGCGCCTCGCCCGGGATGTCGACCGGCCGCTGAACCTGGAGATGGCGGCGACCGAGGAGATGCTCGCCATTGCGCTGCGGCACAAGCCGCACGCCACCTGCCTGGTGCCAGAGAAGCGCCAGGAGCTGACCACCGAGGGTGGCCTGGATGTGCGCCGGGCGGAGAACAGTCTCACCCCCTACGTTGCCGAACTGGCGGGCGCGGGTATCCGGGTTTCCCTGTTCATCGATCCAGACCTGGCGCAGATCGACGCGGCCGTTCGGATTGGCGCGCCGGTGATCGAACTGCACACCGGCACCTACTGTGAAAGCGAGGGCGCGATCCGTGACCGCGAACTGGCGCGCCTGCGCACCGCGGCCGCCCACGCCCATGCGGCGGGGCTGGAGGTCCATGCCGGCCACGGGCTGAACTTCGACACCGTCGGGCCGGTCGCAGCCATCGCGGAACTGGTCGAGCTCAATATCGGCCATTTCCTGATCGGTGAGGCGATCTTCAGCGGCCTCGACAGCGCGATTACGCGGATGCGCCTGCTGATGGATCGCGCCCGTGCCGACGCCGCCGGCCAGCGCCCCGCGTGATTCTCGGCATCGGCAACGACCTGATCGACATCCGCCGCATCGAACGCACGCTGGAGCGCTTCGGGGAGCGCTTCATCGCGCGCATCTATACCGATGTGGAACGTCAGCGTTCCGAACGTCGGCGCAACCGGGCCAACAGCTACGCCATGCGGTACGCCGCTAAGGAAGCGTGTTCAAAGGCGCTGGGAACCGGCTTCCGGCGCGGCGTCTTCTGGCGGGATCTCGGTGTGGTCAACTTGCCGTCGGGCAAACCAACCATGCAACTCACCGGCGGCGCGGCCCGGCGTCTCGACGAGATGCTGCCCGAGGGCATGGTGGCCCAGGTTGACCTGACCCTGACGGACGAGTATCCGATCGCCCAAGCGCTGGTCATCATCAGTGCGCTTCCCGCCGCGCGCGGCTGAGCCGCCGCCATCGACCACGACAAGCCAGGGGTGATTTGATGTCCCGAGAGAAGTCCGGGGCCAGCCTGTTCGAGACCATCCGGACCGTGCTCTATGCCATCCTGATCGCCCTGGTGATCCGGACCGTGGCCTATGAGCCGTTCAACATTCCGTCCGGCTCGATGATCCCCAGCCTGCTGGTCGGCGACTACCTGTTCGTCTCCAAGTTCTCCTACGGCTACAGCAAGCACTCGCTGCCGTTCAGCATGCCGCTGTTCGAAGGGCGGGTTGGGTATACGGCACCGGAGCGCGGCGACATCGCGGTGTTCAAGCTGCCGCGCGACGGCAGCACCGACTACATCAAGCGGGTGATCGGCCTGCCTGGAGACCGCATCCAGGTGAGGCAGGGCGTGCTGTATATCAACGGTACCGCGGTGCCGCGCGAGCGGATGGAGGACTATCCCCTGCGCGACCCATCGGGCAATGTTCGCCTGGTGCGCCAGTATATGGAGACCCTGCCGGGCGGGCGGCAGCACCGTATCCTCGAAGTGACCGCGACCGGGCCGCTCGACAACACACCGGTCTATCAGGTGCCCGAGGGGCATTTCTTCATGATGGGCGACAACCGCGACAGTTCGCTCGACAGCCGGGTAATCGGCAGCGTCGGCTTCATCCCGGCGGTCAACCTGGTAGGGCGGGCGGATATGCTGTTCTTCTCCGTCACCGGCGAGGCGCGCTGGTGGGAGGTCTGGAAGTGGCCGTGGGCGATCCGCTACGGCCGGCTGTTTGACGGAGTCACGTGACGGGCGATGACCGACCGGGAACCGCCGGATGAATTGCTCGACGCGCTCGGATACCGTTTCCGGGATGGCGGGCTGCTGGCCCGCGCCCTGACCCACGCCAGCCTCGCCGATCAGCGCCACCACACCGAGACCAACGAACGGCTTGAGTTCCTTGGCGACCGGGTGCTTGGCGTCGCCATCGCCGAACTGCTGCTGGAGAGCTATCCCAACGAGCCTGAAGGCGCGATTGCCCGGCGCTATGCCGATCTGGTGCGCCGGGAGACCCTGGCGCGGGTGGCCGGAGAGATCGGCCTGGGTGCTGCGCTGCAGCTGTCGTCGGGTGAGGAGACCACTGGCGGGCGCGCCAACCCAGCGGTTCTGGCTGACGCTTGCGAGGCCGTGCTGGGTGCGATGTATCTCGACGGCGGGCTGGAACCGGCCCGCGCCTTCGTGCGCGCCCGCTGGGCCGGCATCATGCGCGAATGGGCCGAACCGCCCCAGGACCCGAAGACGGCCTTGCAGGAATGGGCGCAGGGGCGGGGCCTGCCGCTGCCCGCCTACCGGCTGGTCGCCCGCGAGGGGCCGCCCCACAAGCCGCTGTTCCGCATCGCGGTCACCGTCAGCGACGGACCCGAGGCGGAAGGCGAGGGGGGCTCCAAGCGCGAGGCCGAGCGCGGGGCGGCCGCGGCGCTGCTGGCCCAGGTGGCGACGGATGCGAAGCCATGACCGAACCCGCTCTCACGGAGACCCGCTGCGGCTTTGTTGCCATCGTCGGCGCGCCCAATGTTGGGAAGTCCACCCTGGTCAACCGGCTGGTCGGGGCGAAGGTATCGATCGTCTCGCGCAAGGTTCAGACCACGCGCAACCGTATCCTTGGTCTGCTGACTGACGGGCCGGCGCAGCTCATCCTGGTGGACACTCCGGGGATTTTCGAACCGCGGCGGCGGCTCGACCGGGCCATGGTGGCCGCGGCCTGGTCCGGCGCGGCGGACGCCGACCGTGTATTGCTGCTGGTGGACGCGGCGCGTGGAATCGACAGCGACACGGCTGGCATCATCGACAAGCTGCGCGAGACAGGACGCCCCGCCGACCTGGCGCTGAACAAGGTTGACCTGGTCAAGCCGCCGGCGCTGCTGGCGCTGTCCCAGGAACTCAACGAGCGCGGCGATTTCGGCGAGACCTTCATGATCTCCGCGCTGGATGGCGGCGGGGTGGACGATCTGGTCCGCCATCTCAGCGAGTCGCTGCCCGAGGGGCCGTGGCTGTACCCGGGCGACCAGGTCACCGACATGGCGGACCGGTTCCTCGCCGCCGAGATCACCCGCGAGCAGGTCTATCACCAGCTTCACCAGGAGTTGCCGTACGCCATCGCGGTGGAAACCGAAGGCTGGCAAGAACGGCGCGACGGATCGATCCGGATCGAGCAGGTTGTCTATGTAGAGCGCGACTCGCAGAAGAGCATCGTCCTTGGTAAGGGCGGCAGCCGCGTGAAGGCGATCGGTGCTGCGGCGCGCGAGGAGCTGGAGGCGATCTTCGACTGCCGCGTCCACCTCTTCCTGTTTGCCAAGGTGCGCCGCAATTGGGCCGACGAGCGCGGCGTCTACCGCGACCTCGGCCTCGATTTCGACGTCTGAGACCGCGATGGAGTGGCAGGACAGCGGCATTGTCCTCTCGGTCCGCCGCCATGGCGAGACAGCGGCCATCGCCTCGGTCTTCACCCGTGAGCACGGCCGCCATCTGGGCCTCGTGCATGGCGGCGGTGGCCGGCGGTCAGCTGGGGTGTTGCAACCGGGCAATGCGGTAACCGTGCGCTGGCGTGCCCGGCTGGAAGACCATCTCGGCAGTTTTTCCTGCGATCTCGACACCGCCCATGCTGCTGCGGTGCTGGATGATGCGGCCCGGCTGGCAGCGCTCACCGCGGCCTGCGCCATGGTGGAGTTCGCCGCGCCCGAGCGCGAGCCGCTGCCCGAGGCCCAGGCCGGCCTGGGCGATCTCGTCGCCCGCTTGCCTGACGCGGGCTGGGCGGTCCGCTATGTGCGCTGGGAACTGGCGCTGCTCGCGGAACTCGGCTTCGGCCTCGACCTCACCGCCTGCGCCGCCACCGGGGTGCTGGAGGACCTGACCCATGTCTCCCCGCGCAGCGGCCGCGCGGTGTCCGGCGCAGCCGCTGCGCCTTATGCGGGGCGGCTGTTGCCGCTGCCTGCCTTCCTGACCGATCCGGCAGCGGACGCGGACGCGGACGCGCTGGCCGACGGCTTGAGCCTCACAGGGCACTTCCTGGAGAATCATGTGGCAGCCGCACCGGGCAAACCCTTGCCGGCCGCGCGCATACGACTGGTTGACGCTATTCGCCGCGCGGCTACTATATCTAGCTAATTCCCCCCAAGGGACAGACCTATGGCCAAGCCCGATTCCGTGTCCGCCGGCGAGATCCGGCCGACACCGTTTACCGAGGCGCTGGGCGAGCGCTATCTCGCCTACGCCCTGTCGACCATCATGTCGCGGTCGTTGCCCGATGTGCGCGACGGCCTCAAGCCGGTTCACCGGCGGCTGCTCTTTGCCATGCGCCAGCTCAAGCTCGATCCCAACTCGGGCTTCAAGAAGTGCGCTCGGGTGGTCGGTGATGTGATCGGCAAGTACCACCCCCATGGCGACGTCGCGGTGTATGACGCGCTGGTGCGTCTCGCCCAGTCCTTCTCGGTGCGCTATCCGCTGGTGGACGGCCAGGGCAACTTCGGCAACATCGACGGCGATAACCCGGCGGCCATGCGCTACACCGAGGCGCGGCTGACCGAGGTCGCCGAGGCGCTGCTGGAGGGCATCGACCAGGACGCGGTCGACTTTCGCGAGACCTATGACGGCGAGGAACAGGAGCCGGTCGTCATGCCGGCGGCGTTCCCGAACCTGCTGGCCAACGGCGCCCAGGGAATCGCGGTGGGCATGGCCACCAGCATACCGCCGCACAATGTCGGCGAACTGTGCCGGGCGCTGACCCAGTTGCTAAAGAAGCCGGAGATCACCGACAAAGCGCTGCTCAAATACGTAAAGGGGCCGGACTTCCCCACGGGCGGTGAGCTGGTGGAGACACCCGAGGCGATCCGCGCTGCCTATGAGTCAGGCCGGGGTTCCTTCCGGGTGCGCGCCGTCTGGCAGGTGGAGAAGCTGCCGCGGGGCCAGTATCAGGTGGTGGTCACCGAGATTCCCTTCCAGGTGCCCAAGGCGCGGCTGGTGGAGAAGATCGCTGACCTGCTGCACGCCAGGAAGCTGCCGCTGCTCGCCGACATCCGCGACGAGTCGACCGATGCGGTGCGCCTGGTGCTGGAGCCGCGCAACCGCACCGTCGAGCCCGAGGTGCTGATGGAATCGCTGTTCCGGCTGACCGACTTGGAAAGCCGCTTCAGCCTCAATATGAACGTGCTGGATGCCGACCAGACGCCTCGGGTGATGGGCTTGAAGGCGGTGCTGCAGGCTTATCTCGACCATCGCCACACGGTGCTGGTGCGGCGCACCGAGTTCCGGGTGTCCAAGATCGAGCGCCGGCTCGAGATGCTCGACGGCTACTTGATCGCCTATCTCAACCTTGACGAGGTGATTCGCATCATCCGCGAGGAGGATGACGCAAAGGCGTCGCTGATCGCGGCCTTCGATCTCACCGAGACCCAGGCTGAGGCAATCCTCAACATGCGCCTGCGCGCCCTGCGGAAGCTGGAAGAGATGGAGATCCGCAAGGAGCACAAGGCGCTGACCGCCGAGCGCCGCGCCCTCCGCAAGCTGCTGAAAGACCCGGCACTGCGCCGGGAACGGCTGGCCGAGGAGATCGCCGCCGCCGACGCCGCCTTCGGCGCGAAGACGGCAATCGGCAAGCGCCGTACCGCCATTGGCACCCCGCCAGACGACATCGACGTGCCGCTGGAGGTGATGGTCGAACGCGAGCCGGTCACCGTGGTCTGTTCCGAGAAGGGGTGGATCCGCGCCGCCAAGGGTCACCTTGCCGATACTGCCGGTCTGAAGTTCAAGGAAGGTGACCGGCTGCGCTTCATGCTCCACGCCCAGACCACCGACAAGCTGCTGATGTTCGCCACCAACGGGCGCTTCTACACCCTGGGCTGCGACAAGCTGCCTGGCGGGCGCGGCCATGGGGAGCCGGTGCGCCTCATGGTCGATCTCGGCAACGATGACGATATCGTGGCACTGCGGGTGTTCTCCGGCGCCGAACGGCTGCTGGTGGCGTCCAGCGGCGGGCGCGGCTTCCTCGTAATGAGCGACGATGTCATTGCCCAAACCCGCGGTGGCAAGCAGGTGCTGAACCTGGGTGAAGGGGAGGAGGCGGCCGTTTGCGCCCCGGTACCCGACGCCGCCGATTCGGTCGCCGTGGTGGGCGAGAACCGCAAGCTGCTGATCTTCCCGCTTGACGATCTGCCCGGGATGACGCGCGGGCGCGGTGTGAAGATGCAGGCCTACCGGGATGGCGGCCTGTCCGATGCTCAGGCGTTCGTGCTGAAGGAGGGCTTGAGCTGGCGCACCGGCGAGCGCACCCGGGTGGAAACCGAGATCGGCGACTGGGTCGGCAAGCGCGCCCAGGCGGGCCGGCTGCCGCCACGCGGTTTCCCGCGCGCCAACAAATTCTCCTGAGCGCGCTCTAGAAGCTCAGCGACAGGTCCCGATGGTCGGCTTTGCAGGAGGCCACGTAGAGCGCCTGCTCACGGGGTAGCCGCGGCTGACCGCGAAGGCCAATAGTATCGCGGATCGCTGCATCATACGTTTCCAGCGCCGGGATCAGATCGCGTGCCGCCTGGCGCCGCCACGTCAGTTCGGACTCCATCAGCGCGACTGCCTGGGTCAGGCCCGCGCCGGCGCGGGCGATATCGGGGGTGCGCGCCCGCATGGCGCGGCGTGCCTCGGTCAACGCCCCGCGGATTTCCGACGCACCGGCAACCGTGTTGAGGTCACGGCGCAGCGGATCGAGGACAGCGACGAAGTCTTCCGGCGACTGGCTGGAGAGGGCGGCGGGCAGGTCGCGCAGCGGTCCTTCCAGGGCCGCCAAGGCGTCAGCCGCAGCGACCATCTCACGGGTTTCGCGGACCGGGGCATACGCTGCGTCGACAGCCCGGCGATAGGTACGGCGCGCATTCACCTCGGCCCGCACCAGCACGCTGAAGGCGTCATGCCGGGGTTTCCAGTCCGCCGGAATCTGCGCCAGCAGGGCATCGCGCGATGCGGTCAGCTCCGCGATCTCGGCACGGGCGGCCTGGCCTTGGGCAGCTGAGTAGATGCCGCCGGGGCCGGACCGCGCGACGATGGTGCGCAGGTCCTTGATCTGGTTCTCATAGCGCCGGGCGTCACGCTCCAGCTCGCGCACCTGGGTATGCAGCGGACGGTAAGCCGGCTTCGCGGCCTCTAGCGTCGCATTGGCATCCTGGACCGCCTGCATCAGTGCGAATGCCTGCCCAGCCTGGTCGAAGGAGGCGGTGAGGCGCTGGCCCAGGTCCGCCGGCAGATAGTCCACGGGAAGGGTCTGCGCGGTGTCGATGGCACCTTGGATCGCGGCACGGTCACCGAGCATCCGCGCGTTCACATATCTTTCGATACAGACCTGGAGCTGGGGGTTCTGCGGCGGCGGTGCGGTCTCCGACAGCAAGGACACCCGGTTGGGCAGATAATTCACCAGCGGCGGATAGGCGCCGACGATGACCAGCGCCAGCAGCTGCAGCGCGATAAAGGGAATCACGCCCTTGTAGATCTGGATCGTCTTGACCACCGCGGGGGCCACGCCGCGCAGATAGAACAGCGCGAAGCCAAACGGCGGCGTAAGGAAAGACGTCTGGATATTCAGACCGATCATCACGCCAAGCCAGACCGCGGTGACGTTGGCGCCCGGATCAGCCAGCAGGATCGGTGCGACGATCGGGACCACCACAACCGCGATCTCGATGAAGTCGAGGAAGAAGCCGAGCAGGAAGATCACCAGCATGACGATGACAAGCTGGGTCCAGAAGCCGCCTGGAAGGCCCTGAAGGAAGTCCTTGACGATTTCCTCGCCGCCGAAGGCGCGGAACGCCGAGGTCAGCATTGCCGCGCCGAGCAGGATGATGAACACCAGCGCCGTAGTCTTGGCGGTTTCCACCATCACGCCGCGCAAGGTGTCGTCGATGATCAGGGTGCGCCAGCCACTCCAGCAGATGGCGAACAGCAGCATCGAGACGGTGATCGCGGCCATCAGCACACCCAGCGCATCCTCGGTGGTGTCGATGCGCTTGACGTTGACGTCGTGGAAGCTGATGACGATGGCGAGGCCGAGCAGCGCCAGCACCGCCAGCGCCGCGGGGGCGAAGGCGCGGGGCTGTCCCTCGCGCAGCCGGTAGCCAGCCATCAGCATGGCACCGACCGCGCCGATGGCGCCGGCCTGATTGACCGTCGCAATGCCGCCGATGATCGAGCCCAGCACCATGAAGATCAGCGCCAGCGGCGGCACCAGCGACAGCAGCACCTTGCCGAGGAAACGGCTGTCCAGGGCTCCCTCGCGCTGTACTGGCGGCGCCAGTGACGGCCGCACCAGCGAAACCGTGAGGATGAACGCCATATAGAGGCCGACCAGCACCAGGCCCGGCAGGAAGGCGCCGAGGAACATTTCGCCCGCGCTGGTCGAGGAAACCGCGAAGGTCGACGGCATCGACAGCTCGCCGGTGCTCTCCCTGTACAGCGCGGCGCGTGCCGTGCCCGCCTGGTCTGAGGCACTGGCCAACTGGTCGGCGAGGATGATGAGCACGATGGAGGGCGGAATGATCTGTCCCAGCGTGCCCGACGCGGCGATGGTGCCGGTGGCCAGCGGCGTGGAGTACTTGTTGCGCAGCATGGCGGGCAGGGAGATCAAGCCCATTGCCACCACGGTGGCGCCGACAATGCCGGTGGTCGCCGCTAGCAGCGCGCCAACGAACACCACCGAAATCCCGAGGCCGCCGGGGATCGGCCCGAACAGCTGGGCCATGGTGACCAGCAGGTCCTCGGCGATCTTCGAGCGCTGCAGCATGATCCCCATGAATACGAACAGGGGAATCGCGATCAGCGTGTCGCGTTCGGCCTCCCAGTAGATGCCGCGGAAATTGGTGACGCCGGCATTGAGCCATTGCGCCGGTCCGCCATGGCTGAAGAAGGCGGCGCTGTCGCCGGCGAACAGCATCCCTGTGCCGGCAGCAAGGCCAATGGTGACGATGGCCGATCCGGGCAGGGCGAAGGCGACCGGAAAGCCCGAGCCGAGTGCGGCGGCCATCAGGGCGATCAGCACGAAGAGGAAGAACAGTTCCATCGCCGCTTATTGCACCGCGTGGGAGTCGTGGTCGCGGCCGCCGGGTTCGCCGCGGATATCGGCGACCGCATCGAGGAAGTAGGCGGCGAACTGGATCATCATCGACACCGCAAAGACGCCGAGGAAGCCAGCCATCAGGTATTTCACATAGAGCCCGAAGCCCGCTTGGGTGACCTCATAGGACAGCATCGGGCCGTTGATGACATTGAGCTTCCCAGCCATGCCAAAGGCCAGCACCACCCAGCACAGGCTGGCGCCCAGCACGATCGATCCGACCGCATTGACCCAGCCCTGGGTGCGCCGGTTGAACCCGGCATAGAGCACATCGACCCGCACATGGCCCTCTTCCAGCAGGGTGTAGGCGCTGGCGAACAGGAACAGCGCGGCGTACCAGAAGCGCACCAGGTCGGCCATGAAGGCCTGTTCGTAGGAGAACACGAAGCGGCCGATGACGATCAGTAGTTCAGCGACGACCACCATCAACGCCAGCCACGGAAAGCCGAGACCGCGCGCCCAGAAGGCAAGCAGGAAGGACAGCGCGATGATCGGCATGTGGACATAAGCGCCACGGAACTGGGAGCGGCCGAGGTCCTCGCTCAGCGCCGTACCGAACAGTCCTTCCATCAGCCCTTCGATACGCATGAAGGAGATCGCCAGGTCGACGACGCCGACCAGCAGCACCGCCCAGAAGGCGCCACGGATGAACCAGGTATTGAGCGCGGTGATGCGCGCGCTGTCATCACGCAGCCCAACCGGCGTCGGGCCAAGGACGTACCAGGCGGCCACGCCGAGCGCCGCGGCGTAAAGTCCTGCCTGCAGCCAGGCAAGCATGCCGCCGCCCGCCAGGGCCGCACCGGCGCCTGGCAGGTCCTGCCAGTGGGTGAGGTAGTTGTTGAGCAGGAAGGCGGCCATCGCCGCCAGCATGGCCCAGGCGAACAGACGCGCGCCGGATACCAGCCCGTCCGCCGGGGCGGGAGCGGGATCCGCGGTCTGCGCGTCTGCGGCCATCGGCCTGATCTGCCGGAAGTCGGGGCTGCCGGTCCCGGAGGATGCCCGGGACCGGCGCTACCCTGTCCTCGGACCTAGACGGTGATGCCCAGGACCCGGTTGCGCTGCTGGGTGTAGCCGGTATCGGCCAGCAGCATCCAGCGCCCGATATCGGCGCGGGCGTTGGCAAAGTCGTCGTGGATCTTCGCGGCCAGCGGGCTGTGCTCGCGGGTTTCGGCGAAGACCTCCTCGGCGGCCTGCCCGAAGCTGTCGTAGATCTCGTCGTTGAAGCTCTTCAGCTCGACGCCGTGATCGTTGATCAGCCGGTTGAGGTAGGTGCCGTTGTTGGCGTTGGTCTCCGCCATCTGCCGGGCGTTCTCCTCGTTACAGGCCGCCTGGATAACTGCCTGGTCGGTCGCCGAGAGCTGGCTCCACCAGGACTTGTTGATGCCCAGCGCGAGCTGTGACCCCGGCTCATGCATGCCCGGGTAGTAGTAGAACTTGGCGGCCTCATAGAACTTCATGAAGTAGTCGTTGTACGGGCCGACCCACTCGGTCGCGTCGACGGCACCGGAGACCAGGTTCTCGTAGATCTGGCCGCCCGGCAGGGACACAGGCGAGGCGCCCAGCTTGGCCAGCACATCGCCGCCGAGGCCCGGGATGCGCATCTTCAGGCCCTTGAGGTCGTCGGCGGTGTTGATCTCCTTGTTGAACCAGCCGCCCATTTGCACACCGGTGTTGCCGCAGGCGAAGTTCTTCAGGCCGAAGCCGTCGGCCAGCTCGTCCCAGAGGGTCTGGCCGTTGCCGTATTTGATCCAGGCGTCGATCTCGACATAGGTCATGCCGAAAGGCACGGCGGTGAAGTAGGCCCAACCGGGATGCTTACCCTTCCAGTAGTAGTCCGCGGCGATGTAGGCCTGGGCGCTGCCCGAGGCGACTTCGTCGAAGGAGTCGAACGCGCCGACACGCTCACCGGCAGCGAAATACTGGACGTTGATGCGGCCGTCGGTCAGTTCGGGGATGCGCGCGGCCAGGCGCTGGGCGCTAACACCGAGACCGGGGAAGTCCCGCGGCCAGGTCGACACGATGGCCATCTCGACCCGCTCCTTGGTGACTGCCGGCGCGGCGACGGGCGCGGCCTGCTGCTGCGGCTCCTTGCTGCCCGAAAGAATGGCGGCGGTGGCACCGGCGCCGACAGCCGCGCCAACGGCGGCCCCGGTCAGAAAATCACGACGATTCATTGCTTGCTCCCTGTGCTTGGACATGTGGCCCGAAACCGCGAGGTCCGGGTCGCAGCATCCTCATTCCCGCGGGGCCTCCCGGCCCGCATCTCGTTTCGGAGCCGCCGCCATGGCGGACCCGCGTTTGTAACCGATACATTACGGCCCAAAGGCCAGCGATTGCAAAGGATAGCTGCGTTCAGGCGGGGGCGTCAGAAGCGCCCGCATCGGCACCCGCGATTTCGTCTGCGCGCATGGTCCGCCAACCCGCACCGTCCAGCAGTTCGAGCGGCTGAAAGCGGGACTTATAGGCCATCTTGCTGGAGTTGCGGATCCAGTAGCCGAGATAGACATAGGGCTGGTTTTCCGCCCGTGCCTTCTCGATCAGCCACATCACCATATAGCTGCCCAGGCTGCGCCGGCCCTGGGCCGGATCAAAGAAGCTGTACACCGCGGAGAGACCGTCCTCGACCCGGTCGGTCAGGCAGCCGCCGACCAATGCGTTCGCCCCATCGCGGAACTCGTAGACCATGGTGTCGATGGGCGTGTCCTCGACCATGGCGCGGTAGTCGTAGAACCCCATGGTGGACATGTCGCCCTCGGCATGGCGGGTCTTCTGGTAGGCCTCAAACAGGTCGTACTGCTCAAGCGTCGCCCGCGCCGGCGCCTCGGTGACCGAAAGGTCCGCATTGGCGCGCGCGATGCGGCGCAGGCTGCGGCCCGGCGCGAAGGCAAGCGCATCGACCCGCACCGGAACACAGGCGTTGCAGCCGGGGCAGACCGGGCTGTAGGCGATGTTGTGGCTGCGCCGGAAGCCGGCCTGGGACAGGGTGTCATGCAGGTCCGCTGCCTGGGGGCCGCCCAGTTCAGTGACCAGCTTGCGCTCCATACGCCCGGTTAGATAGGGGCACGGGAGCAGGGCCGTGGTGTAGAAATACTGCGGCCGTTCGACGGGCTTGTAAGTCATCTCAGCAACGCTGCCGTACGCAAGGGCGGCCGGCACCGCCGCGCGGCCCGGACGCGCAGTGTAACCGTTTCGCGCGCGCCGATCATCCCCGGATCGCTCATCGGGGCACCAGGGTCAGGGTGTCGGCATCACTCGCGGCTGGCGCAAGCTCAATAAAACGCGCCGCCTGCCAGCGCGGCAGCAGATCACCGAAATGGGCGGACAGCGGGTTGCCGGACTGGCCGGTGGCGATGATGAAGCGCGACTTGTCGAGATCGGAAAGATCAAACACCACCCGCAGGCCGGCGCCGTGAACATGGCGGTAGGGCGCACCCTCGCGGCCAATCCGGGTGGTTCCGCGCTTGACGGTGTGGTCGCTGCCCGACGTGGCGACCCGGTGCCCGACCAGGGCACGCACGCCCGGGATCACCCGGAACACCGGATGCGGGAAATCGGCGCGGTGCGCATTGCCCCAAAGCCAGTCGCGCGGATCATCGCCGTACCTTTGCGACAGGATCGCCAACGCGTCGTCAAGCGCGGCCAGCACCGTATCGGCGCAATCCTCCACGCCGGTCGTGCCGGTGTCGTCGCACCAGTGCGGCCGTTCGGTCAGTACTTGCTCCACGAGGGTCGGCCTTAGCCCCCAGAAACGTTGGAAGGCACTGCCCAGTTCGTCTGAGAATAGCCGCCGGTTCAGCTGCCGCAGCCATTCCGAGAAGATCAACGGCTCGGGCCGCGACGCGGCCATCTCCCCGTTCCAGCCGGACAGCATCTCAATGGCCTGACGGGCGGCGAGGCCGTCGGGCTGAACCGCGGTGAGCAGCGGCAACAGATCGCGGGCCGCCAGCGACACCGCGTCATACTGGATCGCCGCCATGTCTTCGAGGGTGGCAGCGCCCAGTGCTCCAAGCCGTGCCTCGATGCGCCGCGCTCGGTAGCCGCCCGGCCAGGCGCGCGCCAGGAACACCGGGTAATCGCGCGGCACCACCCGGTTGTTGGCGTTGAACAGCCGCCCGGACGGAGGATTCAGCGCCCGAGGCAGGGCCGAGAAGGGGGCATAGCCGGTCCAGTCGTGGCGGCCGTCCCATCCGGGGACCGGCGCAAAGCCATCGCCCTGGGGGCGCAGCGGCACCTTCCCGGGTACGGCAAAGCCGATATTGCCCTCCGTATCGGCGTAATAGACGTTCTGCTGCGGCGCGCCGAAATCCGCCATGGCGTCGAGGAAATCGTCCCAATCCCGCGCTAGCCCGAGCTTACGGATCGCGGATGCGGTGTTGTCGTCTGCATCAAGCGCGGTGGCCCGCAGCGCCAGCACGGTGCCGTCGCCCGCGCCGCCAACCAGGTCGGAGACCACTGGCCCATTGCGGGTCTCACGGATGGTGAACGCCTCGTCCGCGCCGGCACGGACGCCGATGGTCTCGGTGCGGATCGCAAAGGTCTGCGGTCCATCCGGCGTCAGGTAGCGGGTCGGGTCATCCGCATCGATCTTCTCGATGAAAAGGTCCTGGGTGTCGCTGTGGGTGGTGGTGAAGCCCCAGGCAATGCGGCCGTTGTGGCCGATCAGGTGGAACGGCACGCCTGGCGCGGTGGCGCCGCTCAGCGTGAGTTCCGGCGTCTCGATCTTCGCCAGATACCACAGTACAGGCGAGGTAAAGCCAAGGTGCGGGTCGTTGGCCAGGAACGGCTTGCCGCTGACCGTGTGCTGGCCGGATAGCGCCCAGATGTTGGATGCACCGCCGGCTTTGCCATCGGGCAGGGCGGCGAGCAGTTGCGTCGCCTGTTCCACTGCCCCTGTGCGCACCGGCAGTTCCAGCGGGCGTTCATCGCCATCCGCCGGCCACAACTCGCGCAGTTGTTTATCGGACAGGTTGCGCGACAGCATCTGACGCACCAGCTCGTCGCGCCAGTTGTTCGAGAGCTGCATGGCCATCAGCCGGCCCCAGATCAGCGAGTCCGCCGGCTTCCACGGGTCGGGGCTGTAGGCGAGCAGGGCGAATTCCCCTGCCGATGGCGTAGAGCCATGTTCCATGTAGGCGTTGACGCCGGCGGCATAGGCCTCGAGCGCTCCGCGCACATCCGGGCTGAGCTGCGCCACGCTTCCCTCAGCGAGCCGGTAGAGACCCAGCAGCCGCATCAGGCGGTCAACCGGCAAGGTTGCTGAACCGGCCACTTCCGACAGCCGGCCCGCGCCCAGCCGGCGCATGAAGTCCATCTGGAACAGCCGGTCCTGGGCATGCACATAGCCCAGCGCGAAATAGGCATCGCCGCTGTTGTCGGCCTTGATGGTGGGAATGCCGTACGCGTCGCGGGTCACCGTGACCGTGCCGCGCAGGGACGGCACGGAGACGGTCTTGTCGGTATCGGGCAGCGCGAGCCAGGTCACTGCCACGGCGGCCGTGACAGCGGCGACACAAAGGCCCGCAAGGCCAAAAAGGATACGCCTTAGCCAGCGCACGGCGGGTCTCCGGCGCTTGTTGAACAGGCGGCGGTCTTGTTCCTGCAAGGGCTCGATCAGGTCATGTTGAGGATGATGGTCTTCTTATGCGTGAAGTGCTCAAGCATCGACTCCAGCGTCGCTTCCTTGCCGAGCCCGGATTGCTTCACGCCGCCGTAGGACAGGTTCGGGCTAACCACCAGGTTCTGGTTGACCTGAACAAAGCCGGCCTCCAGCCGCTTCGTGGCATCCAGTGCGGTCTTTAGGTCGCTGGTCCACACCGTGGCGGCGAGGCCATAGTCGCTGTCGTTGGCCGCCGCAATAACCTCTTCGTAGTCAGACCATTTGATCAGGCAGGTCACGGGACCGAATATCTCCTCGCGGCAAATCTGCGCATCGTTGTCGACGCCGGTGAAGATATGCGGCTGCACGAACAGGCCGTCCTCAAGGCCATCGCCGGCTGGCGGCGCGCTGCAGGCATGGGCCACGGCGCCCGGGGTCGCCTTGCCGATGTCGATGTAGCTGTTCACCTTCTCGAACTGCTGCGGCGAGATGATGGCGCCGATGTCGGTCTCTTCGTCCAGCGGATCGCCGATCTTCATGGCGTCGACCTGGGCCTTGAGCTTCTCAAGGAAGGCGTCATGGACGCTTTCATGCACGAAAATCCGGCTCGCCGCGGTGCAGCTTTGTCCCTGACGGGTAAAGCGCATGCCGGTGATCGCGCCGCCGACCGCACGGTCCAAGTCGGCATCTGCCATGACGATCATCGGGCTCTTGCCGCCCAGTTCCAGGGTGACCGGGATCAGCTTATCCGCGACCGCCCGGTTGATGATCTTGCCGGTCTCCACCGAGCCGGTGAAGCTGACCTTGGCTACGTCGGGATGCTGTACCAGCGGCTGGCCGCATTCCGGCCCCATGCCGGACAGCAGGTTGAAGGTGCCCTCGGGCAAGACCTGACCAAGGATCTGGGCCACCCGCAGCACCGCCAGCGGCGCTTCTTCAGCCGATTTCACCACCACCGTGTTGCCTGCCAGCAGCGCCGGGCCGATCTTCATCGCCATCAGCAGCAAGGGCACGTTCCAGGGGATGATCGCACCGACCACGCCGAGCGGCTCACGAACGGTCACTGTCATCATTTCAGGGCTGAAGGGGACGGTCTCGCCCTTCAGTTCGGAGCCCAGGCCGGCGAAGAAGGTCAGCATATCCGACAAAACGCCTGCCTCAACGCGGCTCTCCGTGCGCAGCGCCTTGCCGGTTTCCAAGGTGATCAGGCGTCCAATTTCCTCGACATGGTTGTCGAGCAGGCGTGCGCCCTCAGCCAGCAGCTTGCCGCGCTGGCGGGCGGGCAGGGCAGCCCACGCCGGTTGGGCAGCAGCGGCAGAGGCCACGGCGGCGTCCACGTCTGCAGCCTGTCCCGCGGCGCCTTGTCCGATGACCTCGCCGTTGGCCGGGTTGATGACGTCGAAGGTGGCACCGTCCGCAGCTGGCACCAGCGCGTTGCCGATCCAGTGATGGCCCGACAGTTCCTTCGCCAGGGCAAAGGGGTCGAGATTAGGATTCAGGAAATTTTGCATATCCATCAATGGGCTCCGCGCGTTTCTTGGGGTTTCACATAAACAAATCGGCGCGCAGCCCGACCCTTGCCGCTCGCCGATGGGTAGGATAGAAGATCGTCGGACGGAAATCCTTCCCCAAATGGCTCGGATATGTAAACCCCGCAGACGGCGCAACGCCGCGCGGCGGGCCGGGCATAACGATGAGGAATGACGATATGGCGGGACCGCTGGAAGGGCTGCGGGTATTCGATCTGACCCGGGTGCTGGCCGGGCCGAGCTGCACCCAGATGCTGGGGGACCTTGGCGCTGAAGTGATCAAGATCGAGCGGCCGAAGGTCGGGGACGACACCCGCAATTTCGCGCCGCCCTATCTGCCCACCGACACCGGCGAAGATTCCAGCGAAAGCGCCTATTTCGCGGGGACCAACCGCAACAAGCGCTCGATCACCCTGGATCTCACCAAGCCCGAGGGCCAGGCGGTGGCGAAGCGGCTGCTCGGCCACTGCGATATCCTGGCGGAGAACTTCAAGACCGGTGCGCTGGCGAAGTTCGGCCTGTCCTACGACCAGCTCAAGGATGAGTTCCCAAACCTGATCTACACCTCGATTACTGGTTTCGGGCAAACCGGCCCCTATTCTAAGCGTCCGGGCTACGACAGTCTGGTACAGGCGATGGGCGGCATTATGAGCCTGACCGGCGATCCGGACGGCGAGCCGATGAAGGTGGGTGTACCGATTGCCGACCTGATGGCCGGCATGTATGCCGCCGTCGCAACCTTGGCTGCAGTGCGCCACCGCGAGCGTACCGGCGAGGGCCAGTTCATCGACATCGGCATGCTCGACACTCATGTCGCCTGGCTTGCCAACCAGGGCATGAACTACCTGGCGACCGGTGAGAACCCGCCCCGGCTGGGCAACCAGCACCCCAACATCGTGCCCTATCAGGTGGTGCCCACGGCGGACGGCCATATTGTCCTGTCCGTCGGTAACGACGCGACCTTCGAGCGTTTCTGCGATGTGGCGGACTGCAAGGAGCTGCTGGACGATCCGCGCTTCTCCACCAACGCCGAGAGGGTACGCAACCGCGCCGCGGTGACCGAGGTCCTCAACGGCATTACCGCGAAGCAGGCGTCAGCCTGGTGGCTGGAGAAGCTGGAGGCGGCGACCATCGGCTGCGGCCCGATCAACACGCTGGAAGAGGTGTTTGACGACCCGCATGTGAAGTCGCGCGAAATGGTCATCGAAATGGACCATCCGGCGACCGGCAAGAAGCCCGCGAAGCTGATCGCCAGCCCGATGCGCCTGTCCGGCACGCCGGTGACCTATCGTCAGGCGCCGCCGACGTTGGGGCAGCACAGCGACGAGGTGCTGAAGGAGATTCTTGATCTGGATGACGCAGAGATCGCCGCCCTGAAGAACGGCGGGGTCGTCTAGGACGGATCAGCCGGCGTCGCGCAGCGCCTTTGCCGCATCGACGGCGAAATAGGTCAGCACCCCGTCGGCGCCGGCGCGCTTGAAGCCCAGCAGGCTTTCCAGCATCGCTGCCTCGCGGTCGAGCCAGCCGCGCTCGGCCGCGCCCGAGATCATCGCGTACTCACCACTGACCTGATAGGCGAAAGTCGGCACCGCGAAGGTGTCCTTCACCCGGCGCACGATGTCGAGGTAGGGCATGCCGGGCTTGACCATGACCATGTCGGCGCCCTCATCGATGTCCAACGCAACCTCACGCAGCGCCTCGTCGCTGTTCGCAGGGTTCATCTGATAGGTGCGCTTGTCGCCTTGGCCGAGCGAGGCAGCGGAGCCCACCGCGTCGCGGAAGGGGCCGTAGAAGGCGGAGGCGTACTTCGCCGCATAGGCCATGATCTGCACCCGCTGGAACCCGGCGCCGTCGAGCGCAGCCCGGATCACGCCGACCCGCCCATCCATCATGTCCGACGGTGCGATCACGTCGATGCCGGCCTCTGCCTGGTTGACCGCTTGGCCCGCCAGCACCTCCAGCGTTTCGTCGTTGACCACATAGCCGTCGCGCACCAGGCCATCCTGGCCGTGGGTGGTGTAGGGGTCGAGCGCCACATCGCCCACGAGACCGATATCCGGCACCGCCAGCTTGAGCGCGCGGGCCGCCCGGCACATCAGGTTCTCAGGATTGAGCGCTTCCTCGCCGCCCTCCGACTTTTTGGCTGGGTCAGTGGCCGGAAACAGGGCGATGGCGGGGATGCCCAGTGCGTGGGCCTCGGCGGCCGCTGCGCCCAATCGGTCGACGCTGAGGCGCGAGACGCCCGGCATGGACGGCACAGGCTCTGCGCAGTCGGAGCCTTCGCAGACGAACAGCGGCCAGATCAGGTCATCCGCCGACAGCCGGTTCTCGGCAACCAGACGGCGTGACCAGTCATGGCGCCGGTTGCGCCGCGGCCGGACCCGCGGGAAGCCGCCAGCGCCGCCGGCGGCCCCGGTTTCACTGCTATGTGCGCGCGAGAGCCTGTTCAATGTCCGCCACAATATCGTCTGCGTGTTCGATCCCGATTGAGAGTCGCACATAGCCTTCGGAAACGCCAGATGCGGCCTGCTCCTCGGGGGTGAGCTGCGAGTGGGTGGTGGTCGCCGGATGGATCGCCAGCGTGCGCGCATCGCCGATGTTGGCGACGTGGTAGACCATCTCCAGCGCGTCGATGAAGGCGCGGCCCGCCTCCTTGCCGCCCTTGAGCTCGAATCCCATCAGGGCGCCATAGCCGCCGCTGAGATACTTATCCGCGCGGGCCCGCATCTCGCCATCCATCAAACCCGGATAGATCACGCGGCTGACCTTGTCGTGGCCTTCCAGGAAGGCGGCGACCTTGGCCGCGTTCTCGCAATGGGCGCGCATCCGCAGGGGCAGAGTTTCCAGGCCCTGGATGAACTGCCAGGCGTTGAACGGGCTCATCGGCGCGCCGAGGTCGCGCAGCAGGGTGACCCGCGCCTTGATGATGTAGGCGACCGGGCCAATGGGCTTCACTGCCTCGGTCCACACCGCGCCGTGATAGCTCGGGTCCGGCTTGTTGAGCAGCGGGAAGCGCTCGGCATGGGCCTCCCAGTCGAAATTGCCGCCATCGACGATGATGCCGCCGATCGACGTGCCGTGGCCGCCGATGAACTTGGTGGTCGAGTGCATGACCACTGCCGCGCCATGGTCGAACGGGCGGCACAGGATGGGCGCCGCGGTGTTATCCATGATCAGCGGCACGCCGATCTCCCGGCCGATGGCTGCGACCTCGCCGATGGGGAAGACGTTGAGCTTCGGGTTCGGCAAAGTCTCCGCGTAATAGCAGCGGGTCTTGTCGTCGGTGGCGTTGCGGAACGCCTCCGGGTCCGCCGGGTCGACGAACCGGACCTCGACACCGAAGGTCTTCAGCGTATTGGCGAACAGGTTCCAGGTCCCGCCGTAGAGGTCGGTCGACGAAACGATGTTGTCGCCGGCCTCGCAGATGTTCATCACCGCGAAGGTCGTTGCCGCCTGGCCTGAGCCAACGGCCAGCGCCGCCGCGCCGCCTTCCAGCGCCGTGATGCGCTGCTCCAGCGCATCGCAGGTCGGATTCATGATGCGGGTGTAGATGTTGCCGAATTCCTGCAGTCCGAACAGCTTCGCCGCATGATCGGTGCTGTCGAACTGGAACGACGTGGTCTGATAGATCGGCACCGCCACTGAATTGGTGGTGGGATCGCTGCGATAGGTGCCGCCATGCAGCGCGATGGTCTCCGGATTGGTGAAGGGCTTGTTCGACATCGGCCTGTCTTTCATTCCTGGAACGTTGGCTGGCGGCAAATTCGGCGGCTACACCGCCCAAGTCAAGCGGCCATAGAGGGTTTCTTAACAGAACCCGGCGCACCATCTAGGCTGGGCGGCGTTGCAGATGCGTGGAACGGATGCGAGGACGACGGCGTAAACCGGGCGAGAGCGACGTGCTCTTCGAGCTCTACAGCGTGGGCATGTACACCAAGTGTGCCGCGATATGCCCGCGCACGCGCGTCGAGGTGAGCATCGTTGGCCCGGCGCACCTGCCTGAGCAGGTTCTGATGAACAATGCGCGCCGTAAGCTCGAATCCGTGCTCAAGAAAAAGGGTAAGGCGCTGGCCGAGAAGGGCTGGCGCGCCTGATCCGCCCCCGGCTTGTCTCGCTACAGCCGCCGCACTAGTCTCACATCGGTCTTAACGGCCTGAACAAGCGCCGCCGCCGGTTGGGAGGCCGGGCGGACGGGGCGGGGCCACGGTCTGGGAGCGGTGTTGGAGTACTTCCTCCAGCAATTGATCAACGGCGTCACGCTGGGCGCCATCTACGGCCTGATCGCCGTGGGCTACACCATGGTCTACGGCATCATCGGCATGATCAATTTCGCCCATGGCGAGATCTACATGATCGGCGCCTTCGTCTCGCTGATTGCCTTCCTCATCCTCAATGCGATCGGCATGGCCTCGGTGCCGCTGGCCCTGATCCTGGTGCTGATGCTGTCGATGCTGTTTACCGCGGCCTATGGCTGGACGGTGGAACGCATCGCCTACCGGCCGTTGCGCGGCTCGTTCCGCCTGGCGCCGCTGATCAGCGCCATTGGCATGTCCATCGCGCTTCAGAACTACGTCCAGATCGTCCAGGGCGCGCGGGTGAAGCCTTTGCAGCCGGTCATCACCGGCGGCTTCGAACTGATGCAATCAGGCGACTTCACGGTAACGCTGAGTTACCTGCAAATCGCCATCGTGCTGCTGACCGTGGTGCTGATGGCGATGTTCGCCTGGGTCATCGGCAGCACCAGCCTGGGCCGCGCCCAGCGCGCCTGCGAACAGGACCGGGTGATGGCCGCGCTGGTTGGCATCAATGTGGACCGCACCATTTCGCTGGCCTTCGTGATGGGCGCGGTGCTGGCGGCGGTCGCCGGCATGATGGTGACCCTGTATTACGGTGTGATCGACTTTTTCATTGGCTTCCTCGCTGGCATCAAGGCGTTCACGGCGGCGGTGCTCGGCGGTATCGGCTCGGTGCCCGGCGCGATGCTTGGGGGCCTGTTGATCGGCCTGATCGAGACCTTCTGGTCGGCCTATTTCAGCATTGAATACAAGGACGTGGCGGCGTTCTCGATCCTCGTCCTGGTGCTCATCTTCATGCCCACCGGCCTGCTCGGCCGGCCCGAAGTCGAGAAGGTCTGAGCCGGGTGGCGGTCCGCGCGCTCAAGGAAGCAGGCCTGACCGCCTTCGTCGCCTTCATGCTCGGCCTGCCGCTGCTCGGCTTTCACGCCACCGAGGTCAGCGGCCAGGTGGCTTTGGGGATTGAGACCCGGCCCGGCCTGCTGGCGGCGGCTGTTGCCGCGGTGTTCGTTGGCCGGCTGCTGATCGCGCTGGTGCGCGAGAGTGGCGCTGGGGCGCCGGCCCTGACCGCAGCCGCGGGACGGCTGGCCGGCTGGGGCCACGGCAACATCTTCTGGATCGGCGCGGCCGCGGTCGCCGCCGCCGTGCTGCTGCCGGCGATGCCGTTCGCGAACCGCTATGTGGTCGACGTGGCCACCTTCTTCCTGATTTACGTGATGCTGGGCTGGGGCCTGAACATCGTGGTGGGCCTCGCCGGGCTGCTCGACCTTGGTTATGTCGCCTTCTATGCCGTGGGCGCTTATTCCTTCGCCCTGCTGGCGACCCATTTCGACCTCGGTTTTTGGATTTGCCTGCCGTTGGCGGGGCTGTTCGCCGCCTTCGTGGGTATGCTGCTGGGCTTTCCGGTGCTGCGCCTGAGGGGCGACTATCTCGCCATCGTCACCCTGGGTTTCGGCGAGATCATCCGCGTGGTGCTGCTCAACTGGTACGAGTTCACCGGTGGGCCCGACGGGATTTCCGGCATTCCGCGTCCAACCTTCTTCGGCCTCGAACTGACGCGCCGGCCCGGGGAGGGCGAGGTCGCCTTCCACCAGTTTTTCGGCATCGACTTCTCGTCGATGCACCGCATCATCTTCCTCTACTACCTGATCCTGATCCTGGCGCTGATTACCAACGCCTTCACCATGCGCATCCGCAAGCTGCCCATCGGACGCGCCTGGGAGGCCCTGCGCGAGGATGAGATCGCCTGCCGCTCGCTCGGCATCAATCCGACCAACACCAAGCTCACCGCGTTTTCCATTGGCGCCATGTTCGGCGGCTTCGCGGGTTCCTTCTTCGCCACCCGTCAGGGCTTCATCAGCCCCGAGAGCTTCACCTTCATCGAGTCGGCGATCATCCTCGCCATCGTCGTGCTTGGCGGCATGGGCAGCCAGATCGGCGTTGTCGTCGCGGCCTTTGCGGTCATCGTCATTCCCGAATGGGCGCGCGAGTTCGAGGAATTCCGCATGCTGATCTTTGGATCGGCGATGGTGGCGATCATGGTCTGGCGGCCGCGGGGCCTGATTTCGCACCGCGAACCGACGCTGCGGCTGCATCCGGCAAAGGCCGGGCAGGGGGGCGCATGAGCCCCCCGATCCTCACCGTCGAGCATCTAACCATGCGCTTTGGGGGGCTGGTGGCAGTGGACGACCTGTCATTCAGCGCCCAACGCGGCGACGTAACCGCCATCATCGGCCCAAACGGCGCCGGCAAGACCACCGTGTTCAACTGCCTCACCGGCTTCTATAACCCGTCGGTCGGGCAGCTCACCCTGCACCATCCGGACAAGGGGCCGATGCTGCTGGAGCGGCTTGAAGGCTTCCGCATCGCCCAGCAGGCCCATGTGGCGCGGACCTTCCAGAACATCCGGCTTTTCCCGCGCATGTCGGTGCTGGAAAACCTGGTGGTGGCGCAGCACAACGAATTGATGCGCGCCTCGCTCTACACGGTCGGTGGCCTGCTTGGCCTGCCAGGCTACCGCCGCGCGGAGAAAGCCGCCGTTGATCTGGCGCGCGACTGGCTGGAACGGGTCGATCTGCTGGATCGCGCGGACTGGGAAGCCGGCAACCTGCCCTACGGCGCACAGCGGCGGCTCGAAATCGCACGGGCCATGTGCACCGGGCCGGTACTGCTTTGCCTCGACGAGCCCGCTGCCGGACTGAACCCCAGGGAATCCGCGGCCCTCAACGCCCTGCTGCTGGATATTCGCGAACGCGACGGCATCTCCATCCTGCTGATTGAGCATGACATGAGCGTGGTGATGGAGATTTCCGACCACATCGTGGTGCTCGACCATGGCGCCAAGATCGCCGCGGGCGCGCCCGACGCTGTGCGCCGCGACGAGGCGGTAATCCGCGCCTATCTGGGCGAGGAAGATGAAGAGGCCTTGCCGCCAGCGGTCGAAGATGACCTGCGCGATCGTGGAGGGCCGTCATGCTGACCGTCCAGGGGGTGCATGCCCACTACGGCAATATCGAGGCGCTTGGCGGTGTCGACATGCATGTCAACGCGGGCGAGATTGTCACCTTGATCGGAGCGAACGGGGCAGGGAAGTCGACCCTGCTGATGACGATCTGCGGCAACCCGCGTGCAAGCGCCGGCCAAATCCGTTTCGAAGGAACCGAGCTGACCGACCTGTCGACCGCGCAGATCATCCGCCTCGGCATCGCCCAGGTGCCCGAGGGACGGCGTATCTTTCCGCGCATGACGGTGCTGGAAAACCTTCAGATGGGGGCCACCACCGCCGATCCGGCCCATTTCCAGGACGACCTCGCCGAGGTGCTGGAGATGTTCCCGATCCTCGGCCGGCGCCAGCACCAGCGCGGCGGCACGCTGTCGGGCGGCGAACAGCAGATGCTGGCGATTGGCCGCGCGCTGATGGCGCGGCCCCGGCTGCTGCTGCTCGATGAACCTTCGCTTGGCCTCGCGCCGCTGGTTGTGCGGCAGATCTTTGAGGTGATCCGCCAGATCAACGGTGAGCGCGGCACCACCGTGTTCCTGGTGGAGCAGAATGCCTACCAGGCGCTGCGGGTGGCGGCGCGCGGCTATGTCTTGGTCAACGGCAAGGTCACCATGACCGGCACTGGCGCGGAACTGCTGGCCGCACCGGAGATCCGCAAGGCCTATCTCGAAGGGGGCGCAGCATGACCCTCTCGGGCCTGTTGGGCGCGCAGCCTGCCGTTTTTTTCGGCCTGACCGTGGTGCTGTTTGGCGCTACCGCCTGGATGGTGGGTCGCGCCGTGGCCGGCACCTGGCGGCCGGTCTGGCAGGTGGTGGCCTATGTCGCCTTGCTTGGCACGGCCGACCGGTTCCTCCACTTCGCCCTGTTCGACGGGGTTCTGCTATCACTCTACGGCTATCTCGTACACACCGCGGTGTTGCAGGTGATCGGCCTACTTGGCTACCAGGCCACCCGGGCGCGGCGCATGGTGCAGCAATATCCCTGGCTGTACGAGCCCGCGGGGCCATTGGGCTGGCGCAGACGTACCGATAACGCCGGTTGCGGCGCCGCCGGCGGGGATTAGACTGTTCACTTAAAACCACAGGGCAACCGACGGGCCGAAGGCCCTCAACGCATGGGAGACTAACAATGTCGGGACACACACCGAGGATTATGAAATTCGCCGCCGTGGCCGCGGTTGGCGCGCTGCTTGCCGCGCCTGCGGCGGCAGACATTGTCATCGCCACCGCCGGGCCGATGACCGGTCAGTACGCCTCGTTCGGCGAACAGATGCGAAAGGGCGCCGAGCAGGCGGTCAAGGACATCAACGCGGCGGGCGGGGTACTTGGCCAGAAGTTGGTGCTCAAGATCGGCGATGATGCTTGCGATCCGAAGCAGGCCGTCGCGGTCGCCAACCAGTTTGTTAACCAGGAGGTCGTGTTTGTCGCCGGGCATTTCTGTTCCGGCTCGTCGATCCCCGCCTCCAAGGTCTATGAGGAAGAGGGGCTGCTGCAGATCTCGCCGGCCTCGACCAACCCCAAGCTGACCGACGAGGGCGGCCCGAACGTATTCCGCGTTTGCGGGCGTGACGACCAGCAAGGTGCCATCGCCGGCTCCTTCCTGTCCGAGAATTTCGCCGGCAAGAAGGTCGCCATCGTTCATGACAAGACCGCCTACGGAAAGGGCCTGGCGGACCAAACCCGGGCCAACCTGCACAAGAACGGCATGGTCGAGGTGATGTACGAGGCGATCAGTGCCGGTGAGAAGGACTATTCCGCGCTGGTTTCCAAGCTCAAGCAGCAGAGTGTCGACGTGCTCTATCTCGGCGGTTACCACACCGAGGCGGGCCTCATCGTGCGCCAGATGCGTAGCCAGGGCATGGACACCGTGCTGGTCTCCGGTGATGCGCTGGTGAGCCAGGAATTCTGGTCGATCACCGGCAAAGAGGGTGCTGGCACCCTGTTCTCCTTCAGCCCCGATCCGCGCAAGAACCCGGTTGCGGCCAAGCTGGTGGAGACTTTCCGCGCAGGCGGTTACGAGCCGGAGGGCTACACGCTCTACACCTACGCGGCGATTCAGGTGTTTGCCCAGGCGGCGGCACGCGTTGGCTCCACCGATGTCGACAAGCTGAGCGATGATCTGCGTAAGGGCGGATTCAAGACCGTTCTCGGCGACATCGGCTTCGACGAGAAGGGCGACGTCTCGGCGCCCGGCTATGTCTTCTACGAGTGGCAGAACGGCTCGTACGACTACGTTAACTAGCCGCCTGCAAGGCTTGGGGACGGGGCCGCGGGCGTCAGCCAGCGGCCCCGTTGCCGTTTTCGGCAACGCTGGCTGTTGTAGAAGGTTCCGCTGAGCTTTCCATATATGGTACAAGCCACCATTAATGGGGTGGTGCGGCTCTCGGCCGCGATCTGTGGAAAGGGGAAATGGCCAGCAGCCGCGTCGCACTTGCGTCCGATCACGCCGGATTCGCGCTGAAAAGTGAACTCAAGGCAGAGATCGAGGCCCTCGGCCATGAGGTGCTGGACCTTGGCACCGACGGCCCGGATTCCGTCGATTATCCCGATTTTGGCCATGCCCTTGCTGCAGCGCTATCTGATGGCCGCGCAGACCGCGGCGTGCTGGTCTGTGGCACCGGGATCGGTATCAGCATCGCCGCCAACCGCCATGCCGGGGTGCGCTGCGGCGTCTGCCACGATGTCACCACGGCGCGGCTGACCCGGCTGCACAATGATGCCAACGTCCTGGCGCTGGGTGCACGGATCGTCGGCGGAGAAGTGGCTGCCGACTGCGTACGCGCCTTCCTGGAGACCGAATTCGAAGGTGGCCGGCATGCCCGGCGTGTCGAGAAACTTGGATAATAACTTTAAAAACTGTCTTTAATGCTCTGTAAAAGGACATGAAATAGCGATGGCATTGGCCCAGCAGACCTTGCAGGAAACGCCCCGCGACGACTTCTTCGGCGAATCCCTCGCCAGCCGCGATCCCGACATTGCCGCCGCCCTGGATGCGGAGATGACCCGCCAGCGCGATGGTATCGAGCTGATCGCGTCCGAGAACATCGTCTCCCAAGCGGTTCTCGAGGCCCAGGGCTCGGTACTGACCAACAAGTACGCCGAGGGCTATCCCGGCCGCCGCTATTATGGCGGCTGTGTGCACATGGACACGGTGGAGAGCCTCGCCATCGACCGGGCCACGGCCCTGTTCGATTGCGCCTACGCCAATGTGCAGCCCCATTCCGGCGCCCAGGCAAACCAGGCCGTGGCCCTGGCGCTGATCAAACCGGGCGACACGGTTCTTGGCATGTCGCTCGCCGCGGGGGGGCATCTCACCCACGGCGCCAAGCCCAACCTGTCGGGCAAGTGGTTCAATGCTGTGCAGTATGGTGTGCGCCGTCAGGACGGCCTGATCGATATGGACGAGGTCGCGGGCCTTGCACGCGAGCACAAGCCGCAGATGATCATCGCCGGCGGCTCGGCCTATCCCCGGGTGATTGATTTCGCCGCGTTCCGCGCGATTGCTGACGAGGTGGGCGCCTATCTGCATGTCGACATGGCGCATTTCGCGGGTCTCGTGGCCGGCGGCGCGCATCCGAGCCCGCTGCCCCATGCCCATGTGGTCACGACCACCACCCACAAGACCCTGCGCGGGCCGCGTGGCGGCATGATCCTCAGCACCGACACGGATCTCGGCAAGAAGTTCAACTCCGCGATTTTCCCGGGCCTGCAAGGCGGTCCGCTGATGCATGTCATCGCCGCCAAGGCGGTGGCCTTCGGCGAGGCGCTGCGCCCGGATTTCAAGGCCTACGCCGCCCAAGTGGTTGCCAACGCCCGGGCGCTGGCGGATGTGCTCAAGGCGCGCGGCCTGGACATCGTCTCTGACGGTACCGATACGCACCTCATGCTGGTCGATCTGCGCCCCAAGGGCCTGACAGGGAAGGCCGCCGAGGCCAGCCTGGAGCGGGCCGACATCACC
The DNA here is from genome assembly GCA_965601735.1 of Alphaproteobacteria bacterium. Lineage (GTDB taxonomy): Bacteria > Pseudomonadota > Alphaproteobacteria > JBBDQX01 > JBBDQX01 > JBBDQX01. Next base: position 2,630,107 of record OZ271840.1, on the reverse strand, counting down.
TGTAACAAGAACGCCGTGCCTTTCGATCCCGAAAAGCCGGCGGTGACTTCTGGCGTGCGGCTCGGCACCCCCGCGGGCACCACGCGGGGCATGGATGAGACCGCCTTCCGCGAGGTGGGTGAGCTGATCGGCGACGTGCTCGACGGGCTCGCGGCCAACGGTGACGACAATGGGGCCGCCGAAGCGGCCGCACGGGAGAGGGTGCTCGACCTCTGCCGCCGCTATCCGATCTATCCCGGGCAATAACCAGAAAACGGCAGGGAGTACCGACCGCCCATGCGCTGTCCGTTCTGCGGCCATTCCGATACCCAGGTGAAGGACTCGCGTCCGACCGAGGACAATTCTGCGATCCGCCGGCGCCGGCTGTGCGCCAATTGCGGCGCGCGCTTCACCACCTTCGAGCGCGTCCAGTTACGCGAGCTCACCGTGGTGAAATCCGACGGGCGGCGAATGCCGTTTGACCGGGAGAAGCTGCAGCGGTCGCTGCGCATTGCCACCCGGAAGCGTCCCGTTGATGAGGACCGGGTGGAGCGCATCGTCAACTCAATCCAGCGCCGCCTCGAAAGCAGCGGCGAGACCGAAATCCCGACCAAGGCCATCGGTGAGCTGGTGATGGAGACCCTGGCAGAGCTTGACCAGGTGGCTTATGTGCGGTTTGCCTCGGTCTACAGGAACTTCCGCGAAGCCAAGGACTTCGAGGAGTTCGTCGGCTCCCTTGGCGACCAGAACGACTGACCCCGGCGATCCCGGCCACATGCGCGCGGCGTTGTCGCTGGCGCGGCGCGCGCTTGGCACCACCGCACCGAATCCCGCGGTCGGCTGCATTCTTGTCGATAGCGAGGGCAGGGTGGTGGGCCGCGGCTGGACCCGGCCCGGCGGCCGGCCGCACGCAGAGACCGAAGCGCTGCGCCGTGCCGGCAGCCGTGCCAAGGGCGCCACGGCCTACGTGACCCTGGAGCCCTGCAGCCATTACGGAAAGACCCCGCCTTGCGCCGATGCGCTGATCGGTGCCGGCGTCGCGCGCGCGGTGGTGGCGATGGAGGACCCGGACGACCGGGTCGCCGGGCGCGGGCTGGCGATGCTGCGCGACGCCGGGATTGCCGTTGAAAGCGGCCTGATGGCGGCGGAGGCTGCGGAGGTCAACGCCGGCTACCTGATGCGCCAGCGTCATGGCCGTCCGCTGGTCACCCTCAAGACCGCGACCGGCCTGGATTCCCGTATCGCCATGGCCGACGGCGAAAGCCAATGGATCACGGGCGAGGCGGCACGCCGGGGTGGCCATCTGCTGCGTGCGAGCCATGACGCAGTGATGGTCGGTAGCGGCACCGTACTGGCGGATGATCCGGCACTGACCTGCCGGGTTCCCGGCCTCACGGCGCGCACGCCCTTACGCGTGGTGGTGGATTCCCGGCTGCGCCTGCCGCTGACGTCGAAGCTCGTTACCACCGCGGCGGATGCCCCGGTCCTTGTTGCTACCTTGCCCGACCCTGACCCCGCCCGGCGCGCGGCGCTTGAAGGCGCAGGCGTAGAGGTGCTGGAGGTCGGCCGCACGGGCGATGAGATCCCGAATCTCGCCCGTACCCTCGAAGAGCTAGGCACGCGGGGCATCACACGGCTACTGGTCGAGGGCGGCTATCGGCTCGCAACGGCGCTGCTGGGTGCGGGCCTGGTGGACAGGATCGCCTGGTTCCGCGCTCCCGTACTGCTGGGCGAGGAGGGCATTCCGGCGGTCGGTCCGCTCGGCCTCCAAAATCTTGCGGCCGCACAGCGGTTTTCCCGCATGGATGTGCTGGCAGTTGGCGACGATCTGTGGGAGACCTACCGCCGCGACGAATAGCGCGAGACGGCTTTCACCCATGTTCACTGGAATCATCACCGATATTGGCGCGGTGCGCGCGGTGGTCCCCGGCGGGGATACCCGCTTCGAGATCGATACAGCCTACGACACGGCGGGCATCGAGATTGGCGCCTCCATTGCCTGCGCCGGGGTCTGCCTCACGGCGGTGGAGAAGGGGGAGGGCTGGTTCGCCGTGACCGTGTCGGCGGAGACACTGTCGAAGACTACCCTTGGCGACTGGCAATCGGGCACACCCGTCAACCTGGAGCGCGCGCTGCGCCTTGGCGATGAACTGGGCGGCCATCTGGCCAGCGGCCATGTCGACGGAGTGGGGCAGCTTACCGAGCGGCGGCAGGAAGGAGACAGCCTGCGCCTAACATTCAGCGCGCCCGCGGCGCTCGCCCGCTTCATTGCGCCCAAGGGCTCGATCTCGATCGATGGGGTGTCGCTCACCGTCAACGAGGTTGACGGCGCGGCGTTTGGGGTCAACATCATCCCCCACACCGCCGATGCCACCACGCTGGGCCGCCTTGCCGAAGGCGACAGGGTAAATCTGGAGATCGACGTCATCGCCCGCTACGTGGCGCGCCTGACCGAAAGCGACTAATGCAGGAACCAATCCGCACCGCCTTCAGCGACTTCCTGTCGCCCACCGAGGACCTCATCGAGGAAGCCCGCAACGGCCGCATGTTCGTTGTGGTTGACGACGAAGACCGTGAGAACGAGGGGGACCTGGTGATTCCGGCGCAGATGGCGACGCCCGACGTCATCAACTTCATGGCCAAGCACGGTCGGGGCCTGATCTGCCTGGCGCTGACCGCCGAGCGGGTGAGCCAGCTCGGCCTGCAGATGATGAGCCAGGACAACCGCTCGCGGAACCGCACCGCCTTCACCGTCTCGATTGAGGCGAAGGATGGTATCTCCACTGGTATTTCCGCGGCAGACCGGGCCCATACGGTGGCGGTTGCCATTAACCCGGACAAGGGCAAGGACGACATCGTCACCCCGGGCCATGTTTTCCCGCTGGTGGCGCGCGACGGCGGCACCCTGGTGCGGGCCGGCCACACCGAGGCCAGCGTCGATATCGCCCGCATGGCGGGGCTGCAGCCGGCTGCCGTTATCTGCGAGATCATGAACGACGACGGCACCATGGCCCGGCTGCCCGACCTGATCGCGTTCGCGCAGCGCCATAACCTCAAGCTTGGCACCATTGCCGACCTGATTGGCTTCCGCCGGCGCACCGAGAACCTCGTGGAACACGCCACGGCTTTCGATCTCGACAGCGCCTTCGGCGGCCTGTTCAAGCTGCATGTCTATGTCGACAAGGTAACGGGTCTGGAGCATCTGGCGCTGGTCAAGGGTGATATCTCCACCGGCGATCCGGTGCCGGTTCGGGTACACGCCTCCAACGTGATTGAAGACATGCTCGGCGACGTACCGCCGGCCCGCGCCGGCGTGATGCCCCGCGCGATGCGCCTGATCGGCGAGATGGGGCGTGGTGTCGTGGTGTTCATCCGCGAAGGCCTGCGCACTAGCCTTTCGGACCGGTTGCGCGAACGCCTTGGCGCACCCCAGAAGGAACAGCCTGGCGAGCTGCGGGATTACGGCGTCGGCGCACAGATTTTGCTCGACCTCGGCGTGAAGGATATGATCTTGCTGTCCAATAGCAAGCGCACCATCGTCGGCCTTGAGGGCTACGGCCTGCGGGTCGTCGATCAGCGGCCGATCCCGCCGGGCCCGGACGCCTGATGCGGCGGCGAAACAGCGAAGGAAAGAACGCCCATGAGTGAGGCACCGCATATTCTGGTGATCGAGTCCCGCTACTACGAGGACATCGCGGACCAGATGATGGACGGCCTGGTACAGGAGTTCGAGAAGGTCGGCGCGACCCACGAGCGTATCGAGGTCCCCGGCGCGTTCGAGATTCCTGCGGCCATCCGCTTCGCCATCCGCTCGATGAACTTCATCTCGCTGACCTCGAAGCGCTACCACGGTTTTGTCGCGCTTGGCTGTGTCATCAAGGGCGAGACCGACCATTACGAGTATATCTGCCGCGAGAGCGCCCGCGCCCTGCAGGATCTGTCGCTGCAATATTCCATCGCGCTGGGCTACGGCATCCTGACCTGCCACAACCGGGAACAGGCTGAGCACCGCGCCTCGGTCAGTGGCGGCAACAAGGGCGCAGAGGCGGCGCGCGCCTGCCTCGCCATGGTCGAGCTGAAGAAGCAGTTCCAGCTCTACCCGCGATGATCGCTGCAGCGCCCGCCGCGTCCGGCGAACGGCGGGCGCGGCGCGCGGCCCGTATCGCCGCCGTCCAGGCCCTCTATCAGGTCGAGTTCAGCGGCGCCGAACCGCGCGCCGTGGTGCTGGAGTTCCTCGGCCACCGCATGGACGAGGACGAAGCGGCGCCGGATCAGGAATTCTTCAAGGCCATCGTCGAGGGCGCCTGGAGCGGCCAGGGCGATATCGACGACCGCCTGTCAGGCGCGCTCCCCGAGGCATGGCCGCTCGCCCGCATCGACCATGTGCTGCGCGCACTGCTCCGCGCCGCCGCTTTCGAACTGACCAGCCGTCCCGACGTACCGCCGCGGGTGGCGATCAACGAGTATGTCGAGATCGCCCACGACTTCTTCTCAGGCAAGGAGCCGGGTATGGCCAATGCCGTACTCGACAAGATTGCCCGCGCCGCCCGGCCGGAGGGCTTCGAGGCTGGCGCTGCCAGCACTCCCTGATCGGGGAACCGGTCCCGTGGCGTCCGGCGAATTCGAACTGATCGCCCGTTACCTCGCACCGCTGACCGACGGTGAACCCGGCGCGCGCGGCCTCACCGACGACGCCGCGCGGCTGTCGCCGCCACCGGGCCGGGACCTGGTGGTCACGGCGGACGCCATGGTCGAGGGTGTCCATTTCCTGCCCGACGATCCACCCGACCTGGTGGCGCGCAAGCTGCTGCGGGTCAACCTGTCGGACCTGGCGAGCATGGGGGCGGTGCCCTGGCGATACCTCCTATGTCTCGCCCTGACCGCCGAGACCGGCGACGACTGGGTGCGCCAATTCACCGATGGCCTGGCTGTGGACCAAGAGACCTTTGGCATCGTGCTGGCGGGCGGCGATACGGTCTCGACACCGGGCCCGCGCACCTTCTCTTTGACCGCGTTCGGCCTGGCGGAACCCGCCGGTGGCGATGCTCCGCGCGGCGGGGCGGCAGCAGGGGACCTGCTGTTCGTCACCGGCACCATCGGGGATGCGGCCCTCGGCCTGAAGGTGCTGCAAGGGGCGCTGAAGCCGGGCGCGGAAGATGCTGCCTTTCTCGCCGGGCGCTACCGGCTGCCGGTGCCGCGGGCTGATGCAGGGCCGGCTCTCGCGTCATTGGCCAGCGCCATGCTGGATGTGTCCGACGGGCTGCTTGCCGATCTCGGCCATATTTGCCGCAATTCCGGCCTGCGCGCCGAACTGCGTGCCCACGCGGTGCCGCTGTCACCGGCGGCGCGGCGGCTTATCGATGCCGATCCGGCACTACTGGCCAGCGTGCTCGGCGGCGGCGACGATTACGAACTGCTGTTCACCGTGCCGCCTGGGAAAGTGGATCAGGTCGCTGCCCTTTGTGGATCGCTTGGCCTGCCGATCGCGGAAATCGGTAGCCTCGCGGCGGGCGAAGGAGTCACGGTGCTGGATGCGCAAGGTGCCCCTATTGAGATTGCCGAACATGGCTGGCGGCATTTCTAGCCCGTACCCTGTGTGGCCGGTCGGCGGCCTGCTATAAACCGGCGGTCCGTCCGAGGAGCCCGCGCCTGTGTCGATGATGCACCGCAATGTCCTGTTGCTGTTCGGTTGTCAGGCGCTGTCCCTGATTGCCAACTCGGTGTTTCTCACCACTTCGGCGCTGATCGGTTTCGCGATGCTGGAGCAGAAGCATCTGGCGACCGCACCCCATGCGGCGCTGATGCTGGCGACCATGGCGACTGCCATGCCCGCGTCATTGCTGATGAAGCGTATCGGCCGGCGCAACGGGTTCATGCTGGGGGCGCTGTCGGGGCTGGCTGGTGGCGTGGTCTGCCTCACCGCACTGACGCTTCAGAGTTTTCCCTTGTTCCTCGTCGGCGCGGTGCTGATGGGGATCGCCAACACCTTCTCCTGGTTCTATCGCTTTGCCGCGCCCGAGGCGGCAACGCCGGAGTTTCGCAGCCGCGCTATTTCGCTGGTGGTGGCGGGCGGGGTGATTTCCGCGGCACTGGCGCCGCAACTGGTGATCTGGACCCGCGAGATGCTGCCGCCGGTCATGTTCGCCGGCAGCTACGTCATCCTGCTGCTCGCGCCGATCCTCTGCATGCTGCTGCTGTCGCTGGTGGAAATCCCGCCGGTCAAGGAGAGCATCCACGACGAGCCGCCGCGACCGCTCTCGGAGATCGCTAGCCAGCCGGTCTTCGGCGTTTCGGTGTTCGCCGCCGTCACCGCGTTTGCCTGCATGGTGCTGATCATGGCGGCGACGCCTCTGGCGGTTGTCGCCTGCAACCATGGCATCGACGGAGCGATGTTCATTATCCAGTGGCATGCGCTGGCGATGTTCGCGCCATCCTTCATCACTGGACACCTGATCCGCCGCTTCGGGGTGCTCAACATCATGGCGATCGGGGCGCTGTTGGAAATCGCCACCGTGATCCCCGCAACCATGGGCATCACCATGGGACATTTCTGGCTTGCCCTGGTGTTCCTTGGCCTGGGCTGGAACTTCATGTTCATCGGTGCAACCAACCTGCTGGCCTATGCCCACCGGCCCTCGGAACGGGCGAAGGTACAGGGCTTCAACGATTTCGCCATCTGGGGCGTGGTGGCATTCGCATCCCTCGCGTCGGGAGCTGTACATGAGGAATTCGGCTGGATCGTGCTGAATCTCTGCATCCTGCCGATGCTCGCGGTATCGCTGATGTCCATCCTCTGGCTGCGCCAGCGCAGAGGTGCCGCCTTCGCCTGAAGCGGCGGCGAATGCTGGTTGCCTTGCGGGGCGCGTTCTGGCATGGTCCGCGCGCTTACGGGGCAACACGCCAATATTGGGCCCGACTCAAGACTCTTTGTCCTAGTCAAATCACACCGATTATTTCGGGTATTCTAAGGGGGAAGGACGCCGAATGCTGTCCTCGTTCTATCTGTTCACTATCGCCTGCGGCATTCTTGCCGTGATCTACGGTGTCGTTACCGCCCGCTCGGTCCTGTCGGCCAGCGCGGGCAGCGAACGCATGCAGGAAATCGCCGGTGCCGTGCAGGAAGGCGCGCGTGCCTATCTCAACCGCCAGTACACCACCATCGGCATCGTCGGCGCGGTGATCGCGGTGATCCTGTTCGGCGTGCTTGGCTGGCAGGTGGCGCTTGGCTACCTGATTGGCGCGGTGCTCTCAGGCGCGACCGGATATATCGGCATGCATGTGTCGGTGCGCGCCAACGTCCGCACCACCGAGGCGGCACGGACCGGGCTCGCTCAGGGGCTCGACATCGCGTTCCGCGCCGGCGCCGTCACGGGCATGCTGGTGGCCGGCCTCGCCCTGCTGGCGGTTGCGGTCTACTACCTGTTCCTGCTGAACATCGGCGCATCGGGCCGCGGCCTGATCGATCCGTTGGTGGCGCTTGGCTTTGGTGCCTCGCTGATTTCGATCTTCGCGCGCCTCGGCGGCGGCATCTTCACCAAGGGTGCCGACGTCGGCGCCGACCTGGTCGGTAAGGTCGAGGCGGGCATCCCCGAGGACGACCCCCGCAACCCCGCTGTCATCGCCGACAATGTGGGGGACAATGTCGGCGACTGTGCTGGCATGGCCGCCGACCTTTTCGAAACCTACGTGGTCTCTGTCGTGGCGACCATGGTGCTTGCGTCGATCTTCTTCGGCGGCACCGAGCTTGGCACGATCCTGATGGCTTACCCGCTGGTCATCGGCGCGGTCTGCATCATCACCTCGATCGCGGCGACCTATTTCGTGCGCCTCGGTCCGAACAACAACATCATGGGCGCGCTTTACAAAGGCATGATCGGCTGTGTCGTGCTGTCCGGCGTTGGCGTGTTCGTCGTCACCATGATGCTGGTCGGCCTGGACACCGAGATCACCGTCCGCGACCGGACCTTCACCGGCATGTCGCTGCTGCTGTGCAGCCTGGTGGGCATCATCGTCACCGGCCTGATGTTCTGGATCACCGAGTACTACACCGGTACCGAGTACCGCCCGGTGCGCAGCGTCGCCCAGGCATCGACCACCGGTCACGGTACCAACGTGATCCAGGGCCTGGCGATCTCCATGGAGGCGACCGCGGTGCCGGCGCTGGTGATCTGCGCCGCGATTATCGCCACGTACCTCCTGGCGGGCCTGTTTGGTATCGCCATCGCAGTGACCACCATGCTGGCGGTTGCCGGCCTGGTCGTGGCGCTCGACGCCTATGGCCCGGTCACCGACAACGCCGGCGGTATCGCCGAGATGGCCGAGTTGGAAGAGAATGTCCGCAAGACAACCGACGCGCTCGACGCGGTTGGCAACACCACGAAGGCGGTGACCAAGGGTTACGCCATTGGCTCAGCCGGTCTCGGCGCGCTGGTGCTGTTCGCGGCCTACACCGAAGACCTGCGCTACTTCATCGCCAATCCGGTGGAGTACCCAGGGTTCGCGGGCCTGAGCATCGACTTCTCGCTGAGCAACCCCTATGTCGTCGTCGGCCTGCTGCTCGGCGGCCTGCTGCCCTACCTCTTCGGGGCGCTGGGTATGACCGCGGTTGGCCGTGCCGCCGGCTCCGTGGTGGTCGAGGTGCGCCGTCAGTTCAAGGAAATCCCCGGCATCATGGAAGGCACCGCCAAGCCGGACTACAGCCGGGCGGTTGACCTGCTGACCAAGGCGGCGATCAAGGAGATGATCATCCCCTCGATGCTGCCGGTCCTGGCACCGGTGGTGATCTATGGCGTGGTCCTGCTGATCGCCGGGAAGGCAGCGGCCTTCGCCGCTGTCGGCGCGATGTTGCTGGGCGTGATCGTCACCGGCCTGTTCGTCGCCATCTCGATGACGGCGGGCGGCGGCGCCTGGGACAACGCCAAGAAGTACATCGAGGACGGCAATCACGGCGGCAAGGGCTCAGAGGCCCACAAGGCCGCGGTGACCGGTGACACCGTGGGCGATCCCTACAAGGACACCGCCGGCCCGGCCGTGAACCCGATGATCAAGATCACCAACATCGTGGCGCTGCTGCTGCTGGCTATTCTGGCGCACTAGGCAGTCCGGCCACGAGCCAAACCAAAGGCCCCGGCGGAGAGATCCGCCGGGGCCTGTTCGTTTTCGGATCTATGGTGGCGTTTTGGCGTTTACGGACCCTCTGCATCCTCGAAGCGGCCGAGGTTGCCCAGAACCTGCTGCATGATCGTCAGTTCGCTGCCGCGGGTCGGCGTCTCGCGCTCGACGAACGCAACATCGCGGCTGTCCGACTTGTCGTAACGCTTCACCTCGCTGACCCGGCCCGCAGCGTCGAAACGGATCGCCAGGATCTGCTGATCCAGGGTCTCGGGGGTGAGGAACAGCATCGGCTGCGCGATGCGGCTTATATAGTACCAGGTCTCCGGGCCGAACGAGGACCGGCTCGACGGTGTGCCCAGCAAATCAAGCACATCGGCCGTGGTCTGGCGCCCCGGCTCAATCCGGTTGATCAGTTCCGCGCGCGGCAGATTGCCGTGGGCGCGCAGTTCGGGCGTGAGGAAATCCGCACTGCAACCGGCAAGCAAAAGGCCAGCGAGGCAGGCATAGACAACGGGGCGACGACGACGGGACAAGAGCGGTCCTTTCAAAGCGCGGTATGCGCTATAGATTCACTGACCGGCGGGCTTGTCAACCTCGCCAAGCGACCCATTTGGACGCCATCATGTTTCATTCCGTGACCCGACGCCGCGACCTCATCGCCGTGGCCGACAAACTCTATGCCGCTGCCGTCGGCCAGGCTCGTTCGCCCGGGTTCTACCGTGACCTGGGCGTGCCCGACAGCCTCGATGGCCGTTTTGAGCTCATTTCCCTGCATGTGTTCTTGCTGCTTGACCGTCTGCGTCATGGCGACAAGCGCGCCCGTGAGGTCGGCCAGGCCGTGTTCGACGCCATGTTCGCCGATATGGACAGCTGCCTGCGTGAGCTAGGCGTCGGAGATCTGGGCGTTGGTCGCAAGGTCAAGAAAATGGCCGAGGGCCTGAACGGCCGAGCCCAGACCTACGCTGCTGCGCTGGATGAAGCGGACGACGCCGCGCTGGATGCTGCGCTGGCCCGCAACGTCTACGGCACGGTCGACGGCGGCGACCCTGAAGATCGCGCCGTGGTAGCACGCTACCTGCGGAGCGAGCGCGCGGCGCTTGCCACCGCCAACATCAGTGATCTGGCCAACGGGACGGTCAGCTTCGGGGCGGCGCCGGCATGAGCCTCCAGGATCCCAAACCAGAACTCAGCCGGCCGTTCGACGCGGTCAACATGCGTGGCCGCGAGATGGACATCGACGTTGAGGCAAAGGCGGAGGAATGTGCGGCCCTTGCATCGCGCTTCGGCATTGTCGGGATCGACAGGCTGGCGGCCCACCTGACGGTCCATGAGGTAAAGCCTGGCCGCGCCTACCGGGTGCGCGGCACTTTGGAAGCGGATGTGACCCAAGCCTGCGTCGTGAGCCTGGAGCCGGTGCTCCAGCATGTTTCCGAGCAACTGGATTGCTTGTTCGCGGCTGACGACGGCGCGGATGGCGACGAGGTGCTCGTCGATGCGGAAGCCGAGGACATTGAGCCATTGGCGGAAGGGCGGATCGACCTCGGGGAACTCGTCGCCCAGCAGCTGGCACTGGGGCTCGACCCGTTTCCCCGCGCCCAGGGCGTGGCGCTTGATGCGGGCGCTGGGGGGCAGGGGGATGCAGCGGACGGTCCGTTCGCTGCCCTGGCGCAGCTGAAGGGCAATGTGAAGCAATAGGCCCATGCGCCGTTGCGGGCCGGGCGCACTGTGCTTGCTCCGGACAATGTTTTTCGCTATCTAGTCTCGCTCCCGGGAGCCGGGCTAGGAATAGGCTTCCAATAGAAGAGAAATAAAATCCATGGCGGTACCTAAGAAGAAGGTCTCGAAGTCGAAGCGCGACCAGCGGCGGTCGCATGATGCGCTGACTTCCGCGGCCTATGTCGAATGTTCCAATTGCGGTGAGCTGAAGCGCCCGCACCATGTCTGCCCGTCCTGCGGCCACTATGATGGTCGTGAGGTGGCGGCCGTGTCCGAGGAATCGAAGCGCGTCGTTCGAGTCTAGGGTCCGCATTTCGTGTCGTCGCGATTGACCATTGCGGTCGATGCCATGGGCGGCGACGACGCGCCGGGAATGGTTGTCCAGGGTTTGAACCTGGCCCGCGAACGCCACCCGGATGTCCGTTACATCCTGTTCGGTGACGAGGCCATCGTCGGCCCGCTGCTCAAGAACGCCCCCTATGCGGCAGAGGTTTGCGAACTGCGGCATACGCCGGACGTGATCTCCAACGAGATGCGCCCGTCCATTGCGCTGCGCCGCGGTCGGCAATCGAGTATGCGCCTGGCGATCAACGCGGTAGCGGATGATGAGGCTGGCGGCGTAATCTCGGCAGGCAACACCGGCGCCTACATGGCAACGGCGAAGTTTGCGCTGAAGACCCTGCCGGGCATCGACCGGCCGGCAATCTGTGCCAGCACGCCCACCCGCACCGGCGAAGCGGTCATGCTCGACCTCGGCGCCAATGTGGAGTGCGATGCCGACAACCTCGTTCAATTCGCAGTGATGGGCGAGGTCTTTGCCCGCATCGTGCTGGGCGTGTCAAAGCCGTCGATCGGCATCCTCAATGTCGGCGAGGAAGACCTCAAGGGCGTGGACACAGTGAAACTCGCCGCCTCCATGCTGCGGGAATCTTCGCTTGCAGACACTTTCCACGGCTTCGTCGAGGGCAACGACATCACCTCTGGCAAGGTTGATGTGGTGGTAACCGACGGCTTTACCGGCAATGTGGCGCTGAAGGCCATAGAAGGCGCCGGAAAACTCGTCGGCGGATTGATGCAGGACATGTTCACATCGTCGTTGCGCGCCAAGCTGGGCTATCTGCTGGCACGTCCGGCTGTGGAGTATCTGCGCCAGAGCCTCGATCCGCGTCGCTACAATGGAGCGATGCTGATCGGTCTGAATGGTGTTGCCGTCAAGAGCCATGGCGGCACCGACGCTATCGGTTTTGCCCACGCCCTCGGCGTTTGCATCGACATGGTCGGCAACAATATCAACAAAAAAATTAGAGAAGACCTAGAAGGCCTTGATATAAAAGGTTCTTCTTCTTCTCCTGTTGTGGCTTGACGGGGCGCCATGACGCGCCGATCCCTCATTGCCGGCTGTGGCTCCTACTTGCCGGAGAAGGTCCTCACCAATGATGACCTGGCGACCCTCGTGGATACGACCGACGCGTGGATCGTGGAGCGCACAGGCATTCGTCAGCGCCACATCGCCGCAGACGGTGAACTGACATCTGATCTGGCCCGCAACGCGGCCGAAGCGGCGCTTGCCCACGCCGGTGTCGCAGCCACGGATGTCGACCTCCTGGTCCTGGCCACGACCACGCCGGACCGGACCTTTCCGGCAGCGGCCGCCGATGTTCAGGCGAAGATCGGGATGGATAGCGGCGCTGCGTTTGACGTTCAGGCGGTCTGCTCCGGGTTCGTCTACGCGCTGTCGGTGGCGGACAATTTCATCCGCTGTGGGCAGGCAGAGACCGCCGTGGTGATTGGCGCGGAGACCTTCTCGCGTATCCTTGACTGGACCGACCGGAGCACCTGCGTGCTGTTCGGCGATGGGGCTGGAGCCGTTGTATTGCGCGCCACAGAGGACGATGGCGCCGCGGAGCCGCGGGGCATCTTGTCGACCCATCTGCATTCCGATGGCACCAAGGCAGAAATGCTCTACACGTCAGGCGGCCCGTCCTCGACCGGTACCAGCGGCACGGTGAAGATGGTGGGGCGCGAGGTTTTCCGCCACGCCGTCATCTGCCTCGCTTCGGTGGTCGACGAAGCGCTGCAGGCCAATGGCCTCGAGCCCGATGCGATCGACTGGCTGGTGCCGCACCAGGCCAACAAGCGCATCATCGATTCGACCCGGCGCAAACTCGGCATGCCCGAAGAGAAGGTGGTGCTGACCATCGAGAACCATGCCAACACCTCCGCCGCATCGATCCCCCTGGCGCTCGACCAGGCGGTCCGTGACGGCCGCATCAAGCAAGGCGATCTGGTGCTGATGGAGGCAATGGGCGGGGGCCTCAGCTGGGGCGCCGGCCTGGTACGGATGTAGCCTGCGCGGTGCCGGGGCAGGACGCCTCCCCAGTATCGCATGAAGGTTTTCCCTCATCCCTTTGATATTGACCGCTATTCGGCAGAGGGTTACGCTGCGAATGGCGGAGTCGTTGGGGTCGATGGGGTAGGCTTTTTCTATGGCCGACAGGACAGTGACGCGTGCCCACCTCAGCGAGGCGGTGTACCAGGAAGTCGGACTCTCACGAAATGAGTCCGCAGAACTCGTCGAAACCGTACTGAACGAGATCGCCGAGGCACTTCAAAGCGGCGAAAGCGTGAAGATTTCGTCGTTTGGCAGCTTCGCCGTCCGCCAGAAGGGCCAGCGCATCGGCCGTAATCCGAAGACTGGCGAGGAAGTGCCTATCCTGCCGCGCCGGGTGCTGGTATTCCGGCCATCCCAAGTGCTGAAGGCTCAGGTCAATGAGTCGCTCAGCAATTCCGGCGCCCTTGTCGGCGGTCAGCCGGAGCAGCCCTGACGGGCTGAGGGGCGATGGCCGACGCCACCCAGGAATCCCACAGGACAGCGGCCCGCAGCGCCGGCTACCGCGGACGCAACCGCAAATCCGCCGCTGCCTTTCGCACCATTAGCGAGGTCGCGGGCGAACTGGACGTGCCGCAGCATGTACTGCGCTTCTGGGAGACGAAGTTCGCGCAGGTACGGCCGGTCAAGCGGGGCGGGGGGCGGCGCTACTACCGCCCCGAGGATGTTGACCTGCTGCGGCGCATCCGCAACCTCCTCTACACCGAGGGCTACACAATCCGCGGTGTGCAGCGTCTGCTGCGCGACGGCAATGGCCGCAGCGCGTCGCACGATGCCGCGGCGCCCGAGGCCAAGGCGGCGCCGCTGCCAGATGGCGCTCGTGCCGAGCTGCGTGGCTTGCTTGATGATCTGCGTACCCTGCGGGCCGAGTTCGACGCCAGCGAGTGAGCGGCGCCGCACGCGTTGCGGCCTCCCATATCGATAGTTATAAAGACGGCCCGCGGCACGGCGGCTTGGTCGGAGCGTAGCGCAGCCTGGTAGCGCACTTCACTGGGGGTGAAGGGGTCGTGGGTTCAAATCCCGCCGCTCCGACCAAGCCGCCGCCGGCCCTTTCCACGGAATTCCGGTCTCATGGCGGCCCCGCATCTCGTTGTCGCGCTGTCCTCGCACGGATACGGCCATGCGGCGATGACCGCGCCGGCGGTCGCCGCCCTCATGGCGCGCCGCGCGGATCTGAACGTCACTCTGTTGTCGGCCCTGCCAGAAGCTTGGCTCCGCCAACGTTTCCCAATGGTCGGCGCGGTACGGCCGGAGGACCTCGACGTCGGTCTTGAGATGGCCTCGCCGCTGGATGTGGATACTGCCGGCTCGGCGGCGCGCTACAAGGCGTTCCATGCCGGCTGGCCGCAACGTGTCGCCGACGCGTCGAATCGGCTGGCCGCGCTACGCCCTGACTTGGTCCTCGCCAACGTGCCGTATTTGGCACTGGCTGCTGCGGCAAAGGCGGGCATTCCCTGCGCCGGCTTGTCCTCGCTGAACTGGCTGTCGGTCTACCGGACCTATTTCGGCAACCGCCCTGAAGCGCCGCAGATCCTCGCTGAGATAACCGAGGCCTATCGGGCCGCCGACCTGTTCCTGCGCTGTGCACCGGCACTGCCAATGCCGGAACTGCCCAATGTCCGCGACGTCGGCCCCGTCGCATCAGTCGGGCAGGGCCGGCATGACGCGATACTCAATCACTTGGGCTTGCCACCCAAGCGGCGGCTCGCGGTTGTCGCCCTAGGCGGTCGCTTCCCAACGCCCCGATCGATCCGGAGCTGGCCGGTCATAGCCAACACGCAATGGCTGGTCCCTGCCGACTGGCCGTTAGAAAGAGCGGACCTGACGCCGCTGCCGCAACTAGAGAACTGGCGGTTCGCGGATATCGTTGCCAGCGCCGATCTCCTACTGACCAAACCCGGATACGGCCTGATCACCGAGGCAGCCTGCGCCGGCACCCCGGTCCTGTTCTTACGAAGGGGGGATTGGCCGGAGGAGCCGGGGTTGGCTGCCTGGTTGCACCGGTGGGGCAAGGCCCATGAGATCAGCCGCGCTGACTTCGACGCGGGTGATTTTGCCAAACCCGCTGCGGACTTGCTGGCATCGCCGCGTCAGGTACCAATCCTGCCGACAGGCAACACCCAAGCGGCAAAGGCCCTGGACGCCCTGTTGTCGGTCAAGTGACTGGGAATTGGCACGCAGCTTGCTCCTATTGTGATCGTGGACGGCGTTTCTGCGATTTCGCGGACGTCCTCTCCACAGCGAAGCCTTCCTCAACCTCAACTCAGGGGCTGCCCTTACCGGCAGCCCCCTTTTTTTATTTGTAAGAGCAAGGCCTTAAAGGGATTCGCATTTTGCGAAGCCGGATGCAGTCCGCGACGGCACCGGGGATCGTTAGAATGACGCGAAACAGGAGGGCGCAATGCAGCATTGTCTGGTCTACATCACCGCCGGCAGTGAGGAAGAGGCGCTCGAGCTTGGCCGCGTGCTCGTGGCTGAACACCTCGCCGCCTGCGCCAACATCGCCGGCTCGATCCGCTCGGTATTCCGCTGGGATGGGGCCGTGCGGGACGACGGGGAAGTCGCGCTGATCGCCAAGACTCGCGTCAGCTTGGTCGAGAGGTTAAGTGAGCGGGTCAGTGCGCTGCACAGCTACGATTGTCCCTGTGTCGTCGCCCTGCCAATCATCGGGGGTAATCCAGAATTCCTTGCCTGGATTGATGCGGAAACCGCCGAGGCGGCGACCTCAGCCGGGCAGTGAGAGAGTCGCCGTCGCCTGCGCGGCGATGCCCTCGCCACGGCCGGTGAAGCCAAGGCCCTCACTGGTGGTCGCTTTCACGGCAACACGGCTGATGCCGATGTCCAGCAAGTTGGCAATGCAGTCGCGCATGGCATCCCGGTACGGCCCCACCTTCGGCTGCTCACAGATCAGGGTGACATCTGCGTGGTGAATGACGCCCCCGGCAGCAGCCACCAGCGCCACCGCATGACGCAGGAAGAGCGCTGAGTCAGCACCCTTCCACTGCGGGTCGCTGGGCGGAAAGTGGCTGCCGATATCACCGTCCGCCAACGCGCCTAGAATCGCGTCGGTCAAAGCGTGCAGCCCCACATCCGCATCCGAGTGGCCGCTCAGGCGGAAAGGCGCAGGGATATCGACGCCACACAAGCGCACGCCATCCCCGGTTTCAAGACGATGAACGTCAAACCCGCTGCCGACGGCAACCCGGCCCTGCGCCCGCAGCGCGGCGGCGGCCCGCTCCAGGTCCTCGGGGCGGGTGACCTTGAGGTTGTCCCCAGAGCCTGGAACAACCGCCACGGACAAGCCCGCAGCCTCCGCGACCGCTGCATCGTCGGTCAATTCACGGCCAATAGCGGCGCGGTGCGCCGCCAGCAGCGGTGCGAAGCGAAAACCCTGAGGAGTCTGGGCGCACCACAAACCATCCCGCGGCACGGTCCCGGCAATCCGCCCCTCCTCATCAACCCGTTTCAGAGTGTCATTAACCGGCAGGGCAGGGATGGCGCCGTCCGCGTCGGCCAGGCGATCAAGTACCCGGCCCACCAATCCGGGACCGGCAAATGGCCGGGCGCCGTCATGAACCAGCACCGCATCCGGCGGCTGGTCCGACAAGCTCTCAAGGCCGCGTAGCACCGATTCTTGCCGGCTCGCGCCGCCAATCACCGGGTCTAAGAGATCCAGGCCCGCCGCCGCCGCCTCATAGGCCGCGCCATCGGAGTCACGTACGACGGCGCGGACCGCACCAACCCGCGGATGCGCAGCGAATGCCGTCAGCGCATGTCGCAGCAGCGGTTGCCCCGCGAGCGGATGATATTGCTTGGGTGGGCCTTCGGCTGCGAAGCGGGCACCGCTTCCAGCGGCGACGATGAGTGCGATGGTATGCATGGCGTTTCCGAATTCGGTCCCCGCCGTCCGTAGCAGCGCTGTTGTCGGAACACAACTGGCGTCGAATCGCGCGCTCCGAGAGGCAGCGGAAGTTCTGCATCTTTTCTCGACAAATGCTTTTTTCCTAAGCAAAATATCGACATATGGCAGCCAATAGCTTGTGGTTTGCCTATTGGTTAAGCAGCTCGAGACCCGCGCGACCGTGAATGATGTTTCCCAGGCGGCGGAACGGCGGACCGTTCCAAGCGCCGATTCACTGCTCGATGCCATCGCCTCGGCGGTGGTGGTGGTCGATACCGACGACGCGATCCTGTTCGCTAATCCTTCTGCCGAACAGTTTTTCGGGGCGGGTGCCGCCTATCTGAAGGGACGGCCCCTCAAGGAGATGCTGCCCGAGGACAACCCTGTGTTCTCGCTGATCCGACAGGCCCGCGACGGCGGTGCCCACATCTTCGAATATGGCATCGCCCTGCAATCGCCCCGGCTCGACAAACACGACATCAATATCCAGGCCTCGCCGTTGCCGGACCATCCGGGGCTGGTCGCGCTGACCCTCAATGAGGGCTCCACGGCTCTGAAGATCGACCGGCAACTGAGCCACCGCAATGCCGCCCGCTCGGTGACCGGGATGGCGGCCATCCTGGCCCACGAGATCAAGAATCCGTTGTCGGGCATCCGCGGCTCGGCTCAGCTGCTCGAAGGCAGCGTCGCCGACGAGGAGGACAAGAACCTCACCCGGCTGATCCGGGACGAATCGGATCGCATTGTCGCCCTGGTCGACCGCATGGAGATGTTCTCCGAGCGCCCGCCCGCGATGGAGGCGGTGAACATTCATCAGGTGCTGGAGCATGTCCGCCGGATCGCCGAGAGCGGATTCGGCAAGCCGGTCCGTATTGTCGAGCAGTACGACCCGTCGTTGCCAGAGGTCTACGGCAACAGGGATCAGCTGATCCAGGCGGTGCTGAACCTCGTTAAGAATGCAGCGGAAGCGGCCGGTGAGGGCGGCGAATTGTTGCTCTCGACGGCCTTCCAACGCGGTGTTCGTCTTGCGGTACCCGGTGGTAGCCGGGTGCATCTGCCGCTCAGGGTCAGCGTGCAGGACAATGGCCCAGGCATTTCCGACGAGATGCGCGGCATCCTGTTCGATGCCTTCGTCTCGTCAAAGCCCAGCGGACAGGGGCTGGGCCTGGCCCTCGTTGCCAAGATCATCAGCGATCACGGTGGTATTGTTGAATGCGAGAGCCGGCCCGGCCGCACCGCCTTCCACCTGATGCTGCCAATGTTCGAGGAAGCCGCCACGTGAGCGCCGGTACCATCCTCGTAGCCGACGATGATGCCGGCATTCGCACCGTGCTCGGCCGCGCCCTCGGCCGCGCCGGATACGACGTGCGCACCACCGGCACCGCCGCCACCCTCTGGCGCTGGGTCGAGGAGGGGCAGGGCAACCTCGTGATTACCGACGTGGTGATGCCCGATGAGAACGGCCTCGACCTGATCCCCCGCATCAAGCGGCTGCGCCCGGATCTGCGGATTGTCGTGATGAGCGCGCAAAGCACCTTGATTACAGCGGTGCGAGCAACCGAACGCGGCGCCTTCGAGTATTTGCCCAAGCCGTTCGATCTCGATGAGGTGGTCGACGTGGTGGGCCGGGCGCTGTCGGACCCGGAAGCGCGACCTGCCGAAGAGGCGGAATCGCCGAGTGAGGATCTGCCGCTGATTGGCCGCAGTCCTGCGATGCAAGAGATCTACCGGACCCTGGCGCGGCTGGTGCCGACCGACCTGACCGTCACCGTGAGCGGCGAATCAGGTACTGGCAAGGAACTGGTGGCCCGCGCGCTGCATACCCTGGGCAAGCGCCGTGACGCACCGTTCGTAGCCATCAATATGGCAGCAATCCCGCGCGAGCTGATCGAGAGCGAACTGTTCGGCCATGAAAAGGGGGCGTTCACCGGCGCCACCACCCGTTCCCCCGGCCGCTTCGAGCAATCCGCCGGCGGGACACTATTCCTCGATGAGATTGGCGACATGCCGATGGAGGCCCAGACCCGGTTGCTGCGGGTGCTGCAGGAGGGCGAATACACGACCGTGGGCGGGCGCACCCCGCTGCGCGCCGATGCCCGCATCGTTGCCGCGACCCACCGCGACCTGCGCCAGCTTGTGCAACAGGGCCTGTTCCGTGAGGACCTTTTCTACCGCCTCAACGTGGTGCCGATCCGCGTACCCGCACTGCGCGAACGGGTCGAGGACATCCCCGACCTGGTGCGGCATTTCTTTGCTGAATCCACTGCCGATGGGCTGCCTGCGAAATCCCTGACACCAGCGGCGATGCGCAAGCTGCAGGCCTATGACTGGCCCGGGAATGTCCGCGAACTGGAGAACATGGTCCGGCGGCTCGCGGCGCTCTACTCCCAGGACGTGATCGATGCGGGAGAAATCGAGGCGGAGCTGCGCCACGGGTCGCTGCGGACCGCGCCGGACGGCGGCGACCGCCCCGATTCCCTCGGTACCGCCGTCGAACGCCATCTGAGTATGTATTTCGCCGCGCATCAGGACGAGTTGCCGACGTCCGGGCTCTATGGCCGGGTTCTGCGTGAAATCGAGCGGCCGTTGCTGTCCCTGGCACTCGATGCCACCCACGGCAACCAGATCAAAGCGGCTCAGTTGCTCGGCCTGAATCGCAATACCTTGCGCAAGAAGATCCGCGAATTGGATATTCGTATCGTCCGGGGTGTAAACTAAGCGCCCTTAGACGACGCCACGGCATGGCCGGCGGGCGGGGTTCTGAATGACGCATAGCGGCGCGGCAACGCGCGTGTCGGGCGGACGCCTTGAGGCGTTGAGCCACTGGATCACCAAGCACCAGATTGGACGCAAGGCGACCATTGCCTTCGTCCTGATCGCGCTCGCCTGCGGTATCGGCACCTATGTCGCCCTGTCCGGCGAGCCGCCGGAGCCTGAACAAATCCGACGGCTGGTGCAGCTGAACCTGGCGGTGCTGCTGATCCTTGCCATCCTGGTGCTGCGGCGAATCTTCCGGGTCTGGGTCGACCGACGGCGCGGCTCTGCGGGCTCCAAACTGCACATCCGGCTGGTGCTGATGTTCACCCTGGTGGCGGTGACGCCGACGGTCGTCGTTGCCGCCCTGTCCCTGGCGGTGTTCGACAGCGCGTTGAGCGACTGGTTCAGCAACAAGGTCAGCCGGGCCTTGCGCGAATCCTTGAGCGCCAGCGAGGCCTACCTGCGCGAGAACAGCCAGGAGATCGTCGTTGAGACCCGTGACATGGCGATTGATCTCAACCGGGCGCTGCCCGACTTGCGCACCAATCGCGAGGGCCTCGAGGCGCTGGTCTCCGCGCAGGCGCGGTTCCGGCGCTTTATCGGGGCGGAGGTGGTCACGGCGGACGGCACCGTATTGGCGCGCGCAGGCCCGGGCCTGGAGTTCGAGAAGCTACCGCCCGAAGCGATCGAAGCCGCCCTGCGCTTCGAGATTCCATCCATGGCGAGCAACGAGAACAGCCGGCTGATGGCGTTGGCGCGGCTCGATGCGCCCGACGATGTCTATCTCCTCACCGCCCGGGCGCTCAACGCCCAGGCGTTCCAGCATATGGCCTCGACCCAGCGTGCCGTGCGTCAGTATGAAGAGTTCCGGCGCGACCGCTCAGTATTCCAGGTCAGCGTCTCAATGATCTTCATCCTGCTCGCCTTTGTGTTCGTGCTGGTGTCGATGCTGATCGGCCTGATCTTCGCCAACCGGCTGGCACGGCCGCTGACCGAACTGGTGTTCGCCGCGGAGCAGGTCCGGGCAGGTAACCTGCGCGCCCGGGTGCCCGAGCTCGACCCGGATGACGAGGTCGGTAACCTGGTGCGGTCGTTCAACCGGATGACCAGCCAGCTAGAGACCCACCGCGAGGAACTGATGGAGGCGAACCGGCAGATCGACACCCGCCGGCGCTTTACCGAAACGGTGTTGGCCGGTGTGTCGGCAGGCGTCATCGGGCTCGATCCGCAGGGCCGTATCAATCTGCCGAACCGGTCCGCCACGCTGCTATTGGAGCGTGACCTCAATGTGGAAATCGGCCGCCCGTTGAATGACGTGGTCCCGGAGATGGCGGAACTGTTCGAACAGATCGCCGCGCGGCCAAGCCGTCCGGTGCAGGGCGAAATCAAGCTAGGCGATGGAGCAAGCAAAACGCTGCTGGTGCGCATGGTCGCCGACAGACTGGGACAAGATAACCGGGGCTATGTCGTCACCTTCGACGATGTGACGGAGCTGCTTTCGGCGCAGCGCAAGGCAGCCTGGTCTGACGTGGCGCGCCGCATCGCCCATGAGATCAAGAACCCGCTGACCCCCATCCAGCTGTCCGCCGAGCGGCTGAAGCGGAAGTATCTCGACGAGATCACGTCCGACAAGGAGACCTTCACCACCTGCACCGACACCATCGTCCGCCAGGTCGGGGATATCGGCCGGATGGTGGACGAGTTTTCCGCCTTCGCCCGCATGCCCTCGCCGACACTGAAGCCCGAGAACATGAAGGAGATTTGTAGCGAGGCGGTGTTCCTGCAACGCAATGCCTATCCCGAGATTACCTTCACCCTCGATATGCCCGAGGACCGCGTACCGGTGCGCTGCGACCGCCGCCAGATCGGCCAGGCGATTACCAATCTGCTGCAGAACGCGGCTGAGGCCATCGACGGACGCGAGGCGGAAGTCAGCGCGCCGCCGCCGCCCGGCGTTGTGCGGCTAGCGCTGTCCCAGGACGATGCCCAGACCCAGATCATCGTGGAAGACAACGGCAAGGGACTGCCGTCGGCAGAGCGCGATACCCTGACCGAGCCCTATGTCACGACCCGCGCCAAGGGCACCGGCCTCGGCCTTGCTATCGTCAAGAAAATCATGGAAGACCATGACGGCTCGATCCTGCTGGAGGACCGGGCAGAGGGCGGGGCACGGGTAAGCCTCGTCATCAATCACGCGCGAAGCCCATCCGAAGAAAACTCTGACGGCCCGGCCGATGGCGTATGACGTCCTGATTGTCGACGACGAAGCCGATATCCGGATGCTGGTCACTGGTATCCTGCATGACGAGGGTTATCAGGTGCGCGAGGCATCCGATAGCGCCTCAACCTTCGAGCAGGTCGCGAGCCGCCGGCCCAATCTGGTGTTGCTGGATATCTGGCTGGAAGGCAGCGACATGGATGGGCTGGAAATCCTCCAGCTGCTGCACCAGCAGCATCCGGCAATGCCCGTCATCATTATGACCGGCCATGGCAGCGTCGAGACCGCCGTCAGCGCGATCAAGCGCGGTGCTTACGACTTCATCGAAAAACCGTTCAAGGCCGACCGGCTGCTCCTGATCATCGAGCGAGCGATCGAGGCCGCGCGCTTGCGTCAGGAGAACGCTGAGCTGCGCCTGCGCGCCGGGCGCGATACCGAGATCGTCGGCAACGCCCCGCCGATCCAGGCGCTGCGCCAGGCGATCGAGAAGGTGGCTCCGACCGGCAGCCGGGTGCTGGTGTCGGGCCCCGCCGGCGTCGGCAAGGAGCTAGTGGCCCGACGCGTACATCTCCAATCAAGCCGCGCGAACGGTCCCTTCGTCGTGCTGAACTGCGCCTCGATGCACCCCGACCGTATGGAAGAGGAGCTGTTCGGGATCGAGGAACCGATGAGTGCCGGCGGCCCGCCGCGCAAGACCGGCACCTTCGAACAGGCCCACGGCGGCACGCTGTATCTGGACGAGGTCGCCGACATGCCGCTCGCGACCCAGGGCAAGATCGTCCGGGTGCTGCAGGATCAGACCTTCCAGCGCGTGGGCGGGACCACCAACGTGCATGTCGACGTCCGTGTCATTGCATCGACGAACAAGGATCTTCAGGCGATGATCGCCGACGGGGGCTTTCGCGAGGACCTGTACTACCGGCTCAACGTGGTACCACTGGCCGTCGCGCCGTTGCAGGAGCGAAGGGAAGACATCCCGCTGCTGGCGGAGCATTTCCTGCAGCGCTCGGCGCATGCCGCCGGGCTGCCGGACCAGACGCTCGCGGCCGATACGCTGGCGGCGCTGCAGGCTCATGACTGGCCGGGCAACGTGCGCCAGTTGCGCAACGTCATGGAATGGCTGCTGATCATGGGCCGCGGCCGGCCCGGCGAGCCGATCCATGCCGATATGCTGCCGTCCGAACTGACGCAATCGGCGTCGGGGGCGGCGATCGGCTGGGACAAGGGGAGTGAGGTCCTCGGGCTCGCGCTGCGTGACGCGCGCGAGATGTTCGAACGAGAGTATCTGCTGGCGCAAGTGTCGCGCTTCGATGGCAATATATCGCGTACCGCTGCCTTCGTCGGGATGGAGCGGTCGGCCCTGCACCGCAAGCTCAAGAGCCTCGGGGTAGACCCTGCCACCCGCGCGCGTGGCGCCGGCGACTGACGCCATGACGCGGCAACCGCGCAACCGGGAAGGGACGCCATGAAGGTCGTGATCTGCGGCGCCGGACAGGTGGGCTTCAATATTGCCCGCTACCTGTCTTCGGAAACCAACGACATCACCGTTGTCGACCAGTCGCCGGAACTGGTGCGGCGGATCAGTGACACCCTGGATGCGCAGGGCGTGGTGGGCCACGCGTCACACCCGGACGTGCTGGATCGCGCCGGCGTGGCGGAAGCCGACATCCTGATCGCGGTTACCCAGGCCGACGAGGTCAACATGGTCGCGTGCCAGGTGGCCTATTCGCTTTTTGATGTGCCGACCCGCATCGCGCGAATCCGTAATCAGAGCTATCTCGACCCGCGCTGGGCGGCCCTATTCAGCCGCGACCATCTGCCGATCGACGTCATCATCTCGCCGGAGGTGGAGGTGGCCCGCGCCATCGTCCGCAACATGCAGGTGCCCGGTGCCTTCGACATGATTCCGATGGCAGACGACAAGGTGAAGGTCATCGGCGTGCGCTGCCACGACGAAACGCCGGTGTTGCATACGCCGCTCCGACAGCTGACCCAGCTGTTCCCCGACCTCGCCGTGACCATTGTCGGCGTAGTACGCGGCGACCGCGCCTTCTTGCCCACCAAGGACGACCAGCTGCTGCCCGGCGACGAGGTCTATTTCGTCGTCGATAGTCGCCACGTCGGTCGCGCCATGTCCGCTTTCGGCCATGAGGAACCGGAGGCCCGGCGCGTCGTGGTGATCGGTGGCGGCAACATCGGGCTGTATCTGGCGCAGGAAATCGACAAGCTCAGCGGAGTCATGGTGAAGGTGATCGAGCGCGACCCGGAACGCGCCCGCGCCATCGTCCCGGAATTGCCCGAGCGGGTCGTGGTGCTGAACGGCAATGCGCTGGAACAGGAAATCCTCGAAGAGGCCAATGTGGACCTCTCGGAGATGGCGGTCTCCGTCACCGACTCCGACGAGGTGAATATCCTTTCGGCGCTGCTTGCCAAGCGGCAAGGAGTAGGGCGGACCGTGGCGCTGCTTAATACGACGGGTTATGCCGCGCTGGTCGGCAACCTTGGCATAGACGTGGTGGTCAATCCCCGCGCCATTACCGTCTCCACGATCCTGCAGCATGTGCGCCGCGGCCGTATCCGCCAGGTGCACTCCCTGCGCGAAGGGCTGGGTGAGATCATGGAAGGCGATGCGCCGGAGAACTCCAGCCTGTGCGGCGCCGAACTGCGTGATACCAAGCTGCCGCCCGGCACCATCGTGGGTGCCATCGTGCGCGACGGCGAGGTAATTGAACCGCGCGGCGACACCAAGATCCTCGCAAATGACCGCGTTATCCTTTTTGCCGCGAGCAATGCGGTGAAGGATGTCGAAAAGCTGTTCTCGGTCGGCCTCGAATACTTCTGATCGGCCCGTCTGGGGCTTATGATCCCAACACCGCTGCCGCGACCCCGCAGGAGGACCCATGGCTTCGCGCATTGCTTACGTCAACGGACAGTACCGCCCGCACCGTGAGGCGGCTGTTCATGTTGAGGACCGCGGCTACCAGTTTGCCGACGGCGTCTATGAGGTGATCCACGTCTTCAATGGCGAGTTCGTCGATGCAGACCCGCATCTGGTGCGCCTGGAGCGGTCACTCAGGGAAATGCAGCTGGCCCAACCGATGCCGATGCGGGCGCTGCGCGCAGTCCTTGCGGAGGTGGTGCGGCGTAACCGCATCCATGAGGGCATCGTCTACCTGCAGATTACCCGTGGGACCTGGCCGCGGGACTTCGCCTTCCCGCCCGCCGATGTCCCGCCGAGTCTGGTCATCACCGCGCGCTCGATCCCGCGCTATCGCGAGGATGTTGAGAATCTGGGGGAACGCGCGATCTCGATACCCGATATCCGCTGGAAACGCCGCGACATCAAGTCGGTCTCCCTGCTGCCCAGCGTGCTCGGCAAGCAGAAGGCGCGCGAAGCCGGCTGCTACGAGGCGATCATGATCGACGACGAGGGTTTCATTACCGAAGGCACGTCGAGCAACTTTTGGATTGTCGGTCCGGACGGGGTTTTGCGCACCCGCCACCTGTCGTCAGATATCCTGGCCGGTTGTACCCGCGGTTCGCTGATGGCGCTGATGGCGGGCGAGGGGATCGAGCCGGTACAGGAGAAGTTCACCTTGGCCGATGCGCTGTCCGCCCGTGAGGCCTTTGTCACCAGCGCGACATCGTTTGTGAAACCGATCGTGGAGATCGACGGCAAGCCCGTCGGCAACGGGAAGCCGGGTCCAATTACCCGCACCCTGCACCGCCTGTACACCGCCCATGTGAAGACGCACCGGCGGGCGGCCTGACGGTGCTGGACGGCCGGCCGCCGAAGGCGGTCATCTACGACTGGGACAACACCCTCATCGACAATTGGGGGTCAATCCAGGCGGCGCTGAACGCCACTTTCCGCGCCATGGAGCATCCCGAATGGACGCTGGACGAGGTCAAGGCGCGGGTCCGGGGCTCTCTGCGTGACACCTT
This sequence comes from Alphaproteobacteria bacterium, assembly GCA_965601735.1. Lineage (GTDB taxonomy): Bacteria > Pseudomonadota > Alphaproteobacteria > JBBDQX01 > JBBDQX01 > JBBDQX01. Next base: position 2,604,088 of record OZ271840.1, on the reverse strand, counting down.
CCCTGGCATGTTCGGCGACCGTTGGACCGAGGCGCGCGAAATCTTCTACGCCACGCTGGAGGCCGTACACCTCGATACGGTGCAGCCATTGCCCGGCTCGCGGGCACTGCTTGATCAACTCGCGCAGGCCGGCATCTACCAAGGGGTGGTGAGCAACAAGACCGGCACGTATCTGCGGCGTGAGGCGGCACATCTCGGCTGGACCGGCTTGTTCGGCCATCTTGTTGGTGCGGCGGACGCCAGCGCAGATAAGCCTGATCCTGCCCCCGTGGCCATGGCGCTCGATGGCAGCGGCCATGAAGCGGGCCCGGCGGTGTGGTTCGTCGGCGATACCGCCACCGACATGCTGTGTGCCCGAAACGCCGGCTGCGCTGCAATACTCGTGCGCGATCAAGCGCCGGGGCAGGGGGACGGGGCCGATGAGTCCCTGTTCGACGAAATTGTCCCGGACCTATATGTCCCCGATCTACCCTCGTTGGCCGCTAGGCTGTGACGGCATAAAAATATAGGCGCAGGCATTGCGTTGAACAAAAACCCGACTAAATCTGTCAGCTATAAAGACGACCACATAAAAGCAACAAAATGGGGGTCAAAATGGCGCCTGAAAGATCGCAGAACGTGCAGGACGTGTTCCTGAACCACGTGCGCAAGAACAAGACGCACGTTACGGTTTTCCTCATCAATGGGGTGAAGCTGCAGGGGATTATCACTTGGTTTGATAACTTCTCCGTGCTGCTTCGGCGCGACGGGCACACGCAGCTCGTCTACAAGCACGCTATCTCGACGGTCATGCCGGGACAGCCGATCCAGCTCTTCGACGCCAGCCGCGAGGATGGCGAAGAGAAGAAGGACGAGCATCCCGCGCCGGAACCGGTGGAGTAGGGCGTCTCATCCCCTCGGTCTCCGGCGCGCGACAAAGCCGTCGTCGTCCTGCCGCTGCCGCGGTCGGGCGCACAGGTTGCGCGCGCCCCTGAAGCACGGCTCGAAGAAGCCGTTGGCCTCGCAGAGGCCATTGCGGTCGATGTTGTTGAAGGCCGCATCGCGCCGCTGCGTGCGCCCCGGCCGGCGACCCTGCTTGGCACCGGCCAGATCGACGCGATCAAGGCGGTTATCAAGGCTCAGGACGTCGTCGTTGCTATCGTCGATGCGGAGCTGACGCCGATCCAGCAGCGCAATCTTGAGCGCGCCTGGAAGTGCAAGGTCATCGACCGAACCGGACTGATCCTGGAGATCTTCGGCGCTCGCGCGCGCACTCGCGAGGGCCGCCTGCAAGTGGAACTCGCGGCCCTGACCTACCAGCGCAGCCGGCTGGTGCGTTCCTGGACCCATCTTGAACGGCAGCGCGGCGGCCATGGCTTCATGGGCGGACCCGGCGAAACCCAGCTCGAAGTCGATCGACGCATGATCGATCAGCGCATCGTGCGCCTGAAGGCCGATCTGGGGCAGGTGACCCGAACCCGGCGGCTGCACCGCAAGGCGCGCAAGGATGTGCCGTACCCGGTGGTGGCGCTGGTCGGCTATACCAACGCCGGTAAATCGACCCTGTTCAATCGCCTGACCGCCGCCGAGGTAGAGGCGCGCGACGCCCTGTTCGCCACTCTCGATCCTACGCTGCGGGGCCTGCGGCTGCCGTCAGGCCGTCAGGTCATCCTGTCCGACACCGTGGGTTTTGTCTCCGACCTGCCGACCATGCTGGTGGCAGCCTTCCGCGCCACCCTCGAAGAGGTGCTGGAGGCGGATGTGGTGCTGCATGTGCGCGACGCCTCACACCCGGACAGCGATGCCCAGAAGGCCGACGTTCTGGCGGTACTCGGGGATCTTGGGCTCGGAATCGACGCGATCGAGAAGATCCCCGAGGTCTTGAACAAGATTGACCGGATTGAGCCGGGCGCCCGTGCCACCCTAGCGCGTGACCCAGCGAAACAGATTGCGCTATCGGCTCTGACCGGGGAGGGGACCGACGCCCTCCTGGCGCTGCTCGATGCCACGCTGGCCGCGGTGGAGGATGTGGTTGCCGTGGCCTTGCCCCATGGCGACGGCCGGGCGCTAGCTTGGCTGCATGCGCACGGCGAGGTGCTCGATCGGGTCGACGAGGCGGAGCGCGCATGGCTGACGGTGCGCATGCGTCCGGCGGACGCGGCCCGTTTCGAGCGAAGGTTCGATATCCCGGTAGCCGCAGCCAGCACGATGCCTGCGCAGGCCGCGTCCGGCGGCTAGCTGCCAAGTTGACAGGGCCGCGGGCGGCTTCCTATACAGCAATCCAACCAGGCCAAGGAGGTTCGGAGATGAAATTCAAGCCGTTGCAAGACCGGCTCGTGATCGAACAGGTAGAGAGCGAGGAGCGCACGCCCGGCGGCGTGATTATTCCGGACACCGCAAAGGAAAAGCCCCAGGAAGGCAAGGTCATCGCCGTGGGCCCCGGCGCCCGGGATGACAACGGGAACCTGATTCCACTCGACGTGAAGAAGGGCGACAAGATCCTTTACGGCAAGTGGTCTGGCACCGAGATCAGCATCGGCGGCAAGGACTATGTCGTGATGAAGGAGAGCGACGTCCTCGGCATCCTCGGCTGAGGCGGCTTCAGGGCTTCTCCGCTCGCTTCGCCGCCTGCCAGTGGCCCTCCAACTCGTTGAGGGCCACATCGGCGAAGGTTTTCCCATCTTTTTCAAGCATTTGTTCGACGTAGCGGAATCGTCGCTCGAACTTTGCGTTGGTTGACCGGAGCGCGGTATCCGGGTCGATTCCGGTCTTCCGTGCCAGGTTGATGCAGACGAATAGCAGATCGCCGATCTCGTCCTGAAGTCGGGCCGGATCGTTGCGCGCGAGTTCATCGCGCACCTCGCCAATTTCCTCGATCAGCTTGTCGAGAATGTCGGCCGGCTGCTGCCAGTCGAAACCGACCCGCGAAGCACGGCCTTGGAGCTTGCCAGCGCGCACCGTGGCGGGCAGGGCGGCTGCGACCCCATCAAGGACGCTGTGTGGCGCGTCAGATTGCGGATTGGCCCGGCGTTCCGCGGCCTTGGCGTCTTCCCAGGCGCGGGTCTGGGCCTCTGCGTCCGGGATGTCCGTATCGCCAAAGACGTGGGGATGGCGGCGGATCAGCTTATCGCAGATCGATTCTGCGACCGCATCGATGTCAAAGGCCTGGGCCTCAGCCGCCATCTGGGCGTGATAGACGACTTGAAGCAATAGGTCGCCAAGTTCGTCGCGGAGGTCCGGCATGTTGTTTCGATCGATCGCGTCCGCGACTTCGTAGGCTTCCTCGATGGTGTGGGGTGCAATTGAGGCGAAGTCCTGCTCGATATCCCACGGGCAGCCGCCATTCTTGTCACGCAGTCGGGCCATGATGGCGACGAGACGGCGAAAGGGGTCTCTATCGTCAGGCGCTTCATGGCTCATGGCTGATATCCATTTATTCCATAATATACATTATGAGAAATAATAGAGCGCCTCAGATAAGGCTTTCGGGGCAATGTCTTAAGGGACATCAATCACCATTCCGTCGAACGCCGGCGCCACCCCCGGCGGACAAGCCGCCAGCGTTTTGGCGTAGTCGACCCGATGGGACATGTGGGTCAGCAAGGTTTGCTGCGGCTTGAGTTCCGCCGCCCAGGCCACGGCCTTTTCGAAGTGCGCGTGTGTCCAGTGGGGTTCGAGCCGGAAACAGTCGACAATCCACAAGCCCGCCCCCTGGATCAGCGCCCGCGCCTCCCCGTCCAGTTCGACAACGTCTGGCGTATAGGCCAGCCCGCCGATCCGGAAACCCAACGCAGGGATATCCCCATGATCGACGGCAAAGGGCCGAACCTCCAGTGCGCCGACCGTAAAAGCCCCATCGATCGCCTGGGCTTCCAGAAACGGCCGGTAATGCCCATGGGCCGCGCCGTCATGGAAGATATAGGAGAACCGTTGGGTGATCGTCATGAGGGTCTCGGCAAGACCGTAAACTGGCAAGACCCCCGGATTATCGCGCCGCCGGTTGATGAACCGGAGATCATCAATCCCGTGCACATGATCCGCGTGCGCGTGGGTGTAAAGCACCGCATCCAGATCGTCGACGTCCGCCGACAGCAGCTGTTCGCGCAGATCAGGCGCGGTATCGATCAACAGCCGGGTCCCGCCGCCTTCGACCAGGATCGATGCCCGGCTGCGCCGATTACGCGGATCCGCCGGGTCGCAGTCGCCCCAACGGTTACCGATCGCCGGCACCCCGGTGGACGGGCCGCAGCCCAGAACCCGCACGGTAAGCGGCGGCGCCATGGGCCCTATACCCCGTCAGGCAACCGCGCCTTCGTGAACAGGCGCTGGAAGTTCTCGGTGGTCACATCCGCTATGCGCGCAGCATCGAGCCCGCAAACCTCGGCCAGCATGGCGGCGGTATAGGCCACATAGGAGGGTTCGTTCGTTTTACCCCGCTTGGGCACTGGCGCGAGATAGGGGGAATCTGTCTCCACCAGGAGCCGGTCCTGGGGCAGGTCGCGAACGATATCGCGCAGGTCCTGCAGCTTCTTGAAAGTCAGCAGGCCGGACAAGGAGATATAGAAGCCAATTTCTATCGCCTTTTCCGCTAGTTCTCGGCTGGTGCTAAAGCAATGGATAAGGCCTGGAAAGCTCCCCTTCCCGGCCTCATCGGCAAGGATCGCGATGGTGTCGGCGTCGGCATCGCGGGTGTGAACGATCAGCGGCAAGCCGGTATCTCGCGCGGCGGCGATGTGGTTCCGGAAGGAAGCCTGCTGAACGTCGCGCGGACTGTTGTCGTAGTGGTAGTCGAGACCCGTTTCACCCATACCGACCACCTTGGGGTGGTCCGTCATGGCCGCCAGTTCGGCGGGGCTGTAAAGCGGTTCGGCGGCCGCATGGTGCGGATGCACCCCGTTGGCGCAGAAGATGGCAGGTTCGTCGGCGATCAGCGCCAGCACCTTGTCTAGCCCGCTGGGCCTGGTGCAGATGGTCAGCATGGCGCCAACCCCGGCATTGCGCGCGCGGGACAACACGCCCGGCAGGTCTCTCGCAAGCTCCGGATAGTCCAAATGGCAATGGCTGTCGACCAGCATCAGTCGTCCGCACCGCCATCATCGACGAAGCGCGGGAATACCCCTTCTGGCTTTGGCAACGCGGTCCCGGGGGCCAGCCGCCCCCCCTCGCCAAGTGCGCCGAACCCGCGCGCGTCTTGCGCCACCGCCAGCTGGTCCAATAGCCGCCCCGCCGATCCCGGCACCATCGGCTGGGCCAGGATCGCAATCTGCCGCACGGTTTCTGCCAGCACGTACAGCACGGTGGCCATACGCGCCGGGTCGCTCTTGCGCAGCACCCAGGGTGCCATTTCGTCGACATAGCGGTCGGCGGCCCCTGCAACGGTCATCACCGCCTCGAGCGCCTTGTGGAAGGCCTGGGCGTCGATCTCTGTGCGTACAACGCCGAGCAAGCCGTCAGCGTCCGCCAGGAGCGCCTCGTCGGCGGCTTCGAGTGCGCCCGGCGCTGGCACCGTGCCGTCGCAGTTCTTGGCGATCATCGACAAGGTCCGCTGGGCCAGGTTGCCGATGCCGTTGGCGAGATCAGCATTGGTACGCGCCACCATGGCAGCGTGGGCGAAATCGCCGTCGCTGCCGAACGGGACCTCGCGCAGCAGGAACCAGCGGGTCTGGTCCAGCCCGTAGCGCTCGATCAGCGCATAAGGGTCGATGATGTTGCCGAGCGACTTAGAAATCTTCTGGCCTTCATTGGTCCACCAGCCGTGGGCGAAGACGCGCTTCGGCGGCTCTAGACCGGCGGCCATCAGGAAGGCCGGCCAGTAGACCGCATGGAAGCGCAGGATGTCCTTGCCGACCATGTGCAGGTCGGCCGGCCAGAAGCGCTGGTATTCGGGGTTTTCCGTGTCCGGATAGCCGATCGCGGTGATGTAGTTGGTCAGCGCGTCGAGCCAGACATACATGATGTGTGCCGGGTCGTCCGGCACCGGTACGCCCCACTGGAAGCTGGTACGCGAGACCGAAAGATCCTGCAGTCCGCCCGACACGAAGCTCACCACCTCGTTGCGCCGGGACGGCGGGGCAATGAAGTCCGGGTTGGCGTCATAGAAGGCAAGCAGCCGGTCCTGCCAGGCCGACAGCCGGAAGAAGTAGCTCGGCTCCTCGACCCATTCCACCGGCGCGCCGGTGGGCGCGACCTTGTCCCCTTCAGGACCGTCGATCAGTTCGGCTTCGGCGTAGTAGGCCTCGTCGCGCACTGAGTACCAGCCGGCGTAGCTGCCAAGATAGATCTCGTCGCGCGCCAGCAGTTCGCGCCACAGCTGCTGGCAGGCCGCCGCATGGCGCGCCTCGGTGGTGCGGATGAAGTCGTCGTTGGAGAAGTCCATGGCACCGGCGAGGTCGCGGAAGTTCTGCGATACCCGGTCGGTGAACGCCTTCGGGTCAACGCCCGCATCAATGGCCGATTTCTCCACCTTCTGACCGTGCTCGTCGGTACCCGTGAGGAACTTCACCTCGAAGCCGTCGAGCCGCTTGAACCGCGCCAGGACGTCGCACGCCAGCGTCGTGTAGGCATGCCCGATATGGGGCATATCGTTCACGTAGTAGATCGGCGTGGTGATGTAGTATCGCGGTGTGTCGGTCGCCATGCGCCGGTCGGTCTCCGGATTGCTGGTCTTTGGGCGATCAGGCGCTGCGCGGCGCCGCGATCCAGGAGAAGGCGCTGAGAACAACCTGCTTGCGGTCGAGCTCGACGGCCTCGGCGCGGGCCGCAAGGCGGCTGATTTTTTCCCATACGCCCAGCCATTGTTCAAGGCTGGCCTCGGCCAGAAGTTGCTGCCGCGCGGCGTCTTCGCCTGGCACGGCGGGCGGTTCCCCTGCCCCTGCGGCCCCTTGGCGCACCAGTCGGGCCAGCCAGTCCAGCAGCAGGGCAACGAAGGTCCGATAGGATTCCTCCGCGCCGCTCCGCGCGAGCCGGTCAGCCAGGCCATGCACCGCGGCCATGTCGATGCGTGGCGTTCCAGAGAGCAAACCGATGAGGTCGCGGTAGAGCGCCAATCCCCCTTCATCGGCGAGCCGCAGGGCGTTACCGATGCTGCCGTGAGACAGCCGCGACAGTGCCAGGCGTTCGGCATCATCCAGATCGCCGCGCCAGCGCGCCAGTAGGCCGGACACGGTGTCCTCATCCAGCGGCGGTACCGCAAGACGGCTGCAGCGCGACCGGATTGTCGGCAGCAGACGGCCCGGGGCGTGCGAAACCATCAGGATAAGCGCACGCGGCGGTGGCTCCTCGATGGCCTTCAAAACGGCATTGGCGGCGTTCCGGTTCATTTCCTCGGCCGCGTCGATGACCACCACACGCCAACCGCCAAGCGCCGGCGTCATTGCTAGGAAAGCGGGGACCTTGCGCACATCACCAATGACGATCTCGCCCCGCCGCTTCTTACGCTTGTCATCCCAGCCGCGCTCAATCGCCAGCAGGTCCGGATGCGATCCGGCGCGCGCCAGGCGGAAGGTGTCGGACTCCTCATCAATGCCGAGCCCGGTGGGCGCATCGCCAAACAAGCCGCCGCCCTGGGCATCGCCGCCTGACAGCACATAGCGGGCAAACCGGTAGGCCAGCGTCGCCTTGCCGACACCGCGCGGCCCGGTAATCAGCCAGGCATGCGCCAGGCGTCCGGACTGCCAGGCAGCCGCAAGGGTGGCCTCCGCCGCTGCCTGGCCCTCAAGCAAGGCATTGGAAGCCGGCGCCGGGTAGCCGGGATCGATACCGTCCGCCGCGTCGTTCATGACAGCGTTATAGCAAACCGCTCTGCGACGATCGCGCGGATGCGCGCGGCGATCTCTTCCTCAGGCGCTGCGGCGTCTATGACGGCGCAGCGGTCTGGTTCGCGCTCGGCAATGGCAAGGAAGGCGTCACGCAGGCGCTGGTGCATATCTAGCGGCATGGCCTCATAGCGATCATTGGCAGCCGCCGCAGTATCACGCTGCTGCGCGCGGCTCAGTCCTTCCTCCGGGGCAAGGTCGAGGACGAGGGTAAGGTCCGGCGTGAAATCACCGACCGCCAACGTGTAAAGCCGGTTGACCGTCTCGATGCCGAGTTCCAGGCCGACGCCCTGATAGGCCGTGGTCGAATCGGCAAAGCGGTCGCTAACCACCCAGCGGCCGGCCTTTAGGGCTGGCCAGATCACCTGTTCCAGATGCTCGCGCCGGGCGGCGAAATGCAGCAGCGCCTCGGTCATAGGCGACCAGCGCCCGGCGGCACCGGAGACCAGCAGCCCGCGGATTTCCTCTGCCGAGGGGGTGCCGCCGGGTTCGCGCGTGGCCAATGCATCAATGCCGGCGCGGCGGAGGCTGTTACACAGGGCTGCGACCTGTGTGCTTTTGCCAACGCCGTCGCCGCCCTCGACGGTGATGAACCGGCCCGCCGTTGCCCGGGGCCCGGTCACCGTCAGCCCGACGCGCCGAAAATCAGGAAATGCAGTGCCGCGCCAAGACGGCGCACGACACCAAGTTGCTCGACCGCCTCGCCCGCCACCAGCGGCACTTCGAGGGTTTCGAACTCAGGCGCGGTGACCACCAGCTTGGCAATCGGCGTCCCTTCCGCGATCGGTGCGGAAACCGGGCCGTCATAGATCACCTTGGCCTTCATGCCGCGGCGGGCACCGCGCTTCATGGAGATCACCAGGTCGCGCTGGATCATCAATGGTACCTGGGCCTTGTCGCCCAGCCAGACCTGGGCCTGGCCAACCTCGTCGCCGACATTGAACAGGCGGTAGTTGTTGTAGGTGCGGAAGCCCCATTCGAGCAGACGTTCCGCCTCCGTCGCCCGGGCCTTCACACTTTTCAGCCCGTGAACCACCAGCACCAGGCGGCGCTCGCCACGCTTTACCGACGCGGTGAGGCCATAGCCTGCCGCTTCGATATGGCCGGTCTTCAGCCCGTCCGCACCCATGTCGCGGTAGAGCAGCGGGTTGCGGTTGCCTTGCCGGATACCGCTGTAGGTGAACGAGGTCTCCGAGTAATAGCGATAGAACTCGGGGAACTCCTCGATCAGGCGGCGTGCCAGCACCGAGAGGTCGCGCGGCGTCATATAATGGTTCGGGTCGGGCCAGCCCGAGGCATTCGCGAATTGGCTATTGGTCAGGCCGATCTCGGCGGCGCGCCGGGTCATGTCTTCGGCGAAGGCGGCCTCGGAACCAGACAGCGCCTCGGCGACCACGATCGTCGCGTCATTGCCGGACTGCACCACGATCCCGCGGATCAAGTCCTCCACCTTCACCCGGTCGCCCACCCTCACGAACATCTTCGAGCCGCCCTTGCGCCAAGCCTTCTCGCTGACGTTGAAAGTGTCGTCGAGTGACAGTTCGCCCCGCTTCAGGCGGTCGAACAGCATGTAGACGGTCATCAATTTGCTCATGGACGCCGGCGCCATCCGCGCGTCGGCTTCCTTTTCGAGCAGCACCGCGCCGGTGGTTGCATCGACGAGCAGCACGTGGGTCGCTGGAGTCGCGAGCTCTTCGGCGTGTACCGTCGTGGTGGCCATCACGAAGGCCGCCAGCACCCCGGCTGCGATCATTCTTGCTGTATTCATCGCTTTCATCCCTGCTCTGGCGGGGATGCCATCCAATTTCGCCGACAATATGGCCATGACAGGCAGCTCAATCGACGACGATGCGCGCGCCCGGATAGCCCGCGGCGATCACCTGTTCCAGCAGGGTGTCCGCCTGCGGCACGTCGGCCAATGGACCGATACGCACCCGGTAGAAATCTCGGCCACCGATGGTCGCTTCCATGATCCTCACTTGTCCCAGTCCCGCCAGCCGTTGCTGCAGCCTTACTGCGAGTGAGGGGTTCGTAAACGCACCGGCCTGTACGAACATCCGGGTCTCTGCCGCGGGCGGCACGGCGACCTGTGATACCGGTGCGCTGGCAACCTCGACAGGGGCCGGTGCTGGCGCTGGCGCGGGCGCCGGCGAAGGTGCGGTGGATGCAGCCCCCGGTCCTGGAGCCAGGGTCTCCTGGGTCACCGGGATGCGCGGCGCGGAGTCTACCGTGGCGGCAACGACCCGGCTGTCCGGCTTGGGCAGTCCGAGGATCTCGGCCTTCACGATGGCGCTGTCCTCGGGCAGGAACTGCACCCGCACCTTGGCGATGCCCTGCCGTTGGAAGCCCAGCAGCTGCGCCGCCCGGCGCGACAGGTCGATGATCCGGCCATGGGCGAACGGGCCGCGGTCGTTGACCCGCAGCTTCATCGACCGCCCGTTCTCCAGATTCGTGACCTGCACGACGCTCGGCATCGGCAGGGTCCGGTGGGCCGCTGAAATGGCGTTCATGTCGAACACCTCGCCGTTGGCAGTGTCCCGGCCATGGAACTGCGGGCCATACCAAGAGGCGATACCGGTCTCGTCGTAGTCCGGCTCTTCCTTCGGGTAATACCAGACGCCCTTGATCTGATAGGGGTCGCCCACCTTGTAGTGCCCGGTCTTCTGGGTCGGGGCGACGGTGCCGGCGATCTCCTTGGCGCTGTGGACGACGAGCTTGGTTTCGGCGCAGCCAGCCAGAATCAGTGCGACGGCGACAACGATTCCCCGCAGCGGAAGGAGGCGGCGGCGCGTGTGGGAGAGACACATCATGTGGTGTCTGAACTGCTTGGCGGACCCGGATTTTGTAGTTTATGGGCGCGAGATCGCGTCCGCAAGCATTCCGACGGTCAAACCGTACAGATGGGCGCAATTATACCGCAGGATCGACCGGTAATTGTCGTAGACCAGGAAGGCGGCCCCCTGGGATTGCGACGGCGGCACCAGGGCGGCCTTGATGTCGCGGGTCGGCAGATCGCGCCCGTCGGCGCGGCGCACCCCCATTGCCTGCCACTCAGCGAGGCTGCGGCGGGGGGTGATCCCGCGCAATGCCCGGCAGCTGCCGTCCTTATCGGTCCCCAGTTCCTTCAGCTTGGCGTCGAAGCCGTCCGGCAGGGCGACCTTGCGGCCCCAAGTCGCACTACGATCCCAGCGGTGTTCCTTGAGGTAGTTGGCGATCGAGCCGAACACGTCGGCGCGGGTTTCCCAGATGTCGCGCCGCCCGTCGCCATCGAAATCCACTGCGTAGGCCATGTAGCTCGACGGGATGAACTGGCTCTGGCCCATCGCCCCGGCCCAGGACCCTTTCATATTCTCCAGTTCGATATAGCCGCGGTCGACCATGCGCAGTGCCTGGATCAACTCATTGCGGAAAAACTTGCTGCGCCGTCGGTCGAAAGCGAGCGTGGCTAGCGCCGGCACGACCGGCATGGAGCCGCGCACCCGGCCGTAGCGGGTCTCGATGCCCCAGATCGCGACGATAAAGCGCGGCTGCACGCCGTATTTGTCGCTGACCTGCTTCAACAGGGGGGCGTTCTCCCTCAGCAGCGTCTTGCCGCGGGCCACAGTCTGCTTGGTGGCGACCCGGCTGTAGTAGCGGTTGAGGTCGAGCTTGAACTCCGCCTGACTGCGATCCCGCTGAATTATGCGTTCCACGGGCTGAACGCCCTCTAGGGCAGCGTCCAGGGTGTTGTCGCTGATGCCCTTTTCGCGCGCTTCGGCGCGGAACTCGGTAAGCCATGCAGCGAAATCCGCGCGGATCTCCGCGTGCGCGGACGGCGGTGCAGAGAGCACCAACAGCGCGAAGAAGACCGGCAGGAGGGGGCGAAAAGAACTCATCACGGGCGGGCGCACTGTGCCATGGGCCGCGCCGGGCGGCAATCATTCAGGGTGCCGGAAACAGCGAATTTGTCCGCCCCAACAGCCGATAGGCCAAAAGGCCCATTAATTCGTGGGTCGCGGCCTTGATCCCGGCGAGGCCCGCCGCGAGCCCAGGCAGCCAGTGATGACCACCGGGCAAGGTGCGGTGATCCACCGGATAGGCGGTGACCGGAAAACCAGCAGCCCGGAAGCAGCCGACGGCACGCGGCATGTGCAGGGCGCTGGTCACCAGCAGCCAGGTCTCCCCTGCTCCCGGTCGCGCCAATCTCAGGGATTCAAGGGCGTTCTCGTGGGTGTTGCGGGACTGGTCGTCGAACAGGATGCGCGCCGGATCGAGGCCGAGAGAGGCCACCAGCCGCCTCACCAGCGGCGCTTCCTTTAGTTCCGGCCTGCGCAGTGAGCCCGAGCCGCCGGAGAAGACCAGCTTCGCATCCGGATACCGCCGTGCCAGCTCGACGAAGACGGTCAGGCGCTCCGCCGCGCCATTAAGCGCAGGCGTGCCGCGCGCCGCCGAAAGCTCGGGATTGACCAGCCCGCCCAGCATCACGATGCCGTCTACCTGCGCGGGCGCCGGCGCTGCCGGGAACCGCTCCTCCAGAACGGCCGCAAGGTGACTGCCCACAGGGGTGAGGCCGGCCACAGCCGCGATCAGTAGCGCCAGCCCGAACGGCCAGCGCGCCGCGCGCGCCCGTCCGGCGAGCCATAGCAGCGCGCCCAGCAGCAGGCCGCCGGTCAGCCACCAGCTCGGGTCTATCAGGACGCCGACGATCTTCGACAGGGTGAACATACGCCCGCTTTAGCAAGCGGGCCCCGGGGGTGACAAGCGCCGCCCCAGGGGCTTCACTGGGTATGCCTCGCCACCCGGGAGACCGCCGATGCAGCCCTATGACGTCTATGCCGTGCTCTACGCCACCGACGACGAGCGCTCGGGCACCCACTGCTTCATCAGCGGCGATCCCCATGATGGGCCTGGGACCCTCGCCTACTACGTTTGGGCGGTGGTCGGACCGGACCGGACCTGGGTGGTGGATACCGGGATGACCCGGGACCATGCCGAGAAGCGCGGCCGCACCTATCACCGCAGCCCGGCGCAGGGCCTTGCGGAGATCGGCATCGACGCCGCGACCGTCGGCGATGTCATCGTGACGCATATGCACTGGGACCATGTCGGCACGTGGAGCGACTTTCCGGCCGCCGACTTCCATTTGCAGGACCAGGAGATGGCCTACGCCACCGGACGCTACATGGGCTACCCGGCACTGCGGGAGCCCTACTACGTCGAGGACGTGGTCACCATCGTGCGCGACAACTATGCCGGCCGGGTGCGCTTCCATGACGGAGAGGACGAATTGGCGCCGGGCCTGTCGGTGCATTGGGTTGGCGGCCACGCCAAGGGGCTCCAGATCGTCCGGGTCTGGACCCGGCGCGGCTGGGTCGTACTCGCGTCAGATGCAGCGCATCTCTACGAGAACATGGAGGCCGGGCGCCCCTTCCCCATCGTCGTCAGCCTGCCGGAGATGGTCGAGGGCTGGGAGACCTGCCGCAAACTGGCCCAGTCGCCGGCCCATGTGGTGCCCGGCCACGACCCGGATGTGATGAACCGCTATCCCGCGGTGAAGGGGGCGGAAGGGATCGCTGTCCGTCTCGACATCGACCCCGCCTAGCGCGCCTTCAGGCCCCACTGGTGGGCGGCGAAGGCGAGCGCCGACAGGGTCAGCATGCCGATACCCAGCGGCAGCGGGTCGTTCGCGAGGATCAGACCGATGGCGTAGGAGACCACTGCGGCCAACCCCATCTGCATGAATCCGGACAGGCCGGACGCCGCACCGATACGGTTGGGATCGACGCTGATCGCGCCGGCCCGCCCGTTGGGCTGGCTGAAGCCGTTGCCCACCGAGATCACGCCCATGGCGGCGAACAGGGTCTCCGCCGTGAGGTGCCCGGTCATCATCACCGCCACCATGCCGGCCGCGCCCACCAGCGAAATTGACGTGCCAAAGGTGATCATCCGGTCGCTGCCGAAGCGCATGGAGTAGCGCGCGGCGATGAAGTTGCCGAGCATGTAGGCCGCCGCGTTGGTGATGAAGTAGAGGCCGAAATCTGTCGCCGTGCGGCCGAGGATGTTGACCATCACGTAGGGCGCGCCGCCGACGAAGGTGAAGAAGGCGGAACCGGTGAAGGCGACCTGGAAGGCATAGCCGTTGAAAGCTGGCTGGCGCAGCAGGATGCCGAAGCTGCGCAGCATATCGCCGACATCGGTGATGGCGCCGCGTTCCCGGTGGGTCTCGTGCAGGGTCACCATGGTGAGCAGCGTGATGAGCCCGCCGACCCCGCACAGGAAGGCGAAGATCGACCACCATCCGAAGGCGTCCTTCAGCACGCCGCCCAGCGCCGGCGCCAGCATCGGCGCGACCACCATGCCCATGGTGATGTAGGCGATCATGCTGGCCGCCTTGTCGCGGCCATAGACGTCGCGGACGATGGCGCGGCTTAGCACCATCCCGGCGCAGCCGCCGACCGCCTGCAGGACCCGCCCGGCGATCAGCCATTCGATGGTCGGCGCAACCAGGCAGACGACGCTGCCGGCGATGAACAGAGCCAGTCCGCCCAACAGCGCCGGGCGCCGGCCGAAGCGGTCGGAGATCGGACCGAAGGCAAGCTGGGCCAGCGCGAAGCCGGCCAGATACAGCGACAAGGTCAGCTGGACCCGCGCGATACTGGTGTCGAACACCTGCTGCAGCGCCGGCATCGTCGGCACGATGATCTGCAGGCTCAGCGGCGAGATGGCCGTGACGGCGATGAGGATGGCCAGGGACGGCGCACTGGCCGGCGCGCGGTGGGTCATGTCCCGTCCAGACTACGCCGAACCCGTGCAGGCGCAAAAGAAACGCCCGCCGGGCGTGCGCCGGGCGGGCGTCGGTCGCGCGTTTGCGCAGTGGTGTGTCAGGAGGCGCTGGCGCTGGCTACCACGCCGGCCTTGCGATGGCCGTCCTCGGCGTCGGTGACCTTGGCGCGAAGGCTTTCGATCAGGGCCGGAATGCTGTCGCCATGCTGGCGGATCACGGCGGCGAACTCCGACCGCTGGGTCACCGCCAGGCTGACCCCCTCGACCGCGATGTCGATGATGCGCCAGCCGCCGTCCTTTTGGGCGCGCAGCCGCCAGGCGATGGAAACCGGCGCGCCCTGAGGCCGGTTCAGCACGGTCTCGACCGCCTTGTCCTTGCGGCCGGCCTTGCGCACGCCCCGGGTCACCAGGGTCTCGCCGCTGTAGGCGCCCAGCCGGCGGGCATAGGTGGCGACGATGAAATCCTCGAACAGGGTGCGGTATTCCGCGCGCTGGGCCGCGGTGGCCCGGCGCCAGTGCTTGCCCATGACGAAGCGGGACACCAGGTCGAGATCGAACTTGCTGGTCAGGAAGCGCCGGAACTCCGCAGCACGTACCGTGTCGTCGGTTTTGGGGTCGCTGAGGACCGCGATGGCCTCGGCGGCGAAACGATCGATGAAGGCGTCGGGCGCTTCGGCCTGGCCGGCGCGGGCGTTGCCAGCAATGAGCATCATGGCTGCGGCGAGCAGCGCCGCTGTCAGGACAGCGACCAAGTTACGCGCCGGTGCTGCCGATACGGTCATGGTGGATGTCATGTCTGTCACTCCCCTGCCTATGCCGTACCCTTTCCCCACGGCGGAGGTTAGGGCGGGGCGGTGAATCTTCCCTTAACGTCCGGCCCGGCCGCTCCCTAACGGCACGGAAATCGCCGCAAGCTCTCCTAAAATTCCAGAAAATTTTAAGTATTTACTGTTGCTTACGGGACGTCTCTCAAACATCGCTCAAAACCTGGCTTGAAGTCCGAAAGCGGCGGCGGCTACAAGAGCGGACCTGCCCTTCCCCCGGTATCGTCAGGAGCATCGGTGATTCTCGACTGGACCGCAGTGTCGGTGGTCACACTTGCGTTTGCCTGCGGCGGCCTGGTGAAGGGAACGCTCGGCATCGGCATGCCGCTGACGGCGATGCCGATCCTGTCGCTCTACCTGCCGCTCACCACCTCGGTGCCGATCCTGGCGCTGGCGATGCTGCTGTCGAACTTCGTGCAGATGTTCACCGGCGGGCATCTGGTGGCCTCGGCGAAGCGGTTCTGGCCGACCCTGGTGGCGCTGTGCATCGGCCTGTTCATCGGCACCCGCATCCTGGTCGCAGTCGACCAGCATTACCTCTATCTCGCGCTGGGGCTGATGGTATTCAGCTTTGCCGCCATCAATCTGCGCGGCTGGCGGCCCCATGTTGCGCCAGAGCACGAACGCTGGGCAGGGCCCGGCGTCGGCTTCATCGGTGGCATTTTCGGCGGTTTTACCTCGATCTTCGGGCCACCAATTATCTTGCTGATGGTCGCCCTGCAGTTGCACAAGGACGTGTTCGTCTCGGCCATCGGGCTGGTGTTCTTCGTCGGCGGGGTGGTGCTCAGCCTGTCGCTGCTGACCACCCCGATCTTCGGCATGAACGAACTGATCCTGGGCGCGATCGCCCACCCGCCCCTGTTCGCCGGTATGTGGCTGGGCCAGAAGCTGCGTGCCCGCATCCCGCAGGAAGTCTTCCGCAAGGCGGTGCTGGCGCTGCTGTCGGTGGCGAGCCTGACGCTGGTCTACCGCGGGGCGTCCGGCTTCTTCTAGGCGCTGCGCAGTCCCTCGACGACGGCCCGGGCTATTTCCGCCGTGCCCGTGTCACCGCCGGTCTCCGGCGGACGGATAGTGCCCTGGGCGTAGCCGGCCGATACCGCCTGTTCGACCGCGGCGGCGGCGGCGCGGCAATCGTCCTCGCCGAACTTCTCGCCGAGCCAGTCCAGCATCATCGCCAGGGACAGGATCATCGCCGTTGGATTGGCCCGCCCCTGCCCGGCAATGTCAGGCGCCGTGCCGTGGCAAGGCTGGAATACCGCATGGCTGTCGCCGATGTCAGCGGACGGCGCCGCCCCCAGCCCGCCGATCAGGGCTGCGCCAAGATCGGAGAGGATGTCCCCAAACATGTTCTCGGTGACGATGACGTCGAACTCCCAGGGCCGGTTGACCATCATCAGGGCAGCGGCGTCCACATAGGCGCGGCGCGCCTCGAGGTCCGGCCGCCGGGCCGCCTCTTCGTCGAAGACCTTGCGGAAGAAGGCGAGCGAGCCCAGGACGTTGGCCTTGTCGACGCAGGTCACCGCCCCCTGCCCGCCCGCCGCCTTGCGCTTGGCGGCCAGGTCGAAGGCGAAGCGGAACAGCTTTTCGCTGGTCTCACGGGTGATCTGCATGGTGTCTCGCGCGGCCCGGTCGCCGTCCATTTCCACATTGCCGAAGGCGTGGAACAGGCCCTCGGTCGATTCTCGCAGGATGATGAAATCCAGGTCCTGGGCGCGCGGATCGGCAAGCGGGCTCTGCATTCCCTCGAGGAAGCGGATCGGCCGCACCCCCGCATAGAGGCCGAATTCCTGGCGCAGCTCAATCTGCGGCGAGATCTCGGTGCCGTCCGGCAGCCGCACATCCGGCAGGCCCATGGCGGCGAGCAGCACCGCGTCGGCCTCGTCCGCGGTGCGGAGCGTGCTCTCGGGCAGCGAGGTGCCGGTCTCCAGATAATGCCCCGCGCCGGCGGGCGCGTCCGTCACCTCGAAGGACAGCGACTGGTATCGCGCCTGCACGGCGTCGAGCACCGCGAGTGCGGCCTCTGTCACTTCCGGACCGATGCCGTCGCCGGCCATCGCCGCAATACGGAACGTCGCGGTCATTTCCCCTCCTGTCATGCTGTCCCGGGCCGGCGTCCAGCGGGCCGCATACCCAGGATCAGTCCCCCGTTCTTGAATTGCCCGCGCACGGTATGTGAAACTTTTTCCCAGAACCAACGGTTTTCCGCCTTGGGAGGCACATCGACCGCTTTGGCAGAGCCAGGTTCGGCGGGTTTGTGTGACTTTTCCTCAGTTTCGACAACCAGAACGAGGCCCGAAATGGCCGATGATCCAGCTCTGACGCGCGACGCCGGTGCCCACGCGGCGGTCCCTGCGGGGACCGACCTGGTGGAGTGGTATTACGAACAGGGCATGAGCGACGGCCTGCCGGTGGTCCCGCCGACCCCGGAGAAGGTCGCCGCGATGATCGACGCCCTTGGCGGCGAGCCGGACCATGTGGAGTGCCGGGTACCGCCGCGCTGGGGCAACCTGACCCGTGAGGTTCTGGCCATCAACATGGTGATGGCAGGTTGCCTGCCGGCCTATGCGCCGGTGGTACGAACGGCAATGCTGGCGCTCTGCGACAGCCACTTCAACCTGAACGGCGTGCAGGCGACGACCCACGTCGCCAGCCCGCTGATCATCGTCAATGGGCCGATTGCCGAGGAAATCGGTATGAATGCCGGGGTCAATTGCTTCGGCTCCGGCAACCGCGCCAACGCCACCATCGGCCGCGCGGTGCGGCTGATGCTGCTGAATGTGGGCGGCGCCTGGCCCGGTGACCTGGACAAGAGCCAGTTCGGCCATCCCGGCAAATACACCTATTGCATCGCCGAGAACGAGGCCCAAAGCCCCTGGGCGCCCTATCACGTGGAGAAGGGCTATCGGGCAGAGGATTCCACCGTCTTCGCCATCGCCGGGGAAGCGCCCCACAGCGTCACCAACCATGTCGCCGACGACCCCCAGGGCATCCTCGACAGCATCGTCTCCGCGATGAGCACCTATGCCCACAACAACGCGGTTTCCAGCGGCCATTGCACGGTGGTTATCGGGCTGGAGCACGCAGCGACCATCACCAGCCATGGCTGGACCCGGCATGACGTGCGCAGCTATCTGTGGATGAACGCCACCAACAAGTTCCGCGAACTCGCCTTCGAGCACCGCTACGGCAAGGTCTATAACCGCAACCTGCCGCGCTGGTACCGCCGGGACCTGGATTCCGACATTCCTATCGTGCCCTCGGCGGACAACATCCACCTGTTCTGCGCTGGCGGCGAAGCCGGCCGTTTCTCCCTGTTCATCCCCGGCTGGGGCCACATGACCAGCCCGGTGCTGCGCGCCCTCGACGGCGGCGCACCGAAGGATGGCGGGCCGGTCTGTGTGGATGGAATGTGTTTACTTTAAGTCTCTTATCGAATTTTTCTCACTGCTAACCTGAAGGAAAACCATGATGGGTGACGTCCCTGTCTATGACCCCCGCGGGGTGGTTGCCGCCGAGGCGCAGCCCATGGCGCCGCGGCTGAAGGCGCTTGAAGGGCTGCGGCTCGGGGTGCTCGACAACACCAAGTGGAACGCCAACAAGCTGCTGCGCGGCACCATGGCGCGGCTGGAGGCGGAGCACGGGCTCGCCTCGGTGACCTATTACCGCAAGGAGAGTTTCTCCAAGGTCGCTGATCCGGCGCTGATCGAGGAGATCGCTGGCGCCAGCGATATCGTCCTCACCGCGATCGGGGACTGAGGCTCCTGCACGTCGTGCTGTATGCATGACGCCGTGAGTCTTGAGAGCCTGGGCGTACCGACCGCGGTGATCGTCACCGCGGAATTCCTCCACGAGGCCCATGTCCAGCGCGCGGCGCTGGGGATGGACGGGCTTGATCCGGTGGTCATCGACCACCCGCTGAGCACCCTGACCGAGGAACAGATCGCCCAGCGCATCGCCCAGGCGGTCGAGGGCGCCCGCGCCGTCCTGGTGGCGGCTTGAAGTGACGCTCCTTGGCGATTGGGGGGTGCCTAGCGCACCCCCATCGCCCGCTCCCGTGCGGTGACCAACGCCACCACCAGGTCATTGACCGGGGTTGGCACCCCGATGGTGCGCCCTTCGCGCGGGATTGCGCCGTTGATCACCTCGATCTCGGACGCCCGGCCCGCCATGTGGTCGAGCAGCATGGATGGCCGCGCACCGGGAATCGCCTCCCCGAACGCGGTGACATAGGCGTCCACGTCATCGAAGCCGAGATCGATGCCCTTGGCGCGGGCCACGGCATCCGCCTCCCGCGCGCAGCCCAGGGCCACCGGCCAGGCGTCCGGATCCCCCATCACCTGCTCGACCGTGCCGCCAACCAGCGTGCAGGAGCCGCTGAAGGTGCTGTTGCAGATCAGCTTCTCCCAAATCATCCGGTGGATGTCGTCGAACGCCTTCACCTTGAAGCCCGCGCCGCGCCAGACCTCTGCGACCGCCGCCAGGGGTTCGGAGACAGGTCCCTCGAACTCCCCCAGGCGGACCAGCTCCCAGCCATTGTGGTGGACATGGCCGGGCGCCGGGATCGATGCGCCGAAACCGCCCACCACGCCGATGGAGAGCTGATCCTTGCCGAGGATCGCCGCCACCTTGTCGGCGCTGCCAAGGCCATTCTGGATGGTGAGGATGCGGGTCTCGGGTCCAACCAGCGACTGAGATGCCTTGGCGGCCGCCTCCACATCCGCCGCCTTGGTGGCGATGACCACGAGGTCGCACAGGCCCGCGTCCGCCGCCTCGGTGGTGGCGTTGACCCGGACGGTGCGGTCGCCGCTCGCGCCCTCCACGCGCAGGCCATCGCGCGCCATGGCGGCGACATGCTCGGCCCAGCGGTCAATGGCCCAGACCTCGTGCCCCGCATCGGCGAACAGCCCGGCATAGACCGAGCCCATCGCCCCTGCCCCGACCACCGCGATCTTCATGGCGCACCCGCCCGCGAGGACTCTGGCGCGTAGAGATCAAGCAGGGTCGGCCCGACCCGCCGACCTTCCGGCAGATGCAGCCAGATGCGCAGCAGATGGCGCCGGGTGTCCGGCCCGTCGCTGTATTCGGTGCGCGAGTGCAGCACCACGAAGTTATTCACGAACTGCATATCTCCGGGTTGAAGGTCCATGTGCAGCTGCATGTCCGGGCGGGCCACCACCGCATCGAACAGGTCGAGGGCGGCGATCTCGTCCGCACTCAGGGTAATCCCCGCCTTCTCCGCCCACATGATCGGATTGCGGTTGTACATGCAGTGCAGCAGGCCCTCATGGAAGCTGAACACCGGAATGCGGTCGCGGGACACCGGCGGTTCGCCCGGGGCCTCCTCGCCGCGCCGGTGATGGTGGAAGCCGCGCTCCAGCACAGCCAGCAGGTCCGGCCGCTCCGCCAGCAGCGCGTTGTAGACCGCGGGCGCGCTGACCAGGATCGACAGGCCCCCGTCAGCCGCGATGCCGAGGCAATCGAGCCCGACCACATCGGCGCCGTCGGTATGGAACGGCAGCGTCTTGTTGGAGCTGTAGCCCCGCGACGTGTGGTCGTAGGGCCGGCCGATATCGACCACGTCGATGATCTTGTCGCCGCCGCTGGTTTGCACCGTGATCTCGCCGATCTCGGCGGAGACGAGCGCGAAGGCGAGCAGATTGTCCTCCCTGTCGTAGCGTTCCGCCGGAAAGCCGGACAGCACCGCGAAGCCGGGCCCCGATTCCAGGGCCTCGCGCGCGGCGGCGAGGGCCGGCGCGGACAGGGGCAGGCTCACGTCCCCCTTGCCCAGCGTATCCCAAGCGAGCCCAGTGGCTTTGGCGGTCTGCATCGCCGCCTCAATCTCCGCGATCATGTCGCCAGTCAGCGGGGTCGCCCAGCTGCGCGTCGCGCCGAAGTCGGCGGCGGTCCAGACACTGGCATCGGCGACCGGACTGGCCATCTCACGCGGCTCCGGGCCGGCGCCACTTGCCCTGCTCGACGGCGGTGAGAAAATCCAATACCGCGCGGTTGAACAGGTCGGGCTCCTCCAGGTTCAGGGCATGGCCGCTCATGGGCAGCATCAGCAGCCCGGCGTTGGGCAGGCAGCGCTTCAGCAGGATGCTGCCCTCGATGCAGATGTCGTCCTGATCGCCAACAATCACCAGGGTCGGCAGCTTCATGCCGCGCAGCTTGTCCTGGATGTTGTAGTAGTTCGGGCGCTTCAGGGGTACGCCAAGCGCGGTGTAGGCGGAACCGACATTGGAGTGTTCGACGAACTGGTCGCGGAACTCGGTCCAGCCGCGCGGGTCCTTTTCCTTCAGCGGAAGGCGCACCGGTCCGCTGGCCTGCTTCTCCGCAATCGGCGCCATGCCCTGGTCAAGCAGCGCCTGGGCGCGCCGGGTGAAATCCTGTTCGAACTCCTCACGGTCGAAGCCGGGCATGAAGCCGGTGACGCTGCCGTGCCCGGCCCCAGCGGCGACGAGGCCGAGGCAGCGCTCCGGGTAGTCGATGCCCATGAAGACGGCCATGTTGCCGCCGATCGAGAGGCCGCAGAGATGCGCCTTGTCGATCTCCAACGCATCCATCAGCCCGATCAGGTCCCGGTTGAGGATGTCCTGGGAATAGGCGTCCGGGTCGTCGGGCACGCTGGACGGCGGATAGCCGCGGTAATTCACCGCGATGCAGCGGTAGCGCCGGCCGAAGAAGCGCATCTGCGCCTCCCAGCTGCGGCTGTCGCCGCCGAACTCATGCAGGAAGATCAGCGGCGTGCCGCTGCCGACTTCCTCATAATACAGGTCAAGGCCGTTGACCGGGACGGTCGGCATGGCAGCCCTCCCCTATTTCTCCCGAACGAACCGGTTGCTGAGCGTGCCGATGCCCGGAATCTCCACATCGACCACGTCGCCGTCCTTGATGTCCGGCGCGGAGCCGTCAGCGCCCATCCAGATCACGTCGCCCGGATGCAGGGTGAGGTACTTCGACATGGCGGCGATGTAGGTCTCGATGCCGAACAGCATGTTGTTGGTCTTGAACTCGACGATCTGCTCGCCGTTGACCCGCACCTTGGTGACCAGGGCGTCCAGGTCCACGTCGGTCTCGATCCATGGGCCCATGGGCTTGAAGGTATCGGCGTTCTTGGCCCGCCACAGTGTGCGGTCCTCCTTCTGCCAGCTGCGCTCGCTGACGTCGTTGCCGATGGTGTAGCCGAGCACGCAGGACAGCGCGTTCTCCTCGGTGAGGTTCTTCGCCTCCTTGCCGATGACGACGACGATCTCGCCCTCATACTGGATGCGGTCGGTGGCGTCCTTGGGGATCACCACGTCATCGCCATGGGCAATCAGCGCGTTCACCGCGCGGTAGCCGATGTCGGGCTTCTCCGGCAGGTTCGGCTCGCGGCCATGCATTTCCGCCTGCTCCAGCACATGCTCGGTGTAGTTCAGCCCGGCGGCGTAGAAGGTCGGCGGGATCACCGGCGGCAGCAGGCGGACATCCGCCATGGCGCGGGTCACCGCGGTGGTCTCGTAGCCGGCGAAGGGATCGCCCGCGACCTCGGCGATGGAATCCTCGCCCTCCATGATGCCGTAGTGCGTTTCCCCGTCGGCTTCGTAGCGAACCCAGCGCATGCCCGTCTCCCGATTTGGATTGATCTTGATCGCGTTGCGGGCGACAGATTGGCACAGCCGGCGAAGCGGTCAAAGCCGCCGGCATGGGCTTTTGGAGCAAGCGATGGATTTCGACCTCTGGCTCGCCTACGCGCTGGCCACCGCCGTGGTGCTGGCGATACCGGGACCGACGGTGATGCTGTGCGTGGCCTATGCGCTGTCGCGCGGCCGCCGGGTGATCGCGCCGCTGACCGCCGGGGTGGTGGCGGGCGATTTTACCGCCATGACCCTGTCGCTCGCCGGGGTCGGCGCAATCCTCGCCGCATCGGCCACCTGGTTCACGGTGCTCAAGTGGATCGGCGCGGCCTATCTGGTCTGGCTCGGCGTCAACCTGTGGCGGCGCGGCGGCGGCCTCGATGACGCCCAGGTGCCGGCGCGCGGCCATGGCGCAATCGCGGCGCATGCCTTCATCGTCACCGCGCTGAATCCCAAGGGCATCGCTTTCTTCGTCGCCTTCGTGCCGCAGTTCATCGATCCGGACCGTCCGGTGCTGCTGCAACTGGTGATCCTGGAAGCGACCTTCATCGTGATGGCCGGCCTCAACGTGATCATCTTCCAGCTGCTGGCCGACCGGGTGCGCGGCGCGTTCGCGCGCCCGTCGCTGGGCCGCTGGCTCAACCGCGCCGCCGGCACCGCCCTGATCGGCGCCGGCTTCGCCACCGCCGCACTGAAGCGGCTTTAAGCCCCGACGGCCTTATCAGGGGTCGGACGGATTATCGAGCTGGGGCACCATCGACATGCCTCGCTCCCGACCCGAAGCAATGGCCTCACGGATGTTCGGATCGATCTGGGCCGCGACCCTCTTGAGGACATCCGTCACATCCAGACCGCTGTCCCTAGCGTGCAAAAGCCAGTAATAGCCGCCGGGCAGGTCCCGCTTGAAGCCATTCAGGCCACCTGACATCCACAGACCGAGGTCCAGTTGCGCGGGGGCGTAGCCCTTCTCGGCGAGGTGGTGCAACTGCCACCGAGCGGACTCGGGCCTGAGAAAATCCAGCGTTGTGAAAGGAAGTTCGGGCGTCATTGGCGGCCCAAAAAGATGCGCATGGGCAATGTCGTATCCCAATTCCAGGTCATCCGGCGCAAGGGCTTCCGCCTCACCCAACAACACGATACCCGCCAGCGGGTACTGGCGGATGCCGACGCCATTGAACAGCCGCATGCCCCAATGGCGTTTGAGGTCCGCCGGCCCTTCGGCCACCGCTTGACGCCAGGCGAATGCCGCCCTGATCGCCTCGGCGCTTCGCTTGTCCCCCGGCTCCAAAAACAGCATCGCGAAGACAGCGCCCGGGCGATCCAACAAGTCGGATTCGTCGAGGCCCCACTCTGCGGTGAAGCGAATCCACGTCGGATCATCGCGAGGATAGGCATCGCGGATCCTCTGATGACCCAGGGCCGCCAGGGAATGGTCCAGCGCCGCCAGGGCGCGAAATTCCCGCGCGCCGCGCATGGGATCGTCGATGCCGCCCCGGCGATGCAGGTGGATCGCACCGAGCCTTACCAAGGCGCTCCGGCTGCCAAGGCGCGCTGCGAGACTGTAGTATTCGCTGGCGGCAACCGGATCCGCAGGACCGCAAAAGCCGAATTCCAGCGCGGTGCCGACGCTTTCCGCGGCAAATGCACCGTCGGCCGCAGCCGCCTTTCGGGCCGGCAGGGTCTCGCATTCAGCCATAGCCGGCTGCATCCCTAACGGAAAGGCATTGCCCTGGGGCTGCGCGACCGCCGGGAGGGCGGCAGCAAGCAGGAAGACCACAAAAAACATCGGCCGCATCGGCATTTTCCCGGGATCAAGGCGTGATTGCACCGGGGCGAGTTTATCCGGCGCCCTACAGCCCGACCATGATTTTTGTTCGGCTAATGTTCGTGTCGATAGAAAGCCAAGGCTTAGTTTCCTGCCTGATGTCTTCGCTCAATACCGTCGTTGCTATCCGCTTGGCCGACCTGGAGTTGCGCGAGCGGGACCTGGCGGCGGCGATCCGGGCGCAAGAGGCTGTGCCACCAAAACTCGCGGCAGCCAAGGAGCGTTTTGGCGTGGCCGAACGGCAAGCCGCGCAGTGCTACCGCGATAAGCGATAGAGCGCTTCAGCCGGCTCCTGCCCTACTCCGCCGCCTTGGCCGCGCTAGCGGGCCAGACGGTCTCGGGCACGTAGATGTCGCCGGCGGCGAGCTTGCGCGCGGTGCGCAGGAGCTGTGCGGAATGCACCATGAAATCGTCGCCATCCTGGGCGAAATCCACCCGCACATGAATCTGGCCCAGGGGATGCTCGATCACCACGGTCGGCGGCGCGCCCTCCGGCGGGACCGCGAGGCCCTCGGCCACGGTACCGGGGGTGAGCGTGCAGGACGCCAGGCACTGGGACGCGGTGACCGCAACCGTGGGGTGGGTCTGCCAGGGCATGAAGTAGCGCACCGAGATGGTGCCGCCGTCGCGCGGCTTGGCAAACAGGCCGAACTTCGGCGCGACAGACTTCGACACATCGCCCATGCCCATCAGCTTGCCGGCCTGTAGCCGCACCGATTCCATCTTCGCGAACAGTTCGCTGTTGGCGTCGATGGTGTCGCGGTCCTCGTAGCCGGTGATGCCGAAATCCTCCGCCCGGCCCATCACAGTGGGCATGGTCACGTCCATGCAGGTCACTTCGAGGCCGTCGATCACGTCGATGCGGTTTCCGGTGGGCAGGAACTGGCCGGTCATCGAGCCGACCACATCCATGAACTTCAGCCAGATCGGCGCCGCCGTACCGGGCACGCCGTCGATGCTGGCGTCGCCGGTGTAGGCCAGGGCGCCACCGGGCGTGCGTACGGTGCTCTCGAAACGCGCGCCGGTGTTGACCGAGCGGATCTTGATGCGGGTCTCGTCGCCCTGGGGTTCGATCAGACCCATCTCAATGGCCGCCGGTCCGACGGCGGAAAGCATGTTGCCGCAGGTGGTCTTGAAGTCGACGATGCGGTCGATGACCTGCACCTGGACGAAGAAGTAGTCGATGTCCGACCACTCGTCCGGGGCCGAGCGGGACAGCACCGGCACCTTGGTGGTTACCGCGTTGCCGCCGCCGATGCCGTCGATGTTGAGCGGATGGCCCGACCCCAGCGCCGAAATCAGCACCTCGCCCAGCGTGTCCAAATCCTCGGGCAGGTCGCCGCGATGAAAGATCGGCCCGCGCGACGTACCGCCACGCATGAACAGGAAGGGAATGGCGCGCAAGTCAGACATCAGGCTCTCCCGCTAATGCGGCGCGCATCTTGCCCCAGCCAGCAGCGGCAGGCTATGGCTTGCGCTGGATGGGTGGCCGAGTGGTTGAAGGCACTGGTCTTGAAAACCAGCAGGCGTGAGAGCGTCTCGTGGGTTCGAATCCCACCCCATCCGCCACTGGCCTATCGGGCCGGCCTGCTGATCGCGTGCTAGAGGCCCATGCGGTCGGCGACGGCGACGATGCGGTGCATG
Organism: Alphaproteobacteria bacterium; assembly: GCA_965601735.1. GTDB lineage: Bacteria > Pseudomonadota > Alphaproteobacteria > JBBDQX01 > JBBDQX01 > JBBDQX01. The sequence continues at coordinate 2,577,624 of OZ271840.1, read as the reverse complement.
TCGCGCAGCACCGGCTTCTCGATCAGCTTGCCGTCGATCACGACCAGCCCGGTATCCGCCTCGTCGAACGCGGCGATGATGCGGCGGGCCCGGGCGATCTCGTCTTCGCTGGGGGTGAAGACCGCGTTCAGGGCGGCGATCTGCTTGGGATGGATCGCCCCCTTGCCGGCGAACCCCAGTTCCCGCGCCTGCTCGGCGGCCACGCGCATCCCGTCTGGGTCCTCGAGGTCGAGATAGGGTACGTCGATGGCATCAAGTCCCGCGCTGGCGGCGGCGTGGACGACGCGTGAGCGCGCGTAGAGCAGCGGCTCCCACGCATTCTGGCAGCGCAGCTCCGCCGCCATGTCGACGGCGCCAAAGAACAGCGCGTCGATCCGGGGCGAGCAATGGGCAATTTCGTAGACGCACTCAAGCCCCGCATTAGTCTCGATGATCACATGCAGGCGGGTTGCATGGCCCTGCTCCGAGAGCAGCTGGTCCAGCATCACCACTTCATCGGGGGTGCGCACCTTGGGCATCATCAGGGCCGGCGGCGGGCTGGCAGAGGCCAGGACCGCAGCCACATCGTCGATGCCGAAGCGCTCGCGCATGGAATTGATCCGCACAATCCGCTCGACCCCATCGTCCGGCTGCGGCTCCTGGAACAGGGACAGGGCGGTCTCCCGCGCCTCGGCTTTGTCCTTTGGCGCGATTCCGTCCTCCAGTTCGACGCAGACGATATCCGCGCCTGACTTGAGCGCCTTGGGGAACATGTCCCGGCGCAAGCCAGGGGTGAAAATGAACGAGCGCCGCGGTCGCACGCTTCGTTCGGGAGGGGTGGCGGTGGTCATCTGGTTTTCACTCTCGTCGCGGCGTATCGAAGGCCCGCGGCGTAGATGCGGGAATCCACACTCTAACGCACCTTGCCGCTCACAGGACGGCGGCGGTTTGCGCATTGCGTGAGCCCCCTACATCTTGATTGAATCCAGGTCGTTGATTGAGCCGAAGGGTTGAAGATGTCTCAGTATGAGCTGTTGGCGCTGGGCGGCTTTATCGTGGCGGCGGTTGCCATGCTGATGGTGACGCAGACCAAGAACCGGATCGACGCGCCGGCCTGGTTGATCCCCGTGGTCGTCGTGATCCCCTTCGCGGTCTGGACAGGGATTGCCATTTCCAAGGAAGGCCTGTTCGGCTTCTTCGCCATGCTCACCTCCTCCTACTGGGGATTGCAGGTCTGGTTCGACCGGCTGATGAGCGTCACTGCCGCCTTCTACCTGTTGCAAAACCGGGCGCGGGCTGCGGGCATGAAGTCCGAAGTCTGGGTGCTCGCCGTGATCTTCTCCGGAAGCGTCGGGCTTCTGCTGATGCTGGCGCAGACGGCCTATTTCGAGCGTCAGCAAGCCACTGCCAAGGATGAATGAACAACAGTGCTGGCGCGGCCGCCTTATTCCGCTGCGGCCTTGTCGGGTGCCTGCCCTGTGTTGGCCGCATCCTTGGCCGGCGCAGCCTGGCCTGTCATTAGGCTGGGCGTGTTGCTGTAACGCACCTTGCCCGGCTTTCGCCCTTGCGTCCGCCGTTCCAGCCGCGGCCGCCAGACACCAAGGACAACGTTGACAACAGACACCGCCATGATGGTCCACAGAGCGTCCCATTCGTAGGCCAGCGCGGTCTCCAGCACCTCTGCCGCGACCTCGCCGCTGGCGACCTGTTGCGCCACGCCGGCGGCGTAATCCGCCTTCGCGCCGACGATCGTCAGCACACCCTTGAACATCAGGATGCCGGTGGCAGCCTTGAACCACGCCCAGCGCTTGTTGAGGTAGGGCTGGTGGACCACCATCGACAGCAGCCCGGAAACCAGCGCGATCCCAAGCGATGGCAACAGGATGTAGTCACTGATGGCGGCAATCGACACGCGCATGTCCGCATAGGCGGCCGGCGTATCCTGGGGCGCCAAAAGGAGCAGCAGCATATAGGCCGCCAGCCCGCCAATGAGCCCGCAGGCCGACAGCGTGTGCAGGATTTTTACGGTCTTGCGCATCTTGAGTTTCTCCAAGGCGTGCGCCGGATCGCGAGACCCTATCCCGTCCCGCCAACCGCGCCAAGCCACCGACGCGGTCCGGATTTCCAAAGCGGGCCCGCGCGCCAATGCCCTGCGGGGCTTCACCGGGCGGGCACACGGCTGTACGGTCAATCTCGACACACGGCGAACCGGCAACCTTCGGAGGATACGACCATGCCGCCATCCGGCACCGGTGGCTTGCGCGAGCTTGATCGGCTCACGCTGGAGGAGATCCTCAATACCCATCGCCAGTGGCTGCGCAGCGATCAGCGCGATGGCCGCCGCGCCGACCTGAGCCGCACCCGGCTCGACGGCATGGACCTTACCGGCGCGCGCCTGGAAGGCGCCGACCTGTCAAACGCCAGCCTGGTGGAAACCAACCTGCGGCTGGCGAAGATGCAGGGCATTGACCTGTCGCGCACCAACCTCAGCCGCGCAAACCTCGAAGAATCAGAAATGGACGGCGCCAACCTGTCCAGTTCGATCCTGCGCGGTGCGTCCCTGCCCGGCGTTTGCATCGATAAGGGCGACCTCACCCGCGCCAATCTGCGGGAGGCCCGCATGGCGGGGGTACAGATCCGCCAGGCAAAGATGAGCCAGATGCGCGCCGACGGTGCCGACCTCAGCGGCGCGGACATGTCGGGCTCGATCCTTGAAGGCAGTCAGTTCAAAGACGCCAACCTGGCACGCGCTATTTTCGAGGGCGCACATTTGGAGCATGTCCAAATGCCGGGCGCCGACCTCACCGCCGCCCGCCTCAGCGGCGCCAACATGGAAGGCGGCGAGTTCCAGAACGCGAAGCTCGGCGGTGCGATGATGCAGGAAACGAACCTGCGCGGTGCCAAGTTCGACGGCGCGGAAATGGCGGAATGCGACCTCACAGGCTCCAAGCTGTTCCAGGCCAGCTTCCGTGAGGCCGTTCTGGAAGACGCGGTGATCGGCACCGTCGCTGCCCAAGAGGCGGACTTCGAACGCGCCAAGATGGCCGGCGTTGACCTCTTCAGCACCCAGTTGCAGAGCGCCAGTTTCCGGGACGCGGACTTGCGCGAGGCCAACCTCAAGCTGGCCCGGCTGCGCCGCGCCGACTTCCGGGGCGCCAACCTGGAATGGAGCCAGGGCATCTCGGCCAAGGAACTCGACCGGGCGATCATCAACGAAGAAACCCGCATCACATCGGGCCGCCGGGACTGATTCCTGCCCGCGCGCCCCAACGCACGCAAAGAGGACGACCCAAGCAATGACGCGAATCGCCATCATCGGCGCCGGCGCGGTCGGCGGCTACGTCGCCGGCTTCATGGCGCGCGACGGCCACGATGTCACCGTGATCGACGGCTGGCCCGCCCATATTGACCAGATCACCGCAGAGGGCCTGCGCCTGGAGGGCGCGACGCCGGAGGACTGTTTCACCGCAAAACCCCAGGCGCTGCATATCGCCCAGGTGGAGAGCCTGTCGCGCCAGGCACCGATCGATATCGGCATCATCGCCACCAAGTCCTATGACACCGAGTGGGCAACAATGATGATGAAGCCCCTGCTCGGCCCCCAGGGCTATGTCGTCTCGCTCCAGAACTCCATCAACGAAGAACGCATCGCCGGCATCGTCGGCTGGGGCAAGGTGGTCGGCTGCATCGCCAGTTCCATCGCTGTGGAGCTGGAGGGCCCCGGACTGATCCGCCGCAACGCGTCGCGCGGCGGCGATGCCTACACCGTGTTCCGGGCCGGCGAACCCCATGGCCGCATTACGCCCAGACTGGAGCAATTCGTCTCCCTGGTCAGCAGTGCCGACAGCGCCAAGGCGACCACCAACCTGTGGGGCGAGCGCTGGGCGAAACTCGTGATCAATTCCATGCGTAACGGCATGTCGGCGGCCACAGGGCTTGGCGGCAACGAGAATGATCGGCGGGAGATCTCCCGCCGCCTCGCCATCCGCATCGCCGCCGAAGGTGTACGGGTGGGCCGCGCACTCGGCTACGACATTGAGCCGATCATCAAACTCGAGCCGGACAAGTTCGTGCTGGCGGCGGAAGGCAACAACGCCGCTTTGGGCGAGGTCGAGGAAGCGATCATCTCTCAGACCAAGCGGCGTAGTGAGGGGCAGCGCCCCTCAATGGGCCAGGACATGCGCAAGGGCCGCAAGACCGAGATCGCCTTCCTCAACGGCCTGGTGGCGGCGAAGGGCCGAGAGGTCGGCATTCCCACCCCCTGCAACGACGGCATGGTCGACTTGGTGACCCGGGTGGAGCGCGGCGACCTGGAACCCGACCCGGATAACATCAAGGGGCTGTAGCCCGGGCGCGGGCTTCCGCGTCGGCCTCGCGCTGCAGTTCTCTTCGGCGATCCCGGCGGGCATCGCGGGCAGCCCGGCGTGCCGCCCGGTCGCGCGCCAGCCGTTCGCGGGCATCGTTGCGGATGCGGGTGCCGACCGCACGCTCACGCGGCATACCCGCTGTTCCAATTTCCGGCACATTCGCCGCTGCCTCCGGCCGTGCCGGCAGGGCCCCTGCATCAACGCAGCCCATGAGACTCAATAAGACCGCGGCGCCGATCAGCTGGGGGATCGACGGCCTGGGGCCACGTAGGCTAGGCATGAGGGCTATCCTTCAAGGCCGGCCTGCCGGCCACGCATTATCCACCGGAGCCTATCCATGAGCGAGGAACTGCTGTTCGAGGTCGGCGACGACAAGGTCGCCGTCATTACCCTCAATCGCCCCGAGAAGCGCAACGCTTTTACCCAGGACATGATCACCCGATGGCTTGAGGCGCTCGCGGAATGCCGCACCAGCGACGCCATTGGGGCGGTGGTCATGACCGGGTCCGGCACCGCGTTTTGTTCTGGCGGCGACGTCCGCAACATGGGTGAACGGGGTGAACAGACGCCGCTGATGGAGAAAAACCGGCTGTGGGAGAACCTCCATGACCTGCCGCGGGTCTTCGCCGCCATGGACAAGCCGGTCATTGCCGCCGTCAACGGCGCGGCGACCGGGGCTGGCATGGATATCGCGCTAATGGCAGATATTCGCTTTGCGTCGGAAAGCGCCCGATTTGCCGAGAGTTACGTCCGGGTCGGTCTGGTGCCCGGCGAAGGCGGCGCCTGGTACCTGCCGCGCATCGTCGGGACCGCCCGGGCGCTGGAAATGCTGTGGACCGGGGATTTCGTCGGTGCGGAAGAGGCCGAGCGGATCGGTCTGGTCAATGCGGTTCTCCCCGACGACGAGTTGATGGACCACACCCGCGCCTTCGCCGCGCGGCTCGCCGCCGGCCCCGCTGTGGCGATGCGGCTGGTCAAGCGGGCGGTCTATCAGGGCCTTCGCAGCGACCTGGATACCCACCTCGACCTGATCTCCTCGCACATTGCCATCGTCCGCGATACCCAGGACTACAAGAACGCTATTGCCGCCTTTCGGGAGAAGCGCACGCCAACTTTTGAAGGCCGCTAAATCTAATTCTTGAATTGAGAAAAACCCTATAACCATTTGATTATAGGGTTTTTAACTTAGAAACTAACCGGCGTAGGCTTGTCCGGGTCTACATGGCCGCATCACATAGGTGGGTGCTGTCTTGCGCCGGTCGGGTTCTGCCGGGGCCTTCAGACGGCGGCGATCGGGGCCGAAATAGACCTCGCCGCAGACGAATCTGGGCGGATTGATCACTGCCTGGCGCAGCTTGTCCCAGATTGTTGCGTCATCGGCGCGATCGGTGACGATCTGCCCGATCCCGGCATCCCGTGCGGCCTTGACCGTGGTGCGGTCTGCGGCACTGAGAAACAGCATGATGGGCACCGTCGGGTCGGGCACATTCGGTGCGTGCCGGACAATCCGGGCGAATTCGATGCCGTCTACCTTGTCCATGGGTTGGTCGCAGATGATCGCATCAGGCTGACAGCGGTAGAGGCTGTCAAGCGCGGCTGCCGCATCTTTTGAATGGAACCGCTTGATGCCGCGTCCGGCCAGGACCGGCCCGATGCGGGCGATGCTCGCCGGTCCGACCAGCAGCACAGTGATGTTCGAAAGATCGTACTCGTTAGGGCTCTGTACCATGCCTCTTCCTCCGTTTGGCAGGTACGCACCCGAAGCGTTCAGTTCCTCTTCCCGGACCTAGAACACCACAGCATTCCTAACGATCGGTTAAGAGGCGGTGTCCCACACCACCGAATCGTTGTCCGGGACGGCCTTGCGGGGAGCCGCAGGCGTCAAGAGTGCCTGCAGGCGATCCAGCAGCAGGCCGCGGGCGACCGGTTTTACAAGGATGCCATTGACCCCGGCTTTGCGCGCGGACTCCACGAGGCCCCGCTCCGCATGGCCGGTAACCAGCAATACCGGGGCGTCCGCGTTATCCCCATCGGTGGCGCGCAGGTTGCGGATGACCGTTAGGCCATCGACGGGCTCCATGACGCTGTCACAGAGGATTGCATCGACCTTGTTCTCGTTCAGCACGGACAATGCTTTGGCACCATCGCCGGCACACCAGACCCGGTCGAAGCCGGCGTCATAGAGCATTTCGCGCAGCAGCTCGCGGATGCTCGGGCTGTCATCGACGATGAGCACCCGCTTGCCGTTGAAGTTCAGGGCATCGCGCCCGGTCATTGCGTTCATCTCGTGCCTCCATCCCGTAAGTGACGGGGAATTCGAGCCAAAACAACGCAACGGCTGTGCCAACCGCACGAAAGGACTGACTTTGCGCAATATTATTTCGGAATTCCAACCCAAGGATTCGATCATTGCGCGGACCACGCCCGACGACGCCCTCGCGGCCAGCGCCTCGCAAAATGCAATTCAGCGCAGATCGACGGTAAATTCCCGCTTTTGCGCCGGCGTATGCGGGGTTCCTGGAATGATCGCGACCCGACCCGTGTAGAGCCCCGCAGGCCAGCCGCTGGCTGGTCTGCGGATTCCGCCAAACAGATACAGCCGGGCCTGATCGCGGGTCACGGGCTTGCGGTCCTGAAACAGGCTGCGGCCATCTGGTCCGGTGAAGCTGTACTCCACCTTATCACCGCGCCGGGGCGCATAGATCTCCAGCCAGACCGCCAGCGCACCGGATGATCGCGGTAGCACGGGGTCTCGATAGCCGCCCCGGCGCATCACGGCCGGATCTGGCCTTCCCGGCGCGAAGCCCGCATGAAACAGCTGCCCGGTCTGGTATGGCAGGCGGGCCATCACCTCCGGCGCCCAGTTCGGCGCCGCGCCGGGGCCGCAATGGCCGGGCTCCGGCCGTGATGTGCCCAGGAAGGGATCGATGATGGTGTCACCACGGCGCAGTGAGACATGGACATGCGGAAAGACTGTGCGCCCGGACATGCCGATCAGCCCGATCGGTGTACCCGCATCCACCGCGGTACCCGGCCGGACATCAATGCTGCCGTTCCGCAGATGGCAGTATTGGGTCTGCCAGCCGCCGCCATGGTCGATCACCAGGCCGTTGCCGCAGTCGCGGCCCGCGGTCGCCCGAACCGCGGCGCGCGAGCCGTCATGGTCGGTCTCGCCATCGCGGACCCTCAGAACGGTGCCTGGCGCAGCCGCAAGCACGGCGACCCCCACATCCATCACGCCCCGGTCGCGGATCGCGAAATCCGTGCCCTTGTGCCCGTCATAGGCGAGGGTGCCGCAGGCGTAGTCGGAAACACCGGGACCGGGATCCAGGTCCACCAGGTTCGCCAGCCAGCAACTCTCGCCAACGGTGCAGGCGGCGGGCATTTGCAAGACGGGGCCATCGGCGTTTGCCGGACCGGTCAGCAGCGCGGCAAGCACCAGCGATGCGGCGATTCGTGCCATCATCCCCCTTCCCTTCCGGCGCGCCAAGGAGACCGCCTGATGCTGACGCTTTTCCGCCTTGCCTTCCGCCTGTCCATGCTCGGCGTGACCGCCGCCGCCGGCGTGATGGCGGTGACCCTGGCCACGGTCGACCTGTCGTCCTTCGTCTCCGCCTTCGCGCGCGGCCTGGCGCAGCTGTCCGGCGCGCCGGTCACGATAGCGGGCGGAGCAAGCATCCAATACCTGCCTCAGCCGTCCATCGTGCTGGAGAATGTCACGGTTGGCAGCGGCGGACCTGGCGGAGTCGCCACGGCGGAAAAACTGGTCCTGGAGATGGACCCGCTCGACCTCGCAATGGGCGAGTTGAATGTCGCGCGGGTGGTCGCCGAAAACCCGGAAATCTACGTCGAAGCTGAGCCTGCCAAGGGTGGCGAGGCCGTCGTGCCGCCGATCTCTCATCTTTTCGCCGATACGCCCGGCACCGAGGTGCTGGTCCGCGGCGGCCGCCTGACTGTTGCCGCCGGTCCGGACGGAAGCACCGTCACCCTGCCGCTGGGCGGCGGGGAGCAAGGCGGGCTGGTGTTTCCGGGCGGCCCGGGCGGCGTGGGAATTCCCTGCCCCTAATGCAGGGTCGCATCCGGCGGACGGCGGCGTTCGCGCCGCCGTTCTGCAGCTTGGGACTCGAGCGCCGGCATCTGGCGATATTGGATGGAGGCGATCTCCTTGCGCATTGCCTTCATGTCCGCGTCGATATCGTCGAGATCGGTCACGAGGCTCTGCAGGGTGCCGACGATCTGCCGCGCCGTGGCGTTCTGACCCGCCAGATCGCGGTTGAGCTGCAGAATCTGGTTCTCCGCCAAGTCGTGCAGTCTGCGGTTGTTGGTGGTCAGCACCGAACACAGGATCAGCCCGGCAGCGAGAATCCCCACCACCGCGATTACCGCGATGGTCTCGATGCCGGTCATTGCGGCATCGCGCGGCCATGAAGGGAGCTCAGGTGCGTTCCCGCCAGCTCTCGAGGTCCTCCGACAGACTGTCCACCTTGCCCTTGAGGCGCTTGAGGTCGGATTTCACGTCGTTGCTGGAACGGTCGGCGCTCTTTGCCTTCTCTTCGACCTGAAGCACCAGTTCCTTGAGGCCATCGACCCGTACGGTGTTCTCCGACATCGTCTTTTGCAACTCGTTCACATGGCGCGTCATCGACGAGACCTGGGCCATGGATTCGCGCGCATACATGCCGAATGCCAAGGCGAACACGATGACCGCGATCAGGGCAAGGGACGATAGCAGGAGTTCCATCGTTGGACCCGCAGGGTTGAGGGTTCACGCACACAATGAGCGTGTTTCCCACTATAGCGGATTCCCGGATTTGTCGATATCCTTCAATTAACTGGCGGGCGATTCCGTGCGCGTCTTACTGCGCCCTCCGAACAAACCGGCAAACCATGTCCAACCCCCTCAGAATCGAGATCGTCTTCGACACGATCTGCCCCTGGTGCTTCATCGGCCATCGCCGCCTAACGCGTGCGTTGGCGGCCCGGCCAGACCTGGATGTGGAGCTGAATTGGCGGCCTTTCCTGCTGAATCCCGACATGCCGGCCGCCGGCATGAGCCGCACAGAGTATTTTGCCCGCAAGTTCGGCAGCGAATACCGGGCGCGGCGGGTCTATGACGCGATTGCCGAGGCAGGCAAGGACGAGGATATCCCATTTGCCTTCGAGCGTATCCGCCGCACCCCCAACACGGTGGAATCGCACCGCTTGGTGCAATGGGCGTCAGGCCCGCAACAGACCCGTTTGGTCGAGCGCATGTTCGACGCCTATTTCCTGGAGGGCGAGGACCTCGGCGACCGGATTACACTTGTGGTGCTGGCAAAGGAAGTCGGGCTCGATCAGGAGGCCGCGGCGGCCTATCTGGACAGCGAAGCCAATATCGACCTGATCCATGCCGAGAATCTGCGGGCCCACCGCGCAGGGATCAGCGGTGTACCCTGCTTCACCCTGAACAGCCGCTACGCAATCGCGGGCGCCCAGGAGCCTGAGGTGTTCTTGCGCATGTTCGACCTGCACGGCATTCCGCCGGTTGGTGGCATGACCGAGATGGGGCCGGTCTCCCTACCCGGCTGACGCCAGCTCCGAAAGCTGCTGCATCAAGCTGCGCAGGCCGGTGATGCGGTCCTGGTCGCGGTGCCAGTCGCGGCTGAACACCAGCTTGTGGTCGGGCCGCAGCCGTGCCGCACCTGTCTGACGGTTGATGAAATCCACCAGCCCGGCCGGGTTCGGAAAGCTGCTATTGCGGAAAGTCAGCACCGCTCCCTTTGGCCCCGATTCGATCCGCTCCACATGCGCGATGCGGCAAAGCTGCTTGATGGCGACCACCTTCAACAGGTTTTCCACCGCATCAGGCACCGGACCGAAACGGTCCGCCATCTCCGCCGCGACCCCATCGATTTCGCCGGGGTCACGAAGCGTGGCGATGCGCCGATAAAGACCGAGCCGCACGCTGAGATCGGCCACATAGCTTTCCGGGATCAGCACCGGCGCGCCGAGGCTGATCTGCGGCGACCAGTCATGGGCATCCGCATCGTCTTCGCCCCCACGGGCGGCCGCGACCGCCTCTTCCAGCATCTGCTGATAGAGCTCGATACCAACCTCGCGAATATGGCCAGACTGTTCTTCACCCAGCAGGTTCCCCGCGCCGCGGATGTCCATGTCATGGCTGGCAACACTGAAGCCAACGCCCAGCGTGTCGAGCGCTTGCATGACGTGCAGCCGCTTCTCGGCTTCCGGCGTCAGCACCTGATTCGGGGGTAGGGTCAGATACGCGTAGCCGCGTACCTTGGAACGGCCGATCCGCCCGCGTAGCTGGTAAAGCTGACCCAACCCAAACATGTCGGCGCGGTGAATTATCATCGTGTTCACCTGCGGCATGTCGAGACCGGATTCGACGATATTGGTCGCCAGCAGCACGTCGTAGGCGCCCTCGCCGAAGGCGATCATGGTTTCTTCCAGTTCTCGCGGCGACAGCCGGCCATGGGCGCGCGCAACCTTCACCTCCGGCACCAGTTCCGCCAGGCTCTTGGCGACCTGCTCCAGGTCTTTGATGCGCGGACAGACATAGAAGGTCTGACCGCCGCGGAACCGTTCGCGCAGGATCGCCTCGCGCACCACCACAGGATCGAACGGCAGCACGAAAGTCCGCACAGCGAGACGGTCGACAGGCGCGGTCGAGATTAGGCTGAGTTCCCTCACCCCGGCCATGGCGAGTTGCAGGGTGCGGGGGATCGGCGTGGCGCTGAGGGTCAGTACATGCACCTCGGCGCGCAGCTTCTTCATGCGCTCCTTCTGCGCAACACCAAAATGCTGCTCCTCGTCAACCACCAGCAGGCCGAGATTGTCGAACTCCACCGACTTCGCGAGCAGGGCATGAGTGCCGACAACCATATCGATGGTGCCGCGCGCGAGGCCCTCGCGGACATCCGCTGCCTGCTTCGAGGACACCAGACGTGACAACTGCGCCACCTTGACCGGGAATCCGCCAAAGCGTGCCCGTACCGTTTCAAAATGCTGGCGCGCCAGCAGGGTCGTCGGCACCACCAGCGCGACCTGATACCCTGCCATGACCGCCAGGAAGGCCGCGCGCAATGCCACCTCGGTCTTGCCGAAACCGGCGTCACCACAGATCAGCCGATCCATCGGATGGCCGAGGGACAGGTCACCCAGCGTCTCCTCGATGGCACGCTGCTGATCCTCTGTCTCGGTATAAGGAAAACGGGCGCAGAACTCGGCGAACGCGCCATCGGCGCTGGCGATGGGCGGCACCGTGCGCACCGTGCGCCGGGCGGCGATGCCGATCAGCTCGTCTGCCATTTCCCGCAGCCGCTGCTTCAGCTTCGCCTTGCGGCCCTGCCAGCCGGCGCCGCCAAGGCGATCGAGCTGCACGCCTGCGCTGTCAGAGCCGTAGCGCGACAACAGCTCGATATTCTCCACCGGCAGATAAAGCCGGTCCTGCCCCGCGTAGGACAGGCGCAGGCAATCATGGGGTGCACCATCGACCTCAAGGGTGGCGAGACCCTCATAGCGGCCAATGCCATGCTCGGCGTGGACCACCAAGTCGCCTTCGCTGAGTTCAGTAGTGGCGATCAGGGCGTCGGAGGCACGACGCTTGCGGCTGCTGCGCACGAGCCGCTGGCCGAGGATATCCTCCTCGGTGACCACCGCGAACCCGGCGGCGGTGAAACCGGTTTCCATCGGCAGCGCAGCAACCGGCACGCGGTCTTCCGACCAGGCGGCGCGGACAGCGTGCCAGTCGGCGCAAGCGGTGGCCACCGTTACACCATGTTCCTGCAACAGCCCGGTCAGCCGGTCGCGCGATCCATCGGTAACCGCGGCAATCAGCACCGGCCGGTCCGCTCTACGTAGGTCTGCCGCCACCGCCTCATAGACGTTCCGCGCCGGGTCATTGCGCACTTCCGCATAGCCAAGGGCCGGCCGGGCTCCGGCATCCGCGGTCGCCGTTGCGCCTTCGGGCGCAGCATAAGGGCTGAAATGTCGCACGGCCCGATCGTCGAGCGCCGCTTCCCACCCGGCTGCGTCGAGATAGAGCAGTTCCGGCGGCACCGGTTCGTAGCGCAGGTCGCTCGACAGCGCCGTGCCCGATGCGTTGCGGTATTCCAGCCGCGCGGCGTAATGCTCGGCGATCATCTCAAGGCGCGAATCCCGCGCCTCCTCGGCTTGGTGGTCTAGGGTCACCGGAGCGCCCGGAAGATAGTCGGCCAGCGTTTCTAGCCGGTCGTAGAACAGCGGCAGCCAGTGCTCCATTCCGGGATGGTGCCGTCCCGCCGATACTGATTCGTAGAGTGGGTCCGTGCCGGTGACCGCGCCAAACAGCTCGCGGTAGCGGACGCGGAAGCGTTCGATGGAGTCCGCGTCCAGTGGCGCCTCGCTGATCGCCCCCATTGTGATCTCACCAATGGTCTCAGCGCTGCGCTGGGTCAGCGGATCGAAACTGCGGATGCTCTCTACCTCGTCGCCGAAGAAATCTAGCCGCGCCGGCATGTCGCTCCCTGCCGGATAGACATCAATGAGGCCGCCGCGAACGGCGTATTCGCCGGGTTCCAGAACTGTATCCGTTCGGACATAGCCTTGCCGGTCCAGCACAGCGACGAGACCATCGGGCGCGAGTTGCTGTCCTGCCGCGATGCACTGGGCTGCGCCCGACATGCGGTCGCGGGGCGGTACCCGCTGCAAGAGCGCGTTAACCGTCGTCACCACCACGCGGTCACGTTCCACGGGCGCCGGCTCCAGCAGCCGTGCGAGAACCGCCAGCCGACGCCCGAAGATGTCGGTGCGCGGCGACACGCGGTCATAGGGCAGGCAATCCCAGGCCGGGAACGTCAGGACCTCGATCTCGGGAGCGAAATAGGCGATCTGTCCCGCCAGCCGGCTCATCCGGCGGTCGTCCCGCGCGACATGCAACACCGGCGTCGCAGCCTCCGACGCCAGCGTCGCCAGCGTGAGGGCGTCGAATCCCTCGGGAACCCCACTCAGCGCGAGCCGGCCCGCCTCTTCCAGGCGTGCCGCCGCGGCAAGGGCGTCAGAGGCCGGGATGGCCGTGGTAGCGGCAGAGCTGCCGCATGACCGCGCTGTCCTGGTCGGCGGGGATATCTGTGCGCCCGGTGATCCAGTTGTAGAGATCGGTGTCACTCTGTTCCAAGATGACTTCAAACTGGTCGAGTTCGTTATCGGACATCTCAGGGAGATGCTCCTTGGCGAACCGGCCGATGAGGAGATCGTTCTCGTGGGTGCCGCGATAGAAGCTCCGGTAATAGAGCCGCTTCAGGCGCCGCTCGCGGGCATCGGTCAACACCTGTCCTCCGTTATAGTCCGGCGAGGTATATAGAGCCTCCAACCCCGCCTGTCAGGCCCTGCCCGTCACGATGCGCCCGGAAATTCTCTACGACCTGTTTGCCGAGATCACCACCCTGCCGGGCGTCGGCCCGAAGGTGGCGCAGACTCTGACACGCCTGGCGGGCCCGCATGTGGTCGATCTGCTTTGGCATCTGCCCAGCGGCGTCATCGATCGCCGCTACGCGCCGGCGCTGTCCGAGGCCGAAGTCGGGCGCGTGCTCACTATTGAGGTCACGGTAGAAAAGCACCAGCCGTCGCCCAATCGGCGGGTTCCCTACCGGGTACGGGTAAGCGATGGAAGTGCGGCCCTCACCCTCGTCTTCTTCCACGCGCGCGAGGACTACCTCAAGCGCAAGCTGCCGGAAGGCCAGCGCCGCGTGATCAGCGGGCGGCTTGAGCGCTACGGCGATGATCTGCAGATGCCCCATCCCGACCACATCGTGCCACCGGCAGAGGCCGACGAAATCCGTCGGGTCGAGCCGGTCTACCCGATGACCGCCGGGCTTGCAGCGAAGACCCTGCAAAAAGCGGTACGCGGGGCAGTCGATCGCATGCCGGAACTCGCCGAATGGCTGGACCCCGCTCTGGTGACGACCCGCGGCTGGCCCGGCTGGCAGGCGGCAGTGCAGCAGGCCCACGCGCCAGCAGACGCCGCCGATCTGGAACCCGACGCCCCGGCGCGGCAACGCCTCGCTTATGACGAGCTGCTGGCGAACCAGCTAGCCCTGTCGCTGGTGCGCCAGAGCATGCGCAAGGTCCCGGGCCGCGCCATCACCGGAGACGGCACCTTGCGCCAGCGGGCAACGGACGCCTTGCCCTTCGCGCTCACAGCGTCCCAGGTCCAGGCGATTGAGGAGATTACCGGCGACATGGCGTCAGACAGCCGTATGCTGCGGTTGCTGCAGGGCGATGTCGGCAGCGGCAAGACGGTGGTCGCGCTGATGGCAATGCTGGCGGCGGTGGAGGCCGGCCAGCAAGCGGTCCTGATGGCACCAACCGAGATCCTCGCACGCCAGCACGCCGACACCATCGCGCCCCTCGCCGCTGCGGCAGGCGTCGAGACGGTACTGTTGACCGGCCGCGACAAGGGCAAGGTGCGCGCCGCCGCGCTGGAGGCCCTGGCGGATGGGCGCGCAGGGATCGCCGTTGGCACCCACGCCCTGTTCCAGGACGATGTCGCGTTCAAGGCGTTGGGCGTCGCAGTGATCGACGAGCAGCACCGTTTTGGCGTGCATCAGCGGCTGAACCTGGCGCGCAAGGGCGGCGCGGTCGATGTCCTGGTGATGACCGCAACCCCGATTCCCCGCACGCTGGTGCTCACCAGTTATGGCGACATGGAGGTATCTCGCTTGCTGGAGAAACCCGGGCGGCGGCAGCCGGTGGATACGCGGACCCTGCCGACCACGCGCCTTGGCGAGGTGGTGGCAGGCGTGCAGCGGGCGATCGCCAACGGCGCGCGTTGCTACTGGGTTTGCCCGCTGGTCGAGGAGTCCGAAACCACGGATATGGCGGCTGCCGAGGAGCGCTACGGCGCCCTGCGCAAAGCGCTGGGCGAACGGGTCGGGCTCGTGCATGGCCGGCTGAAGGCGGCGGAAAAGGACGCGGCCATGGCCGACTTCGCCGCTGGGCGAACCGATGTACTGGTTGCTACCACGGTGATCGAGGTCGGCGTGGATGTGCCCGAAGCCACGGTGATGGTGGTGGAGCACGCCGAGCGGTTCGGCCTGGCGCAGCTGCACCAGCTCCGCGGCCGGGTCGGACGCAGCGACACGCCATCGACATGCCTGCTGATCTATGGCGGGCCGCTCTCAGAAACCGCACGGGCGCGGCTCGCCATCATGCGCGAGACCGACGACGGTTTCCGCATCGCCGAAGAAGACCTGCGGCTGCGCGGTGCGGGCGAGGTGCTAGGCACCCGTCAGAGCGGCCTGCCCACCTTCCGGCTGGCCGACCTGGCGCTGCATGGGGACCTGCTGGACACCGCACGAAAGGAGGCACAGCTCATTCTAGAGCGCGATGACGGCCTGACCGGACCGCGCGGTGATAGCCTGCGGGCACTGCTTTACCTATTCGAACGGGACGCCGCGGCGCGGCTTCTGCGCTCGGGGTGAGCTTCAGGATTCGGGCGTGCGCAGGATGCGTCCCCCCGCCGAGATTTGCGGGACCTGCTGCTGCGCCAAGGGTCGCCGGTCGGGCGGGGTGATGATTCCGCCGGAAACCACCAGCTTCACCCCCTCCTCCACCGACATATCGAGAATGATGACATCGCGCTTCGGCACGAACAGCAGGAACCCCGACGTCGGATTCGGCGTCGTCGGCAAGAAGATGTTGACCATTTCGTCCGCGGAAAGGTTCTGAATCTCGCCGCCGGTCCGGTTCGTGATGAACCCAATCACCCATATACCGCGGCGCGGGTATTCGAACATCACCACCTCCCGGAACGCCTGGTTCTGGGTGTGGATGACGGTTTCCATGATCTGCTTGATGGACCCGTAGACCGACCGCACGATCGGCATGCGATTGACGATACGCTCGCCAAGATGGACGACATAACGTCCGACAATCCCCGCCGCAATCCAGCCGACGACGGTAAGGCCGACCACCACCACGATGATGCCGGTTCCAGGAATGGCAAAGGGCAGATAGGTCTCCGGCCGATACGGCACGGGCAGCATCGGCGTGACCGCACCGTCGACGAAGGAGATGAACAGCCAAACGACGTAGAGCGTCAGGCCAATGGGTGCGGTGACAAGGAAACCAGTCAGCAGATAGGCGCGCAACCGGCTCCACAGCCGCAGCAGCATCCGCGAAAGGAGCCCAGGGCGCGGCTTCCTTTCGGGCGCGGCGGCGTTGGAGTCGTCGTCAGTCATGGATTTGGTTTTCCGCGCGCTCTCACTTCCGATGGCGCGGGTTTATAGCACGCACCGAGACCCGGATCAGTCCTTGTTCTTCTCGCGCGTCAGCGCCCGGATATTGCGCACGAAAATGGTCAGCAGGCCGCGGATGAAGGGGTCGGTCTTGGCGAGCTTCTGCTTGAAGGCATCTCGTCCGACGGATATCAGCACCGTTTCCTTGGACGCCCGGGCTGAGGCCATGCGTGGCTGATCGTCGACGAGGCCCATCTCCCCGAAAATGCCCCCCTGTCCAATCATGCCAAGGATGCTTGGATCATTGTCCTCATCCCCGCGGTAGATCTCGATCTCGCCAGACTCGACGAAATAGGCCGTGTTGGCCGTGTCGCCTTCACGGAAAACATGCTGTCCGGTCTGGAATACGCCCCGATTGAGTATCTTGGGTTCGCCGGCAGCCATGCGCGGATGGGGCCTCGTAAATTACTGGTCTAACGTGTGGTTCGACGCGAGTATTCCACCGGCTCGGGACCAAGGCAACCGCGCCCGCCTGGGCGGGTTATCGGCGATAGGCTCCAGCGCCTTGAAACAACACGGGTTGCAGTGGTTGCAACACGCGACCTGTTTGACTAACTAAACCCGCAACGCCGCCGCGCCCGCGCGGCGGCACAGCAACAAGCCGGCCATTATCCGGCGAGTAAGCGAGGGACTGCGCTTCGATGACGAACCTGATCGAGCTCAAGAGCCTGACCAAAAGGTACGGCACCGTGCTGGCGGTCGATAACATCTCGCTGACCGTTCAGAAGGGCGAGGTGCTGGGCTTCCTCGGCCCGAACGGCGCCGGGAAGTCGACCACCATGAAGATGGCGACGGGCTTTGTCTCGCCCACTGCCGGCACCGCTGAGATTTGCGGCCACGACATTCTTGATGAGCCGATTGCCGCACAGCAGCGCATCGGCTACTTGCCCGAGGGCGCCCCGCTCTACGCGGACATGTCGGCCTCGGCGCTGCTCGGCTTCGTTGCCTCAGTGCGTGGGTTAGAGGGTAAGACGCGCAAGGAGCGGATCGAATGGGTGATCGACAAGTGCAACCTCGCCGAGGTGCTCTACGATCCCATCGATAATCTGTCGAAGGGCTTCAAGCGTCGTGTTGGCCTCGCGCAAGCGCTGATCCACGACCCCGAGGTGCTGATCCTCGACGAGCCTACCGACGGCCTCGACCCAAATCAGAAGTTGGAAGTGCGCCACCTCATTGAGGAGATGGCCAAGGACAAGGCCATTGTCATTTCGACGCATATCCTTGAGGAAGTCGAGGCGGTTTGCACCCGTGCCGTCGTCATCGCGCGGGGCAAGATCGTCGCCGACGGCACGCCCGCAGACCTTCAGGCGCGCTCGCGTTATCACAATTCGATCCGCATCCAATTGGAAAACCGTCAGACCGCGGCGATCCGCAAGCTGCTGCTGAGCCATGAAGACGTCCTCGAGGTCGAGGACGGTGGCAGTGTCTCGGGGCGCGCCACTATCACCGTCGTCCCGAAGGGCGGCAAGGACATCGCCGACACCGTGCGTGGCTTTGCCAAGACCAAGAAGTGGGCGGTCGCCAACATGGTCGTGAACCAGGGCCGGCTGGACGATGTGTTCAACCAGATTACCGCTAGCGGGAATTAGGAAGTCGGGGAAAGCGCTGCACCGCCATGCATAACGTCTTCGTCATCTTCAAACGCGAGTTCGCCGGATATTTCTCCACACCGGTGGCTTATGTGTTCATCGTCATCTTCTTGGCGCTGCTCAACACGCTGACTTTCACCATCGGCGGTTTTTTTGAGCGCGGCCAGGCGAACCTTGTCTCGTTCTTCTCGTTCCAGCTCTGGCTCTATTTGCCATTCCTGCCGGCGCTAACGATGCGGCTCTGGGCCGAGGAGCGGAAGTCCGGCACCATCGAGCTCTTGCTCACCCTGCCGATCACGCCGGCGGAGGCCGTGATCGGCAAGTTCCTTGCTGCCTGGGCATTCACCGTCACCACCCTGGCGCTGACCTTCCCGATGTGGATTACGGTCAATTATCTGGGCGATCCCGACAATGGCGTTATCGTGGCGAGCTATGCCGGCAGCGCGCTGATCGCCGGCGTATTCCTCGCACTCGGCAGCTGCTTGTCGGCGCTGACCCGAAATCAGGTCATCGCCTTTGTCATCGGCGTGGCTGCCGCCTTTGCACTGGCGGCAAGCGGCAGCCCCGTGGTGGTGAGCTTCCTGTCCGATTGGGCGCCGGCGGCCGCCATCGACATCTTGCGCTTCTTCAGCGTGATTGAGCGCTTCAACTCAATCACCCGCGGTGTCATCGACCCCCGGGACTTTGTCTACTTCGGCAGCATGATTCTGTTCTGGCTGTTCGCCACCACGGTGGCGGTTCAGGCCCGGCGGAACGGCTAAGGGGGAGCGGCACAATGGGCAAGGCCAACACCCGAACCGTTTATGGCGTCATCGCGCTGGTGCTGTCGGCGATCCTCGTGGTCTCCGTCAACATCATCTCCAACGAGACCCTGAGCACGACCCGTGTCGACCTGACCGAAGGTGGCCTCTATAGCCTGTCGGACGGTACCCGCGGCGTCGTCGGCTCGCTCGATGAGCCGGTGAAGCTTGAGTTCTTTTATTCCAGCAAGCTCGGCGAGGAAATCCCGGCCTATGGCAGCTTCGCCGAGCGTGTCCGCGAGCTGCTCGACCGCTACGTGGAACTCTCCGACGGCAAGATCCGACTCGATATCTACGAGCCGGAGCCATTCTCCGAGGTTGAAGACCGGGCAGTGGGCCTAGGCCTGCAGGGCGTCCCCATCGATCAGTCCGGCGCCCAGGTCTATTTCGGCCTGGCGGGCACCAACAGCGTCGACGATGAGCGGGTGATCCCGTTCTTCCAGCCGGAGCGTGAGCGCTTCCTCGAATACGACCTGACCAATTTCATCTATGAGCTCGCCAACCCGGAGAAGCCGGTGCTGGGCGTGCTGACCACCCTTTCGCTGACCGGCGATGTGCGGCCGCCCTTCCGTTCCGGTGCCCGTCCCTGGGTCATCTGGGAGCAGATGAATCAGTTCTTCGAGGTCCGGGAACTGTTGGCGAACGCGACTGAGTTCGACGAAGACATCGACATCCTCCTGGTAATTCATCCGAAGAATCTGTCGGACGAGACGCTCTACGCCCTCGACCAGCATGTAATGAACGGCGGGAAGGCGATCTTTATGGTCGACCCCCACGCCGAAGCCGAGCGCATCCGACCCAACCCGGATGCCGGCCAGGGTCCGCGCACCCATTCCGACCTCAACAAGCTGTTCGAGGCCTGGGGCTTCACCGTCAACGCCGATGAGCTCGTCGGCGACCTGCGCGGGGCCTTCCGGGTGCAAGCCGGGCCGCGCGAGCGTGTCAACGCGGTCGACTACATCGCCTGGTTCGGTCTCGACGGTGACCGTATCAACGGCGAGGATGTCGTCACCGGCGACCTCCAGCGCATCAACGTAGCCAGCGTCGGCGCAATCAAGCCGGTCGAAGGTGGCACCACCGAGATCATCCCGCTGCTCCAGTCCAGCCCCGACGCCATGCTGTTCGAGGCCGACAAGGTTCGTGTGACCGAGCCAAACCCGGTGCAGCTGCTGGCGGACTTCGAGTCCGGTACGGAGCCGCTGACCATCGCGGCACGGATTTCCGGGCCCCTCAGCACAGCCTTCCCGGATGGTCCACCGGAACCGGCCGGCGCGTCCGGCGCGGAGAACCAGACGGATGCCGAGAAGCAGGCCGCCGAACAGGACAAGGCCGACCATGAGGCCCGCGTCGCTGCGCACAAGGCGGCGACCGAGGGCTCCGCAACCATCGCCGTGGTCGCAGATGTCGACCTTCTTGAAGACCGCTTCTGGGTGACGGTGCAGGACTTCTTCGGCACGCCGACCGCGACACCGGTGGCGGACAACGGCGCCTTCTTGATCAATATGATCGAGCATATGTCGGGTAGCGCGGACCTGATCTCGCTGCGTAGCCGGCGCGAAGGCGGTCGCCCGTTCGTCGTCGTGGAGCGTATGCGCCAGAATGCCGAGTTGGCCTACCGGGCCACCGAGCGCGAGCTGCGCGAACGCCTCGAAGACACTGAGGCCAAGCTGCGCAGTCTCCAGCGCGAGGGCAGCTCCGGTCAGGGTGCGGCGATCCTCACCCAGGAGCAGCAGGCCGAGATCGACCAGTTCCGCGCCGACATGATCGACATTCGCCGCCAGCTGCGCGATGTGCAGGGGGCGCTACGCCAGGAGATCGAGACCCTTGGCGCCGCCGTGAAGTTCATCAACATCGCGCTGATGCCACTGCTGGTGCTGGCCATCGCCCTGGGCATGGGTCTGATGCGGATGCGCCGCCGCCGGCCCACGGTCCAAGGCTGAGCCGCCGAGCAAGGAGACGCCGAGCATGCGCAAGAACCCGCTGATCGTCCTCGCCGCCGTGACCGCCATTTCGGTCGCCGCCGCCGGTTACCTGCTCAATGCCCGCCAGGCGGCGGTCATCACCCAGCTGGAAGACGGTGCGCCCTTGTTCCCGCAGCTTGTTGATGGGGTGAACGCGGTGACTGAGGTTGAGATCCGCAATACCGACGGCACCATCACAGCACGGCTAACCGACGACACTTGGCAGATCGTCGAGAAGAGCGGCTACCCGGCCAAGATCGACAAGATGCGCGAGCTGATCCTCGGCATCGCCAAGGCGCGGATTCTTGAGGAACGCACCAGCAAGCCGGAGCTGTACACCCGCCTGCAGGTCGAGGACATCGATTCGCCGGACGCCAAGTCGGGTCAGGTCATCATGCGCGATGCCAACGGCAACCAGGTCGCCGGGCTGATCATCGGCAAGCGGCGCCTGCGCGGGCAGTTTGCTGCCGGTACGGATGACCTCTATGTCCGTCGGGTCGGTGAGGCCCAGAGCGTGCTGGCCAATGACATTCCCTCGGTGCTCGGCGGTCTCAACCAGTGGCTGGAGCGAGACCTGGTCAATGTGCCGCGGGCCCGTATCCGCGCGGTCACCAACACCCGGCCCGAGGGCGACCTGTTGAGCGTCAGCCGCGCCGGTGTCGACGCAGCCGATGTTACCGTCGACGACCTGCCCCCGGGTAAGAAGGCAGACCAGTTCCGGGCCAACGATATGGCCAACGCACTTGAGTTTCTGATCCTGGACGATGTGCTGCCGGCCGAAGAGATCGTCAGCCGCCCGGCTGAGGGCTTCGCGCGGTTCGAGACCTTCGACGGCCTGATCATCGACGTCGCCGTGCATACCCGTCCAGGGGCCGGTGGTGAGGACGAGCGCTGGATTGTGCTGGATGCTGGGTTCAATCCCGATGGCGTATCCGGTTCCCCGCCGCCGCCTGCCACCGCGGGAGACTCGCAGCCGACCGAGTCGATCCTCAAGGACGCCGAGGCGGTAAAGCAGGAAGCGCAGGAGGCCGCTGCCCGTTTCCGCGGCTGGGCTTATAAGCTGCCAGACTGGAAGACCGACGTCTTCCTGCGCCGTCAGGCCGACCTGATCGACCAGGAAGCCTCATCCTGAACACCACCGGCGGGCCTGACCGCCGGCTGCCCCATGTTGGCGTGGGGATCATCATTCTGCGCGACTCCCACGTGCTGCTGATCCAGCGCGGCAAACCGCCGCGGCGCGGCCAATGGAGCCTGCCCGGCGGGCATCAGGAATGGGGCGAGACCATCTTCGAAACTGCCCACCGCGAGGCGCTGGAGGAAACCGGGCTCGACGTCGGCATCATTGGCCTCGTCGACGTGGTTGACGCCATCTCCCACGACCATGTGGGCGGTGTCGACAAGCACTACACCCTGGTCGATGTCGCCGCCGAATGGCGTGGCGGCGAGGCCTGCGCCGGTGACGACGCGATGTCCGTCTATTGGGCCCCGCTGGCAGAACTGGGCCGCTTCAACCTTTGGTGTGAAATCATTCGGGTCATTCGCAAGGCGGATGCCATGCGGACAGCCTGAAACGCCTCATCCAGCCTCGTCATCTGCTGCCCAGGCGGATTTCTTGCGATAGATGGTCGAGGCACTGATCTCCAGATGTGCTGCGGCGCGCGGGATATTCCCGTCGCACAAGGCGATCGCCTGCTCGATGGCCTCCTTTTCCACCACCCACAGCGGCCGGATCTCCGTCGGAGCCGCCGGCACAGGGGCGGCAGCGGGCGCTGGCGCCGGAGCGGCGGGAGCCGACTGGGGCGCAGCCGGCGCGCATGGCACCGAGGTCGGCGGCGGGAACATGCCCTCCACCGTCACCCGATCGAGCGGTGGCGGCAGCATGTCCCGGGTCACCACCTCGCCGTCATTCAGCACCACCACATTGCGCACAACGTTCTGCAACTGGCGCACGTTACCGGGCCATGGATAGGCCATCAGCACAGCGCGGGCCTCTTCATCGAACCCCGTGAACTGGCGCTTCTCCTCCCCCGCGATGTCCACGAGGATTCGCTCGGCAATTGCCACCACATCCTCACCGCGCTCCCGCAAGGCCGGCAAGTGGATCGGGATCACGTGAAGCCGGTAGTACAGGTCCTCGCGGAAGCGCCCGGCCTCGACCTCTTCAAGGGGATCGCGGTTGGTCGCGCAAACAAAGCGCACATCCACATGATCGGTGGCGGACCCGCCCACCTTGGTGATGGTACCTGTCTGGACGAAGCGCAGAAGCTTGGTCTGCAGGTCCAGATCCATTTCGCAGATTTCGTCCAGGAACAGCGTGCCCCCGTCGGCGCGCTTCGCCGCACCTTCGCGGTCCGAAACGGCCCCAGTGAAGGCGCCCTTCACATGGCCGAAAATCTCACTTTCCATCAGGTCGTGCGGAATGGCGCCGCAGTTGATGGCGACCAGGGGGCCGTCGCGGCGCGAACTCATGCGGTGCACGGCCTCTGCGCCGAGCTCCTTACCCGTACCGCTCTCACCGGTGATGAAGACCGTTGCCTTGCTGTCGGCGACGCTGTCGATGGTCCGGTAGACCGCCTGCATCTGCGGCGAGGCCCCGATGAACCCGCAATACTCGTTGCGGTCCATCCCGTCCTTGAGGCTCGAGACCATCTCGTTCAGGCGCTGGCGCTCGACCGCGTTGCGCAGGGTGAAGACCATGCGTTCGGCATTGAACGGCTTGACCAGGAAATCGAACGCGCCTGAGCGCATTGCTTCGACCGCGATGTTGATCGAACCATGCGCGGTGATCACCACCACCGATGTCGGCAGTTCGCGCGTCTGCACCTGGCGCAGGATTTCCAGGCCGTCCATGTCCGGGAGCTTGAGGTCGAGCAGGATCGCCTGGGGCGTCCGGTCTTCGAGGAAGGCCAAGGCCTCGCCCCCGGTTTCCGCGTGGACGACCTCGTAGGGTTCGCTCTTCAGATATTCCTGATAGACACGGGCCAGCGACAGCGTGTCTTCCACGAGCAGCACGGTCGGTGAGGGCGAATCGGCCATCGATCCTCAGGCACACGCACGGTTCCGGCGGGGAACCGCTGGGGGCCTATCGTTGCCGCATTCCATTGAAAAGCGCAAGGAAACCGGTGCCGCCGGTCGCGCGCAGGGCGCTCAGTCGGCGCCGGGCAGCCTGGCGCCGCTGAGGGTCGCACCGCGCATCACTGCATCGGTGAGGTCGCATTCCGCGAGCAGCGCGCGGGTGAGGTCCGCATCGGTCAGATTGGCGCCTTGCAGCACCGCCCCCTGAAGGTTCACGTCGGTGAGGTCCGCGCCGATCAGGGAAGCGCCGGACAAGTTGGCCGACCAGAAGCGCCCGGTCGCCG
Organism: Alphaproteobacteria bacterium; assembly: GCA_965601735.1. Taxonomy (GTDB): domain Bacteria; phylum Pseudomonadota; class Alphaproteobacteria; order JBBDQX01; family JBBDQX01; genus JBBDQX01. The sequence continues at coordinate 2,553,291 of OZ271840.1, read as the reverse complement.
ATCCATCGGGCCGCTTCAGCTCAATCTTGCCGAGGTTGCAATCCTGCAGGGCGGCGTTATCGAGCTTCGCTTTCTTGAGGTCCGCCCCGCCGAGATCGGAGCGGGCCAGATCGGCGCCCTCCAGGTTGGTCTCGGACAGGCCTGCCATCATGAACAGGCAGTCTCGCAGTACGGCCCCGCTGAGGTCCGCGCCGCTGAGGTCTGCGCCACTGAGGTCCACGCCAGACAGGTCGATCCCTGACAGGTCCTGGCCGGCGAGCACCGCGCGCTCACCCTCCTTGCCGTTGCTGTCGATCCACCGGTCATGGGCGGCCACCGCCGCACGCACCTTTTCAGGCAGCTTGTCGGGATCGCGCAACAGGATCGCGTCCTGCAACTGTGCGCCTTCAAGATCGGTGCCATCGAGCATCGCGCGGCGCAGGTTCGCACCCCGCAGATCGGCGTTTTTCAGGTTGGCCCGGCTAAGGTTCGCGCCAGTGAGGTTGGCTCCCTTCAACTGCGCGGACTCCAGTACCGCATCGGAAAGGTCCGCACCGCTGAGGTCGGTTGCATAGAGCGACGCGCCTGTCAGATCGGCCTTCGCCATCTGGGCCTGACGCATCACCGCCCGGTCCAGGTCGGCGCTGGTCAGGTTGGCGCTGGTGACCACCACGGTGGGAATGTCGCCCCGATATTCGGTCAGCACCGCATTGCGCAGGTCGCATTCGCGCAGGTCCGCATCGGTCAGCTTGGCGCGGTGCAACATGCCGCCGCGCACATCAGCGCGGAACAGTTTTGCCCCTGAGAGGTCAGCCTGCTCAAGCTTTACGCCCAGAAGATCGGCAAAGCTCAAATCCGATTCTGCGAGAGTCGAGCGCGTCAGATTGGCATGCGAGAACGTCGCATATTGCAAATTGGCTTTCACAAGACGCAGGCCGGCAAGGTCCTGCTCACTGAAATCCGCGCGGTCCCCATCATCGGTGCCGCTCAGATAGCGTTGATGTGCCTTGTAAATCTCGACGAAATCGTCGGGAGTCATGCGACTCCTCCGCGCTGCCAGTGGCTCACACTAGACTCTGTCTGTATCGCTTCCGTGTGACGAACGACACAGCAACGCAATTTTTTACAAATTTCGTGCCAATTGATCTCGGTTACTCCGCGGCGCGGCTGCCGCCGCTGCTGGTGGGGGCGAAACGCTCCGTACGCACCGTATGGGCATCGAGGATGTCGGTGTCGACCACCGGGCGGTAGCCCTGACGCAGCACCATATCGCCCTTGTCGAAGGGCAGCGGATCGGCAAACAGCCGTACCTTGGGCTTCAGGTAACCGTTGAACTCACCGGCATTGTCGATGGCAACGCGGGCGACACAGCCCTCCATCCAGCAGTTCAGCTCGGTGGAAGTGCCATCGCCCAGCACCTTGGTCAGACCGTTCGCGGCGATCCGGTCGAGACCCTCCTTGAGCAAGTCGGTGGAGCCGAACTTCTTCAGCTTCAGCTTGACGAAACCGACCCCCTTCATGCCGCCCGCCTTGTCGATATCGGGCAGGCCATAGATCGACTCGTCCATCATTACCGGTACCCGCGAGACCTCTGCCACCGCGGCATTCGCCGCCCAGTCTTTCGAATCACAGGGCTGCTCGAACAGTTGCACGCCCTCGGGATCGAGATTCGCGGCGAAGCGGCGGCCATCCTCGGCATTGAACGCCCGGTTGGCGTCGAGCCGGATCAGCGCCCGGCCAGCGACCGCCTTCTGCACCGCGGCGAGCTTGGCGAGGTCCGCATCCACGTCGAAGCCCACCTTCAGCTTCAGGGTGCGGAAACCCTTCTCGATCAGCTCTTCAATCTCGTCGGGAACCGCCTCGACGGTCTTCGCGCTGATGGGCTCCAGCAGCGGCAGGCGCGCCTCTTCCGGGATTTCCAGCAGCGGGTGCCATTCCAGCATGTCGATGCAGGTCAGCAGCGCCGTTGCAGCACACGGGCTTTCGGCGATCACCGCCGGTGACAGCTGCGCGCGGGCCTCCTCTGTCGTCTTGCCGAGCATCGCAGCGGCGTGCTCCAGCGCGTAGGCCCAGCCGCCCTCGATGGTCTCATGGCTATAGCCAGGAGAGATATGCCCCTCGCCCCAGGCAATGCGCCCGTCGGCGTCGCGCATGGTGACGATGATCGGATCGAAATCTTCATAAACCCGATAGGAAACGCGGTAGGGCTTTGTCAGCGGGAACTTGGCAAGACTGACGACGATTTCCTCGATTTTCATGGTCCGGCGACTCCAGAACGCAGGCTGGTATATTGAGCCTTAAGAACCCTGTCGGGCCCTGGCGAGACAAGGGAATTTATAGTGTACGGCGTGCTTTTCGAATAGATGACTAAGCTCATACATCGATACCAGGCACCGCGACCCGGCTCCTGCACCCTGGACCATGCCGCCTTCTTCGTCGCAGACATGGATGAGGCTGAGACCGCCTTGTACCGGCTGGGTTTCTTCCTGTCCCCTTTCACCAAGCAGATGCACCGCTCCGAGCCCGGTGCCGACTTGACGCCAGCAGGGACCGGCAACCGGTTGGCCGTGTTCGAACAAGGTTACCTCGAAATCCTTGCGCCCACGGGCGAGGACACCCCGCTTGCCGATCAGCATCATGCGGCCCTTGCCCGCTATGCGGGGCTCCACCTCATCGCCTTCGGATCAGCGGATGCCGGTGCACACCGCGCGCGGCTGGTCGCCGACGGCTTCGCGCCACAGCCGGTGGTGGACCTGCGCCGGGAGGTAACCGGCGCAGACGGTCGGCCCGCCGAGGTCCGCTTTCGCGTCACCCGCGTGCCGCCCGGAACCATGGAGGAAGGCCGGGTACAGTTTTGCGAACACGTCACACCGGCGCAGGTTTGGCGCGACGACTGGCTCGCCCACCCCAATGGCATCATTGCTCTGGATGCGCTGTGGATTTGCACTGCGGACCCCGATGCCGCCGCAGCCCGCTACGCGCGCTTCACTGGCTGCCGCCAGAGTCGCACCCTGCGCACGGCGCGGGGCGCGCTGCGGTTCATGTCAGAAGCGGAGTTCACCGCCGCGCTGCCAGATGCAGGGATTCCCGCCCTGCCCTTCATCGGCGCTTTGTGCCTGCGCTGCCGGTCGTTGCCGCAGACCCGCGCGGCACTGCGTTCACGCGGCGTCCCGGTCACCGAGGCTGGCGGACGGCTCGTGGTGGATGCGGCGGATGGACTCGGCGCGACCCTACTGATCAGCGAGAACGCCGCCTAGGCGACCCGGAACCGTTCGATGGTGTCATCGCACAACGCGATGCCAAGGCCCGGCGCCTCGGGTACCGAAACCCGCCCCGCCACCGGCACGATGGGATCGACCGCCAGGTCGGTGCGCAGGGGCTGCTCCATGACGTTGTACTCCAGGTAGGGGCAGTCCTTCAGGGTGGCGATGAAATGCAGGGTCGCGGCCACCAGGATGTCGGAACTCCAACAATGGGGGATGACCTGCACGCCGCGCAGTTCCGCCAGGGCGGCGATACGCAGGCATTCGGTGAGACCGCCAGCGCGCGCCACGTCCGGCTGGATGATCCGCAAACCGCCACGTTCCATGAGGTCGCGGAACCCGAAGCGCGTCGCCTCCTTCTCGCCGGTCGCGATCGGTGTCGGCGACGCCGCCACCAGCCGCTGCCAGCCTTCGAAATCATCCGGGGACAGGGGCTCCTCAAGGAAGAAGACACGCTGCTCGGCGAGTGCCTCACCAAGCCGGATGGCGTCAGCCAGCGGTACCGGCAGACCCATGTCGACCATGATGTCCACGTCGGGGCCGAGCGCCGCGCGCAGCTTGGCGAAACGCGCAATGTCGCTGTCGGTATCGCCGCCCAGGTCGCCCCAGCCGAACTTCACCGCCTTGTAGCCGCGCGCCGCAAGCTCCTGTGCACGCTCGATCTCGGCTTCGGGGGTCGCGCGGGCCAGGTCGCTGGCATAGACATCGACCATCTTGCGCCGGGCACCGCCAAGCAGGCGATAGACCGGCTGGCCAGCGATCTTGCCCAGGATGTCCCACAGCGCGATATCGATGCCGCTGATGGTGTGGATCGCCAGTCCGCGCCGCCCATAGGTCTGGCTGTAGTGATACATACGGTCCCACAGCCGGGAGATATCGCGGGGGTCCTCGCCGATCAGCAGGTCCTTCAGGCCCTGGGCCGAGATATGGGCGCTGGGCGCCTCGATGATCGCCTTGGCGGCCAGCGGCAGGGTGTGAACCTCGCCAATGCCCGTCACGCTCTCATCGGTGTGGACCCGTACGATCAGCAGGTCCTGCAGGGCGTCGCCGATCAGCTGCACCTCGGGCAGCCGCAGGACGATGGTTTCGATATCGGTAATGCGCATGGCGGTCCTCCGGAAGGATTTGTAGCGGGCGGCCCCGGGGGCGCGCCAGCACGGCGTTCCAACCCCGCCGCCGCTCTGCTAAGAAGGCGGCAACCCAAGAGGAACCGTCCATGAGCGACAAAGCCACCCTGATCGAGGTCGGGCCGCGCGACGGCTTTCAGCCCGAAGCAAAGCTGATTCCGACCGACCTCAAGCTGTCGATCATTCACGGCCTGGCGGCCGCGGGGCTGAAGCGCATCCAGGCTACCTCCTTCGTGCATCCGAAATATGTGCCGCAGATGGCCGATGCCGAGGATGTCTGCGCGGGCCTCAACCAGGACAACGGGGTGACTTATACCGGCCTTGCGCTCAATGGCCGCGGCGTAGAGCGCGCGGCTGCCGCCGGCATTTCAGTCATCGAACTATCAATGTCAGCGAGCGACACCCATCAGCAGAAGAACGCCCGGCGGGGACGCGCCGAGTCTATCGCTGCCTATCGGGACATGTATGCGCTCGCGCGCGGCAAGGGCCTCGGCGTGCGCGCCGGCATCATGTGCTGCTTCGGTTGCGTCTATGAAGGCGCGGTGCCGCCGCGCCAAGTGCTGGAGATCGCCGAGCTATATGCCGAACTCGGCGCGGATGCGATCACCATTTCCGATTCCACCGGCATGGGCCATCCGGGCCAGGTGAAAGCACTGCTGCGCGACCTCCAGGCGGCGGTCGGAGATATTCCCCTGGTCATGCATCTGCACGACACCTGGGGCCGTGGCCTGGCCAACGTGCTCGCCTCGGTGGAGAGCGGCGTCACCGCCTTCGACACCGCACTCGGCGGCATGGGCGGCTGCCCGTTCATCGAGGGCGCCACCGGCAATATCCCGACCGAGGACACCGCGGACCTGCTGCACGGCATGGGGCTGGAAACCGGCGTCGACATCAACGCCGTTGCCGCCTTGTCGGTGCAGATGGAGGCGTTCCTTGGCAAGCCACTGTCGGGCAAGCTGCATCGCCTGCTCGCTGCACGCGCCGGGGCCGACGGCCTGCGCGACGCCTCTTAAACCCCGCCCTAACCCCTCGAAACGGAGACCGTTCCGAGCCATGAACGATCAATCGGCCGCGCCTGACCGCTATACCACCGCCTTCGATGAGACCTACGACGTGGTGGTGATCGGCTATGGCTTCGCCGGCGCGGCGACGGCCATCGCTGCCCATGACGCGGGCGCCAAGGTGCTGCTGGTGGAAAAGATGGCCGATCCCGGCGGCATCTCGATTTGCTCGGGTGGCGGTATGCGCCTCGCCCACGATAAGGAGCAGGCCTTCGAATACCTCAAGGCCCAGGCCGCCGGCACCACGCCGGATGACATCCTGCGCACCTTCTGCGACGGCATGATGGAGCTCGAGGATTACTGGAAAGACCTGGCCAAGGTCAGCGACGCCAAGCTGCTATGGCGCGAGCGCGAGGCCAACTACCCCCTGCCCGGCTACAAGACCTTCTATTTCATCGAGGTCGACGAGGTGCCCGGCTTCAATGCGGAGCGCGACTATCCCCACGCCCGCGCGCGCGCCGGGGGGCCGAAGATCTTCAAGGTGCTGGAAGACAACATCCGCGAACGGGGCATCGAGGTGCGGCTATCCACCCCGGCGCTGCGGCTGATCACCGACGGCGGCAACGAGGTGCGCGGCGTATGGATCGAGCATGGCGGTGAGCGCAAGGCGGTCAAGGCGCGGCGCGGGGTGGTCCTGGCCTGCGGCGGCTTCGAGAACGCGGACGAGATGAAGAAGCAGTTCTGGCAGCTGAAGCCCGTGCTCTACGCCACCGGGCGCGGCAATACCGGCGACGGCCTCCGTATGGCCCAGGATCTGGGCGCGGAGCTGTGGCACATGTGGCATTTCCATGGGTCCTACGGCATCCGCCATTACGATCCGGCCTATCCCTTCGCCATCCGCATGAAGCGGCTGCCGGACTGGACGCCCGGCAGTGACCCGATGGATGTGCAGATGTCGTGGATCCTGCTGTCCAAGACCGGCAAGCGGTTCATGAACGAATGCCCGCCATACGCGCAGGATACCAGCCATCGGCCGATCGACCATTTCGAGCCGATCGACCAGGAGTATCCCTACATCCCGGCCTTCTGCGTGATCGACGAGGACGGCCGCAAGATGTATCCCCTGGCCCAGACCGTCTTCAATGATCGGGACGTGCCCTACTACAAGTGGAGCGACGACAACCTTGCCGAGCTAGAGAACGGCATGCTGAAGAAGGCGGATACGCTGGAAGAGCTCGCCGGGCTGATCGGCTGCGACGCGGCGGTTCTGTCCGCCTCCATCGACCGCTGGAACGCGCTGTGCGACGCGGGTGAGGACACCGACTTCCGCCGTCCGCCAGGCAGCATGACGCCCATCAAGACGCCGCCCTATTACATCGCGGAGGTTTGGCCGGTCGTTTCCAACACCCAGGGCGGCCCGCGCCACGACACCCGTCAGCGGGTGCTAAACAGCTTCGGAGAGCCGATCCCCCGGCTCTATGAGGCGGGCGAGTGCGGCAGCATCTGGGGCCACCTCTACATGACCGGCGGCAACCTGTCGGAGTGCTTCATCACCGGTCGCATCTCTGGCGCGGAGACCGCCGCGCTCGCCCCCTGGGATGCCGTGGACTAGCCGCCGACGGTGAGCTCCATCATGTCCTCGGCCCAGACCAGGCGGCCGTTGTAGATCGCCTGCATATCCGCCTGCAGTTCGTTGCGCCGCCGATCCATACCCGGATTGATGTGCGACGCCACCAGGGTCTTCACCGCGCAGTCCTCGGCCAGCATGGCCAAAGCCCTGTGCGGCATCGCCGAGGCGCCGGACATGGGCGCCGCCTCTTCGCCGCTGACATTGGCGCACATATGGATCAGGAGGTCCGCGCCCTGCGCCAGGTTGCGCATTGATGCGCATGGCCCGGCATCGCCGGAATAGACCAGCACGCCGTCCGCCGCCTCAAGCCGGTAAGCTAGGCAGGTAAGATAGGGTTGGGCATGGGGCACCTCGGCGACTCGCATGGCCCAGCCATCGCCGTCGATGCTGTCGCCTGGACCCACCTCTGTCGCGGGATAAACCGGCCAGGGGCGGTCCGCGCCGCCGCCGCGCTCCCGAAAGATCTCGATGCTCATGGGATGGTTGATGCGCGCGCGCAAATCCGGCGAAAAGGCCCCCGAGGGGCCGAGCAGCCGGTCGAGGAACTGCCGGGTGCCCGGCGGGCCGTGGATAACCAGCGGGGCCGCCGAATGCGCCGCCTGATCCCAGCGGTGCAGCAGCAGCCTGGGCACATCGCAGCAATGGTCGTAATGCAGGTGGGTCAGGAACAGGTGGCTGATGTCGGCGGCCGTATGGCCCGCATCGAGGAGCCGCTGGTGCGACCCGTGTCCATGATCGAACAGCATCAGGGCATCGCCGTTCTCGACCAGATAGCTGGAGCCGACGCGGCTCGCGGACGGCACCGGGTTGCCGGTGCCCAGGAGCGTGACCTTCATGTCCCTACCCCGCCGCGACCGCTTCGATCTCGACGAACAGTTCCTCATGGGTGAGCGCCGCGATGGTGACCACCGTGGACGCCGCGAGATGGCCGCCCAGCACCGAATCCCGCACCGCCCGGTAACGCGGCACGTCTTCCCTGCGGGTCAGATAGGCGTTCAGCTTGACGATGTTCTCCACCCCCATGCCGGCGGACTCGAGCACCGCAATGATGTTGTCGAAGGCCTGTTTGCACTGGCTGTCGAAATCCGACACCACCGATTCACCTGCCGGTGTCACGCCCATCTGGCCGGAGACGAACAGCAGACGGCTGTCGCCGGGCACTTCCACGCCCTGTGCATAGGCACTGAAGGGTTTGGGCATGGTTTCCGGGTTGTGAAGACGTTGCGCCATAATGCGATCTCCTCCCTCTTCGCGTTTCATTTTAGACGGACCGCCATGAACGACGCCCCGCATTCCCTCACCGAAGCCGCCGCGCGCCAAGCGCTAGCCCTGGTCTTCGACGACCTGCCGCCGGAGACGCTGAACGCCGCCCGGCAACTGATCCTAGACGGGATCGCGGTCGCCGTCGCCGGGTCGCGCCAACAAGGGCCGCGCCTGCTGGCGGAACAGGCCGCCGCCCTGGGCGGCCATGCCCAGGCGAGCCTGATCGGCTTTGGCGCCCGTGCGTCGGTGGTGCAGGCCGCCACGATCAACGGCGCGGCGATGCATGTGCTCGACTACGAGCCGATGTGGAGCCCCGCCAACCATCAGCTATCCACCTCCCTGCCCGCGATCTTGGCGCTGGCGCAATGGCGCGGGCTCGACGGCCGCGCCGTGGTCACCGCCATGATCGCCGGTATCGAGGTCCAGGGCATGATCCGCGCCGCCTCGCGCCAATACGAGCCGCGCCAGCTCAAGTTCCATCCGCCGGGCACCACCGGTGCCTTGGGCAGCGCACTCGCGGCATCGAAGCTGCTCGGTCTGGACGTTGCACACACCTGCCACGCCCTCGGCATCGCTGCCTCGCGCGCCGGCGGCCTGCTCGCCAACGCCGGGACCATGACCAAGGCCACCCATTGTGGCCTAGCGACCGCCCACGGCCTGGAGGCAGCGCTACTGGCCGAACGCGGCTTCACCGGCAGGCCCGATATCCTTGAGGCCCCGCTGGGCTATGCGGAGACCTTCCTGCCGAAGTTCGATCCGGCCGCCTTCACTGGCTTCATGGCGCCCTACCGTGTGGTCGATCCGGGCTATGCCCTGAAGCTGTACCCGGCCCAGTACGGCACCCATTTCGCGATCACTGCCGGCCGCGCCCTGCATGACCGGCTGCCGGCGGACCCTGCCGCCATCGCGGCCGTCACCGTCACCGCGCCGGTTATGCCCTATATCGACAAGCCCGCCCCGGGCAGCGGCCTAGAAGGCAAGTTCAGCCTGCAATACACCGCTGCCTGCGGCCTGCTCGACGGCGCGGTAAGCATCGCCAGCTTCACCGACGAACGGCGCTTCGCCGCGGATATGGAGGCCTTGCTGCCAAAGGTCACGCTGATCGCCGACGAGGCGATCCCGGCGCATTTCGAGGCGATGCATGTGGCGATTGCCGTCCGCCTTGCCGACGGCACGGAATTCACCGAGCGTTGCGACGGCCCGCCGGGGCCCTGGGGCGATGAGCCGGTGAGCGCGGCCCAGCACCGCGAGAAGGTGGTCGATTGCCTGGCCACGCATCACGACGCGGCGGCGATCGAGGCGCTGATAAACGACACCGGCCGGATCGAGGAGCTCGACCCGGCCGGGATCGCCGATTTCATGGAGCGGCTTGCCGCCCCCGCCAAGCGCTAGGCTGTCGGCGGTTTCTGGTTGCCGTCGCCGTCGCCACCGGAAGCTTGCTGGTTCCGCTCGGCCTTGGCGTCATCCTGCGCCGCATGGGCGATGCGCTCCATCACCTGCAGCTTGGCGGAGAAGTACGTCAGCACCGCCGCGGTGACGGCGAGCCCGATGGCCAGCTTGCTGTGGAACAGGGCCTGGAACATGCTGCCGTCCTGGATCAACAGCGCCCGGCGGATGTTGGCTTCCAGCAGCGGCGTGATGATGTAGGTCACCACCAGCGGCGCCTCGGGAATGCCGAAGATGCGCAGGAAGAAGCCGACAAACCCGAAGAACAGCATGACATAGACGTCGGTGAACTCGCCCCGGAAGACGAAGGAGCCGATGATCGCCATCATCATGACCAGCGGTATCAGCAGCTCACGCGGCAGCTGCCCGATCCGGGCATACATCAGCCCAAACACCCGGCCGATGAACAGGTTCATCGCGTTGCCGATAATCAGGATCATGAACAACGAGTAGACAATTTCCGGGTAGAGCGAGAAGAAGCGCGGGTTCGGGTCCGCGCCCTGCAGGGTCAGCGCCGCACCGATCAGCGCCGCCGACGAACTTCCCGGAATGCCGAAGGCCAGTAGCGGGATCAGGGTCGGGCCGACAGTGGCGTTGTTGCCCGCTTCCGCCGCCGCGATGCCTTCGATCCGGCCGGTGCCGATCTTCTTCTCGGGGAAGATCTGCTTTACCAGGCTGTAGGAGACAAAGGCCGCAACCGTAGCGCCCAGCCCCGGCAGCGCACCGATGATGGTCCCGGCGAAGAAGCCGATGGCCATTTCCCGCCAGCACGACAGGAACTCCCGGAAAGTCAGGCCCTCACTACCCTTGCCGAACATCGCGGAGATGCGTTCGCTGAGGTTCACCTCGCTTTTGCGCTCGATGAAGAGCTTTAGCGATTCCTCAAGCATCCGCGAGAAGGCGAAGATGCCGATGATCAGCGGCACCAGCTTGACGCCCTCATTGAGCCACCAGACGCCGAATGTCATGCGCTCCACGAAGGCGACCGGGTCGGTGCCGATGGTGCCGATAAACAGACCTATCGCCGCCGATAACATGCCCTTGGCCAAATGCGCGCCGCTCAAGGCGCCCAGCAGCGCGATGGCCAGCACCATGACCCAGAACTTTTCTGTCGGACCGAACTTCAGCGCGACGATGGCCAGCAGCGGGGCTGCGATGATGGTGACGACGTCGCTGAGGAAGTCCGCGGTCACAGACGAATACAAGGCGACAAGGATGGCTTTCTTGCCCTTGCCCCGCAGCATGAGCTTATAGCCGTCATAGACTGTCGCTGCTGAATCCGGCGCGCCTGGTGTGGCGAAACTGATCGCCGAGATCGAGCCGCCCCAGATCGAGCCCTTGTAGAGACCGATTAGCAGACCCAGCGCGTTGGCCGTGTCCATGTTGAAGGTGAGCGGCAGGAACAGCGCGAGGCCGGTCGATGTCGTGAGACCGGGCATGGCCCCGACGCCGGTGCCGACCGTGACACCGAAGGCCAGCCACATCAGGGTTTCCGGCCGGAAGACGAGTGCCAGCGCTTCCTGGAAGGCGAATGCGTCAAAAGCCACGGGCTAACCTCTCTAGAATATTATCAAGTGCCGCGGCTAACCGAGCATCCGGTCAGCAAGCCACTCAGGGATCAGATCGAGGTTGATGCCCACGATCGTGAAGAGCAAGAAGACGCCGGCGGTCATGCCGAAACCATAGAGGATGGCATTTCGGATCGGCCGCACCCCAGCGATGCTGAGCATCGTGCCAAGGTAGACTGTCCCCGCCACGCCGAAGCCGGTGAACCGCACCAGCTGGATGAAAATGACCCCGGCAATCACCGCGCCAACCACGAATAACAGGCCGGACTTGGTGAGGTCCTCCATCTCTTCCACTTCCTGGTTCTTGAAGCGGTCGACCAGCAGGACCAGGCTGAGCACCAGGCAAGCACCGGCCCCGATCATCGGGAAGGTACCGAGGTAGAAACCGTCCCGTAGCACCCGGAAACTGTCGGTACCGACGATCACGTAGAGCAGCAGCGCCCCCGCGACGGCACTCAAAATCACGCCGACGCCCCGGTTGGTACGCAACAGCGGCGGCACGCCGTGCTGAGGGGTTTCGTTGGAATCGCTCACGCGCTTACCCCGGCTTTACGTTATGTGAGAATGATCTAATGAAATTGGTGCTAGGACACGCAGGCCCGGGCGCGGTGGAAACCGCGGCCCGGGCCCTTGCGTCTCAAGCAGTCAGCGATCCTACTTCAGCATCGCCGCAGCCTTGGTGAACTTCTCAACGGCTGCGCTGTACTTGGCCTGTGCCTCAGCCATCGGGAAGTAGATAACCTCTTCCTTAACGCGGCTGATCAGGCGGGTGACGGACTTGTCCTTCACCAGGGTCCCGACACGGGTCGAGATCTGCTCGCAGACCGCGTCCGGGGTATCCGGGTGGACACCAACCCAACGCGGGAAGCTCAGGCCCGACAGGCCCAGGCTCTCAGCGGTCGGAACCTTGCCGCCGACGGCTTCTTCGAAGCCCTTCGGATTGCCAAGGTCGCTGGTGTTGGCCAGCACGGTCGCCTTCTCCGGTGCAACACCGGTGGTCGCGGTACCAGTCGCAGCGCCCAGATCAACGTGGCCGCCCAGGAAGTCCGCCATGGTCTGGCCGGAGCCGTCATAGCTGACGTAGGTGAGCTCGACGCCCAGCTGGCTCCAGAAGTTGGCCTGGCCCAGCAGATGCGACTGGGTGCCGCCCATGGTGATCTTCTCGCCGCCCTTGGCTGCCTTCACCACGTCGTCAACCGACTGGTACTTCGATCCCTTCAGCGACATCGCGTAGGAACGAAACGCGCTAACGAAGGCGCAGATCTTGATGTCCTTGCGCGGATCCAGGGCCGGCTTGGACTCCAGGGCCAGCGCGATCACCGGCGTGGAGCTGTTCATCAGGATGCTGTAGCCGTCGGCGGGACGGTCAAGCAGCCACTTCCAGCCGGCGATACCCGAACCGCCCGGGCGGTTGCGGACGTGCCAGCCGTTGCCGTCGAAATGGTCGAACGCGGTCGCCGCCATGATGCGCGACCAACGGTCGGTGCCACCGCCCGCGCCGAACGGCACGATCCAGGTGATGGTCTTCTTCGGCCAATCGGCCGCCTGCGCCGGCGCGGACACGGCCGCAGCGGCGAGCATGGAAACGGCCGCAGCCGCGCCCAGAAGCTTGGTCGAAAGATGCATTGCTGCCTCTCCTAGAGTGAATCTCTGCCCTATCCGTATTTCCCGTCCGCGCTGTGGCGTCTTCGGCCTTTCTCGCGACCTCGGATCGGGCAAAACGGCGGTCACTTAAACACCCCGCATCATGGGGGTCAACATTTAAGGGCCTGTTTTTGGGCTGGAAAAAGCCCGGATTCCGGGCGATTCCACGTTTCTTCAAAAAAACCCGCGCGGGCGGGCGCCGGTGCGCTCAGATTAGAAACAGATCTGCGTACTCTGACATGCTGTCTAAACCGTCCAGCGACCAGGTCGCGGCGATGGCTGCATCGGTTTGCGCCGGGCTCAGCAACCCTTCCGCGAGGCGGCGGAATTTGTCCTCCAGTGCCGCGTCGCTCAGCGGATTGTCCGGGTGGCCAGGCGGGCAATCGCACACCGCCTCGTAGACGGAACCATCCGCCATCGTCACCTTCACCGCCGTGCCGAACCTGTCCGGCAACAACGCCGTCAGCGCCGGATCCACGGTCAATTCCACCTTGTCCATCAATGCGCGGACCTGCGGATCTGCAAGCCGCGCATCGGTGTACTGCTCCGGCCCGCAATCGCCGTCGATCATCGCCACGGCAATGCAGTAGGGGAAACTATGGTCCGCCGTTTCCTTGTCCTTGGGGTGGAGCTTCTTCGGGTCCCAGGAGGGCTTCTTAAAGGCGTAGTCGTGAAACCGCGCTTCGACATGGTCGATTGCGCCGACGTCGAGGCCGCTCTCCGACACCACGTCGATGGCCGCCTGGATCGATGACTGGGTCATCATTTCCGCGGCATACGGTTTGATGCAGGTATCCATGATGCGGAACCGGTCGCCTATGGGCGCCAGCAGGCCGTCGATATCGACCTCGCCCGCAACGACCGGGATCCAACCGAACTTACCCTCGAACACCTCCTCTGGGCCGCTCAGCCCGGCGCGGGCCAGCAGCGCTGCCTCTACACCGCCGCGGGCAATGGCGGCTTCGGCGGTCGCCTTCATCATCGGGATATTGCCGCGCTGGGACTGGGTCAGCGTGTTGTTGTGGCTGCCGGCGATGGCCAGTGCGTTGGCGGTCGCCCCGGCATCCAGGCCCATCAGGTGCGCCGACAAGGCGGCGCTGGAGAAAGCCATATTCGTGGCGTGGTGCCAGCCGCGCTCCCACAGGTTCGGCACCCCGGCATGATCGACCAGACGGAGTTGCACCTCGTACCCGACGACCAGGCCAAGCAGCATCTCCCGTCCACCAAGCCCCTCGCTCTCTGCCACCGCCAAGGCTGCGGCAAGGTTGCCGCTGGCGTGGGAGGGATCGCGGCGGAAATAGTAATCGTTCCAGTCGAGGAACCGGATCGCCGTACCGTTGGCCAGTGTCGCCTGGGTCGGCGAGGTGGCCTCGGCGGTGCCGTAGACCCGCGCCAAAGGCGCACCGCCGAGGATGCGGCCGGTCTCGCGCACGATCTCCGCCGGCCGACTTGCAAAGCCGCCAAGCAAGCAGGCCATGCTGTCCAGCACCATGCGCTTGGCCTGATGCACCGTCTCTGGCGGCAGGTCGTCAAAACCAATCGACAGGACCCGCTCGGCCAGACGGTCGCGGATGTAGGTCTCAGTCATGCTCTCAATCCCCCCTGCCCGTGATAAGATTGCCGCAACCTCACACAGCCGGGAAACCCTCAATGGCAAACAAGCAAGGGGAACTAGAAGCACCCCTCGTCCATGCCGACTTTGTCGAAGGGCTCGCGGAGGAGATCAGGCAGATCAACCGCAGTACGGGATCGCAGCAAATTCCTGAACTCGACCGCGAGAAGGTGCAGCAGTTGGCCACCAATGTCGCGGCGCTGCTGATAAAGTTACGGCACCCTCTCACAGCCGGGGAAAACTCAATGGCAAACAAGCAAGGGGAATTCGACGCACCGCTCGTCCATGCTGACTTCGTGGAGGGGCTGGCGGAGGAGATCAGGGAGATCAACCGCAGTACGGTATCGCAGCATATTCCGGAGTTGGACCGTGAGAAGGTGCTGAAGCTGGCCGCCAGCGTTGCGGAACTGCGTGCGCGTTACCTGGAATCGGCGCTGCTGCGCCTGCACCTGCAGGATGGGCAGGCGCCGGACGACGCGCGCGTCCGGGAAGTCTCCGAGCGCCGTCACATGTATGAAGAGGCCGTACACGCCTTCGATGCCCTAACCCGCGCCATCGCCCGCGGCTATGTGGACATGCCAGAACTGCCGCAGAGCTGAGGGTGGCCGCAGACCTGGCCGCGATCAGCGCCTGCCTCGCGCGCGGGGCGGCCGACGAGGCCCTCGCCCGATGCGAGGCGGCACTTGACGCTGGGACGGGCCGCCGTCCGGACCTGCTCAACCTGCTGGGCTACGCCCTGGCTGCGCTGAACCGGCGCGACGACGCGGTTGCCGCCTTCACCGAGGCCGCGTCCCTCAGTCCCAACGATCCCGAGGCCCATGCCAATCTTGGCGCGGCGCTGCTGGACGCCGGATCGACAAAACAGGCGGCGGCCGCGCTGGAACGCGCGCTGGCGTTATTCCCGCATCATCCCAACGCGCTCTACAACCTCGGCCTCGCCCGGCAGCAGGACTGGCGGCTCGACGAGGCCATCGCGCTCTACCGCCGGTCGCTGGCAGCCGGGCAGCGCGACCCGGAATGCGCGGTCAACCTGGGTATCGCGCTGAAGGACAGCGGCGATACCGCTGCTGCCGTCGAAACCTACAAGCAGGTTCTGGCCGCCGATCCCGGCAACGCGGGGGCGCGCTACAACTTGGCCCTTGCGCTGCTGCTCGACGGAGACTTCGCCAACGGCTGGGCCGCCTATGAGGCGCGCTGGCATACCCCACATTTCCGCCACGCCCGGCGTGACCTGGACGGGCCGGTCTGGGATGGCCGACCACTGCCGGGCAAGACCCTCCTGCTGCAAGGTGAGCAGGGTCTGGGCGACGTGCTGCAATTTTCCCGCTACGCCGCGGTAGCAAAGGCGTCGGGTGCGCAGGTCGTGCTGCGCTGCCGGCCGCGGCTGGTCGAGCTGCTGTCGAACGCCGACGGCATCGACGCCATTGTCAGCGAGCGCGAGGACCCTCCGGCCTTCGACGCCTGGGCGCATCTGATGAGCCTGCCGCATATCCTCGGCACCACACCGGAGACGGTGCCGGCGCAGGTGCCCTATGTGCATCCGGACCCGGCGCGGGTCGAGAAGTGGCGCAAGGCGCTGGCGCCCCTGCCCGGCCTCAAGCTGGGCATCGGCTGGCAAGGGGACCCGGGCTATGCGGGCGATGCCCGGCGCTCGATCCCGCTGGCCGCCTTCACGCCGCTGGCCCGGCTGCCGGATGTTTCCCTGATCAGCCTGCAGAAGGGGCCGGGCCGACAGCAGTTCACCGGCCTGCCGGCGGATGTCAGCCTGACCGACCTGGGGCCTCAGCTCGACGAGGACGGTGGCGCGTTCACCGACACCGCCGCGGTCTTGCAATCCCTCGACCTCGTCATCACGTCCGATACGGCGCTGGCCCATGTGGCCGGCGCGACCGGGCGGCCTGTCTGGCTTGCCCTCCCCCATATGCCCGACTGGCGCTGGATGCGCGGCCGGGACGACAGCCCCTGGTACCCCACCATGCGCCTGTTCCGGCAGCCGACCCCCGGCGACTGGGACGGCGTCTTCGCCGCCATCGCCACGGCGCTCGCCCGAGAGGAGCCCCGACCATGACCACGCCGGACCTGTCCGACCACATCCTGACGGTCTATGAGACCCACACCATGAACGACAAGCAGGAGGTGAAGTTCTCCCTTGTCATCATGACCGACATCATCCTGGTGGAGGATGACCCCGACTTCGATGCGGACCTGAAGGCGCAGATCGTCGCGCTGGCGCTGGACCGCTTCAAGCGGAAGGACTATGGATCGCTGAAGCTGATCTCGACCCACAACCGCACCCTGCCCTAGGGCGCATCCTTCGCGCCTTCCCCGACATCAGGACGACCCTGCCCCGTGAGCATCCCCGCGCCCGTCACCGACCTCTACACCGTCTCGGTCAAGCCCGATTGGATCGACCACAACGACCACATGAACGTGGCCTATTACACGCTCGCCTTCGACCTGCTGGTCGACGAGTGGCATGAGTATCTCGGCCTCGGGCCGGCCTACCGGGACTCAGCCAAGGTCACGACCATGGCGGCGGAGTGCCACACGGTCTATGTGCGCGAGGTGAAGGTGGACGATCCGCTGGTCTTCACGTCGGTGCTGCTGGATTACGACGAGAAGCGGATGCACTACTACCACGAGATGTTCCACGGCACGGAAGGCTACCTGGCCGCCACCTACGAACTGGTCTCGCTGCATCTCGACACCGAGGCGCGCCGGGTCGCGCCGATGGCGCCCCACATCCTCGACCGGCTGGCCGAGATCAAGGCGTCCCACGACAGCCTGCCCCGGCCCAAACCGGTCGGCCGGGTGATGGGCGTGAAGGCGGGCCGCCCGATCTAGGATCGGGGCCGTACGATCAGGGCTGGCGCGGCGGTGCGATGGCCTGGATCGGCTTGCCCTCAAGCCAGTTGCGGATGTTCTCCACCGCCTCACCGAAATAGATGCGGTAGTTCTCCTCGGTGCCGTAGCCGAGATGCGGCGTGATCACCGTGTTCGGCAGGCTACGGAACGCATGGTCGGCGGGCAATGGCTCGACGTCGAATACATCCAGCCCGGCGCCGCCGATGGTGCCGTTGCGCAGGGCATCGATCAGGGCGGCCTCGTCGATGATCGGGCCGCGCGACGTGTTCACGATGCTGGCTGTCGGCTTCATCAGGCCCAGCTCGCGCGCGCCCACCAGGCCGCGGGAGCGTTCGCTCAGCACCAGATGGATGCTGATCACGTCGGACTCGGCGAACAGGGCGTCCTTCTCCACCCGGCGCACGCCCACCTCGGCGGCGCGCTCGTCGGTGAGGTTCTGGCTCCAAGCGATGACGTCCATCTCGAACGCCTGGCCGACCTTGGCCAGCCGCGCCCCCAGCTTGCCGAGGCCCAGCACGCCCAGCGTCTTGCCTTCCAGCGTCCGGGTCAGGCCGAGGCTCCAGTGCCCCGCGCGGGTGGCGCGATCCTCCTCGGGCACCCGCTTGAACATGGCGAGGATCAGCGCCCAGGCGAGCTCCGAGGTCGGCGCGCCAAAGCCGCCGGTGCCGGCCACCGCGATGCCGCGCTCGGCGCAGGCCGCCTGATCGATGGCGGCGTTGCGGCCGCCGGACGTGATCAGCAGCTTGAGGTTCGGCAGCCGCGCGATCAGATCGCCGGGGAACCGGGTACGCTCGCGCATGATCACCAGCACGTCGAACGGCTCAAGCCGGGCGACCAGCGCCTCCCGGTCGGTGATGTTGTCGTGGAACGCCTGCACCGAACAGCCGTCCGGCAGCGCGTCCCAGTCGGCCATGGACAGGGCGACATTCTGGTAGTCGTCGAGGATCGCGATCTTGGTCATGAATCTCTCCCGGCAATCAGTCGGGCGGGGCGAGCAGCCGGATCGGCTTGCCGTCGAGCCAGGCGAGGACATCCTCGCAGGCGCCGCCATACCAAAGGGTGAAGGTCTCGCGGGTGAAGCCGGCGGTGTGGGGCGTCACCACGGTGTTGGGCATGTCGCGCAGCGGATGGTCCAGCGGCAGCGGTTCGGTGTCGTAGACATCGAGCCCCGCCCCCGCGATGGTGCCGTTGCGCAGCGCGTCGATCAGCGCCGCCTCCTCGACAATCGGTCCGCGCGACGTGTTCACCAGAAAGGCGGTCGGCTTCATCAGGCCGAGTTCCCGCGCCCCCACCAGGCCACGGGTGCGGTCGCTGGAGATGATGTGCACCGAGACCACATCGGACTCGGCGAACAGGTCGTCCTTGTCGACCCGGCGCACCCCCACCTCGGCGGCGCGCTCGTCGGTGAGGTTGGGGCTCCAGGCAATGACGTCCATCTCCATGGCCTGGGCGACCTTGGCCACCTTCTTGCCGAGCTTGCCCAGCCCAATCAGACCGATGGTCTTGCCCAGCACTTCCTGGCCAACCGCGATGCCCCATTCGCCGTCGCGCATCGCCCGGTCCTCGACCGGCAGATTCTTGAACAGCGCCAGGATCAGCGCCCAGGTGTGCTCCGACGTCGGGCCATTGCCCTGCAGGGTGTGGCAGACGGTGATGTTGCGGTCCGCGCAGGCCGCGAAGTCGATCGACCGGTTGCGGGCGCTTACCGTGATCAGCAGTTTGAGGTTCGGCAGCTTCTCGATCAGGCTGCGGGGGAACGGAGTCCGCTCGCGGGTCATGACGATGGCGTCATAGGGCAGGCACCGTTCGACGATGTCGGCCTCTTCGGTGAGATGATCGTGGAAGAAATCAACGCTGCAGCCGTCAGGAAGCCTGTCCCAGCCACCGACCTCCGGCGCGATCTTCAGGTAGTCGTCCAGAACGGCGACCCGCGTCATGGCAGCGCCTCCCGCGCCCATTCCTTTGTCAGCGGCTTGATAGCCCGCGTCCGGCCCGCGCTGCAAGCGGCCCTGTTCGCACCACTGCTGGCTGCATGCGCTGCGACCGCGCCTCCACCGCCCTTCGCACTTCCGGTGGCCGAAGAGAGCTGCGTTGCTGCGGCGGACCGGATCATAGCGGGCAGCCTGCCGCCCGCGATCAAGACCAGTGGGCAGCGTGCGGCGGCCACACTGCTGCGCGACCGCTGGGGAATTCCTGCCGTGGTCGCTGAGAGCGACGCCGACGCATTGTTCGGCCATGGTTTTGCCCAGGGTGAGGACCACCTGCCCGAGCTGCTTTTTCTGGTGCGCCAGGTGCGCGGCGACCTGGCCGGCGCCCTGGGCGTGGACTGCCTTGAGAGCGACCGGCAACTGCGGACCCTGGGTCTTCACCGCGATGCGCAAGCGGGTCTTGAAAGAGTGAACCCGGAGATCCGCGACACGGTGCTGCGCCCCTTCGCCGCGGGCATCAACGCCTACGCCGCAACGGTCGCGGGGGCGATGCCCGCCTGGGCTGTCACGACGCTGCCAGTGACCGAGGCCGATGTCCTCGCCCTGCATGGCTTCTACGGCTTCGTGCTATCGATGGCGAACGATGCCTGGCGTTACGGACACGCCGTGGCCGCCGGCCCCTGGGGTCATCCCGGCGGCGCAACGCCGCCGCCAGCATCCAATGGCATCGCGCTCTCCGGCCGCCGTACCGCGGGTGGCCACCCCATCCTTGCCGCCAATCCGCATATCGCGCTCTATCCACCCTTCCTGATGACTGAGGTGCGGCTGAAGGGCGCGCGCATCGACATGCGCGGCTGGACGTTCATCGGCCTGCCGCTACCCATCTTCGGCCATGGCGCCGACAGCGCCTGGGCGGTGACTATCGGCTACCCGGACGTCTTCGACCGGGCCTACCTGATTGCCGAGAACGGGCGATACCGCTTTGATGGTGCATGGCGGGCGTTCAAAACCCGCACCGAATCCATCGCCGTGCGCGGCGCACCACCCGTGCCGCATACCATCCGGGAGGCTGCCCACGGGCCGGTCATCGCGGACTTGTCCAATGGGCATCGGGTCGCCCTCCAATGGGCAACCCGCGGGGCGACCGGGATGCCGGAACAGCTCTACCGCATGGCCACAGCGGCCGGTCGGCCCGCCTTCGAAGCGGCGCTGGCAATGCAGCAGCTGCCCAATTACGCCGTCCTGCGGGCCGATTCCACGGGTGACTTGTTCTATGGCTATCTCGGCCGGGTCCACCGGCGCGACCGGCGTGCGGTGGATAGCGCGGACCTGGGCTGCGGTCCCCTCGCGGTCGACTGGTGGGACGACAGCGCCCGCGCCGATACGCCCTGCCCTGCACTGGCGGACTGGGGCGGCGTGCTGCCCGGCATCCCCGGCTGGACATCCCAGACCCTGCCTGGCCCGCTGCACCCTTTCAGCGCTTTTCCGCGCATCAGCAATCCCCCCTCCGGCTGGCTGCAAATGGCCAACAGCCCGCCTTGGACCGCCGCACGGCTGGGTGACGGGGATTGCGCCTATCCGGCAGAGATCGTGCCGTGCCGCGAACACCCGGTCCTGCGGAACAACCTGCGCGCCCTGCGCCAGGCTCAGCGACTGGAGGCCATGAATGTGGCACAGCTGGCGGACGCGGCATCCGTCTATCTCGACGCCTATGTCACTGGCGCGCGCTACCCCGCCCCGCTTGGCGGCTGCCTCGATGGCGCGGACCCTGTCGCAGGCGAATGCGGACATCTGCCGCAGTTGCTGGCGGCGTGGGAGCGGCAGGCGCAGGAGCTGTCGGCAGCGCAGCTTGCGCCCGCCATCGATCTGCTGCGCCGTTGGGACGGACGCGCCACACCCGAGAGCCGCGCCCCCCTGCTCTACCTTCTCTACGTCCACGCGCTGGGCAGCGACCTGCGGGGTCAGGCAGCGGCAGATGCCCCTGCACCGCTGGAAGCGCTGGACCGCGCCGCTGCCTACGCCCGGCAGCACTTCGGACGCATCGATCCGCCGTGGGGCACGGTCAACCGCCTGACCCGGCGGCCATCAGCGGTTCGCGCAGGTCGCGGCGCCAGCGCCGCCATCCCCGGTGCTCCGCAGTTCGCCGGCGCCTTGCATGCCAGCGAGAACGCCCGCTTCAGGCCCTTCGGACCGGACGATGCCTGGCGGCCGCCGGATTTCGGCAGTGTCGCGCTGCTGGCGGTGGTGCTGAATCCATCCAGCGTGGGGGCACGGGCCGCCTCGGTCTACGGACAATCGGGCGACCCGGCATCACACCACTTCGCCGATCAGCTGACCGGCCCCATGGCCAAGGGACAGCTGCGCGAGGCGCCGTTCAGGATTGAGGATTTGCGCGCTGGGGCCCGGCACGTCACCGTCTTGCGCCGCTAGCCGAACAGGTCGGCTTGGGCCGGGGGCTGCTCGGCAATTGGCTCCGCCGGTTCGATCAGTGCCGCGTCATCGTTCACCACCTTATTGACCCGGTCGGACACCGGATGCGCCGCCAGCGCATCGTCGGGCAATGGACGCATCAGTACGCCTGCGGCTGCAGGATCGCTGCCGAGCCAGGTTCCGAAGGCGTCC
This sequence comes from Alphaproteobacteria bacterium, assembly GCA_965601735.1. Classification (GTDB taxonomy): domain Bacteria; phylum Pseudomonadota; class Alphaproteobacteria; order JBBDQX01; family JBBDQX01; genus JBBDQX01. The sequence goes on along the minus strand of OZ271840.1, from coordinate 2,531,343 downwards.
GGCGGCAGGATGACCGGCATGCGGTGGTGGATCGGCGCCAGGGTCGCGTTGGCATCGGTGGTGACGATGGCGAAGGACTCCACGGTGCCACCGTCTGGGCTCTCCCAACGCTCCCACAAGCCGGCGAACGCAAAGGGGCCGCCGTCGGGACGGTGGATGTGCCAGGCCTGCTTCGCCTTGCCGACCGGCTGCCACTCATAAAAGCCGTCGGCCGGTATGAGGCAACGGCGTGCCTGGAAGGCGGCACGGAAAGACGGCTTTTCGGCAACCGTCTCGGAACGGGTGTTGATCAAGAGCGGTCCGTCATCCAGCGCCTTGGCCCAGGCCGGCACCAGCCCCCAGCGCAGGGAGGTCAGGACGCGCGCCCCGCTATCCATCCGCAGCACCGGGGCCTGTTGCGTCGGCGCAATGTTGTAGCGCGCCTGGAGATTGGGCAGCGGCCCTTCCATGCCGAACAGCTGCGCCACCGCATCAGCCGGACTGGTCTGGGTATATCGCCCGCACATGGCCTAGCCGCGGGCCGCGCGCAAGGCGATGGCGCATTCGGGGTAATCCGACGTAAACGCGGTAACGCCCAGGTCGAGGACCTTGGTGATCTGCGCTTCGGTGTTGGCGTGAAATGCGCCGATGGCGACGCCGGCGTCGCGGCCCTCTGCCATCCGGTCCGCGTCCAGGTCATCGGCGCGGATCGCCAGTTCAGACACCCCGTGCTCGCGCGCAACCGCGGCCAGAGGCGCGATGCCGCCCAGGCTGGCCAGCACCCGGGTGTGGATCAGCCAGACCAGGTTCTCCGCCGTGCCGTGCCGGCGGAAACGGTCGAGGATATCGATGGCGAAGGACGAAACCGTAGCGTTTTCCAGGACCCCATGGCCCGCCAGGGCATCCGCGACCTGGGCTTCGAAACCGGGATAGGGCCGCCGCGCGGGGTCGGGCTTGATCTCGACGCGCAGGCGGATCGGGGTGTCGGCGAAGATCGCCACCACGTCCGCCAGCCGGGGAATCGGCTCACCGTCGCTGCCGTTGACGGTCAGCCTCGCCAGATCGGCCCAGTCCAGATCGCGGACCGCGCCAGTGCCGGACGTCGTCCGCTCCAGCACCGGGTCGTGATGCACCACCAGTTCCCCGTCGCGCGACGGGTGCAGGTCGAACTCGACGAACTCCAGGTCCAGCGATGCGGTTTTGCGGAAGGCCGTGATGCTGTTTTCGGGCCAGGTGCCCGCCCCGCCCCGATGGCTGGCAATCGCCGTTCGAACCATTTTTTCCCCTTATCGAATGCGCGGTTCTTATTAACCGATTGGCAAGGTTTGGGCACCTACGCTGAGGGTGGGTGAGAAAGGAGCCAATGCTTCACTGCTCAGGGATTGTGACCATGTCGAACCGATTCCACGGCCCGAACGACTTCCGCGACGACGAGACCTTCGATATCGATGCGCTGATCGCCCATGGCGCCCAGTGCGACGCGGCCACGCGCTATGTCGACGAGATGGCTGGAGACTACAGCCTCGACGACATGTTGCTGGTCGACCTCGACGACATCGTTTAGGGCGACACTTAGCCCTTGCGGCGCACCCGGAGCGCTGCTTCGAAAGCCTGGCGGCCCGCGTCGCACAGCGCGTCGGGATCATCGAGCGCTTCCTCGCGCGCCCGCCAGTAGGACACCAGCCGTGCCGGCTTGCCCGCGCGCCGGTAGGTGAACGGCGCGCTGCCCGCCGCCTCGTATGCCGGCTGGGTTTCTGCGTCCACCTTGAAGTACAGCGCGTCGTTCGCCAGCAGCGCGAACATCAGCCCGTCGCGGAACAGGCCGTGGCCGCCAAACATACGCCGCGCCGAAACACCCCCCAGCGGTTCGAGCGAATCCAAGAGATGCGCGACGAATTCATGTGAATTGGGCATGGTTTCCGCCCCTTTTGCAGTCCGGCGCCATGACCGCGCGGTTTGACGCCGCCCCCATTGTTGCTTAAGAAACGGCTGCGGATCGATCCGTTATCCGGTCAGTTGGCCCCAGACGGACACGCCCTGCGCTTCAGAGGCGTCATTTCCGCTCGCGAAATTGCATTTATGGAGACCGCCCGTGGTGGCCAGCCCCCTGCCGTTGTCCCGCTTCAAGGTCATTGATCTCTGCCGTGCACGCGCCGGACCCACCTGCGTCAAGCAGCTGGCCGATTGGGGTGCCGAGACCATCAAGATCGAGGCCCCGCCGACGATGTCCCAGTCCGATGTGTCGGGCGCGCGGCATGGGTTCGACTTCAACAACCTGCACCGCAACAAGCGCAGCCTGACGCTGAACCTGAAGGACGACGCCGCCAAGGAGGTGTTCTTCAAGCTGGTCGAGGATGCGGACGTGGTGGTCGAGAATTTCCGCCCCGGCGTAAAGCACCGCCTCGGCATTGACTATGAGGCCTGCGCCAAGGTCAATCCGCGCATTATCTACGGCAGCCTGTCTGGTTTTGGCCAGGAAGGCCCCTATGCAGGGCGTCCCGGTCTTGACCAGATCGCCCAGGGCCTGGGCGGGCTGATGTCGGTGACCGGCCTGCCGGGCAATGGCCCGGTGCGCGTGGGCATTCCTGTCGCCGACCTGACCGGCGGTATGTTCCTCGCCCAGGGCATCCTGATCGCCCTGCTGGAGCGTGAGATTTCCGGCAAGGGCCAGTGGGTCCACACCTCGCTGCTGGAAGCCATGATCCAGATGATGGACTTCCAGGCCGCCCGCTACCTGAAGGACAAGGACGTCCCCGAGCAGCAGGGTAACAACCATCCGACCAACGTGCCGACCGGCGTTTTCCAGACCTCGGATGGCGCCATCAACATCCAGGCCGGCTCGGACCACCTGTTCAAGCGCCTGTGCGAGGGCATCGGTGCGCCGGAGATCTACGACAAGCCCGAATACGCCGATGAGGCCGCCCGCCTCGCCAACCGCGACCAGCTCAACGCCGATATCGAGGCGCAGACGGTCAAGAAGGGCAAGCAGGAGTGGATCGACATCATGGAAAAGGCCGGCGTGCCCTGCGGGCCGATCTATTCCATGGACGAGACCTGGGGCGACCCCCAAGTGCAGACTCTGAACATGGACCCGGTGACCCACCACAAGACCATGGGTGACGTGAAGGTGGTCGGCCAGGCGGTCAAGCTGGACCGCACCGGCCAGACTACGGAGATGCGCCTGCCGACCCCGGAACTCGGCGAGCACACCGACGAGATCCTGCGCGAGCTGGGCTACGACGACGCGTCGATCGCCGCCATGCACGATAAGGGCGCGGTCTGACCCCCACCTAATCCGAGAAGGAACAGCAACATGCTGAAGAAGCTGAGCACCGAGAAGATGATCGCCGAGAAGGAAGGCGGCATCGGCTGGATGACCTTCAACAACCCGGAACGCCGCAACGCCATGTCGCTGGAGATGTGGGAAGGCGTAACCGAGATCCTCACCGACTTCGCCAACGATCCCGAGGTCCGGGTCATCGTGATGAAGGGCACCGGCGACAAGGCCTTCGTGTCCGGCGCCGACATCTCCCAGTTCAAGGACCAGCGGGCCAACGCCGAAGCGGCGGCCAACTACGCGAAGATCTCCGAGGAGGGCAAGACCCTGCTGGAGACCATCGAGAAGCCGCTGATCGCCATGATCCGGGGCTACTGCCTCGGCGGCGGGCTGGGCATCGCCATGGCCGCCGACATGCGCATCGCCTCTGATGACGCCAAGCTCGGCATTCCGGCCGCGCGCCTGTCGATCGCCTACGGCTTCGACAACCTCAGCAAGCTGGTGCAGCTGGTCGGCTCCTCCCGCGCCAAGGACATCCTGTTCACCGCACGCCGGGTCCCGGCCCAGGAGGCCTACGAGATGGGCCTGATCAACCGGGTGACCACGTCCGACGGCCTGGAAGCCGCGGTGCGCGAGGTTTGCGACGCCATCGTCGACAACGCGCCGCTGTCGATCCTGGCGTCCAAGTTCACCATCGACCAGACGGTGAAGGACCTGGCCGACCGCGACTACGACCGCATCGGCGAACTATCGCGCCAGTGCTTCGATAGCGAGGACTACACCGAAGGCCGCACCGCCTTCATGGAGAAGCGCAAGCCGGTCTGGAAGGGCCGCTAGGCGCGCGCAAATGTGAACAGGCCGTGAGGGCGGGATGGATTATCATCCCGCCACCGGCTTCCCAGGGCCGGCGATCTACGGCACGGTCCTTCGATGTTCGAATCCCTCGGCAATTTCCTGTTCGGCAAGCGCCCTGATGACGCGCTGCCCGAACGCATGCGCGCGGTCATCGCCGAACAGCAGGCGCAGAGCGAAATCCTGATCGCCTGGGTGCAGTTCACCCTCGTCGCCTTTTTCATCCTGCTCTACACGATCGCGCCAAAGACCAGCCAGGACACCATGTTCCAGACGGTGCCCTGGGCGCTCGGCCTGTACATGCTGTTCACGATCCTGCGGCTCGCGCTGGCCTACAAGGACATGATGCCGATCTGGCTGGTGTTCGGCTCGGTAGTCGCCGACATCGCCCTGCTGATGGTGCTGATCTGGAGCTTTCATCTGCAATATGAGCAGCCCGCGCCGTTCTACCTGAAGGCGCCGACCCTGCTTTACGTCTTCATCTTTATCGCCCTGCGCGCGCTGCGATTCGACGCACGTTACGTCCTGCTGGCGGGCCTGACCGCGGCGTTCGGCTGGCTTTGCATGCTGGGCTACGCGCTGGCACACAATGACGCGATCATCGACGTCATCACCCGCGACTATGTGCAGTACCTGACCACCAATTCGGTGCTGATCGGGGCGGAGATCGACAAGGTGATCTCCATCCTGCTGGTCACTGCGGTACTGGCGGTGGCGATCATCCGGGCCCAGCGGCTGCTGACGCGCTCGGTGTTCGACGGCATCGCGGCGCGCGACCTGTCGCGCTTCGTGTCGCCGGAACTGGCGGACCGCATCACCCACGCCGACAAGGAGATGAAGCCCGGCGACGGCGAGGTGGTGCAGGCCACGGTGCTTTTCACCGACCTTGAAGGCTTCTCCACCGTGTCAGAGCGGCTGACGCCGCAGGGCCTGGTGGCAATGCTGAACGACTATTTCCGCGCGGTCTCCCCGGTGATCGACCGCTATGGCGGCGTCATCACCCAGTTCCAGGGCGACGCCATGCTGATCACCTTCAACACCACCGAGCCGGACCCGGACCACGCCGCCAACGCGGTGCGCACGGCGCTGGACCTGCAGAAAGTCTGCGCCGAAACCACATTCGCCGGCGGCATCAAACTGCGCACCCGCTGCGGCGTGAACACCGGCGACATCGTCGCCGGCGCGGTCGGGGCCGAGGATCGGCTGCTCTACACCGTGCATGGCGATGACGTGAACGTGGCGGCGCGGCTCGAGGCGCTGAACAAGGAGCACGGCACCTACATCCTGGTGACCGACCGGACGATGGAGACGGCAGGCGAGGACTTCACCTTCCGCCATATTGGTGAGATCACCGTGCGCGGCCGCGCCGCACCGACCGAGGTCTACACCGTCGTCAGCGATTACGACCCGCAGCCAGACTGACGTCAGCCGCCCGCCGGAATGACCGGCAGCACCACATGGGACGGGCGGGCCTTGTCCATAAACACCGTGTTCGCCGCGATCCGCGTGCGCCGGGACGTGCCCTCGGGCTCCCCGGTATTCGGATTGACGTCGAAATGCGGAAAGTTGCTGCTGGAGATGTCGAGCCGGATGCGATGCCCTGCCTTGAACAGGTTGCTGGTGGGGAACGGTTCGACGCTGACCTCGTAGACCCTGCCGGGCTCCATCAGGGTGGGCTCGGACCATGAATCGCGGTAGCGGCAGCGCTGGATACCATCGGTGATGTTCATGGCGAAGCCGGCGGGCCAGTCCTCGGACGGCGGGTAGACGTCGATCAGCTTCATGGTGAAGTCGGTGTCGGGGCAATCCGAGGCGACCCACAGCTTCACCGTGATCGGCCCCGTCACCTCAACGTCCCCGGCCAGCGGCTCGGTCTGGAACGCAAGCACATCCGGGCGGCTGGCCAGCGGCAGGTAGGGCGGCGTGCAGCCGAAGAAGCGCGCATCCTCGCGCTGATCGAAGGCGCCGCCGACCATCACCGGCGCACCCGAGGTCAGCGTCCCGCCGATGGTCGGCACCGGGTGGCGCGGGTCGTAGTCATAGGTCAGGGCGGACTCGTCCGCGTCCGGCGCGTCGGTGCGAAGCCCGCCATCGGCATGCAGGTAATAGTTGGTGTAGGCGGTCTCGGGCAGCGGCCAGTCCGCCGCGTCGCGCCAGCGCCCGCCATGGTCGAGCTTGCCGTCAGCCGTCTTCGTCCCCGACCCGCCGCCCATCACGAACAGGCGCACCGGGGCTTCGGCATCGACCGCATTGTCGATGTCCCGCAGCCAGCGGTCGAACCAGCGCAGCCGGAGCGCCCGGTGGTCCTCGGCGAGTTGTCCGTCCAGCGGCGCGGCGTCACCGAAGTCCACGTCGCCAAAGATGCGCTGGGACCGATCCCCATGGGTCCAAGGCCCCATGATGAGGCGCACCGGCCCCTTTTTGCGCGCCTTTAGCCCGACATAGTTCTCCGTCGCGGTGCGCGGATAGGCGTCGTACCAGCTCGACATATGCACCATCGGCACATCGCTGAAGTCGTCGTAGTAGCCCGCCGCGTAGATGCCGACCTGACGCCAATAGTCATCGAAGGTGCCGTGACGCCACTGGTCGAGCAGGTAGTCCTCGTATTCCGGCACGGCGGCGACCGGCGAATGGCCGGTGCGCCAGGGCATGCGGGTGAACCAGTCGCGCATGTCCTGGGCTTCGAGCGCGGCGCGCACCACCGGGTCCGCCGCCTCGGGGCTGTCGCAGGCGTTCTTGTAGGCCCAGGTGGCCTGCTTCAGCTCGAAAGCGCCGCCCTGACGGATGCCGCCCTGGTAGGCGTTGGAGAACCCGCCGGAATCGAGGAACAGGCATGAGAGACCCGGCGGGTTGAGGCAGGCTGCCGCTGCCTGAGTGTGGGCGGCGTAGGACAGGCCCATCATGCCGATCCGCCCGTTGCACCAGTCCTGCGCCTTGATCCAGTCAATGCAGTCGGCACCGTCTGGCCCGTCGTCGAGATACTTGGTGAAGACGCCCTCGGAGCCAAACCGGCCACGGCAATCCTGATAGACCACCGCGTAGCCCTGTTCGACGAAATAGGCCGCGATCTCGGGCCGGGTGTAGGGCTCTTCGGGCCGTGCGAGACTGATCTCCGAACGGCTCGCCTGGGTCTTGCCATAGGGCGTGCGCTCCAGGATCACCGGAAACGGCCCGCCGGCCTCCGGACGGTAGACATCGGTTGCGAGGCGCACTCCGTCGCGCGTCGTCACCATGATGTCGGGATCGACCCGCATCACAGTCTCCCTTCAAACGCCGTCCGGGCGATGCTCCGGGCCAAGCGGCCCGAGGCGCATGCCCGGTTTCAGCCGCCGGTATGGCAGTTCCGTCGCATCGGCGGGACAGCCGCCCGGCGCCTTGATCACCAGCACGGTCTCGGCCAGCGGTTCGAAATCGGCGCGGAAATGCACCGCGCTCTTCAGGCCGAGGATCTTCTGGTCCTTCGGCTCCACGCCCACATGGCGGAAGAAGGCCTGGTCGTGCCCCTGCACCCGCTTGGACACCAGCACCACCGTCACCCCGCCGATGGTCAGCGCGGCCATCGGGCCGAGGTCCACCTTGCGGCCGCCAACCGCGGGGCCGGTCGTGGTCATTGCCCCGTCACCCAGCGCCGTGACCGTGAACGATCCCTCAAACGGCGCGACCCCGGGAAAGCGGGTCTTGCCGCCCAGGGCGATATCGATCACGGCCCCCTGCCCCGCCTCGTGCGCAGCCGCGGCGGCCTCGGCGTCGAACATCGGACCGACGACGGCGCCCTCGGCACCGGCCTTGACCAGGGCGGCCAGCATGCCGGTGGTGTCGCCGCTGCCGCCGCCACCCGGATTGTCCTGGGGGTCGCAGATCAGCACGGGTTTGGATGCCTTTGACGCAATGGCGATCGCTCTTGCGGCGCATTCGTCGGGTTCGTACATGGGCTCGTCGAACTCGGCCTCGCGCTCCAGCAACACACGCGCGACCCGGTCGGCGGCAGCGTCCGCTGCTTCCTGGGTATAGGCATTGGCGACGATCGACATGCCGCAGTCGTAGGTGTCCGACAGCCGGAAGCCGCTGAGATATGAGAGGTTCAGAACCGTGTCGTTCTGGCCCGCGTCGCACAGGGCAATCACCGTCTTGTTGGGTTCCATCTCAGTGGGCTGGGCATGGGACGTCACAAGGTAGGGCAACTGCCGCAGCGCCTTGCCCTGGGGAATGCCCCGTTCCAGCATCATCCGGACCGCCCGCGCGGCGCGGGCGCCGGTCTCGGGCCGGTCCACATGGGGATAGGTGCGGTAGGCGATCAGCGCGTCCGCGTGGGCGACCATGTCGGGTGAGACGTTGGCGTGGTAGTCGAGACTCGCGACCACAGGGATATAGGGCCCGACCACGGCGCGCACCCGGCGCAGCAGCTCGGCGTCGCCGTCCTCGAAATCCTCAGTCACCATCGCGCCATGCTGGTCGAGATAGACCGCGTCCACTGGCATCTGCCGCGACAGGGCGTCGACAATCTCGCCGGCGATGCGCTCGAAGGCGTCGCTGGACACGGTCGCCCCCGCGCCGCCGCCGGCCCAGACCAGCGGCACCAGCTCATGATCGTCGCCGATCTCGTCGATGAAGCCGGACAGGCCAAGGCTGGCGCCCGTCAGCCAGGGCACCACATCGTCGCCGCGCACTAGCGGCGGGCGGTCGCGCAGCTCGGCGAAATAGTCGTAATCGGTGGTTCCGGGTATGAAGCTGTTGGTCTCGTGCTGCATGCCGCCGACGGCGATTCGTGCCATGGCCGGTCCTCCCCTCAACCGTACGGATAGTGGCCGACGCCGACCTCGGGCCGGTGCTCCGGCCCCAGCGGCGCAAGCCGCACCCCGCGCCGCAGCCGGCGGTAAGGGTACTGGGTGGCGTCCGAGATATGCCCGCCTGGAGCCAGCACCACGATCACCGCCTCGGAGATCGGCTGGAAGTCGGCGCGGAAATGCACCGAGCTCTTGAGCGCCAGAATGTTTTGTTCCGCGGGCTCAACGCCGAGATGGCGGAACATCGCCTGATCCGCCGCCTGGCCGCGCTTGCTGGTGACCGCGATGGACACCCCGCCAACGGTCAGCAGCGCCATGGGTCCGAGGTCCATATTGCGCCCGCCGAGGTTCGGCCCGGTGGTCTTGAACTTGCCGTCGCCAAGCCGGGTGACGGTGAAGTCCGCCTCGTAGGGCACGACGCCCTCCGGCCCATGCTTACCGCCGAGCGCGAGGGAGACGGTCGCTCCCTCCCCCGCCGCGTGGGCGGCGGCGGCCGCGTCCGGGTCGCAGAACAGGCCAAGCACCGCGCCCTCCGCCCCGTTGCGCACCAGGGCTTCCAGTACCCCGGTGGTATCGGCGGTGCCGCCGGCGCCGGGATTGTCCTGGGTGTCGGAGATGGTCACCGGCTTCGAGGCCGACGCGGCGATCTCCATGGCCTTCTTCACCCCGGTGTCCGGGTCATATTCCGGCACCTCGAAGTTGGCCTCTTGCATCGCGATCTCATGGGCGAGGCCCGCGACCGCCGCTTCCGCGGCGTTCTGGCTGTAGGCATGGGCGATCACCGTGGGGCCGCACCAGGACAGGTCCGATGGTGGAAAGCCGGCGAGATAGGCGAAGCTCAGAATGTCGCCGCCCACCCCCGCCTTGGTGCGCTCGACGATCATCTTCGAGGGATCGACCTGGGTGCACTGCCAGGTCAGTGGAATCAGGAAGGGGATCTTGCGCATGGCGCGCCCCTTGGGCCGGCCATCGCGCAGGATGCGTTCCAGCGAATCCGCCGCCCGCTCGCCGGTGCCCGGCCGGTCGACATGGGGATAGGTGTGATAGGCGAGCAGCGCGTCGGTCAGCTCGACCATGATCGGCGTCACCGTCGCGTGGTAATCGAGGCTGATCACCAGCGGGATATCGGGGCCGATGGCCGCGCGGACCCGGCGCAGCAGCTCCCCCTCCATATCCTCGAAATCCTCGGTGCAGCCCGCACCGTGCAGGTCGAGATAGACTGCGTCCACCGGCAGCCGCCGCGACAGGGTGCCGACCAGCTCACCGGCGATGCGCTCGAACGCGTCGCGCGAGACCAGCGCCCCGGCCCCGCCGCTGGTCCAAACCGTGGGCACCAGTTCATGGTGCTTGCCGATCCGTTCCATGAAGCCCGACAGGCCGAAATTGGCGTTCGGCAGCCAGTCGAAAATCTCCGCGTCACGAACCAGCGGCGGCCGGTCCCGGTGCATGGCGAAGTAGGCGTAGTCGGTGCGGCCCGAAACGAAGCAGTTGGTCTCGTGATGCAGGCCGCCAACGGCGATGCGCGCCATGGTCTCCTCCCTGATCCTCTAGCCGGCGGCGACGCCGGACACCGGCGAAAAGACGTCCGCCATGCCAGTGCGGGTGCCATCTTCCTCGATACGCACAGCGTTGGGCGAGGCGAACAGCCGTGGGAACGCCGCCTCCTGTTCCTCGCGCACTGGATAGGCAGCGGCCAACGCCACCACCACATCGTGGGGCAGCCGCCGGTCGAGGACCACCGGCGGCGCGCCGGGCACGCTGATGCGCGGGGTGTGAAAGGCGGCTTCCAGATCGAGCCCGCCATCGATCTGCATCGACAGCAGCTGCGCCACGGCGGGCAGGATACGGCGGCCGCCGGACGCGCCGGTGGCGATCCAGGGCTTGCCATCGCGCAGCGCGATCGCCGGGCACATGTTCGACAGGGGCCGCACCCCGGCCTTGAGGCTGTTGATCCGGCCGGGCCGGGCATCGAACCAGGCCACCCCATTGTTCATCAGCACCCCGGTCTTCGGCAGCACCACCTTGCTGCCGAAGGCCGTGAGCAGGGTCTGGGTCCAGGCCACCAGGTTGCCGTCCTTGTCGACCACCGAGAAATGGGTGGTGCAGCCCGGATGGCGCATGCTGCCGCCATGGCCCATGGTCTCGAAACGGCGCGCGTAGGCGGCGGCCAGCGCCCCGGCCCAGGCCATATAAGCCTGCGCATCGGGCGGCCCCTCGGGGACATCCCCGGCGAAGCGGGCGAGCGCATCGATCAGGGTCGGCCCGGCGGTCAGCCCCGGCGCCGCATAGACCCGCGCCGGGCCATGGTCGGCGGCGAGCGGTTTGCGCAACACCGCGTTGCAGGCCGAGAGGTCGTCCGCCGCCACCCGTGCGCCGACGTCCTTGAGGTCCGCGGCAAGCGCGGCGGCGAGATCGCCGCGGTAGAAATCCGCCGCCCCTGCCTCCGCGAGCCGCGCCAGGGTGTCCGCGAGCCCGCCGAGCGGCAACCGGTCGAGCGGCAATTGCGCTGCCGGGGCCGGCGGCAGTCCGTCCGGCAGATACTGGCTGGCCCCGGGCTCGAAGCGGCGCAAGGCCGCCGCGCTCTCGGTGATGCGCAGGGTGGTGTTCCAGGTAACCGGCAGGCCCTGCTGCGCCAGCTCAACCGCGGGCGTCACGAGATCAGCCCAGGGCCGGGTGGCGAAGCGGTCATGCAGCAGGCCGAGCCCGGCCACCAGACCGGGCACCGCGATGGACAGTGGGCCGACAGCGTTGCGATCGTCCACCACATCGGGCAGCGCCTCGGGCGCATCGCTGGCGTCGCCCGCCAGGGGATAGTCCGCCGGATCGAGATGGCGCGACGCCATCATGCCGTAGTCCAGCGCATGGACATCGCCGCCGGCCGCATCGCAGATCAGGCCAAACCCGCCGCCGCCGATACCGCTCATCCACGGCTCGACCACCGACATGGCGAGCGACGTGGCGATGGCCGCGTCGAAAGCGTTCCCGCCGTCCGCCAGCACCGCGGCGCCAATCTCCGCTGCGGTCAGGTTATGGGCCGCGACCAGCCCGCCCTTCGATGTCACGGCGGGTTTGCGCAGGTCCCAGTTCTGGTGGAAATCGCCCGGCATCACGGTCCCTTCGGCGGCGGCGTATCCCCTTCAGCGAGGTCCCAGTAGAGCCCGGCCATCACACCGAGCCCCTCGCGGAACAGGCCCTTCAGGCCGTGCTCGTCGGGGCCGTGCTGACCGCAGCCAAAATAGGAATGGGGAATCCACATGGTCGGCACGCCAAGCCCCGCCTTGAACATCTCGTTGGGGCCGCTGCCCGAGGTGTTGGGCGTGATGTTGGGCGCCACGCCGGTTGTTTGCTCAAACGAGGCGGCGACAAAACGCACCCAGGGGTCGTCCAGGTCGGTGCGCGAGGCGGGAAAGGCATCGCGTTTGATGTGCTCGGCGGTGACCTCGACGCCATCGATACCGGCCTCGGCGAGATGGCGGCGCAGGCCGGGGATCACATCCTCGGCAGCCACATCCACCGTGTGACGCACCTGGCAGCGCGCCTTGGCGTAGGAGGGCACCGAGTTCACCGGGTTGTCCGGGTTGCCGCACTCGTAGGCAAGGACGATGAAGCCGGTCCAGCAGTAGCCCTTGGCCATGGGGCCGAGCTCCGTCTCACCCCAGTCTGGGTCCGGCTCCGGCATGCCGGGGATCGGGTCGGTCTCCAGCGCATTCGCCGCATCAATCGCAGCGGGCGGCACCGACTTCGGACGCCATTCATCGACCCGGATGCGGCCCTGGGGCGTGGTGATGGTGCTGATCGCCTGGGCCAGGATGATGCCGGCGTCGGGCATCACGCCGCCCCAGTGGCCCGAATGCAGCCCCCCTTCCCGCTTCAGGTCGACGATCATGTCGAAGAACACGCCGCCCTTACAGCCGAGGTCGAGCTGCATGCGCTTGAACGAGCGGCGCGGCCCGTCAAGCCCGGCGAACAGGTCACATTTCAGCAAGTCGGTATGGGAATCGACGAAGGCCTTGAGTCCTGGCGAACCCTGCTCTTCCCCGGTCTCGATGAGAACCTTGCAGTTGAAGTCCAGCGTGCCGCCGCGTTCAGCCATCACCGCCTCCAGCGCGGTGATGCCGAGGCAATGCTGGCCCTTGTTGTCGACCACGCCGCGCCCGTAGACCCGCTCGCCGTCGATCTTCATCACATAGGGATCGAGGCCGTCGCTCCATTCCTCCGGCACGGCACGGACCACGTCGCCATGGCCGTAGAGCAGCAGGGTTGGCTTCGCCGGGTCCTCAATCTTGCTGGCGACCACAAAGGGGCCGCGCCCCTCGACGCTGTTGGCGAAGACCGCCGTCTCGAAGCCCATCGCCTTGAGCACCGGCACCAGGGCCTGATCCACATAGCGGCCGAGCTCCGGCGTGCGTTCGGGTACCTGGCTTTCGGTTGGGATCGCCACCCATTGGGCGAGCCGGCCAAGAAAACGGCCGTCGTCGAACGCCTCATGGGCGCGGCCGATGGCGCTATCGCGGCTGGCCGGCATCAGGCGCCCTTCGCCGGCGGCGTGTCCGGCTCGCCCAGGTCGTAATAGACCCCGGTCATGACCTGCAGCCCCTCACGGAACAGGGACAGCAGGCCGTGCTCGTCCGGGCCGTGCTGGCCGCAGCCGGGATAGGAGTGCGACCCCATGATTGCCGGGCATTGCAGCGGGTCCTTGAAGATCGAGCGCGGGCCGCTGGCGCCCGTATTCGGCGACACGTTGGGCCAGGCGCCAGACGTCTTCTCCATCGACTTGGCGATGTACTGCACCCAGGGGTCGTCGGGGTCAGTGCGCGCGGCGTAGTGGCCGAGGCGGCCGACATTGGTGCTCACCTCCACCAGGTCGCCAAAGCCCTGCTCAGCGAGATGCGCCTTCAGCGCCGGGATCACCGTTTCCTGCTCCACATCCACCGTGTGGCGCACCTGGCAGCGGGCCTTGGCGTAGGACGGGACCGAATTGACCGGGTTGTCCGGGTTGCCGGTCTGGTAGGCCAGCACCACGAAGCTGGTCCAGATGATGACCTTTTCCTGGCTTTCCAGACCCGGCTCACCCCACTCGGGATCGAGTGGCGGCAGGTTCTCCACCGGCTCCACCTCGATATCCCGGGCGGCGTTGCGCACCGAGTCCTTGATGGCCTTCGGACGCCAGTCCTCCACCAGGATCTTGCCCTTGGGCGTGGTGATGGAGCTGATCGCCTGCGCGAGGATGATCCCGGCATCCGGCATGACGCCGCCCCAGTGGCCCGAATGCAGGCCCCCTTCCCGCTTCAGATCGACGATCAGGTCGAACACCACCGCGCCCCGGTTGCCGAGGTTCAGTTCGTGGCGCTTGAAGGAGCGGCGCGGGCCGTCGAGGCCAAAGAAGACGTCGCAGGACAGCAGGTCGGTGTGGTCGAGGATGAACTCCTTCAGGCCGACCGATCCCTGCTCCTCGCCGGTCTCGATGATGATCTTGGAATTGAAGCCGAGCTTGCCGCCGCGTTCCTCCATCGCCTTGGCGATGCCGGTCATGGCGATCAGATGCTGGCCCTTGTTGTCGACGGTGCCGCGGCCATAGACCTTGTCGCCCACCACCTTGACGGTCCACGGGTCGAGGCCGTCGCTCCATTCCTCGGGAAAGGCGGTGACCACGTCGCCATGGCCGTAGGTCAGCAGGGTCGGCCGCGCCGGGTCCTCGATATGGGTCGCCACCAGGATCGGGCCGCGCTGCGGGTCCGGGTTGTCGAAGATCTCGTAGTCATGGTCCATCGACGCGCAGAACGGGCCGATCTCCTCGCGCAGGTAGCGATACAGCTCCGGCTGATGGTCGAGCAGCTGGCTCTGGGTCGGGATGGCGACCCAGCGGGTCAGGTCGTCGATAAAGGCGCCATCGTCGAAATGCTTGGTTGCGCGCTCGATGGCGCCTTCGCGGCTGGCCATGATGCTCCCTCCTCCTCAGGTCTTGCGTCAGCCGCGGCGCGGCGCGTCCGGTTCGCCGGCGTCCCAGTAGATGCCGGCCAGGTTGGCGATGCCCTCGCGGAACAGCGGGATCAGCCCATGCTCGTTCGGGCCATGCTGGCCGCAGCCGGCATAGGAATTGGGCACGATCATCGCCACGCAGTCGAGATGGTTGGCAAAGAAGCCGCGCGGCCCGCTGCCCCCTGCGCCGGGACACACATTGATGCGCCCGCCATGGGTGGTCTGCAGCGACTTCACGATGTGCTGCACCCAGGGATTGTCCGGGTCCTCACGGTGCGCCGGAAACAGGTCGCGGCCGGTCTCGACGATCTCGATATTGCCGTAGCCATGGTCGTCGAGATGCTTGCGCAGCGCGGGTGCCAGCGCCTCGCGTTTGACGTCGGCGACATGGCGCACCTGCAGCCGCGCCCAGGCGTTCGACGGCACCGAGTTCACCGGGTTGTCCGGATTTCCGCACTTGAACGCGAGCACGATGACGCTGGTGCTGGTCATCACCTTTTCTTCGGTGGTCAGCGCCGTGTCGCCCCATTCCGGGTCCTCAGGCTCGGGGATGTTGTCCATCTTGTCGACCACCAGGTCGCGGGCCGCCGCGCGCACCGAGTTCGGCACCTGCTTCGGCAGCCAGTCCTCTATCAGCAGCTTGCCCTTGGGCGTGGTGATGGTGCTGATCGCCTGGGCGAGGATGATCCCGGCATCCGGCATCACGCCGCCCCAGTGGCCCGAATGCAGGCCCCCTTCCCGCTTCAGATCGACGATCAGGTCGAGATAGTCCGCGCCCCGGCTGCCCAGCACCACCTCGGGCATGGACAGCGAATGGCGCGGGCCGTCGATGCCGAGGAAGATGTCGGTCGCAAGCTCGCTGGTATGCGCCTTGATGAAATCCTCGAGCCCGTGGGAGCCCTGCTCCTCGCCGGTCTCGATGATGAATTTGCTGTTGTAGCCGAGGCTGCCGCCGCGCGCGTCGAGCACCGCCTTGGTCGCCGCCATGCCGAGGCAGTGCTGCCCCTTGTTGTCGACCACGCCACGACCGTAAACCCGGTCGCCGTCGATCTTCATCACGTAGGGGTCGAGCCCGTCGTCCCATTCCTCTGGGAAGGCGGTGACGACATCGCCATGGCCGTAGCTCAGCACGGTCGGCAGGGACGCATCCTCGACCCGGCTGGCGATGAGGACCGGGCCGCGCCCGTCCACCGGGTTGTCATAGACCTGGACCTCATGCTCCATGGCCTCGAACTCGGGGCGCATTTCGTCTTCGAGATAGCGGTAGAGCTCGGGCTGGCGCTCGGGGATCTGGCTTTCGGTCGGGATGGCGATGCGCGGGGCCAGCGCGTCTAGGAACGCGCCGCTGTCGAAATGCTCCCGCGCCCGGTTCAGGGCGTCGTCTCGGTCCGCCATCGCTCTCTCCCTCAAGCTTGCGGCGGGGTCTCCCCCAGATCCCAGAACAGACCCGCCATGATGCCCAGCCCCTCGCGCGCAACCGAGGCAAGCATGTGCTCGTTCGGTGCGTGCTGGCTGCAGCCGTTATAGGAATGCGGGAACCAGAGCGTCGGCATGCCCAGGTCCTCGAACACGTCATTGGGCAGGCCGCCGGACTGGTTCGGCGCCACATGCACCGGCTTGCCGCCCATGCTGCGCGCCATCGAGTTCCGCGCCCAGCCGACCCACGGATTGGCCGGATCGGTGCGCGAGGCGCGCCGGCGGCGGCGCTCGTCCACGGTGATCGACACCATGCCAAAGCCGTTAGCGTCGAGATGCTCGCGCAGCGCCGGCTCGAAGCGGTCCGCGTTCACATCCGCCGTGTGGCGCAGCTGGCACCAGGCCGAGGAAACGTCGGAGACAGCATTCACCGGGTTATCCGGATTGCCGTTCTGGCTCGCCAGCACGATGAAGCTGGTCCAGGCGAGCATCTTCTCCGCCTGGCTCAGTCCGGGCTCGCCCCAATCGTCCGGGAAGTCGGGGGCGTCGGCGCCGGACTCGATCTGCACGTCCTTCAGCATCTCGCGGATCAGCGGCGGCACTTCCTTGGGCACCCATTCGGGGATCAGGATGCGGCCGCGCTTGTCCACCAGCGAGGCGATGACGTGGGACAGGATGATCTCCGGGTCCTCAAGCACGCCGCCCCAGTGACCGGAATGGTGGCCGCCCTCGCGCAGCGCCACGTCGAGCCGGAAATTGAAGCCGCCGCGGCTGCCGAGGAACATGTTGGGAAAGCCCGGATGCAGGCGTGGCCCGTCGGACGCGATCAGCGCATCGGCCTTCAGCAGGTCCGGGTTGGCGTCGCAGAACTCACGCAAGCCGCGCGAGCCCCGCTCCTCCATCATCTCCAGCAGGAAGATCACGTTGAAGCCGAGGCTGCCGCCGCGTTCGGCCATCACCGCGTCCAGCGCTGCCAAGTTCACCGTGTGCTGGCCCTTGTTGTCGGCGGTACCCCGGCCGTAGAGCCGGTCGCCATCCTGGGTCACCGTCCAAGGGTTGAGCCCGTCGCTCCATCCCGCCTCAAGACCGCGCACCACGTCGCCATGGCCATAAGTCAGGATCGTCGGCAGGGACGCATCCTCGGTGCGGTGGGCAACGAGGATGGGGCCGGCGTCGTCGAACGGGTTCGGGTGCTTGACGCAGGTGAAGCCCATCGCCTCAAGGCTGCCGGTCATCTCCTCGTCGACATAACGGTCCAGCGCGTCGCGCTTGTCGTCCTGCTGGCTGACGCTGGGGATGGCGACCCGGCGGCTCAGTTCGTCGATGAAGCGCCCGTTGTCGAAATAGTCATGGGCGCGCCCGATGGCGCCGTCTCTCGATCCCGGCATTGTCGTCTCCCGGCGCGCGGCCGTCAGGTGAGTGTCTGCAGCAGCCGCACCATCAGCGTCTGACGCGGCACCAGCTTGTCGATGTAGATATGCTCTTCGAGGGTATGGCCGCCGTCGCCGTCGGCGCCGAGCGCATCGAGCGACGGAATGCCGATGGCAACGGTGAAGTTGCCGTCCGAACCGCCGCCGGTATGGGTCTCGGGCAGCGGGAAGTCATAGTCGGCGGCAAGTCCCTTGGCGTGCTGGTAGAGCGCGTCGATCTCCGCGCTCTTCTTGTAGGGATAGCGGTTGATCTGACCGGTCACCGTCACGGTGACGTCCGGGTCGACCGCCTTGAGCGCGAGGATGCGCGCGAGCATGTCGTCGGCGTCTTCCGGTGAGTCTGCGCGCATGTCGATCTCGGCGAAGGCTTCGCCGGGCACCACGTTGGGCCGGGTGCCGCCCTGCACGGTGCCCACATTCACGGTCACGCCGCGTTCATAGTCGGTCATCGCTTCCAGCGCGAGAATCTGGTGCGCCATTTCCTTGAGCGCGCTGCGGCCCAGGTCATGGCGCGAACCGCTATGGGACGGCCGGCCCTGGATGTGCATCTGGAAGCGGCCCGAGCCCTTGCGCGCAGTGACCACGGAACCGCCGTTGCGGCCCGGCTCGGTGACCAGCACGTATTTCGCCTTGGCGCCCTCTTCCTCGATCAGGTCGCGGGACGTCAAGCTGCCGGTCTCTTCGTCAGAGTTGTAGAGGAAGGTCACCGGCAGCGGCGTCTCCTCGCCCTTCTCCACCAGGTAGCGCAGGGCGTTGTAGCCAAAGTAGGCGCCGCCCTTCATGTCGGCGATGCCGGGCCCGTAGGCGTTGTTGCCATCCACCCGGAAGGGCAGCGGGCCGTCGATGGTGCCCAGGGGATGCACCGTGTCGAGATGGCTCATCACCAGGATACCCGGCCCATCGCCGCCCCATGGCGCGCGCGAAACCAGATGGTCGCCCCGGCCGTCGCGGCCCGGGATGCGCCGCACCGTGGCGCCCAGCGCCTCGTGCTGGGACTGCACCAGGTCAATCAGCCGGTTCACCGCGTCCGGTTCGGTGGTGGGCGTCTCGATCTCGACCCATTCGCGGATGCCGTCGAGGATCGTCCCGGCATCGAAGCCGAGGGGATTCTGCGTCATGCGTGTGCTGCCTTAACTCGGTCGTTAGAGCGCTTCGAGCACCTTTCTGAGTGTGCTGCAAAGCTGGTCGATATGGTCGTGTTCGGCGATCAGCGGCGGCGCGAAGACCACCGTGTCGCCGATGATGCGCAGCATCACCCCTTCCTCGAACAGGCGCTGCAGAACCTCGTAGCCGCGCACGCCGACACCGCCTTCCGGCGCCAGGTCGACGGCGGCGAGCAGGCCGTAGCCGCGGATATCGGTGACCACGGGGATGTCCTGCAAGGCGAACACCCGGTCGAGGAAGCCCGGCGACAGGGCCGCCCCCTTCGTGAAGATGTCCTCGTCGCGGTAGATCTTCAGCGCCGCCAGGCCCGCCGCGCAGGCCGCCGGGTGGGCCGAGTAGGTGTAGCCGTGGAAGAACTCCACCGCGCCCTCGGCGGGCGAGGAGTCGGTCACCGCCTCGTAGATGTCCTCGCGCACCGCCACCGCGCCCATCGGGATGACCGCGTTGGTCAGCCCCTTGGCCATGGTCATGATGTCCGGCGTAACGCC
Organism: Alphaproteobacteria bacterium; assembly: GCA_965601735.1. Classification (GTDB taxonomy): domain Bacteria; phylum Pseudomonadota; class Alphaproteobacteria; order JBBDQX01; family JBBDQX01; genus JBBDQX01. Next base: position 2,511,974 of record OZ271840.1, on the reverse strand, counting down.
GAAGCTGTCCGCGCCGAACGCCTTGCCGGTGCGCCCGAAGCCGCAGATCACCTCGTCGAACACCAAAAGGATGCCGTGGGCGTCGCAGATCTCACGCAGCCGCTCCAGATAGCCCTTCGGCGGTACCAGGATGCCGGTCGACCCGGCGATCGGCTCGACGAAGCAGGCGGCGATGGTGTCCGCGCCATGCAACTCGACGAAGCGCTGCAGGTCCTCGGCCAGTTCCGCGCCGTTGTCCGCCTGGCCGCGGGTGAAGCGGTTCTCCGGCAGCCAGGTGTGGCGCATATGGGCCACGCCCGGCAGGCCGAGGCCGTGGGCCTCGCGGTTCTTGACCATGCCGCCCAGCGACATGCCGCCGATGTTCACCCCGTGATAGGCGCGCTCGCGCCCGACCAGCCGCTGGCGCTGGGGCTGACCCTTGGCGCGGTGATAGACCAGGGCGATCTTGATCGCCGACTCCACCGCCTCGGAGCCGGAGTTGGCGAAGAACACCCGGTTGAGGTCGCCCGGCGTGATCGCGGCGATCTGGCGCGCCAGCTCAAACGCCATCGGATTGGCGAACTGGAACGGCGGCGCGAAGTCCAGCTCCTGCATCGAGGCGGTGACCGCGTCCGCGATCTCACGCCGGCCATGGCCGAGGTTGCAGCAGAACAGCGAGGACACCCCGTCGAGGATCTTCTCGCCGCGGTGGTTCCAGAAATACATCCCGTCGGCCTTGGCCAGAAGCCGCGGGTTCTTCTTGAAATGCCGGTTCGGCGTGAACGGCAGCCAGTACTCCTCCAGCGAGTTAACCTTCTGCTGCACGTTCATCGCGCTCTCCCTTGTCCCGAAACCTGTCCGAAGCCTGATTGAAGCCTAGTCCGGCGCAGCGCCGCTGCACAGGGGCGGCGTGCCGATTCGTGCCCGCCCGGTGCCGATCTTGCGTTCCACGGCAAGCGCCGCCGCCAGCAGCCGTTCCTCGTCCCCCGCGCGGCCGACCAGCTGCATGCCGACGGGCATGCCCACCGCATCCAGCGCCACCGGCAGGGTGATCGCGCACAGGCCGAGGAAATTCACCGGCTGGGTGTTCTGGGTCATCTTCACGCTGGCGCGGCTGTAGTCCTTGCGGTTGGACACCGTATCCACCGTCGGCGGCGTGATCGGCACGGTGGGCGTGACCAGCGCATCCACATGGCGCAGCTTCGCGTCCACCTGCGCGGCCAGCGCGCGGACATGGCGCAGCTCGGTGTAGTACTCGATCGCCGAGACCCCGCGCACATGCTCGAACCGGCTGCCCACATCCGGGTCCAGCGTCTCGATCCGGTCGGGGAACAGCTCGTCGACGAAACCGACCCCCTCCACGCCCAGGAAGCCGCCTCGGAAGAAACGCTCCCGGCTTTCCAGCGCCTCAGGCATGTCGAGCGACCGCAGCCGCGCGCCGGCGGCGGTGAGTTCGTCGAGCGCGCCCTTCACCCCCTCGGCGACGCCGGGATCGCAATTGTCGAAGAAGTAGTCGTCGCAGACCGCGAGGCGCAGGTCCGCGGCGCCCAGCCCGTCGAGATAGGCGAACAGGGACTCGCTGTCGGACCAGGCCGGGTCGATGGCGGCGAAGGCGAAGGCCGCGTCCTCGACGGTCCGGGTCAGCGGCCCGGGCGTGTCGAAGCTGGGGCTGAGCGGCACGATGCCGTCGACCGGCCAGCGGTCGATGGTGAGCTTGAGGCCGACCTGGCCGGTCACGCTGGCCGGAATGCGGATCGAGCCGCCAGTGTCCGAGCCCAGCGCGACCACGGCCGAGCCTTCCGCCAGCGACACGCCGGCCCCTGCGCTGGACCCGCCGCACACCCGGTGCGCCGCCGCGTCCCACGGATTGCGCGGGGCGCCCCAGTGGGCGTTGGTGCCGACGGGTCCGAAGGCGAACTCCACCGTGTGGGTCTTGCCGGTGACCATGCCATGGGCATCGCGCACCGCGCGGACCACGGTGCCGTCGCGCTGCCATTCGGCGGGCAGTTCCTTCGGCGTGCCGGCAAAGATCGGCATGCCCGCCGCGCCATAGAGGTCCTTCACCGAAACCGGCATTCCGCCCAGCGGGCCCGCCGGATAGCCGGCTGCGAACAGGGCGTCCAGCGCCGCGGCCTGCTGGCGCAGCGCATCCGGCTCCCAGTGCTTGTAGGCGTCGAGCGGTCCGCCATGGGCGTCATGGCCGGCAATCGCCATTTCCGCCAGGTCGGCGGCGCGCACCTTGCCCGACGCCAGGTCGGCGGCAAGATCACGGATGCTGCGGTCGGCGGGAATCATCGCGCTCAGGCCAGGGTCTGCAGCAGCCGGATCATCAGCGTCTGCCGCGGGATTAGCTGGGAGACGAGGATGTACTCATCATGGGTATGGAACCCCGTGCCGTCGGCGCCGAGTCCGTCGAGGGTGGGAATGCCGAGCGCCGCGGTGAAGTTGCCGTCCGACCCGCCGCCGGTGCTCATGTCGGGTAGCGGCGTGCCGATCTCTGCCGCCAGGTTCTTGGCGTGCTGATACAGCGCCTCGATCCCCGCGCTCTTGGAGAAGGGCGGCCGGGTCAGGCCCCCGGTCACCTCCACGGTGACGTCCTTGCCCAGCGGCTTCAGGCCGCGGACCTTCTTGTCCATCCGCGCCGCGTCCGCGGGGCGGCTGACCCGCAGGTCGATGCCGGCCCAGGCATGTTCCGGCACCACATTGTTCTTGGTGCCGCCGCCGATGGTGCCGACATTGATCGAGATGTCCTTGTCGTAGTCGGTCATAGCCTCGAGCTTGACGATCTGCTTGGCCAGTTCATGCACCGCGCTTCGGCCGTCCTTGTGGGCAACGCCCGAATGGGCCGGCCGGCCCGTCACCTCCATGCGGTAGCGGCCGCCGCCGCGCCGCCCGGTGACGCAATGACCGCCGTCGCGGCCCGGCTCGGTCACCAGCACGTATTTCGCCTTGGCACCCTCTTCCTCGATCAGCGCGCGGGATTCGCGGCTGCCCAGCTCCTCGTCTGTTGTCAGCAGCACGGTCACCGGCAACGGCGTCGCCTCGCCACGCTTGGCCAGCACCCGGAGCGCGTTCACCCCCATCCAGGCGCCGCCCTTCATGTCGGCGATGCCGGGACCGTAGGCGCGGTCCTCCTCGACCCGGAAGGGCAGCGGCCCCGCCAGGGTGCCGATGGGGTGCACCGTATCCAGGTGGCTCATCACCAGAATGCCCGGCCGCTTATCATCCGGCGCGCTGCGCCCGCGCAGGCAGTCGCCGACCCCGCCCTTCATGGGGATGCGATCGACGGCGAGGCCGATGTCGTTCAGTTCGGCCTCGGCCAGGTCCATCATCTTGTTGACGGCGGCCTTGTCGTCGCTGGGCGACTCGATCTCGACCCACTTGCGGATGCCAGACAGCAGGCTGTTGGCGCGAAGCCCGAAAGGGTTGGCGGCGCTCACTGGGCCGCCACCTTGCCAAAGCGGGTGGCAAAGCGCTCGCCGCGGTCGCTGCCGGCCTCGAACACCAAATGCGCGGTGAGATCACGGACTGAACCGAGATCTTCTATGTCACGCAGCTTCGCCTGGGCTGCCGCCATGTCCTCGTCGGACAGGAAGCCGGCGCAGCAATCAGCGAACTTCGCGTCATAGTCCTCAGGGCCGAACGGGTCATAGATGGTGCCGCGCGCCCACTTGCGGCTCTCCGACAGCACCCGGCCATCCTTCAGGCGAATGGTCACATCGTGGGGCATGCGCGATTCCGGATCAGCAGTCTCCGCATCCTGGGGATAGGCCTCGATAGACGTAAGCGGCAGCAGGCGGCGGATTTCCGGACGATGTACCGCGTCCGGCGTGAAGTCCCCCAGGGACATCCGGCCGTTGAGCAGCGCCACCGCGACGCAGTAGGTCAGCGAGAAACGCGCCTCCATCTCTTGCTGGGGGTCGTCGTACATCAGGTTGCGGCGGTTGCCGAAGCCGATCTTGGTCTCCACGCCCGCGACATCGTCGGCGGTGAAGCCGTGCTCGTTACGCAGGGCGATGACCATGTCGAGCACCTTGTGGGCGCTGCCGCAGCAGGGATAGAGCTTCGGCGACAGGCCGTAGCGCTCGAGCTTCAGGGGATTGCCGAGATGGGGCATCACGTCGTCCCAGCCCTGGGCAACGTCGCCGGCATAGAGGTCGCGGAAGCCAAGCTTGCCCTCCAGCGCCACGTCGCGGGCCTCAAAATCCTGGGCCGCGAGGCTGGCGGCCATCACCGCATGCTGCGCTGCCATGCCGGCGTGATAGGGCTTGGCCATGGTGCCGAACTGCACCTTGGGGCCCGACGCCATGCTGACGCCAAGGCTGATACCGTAGGCCATCTGTCTCGCGTCGAGGCCGAGCAGCCGGCCGCAGGCCGCTGCCGCGCCAATACAGCCGACCGTGGATGTGCCGTGCCAGCCCATATCGTAGTGCGCCCGATTGACGCCGAGGCCGACACCGGCCTGGGCCTCGAGGCCAACGATATAGGCATCCATCAGTTGCCGGCCCGAGGCATCAATCTCCTCGGCCAAGGGCAACAGCGCGGGGATCAGCACCGCCGTGGCGTGGGTGAAGGCGGGGCCGTAATTGTCATCGAAATCAAGGGCATGGGCCGCCATCCCGTTGGCCAGCGCCGCCCAAGGAGCGGATGCCTTGGCGCGGCTGCCGATCACGGTTGCCGGCCCGTCGCCCCAGCCGGCCATCGCCTGGCGCACCCGGGCGGAGCCCGCGTCTCCCGCACCGGCGACGATGCAGCCGATGACGTCGTAGATCGCGTCGCGCGCCCGTTCGCGCACCACCGCAGAATCCAGAACTTCCGCCTCAGCGGCCCACTGGGCCAGCGCCTTGGTCGCTTCCATGATCTTCTCCCGGAGTGGCCGGCGCAGGACGAGCCGCCGGTGCTTTCCACCAGAATACAACCAGCAGCCAACCCCCCGCAATTCGCGCCGCCGGAATCGGGTCTGAATCGCGCAGATTCGGTCTTGCGGGACGCTCAAAGCGTTGTGTAACGTGATTTCAACAAACCGCGTCGGCAACATTCCGACCGAACCTGGCTGCGTTGCCAGGCCAGGTTCCGGTGCCGGGCGGGGGGAGTGAGTGCGCGGGAGAGACCAGAACAGGCCCCCGCGATTTTGGCAACCACACGTCACAGAGGGAGATTGACGAGGATGAATATCCGTCACCTCATGGCGCCGGCGCTCGCCGTCGGCATCGCTCTGACGGCCGGCCAGGCGATGGCAGGCAAGAGCGACGATACCCTGCGTTGGGCCTCGAACTCCGAGCCCGATAACTTCGACATGTATTACAACACCCTGCGTGAAGGCATCATCCTGGGCCGCCACGTCTGGGACTCGCTGATGGAAGTCGACCCCACCAACGGCAATTTCCGCCCGGCGCTGGCGGAGTCGTTCAAGTGGATCGATTCCAAGACCATCGAGTTCAAGCTGAAGCAAGGCATCAAGTTCCATAACGGCGAGGCGTTCAACGCCGACGACGTCGTCTTCACCATGAACTACCTGGCGGACCCGTCGAGCAAGATCACTGCGGTCAGCCGCACCAAGTTCATTGCTGGCGCCGAGAAGGTCGACGACTACACCGTTCGCGTGAAGCTGAAGACCGAGTTCCCCTCGGCCATGCAGTACATGGCGAGCGTCGTGGTCATCTACCCGAACGAGTACTACGCCAAGGTCGGCAAGGACGGCATGGCGACCGCTCCGGTCGGCACCGGCCCGTACAAGGCCACCTCGATCGACTACGGCAACCGCTTTGAGTTCGAGCGCAACGCCGATTACGCCCACGGCCCGAAGAAGGCGACCATCGGCAAGATGACCTTCCGCCGGCTCGAGGAGCGCAACACCCAGATCGCCGAACTGCTGTCCGGCGGCCTTGACTGGATCTGGCGGGTGCCGCCCGACCAGGCCAAGAAGCTCGACGGCCGGCGCGGCCTGACCGTCACCCAGGGCGCCACCATGCGTGTTGGCTTCCTGACCTTCGACGTGCAGGGCAAGACCGGCGGCCCGGGCGAAAACCCGATGCTGAACAAGAAGGTCCGTCAGGCGATCAGCCACGCCATCAACCGGCCGCAGATCGCCAAGGAGCTGATGGGTGAGGCATCGGACGTATTGCACGTCTTCTGCTACCCGACCCAGTTCGGCTGCATCGACGACAACGTGGTCAAGTACGACTACGACCCCGCCAAGGCCAAGCAGCTGCTGGCCGAGGCCGGCTACCCGAACGGCTTCGAGACCGACTTCGCCGCCTATCGTGACCGTCCCATCGCCGAGGCGATGATCGGGAACCTGACGGCCGTCGGCATCAAGCCGAAGCTGACCTACGTCAGCTCGGGCGCGGTGCGCAAGATGCGCCGTGAGCAGGGCCTGCGCCTGTACTTCGGCACCTGGGGTTCGTCGTCGATCAACGACGTGACCGCCATCATGGGCAACTGGTTCCAGGGCGGTGCCGACGACCAGGCCAAGGACCAGCAGGTCATCGACCTGATGAACAAGGGCAACACCACCGACGAGGAAGTCCGCAAGGAGGCCTATGCGGCCGCCCTCAAGCGGATCGCCTCGGAGGCGCTGGCGCTGCCGCTGTTCAACTGGGCCTACAACTACGCCTACAGCGACCAGCTTGAGTTCACGCCGAGCCCGGACGAAGTGCCGCGGTTCTGGAACGCGCGCTGGAAGTAAGGCCTGAAACGGTTCGGGGGCCGGCGGGAAACATCCCGCCGGCCCTCAAACCTTCAGCCAACGGCTCAATTAAACTTTTGACGATTTAGCGGGGTTCCGGCGTCATGCTCGTATTCATGGCACGCAGGCTGTTTGTCGCAGTCCTGGTTGCCTTCACCGTCTCGATCATCGCCTTTTCCCTGTTGCGTATTTCGGGCGACCTCGCGGTCATGCTGGCCGGCGACGATGCGACCGCGGAGGAAGTCGAAGTCATCCGCGAGCGGTTCGGCCTCAACCGCCCCTATTACATCCAATATCTCGATTGGGTCGGCGGCGCGATCCAGGGCGACTTCGGGGAATCCATGTTCTATCCCCAGTCGGTCACCAACCTGATCCAGGACCGCATTGGCAACACGCTGACGCTGGCCGGGTTCGGCCTCGTCTTCGCCATGAGCCTGTCGATCCCGATGGGCGTGCTGGCGGCGCTTAGACCGGACTCATGGGTCGACAGAACGGCGTTAACAATCGCCGTTCTAGGACAGGCGTTACCAGGGTTCTGGTTCGCCCTGATGCTGATGTTCATGTTCGGGCTGTATCTGGCGTGGCTGCCGATATCAGGCTCCGACACCTACTGGCACTTCATCCTGCCCGCGATCTCACTGGGCTATTACTCCACCCCCGCGGTCATGCGCCTGACCCGGACCGGCATGCTGGAAGTGATGTCCTCGGATTACATCCGCACCGCCAAGGCCAAGGGCCTGCGCACCGGGGTGATCCTGTTCAAACACGCACTGCGTAACGCGGTGATCCCGGTGGTCGCGCTGTCTGCGGTGCAGTTCGGCAACATGCTGGGCGGTTCGATCGTCACCGAGACGGTGTTCCAGATCCAGGGCCTCGGCAAACTCGCCTATGACGGGGTGCTGAAAAACGACTTCGCCGTCGTCCAGGCAGTTCTGCTGCTGGTGGCCTCCTTCTACATCGTGCTGGTGTTGCTGGGCGACCTGCTCAATGCGTGGCTCGACCCGCGCATCCGGGTCAGCTGACGGGAGGACCGGACAATGGCACCCCCCACCATGACCCGCGTGTCGCCGGCCGATTCCGGCGACGTCCCCGGCGGCGCCGATCCGCTCGGCGTCGAGAGCCGCGACGAGCCCAGCGCACAGACCCTGTTCATGCGCCGCGTCGTCGGCCATGGCAGCTTCATGATCGCCGCGGTGATCATCCTCGGTATCATCTTCATGGCGCTGGCGGCGCCGCTGCTGGCGCCCTACGACCCCTACGCCCAGGACCTGGGCAACCGGCTGGTCTACCCGGTGTGGGCCGAGGGCGGCAGCTGGGCGCACCCCCTGGGCACCGACGCCCTGGGGCGCGACTATCTCAGCCGCATCATTTATGGCTCGCAAATCTCACTGCTGATCGGCTTCACCGCGATGGCGATCTCCGGTGTGCTCGGCACCACCATGGGCATCATGGCCGGCTATTTCGGCGGCCGGGTCGACATGGTGATCACCTTCCTGCTGACCACCCGGCTGACCCTGCCGGTGGTGATGGTCGCCCTGGCCCTTGTGGTGGTCGTCGGCGGTTCGCTGACAACGGTCATCCTGGTGCTCGGATTCCTATTATGGGACCGCTTCACCGTGGTCATGCGCAGTACGACGCAGCAAATTCGCTCGCTCGACTATGTCGCGGCGGCGGAGGCCATTGGCTGTTCGACCCGGCGCATTATCCTCTCAGAAATCATGCCCAACGTGCTCGGCAACCTGCTGGTCATCGCGACCTTCGAGGTAGCGCACGCGATCCTGCTGGAAGCCGCCCTATCCTTCCTCGGCGTGGGCGTGCAGCCGCCGACCCCGTCCTGGGGCCTGATGGTGGCCGAGGGCCGCGATTACATGCTGTTCGAGCCGTACCTCATCATGATCCCGGGCTTTGCGATCTTCACCCTGGTGCTGGCGATCAACCTGCTGGGTGACGGTGCCCGCGACATCCTCGCCCCGGAGAACCGCAATTGAGCGTCCTGCTTGAGGTCGACGGCCTGACCGTCGACATTCCGCTTGCGTCGGGCGTGCTGCACCCGGTGCAGAACGTGTCGTTCCACGTCGACAAGGGCGAGACCCTGTGCATCGTCGGCGAGTCGGGATGCGGCAAATCGCTGACCTCACTGGCGATCATGGGCCTGCTGCCGAAGCGCGCAAGCCGTGCGGGCAACAAGCTCGAGCTCGACGGCATCGACCTGCTGAATGCGCCCGAGCGGGACATGGCGGACATCCGCGGCAACCGCATGGGGATGATCTTCCAGGAGCCGATGACCAGCCTCAATCCGTCCTTCACCATCGGCAACCAGATGGAAGAGGCAATGCTGCGGCACCGCCAGGTGTCGCGTCAGGAGGCGCGCGACCGCGCGGTCTATCTGCTGGAAAAGGTCGGCATTACCGGTGCGGCCGGGCGCCTTGGCCAGTACCCGCACCAGCTGTCAGGCGGTCTGCGCCAACGGGTGATGATCGCCATGACGCTGATGTGCGGTCCCGACCTGATTATCGCGGACGAACCCACCACCGCGCTCGACGTGACCATCCAGGCACAGATCCTGCTGCTGCTGAAGGAACTGCAGGACGAGTTCCACATGGGCCTGATTCTGATCACCCACGATCTCGGCGTCGTCGCCCGCATGGCCGACCGGGTCTGCGTGATGTATGCCGGCCAGGTCGTCGAGAAGGGTAGCGCGGAAGCGGTATTCGGCGATCCGCTGCATCCCTATACCCGCGGCCTGCTCGATTGCATCCCGGTGCCCGGCAAGACCAAGCGCGGCGACCACCTGGGCTCGATCCCGGGGATTGTGCCGAGCCTGGTGGGCGAAATTCCCGGCTGCCATTTCCGCGACCGCTGTGCGCTGGCCAATGACCGCTGCGCACCGAACGCGGTCGACATCAACTGGCTCGACGAGGGCCGCGGCTACCGCTGCGTGCTCTCGCCCGACGAAACCCGCGCCGGGGCCAGCAGCATGGAGACGGTCTCGTGAACGACGCCGTGCCGGTCCTCGAGACCGTCGATGTCACCCGCACCTTCACCGTGGGCTCGGGCCTCTTCTCCAAGAAGAAGCTGCTGCACGCGGTCAACGGCGTGTCGCTGTCGGTCGGCAAGGGCGAGGTGCTGGGGCTGGTCGGCGAATCCGGCTGCGGCAAGAGCACACTGGCGAAGATGCTGCTCGGCCTGCTGCCCGCCACATCCGGCGACATCCGCTTCGACGGCGATGCGGTGCGCAGCATCGACCGGCTGGAGCTGGCGCGCCGGGTTCAGCCAATCTTCCAGGACCCCTACTCGTCCCTGAACCCGCGCAAGTCGGTGATGGACGCCATCGCCCTGCCGCTGCGGGTGCACAGGGTTGGCGACGACGATGAGCAGCGCGAGCGGGTGCGCGACATCATGAAGACGGTCGGCCTCGCCGAACGCTACATGAGCGCCTATCCAAGCCAGCTTTCCGGCGGACAGCGCCAGCGCGTGGCCATCGCGCGCGCCCTGATCATGCGGCCCGAAGTGGTGATCTGCGACGAGCCGACCTCGGCGCTCGACGTCTCGGTGCAGTCACAGATCCTCAACCTGCTGCTCGACCTGCGCCAGGAATTCGGCCTCACCTACGTGCTGATCAGCCATAACCTCGCGGTGGTCGAGCATATCGCCACCCGGGTGGCGGTGATGTATCTCGGCCGTATCGTCGAGGAGAACGAGACCGAGGCGCTATTCGCCAATCCGCGCCACCCCTATACCCAGGCACTGCTGCAGTCGGTGCTGACGCCGGAACCGCATCTTGGTGTGCCCGACGCCCATCTCGGGGCGGAGTTCCCGAACCCGATCAATCCGCCGGCGGCCTGCACCTTCCACCCGCGCTGCGCCCATTTCATGCAGGGCGTGTGCGAGACGGTGACGCCGACGCCGTTGCAACAGCCCGATGGCGGCATGGCAGAATGCCATCTCTACGACGCGGCGCGCGCGCCACAGGCCGCCGCCGGCGACTGATCCGCGGCGCCATGCGCCGGCTTTCCTCCACAATCCTGGCCCTCTGCCTGCTGGCCCCGCCCGCGGCCGCGCTTGAGGTCGATGTCGAGTTGATGCTGGCGGTGGATGTCTCCGACTCCATCCAGCCCGACGAGGCCCAGCTGCAGCGCGAGGGCTACCTCGCGGCCATCACCAGCCCCGATACCATGCGCGCCATCAAGGACGGTACGCTGGGCCGCATCGCGCTGGCCTACATGGAGTGGGCGGACGCCGGTAATCAGCGCCTGCTGGTCGACTGGATGCTGATCGAAAACCCCGCCGACGCCCGGGCCTTCGCCGACCGCCTAGCGGCCGAGCCCATCGGCACCGGCTTCCACACCTCGATCAGCCGCGCCATCGACGTGTCGGTGAACCATATCGAGACCAATGGCTTCGAGGGGCGCCGTAAGGTCATCGACGTGTCCGGCGACGGGCGCAACAACAAGGGCCGGCCGTTGGCCGACGCCCGCGCCGACGCCATTGCGCGCGGCATCACCATCAACGGCCTGCCGATCGTCAATTACAGCCGCTTCTTCAAGAGCCGGCTTCCTCCCCTCAACCTGGACACCTACTTCCGCGAAGAGGTGATCGGCGGCCCGGCGGCGTTTATGGTCGTGGCCCAGAACTTTGAGGATTTCCAGCGCGCGGTGCAGCGCAAGCTACTGCGCGAGATCGCCGGCACCCCCGGCCCCACCCGCTTTGCCCACGCGCGCCAAGCCATGGAGACGACGCCCTGACATGACCGCCTTTCCCGACCCCGAAACCGGCATCCTGGTCGAGCGCAGCGACGACGGCGCGATCGCCACGGTGATCCTCAACAACCCGGCCCGGCGCAATGCCCTGCGCCTGTCCATGTGGCGGGCGCTGGGCGACGCGGTTAGCGCGCTGTCCGAGGACGACAGCGTGCGCTGCGTCGTGGTGCGCGGCGCCGGCGACAAGGCGTTCGCTGCGGGCGCCGACATCTCGCGCTTCGAAGAAGAGCGCGCCACCGTCGACATGGTGCGCGAGTATGACGGCTGGGTCGATCACGCCCAGTACGCGCTGCGCCAGTGCCGCCATCCGGTGGTCGCCATGATCATGGGCGCCTGCGTCGGCGGCGGCTGCGGCATCGCGCTGGCCTGCGACATGCGCATCGCCGGCGAATCCGCCAAGCTTGCGATCACCGCGCTCAAGCTCGGCATCTTCTACCCCTATCACGACATCGCCGAGCTGGAGCGCCTGGTCGGCCCCGCCACCGCCACCGAGATCATGATCGAGGGGCGCATGATGTCGGGCCGCGAGGCCTACGAGAAGGGCCTGATCAACCGGGTCGTCGCGGACGACGACGTCGAGGCCGAGGCGATGGCGACCGCGGAACGCATCGCGTCGGGCGCGCCGCTGTCGGCGCGGTTCCACAAGAAGGCGATCCGCCGCGCCCGCGATCCGCGCCCGCTCAGCGACGAAGAGCGCGAAGAGGTGTACCGTTTCTCCGAGACCGAGGATTACTGGACCGGCGTCGCCGCGTTCCTGGAGAAAAAGCCCGCCCGCTTCTCCGGGCGCTGAACGCCGGCCGCGAGGGAGGACGACCATGCTGGAGACCCGGACCGAGCCCTATTTCCCCGCCGCCGGCGACTGGGAGCGCATCGACCCGGCCGACGCCGGTTTCGATGCGGCGAAGCTGCAGGAAGCCGCCGACTTCGCCGCTGCGTCCGAGACCCTCTGGACCAAGGACTTGCAGCGCTCGGTCGACGAGGAGATGAACGAGCCGCCGCCCTACAACGAAAAGATCGGCCCGCTGCAGGATCGTGGCGGCCAGAGCGGCCTGATCCTGCGCGGTGGGCGCATCGCCGCCGAATGGGGTACGCCCGAGCGCGTCGACATGACCTTCAGCGTGACCAAGAGCTGCGTGTCGACCTGCGCCGGAATCGCCTGGGACCGGGGCCTGATCCCGGACCTGCACGCCCCGGTGCGCGAACTGGTCGACGACGGCGGCTTCGATTCCGCGCAGAACGCGCCGATCACCTGGCACCAGCTGCTGCAGCATACCAGCGAGTGGCAGGGCACGCTCTGGGACAAGCCCGACTGGATCGACCACCACCGCCACAGCGACCTCAAGGGCACCAAGCGCGAGATGCACGCGCCGGGCACGCACTGGGAATACAACGACGTGCGGGTGAACCGCGCCAGCCTCGCCATCCTCCGCGTGCTGCGCCAGCCCCTGCCCGAGGTGTTCAAGGACGCGGTGATGGACCCCATCGGCGCCAGCGCGGACTGGCGCTGGCACGGCTACCGCAACAGCTATGTCGAGATCGACGGCAAGCAGATGCAATCGGTCTCCGGCGGCGGCCACTGGGGCGGCGGCATGTTCATCAGCGCCTTCGACATGGCGCGCTTCGGCTACCTCTACCAGCGCCGCGGGGAATGGAACGGCCAGCGGCTGATCTCGGAGGACTGGATCGACCGGGCCACCGAGCCCTGCCCGCTGAACGCCAAGTACGGCTACATGTTCTGGCTCAACGGCACCCAGGAGAACGCGCCGAGCGCGCCGGCGACCAGCTACTTCATGCGCGGCGCGGGCTCCAACGTGGTGTGGATCGACCCGGCGCTCGACCTGGTCGCCGTGCTGCGCTGGATCCAGAAGCCGAAGATCGACGGCTTCTGCAAGCGCGTCATCGCGGCGCTGACCTGAGGCGCGGGCGATGACCGGCGTCGTCGTCTGTCCCCAGCCGCGCGCCGCCGATATCGGCGCAGGCATCCTCAAGCGCGGCGGCAACGCCTTCGATGCGGCGCTGGCCACCGCGTTCGCCCAGATGGTGCACGACCCCTTCATGTGCGGCATGGGCGGCATGGGCACCCTGGTCTGGTTCCGCGCGGACACCGGCGAGGCCGGCTCCATCGACTTCCACAACCGGGCCGGCGCCAAGGTCACGCCCGACATGTGGGCCAAGGACTTCAAAGGCCGGACCGAGATCTCCGGCTACACCCTGTTCGAGGACTACCGCAGCGAGATCGGCTACCGCGCGATCATGACGCCGGGCACGCTGGCGGGGCTGGATGCCGCCCACAAGGCCCATGGCAGCCTCGCCTGGGCCGACCTGATCGCGCCCGCGGCCGCCGACGCCCGCGCCGGCGTCGTCATCACGCCCCATGTCAGCAACACCTGGACCCGCTACCGGCAGCCGGGCATTCCCGACGGCAAGACCCGCATCCGCGCGACCGACGAATGCGCCCGCGTCTTCCTGCGCCCGGACGGGGAGTTCTTCGAGATCGGCGAGACCGTGTTCAACCCGGACATGGCCGATACCCTGGAGCTGGTCGCCGAGAAGGGTGCCGCCGAGTTCTATGACGGGGCGCTGGGCGACCGCATCGCCGCCGATCTGGAAGCCGGCGGCAGCTACGTCACCCGCGACGACCTGCGGGCCTACCGCCCGGAAATCGGCGCGCCGCTGCAAAGCAGCTACCGGGGCTACACCGTCTACACCAACCCGCCGCCGGGCGGCGGGCTGGCAGTGGTGCAGATGCTCAACATCCTGGAGCATTTCGACCTTGGGGCCCTGCGCCACAGCTCGGCGGCGCATATCGACCTGGTTGCCCGCGCCATGGCCGCCACCCACACGGACCGCAACGAGCATTACGGCGACCCGGCCTTCGTCGACGTGCCCACCGACTGGCTGGCGTCGAAGGAACGGGCGGCGGAATGGGCGGAAAAGATCAAGGCCGGCGCATTCCTCGGCGACGGCAAGGAGGCCCCGCCCTCCTGCACCACCCATCTGGGCGTGCAGGACTCGGCGGGCAATGCAGTGGCCCTGACCCATACCCTGGGCACCAGTTCCGGCGTCGTCACCCCGGGCCTGGGCTTCAGCTACAACAACTCCATGAAGCTGTTCGATCCGCTGTCGGGTCGGCGCAACTCCATGGCGCCAGGCAAGGCGCGCACCACCGGCATGTGCCCCACCATCCTGGTGAAGGACGGCAAGGCCCGGCTGGTCTGCGGCGCGCCGGGTGGCAGCGTCATCATCAGCGCGGTGCTGCAATCGATCCTGAACGTGGTGGATTTCGATATGCGGCCGATCGAGGCGGTGTCCGTGCCCCGCATCCATTGCGAGGGCGGTAAGGTCCACGCCGAGGCCACCGTGCCGCTGCCCGAGGTCGCCGAACTGGAGGCGATGGGCCATGAGGTGGACCACATGCCCCACAGCTTCGGCCCGTCGATGTCCCGCGCCCATGTCATCCACACGGACGATGACGGCACGGTCCGCGGCGGCGCCGACCCGCGCGGCGGCGCGGGCGTGGCTTACGCTTGATGGAGAAATGCGATGCTAGAATCCGTCACGCTACGTCGATCCGACAGAAATGACGAACCGATTGACGCTGGTTTGCTGGCCGAAGCAATCTTATTTTATCAAAACGTACACTTAGTCCTTGATTTTGCGAGCTTAGTAAATCTTTTAAAAACAATTGGCCCCCGCGTTTTAATAGAAATAATTGAGAAAAAAATAATTTCATGCACTTTTTTAAGACATACGACAGGAGTATTAACAAACACAATAAATAACGTCATTACATATGATTTCGCCGAAATTGAATTTCTCGGGCGCAAGGATAAGGAAGTATCTCATAAGTACGAAGATAAAATCCAAACCATGTTTGAACGAGCAATTGGTGATAGTTGGGAATCAAAAAAGTATGCTCGAAAATTTTGTCGCCTAGTACCTGCCCGACGCCTCAGCCACGGTCTGAAGGAAAACGAAACCATTACAAAAATCTCACGGAGAGATTTGTTTAAACAAAAACATGCAGAATCAGTTGCAAAGATTGTTTTGAATGAATTCAATCCCAATTTAATACCACAAGGTTTTTATTTTAAAGCACATGAATTAAAAAATGGCTTTATTATAGATACAAACTTGGATTTTTCCAGATTTCCAGAACACATAACGCCCGCATCATTGGCAGGCTACGTTATGTCATCCAGAGCGGATTTGTGGCTATCAACAACATACACCTCTGATTACATAACGACTCCCGTTACCTCACAATTAATGCAGCTGCATTTTGATAGTATATTGCTTTCAAAAAACCTCAATACTGAGCAAATAGATTTATTTTTTCAAAACCTTTTTCCTGGAATGCCGACTATTAGGGAGAAAATAAATTCAAGAGAAAAAAGCTTCGAGGAATTCTTACTACTTTTAAAAAGCTCCCAAAATTTCCAAAAATGGGTATCGGAAATAAACCCTGACGAAGAACTATTAGCAAAATACATTGCTGATATTAAAGAAGAAAAGTGGCTGCCAAGCTTACCTGAAAAGGCAATTCGTTTTCTGGCTTTTGCTGGGCTGGGTTCAGCCTCAGGCGCAATATTGGAGCCTGGGGCTGCTGCAAAAGCTGCATTGGCTGCTGGAGCTTTCGACAGTCTAGTTCTTGATAAATTATTGGGCGGCTGGAAACCAAATCAGTTCGTGGAATACAAACTCCGGGATTTCATAGAGCCCGACTAGTTTTCAGCTGAACGGCACCACCGGCAGGACCACATGGCTGGGGCGGTCGGTGTCGTGGAAGATGGTCTGGCGCGCTGTGGCCAGCGTCGCATCGCCGTATTCGTCCAGCCCCGTATTGTGGTTGCGGTCGAAGTTGGGGAAGTCGCTCGACTGGATGTCGATGCGGATGCGGTGGCCCTTCAGGAAACGGTTGCCCGTGGGCATCATCTGAACCGTGTAGGCGTAGACCTCCCCCGGCTCGATCAGGGATTCGGTACCCGGCCCGTCGCGGTAGCGGGCTCGGACGATGCCGTAGCTCAGCTCCTGCACGAAGCCGTCGGGATGCACGTCCAGCAGCTTGGCGACGAAATCCGTATCCGGCGCGGATGACGCGGCCCACAGCTTGACCTCCACGGGCCCCACCACCTCCAGCGGCTGGTCCAGCGGCTCGGAAGCGAAGCTCAGGATGTCCTGGCGGCCGTCGAGGCGGCGCTGGTCCATGGGCTCCTGCTGGCCCTCCAGGGTGTAGAGGGTCATCACCGGGTCGCGCGGGTCATAATCGTAGGAATCGTGCGGCTCATCGCCCGGTTTCTCGGGCGACAGGGTGCCGTCGCCTGCGTGGGTGTTCGCGTGGCCTGCGCTGTGCAGGTACCAGGGCGTCGGCGTCATGCCCTTGGGCGGCCAGTCCTCCTCGTGACGCCAGCTGTTGGCCCCCATGACGAAGATCTGCGCCGGAGCCCAGTCGTCCGCGTCCGTGCGCAGGCCCTTCAGCCACTTGCCGAACCAGGCGTCGGCCACCTCGTACCAGTCCCATTCGGCGGTCGGGCCGAAGTCCATCTCCCCCAGCTTGCGCTTCAGGCCCAGCGTGGTGTGCCCCCAGGGGCCGACGATCAGGCGCTGGTTCTCGCGTGCATGCTCGCTGTAGCCATTGGCGCGCATGCCATTGAAATGCTTGATGGTTCCCACCTGCTGGTCGTACCAGCCAGTACCGTTGAGCACCGGCACATCGATGTCCTTGTGGCGCTTTTCATGCTGGAAATGGTCGCGCTTGGAATTTTCCAGCATGCGCAGCCAGTATTCCCGCATCCCCGGCATGGCGTGCTCGGGAATCTCGGTCAGCGGCAGGTACCACAGCCACTTACTGCGGTCGCGCACCTCCCAGAACGAATCCGCCTCTTCCGGCGACTTCGGCCCGAAGGGAATCTGCAGCTTGCGCGCGGTATCCACGGCGATGTTATTGATCACCCAGGTCATGCGCCGGCCCAGCCGCACGACGCCGCTGACGTGGCGGTCGAGATGGTTGGCGATGCAGCCCTGGGTGAACATCGCCTTGAGGTGCGGCGGGCGGGTCGGCGCCAGCTCCCACTGGGTCATGCCGCAATAGCTGTTGCCGAAGGTGCCCACATCGCCGCTGCTGTCCGGCAGCGTGGCGCACCACTCGACCGTGTCGTAGCCGTCCAAGATGCAGGGATTCTCCGGGTTGCCGCCTTGGTGCAGGTTGTGCTGGCCTTCCGAATCGTAGCGCCCGCGCACGTCCTGATAGACGACGATGTAGCCGCGCTCGGCCATCTTGTGGCCGATATCCTCATGCATCGAGCGGCGGGTCTTGCCATAGGGGGTGCGGCACAGCAGCACCGGGAACGGCCCCTTGCCCTCGGGCCGGTAGACGTCGGCGCGCAGGATGGTGCCGTCGCGCATCGCCGCGGGCACGTTGACTTCCACCGCCGCCTTGAATCCCGCCTCGTCGGCCATGCCGCCCTCCCCTGGTCGCGTATGATTGGCGGAAGAGAGTGGGAGTCGAACCCACCAGGGACGCCGCGCGCCCCTCACCGGATTTGAAGTCCGGGCGCCCCACCAGGGACGATTCTCCTCCTCTTTCGCCTATCCTAGCGCCCGTGGCGTCAGGGGAAAATCGCCTCGCGGGGCTTGAGCACCCGGCGCAAGTCACCGTCGCGCCGGGTCAGGCCGGCCTCGTCGAAGAATTCGAGGATCTGGATGGCGATGTTGCGGCCGACCGAAGCCGCATCGCGGAACCCCTTTGCGTCGAACCCGTCGGGACAGTCGGCGGCCAGCGCCACCGCCGCATCCGCCAGTTCGCGCAGGGGTTCGGGCAGCAGGAAGCGGTTCTCCGCCACCTGGCGCACCAGCCCGAAGGCGGATGCCCGGCGCAGGAAGCGGCGCAGCCGCTCGGGATCAAGGCCGAGGCCGCGGGCCATGTCATGCACCACCGGAGGCTGCCGCCCGCCTTCGGCCAGCACCGGCTCCACCATGCGCCACAGGCTAGCGTCCCCCGGCGACAGGCTGGGGGCAAAATCCGCCAGCCGCAGTCCCGCGCCGCCGCGCGATACCACGCCATCAGCCACGAGCCCGTCCACCGCCGCCTCGGCCAGCGCGCGGGGCAGCGGCTCGGCCAGCGCCTTGCGCAGTGCCGGCAGCTGCGGTCCCGGATGGTCCGGCTTGTCCTCATGCCAGCGCTGCAGCGCGGCGGTCACCGCGTCGCGCGCAGCGCCCCAAGCCTCCGCGGTGAAGGCCAGGGCCCCGTCGGCGGTGATCCCCGCTTCTGGCAGGGCGCGCAGGGCCGCCGCGGTCTCGGCGGACAGGTTGCGGCCCTGGATGAAACGGTCGAGCGCGATGCCCTCGGGCGCCAGCGGCAGCGCCGCCCGCAGGGCCGCCGCCGGGTCTGTCTCTTCCAGCGCCTTGAGCAGCGCCAGCCGTTCTGGCCGGGCGCGGCCGCGCGGCGCACCGACCGGGTCGATCACAGTGCCGCCGGCGATGGTGCGGGTTGCGGACTGGTCGCGCAGGATCAGCCGGTCGCCGTGGAACGCCGCGACCGGCCTGTCGAGCACCAGTTGCACCAGCCCCTCGCCGCCGGCGGCGATCTCGCGGCCGTCCAGCACCGCGGCCCGGCCCGGCACGTCGGCGGCGCCGAGATGCACATGTACCGGGGTCCAGTGCTTCAGCGGCCGGGCCTCGGACGCCAGCACCCGCAGGCGCAGATCGATGCGCGCGGTCGGCGCGTGCAGCGCCGGGTCGATCAGCCACTGGCCGCGATGCACCTCGGCGCGGCGCAGTTCGGGGCCGGCAATGTTGAGCGCGCAGCGCTCGCCCACCGTCCCGGCCTCGGCGTCCCGGTCCTGGGCGCGCAGACCGCGCACCCGCACCGCCACCCCCTCGGGTGCGAGGGTCAGGGCATCGCCCGCCTGCACCCGGCCCGACAGCACCGTGCCGGTGACGACGAGGCCCGCGCCAGACACGCTGAAGCGGCGGTCCACCGACATGCGGAACGCCCCCTCGCCCGCCCGCGCCGCGCCGGCAGCGCCGTGCAGATGGCTGCGCAGGGCGTCGATCCCGTCACCGGTGATGGCGGAGACCGGAAATTGCGGCGCGCCGTCGAGTGCGGTGCCGGCCACCAGGTCACCCAATGCCGCCTGCACCTCTGCGACCCGCTCGGCGGCGACCCGGTCGGTCTTGGTGATGGCCACCGCGCCCGCCGGCACGCCCAGCAGGTCGAGGATAGCGAGATGCTCGCGGGTCTGGGGCATCGGCCCGTCATCGGCGGCGACCACCAGCAGGGCCAGGTCGATGCCCGACACCCCGGCCAGCATGTTGCGCACGAAGCGCTCATGGCCCGGCACGTCGACGAAGCCCAGCACTGCCCCGTCGTCGCGCGGCGCATAGGCGAAACCCAGGTCGATGGACATGCCGCGCGCGCGTTCCTCGGGCAGCCGGTCGGAATCCACCCCGGTCAGCGCCTTCACCAGCAGCGTCTTGCCATGGTCGATATGGCCGGCGGTGGCGACGATCATCGGGCGGCGGCGAGTCCGGCGAGCTGGGCGGCAAAGCCCGCCTCGTCATCGAGGCAGCGCAGGTCGAGCCACAGCGCCCCGTCGTTGACCCGCCCGATCACCGGCACCGGCAGGTCCCGCAGCGCGGCGGCGAGCCGGTCCAGCGCCCGGCCGCGTGAACCGTCGGCGGGGCGGATGGCGAGCGCCGCGCTGGGCAGGGAATCGATGGGCAGCGCGCCGCTGCCGATCTGGCTCTTGCAGGCCTCGACGGTCACGGCGTAGCGCTCGCCAAGCGCCGTGGCGAGCGGGCCGGAGACGCGGTCCGCCTGCGCCCGGATATCGGCCTCGGGCCGGGTCAGCAGCCGCAGCGCGGGGACCCGCTCGGCCAGCCGGTCCGGGTCCTCGTACAGCCGCAGCACGGCCGCCAGCGCCGCGAGCGTCATCTTGTCGCAGCGCATGGCGCGCTTCATCGGGTTGCGCCGCACCTTGGCGACCAGGTCGGCGCGGCCGCAGACGATGCCCGCCTGGGGACCGCCGAGCAGCTTGTCGCCGCTGAAGGTGACCAGGTCGGCACCGTCGGCGATGGCCTCCGCCGGGGTCGGCTCGTGCGGCAGGCCCCAGCGTTCCAGGTCCACCAGGGTGCCGCTACCCAGGTCATTCACGAACGGCACCCCGTGGCCATGGGCGATGCGCGCCAGCTCCGGCTCCGGCACCTCGGCGGTGAATCCCTCGACCTTGTAGTTGCTGGTGTGCACCTTCATCAGCAGCGCCGTGCGCGGCGACAGGGCCGCGGCGAAATCCTTGGCATGGGTGCGGTTGGTGGTGCCGACCTCGACCAGCTTGCAGCCGGCGCGGGCCATGATGTCGGGCATGCGGAAGGCGCCGCCGATCTCGATCAGCTCGCCGCGCGAGACCGGCACTTCCTTGCGCCGGGCCAGCGTGTTGAGCACCAGCAGCACGGCAGCCGCGTTGTTGTTGACGATGGTCGCGGCCTCCGCGCCGGTCAGCCGGCACACCGCGTCTTCGGCATGGCTGTCCCGGTCGCCGCGGCGGCCCTTGGCGAGGTCGTATTCCAGGTTTGACGCGCCGCGCGCTACCGCCGCTATCGCCGCGATGGCTTCCTCGGGCAGCGGCGCGCGGCCGAGATTGGTGTGCAGCACCGTGCCCGTGAGGTTGAACACCGGGCGCAGCGGCGGCAACGCGCGCGCCTCCAGCAGCGCCGCCACATGGCCCACAATGGCCGCCGGATCGGGCGGCCCCGGGTCCGGCGCCGCGCGCATCTGCGCCAGCACGTCGCGCACCGCGCCGGTCACCGGCTGGCGGCCATGGGCCTCGATCAGCGCGGTGGCCTCGGGTCGGCGGAGCAGGCTGTCCACCGAGGGCAGCGCGGATCGGGCGGATCGGGCGTCGTCGTTCATTGTCTCATTTTGACAGTTTCGCCGGCGGGGTCTTATCGTTTTACACCGCTCCCGATCGGGAACCTCACCATGAAGATCACCGAAATCAAGACCTTCCTGATGCAGGCTGGCACGCCAGGGGCCGGCGCGTGGTCGTCGGACAGCGGCGCCAAGGCCCGCGCCGGCAGCCGCAACTGGCTGTTCGTGCAGGTGCATACGGACGCCGGCATCCACGGCACCGGCGAATGCAGCGGCTGGCCCCGCGTGGTGGAAACCGCTGTTAACGACCTCGCATCCCTGCTGATCGGCGAGGACCCGGCGCATATCGAGCGGCTGTGGCAGCGCATGATGGGCGCGATGAACGCCCACGGCATGTCCGGCGTGGTCGGCGCCGGGGCGATGAGCGGCCTTGAGATGGCGCTTTGGGACATCAAGGGCAAGGCGCTCGGCACCCCGGTGTGGAACCTGCTGGGCGGCAAGGTGCGCGACCGGGTGCGGCTGTACGCCCATGCCGGCACGCCGGAGCGGGCGAAGGAACTGGTGGCGCGGGGCTTCACCGCGATCAAGACCGGCGGCGTCGCCGGCACCGTCGAGAAGGTCGCCGCGATCCGCGCGGCGGTGGGCGATGCGGTCGACCTGATGGCCGATCTCGCCGGTCCGCCCTGGCTAACGCCAAAGGACGCCATCGCGCTGGGCCGGGCGCTGGAAACCTACAAGCTGTTGTTCTTCGAGGACCCGGTGGCGCCGGAATTCCCCGACGGGCTGAAGCGGGTGCAGGACGCCATCGACATCCCGATCGCGGCGGGCGAACGCTTCGCCACCCTGTGGGGCCTGCGGCCGCTGATCCAGCAGGGCATCGTCGATGTGGTGCAGCCCGACACCGGGCGCGCCGGCGGCATCGGCCAGATGATGAAGATCGCGGCCCTGGCCGAGGCGAACTTCGTCACCCTGGCGCCCCATTCGGGTACGCTCGGCCCGGTCGCCGAGTTCGCCGCCCTGCATGTCATGGCCGCAGTGCCCAATGCCCTGATGCTGGAGCGCATGGAGGATGACTGGGAGGGCCGCCGCGAGGTGGTCACCCCGGTGCTGGAGGCCGAAGACGGCTGGATGGCGGTGCCCGACGCGCCGGGCCTTGGCGTGGAGATCGTGCCCGACGCCATCGCGCGCTATCCCAGCACAGGGAACGTCGCGTTTCCGCGCAATCCGGGCGACGGCACCTATGCCGAGGGCACCGGCGACGAACAGGTGTATTTCCAGAGCCGCTTCACGCGCGGCCGGGACCTTTAGGTCAGGCCCGGTTCGTTCAGGCCCCGTCCTCGGATGGGTTGCCGGCGGCCTCGATTCCGGCGGTGCGCCCGCCGATGAAGCATTCCGCGAGGTTGCCGCCCGAGACGTAGAGGTGGCCGAACACGCTGCCCAGCTCGCCGGCGGCGTAAAGGCGCGGGATCGGCTTGCCGAACACGTCGAGCACCCGCTGCTTCGGGTCGTGCACCGGCCCGCCCTGGGTGTTGGAGACCACCGGCCAGATTTCCGCCAGGTAGAAGGGCGGCGTGGCGATCTTCATCATCGCCTCGGGCGGGCGGCCAAAGGCGTCGTCTTGCCCGGCGTCGCAGGCGGCGTTCCAGGCCGCGACCGTGGCGGTCAGTTCTGCCGGATCGATCCGCGCGGCGGCGGCCGCGTCCTCCAGGCTGTCTACACGGGTCAGGATGCCGTGTTCGACTTCCTTGAGGTTGTCCTGGCTCCACTGATAGGCGATGCGGTCGTCGTTCCAGACCGGCTGGCCAAAGGGGAAGCGCTTGCGCCCCTCCTCGTCCACCAGCATCCAGCAGGGCAGCCGGGGATAGTCCTGGGTCTCGGGGCTGAAGCGCTCCAGCGGCCGCCAGCCGGTATCGGACAGATACGGCTCATGCTCGTTCATGAAGCGCCGGCCCTGCTTGTCGAGCAGGATCCAGGGGACCATCACCCCCTCGCGCACCTTCTCGCCGACGATGTAGTCGGGCAGCTTCTTGGTGCGGATGCCGAAATCGAAGCCCGGGTCGGTGTGCTTGAAGCCATAGGACCCGTGGTAGTGCCACATGTGCCACAGGTCGGCGCCCAGGTCCTGGGCCATGCGGATGCCGTCGCCCGTGTTGCCGCGATGGGCGACGGTCAGGACCGGCTTGCCCTGCCAGTATTGCGCCTGCATCTCGGGCGACGCCTCGAACCCGCCGCAGGCCAGCACCACGCCGCGCCGGGCGCGAATGTTGCGCACCGCGCCGCCATAGGAGACCCGCGCCCCCTGCACGGTCTTATCGGGCCCGGCGATCAGCCGCTCGGCGGGGCAGTTCAGCCGCAGTTCGATATCCCGATGACGGATGTTGTCGAGGCAGACCTTGAAGAAATTCGGCCCCAGCCCGTAGGTGTGGGCGTGGGGGAAGGTCTCCGCCCGGTCGAAGCCGGGGACCTCGTCGATCTGCAGGAAGCGGAAGGTCTCGCGCCCCGGAAACGGATAGTTGGGGGTGCGGTCGATGAAGCCGGTCCTGGCGCCGCTGACCTTGGCCAGCTCCTCGACGAACTCGTGGATCGACGCCATGCCGTCGGCCAGGGCGCGCAGCACGTCGTCCGGGCTGGTCCCCGCATTGGTGCGCTTGAGGTAACCGAAGGCGGCGTCGGCATCGCGCGCCGTGGTGATGCCGCCGCCGGCGAGGATCGAGATGCCGCCGGGAAAAGGCATTTTTTCCACGATCAGCACCTTGGCGCCGGCGTCGTGGGCGCTGATCGCGGCGCAGGCCCCGGCGAAGCCGCAGCCCACCACCAGCACGTCGACGGTCTCGTCCCAGTCCGTCCCGCTGTCGTTAACGTTTTCGGCCATGCCCGGACCTTAATCCCTCACCCGACAGAGACCAAAAGAAAAAATGTCATATTCCTAGGGGGTTATGAGAGAAGGTGAAGAAATGAAAAGAACTTCTCGGCACGGTTGTCGGGACCGCGCCGTTGGACCATGCCCGATTCCACCCCCAACCCCTGACGATACCAACATACTGACTTATGCTGAACGATGCGGGGTTATGTATTTTCTTTTTTTGTTCCGGCAACCCGCGCCCAAAATCGGCATTGGTTCCTAGTTTGTCATGGCGGGGGCGGCGGCTGCGCGTACCGCGAGACAGGGTCAGGCGTCGCCGTCGGTCTGGATGCGGCGGTAGCCGCCGCCGAAATAGAGCAGCGGGTCGCCTGCGGGGCCGCGGGTGGCGTGGACCGCCTCGCCGATCAGGATGCAGTGGTCGCCTTCCACATACATCGCATGGCGCCGGCATTCGATGGACGCCAGCGTGCCGTCGAGCAGCGGGCAGGCGCCGTCCTGGGTCGATTCCCGGTAGGCCACCTCGGACCAGTCCGGGTGGGTCTTCGACGCGAACATGTTCGAGACCGCCGTCTGGTCCTCGCGCAGGATGTTGACGGCGAAGTGACTGCAGTGGGCGAAATGGTCGTAGCGGGTGCTGCTTTCATCGACGCAGAACAGCACCAGCGGCGGGCGCAGCGACAGGGACGTGAAGGAATTCACCGTCATGCCCACGGGACCGGAATCGGTCGCGGTGGTAATCACCGCGACCCCGGTGGGAAACGCGCCAAGGGTGCGCCGGAATTCGTCCGGCGCGACGCTGTCGCTCTCGCTCATGGCTGGAAGACCGGCCGGGGGCGGCGGGGCCGCTGGAAACGGCCCCGCCCGGTCCGGTTTACTCCGCCGCCATCTGGGCGGGGAATTCCGGCGCCACCTCGTTCATGAACAGCTCGATGCTGTGGGCAGCGTCCTCGTAGGCCATCGGCCCGAGGCGGAAGGTCAGGATAAGGCCGCCGACATTGCACGCCTTGATGCGGGCAATTTCTTCGGCCACCGTCGCCGGCGAACCGCACAGCAGCGAGTGCTCCGGCTGGGTCCGCGCGGCGGGCGCCTTGATCTTCTTGTCGTGGCTCATGTTGGTGCCGCGCTCGCGCTCGGTGCGCTCGCGCATCTTCTTGCGGTGCTCCAGCATCGACTTGAACGCCGGCAGGCCGATCTTCTCGGCCTTCTCGTCGGTGTCGGAAACGTAGATGTTCCGCCACACCCAGCACTGATCGACCATGTCCTGCACATAGGCGTCGTCGTAGCCCGCCTCGCTCATGGTCTTGCGGTACAGGTCCATGCGGTGCTGGATGGTCTCGATGGACTGGATGTTCATCATGAAGGGCTTGCCCTCCTTCGCCAGCTGCACCATCGAGCCCTCGGAAGAGGACGCGCGGATCACATACGGGTGCGGCTTGGTGTAGGGGACCGGACGGCACTGCGGGATCTGCAGGTTCCAGTACTTGCCCTTGTGCTCCCAGTCGGTCTCGGTCCAGCAGCGCATCATGATTTCCTGGGACTCGTTGAGCCGCTCCTGCGCCTCATGCGGGTCCAGGTCATAACCCTGGTACTCGTAGATGTTATGGGCGGTGCCGCGGCCGAGGCCGACGATGACGCGGCCCTTCGACATGTTGTCGAGGATCGCCATGTTCTCCGCCAGGCGGACCGGGTGATGCAGCGAAACCTGCGCCACCGCGAAGCCGATCTTGATGTTCTCGGTGGTGGCCGCAATCGCCGCGGCGAAGGTCACCGGGTCGACATAGCCGCAGTTGCCATCGAAGTGATGCTCGGCGAGCCAGAGCGTCTCCATGCCCAGCTTGTCGCAGAGCTGCGCTTCCTGCAGCGCTTCATCGATGATCTGGCCGTCCATCGCCGGATCACGGGCCTCGGTGAACAGAAAATTGCTGAACTTCATGGCGATGCGTCTCCCGGACTAGCCATTGGAAAATAGGTTGTGCGCGTACGCCGCCATCGGCGCGAGGGCCAACGGCGCGCATTGACCCCATCATGCGCTTTTCTCAAATTGTCTGCAATCTGCAATTTAGTTCCGGGCCCCGCCGCCGGCCAAAATCTCCGCCAGGGCCGCCGTCGGCGCCGGATCGCCGAACAGCCCAGCCGCGCCGTTCGCCAGCCGCGCCGCCGCCGCAGACCGGGCCTCCCCATCGGCGAGTGACGCCGCCGCCGCGATGTACGCCTCCCCATCCCCGGCCACGAGATCATCCAGCCCGGCTTGGTGGAGCATGCCGGCGCTGACCCGGCTGCGCATCATCGCGCCCGGACAGGTCACCACCGGGGTGCCCATGGCCAGCGCCTCCAGCGTGGTGTTGCCGCCTGACCAGGCGAGGCTGTCGAGCACCACATCGGCCTCGGCGCACAAGCCGAGGAACGTGGGCTCGTCGAGCCGCGGCACGATGGCGACATGGTCGGTCACCGCGAGGCCGGCGGCGGCAAAGGCCGCGTCGAGTCGGGTATGAAAGGTCTCGGTCATGCGCCGGTTGGCGCCTTCGATGAAGACGAGGCGCGCGCCGGGGACCTCAGCGGCGATGCGCGCGAACAGGCCGTCATGGCGCGGCAACAGCTTGAACAGGCTTTGCAGGCAGACATAGAGCGGCCCCGACCCGCGCACCGCGTCGGCGAAGTCGGGCCGCCGCGCCGCCGCCGCATCCGGGCGCGGATAGCGCAGCCCAAGCCCCGGCAGCTGCGCCAGTGTTTCGGTGTAGTGGGCATCGCCGCAGGGCGGCTCGAAGGCCGCGGCGCTGATGAAGCGGTCCATCGTTGGCAGGCCGGTGGTCACGGGATGGCCAAACAGCACCGCCTGCAGCGGCGCGAGGCGCAGGGCCGCGAGTGTCTGTACCGCCGGCTCCATGCCAACCTCGGGATAGAGGATGACGTCGGGCGCGGCCTCGGCGAGCGCCGCCGCCTGCCCCGCCGGCCCCAGCGCGGCGATGTTGCGGTAGCCGTCGGCCATCGCCTCGGCGGCTGCGGTGTCGGCATCCCGGCGGCGCCCGGTGTGAAACAGCAGCACCTCGAAGCGGCCCCGGTCGAGCCCGCCGATCAGCCCGGCAAACAGCTTCCATACGGTGTGACGGTGAATGTGGTGGGCAACCACCGCAAGGCGGCGGCGCGTCCGGGCCGGCGGCGCGGGATCGCTCAGCGGCAGCGCCTGTGCTGCGATCTTTGCCACCAGCGCGCCGTAGCGCCGCTGGAAGTCCGTGTCGTCGCCGCCCTGGTAGTGCAGGAAGAAGTTGGTGCTGGACCCGACGGCCGCCAGCGCCGCGGGCAGGTCGCCCGCATTGAGGCTGGCAAAGCGGTCTTCTAGCGCCACCAGTCCCGCTTCCCAGCGCGCCCGCCACTCCAACAGCGCCGCCTCATCCGCATAGATGTCGGGCAAGGTGAGCGCGGCATTCCAGGGCGCCCGCAGGAAGCCCGGATCGCAACCAGCGGCATCCGCGAAGGCGGCGATGGCGCCCTCCGGATCACCGGCGTCGCGCCGGGCGAGGCCGAGGTTGAAATGGGGCCCCGCCCAATCGGGCTTGAGCGCAATGGCGCGCTGGTGGGCGTCTGCGGCGGCATCCGGATCGCGGAGGGCACGCAATGCGGTGCCAAGGCTGTCCGCCGCCGGGGCGAGATCCGGGTCGCGTTGCAGCGCGGCGCGGAAGGCGTCTGCTGCATCACCGCCGCGCCCGGCCGCCAGCAGGGCGCTGCCATGGTTGAAGGCCGCCGGTGCGCTGTCCGGCGCCAGGGTCCGGACCCGGCCAAAGGCGTCCACCGCGGCGGCGGCATCCCCGGCCGCGAGCTGCGCCTCGCCCAGGCCGCTCCAGGCTTCGGGCGAGTCAGGCGCGCGTTCGGTGGAAGCGGCGAAATGGTTGGCGGCCTCCGTGACCGCGCCGATGCGCAGGCAGGCCAGACCGAGGGCCAGCAGCCCCCCTGCATCAGCCGCCCCGTCCTCGGCAAGAGGACGCAGGACTTCGGCTGCGGTCGCGGCATCGCCGGCGCGTAGAAAGGCCACGCCGAGCAGCCGCCGCGCCTCTCGGTCGTCTGGATGTTCCTGCAGCACCGAGCGGTAGGCCGCCACCGCCTCGGCCAGCTGGCCGGCGGATTCAGCGTCTAGGCCGGCCTGCAGCCGGCGGGCGCGTGCCACGGCGGCCGCGGCGGGATTATTGGGTGGGATGTCGGCGGGACTCATCGCCGGCAGGATAGCGCATCGGGATGCAGCGGCGGATGCGCAAAAAAAGAGGGCGCGGTGGCCGTGGCCACCGCGCCCCGAAGCCGTCCTCAAGAACGGTTCAGATTACTTCTTCAGCCAGGGATCGGCCTTCCACATGGCGGCATACACGTCGTTCTGCCCCCGGATGTACTTGTCGTACTCAGCGGCGCCGATGTAGCTCAGGATCATGGAACGCTTCTCGGCCGCAGCCAGGAACTCCGGATCCTTGTGGGTGTCAGCGATGGCCTTGTCCCACTTCGCAACGATGTCGGCAGGCACGCCGGCCGGCATCATCACGCCGCGGTGCGAGGCGCGATAGACCTCATAGCCGCTCTCGGTGAAGGTCGGGATGTCCGGCGCCTTTTCCCAGCGCTTGCCCTGCATCATGCCCAGCGTGGAGGCACGGCCTTCCTTGTGCAGCTTCACGCCCATGCTGACCGACGAGATGACGGCGTCCACATGGCCGCCCTCAAGCGCGGCAACGGCGTTCGCGGAACCCTTGAACGGGACCCAGGTGAACTTCGCGCCGGTCACGCGGGTGACCTCGATCGACGCGATGTGCGGCGCCGAGCCGATGGCCGCGCCACCGATCAGGACCTTACCCGGGTTTGCCTTGGCCTCTTCGATGAAGTCCTTGATGGTCATGAACTTCTTCGTCTTCGGGTTCTTGTTGTTGACGAACAGCGTATAGGGCTCGTCCGTCAGGCTGGCGATGTAGGTGAAGCTGTCGACGTTGTAGCGGCGCTTGCCGGCCTGCAGCGGCGCGAGCAGCGACGGCGCGGAGTTCACCGCGGCCGTGTAGCCATCCGCCGGCTGCTCCGACAAGTGCTGATACATGACCGAGCTACCGGCGCCCGGCATGTTCTGAACGACGATCTTCGCGCCAAGGCGCTTCTCCAGGTGCGGCTGAAGCGTCCGCGCCAGGGTGTCGATGTTACCGCCCGCCGAGAAGCCGACGAGCAGCGTGATGGGCTTTTCCGGATAAGCGGCCTGGACGCCGCCAATGGCGAACGTCGAGACAGCGGCGACGGCGAGTGCCAGTCTCCCAAGCTTGTGCATTCCATTACCCTCCTGCACAGGTATTCGGTAGGGACCTTCGGCGCGCTGCCGATCTAGGCCGGCGTCCGGCAGCGGAATGCCACCGGCTTTTGCTTATTCGAGCCGTGGTCGAATGCGCGATTGAACCCTGCGAAACCCCGCCCTGTCAAACTTTGCAGATTGTCGACAATCACAAAGCGGCGAGAACCCGGCCCGGCCGTCCCACTCAAAGGGGGCGGCCGGGCCGGATCGTCGGGTCGGCCCTGCCCTAGTTCGTCAACCAGGGATTGCTCTTCCACATGTCTGCGAACATCTTGTCCGCCTCGCGGATGAAGCTGGTGTAGGCCGCATGATCCGCGTAGGCGAGGATCATCGACCGCTTCTTCGCGTCGGCCAGGAAGTCGGGATTGGCGAAGACCTTCGCCACGGCGCCGTCGACCTTGGCGACGATCTCATCAGACACGCCCGCGGGCATGATCAGGCCACGGTGAGACCCGGCGCGGACAGTCCAGCCCGCCTCCTTGATCGCGGGAATGTCACCAGCCTGGTCCCAGCGGTTGTCCTGCAGCAGGGCCAGGGTGCGGGCACGGTCTTCCTTGTGCAGCTTCACGCCCATGCTGACCGAGGAAATAACCGCGTCGACATGGCCGCCCTCAAGCGCGGCGACCGCCGGGGCCGAGCCCTTGAACGGCACCCAGGTCAGATCGACGCCAGCAACTCGCGAGATCTGCAGCGCGGCCAGGTGCGGGCCGGAACCGACCGCAGCACCGCCAACGAGCACCTTGCCCGGATTGGCGCGCGCGTGCTCGACGAACTCCTGAATCGTCGCGAAACCCTTGGTCCGCGGCTTCTTGTGGTTGACGAACACGGTGTAGGGCTCGTCGGTCAGCGCGGAAATGAAGGTGAAGCTGTCGAGGTTGTAGCGGCGCTTGCCGGCATGCAGGGGCGGCAGCAGCGAAGGCGCGGTGTTCAGCGCCGCGGTGTAACCGTCGGGCTTCTGCTCGGACAAATGCTGATACGCGATAGAACCGCCGGCACCGGGCATGTTCTGCACGACGATCTTGGTGCCCAGCTCCTTTTCCAGATAGGGCTGCAGGGTGCGGGCCAGGGTGTCGACGTTGCCGCCGGGCGAGAAGCCGACGAGGATGGTGATGGGCCGCTCGGGATAGGCCGCCATGGCGGGGGCGCCGACGACAAAGGCCGTCGCCGAGAACAAGACGGCAAACAGCCGCATGAAACGATTCATCGCGTCATTCTCCAGATCAGATTTTAGGTTGGCGGCGAAGGTTACCGATCGGCTGGAACGCCGCCGGCATTGTTGCCCACCGGCATTGCACCGGTAAGAAAAGCGCCGGCCCCCGTCTGCCGGCAAGTTGTCGCCTGCACCTTCAGGTAGTGACCGGCCCCGCGAGAATCAAGAGGCCGTTTGCTCAGCGCAGGCGGATTGCCGCGGCGTCGCGCGGCGGCAGCGGCTGTCCCGCGCCCGCGGCCTCTGCCCGCGCCAGCACCGCGGACGCCAGCGCCAAGTCGGCAACGCCGGTGCCCATGCTCTTGAACAGCGTCACATCGGCGCCGGCGGGACGCCCCTCCCCTGCCGCCAGCAGCGCCGCCAGCGGCTGCACATCGTCCCAGTTTCCGGGGCCATCACCGAAAAAGCCCTTGAGGTCGTCAGAAAGGCGGCGCACCCCGGCGGGCGCGTCGGTGGCGACGACGGCGCAGCGGGGAAACAGCGCCGGGTCGATCTCGCGCTTGCCCGAAATCGTCACGCCGCAGGCATTCACATGCGCACCACCTGCAATCATCCCAGACTGAGCGACCGGCGCAGTGGCCTTGGCGACCAGGGTGACCAACGGCGCGCCGGCAAGGGCGGCCTCGGGGCTGTCCGCCGCCACCGCCTCGATGCCGAGCGCGTCGGCCATGCGCGCAGCGAAGGCAGCGCGGTTCTCCGGCGTCGGACTCCAGGCGCGTAACCGGCTGATCGGGCGGACCGCCGCGACTGCCGCGACCTGGGTCTCGGCCTGCTTGCCGGTGCCGATCACCGCCATCTCGTCTGCATCGGGCGCAGCCAGCAGGGATGCCGCGACACCACCCAGCGCCCCGGTGCGCATGCGGCCCAGGGCCGCCGCCTCGATCACCGCGCGCAGGGCGCCGCCATCGAGGTCGAACAGCACCAGCAGCGGCGATGCGCCGCCGGGCGTCTGCGCCCAGGTCTTGGTCCCCGCAAGCCCGCCCAGCGCCGCGCCCAGCGCCTGCATTGAGGTGTAGCCATCATCGCCCGCACGCACGAAAGTCTTGGCCATCTCCGCTGCATCGCCGCTGGCCTCGAGGCGCAAACCTTGCTCCACGGCGGCGACCGCGTCGGCCATGCCGACCAGGCGGCAGACCTCGGCCTCGGTGATCCAGACCGGTGCGTCCGTTGACATGCGGCATCCCTCTGTTACGCGGTTGTCGGCTCCAATCCGCGTGATATGCTCCGCCGCCATTTTCCGCAAGGGACGTCCCGATGAACGACGATGCGTTTGAACTGATTCACATGCTCTATGACCTGGCCGCCGAGTGGGCGCTGGGGGCAGCCGGCGCGCTGCTTATCCTGTTTGGCGGCTTCGTTGTCGCCGGCTGGGCGAAGCGGACGACGCGGCGTGCGCTTGACCGCATGGGCGACCGGGTCGACGAGACCCTGAAGCCGCTGATCTCCAGCGTCGTGCGCTATGTGATCCTGATCATCGTCCTGGTGGCGGTACTTGCCCAGTTCGGAGTGCAGACCACCAGCATCATCGCCGTCCTGGGCGCCGCCGGCCTCGCCATCGGCCTCGCCCTGCAAGGCACCCTGTCGAACATCGCCGCCGGGCTGATGCTGCTGCTGCTGCGGCCGTTCAAGGTGGGCGACTTCATCGACGCCGACGGCATCGCCGGCACGGTGCTGGAGATCGGCCTGTTCACCACGGAGTTCAAAACCTTCGACGGCGTCTATCTGGCGGTACCCAACGCACAGATCTGGAACCGGTCGATCCGTAACTTCTCCCGCCTGCCGACCCGGCGCATCGATGTGGTGGTGGGTATCGCCTATGGCGACGACATCGATACCGCGCTCCAGGTGGGCCTCGACCTGCTCAAGGCGGACAGCCGGGTGCTGGCCGATCCCGAACCGCAGACCATGGTGACGGGGCTGGGCGACAGCGCGGTCGATATCAACCTGCGCTGCTGGTGCAACGCGTCGGACTACTGGGGCCTGCTGTTCGACCTGAACAAGGGTGCGAAGCAGGGCTTCGAGGCCGCGGGCCTGAACATCCCCTTCCCGCAGCGCGATATTCACATCGTTTCCGGCGGCGCGGACAGCAACGCAGCCTAGAGCAACAGGCCGGCCTAGGGCCGGTATTCGACCTGGCCGATGAACTTCACCCGCACCTTGTGGGACAGGAAGTCGATGACGCTGACGGTCACCAGGATCATCAGGATGATGAACGCCGCCTCGTCCCAGTTGTTGGCGCGGATGCGGTCGGACAGGTGCAGCCCGATGCCGCCGGCGCCGACGACGCCCAGGATGGTCGCCGAGCGGGTATTGGATTCGAAGTAGTACAGCGACTGGGACATGATCACCGGCAGCACCTGCGGCAGCATGCCCAGGCGCACCACCTTGGCCTTGCTGGCGCCGGCGGCGCGGACGCCCTCAACCTGCTTGCGCTCCACTCCTTCGATGGCCTCGGCGAACAGCTTGGCCAGCGTGCCGGTATCGCTCACGGCGATTGCCAGGATGCCGGCGAACGGGCCAAGACCCACGACATTGACGAAGATCAGCGCCCAGATCAGCTGGTCGATGCCGCGCATGCCATCGAGGAAGCGGCGCAGGCCGAAATGGAACACCCAGTTGGGCAGCACGTTACGCGCTCCAAGGAAGCCCAGCGGGATCGCCGCGATGGCGGCCAGCAGGGTGCCAAGGAAGGCCATGGCCAGCGTCTCTGCCAGCCCCCAGGAAAAATCTGCGATCCAGCCGTTATGGGCGGGCGGCCACATTAGCTGAAGCATGAAGCCGAGCTTGCCGAGGCCGTCGATGATACGGGCTGGATCGAGGAAACCGGTGCGCCACAGGGCGAACAGGGTGATCGCGCCGAAGCCGACCCAGAACACCCACAGCTTCAGGCGCTCCATGGGATGCGGCTCGAAGATGTGCGGAAAGGCGGCGCGGGCCTGCGCCAGCGTATCGCTCTCGCCCTGGCGGAGACCGGCCATCAGAAGTTCTCCTCTCCGATGAAGCGGTGGCGCACCTTCTCGCAGCTGATGTCGATCAGCGCGACGGTGACGATGATCATCAGCACGATGGCGCTGATATCGACGTAGATGAACTGGCGGATGACGAACAGCAGTTCCTGGCCGATGCCGCCGGCGCCGACGAAGCCGATGACGGTCGCCCCGCGCACGTTGATCTCGAAACGCAGCAATGTGTAGGACAGGTAGTTCGGCAGCACCTGCGGGATCACTGCCAGGCGGATCATCTGGAACCAGTTAGCGCCGGCCGACATCACCCCGTCGATCGGCTTCTGGTCGATGTTCTCGTTGACCTCGGCGAACAGCTTGCCGAGCGCGCCCGAGGTATGCACCGCGATGGCCAGCACGCCGGCCAGCGGCCCAAGGCCGAAGGCAAAGACGAACATCATCGCATAGACCAGTTCAGGCACCGCGCGGGCGACCTCGGTCACCCGGCGCGCGATGAAGTAGATCACGTTGTTGCGCATCAGGTTGTGGGATGCGGCGAAGCACAGCACCAGCGCGCCGGCGGTGCCCATCAGGGTGCCTAGGAAGGCGATGAAGATGGTGTCGACCAGCAGACCGAGCCAGACCCAGATGTTCCAGTACCACTCGGCGATGTCGCTTGCCGCGGTGGTCAGGCCGATCGGCGGCAGGGTGTCGTAGATGTAGTTGAAGAAGCCGGGCAGCCCCTCAATGAAGGTGCCGAGGCGGACCTCGCCGACATAGCCGGCGACGAGGATGGCGGCGACGAAGATCACCGTGCCAACAAGGGTGCGCACCCGCTGCTGGCTGCGCAGTTCGCGGCGCTGGCGCTCGAACAGTTCGACCGGATCAATGCGGTCCTGGGCAGTGACGCTGCTCATGCCGGGCGGTCTCTGAAACTAGGGATGGAAAAAGCGATCAAAGAACGGACCGAAAAGGAGCGGCGCCGCGCCCCTCGAGGGACGCGGCGCCAGCCTTGCTGCGGTGTTAGCTGCCGCGGCGCTTCTTCAGGTTCGACTCGATCATGCGGACGATCGGCTCATAGTCCGCATGGGACACGGCGCGCAGCTTCTGCGCCTTGCCGTCGGTCAGCGCCTTCCAGGCCACCGGGTCCGCGGTCGGCATGTCCAGCAGCATCTTCTGGACGTCCTTGCGCATTTCTTCGGGCAGCTTGGTCGACATCGCCCACGGGCTGGACGGCAGGCGCGGCGACTTCCAGACGATCCGCCACTGGCCGGGCTGGATCATGCCCTTCTCTTCCATGCGGGTCATATTGGAGCGCTCGTCGTTACGCCACCAGGTGGCGACGCCGTCGAAGGTGCCGTTGACCAGCGCCATGACGCTGTTCTCGTGGCTGCCGGAGAACGCGGTGGCGCCGAAATGCTTGTCCGCGTCGATGCCCGCCTCGCCCAGGAAATAGCGTGGCGCCTGATGGCCCGAGGTCGAGTTCGGATCCGCGAAGGCGAAGCGCTTGCCCTTGAGGTCCTCGATGGACTGGTACGGGCTGTCCTTCTTCACGATGGCGACGGCGAAGTAGCCGAAGGCGCCGTAGTTGTCGATCTCGCCGACCAGCGGGTCGACCTGGCCCTTGGTGACCATGTAGGCCTTGGCATAGGAGGCCGGGCCGAAGCGCGCGATCTCGATCTTGCCGGCCTTCACGCCTTCGATGATGCCGGCGTAGTCGGTCGCCGTACGCCACTTGATCTCGGTGCCGAGGGTCTTCTCGAAGTAGGAAATCACCGACTGGTAGCGCGTAACGCGGTCGGCCTCGTTCTCCGACGTAATCACGCCCAGGGTGAGCGTCTTGTACTTGTCACGCCAGTCGGCGTGGGCCTCGCCGGCCATGCCGAGCGCGAAGGCGCCGGCGGTGATGGCGGAAGCCGCCACCAGGAAACGACGGGAAATACGCATGGTCTTCTCCATTGAAAGCGAAGGGGTTGGTGCCGTATCCGGCCTCACGCGACGACCGGGAGCGCTTCTTCTTGAGCCGGATCGCCGATTTCCGTCAGGCGGGCGTCGTCCAGCTGTTCGGCGGCCTGGCCGGCGCCGTAGATCTCGTTGACCATCCCGGCATCGAGCTCAGCCGGCGGGCCGTCATAGACGACCTTGCCGTCCACGATGCCGATCAGGCGGTCGCAGTAGTCCCGCGCCAGACCGAGCTGATGCAGGTTGCACAGCACCGTCAGCCCGTCCTCGCCGTTGATCTTGCGCAGGAAGTCCATCACCAGCTTGGCGTTGCTGGGGTCGAGGGACGCCACCGGCTCGTCGGCCAGCATCAGGTCGGGGCGCTGCACCAGGGCGCGCGCAATGGCGACGCGCTGCTGCTGGCCGCCCGACAGGGTACCGGCGCGCTGCGCCGCGGCCTCGGCCATGCCGAGCCGGTCCAGCGCCATGATCGCTTCGGCGCGTTCCTGCTCGCTGTAGAGCTTGAAAACGGAGCGGAGCGTCGGCTGGTAACCGACGCGGCCAACCAACACGTTGGTCATCACGTCGAGCCGGTCGACCAGGTTGAACTGCTGGAAGATCATCGCGCAGCGCGCCCGCCACTGATAAAGGCTGCGGCCCTTCAGCGCGGTGATGTCATTGCCGCCGACCACGATGCTGCCGCTCGTCGGATCGGCGAGCCGGTTGATCAGCCGAAGCAGGGTGGACTTGCCGGCGCCGGAGCGCCCGATGATGCCGACCATCTGCCCCTCAGGGATGGTCAGGCTGATTCCGTCGACGGCACGCACCGTGCCGAATGTCTTCACCAAACGGTCGATGACGAGCATGCGCGGTCCCTATCCGGTGAGCCGGCGGCGGGGACGCGCTGGCCGCGACCCCGACGTCTGATGCGCGCACCATACGGAAAAGCCGTGACAGGTCCGGGTCGTGTTCTTGAAGGCTTCGTGACGTTCCGCCGGTTAAGCGGATGATCGTTCAATAGGTAGAGATGACGCGAAAATTTCGCGCTAATTCAGAGATTTAGTCGCGCATTGGTAAAACGGCAAAGGGCCGGCGCCTCGCCGGCGCCGGCCCCCTGTGCACGTTTTATTGCCGCTAGATGTCAGAGGTAGAGCTGATAGCTCACCGGCACCCAGCGGAAGCTGTCACCCACGGCCTCAATGTAGCCGACCGACGGGAACGGCATGTGATAGCCGGTTACCGGGATGCGGTCCGCGGCAGCCATACCGAGGATCTTGCGGCGGGTCTGGCCGGCCGCTTCCTTGTCCATGTCGAAGCGGACATGCCACTCGGGGCGCTGCAGCGAGGCAACGAAGTGGTTGCAGGTGTCGGCCCACAGCAGCAGGCGACGGCCCTCGCTCTCGATGTGGTAGGCCATGTGGCCCGGGGTGTGGCCGAACGCGTTGACCGCCCGGATGCCCGGCACCACCTCGCCGTCCGGCTCGATGAAGCTCATCTTCGGCGCCAGCGGCACGACGTTGCTCTGCACCAGCTTGCCGACCCGCGCCAGGCGGCCCTCGGCCATTTCCTTGGGCGACCAGAAGTCGTATTCGACGCGGCCGATCACGTAGCGGGCATTCGGGTAGTTCGGCGTGCCACCGGTCACCAGGCCGCCAATATGATCGGGGTGGGAG
Source organism: Alphaproteobacteria bacterium (assembly GCA_965601735.1). Lineage (GTDB taxonomy): Bacteria > Pseudomonadota > Alphaproteobacteria > JBBDQX01 > JBBDQX01 > JBBDQX01. Next base: position 2,474,748 of record OZ271840.1, on the reverse strand, counting down.
TGGGTGATGACCACCACGTCGATCTGCTCGGCGCTGTAGCCGGCCGCCTTGATCGCCGCCAGCAGCCCGCCGGAGCTGGTGCTGCGGCCGCCGTCGAACAGCACGAGCTGGCTGCCGGTGTTCACCAGGATCGGGGTGTAGCCGTTGATCATCTGCTTGGGCGGCAGGAAGTTCTCCACGGCCAGCTTCTCGACCGCCTCGGCGGGCTGGTCCTGGCCGAAGATCGGGTGGGGGCCTTCGCGGGTCACCGTGCCGTCGTTCAGCGACGTGACGTCGAAGCCACCGACCTTGAAACGGTGGAATACCGGCGCCGTCGGGCCAACCAGCGGCGCAGCGGCGGCGGCCGGGCGGATTCCGCCGAGCAGCGGCAAGGCGGCGGCACCGGCAGCAGCCAGCAATGCGCCGCGGCGGCTAAAGCCGCGTGTCTCATCATTCATCTAAATCCCTCCTTGAAAGCCGGACCGCACATGTCCGGCGTGTCCGAGGGGGTTTTACGCTGCCCCTCCGGGCTTGGATGCAAAAATCTTCGTGATCGAGGGTCCCTGCCGGCTCAGCCGTACTTCGCCTTCGCCTCCTGACGGCGGCGATGCAGGATGGGCTCGGTATAGCCGCTGGGCTGGGCGCGGCCCTCGAACACCAGTTCGCAGGCAGCCTGGAAGGCAACGCTGCCGGCCAAATCCGCCGCCATGGGCCGGTAGGCCGGGTCGCCTTCGTTCTGGCCGTCGACCACCGCAGCCATGCGCTCCATGGTCGCGCGCACCTGGTCCTCGGTGCAGATGCCGTGGTGCAGCCAGTTGGCGATGTGCTGGCTGGAGATGCGCAGGGTCGCCCGGTCCTCCATCAGCCCGACATTATTGATGTCCGGCACCTTGGAGCAGCCGATCCCCTGATCGACCCAGCGCACCACGTAGCCAAGGATGCCCTGGCAGTTGTTCTCCAGTTCCTGGGCGACCTCTTCCTCCGACCAGTTGGGCCGGTCGGCCAGCGGCACGGTGAGGATCTTGTTCAGCTCTGCGCGCGCCCGGTCCTGCAGGGTCTCCTGGCGCGCCGCGACGTCGACCTCATGGTAATGCATGGCGTGCAGCGTGGCCGCGGTCGGCGACGGCACCCAGGCGGTATTCGCCCCGGCGGTCGGGTGACCGACCTTCTGCTTCAGCATCTCGGCCATCAGGTCCGGCATCGCCCACATGCCCTTGCCGATCTGCGCCTTGCCGCGCAGGCCGCATTCGAGGCCAATGTCGACGTTCCAGTCCTCGTAGGCGGCGATCCAGTCGGCGGCCTTCATGTCCGCCTTGCGGATCATCGGGCCGGCCTCCATCGCGGTGTGCATCTCGTCGCCGGTACGGTCGAGGAAGCCGGTGTTGATGAACACCACCCGGTCCTTGGCGGCGCGGATGCACTCCTTAAGGTTCACCGTGGTGCGGCGCTCCTCGTCCATGATACCCATCTTCACCGTGTTACGCGCGAGGCCGAGCGCGTCCTCGACCCGGGCGAACAGCTTGTCGGAGAAGGCGACCTCGTCAGGCCCGTGCATCTTCGGCTTGACGATGTAGATCGAGCCGGCGCGGCTGTTGCGCACGCTGCCCAGACCTTTGAGGTCGTGCATGGCGACCAGCGAGGTGATCATCGCGTCCATGATGCCCTCGGGCGCCTCGCCGCCATCGGCCAGCTCGATCGCCGGGTTGGTCATCAGGTGGCCGACATTGCGCACCAGCATCACCGAGCGGCCCGGCAGGGTCACGGTGCCCGCGCCGTCAGGTGCGGTGTAGTCGCGGTCCGGCGCCAGGCGGCGCTCCACCGTCTCCTCGCCCTTCTTGAAGCTGGCAGAAAGCGAGCCATTCATCAGGCCGAGCCAGTTGCGGTAGGCCAGCACCTTGTCCTCGGCATCCACCGCGGCGACCGAATCCTCACAGTCCTGAATGGTGGTCAGCGCCGCTTCCAGCACCACGTCGGCGACGCCGGCGGCATCGGTCTTGCCGATCGGGTGGCTGCGGTCGATGACGACCTCCGCATGCAGGCCGTGATGGGCCAGCAGCACCGTCTCCGGCGCATCCGCCGACCCGGTGTAGCCGGCGAAACCCGTCGGCTCCTTCAGGCCGGTGGCCGAACCGTCAGCGAGGCTCACCGAGAGTCCGCCGCCGGCCACCGCGTAGCCGGTGGCGTCGGCGTGGGAGCCGCCGGCCAGCGGCGCGATGCGGTCGAGGAAGTCGCGCGCATAGGCAATCACGGCCGCGCCGCGCTTCGGATTGAAGCCGCCGCTGCGCTCCAGCCCGCCGTCCTCGGCGATGGCGTCAGTGCCGTAGAGCGCGTCATACAGGCTGCCCCACCGCGCGTTGGCGGCGTTCAGCGCATAGCGCGCGTTCATCACCGGCACGACGAGCTGCGGCCCGGCGAGGCGGGCGATTTCATCATCGACGTTGGCGGTGCCGACCGCGAAGTCCGGGCCTTCCGGCACCAGGTAGCCGATTTCCTCGAGCATGGCGCGCTGGGCGGCGACGTCGAAGGGCTGGCCCTTGCGCGCCTTGTACCAGTCGTTGATCTGCGCCTGCAGGCTGGCGCGCTTGTCGAGCAGCGCACGGTTTTCGGGCGCCAGCTCGTTGAGCAGCGCGCCGAACGCCGGCCAGAAAGCGTCGGCGGACACCCCGGTGCCGGGCAGTGCCTCGTTCTCGATGAAGTCGTGCAGTTCGCGCGCGACCTTGATGCCGCCGCGCTCGATCATGTCGGACAAGATGGTGCCTCCCCTCGCGCCATGCCCGATGCGGCATGGCCGGTTTTATGACAAGCCGGTGTTCTAGACTGTGAGGGCGCGCGTGAAAACCGCTAACCCGACTTTGTGTTGCGGTTGCGACTTGACCCCGGCGCACACATGACGCACCTGCAAGCAGCACCGATTGCATCGCCAGAGGAGTTTCGCGCCATGACTGACCTTCGCGGCAAGAGCGCCATCGTCACCGGATCGACCAGCGGCATCGGCCTGGGCATCGCCGAGGCCCTGGCCGGCGCGGGGGCGAACATCACCATCAACGGCTTCGGGGATGCCGCCGAGATCGACGGCCACGTGGCGCGCCTGAAGGCGATGGGCGTGGACGCGCGTTATTCCGGCGCCGACATGTCCAAGCCCGAGGAGATCGCCGCCATGATGGCGGAAGCCGAGGCCGCGCAAGGGCCCATCGACATCCTGGTCAACAATGCCGGCATCCAGCATGTCGCGCCGGTGGAGGAATTCCCGCTGGAGAAGTGGGATGCGATCATCGCCATTAATATGTCGTCCGCCTTCCACACCACCCGCGCCGTGATGGCCGGCATGAAGGCGCGGGGCTGGGGCCGCATCGTCAATGTTGCCTCGGCCCACGGGCTGACCGCCTCGCCCTTCAAGTCGGCCTATGTGACCGCCAAGCATGGGGTGCTGGGCCTGACCAAGACGGTCGCCCTGGAAGGCGCGGAGCACGGTGTCACCTGCAACGCGATCTGCCCGGCCTATGTGCTCACGCCGCTGGTCGAGGCGCAGATTCCCGATACCGCCAAGGCGCGCGGCATTACGGAGGAAGAGGTGAAGCGCGATGTCATGCTGGCCCGTCAGCCCACCGGCGAGTTCGTCAGCATCGAACAGGTTGGCTCGCTGGCACTCTATCTGTGCGGCCCGGCAGCGGCGCAGATAACCGGCACCGCCCTGTCCATCGATGGCGGCTGGACCGCCCAGTGAGCGAGGCGAACGGACACGCCAAGCCGGTCAGCCTGGCGCTGCAGGGCGGCGGCGCGCATGGCGCCTTCACCTGGGGCGTGCTCGACAAGCTGCTGGAGGACGGGCGCATCACGCTCGAAGCGATCAGCGGCACCAGTGCAGGGGCCATGAACGCCGCGCTGGTGGCGGACGGGCTGATGCGCGATGGCCCGGATGGCGCGCGCGAACGGCTGCGTGACTTCTGGCACGCGGTCGCCGCGGCTGCCGCGGGCAGCCCGTTCCAACGCAGCCCCTTCGACATGCTGCTGGGCAACTGGTCGCTCGATAATTCGCCGGGCTACCTGTTCATGGACCTGCTCAACCGGGTCGCCTCGCCCTATGAGCTCAACCCGATGAACATCAATCCGCTGCGTCCGCTGCTGGAAGAGACGCTGGACATGGAGCGGGTCCGGTCGTGCGACAAGGTGCAGCTGTTTGTCTCCGCGACCAATGTGGAAACCGGCCGGGTCAAGGTGTTCCGCCGCCATGAGTTGACCATCGACATGCTCCTGGCGTCTGCCTGCCTGCCGTTCATGTTCCAGGCCGTCGAGATCGACGGGGTGCCTTACTGGGACGGCGGTTTCATGGGCAACCCGTCACTGTTTCCGCTGCACCACGGCTGTTCCAGCCGCGACGTGGTGATCGTGCAGATCAACCCAGTGGTGCGCGCCGGGACGCCGCAATCCGCGCGCGAGATCCTCAACCGGATGAATGAGATCACCTTCAACGCCAGCCTGCTGGCAGAGTTCCGCGCCATCGACTTTGTCGGTCGGCTGCTTGAACAGGGCAACCTCGACCCGACGCGCTACAAGCATGTTCTGGTGCACCGGATTACCGCGGAAGACGACCTCAACCCGCTGGGCGCATCCAGCAAGCTGAACGCCGAGCGGGCCTTCCTCGATCATTTGTTCGATGTCGGCCGGTCGGCAGCGACGGACTGGCTGGCAGAGAACCACGGGGCGCTTGGCAAGCACTCGACCCTGGATATCCGCGCCATGTTCCAGGGCGGCGACGCACCCCCGCGCGCGGCGCAGTGAAACCGGCCCTGCCGCTGCCCACCGGACGGCTGCGGCCGGCCACCGCCGGTGACCTGAACAACCTCTCGGTCCTGCTGCACGACCCGGCCGTGCGGCGCTATCTGTGCGACGATGCGGTGCTGCCGCGTGTGGCCATCGCCGGCATGCTCGCCGAGAGCGATGCCTTGGACACCCGGGGCCTGGGCCTGTGGGCAATCGAGGACCGGACAGGCGGATTCGCCGGCATCGCCGGGCTGCAGCCGGTCTCGGCGATGCTGGCCACTGCCGCCCCCACGCTGGCCGGGGAGGTGGAACCCGTCATCGCGCTGGCACCGGCCTTTTGGGGACAGGGCCTGGCCAGCGCGGCGCTCGGCGTGCTGGTGGCCCATGCGTGCGACACCCTGCGGCTGCGGCAGCTCGTCGCCGCCGTGGATGCGCCGAACCAGCGGTCGCACACACTGATGCGGCGCGGCGGGTTCTCGGCGCTTGCCGAGAACCCGAAGCCGTCGAACGATTGGATGCTGTATCGATTGCCGCTGGAAGGGGCCGGTGCCGCAAGGGTTACGGCCAGCAGCGGCAGAGAGTCGGACACCGGCAGGGCGGTGCCCGGAACAAGCGGGCCGTTCTAGCCCACCGCGTCACCGCGTTTGCGGCAGCGCGGGCACATGCGGTTGTGCCAGCCCTCGCTGACGAAGGTGCGTCCGCAGGTCATGCAGTCGCGTTCCATCGACACATCGCCGTCGGGCCGATACCGCAGCTCCTCCTCGCTGGCCGAAACGTCTTCGACTACGGCCGCAGCATGGTTGGACGCATCGCCTTTGGCGACCATCTCACACCTCCTCCGGTATCAGTATGGGCGCGGACAGCAGGAATGCCGCCCGCAAAAAGAAAACCGCGCCGTGCCCGGTGTTCAGCCGGGCACGGGTCGCGGAGCAATATCAGTCGAGCGCCTGAAGATTCTCGGCGGACTGCCGGCCATCGCGGCCGGGGACCAGCTCGAACGACACCTTCTGACCCTCACGCAGGGTGGTGAGGCCGGCGCGCTCGACGGCCGAAATATGGACAAATGCGTCCTTGCCGCCTTCTTCGGGCTCGATGAAGCCAAAGCCCTTGGCGGGATTAAACCACTTAACGGTTCCGGTAGGCATGATCGTCGTCTCCTCGACAAACTTAGTATGAGGTCCGCTTCCTGCGGTCCAAGATCACGCACACAATGTCGAGGTAGCTTCGCTGGGCCACACGGACCCCTCAAATTACGCACGTTTATTGTGCCACGCTGCGCCATGATGGACCTGCTTGTCCGTGCAATCAAGGAAAACGGAGTCCGGGGCCCCATCCGCCGGAGACCTCTGAGGCATCAGCGCGCCGGCGGCACCGCCAGCCAATCGACCCGCACAGCGTCGGGAACGAAGAAAAGATGGTCCTCACTACCATGGGCAGCATGGCAGGCGATGCAGAATGCCACATTCTCGGCGCCCACGCCGTTGGTTTCGCCGAACAGGCTGCCGTCGGGCATGATCATGGCGTATTTCCAGTCCCGGCTGGGGGCGTTGAAGCCTGCCTCCATCTTCTCCATGACAAAAAGCGGCCCGGGATAGACCCGTCCGTCGCGGGTGACGCTGAAGCTGTCTTTGGCGATCACCGCGCCCGGCGGCAGAGTGCCCGCGGCGTCATAGGCGGCGTAGGCCGCACCGGCCTGGTTGGCGTAGTTGTTGACGTAGCGCCCCCCGTGGGTTTTCGAGGGATAGGGCTTGGCACTGGCGCGCAACCACTTTTGGTAGTCCTGCAGGGCGGGCCGGCGGCTCTGGGCGTAGTCGAACGCCAGGCGACCGCGGATTCCCTGGTAGATGATCTCGGCCCGGTTGGCGTCGATGCGCCCGGGGTTGGGCACCGCGAAATGCCCCTTGGGCCGGTAATCCTGAACCTGGCCCTGGGCCGTGGCGGCGCTCCCGCGCACCCAGGCCAGCCCGGCGGCCAGGAGCACAACGGCGGCGCTCACGGCAAGGATGCGCCTTCCTATCGGGTTCATGGCGCCATGATCGCCTTGCCGGCACAGCAGCGGAATTCACGTTGCTTCACCTTTTGGTGCGGTGCCTCGAACGGGCCGGTTTCTTTCGTTTACGGGCAATCCGCAGCCGCCGCGCCACCGTAGAACTTGGGATATAGAAACCTGGAGACGTCCATGACCCGTTCTTTCGTCCCGTTTGCCGCTCTCGCCGTCAGCCTGTCCGTCGGCCTCACCTCCCCTGTTCAGGCCGCCGACGCCGAGGCCGGCGCCAAGGTCTACCGCAAGTGCCAGGCCTGCCACGTGGTCAATAAGCCGACCAACCGTGTTGGTCCGCATCTGCAGGGCATCTTCGGGCGTACCGCCGGCACCGTCGACGGTTTCCGCTACTCCAACGCGATGAAGAAGGCTGGCGCGGATGGCCTGGTCTGGAATGAAGAGACCATCGCTGAGTACCTGAAGAATCCGCGCGGCTACATCCGCGGCAACCGGATGGCATTCGCCGGCCTGAAGAAGGATGAGGACATTGCCAATGTCCTCGCCTACATCAAAGAAAATCAGTAGGTTGCACAAGAAACCTCATCTTGAAGAGAAAGATTGCGCGGTGTGCGGGCGGCCCTTCTCCTGGCGCCGCAAATGGGCAGCGTGCTGGGAACAGGTGCGCTACTGTTCTGAGCGTTGCCGGCGCGCCCGGCGGGGCCGCGATGTTCGGTCCCGCTGAACGGATCGCGCCCGGCCCGGGCCAGGAGTCGGTCTGGGATTATCCCCGGCCGCCCCGGCTCGAGCCCGTGAGCGAGCGGCTGCGGGTGGATTTCGCCGGCATCACGGTTGCCGACACCACGAACGGCTTTCGGGTGTTGGAGACCAGCCACCCGCCGGTCTACTACCTTCCCCCCGACGATATCCAGATGGCGCTGTTGCACCCGGCGCCGGGCTCCAGCCTGTGCGAGTTCAAGGGCGCGGCGGCCTACTGGACGTTGAAGGCAGGCGGGCGCGAATCGCCGCGCGCTGCCTGGAGCTATCCGGACCCGGTGGCGGCATTCGCGCCGATTCGCGACCACCTCGCCTTCTACGCCTCGCGGGTCGATGCCTGCTGGATCGGCGGCGACGCGGTGGACGCCCAGGAAGGCGACTTCTATGGCGGCTGGATCACCGCGCGGGTCGTTGGCCCGTTCAAGGGCGCGCCCGGTACCTTCGGATGGTAGGCCCCTGCCCTAGACGGTGAACGGCCGGTCGCCGGCGATCTGGGTGCGGTGCATGATGCGCCGGGCGGTGGGCTGGAACTCTGCACGCCGGTGCATGCAGCAGCGGTTGTCCCACAAGATCAAGTCACCCTGCTGCCACTGTTGCCACCAGCAAACCGCGTCGTCGGTGGCGTATTCCCAAAGCTTATCCAGCAGCGCCTCGCTGTCGGCGAGGTCCATGCCCTTGATATAGGCGCCGAGCCGGCGGCCCAGGAACAGCGCGTTGCGGCCGGTCGCGGGATGGGTGCGCACCAGCGGATGCACCGCGCCGGGCGCCTCGCGCGGGTCGGTGACCTCCTTGAAGCCCTGACGCAGCGCGCCGCCACTGTTGCGGCTGGCGTCATGGATGCAGACCTTGTCGGCGATCTCCGCCTTGAGGTCGTCCGGCAGGTTGTCGTAGGCGGCGTACATGTTGCAAAAGCCGGTGTCGCCGCCCTCGGGCGGGACTTCCACGCCATACAGCACCGAGGCCATGGGCGGGACCGGCATGTAGGACATATCGGTGTGCCAGGACAGCTCGCCGGCGCCGAGGCTGCCGATTGCCTTGCCGTTCTCGACCACGTTGGAGATGACGTTGATGTACATCTCCGGCTTGTCGTCATCGATCACCTGCTCGGCGTGGATCGGGCGCTTGTCGAGCGCGCCGAACTGGCGGCTGAAGGTCATCAGCCCCTCGTTATCGAGCTTCTGGCCGCGGAAACGCAGCACCACATACTGCCCCCAGGCCTGCTGGATCGCGCCGAATTCCGCGGGCGTCAGCTCCTTGGCCAGGTCCACCCCGGCCACATCGGCGCCCATAGGCCCGTCAATCGGCGTGATCGTCACCATCGCGTTGTCTCCTTCGTCGTCTTGCGTTTGGAAAGCCGCCCGGCCCGGTCAGGCGGACGGCAGCGCGGCAGCCGCCCGGCGGGCGCGCTTGGTCTCATACATGCGGCCATCGGCGACCTTGATCAAGCCGTCCGGGTCTTCCGCATCCCCGGGCATGCTGGCCCAGCCGATGGAGCAGCCGACCGCGATCCCGGTGCCCTGGAAGTCCATCGGCGCGCTAACAACCTGTTCCAGCTTCTCCGCCAAGCCCTTGGCCACATCGTCGTCGGCGATATCGGCCATGGCGATGACGAACTCATCGCCGCCGGTGCGCGCCACCGTGTCGCTGTTACGGGTCGCCTCGTTCAGCCGGCGGCCGATCTCCACCAGCAGCACATCGCCGGCATGGTGCCCATACTCATCGTTCACCGGCTTGAACCCGTCGAGGTCGAGGAAGAACAGGTAGACCTTGCCCTTGTGCCGCTGCTGGATCGGGCCCAGCAGCTCCAGGCGGGTGAACAGCAGCCGCCTGTTCGGTAGCCCGGTCAGCGGGTCATGCAGGGAATCGCGCACCCGCCGCCGGTGCGACGCCGCCAGCAGGCCGGCAACCGAGAGGATGCCGCCAAGCAGCCCGTAGCCGACGAACCGGGCATCGCGTACCTCCGCAGCCAGCAGGCCCGGGGGCTCGCGCCATTCTGCCGCCATCTCCCAGACGTCGCCGGGCACCTGTACCGGGGCACGCACGGCGTCGCCCTGGAACAGGACCGGGTCGCCGAGGATCACCCGATCACCGATGCGCAGGGCGATATCGGCGTCGAACTGATCCATCACCAGGACGTCGGCAAACAGGGACAGGTCGCTGATCACCGTGGAGGCGATGCCCCAGTATCGCCGCTCGGGGAACCCGTCCGAATTGATGACCTCGTTGAAGATCGGCGTCCGCGCGATCAGCGCGGTCCCGCCTTGCACCAGGTTGACCGGCCCGGCGATTACCGTATCGCCGGTCTTCATCGCCTGTTCGACCGCCGGCCACTGCTCGGGTACGTCGCGGTAACGCAGGCCAATGGCGGCCTCGTTGCCGCGGCGCGGATAGATGAATGTCAGCACATTACCGGGGGCGAGGCCCACATTGCGGATGTGCGGCGCATCCCGCGAGATCTTCTCCGCCAGGGCCTGGAAGCGGTCATCGGTGAGGGTATCGTCGGTGGCGACCACGGCGACCAAACCCTGCACGCGGTGCAGGGTGCCGTTCATCTCCGCCTCCAGCCGGGCGCGGAGCGCCGATAGCTGGGTCAGCAGGGTGCTGCGCTCAAGGGCCGCCGCGCGCTGGTGAATCTCGCGGACATGGGACTCGACCGCCCCCGCGCCGAGCACCAGCACCAGCAGCGGCACCAACTGCCACAGCAGCAGCCCGCCGCCGAGGGACGACCCCCGGTAGCGCACCAGCAGGCTCTCGATCAGCCGTCTCATCGCGTCGCGTGGCCCCCCCTGACCCAGCGCATAACCGGGTATTGCCTGAGACCGGACCGCGCGGCAAGGGTCAAATCCGTCGCCGGGAACGGCCCGGTCGGGTTTGATCCGGGGCTCGGTTCCGCCTACCCTGCGGCCAACGCGGCACGACCGCGAAGGAAACAGGGAACCGGGAAAAACTACATCATGGCTTCAAGAATCGTCTGTAAATTTTTGTTTTTGTTCGGAATTGGGCTGATTGCGCTGCCCTCGACAGCGGCGGCCTGCGGCAGCGTCACCATTTCCGACATGAACTGGCGTTCGGCCTCGCTGATCGCCCATATCGACGCCTTCATCCTGGAACATGGCTATGGCTGCGACACCGACCTGGTGCCGGGCGATACCATGCCCACGGGCACTTCGATGATGGAAAAGGGCGAGCCGGATATCGCGCCGGAATTGTGGAGCAACTCATTCCGCGAGCCGCTGGAGAAGGCGGTTGCTGAGAAGCGCCTGCGCATCGCCGGGCGGTCGCTCTCGGACGGCGGCGAAGAAGGCTTCTGGGTGCCCCAATACATGGTCGACAAGGACCCGAGCCTCGCGACCATCGAGGGTATCCGCGCCAACGCCAAGCTGTTCACCCACCCGGAAAACCCCGCCAAGTCGGGCTTTATCGGCTGTCCCGCCGGCTGGAACTGCCAAATCTCGTCCGGCCATCTGTTCAATGCGCTGGGGCTGGAGGATGCCGGTTTCGAACTGATCGACCCGGGCTCGGCCGCCGGGCTGGACGGCTCCATCGCCCGGGCCTATGAGCGCGAGAAGCCCTGGTTCGGCTACTACTGGGCCCCAACCGCGATCCTCGGCAAGTACAAGATGGTCAAGGTCGACTTCGGCTCCGGCGTCGACGAAGACCACTTCCGCGACTGCATCAGCCAGGCCGAGTGCGCCCAGCCGAAGGCGACCATGTATCCGCCCTCGCCGGTGCACACGGTGACCACCGAGGCATTCGCCGGGCGCGCGCCCGAGGCCTACGCCTATCTGCAGCGCCGCGCCTTCACCAACGCGGCGATGAACGAGCTGCTGGCCTGGATGGAAGACAACCAGGCGGATGGCTCGGTCGGCATGGAGCATTTCATGCGCGAGTCCAAGGACACCTGGAAAGCCTGGGTGCCGGCGGACGTCGCCGCCAAGATCGAGAAGGCGCTCTAGCGCCGGTTCCGCAAGGACCCCGCCCGCCCCCGCCAAGACCGGGGGCGGGCGTTTTCTTCTGCATACCCATCGATTCGGGGGAGTCCCATGACCCTGCCCGCCTGGCTGACCGAGTTCCCGGAGATGGAACGCGCGAGCCTCGTCACCATCCGCAAGACGCTGGATACCGCCTACCGCGACTTCTCGCGCGCCTACGGCGATGCCATCGAAACCATGTTTGACCCGCTGCTCAGCCTGCTGATCTGGTTCGAGTGGCTGCTGGTGGAATCGCCCTGGTGGCTGGTGCTCGCTGCCCTCGTCGCCCTGGTCTACATGGCGAGCCGGTCATGGAAGCTGTCCCTCGGCGTGGTCGTCTCCTTCCTGCTGATCGGCTATTTCGGCATGTGGGAAGACACCATGGAGACTATGAGCATCATCACGGTCTGCACCCTGCTGTCCATCGCGGTGGGCGTGCCGGTGGGCATTGCCATGTCGCGCTCCGACGCGGTGCAGGCGGTCGTCACCCCGATCCTCGACGTGATGCAGACCATGCCGGCCTTCGTCTACCTGATCCCGGTGGTCATGCTGCTGGGCATCGGCAAGGTGCCAGGCGTGATTGCGGTGGTGATCTACGCCATTCCGCCGGTGATCCGGCTGACCAACCTGGGCATCCGGCTGGTCGACAAGCAGGTGCTGGAGGCCGCCGACGCCTATGGCGCCAGCCGGTCCCAGCGGCTGTGGGGGGTGCAGCTGCCGCTCGCCCTGCCGACCATCATGGCCGGCATCAACCAGACCATCATGATGGCGCTGGCCATGGTGGTGATCGCCTCGATGATCGGCGTGAAGGGGCTGGGTCAGCCGGTGCTGAAGTCGATCACCAACCAGTATTTCACCATGGGCCTGTTCAACGGGCTGGCCATCGTCGCGCTGGCCATCGTGTTCGACCGGGCATCCCAGGCCTACGCGCGGCGTTCCCAGGTCCATCTGAAGGGGATGCAGGATGGTTGAGCGCACCACAAGCGAGCCGATCATCCGCGTCGAGGGCCTGTACAAGATCTTCGGCGACGACCCGCAATCGGTGCTGCCGATCGTACGGGAGGGCCGCAGCAAGCGCGACGTGCTGGCCGAGACCGGCCACGCGGTGGGCCTCAGCGATATCAACCTGGAGATCGAGGCGGGCGAGATCTTCGTCATCATGGGCCTGTCAGGCTCGGGCAAGTCGACCCTGATCCGCCACTTCAACCGGCTGATCGAGCCGACCGCCGGGCGCATCACCGTGGAAGGCACCGACGTCACTAGCCTCGACACCACGGCGCTGGAGCAGTTCCGCCGCCATCGCATGTCGATGGTGTTCCAGCATTTCGGCCTGCTGCCCCATCGCACCGTGCTCGACAACGTCGCCTACGGCCTGACCGTGCAGGGCGTCGAGCGCGCCGAGCGCGAGAGCCGGGCCTCCGAATGGCTCGAGACCGTCGGCCTGGGCGGGTACGAGAGCCAGTATCCGGGTCAGCTTTCGGGCGGCCAGAAGCAGCGGGTCGGGCTGGCCCGCGCGCTGTGCACGGATGCCGACATCCTGCTGATGGACGAAGCGTTCTCGGCGCTCGATCCGCTGATCCGCAGCGGCATGCAGGATCAGCTCATTGAGCTGCACGAAAAGCTGCAGAAGACCATCGTCTTCATCACCCATGACCTGGACGAAGCGCTCCGGCTTGGCGATCACATCGCCATCCTCGACGACGGCAAGCTGGCCCAGGTCGGCCGGCCCGAGGAAATCCTGCTCAACCCGGCGGACGATTACGTCGAGGCCTTCGTGCGTGACGTCAACCGGGCGCGGGTACTGACCGCTGATGTGGTGATGCAGCCGCCGGCCTGCCGCATCACCGCCGCCAGCCTGGATGACGCGCTGCGCCAGATGCGCGGCGAGGGCAAGGAATACGGCTACGTCTTTACCGAGACGGATTATTGCGGCGTGGTCACCTGCGCCCAGGTCGAGGCGGAGCTGGAGAGCCCCGGGCCGGACACGCCGCTGGCCGACCTGGCGGCGGAAACCCCGGTGGTGCAGCCCGACAGTTCGCTCGAAGAGGTGCTGCCGGCGACCCTGGAGCAGCCCTGGCCCATCCCGGTGCTCGACGGCGACGGCGCCCTGAAAGGCGTGGTCAGCCGCAAGGCGATGGTCGAGGTGCTGGCGGTCGCCAATACCGACAACGGCGGCAAGGCGGCTTAAAAAAAACCCCCGCCCGGTTGCCCAGGCGGGGGTTCAGGTACGACAGCAGCCTCATAAGGAGGGGCTGGGCCGCTGTCGGGGCCTCGTGTGTGATGGCCTGCGCGCTTAGTTCGACGGCGGCAGGATCACGGTGTCGATGACATGGATGACGCCGTTGGAGGCGGCGACGTCGGCGGTCACGACGTTCGCCTCATTGATCTTCACACCATAGGTGGCGTCGACGGCGACCTTGGCGCCCTGAACGGTGGCGACCTCAAGGCTCTTGCCGGCGATATCGCCCGACATCACCTTGCCCGGCACCACGTGGTAGGTCAGCACGGCGACCAGGGTGTCCTTGTTCTCCGGCTTCAGGAGGTTCTCCACCGTGCCGGCGGGCAGCTTGGCGAAGGCCTCGTCGGTCGGCGCGAACACGGTGAACGGACCGTCACCCTTCAGGGTGTCCACCAGGCCAGCGGCCTGCACGGCGGCAACCAGGGTGCTGAAGCTGCCGGCCGACACGGCGGTGTCGACGATGTCCTTGGCGGTGGCGGCGGTGGCCGAAAGGCCGACGGTGAGGGCAAGCGCAGTCGCCGCGATGGCGGTCTTGATGCGGGTCATCCGAAACTCCTGTAAAGGACGCAGTAAAAACTGCTCATTCCAACCGCATGATGCGGTGGTTGCAGCAGTTTACGCGGGACTATCGGATTCGGATCATCTTATATTTGAAAAATATAAGTAATAACCGCTTCGTTTATGAGGTTATTACTTTGCAGCAATATGAGTGATATACGCCGCACGGGGCAGCGTGGATCACCCCGCAATCAGCGTTCCTCGTCCTCTGCGTCCCACATCACTGCGACGGCGATCTGCACCCCGGCGAACGTACTGCCCAGCGCCACGAAAAGGGCGGCGACCGCCACCACGCCGAGGTCGGACGCCCGCACCAGGGTTGCGAGGCCGCCCAGGTCGAGGAACAGCAGTGCGGCGGTGAACAGGGCGGCGGCGCCGTGGCCGATTGCCGCGTGCATCAGCACGAAGCGCAGCGGATGGACCGGCCGCCTCACGGCACCAGCCACTGCCCGGCCCAGCGCCTGGCGCCGTCGTCCCAGGCGAAGGCGGCGCGGCGATGGCCCTCATGGGCGAGATAGAGCCACTCGATCCGGGAAATGGCGATGCGCAGGACGAGGAAATGGTCTGCCCCCTCCCCCGTTGCGTCGGCGTCGAAGGCAACGGCGGCAGGGCCGTCCACCGGGCTGCCCGGCGCGCCGGTCACCTGATAACAAATCCGGCTCATGGGCCGGGTTGCGTCCCAGGCCGCGCCGGCGGCGGCGTCGTCCGCATGCAAGGTGGCGGTCCCGTCGAGACGCAGCTGCAGCTTGCGTGCCGGGTCATAGACATGCACCGCGGCCGCCGGGTTGGCCGCCAGTTCGGCCGCTTTCGGCGAGCGCCGGTCGGTATGGATACGCAGGATGCGGGCGTCCGCGTCCCAGCCCCGCAGCACCACGGTGCGCAGCTTCGGCGTGCCCTCCAGGCCCACCGTGGCCAATGTCGGTGTGTGAAACGGATCGCGCCGGTCGCCCACCCCCGCGGCCAGGCAAGCCAGCGCCTCGGTCACGCTGGCGTCGAGATCGTCGTAGAAGGCAGGCAGATCAGCGGCGTTGCGGGTCATCGGACATGCCGGTTGTCGAACCGGCGCCAGCATGCCACGCCCGCCGTCGTGATGCGATCAGCCCGCGGCGCGGGCGCAGAGGCGGTTGAGCATGCCTTCGGGGTCTTGAACGTCGGCTGGCGTGGCGGTGGCCGTGGCGATGCGGCAGTCCGGCACCAAGCCCATGGGGTCGGAGATCATCGTGTCCTCGATACGGACCGCCTTAAGCGCCTCTTCGACCTTCTCCGCGGCGCGCGCCGCGGCGGCTTCGTCGGTCTCGGGCAGCAGCAGGGCGAAGACATCAGTGCCGCAGCGGCCGACCTGATCCGCCGAACGCAGATTATGGCGCAGGGCGTGGCCGATCTCCTGCAGCGCCGCATCCGCGATGGGCCGGCCGAAGCGCCGGTGCATTGCCTCGAAGTCCGCATGGGCCACCGCCATGACGCTAAGCGGCCGGCCATAACGCTTGCCGCGCAGCAGTTCGGCGTCGAGGAAATGCAGCAGGGCGGCCCGGGTCAGCGCCCCAGTGAGGAAATCGCGCTGGGTCACCTTGCGCAATTCGAGCTGATCGACGACGAGGCGCGCCAGATCCTGCAGCACATCGAGCTGGTCGAACCGCAGGGAGCCCGGCTCCGGGTCCATCACGCACAGGGCGCCGATGTTGAAGCCGTCGTAGGTGCGCAGCGGCGCCCCCGCGTAGAGCCGCACATGCGGTGGGCCGGCGACCAGCGGGTTGTCGCGCAGCTCCGCCACCTTGCTGGCGTCCGGCACCACCAGGATGTTGCTGCCCTTGATGGCATCCGCACAGAAGGCCACCTCGCGCGGGGTCTCGAGCAGGTCGAGGCCCTGCACGGACTTGAACCACTGGCGCTCCCGGTCGACCAGGGAGACCACCGCGATCTGCACGTCGAGATAGTTCTGGGCCAGCCGGGTGATACGGTCGAATGCCTCGTCCTGGCCGGTATCGAGGATGTCGTAGCTGTAGAGCGACTCCAGCCGGCGCTCTTCCCAGTCCGCGTCAGGGTCGCTCATGGGGTCATCCTTGCGGTCCTCGGCAATCGGGCCGGATCAGCCCGCGGGTCCGAAACCGACAACGCGGGCAACCGCCCAGCCGGCGCAAAACGCCACGAACAGGACCGCCGAGACCATCCCGGCGACCGGGCCGAAGAACCTTTTACCGTCATTCATTTGCAAAATGCACTCATTCTCGAGCTGTATTCAGGGTCTGCCCAAGGAATGAGCAACCGCCGTGCCAGCCGCGCGGGGCCTAGCGCTGCGCCAGCCAATCGCGGACCAGGGTCCAGACGGCGGCGCTGTTGTCGTCCATCATCGGGAAATGGGAATTGCCGGCGACGCCCCGGGCCGGCAGGTCGATGACATCGACCGGCACGCCAGCGGCGGCGAGTGCGTCGAGATACGTCTCCACCGTCCGGCGGTAGGCCTGCCAGACCGGGCTTTGGTCGAAGAAATCGCCCCACACCACCAGATGCGGCACGGCGCGCAGGCGTGCGAGGCAGGCGGCATCGGGCACGTCAGGCGAACCGGACGGCTCCACCAGCACCACCGCGCGCACATGGGCGGTCATGTCCTGGGCCGCCTTCTGGGCATAGCCGCAGCCCTGGCTGTGGGCGACGATCACCGCCTGTTCGAAATGCCCGAGGTACTCCGCGTAGGCGGCCTCGACCATGGGCGCGAGGGCCGGCCAGCGGGCGACGAACTGGTTGGCGAACGCATCGTAGTCTCCGGCCGGGAAGCGCTGCCCGTCGAAATAGCGCCGCGCAGCCGGGTCCGAGGCGTAGCCCCCTTCCGGCCCCATGCGGAAGATCTCCCAGGCCAGCTGCTTGGGCCGGAACACGGCGGCCATTTCGCTGACCGCGTTGGGCGGGAACGAGGATCGGCCACGCTCGACCGCATCGGAGACATACACGTCGAAGCCGTCGATCAGGGCATGCTCGAGCCAGCCGGGCCGCCCGTCGGGCGTGGTCTCCCAGGTGACGCCGGTCATCCCGCCGCCATGCCACATCAGCAGCGGCGGGCTGCCGTCCGCCTTGGCGTTGAGGAAGCCCTGCACATACATCTGCCCGACCTGATAGTCCCCCGACTGGTCGAGCGCCCGCCTGTCCGAGCCCAGCGCCAGGGCGACGCCCTCGGTCGGCGGCAGGTCGAGGCGCGCATTCGCGCCGCCGACATAGAAACTGCGAATGCCGCGCAGTGCGATGCCTGCGCCTGCCGGTCCCGGCATTATCCGCATCCCCGCGCCGCTAGAAGTGCGACGTCACCAGCTGCGCCGGCAGCCACAGCGCCAGCATCGGGAACAGCAGCACAATGATGAGGACCACCGTGTCGGAGATGCAGAACGGGAACGACCCGCGGATCACCTGGGTGACGGGCAGTTTGGTCACGCCACTGACCGCGAACAGGTTGAGCCCGACCGGCGGGATCACACTGCCGATCTCGATGCACAGGGCGGTCAGGATGCCCAGATGCACCGGATCGACGCCCAGCGACAGCGCGACCGGGAAGAAGACCGGCACCGTGAGCACCAGGATCGCCACGCCCGTCAGCCACATCGACAGCAGCAGCAGCGTGCCCATCAGCACGAACAGGAACATGTTCTTTGACAGGCCCAGCGAGCTGGCCCACTCGGCGATTTCCTGCGGCCAGCCCATGTTGGCGAGGAAGAACTGGAAGATGCCGACGCAGCCAAGCAGGAAGAACACGATCCCGGTCAGGTTCATGGTCCGCTTGGTCACGTCCATCAGGTCCTTGATGAACGGCCCGCGCTTGAACAGCACACCGTAGAAAAGGGCGTAACCCGCCGCCGCGGCGCCCGCCTCCGTCGGCGTGAACACGCCGCCATACAGGCCGCCCAGCACGATCACCGGCATCAGCAGCGCCGGCAGTGCTTCCTTGAACGCCTCGATAACCTTCTGGACGCTGAAGGTGCCCGCCGGCAGCTTCACGATGAAGATCGACACACCGAGGATGATCACCGCGTCGCTGATCGCCAGCATGATCCCCGGGATCACCCCTGCGAAGAACAGGTCGACGATGGAAATTTCCGTGATCACGCCGAACAGGATCAGCGTGATGCTGGGCGGGATCAGCAGCGCGATGCCGCCCGCCGACGCAATCACCCCGGCCGCCATCCATTTCGGATAGCCGCGCTTCACCATCTCCGGATAGGCGATCACGCTCATCGCGGCGGCCATCGCGGTCGAGGAGCCGGAAATCGCCCCGAACAGAACCGCGGCGATCAGGGTGGCATAGGCGAAGCCGCCCGGCACCCAGCCGATCAGCGCGTCGGCGAAATTGAACAGGCCGCGCACCAGCCCTGTGCGCTCCATCAGGAAGCCGGCGTAGATGAAGAACGGGATCGCGATCAGCGTGTATTTGCTGATGAAGTTGAAGAAGGCCTCGAACAGCGTCCCGAACGTCAGGAAGTCGTCGAAGAACACCATGATGGCCGTTGAACTGGCCAGCGAGATGCCGATCGGGACCGCGAGGAAGATAAAAGTGAAAAGACTAATTGCGAGCGCGGCCATAAAACCCGCCTCTTTTATTTGTGTTTATCGAGAGAATTAAACATCTGTCATTAATTCGAATTCGGCATCCATGTAATCCCCGCGAACAAAACCGATAATATCTTCGATCATTTGCAGGAATGCGACGAAGGACGTCAGGCCGAACCCGATCATCATGATCAGATAGAAGGGCCACAGCGGGATGATCAGGCTGTAGGTCACCAGCTCGCGGGCGATGGCGTAGTCGAGGGTCGATTGCCCGGTGATCGCGATCGCGCCGCAGAACACCGCGATGATCGCCGAGACCAGGATCTTGATGAAGCCGACCAGCTTGCGGAAGCCCTTGTCGTGCAGCAGGTGCACGATGGCGTTCATCACAAGGTGGCTGCGCCGGGTCTGGGTGACGCAGAAGAACAGAGCCACCGCTGACACCATGCCAACGACGATGGCGTCCTGCCCCCACTCGAAAACGACGTTGAAGATGTAGCGCCGAACGATCTCAAGCAGCGCGAACAGCGTGATGCCGAGCAGCAGGCTCGCCGACACGAACCCCAGAACCGCCCCGATGACGGTCTGGATGCGCTGCGAAGCAGCCAGGAACGTATCCATGTTGCCCCTTAACCAGCCGGGATTTCAGCATACGCGCAGAGGCTGCCGGCCCAGCCGGACCGACAGCCTCGCTGTTGCGTATACGAGCGCTTACTTCCGGTTCTTGGCCCGGTAGAGCTCGCCACCCTTGCCGTACTTGGCGAAATACGGCTCGTACTTCGCGCAGTCGGTCTTCTCCAGGGCGCTGGAACCCGGCGGGTTGGCCTTCACCAACGCAGCCGCTTCCTGGGTGAACTTGTCGACGAGCATGTCGCCCTTGTCGTTCACCTTGGTCTTGATCCACTTGTTGGTGGCGCCGCCCTCGGCCTTCTGGATCACCGAGGCCTCTTCCTGCGACAGGACATAGATACCCGGCTTGGTCTTGTCCTTGGTCTCGAACAGCTTGAGCGTGCGCTGGTCGTTGCAGAAGTTGATGGCGCGCTGGAACGGCATGAAGTCGTTCACGATGATGTCCTGCAGCGCGTCCTGCTGCGCCTTGGACAGGCTGCTCCACCAGCGGTTCGAGGCACCGAACCAGTAGTAGTCGCCCACGATGCCGTTCAGGCCGGCAACCGTGAAGTAGGGCGCCTGCTCCTTGACCTGGTTGTAGCCGCCGAGCGAGGTCAGCAGGCCATCGACGACACCGGTCTGCAGGGCAGACGGGACATCGGCGAACGCCATCGACTGCGGGCTGGAACCCAGCGCGCTGAGCAGGGCGTTCTCAGCCGGGCCCATGGAGCGCATCTTCTTGCCGGCGAAGTCCGACGGCTCGACCAGGCGGCCGCTGACGGCGCCCGCGCCCATGTACATGCTGAGGTGACCCGCACCGAAGATAGTGATGTCGTGCACCTTGTCGAAATGCTCGACCAGGGTGGCGAAGGTCTGGGTCTTGTCGACGCTGTCGATCGCGCCGACGGTGGTCAGCTTACCGGCGCCAAGCAGCACGTTGGAGAGCGGCTCGACACTGGCGGTCTTGCCCCACTGGCCGGTGATCATTTCCAGGTTGCCCTGGGTCATCGCCTTCACACCCTGCGGGATGGTGTATAGCGACTTCGCCCAGTAGATCTGGACCTTACTGCCGGGGATCTTCTTTTCGACCTGCTCGGCGAAATAGACCTCGGCAATGGCCGCCGGATGCGGCGGGCCGCCATGGTCGGAAGCCCAGCGCATCTTGATGGGCTCCACGGCGTTGGCGAAACCGCTCGATGCGATCAGCAGACCGGCACCGAGCGCAATCGGTGTAAGAGACTTTACGTTCATAATGACGCTTCCCTGTGTCATGTCTTTCCAAGGCCGGTTTTTACCGGTCCCCGGATTTGTCGACGAAACCCTATCAGAGGGAATCGGCGGGGCAAACGAATTATGCACGTCACTGAATATTATTATATTCGGCGGATTCCGCGGGATTGGCGGCAGTCACCGTACTGTCACAATCTGAATCGCGCGGATTCCGACAGCCAACTCTGTTAAGACAGCGCCATGCCATCAGTCAGCCTGCATTACGGCCCTGCCCACGCGCTGGACGCGGCGGCCTTCGAAACCTTCGCCGCGCGGCTTGCCGACGTGATTATCGACACCCTCGGGGCGGCGCCCGAAACGGTCCAGATCATGCCGGTCCCCCTTGCCCACACGCCGCTGGGCACGCCGGTCTATGTGGAGATCAAGGCCCGCGACGCGGACGCGCGCACCGACGCGGTGCTTGACGCCTTCGTCGCCCGGGTGGATGCGTTGACCTTCGAGAGCTTCGGTGCCCGCTGCCGGATCCGTTATTTCAAATATCCCGGCACCTTCCTCGCTGCCGCGAACTAGCGCCGATGGGTCGGCGCCGGCATCAAGCGCATCGAGTTTTCGTCCTTATTTGAAGGGCTTGTGAAAAGCGGATTCCGGTCGCTGGGATGCCTGATGATGTGCGATAAGGCTGCTGGCGCCCCGCACCGGAGAGACCCACTGGGCCGATGATTGAATTTTCCGGCAGTTTCGAAGAGGCCGGCGACGTCTCGTATGCGTTGCTGCGCCTGACAGGCACCCTGGATGTCCAGGGCACCCGGGACATGGTGGCCCATATCAGCAAGTTCGTGCCGCTGGATTATGCGGGCTTTCTGGTAATCGACTTGCAAAATATCCAGTGGTCTTTAAGAAACGAAGACATCGAGGACGTTACTAATATTATTGTTTCTGCGCGTTATTATTTTAGAAACAAGACCGCCTTTCTCATTCCCGAAGGCGATGTCGGCATATCTAATGATTATTACAATGCCGCGATTGAGCGGGAAGGCATCCTGTTTGCCGATTTCCATACCCTCGACGATGCCGTGCGCTGGCTCGGTGATCCAAGCCATTGACGCCAAGCGCGGCTGGTTCTTGTGGAAATTGGTGAGCCCGCTGGGACTCGAACCCAGGACACGCGGATTAAAAGTCCGCTGCTCTACCAGCTGAGCTACGGGCTCCCATGAGGGACGGCGCGCAGACTAGCACCGGGGGCGCAGCGCCGTGAAGCGCGGGCGGCGGTTTTTCGCCCCCTGCCCGCCTAATCGTGAGCCGAACCGGCGCCCTGGGCGTCCTCGCCGCCCAGGCCAGCGGCAGTCAGCCGCTCCAGAATGCGCGGCGAGACGAAGGAACTCACATCACCGCCCAGTCGCGCGATCTCCTTGACGAAGCGCGAGGAGACGAAGTGCTGGCCCTCGGACGCCATCAGGAAGACGGTTTCGATGCGGTCGTTGAGGCGGGCATTCATCCCGGCCATCTGGAATTCGTACTCGAAGTCGGAGACCGCACGCAGGCCGCGGATAATCACGCTGGCCCCTGCCTCCTCCGCAAAGCGGATCAGCAGGCCGTTGAAGGAAACCACCTCGATGCGGGTGCCGTTGGTGTCACCCAGGGCGGCCACTTCGTCACGCAGCATTTCCACGCGCTCGGCGATGGAGAACATCGGCCCCTTGCCAGCATTGCCGGCGACGCCCACCACCAGCCGGTCAACCAGGCGGCTGCCGCGCAGAATGATGTCCATATGGCCCTTGGTGACCGGGTCGAAAGTGCCCGGATAGACGCCGACACGCGGTGCGCTCACGCCCTGCTTCCCCCTGCGGTGCGGCCGCGGCCGGCGGAACGGTCCCGTCCCGGCAACACGGCTGTCACGAAGCCGCGCATGTTGCAGCGCAACATATGCGGCGTCAAGCCTTGCCCGGCTTGAATTATAGGATCAAACACCTAGATTCCAAGGTGAAAAAAGCCGTCCGTGCGCCCGCGTTCCGGCGCGCCGTCCTGCCAACATCTTGTCAACATCCCTCCTGTGGGCGGCGGATTCCGCGCCCCACGGTGTTGGCTGCCTGTTGCGCCGCCATGTCACAGCCGCCAACAGGTATATTGATATTTCAAAGGGTTATCGGGCGTTGCTGTCAACAATTGACAACATTTTCGCGAAGGGGGCCTCAGGCTTCTGCGGCCGCCTCGCCACTGTCAGCCGCCCCATCGTCCCCGTCCGGCGCATCGGCGTCGGCCGCATCGTCGTCATCGCCCTCCTCCGGCACCGCGAAGGCGGAGGTGACATGCTCATCTTCGGCGACCTTGAACAGGGTGACGCCCTGGGTGTTGCGCCCGGCGATGCGCACCCCCTCCACCGGGAAGCGGATCAGTTGCCCCTGGTCGGAGACCATCACCAGCTGGTCGCCTGGCGCAACGGGGAAGGAGGCCACCACCGGGCCGTTGCGGTCGGAGGTGGCGATGTTGACGATGCCCTGCCCGCCTCGCTTGGTGATGCGGTATTCGTAGGCGCTGGTGCGCTTGCCGAAGCCATTCTCGGTAACGCTGAGGATAAACTCCTCAGCCTCGGCAAAACCGGCGAAGGCGTCGCCGGTGAGGCTCTCGGCCAGCGCCCGGTCCTCGTCGGTCACCGTCTCCGCCTCACCCTCGACGCCGTTGCCATTGCCGTTGCCGGCGACCCGGCGGCCGGCGGCGGCAGCACGCAGATAGTCGTCGCGCACCTCCATGTCGATGGCGGCGTGAGTGAGGATCGACATGGAAACAACCACGTCGTCCTTGGCGAGCCGGATACCGCGCACGCCAGTGGATGTGCGGCCGCTGAACACCCGCACGTCGGGCACCCGGAAGCGGATGCACTTGCCGCCCCGGCAGGCCAGCAGCACGTCATGCTCCTCGCTGCATAGGGCGACGCCAACGAGCTGGTCGCCCTCGGCCAGCTTCATGGCGATCTTGCCGTTGGCCTTGATGTTGGTGAAGTCGGCCAGGTCGTTGCGCCGCACATTGCCGAGCGACGTGGCGAACATGATGTGCTGGCCCTGCCATTCCGCCTCATCCACCGGCAGCGGCATCACCGTGGTGATGGTCTCCCCTTCCGCCAGCGGCAGCAGGTTGACCATCGCCTTGCCCCGCGACGTCGGATTGCCCACCGGCAGGCGGTAGACCTTCAGCGTGTAGACCATGCCGTGGGAGGAGAAGAACAGCAGCGGTGCATGGGTGTTGGCGACGAACACCGAATGCACGAAGTCCTCGTCCCGCGTGCTCATGCCCGATCGGCCCTTGCCGCCGCGCGCCTGGGTCCGGTAGGTCGCCAGCGGCACCCGCTTGATGTAGCCGCCGTGGGTCACGGTGACGACCATCTCCTCGGGCTGGATCAGGTCCTCGATGTCGTGCTCGAAGCCGGCGTCGGTGATCTCGGTGCGGCGGTCGTCGCCGAAGCGCTCGCGGATCTCGCGCAGCTCCTCTTTCATGATCTCGCGCTTGCGCTCGCGCGAACCGAGGATGTCGAGATAGTCGGTGATGTTCTCCGCCAGCGCCGCGCTTTCCTCGTCGATCTTGCTGCGCTCCAGCCCGGTCAGGCGCTGTAGCCGCAGCTCCAGGATACCGCGGGCCTGGGCCTCGGACAGACGCGCGGTGCCGTCCTTCTCGATGCCGCGGCCCGGCTCGTCCAGCAGCTCGATCAGCGGGCGCACGGTCTCCGCCGGCCAGGCGCGTTCCATCAGGCCCGCCTTGGCGGCATCCGGGTCCGGCGCGGCGCGGATCAGCGCGATCACCTCATCGATATTGGCCACCGCCATGGCGAGGCCGACCAGCAGGTGCAGGCGGTCCCGCGCCTTACCCAGTTCGTAGACGGTGCGCCGGGTGACGACTTCCTCGCGGAAGGCGACGAAGGCCTCCAGCACGTCCTTGAGGCCGAGCTGCCGCGGGCGGCCGCCGTCGAGCGCCAGCATGTTGACGCCGAAGCTTGCCTGCAGCGCGGAATAGCGGAACAGCTGGTTGAGCACGATCTCCGCCATCGCCTCGCGGCGCAGTTCGATGACGATGCGCATACCGTGACGGTCGGATTCGTCACGTAGGTCGCTGATACCCTCGACGCGCTTGTCGCGCACCAGTTGGGCGATGCTCTCGACCAGGCGCGACTTGTTCACCTGATACGGGATCTCGGTGACGATGATCGCCTCGCGGTCCTTGCCGGCGGGCTCGGTATGGGTGCGCGCGCGCATCACCACCGAGCCGCGCCCCTCGCGGTAGGCTGTCTCGATGCCGGCACGGCCGAGGATCAGTCCTCCGGTCGGGAAATCCGGCCCCGGGATGATCTCGATCAGCCGCTCGATACTGATGTCGGGCTCGTCGATCAGGGCAATGGTGCCGTCGATCACCTCGCCCAGATTGTGCGGCGGAATGTTGGTCGCCATGCCAACGGCGATGCCGCCGCCGCCATTGACCAGGATATTGGGGTATTTCGCCGGCAGGACCGTCGGTTCGGACGTGGTCTCGTCGTAGTTGGCGCGGAAGTCGACGGTGTCCCGGTCGATATCGTCGAGCAGTTCCGACGCCGCCCGGTCGAGCCGCGCCTCGGTGTAGCGCATGGCTGCGGGCGGATCGCCGTCGATCGAGCCGAAGTTGCCCTGGCCGTCGATCAGCGGCAGCCGCATGGAGAAAGTCTGCGCCATGCGCACCATGGCGTCGTAGATCGCGCTGTCGCCGTGCGGATGGTACTTGCCCATCACGTCGCCGACGATGCGGGCCGACTTGCGGTAGGCGCGGTTCCAGTCGTACCCGCCTTCCTTCATGCCGTAGAGGATGCGCCGGTGTACCGGCTTCAGCCCGTCGCGCACGTCCGGCAAGGCCCGGCTGACGATCACGCTCATGGCGTAATCGAGGTAGGAGCGGGTCATCTCCTCCTCGATCGAGACGGCGCCTACTTGCTCCCCCGGCGGCGGTGGCGGTGCGGTTGGCGTCGGTGTCTCGTCGGTCACGTTTTCTCGGGCGTTGTGGCGGCGGAAAGCGGCCTTCAGGGGGCCGTTTTGAGGCGGCCGCCACGGTGCCGGAGAGGCCCGTTTGCGACCGCTGTAACAATAGCAAAACCGCCCCTCCGGCACAAGCCGGACGCGCTAGATTTTGGCGTGAAAACGCCTTTTATATCAATATCTTGAAATCAGCCGGGCGGGGCGGCGCCGGGACCGCCGCGCAGCCGGGCGAAAACCCACCGCAGACCCACGCCGATGGCGAAGCCAAGCCCGCCGACCAGCAGCGGCACGGCGGCCTCCGGCAGCCCCATCGCCGTCAGGCAGACGGCGCCGAGGATACAGACCGCCGAGAGGCCGAGAAGCCGCATCACCGCCTCCTAGAACGGGATTTCGTCGTCCAGGTCGCCGCCGCCCGAATCCCAGGACGGCTCGCCCCCGCCCCCCCCGCCGCCCGGCCCGTCTGCCGGCGCGCTGCGCTGGTAGTCACCGCCGCCACCGCCCTCGCCACGGCCGTCGAGCATCTGCAGTTCGCCGCGGAAGCGGCCCAGCACGACCTCGGTGGTATAACGGTCCTGCCCGTCCTGGCCCTGCCACTTGCGGGTCTGCAGGGTGCCTTCGAGATAAACCTTGGAGCCCTTCTTCAGGAACCGCTCGGCGACATCGGCGAGGCGGTCGTTGAAGATCACCACCCGATGCCATTCGGTACGCTCCTGGCGCTCGCCGGAATTGCGGTCGCGCCAGGTCTCCGACGTGGCCACCGAGAGGTTGACCACCTTCTGACCGCTCTGGGTGTTGCGGATCTCGGGATCGCGTCCGAGATTGCCGACCAGGATGACCTTGTTGACGCTGCCTGCCATCGAATTTCCTGTCGTGGGATGCTGAAAAGGGGATGTCGCCGAAGCGTCACTCTACACGCAAAGCCGGGCCCGCCCAAAGCCGCCTGTGGGGGTTTTGCCGGGGGCTGGCGCAAGCGGCCCCGAGGGGCCATATTCCTGTCTCCCCGCACCGCCCCCTCGCCGCCCGCCAGACGCCATGACCGCCAAGCGCGCCACCGGCCGTAAACGCCGCCCTGCCCCTGCCGCCGTCCCCGAGGACGGCCCGATGATTCGCATCCGCGGCGCGCGCGAGCACAATTTGCGCGACATCGACCTGGATATCCCGCGCGACAAGCTGGTCGTGGTCACCGGCCTCAGCGGCTCGGGCAAGTCGTCCCTGGCCTTCGACACCATCTACGCCGAGGGCCAGCGCCGCTATGTGGAGTCCCTCTCGGCCTACGCCCGGCAGTTCCTGGAGCTGATGGAGAAGCCCGACGTCGATCTCATCGAGGGGCTATCGCCGGCGATCTCCATTGAGCAGAAGACGACGTCGAAGAACCCCCGCTCCACCGTCGGCACGGTGACCGAGATCTACGACTATCTGCGGCTGCTGTTTGCGCGGGTCGGCGTCCCCTACTCGCCGGCGACCGGTCTGCCGATCCGCAGCCAGACGGTCAGCCAGATGGTCGACCGGGTGATGGAGATGCCCGAGGGCACCCGCCTCTATCTGCTGGCCCCGGTGGTGCGCGGCCGCAAGGGCGAGTACCGCAAGGAACTGGCGGAGCTGCAGCGCCGCGGCTTCCAGCGGGTGAAGATCGACGGCGAGGTGCACGATATCGATGCCGCGCCGAAGCTCGACAAGAAGTTCAAGCACGACATCGCGGTCGTGGTGGACCGGGTGGTGGTGCGCGACGGGATCGCGCCGCGCCTGGCCGAAAGCATCGAGGCCGCGCTCGGCCTGGCTGACGGCATCGCCGTCGCCGAGGACGCCGACAGCGGCGAGGAGACCGTGTTCTCCGCCCGCTTCGCCTGCCCGGTGTCGGGCTTCACCATCGAGGAGATCGAGCCGCGGCTGTTCTCCTTCAACGCACCCTACGGCGCCTGCCCGGCCTGCGACGGGCTTGGCATTACGCTCTACATGGACCCACAACTGGTGGTGCCGGACGACCGGCTGTCGCTGCGCGAGGGCGCGATTGCGCCCTGGGCCGGCAGTTCGTCCCAATACTACCTGCAGACTCTGGAGAGCCTCGCGGAGCATTACGGCTTTTCGGTCGACACCCCGTTCCGCGACCTTGAGACGGCGCACCGGGACGCGGTGCTCTACGGCTCGGGGAAGACCAAGGTCACCATGCGCTACGACGACGGCCTCAAGCAGTATCAGACGGACCGGCCGTTCGAGGGCGTGATCCCGAACATGGAGCGGCGCTGGCGCGAGACCGACAGCTCCTGGGTGCGCGAGGAGATGGGCCGCTTCCAGAGCACCGCGCCGTGTGAGACCTGCAATGGCTACCGCCTCAAACCCGAGGCGCTGGCGGTCAAGATCGACGGGCTGCATATCGGCGAGGTCGCCGCCATGTCCATCGACAAGGCCGGCGCCTGGGTCGACGGGCTGGAGCCGAAGCTAACCGATAAGGAGCGCGAGATCGCCCGGCGCATCCTGCGCGAGATTTCCGAGCGCCTCGGCTTCCTCAACAATGTCGGGCTGGAATACCTCACCCTGGCGCGCTCGTCGGCGACCCTGTCGGGCGGCGAGAGCCAGCGCATCCGCCTCGCCTCGCAGATCGGCTCGGGCCTGACCGGGGTGCTCTACGTGCTCGACGAGCCCTCCATCGGCCTGCACCAGCGCGACAACGCGCGGCTGCTGACAACACTGGAGCGGCTGCGCGACCTCGGCAATTCGGTCGTCGTGGTCGAACATGACGAGGAGGCGATCCGGGCCGCCGACCATGTCATCGACATCGGCCCCGGCGCCGGCATCCATGGCGGCCAGATCATCGCCGAGGGATCGCCCGACACGATCATGCAAAGCTCCGAGAGCCTCACCGGCCAGTATCTCACCGGGGTGCGCCAGATCACGGTCCCGGAGAAGCGGCGCAAGGCTAAGCGTGGCCAGCGGCTGCGCATCAAGGGGGCCAGCGAGAACAACCTGCGGGATATCGACGTGGATGTGCCGCTCGGCGTGATGACCTGCGTGACCGGCGTGTCCGGCGGCGGCAAGTCGTCGCTGACCGTGGAGATCCTCTACAAGGCAGTGGCCAAGCGGCTCAACCGGGCGCGAGTCCATGCCGGCGCCCACGACCGCATCGAGGGCATCGAACTGCTCGACAAGGTGGTCGATATCGACCAATCGCCCATCGGCCGCACGCCGCGCTCGAACCCCGCGACCTACACCGGCGCGTTCACCCCGATCCGCGACTGGTTTGCCAACCTGCCCGAGGCGCGGACCCGCGGCTACAAGCCCGGCCGCTTCTCCTTCAACGTCAAGGGCGGACGCTGCGAGGCGTGCCAGGGCGACGGGGTCATCAAGATCGAGATGCACTTCCTGCCGGACGTATATGTCACCTGCGATGTCTGCAAGGGCAAGCGCTACAACCGCGAGACCCTGGAGGTGAAGTACCGCGACAAGTCGATCGCCGACGTGCTCGACATGACCGTGGACGAGGCTGCCGGCTTCTTCTCCGCCGTTCCCTCGATCCGCGACCGTATGGTCACCTTGCAGCGGGTCGGCCTGGGCTACATCCATCTCGGGCAGCCGGCGACGACGCTGTCCGGCGGCGAGGCCCAGCGCATAAAGCTGTCGAAGGAACTCTCCAAGCGCGCCACCGGGCGCACCCTCTACATCCTCGACGAGCCGACGACCGGGCTGCATTTCGAGGATGTGCGCAAGCTGCTCGAAGTGCTGCATGCGCTGGTCGACAGCGGCAATTCGGTGGTGGTGATCGAACATAATCTCGAGGTCATCAAGACCGCCGACTGGATCATCGACCTCGGCCCCGAGGGCGGCGACAAGGGCGGCCGGCTGGTCGCCGCCGGCACACCAGAGGACGTGGCGCAGACCGAGGGCAGCTTTACCGGCGACTTCCTGCGCGGCCTGCTGCCCGCCCCGGCCCGGCGCAAGCGCGCCCGCGCCGCCGGTTGAACCGCGGCGCCGGCACCGCCATCTTGGGACGGTTATGACCAAGCCCATCCATATCGTCGGCGGCGGGCTCGCCGGCAGCGAAGCGGCCTGGCAGGCAGCCGAGGCGGGAGTGCCCGTGGTGCTGCACGAGATGCGTCCGGTGCGCGGTACCGATGCGCACCAGACCGACAAGCTGGCCGAGCTGGTCTGCTCCAACTCGTTCCGCTCGGACGATGCGGAATACAACGCCGTTGGCCTGCTGCATGAGGAGATGCGCCGCTGCGGCTCGCTAGTGATGCGCGCGGGCGATGCCGCCCGGCTGCCTGCTGGCGGTGCGCTGGCGGTCGACCGTGACCAGTTCGCCGACGCGGTGGGCGCGGCACTCGCCGACCATCCGCTGGTAGAACTGCGTCGCGAGGAGGTCGCCGGCCTGCCGCCAGCGGAATGGGGCTCGACCATCGTCGCCACTGGCCCGCTGACCTCGCCAGCACTGGCCGAGGCGATCCGCGACCTGACAGGCGAAGATGCGCTGGCCTTCTTCGACGCCATCGCGCCGATCATCCACAAGGACAGCATTGATTTCGAAAAGGCCTGGTTCCAGTCGCGCTACGACAAGGCGGGCCCCGGCGGCGACGGCAAGGACTACATCAACCTGCCGCTCGACCGCGACCAGTACGACGCCTTCATCGACGCGCTGCTCGAGGGCGACAAGACCGAGTTCCGGGACTGGGAGAAGGCCACACCCTATTTCGAGGGCTGCCTGCCGATCGAGGTGATGGCGGCGCGCGGCCGCAAGACCCTGGCCTATGGCCCGATGAAGCCGGTTGGCCTGACCAACCCGCACCAGCCCGAGGAGAAGCCCCACGCAGTGGTGCAGCTGCGCCAGGACAACAAGCTGGGCACCCTCTACAACATGGTCGGCTTCCAGACGAAGCTGAAATGGGGCGAGCAGAAACGCATCTTCCGCACCATTCCGGGGCTCGAGAATGCCGAGTTCGCGCGCCTCGGCGGGCTCCACCGCAACACTTTCATCAACAGCCCCCGCCTGCTCGACGAGACGCTGCGGCTGACGGCGCGCCCCGACCTGCGCTTCGCCGGGCAGATCACCGGTGTTGAGGGCTACGTGGAAAGCGCCGCCATCGGCCTGATTGCCGGCCGCCTCGCCGCCGCAGAGGCGCAGGGCGAGGCCATGGCCCCGCCCCCGCCGACTTCGGCGCTCGGCGCGCTTCTGGGCCATATCACCGGCGGCGCGGAGGCGGACAGCTTCCAGCCGATGAACGTCAATTTCGGGCTGTTTCCGCCGCTGCAAGGCGATGCGGCCCGCCGCCGCGGCCGTGAACGCAAGCGCGGCTACAGCCAGCGGGCCCTGGCCGACCTGGCCGGCTGGTCTGCCACCAGGGAGGCTGCCGAATGACCCGATCTGCCCTCATGCTGGCCGCCCTCGTGCTGGCGCTGCTGACCCCGCCGGCGCTGGCCCAGGAGCCCCAGGACATCATCCCCCGCACCATGCAGGACCGGGTGCTGCACCACGGCAAGCTGGCCGGGGTCGCCACCGCCTGCGGTGTCGAATGGCGCGAGCTTCAGGGCGCGCTCATCGGTGTCAGCATCCGCATCGGCTATGAGAAGCAGCAGCTTGCGTTCATCGAGGCCCTGTTTGACGAGGTGCGTCAGCGCACCGCGCGCAACATCACCCGTGAGGATTGCGCAACCCTGAAGCCCAACGCGTTGCGTAACGAGGTCGTCTCCGCGACGAACTGGCTGATGACCGCGCCGATCCAGTAGCGCTCAGTAACGGCCGCTCAGCGCCGCGAAGCCCAGCCGAAACACCCGGCGCAGCGGATCGCGCCTGAGCCGTACATCGAAAGGGTCGTGGCCGGCGCGGCGCAGCCGCGCCCGGTCACCGGCGGCCAGGGCGGCAGGCAACAGCGCGTGCCGCAGGACTCGGGGCAGCGTGCCACGCACCGATCGGGCCGCGCTCAGCGCCATATCAGCGGCGTCCGCCACCTCCGCCACCACGGTGTTCAGGGCCGCGCTGCCGCGCAGTTCGAACAGGTCGCCCAAACCCACACCCGCCGCTGCGACCCGGTCCTGTGGCAGGTAGAGCCGCTTGCCGCGGGCATGGAACGGCACCGCGCGCAACAACCCGGTGAGGCTGTGGGCGACGCCGGCCTGGCGCACTGCATCCGCGGTTGCATTGTCCGGCGCGCCGCCCAGTACGGCAGCGGCCAGCGCACCGAGGCTGCCGGTGGTGCCATCCGCGTAGGCGAGCAGCGCCGCCATGTCGCCGTGGGGCGCATCCTCCATATCCGCCTCGCGGGTATCGATCATGCGGCCCATCTCGGTAACCGGCAGGCCGTAGGCCGTGACGGCGGCGGCCAAGGCCTCCGCCACCCGGTGGCCCGGCGGCTTGCCTGCGGCAATGCCGTCGAGTCCGTCGCGCCACCATTGCAAGCGGATGCGGCCCATCATCGGCTCGCTCACCACCTCGCGGGCCTTCGCCAGTTCCAGGTTGAAGGCATAGAGGGCGAACAACGCCTCGCGGCGCCCCGCGGGTGCAAACAATGCCATCACGAAGCGATCCGGATCGTGCTGACGGACCTGTTCGGCGCAATAGCTGAGGGAGCCGGAATCGCTCATTTTTTCGGGGCCTTGGGACGTATCAGGCGTTTTGGACGCAGGGCGGCTGCGCTAAGATGTGCGCCGTGTTCAGGACGAACGCAAGCAGGGGTGCCACGGTGGCGCAGGCGCATCAAAACACACACCACGAAGAGCAGGACGCGGGCGGCGCGGCCGCAGCGGATTTGACGCGGATCGACCGCAAGTCCCGCAACGAGAATTTCCCGGTCGCCTCGCGGTTGCTGGCGGTCAGCCGGCGGCCCCATGTGATGGCGTTCTACCGCTTTGCGCGCGCTGCCGACGATATCGCCGACAACCCCGACCTGATCGCCGACGACAAGCTGGTGCGGCTGGCGGCAATGCGTGCGGCGCTGGCGGGCGACCCGGCTGCCGATGGTGACGAGACCGAGACTGCCGCCGCCCTTGGGCTGCGCGAAAGCCTGGCCGAGACCGGCGTCTCCGCCACCCATGCGGAACATTTGCTGCAGGCCTTCGAGCGGGACGTGCGCCAGCCCCAGACCAAGAGCTGGAGCGATCTGCTGACCTACTGCCGCTATTCGGCAGCGCCGGTCGGGCGCTTCTTGCTGGAACTGCATGGCGAATTGGACAACGGTCGGCGTGGCGCAGAGACCCAGCGCGCGTCCGACGCGCTGTGCGCGGCGCTACAGATCATCAATCACATCCAGGATTGCCAGCGCGACCTGGTGGAGTTGAACCGGCTCTATGTGCCCCTGGCCTGGCTGCGCGGCGCCAAACTGAAGCCCGATGCACTGCGCGAACCGGCGTCCTCGCCCGAACTGCGGGCGGTCCTTGACCGCATGCTCGACGGCACAGACCAGTTGCTGCGCTCAGCAAAGCCACTCGTCGGGCTGATCCGTGACCGGCGCCTGCGCATCGAATCGGCGGTGATTTACCTGCTGGCGCGGCGCCTGGCCGCGCGGCTGCGCACCGCCGATCCGCTGCAAGGCCGCCCTCGGCTGTCGCTGGTGGAGAAGGCGTTGTGCGCGGGCCACGGGCTGCTCATCGGATTGCTCGACCGGTGAGCCCGGTCCCGCCGGCGGAGGCACCGGCCGGGACTCCCCCGCGCGACCGTGACGCCGGGCGTGAGGTTCGCCGCATCGTTGCAGGTGCCGGCACCTCCTTCCGATGGGCGATGTCGGTTCTGCCGCCGGAGCGCCGGGCCGCGATGTATGCAATCTACGCCTATTGCCGGGAGGTCGATGACATTGCCGACGGCGACACCCCGGATGAGCGCAAGGCAGCCATGCTCGATGCCTGGCGCGACGAGGTGGCGGCGCTCTATGCCGGGCGCCCGACACATCCGGTAAGCCGCGCGCTGTTGCGCCCGGTGCGCCTGTTCGACCTTCCGCGCGCCGAGTTTGAGGCGGTGCTCGACGGCATGGCCGCCGATGTCGCAGCGCCGCCGCGCGGCCCCAGCCTCGCGTCCCTGCGGACCTATTGCCGCCAGGTGGCGGGTGCCGCCGGGGTCCTCACCCTCGCCGCATGCGGCCTGCATGGCGATGCGGCTCTGGAGCTGGCTGCCGATCAGGGGGAGGCTATGCAGATGACCAACATCCTGCGCGACCTGGGTGAGGACGCGGCACGCGGGCGTCTCTATCTGCCGGCGGAGCATCTCGAGGCTGCCGGCATCGCATCGCGCGATCCCGCCGCCGTGCTGGCCGATCCGCGCCTGCCGGCCGCAACCGGGGCGCTGGCCGCCCTGGCCGAGGCACGCTATGCCGCAGCCGCGAACGCTCATGTGGCGCTCGCATCGGGCGGCGACCTGCGGCCGGCACGGGCGATGGCAGCGGGCTACCGCCGTCTGCTTGAACGCCTGCGGGACGGCGCCGGCGCGGTGCGTCGGGTCAGCCTGTCACCGCCGGAGAAGATTTGGCTCGCGTTGCGTTTCGGGGTGCCACGCCCTTGGTAGGCCATCTGCATATCATCGGCGGCGGCTTGGCTGGTCTGTCCTGCGCGGTCGAAGCGCGGCGGCGCGGCGCCGGGGTGACCGTCTATGAGGCCGCGCCGCGGGCCGGGGGGCGCTGCCGCTCAGTCGACGACCCCGTGCTGCACCGGCGTATCGACAATGGCAGCCACCTTGTGTTGTCAGGCAATGTCCATGCGTTGGCCTATCTGGAACGGATTGGCGGGCGCGACGGCCTGCAGGCCGCCGAGCCGCCGGGCTTCGCCATGCTGGATATGGACAGCGGCCGGCGCTGGTCGGTGCGCGCTGGGGCCGCGGGCTGGCGCGACGCTGGCCTGGGCCTGCGCGATGCGCTGGGCCTCCTGCGGCTTGCCGTCCTGGGCCATGACCGGCCGGTCAGTGCCCTGTTCTCTCCCGACGCCCCCTCGATGGCGCGCTTCTGGCGGCCGCTGGTGACCGCGGTCCTTAATACGCCGCCGGAAATGGCGTCGGCCAAGTTGTTGCGCCAGACGCTCCTCGAGCTGCTGACTCAGGGCACCGAGGGCATGCAGCCCCTGCTTGCCCATGAAGGTCTATCGACCGCCTTCATCGACCCCGCCCTGGCCTGGCTCGCGCGTCATGGAGCGCGGGTACGGCTCGGCACCCGGATCGACGGGCTGGCGCGCAGCGGCAACCGGATCGCCGCCCTGAAGCGCGGCGACCGCGCCAGGCCCCTGGGCCGCAACGAAGCGGTGGTGCTGGCGATGCCGCCCGACGCAGCCGCCAAGCTGCTGCCGGGCATGCTGCCAGCGCTGCCAAGCAATCCCATCGTCAACGCCCATTTCGCGGTGCCCGAAGACATGGGGCTGCCGGGCGGCGTGCCGTTCCTCGGCCTGCTCGGCGGCACCGCCGAATGGCTGTTCCACCGCCCCGGCCTGATCTCCGCCACGGTCAGCGCCGGGACCGCATGGGTCGACCGCAATGCCGCCGAGATCGCCGATGCGGTCTGGGCCGATGTCGCTGATGTCTGCCGCACCGAGATCACCCGGCCGCCGGTGCGGATTGTCAAGGAACGCCGTGGCACGATCCGCCAGGATCCGCGCACTGCGCGGCGCCGGCCTGGCTGCCGTACCGCGCTTGCCAACCTGCTGCTGGCAGGCGACTGGACGAATACCGGCCTGCCCGCGACCATCGAAGGGGCGGTGCTGTCGGGTGTCCGTGCAGCGGAGGCGGCGCTGGACGCTGGCTGATTGCTACGCCGCGTTTGCGGAAATATCCGTCTCCGCCCTTCAAATCCGACGCGTGAATGCGTATGTGAAGGCCTTCAAGAACACACCGATGTTGGGGGATTCACATGGCTTTCGAACTGCCCGCTCTGCCCTATGCCCAGGATGCGCTGGCGCCGCACATGTCGGCGGAGACGCTGGAGTTCCATCACGGCAAGCACCACAACGCTTACGTCACCGCCCTGAACGACCTGGTCAAGGGAACCGACCTGGAGGGCAAGAGCCTCGAGGAAGTCGTCAAGGCGTCTTACGGCGACGAGTCCAAGCAGGCGATCTTCAATAACGCCGGCCAGCACTGGAACCACACCCTGTTCTGGCCGTCGATGAAGGCAAATGGCGGCGGCGCCATGCCCGGCGAGCTGGAAGCCAAGGTTGCCGAGGACTTCGGCGGCTACGACGCCTTCAAGGATGCCTTCGTGAAGGCCGGTGTCGGTCAGTTCGGCAGCGGCTGGTGCTGGCTGGTGGTCGACAACGGCAAGCTCGCGGTTACCAAGACCCCGAACGCGGTCAACCCGCTGGCGCTGGGCCAGAGCGCCATCCTCGGCTGCGACGTGTGGGAGCACAGCTACTACATCGATTACCGCAACCGCCGGCCCGACTACATCGCCGCCTTCCTCGACAGCATGGTCGACTGGGAGATCGTGGCGCAGCGGATGGCGGACGCGCTCTAGCGTCTGCTTCACGAAGGCCGAAAACGAAAAGGGGCGCCCCGGCGGGGCGCCCCTTTTTCGTATCGCCACTTGGTGCGGTTACTTCTTGTTGCAGGGCGGCTGGAACTTCTTCAGCAGGTCGCCGCCGATCGCCAACCGCTTGTTCTGGTCGCGCTCCGCCAGCACGCAGATACAGTTGGCGCCGTTGTCCTCAAAGCAAATCTGCCGGCGCAGGCCGATCTCGAACTTGGTGACGTCCTCGAACTGCCCCACGAAGACGACACGATGCTGCGTGTTGCCGCCGCGAGAGGCCTCGCTGCGGTGGGTTACCACCACCACTGCCGGAATATGGTTGAAGGTCTGCCCGAGGGGGTAGGACTTGAAATTGTACTTGTTCCCCGACGCCCCCGCGAAGCTCACGGTACCCAGTTCCGTCATCGCGTCCTTACCGTACTCACTGCTCCGGTTGATCCGTAGCGTTCTCCGCGCGCCGATGCAACCGGACACCGGTGAAAAACCGCACGGCTGACGAGTCTATACTGCGATCAGTGCCGCTGCCACCCGGCGATCTTCGGCCACCAGAAGGTTGAATGTCCGGCAGGCGGCACCGGTGTCCATCGGCTCTACCGCAATGCCCGCCTGGCGTAGAGACTCCCGAAGCGCCGGATCCACCGGACGCATGCCGGCACCGCAGCCCAGGATGAGGATTTCCGCGCCCGACCCCTCAGTGACCGGAGCCAGGCTCTCGAGCGTAAGGGCGTCGAAATCGGCAACCTGCCACGGCATCGCCTGATCGGCGAACATCAGCAGGGAGCCCTCGATCCGTTCGCCTTCGACCGTGAAGCCACCGTCGCCGTAGCCCTGGACGGTCTTGCGTGTGGGAACCAGCCCTTCGCGCATGGCCGGGCGCTTAGGACGCGGCGTCGGGCTCGTCTTCGGAGAAGCCCGCCCGGATATTGAAGAACAGCAGCAGCGCGGTCGCCACCCAGATCGACGAATAGGTGCCGATTACCACACCCCAGATCAGCGCAATGCTGAAATCGCGGATCACCGCGCCCCCAAGCGTGAACAGCGCCAGCAGCGCCAACAGTGTGGTGACAGACGTCATCACCGTCCGCGACAGGGTCTGGTTGACGGCTTCGTTGAACACTTCGGGCAGCGGCTTGGTCTTGTAGCGGCGCAGATTCTCGCGCACCCGGTCATAGACCACGACGGTGTCGTTGATCGAATATCCGGCGATGGTGAGGATCGCCGCCACGGTCGCGAGATTGAATTCCAGGCCAAGCAGTGCGAACAGGCCGATGGTGGTGATCACGTCGTGCACCAGGGCGACCACCGCCCCGACGCCGAATTGCCATTCGAACCGGAACCAGATGTAGAGCAGCATCGCGCCGATCGCGAGCAGTACGGCGATGATACCGGCCTCACGCAGCTCGGAGCCGACCTTCGGTCCCACTGCCTCGACGCGGCGGTAATCGACGCTGTCGCCGAGCTCGCCCTTGACCACCTCGATGGCGCGTTGCTGCGCCTCCTCACCACCTGGCTGGCGTTCGATGCGGATCAGCACGTCTGTCGGTGCGCCGAACTCCTGCATCGTCACCTCGCCGAGGCCGAGGCCACCGAGACGGCTGCGCATGTCGCTCAGGTCGGCTGGCCCCTCGGTACGCACCTCGATCATGATGCCGCCGCGGAAATCGATGCCGAAATTCAGCCCCTGAACCGCATAGGCCAGCAGCGACCCAACGATAAGCACCATCGAAATGCCGAACGCGATAAACCGCCGGCCGATGAAATCGATCTGGGTATCCGCAGGGACAAGATTGAGAGGCTTAAGCATGGCGCGGGCGTCCGTCAGATCGGCAGCGCCTGGGGGCGCTTGCTACGCAGATAGGCGACCACCATCAGGCGGGTCACCATGATCGCGGTGAACATCGAGGTCATCAGGCCGATAGAAAGCGTTACCGCGAACCCGCGAATCGGGCCGGTGCCGAAATAGAACAGCAACAGCGCCGCAATCAGGGTAGTGAGGTTCGAGTCGATAATCGTGGTCAACGCCCGTTGATAGCCAGCGTCGACCGCGGTGATTGGCGTGCGCCCGGCGCGTATCTCCTCGCGTATGCGTTCGAAGATCAGCACATTGGCGTCCACCGCCATACCGATGGTCAGCACGATCCCGGCGATGCCCGGCAGGGTCAGCGTCGCCTGCAGCAATGACAGCAAGGCGACGATCATCGCAATGTTGAAGAACAGGGCGACGTTCGCCATCAACCCGAACAGGCCGTAGGTCACGACCATGAAGATCAGCACGGCAATCAGGCCGATAATGCTGGCCGCCTTACCCGCGGCGATGGAGTCCGCACCAAGGCCCGGCCCGACGGTGCGCTCCTCGAGGATCGTCAAGGGCGCGGGCAGCGCACCGGCGCGCAGCAGCAGCGCCAGGTCCTGCGCCTGCTGTACCGTGAAGCGGCCGGTAATGATGCCGTTACCGCCAAGGATCGCGCTGCGGATCACTGGCGCGCTGATCACCTGTCCGTCGAGCACAATGGCCAGCTGGCGGCCCACATTCTCGCTGGTCGCCTGACCGAAACGGCGGCCGCCCGCCGAGTCGAACCTGAAGCTGACCGACGGCAGGTTGTTCTCGTCATAGGTCGGTTGGGAATCCACCAGCCGGTCGCCGGCGACCACGACACGTTTGCGTACGACGATGTGTGAGGGCCCGCCGTCGCGGCCTGCCTCGTCGACCGGCAGCAGCTGCGAGCCCGGCGGCACCCGGCCCTGCAACGCCGAATGCACCGGCACGGTACTGTCTACCAAGTGGAAGGTGAGCTTCGCCGTCTGGCCCAGCAGCTCCTTGATGCGCTGGGGATTATCGACCCCTGGCAGCTGCACCAGGATACGGTCCTGGCCCTGGCGCTGGATCGTCGGCTCGCGGGTGCCCAGTTCGTCGACACGGCGGCGGATGATCTCGACCGACTGCTGGATCGCCGCGGTAATGCGGTTCAGCCGCGCCTGCTCGGTCATTTCCAGGGTCAGCCGGCCGGTGTCATCATCCATGGTGACTTCAAGGCCCGGATCGACACCGGGCACCGCGCCTCCGGTCAGCCGACGCGCCATGGTGCGGACCGTATCCAGCGCCGCATCGCGCTGGGCCGGGTCCGAGATCGTCACGGTCAGGCCGCCGACACCAGCGGTCAGGCCGGTATAGCGGATCCGCTCGCGGCGCAGCTCGATACGCACGGTGTCGACCAGCGTGTCGGCTTCCTCGCGCAGCACCACGTCGGTCTCCACCTCCAGCAGCAGGTGCGAGCCGCCCTGGAGGTCGAGGCCCAGGTTGATCTGCTTACCGGGCGCCCAGCCGGGCAGCCCCTGAAGCGCCGTGCCCGAATACAGGTTCGGTGCGGCGTAGATCACGCCCAGCGCGCACAGCACGCAGACGAGAATGACCTTCCATTTGGCGAAATAGACCATGGCGGGCGATCCGGGCTGTGCCTAGCTGCCCTTCTTCTCGGGCTTGTCGTCGTCGTCAGGTGCGTCTTCGGTGTCCGGTTCAGGGTCCGCATCCGTGTCGGCCACATCGCCGGGGTCGTTCGCTGCCTCGGCGGGCGCAGCGTCCTCCGACTTTTTCTTGCGGCGGCGCGACCGGCGCGAGGCGCGCGGCTTGTTTTCGGGCTCGTCCTCGTCGTCGTCCTCGTCTTCGGTGACGCCGCGCGCCAACACATTGGCGACCATCGAGCGCATCACGGTAACGCGAACGCCATCGGCGAGGTCGACCAGCAGTTCCTCCTCGTTCACCACCCGGGCAACGGTCCCCACGATGCCGCCGCCGGTGACGACCCGGTCGCTGCGGCCGATTGCCGCAAGCATTTCGCGGTGCTGCTTCATCTTCTTCTGCTGCGGACGGACCAGCAGGAAGTAGAACACCGCGAAAATAAGGATAAGCGGAATGAACGAGGCGAACATATCAGCGCCGCCGCCGGCCTGGGCGTAGGCGGGGGAGATCAGCATTCGGATCCTCCACGGTTGGACTGCGGAACGGCGGCAGAACGAGCCCGCCTGGCCGGAAACGCGGGACTATAACGGCCCGCCCCGCCGCTGCAAAGGCCAGGACGGGCTTTGTCCTTGCAATATCGGGCTTTTCCCGAAGATTTGAAGCGCCCGGGCGCTATGTTACGGTCCGCGCCCGTCTGCAGCCCCGAAGAACGCCGATGACCGACCCGGACCTCCCTGCCCTGCTGTCCCGTATCGCCGATGCGCTCGACCGACTGGCGCCACCTGCCGCCGGCCCGGCGGACCTGGATGCCGCGGACGCCTTCGTCTGGGATGCCGAGCACGGCACGCTAGCACCAGTGCCGGAGGTCAGCCGCATCGCCTTCACCCTGCTCTATGGCATCGACCGGCAGGCCGACGCACTGATTGAGAACACACGGCGCTTCGCCGCCGGCCAGCCGGCGAACAACGCGCTGCTGTGGGGCGCACGCGGCATGGGTAAGAGTTCGCTGATCAAGGCAGTGCACGCCACCATCAACGAGCAAGAGGATGCGCGGCTGGGGCTGATCGAGATCCACCGCGAGGACATCGCCGCCCTGCCAAAGCTGCTGAAGCTGGTGCGCGGCGCGCCGCGGCGCTTCATCCTGTTTTGCGACGACCTCTCCTTCGAAGCCCAGGACACGGACTACAAGTCGCTCAAGGCGGTTCTCGAAGGGGGCATCGAGGGCCGGCCCGAGAACGTGCTCTTCTACGCCACCTCGAACCGCCGCCATTTGATGCCCCGGCAGATGATCGAGAACGAGCGCTCGACCGCCATCAACCCATCTGAGGCGGTGGAGGAGAAGGTCTCCTTGTCTGACCGCTTCGGCCTATGGCTCGGGTTCCACGGCTGCGACCAGGCGACGTTCCTGGCCATGGTGGATGGCTATGTCGCCCATTACGGCCTCAACATCGACCCGGAACCGCTGCACGCCGAGGCCAAGGAATGGGCGGTGACGCGAGGCAGCAGGTCAGGGCGAGTCGCTTGGCAGTTCGTCCAGGACCTGGCGGGCCGGCTGGCCCAGCCGCTTGGCTAAAGCCCCCTAGCTGGCCGGTGCCAGCAGCCGCATCGGATCGACCGGGCGGCCATCCTTCCGGATCTCAAAATGCAGCTGCGGGGTGGTGACCCCGCCGGTCGATCCCGCCCGTGCGATAGTCTGGCCGCGCGCCACCACCGCGCCACGCTGCACCAGCACAGAATCGTTGTGGGCGTAGGCCGTAATCCAGCCGCCGTCATGCTTCAGCAGCACCAGATTGCCGAATCCGCGCAGCTCGTTGCCGGTATAGACCACGACGCCGTTCTGGGCGGCGCGGACCGGCGTACCACGCGGCACCGCGATATTGATACCGTCATTGTGCAGCCCACCCTCTTTCGGCCCGAAGCGCGAGACCAGTCGGCCTTCCGTCGGCCACAGGAAGCGGCCTGGTGCGCGGGCAGGCACCTTGGGCATGGCGACCCGGGGCGCCGGCGCCGGTGCGGGCGCCGCGGCGGGCGGCGGCGCGGCAGGTGCGGGCGCGGCCGCGGGCGGTGAGGCGCTGGTCGATGGCGTCGCGGGCAGCGGCTTGCGCCGGGGCAGCGGCGGCGCGTCCGCAGCAGCGGGAGGGGTGGACGGCGCGAGGGGTTCCGCCGTCACCGCCGGCGGGGCGGCGGGCGGCGTTGCCGCCGGCGGCAACGCGGCGACGGTGGCCGCTGTATCGGGCAGGCGCAGCCGGTCGCCGACACGGATCAGGTAGGGCGGCTTCAGGCCGTTTTCCCGCGCCAGTGCATTGACGTCGAGATCGTAGAGCCGGGAGATGCGCCATAGGGTCTCACCAGGCCGCACCGTATGGCTGCGCACATTTGGCAGCAGCAGCCGTTGCCCGAAGCGCAGCCGGTAGGGCGGCTTCAGACCATTGACCTCGACGAGGCCGCGGATCGGCACGTTATGCAGCCGCGCGATCTCGAAAAGGGTGGCATCCTCGCCGACGATGACGAACCG
Source organism: Alphaproteobacteria bacterium (assembly GCA_965601735.1). GTDB lineage: Bacteria > Pseudomonadota > Alphaproteobacteria > JBBDQX01 > JBBDQX01 > JBBDQX01. The sequence continues at coordinate 2,432,735 of OZ271840.1, read as the reverse complement.
TACCTGGCGGCCGTCGGGGCCGGTCTCGCTGCGCACCGAACTGGCCGGCGGGCCGGCGGCGCAGCCGGCCAGCAGGATCGCGAGGCAAAGCGCGGCGGCGCGGACCCTGCCCATCTCACTGGTCCTCTTCGGGCAGCGCGCCCGAGACCAGCGGCACGAAGCTGCCATGGAACAGCCGGGTCACGCCGTAGCTCTCGCCGATCGGGCGGACTTGCACGATGGTTTCGCTGCCGTTCGGCTCTTTCAGAGGCATCACCAGATGCCCATCGGGGCGCAATTGCGCGACAATGTCGGCGGGGACTTCCTCAGCCGCTGCGGTGAGCAGGATGCGGTCGAAGGGGGCCTGCTCAGGCCATCCCCGGCTGCCGTCCGCCAACAGGGTGACGACGTTGGTCAGGCCCAATTCGGCGAACCGGGCCTGAGCTTCGAGCATCAGCGGCCTGTACCGTTCGATGGTGTAGAGGCGGCGGCATAGCGGTGACAGGACCGCCGCCTGATAGCCCGAGCCGGTGCCGACCTCCAGCACCTTCATGGCGGGGTCGAGCGCCAGCGCCTCAGTCATCAACGCCACGACGACCGGCTGGCTGATGGTCTGGCCGTGGCCAATGGGCAGCGCCAGGTTCTCGTAAGCCTGGTCCTTGAAGGTGTCGGGCACGAACATCTCGCGCGGGGTGCGCTCCATCGCCGACAGCACGCTGGTGTTGGTGACACCGGCGCGGCGCAGTTCAAGGATCAGCCGGATGCGGTTGGAGTCCGGGCGCGCGCCCGTCATCGCTCAACCGCCCCGCGCAGCCGCGCAACGCTGGGCCGGTGGGTTCGGTTGAGCGACAGCGGCGTCACCGCTACTGCCCCATCCTGGATTGCCCGCAAATCGGAGTTGCCGCGACGCGACGTCATGTCCGCGAAATCGACCATCCAGTAGTAGGGCCGGCCGTCGGGGTCGATGCGCTCCTCGATCTGGAGGTCCGCATCGCGGCGGCCGAGCGCAGTCACCCGCACCCCGGTGACCGCAGAGGCTGACAGCGGCGGGAAGTTGACGTTCATCACCACGTCCGTCGGCCAGCCGGCGGCCCATAGAGACCGCACCACCGCCTCGCCATGGCCTTCAACGGCGGACCAGTGGGGTTTTTGCCGGTCGTCCAGGCACTGGCTCATGGCAATCGCAGGAATGCCGAGCTGAGTTGCCTCCGTAGCTGCGGCGACGGTGCCGGAATACAGCACATCCTCGCTGAGATTTGCGCCATGGTTGACGCCCGACAACACCAAGTCGGGTGGGCTGTCCTTCAGGACATGCTTGAGCGCCATCAGCGCGCAGTCGGTCGGCGTGCCAGCCACCGCGAAGCGCCGCGGCGACAGCCGGTGCATGCGCAAGGGGCTCTGGATCGTGAGCGAATGGCTGGTGGCGCTCTGCTGGGTCTCGGGCGCGACTACCCAGACGTCCTTCGAGAGCTGGCGCGCGAGCTTTTCGAGCACCTTCAGGCCCGGCGCGTTGATGCCGTCGTCGTTGGTGACGAGGATCCGCGCCTTGGCGAGATCGCGCGGCGGTCCCGCCGCTGGGCTCACGCCGCCTCTCCGCCGATCCGCTCAGCGCCATCCAGATAGGGCCGGAGCGCGTGTGGCACGGCCACACTGCCGTTTGCCTGCTGGTAATTTTCCAGCACCGCGATCAGGGCGCGGCCCACCGCAAGGCCGGAGCCGTTGAGGGTATGCACGAAGGCGGTTTGCTTGCCCTCGCCGGGGCGGAAGCGCGCGTTCATCCGCCGCGCCTGGAAGTCGCCGCAGTTGGAGACGCTGGAGATCTCCCGGTAGGCTTGCTGGCCGGGCAGCCAGACTTCCAGATCGTAGGTGCGCCGTGCCGAGAAACCGACATCGCCGGCGCACAAGTCAACAACCTGGTAGGGCAGCCGCAGGCGGCGCAGCACTTCCTCGGCGCACTTCGTCTTGCGCGCGTGCTCAGCCGCGCTTTCGTCCGGGTGGACGATGCTGACCAGTTCTACCTTGGTGAACTGGTGCTGGCGCAGCATGCCGCGGGTGTCGCGTCCCGCCGCGCCAGCCTCAGAGCGAAAGCACGGCGTCAGCGCCGCGAACCGCAGCGGCAGCGCCGAAGGATCAAGGATTTCCTCGGCGACAATGTTGGTCAGTGGCACCTCGGCGGTGGGGATCAGCCAACGGTCGTCGGTGGTTTGGAATTGGTCTTCGGCAAACTTCGGCAACTGGCCAGTGCCGAACAGAATCGGCCCGCGTACCAGCAGGGGCGGCGCGACCTCGGTATAGCCGAACTCTCGGGTCTGCAGATCCAGCATGAAAGTGGCGAGCGCCCGTTCCAACCGCGCCACCTGGCCCTTCAGCAGGACGAAGCGGCTGCCGGACAGCTTCGCTGCGGTCTCGAAATCCATGCCGTCCAGCGCCTCGCCAATCTCGAAATGCTGCTTCGGTTCGAATTCAAAACTCGGCTTTTCGCCAAAGGTACGCAGCACTGCGTTGTCATTCTCGTCGGCGCCGTCAGGCACATCGTCTTCGAGCAGGTTGGGCAGGGCCGACAGCGCCTCGCGAAGGGACTCTTCAAGCGCGCTGAGCTCTTCCTCGGCCGCGGGCATCCGCGTTTTGATCTCGCCGACCTCGGCGACCAAAGCGTCGGCGTCACCGCCCTCGCGCTTGATCTGGCCAATCTCCTTGGACAGGGCATTGCGGCGCTGCTGCATTTCCTGCAGCTCGGTCTGCAGCGCGCGCCAGCGGCCGTCTATTTCCGCCAACTGTGCGGCGCAGGGTTCCAGGCCGCGGCGCACGAGCCCCCGGTCGAAGGCCTCGGGCGTTTCGCGTATGAGCTTGATATCGAACATGTAATCCGTTGTCGCGCTGGGTCTTAAGGCGGCTAGCGGCTTAGGCTGAAATCGGTGTCGTCGACATAACCATCATCGTCATCCTCATCGTCCGGATCCGCATCGGCCTCGGCGTCGGCCTCCGCGCGGCGCTTCTCCACCAGCCGTGCGGAGATGATCGAAAGTTCATAGAGAAGCAGGATCGGGATAGCGAGCCCGATTTGCGTGATCACATCCGGCGGCGTCAGCACCGCGGCAGCCGCGAAGACGCCGACGATGGCGTATTTGCGCTTTTCCGCGAGCCCCTTGGCGGTAACCAGCCCGACCCGCGCCATGAGCGTCAGGAGCACCGGCAACTGGAAACTCAGCCCGAAGGCGAAGATCAGCCGCATCACAAGCGACAGATATTCGTTGATCTTGGCTTCCAGCTGGATCGGCAGCGCACCGTCACCCGCGCCCTGCTCGAAGCTCAGGAAAAACTGCCAGGCGAGCGGGAAGATGAAGTAGTAGACCAGCGCCCCGCCGAGAAAAAACAGTACCGGCGTGGCCAGCAGGAAGGGCAAGAAGGCGCGCCGTTCATGCTTGTAAAGCCCTGGCGCCACGAACATCCAGATCTGGCTCAGCAGCACCGGCATCGACAGCATGGCAGCGGCGAAGAAGCCGACCTTGATATAGGTGAAGAAGGCTTCATGCAGCGCGGTGAAAATCATTCGCCGCCCCGCCCCCTGGGAAGAAAGGATGTCGGCCAACGGCGCGACCAGGAAATCGAAGATCTCACGCGACGCCGCGTAGCAACCGATGAAGGCGATGAAGAAGGCGGCGAACGCGTAGATCAGCCGCTGACGCAGCTCGATAAGGTGATCGAGCAGCGGCATCTTGTGGCCATCTTCCGGCTGCGTCTTGTCGACCTCGTTCATCGGCCCCTACCCGCCCGCCGGCTTGGCGCTGCCGTCCGCCGGGGATTTGTCCGCAACCGGCGTATCCGCGGGGGGCTCGATGGCGGGTTCACTGGGCCGCGTCGACCAGTCGGCAGGCTTGTCCTTCGGCGTGTCGCCGGAGGCCGCGGTCGGGTCGATGGCGTCGGAGAACTGCTGGCCCAGCCGGTCCGGCGAGGCCTCTTCGATCTGGTTGCGCAGGTCGTCGAGTTCCGAATCGCGGACCATCTCGTCGACGCTGTCCTGGAACTCCGATGCCATCCGGCGCAGGCGGCGCACCCACTGCCCCACCGTGCGCAGCACGCGCGGTAGTTCCTTCGGTCCGATGATGATAATCGCGACCGCCGCCACCACAGCCATTTCTGTCCAGGCGAGGTCGAACATGCGCTAGCGCCCCCGCGGCGCCGGGGCTGGGGTCACGCCTTCGAGGCCTCGTCCTTGCGATCGCTCGACGATTCGGCCTCGGGCGTGACGTTGCGGGGCTCGCCGGCCTCACCCGCCAGAGTCTTGGGTGCGTCGGCCGGCGTCGTCTCGTCCTCGTCGTCCTTCATGCCCTTGCGGAACGCCTTCAGGCCCTTGGCCATATCGCTCATCAACCCGGGAATCTTGCCCCGGCCAAACAGCAGCAGAACGATGATCAGGACGACCACCCACTGCCAGACGCCAAACGTTCCCATGATCTTGCTCCTGTCGCCGGGGCCGGTGCCACGCGGCGGCGATAATGACAAAACACCCCGTCGCCCGCAACGCGGCATCGGGCGCGGGCGGGTGCGGGCCGTTAGCCCCTAGGAAACACGAAAGTCCTGATCTCGTCGAGTGTTACAGAGACCAGTTCATTCTCTCTCGGAAGAAATTGCCCTGGCAGCCGGGCATGGAAATGCAGCGGGCCAGCGCCATTGCTGTCCTCGACGCTGAGATGCACCAGGCTGGTGCGCCCGAGCATACGGGCCGCCTCGACCCGCGCCGGGGTCGCGCCCTCCTCCAGCCCGCTGGTGAGATACAGACCCTCGGGACGGATCAGGACCTCCACCGCTTGCCCGTCACCGCAGCCCCGGGCGGACACCGGGCCGAAGGGCGTCTGCACCCGGCCGCCGGACACCTCGCCCTCGTAGCGGTTCACCTCGCCGAGGAAGCCGGCAACGAAACTATCGACCGGCGAGAGATACAGGTCCACGGGACGGCCAATCTGCGCCACCCGGCCGCGATTCATGATTGCGATCCGCTCAGCCATGAACATGGCTTCTTCCGGATCGTGGGTCACCATGAGGACCGACATGCCAGTGTGCTGCAGCATATGCAGCGTGTCGTCGCGCACCTTGTCGCGCAGCCGCGCGTCGAGATCGGAGAACGGCTCGTCGAGCAGGATCACCCGGGGCCCCGGCGCCATCACCCGTGCCAGCGCCACGCGCTGCTGCTGTCCACCGGACAGCACATGGGGGTAGCTGTCGGTGAAATCGAGCATGTTCACCTGATCAAGCGCCTCATGGATCCGCTTGCGGCGCTCACCGGGCGCCAGGCCCGACAATCCGAAGGCGACATTCTCCGCCACAGTCAGGTGGGGAAACAGCGCGTAGTCCTGGAACAGCAGCCCGACACCCCGCCGTTCCGGCGGCACATCAACGCCGTTGGACCCGTCGCTCATGGTTTCGCCGCTGATCTCGACGCGGCCGCGCTGGATCGGTTCCAGCCCCGCGGCAATACGCAGCAAGGTCGTCTTGCCGCAGCCCGACGGGCCGAGCAAGCAGACAATCTCGCCCTCGCCGATCGCTACGCCCACATCCTCGAGCACCGCGAGATCGCCGAAACTGTGGGAGACGCCCTCAAGGATCAGGGTCAAGACGCCCGCCTGCGAATGATTTGCAACATTATGCCGCCCCTATAGCGGCTGACGGGGCAGAAGCCAAGCCTCAGCCGTCGGGGTCGAGCGGCTCAGCGGGCTCGGAATCCTCCGCGTCGTCGGGCTCAGGCTCGCTGTCGCCGCCACCGGCCTGGTCCCGGTAGGCCGAGAGAGCCGACCCCTTATCGAGCAAGCCGGCGGCTCTCAGCTCATCAAGGCCTGGCAGGTCGCTGAGGCTCTCCAGCCCAAACTGGTCGAGGAATCCCTCCCCCGTACCCCAAGTCATCGGGCGGCCCGGGCTGCGGCGGCGGCCGCGTGGCTTGATCCAGCCCGCCTCGAACAGGCTGTCCAGGGTGCCGCGGCTCAGGGCGACACCGCGGATTTCCTCGATCTCGGCGCGGGTCACCGGCTGGTGATAGGCGACAATGGCCAGTGTCTCCAGCGCCGCACGGCTCGGTTTGCGGGTGACCTTGCGGTATCGCTTGAGCTGGGGCGCAAGGTCCTCGGCGGTGCGGAAGGCCCAGCCCCCGGCCACCGATACCAGCGCCACGCCGCGCCCGCGGTAGTGCTCCGACAGGGACGACAACAGGCCCTGTACGTCCGCACCCTCGGGCAGCAGGCTCGCAAGCTCGGCCTCGGTCACCGGGGTGGCGGAGGCGAACAGGCTCGCCTCCACCAGCCGCAGCTGCTGGGCATCGGGTTCGGGCACATCGCTCATGTCTTGCCGGTCCGCTTGACGTAGATCGGCCCGAAGGTACCGGACTGGCGGATCGCCACCTTGCCTTCCTTGGCCAGTTCGAGGGTCGCGGCGAAGGTCGAGGCCATCGCCGAGCGCCGCTTGATCGCCGGCACGCCAGCCGCGATCTCTGGTGGCAGAAAGCTCGACAGCACTGCCCAGTCGGGAACGTTGCCCAGCAGTTCGCCAAGCCGCCGCACCGATTGCTCCACCGTATACATTTCCGTCGGCGCAATGGTGAGGGAGCTGTGCTCGACCCGCTGCACCATGGTGCCGTAGCTGCGCAGCAGGTCGTAGAGCGAGACGTCATAGACGTTCTCGACGTTGTAGCCGAAGGTCTCCGGTGCGCCGCGGGCGAACACCGCATCGCCCAGCCGGGGCCGCGCCATCAGCCGCGCCGCCGAGTCGCGCAGCGCTTCGAGCCGGCGCAAATGGTAACGCAGGGCGTCGGCCATCTCCTCGCCGGTCGGCTCTTCCTCGGCCTGCTCCTCGGGCGGCAGCAGCAGACGCGATTTGAGGTAGGCCAGCCAGGCGGCCATCACCAGATAATCGGCGGCAATCTCCAGGCGCAACTGCTGCGCGCGCGCGATATAGCCGAGATACTGTTCAGCAAGATCGAGGATGGAAATACGGGTGAGGTCAACCTTTTGGTCGCGTGCCAGGGTCAACAGAAGGTCGATCGGCCCGGCGAACCCCTGCAAATCGACGACAAGCGCCGAGTCCGGGTCGCCCGACACGCGTGCACCCGACCGTTCCGTATCTTCCTGAAAGCCGCCGTCGCTGACCATGACCAAACCTAGTTTATCACCCCGGCAAAGCGGAACACCAATTCGGCGAGCGCCTCCACCGGGCCGCCCACCAGCCAGGCAAGGATATTGAGTTCAATACCGAGCTGGTGACCGATCAGCGGCAGCATGAATATCGCAAACACCAGCACCAGCATGCCCATCCGCTCCATCCGCGCCAGCGGCTCGGCCAACGCGTCCGGTAACAGACCCACGGCAATGCGCCCGCCGTCCAGCGGCGGGACCGGCAGCATGTTGAATACTGCCAGCACCAGGTTGAGCCAGACCGAACTGATCAATGTTGCGACGGCCCAACGCGCCGCCTCGGGCGGCAGCAGATTGATCATCGGTTCGATCAGGAAGGCCGACAGCAGCGCGAGGAACACATTGGTCGCGGGGCCCGCGGCCGCGACCCAGACCATGTCGAGGCGCGGATTGTAGAGCCGCCAATAGCTAACCGGCACCGGCTTGGCATAACCGAACAGGAACGGTGCGCCGAGAACCAGCAACAGCGCCGGCAGCGCCACGGTGCCGAAGGGATCGATATGCGGAATCGGGTTGAGGGTGACCCGGCCAAGTTGCTTGGCCGTATCGTCGCCACGCAGCCACGCGACATAGCCATGCGCCGCTTCATGCAGGGTGACGGCGAGCAGGACCGGCAGCACCCATGTTGATGCGGTGTACAGCCAGCCCGCGATATCGAGACTCACGCGGGCGACTCCGCAACCGGCGCCAGCAACGCCTCGAGCCGCGCCAGCGCATGCGCCCGGTCGATCCCCGACGCGCCGCCGCGCCCCTCGAAACCGGCGATAACCCGCCCCGCAGCCGGGCGGAGGGCTGTCGAGACGGCCTGCATCTCATCCAGGTCACCACTGCAATGCAGCACCAGGTCGCAGCCAGCGTCGAGCACAGCAGCAGCCCGTTCGTCGAAGCCGCCGCTGAGCGCACCCATGCCGAGATCGTCACTCATCAGCACGCCCGAAAAGCCGAGTTCGCCGCGGATGACCTCCGTGATCACGGTGGGCGAAAGGGTCGCCGGGCAATCCGGGTCAAGCGCCGTGTAGACCACATGCGCGGTCATCGCCAACGGCATGTCCGACAGCGCGGCAAAAGGCAGGAAATCGATCCTGCGCAGCTCATCGAGCGGAGCGTCCACTACCGGCAGTTCAGCATGGCTGTCCGCGACGGCGCGGCCATGGCCGGGGATATGCTTGACCACCGGCAACACCCCGCCATCGCGCAGGCCCTCGCAAGCGGCGCGGCCGAGCATAGCGATGGTCTCCGGCAACGCCGCATAGGCGCGATCGCCGATCACGTCGTGGGCGCCAGGCTGCGGCACGTCGAGCACCGGCAAGCAATCGACATCAATGCCCAGCGCCATCAGTTCGGCGGCCAGCAGCCGGCTGTTGAGCCGCACCGCATCGACGGCCGCCACCGGGTCGTTCTTCGCCAGTTGTCCAAACACGGCTGCGAGCGGCGCGGCGCGCCAGTGCGGCGGCCGAAGCCGGGCCACACGTCCGCCCTCCTGGTCGATCAAGACGGGGGCATCAGCCCGCCCCACCGCATCCCGCAGCTCCGCGACCAGCGCTGAGACTTGGGCCGGGTCTGCGCAGTTGCGGGCGAACAGGATGAACCCGAGCGGGTTCGTCCCGGCAAAAAAGGTGCGTTCCGCGGCGCTCAGGCTGAGGCCGGCGCAGCCAAAGATGGCTGCCGCCGGTTCAGCGTTTGACAACGAAACACCCGACCTTGCGCTCTGCCAGCTTGCCGCAGGCCGCGGTGCCAGCGGCACGGCTTTGCAGCGCGCCTACCCGCAGGCGGTAGAAGGTGCCCTTGCCGGGCACCTCGGCGCGCTGCACTTCGAGGCTATAGCCGCCGAGAAGGTCGCTGTGGCGCTGCTTAAGCCGGTCCCATTCCTGGCGGGCTGCCGCCTCGCTGCGCAGGGCGCCTAACTGCAGCAGCCAATCGCCCGACACCGCAGCAGCGGGTGCGGCGGGCGCGGGTGCGGCGGGCGCAGCCGCCACCTGCGCCGGCGCCGGCGCAGGGGCCGGTGCGGGTGCCGGGGCTGGCGCAGCAGCAGGCTGAGGGGCTGGTGCGGGTGTGGGGTCCGGTGCGGGCGGCGGTGGAGCCGCCTCGGCCTGACGGCGGGCGGCGGTGTCGGTCGGCAGGGCGCGCCGCTCCGGCACAGGCTCCGCCTGCATGACCGGCGCGGAGGCCTCTGGCGCAGGCACGGCCGCGGGCGGCGGCATGGGCACGGACGCGCTGCTCGGCTGTGGCGGCGTCATGGGCTGCTCCGCCGGCGGCATCAGCCGCTCGACACGCGCCTCGTTGCCGTCTCCCATTCGCTCGTAAACCAGCTTGTCCTGATTGGGAATTTGCATGCCGCCGGGATCGTCCGGCTTGACCTTGACCGGTCCTGGATCGGCGCGCACCACCGGGATGTCAGCTTGCCCCGCCGTCTGGTCGAGCGAGGCGAGATACTGCCAGCCGACCAACCCGCCGGCGGCCACCAGAATGAGCAGCAACAGGATCGGCAGCACGCGGCGGCGCCGCGGTGTCTGCGACAGGGCTGCCCGCTCGTTGCGCGGTATGTCGAGGTCTTCTTCGGCCATCAATGCATCTCCTCAACGGGCTCGACGCCCATCACAGACAGACCCGAGGCGATCACCAGCGCGGCACCCTGGACCAGCGCCAGTCGCGCCCGCGACGTGGCGTCGTCGTCATCGACGAGAAACCGCAGGCTCGCATCATCCTTGCCCTTCGTCCACAGGCCGTGGAAGGCCGCAGCGAGATCGGCGAGGTAGAACGCCACCCGGTGCGGCTCATGGGCGGCGGCCGCAGCTTCGACGGTCTGCGGCCAGGCGGCGATCTGCCGGATCAGGGCAATTTCCGCCGGGTCACTGAGCGGCGACAGGTCCACGTCAGCCAGCGCCTCGGGGGCGAGCGCCCCGGCATCGAAGCGCTCCGCGGCATGGCGCAGCACCGAGCAGCAGCGCGCATGGGCGTACTGAACGTAGAATACCGGGTTGTCGCGGCTCTGCTCCACCACCCGGGCGAAGTCGAAGTCGAGCTGGGCATCGTTCTTGCGCGTCAGCATGATGAAGCGGAAGGCGTCCTTGCCAACCCGGTCGATCACCTCGCGCAGGGTGATGTAGGTGCCCGCGCGCTTGGACATCTTCACCGGCTGCCCGTCATCCAGCAGCTTTACCAGCTGGCAGAGCTTCACATCGAGCGCCGCCTGCCGGTCGCTGACCGCCGCCACCGCCGCCTGCATGCGCTTGACATAACCGCCATGGTCAGCGCCCCAGACGTCGATCATCTGGGTGAAGCCCCGGCGTACCTTGTCCAGGTGATAGGCAATGTCCGTGGCGAAGTAGGTCCAGCTGCCGTCGGACTTCTTTAGGGGCCGGTCGACGTCGTCACCGAAATCACTGGCCCTGAACAGGGTCTGGGGCCGCTCCTCCCAATCGTCCGGCAACTTGCCCTTGGGCGGCTCCAGCACACCGGTATAGATCAGGTTCGCCTGCTCCAGGGTCTCCAGCGCCGCATCCACCGCACCGTCCTGGACCAAGGCGCGTTCCGAGGTGAACCGGTCGAAGCTGATGCCCAGCGCATCCAGGTCCTCACGGATCATGTCCATCATGCGGGCGACGGTGAAATCGCGCACCCGGTCCATCCAGGCCGTGGGATGGGCGGCCTGAACACCGAGCACCGCGCCATCCAGCGCCAGCCGCTTCCAGAACTTGTCGGCCAGGCCCTGCCCGACCTCGGCGAGATAGTCGCCCTGGTACTGCAACGGCTTAGGGTGCATCTGCGCGAACGAACCGGACGTCAGGTCCGCGCCATAGACTTCGAGATAACGCCCGTAGGCCGCCCAGGACAGGGCCTCGACCTGGGCGCCGGCATCGTTGACGTAGTACTCGCGGGTCACCGCATAACCCGCCTTCTGCAACAGGCTGGCTAGGGCATCGCCCACCACCGCGCCGCGCCCATGGCCGACATGAAGTGGCCCAGTCGGATTCGCGGAGACATACTCGACATTCACAGCCGCACCACCGCCCATGTCGCTGTCGCCATAGGCCAGCCCGGCCGCCAGCGCCTCGCGCAGGCGGCGGTGCCAGAAGCCGTCGGTCAGCCGCAGGTTCACGAAGCCCGGCCCCGCCACCTCAGCGCCCTCGACGTCGTCGAGGGCGCGCAGGCCCTCGGCCAGGGTCTCCCCCAACTCCCGGGGGTTCAGCCCGGCGGGCTTCGCCAGCACCATGGCTGCGTTGGTGGCCGCATCGCCGTGGGCCGCATCGCGTGGCGCCTCCACCGATACGCGCCCGGTATCGAGCCCGTCGGGCAGCGATCCGGCCTTCGCCAGCCCCTCGACGAGCGATTCGATATCAGACTTTAAAAGCTTGAAATAATTAGTCATTAACCAGGTGCAGGTCGAAAAGGCGGCGATGTTCGTCGATGGCGTAGCGATCGGTCATGCCGGCGATGTAGTCGCCGACCAGCCGGGCGGTGGCAAGGCTGCCCGGCTCCCCCGCCTGAGCCTGCCAGTGGGGCGGCAGGCAGTTGGGCTCAGCGAGCAGCAAATCAAACAGGTCGCGGACAACCCGACGCGCCTTGCTGGTCATCCGGTTCACCTTGTAGTGCCGGTAGAGGTTGGCGAACAGGAACTTCTTCAATGCTGCCAGGTCCGCGACCATACCATCAGAAAAGGCAACGACGGCGCGGTCGTGCCGGCGCACATCGTCGGCACTGGCCACACCGCTTTCGGCGATGCGCGACCGCGTCTCCGCCAATAGGTCATTGACCATCAGGTTCATCAGCCGGCGCACAGCTTCATAGGCGAACCGGCGCGGATCAAGATCGGGATAGCGCTCCTCCAGCTCGGCCACGATGGGGCCGATCTGGGGTTGGTTGCGGAGGTCAGCTGCCGTGATCAAGCCCGCGCGGAATCCGTCATCGATGTCGTGGCTGGTGTAGGCGATGTCGTCGCACAGCGCCGCCACCTGAGCCTCGGCGCCGGGAAAGCTGTCTAGCCACAGGTCATGGCCGGCGTTGTAGTCGAGCACGCTCCAGTGCACTCCGTCCTCGCCGCCGTCGCGGGTCAACGGGCCGTTGTGCTTGACCACCCCTTCCAGGGTCTCCCAGCTCAGATTGAGGCCCTCAAACTCGGCGTAGCGCTGCTCCAGTACAGCCACGGCGCGCAGAGTCTGGGCGTTGTGGTCGAAGCCGCCGAACGGCTCCAGACAGCGGTGCAGCGCATCTTCACCGGCATGGCCGAACGGCGGATGGCCAAGGTCGTGCGCCAGCGCGACCGCTTCCGACAGGTCCTCGTTCAGCGCGAGCGCCCGGCTGATCGAGCGGGAAATCTGCGCCACCTCGATGCTGTGGGTCAGCCGCGTCCGATAGTGATCGCCCTCGTGATAGACGAACACCTGGGTTTTCTGCTTGAGGCGGCGGAACGCCGTACTGTGGATGATGCGGTCGCGGTCGCGCTGGAAAGGCGACCGCGTCTCGCTGCCGGGCTCTTCGATGAGGCGTCCGCGGCTTGCTTCCGCACGGCTGGCGTAGGGCGCAAGCAGATCGCTGTAGCGGAGGGTCATGGCCGGCAAGGTACAGCCGGCCCGGCGGCGGGGCAACGGCTGCGCACTCGGATTACTGCCAATACTTTGAAAAATCGGCCCCGAACGCCTAAATTCAGGCTCACAACTGCGTCATCGACCGATTGGGAGCCTCCATGACCGACGCCGTGGCCGAACTGCCTGAGCGCACCGTCACCCTGAGTGAGAGCGCCGCGACCCGCGTGGCCGAACTGATCCGCCAGGAGGGTGACGAGAGCCTGATGCTGCGCATCACCGTCAATGGCGGTGGCTGCTCAGGATTCCAATACGCGTTCGACCTGGACAGCACCCGCAATGACGACGACAGGGTGTTTGAGAAGAACGGTGTAGAACTGGTCGTCGATGAGGTCTCGCTCGACCTACTGGCGGGGGCGGAGGTCGATTACGTCAACGAACTGATCGGCGCGGCCTTCACCATCCGCAATCCCAACGCCACCTCGTCCTGCGGCTGCGGCAGTTCGTTCGCCATCGGCTGACGCGTGAAGATCGCCACCTGGAACGTCAACTCGGTTCGCGCCCGGCTGGAAAACCTACTGCTGTGGCTAAGCGAGGAAGCGCCGGATGTGGCGCTGCTGCAAGAGATCAAGGTGGAAGCTGACGCCTTCCCCCGCGAACCGCTGGAGGATGCCGGCTACAACATCGCCCTCGCCGGCCAGAAGTCCTACAACGGCGTCGCCATCCTTTCCAAAACCTCTATTGACGTTGCCCACGACTGCCTTCCAGGCGACCCGGACGATCAGGAAGCGCGCTATCTCGAAGCGGTGGTCGGCGGCGAGCATCCTGTGCGCGTCGCCAGCATCTACCTGCCCAACGGCAATCCGCCCGACGGTCCCCGGCTACCCTACAAGCTGGGCTGGATGGCGCGGCTGAACAGCCATGCCGCCGGCCTGCTGCTGCAGGATGAGACCATCGTGCTGGGTGGCGACTACAACGTGATTCCCGAGGACGCGGACGTTTACGACCCGGCGGCCTGGGCCGGCGACGCCCTGTTCCTGCCCGAGGTACGCCAGCAATTCCGCGCCCTGCTCAACCTTGGCTACACCGAGGCCTGGCGCGCGCTCCACGACGAGGCCGGCGTCTATTCGTTCTGGGATTACCAGCGCGGGAGATGGCAACGTGACGAGGGAATCCGCATCGACCACCTGCTGCTGTCGCCCCAGGCGGCGGACCGGCTGGCCGAATGTGAAATCGATCGTAAACCGCGCGGACGCAAGAAGGCATCAGACCACACCCCGGTATGGTGCCGCCTTGATCTCGACAGTTGATCACTGCTAACGGCAGTCAAACACCGCGTCCTGCCCTGCCGGATCGACCCCGCCTATAACCGTGCAGGCCGCCGCCACAGGCGCCGGCTGTGTCAGAGATACAGCAAGGCGTCTCGACGCATAGTCACAGCGCAATAGCCCTGCCTCTGCATCCGCCATCGCGGATTGCAGGCGCGGGAGTTCGGCTGCGCAGCCGTCAAGGCGGAGGGTATCGGTAATCTCGACCGTGCCCACCGACCATCCGACGGGGATGGCCGCGCTATCGACAACGCACGCGCGCGCCGATGCGGTCATGGCGAGGCGCCCCGGGCAGGCGACCGGGTCTCCCCTGCCCGGCTCAAACCATTTGCGCACGGTCTCGCCAGCGCCGTCGAAGGCGTCGCTGACCCGCTGCCGGGTATCCGAGGCCGAGCAAGCGGCGAGCGCAGGCAGCGCCGCCGCCAGCACCAGGGCTCGTATCAAATATCCGCGTAGCACCGGGTTTCGGCGGCGCCGCCCGGATGGGTCACCGCGCCGTTTCGGGCCGGGCCGACGGTCTGGGCGTAGCGCCAGATCGCGCCGGACTGGAAGCTGCTCTCGCGGGGCTTCCACTCCTTGTGCCGTGCCTCCAGTTCTTCGTCGGAGACATCGACGCTGATCTCCCCGGTGACGGCGTCGATGGTAATCCGGTCACCATCCTTCAGCAGCCCAATCGGTCCGCCGACCGCTGCCTCCGGCCCGACATGGCCGATGCAGAAGCCGCGGGTGGCGCCGGAGAAACGCCCGTCGGTGATCAGCGCCACCTTATCGCCCATACCCTGGCCGTAGATCGCGGCCGTGGTGGACAGCATCTCGCGCATGCCCGGGCCGCCCTTCGGGCCTTCATAGCGAATGACAATGACGTCGCCCTCGGCATACTCGCGGCGCTCGACGGCGGCGAATGCCTCCTCTTCGCTGTCGAAGCAGCGGGCGCTACCCTCGAAGCGCAGCTTGTCCATGCCGGCCACCTTCACGATGGCGCCGTCGGGCGCCAGGTTACCCTGCAGGCCGACAACACCGCCGGTGGGCGTGATCGGCTTGGCCGCCGAGTAGATCACCTTCTGGTCGGGATCGAAGGTGATCTCGTCGATGTTCTCGGCCAGGGTCTTGCCGGTCACCGTGATGCAGTCGCCATGCATGAAGCCGTTATCCATCAGGGTGCGCATCAGCATCGACACCCCGCCGGCCTCATGCATGTCCTTGGCGACATAACGGCCGCCCGGCTTGAGATCGGCGATATAGGGCGTGCTCTTGAAGATCTCGCACACGTCGAGCAGGTCGAAGTCGATACCTGCCTCGTTGGCGATGGCCGGCAGATGCAGCCCGGCGTTTGTCGAGCCGCCGGTCGCCGCGACCACGATGGCGGCGTTCTCCAGCGCCTTACGGGTGACGATGTCGCGCGGCCGCAGGTTGTTGGCGATCATGGTCATCACTTCCTCGCCCGACGCCTTGGCGTAGGCGTCGCGGCTGGCATAGGGCGCCGGCGCACCAGCGGAACCGGGCAGCGCGATGCCCATGGCCTCTGAAACGCAGGCCATCGTGTTGGCGGTGAACTGGCCGCCGCAGGCGCCGTCGGACGGGCACGCGACACATTCAAGCCGGTGCAGCTGGTCATCGGTGATCAGACCGCCGCTGTGGTTGCCGACCGCTTCGAACACATCCTGCACGGTGACGTCACGGCCCTCGAAACGGCCCGGCAGGATGGAGCCGCCATACATGAACACTGCGGGCACATTGAGGCGCACCATCGCCATCATCATGCCGGGCAGCGACTTGTCGCAGCCGGCGATGCCGACCAGGGCGTCATAGCAGTGGCCGCGCATGGTGAGCTCGACCGAGTCGGCAATGACATCACGGCTGACCAGCGAGGACTTCATCCCCTCATGGCCCATGGCGATGCCGTCGGTGACCGTGATGGTGGTGAATTCGCGCGGCGTGCCGCCCGCTTCCTTGACCCCGAGCTTGACCGACTGGGCCTGACGCGACAGGGCGGTGTTACACGGCGCGGCCTCGTTCCAGGTCGTGGCGACGCCAACGAAGGGCTGGCGAATCTCCCGGTCCGACAACCCCATGGCGTAGTAGTAGGAGCGATGCGGCGCGCGCGACGGACCGACCGTCACGTGGCGGCTGGGGAGTTTCGACTTATCGAATTGGGCAGTCATTGGAACGGTTCCCTGGTTAGCGGTCGACGCGGTACTTCTCGACGATTTCTTCATTCAGTTCGATGCCGAGCCCCACACAATCCTTCATTGTGATGTGGCTGTCCTCGAATTTCTCAACCGGCATCTCGCACAGCTCCCACCGCAGCGGGTTCTGCTGCTCCTTGTTCCAGTCGCTGTGCATGTATTCGAAGATCAGAAAATTGGGCATCGACCGCGCCATATGCAGCCCAGCGATCATGGCGATCACTGAGCAACTGCCAGTATGTGGCGCGAACGCGCAATGGAAGGCTGACGCCATCTCGGCGATTTTCTTGGTCTCCGACAGGCCGCCGACACGGCAGGCGTCGGGCTGGATGATGTCGACCGCGGCGCGGGCGAAGAACGGCGCGATGTTGAATCGGGTGAAGTCGGCCTCGCCGGTGGCGATGCGGATATCCAGCTTGTCGCGCAGATAGGCGTAGCCGTCGACATCCTCCGGGGACAGCGGCTCCTCGTACCAGTACAGGCCCAGACGCTCTAGCTCCCGGCCCACTTGAAGCGCGGTCTTCGGGTTCTCTGAATAACCGCAATTGACGTCCGCCATCAGCACCACGTCGTCGCCGGCGGCCTTGCGCAGTTGCTCCACCGCCTCGATGTCGGCGCGGTAGTCGATCGGGTCCTTGCCGATCTTGATCTTCATCGCGTTGAAGCCGATGGATTTGTAGCACTCGACCTCCTTGAGCAGGATATCGAGGCCCCGGAACCGCAGGCTGGAGGCGTAGCACCAGATCTTCGGGTTCGCATCGCCGCCCAGCAGCCGCCACACCGGCAGTTGCACCGACTTGCCGAAGATGTCCCACAGGGCGATGTCGATGCCGCTCATGGCCTCGACATAGAAGCCCTTCACATGGCCGCGGTTGACCATCACCGACCACAAAAGGTCCCAGATGCCTTCGATGTCGCGCGGGTCGCGGCCAATCAGCAGCGGCGCAATGTCGTCGACGATCTCCTTGTAGGCCCGGGCTGCGAGGCGGGTCATGATCTCGCCGACGCCCTCAATGCCCTCATCGGTGCGGATGCGCACCAGCACCGTGCGATACTGACCGAACACCACACTCGCGACCTCGTCGGCGCGCGGGATGGCGATTGGCGCGGCGATCTCGTTCTGCATCGGCACCACGATGGGCACCGCCTCCACTTCGGTGATCTTCATCGCGGTCCTCCAGTCAGATGGCGGCGAGGCGGGTGCGCGCGTCGTCCAGTTTCGCGCGGGTCTGCTGCGCATCGGCAAGCCGGTTCCGCTGCTCCTCCACCACCTCGGCCGGCGCGCGGCTGGTGAAGTTCTCGTTGGCGAGCTTCTTCTCCATCTTGCCGATCTCACCGTCGAGCTTGTCGATTTCCTTGTCGAGGCGGGCGCGCTCGGCGTCCACGTCAATGGCATCTGCGATGGGCAGGATGACGGTGGCATCGCCCAGCGGAATGCGCACCGAGCCTTTTGGTGCCTCGCCTACTGCGCCTTCCAGACTGTCGAGGCGGGCAAGCCGCCCGATCCGCTCGCGCCAGCGCGCCGCCCGCGCCAGCAGGGCATCGTCGGCGCCGTCGAGCAGCGCCGGAATCTTGGCGCCGCCCGGCACGTTCATCTCGGCACGCACCGCGCGCACCTGGGTGATCAGGTCCACGACCCAGTCTACCTCGGCCTCGGCCTCGGCATCACGCAGGCCTTCGGGGGATGGCCAGGCCGCCTCGATCAGCATGGCATCGGCATCCACGCCAAGCGCCGCCCACAGTTCCTCAGTGAGGTAAGGCATAAAGGGGTGCAGCAGGCGCAGGATGCCGTCCAGCACCCAGGCCATGCAGGCGCGGGTCTCGGCGGCGGCCGCCGCGTCGTCGCCAGTCAGCACCGGCTTCGACAACTCCACGTACCAATCGCAGAAGCTACCCCAGACGAAGTGATAGAGCGCCTGTGACGCCTCGTTGAAGCGGTAGGCCTCGATGCCCGCCGTGACCTCACCGGCGGTCCGCTCGAACGAGCCGGCTATCCAGCGGTTCAGGGTCTGGGTACAGGCCTTGGGATCGAACGCGGGGTCGGGCCGGGCCTCGTTCATTTCGGCGAAGCGCGCGGCATTCCAAAGCTTGGTGCCGAAGTTGCGGTAGCCCTCAACCCGCGACTCGGCCAGCTTGATGTCGCGCCCCTGCGCCGCCATCGCCGACAGGGTGAAGCGCAGGGCATCGGCGCCGTACTTGTCGACCAGTTCGAGCGGGTCGATGACGTTGCCCTTGGACTTCGACATCTTCTGGCCCTGGGCATCGCGCACCAGGGCGTGGATGTAGACCGTGCGGAAGGGCACGTCGCCCATGAAGTGCATGCCCATCATGATCATCCGGGCGACCCAGAAGAATATGATGTCAAAGCCGGTGACCAGCGTATCGGTCGGGTAGTAGCGGTCCAGCGCCGGCGTCTTCTCCGGCCAGCCGAGCGTCGAGAACGGCCACAATGCCGACGAGAACCAGGTGTCGAGCACGTCGGTGTCCTGACGCAGTTCGACGCTCTTGCCGTAATGGGCGTCGGCGGCGGCCTGGGCCTCCGCTTCGTCCATGGCGACGAAGATCTCGCCGTCCGGGCCGAACCAGGCCGGGATGCGATGACCCCACCAAATCTGCCGAGAGATGCACCAGGGCTGGATATTGCGCATCCAGTCGTAATAGGTGTTCACCCAGTTGCCGGGCACGAAGGTGATGCGCCCTTGCTCCACCGCCTCGATGGCCGGGCCGGCGAGCTTCTCGGCGTCCACGAACCACTGGTCTGTGAGCCACGGCTCGATGACCACGCCCGAGCGGTCGCCATAGGGCACCGCGTGGCGGATATCCTCGATCTCGCCCAGCAGGCCCAGCGCCTCGAAGGCAGCCACCACCTTTTCGCGGGCCTCGTAGCGGTCGAGCCCACGATACGCCTCAGGCACCGCGTCGTTCAGCCGGGCGTCCTGGTCGAAGATGTTGATCATCTCCAGGCCGTTGCGCTTGCCGACCTCGAAGTCGTTGAAGTCATGCGCGGGCGTGATCTTCACCGCGCCGGAACCCTGTTCCGGGTCGGCGTATTCGTCGGCGACGATGGGCACCTTGCGCCCGACGATGGGCAGCACCGCGTGGCGGCCCACGAGATCGGCGTAACGCTCATCATCCGGATGTACGGCCACGGCGGTGTCGCCGAGCATGGTCTCAGGCCGGGTGGTGGCAACCGTGATGAAGCGGCCTTGCTCGCCGTCGATGGGATAACGGAAGTGCCAGAGATGGCCGTTCACATCGCGCTGCTCGACCTCAAGGTCGGAAATCGCGGTGTGCAGTTTCGGGTCCCAGTTCACCAGCCGCTTGTCGCGGTAGATGTAGCCGTCAGCGTGAAGCTTCACGAAGACGGTACGCACCGCGTGCGACAGGCCATCGTCCATGGTGAAGCGCTCACGACTCCAATCGCAGGAGGCGCCGAGCCGGCGTAGCTGCCCGGTGATGGCGCCGCCGGACTCTTCCTTCCACTTCCAGACCCGCGCGATGAACGAGTCCCGGCCCAGGTCATGACGGGTCTTGCCCTCGTCCGCAAGCTGACGTTCGACGACCATCTGGGTGGCGATACCGGCATGGTCGGTGCCGGGCTGCCAAAGGGCATCGCGGCCGCGCATCCGTTCGAAGCGGATCAGCACATCCTGCAAGGTGTTGTTGAGCGCATGGCCCATATGCAGGGTGCCGGTGACATTGGGCGGCGGGATAACGATGGCGTAGCCATCCGCATTGTCACGGCGGCCAGCGGCGAACGTACCGGCCTGTTCCCAGGCGGCGTAGGTTCGCGCTTCGATATCAGCAGGGTTGTAGGTCTTTTCGAGCATCGGCGGGGCTTACGCGCGCCGGTTTGAATGCCGGCGCGGCCTGGGTTGAAAAGGCGAACGCGTGGCAGGGAGACATGCCCCGAAACCGGGGCCGGTGTCCAGTGGCCGGCGCTACAGGTCCTCGGCGCGGCGGACCATCTTCTCGATCTCCGCCTTGACCATACGCTCGATCATGTAGGGCAGGTTCTCATCCAGCCACTGCTTCAGCATCGGCCTCAGCATTGCCTTGATGAGGTCTTCGAGCGTCATGCCGACGTTCTGCTCGTCGGAAATGCCGATGCCGATCGCCCGTTCCTTGGCGACCGCACGGGCCAGTTCCGTCAGTGAGATCGTCGAAGCCTGGGCTACATTGCGCGACACCAGGGTCGGCTCGTGATCCGCGACCCGCAGCTCAGGACCGAGATCAAGGACATCGTCCATGACCGGCGGCGGCGGCGGTTCGGGTGCCAGCGCGGGTTCGGGCAGCGGCGCGGGTTCGGGTTCCGGCTCAGGCAGCGGCTCAGGCTCCGCCGCAGCCACAGGTTCTGGTTCGGGTTCAGGCTCCGGCTGGGGTTCCGGCTCGGGCTCTGGTTCCGGGTCAGCCTCGGCAACGGGCTCTGGTTCCGGTTCGGGCTCCGGTTCCGGCTCGGGTTCCGGTTCGGGCTCGGGCTCAGGCGCGGGAGGATCCTCGTCGAGCGGCTGTACCGGCGCGGGCGGCGGCTCTTCGCCGTCTTCTTCTTGCTTCTGCGGGACAGCCTCGGTCGGCGCGTCATCCTCGGCGAGAATGCGTCGGATGGAGGCGAGGATGTCCTCCATCGAGGGTTCTTGGCCGCCGTCCGCCTCAGCCTGCTTCGCGTTCTCGTTCATGCGCTCCGTCCACGCCGTTTCTGCCGGCGCCCGATCTAACCCGAGACTAGGTTAAACTATTATGAAAAGCCAGAATTCGGGTTCCGTATATCCTGCGTGTCTTCACCGTTGCTGCGCCTCGGTACCCCACCACTGGTTCCGCACCGCGCGATAGTGGGCATCGAAATCATAGAGCGTGACCGGCAGCCCGAGGTCTACCGCCGTAAGCTGGCCCGTTGCTGACTTGACCTCGTAAGAGGCCACCACCAGGTCGCGCTCCGCCCGCACCAAATTGACGCGGGCATCGAGCAGTTCCTGCTCCGCATCCAGCACATCAAGCACCGTCCGCGATCCCACTTGCTGTTCGCGCTGCACGCCTTCGAGGGCAAGCTCGGCAGACTCGACTTGGGCGCGGCGGGCAACGATCTCCGCGCGGGATGACACGAGGTTCTCCCAAGCCTGGGTCGCCGTTTCGACGGCCACGCGGCGCTGGTTGTCGACCTGAGCCTGGGCTTGCTGAAGCACTTGACGCGCCTCGCGGGTCCGCGAATAGACCGCTCCTTGCTGGTAAATCGGTACCGAGAGGCTCAGCACCACGGAGAATTCCTCACGCTCACCGCCCTCGTTCGACGCTTCGTCATTGCGTTCCAGCGAGCCGTCCAGCGATACCTCCGGCAGCAGTTCACCACGGACCTCAGCAATCTGGTGGTCTGCGGCGAGTCGGTCGAACTCAGCGGCCACTACATCAGGATTATTGCGGGCAGCCAGCGTCACCGCCTCGTCCTTGCTGGTGGGCAGGCCTTCGAGCGGCTCGGGTACCTCGACCGATTCCGGGGGCACGCCTGTCAACCGCTGCAGGGTGGCGCGGGAGCTTTCGAGATCGCCCTCGGCCGCGGCGCGGTCGGCGCGCGCGCGCTCCAGTCGGGATTCGGCCTGGGATACGTCGGTCCGGGTCACCTCGCCCACACGGAAACGGTCCTGCGCCGCTTCAAGCTGCCGCTCGAGCACTTGCTCGTTGTTGGCATTGAGTTCGACCACCGCCTCATCGCGTACAGCAGTGACGTAGGCGGTCGCGACCCGCAGCAGGACCGACTGCTCCACCGAGACCAGATCCGCGCGCGCGGCCTGGACCTCGGCCTTCGCACGGTCGGTGGCGGCGTTGGTTCGGCCGCCGCGATAGAGCGGCTGGCTGACATCAAGGCTGGCCGATCGGGGAGAGAGGTTCGACTCAGTACGCGACGACGCCTCGTTGAACTTGGACTCAACCTCGGTGCGCCCGATGCTGCCCGAAACGCTGACTTCGGGCCGCCACCCAGAGAGTGCCTGGGGCACAGACTCGTCGGTTGAGCGCAATGAGGCGCGCTGGGACTGCAGTTCGGGGTTGCCTTCGTAGGCCCGTGCCAGCGCCTCTTCGATAGTCAGTGCATTGGCGGACAGCGGCAGTACGGCGGCCAGCGCGAACGCGGCAATCGCGGTGCCTGCCGTGCGGGACAGGGGCCGGATGGATGCAGTCATTGCTTGCGGGTACCTAGGCGAACGGGGCAGTTCAAAGCACAAGAACATGGAAGGCGGATCGCCGCTCCGGCACCGAAATCCGTAAAAATCGCCGCGTCCATCCCATACACGAAGAAATAATAGCAAATATTACAGTACGATATCAAGTCTTGAAGAAGAATTTCTTCAATAGGTCTTCATAGAGGTGTCACATTGACGGGCCCACTCGTCGATTCCACCGGCAAGATTGACGGCATTCTCGAAGCCGTTGCGATGCAGCCAGTCGGTGACATGGGCGCTGCGCCGACCATGATGGCAAACCACCACCAAGGTACCGTCCTTAGGAAGCCGCGCCACATGCTGGGGCACAAAACCCATGGGGATGTTGATGCTGTCTTCGAAGGCGCAGATTTCAACTTCCCAGGGCTCTCGGATGTCGAGCACATGGGGCACGGTGCCATTCCCGGAAGTGCGCATGTCGCGCAATTGTTCGACGTCTATTTCCGGGGGGTAGCCGCTGGCCATCGTCGTTGCGGCCGCCTAGAAGACGAAACGGGTCTTCGGCTGCAGTTCCGGGAGGAACGGCACCGAAGCATCAAACAGGTCGCGGGAGCCGAGCACGCCGCCGATCCGCTGGATCAGCCGCGCCCGACCGGCCTCGCCCGCCTCGGCGACAACCGCCACGAGGCGGCCGCCTTCGGCAAGCTGCGCCGTTAGCGCATCGGGCACAGCCGAGACGGCACCGTTGAAGAAGATCACGTCATACGGCGCCTGTCGGGGGTAACCATCAGGTAGAGGCCCTTCGACGACCGCGGCGTTATCGACTGACAGCTCAGCCAGCAGGGCGTTGGCACTTTCGATCAGGCTGTCGTCGCTTTCCAGCGCCACTACGGTGGATGCGAGCTGCGCCATCACCATCGCGGCGTAACCCGTGCCACCGCCTACCACGAGGACGACATCGTCGGGCCCCGCCTCCGCGGCCTGCACCAGGCGGCCGAACACCCGCGGTTCCATCAGGAATCGGCCGTCGGCAATCTGCAGGTCTTCGTCGACATAGGCGATGCCGGCCATGGCAGCAGGCACAAAACGCTCCCGCGGGGCGGCGCCGATGGCCTCGATCACCGCCGGATCGGTTACCCGGTTCGGCCTGAGCTGGCCCTCGACCATGTTGCGGCGCGCGAGCGCGTAGTCCATCAGCACCCTCTCGGCATCCCGCCACGCGACTGCGCTGGCGGGTAAAATAGTATCGCGCGTTTATAATCGTAGAGGTGCGGGAAAACAACGGACTGACCGCCGCTTGACCGGGTCCCGCGCTTCCGCATATTAGGGGCGCGCGAGCAGCATGCTGCCGCGACCGGCCGGGTGGTAGAGTGGTTATACAGCGGACTGCAAATCCGCGTACGTCGGTTCGATTCCGGCCCCGGCCTCCACACCGCTGCAGCAGCGCCAGGCGCTCACGGCTTAAGCCACTCAGGCAGGCCGTCCAATGTCTCTACTTCTGCCATCGGTGCAGCGGCCCCTTCGGGAAGCGGCAGACCGATCCGGTTATGCCACACAACCGGCATGCCGGCCGCGCCAGCGCCGGGGACATCGCCGGGGGAGCCGGCCACGAACAGGGTTCGCGCCGGATCGGTGCCGAGCGATGCGAGCGCTGCTTCATAGGTCCGCGGATCAGGCTTGTAGGCCCCGGCATCCTCGGCGGTGACGATGACATCAAAGCCAATGCCCAGCAGGGCGGCGGCGCGACGTCCCATCGCCCGCGAACAATTGGTCACCACCCCGACCGGCACACGTTCTGACAAGGCGCGCACCACCGCGGGTGCCTCGGGCCACGGCGCCAGCGAATCCCACTGTTCCGCCAGCGCGTCTGCCCGATCCACCGGCAATCCCGCCTCCGCGGCGGCTTCGGCGACGATCTCCTCATAGGGGCGATAGTTGCCGGTCCCATAGGTCAGCCGCAGATAGACCCCGCGCCAGTGCCGGCCGGCCTCGGCGCTGCCAGCCACCGCGTCCCATAGCGACCAGGAGTCGATCAGTGCGGTCAATAAGTCGAAGAGGACCGCCTCGCATGGCGGTGCGGGAACGCCGGGTTGGGTCATGGCAGGCGCAATGCCGCTTGCAGCGGCCCTATAGGATTTGTTAACAGAACACCGCGATATTACGGTTTGGCGGTTCGCGCAGGAAGCGCCCGCCCCTGATCCGCGGTAGCTCAGTTGGTAGAGCAGGTGGCTGTTAACCACCGGGTCACAGGTTCGAGTCCTGTCCGCGGAGCCAATAGAACGAGGGCCGCGCCCATGGGCGCGGCCCTTTCATTTCGTGCTGGCGCTTCCGACTAGTAACCCGATGACGCCCCGCCACGGGCCTTGAAAGCCGCAATGGCATCTTTCAACTCGGTGTATTCGGCACAGCCAAAGGTGCAGACCCGGTCCAGCACCGCGAGGCGCTCCTCTGCCTTCGGCAGGTCGCCCAATTCAAGGAACAATTGGCCCAGATAGGCGTTGGCGCCCTTGTGGTTGGGTTCGATGGACAATGCCGTCTGGTAGTAGGCGAACGCACGGTCCTTGGCGCCGAGTTTCCGGTGGCTATAGCCCAAGAGATTGTTGATATCGGCGTCCTTCGGCCTGGCTTCCGCCGCCTTGTAAAGGCTTTCAAGCGCTGCCCGAAAATCACCTGCCTCAATCGCCTTACGGGCCGCGGTGAGGTTCTGGGTCTCGGCACTCGATCCGCCGCTGGTGCTGGGGCCTGAATCGAACGCCATCGCGACGGGTGAGAGGACCAGCAGCAAAGTCGTTAACAGGATTCGCAGCATCGTCTTCTCCATCGGTCTCAATCGGGACCGGCCAGCGGCGCGGTCGTTCTGCTTCGCTTACGGCAAGCCTAGCGCTTTGGTTCAGCGCATGGAACCGGCTACACAGAACCGCGATATCGCGCGCCGGTCAGCCGAGGCTGCGGCCGTTGGTGGTGATGTACTGGCGGATTTCATCCGCGAACACGCGTTCGGAATCGTCCTCGGGCGCATAGCCGATCACCCGGCGCGCGTTGGCAATGCTCCAGCAGCTGCGGCTGTTGTTCGACACGCCATAGAAGCAATGCCAGGGCACCCCTTCTTCGTTGCGGATGTCCTCGGTCTCTATGGACTTGATATAGAGCTGCTGCAGGTCGCGGTCACTGATATAGCCGGCCAGGTCGCGCTTGTAGCTGATCTGGTTGTTCGCCAGCTTCGCCCCGTCCACGACGCGCGGCACGACGATCCGGATATGGATGTTACCCACCGGCTGGCCAAAGCGGCCGGTGGCGAAGATGAAACCGAGGTTCTCATAGGCGATCTTCGCCCAGCCGTAGAAATTATCCGATAGCGGGTAGGTGGTGTGGTCGCACATATCCATGCGCCCGTCGTGCAACTTTGTCTCGTACCAGTCGGTGGCATGGTTGGAGCTGGCCGTCACCACTCGCCCAATGCCCTCCTCCTGGGCCAGGCGGAAGACATGGTAGGCCATGTCGATGGACTCTCGCTCTACCGTGTAGCCGTCGAGATCACCGAGGTCTCGGTCTGCCAGCCACTGCCGCGGCGCGCCCGTCTTCACGCCGGGCCGGGTACTGCGCGCGTTGTGCACCACGGCATCAGCGCCCTTGAAGTGCTCCCGGTAACTGTCGATGTCCGGGTTCTTCATATCGACGGCGATGACACCTTCGATGTCCTCTGGCGGCGTGACATCAAGGAGCACCAGGTCATAGCGCTCCCGGAATGCCGGCAATAGCTGCCGGGAAATCTGACCGGCTGCGCCGGTGACTACGACACGCTTGCGGGACATGCCTGCTCTCTCCCCTCACGGTAACGGAATCCCGCAGCCTGGCCGGTTCGCGGGCCCGCTAAGAATGCGCCAGAACGGGGCAGACGCCAAGCCGCCGCCGATCACGCTTATCAAATCGTCGCGGACGCCCCATATTGGGCTGCATGAAGGTTTGCGAGCGCAAAATCCGGCTGCCCAGGCT
Organism: Alphaproteobacteria bacterium; assembly: GCA_965601735.1. Lineage (GTDB taxonomy): Bacteria > Pseudomonadota > Alphaproteobacteria > JBBDQX01 > JBBDQX01 > JBBDQX01. The sequence goes on along the minus strand of OZ271840.1, from coordinate 2,406,400 downwards.
TGCCGCCATCGCGGCGACAGCGCTGTGCGCCGCTGTCCCGGCGCCCGCGTCGGCCCAATCCGCCGACGAGAACATCGAGCGCCCGGTCGTGGTGATGTACTCGGAGCGCAACTTCAAGGGCCAGCAAGTCGAGATCACCTACCCGCAGAGCTTCCCCAATCTGCGCGATGCGCGCAGCGGTTGGCGCATCGGCCGTTCGCAGTTCCAACAGGACATTGCCTCGTCGATCCGCTGGCGCATCCCCCAGGGCTGCCTGGCGACGGTGTTCGAGGACCCGCATTACAAGGGCCGGCGCATCCGCCTTGAAGGCACAGGCCAGTGGGAGGAACTGCCGAATCTTGGCAAGCTCCAACTCAACAACCGGCTGTCCTCGGCGCTCTGGCGCTATTGCCCGTCCGACGCCATGCGCAACGGCGCGCCATCTGGGTAACAGCACCAACCCATTCAGGTTTTGTTAAGCGTCTGGCGCGATAGTCGCCCCCGTCCAGCAAGAGACGGAGGCGGACATGGCGATCACAGACGGCCCGGCAGACATCAATATCGCGGAGCGCTACCTGCGCGCCCGCCAGGCCGGCGAGGTCGCCCCCAAGAAGATCACCGACAACCGCTCTCCCGCCGTGTCGAACCCCCGGCCCGTGGCAGACCTGCCCGCCGCGGAGGCCGCAACCCCCAATTACAAAGGGCGTGGCAGCCTGCTGAATATCGTGGTTTAACGGAGGCCGGTCCCGCATCACCGGACAGCCCTGCCGTGAGCCTGCGAATCGCCTCCGCCGTAACCCGCCGCGACCTAGGCCATGTGGTGGCGATTCGCCGCGCCGTTTTCATCCAGGAACAAGGCGTGGACGAGGCGGTGGAGATGGATGGGCTGGACGATAGCTGCCGCCATTACCTGCTGTGGTGCGACGGGGAGCCCGCCGCAACCTTGCGGGTGCGCAAAGCCGGCGACGCCAGCAAGGTCGAACGCATGGCCGTATTGCGCAGCTTCCGGCGGCGGGGCCTTGGCAGTGCCCTGCTAAACCATGTCCTGTCCGACGTTGCGACCAGCCGGAATGTCGTGCTGCATGCCCAGACGGCGGTGCAGGACTTTTACGCCCAGCTTGGCTTCGCAGCCGAAGGGGAGACCTTTGACGAAGCCGATATTCCCCATATCCGCATGGTCTTGCGGCGATAGTCGCCGCGCGCCAGCGGCAGGAGACCCAGAATGAGCAACCCCTTCGTCATCGCCATGCGTACCAATCCTCGCCAGTTCCTCGCTGGTATGGAATCGGACGAACTGCAGGCGATTTGCGAGGGGTGCGTCGATTACCTTGCTGAACGCGCCCAGCAGGGAGACCGCAAGGCCGCACCAGCGATCCAGGCGTTGTACCGGCAGATCGCCGAGATTGAGATCTAGCGCCCGTTAGAAGCGGTAGATCAGACCGAGATCGAAGCTGTTGGCGGTGTACTCGCCCTCGGTGTTCTTGATCTCCGGATCGGCAGTCATGAACAGCCGGTAGCCGAAGCGAGCTGCGATCTGCGGCGAAATCTCGTAGAGCAATCCGAGGCTGCCCTGGTAGGCAAGTACAGTGTCCGAATCGTCTGTGCTGAGAGTGGAGCTGTCGATGCTCACCTGCGCCAGACCGAGCCCCGCGCCGACATACGGCAATACCGGCCAGCCGAAGTCGACGTCATAGTACCCGTTCACCATGGCAGCGAGGGTGTCGACCGACCCCTCAACATCTGCGGTGCCGGTGAACCCGAAGCCGCCGACCTTGATCTGATCAAGATCGTTGCTGCGATAGGCCAGCTCCAAGTCGAAGCGGACGCTCTCGTTCCACTGATAGCCAAGGGCGATGCTGCCGCCAAATCCGGCATCGGCGGCGAGTTCCCCGTTCACCGCACCGGTCGACAGGTCGGCATCGGCAACCATGACATAACCAAGGGCCACGTCGACGTACCACGGCGAGGTGGCGGCGCTCATCGCGGCATCCTGCATGGCTGACGCGGGCGCAGCCGGCGCAGCGGCCTGACGTATCACGGGCGCGGGTGGGGTCGCCTCGGGCGGCTGCGACAGCGGGCCAGTCGGCTGGTAGGCCGGGGACGGAACTACCGGCTGGTATCTGGGGGTCGGGAAGACCGGCGCCGGGGCCGGTCCAGGCGCATAGCCCCAGCCGCCGGGGCTGAAGGGATGCGGTTCCTGGAACACGGAATTGACGTCATACATCGGTGCCGCCGCCAAAGCGGGGACGGAGATCGTCATCAGTACGGCGGCGCACGCCGCGCGGGCCAGGCTGGATCGCATCATCGTTCCTTCCGGTGACTACCGCACAAGCGCGGCTGCTGCGCGAATGTCAGCACAAATCGCGCGTCCCGGCCAGTCATCCGGCAGCCGGCGCCGGCCGCCAACGGATCCCGCTGTGGGCTAGCGGATGTAGCTGCTCAGCGCATCACGCTCAGCTCGCAATTCTTCGAGCCGCGATTTGACTGCATCCCCGATACTGATGATGCCCGTCAGCGCCCCCTCCTCCAACACAGGAAGATGGCGGAAACGGCCTGCGGTCATCCGCTCCATCACGGCTTCGACGGTTTCGTCCGGCGTGCAGGTCTTCACCGAACGCGTCATCAGGGCATCGACTGGTACATCCACCAGCGCGGTGCCGTGCTGGGGCAATGCCTTGACGATGTCGCGTTCGGAGATAATCCCGACCAGCGCCCCGCCGTCATCGACAACGGGGATCGCACCAATACCGTGATCGCGCAGTGTTTGCGCTACCTCGGCAATGGTCGCGTCGGGTGCGGTCGTCACCAAACGACCGGACTTGGCGCCGAGGATCTGCCTTACTTGCATGGCCTGTCCTCCTATACCGAAGTCGGTATTACACGCCTGTTACAGCGCCGTGTAAACGGGGCTATTCGTCCTCCGGCTCCAGCAGACGGTGCAGGTGCACAATGAAATAGCGCATATGAGCGTCGTCGACCGTGGATTGCGCCTTGCCCTTCCAGGCCGCCAGGGCCTTGGCGTAGTTGGGATAGACACCGACAATGTCGAGCGCATCGAGGTCTTCGAACTCTGTATCCTGCGGGTCCTTGAGCCGCCCGCCGAACACCAAGTGCAGCAGCTGTTTGTCCATCGCGTTCGATCCTTTCGCCCGGGCGCAGGGTCCCTGCCCCGTCAGTTTCGCTGCCGGTAAGCGATCACCGGACCCGAAGGGGAGCCCGAAATCTCGCGCAGCAGCTTGTTTCGTACCGCCCGGGCGAAATCCAGGAAACTGTGGGCAACGACGATAAAGGCGCCAGGGCCGCCAATCACGAACTCGCGGTAATACTCATCCAGGTCTGGCGGCGGTGCCGTGCCCCATGGGCTCAGCCGGTCGTTAATGATCGGCAGCCCATTGATAACGATCCCGGCGTCAAGCGCATCGTCGCGGGCGTCCGGCACCCAGCGGCCGCGGTTGTTGTAGCCATCACCCGAGACGTCAATGACCCGCCGCTCGCCCTCGTAGCCGTTATCGACGAACAGACCGGCAGAGAAATCAATCGCCGCACTGATGGACGTCCACATCTCGGTCCGCACCGGCGCCTCGGAAAGGGCCGCGGCGAAGGCCGCCGCATCGTCGGCACCAGCGACAACCCGCCAATCGACCACGACTTGCTGATGATGGTCGCCGGCCCATTCCACATAGGCCACGGCGATGCGGCCCAGACGGCCCTGCGCGATCGCTTCAAGAATGCGCGGATGCTGCATCGCCTGGGCATAGCCGTCGCGCTGCAGCTGCGCCTCCTCGATATCGATGCTACCGGATATATCGACGGCGAGGACCAGCTCCAGGTCCACCTCCTCGGCGTGCCCCGGCGTGGCCCAAAGCCAGCATGCCAGCAGACCGCCAAGCGCGGCGGCCCAGAATCGATTCTTTTGGCGCGGCATCGGAACTCCCGGTTACGGCCGGCCTTCCCGCGGTGAGCCTAAGCCAATCCCCGGCACGGCGCGAAGCGAAATCCCGCCACGCATGGCGGGCCCTGTTTGGCGGCGCTACAGTCCACGGACAATCAATCATCAAGCAGTGGGGGAGACATGGCGAAGAAGCATCCGGCACGGCAACTGCGTGCCCTGCTCAAGCGGGGATCGTTTCTGTATATGCCGTCGCTGATCGACGCGCTCAGCGCGCGGCTCGTAGAGGAGGCCGGCTTCAAGGCAGTCTACACAGGCGGCTACACCACCGGAGGGTCCTCGACGATTACCGAACCGCTGCTCACCATGACCGAACAGATCGACCATGCGCGCCGGGTGGCACGCGCGACAAAGCTGCCGATGGTCTGCGACGCGGGTGCCGGGTTCGGCGAGCCGATGCACACCATGCGCGCGGTCGAGGAGTTCTACGCTGCCGGGATCGCCGGTATCCATATCGAGGACCAGCTGTTTCCTAAGCGGGCCCACTACCACAAATACGTCGCCCACGAGGTGCCGCAGAACGAGTTCGTCGACAAGATCCGCTGGGCCTGCAAGGCGCGCGATGCCATCGACAAGGATTTCGTTATCATCGCCCGCTCTGACACTTGCCGCTTCCATGGCCTCGGCGAAGCGATCAAGCGGATCAATGCCGCCGCCAAGGTGGGCGCCGACCTGGGGTTGATCTTCCCGCGGAACCATGCGGATACGGTGGCTGCACCGAAGCGCTCCAAAATCCCTCTGGTCTGGGTGCAAAGCCGCGGTAACCGTGACGGCCGGCCGCTCTACACCAACAAGCAACTGGCGGACATGGGTTACGTCGCCAACATCGACGCCCAGATCCAGATCGGTATCGCCTTCCACCATTTCCGCCAGGCATTGGCAGAGATCAAGAAGACCGGTGACTACAGCGGCATGACCAATGATGAGTGGGTCGCAGCACGGCAGTCGATTGAGGACCTGTGCGGCCTGGAGAGCTATTACGAGGTCGAGGAAGCGACGGTCGAGAAGAAGCGATGGGGGAAGCGCTAGCGGCCTGACACTGAATTGTCACCCCGACCGGACTGTGCCTAAGATCGCTTTGGGGATTGGGGCGACAAGTCGAGGTTGGGGGTGATCATCATCCGCATGAGGAGCACGCTGGCAGCATTAGCCGTCTTGCTGATCGCCGGGCCAGCGGGCGCAGCCTTTCCTGACCGTCCAGTCACGCTACTGGCCAGCGGTGTCATCGGCGGCAGCGACGACACCGCCGCGCGTCTGCTTGCGCCTTACCTTCAGAAACACCTCGCGATTGCGGTCCCTGTCAATGTTCGCAGCGCGCCGGAGGGGGCCGCCCAGGCCCTGGCCGTCGCCCGTGCCGACGGCCATACACTCGGCCTGCTCACTCTTCCGGAAACAGCCACCAACGACCCCGTACCGGCGATGACGCCCATCGGCGGGATCGGCAACGTTGCCGCGGCCTTCATCACCGTGCCCTCCGGTCCGCAGCTTGACGGCGCGAACCTTCGCGTAGGGGTCGGCCGGCCCAACGGCGGAGCCTCCCGCGCTGCCCGGGACCGTTTCGGCAACAGTGGCGCTGCCCTGTTCGTCTATGGCGACGAGAACCGCCTGCGGGGCGCGCTGGCTGCCGGGTTCATCGACGTCGCGGTGCTCGGCAAGCCCACCGCGCTGCGCCTCGGTCAGTCGGTGCGGATTGCCGCTGAGACCTCTGGCGCGATCCGGCTTTTCGTTGCTGCGCCCAAGGGGCTTTCCGACACCGTATTAGAAAGACTGCAAGGCGCCATCAGGCGCGTTGCCACAGACCGCGCATTCCAGCGGGCGGCTGCTGCCCGCGGACTCCAAGCTCAGTGGCTGGATGTCCAGGGCGTGGAAGTGGAAGTTCGGGCTGCGCAGGCGCGTTGGCGCGCCGCGCCCTGGACCCCGACCGGCGTGGCGGAGCGCTGAATTGTTGTTTTTTCGAAAATTCGTTGATTTTCGGAAATTGGTATGATGCTCTTTGCTTTCAGGTAATTACCGGCGGCCGCTGCTACTACGGCGGATGAGACCGGCCCTGAGGGCTGTGACGTGAGGAGGCAAGCGGATTGTCCGTTAATGAGCAAATCGATCGCCATACCGAGGCGATCACCGACCGGCTGATCGAAATCCGCCGGGCCATCCACGCCAACCCGGAATTGGCGTTCGAAGAATACGAGACCGCGAAACTTGTTGCCGAAACCCTGGATGCGGAGGGCATCCCCCACCGCACGGGCATCGGCAAGACTGGCGTAGTCGCGGTGATCGAGGGCGGCAAGCCCGGCCGCACGGTCGCAGTGCGCGGCGATATGGATGCCCTGCCCGTGCATGAGGAAACCGGCCTGCCGTTTGCCTCGCGCAACGACGGCAAGATGCACGCCTGCGGCCATGACGTGCATACCTCCATCTTGCTGGGCGTCGCCTCGGTGCTGAACAGCGTCCGAGCGGATATGCCGGGCCGCGTAAAGCTGTTGTTCCAGCCGGCGGAAGAAAACCTCGGCGGCGCCCGTGCCATGATCGACGACGGCGTGCTCGACGACCCCGCGGTGGACGTGATGCTCGGGTATCATAACTGGCCGCCCCTGGAAGCAGGGAAGATCGGCTGGTTTCCCGGGATGGCCATGGCCTCGGCCGATGCCTTCGACATCACGCTCACCGGGCGCTCGGGCCACGGCGCGCATCCCCACAAGGCGGTGGACGTGATCTCAGCCGGCTCCTACTTCGTCGCCCAGGTGCAGACCATTGTCAGCCGCGAGATCGCGCCGATTGCCACGGCGGTCGTGACTGTGGGCGAGTTCCATGCCGGCACGGCGCGTAACGTGCTGCCCGACACCGCAGTGCTGCGGGGTACGGTCCGCACGCTGGCCCCCGATGCCCGCGCACATATCGAGGCAGCGCTGCGCCGGTTGCTCGACGGCCTGAAAACCGGCATGCGGATCGACTACACCTTCGACTATCACCGTCAGGTGCCGGCGCTCTACAACGACCCGGACATTCTGAAGGTCATCAACCCGGCAATCGCCGGCATCCTCGGCGCAGACAACCTGGTCCGGCTGCCGGAACCGTCCATGGGCGCAGAGGACTTCGCGCTGTTCTCCGAGTTGCGGCCTTCGGGCCATCTGCGGATTGGGTCGCAGACCCCGGGCCGCAACGACATGTTGCACAATAGCGATTTCCAGCCGGACGAACGTGCGATCCCGACCGGCGTGCGTGCCATCAGCCGCGCTACCCTGGAGCTGCTCGCGTGAACGACTCCCCCAGCGCCGAGCCCGGCCGCAAGGCAGTAGACCTGGCGCTGCCGCTCCGGCTGTTTTGCGGGATAGCGTTCGCCTCGATTGTCATTCTGACCATCGCCCAGGTCTTCTTCCGCTTCGCTCTCGATAGCCCACTGATCTGGAGTGAGGAGTTGGTCAAGCTGTTGCTGGTCTGGGTCGTGTTCGTGGGCTCCGCGGTGCTGTGTTGGGACGGGCGCCACCTGAACGTCGACGTCCTGTTGCTCAAGCTGCCGGCGGGCTTGCGGCAGTTCGTGCGCGCGATCAACCTCTTCATCGCCCTCGGCTTCCTCGGCATCTTGACCTACACCAGCGTCGAGGTCGTCAAGCTCAACATGTATAGCGAACTGGGCGCGCTGGAGATTCCCCAGGCCTGGGTTCGGGTGCCCGCCACGATCGGCGGCGGCCTGATGATCCTGTTCATTCTGCTGCGCCGCTTCTACCGCTTGCCGGTCGAGGGCGGCGGCAGGGACGATCCCGTCTAGAGCGCGGGCGTAGCCATGCTGATCAGCGGAATCCTCCTCCTGCTTCTGGTGCTGCTTCTGATGGGCATGCCGCTGGCTTTCTGCCTCGGCGCCGTCTCGACCCTGTATCTGTTCATGGCCGACATCACGCCGGCGATGCTGACCCAGCGGATGACCACCGCGGTCGATTCCTTCCTGATCCTGGCGATCCCGTTCTTCTACCTTGCCGGCGAGCTGATGAACGCCTGCAAGTTGACGGACCGCATCGTCGCCATGGCCAAGGCAATGGTGGGTCACATCCATGGCGGGCTTGCCCAGGTCAACATCTTCGCCAGCATGATCTTCGCCGGTATGTCCGGGTCGGCCACGGCGGATACCGCAGCGCTCGGTTCGGTGCTGATCCCGGCGATGAAGAAGGAGGGTTATCCCGGCGACTTCAGCGCGGCGGTCACGGTGGCCTCGGCGATGGTGGGACCGATCATTCCGCCCAGCGTCGCCATGGTGATCTATGGCGCGCTTGCCGATGTGTCCATCGGCCGGCTGCTGCTGGCCGGCATCCTGCCGGGTATCCTGATCATCGCGGTAGAGATGGGGTTCACCTACATCATCGCGCGCCGCCGCGGCTATCCGCGCTACCCGCGCGCGAAGCTGCCCGAGGTGGCGCGCGCAACCTGGCGCGGTGGGCCGGCACTGCTGTTCCCGGTGATCATTGTCGGCGGCATCCTGTCAGGCGTGTTCACCCCCACGGAGGCCGCTGCCGTAGCCGTTCTCTATGGCGCCCTGCTTGGCCTCGTGGTCTACCGCAATGTCGGCCTGAAGGACCTGTGGTCGACAGTGATGACCGTATCTTGGGGGTCGATCCGGGTGTTGCTGATCGTCGCCGTGGCCCAGGCCTTCAGCTGGATCATGGTCCGCGAGCAGGTACCCCAGACCATCGCCGAGTTTCTCGGCAGCTTTACCAGTGAGCCGCTCGTGGTGCTGGCCGTGATGGTGGTGTTCCTGGTGCTGGTGGGCCTGTTCATGGTGGCCTCATCGGCGGAGATCGTGCTCACTCCGATCCTCGTTCCGGTGGTGGTCAGCTTCGGCATCGACCCGGTGCATTTCGGCGTCCTGATGATCTTCGTTCTGATCATCGGCGGCGGCACGCCCCCGGTCGGTGTGCTGCTGTTCGTCGCTCAGGACATCGCCAAGGTACCCTTCGGGGCGATGGTGCGCGCCATGTTGCCCTTCTATGTGCCGCTGTTCACGGCGGTGCTGCTGATCGCGCTGTTCCCGCAAATCAGCCTGTTCATCCCCAACCTTGTGTTCGGACCCGCATCGCCATGACCCGCAAGCATCGTCTTCAGGATCTGACTTGGTCGGAGTTCCGCGACCGCATCGCCGAAGAGGACCCGGTGGTCATTATCCCTTTGGGATCCCAGGAGGAGCAGGGCCCGATGGCCCCGATGGGCGACTTCATGCTGACCGAGATCCTCGCCGGGCGGATCGCCGAGCAGTCCGGCGCCATCGTCGCGCCGATCATGCCGTTTGGCTATGCGGACTATTTCCGCACGGTCCCTGGCGGCATCGCGCTGCGGCCCGACACCTTCGCCAAGGTGCTGGAGGACATCCTCGAGAATTTCCTCGACCACGGCCTCAACCGTCTGGTGGTGTTCAACGGGCACAGTGGCAACTTCCCGCTGATCGACCAGACGATCCGCAAGGTCAAGCAGCAGCGGGGCGTGCTCGTCCCCTGCCTCAATGTCTGGCGCCTGCTGCCGTCCGAGAAGTGGGAGGAGATTTATGGCGACGACCTGCCGCGCGCGGCCGGCCACGGAGCGGAACCACTGACTTCGGTGGCGCTGCACCTGGTGCCTGACCTAATGCGGATGGAACAGGCGAAGCCGGGCGGTCCGTTCGGCGAGATGCTCGGCTTGCCAACCAGCGGGCTGAACTCGGTCAAATTCCAAGGCATCGACGTCAACCTGGCGGTCGATGTCACCGACCATTGCGCAGACGGAATCACCGGTGGTGATCCCACCATCGCCACCGCAGAGCGCGGCGCCCAAGTGGCAGATTTCATCGTTTCGTTCACGGTCGCATTCATCGACCACATGAAAACGGCCGATCCAACGGCCGCTTCAACCTGACTGTCTGACAGGAGGCAAGACTATGAAGACCAAATCGATCCTGACCCTCGCGGCGGCCGGCATGATCGCCGTCGCCGCGACTGCCGCCGAGGCGGTTGAAGTCCGCTACGGGCTGTGGGCTAAGCAGGGCGAGGCCCAGCATCTGGGCGCGCTCAAGTTCAAGGAAGAGCTGGAGCGGCTCTCCAACGGCAAATTCAATGTCACAGTCTATCCGGGCAACCAGCTCGGTACGCCGCGCGAGATGCACGCGCAGCTTGCGCTCGACACCACCCAGATCATGGCCAGCGGCGACCCGGGTATCAAAGAGATCGAGTATCTCGCCCTGCCCTACCTGATGAAGGGCATCAAGAACTACCGCGCGGTGATCAACAGCGAGGCCGGCGCCCAGTGGAACAGCAAGCTGGTCTCGACCCGCAAGATGCACATCCTCGGCTTCCTGCCGCGTAGCCCGCGCCAGATCAGCACCAACAAGCCAATCAACAAGATGGCCGATCTCAAGGGTTTGAAGCTGCGGGCGCCACAGCGGGACTACTACGTGAAGTCGCTGACTGCGCTTGGCGCCAAGCCGACGCCGATGGCGTTCAAGGAAGTCTACACCGCGCTGCAAACCGGTGTGGTCGACGGCCAGGAAAACCCGATCGAGACCATCTACGCCCAGAAGTTCTATGAGGTGCAGGAAGCGGTGGCGATGGTCAGCTACATCGACAAGCCGGCCTACGTGATGATCGGCGATCCGTTCTGGAAGACCCTTTCAGATGCGGAGAAGCAGATGGTGAAGACCGCCCAGGCGGCTTCCGAGGATCTCGTGGTCGGGCTGCTGCCGGAGCAGGAGAAGAAGTTCATCGCCGACATGAAGAAGGCCGGTGTGACTTTCACCTACCCGGACAAGGCCGAGTTCATTGCAGCGACACAGAGTGTGCGCGACGAGCTCGGCACGAAGATCTGGGGCGCTGACCTTTACAAGAAGGTGGTCGAGATCGGCAAGAAGGACATGTAGGTCGACGACGACCGCAGGCATGCGGGCCGGGTCCCCAGGGACCCGGCCCTTTTTTTGTCAGTAGATCGCGCCGCGGGCAGCAATCGGCCAGAGACACTCCACCCGGTCACCCCGGTAACAGACATACCAGTCGTGCAAGTTCACCGTTGGGTCGCAGTGGCCGGGTACCAGGCGCACCTTGTCACCCACCGTCAGCGGACTATCGGGCGCCAGCTTGAGCTTGGTGTGCTCGTCCGACAGGCCGACCACCTCGATGTCCTGGCGGCCGTAAGCGGTCGGCAGTCCAGAGTCGATCGACGTCGCCTTGTGGCCGGCATCTAGCACCGCGCGGTCGGGGGCGCCGCGGCTGATGGCAGCGGCCCAGATGAACAGGGCGTGCTGGAACCGCCGGTAGGCGCCGCCGTCCCGGTCCTTGTTCCGCGCATAGTCGCCGTCCATGAAGACGTAGGAGCCAACCTGAAGCTCGTTGTAGACACCGCTCGCTGCCTCCAGCTCGTAGCTGCCGGTCCCCGCGCCCCCGATGATGGCGCAGTCCAGGCCGTTCTTGGTCAGCAGGTCGCGGCTCTCGATCACTGCGGCTACCGCGCCGTTAATCGCTGCCTCGCGCTCCTCGAAGGTCCGCATGTGCTGGGCGCTGCCGTGATAAGCCTGGATCCCGCCGAAGCGGAGCCCGGGCGCGGCCTCGATGCGCTGCGCCAGGTCGAGGACCGGCTGACCGGGCGCGACGCCACAGCGATTGGCGCCGACATTGATCTCGACCAGCACGGCAATCTCCGCACCGGCGGCGTCTGCCGCCGCGCTGTAGGCGTCGATCTGGATCGGGTCATCCGCGCAGACGCCGATCTCGGCGTGCCTTGCCAGCGCAGCCAGCCGGCGTAACTTCGGCGCGCCGACCACCTCATTGCTGACCAGCACGTTGGTCACCCCGCCGCGCACCAGCGCCTCCGCCTCCCCCACTTTCTGGCAACACTGGCCGACAGCGCCCAGCGCGATCTGCTTCATGGCGATGGTCGGGCATTTATGGGTCTTGGCGTGCGGCCGAAGGGCCACCCCGGACCCGGCCACGCCGTCTGCCATGGTCTTCAGGTTGGCCTCGAAGGCGTCGAGGTCGAGCAGCAGTGCTGGCGTGTCGACCTCATCAATGGGCATGCCGGGTTCAGCCGGCGCGGGTTGCAGCATGGCGGTTCCTCTTGGCTGCGCGCGGCGCGCGCTACTTGCTGGTGGCGACGTAGACGCCGTCCCAGTCCGGATCGGGCGGGAATTCACGATACTCGGCAACACGGCGGGCATACATGTCGAAGAACTCCGACAGGTCGAAGCCGTCCTCCATGGCCCGCCGGTCGATCGATTCCTGCAGCTCGCGGCATCGCGCGATGGCTGTCTCCGCGCCGTCCCAGTCCTGTGACCGGTAAGCGGCCAGCATCACGTTGATTTCCGCGACCAGATTCTGGAAACCCTCCGTCTCGGCGAGGCTCGGGCCACCCAATAGGGCAAAGATAGTAACCGGCACGGTCTTGCCCTTCACTTGGATCATATCCAGCTCGACCGAGGCATAGTCGGGCGCCAATTCTCGCGTGGTCTCCCCAATGATGATGCCGACGCCATAATCCTTGGTCTGCCCTTCAAGTCGGGCCGCGAGGTTCACCGTGTCACCGAGCACCGAATAATCGAAGCGCTGGTCCGAGCCCATATTGCCGACACAGCATTCCCCCGTGTTGATGCCGACGCCGGTCATCACCGGGATGTGCTTGCGACCCTCTTCCGCCGCTTCTTTCTCCAGCCGTTCGTTCAATGGCCGCAACTCGGCGCGCATCTCAAGCGCCGCGTCGCAGGCATGCCGGGCGTGGTCTTCGTCATCCAGCGGCGCGTTCCAGAACGCCATGATGGCATCGCCCATGTACTTATCGATGGTGCCTTGGTTCCGGAGGATGATCTCGGTCATCGGCGTCAGCAGCTTGTTGATCAGCGCTGTCAGACCCTGGGCATCGAACTGCTCAGAGATCGTGGTGAAACCGCGCACGTCGGAGAACACCAGAGTCATCGGGCGAATCTCGCCGCCGAGCTGCAGCTTGCTCGGGTCAACCGCAAGGCGCTCCACCACCGCCGGTGCGAGATAGCGGCTAAACGCGGTGCGCACCATCCGCCGCTGCACCTCCTCTCGGGAGTAGTTGATGTAAGTGAGGAACATGAACAACAAAATGGTAGAGACCAGCGCGAAGCTGGTGTCGATCAGCAGTGATAATTCGGAATAGCCGTACATGCTGCCGCCGACCATGGAAGCGCCCATCACCGCGAACAGCAGCATCGACCATCGCGCGCCCAGCAACGGCACAACGATGATCATCAGCAAGCCGGCGCTGAGCGTGATCAGCAGTTCGTAAACGTTCGCCTCATTGGGCCGAGTCAGGAAATCCTTGGCCAGCACGTTCTCGAGAAACTGGGCATGCACCTCAACGCCGGGCATCGCTTCGGCGACCGGCGTTTGCTTGATATCGAGCAATCCAACCGCCGAGGTGCCGAACAGCACCAGCTTTCCGCGGACCCGCTCAGCCGGTGTGGTGCCGTCAAGGATCGACGCCGCCGACACATAGCGCGATCTGTCGTGCTTCGCGTAATGCACCCAGATCATGCCGTTTCGGTCGGTCGGAATATCGCCATAGCCGCCGCGCCGCAGTGACGGCATGGCGATACCCTGGAGCCCCGATCCCAGCGGATCGTTGAGGATGAGAATGGTCGAGTCGCCGAACATCACCCGCAGCATCTCGATAGACAGGGTGGGCATGATTGCCCCATTGATGCTGACCACCGCCGGCACGCGGCGAACCACGCCGTCCACTTCTGGGAGCACCGTAAACATGCCGCGCCCCGCAGCCGCGTCGTCGATCTCAGGCACATTGCGCACCATGTCGGGGAAGCTGCGGATAAAGGGGCGCGGATCGGGCCCACGCCAAGCCACTGCCGCCTTGCGCATCTCGCCCGCGCGCTCTGCCTCAATGGCCTGGGTCACCGCGGCCTGACCTGCCACTACCCGTGCGCGGCCAATCGACTTGGCGAAGTGCTCATCGTTGCTGGGCAGGCCTTGCAACCGCTCTCGTAAGGCCGGGTCTATACCGCGGACGGTCTCCGCGATGTTGCGTGGTGACATCCGGTCCGGTTCGGGAAATACGATATCGAAGCCGATAACCAGTGCGCCCATCTGCTGCAGGCGATCGACCAGGGCGGCCATCACAGTGCGCGGCCAGGGCCATTGCCCAATCGTGGCGAGGCTCTCCTCGTCAAGGTCGATGATGACAACCGGCTGCTTGGCTGGATCGTTGGTGAACTCGCGCGGGTCGGCAGCCTGGAAGGTGTCAAACACCTTCAGGCGCAGCACCCGGGCTGGCAGTGGATCGAGCAGTTGAACGCCGAGGAAGCAGGTGAGGAGCAGCAGGGCGTAGAGCCGGCCTGATGCCAGGAACGCCACCAGACCGCTGCCAATCCGCCGCAAAACGCTCGGCTTCTCCGTGGCATCTGAGGGTTGGGTCGCGCCCTCCGCCGGCTGCCGGCGAAACTTGGATCGGATCGACTGAAACACCACGCCCCCTTGAAGGTCCGAAGACCGAGCCATTCAATAGAGCCGTTGCGCCCGGACCGGTCAAGCCGCCCTGCGGCCCGGCCACCCTTGCATAATCAAATATGTCGCCATTGGGTGCCCCGGCGTTGCCTGGACCCAACTCAACCTTGCAACCAAACGAGGATTGGCAACGCTTCCAGGGCCAGCTAAAAGGGCCAGTCCCAATTGTAAAAAGCGGCAAAGCCGATGTTCCTGCGAATCTCCAAGCTGCTCGCCCCGGACCAGATTGAGACGATCCAGACCTACCTCAAGGACGCCGAATTCGTCGACGGCAAGGTGACGGCGGGCACCCAGGCACGTCGGGTGAAGAACAACCTGCAGCTTTCCCGCGATGCGGCGGATCGCGAGGAGATCGACAACATCGTGGGCCGCGCCTTGCGCACCAACGACCTGGTGCAGGCCTATGCCTTCCCGCGGCGGATCATGCGGCCGCTTTTTAACCGCTACGAATCAGGCATGGAGTATGGCGCCCACACCGACGATCCGATCATGGATGCCCGAGGCACAGCGGTGCGCAGCGACCTGGCGGTCACCATCTTCCTCAACGATCCCGACAGCTATGACGGCGGCTGGCTGGTGATCGAGAATGTGAGCTCCGCCACCCGCCTGAAGTTTCCCGCTGGTGACGCGGTGATCTATCCCGCAAACGCCATGCACCATGTGGCGCCGGTTGGCCGTGGCGAGCGAATGGTGGCGGTAACATGGATGCAGAGCTATATCCGCGATCCGGGTCGGCGCGAGATCCTTTTCGACATGGACGTGGTGCGCCGCACGCTGATGAAGCGCCCGGATTGCCAGAAGGAAGCGGAGCGGCTGTCGAAGTCCTACTACAACCTAATCCGCACCTGGGCCGACGGCTAGGGCCCGCCTATCTGCTAGACTGCCGTTAAGGCCTCCGAAAGGGAGGCGCGTTATGCTTCGCACCCTGGCGACCCGGAGCAACGAAACGGCGTGATACGTCTTCTGCTGCCCAACTGGATGCTACCGATCGTGCGGCCGCTGCGGCCGACCTTCCGTGAGGTCGTGCTGCTGTCGCTGTTCGTCAACCTGTTGGCGCTCGCAGTGCCCGTGTTCGTTCTCCAGGTCTACGACCGTGTGGTTTTCCACGCAGGCCTGACCACGCTGCAGGGCCTTGTTATCGGCATGGCGCTGGTGCTGCTGTTTGATTTCATCCTGCGTCAGACCCGCTCGCGCATCATGCAGACCGTGGCCCTGCGGCTCGACGTGCAGGTCGGCCGCCAGCTCTACGAAAAGCTGGTCAACCTGCCTCTGCGCGTGCTGGAGAACCGTCCCGCGGTCTACTGGCGGTCCCTGTTCCGCGATGCGGAGGTCATTCGAAACACCCTGTCAGGCAGCTCTGCTGTGCTGGTCTGCGATATGCCCTTCCTGCTGTTGTTCGTGGGGCTGATCTTCGTCATCGCCACCCCGATTGCCTGGGTGCTGCTGATCGTCTTGCCGCTTTTCATCCTAATGGCGCTACGCTCGAGCGGAACGCTGGCGGCGGCGACCCAGCGCGAACGGGACGTCGCTATGGCGCGCGATGCCTTGGTCGGCGAGGTGGTTGAGGCCCGCACCACCGTCAAGGCGCTAGGCCTCGACCCTGTGATCCGCCCGGCTTGGGAAGACCGGCAGGCCGACACCCTGGAAGCCGCCGTCCACCGCGGCAGCCGGGCCGACAGCTACGGCAATGCGGGTATCGTGCTGACCATGGTTACCACCGTACTGCTGACGACCGTTGGCGCGGTAGCAATCATCAACCAGGAACTCACCATCGGCGCACTGATCGCCACCAACATGCTGGTCGGCCGGTTGCTGACGCCGTTCAACCAATTGGTCGGCACCTGGCGGAGCTACGCGGCCTTCCGCCAGGCCGCGCATCGCGTCGGCGAGGTGCTGGCGATGGATACCGACCGCATCGAGGGCGAGGTCGCCCTGCCCCGCCCCCGGGGTGGTATCACCATGGAAGATGTCAGCTTTGCCTATGAGGCGGACGGACCAGCTGCCCTGTCTGATATTCGACTGCGCATCCGCGACGGCGGTCTGCATGCGGTGGTCGGGCGGAACGGCAGCGGTAAGACCACGTTTTTGAAAATGATCCAGGGCCTCTATGCGCCAGCGAGCGGCCGGGTCTTGCTGGACGATGCTGATATCAGCCAGTTCAGCCGCGCCGACATGGCGCGCTGGATCGGTTACGTGCCACAAGACGGGATGCTGTTCGCAGGTACGATTCGCGACAACATCGTTGCCCGCAAACCCGATGCCGACGACGCCGAGGTCATCCGCGCCGCTGAAATGGCGGGCGTACACAGCTTCATCATCGATCTGCCCGACGGCTATGCCACGGATATCGGTGAAGCGGGAGGCCGCCTCTCCGCCGGTCAGCGCCAGCGTATTGCCGTTGCCCGCGCCCTGATCGGCGACCCGCCCGTGCTGCTGATGGACGAGCCGAACGCCAGCCTTGACCGGGAAGCGGAAGAGAATATGCGGGCCATGCTGACCAGCCTGGCCGAGGACCATGCGGTGATCGTCGTGACCCACAGCCCGGTGCTGCTGTCGGCTTGTGAATCGGTCATTGCGCTGGAGCGCGGCAAAGTGGCTCTCGCTGGTCCGTCCCATGACATCCTGCCGAAGCTCTTCGGCCAGCACCGCGCTGCGCCACCGCTGCAGACCAAGGCGGGAGGCCAGCAGCCGTGAGCCGCCTGAGCGAAATTGAGGCACGCTATCCCTTGCCGACCCTGCGGCCCCTGGCTTGGGCGATCATGGCCTTGCTGGCATTGCTCGTGGTCTGGGCCTATTTCGCAGAGCTTGACGAGGTCGCTATCGCTGAGGGCGAGGTCGTCCCCCAGGGTCAGATCAAGGTGGTGCAGCATCTGGAAGGCGGCATTGTCGAACAGTTGTTCGTAGCCGAAGGCGCCTTGGTGGCGGTTGGTGACCCGTTGGTGCAGCTCGACCTTGGCACCACCGAAGGCAAACGCGAGGAATTGCAGGTACAACTTGATGCGCTGCTATTGCGCCGGGCGAGGCTGCAGGCCGAGGCCGGCGGCCTGCCCGCCGTTTCCTTCCCGGTGGCCGCTGCCGAACGGCGCCCCCCTATCGTCACCACCGAGACCCGGCTGTTCGAGGCGCGCCGGGCGGAGCTCGAGTCCACCGTTCAGGTGCTGCGCGAGCAGGTCCGCCAGCGCGAGCTGGAGATCAAGGAACTGCAGGCGCAGAAGCGCACGGTGGCGGCGAACCTGCGCACCACCCGCGAGCGCTTTGAGCTATCGACCTCACTGCTGGCTGACGGGCTGACACCGAGGATGGAGCACCTTGGCCTGCAGGCCGAGGTCGATGACCTTCAGGGGCAGATCGAGGTGCTGGACGCTGCAGTCCCCCGAGCCCGCTCAGCGCTGGCCGAGGCGCGCGAGCGGGTGCGCGAGATGGAAACCAAGTTCCGCCGTGAGGCCGATGACGAGTTGGGCAAAGCGGAGGTGGGCCTCGCACGGATTACCGAACTTTTGTCAAAGGCGACCGACCAGTTCCGCCGTACCACGATCCGCAGCCCGATCGATGGTGTGGTGCAGAACCTCGCCTTTGTCACCATTGGCGGCGTGGTCAAGCCGGGCGAACCGATCCTCGAGATCGTCCCGTCGCGCGAGAAGCTGATCGTCGAGGCGCGACTCAATCCGGTCGACCGGGGTTACGTCGAACAGGGACAGGAAGCGGTGGTGAAGATCTCCACCTATGACTTCGTGCGCTATGGCGGGTTGGACGGGCGGGTCATCCTGGTTGCCCCCGACGCCAGCAACGGCCCCGACGGCCAGCCCTATTTCCGTGTCCTGGTGGAGACCGATAAGACCTGGCTGGGCGAGAGCGTCGGCCAGTTCCCGATCTCGCCAGGAATGCAGGCGCTGGTTGATATCCATACCGGGCGCAAGTCGGTGATGGACTACCTGAT
The DNA here is from genome assembly GCA_965601735.1 of Alphaproteobacteria bacterium. Classification (GTDB taxonomy): domain Bacteria; phylum Pseudomonadota; class Alphaproteobacteria; order JBBDQX01; family JBBDQX01; genus JBBDQX01. Next base: position 2,388,051 of record OZ271840.1, on the reverse strand, counting down.
CAAGCCGGTCCTAAAGCTCCGCCACGAGGCGTTCCGCGAACGCTAGGCACGCTGGAACGTCGGCCGATGGCGTGCGGCTTTAATGCGATTTCCGACGATCAGACCCGAAATACTTGGAACAAAAGGACTTCTCCGCTACCCTACGGGTGGCTCTGCAGGTGCCGGGCCGCCGGGATGGCGGTGGCGCTGCGGGTCGTTCGCGGTGCCGCGCCGGGCGGCATGTGGGGTGATGGGGCAGACCGGGCATGTCCTTTACGACGATTCTGGGCGTCCTGTTCGGCTTCGGGCTGTTCATCGGCTCGGTCGTCCTGTCGACCAATAACTATCTCGTTTTTCTCAGCCTACCGAGCTTCGTGATGGTGATCGGCGGCACACTGGCCGCGACGTTCATCGCATACGAGCCGCGCTATGTGATGCTGTCGCTGAAGCAGATCTGGCGCATCATCATGGCGCCGAAGGCAGCCCGCGGCGCACTGATGGGCGAGGTCGGGCGTATCATCCGTTGGGCCTACGTCGTGCAGAAGGGCGGCCTGCCGGGTCTTGAGCAGGAGGCCGCCAAGCTCAAAGGTCAGGACCCTTTCCTCACCTACGGGGTCGAACTGGTGGTCAGTAACTACACCGGTGAGGAAGTGAACGAGTTCCTCAGCAACATGGTGGAGACGACCTTCGCGCGGAATACGGTGCAGGCGGACATCCTGCGCAACATGGGCGCGACGTCCCCGGCGTTTGGCATGATCGGCACCCTGGTGGGCCTGATCATCATGCTTCAGAACATGGGCGGTGACATCTCGCAGCTTGGCGGCGGCCTGGCCATCGCGCTGATCACCACACTCTACGGCGTGTTGTTCGCCCGCCTGGTGTTCATGCCTTCCGCCAGCAAGCTGCAACAGCGCGAGGAGATCCTGCGCTTCCGCAACTATCTGATGACCGAGGGGTTGTCGATGCTCGCGGAGCGCAAGAGCCCGCGCTTCATCCAGGACAAGATGAACAGTTTCCTCGACCCGGCGATCCACTTCGACATCGATAGCAAGATGAAGGACAAGGGCTAGGCCGATGCCGGGCACCAGCGCCAAGCTCGCCAAGAAGCCGGTCACTGAGGAGTCCGAAGACTGGCTGATCACCTATGCCGACGCCATCACCCTGCTGATGGCCTTTTTCGTGCTGCTGAACTCCGTCTCCAAGATCGAGCTGCCGCTGATCGAGAAGCTCCAGGCGGGCATTTCCGAGGGCTTGTTCCAGGAACAGGCAGTCCAGCCGATCACCCTGCTGGAGATCGATATCGAGGACATCCTGTTCAGCTACAACGCAGAAAGCTTCGCGGAGGTCGATTTCGACGAGGACGGGATCGTCATCGAGTTCCAGAACCAGGCCTTCTTCGACTCCGGCTCCGCCACCATCAAGCCCGAAGGCGCCAAGATGCTGCAGGAGATCGCCCAGACCTTGCTGTCACCGCGCTACGAGACCTATACGGTCGATGTCGAGGGGCATACCGATAATACGCCCATCTCCACCGCTCTGTTCCCGTCGAATTGGGAGTTATCGGCAACCCGGGCAACGAACGTGGTGCGGTTCCTGATCGATCAGGGCGTGCGGGCAGAACGGATGAAGGCGGTCGGCTACTCGTCGACCCAGCCAAAGTTTCCGAATGCGGACAAGGCCGGCAACCCGATCCCGGAGAATCAGGCCCAGAACCGCAGGCTCACATTGCGGGTACATCCGCGCCGCTTTTAGGCGCTTTCTTCGCTCAGTCGAAACTCAACGCCATGCCCTCGCGGGCGGCGAATACGTGCGGCCAGACCTGCTGCGCCCGTTCTTCGATCGATTCCATGAACGCGTCGTCATGTTCCGGATCGTGGTGGAAAAGGGCCAACTGCTTCACCCCCGCCTCTTTGCAGAGGCGGACGCCCTGTTCCCAGGTCGAGTGACCCCAGCCGATCCGGTTGACGAATTCTTCCTCGGTATAAGTGGCGTCGTAGATCATTAGATCGGCGCCGGCGATGAGATTCAGCACCTTCTCATCCAACTCGCCGGGGACATGCTCGGTATCGGTGACGTAGCACACTGCCTTGTCTCCGGAATCAAACCGGTAGGCCGTGGCGTTGTTGGGATGGTTCAGCTCGCAGGTCCGCACAGCCACATCGTCGTATATCGTAAACGTCTCACCCGCGCGGAAATCCTCGAAGCTCTGAGCGCCCTTCATGGTCTCCAGCGGCACCGGGAAAAACGGCTGGGACATCTGACTCGCAAGGATATGGCGGATGCCGCCCTTGTCGCGTACATGGCCTGCACGGATATGACACAGGCGGCCCGGCACGAAGGCAGGCGCGAAGAATGGGAAACCGTTGATATGGTCCCAGTGGGTGTGGGTCAGCAGGAGGGTGAACTCGCGCACATCGCGCTTCAACAGGTCATGGCCGAGCGGCCGAATGCCCGTCCCGGCATCGAGGATGACCAGTTTATCGTCGACCCAGACCTCAATGCAGGAGGTGTTGCCGCCGTAGCCCATATGATTGGGCCCTGGACAGGCGATACTCCCGCGTACGCCCCAGAACTTCAGATAAATACTCATCCAGGTCTCGCCCGGTCGTGATCCCAACCACCACAGCAATACAGCCGCGCGCCCAAGCCGGCGCCGGGACCCTCTACCCCGAACGATAGCGCGTTCCACCATTCGGCGTTGTTACGCGCGTTCCCCTGCCAGACGCACCCAATAGTCTGGCAAAACGACCGGCTCTTATACACAGACCGGACCGTGAAAGCCAGATTTACAACAACCTAGGGCGAAATTCACAAGAAATATGGAAAGAACTCACCGCAGGACGTTTGTAACCGGTCAACTCTGCTTCCCGTCCTGAACGACCGAAACGACCGTCCCGACCGACAGACCCAGCGTGACGTCCGCACGGCCCCGGTTAACTGCGATCTCAGCGAGGCCATTGGCATTCTCGTACCAAAACGCCGCGCCTTCAGCCGCATCACTGAATGTTTGCGCGCGCGCAAGATCCCGCCCCGCTGTCCTCAGTTGGGCGTCCCGGGGTAGCGTATCGGCGCGCCGCCCGGTGATCGCGTTGCCAAAGCGGTCGATATACGCCACGGCATCCAGGTCCGGCGGCCAATCCGCCCCGTGGCAGTCCGATAGGGCAACCGCGCGGCACTCGGGCAGGCCCGCTCCACGCGCCAGCCGTGCCGCGACCGGCGCGAACAGGTCGCGGCCATGGAACGAGGCTGACAAGGTTTCCGGTCTCCAGTCGACATGGTAGATGGCGGCACGCTCCGCCCGCTTTGCCGCCACAGACAGCAACCCGTTGTCGGGCCCTACGAACCAGCGGCCATCGGCTTCCACCGCCAGGGCTGCACGGGGCCCGCCCACACCCGGATCAACGACACCGAGAAAGATCGTATCGGCCGGAAAGGCCATGGCGTAGGCGGCAAGCAGATATGCCGATTCGCGCGGCGCGAAAGCAGGGGCGTCCGCAAACAGATCAACCACCGGTACGCCCGGTACGTCGCGGTGCAGGACCGCCTTCATCTGCCCGATATAGGGTCCGCTCAGCCCAAAATCAGTGAACAGGACGATCACGCCGCCCGGCCTTACAGCACCGGGTCGGACACCGCCGCACATAGCACCCGGGCGCCGGCCATGAAATCGTCGATTGCCATCGCCTCGTCGGGGTTGTGCGAACCATGTTCGTTGCGCACGAACAGCATCACGGCAGGCACGCCGGCATTGGCGAAGACAGAAGCATCGTGCCCTGCACCGCTAGGCACCCGGTCGCAGGCAATATCCAGCCGACCGGCCGCGTCTTCCAGATGCCGAACCCAGCGGTCATCCATCCGCGCCGGTGCGACCGTGCTGCGTTCGTCAAACTCGAAGCTAACGCCGCGCTCCGCACCCACCCGCGCGCATTCGGACTGCAGCAGTAGGTAAAACGACTCCAGCGTGCCACTGTCGGCGGACCGAACATCAAGGCTGAAGGTGACTTCGCCGGGGATGCGAGTCAGGGCATGGTTGGCGGGATCGGTGGAACAGATACCGGCAGTAACCACTAGGTCAACGCCGCGTTCAAGCAGCACACGCCAATGCTCATCAACACGGCCGATCAGCTCCGAGACGGCGAAGACCGCGTCATGGCGTAACCAGCGAGGCACCGCGCCGGAATGGCCGGCGACGCCACGGCAAACAACTCGGTGGTGGCGCACCGCGCCGCGAATGCCGGTGACGATACCCACAGGCAGCTTGCGCGCCACCATGACTGGCCCCTGCTCGATATGCAGCTCGATAAACGCGGCAACCGCGGCGGGATCAAGCAGTGTCTCACCCGCACGCAAGGCCGCGACGTCCACCCCCGCATCAGCCATATAGGCGTCCAAGCGGCGGCCATTGTCGCGCCGGCATGACGCAAGGTCGCTTTCGGTCAGCCCCCCGAATAGGGCGCGCGAGCCAATGTAGACCGGGCCGAAATAGGCGCTTTCCTCGGCCCGCAGAGCAACCGCCTTGATCGTCCGGGGCGGCACTTGGCCGCTGCGCTTGAGATGAACAAGCGCCAGCAGCGCAGCGATCACGCCAGCCGACCCGTCGAACTGGCCGCCCTCGGGAACCGAGTCCAGATGCGATCCGCAAGCGACGAAGGGGGCGTCCGGATCGCCCCCCGGCAGGGTGATCCACAGATTGCCGGCACGGTCCCACTCGGTTGCCAGCCCCTCGGCCTCAGCCACCGCGGCGACATGGTCCATCGCCTGGCGTTCCTCTGCATCATAGGCAGGCCGATTGAGCCCGGCGCCCGGCTGCGTGTAGGCCGCCAGTTCGGTGAAGAGCTGCTCCGCCAGCGGGCGAAGCGCCGCGAAATCCGGCCTCGTCCGGCCATGCAGGGGTACCGCATTGTTCATGCGAAATACTCCAGGGTCTGCTGGTCCGGTGACAGGTCCACCGCCCCAGTCAGGTCGGCAATGGCGGCAATGCCGCGCCGCTCGCACCAGGCTTCGAGGTCGCGCAGGATCGTCGGCATGCTGTCGGGATGCACGAAGGTCGCGGTGCCCACCTGTACCGCCGCCGCGCCGGCCAGCATGTACTCAATCACATCGTCCGCGTTGGCTATGCCGCCGACCCCGATCACCGGAATGCCCACGGCGCGGGCACATTGGAAAACCATGCGCAGGATGACCGGCTTGATCGCCGGCCCCGACAGCCCACCCATGACGTTGCCGAGCCGCGGGCGCATGCTGTCGATGTCGATCGCCATGGCAAGAATGGTGTTGGCCACGACCACCGCGTCCGCCCCGCCCTCTTCCGCCGCGCGTGCCACCGCGGCGATGTCTCCGGTGTTGGGGGTGAGCTTCGCCCATAGCGGCTTGTCGCTGACTGCGCGCACCCGCTGCATGGCGGCCAGGGTAGTCTCGGGCGCGACCGCGAAGGCCTTGCCATCGGCTTCCAGGTTGGGACAGGAGATATTTACCTCGATCGCGTCGACGCCGGGTACGGAGACCGCCGCGGTTACCTCCGCGAATTCGTCGAGGGTATTGGCGGACACGCTGGCAACGAAAGGCGGTCCCAGGCCCGCATAGGCGGGCACGGTCTCGGCCAGGAAATGATCGATCCCCTTGCTCGGGATGCCGATGGAATTGAGCATCCCGTCATCGGTCTCGCAGACCCGGGGTGTCGGATTGCCGGTACGGGTACCGTGGAAGATGCTCTTGGCGACGAATGCACCCAGCAGGTTGAGGTCGAACACCCGGCCGAGTTCTTCGGAGAAGGTGCCCGATGCGGGCATCACCGGGTTGCGCAGGGCGAGCCCGCCGACCTGAACGGCGAGGTCTACCACGAGATCGCCTCCTGCAGGTCGAACACCGGCCCGGCATGGCAGACCCGCAGCTGTTGCACCTCACCATCGCGGCGGATAGGGCGGACACAGCAGAAACACATGCCCAGGGCACAGGCCATTTGCTGTTCCAGTGCGACCTGTCCCGGTACGTCCCACTCGGCGCCAAGGCGCTGGAGCAGTTGCAGCAGCCGGTTGGAACCGCAGGTAAACAGGGCGTCAGCGGCACGGTTGCCGTGGATGCCACGCAACAGCGCCTCGACCGCGGCCACGTCGCTGCTGCCATCGCTGTCGGTGACCGCATGAACTCTGGCGCCGGCGGCCTGCATGACCTCCACCGACATGATGTCGTCAGGACTGCGGGCCGAAAGCACCGCCGTTGTGGCGATTCCGGCATCCCGTGCCATTTCGGCAAGCGGCGCCAGGGTCGCCAGTCCCACACCGCGCGCCACTGCGACGATGTGCGACCAGCCGGCCTCGAGATGAAACAGATTGCCGATGGGGCCAAACACGTCGAACGGATCGCCGGGAGCCAGCGTCGCCATCGCGCGGGTGCCGGTTCCCTTCACCAGGTACAAGAACTCCAGCCGGCCCATCTCCGGACGGACCTGGTAGATGCTCATGGGCCGGCGGAGAAAAGGGCGGTCGGCACCGGTTTGTGGGCACAGCAAATGAAAGAATTGTCCCGGTCGCGCGGCGAGCGCACCGGCCGGCGCGTCCAGAACCAGATGCTTATAGCGGGCGTTGACCCAGTCGTTGCTGACCACCGTGCAGGCGTAGGACGCCGTGGGGAGAACTCCCTCCCCAGCCGGGGCCGAATCGTTCGCGACACGGAGCATCCTGATTGAACCCTGCTCTCGTTGACTGAACATTAAAAACAGAAGAATCAATCATATAGATCATATTTTCTGATATGCAACATCAGCATTGGGTCGGTTTCATGACAACTGATGGTGTTGCTGCAACGAAAAAGGCCCGCCATCGGGGCGGGCCTTTCTCACATCTTTGTTGGTGACAGGTCAGTAGGTCGCAACCGTCACCATGCGCTCTTCGGTCATCTCGCGAATGGCGTAACGCGGGCCTTCGCGGCCATCGCCACTGTCCTTCACACCGCCATAGGGCATCAGATCAACCCGCGCTGAGCAGGTCTCGTTAATGTGGACGCCACCGACATGCAGCTTGTTCACCGCATCAAAGCCGCGATTGATGTCGCGGGTAAAGATGCCAGCAGCCAGGCCGTAAGGCGTGTTGTTCACCGCGTCGAAGGCGACCTGATAGTCGCTGAACGGGATGATCGAGCAGACCGGCGCGAAGATCTCCTCGCACATCACCCGCATCTCGTCCTTCACGTGCGTCAGGATGGTTGGCTGCAGCAGCCGGCCCTCGCGGGTGCCGCCGCGCACCAGGGTGGCGCCGGCGTCGACCGCTTCCTTGATCCACTGTTCGGCGCGTTCCGCCTCCTTCTCATGGATCATCGGCCCGACCAAAGTGTCCGGGTCGTAGGGATCGCCCACCTTGGCCTTGCCGATAGCGTCAGACAGCTGTGCGGTAAACGCGTCGGCCACCGCCTCATGGACGTAGAAGCGCTGCACCGAGGTGCAGACCTGTCCCGCCTTGCGGAAGCTGGCGGCCATGCAGCGCGGCACGGCCCAATCCAGATCGGCATCCTCGCAGATAATGGTGGACGCGATTGAACCGAGCTCCAGCGAGCAGCGCCGCACGCCAATCGAGCGGCGGATCAGTTTGCCGACCTCGGTGGAACCGGTGAAGCCGTAGAAGGCGATGTCCTCGTTGGCGAACAGGGCGTCGCCGACTTCGCCGCCACTGCCGTGGATGAGGTTGATGTGGGTTGCCGGAAACCCGGCCTCGATCAGGCACTCGCACAGCAGCTGGGCGGTGATCGGCGTGGCCGAGGCCGGCTTCAGCACCAGCGTGTTGCCGGCAGCCAGGGCCGGCAGGATCTTGTGGCAGGTGGTGCCGACCGGCGCATTGAACGGCGTGATCGCGCAGACCACCCCGATGGGCACGCGGATGGTGAAGCCCAGGCGATGCTCCTGCCCCGGTACCGAGGCGACCGGAATCATTTCACCAGTAATGCGCTTGGCTTCTTCGGCGGCATTGATGAAGGTCTGGCTGCAGCGTGTCACCTCGTTCAGCGCATCCGAGACGGTGAACCCGCTCTCCGCGACATAGGCCTGAACGAACTCGTCCTTGCGCTTCTGCACCAACTCCGACGCCTTGAGGATGTATTCGTAGCGCTGGAAAGCCGTGAGCTTGTGGGTTTCGAAGGACTCCTTGGCCGCCGCAACGGCAGCATCGACCTGCGCCTTTGCCGCCTTGGCGACATTGGCAACGACGGCGCCCGAGAACTTGTCGATAACCTCGAAGGTGCCGTCGCCGTCGACCCACTCGCCGCCAATCAGTAGCTTGGCATCGCGCGGGGTCTCCGGCACCGAGAACTGGCGCTGAACGTTCATCCCTGCTCCTTTGCCGCAATCGCGGCCAGTACGTCCTTGTAACTATCGGGCACATTGCCACCGAAAGCCTCGGCGAGGCCTTGGTTGCCGCCCCAGGCAATGCGCTTGGCAGCAGCAGCAGCCATGATCGGATCGATCCCCATGGATTCGAGGGTCTCGGCGACCTCCTCCATCTCATGGGCGCGCCGCACCCCATGAACCGCGGTACGGCCGGCGAAATAATCCGCCTGCTTACGCCAGTCGAGGCCCGGAATACTGGAATTCACCGATTCGAGCACCTTGGCGTCGACGCCGTAGCGCCCCGCAGCCACCAGGCATTCCAGCAGCAGCGCCTCGATACCCTTCATAATGATCGAGCGGAACATCTTTGTGGCCGACGCCTGGCCGACCTCGGTGCCCATCACTTCGGTCACCATACCAATCGGCTTGACCGCGTCCTCGAACGCCTGGGCCGACGCACCGGCCAGCAGCAGCGGCGACTTGTGCCGGTTCGGCGGGATCGCGGCCATCACCGCGGCTTCGGCGAAGCCGGCACCCGCCCCCTCGACGATCTTCTGCACCGCCTGCTTCACCATCGGCGAGGCGGAGTTCATGTCGGCGTAGAAGTGATCGGCGGTGAGGTGGGGCGCGATGTCCTGCGCCACCCGCTCCGCCACCGAGGACACCACCAGCGACAGGATCACCGTGCTGGCGGCCGCCAGGTCAGCGGGGCTGTCCACCAGGGTGACGCCGGTTTCCTCGGCGCGCTCACGGATACGCGCGCCTTTCTCCGGATCGCTGGCGAGCACGTCGTAGGCCGTGAGTTCGACGTCGGCCTTCTCGTCGCGGAAGCCCAGCGCGAAGGCATAGGCCCCCTCACCGAAGCCGATAAAGCCAAGCTTGACCGTCATCCCTTACTCCGCCGCCCGCTGTGCAGCCGAATCGCCGATCGGCAGATCATGGACCGAACCGATGGTTTCCAGCTTCCACAGGGCCTCAAGTAGTCGCGCCGTGGCGGCCTCGCCGGCTACCGGGGCAACCAACTCGGTGTACTTACCCTCGAGCTCACTGTCGGTCAGCGGCTGATCCGGATCGCCCTTACGGGTTTTCTGGAAATGCGACAACGCCTGGCCGCCTTTGGTCTTCACCTCGATCTTGGCGGCGCGCATGCCGGGGAAGCCGGCATCCACTTCGTCATCGAGATAGAGCTCGGTCTTGTCGATCAGGTCCTGCAGGTCCGGATCGTTGAGGCGCTCGTCGCTGAACGCGTCGAGCCGCACGCTGCCGTATTTGAGGCCATGGGCAACCACATAGGCGAGGTTGAACTTGCCCTCGAACGGGGTGGCGTGCTCACGGATGCTGCAGACGTCCACGGTGGCGGAGTAACCGCCGACGCGGATGCTCTCCACGTCCTGCCAGTCCAGGCCCTGGTTGTTGCGCAGTTCCAGTCCCGCATCGATGGCGGCGAAGGTATGCCCGCAGCAACCGTGGTTTTTAATGGTCATGCGGGTGATGTTGTAGACCTCACCCAGCCCCTCGGTGGCCTTCGACCAGTCGCAGTCCTGGCTCATGGCCACGCCGTAGCCGACCTCGCCTTCCAGGATGTCCTTCGCGCCAACCGTGCCGGTGCTGGCGGCCAGTGCCGACAGGATGCCGGAGTCGGCGGCATGCGCCCCGTGCATCGGCTTGGAGTGGGAGAAGGAACGGAAGGACTGCTGCAGCCCGGCTGCCATCGTCGCCCCGGTGGTGAGCGCGTTGGCGAACTGCTCCTCATCGAGCTTCAGTACCGTTGCCATGGCGGCGGCGGCGCCGAATGTGCCGGTGGTCGCGGTCATGTGCCAGTACTTATAGTGCGCTCTGCCCATCACCGCGGCGATGCGAGTAGACACCTCGTAACCGACGATGATTGCGCGCAGCAACTCCTCGCCGGTCAGGTCGTGGGCCTCCGCCGCAGCCAACGCGGTGGAGATCACCGGGGTGCCCGGATGGTAGATCGCGTCACGGAAGATGTCGTCGAACTCCACCGTGTGCGAGGCGGCGGCGTTGATCACCGCTGCACCGCGCAAGGTCGCCGCCTGCCCCGAGGGGAACAGGCGGGCCTTCCCGCGGCCGACATCGTCGGACATGGCCTTGACCAGGCCGGTGGCCGGCTGCTCGACGCTGCCCGGCGCGGTCGTGGCGCACCAGTCGATCACCGTGCGCTTGGCATGGTGAAACACCTCGTCGGGCAGCGGACGGTCGCGTTCGGCGACCGCGTATTTCGCGATTTCCTCGATGAGCATCGCTTCCTCCCGAAGCCGCAAACGCGGCGTTTGGCTAGAACTGCTTGACGTACTGGTCCGGATCGATCTTCGCGCCGATCACCAGCGGCCGGTCGAGGCCGTTGGAGCTGGCGTCGTCCAGCAGCTTCTCCAGCTCGTTGGTGTTGTCCGCGAAGGCGCCGTGGCAGGCCATGGACTCGGCCAGCTTGACCATGTCGGTCGAGCCGATGCGGGTCAGTTCCGAGGGATACTGCTTCAGCATCTGCTTGATCTCGATGCGGTTCAGGCTGTTGTCGCAGAACACCACGACGACCATGCCGAGGCCGCGGTCGGCAGCAAACTGCATCTCGCCCTGGGCCATGGCGAAGCCGCCGTCACCCACGGTGCAGACCACGTGGCGGTCCGGATGGATGGTCTTGGCGGCGATCGCGGCCGGGACCGAGAAGCCCATCGACGACAGGCCGTTGGTCATCAGGAAGGAGTGCGGACGCGTCGCCTTCCAGCCCTGGCCGACCAGCAGCTTGTGGGAGCCAACGTCGGTGGAGACGATGGCGTCGGAACCAGCGTAGGCGCCGTTGATGGCGTCGATCACGTCGGTCGGGTTCATCGCGGCCTTGTTGCGGCCCTCGTAGAACGCGGCGATCAGCTCCTCGCGGTGCTTCTTCACCTCGGCCTCGGAGACCTTCTCCTCGCCGGTGTAGGCGTCAGCCATGGCCTGGACGATAGTCGGGATGTGGCCGACCACCTCGATCTCCGCCTTGTAGATCTGGTCGGTGTTGGGCGTGCTGTCGATATGGATCGCCGGCACGTCGACGGACCAGGGCTTGATCAGCTCGACCGCATCGAAGCCGATGCACAGCAGCAGGTCGGAGGACTTCAGATAGTCCCAGACCACCTTGTTGCAGGCCATGTCGACGACACTGGCGAAGTAGGGATGATCCTCGGGGAACACGCCCTTGGACATCGGCGCGACGACGACGGGGATACCCGCCTTCTCGGCCAGCGCCTTGAGCGAGTCGGTGGCGTTGGCGCGGTGCGCGGAGATGCCGGTGAGGATCACCGGACGCTTGGCGTTCTTCAGCATCTTCATCGGGTCCGCGCCAGACTCGGTGGCGAAGACCTGGGTCGCGGGCACCGGGTTGAACGGCGGGATGGTGATGTCGACCTCGTCCGCCGGTGCTTCCACGATGTCGGCGGTGGTGGTGAGATGCACGGCGCCTGGCCGGTCGGCCATGGCGGTGCGCAGCGCCTTGCGCATCACGGTGGAGACGGCGTTCGGCGTGACCCGCGCGGTCCACTTGGTAATCGGCGAGAACAACCGGTTATGGTCCACCACCTGGTGGGTGAAGTACGGCTCCATCTTCGAGGTGATCTGGCCGGAGATCGCAATCAGCGGCACCCGGTCCTGGTTCGCCGTTGCCACTGGATTGACCAGCGCGGTGCAGCCCGGGCCGAGAGTGGAAATCGCCAGGCCCGGCTGGTTGGTCAGAATGCCGGCGGCCTGGGCCATGAAGCCAATCGAGCCCTCGCGGGTACCAAGGACGCAATCCATGCCCTCGCGGCGGCAGGCTTCGACGAGCCCGATATTGGGGTCACCAGGATAGCCGAAGGCGTGCTTGACGCCGATGGTGGAGAGATACTTGGCAATTACGCCGGCGACAGTCATCTGATCGGACACGGAAAATCCTCTCGCTAGATTGCGCATGATCTCGGCCCGGTGCTGCCCCGCCCCGGGTCCGGCCACACGTGGGAAAACCTCATTGACTTGGCGCCGCGCCGCGTTGCCGCGGTCGTGCTTTCGGCGTCGGGCGGCAATGTAGCCCCGGCTCTCCGCCGGGTCCAGCACAGCGCGCCCTAGCCGCCGCCGGTGTCAGGACTTTTCGCTGCGCGCCGCTCGCGATGCCAGACATAAAGCCCGCTAGCCATGATCACCGCAGCACCCGCGAGCGTGATCGGACCCGGAAGGTTGCCGAACATGGCAAAGCCCAGCAGCACCGCCCAGATGAGTTGGCTGTAATTGAACGGCGCCAGCGCCGAGGCCGGCGAGTGGCCGTAGGCCCTGGCGGTCAGGTACTGGCCGACACCGCCGCACAGGCCGCAGATCAATAGCAACGCAAGCTCGCGCAAGGTCGGCGTGATCCAGAAGAAGGGCAGTAGCACCGCCATGAACAGGGTCGCGTAGGACGCGTAGTAGAAAGCGATCGCGGCACTGCTCTCGGTCTTGCTGAGCTGGCGCACCGCGATCAGCGAGACCGCGAACAGCACGGCACTGGCAGCAGCAAATAGGGCGCCCGCGTTCATTACCTCCCCGGTCGGGCGCACGATCAGCAGCATGCCCAGCAGACCGATGAACACGGCGGCCCAGCGGTGCGGCCCGACCTTCTCGCCCAGCATCGGCACGGAAAGGGCCACCAGGAACAGTGGCGCGGCGAACGAGATGGCAATCGCGTCTGCCAGCGGCATGAGCGAGAAGGCGGTGAACAGACAAAACAGATGTGCCTGCCCGAGAAAGGCGCGCCACAGGTGGCCGCCCGGCCGTTCGGTGCGAAGCACCTCGCGCAACCCCTGGTGCCAGGCAATGGCGAGCGCCGGGATCAGCCCGAACAGATTGCGAAAGAACAGAATCTCGAAGACGGCGATGCGTTCGGCCAGCAGCTTGACCACCGCATTGACGACCCCGAACAGGAAGATCGCCGCCAGGATATAGAGGATCGCGGCGGTGATGTTCTCGCTGCGATCCTCGCGCATGGGCTGGGCCCGATCAGGCGACGTCGGCGGGCGATCCGCTCTTCCAGGAGTTGATGATCGCCTCCAGCGCAGCAATCGCCTGGATCGCCTCCTCCTTGGTCACCCGGTAGGGCGTACCGCCGGACGCGGCGTCGGCGAAGGCTTCCAGTTCGGCCCGCTCCATGTCGGAGGGATCGAAGTTGGTGGTCACCATTGGTGCCCCGATCAGCTGCTGACGCACGGTTTCCAGTCCGTCCATTTCCGCCCAGCCGCGATCACCGATAACCCGGCAGTGCCAGAGCCGCGCGGTCGCGGCGATGGTCGCCAGGTAACCGGTCATGCCGTTGGCGAAGCTGAGAAGGATCGAGGTGGTATCGTCGCGCTCCACCTTCACTGCCCGATGCACCGATTGCACACTGACCCCCGTCACGGGTCCGACCAAGCCGATGAGGCCATCCAGCATGTGAATTCCCATCGGGGTCATGCTCCCGACCGGGCTGTCGTCATCATCAATCCGCCAGCCGGCACTATAGGAATGGCCGCTGGGCCCGGAGATGTTCCCCTCGATATGCATTAGGGTGCCGAGCTGGCCGGAGTCGACGATACGCTTGAGCTCCTTGGTCGCCGGCAGGAAGCGCCGGTTCTGGCCAATGGCAATCACCACACCCGCCTTGTCGCACGCTGCCACCGCGGCCTCGGCGTCGGCCTTGGCCAGGGTGAAGGGCTTCTCGCAAAACACATGCTTGCCCGCCTCCGCAGCCTTGATGACCTGTTCTGCGTGCTGGCGGTGCGGCGTGGCGATGACCACGGCGTCAACATCATCATCCCCAAGGACCGCGTCCAGGTCGTCGCCTACAGGAAACCCGTTGGCGGCCGCAAAGGCCTCGGCCTTCGACGGCGTGCGCGTCATGGCGGCGACAAACCGGATCTTCTCGCTCTTGCCCTGAACCGAGGACACCAGCCTCTGGCCGAACCCGCCCAGCCCGATAATGGCTGCATTGATCATTGTTTCGCACTCCGTCCCGCATTGGTTTCTGCCCCGACGTTACCGCCCGGCGGCAGCGGCCCGCAAGAATGGCCCTGACGCACAGCGCTTGACGCGGCCGCCTGTCTCCGCGACCCTGCGCGCGAATCTGAGCCGGAGGGACAGGGATGATCGATCTGTATACATGGCCGACACCGAACGGCCACAAGGTGCATATCATGCTTGAGGAGTGCGGCCTCGATTACACCGTACATCCCATCAACATCGGCAAGGGTGAGCAATTCGACCCCGATTTCCTCAAGATCAGCCCGAATAACCGGATGCCAGCCATCGTCGACCAGGATGGGCCCGGCGGCGAACCGATGTCGTTGTTCGAATCTGGCGCGATCTTGATCTACCTCGCGGAAAAGACCGGCAAGTTTCTACCCGCCGACACGGCCGCGCGCTATGACGTGCTCCAGTGGGTGATGTGGCAGATGGGCGGCGTCGGCCCGATGTTTGGCCAGGGCAACCATTTCCGCACCTATGCCAAAGAGAAGATTCCCTACGCCATCGACCGGTATACCAACGAGATCGGCCGCCTCTACCGCGTCCTGGACAAGCAGCTTGGCGAAAACGAATACGTGACCGCCGGCGGCTATACCATTGCGGATATGATGATTTACCCCTGGGTCAAGGAGCCGGAGAGGCGCGGCCATACCTTCGATCCGTTCCCCAACGTCAAGCGCTGGTGCGACCTGCTGGGCGCCCGGCCTGCCGTGGAGCGGGGCTGTGCGGTTCTCGCCGAGCATAAACGTACCGGCGGTATGACCGACGCCGAGCGTGAGGTGATGTTCGGCGCCACCCAGTACGCAAAACGCTGATGCTGCGCTCGCTGCAGGCCGAGGCCGGCGCAGCGACACGCGCCATCAAGCACCGGTTGCGCCGCGGTGAACCGGTGCTCGCTATCGACATCGGCGTCCCCTCACCTGGCCTGGTGGAATTGCTGGGCCGGCTGGGTGCGGACATGGCGATGGTTGATTGCGCGCGCGGGCCCATCGGGGTGGAGGCCCTGGACAACCTCGCGCGGGCAGCGAAGCTGGCCAATCTGCCGCTGGTGGCCCGCATCCCCGGACCCGATGCGCCGTCGGTTGACCGGCATATGGCACGCGGTGTCGACGGTATCATCGTGCCCCGGCTGAATACAGCAGACCAGGCGCGCCAGGCGCTGGACGCGGTGCGGGGCCTGCTGCCGAAGCACCATTCCGAGAAGCTCGTAATCGCGCAGATCGCCAGCGCCCAAGCGGTCGCAGAACTGGACCGCTTCCTCGATATCGACGGTATCGACGCCTACTACGTTAGCCCGCCGGAGCTGGCCACCAGCCTAGGCTATGAAGGCCGTTTCCGGCACCCAGAGATGCAACAGGTGATCGACGATATCCTCGCCGCGATCCGCGCCAGCGGCCGTGCGCCCGGGGTGATGGTCGACCGCAAGTCGGTCCAGGGCTATGTGCGCAAGGGAACCGCGTTCCTTTATGCGCATCTGGGCGGGCTTGTGGCGGCTGGTCTTCAGGAGACTACCGCACTGATCAACCGCGTTGCCGAGAGCGGGCCAGCGCCCGCGCGGCCCGCCCCGCCCGTGCCGCCGACTATCTCCGATCCGGTCGGCTTCGACGAAGAGCCGCAGATGGAGATCGAGGCGGCCAAGCCGCCGGCGCCGCCTGCCTCGCCACCCGCGCCGGAGCCCGAGCCACTGCCCGAACCCGCGGTCACGGCGGCAGAGGAGTCACCCGCCGACGCGTTGCCCCCCGAGGGACCGATGATGGATGAGCTGCCGCCACTGGCGCCGCCGGAACCGGAGATGGAAACGCCAGCAGCATCGACCGAGGACGCAGAGGAACCGGTCAGTAGCCCTGAGCCGGATCCACGATATGAGCTAGCGTCCCCCCCGAAAGCCACGTCTCAAGATTGACGCAGAACGGATCGAGCCCGCGTGACTGCCAGCCGTCCAGGGCGGCGGAGTTGTGGCTGCTGATCAGCACATTCTCCATGTCCCACAGCTCATGCCCCTTGGGCAGCGGCTCTTCGGAAAAGACGTCCAGCGCCGCACCAGCCAGGTGGCCATCCTTCAGGGCGGCAATCATCGGCGACTCGTCGACAATTTTACCCCGACCGACGTTGATAAGGACTGCGCCGGGCTTCATGGCGGCGAAGCAGTCCGCATCGATCAAGCCGCGAGTCGCGTCGGTCAGCGGCAGCACGATCGTGACGAAGTCGCCCTCGGCGAGTGCTTCATGGATGCGCTCGACCGGATAGATGGCATCGGCGGCATTGTCGGGCGCGCCGCTGCGACTCACGCCGACAACGCGCATACCAAAGGCCTTCGACAGCCGCGCCATCTCTCGGCCAATCATGCCGAAGCCAACAATGGTGTGGGTCTTGCCGGTAACCACCTGTTGGCCGATACGCTCCCAATGATGCGCCCGCTGATGCGCCAGCATGGTTGGCACCCGCATGGCGAACATCAGGATGCGGCACATCGTGTACTGCCCCATCACCTCGCCCTGGTTGCTCTTCGAGATGGTCAGGGTGATCTTCGAGGGGTCCCACGGCATGTAATGGTCGATACCGATTCCCGAATTGTGCAGCCACTTGATTGATGGCGATTCAACCGCGGCCGCGCGGGGAAACGGGGTGCGACGAAACTTGTAGGCCAGCAGGATATTTGGCTGCTCTTGGTCGACCGCTGCCTGCAGACCGTCGAAATCGGTGCACACGGCAACATCGAGCCCCGGAAACTTTTCCGACAGGGTCGGCAGCACGGTATCGGGCTTGTCATAGAAGACAAGCAGTTTGAGCGCCGCAAGATCGCGCGGCAGGTCGGGCTGGTGGGGCATTGTTCGGCCAATTCCTCCGTGGTGCTCAATAACCCTTGGCCGGGTCGACGATATCCTTCAGCGGCTCACCGCCAAGCCAGCGTTCTAGGTTGATGCAGAAGGCATCGATCCCGCGGGTCCGCCAACCCTCCACCAGCGCGGCGCTGTGCGGACTGATCACCAGGTTCTCCACGGCCCAGAGCGGGCTGTCGGCGGGCAGCGGTTCCGTGGCGAACACATCCACCGCCGCGCCTGAGAGGTGCCCGCTCTCTAGCGCGGCGACCATGGCCTCCTCGTCGACAATTCCGCCGCGCCCGACATTGACCAGCACCGCGCCCGGCTTCATCGCCGCGAAGGATTCCTCACCGAACAGGCCCAAGGTCTGTGGCGTCTTAGGCAGGATCAGGGTGACGTAGTCGCCCTGCCCCAACACCTCGTTCATGCGCTCGACGGTCACCATCTCGTCCGCCACAGGGTCTGGCGTCCCGCTGGCGCGTACGCCCACGACCCGCATGCCCAGCAGCTTGGAACGCTCCGCGATGGCACGGCCAATGGTGCCAAAGCCCACCACCACATGGGTCTGACCCGTCAGCGGATGCTGCGGCTGGCGGTCCCAGACCCGCGCCGCCTGATTCTTCAGCTGCGCATGCATGCCCATGCCGAAGTAGAGCATCCGGGCCAGCGCATACTGGGACATGATGTCGCCTTGGTTGACCTTGGAGACAGTCACCGTGACCTTCGCCGGGTCCCAGGGCAGATAGTGGTCTGCGCCGATACTGGTGACATGCACCCAGCGGAGAGACGGCGCGGCGAGAATGCGTTCGCGCGGGAACGGCTCACTGCGGCCAATCTTGCGCCCCAGGAACAGGTTCGGGTCGGCGGCGTCCAGCGCATCTGACAGGCCGCCGTAGGTATCCACCTGGGTAATGGCGAGCTTGGGGAAGCGCGACTGGATCAGGGCGCCGAATTCGGCTGCCTCGGCATCCATCAGGACGAGCCGAAGCGCCTCGATATCGCGAGGAAGGTCGGGTGCGGTCATGTCTCTCTTAGGCGATGGCGTAGATGGGGCTGGACCAGGCGCGGTGCCCGTCCTCCTGAGTGAGCGCCACATAGAACGGGTTGTCGCGGCCATCCGCAAGGCTGACCCGGTGTTCGATGCGCATGGCGGTATGGCTGTTCTCGTCGGGAAGGCGGAACACCCGAACGCGCCGGTCGAGCCCGCCGGCATCCAGCACGATGTCCTCGTAGCCGATATCGGCAATGGCGATGGTCTCCGAGACATGGGGCGTCTCGATGCGTAGCTCGCCCGCATCCCGCTGCGCCAGGCAGAGGTCAAAGCCGGCGAAGTTCCCGGTGGTGTTGGATTGCCAGGACAGGCTGTCGCCGTCGCGGGTCAGGCGCTTTTCGGGGTTGAGGAAATTAACCGGCGCCGCCGTCTCGATGCTGTTGCCCTGGACCGAGGCATTGCCGTCCCAGGTGGTCATCCGGCCGCGGCCCTCGTATTCCGCGCCCTCCCAGATCACCCGCACCCGCCGGCCCAGCTCGTCGGGCTGATAGGGCCGCAGCAACGCCAGCGTCTCCGTCCCATTGCGGAGCTCAAGGCGTTCCAGCGGCGCGCTGCCGATGATGTCGACCACCAGGGTGGCTTCGGGATCGCGGCTGCGCACAATGTCGCCCATCAGCGCTTCGTCGGCTGGGACAATGTCCGCCTCTGCTCCAGGAATGACCGGATCGCGGAGGAAACGCTCGGCGCGATTGTCCAACCTCAGACGCACGTCGAGGAACAGTCTGGCGCCGGTGGTGCCGTAGTGGCGCCGCGCACGCAGGGTGTCGAACACGCTCTGGCGGTCGAGCTTGTCCATCAGCAGGCAGGTCAGGCCGCCGATGGCGCCGAAGCTGCCAGGACCCGGATAGCTGGCGCCGGGACGGCCCTTGTGGCCGTCACTGTTGCAGACGATGCCCATGCGGTAGCCCAAGTCGAAGGCCTTGCGGATGGCCCACTCGAAAGTGCCCCACGAAGAGTGGATCTCCACCGAATGCTCGATGCGCGGGTCGTGGCCGACTGCGATATCCGCATAGCGCCCACCGATATGCGGCTGGACGATGGCGTCTTTGCCGTCGAGCGCTGCGTAGAGATCGTTGATGGTATGACAGTCCGTGTCGGTGTCCGCGTAATCCGATAGCAGCACGTGAGACGAGCGGTGGATGGTCTCGCCTTCGTGGCGGTAATAGACATTGTGGTCGCCGCCCATGCCCGTGTTGCCGGACCACTCGTAGCCAGGCAGCGCGACGAAGCGGCCCGGCTCGTCAAACTCCGCCGTCAGCGCGTTCAGCTCCTTCCAGAACGCCTTGTCGATCTGGAAGTCGTTGCCCTGATGACCGGTTACATCGAGGAACGCCTTGTCGCGGGCGAACTCGAAATACATTCGCGCGGAGTTGGTCCCCACGGTCTCGCCGCTCTGGCCATGATGGTCGGACCAGTAGTGCACCAGGTCCGCCTCGCCGACGATGCGCAGCGGGTTGGACCGGGCCAGCACCTGCCCATTGCCATCTAGCACATCAATGGTGAGGTCCCCGGGTTCGGACACCGAGAGGCCTTCCAGGATCGCCGTATAGTCGCCGGTCGCAATGGCCGCCTCCGCCGGCAAGCCATCCACCGGCAAGCTTGCGCGCAGGGCGACCGTGGTATCGATCCGGTCGCTCGGATTACCCCACGCGTCCTCCGCCTTCAGGCACAGACGGAACGTATCGCCCGACCGCCGCAGGGTCGGTAGCACCGCCCGCCAGGTCTGCGGCGGACCGGGTACGACGGAGATATGCGGCGGATCGGGCAGCTCCGCGAACTGATAGGTCGCAAACGCGTCGACGAAGACCCGAAACTCGAAGCGTGGCTCAACGAAGGTCTGTAGCCGGATGCCCGGCCCCCCGCCGCTGGTATCGCCATAAGTGATTGTGATCTGGTCGCCCTCACGCAGGAAGCCCTTCACCACCCGGATGTGCAGCACCTTGCTGTAGGGCCGGATGTTCAGCTTGGTATCGTAGGTGACCTTAAGCACCGCGCCGTTACTGGCACTGACGGTGACATAGTTCGCTGCCGACGGGTCGGTCAGTTGCGGCGCCCCGGTGTCGCCTTGCTGGCGCATCGCCACCTTGATGCTGCCGGTATCGTCAATGCCGAACTTGCCCGCCGTGTAGGTCAGCGTGAAAGTCTGGTGGCTGCCACAACTGAAACGGCCCTGCGGCTCGATTGCGGCATGGCCCATCTCGTCGCGCAGGTAGTTCAGGTGCGGCAAGGCCGGACTCCGGTCGGTCGGGGGAAAGGGTCCGCAAGCAGACGCGCCGCACTTTAGCGACGGCTGACGCGGCGGTCGACAGGCAAGCCCGCGTCAGTCATAAACGCCGCCCCTTTTTCGAGGCCGGTCCCGTGTTCCAGTCCCTGCCGCTGCGCCTGTCCTTGTTCTACGCCGCCATCTTCGCGGCGATGGGGGTCATGCTGCCGTTCATCCCGGTTTGGATGGCGTCACGCGGCCTCGACGAAGTCGACCTCGGTATCGTTTTCGCCCTGGGGCTTTGGGTGCGGGTGTTCTCGGGTCCTGCGATCGGCCGCCTGGCGGACCGAATGGGCACGCGCCAGCGCGTGCTGGCAGTGACGACGCTGATGTCCACCATCAGCTTCGCTGCGCTGCTGCCTGCCTACGGTTTCTGGCCACTCTTGATCATCGTCGCGGTGGGCAATCTTTTCTATGCGCCAATCATCGCCCTCGGCGATGCGCTGACCATCCAGCATGCTCAGCGGCGCGGCCTGGACTACGGCCGAATCCGGCTGTGGGGCTCCTTGACCTTCATTGCAGCTGCAACTGGCACCGGCGCGGTCCTGACCGGCCGGCCCGTGGACATGATCCTGTGGCTGATCGTGGGCTTCATGGCAGTGACCTTCGTCTGCACCCTGTGGATGCCCGACGTGGAGCCAGACCCGGCGCGGTCACGAAGCACCGCTTCGGTGTGGAGCCTGCTGCGTCACCCGGTGTTCCTGCTGCTGATGGCCACCGGCGCGCTGGTGCAGGGCAGCCACAACCTGCTCTATCTGTTCGGCACGCTCCACTGGCAGGCCGTGGGGCATTCTGAGGTCGTGATCGGCCTGTTGTGGGCCACCGGCGTGTTGGCGGAGGTCGTGCTGTTCAGTTTCGGCAACCGTGTGATCGGCTGGCTTGGCCCGGCCCGGGTCCTGCTGCTGGCCGGCCTCGCCGGCGTGGTGCGTTGGACCGTGACCGGGGCGACAGACGCCCTGCCTGCCCTGTTTGCGGTGCAGCTGCTGCACGCGGCCACCTTCGGCTGCGCCCATCTCGGCGCGGTGCATTTTATTGGCAAGGCGATCCCGCAGGAATACGCCGCCACTGCCCAAAGCCTGTACGCCTCGGTCGCGATTGGTGGTTTCTCAGGCGTCATGGCCCTGTCGTCGGGGCTGCTGTATGCCGACTTCGGCGCCGATGCCTTCTATGTCATGGCCGTCCTGGCGGCGGCCTCGGCGGCGATGGGCTTCTGGCTGGTGCGCCGCTGGGATGGCAGCGAACTGTCGGTGCGGCCTTAGGTCGCCGCCTTCAGCTGACCCTCGCGCCGGACGATGTAGACCGAGGCCGCGGCGATGATGGCGATGCCGGCGAGTGTCGTGAGCGACGGGACCTCCGCGAAGAACATCACGCCGAACAGCACCGCAAGCGGCATGCGCAGATACTCCAGCGGCGCAACCACCCCCACCTCGCCCTGCGCAAAGGCGCGGGCGAAGAAGGCCTGTCCAACGAAGGAGAGCACCCCGGTCAAAGCTAACAGCAGCCATTCGTAAGCCGTCGGCGTCTGCCAGAACCAGACGGCGAAGGGCGCTAGCATCGCCACCGCGAAGAAGTGTGAATAGAGGCTGGTGACCATCACCGGCTCGGCGGCGAGCTTGCGCAAGATGATGAACACGCCGCAGCCGCTGATGGCGCCCATCAGCGCCACCAGCATCCAGGGATTGACGTCGCCCGTCGGCTGGACGATCAGCAACACACCGCAAAAGCCGATGACCGTTGCGCTCCAGCGCCGCATGCGCACTGGCTCCCGCAGCAGCAGGGCCGCGATGACGATAGACCAGAGCGGCGTGCTGAAGGCTAGGGCCACAGCATCGGCAAACAGCAGGTTCGCGAGGCCGAAGGCGAAGCCGGTGAGCGCGGTCATACCGAGAAAGGCACGGAGGAATTGCAGGCCGAGCCGTTCGGTTCGCATTGCACCTATGCCATGACGTATCAGCCAGGGCATTCCCGCGAGGGCGCCAAAGGCCATGCGCAGGAAAACCACCACGGCCACCGGCATTGCCTGGGTCTGGGTCAGTTCCTTGATCATGATCTGCATGACCGTGAAGGTGGTGACCGCCGCCACCATCCACAGCGCACCGCGGAGATTGTCGGTTGGCGGTGCGCCCGTGGCGTCAGGCCCCATCATCGGCTTTCGCCTCGCGCCGCAACCGTGCCTCGCGCATGGCAATGTAGTAGGCGGCGCCCACGATTAGCACCATGCCGGCGACCGCCACCGGGTCGGGCAGCTCCGCGAAGATGATGAACCCGGCCAGCGCCGCATACGGCAACCGCAGATAGTCCATGGGCGCGACCACGCTGACCTCACCGCGTTCGAAGGCACGGGTAAAGCAGTACTGTCCAATGGCCGCCGTAAGACCGATGCCTGCAACCAGCAGCCACTGCCCCGCATCGAGCCACTGCCATTGGTAAAGCGCAATCGGGAGCGGCAACAACGAGCCTACCGCCTGCACGTAGAAGATCGTCGTCAGGGGGTGCTCCGTCTGACCCAGCTTGCGCAGGATCAGCATCACCACGGTGACGCATAGTGCGCTGCCGATCACTGCGATCATCGCCGGGTCCATACTGGGACTCGGCTTGACGATGAGCAGCACCCCAATGAAGCCGACGATCGTCGCGGTCCAGCGCCGTATGCGCACCACCTCTCCCAGTACCAGCACAGAGAGCAGCACTGACCAAAGCGGCGTTGTGAATTGAATTGCTACCGCGTCCGCGAGAATGATGCGCGAGAGGCCGTAGGTGAACAGCGCCAAGGCCGCCAGCCCCAGCAGTGCGCGAATCAACTGCAGCTTGAGGAACTGTGTACGCACCAGCCGCCAGGTAAAGCCGCCAGCGTGTAAGAGAAACGGCAGGATGAACAGCAGCGCGGCGAACATGCGCAGGAACACGATCAAGCCGAGCGGCAGCTCCGTCGTGAGCTGCTTCATCATCGCCATCATGACCGTGAAGGCGGCTCCAGCCGCCAACATCCACAGGGCGCCCGCCAGATTGTCGGACAAGCCGCTGCCGAGTGCTGCGGGACCGGCGGACATGTGCGCGCCGTCCCGCCCGAACTACCCCTCGGCCGCTGCCAGCGCGCGGGCGCGAATCTCGCTAAGCGTCGCGCGGGTGGTGAGGTGCTCCTGCTCGACCATGATCTCGATCAGCGCCGGCTTGCCTGCCTCCACGCAGCGATCGAAGGCGTCGGCGAACTGCCCCGTCTCACTCACTACTTCGGCATGGCCACCATAAGCTTCCATGATCTTCGCGAAGCTCGGGTTCTCAAGCGTCGTACCAATGACGCGCTCGGGATAGTCACGCTCCTGATGCATGCGGATGGTGCCGTACATGCCGTTATTGAACACCATGATGATTGGCTTGGCGCCGTGCTGGAACGCACTGACGACCTCCTGACCGGTCATCATGAAACCACCATCACCGACCGTGCCGACGACGATCCGGTCGGGATACATGATGCTGGCCGCGGTGGCCGCCGGCACACCGTAGCCCATTGCGCCGTCGGTCGGTCCGAGATAGCGCTGCCGGGCGCGGAAGCTCAGGAAGCGGCCGGGCCAGGCCGCGAAGTTGCCGGCATCGCAGGTGACGATGGCATCGTCGGGCAGCTTGCTGTCCAGGATGTGCATGCACTCCGCGAGGTCAAGCTTGCCCGCGAGCTTGGGTGATTCGAGGCTCTGGATTCGGTCAGCCCGTGCCGCAGCCGTCCAATCAGCCCAGCCGCCCTGCACCGGCTCCAGCGCCGCAGCCGCCGCAGCGAACTCCGGCATACCCGCCTGGATCGCCAAATCGACCTGATAAACCCGGCCGATCTCGCCCGAATCCGGGTGGATATGGACGATGGTCTGGTCCGGTGTCGGCACCTTCAAGGTGGTGTAGCCGGCCGTCGTGATATCACCGAGGCGCGCGCCGGCGACCACAAGCAGGTCGGCGTCCTTGATTCGCTGCACAAGCGCCGGATCGGTGGCCGGCGAGATGTCGCCGATATAGGTCTCGAGGGTTGCGTCATAAACGTCGTGGCGCCGGAAGGTGACGCAGGTCGCGAGATTGTTCGCCTCGCCGAAGACGCGAATGTTGTCACGCGCCTGATCGTCCCAGCCGCCACCGCCGACCATCAGCACCGGGCGCTCGGCCCGGGACAGCATGTCGCGCAGCTGTGCCATCTGCGCCGGTCCCGGATGGGCGCGTACCGGCAGGTAGGGCTTGCTATCGGGCACATCTGCCGGGTCGCGCTGCATGTCCTCGGGGATCGACACGGCAACCGGGCCAGGGCGGCCCGACGCGGCGATCTGGAAGGCATGATTCATGATCTCGGGCACTCGGTCGGCTTGCTCGATCTGCACCGACCACTTGGTGGTTTGCGAGAAAAGCCGCCGGTAATCCATCTCCTGGAATGACTCCCGGTCGTAGCTGTCTCGCGGCACCTGGCCAATCAACATCACCATTGGCGTGGAGTCCTGAAACGCCGTGTGTAGGCCGACGGCGCCATGGCAGGCGCCTGGGCCACGGGTCACGATGATCACCCCGGGCTTACCGGTCAGCTTGCCGTAGGCCTCGGCCATGTTGGCGGCGGACGCCTCGAAACGGCAGGTCACCACCTTCACCTGGTCACGGTGCTCGTAGAGGCCGTTGAGTAGGTCGAGATAGCTCTCCCCCGGTACGCAAAAAACGTGGTCGACGCCGTGGACCTTGAGGGCGTCGGCCAGGGCCTGGCCGCCGGAGCGGGTGTTCGCGGAAGCTGCCATCTCTCTCTCGCCTATTTCTTGGGTTCGCGGGGTTGGACAGAACCGAGCGTAGCGCTGGACTGTTGACTGGGAAAGCTACTGGGCAAGCCGCTCGGCGGCGTCGGCGGGGATGCCGACCTTATCCGCCGCCTGCAGTACCTGATCCCAGGTGTTGTCATCGAGCATAACGCCGTTGTTCAGCCGTTCGGCGCGGACTCGTGCCTCCACATCGCCGGGCACCAGGATTTCCTGCCCTGGGACCGGATCCGCATCGGTGACAAACGTGATGAATTGCTCCAGCTCACGCTGGATATGCTCGGCATCGCCGAAAGTGGCCGGATCGATCACCACGGCGAATAAGTTGTTGGTCGACTGGCCGATCCGGTCTGGGGTGCCCGGGCGTTTGGTGCCGCCGTCGCTCAGCAGCCCAGCGAAAATATCCGTGAACAGATTCAGCCCATAGCCCTTGTGATCGCCGAAAGGCACCACCGAGCCATGGCGCTCGTCGAACACCGCGTTGGGATCGTCGGTGAAGCTGCCGTCCGATGTGATGATGCACTTCATGGGCAGCCGCTCGCCCTTGTTGCGGGCGACCCGGACCTTACCCATGGCGACGCTGGCGGTGGAGATGTCGAGTACCACGGGATGCGAATCTTCCCGCGGCACGCCCATGGCGATGGGGCCGGCCCCCAGCGTGCTGCGGGTCCCGCCAAAGGGTGCTATCTCACCGCCACCGGTCTTTGGCGAGTTCGCCATTACCAAAGACAGCTTGCCCCGTTCGGCCGCCTGCTCAGGGTAGGCGCCGAGCCGTCCGACATGGCCCGCGTTGCGCAGCGCCACCATGGCGACCCCGTTGGCCTCGGCGCGGTCCGCTGCCACTTCCATCGCCTCACGTCCAACGACCTGACCGTAGCCGAAATCGCCATCAAGGATAGCGACGCCGCCGAAAGCGCTGACCTCTCGCGCATGCGCGTTGGGCACGACGCGGTCGTCATGCACGGCATTGACGTATGGCAGGGTGCGGATCACGCCGTGGGAGTCATGGCCGACGAGATTGGCGGTGACCAAATGGTCGGCAACGATTCCTGCTTCTTCCTCATGGCTGCCAGCGCCCTTAAAGATCTCAGCGATCAGGCGCCAGAGCGCATTGCTCATGACGTGCTTCACCGTCGTGCCTCCCCTGTGCAGCGTCCGCCCGGGCGGGCGGCGCCGATTGCGCCGGTTATTCGCCCGGCGACTTCTGCGGCGCCGCGGCTTCCTCGTCGAGCATCTCACCACCTTGGGCGATGACCGGCTCGCCGCGTGCAAGCATCTGCCGCCTGCGGAAATAGCAGTAGATCACGAGCAGCACGACCAAGCCGATTCCGACAGCATCGGATTTCCAGCCCGCGAACATCAGCGCCAGCGAGGCCCCAAGCGCCACGCCCCGAACGATCCATCCCACCGGCACCAGCAGCCAGCCGATACAGCCGACCGACATAATCCAGACACCCAGCGACGCCGTGATGGTGGCCCAGACAATCGACAAGGGATCGCCGTACCACAGAAGGTGCGGCCCGAAGACGAACATATAAGGGATGATGAAGATCGGCAGGCCAATCCGAAACGCCGTCAGGCTGGTCCGCCACGGATCGGTGTTCGCCACCGCCGCGGCCGCGTAGGACGCAATCGCCACCGGTGGGGTCAAAGATGATTTCGACGCGCAGTAAATGATGAACATGTGTGATGACATCAGCGCGATCATCTCGGCCTCGCGGCCTTCGATGTTGAACATCACCGAATAAGAAGGCACCAGCATCTCAAGCAGCGCCGGGACCAACAGGGTCGCCAGCACGATGTAGGCGCCGGATGTCGGCATCCCCATGCCGAGGAACACTGCCATAAGCATCGTGAAGAACAGGGTGAGCAGCAGGTAGCCGCCGCCAAGCTGCAGGACGATGACGCTCATGCGCTCGCCAAGGCCGGTCAGCGTAATGCTGCCGACGATCATGCCGCCCACTGCGCAGGCCACAGTGACCGGGGCGATCAGCTTCGGCGCCTCGACCATCGCCTCCCACAGCACCTTGACGATGTGCACGCGGATGCGGTGATCAATGGCGAGCTGCACCGCCGCCGCAATCACCAGGCCACCGGAGACGGCGTTGATGATGGTGCCAAAGTAGAGGCCGGAGAGGACACAGCCGATGGGGAAGACGATGAGGTAGTTCCACCAACGGCGCGAAACCTCGTCGAACATGACGACCAGGCAGGCGAGGTAGGTGATCGACCAGAAGGCCGCGGTCGACGGGGTGTAACCCTCAAACAGGTAATAGAGCAGCGCAAACACCGCGAGCAGCAGATAGCCGCGCCGCTGCAGCACGTCACGCACCCGCGGCAGATCGGCGCTCGGCATTGGCTTGAGGCCGGTGCGGCGGGCCTCCAAGTCGACCATCGCGAAGCAGGCGAGGAAGTAAATGAAGGCCGGGATAATGGCGACGCGCATCACCTCGACATAAGAGACGCCGATAAACTCCATCATGATGAAGGCGGCGGACCCCATGATCGGCGGCGTGAGCTGCCCGCCACACGACGCGCATGCCTCGACCCCGGCGGCGAAATGGCCGCGATAACCCGCCTTGCGCATCGCAGGGATGGTGAATGAGCCGGTGGTCACCACGTTCGCGGCGGAGCTGCCGGTCAGCGTGCCCATCAGCGCACTGGCGACTACGGCGGTCTTGGCCGGGCCACCTGTCTGCCGCCCCGTTAAGGCCTTTGCCAGGTCGGTGAAGAAGTCGCCCGCGCCCGATGACAGCAACAACGAGCCGAACAGCACGAACAGGAAAACGAAGCTCGCAGTCACCGCCAGCGGCGTGGTCCAGATACCTTCCTTGTCGAGGTACATGTGCTCGACGAGGATCTCGAGGTCATAGCCGTTGTGCCAGAATGGGTCTGGCAGGTATGGCCCGACCAGCGTGTAGACCAGGAAGAACAAGCCTACCCAGACCAGCACCCAGCCTACTGAGCGCCGTGCCGCTTCAAGAATGACCGCCAGCAGAACGAGGCCCCAGATCATCTGCCAGTCGCTGACCGGGCTGACCCGGATCATGCGCTCGCTGATGGCGACAGAGTTGATCCATAGATAGCTACAGGCCGCCAGCAGGAGGCCCGACAAGGCCAGGTCGATGATGAATTGCCGCCGCTGCTGAGACGGACTGCCAAGGCGCTCTGAACTCCAGAACAGGATCAGCAGGGCGAACAGCAGATGGGCCGGACGGTGGATTTCCGCGATCGGCTCGCCGAGGTAGCCCACCGTGTAATGGTAGGCCGACATGACAAACGCGACGGCTGCCACGAAATGCATGAA
The DNA here is from genome assembly GCA_965601735.1 of Alphaproteobacteria bacterium. Taxonomy (GTDB): domain Bacteria; phylum Pseudomonadota; class Alphaproteobacteria; order JBBDQX01; family JBBDQX01; genus JBBDQX01. The sequence continues at coordinate 2,359,543 of OZ271840.1, read as the reverse complement.
GGAGAAAGACTTGATCGCTGAAGTGACGGCGCTCATGGAAACCACTCGCTAGGGGTTGATCGAACCGCAAGCCGCGATGGCTGGCGGGAACCTCGGCCGCATTCGGCGACCGGTGATAATAGCGTCAGGGCAGGATGCCCGCCTCCTGATAATAGCGGGCGGCGCCCGGGTGCATTTCAATGGCGGGCGTACCTGCCATCCACTCCGCCGTCATATAGCGGGTCGACCCATGGCATGCCTGCAGCCGATCGATGGCGCCCGCGATGCGGCGGGTTAGCCAATAGACCTCGTCATCCGGCTGGCCGGTATTGGTGATGAGCATCGATGTCGTCGCCATGGTGCGAATTGGCTGGTCCTGTCCTGCATAGGTTCCCGCGGCGATGACATGCCGGACGAACCCGTCATTCTTGGCCTGTACTTTCGCCAGTTGGTCATCCGGGATCGAGAGAAAACGTACACCGACCGCTTGGCTTGCCTCGCTGAAGGATGCTGCGGGATACCCGGTGGTCGCGGTGTAACCGACGACACGGCGATCGCGGAGGGCGCTGGAACCGAAGTTCTGACCACCCCGCGACAGCTGCAAGTCGCTCTCGTCCAGCCCCGCGCTCTCAAGCAGCAGCTGGAAGGCGTAGGTGGTCGTATTGCCTACCGGTTGCGTGGCGAACGCCTTGCCCTTGAGGTCGCGGAAACTCCTGACACCGGAGTCAGACAGGACCGCCACATGGGTTGCGTTTAGGGATGTCGCGGCAACACCGCGCACATTGAGAATGGGCTTTGGATAAGGCCGTGCGCCCCGCTGCGCCAGCGGCATGTTGGCCGCCATGGTGAAGCCGTAATTGGTCCGGTCGTTGGAGACAGTAACCACGTTGGAAAGACCAGCCCCCAGTTCCGTGCCTGCGCGGACCCCCTCATCCGACATAATCTGCGCAATACAGGCGCCGACGATGCTCCAGGGCGTGCCGGGATTACCGACACTGATGGTGACTTTTTCGGGCTTCTTACCCTCTGTTGTCGCGGCTGATGCCGGCCACGCGGCAAGCGCCGCGGCCACAAGAGCGGCAATCGGCAGAAAACTGCTGCGCATCGAGGTTCGCTGTCCGCTACTGCACGGCACGTGACGGGCCAAAGCGCACGGGGCCGGGAGCGTCTGCCCCCGGCCCCGCCGTCTGGCACCGTTAGGTACCGATTAGTTGGTGGCCTTGATCAGCCCGATTTCCTTGTAGTACCGGGCTGCACCGGGGTGCATTTCCACCGCCGGCATCACAATCATCCGCTCAGGCGTCAGATTGCGCACAGCCGCGAAGGCCTTGCGGATTTCCGGCAGCGACTCGACCAGGTTCTTGGTGATCCAGTAGACCTGATCTTCCGGGAACTCCTTGCGGATGATCATCACCGCGGGGGTGGAGATGCTCGGTACATCTGCCGTCTGGCCACGATAGGTATTGGCCGGGATCACGTCGCGGGAGAAACCCGGATTGACCTTCTTCAGCCCCTCGAAGGTCGCGTCGTCGACCGGCACGAAGCTCACGTCGATGCTGGTAGATGCCTCAACAAAGGCCGGCGACGGGTAAGAGGTGGTCGCGGTGAAGCCGACAACCTTACGGTCCTTCATCTGGTTCGAACCGAAGTTCTGGCCGCCACGCGAGATATCCAGGTCACCCTCCGAAAGGCCATTCAGCTCAAGCAGGGTCTGGAATACGTAGGTGGTGACGTTGCCGACCGGCTGCGTCGCGAAGGGCTTGCCCTTGAAGTCCTTGAAGCTCTTCACGCCACTGTCGGCATGCACCATTACGTGGGTCGTGTTGGTCATCACGCCGGCGATGCCGGTGATGTTGTTGATCGGCGCCGGGAACGGCTTCTCACCCTTGTAGGCCAGCGGCAGAACCGCGGTCATGGTGAAGCCGGTCTCGTTCTTGCCCGAGCCGATGGTCACGATATTGGAAAGGCCAGCGCCGAGTTCGGCGTTGGCGCGCACGCCACGCTGGGCGAACGCCTGGGAAATCGCCGTCGCGACGATGGTCCAGCCGGTGCCCGGGTTACCCGCCGCGATACGCAGCGACTTGGGCTTGGACGCGGCGTCTGCCGCGAGCGGTGCTACCACCATGGCAGCCGCGGCAACCACCGCGCCCAGGAAAATCTTCGTCTTCATCTTTTGCAGTCCCCCAAGAAGGTTAAGCCTGTTGGTTGGGTTAATTGATTCGCGTTTGAGCAGACGCGTTCCTCGATTGGCGCGTATGATAGCGAGTAACTTCCCGCCTGACGACTCCTTGAAATCACGGAATTTCATGCCGCGCCAGAAACCCCTCCGCTACGACCCCGCATCCCTCGAAGTCCTGTGGACCCGCCTTGTCAGTATGGTCGACGAATCGGCAGCGCACCTGGTGCGCATTGCCTTTTCGGAGATGATGCGTGAGGCCAATGACTACGCTGTCATACTGACCGACCGGAAAGGCAACTCCCTTGCCCAGTCGAGCAAGAGCATCCCGGCCTTCATCTGCACCTTGCCGGCCACAGTGCGGCATTTCCTCGAACGCTACCCTATCGACAGCTTGAAACCCGGCGATGCGCTGATCACCAATGATCCGTGGCGCGGCACCGGCCATTTGCCCGACGTCAACATCGCCATGCCGATCTTCCATCGTGGCAAGGCGGTGGGCATGGCATCGGCGGTAAGCCACCTGCCCGACATTGGCGGGCGGATGCGCAACCTCGCCAACCGCGAACTGTATGAAGAGGGCCTGCTGATCCCGCCGCTGAAGCTGATGCATGCGGGGGAGCCGGACCCGGCTGTCGTCGGGTTGATCGGTCAGAATGTCCGCGTGCCCGAGGAGTCGCTCGGCGATATCTGGGCCCTTGTGTCGGCCTGCCGGATGCTGGAACGCCGGGTTCTCGATCTGATCGACGAAACCGGCATCGACCTGGGCCGGGTGGGTGCAGAGGTACAGCGCCGCTCGGAAGGGGCAATGCGCCGCGCCATTTCCGACACCCCGGATGGTACCTATCGCAGCATCGTCGAGCAGGATGGTTTCGGCGACGAGCCCATCGTCATTGACTGCAAGCTAACGGTGAAGGGCGATTCCGTATCGATCGACTATTCGGGCTCGACCAATGAACTGCCGCGCGCGGTCAACGTGGTGCCGATCTATACCTTCGCTTACTCGGCCTACATCCTGAAGTGCATCATGGCGCCGGGCGTGCCGAACAATGAAGGCAGCTTCAAGCCGCTCACCACCTATGCGCCCGAGGGCTCGATCCTCGGCGCCCGGCATCCGGCCCCGGTCGGCGGCAGGCATGTCATCGGCCATCTGCTGGCGCCGGCGGTGATGGGGGCGCTTGCCCCGGTCCGCCGTGGCGACGTGCAGGCGACCCCCGGCGCATCTGCCTGCGCTTTTAACATGTCAGGCGAGCATGACGGGCGGCGCTACGCCATGGTCACCTTCATGTCCGCCGGCCAGGGCGCCGCCGACCACCGTGACGGCCTCTCCGCGATTAGCTTTCCCACCAATCAGGCCAATACGCCGATCGAGGTGCTGGAGAGCGATGGCGTGATTCGGGTGCACGAACGCAGCGTCCGGCGGCGCTCCGGCGGGGCCGGATTCCGGCGCGGCGGCGACGGCATGGTGTTCGATTTCGAGGTCGCCGCCGACACGCCGGCGACCGCCGCCTTCATTGTCATGCGGCGTAAATGCCCCGCGCCCGGCCTGTTCGGCGGCGGCCCCGGCAAGGCGGGCCGTCTGCTGCTTAATGGCAAGCCGGTTGACCCGGCCGGGCATTACGTCTTGTCCTGCGGCGACCGGGTCCGTATGGAATCGTCCGGCGGCGGCGGATTCGGCGCGGCCGAAGACTAGGCGCGGGCCCGCAGGCCGCAACGACGTTACCCAGAACGCAGGAGAGCCTCCCTCATGGCGAAGCGACGCAAGAGCAGTGGACTTGACCCGGTCACGCTTGAGATCCTTTGGACCCGGCTGATCAGCATCGTCGACGAAGCGGCGGCGACCCTGGAGCGGACTTCCTTCTCGACCTTGGTGCGGGAATCAAACGATTACGCCCTGGTGCTGACCGACGTGCAGGGGCGCTCACTGGCGCAGAACACCAAGTCGATCCCGTCGTTCATCTGTACCCTGCCCGCCACTGTGCGCCACCTGATGCGGTTCTTCCCGCCGGAGACCCTCAAGCCCGGCGATGCCCTGACCACCAACGATCCCTGGATGGGCACCGGCCACAAGCCGGACATCAATGTCGCTATGCCGATCTTCTGGCGCGGCAAGTTGGTGGCGTTTGCCGCCGCGGTCAGCCACATGCCGGACATTGGCGGCCGCCTGCGCTGCACCGGTGTGCGTGAGACCTACGAAGAAGGCCTGCACATCCCGCCGGCCAAGCTGATGAATGCCGGCGAGCCCAACGACCTGCTGTGCCGGATGATCGAGAGCAACGTCCGTGTCCCGACCCAGACCATGGGGGACGTATGGGCGCAGGTATCGGCCTGCCGGATGATGGAGAGCCGGCTGATCGCGATGCTGGATGAGACCGGCGTCGACCTCGGCCTTTTCGGCGCCGAGGTTCAGGACCGGGCTGAGGACTCCATGCGCGCGGCCATCCGCGCGGTGCCGGACGGCACCTACCGGGCCAGTGTATCGAACGATGGTTTCGAAGACTCCGGTCCGGTCACCATCAAGCTTGCCCTCACTGTCAAGGGCGACCGGATGGATATGGACTTCACTGGATCGTCGCCGCAGTTGCCGAAGTCTGTGAACGTCGTCCCGGCCTATACCTTCGCCTACTCCTGCTATGGCGCGAAATGCGTGCTGGCCCCCGACGTACCGAACAATGATGGCTCCTACCGGCCCATGACCACCAGCGCGCCGGACGGTTCGATCCTCAACCCGAAGTTCCCGGCCGCCGTGGTGGCGCGCCATGTCACCGGTCACCTGCTGCCGCCCGTCGTCATGGCCGCCTTGGCCAAGGCGGTGCCGGACAAGGTGCAGGCGTCGCCCGGCTCCCCCGGCTGTTCCTTCAATATGGCCGGCGAGGAGAACGGCCGCGCCTATGCCACCATCAACTTCCTCAATGGCGGCCAGGGCGCGTCGCTCGGCCGCAACGGGCTGCCGACCCTGTGTTTCCCGTCGAACCTCAGCAACGTGCCCATCGAAGTGATGGAGAATGAGGCACCGATCCAGGTGGTGCAGCGCTCGATCCTGAAGGGCAGCGGTGGCGATGGCGCCTACAAGGGCGGCGACGGGATGCGCTTCGAGGTCATCACCCGCAATAGCAACCCAGCGATTACCACCTGCCTGATCAATCGCCGCCTGCAGCCCGCCGACGGGCTGATGGGGGGCAAGCCAGGCGCAAAGGGCCGCTTCCGCATCAACGGCAAGGATACCGATCCCACCGAACCAACGGTGATCAATGGCGGCGACCGCATTTTGATTGAGACGCCGGGCGGCGGCGGATACGGCGCACCGAAACGCTGAGCGGGTGAGCACGGACGGGCCCCTCGACCTCCTGCGCCGCGCCATCGAGCATCATCGCGCTGGCGATCTCGAGGGCGCCGCAGCGCTGTATCACACCGTCCTCCAACAAAACCCCGAACAACCCGACGCGCTCAGCATGCTGGGCGTGCTGCTGTTGCAGCGCGGTGACCCCGCCTCCGCCATCGACCTGATCGGAAAGGCCCTCGCCCTTCAGCCTGAGAACGCGGCCGCCCACGCCAATATCGGCCGCGCCTTCCAGGCCGTAGGCCGGCTCGAAGAAGCTGCCGCCGCCTTGCGCCGCGCGACCGAGCTGCAACCCGAGGCGGCGGAAAGCTGGGACGCGCTGGGCAGCGCGCTGCAAGCAATGGGCGACGCCGCCGGGGCCGAGCAGGCTTACTGCACCGCACTCGCCCGCAATCCCGATCTCGCTGCCAGCCACAACAATCTCGGCGGCCTCTACCGTCAGGCGGGCCGCCTGGCCGACGCCGAACAGCACCTGACCCGCGCCAATACCCTGCTGCAAGGTCACCCGGTTGTGCTCAGCAACCTCGCCACCCTGCGGCTCGACGAGGGCCGCGCGGGTGAGGCGGAAGCCCTGCTGCGCCAGGCGTTGCAACGCAACCCGCAGGATGGCGAGGCCCATAACAACCTCGGTAACGCGCTGCTGGCGCTCGGACGTCCGGAGGACGCCGCCGCCAGCTATGCCGCCGCCATCCCGCTGCTGCCGGGCGTGCCAGAGCCGGCCAGCAACCTCGGTGCGGCACTGGTGGAGACCGGCCACTTCGCCGCGGCCCTGCCCCGGTTCGAGGCCGCGCTGGCGATCCGTCCCGACTATGTCGAGGCCCTGTCGGGCAAGGTCTGGTGCCTCCAGCATCTGTGCCGCTGGGACGGTCTGGACGAGACGATCGGCGCGCTGCTGACGGCAACGGAGGCCCGCATCGCCGCCGGCCAGCCCCCTGCCCTGCCGCCTTTCCGCGCGCTCTGCCTGGAAACCACGGCGGCACAGCAGCGCCGCATCGCCGAAGCCCACGCCCGCGCTACCCTCGCGCCACTGGCCAAAGCCACTACACTGCCGGACCCGCCGCCCCGCCCGGCGGATGGCCGCATCCGGATCGGCTACCTATCCAGCGACATCCAGAGCCATGCCACCATGGTGCTGATCGGGGACCTGTTCGCCGCCCACGACCGGTCTCGCTTCGCCGTGACCGTCTACTCCTACGGGCCCGATGACGGGAGCGCCGCGCGCCGGAATGCGGAGCGCGACGCGGAGCACTTCGCCGATATCCGCGACCTCGGCGCAGCGGACGCGGCGCGCCGTATCCGCGCCGACGGCATCGATGTCCTCGTTGATCTGAAGGGCTACACCTTCGGCAACCGGGCGCAGATCACTGCCCTGCGCCCGGCCGCGTTGCAGGCCGCTTGGCTGGGCTATCCCGGCACCATGGGCCTAGATGCCGTGGATTACATTCTGACTGATCGGTTAATCACCCCGCCGGGCGCGGAGGACGGCTTCACCGAACAGCCGGTACGCCTGCCCAGCAGCTACCAGATGAACCCCAGTCCTGCGCCCGCGCCGGGGACGCCCCCAAGCCGTGACGACGCCGGACTGCCCGAAGGCGTTCCGGTGCTGTGCTGCTTCAACAACGCCTACAAGATCACCGCGCCAGTCTTCGCGGTCTGGATGCGGGTTCTCGCAGCCGCGCCCCAGGCTGTCCTGTGGCTGCTGAGCGATGGTGCCGAGGCCGAAACCGCGTTACGCGCGGCAGCCGAAAACCACGGCATTGACCCCACGCGGCTGATCTTCGCGCCGCGCATCGGCGGGGCGGCGCATCTCGCCCGCCAGGCCTGCGCCGACCTGTTCCTGGACACCACACCTGTCTGCGCCCATACCACCGCACGGGACGCCCTATGGGCCGGGCTGCCGCTGCTCACCTGCCCCGGCGAGACCTTCGTCTCCCGCGTCGCCGCCGGGCTGCTTGCCGCCCAGGGACTCGATTCGCTCATCATGCCGGACATGGCTGCCTACGAAGCCGAGGCGAGCCGCCTCGCCCGCGACCCGGCGGCGCTCGCGGCGCTGCGCGATACGGTCGCCGGGTCGCGGGCGACTGGGACGCTTTTCGATGCGCCGCGCTTCGTGCGGGGGCTGGAAGCGGCCTATACGGAAATGTGGCGCCGGCACATGGCGGGCGAACCGCCAGCGCCGCTGGATGTACCGCCGCAGTCGTGAGCACCGCCTTCGGACTCGACCTGTCCGGCTACGGCAGCGGACGCAGCGCCCTGGCGCGCGCTCGCACCAACAGCATGGATATCCGTGTCACACTGATGGCGGACACCGTCTTTTCGCGCCGGCTGAGTGACGGGACCGCGCTTGCGCCTGTCCTTGCCGAGGAAGCATCGCTGATAGGCGCCTGCCTCGACGAGGGGCCGGTGTATGCCGACATCCCGCTCGACCTTCAGGACCTGCCAGACACCCCCGCGCCGGCCTATGCCTGGCAAACGGCGAAACGGCCGGTGGACCGGGCGCTGGGCGCGATGGCGCCGCTTGGCGACCGGATTGGCTGGCCGGTAGCCCGGATGCGTGCGATTCTGGCCCGCATGAGAGAGAGTCGACGCGTCACCATTGGCTTGGACCTGTTTGAGACCTATCCCGCCGCATCCCTGCGGCGGATCGGCTTGACGGCCCGCGGCTACAAGCCCCGCCAGGCGATCCGCGCCGACGGGGTCTGGCGCGAAGCGGAAGGCGATGGGCCGCTAGCCGCGCTATGCACCGCGCTAGATCTGGAGGCCGCCGACGGGACCGTCGTGAGCGACGATGAATTCGACGCCTTGGTCTGTGCCGTGACCGGCGCGGCGGCCGAGGCAGACCGACTCCAAGGTCCGCTGCTCGAAGCGGCGATTGTGGCCAAACTGGCCGACCGCTACCCGAACGCCCCCAGTGCGCCGCCGGCGGGTTTTGCCATCCTTGCGCACAGGCCCAAGGGGAAGATCATTCTGGAGACTCCGTCACCATGACAAAGCCGCCCATCTTCATCGGCGGAGCGGGCCGGTCGGGCACCACCCTGCTGCGGGTGATGCTGGATAGCCACGCCGGCATCGCCTGTGGCCCGGAACTCAAGGTGCTGCCCGTGATCCTGCGCCAGTGGGTCGATATGCGCACCGCCTATGCCCAGACGCTCGGTCACTGGCGGGTCGACGCGGCGGCGACCGATAAACTCTACCGCGATCTGGTGTCCGGGCTGCTCGCGCCCTACCGGGAATCTGCCGGGAAGTCCCGGGTCGCCGAGAAGACGCCGGGAAACGTGCTGTTCTTCCGCCAGCTCCACGCCCTGTTTCCGGACAGCCCGCTGATCCATGTAATCCGCGACGGCCGCGATGTGGTCGCGTCGCTGCTCAACATGGACTGGCTCGACCCGTCGACCGGACAGGCACCGCCCTATACCCACGATGCCCGGCGCGCGGCGGAATACTGGGTGGAGAACGTACGCGGCGGACGGGCCGCCCTCGACATGCCGGGCCTGTCGGGGCGCTATTTCGAGGTCCGCTACGAGAACCTAGTGCGCGACCCGGAAACCACCCTGCGCGGCCTGCTGGAGCATTGCGGCGAGCCCTGGGACCCGGCGGTGCTAGCGTTCAACAGCCGGCCCCACGACCTCGCCGACGAATCCAGCGCCGATGCGGTGCAGGAACCGCTGACCGAGGCCGCCATCGGCCGCTGGCAGGAAGACCTCAAGCCGGGGCAGCAGGCGCTAGTGCAGTCTGTCGCCGGCGATCTGCTCGGCGAACTCGGCTACCTCGACGGCGCCTGAAGCCTATTCGAGAACGAAGGCGACGTTGCTGTTGCGGGCGACGTCGCGGACTTGACCCAGCAGGCCCGGCGGGATCGGAATGCCGGTTTCGGCCCGGTCCTTTCGGTTCTGCTGCTGCGGCTCGTCGGCGACCAGCACCGGCTGCGCCGGATCAACCGGCTTGGTTGCATGCAGCGAATCGATCAGCGCGTCCACATCCGCCTGAAAATCGGCCGCCGGCCGGAACAGGGCCGGGTCGATCGCCATGAAGAAATGGCCCAGTTCCATGTTTCCCGGCGTGCGGGTGGTGTGACCTTCCGACGTCACCAGGCTGGCGCCCGAGAAGCCGCAGGACAGGATCTCTACCAGCATGCCCAGCCCATAGCCCTTGTGGCTCGAAAGCTCGGGCGTGCCGCCCAGCGGCGTCATCGCCCCGCCCTGGTCATAGGCCTCGAAAGTGGTCGCGGGCAGGCCGTCCTTGTCGGTCGCCCAGCCCTCGGGCAGCGGCAGTCCCTCGTTGGCCTGGTTGCGAATGCGCCCGTTGGCCACCGTCGAAGTCGCCATATCCAGGTTGAACAGGGGATTGCGCCCGCCGGGCACTGCGAAGGCGAGCGGGTTCGTGGTCAGCTTGCGCTCTGCCCCGAAGGTCGGCGTCACCCGCGGCGCGGAACCGTTGGTGGTGGTAAAGCCCATCAGGCCCTTCTCCGCCGCCATCCGGGTGTAGTAGCCGGCCGCGCCATAGTGGGACGAGTTCCGGACCGACACTGCCGCCAGGCCATGCTCGGCCGCCTTGGCGATAGCGAGCTCCATGGCCATCACCGATACCGGATGGCCGAGCCCGCCATGGGCATCGATCAGAGCGGTCACCGGCCCCTCCTGCACCACCTCGGCGCGGGCGCTCGGCGTCATCTGGTTCGCCCGGCGTCGCCGGTCGTAAACCGGGATCATTGAGATGCCGTGGCTCTCCACCCCGCTCATGTCGGCATAGAGCAGCACATCAGCGGTCGCCGCAGCGTAGTCCGCCGGCGCGCCCCAGGCGGTGAGGCAGAGCTCGATCTGTTCGCGCACCTTCTCTGGATCGAAGTAGTGCAGCTCCACGCCTGCGTTCGGTTCGACCATCAGAGCGCCTCCCCGTCGAGTAGGAACTCCGCACCGGCGTCCGCCACCGTCTGCTGCACCCGCGCATAGAGACCGGGCGGGATCGGAATGCCTCCGGTCATCCGCTCCGCCGCCGTCTGGTTCTCCGGGTCACCGGCGACGAGCACCGGCTGCGCCGGGTCGATGGGCCGGGTGGCGTGGAGGTCCTCGATCAGGTCGTCGACGGTCGCCTCGAAACCGCCCGGCTCGCGGAACTTCGCCGGATCGATGGCAAGGAAGAACTGGCCCAGGTCCATGTCGCCGGGCGTGCGGTTGGCATGGCCGTCCGACGTCACCAGGCTGGCGCCCGACAGGCAGGCGCACAGCATCTCGACCATCACCGCCAGGCCGTAGCCCTTGTAGCTCGACAGCTCTGCCATGCCGCCCAGCGGCGTCTGCTGGCCGGCGGTGTCATGCACGTTCGGATCGGTTGTCGGCCTGCCTTCCGAATCCGCGACCCAGCCAAGCGGGATCGGCTTCCCCTCGACCATGGCGTTGCGGATCTTGCCGCGCGCCACCGTGGTGGTCGCCATGTCGAGGGCGAAATCGGCATTGCGCTCCGCCGGGGCGGCGAAGGCGATGGGGTTGGTGCCGAGCTTGGCCTCAGCCCCGAAGGTCGGTGCCATCTGCGGTCCTGGCGTGTTGGTCATGGCGAAGCCCACCAGGCCTTCCGCCGAGGCCATGCGCGAATAGTAACCGGCCGGGCCGAAATGGCAGGCATGACGCACCGAGCCCAGCCCGATGCCCATCTCGCGGGCCTTGCGCATGGCGCCGCGCATCGCGGTGACGCCAGGGAAATGACCCAGCGTGCCCCCACCGTCTACTAGCAGCGCCACGGGCGTTTCATGCATCACCGCGACGTCGCGGACGCCAAAGCTCAAACGCCCTTCGTCGCGCCACTGCCCATAGACCGGCAGCATGGAGATGCCGTGGGTATCCACCCCGCGCAGGTCGGTATCGACCATGACGTCCGCCGTGACCTCCGCCGCCTCGGCAGGCATGCCCCAGGCGCGCAGAACCGCCTCGACCTGGGCGCGGACCGCGGTGTGCGGGAAACGCTGGACGCCGGCCGCCGCCGGCTCAGCCATTGGCGGCCTCGAAGCCAGGCTCGAAGGTAGCGCGGTAGCCGAACAGGCCGACGGCGCCGCCGGTATGCAGGAACACGACGTTCTTGAGGCCCTTGCCGAGGGCGTCCTTGCGGATCAGGTCGATCAAGCCCGCCGCTCCCTTCCCCGAGTAGACAGGGTCGAGGAGGATCGCCTCGTGGGTGGCGAAAAGGTTGATCGCTTCCAGCATGCCGTCGGTCGGCACGCCATAGCCGCCGCCGACATAATCGGTGTTGGCCACGACCTTATCGCGTTTCACGCCGCCCTTGACGCCAAGATGGTCGGCGGTTGCCTCGGCAAGGTTGAAGACGTTCTCTTCCTGCTTCGGCTTCGGCGCGCGCACCCCGATGCCCAGCACCGGGATGTGGGTGTTCATCAGTTCGAGCCCGGCCACCAGCCCGGCCTGGGTGCCGGCGCTGCCGGTGGCGTGCACCAGCAGGTCGATCTTCAAGTCTATGTCGTTGGCCTGGGCCACCAGTTCGAAGGCCGCGTTCACATAGCCCAACGCGCCGATCGGATTGGAGCCGCCGCCCGGGATGATATAGGGCTTGGCGCCGGTCCCCTTGAGCTCCTCGGCGACCTGCTCCATGGCGGCGTTCATGTTGGTGTCCGCCGGGTAATAGCGCACGCCGGCGACGCCATACATGTGATCCAGGAAGACGTTGCCGGACTTCTCGTAATCCTCGTCGGCGTCCTTGACCCGCTCCTCGAACAGCAGGTGGCACTTGAGCCCGAGCTTACTGGCTATGGCCACGGTCTGGCGCGCGTGGTTCGACTGCACCGCGCCCTGGGTGATGATGGTGTCGGCGCCCTGCTCCAGCGCGTCCGCCATCAGGAACTCCAGCTTGCGCGTCTTGTTGCCGCCGGTGGCAAGGCCGGTGCAGTCATCGCGCTTGATCCACAGGTTTGGACCACCGAGCAGCTTGCTCAGGTTCTCCATCGGCTCCAGCGGCGTCGGCAGATGGGCAAAGCGCAGACGCGGATAACGGGCGAGGTGCATGGTCGACCCTCCTGGGTTCGTTTCTTGGTCGCGAATCGGGATTGGACGCCTGAAGCGCGCAACCTAGCGAATCATGAGTCCCGGAGCCAGTCCGCATAGGCGGCGACGCCCCGCGCCAGCGGCCATTCCGGCACATAGCCCAGGTCACGCGGCGCGGTGCTGCAATCCAGCGGCTCGCGCCGGAAAGTCCATTGGGGATCCTCACCGGGCTCGATGACGATATCCGCGCCGGGCACCGCGGCGCGCACTGCGTCGGCCACTTCCGCCAGCGTGGTGTCGTCGGGGCCGGCGACGTTGTAGGCGTGCTGCGGCACGCTGCCGACATCAAGCGCGCAGCGCACGGCGCTGACCGTATCGTCGACGTAGATGTACTGCCGCTTGCGCCCGGCATCGGTCAGGCGCAGCGGCCTTCCTTCCAGCGCCGCGGTGAGCATGTCGCGCACCAGGCAGTCGGTCGATCGGCGCGGGCCATAGACGGTGCCGACCCGCAGCGCGATGGCATCCAGACCATGCTGCACCCGGTAGGCGCGGGCCAGCGCGTCACCTGCCGCCTTGGTCGCGCCATAGACCTGCGCCGGGCGGAACGGGCCGTCCTCGTCCATGCCCGCACGCGGCATGTCGCCGTAAGCCGAAGCAGACGAGAGATAGACGAAGCGGGCGATCCCGTTCTCCAGTGCCAGCGCCAGCAAATGCGCGGTACCAAAGACATTTACCTCCACCAGGTCGCCGGGCTGGTCTGCAAGCACCGTCGGCCCGGACGCGCCGCCCGCGTGCACCACGGCGGCGAATTTATATGCCGCGAAAAGGTCGGCCAGCGCGGCGCGGTCGCGTACGTCGCCCACGACCGTCTTGATCCCGGTCCCATCGCCCGGAAACGGCGCGGGGTCAAAAGCCACCACAGTGCGGCCCTCCGCCGCCAACTGCCGCGCCAGCGGCGCGCCGATCAGGCCGCTCGAGCCGGTGATCAGGACCGCACCGGTCATCCCCTGTCTCGCATTGCCTGCCAGATCGATAGTGGCGTCGCTGGCATGTCGATATGGGTCACCCCGAAGGACGACAGGGCATCCACCACGGCGTTCACCGTTGCCGGCAGGGCACAGGTGGTGCCGGATTCGCCAACCCCCTTCACCCCCAGCGGATTGGTCACGCAGCGGGTCTCCAGCCGGTCGGTAGCGAAGTAGGGCAGATCGTTGGCGCGCGGCAGGGCGTAATCCATGAAGCTGCCGGTGACGAGCTGGCCCGTCTCGGGGTCGTAGAGCCCCTGCTCCAGCAACGCCTGGCCGATCCCCTGGGTCACCCCGCCATGGACCTGGCCATCAAGCAGCAGCGGATTGATCACCACGCCGTGGTCGCTGCACACCGTGTAGGCGACGACTGCAAGCCCGCCGGTTTCCTGATCAACCTCGACCTCGCAGACATGGCAGCCGACGGGATAGCTGTATTCGGGTGCATCGTAATGGTGCGCCGCGCCAAGGCCCATCTGCATGTCCTCAGGGAACGCGCCACGGGTGAACGACGCCTTGGCGACGGTAACGATATCTACCGACCGGTCTGTGCCGCTGATCTCAAATCGCCCGTCGGCGAAATCGATATCTTCGACGCTGGCCTCCAGCATATGGGCGGCAATACGCTTGCCCTTCTCGACAATCTCGGCAGCCGCGTAGTGCATCGCCGCGCCGCTCACTGTCGCGGTGCGGGAGCCACCGGTCCCCTCGCCCGGTCCGCCCCGGTCGGAATCGCCCTGGATGATCCGGATCGCCGACGCCGGCAGGCCCAGCAGATCGGAGGCCACTTGGGCGAAGGTGGTGACATGGCCCTGCCCGTTGGTCTGAGCCGACATGGCCACGGTGAGCACGCCGCTCGGATCGAACTGCATGTCGACCCTGTTGTCGCGAAAGCCGTCGGGCTCCGTATAGACCGCGATCCCCAGACCACGCAGCTTGCCGCGCGCGGCACTGTCCGCGCGTCGAACGGCGAACCCGCCCCGGTCCGCGGCGGCAAGCGCCTGGTCCATGTTCGCCGCTGGGTCGCCGCTGTCGTAGGTCAGGCCCGTCGGCGTGCGCCAGGGCAGGTTTTCGGGCCGCACCATGTTGCGGCGGCGCAGTTCCACCGGGTCGGTCCCGGTCTCGCGGGCAGCGACATCCACCAGCCGCTCCACCAGGTAGCAATATTCCGGCTTGCCGGCGCCGCGGTAGGCGCCGATGGGTGCGGTGTTGGTAAAGGCGCACTGGGACACGCAATGCACCACAGGGATGCGGTAGATGTTCACCGCCATGCGGCTGCCGCCGGCAGTCGGAATCACCGGGCCCGACGCGGTGATATAGGCCCCCATATTGGAGACGAAGCGGGTGCGGATGGCGAGGAAGTTGCCCTCGGCATCCAGCGCCAATTCCCCTTCCTGCCAGTGGTCCCGGGCATGAGCCGTGGTCAGGAAATCATCGCTGCGGTCGCCCGCCCACTTCACCGGCACACGCAGACGGCGCGCCGCCCAGCACACCAGCACCTGTTCCGGATAGATCTGGTTCTTGATGCCGAAGCCGCCGCCGACCTCGGGGGTCAGCACGCGGATATCGGCCATCGGCACGTTGAGGCCGCTGTTGGCCAGCGCCTTGTGCACCGGGGTGACGCCTTGGGTCGGCGTGGTCAGGGTGTAGCGGCCGGTTTGGGGATCGTATTCCCCCAGCGCGCCGCGGCATTCCATACTGGCAACAACGATGCGGTTGTTCACCATCGCGACCCGCGTCACATGGGCAGCGCTGGCAAAGGCCGCGTCTACCGCCGCGGCGTCCCCCATCTCCCAGTCGAGGCACAGGTTGCCCGGCGCCAGGTCGGGCCAGACCTCCGCTGCGCCCTGGGTGAGCGCATCGCGGGCATCGGTGACCGCGGGGCGTTCGTCATAGTCGATCATGACCGCCTCGGCCGCGTCGGCCGCCGCGCCGGCGCTGTCCGCAATCACCATTGCGACCGTATCGCCAACATGACGCGGTGCGCGGGTCATCGCCGGGCGGACCGGATTGCGCACGCTCTCGCCGTCGCGCCCCTTCATCGGCATCGGCACGTTGAGCTGACCAACGCCGTCGGCCTCGAGATCGTCCGGGGTAAGCACCGCCAGCACGCCGGGCATGTCCTGTGCCACGGACGCGTCGATGCCGGTTACCGTGGCGTTCGGCAGCGGCGACCGGATGAAATGGGCGAAGACCTGGCCGGGCCGGTCGATATCGTCGAAATAGGAGCCTTGGCCGGTTAGCAGCCGGGCGTCCTCCAACCGGGGGACCGGCTGCCCGATCCGCATGCGTTCGGTGTGCTTTGGGGTGTTGGTCACCGGTCGAAATCCTGTCTGGTGCTGCCGCGACGTTATCACCCGGAAGGCTGGCGCGGAACCATCGCAAAGGGGCACGCGCGCCGTGTCGCGGCGTTGAATTTGTGATAGCTAGGCGGCGGTTCGGATGACGAGAGACCGATGGGCCTGCTGATCCTGCTGCTGATGTCGGTGGCGTTCTGGTACGTCAGCGCGATGGTGATGGCGGCCATCGAGACCTATGTGGAGCGCTTCGCGCTCAGGGTCTTCCTGATGGTGTTCGTCGCCCTGTTCATCGGCGCGCTCGCCGCGGCCTTCGACTATCCCTATTTCCTGGTCGCCATTCCGCTTGGCTATCAGGTGCTGATGCTGCGCGCCCGGCTGGTGGACAAGATGCACTTCCGCCGCCGGGCCGCCCGCAAATACATCCTCCCCTCGCTGCTGTTCGTCATCGTGGCGACGTCGTCGGGCTTCGTGCTGACCTGGGAGACCTGCGACCTGCGCAACCGCTGCACGCCGATGTTCATCGAGAAGGTCTATAAGATTCCGCCGTTGGTGATCCCCGACCTGCCGCGCGACCGCGCCTTCTAGCCGCTCAGTCCGGGTCCTCGTCCCAGTGCCGGGCGGGACGCGCTGCCACCAGGGGATCACCGGTGAGGTCCGAATCGTCCATGTCGCGCAGCGCGTCCAGCACCGCGTCCGCCTGGTCCATGAACAGGTCACGGCTTATGCCGGTGACCAGCCGCGGGATGCCATAGGCGGTGCCCGACACCCGCCCCGTCGGCCCCATGCTGGCGGTCGAGGCGAAGGTGCAGAAAGCGATGTCGCGCACCCAGGGCGCCGCACCGGGCCGCTTTTCCTGTAGCCGGAAGCCGCTGTCGAGATAGGGGCAGCGCCCGATCAACGGATGCGCCCAGTCCGCCGGCGGGGTGTAGCGGTCGGCCCAGGTAGCGATGTGGGTCACCACGCCGGATAGCTCCGGCAGGCGCGCCAGATCGATGCTGTAGCCGGTACCGAGAATGAGGAAGTCCGCTTCGATCACGCCCTCCGGCGTGGTCAGCCGTAAGGCTTTGCCATCCATCGCCGCGCCGGTCAGCGGACTCGCCAGATGAATCCGGAAATTGGCGTGGGCCCGGCAGCGCGCGAGGGTGTCCTTCGGCGGCGGGGTGGCGTTGCGGAAGATGTACCACATGGCCTGCCAGCGCCGGGCGTCATCCAGTTCGGCGAAATGGCGCATGAAGCCGGCGCTGCCGTACTCCATGAAGCGGAACCAGTTCATCAGCGGGATGCGCCGGCGCCGCACAAGATGGTCGACCGACGCCGCCCCCGCCTCCAGCGCGGTCGCCGCATTGTCGAAGGCGGACGCCCCCGCTCCCACCACGGCGATCCGCTTGCCCTTGAGCGCGTCGAAGTCGATGGCGTCGCTGGTGTGGGCGTAGCGCTCCGGCGGCAGTCCCTCGGCGACGCAGTCCGGCACCACGGGCGCCCCGCTGCCCGCGACCCCGGTTGCCAGGACCAGCTTGCGGGTGAAGACCGTCTCCGGACCGGCCGGCCCTTCGAGATCGAGCCGCAGATTCCCGCCGTCCGGCGCGACGGCCGCCAGCCGGGTCTCGTTCTCCGCCACGAGGCCGGTGACATCCCGGAACCAGCGCAGATAATCCATCCACATGGGGCGCGGGATGCGGCCCAGATCATCCCAGGCATCGCTGCCGTGCTGCGCCTCGAACCAGCTGCGGAAGGCGAGGCTCGGGATGCCCCACTCCAGCCCGGTCAGCCGTTTCTGGGTGCGCAGGGTGCGCATCCGCGCGAATGTCACCCAGGGCCCCTCGCGCCCGGCGGGCGCTGCGTCAATCAGGCGCACCCGGTCGACCCGTTCGCGCTGCAGGCCGAAGGCGATGGCGAGGCCCGCCTGCCCGGCCCCGACGATCACCACATTCTCGACCCGCGCCCCGTCCGGCCGGATGGCGGGTTCCACCCATTCGCGCGCCGGATAGGCGAGGATGTCGAGATCGTGGCGGACGCGGGCCTCGAGCGCGGCGAGCCCCTCGCCCATCAATCGTCTTCCTTGGGCGCCCAGGCCGGCGGCCGCTTGGCCGCGAAGGCCGCGAGCCCCTCGCGCCCCTCGTCCGACGCCCGGCGCGCCGCCGCCGCATCGACCTGCTCGTCCAGCAGGGAGTCGTCGAGCAAGGTGCGGCTGACCTTCAGCAGGTCCGCCTTGGTCGCGGCGATGGCCTGGGGCCCGCCCTTGAGGATTTCCGCGATGATTTCATCAGCGCGCGGGCGCAGCTGCTCACGCGGCATTACTTCATGCACCAGGCCAATACGCAGGGCCTCTGCGGCGTCAAAGCGCTCACCGCTGATCGCGTAGCGCCGCGCCTGGCGCAGTCCCAGCATCGCGAACAGGTTCAGCGTGATCGGTGAGGCCAGCACACCGACCCGCACCTCGGTGATGCCGAAGGTCGCGTCGTCGCTGGCCAGCACTACGTCGCAACAACACGCGATGCCCACGCCGCCGCCGAAGCAAGCACCGTGGATCAACGCCACCGTGGGATGGGGAAACTCGTTCAGCCCCCGCACCGCACGGGTGGTGATATCCGACATGCGCCGGTTCTCGTCCGGCGGGTAGGTGGCGATCTCCTTCAGCCAGGCAAGGTCCGCGCCTGCCTGGAAATGCTTGCCCGCCCCCTGGATCACCACGAGCCGCACCGCCGGGTCAGCCGCCAGCCCCTCGAGCGCCGCAATGGTGCCCTCGAGCAGGGCCTGGTTATAGGCGTTGAAGCGGTCGGGCCGGTTGAGGGTGACGGTGGCGACGCCACGGGCGTCAATCTCGGTGAGAACAACGGGTTCGGTCATGGTCTTGGCTCCGTCTGGCGCGGTTGCCCGGGGGCGCGGCTGGCCCTAGGGTCTAGCAACCCGCCGCGGCCATGAACAAGGATACCCGCCCGATGTTCCTCGATTTCGAGACCCTTTCCAAAAAGGACATGTACAAGATGCTGACGAGCACGGTGGTGCCGCGGCCCATCGCCTTCGTCACATCCGTCGACAAGAACGGCGTCGTCAACGCCGCGCCCTTCAGCTTCTTCAACGCCATGTCCTCGGTGCCGCCGATCATGGCGGTCGGCGTCGGGCGCATCGACCGCAGCACCCCGAAGAACACCGCGGCCAACATCCTCGACACCAAGGAATACGTCATCAACCTGGTGAGCGAGGCGATCGCGCCGCAGATGAACGAATGCGCCGTCGATATGCCCGCCGAGATGGACGAACTGGCCGAGGTCGGCCTGACCGCCGAGCCGTCGGAGAAGGTCGCCGCGCCGCGCATCGCCGAGTCCCCGGTCGCCTACGAATGCCGGCTGCATACCCCGGTCGATGTCGGCGACAACAGCTGGATCATGCTGGGTTCGGTCGTCGGCCTGCGCATCCATGATGAATTCGTCGACGCCGACAAGCTCTATGTCCTCGCCGAGAAGATGAACGTGGTCGGCCGCATGCACGGGCGCGGCTGGTATGCGCGGCTCACCGACCGCTTCGAGATGCCGCGCATCTCGCTGGAGCAGTGGGAAGCCGACCGGGCCAAACGCGGCGCCGCCGACGACTGAGTCCGGCGCGGCGATGGGCGGGCGGCGCATCTCCGTCCGCCGCCGCTAGACGCGGCCCCATTCGCGGCGCTTCACCGACCAGCCCTCCATCACCAGCGCGCCGAGCGCCAGCAGCACCGCGGCCCAGTAGACCAGCCAGCCGGCGAACGGCACCAGGCCGACGAGCATCAGCACCAGCAGGCCGAGGCACAGCCAGCCGAACCCGGCGAGCAGGCCCGGCGGCAGCAGGGCATTGGTGAGCTTGCGTCGGATCATCAGGCCGATCCACGCGCCCGCCATCGCGGTCGCTACCGCCAGCCAGCAGAACCAGGCGGCGAGCGTGACCAGCGCCAGCGGGATGCCGATGACGGTCACCATCAGCAGCACGGCGACCACCGGCGGCGCCACCAGCACCGCGAGCCCGATGCCGAGGCTGGCCCAGGGCCAGTCCTGCATGGTGTCGGTCGTCGCGGTGGCAAGGCCGGGCGCCCCGGCCATCACCGCGAAGCCCACCAGCCCAAGACCGAGCACGAAGGCCGCCGCACCCAGCAGGCCGGACGCCAGCGCCACCCGCCACAGCCCCTCGCGCGGCTGCGCCGTGTCGGACCAGACGGTCCGCGCCAGGGGCCGCAGGGTCCCGACATCCGCCCCGGGGCTGACATCGAGCCGCCGGGCAACGTGATACAGCGTGCCGCGCACCGCCGCGCCGTCGGCCAGTTCCACCGTGTCGGCGGTAATCACCGCATCGCCTTCGACCAGGCCGCGCAGAACCACCCGCTGGCCCGCCGCGCGCAGGGTGCCGCCGATGCGCCCGCCGATACGCAGGTCGCGCCCGGCCAGCATGGCGTCGCCGGCCAGGTCCGTATCGTCACCGAGCGTGATCCGCCCACCGGCCAGCAGCGCGTTGCCGCCCACCGCGCCGGTGAGGTCGATGAAGGCGCCGGCGCCGAACGCGCCGCCTTCCAGGTCCCCGGCCAGCATCACGTCGAAGCCCGCCGCGTAGACATCGTCGGCGTCGGTATCGCGCACCGCCACCCGGCGGCCGGCGACGAACAGGTCGCCGACCGAGGTATCGGCGACGGTGACGCGCTCGCCGGCGGCATAAAGGTCGCTGCCCAGCGTGGCCTGCACGGTCACTTCCTCGCCGCGCAGGAAGCGGGTATCCGAATGGCTGCCGGTCAGCGCCACATGGTCCGCGCCATGATCGGCGGCGGCCGGCAGCGGCACGGCGGCCAGGGCAAACAGCAGGATGAGGGAAAGCAAACGGGCCATGGGGATCAATCCTCGAAAATCGCGACCGCGCGGATCGGGCTGCCGGTGCCGCCCTTGATCTTCAGCGGGAAGCCGACGAAGCGGAACCGCCCGCGGCCGATCAGCTTGTCCAGGTTGCACAGGCATTCCATGTGGGTGATGCCGAGCTCGAAGCACAGCCGATGGGCCTTGGAGTTGGTCTCCCCGACCACGGCGGGGCTCACCGCCTCGACCCCGAACATGCCGATGCCCTTGTCCGCCAGCCAGCGGATGCCGTCCAGCGACAGGCCGGGAAAGTCGAAGCCGTAGCGGTCGGTGCCGTAGAGCCGGTCATGGGTCGCCATGTAGCAGAGCACCGTATCGCCCTGCTTGATCTCCTGGCCTGAGGCGTCCAGCGCCGCCTCCAGCTCCTCCACCGTGACCGAGTGCTTCAGGGGCACATGGGACAGGTCGAGGCAGATGCCCTCGGTATAAAACCGCTCCAGCGGCATCTCGTCGATGGTGGCGCCGTTCTCCTCGGGCAGGGAATAGAAATGCACCGGGGCGTCCACATGGGTGCCCGAATGGTCCGACATGGCGATCGACATGGCCTTGGAATAGTACTCCACGCCGTTGAACACCTTGGGCGTGGTGTGGTCGTTCCACACCGTCATGATGTACGGCGGATGGTTCGGATGCATCGGCGCGCGGTGATACAGCTCCCGGCTCAGATCGACGATCTCCACAACAAGGCCCTCCTCAGTGCCTACAGCCTGTCAACATTTGCTGCGCCGATGTTGACAGCTTTGCCCAGCGATTGCGCGGCGTAACGGCGCGCGCTGCCAACAATGTTGGCGGATGTTGACGGGGGTGATGGCCCCTAAGCGCTTGATTAAAGGCTATTTCAGCCTCCCTTCGCAGCACTTTTCCGCGCCGATGTTGCCATTTCCGTCCTCCGGCGCCCTTCTACCAATATCTAGGAATTATTTCATGATATTCAACGCCCGAGGTGTCGCAGCCATTGACAGGCGAAAGCCCCGGAGGCTGCAATGCCGGCACCTGAAGGAGCCGCCATGAACACCCTCCGCGCCATCGTCAAACGGGATTGCCCGACCTGCCAGCTGGTCGCGCCGGTGCTGGCCGCGCTGGCGGCCGACGGCGGTGTCGAGGTGCTGTCCCAGGACGACCCCGCCTTTCCCGGCGGCATGGCCGGCGTCGTCGATGACCGGGAGCTGGCGCGGTCGTTTGCGCTGGGCGTGGAGATCGTGCCGACGCTGATGCGCCTCGATTCGGACGGTAACGAGGCGGAACGGGTGATCGGCTGGAACCGGGAGGAGTGGCGCGGCCTCACCGGCGTCGCTGACCTCGGCGCGGACCTGCCGGAAAACCGGCCCGGCTGCGGCTCCAAGACCCAGGATCCAGGCGTAGCGGAGGTGCTGCGCGCGCGCTTCGGCGATACCGGCCTGAAGTCCCGCAATGTGGATGTCGGCGATTTCGACGACGAGGCGGAACAGGCCTATGCGCGCGGCTGGACCGACGGGCTGCCCGTGGTACCGCCCACCGCGCCGCGCATCCTGCGCATGCTGGACGGGACCCGCGCCAAGCCGGGCGACGTGATCGGGCGGGTGCCGCCGTCTAACGCGCCGCTGACCGTCGAGAAGGCCGCCATCAACGCGGTGATGGCCGGCTGCAAGCCGGAATACATGCCGGTGCTGCTGGCCGCCTGCGAGGCGGCGCTCGATCCCCTGTTCACCCTGCACGGGCTGGTCTGCACCACCTGTTTTTCCGGCCCCATCGTCATCGTCAACGGGCCGGTGGCCAAGCGCATCGGCATGAACTGGGGCATCAACGCGCTGGGCCAGGGCAACCGGGCCAACGCCACCATCGGCCGGGCGCTGAACCTGATCGTGCGCAATGTCGGCGGCGGCCGCCCCGGCGAGATCGACCGCGCCACCCAGGGCGGCCCCGGCAAGGTCGGCTTCTGCTTCGCCGAGGACGAGACCGACCCGGCCTGGCAGCCCCTCGCCCAGTCCCGCGGCGTGCCGGACGGCCAGAGCGCCGTGACCCTGTTCCAGGGCGACGGCATCCAGGGCTTCATCGATCAGCGCTCGCGCACGCCGGCGGAACTCTGCCGGTCCTTCGCCATGTCGCTTGCCGCCGTGGGCCATCCGAAGTTGTGCGAATACACCAATGCCCTGCTGGTGCTGTCGCCGGAGCATTGGGCCGTCTTCGCCGAGGCCGGCTGGGACCGGGCCAAGCTGACGGCGGAACTGCATGCGGCGCTGGCGCGGCCCGGCGCCGATCTGGTGCGCGGCGCCCAGGGCGTCGGCGAGGGCATCGATCCGGCCCGCGCCGGCGAGACTGTGCCCAAGTTCCATGACGACGGCCTGCTGATCGTGCGCGCCGGCGGCGAGGCGGGGCTGTTTTCCGCCATCTGCGCCGGCTGGACCGGCGGACGCTTCAAGGACGATTCCAAACCCGTGACCCGGGAGATCGGCTCATGAGCCCTGACGCCCCCGCGCCTGAACCTTCAAACAAGGATCGGGCGCTTTACGACCCCACCGCCGAGGACGCCCCGGCGGAGCGGCCCCGCCGCGCCCCGCCCGAGAGCCTGGAGGGCAAGACGGTGGCGCTGCTCGACATCGGCAAGACCCGCAGCGACGAGTTCATGGACTACATGGACGCGCTGCTCACCGCGCGCGGCATCGCCACGCTGCGCGTCGCCAAGCCGACCAACACCAAGGTCGCCGACCCCGCCCTGCAGCAGCAGATCGCGGCGGAGGCGGACGTGGTGGTGGAGGCGCTGGCCGATTGAGGCTCCTGCACGTCGTGCGGTCTGCATGACATGTTCGAGCTGGATGAGCGCGGCGTGCCGGGATGCTTCTTGGTCACCACCGCATTTGAGGACGCCGCCGCCGTGCAGTGCACCGCGCTGGGCTTCCGCCCGGCCATCGTCTGGCTCGACCACCCGGTGCAAAACCGCACCCCGGACGAGCTGAAGGCGATGGCGGAAGGCTGTCTGGAAGAGGTGCTCGACGCGATCACCGGCTGAGCCGACAGCCCCTTCCCCGCCCCGGTCCCGCGTGGTCTAATCCGCGCCGGGAAAGGTCTGCTGTCTGCCGCGCATCAGGAGAGAGACTCCATGAAGAAGCCTGCCATCATCATCGGCGGCGGTCTTGCCGTCCTCGTCGCCGTCGTCGTCATTGCCCTGGTCGTCGTCTGGTCGAACCTCGACAGCATCGTCAAGGCAGCCATCGAGGAGGTCGGCAGCGACGCCACCCAGGCCAGCGTCACGGTCGACAATGTCGGACTCGACATCCCCAACGGCAGCGGGTCGATCTCCGGCCTGGTGGTCGGCAACCCGTCGGGCTTCGAGGCGCCCAACGCCTTCAACCTGGGCAGCATCAGCGTCAAGTTGGATACCGGCAGCGTCACCGGCGACACCATCCTGATCAACGAGATCATCGTCGACGCGCCGAAGCTCACCTATGAGCTGACCGGCGACGGCAACAACATCGGTGCCCTGCGCAAGAACGTCGAGGAATACGCCAAGCAGTTCAGCAGCGGCAGCGGCGGCCAGGCTTCGTCGGGCGGCGGCGGCGAAGGCGCACAGAAGAAGCTGATCATCGAGCGCCTGGTACTGAAGAACGGCAGCGTCGCCATCCGCGCGCCGCTCGCCAACGTGGAGCTGAGCCAGCCCCTACCCGAGGTGGTGCTGACCGACATCGGCAAGCAGACCGGCGGCGCCCATGCCGCGGAGGTGGCGCAGCAGGTGTTCGCCGCGGTCTCGTCCGCGGTCGGCAGCGCGGTGTCCAACAGCGCGCTGACCAAGATGCTCAGCGAGCAGGGCGGCGCGGTGCTTGAGGCGCTGAAGGGCGGCCTTGGCGACGGGCTCGGTGCCGGCGGCGCGGCGATGGAAAGCCTCGGCAAGCAGCTCGAAGGGCTGACCCAGGGCCTCACCGGCGGCGGGTCGGGCGGGTCGGGCGGCAGCGCCGCCGACGATGCCAAGAAGGCCATCGAGGGCGTCGGCGACCAGCTGAAGGGCATCCTCGGCCGCTAGGGCGGCCGGGGGCTTTCCCCGATGGATCGCGAGACAGTCTCAGCCCAGCTGGCGCTGGCGGAGGACCTGGCGGCGGAGCTGATGCGCTTCGCCGTGGAGTACGGCTTCCAGATCCTCGGCGCGCTGATCTTCCTGTTCATCGGCCTCAAGCTGGCCGGCTGGGCGGGGCGGCGCGTCACCGCGCTGGCGGAGGCGCGCGGCATCGACATCACCCTGGCGCGCTTCCTCGGCACCGTGCTGAAGGCGGTCGCCGTGGTGATCCTGGCGATCATCACGCTCGGCAACTTCGGCATCCAGATCACCCCGCTGATCGCGCTGGCCGGCGCCACCGCGTTTGGCGGCACGCTGGCGCTGCAGGGGCCGATCTCGAACTATGGCGCGGGCCTTGCGATCATCCTGTCCCGGCCCTTCACGGTGGGCGACACGGTCACCGTCCAGGGCCGCAGCGGCGTGGTCGAGGACGTGAAGCTCGCCGCCACCCTGCTGCGCGGCGAGGACGGCGAGGCGATCACCGTGCCCAACAAGCAGGTGGTCGGCCAGGTCATCGTCAATTCCGAGGCGCGCCGGGTGGTGCAGACCCGCATCGCGGTCGCCGCCGGGGGCGACTGGCGCAAGGCGCTCGACGTGCTGCGGGGCATGGCGGCGCAGCATCCGGCGCTGGCGGAAAGCGCGCCCCAGATCGGGGTGCACGACTTCACCTATGGCGGGGTGGTCCTTGGGCTGCGCTACTGGGTGCCGTCCAAGCGCTATTTCGAGACCCGCTACGCGGTCAACGAGGCGGCGCTGTCGGCGCTGGAAGAGGCCGGCGTGCCCCTGCTGGCCGCCGCCGGCGCGCTGCCGCTGGGCAGCCTGTCGGCGGACGACGACGAACAGGCGCACCGCTTCGGCGGCACGGGCGAGGCCGAGGACTGAGCCCTAGCGCCCAGCGTTTTCCTTGAGCGCCCGCTCCCACCAGCCGATGGCGGAAACGGCCGCCGCCGCGTTGGTCATCTCGTCATAGCAGGGAATGCCGCGGGCCAGGGCCTTGTCCCGGTAGACCTGCTTGCGCGCATCGATGTCCACATCGCCGTCCGAGCGCAGCACCAGCAGGAAATGGCAGCGGCCCGGATGGTCCTGCTGCACCCGCACCGCTGACTCGATCAGGTTCTCCAGCACATCAACGCCCCGGTCGACCTCGATATGGGTCCACAGCACCGGCAGGTTGGCGTGCATCACGAAGGCCTGCGGGTCCTCGTTGTCATAGACGATGCGCATGACCTTCTCGGCCACCCGGCCCTCGTCCTGCACCAGGGTGCCGATGGGCGCGTCGATCGGGTTGGCGATCGAGGTGCCCGGCGGCAGGCCGAGCGCGGCCAGCCGGTCAATAGTCGACTGGGCGTAGGGCACCACGTCGATGCCGGTCTCGGCGAACGCGTCCACGGCCAGCACCGAGGTGCCGCCGCCATTGCCCAGAAGGCTGGCGCGGGTGGTCGGGTTGTCGGCGTGGGGCTCCAGCATCTGGAACGCCAGCAGGGTGTCGATGAAGGCTTCCAGGGTATCGACCATCACCGCGCCGGTCTGGCGGCAGATCGCCTGCCACACCCGGGCGTCACCGGCGAGCGCGCCGGTGTGGCTGATCGCCGCGGTACCGCCTTGCTCCGTGCGGCCGCCCTTGAGGATCACCACCGGCTTGCCCCGGCGCCGCGCCTCATGCAGCAGGGCGACGAAGCGACGGCCCTGGTCGGTGCCTTCCATGTAGGTGCCGATCACCTTGGTCTGGGGATCGGCGAGATAGAATTCCATCAGGTCGTTGGGGCCGATATCGACGCAGTTGCCCAGCGTCATCACGCCGGAGAAGCGCACCCCGCGCTGCTGGCCGCGGCGGATCACGTCGATGCCAAGGCCGCCGGACTGTGTGAACACGCCCACGGTGCCGACCTCGGGCAGGCCGCGGTAGATGAAGGTGAGCTTGCCGCGCGGCGAATAGCCGCCGTTGCAGTTGGGGCCGAGCAGCCGCACCCCGCCCTTCTTCGCCGCCGCGATCAGGGCGTCATTGAGGCGCTGGTTCTCGGGCTTCGGCACCTCACCGAACCCGGCCGACATGATGTGGGCGAACCGCGCGTTGCCGTTGGCCTCGGCCAGCACGTCCGGCACCCCCTTGGCGGGGATGGCGATGTAGGTGTAGTCGACCGGCTCGGGCGTGTCGGCCAGGGAACGGTAGGCCTTGCAGCCCTCGATCTCGTCCGCCGTCGGATGGATCGGATAGAAGCGGCCCTCGAAGCCGAGTTCGCGGCACTGGTCCATGAAGATATTGGCGCGCGCCTTGCGCGACGCCGACGCCCCGACCACCCCAATGGTTTTCGGCGAGAACAGCGGATCGAACAGGGCCTGTAGATCCGCGTCCGGCGCCATCGGCCGGACCATGTCCGACGTGTCCTGGGGCTCGGCGTGCAGCACGACGCGGGCATCCACCGCCACCGCGCCGCGCGGGCTGACGATCAGCGGGTTGATATCCAGTTCGGCGACCTCGTCGTCATGCTCCAGCATCAGGCCGCCCTCGCCGCCGACCGCGACGATGGCGTCGACGATGGCATCCATGTCGCAGGCCGGGCCGCCGCGCGCGCCTTCGAGGATCGCGATGGCCTGCAGCTCATCCAGCATCGCGCGGGCCTGGTCCCGGTCGACCGGGCACAGCCGGAAGGCGACGTCCTTGAACACCTCGACGAAGACGCCGCCCAGGCCAACCATCACCATCGGGCCGAACTGGCGGTCGTTGATGCCGCCGACCACCATCTCCACACCCTTGCCGGCCATTTCCTCGAGCAGGAAGCTGTCGAGGCGGATGTCGTGGGCGCGGACCGAGCGGATCATCTCGCCCATCGCGGTCTCGACATCGGCGAGGGTCTTGAGGTTCAGCTTCACCGCGCCGGCGTCGGACTTGTGCACCAGTGCCTTCGCCATGCCCTTGAGGACCAGCGGCGGCTGCAGCTGCTTGAAGGCGGATTCGGCGTTGCCGCGCGTGGTCAGCGACAGCGACCGCGGCACCGCGACGCCGTAATGGCGCAGCACCGCCTTGCCGTCGGCCTCGGTCAGTGTCAGGCGGTTCTCACGCCGGGCTTCGGCAATGAGTTCTGATACGTCGTCGGACATGGAAGCACAGGCCGCGCGCCGCCCGGCGGGGGCGGCGGCGCGTCAGTCGGCTTCGAGAACGACGGCGACGTCGCCCTCGGAGATGGCATCGCCCTCGGCGACCTTGATCGCCTTCACCGTGCCGTCGTCGGTGGCGAGCAGCGGGATCTCCATCTTCATCGACTCCAGGATGATCAGGGTGTCGTCCTCGGACACCTTGTCGCCTTCCTTCACGACGATCTTCCAGACCGAGCCGGTGATTTCGGATTCGACCTCGATATCGGCCATCTCTCGCTGCTCCTTCGTTACTTGCCCTTGGCGCGTTTTTGGATCTCCGGGACCAGCCCGGTGTGCACGTCGCCCGCCGCGAACGCCTCGTCGCGCAGGGCGTCGAGCAGGAATGGAATGTTGTTCTTTATACCCGATATCTCGAAGCCTTCCAGCGCGCCCGCCATGGCGGAAATCGCGGCCGCGCGGTTGTCGCCGCGGGTAATCACCTTGGCGATCATCGGGTCGTAGAACGGCGTCACCTCCATGCCCTCGGCGAAGCCGGTGTCGACGCGGATGCCGTCGCCCTCGGGCGGGCGGAATACCTCCAGCGTCCCCGGCGAGGGGAAGAAGCGCTTGGGGTCCTCGGCATAGACGCGGCACTCGATGGCGTGGCCGGAGACCGCGATGTCGGCGGGCAGCGCCTCTGCGACCGACGCGCCAGCGGCGACCTTGATCTGGCCCGCCACCAGGTCGACGCCGCAGGCCTCCTCGGTCACCCCGTGCTCGACCTGCAGGCGGGTGTTGACCTCAAGGAAGTGGAAGGTGCCGTCGGCGCCGCGCAGCATCTCCACCGTGCCGATGTTGTCGTAGCCGATCTCCGCCATCGACTCGGCGGTCTTGCCGGCCAGCGCGGTGATGTCCTCGCGGGACACGCCCGGCGCCGGGCTTTCCTCGATGACCTTCTGGTTACGCCGCTGCAGCGAGCAGTCGCGCTCGAACACATGGCGGCAGCCGCCGTGGCCGTCGCCGAGGATCTGGAACTCGATATGGCGGGGCCGTTCCAGCAGCTTCTCGATGTAGACCTCGGCGTTGCCGAAGCTGCGCCCGGCCATGGAGCGCGCGCTCTCCAAACCCTTGCGCAGCTCGTCGTCGTCATGGGCCGGCAGCATGCCGATGCCGCCGCCGCCGCCCGCCGGCTTGATCAGCACCGGATAGCCGATGCGCGCGGCCTCGGCGACCGCCGCCTGGTCGTCCTCGATGATCTCGGAGCCCGGGCTGATCGGCATGCCGTGGCGCATCATCAGGTCACGCGCCCGCGCCTTGTGGCCCATCTCCTCGATGAACTTCGCCGCCGGGCCGATGAAGGTTGCCTCCTCGCCGGCCACCCGCAGCGCGAAATTGGCGTTCTCCGACAGGAAGCCGTAGCCCGGATGCACCCCGTCGCAGCCGGCCTCCAGCATCACCTCGATCAGCTTGTCCTGGTTGAGGTAGGACTGCTGCGCCGGGCCGGGCCCGATAGGGTATGCCTCGCTGGCCGCCTTGAGATAAGGCGCGTCCGCGTCGGCCTCGGAATAGACGCAGACCGACTTGACGCCCAGCGCGTCCAGCGCACGGACCAGCCGGGCGGCGACCGCGCCGCGGTTGGCGATCAGAACCTTCTCGAACATCGGCGGATTCCTCAGATCGTGGTCGGCCAGGTGCGCATCAGATGCTCGCCGACGCCGCCGGACATGCGCATGGCATAGATCGACAGGTTGTCCTTCAGCCAGTCGCGGGTCTCGCGCGGGTCGAGCACCGTATGGGTCTCGTACAGCTCCGCCAGCGGCCAGGGCGCGGTGTCGCGCTGCAGCTCCTTCATGCGCTTATCGAACAGCTCCGGGTCGTCGTCGCGCTCGATACCGTAGATCACGTTGACGCTGACATGCGGGTCCATGAAGCCGAGGTCCGCGGTCGGCCAAATCGCCACCTCGTCGGAGTTCCGCCCGCCGCCCATGTTGAGATAGGCTTGGCCGTAGCTCTTACGCAGGATCACCGAGAACTTCGGCACGGTGCACAGCGAGAGCGCATTCATCCAGTTGATGATCTTGCCCGGCGCGCCCTTGCGCTCGCCCTCGATGCCGATCAGGAAGCCCGGCACGTCGACCAGCAGGATGATCGGGATGTTGAAGCTGTCGCACATCACCAGGAAGCTGGTGACCTTGCGGCAGCCGTCCGGGTCGACCGCGCCGCCCTTGTGCATCGGGTTGTTGCCGACGAAGCCGACAACCTGTCCGTTGATGCGCGCCAGCGCCGTGGTCGCCACCCGCGCGAAGCGCGGCTTCACCTCGAACACCGAGTCCTTGTCGGCGATGGCCGCGATCACCTTGCGCATGTCGTAGACCTTGGTGCGCTCCGCCGGCACCAGGTCGGTGATCGACTTGCACGGCTCGTCCGAGCCGTCCGGCACCGGCGCGGTCGGCGGCGTCTCCATATTGTGGCTCGGCATGTAGGACAGGAACTGCTTGAGCAGGTCCAGCGCCTCCTCGTCCGTGTTCGTGGCGTAGTCGATGAGGCCGGTGATCTGGGTGTGCATCTTCCAGCCGCCCAGTTCTTCCGGGTCGACCGGCTGCTTGATGGCGATGGAGGTGACCCGCGGGCTCGCCACCGCCAGCGTCGCGCCCTTTCGGATCACCGCGAAGTCGGACATGCAGGTGTACCAGGTGCCGGACCCATAGGACGGGCCAAGCACGCCGCAGACCCACGGGCTCTCGCGCAGGCGGCGGTACTCATAGGGGTCCTGGGCGAGGATCGAGCGGCCTTCCGCGCCCATCCGGTCGGGCATGCGCGCGCCGCTGGATTCGTTGAGATAGACGATCGGCATGCCCTGGCGGTTACACACGTCCTTCACGTGCTTCATCTTCTTGCCGTTGATCTGCGCGCTGGACGCGCCCATCACGGTGAAGTCGTTCGACACGATGCCGACCGGGCGGCCGTCGATCCGCCCGAAGCCGGCGATCTTGCCGTCCGCCGGGGTCTTGTCGCGCTTCTCGTGCTTGGCCGAGGTCGCCAGCAGGCCGGACTCGGAAAAGCTGTCCGCGTCGAGCAGGTGGTCCATGCGCTCGCGGGCGTTCAGCACGCCTTCCGCCTTGCGCTTGTCCAGCTTCTCCTGCCCGCCCATCAGCAGCGCCTTGTTACGGCGGGCGTTGAGTTCGTCGATCAGGGCGTCATGGGACACGGGCGGCCTCTCTCTCGGATTGGGGTCTGCGTTCTAGGGGCGCATGGTGCGGGCGACCGGGCCGGTCTGGCCGCGCACCACGTCATAGGCTTCGTCGATCCAGTCGCAGACCAGCGGCCGGGTCTCGGCGGGATCGATGATGTCGGACACGGCGAACCGCTCCGCCGTGCGGAACGGCGAGGCGAAGCGGCCGTAATACTCTTCCAGCTCCGCCAGCCGGGCGGTGCGGCCTTCCTCGTCCAGCTCCGCCAGCTCGCGCTTGTAGGCGGCCTGGATGCCGCCCTCCGCCGGGATCGAGCCCCAGCGCGCGGCGGGCCAGGCAAACCGCAGGTTCACCGACTTCTTGCGCCCATGCATGCCGCCGCCGACGCCGAAGGCGCGGCGCACCATGATCGACAGCCACGGCACCTGGCTCTGTTCGATGGCGCCCAGCGCGTTCAGCACCGCCTTGAAGGTGCCGCTGCGCTCCGCCTCGACGCCGGGCATCACGCCGGGCTGATCGACGAAGTTGACGATGGGAATGTGGAACGTGTCGCACAGGTCGATGAACTTGGTCAGCTTTTCCGCCGAGTTGCGGGTCATGGCGCCGCCGTCGAAGCGGCAGTCGCTGCCCAGAACGCCAGTGACCTTGCCGTCGATGCGCGCGAGGCAGGCGATCTGCGAGCGCCCGTTGCGCGGCGCGATCTCGAAGACCGAACCCGCGTCGCAGACGCTCCTGATGATGGCGCGCATGTCGAACGCCTTGCGCCGGTCCTCGGGCACGATATCGCGCAGCGCCGGATCGGTGCGGTCCGGATCGTCGGTCGGCGCCTGCTCGGGCGGGGTCTCCCACACATTGCGCGGCATATAGGACAGGAACGTCTTCACCTGGAGCAGCGCATCCAGGTCGTCCTTGGCCTCGTTGTTGACCACGCCGGACGCGCGGGCATGGACCTTGTGGCCGCCCAGGTCGTTCTTGTCGACATCGACGCCGAATGCACGCTTCACCACCGGCGGGCCGGCGGCGAAGACCTGTGAGGAGTCCTTCACCATCACCGAGAAGTGGGACATGCCCACCTTCACCGCGCCGAGCCCGGCGCAGGCGCCCATGGCGACGCCGACCACGGGAACGCTGCCCATCAGCTCAAGCTGCGGCCAGTCCCAGTAGCCGGGAATCTTGGTCGACTGCATCTGCTCCAGCAGCTTCACCGAGCCGCCGGCGGTATCCACCAGGCGGACCAGCGGCATGCGCATTTCCAGCGCATAGCGCTCCGCATAGATCCATTTCGATGAGATGGTGGCCTCGGACGAACCGCCGCGGATGGTGAAGTCGTCCGCCGAGACCGAGACCTTGCGCCCGTCGATCTTGCCGCGGCCGATCACCGCGTTGGACGGGGTGACGTCCTGCAGCGCACCATCGTCCGCGTAGTCGGCCTTGCCGGTGAGCGTGCCGATCTCGCGCCAGGAGCCGGCATCGACGAGGGCGTCGATGCGCTCGCGCGCCGTCAGCTTGCCGCGGGAATGCTGGAACGCGACGCTGTTCTCGCCGCCGAGCTTCTCCGCCATCTCGCGGCGGCGCTTGAGCTCCTCCAGATCGGCTTCCCAGGCCATGCCGGACGGTTTCCTCGGTGCTGTTTCCTTCTTGTCCCCCGCGGCACGGATCAGCGCGCAAGCCGCCAGACGTCAGGGGTGCCCCTGTCTGCCATCGTTGTTTGTGCAGTGCAAGAATGATGGGCCGCGCCCTTACACGAAGACGCAGGCATTCAACTGCATTGGCCTTATTCCTCACTTGCTCGCTTGAGTTGCCGTTATAATTGGGCTCCACAACGAAAAGCGACGAATTGGGGCAGGATCAAAGCTATGAAAGGTTGTTTGTCTTTCTACTGGCAGTGGCTTCGGCGTGCTGCTTGGCGTGCGCCGGACATCGCCGACATGTATACGACCTTATTTGGCTTTTTAGTTGGCGCCGTTGCGTGGCTCATGGGCTACGAGATCGTTATCCATGCGCCTTTGTGGGCCCAAGGCCTGATGGTCTTCATTTTGGTCTTCATTATCAGGTTGGCTATGGCGCCATGCTGGTTGTGGCGCGAAGAAAGAGAACGAGCAGATTCGGAGCGTAAACGCGCTCAGGAGAACCATGAGAGAATGCGCCGAGAACTACCCTACGCGAATATCAATGCCATGGCTCGCTACGAACACACCACGACCACCCTAGAACAACGCGCGGCTTTGATTTCTCAGTTACTCAAGCAATATCAACGCATGAGAGACCAGTCGATTGGTCAGCAAAAAAACAAAAATCAATCGCCTAACTACAAAGATATTTTCAATATTTCTGAATTAATATTCGGACAAATCGCAAAATTGGCACCAGAACCGCCTTTCATGCCACCCAACGGGCTAAAATTACTCTTGGATTGGAATCATTACTTAGTAATATTTCGTGCTCCCATGAAGTTCCCACCCAAAGTGACTATTATCGACGCCCCAATAAATTCCTACCCAACCTCGAAAAATATAACTAATATTTCATGCGAAGTGATATTTAGCTATGAAGAATTAGTGGAAGAATTTGAAATACAGTTAGAATCTGATATATAACTCTAAGAACTTATTGATATATAATCATTCATTATTTTTTACCGCTCGATCACTCCGGATACAGCGTGCTGTCAACGCCGAGATAGCCGTCCCAGGCGAACCAGTAGCTGATATGCCCGGGCAGCCGGGCGAGCTTGCTGCCGTCGGGCCCGGTCAGCGCGTCCTCCGCCACGGTCCAGTCGCCGCCGGGACCCTTCAGCCGGCCCGGTGCATCGGCGGCGGCGAAGGTCTGGCCGCGGCGGGCGTAGGCGCGCACGGTGCGGCTGTCCGCATCGCCGATCAGCACCACCTGCTGGCCGCCGACCGCGTCGTTGATCACGGGTTCCTTGGCGAAGGCGTCCAGCGGCCAGGCGCGGGCCGCGCCGACGGTGCGGATGCCGTAGACATAATCCTTGCGCCGCACCTGGCTCTCGTCGCGCACCAGGGCGGGGAACATCAGGTCGGGGCTGGCGAAATAGTCCCGGTAGACCACGCCCGAGCCGTAATCCCGGTTATGGCCGGTCTCCAGCGACAGCACCGTGGTTTGCGGGTTGCGCGCCTTCCACGCGCCCCAGCTGGTGATGCTGACCGGGCGGATGTTGAGCGTGATGCCGCTGCCGACCAGCGGCCCGACCACCGGCTCGCCGGTGAACTGGTTCCACAGGCTGTCGGTCTGGCGGTCGAACATCAGCTTGTTGGAGCGGTAGAGGAAGCCTGACGAGCCGAACACGAAGGGCTCGGCGCGGCCCTCGACCTGGGTTTCGAACAGGATGCCCGCGCCGCACAGCGTGCAGTAGGCCAGCGCCACCGGCACCCCGCCGATGACATCGTTGAACATCTCGTGCCAGCCCATGATGCGCAGCGGGTAGGCGCGGATATCGCCGTTGATCTCGACGCCGAAGACCAGGTCGTCGTCGCGCAGATAGCCGGCGGCGACGGCGGGCACCATCGCCGGGTTGTCCAGCGACGGGATGCCGTCCACCTTCACCCCGCCCCAGGTGATTTCCTCAAGCCGGATGCGCATGTTCTCGCGCTTGGAGCGGTCACCGTCGAGGAAACGCATGAAGGCCGGGTCGATGGCCTGGAAGATGTCGAGCTTGATCTGCCGGAAGCTCGGATGGGGCACGATCTGGGGGTTCGCCTCCTGCCACAGCATGGCGTCCTCCCAGCTTTCAATATCCTCCCCGGTGAGCGAACTGAGCGCGATCAGCGCCGCCGGATCGCCGCGGCGGAACCGGGTCGCCAGCACCAGGGCGGCGGCCACATCGGGCTTGCCGCGGGTCATCAGGGCGCCCAGCGCGCCGGGACGCAGCTCATCCGGGCCGAAGATCGCGATCTGGGACAGGGCGGCGACATCCGCCTCCCCCAGCACCGGCGGGGTCTGGGCAGGGGCGGGCTTGGCGGCAAGCAGCAGCAGGGCAAGAACGGCGGTCAGCAGGCGCATGGCGGACTCCGGCGGATTTCAACGCTGCTACCCTAGCGCGCCGCACCGCCCGAGTGGGGCGACCTCACCGGGTTGTGTCCGGGTGTGACGGCGCGCCCTTGCCGCCCCGCCCGCCGCGATGGTACCTCTGTGCGGCGGCGCGAAAGACGCCGGGGAACGAGGTTGTCGCTCATGAAAATCTGTATCTACGGGGCCGGCGCGGTCGGCGGGCATTTTGCCGTGCGGCTGGCGCTGGCGGGCCATGACGTGACCGTGATTGCACGCGGGCCGCACCTGGACGCCATGCGCGCCAATGGCCTGACCCTGATCCGCCCGGACGAGACGCTCAACGCCAAGGTCAACGCCACCGATGATCCAGCCTCCGCGGGGCCGCAGGACCTGGTGATCGTGACCCTGAAGGCCCCTGCCCTGCCCCAGGTGGTGGACGGGGTGAAGGCGCTGCTCGGCCCCGACACCCCGGTGATCCCGGCGCAGAATGGTATTCCCTTCTGGTACTTCTATGGCCTGGATCCGGCCGGCGAGGAACGGCGGCTGGACGCGCTCGACCCCGGCGGGCGCTGGTGGGACGAGATCGGCGTGGAGCGCATCATCGGCGGCATCGTCTGGTCGGCCAACGCGGTGGCGGAGCCGGGCGTGGTGCTGAACAACTCCGACGGGCGCAACCAGCTGCGCATCGGCGAGCCGGATGGCACCGTCTCCCCCCGGGTCGAGGCGGTCCACGCGGCACTGGCATCCGCCGGCATCGACTTCCCGCCGTCGACCGATATCCGCAAGGAAATCTGGGCCAAGCTGATCGGCAACATCGTCTTCGCGCCGGGCTGCTGCCTGACGGGCGCGACGGTGATGGACCTGAAGACCGATCCGGAGATGCGTCAATTCTGCCTGTCGCTGATGCGCGAGGCCGAGACCATCGCCAACGCGCTGGGCACCGAACTGGACACGACGCCGGAGGAGCGGATGGAAATCCGCCCCGGCACCAAGCCACACAAGGTCTCCATGCTGCAGGATCTGGAAGCGGGCCGGCCGATGGAAGTCGACGCCATCGTCGCGGTGCCGCAGCAGCTCGCACGGATGTGCGATATCCCCACCCCCACGCTGGACGTCGCGCTCGGCCTGCTGAAGCAGCGCGCGCGCCTCGCCGGCCTGTACTGAGGAACGAGGACAGCCATGAAGATTTGTATCTACGGCGCCGGCGCCATCGGCGGCCATCTCGCCGCCCGCCTGGCGAAGTCCGGTCAGGACGTCTCCGCCATCGCCCGCGGGGCGCATCTCGAGGCCATGCAGAAGGACGGCCTCACCCTGCTGATCCAGGATGACGACAAGTTCACCGTCCCGGTGACCGCGACCGACGATCCCTCGACCCTGGAGCCCCAGGACGTGGTCTTCGTCGCGGTGAAGGGGCCGGGCATCCCGGCAGTGGCCGAGAAGATCGGCCCGCTGATGAAGGACGACACCGCGGTGGTGTTCGCCATGAACGGCGCGCCCTGGTTCTTCTTCCACGGCATGGGCGGCCAGTATGAGGGCCGCAAGATGGAAACCCTCGATCCGGGCGGCAAGATGTGGGACGCGGTCGGCCCGCACCGCGCCATCGGCTGCGTGGTCAACTCGGCGAACCATGTCGTCGCGCCCGGCGTGGTGCGCAACGACGCGCCGAAGCCCAACCGCTTCCGCCTCGGCGAGCCCGACGGCAGCGAGAGCGAGCGGGTGAAGAAGATTTCCGCCGCGCTGGAGGCCGCCGGCTTCGCCGCGCCGATCTCCACCGACATCCGCAAGGAAATCTGGGGCAAGGGCCTGCGCGCCCTGTCCAACGCGTCGATCGGCAGCCTAACCTCGATGGCCAGCTGCCACCTGCTGCAAGTGCCGGAGCTGCGCAAGATCGCCCGCGCCATGATGCAGGAAGGCTACGACGTGGGCGTCGCCGTGGGCTGTGACTGCGGCATCGACATCGACGCCGACCAGGACTCGGTCGCCGCCTCGCCGCCGCACCGCCATTCCATGCTGCAGGACCTGGATGCGGGCCGCCCGATGGAGATCGACGGCATCGTCTCGGTGGTGCAGGAGATGGGCCAGATGACCGGCACCCCGACGCCGACCATCGACATGATCCTGGCGCTGCTGAAGCAGCGGGCGATCTCCGCCGGCCTTTACGGGAACTAGGCGATGGCGATGCAGAAGATCTGCGTCTACGGCGCGGGCTCGGTGGGCGGCCTGCTCGCCGCCGAGCTGTGCCGCGCCGGCCGCGACGTCACCGTGATCGCGCGCGGCGCGCATCTCGAAGCGATACGCGAGAACGGCCTGACCGTGCGGGCGCTGGAGGAGACCTACACGGTCCATCCCGCCGCCACCGACAATCCGGCCGAGGCCGGGCCCCAGGACCTGGTGGTGACCACGCTGAAGGCCCACTCGATCCCCGGTGCGGTCGACGGCATCAAGGCACTGCTCGGCCCGGACACGCCGGTCTGCTTCGCCCAGAACGGCATTCCCTGGTGGTACTGCCACGGCATCGACGGGCCGCTGGCGGAACGCCGCCTCGACATCCTCGATCCCGGCGGCCGCATCTGGGACGAGATCGGTCCCGAACGCGCCATCGGCACCACCATCAACTCGCCCAACGAGGTGATCGAACCGGGCGTCATCAAGAACACCACCAAGGGCAAGAGCAAGTTCGTCGTCGGCGAGCCGCGCGGCGGCGAGACCGACCGCATCAAGGCGGTCTCCGCCGCGCTGACCGCCGATCAGGTGGAGGCGCCGATCGCCGCCAACATCCGCCATGGGGTGTGGAACAAGCTGATGGTGAACCTCGGCTCCTGGCCGGTGGCGGCGATCACCGAGGCGCCGGGCTGCGACAATATGTCGAACCCGGCGCTGGCGGAGATCGCGCGGCGTGTCATGCAGGAAGGCCGCGCGGTGGCCAACAGCCTGGGTATCGAGCCCGATACTGACATCGACGCCCAGATCGCCAAGTTCGCCGCCTCCAGCCCGCATAACCCGTCGCTGCTGCAGGACGTCCTGGCCGGCCGCCCGGTGGAGATCGACACGGTGCTGATGGTCACCCAGGAGTTCGGCCGCCTGAACAGCGTGCCGACCCCGACGCTGGACATCATGATCGCCCTGGTGGAGAGCAAATGCCGCTCCCTGGGGCTCTACGGCAGCTAACCCCCCGGAAGCTCAGGATGGATTTTTCATCGAGATCCGCCCTGAAACGATCAGGTTTTATAGGCTTCGCTCCGGTCAAGATACTTGCGGAAGACCGAGCGACGTCACTGCCTACCGAGATGGGTGTCTACCTGGTAGTGCGGGAAGACTCTGAACCTGTTCGCTTCCTGGAGAGGGGCTCAGGCGGCTTTTTTGAAGGCAAGGACCCGAACGTTCCTGTCGATACGCTTGCGGCAAACTGGATTGAAGATTCCGTAGTTTGTTATGTGGGAAAGGCCGGCGGTAAGGGCTCACAGGCAACCTTGCGGAAGCGCGTCGATCAGTTGGTTCAGTTCGGATCGGGCCGCGCCGTCGGGCATCGTGGCGGCAGGTACCTCTGGCAGATAGCTGGTTCAGAGCAGCTTGAGGTTTGCTGGCAGGTTACAGTCGAAGAACCTAGAGACGTTGAGCGGCGACTCATTGCTGAGTTCGCAAGCCAATACGGCATGCGACCATTCGCCAACCTTAGGGACTAGGCATCCTCTAGCGCCGCCGCCAGCCGCTCCGCCGCCGCGTCCATCGCCGCTTCATCGAAGCCGCCGAAGCCCAGCAACAGCCCCTGCCCCGCCGGCGCATCGGCGTAGTGCGGCGACAGGGCCGGCGCGGCGACGCCGGCGGCGGCGGCACGGCGCGCCGCTTCCACATCATCCATGCGCGCGGCCAGCGCCGGGTTCAGCGCGGCGACCAGATGCATCCCCGCATCCGCCGGGCGGGCGTCGAGCAACCCGCCGAGGCGCGCCTCCAGGATCGCCATGAGGTCGCGGCGGCGCTGGCCGTAGAGCCGGCGCATGCGCCGTACATGGGCGGCGAACTGGCCCGACTCCATAAAGCTGGCAAGCGCTGCCTGGGGCACCAGGGAGGCCTGTGCGCCCAGCGCCGCCTGGGCCCGGCGCAGCGGGCCGGCGAGCGGTTCCGGCGCCACCAGATAGGCGAGGCGCAGGCTGCGGAACATCACCTTGGAAAAGCTGCCCACATAGATCACCCGGCCCGCGCCATCGAGGCTCATCAGCGCCGCCAGCGGCGGCCCGGCATAACGGTACTCGCTGTCGTAATCGTCCTCGATGATCCAGGCGCCGGTCTCCCCGGCCCAGCCGAGCAGCGCGAGGCGGCGCGCCAGGGACAGGGTGTGGCCCAGCGGATGGTGGTGGGACGGCGTCACCAGCGCCAGCCGTGCGTCGGGCGCCCGCGCCCGGCCCGCCGCCACATCGAGGCCCTGTTCGTCCACCGGCACCGGCGCGATGCGCGCGCCAGCAGGCTGAGGGTCTCCCCCAGACCGGCGGCGACGATGACCTGATCCGCCGTCACCGGCAGGCCGCGCACCGCGCGCAGATGCGCGGCGATGGCGGCGCGGAGCGGCGGATATCCGCCGGGCGACGGGCCCAGCATTTCCCGGTCCGGCCGCCGCCAGGCCCGCGCCAGTTCCCGCGCCCAGGCATCGACGGGAAAGCCCGCCGGGTCCGCCGCGCCGGGATCGAAGGGCCGCCCCCCGCCGCGCGGCGCGCGCGGGGCAGCAAGCGCTGCGCCCCGGGCCGACAGGCGCACCGGCGCGCCGCCGTGCGCGGCTGCCGGGGTTTCCGGCGG
This sequence comes from Alphaproteobacteria bacterium, assembly GCA_965601735.1. Classification (GTDB taxonomy): domain Bacteria; phylum Pseudomonadota; class Alphaproteobacteria; order JBBDQX01; family JBBDQX01; genus JBBDQX01. The sequence continues at coordinate 2,319,786 of OZ271840.1, read as the reverse complement.
GGCCGGGTCGGGCAACTGGTCCGGCACAAAGGCCCCGGCGCCACGGCGGTTTTCCAGATAGCCCTCGGCGGCCAACTGGTCATAGGCGGCCAGCACGGTGGTGCGCGACACGCCCAGTTCGGCGGCCAGCGCACGGGTCGCCGGCAGCCGCACCCCGGCGGTGAGCCGCCCGCTGAGGATCAGTTCGCGCACCTGGCGGTAGAGCTGCACCTGCATCGGCAGGCCATCGGCCCGGTCGAGACTGAGGGCAAGTGTCGCGGTGGCGTCGGCCATGAGATCAAATTGGTATGATGAAAATATCTAAAACTGGATATATCGACACAACCATCTTGTGCCTAGGCTCCGCCCCGGTCAAGCCAGCGAGGAGACATCACCATGACCGGAGCCCCCCAGAACGGCGCACCAAAGTCCGACCGTGTGCGGCTGCGCCGCCGCCACGACCGGGGCCACTACGACAAGGACACGCTCTATGCGGTGCTGGATGCGGGCTTCGTCGCCCATGTCGGCTATCTTGTCGACGGCGCGCCGTTCGTTACGCCGACGCTCTACTGGCGCGAGGACAACCACGTCTACTGGCACGGCTCAGCCGCCAGCCGCATGCTGCGCAAGGCCGAGGCCATGCCGGTCTGCGTCACCGTCACCCACATCGACGGCATGGTGCTGGCGCGCTCGGGCTTCCACCACTCCGCCAACTACCGCTCGGCGATGCTGCTGGGGGACGCCTTCATCGTCACCGACCCGGACGAAAAAGCGGCCAAGCTCGACCGCTTCATTGATGGGCTGTTCCCGGGCCGGGTGGCGGAAATCCGCCCGTCCACGGCACAGGAGCTGAAGGCGACCACGGTGCTGGGCCTGGAGATCGACGAGGCGTCCGCCAAGATCCGCGACGCCGGGGTGAAAGACGACGAGGAGGACTACGCCCTGCCGGTCTGGTCCGGGGTGGTGCCGCTCGCCACCACCATCGGCACGCCCGAGCCGGACGAGCGCCTGGCGCCGGGCACGCCGCTGCCGTCGCACGTGGCAGCGTTCGCGGAACGGCTGAAGGGGACCGGCTGAGGGTAATGGCGCCTAGGCGGCTTCCAGGCGGCCGGCGTATTTCAGCGCCGCGCGGCCGGCGGCGGTGACGTGGACCATCATGGTGCCGTCTTCGCGGGCGCAGGCGACGAGCCCGTCGTCCACCGCGTCCTCCCACACCGTCAGGCGCGGGCAGGAGGTGCGCCAGGCGTCCATCACCTCGGCGTAGGGGCGCGGGCGCTGCGCCACCCAGGCGACCATATCGAGGATCAGCGGGCGGATGTCTTCGGCCATGGCGGGCTCCTCTCTCGGCTGGGCCCAGTATAGCACGCTCAGTCGGGCGGCTGCACCGCGCCGCCGGCGAACAGGGCGTCGATCCGGGCGTCGTCGTAACCCGCGTCCTTCAGCACCGCGCGGGCATGTTCGCTGGTGCCCGGCAGGCCCCGGCGCAGGCCCAGCTTCTGGCCGCCCAGTTCCAGCGGCAGCACCGGCAGACGGGTCGCCGGCTCCTCGCCGATTTCCAGGTCCAGGTCGAGCAGCCCGCCGCCCTCGTTGAGGTGCGGGTCGTCGAACATGTCCTCGGGCCGGCCGATCGGCGCGAACGGCAGGGCCGCGCGCTCGAACCGTTCGACGATTTCGCCGAGGCTGTGTTCCTTCATCATCTCGGTGACCCGCGGGATGATGCGGTCGCGGGCATGCACCCGCTCGGCGTTGGTCTTGAGCCCTTCGTCCGCGAGCCAGTCGTCGTAGCCGAATTCGGTGCAGAAGCGCTTCCAGTTGTTGTCGGTGACCAGGCCGAGGAAGCACTGCTCGCCATCGCGGGTCTCGAAGATGTCGTAGACGCACCACGCCGACAGCCGCACCGACATGGGCGGCATCGCCTTGCCGGTGACCGACTTGAAGGCCATGTGCTGGCCGACCAGGAACAGGGTCGATTCGAACAGCGCCGCCTTCACATGCTTGCCCTGCCCGGTCTTCTCGCGCTCATGCAGGGCGGACAGGATGCCGACGACGCCGAACATGCCGCCCATCACGTCGATCACCGAGGCACCGGCGCGCAGCGGCCGGCCCGGCAGGCCGGTCATGTAGGCCAGCCCGCCCATGATCTGGCAAACCTCGTCCAGCGCCATGCGGTTCTCGTAGGGGCCGCCGAGGAAGCCCTTGAGCGAACAGAAGATCAGCTTCGGGTTGACCGCGCGCACCGCCTCCCAGCCCAGCCCGAGGCGCTCGATGGTGCCGGGGCCGTAGTTCTCGGTCATCACGTCGGCGTCGCGGATCAGGTCCAGCGCCACCGCCCGGCCCTCCTCGCTCTTCAGGTCGAGCGCGATGGAGCGCTTGTTGCGGTTGAACATCGCCCAGTAGCCGGCGCCGGAACCGGCAAGCCGGCGGGTGACGTCGCCGCCGAGCGGCTCGATCTTGATCACGTCCGCGCCGAGATCGGCCAGCACCACGCCGCAGCTCGGCCCCATCACCGTGTGGACCAATTCCACCACCTTCACGTCGCGCAGGGGCAGGTCTTCCGGGGGCAGTTTGCCGTTGCCGCTCATGCTCGTTCTCCGGTCTCGTCGTCGAAGCCGATCATCCGCGCGAAGGCGCTGACCGGCTCGCGCGTGGTGCGCAGGGCGTTCTCGGGCCGGGTCTCGTCGAGCCAGCCCAGGGACAGGCCGCAGACGATGGTCTCATCCGCGCCGATGCCCAGTTCCCGGCGCAGCAGATTGGGATAGTTGCGCCAGGCGGCCTGGGCACAGCTATGCAGCCCATCGCCGCGCGCGGCAAGCATCAGGGTTTGCAGGAACATGCCCAGATCGACCCAGGCCCCCTGCCCCATGTCCTTGTCCAGGGTGAAAATCATCCCCACCGGCGCGTCCCAGAAATCGAAGTTGCGCCCGGCGAAGGCGAGGCTCGCATCCCGGTCGCCCTTGGCGATGCCGGCCAGCTCATAAAGCCCCCAGCCGCAGGCCCGGCGGCGCGCGAGGTACGGCTCGCGGAACCGGCTCATATAGTAGTCGTACTCGGCCGCATCCCCGTCCGGGTCCTCGGCGCGCAGGCGGCGCACCGCGTCCGACAGCCGCCGCTTCGCGTCCCCCGCGACGACCACCACCTTCCACGGCTGGATGTTGGAGCCCGACGGCGCGCAGGCCGCGAGTTCGAGGATCCGCTCCACTGTCTCGCGCGGCACCGGCTTGTCGAGAAACCCCCGCATCGAGCGGCGGGTGCGGATGGCATCTTCCAAGTCCATCGGAGGCTCTTTCAGGGTGCTGCGCCAGCCCGCTCCCCCACCCGGCCACCCACGCCAGTATCCTATTGGGTGGCCGGGTGGGGGAGCGGGCCGGTGCCGAGTCACCTCATCAAAAAATCCAGCGCCAGCACACCCTCGCCTTTCGGGCGCACCAACACGGGGTTGATCTCGATCTCCTCGATGCCGTCGAGTCCGTCGAAGGCGGCGGCGAGGCCCAGGGCGGCCTGCACCAGCGCGTCCCGGTCCGCCGGCGGTGCGCCCCGGAAGCCGGCCAGCAGCGCGCCCAGGCGCAGGCTGTCGATGCGCCGGTTGATGTCGTCCGCCCCGGCGGGCATCGCCACATAGCCGATGTCGCGCACCAGCTCGACCAGCACGCCGCCCGCGCCCAGCGCGATCAGGGTGCCGAAGTCCGGGTCCCGGCGCACGGTCAACACCGCCTCCACCCCCGGCCCGGCCATCTCCTGGATCAGCAGGGTGGCGTCGGCGCGGCCGAGGCGGAAGCGGATGGCGTCCGCCGCCTCGGTGACCTCGTCGGCGTCGTCGAGGTTGAGCGCCAGCAGGCCCTTCTCGGTCTTGTGCTCCGCATCCTCGGGCAGCGCCTTCAGGCAGACCGGGAAACGCAGACCCGTGCACGCGTCCGCCGCGTCCTGCCCGGCGGCCAGCAGCCGCGACGGCGGCATCGGCAGCCCGGCGTCCGCGAGGAACCCGGCGGTGGCGTCGAAGCCCTCGGGCGCGGCGGTCTTCTCCGTGGCCGTGTTGGCGGCGGGCGCGGCAGCGGCGGGCCGGGCGGCGAAGCGCTTCGCCTCATACATCCAGCCGACATACTTCACCGCCTCGCTGGCGTCGCGCGCGATGATCACCCCGTCTTCCGCGTAGGCGGAGACCTTGTCCGCCGGCAGGGTGTCGCCCAGCAGGGACAGCACCAGCGGCTTGCCGGCCTTCCTGGCGAATTCGACGAACATCTCGCGCTTGTCGTGGGCGTCGCGGATGCCGCCATTGCCGAACTGGAGGATGAACGCCTCCGCGTGGGGATCGACGGCCGCGGCGTCCAGCGCCTGCTGCAGCATCTCCGGATGGCCGACCAGATGGCCGGTGATGTCGGTCGGGTTCGGCGCGTAGCCGAAGGCGGGCACGATCTCGGCCAGCGCCGCGGTGGTGGCGTCCGCGTAGGTCGCCATCGGCACGCCCATCTCCTCGCAGCGGTCCGCCATGATCGAGCGCGGCCCGCCGAGCACGCTGAGGATGCCCAGCCCCCCCTGCGCGCCGCCGTCGGGCAGCGCGGGCGCGTAGGTCAGTACCCGGCCCGCGTCGAACAGGTCGACCAGGCTGTCCACCTGCACCACGCCGGCCTGGTCCAGCACGTCGCGGTAGACGCCGCCGGGGGTCGAGATCTTGCCGGTGTGGGACGCGGTCGCCGCCTGCCCCGCCGCCGAGTTGCCCGACTTCACCGCGATCAGGCGGATGCCCCTCGCCCGCGCCTTGGCGCAAGCCGGCAGCAGCCGGGGGCCCTGATCCAGCCCCTCCATGAAGATCAGGATGGTGGAGACGTCGTCCTGCTCGGCGAGGTAGTCGATATAGTCCGGGATGCCGGTGTTCGACTCGTTGCCGACGGAGACGAAATAGGCGAGGCCGTAGCCGCCGTCGATCAACTGGCGCGACAGGCCGCCGCCAATGCCGCCCGACTGGGTCAGCACCGCGATGCGGCCATGGGGCATCTCGTCACGGTTGGCGGCGGAGCCGAAGGTGAGGATCGCCTTGGCGCCGACCGACCAGACCCCCTCGCTGTTCGGCCCGACGATGGCGACGCCGTGGCGGTTGGCGGCCGCGCGCAGGGCGTCCGCATGGCTCTGGCCGCCCTCGGTCTCCTCGAAGCCGGACGACAGGATGATCGCCGCCTTGACCCCGCGTTCGCCCAGGGCATCCACCGCGCCCGGCACCATGCGGGCGGGCAGCGAGATGAAGGCGCAGTCCGGCGTCTCGGGCAGGGACGCCACGTCGGGGTAGCAGGTCAGCCCCTCGATCTCGTCGTATTTCGGGTTCACCGGATAGACCGGGCCGGGAAAGCCGTGGCGCAGCAGATAGCGCAGCGGCGTGCCGCTGGTCTTGGTGGGATCGCCGGACACGCCGACGAAGCAGACCGAACGCGGCCGGAAGGCGGCGTCGAGGGGATGCCGGGAAGCGGCGGCGTTGGACGGCATGGGCGGGACCGGATGCGCGGTGGACGGGCCCTTGAAGCAACCGGAACCGCGCGCGGCGGTCAAGGGTCCGTGGCCCGGCAACAGGCATCCCGGCCAGGAATGCCGCGATGACAACTGTAACGGATATTGAAAACCATACATCCCACCTATGCGTTTGACTCCTAAAAGGAGTCTTCTAATATTTTAATACATCTCATACGCGTTTCTGCGGAGGGTCCCCATGCCCCGTCTTCGCGTCCATCGCCGCATCGCCGGCGCGTTTTTGCTATCTGCCATACTCGCCGGCTGCCAGACCACCGGCGGCGACGGCAGCATCGACCTGTCTGCTGGCCTGAAGGCTCTCTCGGGCGGTGGCTCGTCCTACAGCTTCTTCTGGGACCAGGGCGACCACCTGAAGGAGTTGCTCGACGCCGGCAAATACCCCGAGGCCGGCACACTCTACGCTGAGCAGGACGCCTTTTTCCGCGAGCAGCATGAGAAGCAGAAACCGCAGCTCCAGCGGCTGGCCGATCATGTCAACAGCCAGCATGGACCCGCCATTGCGTCCGCCTTGTCGTCGCTCGAGACCGTTGACTGGCCTGCCCCGGAGGGCCGCTGGCCCGCTATCCAGAGCCAAATGGCGCAAGCGGCGGCGGCCCTATCCGCCTATGACGCCAAATCGATTACCGGCCATCGCGATTTCCGCCTGGCCGATGCCGAGGCGCTGGAGTCCAGGCTATCTGTCCTGCGGAGGGAAATGGAGCGCGACGCAGCGCAGAAATTCTCTGGCTACGACCTTATCGGCGGCGGTCACTTCTTCGAGTCCTACCCGGTCGAGGTGGATCGCCGGGGGCTGTTCGCGGAGTCCGGCGCGCGCATCGGCGCGTTGCTCGGTGGCGCCGGAGCCGCGGATATCCGCGGCTTTGCCGAACGCTATGGCCGCGAGGCCATGCCCGAGGGCACCTGGCAAACGGTGAGCAACGCGTTTGTCGGCGCGCATTTGCGTGAGAACGCTGCAGCACCGGACATGACGGCGGTGCTGGCGGCAGTTGCCGAAGCTCGGCGTAGCGGCCTGGAACCCACCGAGACGCCGGGCATGGCAATTGCCTTCGTCGAGGTTACCAGCGAGAGCCTGTTGCGCGCCGGCCAGATCGAGTTTCCGGCCGAGGTCAACGTCGACCTGCCGGTCGCCGTCGCCGCTGCGGACCTTGATGACGCCCTGACCAACCCCACCGCATCAGACGCGGGCTATATCATCGTCTTCGATGTCGCTTTGGCCCAGGCGCGCCGAAAAATCGAGAGCAAGAACCCGACGCGCTCACGCTTCATCGCCGGGTACCGCACCGAACCGAACCCGGATTACAACCTGCTGCAAAACCGCATCAACTCGGCGCGCATGGAAGTGCAGAACGCCACCATCCAGGGCTACTCGTACAACAACCAGCCCTGCTATGGCGTCGGTTGCTTCGGCGCGGCGATCGGCCAGTTCGCCGCCGGCCTCCAGAAACTGCAGGCAGAAGAGAATCTGCAAGAGTTGATGGCCGAACTACAAAAAACACCCATGACCCTCGATATCCCGATCTATCAGGACTACCGCTATGACATGGCGACGATCGAGGGCACCAAGACCATGACGGTGCACTACTATGTCATCGACCAGCGCGCCGGGACCTACTTCAAGTCGACCTTCGACGTCGAGGAGAAGAAGAACTTCCGGGTCGCATATTCAGTGCACCCGAACGACCCAAACCGCGACCAGATATTCGGCGGCGCCGACAGTGAACAGACGGTCGCTCAGTGGGAAGAGGCGGCATCCACCGTCGCCCTGTCCCAGCTTGTCGACCACTATCTGGCCTCCGGTGCCCAGAAGCGCGCCCTGCCGGACCTGGAGACCTTGCGCACCGAGATGCTCGCGGACAAGAACCGGGCGCTGGCGCAGTACGAGGCGTCGCGCTTCGACGCCCGGCCGCTCAACGATCCGCGCTTCGACAGCGTCGTCGTCATCCTGACGCGCGCCCGCGAAGGTCACGGAGGCCTGGGCAGCGGCTTCTTCATCGCGCCGGACCTAGTGCTGACTAACTACCACGTGGTCAAGCAGTCCACCTTTGTTGAAATGAAGATGTACGACGGCCAGGAGACCTTCGGGAAGGTGGTCGCCACTGATGCGATCCGTGACCTGGCCGCGGTGCGGGTACAGCGGCGCGGAAAGCCGGTGGTGTTCTTCGAGGGCCGCACCCTGGACCTGGGCGCCTCGGTAGATGTGATCGGCCATCCCAAGGGCCTGGAATTCTCCATCACCCGCGGCGTAGTCAGCGCCTTAAGACGCGACAGCACCCTGGTGCTGGCGGGCAATCAGGAGGAAATCCTGTTCATCCAGACCGACGCACCGGTCAACACCGGTAATTCCGGTGGCCCGCTGTTCCTTGGTGACAAGGTGATTGGCGTGAACACCCAGGGCCTGAAGAAGCACGTCGCCGAGGGCCTGAACTTCGCGGTGCATTACTCCGAGGTCCGGACCTTCCTGCGCGAGAACCTGCCCAATGTCCGCCTCGCCACGGGAGAGCGCTCATGAGCCGCGCCCCACGCCGCCTGGCGCTGTCCGCCGTCATCTGCCTGTCGCTGGCCGCCTGCGCCGGGGCGATCAACCCGCCGACCCGCATGGGCATGGTAAAAAACCCCGATACCGGCCTTATGTACGGCTCGGTGGTGGAGAAGAATTTCGTCACCGACCCGTCCTTCTACAAGAACCGCAAGCTCAAGGTACGCATCCGCAACACGTCGGGGGACCAGGCCTTCGACCTGGATGGCTTCCGCCGCCAGATCGAGTCGGCCTATGCCGAGACCGGCTACGAACCCACAAGCGGCGACGACTTCGGCATCCTGGTCGACGTCAATGTGCGCTACAGCGGTCAGGTGCAAACCAACCTCGCCGAGGAATTCGGCTTCCTCGGCGCAGCGGCCGGCGGGCTCGCGGGCGCACATCGCCGCGACGGCGATCTGGTTACAGTCACCGGCGCAGTGGCCGGCGCGACGCTGGGAAGCCTGCTTGGCAGCTTCGTGACCGACGACACTTACATCATCGTCACCGGTGTCACCGTCGGCATCGTCGGCGGCCAGGCGCAGCGTGAGGGCAAACGCATCACCTTCAGCCGCAGCACCGACGGCAGCAAGGTGAGCAACGAGGACACCAGCCGCCGCGGCCTCAAATCCACCCACCGCACCGGCGTGTCGGTTTATGCCGGCGGGCGCAACACCCGCCAGTCGGTCATCGCGGGCGAGGTCCGCGCCCGCATGGTGCGCATCATCCGCGATATCATCTGATCCACACGGCTTGGCGGGCCCGCGTGGGCCCGTGGCATAATCGCGGGGCCAATGACGGAGCCTGCCGCCGCGATGAAGATCACCATCCTCGACGACTATCACGACACCATCCGCACCCTGCCCTGCTTCGCCATGCTGGACGGGCACGATGTCACCATCTGGAACGACCATGTGCAGGAGACGGGCGCGCTCGCCGAACGCCTGCAGGACACGGAAATCCTGGTGCTGATCCGCGAACGCACGAAGATCCAGGCCGACCTGCTCGACCGGCTGCCCAACCTCAAGCTGATCAGCCAGCGCAGCGTCTGGCCCCATATCGACATCGAGGCATGTACGCGCAACGGCGTGATGGTGTGCTCGGACCTGCATATGTCGACGCCGAGCTTCGCCACCGCCGAGCTCACCTGGGCGCTGATCCTGGCGTCGCGGCGGCAGATCCCAGCGCAGATGGCCTCGCTCCGGGCCGGCGGCTGGCAGATCGAGGCGGGCCGCACCCTGATGGGCCAGACCCTCGGCCTCTACGGCTATGGCCGCATCGCCAAGCGGGTCGCGCGCTATGCCGAGGCGTTCGACGTGAACGTGCTGGTCTGGGCGCGGGAAGCCTCGCGCGAGGCGGCGCAAGCCGACGGCCGCGCGGTGGCGGACTCCAAAGCGGCGTTCTTCGAGACCGCCGACATCATCAGCCTGCATATGCGCCTGGTGGACGCGACTCGCGGCATCGTCACCGAGGACGACCTGAAACGCATGAAGACCGACGCGCTGATCGTGAACACCAGCCGCGACGGCCTGTTCGCCCCCGGCGCGCTGATCGCCGCGCTGAACTCAGGCCGCCCGGGCTTCGCAGCGCTGGACGTGTTCGATCAAGAACCGCTCCGCGACCCCACCCACCCGCTCATGCAAATGGACAACGTCGTCTGCACACCTCATATTGGTTACGTCACCAAAGAGGAATACAACCTCCAGTTCACCGACGTGTTCAAGCAGATCGTGGCGTATGTGGATAGGTCGCCGGTGAATGTGGTGACGGCCGACTGGGTTTGACGCACGGCTGGCCAAAGAAACAGGCCGCTGCGGAAATGCCGGGCACATCCCTGCGGCTTTCTGCACTGATCGCTGGAAATCCTTTTTACCTGCCCTACATGGATGGATGAAGGACACTCGGACAGCGAGAGGATCATCGCGTGATCTTCATCGGGGCACACCGCCCGGCCATCGTTTCGACACCGCTGCGCTAGCCCCGCCCGCATGTTCGAGTCCCTGCCGGTCTTCTATCAGATCGCGACCCTGCTGGCGCTGGCCGCGGGCGTCGGCCTGATCGGAATCTCCCTCAAGCAACCCCTGATTGTCAGCTATATCGCCGTCGGCATCATCGCCGGGCCTGCCGTGCTCGGTATCGCCGAGATTGGCGAGCCGATCGAGCTGCTGGCGGAACTCGGGGTCGCCATCCTGCTGTTCCTGGTCGGCCTCAAGCTCGATATCGGGCTGATCCGATCTGTCGGGCCTGTCGCGGTGGCCACCGGCATGGGGCAGATTCTGTTCACCGCGGCCATCGGTTTTTGGATCTGTATCGCGCTGGGCCTCGACACGCTGACCAGCGCCTATATCGCCGTCGCGCTGACCTTCTCGAGCACGATCATCGTCGTCAAGCTGATGTCCGACAAGGGCGAGATCGGCTCCCTTCACGGGCGGATCGCGCTGGGCTTCCTGATCGTCCAGGACATCGTTGTGGTGCTGGCGATGGTGACCCTGTCCACCATCGGCATCGGCACGGCGGAGCGTGCATCCGGACTGAACCTCGCCGAATCCGCGCTCGCCGCGGTCGCGGTCATCGCGGGCATCGTGCTGTTCGTGCGCTATGCCGCCAATCCGCTGGTGGAACGGCTGGCCCACTCGCCGGAACTGCTGGTCTCGTTTGCCATCGGCTGGGCCGCGTTCCTCGCCGCGCTCGGCGACTATCTCGGCTTCAGCAAGGAGATCGACGGCCTGCTCGCCGGTATTTCCCTGGCCTCCACACCGTTTCGCGAGGCCATGTCGACGCGCCTGACCAGCCTGCGCGATTTCCTGCTGCTGTTCTTTTTCATCGTGCTGGGGGCGCGGCTCGAACTCGGCCATCTCGGCGGCGACCTGCCGGCGGCGCTGATCCTGTCGCTGTTCGTGCTGGTGGGGAACCCGCTGATCGTCGTGGTCATCATGGGCGTCATGGGCTACCGCCGGCGCACTGGCTTCCTCGCCGGCCTCACGGTGGCCCAGATCAGCGAGTTCTCGCTGATCTTCATGGCCATGGGGATCACGCTCGGCCATGTGGATGAACGCGCGGTGGGCCTCGTCACCATCGTCGGCATCGTGACGATTGCCGTTTCCGTCTACATGATCCTCTACTCGCACTGGCTCTATGACTGGCTCGCGCCGGTGCTGAAACCGTTCGAGCGGGCGGTCCCGGTCCGCGAGATCGCTCAGGATCCGCCGGAACCGATGGACCGCTACGATGCGGTCGTCTTCGGTCTCGGGCGCTATGGCGGCGCCATCATTCAGCTGCTGAAGCGCCAGGGTATGCATGTGCTGGGCGTCGACTTCAACCCGGCGGCCGTGCGCCGGTGGCGGAAGGAAGGCATCGCCACGCTCTATGGCGACATCACCGATGCCGACTTCATCGGGTCCCTGTCCCTCGAGGGCGTGCAATCGGTGGTCTGCGCGGTGCCGGCGCACGAGGCCGGCCTGATCAAGGACGACGCCCACGCCAGCCTCGTCCAGGGGCTTCGGGCCGCCGGCTACCGGGGGCGCATCGCCGTGGCGAAACATGGGGAAGCGGAGGCCGAAAGGCTGGCCGCGCTCGGCGCCAATGTGCTGCTGGACCCGTTCCGGGACGCCGCCGAGCGTGCCCTGGAAAAGCTGGTCGCGGAAACAGCAACGCAAAACAAAAAAGAAATCGAAATCATCGATCCGGAATACCAGAAGGATCTATAGGAAAATTATTCTTGATGAATACAGAAATAAAGGACCCTTTTTTTTCTGATATACTTCTGGCGACGGACTTCTCCGTCCGCTCGGACCGGGCGCTGAAGCGCGCCTGCCTGCTGGCGCGTCAATTCGGCGCCCACCTCACGGTGGTACATGTGCTGGATGACGATCAGCCGGCGCGGCTGATGAAGGCGGCGCGGTCGGAGGCGGAGACACTGCTGGCGCAGACCGCCCGCGACGTGGAGGAACATGACGGTGTGCAGTGCGATGTCACGCTCGCCCTCGGCGAGGCGTTCTTCGGCATCATCGACACGGCGGCCCAGCGCGATGCCGGTCTGATCGTGATCGGCCCGCACCGCCGGCGGATTTTGAAGGACGTCTTCGTCGGCACCACGGCGGAGCGGACGATCCGCGAGAGCCCCGTGCCGGTGCTGATGGCCAATGGCCTGCCTGGCGGGCCGCATCGTTCGGTGATGGTGGCGACCGACCTGTCCGACTGCTCGGCGGCCGCCCTGCGGATTGCCCAGGCGTTCGCGGATGGCGGCACGGCGGCGCTCACCGCGCTGCATGTGTTCGACCCCCAGGCCAAGGCCCTGATCGGCCGCGCCGCGCTCGGCCCCGATGCGGTCGACGCCTATGTGGCGGAGGAGCGCACGGTGGCGGAAGCGGACATCCGCACCTTCATCGCAGCTGCCGGCTGCACGCCGGACAACCTACTGCTGCGCGAAGACCTGCGCGGCGCGGCGCCGGAAATCCAGGCCGGCGCGAAGGAATGCGCCGCCGACTTGGTCGTTATGGGCACCAACGGCCGCTCCGGCTTCGCCAAACTCCTCCTCGGCAGCGTCGCCGAACAAGTGCTAAGGGCGGCGCCCTACGACGTGCTCGCGGTGCCGGTGGCGGAGGGGGCGGAGGCTGAATGAGGGGTGGCCACGAATTGGACAGGTATGCTGCGCCTCTCGGGCGGTCTGCCTTCCCCTCCACCGCCCCCTCTGCCAGTATTGGCGGTACGCATCCGTCAGAGTTGCAGAGGAAACCGTCCCATGAATGTCACCACCCGTATCGCCGCAGCGCAGAAGCTGGCGACTCCGACCAAGGCGCTGGCCGGGTTTGCGGCTGATCTGCGGTTTGCGGATCTGGATGAGGCGTCGCGCCATGCGGTGAAGCGCCATGTGCTCGATACCCTGTCGTCCTGTATCGCCGCGTCCCAGGAGCGGGTGACCAAGGTGGCCGAGGGCGTCATCGCCGCGACCACCGCGCCCGGCGATATTCCGGTGCCGGGGCTGACGCGGCGCTTCGATGTCTATGGCGCGGCCTATCTCGCCGGCGCCGCGGGCCACGGGCTGGACGTGGATGACGGCTTCCGCGCGGGCTCGGTGCATCCGGGCAGCGTGATGGTGCCCGCGATCCTCGCCCACGGCATCGCCAACAAGCTCGACGGCAAGACCGCCATGGCGGCCGTGGCCGTGGGCTACGAGATCGCCGCGCGCATCGCCCAGGCGACCCATCCGCGCTCGCGCTGGCGCGGCTTCCACAACACGCCTTGCGCCGGCGTCATCGGCGCGGCCGGGTGCATCGGCAACGCGCTGGGCCTGTCGGCGCGGCAGATCGAGAGCGCCTTCGCCCTGGCGGTCAGCAATTCCAGCGGCGTGTTCACCTTCCTGCACGGCCCCGGCGACATCAAGCGCCTGCACGCCGGCCAGGCGGCGCGCGACGGCATGCTGGTCGCCCTGCTCGCCGCCGGCGGTATGGAGGGCGCCGAAAACAGCATCGAGGGGCCGGAGGGCTATTTCCACGCCTTCGGCGCCGCCGATACCCACCCGGAGCTCTACAAGGACCTGGACATCTTCTTTGGCGACGACCGCCTTGCCGTGACCCAGTGCTATCTGAAGCCGCATCTGTGCTGCCGCCATATCCACCCGGCGATCGACGGCCTGCTGGAGATCATGAAGGACGACGATGTCGCGCCCGCGCAGGTGGCGAAGGTCGATGTGGGCACCTACGCGGTGGCCGAGAGCCACAAGGGCGTCGGCTGGGCCGACTTCTGCCAGGCGCAGATGAGCTTCCCCTTCGTCATGGCCACCGCGATGCACAAGGGCCAGGTGATGATGGAGGAGTTCACCGAGGCGGCGCTCAAGGACGCCACCGTCGGCGCGGATACCAAGAAGTTCGCGATCACCGTGGATGCGGAATGCGACGCGGACTATCCGAACCTGCGTTCCGCCAAGGTCACGGTGCACACCACGGACGGCCGCGCACTCCACCGCCGCATCGACGAGCCGCTCGGCGCCACCCGCAACCCGCTGTCGGACGCGGCGCTGGACGAGAAGGTGCACAAGCTGTCCGACCCGGTGATCGGCGCGGACCGCACCCAGACGGTCATCGACCTGTGCCGGAATCTCGAAGACATGGCGGACCTCACCGAGCTGGGCGAGGCGCTGGCCGGCTAGGGCTATTTTCTAGTCGCGGCTCCGGCCCGCACCCCCACCCGGCCCCCCACGCAAGTATCCTATTGGGTGGCCGGGTGGGGGTGCGGGCCGGCGCGGATTCACGCAATAAGCTCCCTCAACACAAACGGCAGGATGCCGCCGTGGCGGAGGTAGTCCGCCTCGTCCGCGGTGTCGATGCGGCAGGCCAGGGTCAGGTCCGTGCGGCTGCCGTCGGCGCGGCGGATTCGGCCGGTGACCATCCCGCCCGGCACCAGCCCGTCGGCGAGCCCGGTGATCTCCAGAGTCTCGGTGCCATCGATGGCGAGGTCGGCGCGGCGGATGTCTGCGGGCAGTTGCAGCGGCAGCACCCCCATGCCGACCAGGTTGGAGCGGTGGATGCGCTCGAAGCTCTCGGCGATCACCGCCTTCACGCCGAGCAGCGCCGTGCCCTTCGCCGCCCAGTCCCGCGACGAGCCTGTGCCGTAGTCACGCCCGGCGACCACCACCAGCGGCACCCCTTCGGCGCGGTAGCGCTCCGCCACCTCGAACACGCTTTGCACATCGCCCGACGGCTGATGCGTCGCCATGCCGCCCTCGGTGCCGGGCGCGAGCTCGTTGCGCAGGCGCGGGTTGGAGAAGGCGGCACGCACCATCACCGCGTGGTTGCCGCGCCGGGTCGGCATGGTGTTGAAATCGCTGCGCCGCACCTGGCGTTCTTGCAGCCAGTCCGCCGGGGGCGTGCCCTCGCGGATCGCCCCGGCGGGGGAAATATGGTCGGTGGTAATCGAATCCCCCAGCGACAGCAGCACCCGCGCGCCGGCGATGTCGGCGACCGGCGGTACGTCCGCCGTCAGCCCGTCGAAATAGGGCGGCCGGCGCAGATAGGTGGACGCGTCTTCCCAGGTGAATTGCGCCCCGTCGGGCGTCGGCATGGCGCGCCAGGCCGCGTCACCAGCGAACACGTCGGCATAGCGGCGCTGGAACATCTCCGGCGCGATGCAGTCCCGCGCAAGCGCGGCGATCTCATCGTCGCCGGGCCAGATGTCCTTGAGGTAGACCGGATCGCCGTCGGCGTCGTCGCCCAGCGGGTCGCGCGCCAGGTCAATGCGCATGGAGCCGGCCAGCGCATAGGCCACCACCAGCGGCGGCGAGGCGAGGTAGTTGGCGCGCACCTGCGGGTGGATGCGGCCTTCGAAGTTGCGGTTGCCCGACAGCACGGCGCAGGCGACCAGGTCGCCCGCCTCCACCGCATCCGCTACCTGCTCGTCCAGCGGCCCGGAATTGCCGATACAGGTGGTGCAGCCGTAACCCACCAGGCCGAAGCCGAGCGCGTCGAGGTCATCCTGCAGGCCCGCCTTCTCCAGATAGTCGGTGACCACCTGGGAACCGGGGGCCAGCGAGGTCTTCACCCACGGCTTGGGCGCGAGGCCCCGCGCCCGCGCGTTGCGGGCCAGCAGCCCGGCGGCCAGCATCACCGAGGGGTTCGATGTGTTGGTGCAGCTGGTGATCGCGGCGATCACCACGTCTCCCTGGCGCAGCGGGCGGGGCATCCCTTCGGCGGGGGCCATGGCATCCGGGTCCGCCGCGAAGGTGTCGGCCAGCGCAGTGGCAAAGGCAGCCGCCGCGCCGTCGAGCGGCACCTTGTCCTGGGGCCGCCGCGGCCCGGCGAGACACGGCACGACGGTGGCGAGGTCGAGCGTCAGCGTTTCGGTAAATAGCGGCGCCGGCGCGCCGGTCTCGCGCCACAGGCCCTGGGCGCGGGCGTATGTCTCGGCCAGCGTGACCGTCTCCTCGTCGCGGCCACAGAAGCGCATATAGTCCGCCGCCTGCCGGTCGAACGGGAAGAAGCCCATGGTGGCGCCGTATTCCGGGGCCATGTTGGCGATGGTCGCCCGGTCCGGCAGGGACAGGCGGTCGAGCCCGTCGCCGTAGAACTCCACGAACTTGCCGACCACCCCATGGGCCCGCAGCATCTGGGTGACCGTCAGCACCAGATCGGTGGCGGTGGCGCCGGGGGGCAGCGCGCCATCGAGCCGGAAGCCCACCACGTCGGGCAGCTTCATCGGGATGGCCCGGCCCAGCATGGCGGCCTCCGCCTCGATGCCGCCAACGCCCCAGCCCAGCACGCCGAGCCCGTTGACCATGGTGGTGTGGCTGTCGCTGCCCAGCAGGGTGTCGGGGAAGACGATGGCGTCGTCCCCTGCCCCGTCGGTGCGCACGGCGGTGGACAGATACTCCACATTGACCTGGTGCATGATGCCGGTGCCCGGCGGGACCACGCGGAAATTGTCGAACGCCGCCTGGCCCCAGCGCATGAAGGCGTAGCGCTCGGCGTTGCGGCTGTACTCAATCTCCACGTTGCGGCGGAAGGCGTCGGCGCGGCCGTAGACGTCGACATTTACCGAATGGTCGATCACCAGGTCGGTGGGCACTGTCGGATTGACGAGGCCCGGATCGCCGGTCAGCTCCGCGGCCCGGTCGCGCATCGCGGCGAGGTCGGCCAGCGCCGGCACGCCGTTGGTGTCGTGCAGCAGCACCCGCGCGGGGCGGAACGGGATCTCGCCGTCCACATGGCCGCCGCCGGCAACCCAGTCGCCGAACAGCCGGGCGTGGGCGGCGGTGCAGCCGCGCCCGTCCTCGAAGCGCAGAAGGTTCTCCAGCAGGATACGGAGCGAGACCGGCAGCCGGCCGGTGCCCGCAATACCCGCCGCCTCAATGGACGGGTAGCGCAGGCCGGTGCCGTCGAGCATCCGCCAGCAGGCGAAGCTGTCGCGGTTGCCGCGCCAGGCCATGGCCGGGCGGCGCGGGCGGCGCTAGGCCGCCGCGTTCTCCTCGGAGACCGCCTCGTTGTCGACGATCAGCAGCACATGCTGCTCGTTGACACCGATCTTCATCCGGTCGCCCGGCTGCTGGGTCTGGTTGCCCGGCAGGTTGACGGTGACCTTGTGCCCGGCCAGCTCGACCTCGAGCTGGGTGTGGGTACCGAGGAAGCTCGACGACCGTACCGTGGCATCGAAGGTGTTGTCGCAGCCCTCGGCCTCGCCTTCGCCGCGCATCATTTCCGGGCGGAACGCGATCAGCATGCGCTCGTTGCTGTTCTTCAGCTTCGACGCTCCCAGCGACTTGAACTTCAGCCCGCCGGGCGCGGCGACGATGCCGTTCTCCGGGTCGCTGGCCTGGACGTCGAGCTCGATGACATTGGTCCCGCCGAGGAACTCCGCGGTGAAGCGGTTGTCCGGGTTGGTGTAGATCTCACGCGGCGGGCCTTCCTGCTGCACCAGGCCGTGGTTCATCACCACGATGTGGTCGGAAATCACCATCGCCTCGGACTGGTCATGGGTGACGTAGACCGCAGTGATGCCGAGCTTCACCAGCAGTTCGCGGATCTCGAATCGCATGCGCTCGCGCAGCAGCAGGTCGAGGTTGGAAAGCGGCTCGTCGAACAGCAGGCAGCGCGGCTGCAGCGCCAGCGCGCGGGCCAGCGCGATACGCTGCTGCTGGCCGCCCGACAGGCTCGACGGGAAGCGGTCCTCGGTGCCCGGCATGCCGACCATTTCCAGCACGCCGGAAACCCGGTCGCTGATCTCGCCCTGGTTCATGCCCTGAATCTTCAGGCCCAGAGAGACGTTCTCGCCGACCGACTTGTGCGGCCACAGAGCGTAGGACTGGAACACCATGCCCAGGCCCCGGTTCTCGGGGGCCACGAACACGCCGTTATGGGGTTCGGCAAGCACCTCGCCCTCGATGCTGACGCGGCCGGAATTGAAAATCTCCAGCCCGGCGATGGAGCGCAGCGTGGTCGTCTTGCCGCAACCCGAGGGGCCCAGCAGGGTACAAACCTTGCCGCGTTCCATGTTGATGGTGACGTCGTCGACGGCGACGAAATCGCCGAACTTCTTCACCAGGTTCTCGACTACGAGGAAGCTCATGGTCCGCGGCTCCTAGCTTTGCGACTTTGTGATGTCGACGCGGAAGATGTATCCGGCAAGGAACACCACCGTGCCAATGAAGAACACTTGGATCATCGATAGCGCGGCCATCGACGACCAGTCGCCCTCGTCCCAGCGGTTGAAGATCAACACTGCCAGAACTTCTGAATCGGGCGAATAAAGGAAGATCGAGGTCGACAGTTCACGCACGAAGATGATGAACAGCAGCGTCCAGGCGCCGACCATGCCGGGTTTGAGCAGCGGCAGGGTGACTTCCTTCAGCGTGCGCAGCCAGGACGCGCCGACCATGGTGGCCGCCTCCTCCAGGCTCTTGTCGATCTGCACGAAGGTCGCGCCGACATTCCGCACCGCGTAGGTGATAAAGCCGGACACGTAGCCGATCAGCAGGATCCAGATGGTCCCGTAGATCGGCAGCGGGATGAAGATGTAGGTCCACAGCATGCCGACCGCGAGCACAACATGGGGCACCGCAACCGGCACCATCACGAGGTAGTCGACCTGCTGGCGGTACCAGACCCGCGAGCGCAGCAGGATCCAGTTGATCACCACCGCCAGGATCACCGCGATGGTCGCCCCGGCGAAGGCGAGGAACAGGGTGTTGTTGATAGCGCGGCCCGCCATACCGCCCGGATCGACGACCAGCAGCTCGCGGAAGTGATAGAGCGTCAGCAGTTCCGTCGAGAAGGTGCCGTCATAGTAGGTCACCAGCGAGGTCCAGGCGATCATCGCCATCGGCATCACCGACGAGCAGAACAGGAACACCAGGCCAAAGCCGAACGCGATGTACTTCCACTTGCCCAACTCGATGATCTTGGGCCGGAAGCCCTTGCCGGACAGGGTGGCGTAGGACCGGCCGCGCAGGATGCGGTTCTGGCCCCAGACCCCGAACACCGCCATCGCCAGCAGTACCATCGCCAGGGATGCGGCGATGTTGAACTCCGCCGGGTAGGTGGTCAGCAGCTGGTACATGTGCGTGGTCAGCACGTAATAACGGATCGGGAAGCCGAGCAGCGCCGGCACACCGAACTGGCCGGCGCAGGCAATGAAGGTCAGCAGCATGCCCGACAGGATCGCCGGCGCGACCAGCGGCACGGTGATCTTCATCATCACCTGGCGCTGGCTCAGGCCGCTCATGTAGCCCGACTCCTCAAGGATCGGGTCCATGTTGTAGAGCGCACTGGTCACGAAGATGAACACATAGGGCGCGTAGTACAGGCCCATCACCCAGATCATGGTGCCGAGGCTGTAGGCCGGAATTTCCGGCAGGCCGATCAACAGCAGGAACTGATTGATCGGCCCCACCTCGGTCTGCAGCAGCAGGCTCCAGGCCAGCGCGCCGATGAACGGCGACAGGAAGAACGGCACCATCACGCCGATACGCACGATCCGCTTGCCCGGCATGTCGGTGCGCGTGCACAGCCAGCCCAGCAGGATACCGACCGTGCCCGACAGCAGGGTGGCGCTGGACGCCAGAACCAGGGTGTTGAACAGCGCGGTGAGGTAGGCCGGCTCGGTCAGCACGCTGGTGATGTTGCCTAGCGTGAAGACATCCGGCGTCTTGCCGATCGGCACCGTTGTGATGGCGCCATAGATCAGGAACATCAGCGGCGCGAGGATCGCGAACGCCATCACCAGGGTGAGGATCGGGAACACGAACTTCTCGATGCCGATGAACAGGCTGCCCTTGCTCTTGGCCTCGATTTGATCGACGGAGACGGATTGCTGGCTCGACACGGGGTCAAATTCCTGATCGGTGGGCGGGGCAAGTGCCCCGAAAGCCGCGCATTTTCTGGGGCTGAACGGTCTTCCCGTCTAGCCCCAGAGGTTGTCACTGTCCAGCAACAAGGCACGCGCCGGGCCGCGGCGGCCCGGCTTTCGCCATGTCGCAGGGTGGATGGGTCGGACGCCCCCCGTTGCCGCGCGCGCACCGGGCGCGTAGGGCGGGCGCCCGTGTGTCACCGCGGCCTGAAAAAGCCCGCGGCGAGCCCCTTCGTCTTCAACCAGATGAATTGGTTCTTCATGGTGCGCTCTCCCTTGCAGTCCGCAGGAGAGCGCGCGCCGATACCGACGCACCCCGTACGAGGCCGGCTTTTTGCCATTAACCCCGCGGACGACCCTCCAACGTCCTTGCCCGGGAAACCTACCAAAGCCCGCACCGGGCGACAACAGACGCGCTAAACCACCCCGTCGGCGCGCAATGCTTCGATGGCAGCCGCGTCATAGCCGTATTCCGCCAGCACCGCGTCGCTGTCCGCGCCCAGCGCGCGCGGCGGGGTCTCGATGCTCGGGCCGCCATGGGCAAACTTGAAGGCGGCCAGCGGCACGGTTACCGCCCCATCCAGCCCCGGCACGGATTCGTGACGATGGGTCACGGCGCGGCTCTCCAGCTGGGCCAGCTGCATGGTCTCGTCCACCGTGCGCACCACCGCGCAGGGCACCACCATATTGTTTAGCTGGTCCTCCCATTCCTGGGCGGTCTTTTCGGCCAGCTTCTCGCGCAGCGCCGCGGCGAAGGCGTCCCGGTTGGCCATCTGGTCGTCGTCGTCCGCCCACTTCATCAGGTCCGGGCGGCCAATGGCGTCAAGCAGCCGCGAAATCTGGCCCCGTGTATTGGCCGCCAGCATCACCAGACGGTCCTTCGCCATGTAGCAGCTCGACGTCGCCAGGTGATGGTCGTTGCCCTTGGGCTGGGCCGCCTTGCCGGTACGGAAATAGCCGGTGAGGTTCGCCCCCATCATGATCAGTGCGGTGTCCATCATCGACACATCGACATGCTGCCCCTCGCCGGTGCGCTCGCGCTGGAACAGGGCCGAGGCCACCGCGAAGGCCACCATGGTGCCGCTGGCGTAGTCGAGCACCGGCGTGCCCATCTTCAGCGGCGCGGAGTCCGCCGTGCCGGTCGCCTCCATCAGGCCCGAGCAGGCCTGCACCACATGGTCATACGCGGGATGCGGCCCCTTCGGCCCGTCCTGGCCGTAGGCGGTCAGCGAGCAATAGATCAGCTTCGGGTTGACCGCCTTGAGGTCCTCGTAACCGAGCCCCAGCCCCGCCAGCACCCCCGAGCGCATGTTCTCGATCAGAACGTCGGCGTCTTCGGCCATGCGCTTGAGGACCGCCTGCCCCGCCGGCTGCTTCAGGTCGAGGGTCAGGCAGCGCTTGTTGGAGGCCTGGGTCAGGTAGTTCACCCCCATCTTGTCCTTGTGCAGGGTGCGTTCCGGGCCACGGGTGCGCACCTGGTCGCCGATGCCGGGTTCCTCGATCTTGATGACGTCGGCGCCAAGCACCGCGAGCTGGTAGGCGCCGAACGGGCCGGCAAGCACATGGGTCAGGTCGAGCACCTTGAGGCCTTCATAGGGACGCATGGAAAGCTTCTCCGTTGGGGGTTCGCGCGCTTGCACGGCGCGCCGGGACGGGCGAGGCTAGTTCACCGATTTCACGGCGGCAACTCCCGCCCGAAAGCCAAGGGTTCCGGTCATGGACAAGCCCGCAGACCGTCTCAACGACCTGTCCGCCACCGAGGCCGGCGCGATGATCGCGCGCGGCGAGACCACCAGCGAGGCCCTGGTGGATGCCTGCCTGGCGCGCATCGATGCCCGTGAGGACGTCGTCCACGCCTGGTCGGCCATCGACCGCGATGCCGCGCTTGCCGAGGCCCGGTCGCGCGACAGCGAACTGGCCAGTGACGGTCCGCGCGGACCGCTGCATGGCGTGCCCTTCGGCGTGAAGGACATCCTCGACAGCGCCGGGCTGGAGACCGCCTTCGGCTCGCCGATCTATGCCGGCCGGGTGCCGATGGCGGACGCCGCCTGCGTCGGCCTGGCGCGCGACGCCGGTGCGGTGCTGCTGGGCAAGACCGTGACCACCGAATTCGCCAACACCTTCCCCGGCCCCACCGCCAACCCGCACGACCCGGGACGCACGCCCGGCGGGTCGTCGAGCGGCTCGGCAGCCGCCGTCGCCGACGGCATGGTGCCGCTCGCCATCGGCACCCAGACCACCGGATCGATCCTGCGCCCGGCGGCCTATTGCGGGGTGGTCGGCTACAAGCCGACCCTTGGCTCGGTGCACCGGGCAGGCATGCGCATGGCGTCCGAATCCATGGATACCATCGGCCTGCTTTGCCGCACCGTGCCCGACTTGTGGGCGTTCCGCGCCGCCTTGATGGGCCTGCCCGCCAGCCCCTGCCCCGAGCCCGCGGAGACGCCGCCGCGCATCGCCTTTTGCCGCACCTCGATCTGGCACGAGGGCGAGGCCGCCATGCGGCTGGCGCTGGAAGGCGAGGCCGCGCGGCTGAAGGACGCCGGCGCCTTCGTCGAGGAGGTCGACCTGCCGGCGGTGTTCGAGGGCATCTGGGACGCCCACAAGGTGATCACCAGCTACGAGGCATGGCGCAGCTTCGCCTGGGAGCGCACCCACCATTGGGACGCGCTGAGCGAACCCTTCCGCGAGGGCCGCATGGCGCGGGGCGCGGTCTATACGGAGGACGACTACAGCAGCGCCCAGGCCACGGTCGCCGAATGCCGCGCGGCGATGGCGGTGCTGTTCGAGCGCCACGACCTGATCCTCACCCCGGCCGCGCCAGGCGAGGCGCCGGCCGGCCTCGGCAATACCGGCAGTGCCAACTTCAACACCATCTGGACCACCTGCGCGGTACCCTGCGTCAGCCTGCCGATGGGGGTGGGCACCAACGGGATGCCGCTGGGCATGCAGCTGGCCGCGCCGGTGGGCGCGGACGCGGCCCTGGTGGCCTACGCGCGCTGGACCGAACAGGCGCGGACCTGAGGGTTATTCGGCGGCGGGCTTCGGCGCGGCGCGGGTGTCCATCTCGCGGGCCACACCGGTGCCTTCCTCGCCCGGCACCTGGCCGCTCTCGGGCAGCAGCTTTTTCATCTCGAAGATGCTCTCGGCGGGCACTGAGCTGTAATCCATGTAGCCCAGCCGGCTAACCGGGCGGATACGCCCCACATCGACCAGCCCGTCATCGGTGATCAGCCCGTCGTCGATGTGAATCCAGACCACCTGGCCGAACACCACGACATTGTCATTCTCCGGCGTGTGGCCCGGCAGTTTGGTGGTGCTGATGTACTTGCATTCCATATGCACCGGCGCGCCCTTGACCCGCGGTGCCCGTACACGCTCCGACGGTGCCTTCTCCAGCCCCGCCAGCTCGAACTCATCCACGCCCGGCGGCACCACCTCGGCGGTCTTGGACATCGCCTCACGCAGGTCCCAGCTGACCATGTTGCAGACGAACTCGCCGGTCGCCTCGGCGTTCGCCACCGTATCCTTGGTATGAAAATCGGGCGGGTGGCCGCCGGACGAGAACATCACCATCGGCGGCGCGTAGCCGCACATGTTGAAGGTGCTGTAGGGCGCCAGGTTGGCGTTGCCGTCCGTATCGACGGTGGAAATCCAGCCGATCGGCCGGGGCACGATCAGGCTCTTGAAAGGATTGAACGGCAGCCCGTGATCGTTCTTGTCCGGATCGTATTCCATCGCCTCCCCCTATCTATTCCGCGGCGCGGCGCGGGATGCCTTCCTTCTTCGAGGTGACCTTGTCGAGGTTCATCAGCTTGTCGATCTTGGCGTAGTCGAGATAGCCCATGCGCGCCACCGGGCGGTAGCGCAGCACATCGACCATGCCACGGTCGTCGATCACCGAATCGTCGATATGGATGCCGACCACCTTGCCGATGACGATGTTGTTTTGATAGCCCGGCGTGTGGCTGGGCAGGTGGATGGTCTGGTGGTAGGTGCATTCAAAATGCGCCGGCGCGCCCTTCACCCGCGGCGCCTTGACCATCACGGAGGGCTCCTTCTCCAGCCCGGCCAGCTCGAACTCGTCGACCTCGGGGCCGACCCACTTGGCGGACTGGTTCATCGCCTCCGC
This sequence comes from Alphaproteobacteria bacterium, assembly GCA_965601735.1. Lineage (GTDB taxonomy): Bacteria > Pseudomonadota > Alphaproteobacteria > JBBDQX01 > JBBDQX01 > JBBDQX01. The sequence continues at coordinate 2,295,811 of OZ271840.1, read as the reverse complement.
CTGGGCCTCGCTCACGAGGTTCACGACGAACTCACCCGTCGCCTCGGCATTCGCCATGGAATCCTTCACCGGCCGGTCGTCGTTCAGCCCGCCGGTGCAGAACATCACGTAGGGCGGGTCGGACGCCACCGCGTTATAGAAGCTGTAGGGCGCCAGGTTCGGCACCCCGTCACTGTCCAGCGTCGAAATCCAGCCGATCGGACGCGGCGTCACCAGCGCCTTGAACGGATTGTAGGGCAGGCCGTGGTCGGCCTTATCGGCGTCGTAGAACATGAACCACTCCAGAAAAAAATATCAATTGAGAAAAACCAAAAAATCTCGAATCCGTATATACAAACGCTCTTGATGTGATTGGAAATGAATATTTTGGTGTTCTTCGGGATTTCTCCTTATTTCAGATAGCTTATCTCTAATTCCCATAATATTTTCAAGCGCCTCCTGATCTCCCGAAATCAACACTGCCTGTTTATAACGCTCAAACGCTAACTCTAAATCGGGCTGAATGGCGTCATAAGCAAGATCGCCAAGAGTCTTATAATACTCTCCGACTTCTATTAATTTATTTAAATAAATATCTATCTGCCTATTAAATCCCGACCTATCAGCGTTACTAAAGAAAATTGTTTCTGTACGAACAAAATCGGAAGGAACGCAATCTCGACCATTTGCAATTAATTGCACTGGCTTACCGAGCGTCAAACAAAGACCGATCTCAAAAAATATATTCCCAATTGTTTTTTTGGGTGTGTTACTAGAAAAAACAGCAATACCAGATCCACAGCCTTGAATTAAATCAACTATTTTTGTCAGGTAGTCCTTTGTGCCAGCAATATCAACAGCTGTAATAATGTTAATATTAAGATTTTGAGATTTATTGCGAACCCTTTCAACGATATATGCATCTTCTCCTGAAACATCGCCCCCGGACTGAAGCATCAAAAATGCTGATCTAGGGTATCCGGAGAAATTTGTTGTTAATTCCTCATGCGTAACTGGAGAAAATATTAGAGGCATTATTTTTTCTTTCTTACACCCTTATATGGTCCGGGTGTTTTTTTCGAATTCATTATTCGGCCAGTCCTTGTATCAATCTTGATCCAACGATTCGTAGCCGGGTTTCGGACCTGAACACGATCCGACACCGCTCCTTGCCGACCACCGGAACCCTTGTTTTTCGCCATCGCGTGCCCTCGCTGAACAGAATCTAGGTCGTGCTAGATCGCAGCCCTACTCGCCTGTCTACCGTGACCTAGAGCTATAGCAACTCTCGGTGCTTGTTTCCTAGCGGCCCCAAGAAGCCTGAGCCTACCTAAGCCGCCAATGATCAAAAGTCGACGGCGTCTGCCGTCGTCACCTCGGTGCAGAAACGGGTGAAGGTCTTGACCGCCATGTCGTGCTCCTCGGCGCTGGCGGCGGCGCAGCAGTCCTCGAGCACCACCATGGTGTAGTCCCGGTCGTGGCCCTCGCGCACGGTGGCCTGCACCACCGCGTTGGTGGACACGCCGGAGCAGACGATGCGGCCAATGCCGTTGGCGCGCAGCACCGCCTCCAGCTTGGTGGCGTAGAACGGGCTGACCCGGTGCTTGACGATATCGAACTCGTCGTCGCGGGGGGTGAGGTCCGGATGCACCTCGGTGCCCCAAGTGCCGAGCTGGAAGATGCCGTTGTCCCGCGCACCGGAAAACACCGGCGAGGACGGCGGGCATTCCTTGTAGTCGGGCGAAAAGCCGACCCGAACGAAGCCGACCTTGGCCCCGGCCTCGCGGGCGCGGGCCAGCGCGCGCTGGGTGTTGGCGATGGCGTTGCGGCGCGCGACCTCGGGCCCGAAGCCCTTCTGGCCGTTCGGCCCGTCGGGGTGGATCAGGTCGTTCATCATGTCGAGCACCAGATAAATCGTGCCGCCGCTCATTGCCGCCTCCCGGTTCGCGCTGGAAACGCCATAATAGGAGCGCCGACCATCAGGAGGAACCGCCGTGCCCGACAGCCCGCCCGACCCGCTCAACCAACTGATCCAGACCCGCCATGGCCCCGGCAGGGATGTCGGCCTGGGTGTCGACATGCCCGCCTCGGTGGAACTGGTGCTGCGGCGGCGTTCGGAACGGCGCTACAAGCCCGACCCGGTGCCCGACGCTGTGCTCGACGTGCTGCTCGCCTGCTATGGCGCAGGGCCGTCGAAGTCGGACCTGCAGCAGACCACGGTGATCGCCATTCGCGACGCGGACAAGCGCGCCCGGGCAAACGACCTGCTGGGCGACGCCTGGATCGCCAGCGCCCCGGCCTTCCTGGTGTGCTGCGGCGACACCCGGCGCAACCGGGAGATCACGCGGAACCGCGGCTACACCTACAGCAACGACAATGTCGACGCTTTCATGAACGCCGCCGTGGATACCGGCATCGCCATGCAGAACCTGATCCTGGCGGCGCGCGGCTATGGCATCGGCTGCTGCCCGATCAGCCAGGTGCGCAATCATATCGACGCCTTCACCGAGCTGCTGGCGCTGCCCGAGGGGGTGTTCCCGGTGTGCGGCCTGACGGTCGCCTATTTCGAGCCGGGCGGCCCCCTGTCGCCGCGCCTGCCGATGGCGGCCACTGCCCACAGCGACTCCTATGACGACGACAGCTGGCGCGGCACCATCGACGCCTATGACGAACGCCGCCATGGCGGCAACTGGATCGCGCCGGAAAAGCAGCGCCATGTGGACCGCTACGGCGTCGCCGAGCGCTGCGGCTGGTCGGAAAACCTGGCGCGCCAGCAATCGGTGCCGGAACGCCCGGGCTTCCGCGCCTACCTCAAGAAGCAGGGCTATTCGCTAGACTAACCAAGATCCTCGGCGGGGATTTCCGCCCAGGTGCGGAAGGCGTCAGAGGCGTCTACCTGCCCGTCGAGGATCATCCGCCGCCAGATACCGCAGGCGTAGATGAAGTTCGGCACGCTGCCGTTCCACATGGTCAGCGCCAGGGTATCGGCGATGGCGCGCTCGTCCGCGCCGTGGCGGTAGAGCCCGTCGAAGTGCCAAGCCACCGCGTCGTGCTGACGCAGGCAGGTATGCACCGACAGCATGGTGAGCTCCGCCAGCACCGGATCGATGCCCCGGTCCGCGAGCAGCGCATCAAGCGCGCCCCGGTAGGCCGCCTCGTTGCCGAGGGCGGGCACCAGGTCGGCCCAGTTGTCGCCGGTGAAGCGGAAGGCCCGCAGGGCGAAGGCGTGGCCGGCCAGCCGCACCGCGGTCTCGTACTGGTGATCGGTGCCGCCGGCAGCGCGGAACTTCTCCAGATGGTGGGTCCCCAACGGCTCGTCGGAGACCACCAGGATCGCCATCCAGATGAATTCCTTGTCGAAGTCGCTGAGCGCCCGGCGGTCCAGGGTCATCGCCTGGTAGGCGGCCTCATAGCCGCGCAGCAGGTCCGGCGCGGCCACCGCCATCAGCCCGTGATGGGGCAGCAGATAGCCGCGCTTGGCGGTCACCGGCGCGAGGCGCTCGGCGGCCAGCGCCCTGGTGATCGGCGGTTGCTTGTCGTTCGGCATCGCGGCGGCGCCCCCGGCTGGTCTACAGTGACCGTGATACCCCGCCGACCCCCCTTCCCGCCAGAGCGAGAACGATTTCCGTGAGCGAGACCGAGACCCGCACCATCCTGATCACCGGCGCCGCCAGCGGCATCGGCGCCGCCACGGCCCGGCGCGTTGCCGCGCCCGGCGCGCGGCTGCTGCTGCACACCCGCAAGAACCGCGACGGGCTGGACGCCGTGGCCGAGGCGGCCCGCGCCGCCGGCGCCCGCGCCGAGACCGTGCTGGGCGACCTCGCCGATCCAGCGGTGCCGCCGGCGCTGGTGGGTGCCGCCACGGACCGCTTCGGCGGGCTCGACCAGATCGTCGCCAATGCCGGCGCCGCCGACCGCCGGCCGCTGGGCGAACTCGACGCGGACGGCCTGCACGCCGCCCAGCGGCTGATCCTCGATGGTTTCTTCCATCTCGTCACCGCCGCGCTGCCGGCGCTGCAGGCGTCGGACTGGGGCCGGGTGGTGGCGGTGAGTTCCTTCGTCGTCCATGTCACCGGCTCGAAGGGCGACCTGTTCCCCGCCACCGCCGCCGCCAAGGCCGGTGTGGAGGCGCTGGCCCGGGCGCTGGCGTTCCAGCTCGCGCCCCACGGGGCGACGGTAAACTGCGTCGCACCGGGCTACACCCGCAAGGATGCCACCGGCCATTCGGCGCTGCCCCCGGAAAGCTGGAAGGCGGCGGAGGCAATCATCCCGATGGGGCGGCTCGGCACGCCGGACGACGCCGCCGGCGTCATCGCCTTCCTGCTGTCGCGCGACGCCGCCTTCGTCACCGGCCAGACCGTGCATGTGAACGGCGGCCTCACCCTTCCCTGACCACCCCGCCAACCACAGGAGACCCGCCATGCCCATGGTGCAGGTACAGATCATCGCCGGGCGTACCGACGAGCAGAAACAGAAGGTCGCCCAGGCCATCACCGATGCCCTGGCCGAGCATATGGATGCCCCGCCCCAGGCGACCTACGTGATCTTCGAGGACGTCCCCGCGACCGACTGGGTCATCGGCGGCCAGACCGTCGCCGACCGCAAGAAGGCGAAGGGCGGCTAGCGCGTGGATGTCCGCTCTTCTGGAGGGGGCGGCCTTGGAGATCAGAATAGCGTCGACACCCAGCGACATCGCCCGCGCGGTCGCGATAGACGACGCGCAGACGGGGGCGAAAGACCGGGCTGGTTACATCACGTCTGTGGCGGAACGCGGCGGCCTCAGGGTGGCTGTCTTGAGGGGTGGGGTCCGGGCATTCTGCTGCCTCGACCATCAGTACTTCTTCGAGAGGCCGTTCATCTCACTGCTCATCGTCTCGCCCGATGCGCGGCGGCTGGGCCTCGCGGCGGGCTTGCTGACCCACAGCGCCCGCGGGTTCGCGGAGGTCTGGACGTCCACCAATCGCTCAAATACCGCGATGCGCGCTTTGCTCGAGAAAGAGGGGTGGCGCTATTGCGGCGAACTGAATGGCCTCGACGACGGCGACCCCGAGCAGTTTTTCAGGACGGCCTGAGCGTCGATGCGGGCGCGATCCGGCCGCTCAATGGTGAGTCCGCAGCCTAGTCCTCCTTGCCTGCCGGGGCGTAGAGCCAGCCCATCACGGCGACCGCCAGCAGGGCGCCGACGATCTGCGCGGCGATGAAGGGGACCACATCAGCGGGCGCGATGCCGGTGAAGGTATCGGTCAGCGCCCGGCCGATGGTGACGGCCGGGTTGGCGAAGCTGGTCGACGCGGTGAACCAGATCGCCGCGCCCACATACAGGCCCACCGCCTGGGCCACCATGTCGATGCGCCAGCGCACGCAGCCGAGAATGGTCATCACCAGCCCGAAGGTGGCGATCACCTCCGCCGCCCACAGACCGACGCCGGTGCGGCCGTTTACCGCCACCTGCCAGACCGGCTGCTCGAACATCACGTGCACGGCCCAGACGCCGAGCACGCCGCCAATGACCTGCGCCACCACATAGGCCACGGCGAGGCCCGCGGCGATCTCGCCGCGCACCAGGAAGGCGAGCGTCACCGCCGGATTGAAATGCGCGCCCGAGACCGGGCCAAACACCAGGATGAGGATGACCAGCGCGGCCGCGGTCGCCGCCGCGTTGGCCAGCAGGGCCAGGCCCACGTTACCGCCGGACAGGGTGTCGGCCATGATGCCCGAGCCGACGATGGCGGCAAGCAGGAACGCCGTGCCCAGCGCCTCGGCGGCCAGCCGCCGCGCACTGCCGAAGGGGTTGTCCATCCGCCTAGGCCGCCGGGCTGCCGATGCTGTCGAGGCGCTGCTGCAGGGTCAGCTTGTCGAGCCCCGAGATCGGCAGGTTGACGAACACCGAGATGCGGTTGGTCATCAGCCGGTAGGCCTCGGCGAAGGCCGCGCGCTTTTCCGCCTCGGTGCCTTCTGCCGCCGCCGGGTCGGGAATACCCCAATGGGCCGACATCGGCTGTCCCGGCCAGATCGGGCAGGTTTCCGCGGCTGCGCTGTCGCAAACAGTGAAGACGAAATCCAGCGCCGGGGCGTCTTCGGCGGCGAACTCGTCCCAGCTTTTGGAGCGCAGGTCCCCGGTCGGGTGGTTCAGCTTGGCAAGCAGGTCCAGCGTGTAGGGATGGACGTCCCCTTTAGGCTGGCTGCCCGCGCTGTAGGCCTTGAAGCGGCCCTGTCCCTCGCGGTTGAGGATCGCCTCGGCGAGCACGCTGCGCGCCGAGTTCCCGGTGCACAGGAACAGGACATTGTAGACACGGTCACTCATCGTCTTCCCCTCTGGCCGCTCCCCCGCCGGAGCATCGCCCCCAACGGAGAAATCGCAAATCTCTGGCCGCCCCCCGCAGCACTCCTCCACCAGGAAGTGCAACAGCTGCCGCGCGCCCCCTGTATCGGCGGCGTAATAGATACGCCGCGCGACCCGCTGCGCCCGCACCAGCCCGGCCCGCTCAAGCTGGGCCAGGTGTGCGGACAAGGTTGACGGAGGCACCGCCACGTCTTCGGCAATCCGCCCCGCCGTCATGCCGTCCGGCCCGGCTCGCTGCAGCAGGCGGAACACCATCAGCCTGGTGTCGTGCGCCAGCGCCCCGAACGCAGTGACAGCGTCGTCCGTTTTCATATTTCGGGAATAAACGAAATAATGGATGGATTCAAGCGAACATCCACCTCCGCGGGTCCGTACGCGGTGTCCTGCGGATTGATGCGCGCCGGCGTTTAGCCGCCGGGGAAGATGTTGGGGAGCATGGTCCTGGGCAGGTACAGCACCAGGTCCGGGAACAGCAGCGCCAGCAGGATGATCGCCAGCACGATCAGCACCAACGGAATCACCGCGGCGAAGGCGCGGCCGGTGGAGACCTCACCAATCTGGGCGGCGATCAGCAGGCAGATGCCATAGGGCGGCGTGATCAGCCCCACCGCCAGCGACATCACCACGATGACGCCGAGTTGCACCGGATGGGTGCCGCCCAACTCTCCCAGCGCCTGGATGATCGGCAGGAAGATCAGCACCGCGGAGATCGGGTTCAGGAAGGTGCCAACCAGCAGCAGGAAACCGATCAGCATCATCATGATGCCGAACGGGTCGGTGGTGACACCGGTGATGAAGTTGGCGACCCGGTCGGCCGCGCCAAGGTACGAAATGAGCCAGCCGAAGATACCGGCGGATGCCACCAGGAACATCGGCGCAGAAAACGAGATCACCGTCTCCGACAGCATCGCAGGCAGCCGCGCCGGCCCGACGATGCGGTAGACCACGAAAGCGAGGAACATGGCGTAGACCACCGCGATGATCGATGCCTCGGTCGGCGTGAACAGGCCGCCGGTGACACCGCCCAGCACCAGCACCGGGATCAGCAGCGGCGGCGCGCCGCGCCACAGGGCGCGCGCCATGTCCCGAAGCGGCTTGCGCGGGTTGGCGGGATAGCCGTGCCGGATCGCCAGGATATAGGTGTAGATCATCATCCCGAGGCCAATCATCACGCCGGGCACCACGCCGGCGAAAAACAGCGCGCCGATGGAGACCTCCCCGAAGGCGCCGTAGATGATCATGATGATCGAGGGCGGGATGATGACGCCCAGCGTCGAGGACGCCGCGGTAATCGCCACCGTATAGGCCGGGTCGTAGCCCGCCTGCTTCATCGCCGGGATCAGGATCGAGCCGACCGACGCGGTATCCGCCGACGCCGAGCCCGAAAGGCTGGCAAAGATCATGCTGACGAACACGTTGATATGGCCGAGGCCGCCGCGGATATGGCCAACGGTGGCGTCCGCGACGTCGAGAAGCCGCTCGGTGATGCCGCCGTCGTTGAGCAGGCGGCCGAGGAACATGAAGAACGGCACCGCCATCAGCGGGAAGGAGTTGATCCCCGCATACATCTGGTTGACCACCGAGGCGAGCGGCAGATCGATGTAGATGATGGTGATGAGCGAGGCGAGCGCCAGCGAGAATGCGATCTCGACACGCAGTGCGATGAGGACGAAGAACGACCCCATCAGCAGGACCAGCGGGTCCACCCTCAGCCCTCCCCGCGCCAGGCGGCGGCGAAGCGAGCCGCATCGTCGGCGAGGATCTCAAGCAGGAACAGCGCCATCGCCAGGGCACTCACCGGCACCGCGGCGACCCAATAGGCTTCGGTAATGCCGATCGCCTCGGTGAAACGGTTGAAGCCGAGCACCGTCAGCTCCCAGCCGCCGGTCAGCAGTACGCCGATCATGATGGCGATACCCAGATCAGCGAAAAGCTTGAGCCCCGCGTTGAAGCGAATCCAGTCCTTGGGAAACAGCTCCACCGCGTAATGGGCGGAGCGGCGCACCGCCAAGGCCGCGCCAACGAACACGCACCAGCCGAATAGCAGCTGGGCGATGTCCAGCGTCCATATCATGCCGAAGCGGATCAGGTTCCGGTCCAGTACCTGCATGAAGACGGTGACGATCAGGCCAAAGAAGGCCAGCGCCATCGCCATCATCAGCACGCGGTCGAGGACCGCGTTGAACCGTCGGAGGAAGGTCATGACAGGTCCGCGATACGCCGACGGCGGGGCGGGTCTTCCCCGCCCCGCCGCCAGGCGCGCACGCGGCAGTGCCTACATGCTGGCTTTGGAGACGTCGCGGATGACCTGCAGCAGATCAGTCGCGTTCATGCCCTTGGCCAGTTCGTCGTGCAGCGGACGGACCGCTTCCTGGAAGCCGGACTTGTCCGGATTGGTCACGGTCACGCCGTGATCGTTCTTCAGACGGGTCAGCAGCTTCTCTTCGTTGGCGATGGCGCTCTCGGTCATGATCTTTGCCGCCTCGGCGCCGGCCTTGATGACGGCCGCCTGCTGGCTGGCGTTGAGCTTGTCGAACGAGCGCTGCGAGACACTGACGTGGCCGGCCTGGATCTCATGCTGGGTCAGCGCGAGATAGGGGGCGACCTCAAACAGCTTGGAGCCGGTGTAGCCCGCAATCGAGCTTTCCAGGCCCTGGGCAACGCCGGTCTGGATCGCGGCGTAGAGCTCGGTCCAGGCCACCGAAACCGGCTGGGTGCCGATCGCCGACCAGACCTTCAGCATGACCGGCGACGGCGGGACACGCATCTTGATGCCCTGGATGTCACCGACCGCAGTGACCGGCTTGACCGCGTTGGACATGTTGCGGCTGCCGCCCGAGCCGATGCCGAGCAGCTTGATGCCCAGGTTCTTCTGCTCGAACAGGCTCACGAACCGCTTGGTCAGGGGCGCATCGCCGCTGGTCGCGCTGATGAAGGCGTCATAGCCCGGCCAGGCGTAGGCGAGGCTGAAGACCTGCAGCTCCGGCACGTGCTTGGCGGCGTTGTTCGCCGAGCTGATCATCATGTCGATGGTGCCCAGGCGCATTTCGTCGAACACCGTCGGGTCCTTGCCCAGGGTGCCCGAGGGGAACAGCTTCACGGTGATGCCGGCCTTGCCCAGCTCGGCGATGACATGGCGGGCCGCGTCGTTATACGGATGCGGATCCTTCACCAGGGTGTGCAGCCGCCAGTTCTGGGCCTGGCCCGAACCCGGCAGCAGCGCGGTTGCCATAACGGCGGCGACCGCGAATGTGAGCAAACGCTTCATGATTATCCTCTCTCCAACTTGGTGGCGCCGCCCGTGATGCTCCCGGCGACGCGGATGGTGTAACATAACGACCGCATCCGCGCCTTGCGACTGAGAAATTTCCCAATTTTCCGCCTTTCCGGCAGGTCATGACCGTTCAGAAAATCCCCCACAGCGCCCATTGGGGCGCCTTCACCGCGCTGGTTGAGGATGGCCGCGTCGTCGGCGCCGAACCGTTCCGCGGCGACCCTTATGCCTCGCCGATGCTGTCCGCGATTCCCGATATCGTCCATTCGGACGCCCGGGTGTTGTATCCCCATGTCCGGGCCGGATGGCTTGAGAACGGCCACCGTGGCGATCCGTCCAAACGCGGCGCGGAGCCCTTCGTGCGGGTCTCTTGGGACGAGGCGCTGGGCCTCGTCGCCGACGAATTGGCGCGGGTGAAGGCGGAATACGGCAACAAGGCGATTTTCGGCGGCTCCTATGGCTGGTCCAGCGCCGGGCGCTTCCACCATGCGCGCTCCCAGGTCCGGCGCTTCCTTTACAGCTTTGGCGGCTGCACCGACCAGGTCACCAACTACAGTTGGGGTGCGGCCCAGGTCCTGCTGCCCCATGTGCTGGGTGATTTCGGCCCCGCCGACGGCAAGGTCACCAACTGGCGCAACATTGCCGCCAACACCCAGCTGATGGTGATGTTCGGCGGCGCCAGCCTGAAGAACGGCCAGGTAGCTTCCGGCGGCGCCGGCGAGAACGGCTACGAGAAGTGGCTGCGCAAGGCGGCTGCCGCCGGGGTGAAATTCGTCAATATCAGCCCGGTGGCCGACGACGGGCCTGATTTCCTCCGCGCTGACTGGGTGCCGGTCCGGCCCAACAGCGACACCGCGCTGATGCTGGCGCTGGGCCATACCCTGGTGGCCGAGGGGCGGCACAAGAAGGATTTCCTCGCCCGCTACTGCACCGGCGCCGACCGTTTCATTGCCTATCTCGAAGGCCGCGACGACGGCCAGCCAAAGGACGCGGACTGGGCCGCCGGGATCACCGGCGTGCCGGCCGACAGCATCCGTGCGCTGGCCCGGCGCATGGCCGACTCGCGCACCATGCTGACCGCCGCCTGGTCGCTCCAACGTGCGCACCGGGGCGAACAGCCGTTCTGGGCACTGATCGCGCTGGCCTGCCTGCTTGGCCAGATCGGTCTGCCGGGTGGCGGCTTCGGCTTCGGCTACGGCTCGATCAACGGCATTGGCATCCCGCGCCGGCAGAGCCCCTCGCCCGCCCTGCCAATGGGCAAGAACCCCACCGAATTCGCCATCCCGGTGGCGCGAATCACCGACATGCTGCTCAATCCGGGCGGTACGCTGGAGTTCAACGGCGACACCCTGACCTACCCGGACGTCAAGATGATCTACTGGGCGGGCGGCAATCCGTTCCACCACCACCAGGACCTCAACCGGCTGCTCGAGGGGTGGCAGCGGCCGGACACGGTGGTGGTGCACGAACCCTGGTGGACGGCGACTGCGCGCCACGCCGATATCGTGCTGCCGGCAACCACGACGCTGGAACGCAACGACATCGGCGCAGCATCGCGCGACCGCTTCATGTTCGCCATGCACAAGGCGATCGAGCCCCAGGGCGAATCGCGTCACGACTACGACATCTTCAGTGCGCTGGCCGAGCGCCTTGGCTTCGCTGATGCGTTCACCGAAGGCCGCGACGAGGAAGCCTGGCTGCGCCACCTCTACGACCGCGCCGCGGCCATTGGCTTGAACCTGGACTTCGACGGGTTCTGGGAACAAGGCCATATCGAGATTCCGGAACCCGAGGAGGACGACGTCCTGTTCCAGGAGTTCCGCGCCGATCCCGACCGCCACCGGCTGCCGACGCCGAGCGGCCGCATCGAGATTTTCTCCGAGACCGTCGCCGGGTTCGGCTATGACGACTGCCCGGGCTATCCCTGCTGGATCGAGCCGGCGGAATGGCTGGGCGCACCGGCGGCCAAGCGATTCCCGCTGCATCTTGTCTCCAACCAGCCCTATACCCGCCTGCATGGCCAGACCGACCAGGGCCCGATCAGCCGCGCCAGCAAGGTGGCCGGGCGCGAACCCGCGATGCTGAACAGCGCCGACGCCGAGGCCCGGGGCATCCGCGAGGGTGACACCATCCGGGTGTTCAACGACCGGGGTGCGTGCCTCGCCGGCGCGCTGGTCAGCGACCGGGTGATGCCGGGGGTGGTGCAGCTGTCCAGCGGCGCCTGGTACGACCCGGCGGAGCCGGGCCGGCCCGGCAGCCTCGACCGCCATGGCAACGCCAACATGCTGACCATCGACATCGGGACGTCGCGCCTGGCCCAGGGGCCGACGTCGCTGACCGCATTGGTCGATGTAGAGAAGGTGGCGAACGGGGACGCGCCGGCAGCGGATCCCTTCACCCCGCCGCCGACCGCATCACGCGATTAGAGCGGCGCGTAATAGTCGATCACGGTGACCGCGTTCGGGTCGCCGTAGAGCCGCAGGCCCATCTTCTCGGCGATCCAGGTCTCCGGGTCGGCTTCGAAGCCGAGGCGCTCGAACAGCTTGCGCCCGCCGCTGTTGTACGCAGCGACCGCCGCGCGCAGGCGCGTCGCCTGGCCCGCAGCATCGGCGCGGATCGCTGCGATGACCTGATCGATCAGGCCGCTGCCGCGCGCAGCCGGGCGGCTGTATACTGCGTTCAGCGCCGCGATGGTCTCGCCGTCGTCGCGGGTTTTCGGATGCCAGCCCGCCACGGCTGCTAGGGCACCGCCGGCAAAACCGCCGAACACGCGCCACTCCTCGGCGAGACGCCGGGCGAATTCGCCCTCGTCCCACCCCTTTTCGCGTTCCAGCGATGAGCCGAAGAGTTCCGGATGGCGCGCCAGCGCCTCCAGGCGGATGTCCCGGTAGAGCGCGGCGTCCGCCGCCAGAAGGCGCCGGACCTCCGCGGTAGCCATGCTACTCGGCGGCGATGCGGGTCGCGTCGGCGATCTTGAAGCCGTACTTCTCGACCAGACCCAGCTCGCGCACCGCGTCGAGGCCGACCTGCAGCTTCTCCGGCGACAGGCCGCGCAACGGACGGCGCAGCGGACCGGCCGGCAGACCCACCGCGCGCGCCAGGCTCTTGGGCGCAATCGGGTTGATCGCCGAGTAGTGGAAGTGCAGCAGCGGCAGCAGCTTCAGATACATGTCGCGGAAGATCTCTGCCTGGCCCGGCTCGCGCCACGGAGTCGACAGCACAGCCATCTCGGCCGGTGCGATGTTGCCGCCCATGTTGGCGGTGCCGTGGCCGCCCAGTGCCATGGTCGGCACCACCAGGCCGAGGTTCGGCGAGTCGCAGCACATCAGCGACATGTCCGGATTGGCCCGCGCCAGCTGTCCGGTCTGGCCGACACGCGACGTCGACTCCTTGTTGACGATGATCTTCGGGTGCTTGGACAGGCCGATGATCGCCTCGGCGGTGAGGTCCGTGGTGACCCGCGGCGGGTTGTTGTAGATGCCGATGGGGATCTCGCTGGCGTCGGCGACCTCGTGGTAGTACTCCACCGCGTCGTCGACCGGCGCGCCGATATAGGCCGGCGCGGTGACGATGGCGCCGTCCGCGCCCTCGGCGCCGGCATAGCGCACCATCTCAATCGCGGTGTCGGTGTTGTTGCCCGAGCAGCCATAGAAGAACTTCATCTTGCCGGTCTTCATCTTGACCGTCTCGGTGATGATCTGCTTGCGCTCCTCCATCGACAGCATGGAGACCTCGCCGGTCGAGCCGCAGATCAGCACGGCGCTGGTGCCGTTCTCTTCCTGGAACTGGAAGAGGTCCCGGAAACCCTCGAAGTCGACGCTGCCGTCGCTGTTCATCGGGGTGATCATGGCGACGAAAGAGCCTTCGATACGGTCCTTGGCCACGGCGGTTCTCCTCGGTTTAGACGCTGTCTTGTTAAACGCTGTCTTGTATCGCCCCGATATAGGGTCTTGCGGCCTGAAGGTCAAAGGCGCCCGGTCAGGACGCGGGCAGCAGCAGCGCGATCAGGACCACCAGAATGATGGCGACGGCGGCGCTGGTGAAGATCAGGCCATGGCGCCGCGTCAGCGCCTCGGTGCGCGCGGAGGTCTCGGACGCGCGGGCGACCGCGTCGCGCGCGGCGTCCGCGGCCATGGTCTCCGGGCTGTTGAGATGCGCGGTTTCGGCCAGGGTTCGGCCCATCCGCGCCTCGTCGGGCTGCCTGTTCTGCATGCCCCAATCTAGCGCGCCCGGGCCAAAGAGAAAGGGCCGCGGCGTGAACCGCGGCCCTTCCCGTGTCGCTTAGGAACGGTGTGGGGACAGGCTTAGAAGCCCATGCCGCCCATGCCGCCCATGTCACCCATGTCGCCACCGGCGGGCATGGGGTCCTTCTTCTCCGGCTTTTCGGCCACCATCGCCTCGGTGGTGATCAGCAGGCCGGCCACCGAAGCGGCGTCCTGCAGCGCGGTGCGCACCACCTTGGTCGGGTCGATGATGCCGGCCTTCACCAGGTTGGTGAACTCGCCGGACTGGGCGTCGTAGCCGAACCCGGAGTCCTTGCTCTCCAGGATCTTGCCGACAACGATCGAACCGTCGGCACCGGCGTTCGACGCGATCTGACGCGCCGGCTGCTGGATCGCCTTGCGGACGATGTCGACACCGGCCTTCTGGTCGGCGTTGTCGACCTTGAGGCTCTCGAGCGCGCGGGCTGCGTACAGCAGCGCAGTGCCGCCGCCCGGGACAATGCCCTCTTCAACCGCGGCGCGGGTCGCGTTCATCGCGTCCTCGACCCGGTCCTTGCGCTCCTTCACCTCGACCTCGGTGGAGCCGCCGACGCGGAGCACGGCAACGCCGCCGGCGAGCTTCGCCAGCCGCTCCTGCAGCTTCTCCTTGTCGTACTCCGAGGAGGTCTCCTCGATCTGGGTGCGGATCTGGCTGCAGCGGCCCTGGATGTCCGCCTTCTTGCCCGAACCCTCGACCACGGTGGTCTCTTCCTTGGTGATCATCACCTTCTTGGCACGGCCGAGCATGTCGAGCGAGACATTCTCCAGCTTGATGCCGAGGTCCTCGCTGATCACCTGACCGCCGGTCAGGATGGCGATGTCCTCGAGCATGGCCTTGCGGCGATCACCGAAGCCCGGCGCCTTGACGGCGGCGACCTTCAGGCCACCACGCAGGCGGTTGACCACCAGGGTGGCCAGGGCCTCGCCCTCGACGTCCTCGGCAATGATCAGCAGCGGACGGCTGGACTTCACCACGGCCTCGAGCACCGGCAGCATCGCCTGCAGGTTCGACAGCTTGGACTCGTGCAGCAGGATGAACGGATCCTCCAGCTCGGCCACCATCTTCTCGGCGTTGGTGATGAAGTAGGGCGACAGGTAACCGCGGTCGAACTGCATGCCCTCGACGACCTCGAGCTCGGTCTCGAAGCTCTTGGCCTCTTCGACGGTGATCACGCCCTCGTTGCCGACGGTCTCCATGGCCTTGGCGATCATGTCGCCGATCTCGCCCTCGCCGTTGGCGGAGATGGTGCCGACCTGGGCAATCTCCTGGCTGGTGCGGATCTTCTTGGAGCGCTTCTCGACATCGGCGATCACCGAGGCCACGGCGGCGTCGATGCCGCGCTTCAGGTCCATCGGGTTCATGCCAGCAGCAACGGACTTCACGCCCTCGCGCACGATGGCCTGGGCCAGCACGGTGGCGGTGGTGGTGCCGTCGCCGGCGATGTCGTTGGTCTTGCTGGCGACTTCGCGCAGCATCTGGGCACCCATGTTCTCGAACTTATCGCCGAGCTCGATCTCCTTGGCGACGGTAACGCCGTCCTTGGTGATCCGGGGCGCGCCGAACGCCTTGTCGATGACGACATTGCGGCCCTTCGGACCCAGCGTCACCTTGACCGCGTCGGCCAGCAGATCGACGCCACGCAGCATCCGCGTACGGGCATCGGTATCGAACTTGATTTCCTTAGCAGGCATTATTTTGGCCCTCCGACCTTAAGCAGCTTTCTTCGACTTGGACGAACCGGACTTCACGAGGATGCCGAGGATGTCCGACTCCTTCATGATGAGGAGTTCCTCACCGTCCAGCTTCACTTCATTGCCCGACCACTTGCCGAACAGAACGCGGTCGCCCGCCTTCACTTCCGGCGTGATCAGCTCGCCCTTGTCATTGCGCGCACCGGCGCCGACAGCGACGACCTCACCCTCCTGGGGCTTCTCCTGGGCGGTGTCGGGGATGATGACACCACCGGCCGTCTTCTCTTCCTGCTCGACGCGCCGAACCAGCACGCGATCATGCAGAGGCCTGAACTTCATGAGTTCCTCCGTCATTCCTTTTGAGAACAAGCAAATGGACCCGGACCCGAGCGAGGCCGGCATCCGGGCTCGGGCGGTCATGTAGCGGCTCGGCGGGACGGTTTCAAGGTTTTTGTTAGCACTCCACATCTGTGAGTGCCAACTTCCCGAAACCCATATGAAATCACCTTCTTGTTGCCACGGCGGCAGGCTGGTTGCGGGCCGCGGCGGGCTTTTGATACGGTCGCGGCGTCCCCGTCCCCCGCCTGACCCCGGAGACCCCCATGACCGTGATCACTGATGTTGCCGCCCTGGAAACCCTGTATGGCCAGCCGGGCGAGACCTCGCTGCTTAAGGAGGTCGATTACATCACCCCCGAGTACCGCGCCTTCATCGAGGCTTCGCCGTTCGCGGTGCTGTCCACCGTCGGCCCCGAAGGCATCGACGGCTCCCCGCGCGGCGATAAGCCGGGCTTCGTGCGGGTCGCCGACGACCGCACCCTGATGCTGCCCGACCGGCGCGGCAACAACCGGGTCGATTCCCTGCGCAATGTGGTGCGCGACCCGCGCACGGCACTGATGTTCATGGTCCCGGGCTCCAGCACGACGCTGAGGGTCAACGGCCAGGGCGCGGTCGATACGGACCCGGCGCTGTGCGAGTCCTTTGCAGTGGACGGCAAGCCGCCGCGCTCGGTGCTCGTTCTCAAGGTCGACGCGGTCTACTTCCAGTGCGCCCGCGCGCTGATCCGCTCCGACCTCTGGAACCCGGAGATCCAGGTCGATCCGAAAGACCTGCCAACGCCGGGCAAGATGCTGGCGGCGCTCACCGAGAACCGCCATGGCGGCGACGACTACGACCGCGAATGGCCGGAACGCGCGGTCAAGTCGCTCTGGTAACGCGCCCTTCGAGCAAAGCCCCAGGAGTTTTCCCGCATGCAGTCCACCAACCTGCTGTTCATCATGTCGGACGAGCATCAGCAGCGCGCGCTGGGCTGCTACGGGCATCCGCTGGTGCAGACGCCGAACCTCGACCGGCTGGCCGCCCGGGGCACCCGCTTCGAGGCCGCCTATACCAACTGCCCGATCTGTGTGCCGGCGCGCGCCAGCTTCGCCACCGGCCGGTATGTCCACCGCATCGGCTACTGGGACAACGCGCACCCCTACGACGGCGCCATTGAGGGTTGGGGCCACGACCTCCAGCGCGCGGGCCACCCGTCTGTCTCTATCGGCAAGCTGCACTACCGCTTCGAGACCGACCCCACCGGCTTCGACCAGATGATCGTGCCGCTGAATGTGGTCGACGGCGTTGGCGCGGTGCGCCACGCGGTGAAGGATCCCTTCCCGCCCGCACCCAAGGTCAGCACCTTTGCCGAGCAGATCGGCCCGGGCGATTCGGGTTATTTGCGTTACGACGCCGACATCACCGAGCAGACATGCGACTGGCTGCGCCAGTCGGCGTCCGGCGATCCGGGCAAGCCATGGATGCTGTTCTCATCCCATGTCTGCCCGCATTACCCGCTGATCGCGCCGCAGGAGCTCTACGACCTTTATCCCCACGACGCCATCGAATGGCCTAAGGGCTTTGGCGAGGACCGGGCCTACCATCCCTGGTTCGAGGAACTGCGCCAGCAGAAGCCTGACGACAACTTCTTCAACGATGAGACCCGCAAGATTGCCATGGCCAGCTACTTCGCCATGTGCACCTACATGGACCGCAATGTGGGCCGCATCCTCGACACCCTCGAGGAGACCGGTCTGGCGGAGACCACCCGCGTCATCTATGTCAGCGACCACGGCGAGAACCTCGGCGCGCGCGGCATGTGGGGCAAGTCCAACATGTATGAGGAAAGCGCGGCCATCCCGATGATCATGGCCGGCCCCGACGTGCCCGCCGGCAAGGTGTGCAAGACCCCGGCGAGCCTGATCGACGGCCACGCCACCATCCTGCACAGCCTCGGCCTCGGCGACGGCGAGCCGGACGACACCCATCCCGGCCGCTCGCTGCTGCATATCGTGAACGGGGACGACGACCCCGAGCGCATCGTTTTCAGCGAGTACCACGCGGTCGGCGCGCGCAGCGCCGCCTACATGATCCGGCGTGGGGACTGGAAGTACATCCACTATGCGGGCGACACGCCCGAGTTGTTCAACCTCGCCGACGACCCGGAGGAGGAGACCGACCTTGCCGGCGTCGCCGCCCACGCGGCGACACTGGAGTCGCTCAAGGCCGAACTGATGGCGGTGCTGTCGCCGGAGACGCCCGAGGATGTGGATGCCCGCGCCAAGCATGACCAGACGGCACTGGTCGAGCGCCATGGCGGCCGCGATGCGGTGCTGAAGAAGGGCGGCTTCCAGGGCACGCCGGCCCCGGGCGAAGAGGTCAAATACGTCGAATAGCCGGCGGCAAGGCTGCTAGGCCGGCGCGAGCAGTTGGATCGGCCGGCGGCCCACCTCCACCGAGATCGGCAGCTGGCCAATGACGTCGCCGTCGGCCTGGATCGGCTCGCCCTGTGCGCCCTCGATGGTGACGCTGGTGGCGCGCACGAAGCGCACGGTCTTCAGGCTGCGCATGCGCCCCAGGCCCAGCGCGATGAGATAGCCGATCAGGTCGATGCGCCGGGCCCGCGGGAAGATGCACAGCCGAAACGCCGCCTCGCCCAGTGACGCGTCAGGCGCCAGCTCAAAATCGCCGCCGTAATGGGCGCCCTTGCTGACCACCACCCAGCCGGCCTCGTAGCGCTGCCCGTCCGCAACCACACGCAGCCCCTCGCCGGCGCCGCGCATCAGCTCACGCAGTCCGGAAATCACATAGGCGAGCTTGCCGAAGCGCCGCTTGATACCCAGGTCGACCCCGGCCACAGCACGGCTGTCGAAGCCCACCCCCAGCATCATCACGAAGGCGCGCCCCTCGGTGCGGCCGAGGTAGATCGGCTGCGGCGTGCCATGGGCGATAATGTCGGCGACGGAATCGATTCGTCCGCGCAAGCCGATCTCGATGGCGAACACATTGGCGGTGCCGATCGGGATAACGCCGAGCGGCAGGTCGCTGCCTTCAAGGCCGTTGGCAACCTCGTTGATGGTGCCATCGCCGCCCGCTGCCACCACCGCATCGTGCCCGCCGTCGGCGACCGCCTCACGGGCAAACCGTTCCGCATCACCGCGCGCGCCGGTCTCGCGAAGCGTGACGGCGCAGCCGCGCGCCTCTAGCGCGTCGATCACCCGGGCCAACCGGCGGTGGCGGCGCCACCCGGCGACCGGGTTGAAGATCACCAGCACCCGCCGGGACGGGGCATCGGGCATGGAAACAGGCGCAGTCATAACGTTACACGCGGCGGTCTGTTGTCAGGAATCGTGGAATATCAACAGCTTTGGCCAGACAATGCTACCGTTTTCTGACGCTCAGGTGGGCGGGGTTCGCGCTGCCAGGTTCAAGGGGCAGCTGTCGCTCAGGCCGATTTATTCACAATTTTATCCACAGGGCGTCATCATCCAGTAACCCAAATAAACGAATATCCCGGCGTCCGCGGCACAAGACATGGTGGTCCGATGATCGCAGCGACGGGATTTCTGGGCGGCACACAACGCCCCACCTGCCTCCGACTGCTGACCAATCTCCTGAAGCCATATTTTTATACCCGGGACGCGGCCCCTCCCCCGCCGCAGGCGATGTCGGGCCTGATCGATGCGGCGCGCACCGAGGCGCCGCCCGAGCGGCCCCGCGGCGAACGCGAGTACCGCTCCATCTTCATTTCGGACATCCATCTTGGCACCCGCGGCTGCCGCGCCGAGTTCCTGCTGGATTTCCTGGCACGCACCGAGTCAGAGCATCTCTACATCGTTGGCGACTTGGTTGACGGCTGGCGGCTGAAGCGCTCCTGGTACTGGGCGCCGACCCATAACGACGTGATCCAGCGGCTGCTGGCCAAGGTCCGTGCCGGCACCCAGGTCACCTACGTCCCCGGCAACCATGATGAGGCGCTGCGCCATTACTGCGGCATGAGCCTCGGCGGTGTCGATATCCGCAAGCAGGCAGAGCATGTGATGGCCGACGGCCGCAAGTTCCTGATCCTGCACGGTGATGAGTTCGACGGGGTCATCAAGCACTGCAAGTGGCTGGCCTTCGTCGGCGACTGGGCTTACGGCACGGCGCTCAAGTTCAACCTGTGGTTCAACGACGCGCGCCGGCTGCTCGGCCTGCCCTACTGGTCGCTGTCCGCCTACCTGAAATACCGGGTCAAAAACGCGGTCGAGTACATCAGTCGCTTCGAGAACACCGTCGCTGCCGAGGCGCGCCGCCGCGAGGCGGACGGGGTGGTGTGCGGCCACATCCACCATGCCGAGATCCGCGAGATCGACGGCATTACCTACTGCAACGACGGCGATTGGGTGGAGAGCTGCACCGCCCTGGTGGAGCATGGGGACGGCACGCTGGAAATCCTGCGCTGGGCCGATATCGGCCATCGGGAACTCAGCCTTGCCAAGCCGGCCGCCCCGGCGCGCGCGCCGGTCACCGTCGCTTCGTGACTCCCGACACCGCCGTCGATCCGGCGGGCACCCCGGCCAACACCGGCGCGGCTGCCAGCCCCATGCGCATCCTGATCATCACCGACGCCTGGTATCCCCAGGTCAATGGCGTGGTGCGCACCCTCGACACCGTAGGCCGCGAGCTCAAGGCGATGGGCCACAGCGTCGGCTACATCACGCCCCAGGACTATCGCACCCTGCCGTGCCCGACCTATCCGGAAATCCGGCTGAGCTGGAACCACGGCCTGTCGGTCGGCCGGCGCATCCGCGAGATGGCGCCTGACGCGGTGCATATCGCCACCGAGGGGCCGCTGGGCCTGGCCGCGCGGGTCTATTGCGGCCGCCGCGGCATCCCCTTCACCACCTCGTTCCACACCCGCTTCCCGGAATACATCCACATCCGCTTTCGGGTACCGCTGTCCTGGACCTACGGCTTCATGCGCTGGTTCCATGGCCATGCCCGGTCGGTGATGGTCGCCACAGACAGCATCCAGCGCGACCTCGAGGCACGCGGCATCGGCAACATCAGGCGCTGGACCCGGGGCGTCGACCTGGAGGCGTTCCAGCCCTATCCGAAGGACTTTCTCGACCTTCCCCGGCCGATCCTGCTGTATGTCGGCCGGGTGGCGGTGGAGAAGAACATCGAGGCGTTCCTGCGCCTGGAGCATCCCGGCAGCAAGCTGGTGGTCGGCGGCGGCCCGCAGATGGAATCGCTCCAGAGAGCCTTTCCCGACGTCACCTTCGTCGGCCCGAAGCATGGCGAGGAGCTGGCACGCCACTACGCCGCCAGCGACGTGTTCGTGTTTCCCAGCCTGACCGACACCTTCGGCAACGTGATCCTCGAGGCGCTCGCCTGCGGCGTGCCGGTGGCCGCCTATCCGGCGCCGGGCCCCATCGACATCCTCACCGATACGGGGGTTGGCGTGCTGGACGAGGACCTCGCGGCGGCGACCCGCGCGGCGCTGGATATCCCGGGCGACGCTTGCCGCGCCCACGCGCTGACCTACGCCTGGTCGGAAAGTGCCGGGCAATTCCACAGCAATCTTGCCCCGATCACCGGCGGCTGACACGCAGCGGTGATTTCGCGCCAGGCCGGTTTTGCGCTATGCAGCGCGGATGAACCAGTCTGACGCGCCGGTGACCCAGGACATCGTCCTGGTTGGTGGCGGCCATAGCCATGTGGAGGTGCTGCGCAGCTTTGGCATGACCCCGGTGCCCGGGGTCCGGCTGACTCTGATCGCGCGCGATATCCACACGCCCTATTCCGGCATGCTGCCAGGGCAGATCGCCGGCCATTACACCTACGACGACACCCATGTGGACCTGCGCCCGCTTTGCCGCTTCGCGCGCGCGCGGCTGCTGCACGATTCCGCCGTTGGCCTCGACCTCACCGCCCGCACTGTGCAGTGCGCGGAGCATCCGCCGGTGCCCTTCGACCTTCTCTCCCTCGACATCGGCTCCACGCCCGATACCTCGGTGCCCGGCGCCGCCGAGCACACGGTGCCGGTGAAGCCGATCAACCGCTTCCTCGATCACTGGGAAGCCCTGCGTGCGCGGGTTCTGGCCAGCACCGGCCCCTACCGGATCGCGGTAGTGGGCAGCGGCGCGGGCGGGGTCGAGCTGCTGCTGGCCATGCGCCACCGGCTGCGCGGCGACGTGGCGGACGCGGATGGCGACCCCGACCGGCTGGGCTTCGTGCTGGTGGGCGATGCGGCGCGGCCGCTGCCGACCCACAACCCCTCAGTTCAGAAGACCTTCGAACGCATCCTCGCCGAGCGCGGGGTGGAGGTGCATAACAATACCCGGGTGGGCGAGGTTCGCGCCGGCCTGATGCTGACCGAGGCGGGCGCGGAGATCGCTGCGGACGAAATCCTCTGGGTCACCGCTGCCGGAGCGGCGGGCTGGCTCGGCGAAACCGGCCTCGCCCTGGACGCGCGCGGCTTCATCGCGGTCGCCCCGTCGTTGCAATCCGTATCCCACGCCGGCGTCTTCGCCTGCGGCGACATCGCCAGTGTGGCCGCCCATCCCCGCCCCAAGGCGGGCGTGTTTGCCGTGCGCCAGGGGCCGCCGCTCGCGCGCAACCTTCGGAATCTGGTGACCGGACAGCCGCCGGAACCCTTCACGCCCCAGCGCGACTTTCTCAGCTTGGTTTCCACCGGCGATGCCTATGCCGTCGCGTCGCGCGGGCGCTGGGCCATCGCCGGCGGCTGGGTGTGGCGATGGAAGGACCACATCGACCGCACCTGGATGCGCAAATACGCTGAATTGCCTGATATGGCAGCGGCGGAAGACGCCGACGCGGCGGCCCCGATGCGCTGCGCGGGCTGCGGTGGGAAACTGGGCGGCGACCTGCTTGCCCAGTCGCTGGCGCGGCTGAAACCGGTGGTCCGGCCCGACGTGCTAATCGGCCTCGACCAGCCCGATGACGCCGCCGTGACCGAGGTGGCGGCGGGCCGGGTCGCGGTGCACAGCGTTGATATGTTCCGTGATTTCCTGGGCGACCCGTTCCGGTTCGGCCGCGTCGCGGCAAACCACGCACTGGCCGATATCTATGCCATGGGCGCGGAACCGCAATCCGCACTGGCGATCGTCACCCTGCCCTACGCGGCCGAAGCAAAAATGGCCGACGACCTGTATCACCTGCTCGCCGGCGCGCAGGAGGCGTTCGTCGAATCCCATACCGCGTTGGTCGGCGGCCACACCATGGAAGGCGGCGAGCTGGCGCTCGGATTTGCCGTGAACGGGCTCGCGGAACGGGCGTCCCTCACCGCCAAGGGCGGCCTGAAACCCGGCGACCGCCTCATCCTGACCCGCCCCATCGGCACCGGGACGCTGTTCGCCGCGGACATGCGCGGCCGCGCCAAGGGCCGCTGGATCGAGGCGGCGGTCGCCGGCATGTGCCTGGGCCACCGGGCGGCGGCGGAAGCCATGAAGCCGTTCACGCCCAGTGCTTGCACCGACGTGTCCGGCTTCGGGCTCGCGGGACATCTGCTGGAGATGCTGAAGAGCGGCGGGCGCGGTGCGCGGCTCGACCTGGCGGCGGTGCCGCTGCTTGACGGCGCGCTGGACTGCGCGGTCGCCGGACTGCACAGCACCCTGCATCCGGCCAATACGCGCTTCGCCGCCGCGCTTGGCGGCGGCGCGCCCTTCGACGACCCGCGCCACAGCCTGCTGTTCGACCCGCAGACTGCGGGCGGCTTGCTGCTGGCGGTGGCGCCAGACGTCGCCGACGCCTGCCGGGATGCACTGATCAAGGCCGGCTATCCGGACACGGCGATCGTCGGCACCGTCACCGACGCGCCCCGGGGCGGCCCGCTGCTGCTGGTCGACTAGAGGGCGGCGAGCGGGCTGAGCGCCATCGCCCCCTAGCGCGGCGCGGCGAAGGTGTTGGCGGGCTCGGCGAAGCGCTCACCGGCGCGCGCGCGCAGCCGCGCCGCCATCGCCCAGACCGGCTCGGCGGCACAGCACAGCTGCTCGAAGATCGGCTCTGGCAGGTCGAGGCCCGCGGCCCGCGCCGCCGCCGCCACCCGGTCACGGCCGGCGGCGTCGAGGTCGGCGCTCTCCGGTGCCTGGGTGACCGGCCCGTCCCACGGCACCGCCGGGGCATCCGGGTCGAGCGGCGGCTTGCGCGCGCCCCAGTCGGTCGCCGCCTCGTAGGCGGCCGCCGCGCGCAGCACGGTCACCTCGTCGAACGGCCGGCCCACCAGCTGTAGCGACAGGGGCATGCCCTCGCCGGAGAAGCCCATGGGCTGCACCAGCGCCGGGCCTGCGGTGACATTGAACGGGGTGGTGACCGATGGCTTGGTCCAGAACGACGCCGTGCTGTGGCCTTCGAAGGTGGCGGCGGGGCCATAGGGGCCGGCGGTCAGCAGCAGGTCGTAGCGGGCGTAGAGCGCCTCGGTCTCCGCCAGGATGCGGCGGCGTTCGCGCTGGGCGGCCATGTAGTCCACGGCGCTGAACAGGCAGGCCGGCAGGCAGCGGCCGAGGAAATCCATGCCGAACTCGGTCACCCGACTGCGCAGGTCCGGGCCGTTGAGCTCGAACATCTCGCTCTCGGCGATGACGATCTTGACGTCGTAATAGTCTTGCATCGGCCGCAGGCGGACATCCTCCAGTACCGCGCCGAGGGCCGCGAACTGCGCGATGGCAGCGTCCATCGCCTGGCGCACCGCGTCATTCGCCGGCAGGTCCTCTTCGTAGAAATGCCGAACGATGCCAATGCGCAGACCACGGATATCGCCGGGCCGGGCGGCGGCGCGGTAGTCCGGAATCGAAACGCAGGCGCTGGCCGGGTCGGCGGCGTCGTGGCCCGCGAGCAGCTGCAGCGCGATGGCCGCGTCCGCCACGGTGCGGGTCAGCGGCCCGCAGGTATCGAAGCTGTAGGAGTTCGGCACCACCCCGGCGCGGCTGACCAGCCCGTAGGTCGGCTTCAGCCCGACCAGCCCGCACAGGGCAGCGGGGTTTCGAATCGACCCGCCGGTGTCCGAGCCCAGCGCCAGCGGGACGTAACCGGCGGCCACCGCCGCACCCGAGCCGCTCGACGAACCGCCAGTCACCCGCGCCGTGTCCCATGGGTTGCGCGCCGGCGGCCAAGGCAGGTCGAAGGACGGACCGCCATGGGCGAACTCATGGGTTGCAAGCTTGCCCATCAGCACCCCGCCGGCGGACAGCAGCTTCGCCGTGGTGGTGGCGTCCGCCGCCGGTACATGGTCGGCCAACAGCCGCGAGCAGGCGGTCGTGGCGATCCCGGCGGTGTTGTAGATGTCCTTCAGCGCGAACGGCACGCCATGCATTGCGCCGCGCGACCGGCCCGCCGCGATCTCCGCCTCGGCTTGGCGCGCCTGGGCCAGCGCCAGGTCATCGGTGCGCGCAATGAAGGCGTGGAGCTGGGGCTCGAAGGCCGCAATGCGGGCCAGCAAATGTTCGCACAGCGCCACCGGCGACAGATCGCCGGCGGCGAAGGCCGTCTCCAGATCGGCAATACCCAGATCGTGCGGTGCGTCCGCCATGATGTCCTCCCCTGCGCGTCGCGGTTCGCGGCAGGGTAGACAGTCGCCCGCGCCGGGTCGACCTAATGCTGGGTGGGGCGGGCCTTGTCGTAGCGGCGAATGAAATCGCGCAGGCTGCGCTTCAACGGATCGGGCATGGCGACGTATTTTAGCGCCAGCACATCCTGGAACCGGCGCACCACCTTGCCCCGGCAGGGCAGCTTCACGGTGACGTCGCGGTTGTGCATGCTCAGCTCAAGCTCGAAGCTGAACACGGTGCCGGCCTCCAGCCCGCCATGATAGGGGCGCAAGCACAGGCCGCCCATGGAGATGTCGTAGACGCGCTCGCGCTTGCCGAACACCACCGCGGTGACATTGGTCACGATGTAGCGCTTGTGAATCCGGCGGTCGCGTCCGGCGACCCGGTTCTCCTGCGCGCGCTCCTTGATGAACCAGCCAAGCAGGCCTGGCATAGGCGGCAGCCTCCGAACATGGACGGCCACTCCGCCCACGGGACGGCTACCCTAACGGGAGAATCCGGCAAGGAAATGATACTTAGGTAAAGGGTGGTAAAGCTCGGCTTTACACAGCCCCACCCGCACAGCAGCGCTTAATGAGACAGAATCTGGCTCAGGAACAGCTTGGTGCGGTCGTTCTTCGGGTTGTTGAAGAACTCGTCGGGGTTGGCGATTTCGACGATCTCTGCGTCGTCCATGAACACCATCTTGTCGGCCACGGTCTTGGCGAAGCCCATTTCATGGGTGACCACCACCATGGTCATCCCGCTTTCCGCCAGCTCGACCATCACGTCGAGCACTTCCTTGATCATTTCCGGGTCGAGCGCCGAAGTCGGCTCGTCGAACAGCATGATCTTGGGCTGCATGCACAGCGCGCGGGCGATGGCGACACGCTGCTGCTGGCCGCCCGACAGCTGGCCGGGATACTTGAACGCCTGCTCAGGAATCTTCACCCGTTCCAGATACTGCATGGCGATCTGCTCGGCGTCGGTCTTGGGCATCTTGCGCACCCACATCGGCGCCAGGGTCAGGTTCTCCATCACGGTGAGGTGGGGGAACAGATTGAACGATTGGAACACCATGCCGACATCGCTGCGGATTTTTTCGATGTTCTTGAGGTTGTCGGTCAGTTCCACCCCGTCGACGATGATGTTGCCGCGCTGGTGCACCTCAAGCCGGTTGATGCAGCGGATCATCGTGGACTTGCCGGAGCCCGACGGGCCGCAAACGACGACACGCTCACCGCGCTGAACGGTCAGGTTGATGTCCCGGAGGGCCTGGAACTCGCCATACCATTTGCCGACGCCGATCAGTTCGATGGCGACTTCGTCGCCGGCAGCGCTGGCGACCTGGTTGGATTCGAGAGGAGCTGCGTCGGTCATGGGGTCTTCCTTTACAGCCGGCGGCCTTCACTGAGCCGGCGTTCGAGGTCCTGGCTGTACTTCGACAGCGAGTAGCAGAACACGAAGTAGACAAGGGCGATGAACAGGTAGGCCTCGACGTAGTAGCGGCGCCACAGCGGATCCTGCATCACCGCCGTCGTCGCGGTGAGGATGTCGAACAGGCCGATGATCAGCACCAGCGAGGTGTTCTTAAACGCCGCGATGATGTGGTTCATGATGCCCGGCAGGCAGATGCGCAGGGCCTGGGGCAGGATGATCTTGCGGGTCATCTGCCAATAGCTGAGGCCGAGCGCTTCGGCCGCCTCGTACTGGCCGCGCGGGATCGCCTGCAGGCCGCCGCGGATCACCTCCGCCTGGTAGCAGGCAAAGAAGATCGCCATGCCGACGATGGCGCGCAGCAGCTTGTCGAACTCCACGCCCTCGGGCAGGAACAGCGGGAACACCACCGCGGAGATGAACAGGATGGTGACCAGCGGCACGCCGCGGATGGATTCAATGAAGGTGACGCAGATCGTCTTCACCGCCGGCAGATTGGAACGCCGGCCCAGCGCCAGCAGCATCGCCACCGGCATGCCGATGATGATGGTGCCCGTGAACATCAGCATGGTCAGCGGCAGGCCGCCGAACTGGGTGGTGTCCACGTAGGTCAGGCCGAACATGCCGCCCCACAGCATCAGGGCGACGATGGCAGAGGTGACGATCCACAGCGGGATCACGATCGCCCGCGTGAAGAAGCGCGGCGTGAGCGTGATCATCACGGCGCCGATATAGACCAGCAGCGCCACCACGAGGCGCCAGTGCTCCTCGTAGGGATAGACGCCGAACATCATCGGGCGGTATTTCTCGCCGATCACCGCCCAGCATGCCCCGCCTTCCTGGGCGCGGCAGGCGTCGGCGCTCTCGGCCGACCAGATGGCGTTGAAGAAGGCCCATTCGACGATGAGGGGCACCGCCCACAACAGCCCGCCCACCGCAACGAAGGTGAGGATGGTGTTGAAGGTGCTGCTGAACAGGTTTTCCTTCAGCCAGCGCAGCGCGCCAATGCGTTCGATGGGCGGCGCCTGTTCGCGTCCTGTAGCGCCGTCGCGGTCTAGCGTGGTCTCTGCCATATCCCGCCTCCCCTAGCGCTCTTGGATCGCAACGATGCGATTGTAGAAGTTCATGAAGGTCGAGATCGTCAGGCTGATAATCAGGTAGATCAGCATCATGATCGCGATGCCTTCGACCGCCTGGCCGGTCTGGTTGATGGTGGTGTTGCCCACATTCACCAGGTCCGGATAGCCGATGGCGACCGCCAGCGAGCTGTTCTTGGTCAGGCTGAGATACTGACTGGTGGTGGGCGGCACGATCACGCGCAGGGCCTGCGGCAGTACCACCAGGCGCATCACCAGGCCGGGTCTGAGGCCCAGGGATCTAGCCGCCTCCAGCTGGCCGATGCCAACCGATTGGATACCGGATCGGACGATCTCGGCGATGAACGCCGCAGTGTAGGCGACGAGGCCGATCAGCAGGGCGATGAACTCCGGCGAGGACGACATGCCGCCGCGGTAGTTGAAGCCCTTCAGGACCGGGATATCCCATTCCAGCGGCGCACCCGCCATGACCCAGACCACCAGCGGCAGACCAAGGATCAGGCCGACGCTGGGCCACAGGACCGGGAATTGTTCACCCGTTGCCTCGCGGCGCAGCCGCGCCCAGCGTTTGAGATAGATCGCGGCGCCGATGCCGACGAAAAGCGCCAGCCACACCCAGGGATAGATCCAATGCTCCACTGGAACCGGGAAATTCGCGCCGCGGTTTGACAGGAAGATGGTGTCGGAAATGGCGATCGGATCGCGCTGGTTGGGCAAGTTCCGGATGACGGTCGCCCAGAAGATAATCTGCAGCAGGATCGGGATGTTTCGGAACACCTCGACATAGGCAGACGCCAGCTGCGAGATCAGCCAGTTGCTCGACACCCGCGCGATGCCGATGACGACACCGAGGATGGTGGCCAGCACGATGCCGACGACCGAGACATGCAAGGTGTTGACGAGGCCGGCAAGGATGATGCGGCCATAGGAATCTGAGGCATCAAACGCGATCAGCGTCTCGCCGATATCAAAACCGGCGGCTTCCCAGAGAAAGTCGAACCCGGTGGCGATGCCTTGCCGCGCCAGGTTCTCATGGACGTTGACGTAGAGATACCAGCCTGTCAGCGCGACGCCGAGCGCCAGCGCAATCTGGTAGACGAGCCCGCGGAAGGCCAGGCTATTGAGGATGGAGGTATCGCCGCCTTGTGGTGTTGTCACAGGCTGGGCCATCCGTTGTTCCCCCTCAGCGGATCGATGTTTCTAGAGCGCGTATACGGAAAACGGCGAATGCCGCCGCGCGCCGCCGAAATCGCGGCGCGCGGCGGATTCAACCGGTGATCCGGCCTACTTGAACGGGTAGGCGTAGAGCAGACCGCCGTCGTACCACTGGGTGTTCAGACCCCGCGGCAGATCCAGCGGCGACTTCGAACCGAAGTTGCGCTCGTAGATCTCTTCGTAGTTACCGACCTGCTTGATGATCCGGTAGGACCAGTCGGCATCCAGACCCAGCTTCTTGCCCAGGTCGCCTTCAGCACCCACCAGGCGGCGGATGTTCGGGTCGCCCGACGTCTTCATCTGGTCGACGTTGGCGGAGGTGACGCCACGCTCTTCGGCCTCGAAGGTGGCCATCGTGACCCACTTGATGATGTCGTACCACTGGTCGTCGCCGTGGCGGACACCAATGGCGAGCGGCTCCTTGGAGAACACGCCGTCGAGGATCACGTGATCTTCGGGGTTCTTGGCGTCAAACCGGCGATGGCCCGGCAGGCCGGCCTGGTCCATGGCGATGACGTCGCAACGACCCGCCAGGTAGGCGCCGACAAGCTCCTTGGAGCTCTCGATAACGACCGGCTTGTAGGACATGTTGCGGCTCTTGAACAGCGCCGAGATATTCTTCTCGGTGGTGCTGCCCGGGAACACGCAAACCGCGGCGCCGTCGAGCTCATCGACCTTGGTAACGCCGATATCCTTACGCACCATGAAGCCGGTGCCGGTGTAGAAGGTGGTCGGGCCGAAGTTGAAGCCCAGCGCCGCGTCACGGGTCAGGGTGACCGTGGTGGTACGCGACAGCATGTCGACTTCGCCGGACTGCAGGGCCGGGAAGCGCTGCACCGAGCCGAGCGGGATGTACTTCACCTTCTCGGAATCGCCGAGAACGGCGGCGGCAACCGCGCGGCAGAAGTCGACGTCGAGGCCGACCCACTTGCCCTGGCTGTCAGCGATGGCAAAGCCATAACGGCCCTGATGGACGCCGCAAATCAGCTCGCCGCGATCGCGGACAGTCTGCAGCGTGTTGTTGCTCTGCGCCTGGGCGCTGAGCGGCATGGCAACAGCAGCAACCGCCACCGCCGCCAGAATGGATTTGAAGTGGTTCATGAGTGGTAGACCCCCTGCATGCGTCGAGTTCAGGAAACAGTTTTTTGTGCCCTGGGACGCAGAAAGCCCGCCCCTGGCACGGTTGCGGCGCGTCTCATCAACGCGCCGTGGGTCGCAATACTGACATAAAGCCGTCATCCCGCAAGGGTTTTCGGGACGATTCCATCAATATGTTAGGCTGCCCCGCACGATCATGCCCCGATAGAGGACCGAACCGATGCCCGCCACCGCCGCTGCAGCCGCCGACCGCCCGGATTGGGACGCCATTCGCGCCGAGTTCCCGACCTTGGAGACGTTCACCTATCTGGACACTGCCAAGAAGGCGATCCTGCCGCGGACGGTTGAACGCGCGATCCAGGAATGGCTCGCCGATATCTACGAGGAAGCGGGCTTCCGGGCCTTTTCCATGGACCCGATCGAGGACACCCGCAACGCGGTGGCGCAATTGGTCGGCGCGCCGGCGGCCAACATTGCCCTGATCAAGAACACCTCCGAAGGCATGAACATCCTCGCCCAGGGCCTGCCTTTCGCGGCAGGCGACAACGTGGTGCTGAGCGAATTTGAACATGAAAATAATACCTTCCCCTGGCGCAAGCTGACTGAGAAGGGCGTTGAAGTGCGCTGGGTCATCCCTGACGCAGACGGCCGGGTGCCGACGGAGAATTACGACCGGCTAATCGACGAGAACACCCGGGTCGTCGCCGCCGGCTGGGTGGTCTACGGCAACGGCTTCCGCAACGACATCCCGGCGCTGGCCGCAGCCTGCCACGCCAAGGGTGCGCGCCTCGTGGTTGACGGCATCCAGGCGGTTGGCTTCCTGGATACCCCGATTTCGGCACTTGGCGCCGATGCGGTGGTGGCCGGCGGCCACAAGGCGATGTTCAGCCTGGCCGGCGCGGGCTTCATGTATGTCGCCGACGACCTGATCGGCCAGGTCAACCCGCCCTATGCCGCGAAGTTCAGCTACACCTCGAACGACCGTATGCAGCCGGCGCCAGAACTCAATGCTGACGCCCACCGTTTCGAATACGGCAATCCGAATTTCCTCGGCTGCTGGGTTCAGAAGCGCTCGGCGGAATGGCTGCACGGCATCGGGCTCGCCAACATCGAGGCGCGCATCCGCGACCTCACCACCTACCTGATCGAGCAGGCCGAGGCGCGCCAGATCAAGGTGCGCACCCCACGCGACTGGCATGAGCGCGCCGCCATCGTCAGCTTCGACCTGCCGGGCGATGCGGCCACGACGGTGAAGGATTTGCGCGCCAAGAACATCTGCGTCAGCGAGAAGGACGGCCATGTCCGCGCGGCGCTGCACTTTTATAACAACGAAGCCGACCTCGACCGGCTGCTGGACGCGCTGCCGAAGGGCTAGCGGGCAGCGGGCGCGACCTGCTTTGACATAATCAGGCGGTTGAGCGCGCCGTCACGGTAGTAGCGCACCGAGTCCATCACCGAGCGCACCAGATGGATGCCGATGCCGCCAATGCTGCGCCGCTCCAGCGGTGCATCCAGGTCCGGCTGGCGCGCGTCGGAGAGTGGATTAAACGGCACCCCGTCATCCGCCATGCGAACCCAAAGGGTGTCCTCCACGACCTCCAACTCGACCACGATGAGGTGCTCGGCATGGTCTTCGTAGCCATACAGCACTGTGTTGGTGACCAATTCGTCGAACGACAGGTTAACCCCGTAGGCAACCTCATCGCCGAGCCCGCGGCTTTCACAGAACCGCTCGACCTCCCCCGCCAGCCGTGTGATCTCGGCGAGGTCGTTGCGCAGCTTGATCTGCAACGGCGATGCCAAGGCGGTGGGCTCCTGCGCGCGGGGTTTGGCGGGTCGCAAACGCCAATCTAGGCGCGGTCGCGGCGCGCGGCAATGCGGCCGGTCAAAGGGCATCCTCGGGCCGGTATTCGCCAGACGGGTCCTCTACCTCCAGCACCCAAAGGTCCGGGTCGTAGCGGCGCTGGCGCGCGACATAGGCGTCGGCGTCGGCCTCTGGGACGGGGTCCGGGCCGGTCGCTGCATCGAAGGCGCGCCCGCCGCCGGGCGATGCGACCTGGCCGAACACCACGCAGGTGCCGTCCAGCCGGTTCAGTTTCACCAGCACCGCGCCGGCATCCGGGTCGCCGCGATGCAGCACCGCCACCGGCAGCATCGCCGCATCGCATAGCCGGATCTGCGCCTGCACCCATATGCCCGTCTTCAGCCGCGCCATCGCCTCCTCCTGCCGGCATTGATCCTCGGGGCAAAGCGCGCGACGATCAACGGGTCCGAAGCCGCCGGCTGCCCGCATGCCCGAGACCCCGCCGCCCGACTGCCCGATCGTCCGCCGCGCCGTTGACTATCCCTATGACGGCCATGACGGCAGCTTCCTGTTCCGCGCCGGCGCGGTGGAGACCGCAGCGCACCACCGCCTGCCGCGCGACGGGCGGGTGCCGGTGCTGGCGTACGGCTCCAACAAAGCGCCGGCCCAGTTGGCGCGTAAATTCGCCGACGACCGGGACGGTGTGGCCGTCCAACAGGTCCGCGCAGCGGGTTGCGACGTAGTGTTCTGTGCGCGTTTCAGCAGTTACGGAACCCTGCCCGCCATGCTTCATGCGATGCCGCAGACCACCATTACTGTCGCCGTGACCTGGCTGACCGAAGGCCAGCTTGCGGCAATGGACCATAGCGAGGGCGTCACCATCGGCAATTACCGCCGCGTCACCCTGCCCTTCGGCACGGTCACCGATGCGGACGGCGCCGAGATCGCTGGTGTTCAGGTCTATGACAGCGACCACCCGCCGCTGCATATCGGCGGTGCGCCGGTGGCGCTGGATGCGATCGCAGCCGAGGGCCGCGTCCTGCCCGCCATGACTACTGCCGAGGCGCTCGACCGCGCCCACGGCCATCTGTCACCGGATGTACCCCGGGATGCGGCGATCCGCCTGACCGTCGACGACGCCGGCCACCGGGTCGAGATGAGCGCGCGGCTGCGCGCCGGGCTGCCCGCACGATGAGCCGCCGTGCCTCAGCACTGCTGGGCTCCCTGGTGGCGACCCTGATGAGCGCCTGCTCCCCTGCGGGTGTGCTGAACGCCACCTTGCCGAGCGGCGGCTATGACCTTGCGGCGACCGTCGCCTACGGAACGCAGGACCGCCTCAAGCTTGACGTTTACCGCCCGGCGGACAGCCAGGGCCCCGCCCCGGTGATCGTCTATTTTTACGGGGGCTCGTGGAAGAACGGGCAGCGCAGCACCTACCGCTTCGTCGCCCAGGCCTTCGCAAGCCGCGGCTATGTGGTGGTGGTGCCGGACTACCGGCTCTATCCGGACGTCACCTTTCCGGCCTTCATGGACGACGCCGCCCGCGCGGTCGACTGGGTGGCGGATAACATCGGCAGCTATGGCGGCGACCCTGACCGGATCGTTCTGATGGGCCATTCGGCAGGGGCGCACATGGCGGCGCTGCTGGCGCTCGACGAACGCTACCTCGCCGCCCATGACCGGGACCCGGCGTCGCTGCGCGGCGTCGTGGGGATCTCGGGCCCCTATTGGTTCAACCCGCTCGACTACCGCAGCACGCGGCCGATCTTCGCAGGCACCGCGCGCGACATCGACCAGGCGCGCCCGATCACTTTCGCGCGCAGCGACGCGCCACCCATGCTGCTGCTGCATGGCGACGGCGACGGCACGGTCTATCCGCTCAACACCGAACGCATGGCCGAGCAATTGCGCGCCGCCGGGGCGCCGGTAGAAACCCGCATCTACGAGGGTACCGGCCATATCGGCATCATCCTGGCGCTCACCCCGCTGTTCAGGGGCAATGGGCCGGTGCTGTCGGATACCCTCGCCTTCATCGAGGCACGCACCCGCTAGCAGCGCCCCGCTTGGTCCATCGGCCCGGAAACCTTGCGGGTGGCCCGCGTCGCAGCCTCCAGGCCTTTCCAATGTCGTGAAAATCGCCAACTATCCCCTTGAGGGCGAACCAAGCCTCTTGAAGGGAACCTCCATGCCCAGCGGTGTGCTGAGCCGGCCTGTGGCCGGCGATGACAATCCGAAACCGGTGATTGCCGATCTGCCGCGCGTGCTGCTGGAGCAGATGGCGGCCGCCGGCGCTGAGGTCCGCGACTGCATGCGGGTGCTGGAGAAGACCAATAACAACCTTGTGGGCGAGGTGCTGAAGACCGCCGACGCCTTCTACCAGTGGGACCACTACCCGCCGGGCGACGTCTACGACCACGAGACCCACTCGCAATATTATTATCATGCCCATGACCCGGACCACCGGGACATGGAAGAGCATGGTCACTTCCACACCTTCCTGCGGCCCAAGGGCATGCCGGCGGACATCCGCCCCGCACCGGTCAAGGGCGCGGTGATGCCCGAGGGCGACAACGAGGCGTTGTCGCATCTGATCTGCATCTCGATGGATTCTCAGGGCTGCCCGATCCGCCTTTTCACCACCAACCGCTGGGTCACCGGGGAGACCTGGTATGCGGCGGACGACGTGGTGCGGATGCTGGATCGCTTCAATATCGACGTCACCTATCCGTCCTGGGCGACCAATCGCTGGCTCACCGCCATGGTCGTCCTGTTCCGGCCACAGATCGGCTGGCTGCTGCGCGCCCGCGACAAGGCTGTCGCGGAGTGGGAGCGCACCCACCCGGACACGGATACCTACGAGGATCGCGGCCTGGAAGTGACGTCGGAGCTGCCGATCTCGATCGACGCGCAGATCGCCGAGGTGGAGGCCGCCCTGAAGCGGTGAGCTAAGCGGCGCTTTCCCGGCCGCGCAGCGCAGCCGCGCGGGGCCGGGCGTCGCCGGTATCCTGGTACCACACCGTCTGTTCCCCCATTGCCGCGATCCAGTCGCTGGCGGCCTCGCCGTCACCCACCGCATAGCTGTCGAAGCCGCAGCGTTCCATGAACAGAAACTGGTCGCGCAGCACATTGCCGACGGCGCGCAGCTCTCCGGTGTAGCCATAGCGGCTGCGCAGCAACCGGGCATAGGAATAGGGCCGGCCGTCCGCGAAACGGGGAAAGTCCAGCGCCACCAGTCCGAAGTGTGCGATGTCGTCGGCGATCAGCGCCGGCGACTGGTCGCTGCCAAGCCGAATGCCCAGCGGGCCGTCATGGGCGACCAGCAGGTCGCGGTCGCGCTGCCAGCGCGCCAAGCCGACCAGCACGGCCGTGCCGGGCGCAGGCGGGGTCTCGTCGTCGTCCTCAAGGACGTGCCACGGGTCGTCCACGACCTGGCCCTGGCTAATGAGCGGCATAGAGCTTCTCCTTGAACGGATCGAGACCGACCCGGCGATAGGTTTCGAGGAAGGCCTCACCGTCCTCGCGGACATCAAGATAGGTATCGACGATGGTCTCGACCGCATCGACGACCCCGTCATAGGTGAACGCGGGGCCGACGATCCGGCCAAGCGAGGCGTCGTCGCCGGGCTCGCCGCCAAGGGTGATCTGGTAGTGCTCGACCCCCTTCTTGTCGACGCCGAGGATGCCGATATTGCCAACGTGATGGTGGCCGCAGGCGTTGATGCAGCCGGAGATCTTGATACGCAGCGCGCCGATCTCCTCCTCGCGTCCCTGCTCGGCGAACCGCGCGCTGATTCGCTGCGCCACCGGGATCGAGCGCGCATTGGCAAGGTTGCAGTAGTCGAGCCCCGGGCAGGCGATGATGTCGCTGGCAAGATCAAGGTTTGCAACCGCCAGATCGGCGGCCTTCAGCGCCGACCACACTGCATACAGGTCGTCCAGCCGCACATGGGGCAGCACGAGGTTCTGCTGGTGGGTAACGCGGATTTCATCGAGGCTGTACTGCTCCGCCAAGTCGGCGACTGCGTCCATCTGCGCCGACGTGGCGTCGCCGGGAATGCCCCCCGGCGGCTTCAGCGAGATGGCGACGATGGCGTAGCCCGGCGCCCGGTGCTCGGCCAGGTTCACCCGGCACCATTGGGCAAAGGCCGGATCGGCGGCCAGGCGGGCCTCATGGCTTTCCGAGCGCGCCGGCAGGACTTCGAAATCTGGCGGCGCGAAGTAGGCAGCGATGCGCTCGGCCTCACCTTCGGGCAGATCGACCGCCTCGTCCCGCAACTGCGCCCACTCCTCCTCTACCAGGCGCGCGAACTCCTGCGCACCGACGCTGTGGACCAGGATCTTGATGCGCGCCTTGTAGAGATTGTCGCGCCGGCCAAGCATGTTGTAGACGCGCAGGATCGCCTCGAGATAGCTCAGCAGATGCTGCTTGGGCAGGAACTCGCGGATCGTCGAGGCGATCATCGGGGTGCGTCCTTGGCCGCCGCCGACCATCACCTCGAAACCGGTTTCGCCGGCGTCGTTTTGGCGGATCTGCAGGCCGATATCGTGCAGCCGCACCGCGGCCCGGTCGACCGGCGCACCGGTCACGGCGATCTTGAACTTGCGCGGCAGGAACGAGAATTCCGGATGGAATGTCGACCACTGGCGGATGATCTCGCCCCAAATGCGCGGGTCCTCGATCTCGTCCGCCGCGGCGCCGGCATATTCATCTGCGGTGACGTTGCGGATGCAATTGCCGCTGGTCTGAATGGCGTGCATCTCGACATTGGCGAGGTCGTCCAGGATGTCGGGCACATCGCCCAGTTCGGGCCAGTTGTACTGGATGTTTTGGCGCGTGGTGAAATGGCCGTAGTCGCGGTCATAGGTCCGCGCGATATGGGCCAGCTGGCGCATCTGCCGCGATGAAAGGGTGCCGTAGGGGATAGCGACCCGCAGCATATAGGCGTGGAGCTGCAGGTAGAGCCCATTCATCAGGCGTAAGGGACGGAACTCCTCCTCGCTAAGCGACCCGTCGAGCCGCCGCACCACCTGGCCGCGAAACTGATCGACCCGCTGGCGCACCAGGGTCTCGTCGAACTCGTCATAGCGGTACATCAGCCGCGTTCCTCTTCGCTGTAGGCCTGCTTACCGAAGGCCGGATGCACGGTCGGGCCAGCAGCGCGAATGCGCTCGCGCTGGCTGAGCGGCAGGGGCCGGCCAACTTCATCGCGCGCCACCCTCATGGCGTAGGTGGAAACGACGAGCCGTGCCGCCTCCGCCGCCGCCGCGGCATCGGTCAGCGCTGTCTCGTCCGCGTCGGTCTCAGCGACGCGGGCTTCGTGCAGCCACTCCGACCAGCCGCCGGACTCCGTGAGATAGACCACCGCCCCGTCACCGAGGCGGTTGGCGGTCATCACCTGGGGCTCTTGCTCTACCGGCATCATCCTAGCCCGCCACAACCCAGGCTTCGTGCCGCGCCGTCTGCCAGGACTGTGCCACCGGCAGCGGCACCACGTTGTCGCCATCGGCGGCGGCGACGTCGCCGATGACGATCATCGCGGGGCCGGTGATGCCATGTTCATCGATCAGCGCGGGCAGCCGGTCGATGCGGCCGCGCGCCACCTTCTCGTCCGGCCGGGTAGCGTTCTCAACCACCGCGACCGGCGTCGATGCGGGCAGGCCATGGGCAATCAGGTTGCTGGCGATCGCCGGGGCCGACGACACACCCATGTAGACAGCGATGGTCTGGCGCATCCGCACCAGGCTCTCCCAATCCAGGTCGGGCACACCGTCCTTGGCGTGCCCGGTGACGAGGGTGACCGCCTGCGCATGGCGCCGGTGGGTCAGCGAGATGCCGGCGGCGGCCGCGCTGCCGGTCGCCGCGGTGATGCCCGGCACTACGTCGACCCGCACGCCGCGTTGCTGCAGGTATTCGCGCTCTTCGCCGCCGCGCCCGAAGATCATCGGATCTCCACCCTTCAGCCGGACCACCACCTCGCCCGCTTCGGCGTGCTTCGCCATCAAGGCGTTGATCTCGTCCTGGCTGCGGCTGTGGTTGGCCTTCGCCTTGCCAACATAGATGCGCTCGGCGTCGCGCCGGGCGTAGTCCATCACCAGCGGGCCGACCAGTCGGTCATACACGATGACATCGGCTTGCTGCAGCAGGCGCACCGCCTTCAGGGTCAGCAGCTCGGGATCGCCGGGGCCCGCGCCGACGATATAGACCGCGCCGGGCCGCGGCGCCGCGGCGTTGGCCACAAGGCCCAGCATCTCGACTTCCGCGCCGGTCTCGTCGCCGTCTAGCACCCGGGCCGCCACGGGCCCGTCGAAGAAGCGTTCCCAGAAATGCCGCCGCGCCGGACCCGGTGGCATGACGCCGTCGAGCGCATCGCGGAACTTGTTGGCGAATCGCGCCAACCGCCCAACGCCAGCGGGCACCAGGGTCTCGATACGCTCGCGCAGGCGGCGTGCCAGCACCGGCGCCGCGCCACCGCTGGAAATGGCAACAATGATTCCGTCGCGATCGACGATGGCAGGCATAATGAAGCGTGACAGGTCCGGCCGATCGACCGCGTTGACCGGCACCCCGGCCGCGTGCGCCGCAGCGGCGACCCGGTCGTCCTCCGCGCTGTCGGTCGCGGTAATGACCAGCACCGGCCCCGCAAGGTCGCCCTCTTCGAAATGCCGTGCGTGCCAGATGACGTCGCCGGCATCCACCAGCGCCGTGATCTCGGGATCGATCTCAGGCGCAACGACGGTCACCACCGCGTCGGCCCGGCGGAGCAGCCGCAGCTTACGCACCGCTGTCTCGCCGCCGCCAACCAGTAGTGCCGGCTCGCCGCGCAGGCTGAAAAACACAGGAAAATGCTGCATGGACGTCCCCTCCTTGGCCGCTGCTTTCGGCGGCCGGGGGATAATTCACACAGATCAAATGGGCGTCAATTATTTTATCGTCATGACGGTGTGTAATAAATTTAAATTACGAATTTTCAGTGTTTATTAAATCCGTTTTCAATTTGATTTTAGTAAGTTAGGAGCTAGCTAGACTCGCCAGGCTCGAACATATAGCCCGCCCCGCGAACGGTCTTAATGAGCTGCGGCTTGTCTGCATCGTCGCGCAGCTTGCGGCGAAGCTGGCTGATATGGATGTCGACGGTCCGGTCGGTGGCATCCCAGTCGCGGCTCCAGGCCAGGTCGAGCAGCTGGTCGCGGCTGAGCACCCGGTTGGGCGCGCCGGCGAGCGCGCGCAACAGCCGGAACTGGGCGTTGGTCAGCGGCACCTCCGCCCCATCGGGTGCGATCAGGCGGTGCGCGGCGACGTCGAGTTGCCAGCCGCCAAAATGCATGACCTCGTTCTCGAAGGCTGGCGGCGGCGGGGTTTCCCGGCGTCCTTCACTGCGGCGCAGGACCGAGCGGATCCGGGCGAGCAGCTCAATTTGTTCGAAGGGCTTGGTGACATAGTCATCGGCACCAATCTCCAGTCCCACCACCTTGTCGACCGTCTCCCCCTTGCCGGTCAGGAAGATGATCGGGATCTGCGATTCGCCGCGCAGCCAGCGCGCGAGGCTTAGACCGTCGTCGCCGGGCAGCACCAAGTCGAGCAGTACCAGATCGATGCCGCCAGCCTTGATCGCATCGCGCATTTCCTGGCCGTTCTGTGCCGACTGGGTCTTGAACCCCTCCTGGCTGAGGAAGCGGGCCAGCAACCGGCAAATTCTCGGGTCGTCGTCGACAATCAGAATGGTTTCATCAGCAGCCATCGCTCACACCTTGGGGGCCGCGCTTGACGACGACTCTATCGATCTACGCGTGAATATGTCCGTATGTTTCTTCAATTTTACAAGAATTTTCGGTTTATTTCGCGTAATACACATTTATCGAAAGTACTCGCAGGGCCGTCAGCCGTCCAGACTTTTACGGCTGCTCTTTGTTTTCTTTCAACACCTTGTGAGACACGGCACACCCAAGACCTCAGCCGAATGGGGCTAGGAACCGGCAAAAACAGGCAGATTTACCCCTTCTGGCGCAAGGATTCGCCAAGTAGGCAATGCCCAACCGGCCCCCGTATAGTTTGAAGAGCAGACAGACGCCGCGCCCCGCTTTCAGGAGTAACGCCCGTGCCGTTCGCTGACCGCTTTGGATTGTGCGCCAGAATCAGGCTCGCATCCCTGTTCGTCGCTCTGGGTACACTGACCCTGGTTGCCTTTCAGGCCGCCGCGATCGAGCAGTCCGCCGCCCATGGGGCGACGATCGCACTGAACCTGCTGGCGCTGGTCCTGCTGCTCTACACAGCGCAAACCTCTGCCGCCCGTATCAGCCGGATGACCGAGGCGATGCGCGCCCTCGCGGAAGGCGATGCGGATATCACCGTGCCGTTCCAGGACCGCCGTGACGAGATGGGCGCAATGGCGCGTGCGATGGAGGTATTCCGCAGCGATGCCGGACGGGTACGCGACAGCGAGTTGCGTGCGGCGCGCGCCGAACAGCGCCTGCGCGAGGGAATCGAGGCCCTGCCCGGCGGCTTCGCCCTGTGGGGGCCGGACGAGAAGCTCGTCGCCTGCAACCGCCATTACCGCACCATGCGGGCGCGTCCCGCGCCAGCCGACATGTTTATGCCAGGCAGCGACCTGGAAACTGAACTGCGCCGGGCGGTCGCCGCCGGGACCATCGAGACTGAGGGGGACAGCGAGGCCTGGATCCAGGACGAGTTGCAGCGCCACCGCAGCGCCAGCGACAACCCGATCAAGCAGTATCCGGATGGTCGCTGGGCACTGACCCATCGGGCGCGGGCATCGGATGGCAGCACGGTGGTGCTGCGGACCGACCTGACCGCAGAAAAGATGGCCGATACGCGTCTGCAGGATGCCATCGAGAGCATCAACGAGGGCTTCGCGCTTTACGACGCCGACGACCGCCTGGTGATGTGCAACGAGGAATTCCGCCGCCTCGGCGTGTCCGACGGCAGCCTGCTGCAGCCGGGCCTGACCTTCGAGCAGATCATGCGCAAGCGGGTGGCAGCAGGCCTGACGCCCCCGGGCGTCGACCCGGATCAGTGGGTCGAGCAGATGCTGGCGGCCCACCGCAACGTCGGATCTACCTACGAGCGCGAGGCCGCCGACGGCACCTGGCTGCTGGTCAGCATCCGACGCACCACCGAAGGCGGCACGGTCATCGTGCGCACCGATATCACCGCGCAGAAACGCGCGGAACGCCGGATGATGGATGCGGTCAACGCCTTTAACGGCACCTTCTCTCTTTACGATACGGATGGCCGCATCGTGCTGTGCAATGACGCCCTGCGGCGCCGCGTCGCCCCAGACATTCCCGGCGAGAAGGTCATCGGCACCACGTTCGAAGAGCTGATCCGCAAGCGGCTTGCCCGCGGCGCCTATGACGACGGCCTCGCCCGACGGGACCCAGAGGCCTACCTCCAAAAGCGGCTCGCCCAGTTCCGCGAGCCGCCCAACGAAGCGATCTCCTACCGGCTGAATGACGGCACCTGGACGGCGGTCTACCTGCAGCGAACACCGTCGGGCGAGACAGTCGGTTTCAGTGTTGACGTCACCGCGCTGAAGCAGACGGAACAGCGTCTGATCGACGCCATCGCCAACATTAACGACGGCTTCGCCCTGTATGATTCCCAGGACCGCCTAATCCTGTGCAATGAGACGTTCCGCACCCAGAGCCTCGCCGATACCGACCTGATCCGGCCGGGCGTGCCGATCGAGAGTCTCCTCGAAAGTGTCTGGGAGCGGGCCGCCGGCCCGATGGGCCACCCGCGCGAGGAGTGGATCCGCACCAAGCTTGCCCGCTTCAAGGAGGCCCAGGGCACCTACGAAACCCAGTTCACCAACGGCGACTGGTTCCTGGTTACCGAACGGCGCACCTCGGAGGGCGGCACCGTCATCATCCGCACCAACATCACCCAGCAGAAGCGCGGCGAACAGCAGCTGCGCGACGCCATCGAGGCGCTGGACGAGGGCTTCGCCCTGTTCGACGCCGACGACAAGCTGGTGATGTGCAACAGCCGTTATCAGGAGACCCGGGACATCCCGGTCTACTTCGTCCGGCCGGGCATGCGCTACGAGGAGATCCTCCGTAAGGGCATCGAGATCGGTGCCTTCAACCCCGGCGACGACCGGGAGGCCTGGGTCGAGGCGCGGCTGACGGAGCAGTGCAATCCGAGCGGCCACCGCCAGCGGCGTACGCCGGACGGGCGAACCCTGATGATCTCCAAGCTGCGCACCTCGGGCGGCGGAACCGTCAACCTCCGCCGAGATATCAGCGCCCAGGTGCGCGCCGAGCAGCGCCTGCGCGACGCCATCGAGAGCATTAATGAGGGGTTCGCGCTTTACGACGCCGAGGACCGGCTGGTGATGTGCAACCGGCGCTACCGGGATCGCACCTTCGACGCGAGCTACCTTCAGCCGGGCGTATCCTTCGAGCAGCACGTCCGGCACATCGCGGAGGTTAAGGGCACGCCCGGTGACGAACCGGTCGAGGACTTCGTGGCGCGCCGGGTACGCGAGCACCACGCAGCCGCGGGATCGGTCGAGGTCAGCGCCGACAACGGGACGGCCTTCCTGGTCACCGACCGGCGCACCGCGGACGGCGGCATTGTCACCATCCGCACCGATATCACCGCTCAGAAACAGGCCGAGCAGCGCCTGCGCGACGCCATTGAGAACATTCCCGACGGCTTCGTCCTGTATGACGCGGAAGACCGGATCGTGGTCTCCAACCCGCGTCTGCTCGAACTGTTCCCCCGATCGCGCGACAGCCTGTCACCCGGTGTCACCTTCGCCGAGCAGGTCCGCGCCGCGGTGCGCAGTGGGGACATTCTCGATGCGGTGGGCCGGGAGGACCAGTGGATCCAGGAGCGCGTCGCCCATCACCAGGAGCCGCAAAGCGCGTGGGAGACACGCCTGAGCAACGGTGTTTGGGTGCGCGCCACGGAACGCCGCACCCGGGAGGGCGGTGTCGTCGGCATTTGGACCGATATTACCGAACTGAAGCGCCGGGAATTCGAACTGCGCGGCCAGGAGATTCAGCTGCGCGAGAGCGAGGCGCGGTTCCGCAACCTGGTCGAGGGCTCGGTCCAGGGCATCCTGATCGACCGGGACGGCAAGCCGCTGTTCGCCAACCAGGCGCTGGCCGACATGTTCGGCTTCGAGACCGCCGAGGACATCCTCACCCTGCCCTCGCTCGACGAGCTCTATGCGGAGAGCGAGCGCGGGCGCATTCGCCGCTACAGGGCAGACCGGCTGCATGGCCGTCCGGCCCCGACCGGCTACGCCTTCGAGGGGCTGCGCCGGGATGGCGCCAGCATGTGGGGCGAGAACCACGCACGGCGGATCAGCTGGAAGGGCGAACCGGCGGTGCAGTCGACCATCGTCGATATTACCGAACGCAAGCGCAGCGAGGCCGAAATCGCTGCGCGCACAACCCAGCTGCGCGAGAGCGAGAGCCGCTACCGTGCGGTATTCCGCAACGCCGGTGTCGGCATGGCGCGAACCGGCACCGATGGCCGGTATCTGGAGGTGAACGAGACCTTCGCTGCGATCCTCGACTACAAGGTCGAGGAGATGCTGGGCCTCGGCTACTTCGATATCACCCCGGCGGAAAGCCG
Source organism: Alphaproteobacteria bacterium (assembly GCA_965601735.1). Lineage (GTDB taxonomy): Bacteria > Pseudomonadota > Alphaproteobacteria > JBBDQX01 > JBBDQX01 > JBBDQX01. The sequence continues at coordinate 2,252,154 of OZ271840.1, read as the reverse complement.
CGACACCGACCTCAAAGATGCCCGCCTGCTGCTCGACGGTGAAATCCCGATCCTGTCGAAGGAAAAACAGTATCTCGACAAGCACGGCAACAGCGTCTGGGTGCAGATCAACTCCGTGCCGGTGCGCGATGAGGACGGTGCGATCCAGTATGTCATCACCGTTATCCAGGACATCCGCGAACGCAAACGTCAGGAGCAGGAGCTGCTGCAGGCCCAGAAGATGGACGCCATCGGCCAGCTCACCGGCGGAATCGCCCATGACTTCAATAACTTGCTAACCATCATTGTCGGAAACCTTATCCTGCTGCAGGAGGACCTGGAGCAGATCGACGCCGCACCTGAGGAGGTCATCGCCACCCTGGACGACGCCCTGTCGGCCGGGCGCCAGGGCAGCGAGCTGGTGAAGCGGCTGCTCGCATTCGCCCGCCGCCAGCCACTGCGGCCTGAGCCGGTCAACGTGGGCAAGCTGGTCGGCGACCTGCTTCCCATCTTGCAACGCACCCTCGGGGCCACCATCGAGATCGAATGCCGCTGCGACAAGCAGCTCGGCCTGGTGACTCTCGATCCGGCGGGCATGGACTCCGCGCTGCTCAACCTCGCCATCAATGCCCGCGACGCGATGCCCGACGGCGGTAACCTGACCATCGAGACCCGCCTCGCCAGCGACGAGGAGCGTGCCCGCAGCCCCGGCCTGCAACAGCGTGACTATGCGGTGGTCTCGGTGCGCGACACCGGGATCGGTATGACCCAGGAGACCCTGGAGCGGGCGTTCGAGCCCTTCTTCACCTCGAAGGAGGCAGCCAAGGGCTCGGGCCTTGGGCTCAGCATGGTCTACGGCCTGGCGCGGCAATTGGGGGGCGACGTCCAAATCGACACCCGTATCGGCGGCGGCACCGAGGTACGCATGCTGCTGCCTGTCTCCGCGCCGGGCGCCCAGCCGCGTGCTGTCACCACCCGCGATATCGCCGCACCGCCGCCCGGCACCGAATCGGTTCTGGTAGTGGAGGACGATCCCCGGGTCCGGCGCCTCGCGGTCACCTGCCTATCCTCGCTGGGCTATGACGTTGCCGATGCAGCCGACGCTACCGACGCCCTGGCGCGGCTGGAGTCCTCAGGCGGGGTCGACCTGCTTTTCTCCGACATCATCATGCCGGGTGAGATGACCGGTATGGCGCTGGCGGATGCGGTGCGCGGCCGCTGGCCCGATACCCGCGTGCTGCTGGCAACCGGCTATACCGAGGCGCTGGAGGAGGCCGCGGAGAGCGAAACCCCGCCGATCATCTACAAGCCCTATGACAAGCTCGACCTCGCCATTGTGGTGCGGCGCACGCTGGACGGCGAGCCGGGACCGGAAGCGGACTGAGGGACGCGCCGCTCAGGCCGCGCTGGACTGGGGGTCATAGGCAAGGTTGGGCGCAAGCCAGCGCTCCACCTCAGCAAGGTCCATGCCCTTGCGCCGCGCGTAGTCCTCTACCTGGTCGCGCTCGATCCGGCCGACACCAAAGTAACGTGCCTCCGGGTGGCCCAGGTAGTAGCCGCTGACCGCGGCGGCCGGCCACATGGCAAAGCTCTCGGTGAGCGATACGCCGGCGTTCTTTTCCGCGTCCAGCAGGTCGAACAGCCGGCGCTTCTCGGTGTGATCCGGGCAGGCCGGATAGCCGGGCGCCGGGCGAATGCCCCGGTACTTCTCCGAGATCAGCTCGTCATTCGACAGGATCTCGTCCTTGTCGTAGCCCCAGAACTCCTTGCGCACCCGCTCATGCATGCGCTCGGCGAAGGCCTCGGCGATTCGGTCACCCAGCGCCTTGACCATGATCGAGCCGTAGTCGTCGTGCTTCGCCTCGTAATCCTTGGCGATCTCGTCGACCTCGGCGCCTGCGGTGACAACGAAGCCACCCAGATAGTCCTTTGCGCCGCTGTCCACCGGGGCGACGAAATCAGCAAGGCAGAAGTTGGCCCGCGCCGATCCGCCGCGCTGCATCTGCTGGCGCAGGAAATGCACGGTGGCGAGGACCTCGTCCCGGTCCTCCCCGGTATATAGCCGTACGTCGTCGCCATCGGACGCGGCCGGCCAAAAGCCGATCACCGCGCGTGGCGTGAACCACTTCTCACCGACAATCCGCTGTAGCATCGCCTCGGCGTCGTTGTAGACGCCGCGCGCGGATTCGCCGACCACCGGGTCGTCAAGAATCTGCGGGAACCGCCCGTGCAGCTCCCAGGTCTTGAAGAAAGGCCCCCAGTCGATCCGGCTGACGAGTTCGGCAAGGTCGTAGTCCTCGAACACGGTCAAGCCCAGCTTTGGCTCGGGCGGTGCATAGCCGGCAAAGTCGATGGCCACCTTGTTGGCGCGCGCCTCGGCGATGGGGAAGGCGTCGTGCTTCTCGCGCCCCGCCTCGCGCCGTGCCCGCAGATCCTCGTACTCGGCATCCACCTCCGCGACATAGGGGTCACGGTCGGTCTCGGACATCAGCCGCGTGCATACCCCCACGGCGCGCGAGGCATCGGTCACATGGATGACCGGGCCTTCATAGTTGGGCCGGATCTTCACCGCCGTGTGCACCTTGGACGTGGTCGCCCCGCCGATGAGCAGTGGCAGGGTGAACTTCTGACGCTGCATCTCGGCGGCCACGAAGCACATCTCGTCCAGCGATGGGGTGATCAGACCCGATAGGCCAATCAGGTCCGCCTTATGCTCAATGGCGGCATCCAGGATCGACTGGCAGGGTTGCATCACGCCCAGGTCCACCACCTCGAAGTTGTTACATTGCAGCACCACGGCGACGATGTTCTTGCCGATGTCGTGCACGTCGCCCTTCACCGTGGCGATCACCATCTTGGCCTTGGCCTGGTCTTCGCCCTCGGTCTTCTCCGCCTCAATGAACGGCAGCAGGTAGGCGACCGCGGTTTTCATCACCCGGGCGCTCTTCACCACCTGCGGCAGGAACATCTTGCCCTCGCCGAACAGGTCACCGACCACGTTCATCCCGTCCATCAGCGGGCCTTCGATAACGTCGAGCGGCCGGTCAGCGGCCTGGCGCGCCTCCTCGACGTCCTCGTCGACGAAATCGGCGATGCCATGCACCAGCGCGTGGCTCAGCCGCCCGGCGACCGGCTGCTCGCGCCAGGACAGGTCGACCTCCCGCTTTGTGGCCCCGCCCTTGAAACGCTCCGCCAGGTCGAGCAGCCGCTCTGTGGAATCGCTGCGGCGGTTGAGGATGACGTCCTCTACCGCGTCGCGCAGCTCTGCGGGGATATCGTCATAGACGTCGAGCTGACCGGCATTGACGATCGCCATATCGAGGCCGGCGGGAATGGCGTGATACAGGAACACCGAATGCATCGCCCGGCGCACCGCCTCGTTGCCGCGGAACGAGAACGAGATGTTCGACAGCCCGCCCGACACATGACAGTGGGGCAGTTCGGCGCGGATACGCTTAGTCGCTTCGATGAACTCGACGCAGTAGTTGTCGTGTTCCTCGATCCCCGTCGCGACGGCGAACATGTTGGGATCGAAAATAATGTCCTCGGGCGGGAAGCCGACCTTGTCGACCAGCACCCGGTATGATCGTTCGCAGATCTCGAACTTGCGGTCCGCGACGTCGGCCTGGCCGTCCTCGTCGAACGCCATCACCACCACGGCAGCGCCGTAGCGGCGCACCTTGCGCGCCTGCTCAATGAACGGGGCCTCGCCCTCTTTCAGCGAGATCGAATTGACGATGCCCTTGCCCTGCAGGCACTGCAGGCCGGCCTCAATGATCTCCCACTTCGAGGAGTCGACCATCACCGGCACACGGCTGATGTCGGGCTCGGCTGCCATCAGGTTCAGGAAGCGGACCATCGCCGCCTTCCCGTCCAGCATGCCCTCATCCATGTTGACGTCGATGATCTGCGCGCCGTTCTCGACCTGCTGGCGCGCGACCTCAAGCGCCGCCTCATAGTCGTCGTTGAGGATCAGCTTCTTGAAGCGGGCCGAGCCGGTAACGTTGGTGCGCTCGCCGATATTGACGAAACGGCCGCCTGGGATCATGCAGCCACCTCGAACGGCTCCAGCCCGGACAGACGCATCGCGGGCGGCAGCGATGGCACCGCACGCGGCGCCTTGCCCGCGACGGCGTCTGCGATCGCAGCGATATGGTCAGGCGTGCTGCCACAGCAGCCGCCGACGATGTTGAGCAGGCCGGACTCCGCCCACTCCCCGACCGCCGTGGCCATCTGCTCGGGGGTCTCGTCATACTCACCGAACTCGTTGGGCAGCCCCGCATTGGGGTAGGCGCTGACCATAGCGTCGGCGACCCGAGACAGCTCCGCGACGTGCGGGCGCAGCAAGTCGGCGCCAAGCGCGCAGTTCAGTCCAATGGAGAACGGCCGGGCGTGGCGCATGGAGTTCCAGAACGCCTCCGCCGTCTGGCCCGACAGGGTGCGCCCGGACCGGTCGGTGATGGTGCCTGAGATCATCACTGGTACCGACTCGCCGCGTTCCTCGAACAGCTCATCGATTCCGAACAGCGCCGCCTTGGCGTTGAGCGTGTCGAAGATGGTCTCAACCAGCAGCAGGTCTGCACCGCCCGCCATCAGCCCGTCTGCCGCCTCCTTATAAGCGATGCGCAATTCATCGAAGGTGACATTGCGGAAGCCCGGGTCGTTGACGTCGGGCGAGATCGATGCGGTGCGGTTGGTCGGACCGATCGCACCGGCGACGAGGCAGACCCTGTCCGGCTGCTCCGCCATCACCGCATCGGCCGCCTCGCGCGCGATCCGCGCGCCCTCCTGGTTGAGCTCATGGGCCAGCGCTTCCATGCCGTAATCGGCCTGGGCGATGGATGTGGAGCTGAAGGTATTTGTTTCCACGATGTCCGCGCCGGCACGGAAATACTGGGCGTGGATATCGCGGATCATATCCGGCTGGCTCAGGATCAGCAGGTCGTTGTTACCCTGTACGTCCTGATGCCAGTCGGCGAAACGCGCGCCGCGATAGGTCGCCTCGTCCGGCTTGTGCTGCTGGATCATGGTGCCCATGGCGCCATCCAGCACAACAATCCGGTCCTTGGCGGTCTGCCACAGCTTCGCGATCCGCGCAGCGCGCGTCATAGTCCTGCTCCGATGATGTCGGCGTTTTCCCCCGGGGGGTGTATACCCGAATTGAAGCGCCGGTGCCGGCTTTTCAAGAGACGGCGGCGCGCAAGACGGAAACGGGACCTATGCCGGCGCCGATCCTACCGGCCGCATTCGCTGCGGCCATGATGCTGATAAGCGCGACGCCAGCCAAGGCCGCGGCTGACATACCGCAGCGGATCGTCTCGCTCAACCTGTGTACCGACCAGCTGCTGGTGCTGACGGTGCCGCCGTCGCGGATTGCCGCGGTTTCCGTGCTGGCGCGCGACCCGGCGTTGTCGGCGGTCGCCGGCCAAGCACGGGCGCTGCCAGTCACCCAGCCCGACATGGAGAGCGTCGCCGCCCTGTCCCCGGACCTGGTCTTGGCCGGCCCCCACGGCGCCGCCGCGGCGGTCCGCCTGATGCAAGCGCGCGGCGTCCCGGTGCTGCAGATCGGTCTTGCCCGCAGTTTTGCCGATATCCGCCGTCATGTTGGCGCCGTCGCGCAAGCCGCCGGCGTGCCGCAGGCCGGCGCCCGGCTGGTAGCCGAGATGGATGCCACCCTTGATGCCTTGCCCCCCGCGCCGCGTCAGCGCCCCCGCGCGCTGGTCTATGGCGCAAATGGTTTTGCCGCGGGCGCCGGCACACTCACCGATGCGGTGCTGCGGGCCGCGGGCTTCACCAACAGCGCCCAGGGGCTGCCGCCCGGCGGCTTCGGCTTCATCGCGCTGGAGACATTGGCTGTCACGCCGCCCGACGCACTGATCGTGGAGCAGACCGATCCGGCGCGGCCATCCCTCGCCCACGCGCTGCTCCGCCACCGGGCACTGCGGGCGCTGCCCTCCGCGCGGCTGGCGCTCGATGGCGCCGCGGTTGCCTGCGGCGGGCCCTTCACCGCCGCCGCTGCCCGCGCACTCGCTGCGCAGCGGCTGGTGCAGCTGCCATGAAGACCTTTGGCCTTGCTGCCGTTCTCGCCGCCGCAACCGTGGTGCTGGCGGTTCTGTCCGTCAGCATCGGACCCAGTGGCGTCACGCCGCTGACGCTTGCGGGCGATGCAGACCCGGCAGTGCGGCTAATCCTTGCCGAGATTCGCCTCCCTCGCGCCCTGCTCGCCATCGTCGCGGGGGCAGCACTCGGGCTGTCCGGGGCAGCGCTGCAAGGGCTGCTGCGCAACCCGCTGGCCGATCCAGGGCTGCTGGGAGTGTCGGGCAGCGCGGCCTTCGGCGCTGTGGTCGCGTTTTACTTCGGACTGGCGGGCTTATCGGTGCTGGCGGTGCCGTTGGGCGGCCTTGCCGGCGCGGCGCTGGGCATGGCCGTACTGATCGGGGTCGCTGGCCGCGGCGCCTCCACCCTCACCCTGATTCTCGCCGGCCTCGCGGTCAGCAGTATCGCCGGCGCGGCCACCGCGCTGGCGCTCAACCTGTCACCCAACCCCTTCGCGCTGGCAGAGATCGTGTTCTGGCTGATGGGCTCGCTCCAGGACCGTGGCCTCGAGCATGTCGCCCTGGCGTTGCCCTTTGCCGCGACCGGCGCGGTCCTGCTTCTGTCGACGGCACGCGGCCTGGATGCCCTCAGCCTCGGTGAGGAGACCGCCGCCTCTCTCGGCGTCTCGCCGGCCAGCCTGCGCTGGCGGGTGGTCGCGGGCAGCGCACTGGCGGTCGGCGGCACCGTCGCGGTGACCGGTGCGATAGGCTTCGTCGGGCTGATTGTGCCGCACCTGCTGCGCCCATTCGCAGGGCAGATGCCGGGCCGGCTGCTAGCGCTCAGCGCGCTGGGCGGCGCCGCCCTGGTCCTTGCTGCGGACATCGCCGTGCGGCTCGTGCCTGCCGCGCAAGAAATCAAGCTTGGGGTGGCCACCGCGCTGATCGGCGCGCCCTTCTTCCTGCGGCTGGTACTCCGGCGTGACCATGAGGCGGCCCGATGAGCGCGCTGGAGGGCAACGCGCTGAGCCTCCGGGTCAACGGCCAGGAAATTCTGAGCGAGGCCTCGCTGTCGGCCGAACCGGGCAAGCTGGTGGCCCTCCTCGGCCCCAATGGCGCTGGTAAGTCGACCCTGCTGCGCCTGCTTGCCGGGCTGGCGGCGCCGGACCGCGGGACCGTAACCCTGGATGGCCGCGCGCTCGCAACGGAAGCACCGCAGCAGCGTGCGCGGCGGATTGGCTATCTGCCGCAGCGCCCGGATTGCGCCTGGGCGCTGACCGTTCGCCAGGTCGCGGCGCTAGGCCGCCTGCCCTGGCGGGATGGCCCCGCCGCGGACGCCGCCGCGGTAGAGGATGCGCTGGCCGCTTGCGATCTTGCGCCGCTGGCTGACCGCCCGGTCTCGCAGCTGTCCGGCGGTGAGTTCGCCCGCGCCATGCTTGCCCGCCTGCTGGCAGGCACACCGGCGATACTGCTGGCGGACGAGCCAACGGCGGGACTCGACCCGTTGCATACGCTGCGGGTCATGCAGACGCTGCGCGATACGGCCGATTCCGGCCGCGCGGTGGTGGTGGTGCTGCATGACCTTGCCCTGGCCGACCGGTTCGCCGACCGTGTCGTGCTGTTGCACCAAGGGCGGGTTGCGGCGAGTGGACGGGGACGCGATATCCTCACTGCCGAACGCCTCCGTGCCATCTACGGCGTGGAAGCGGTCATCGGCGAGATCGACGGCGCGCGAGTGATCCTGCCACTACGCCCGGCACAGACGGAGACGGCCTCATGATTCGCATTGACCGAATCTATACCGGCGGCGGCGACAAGGGTGAGACATCGCTCGGTGACGGCGCGCGTGTGCGCAAGACCGATCCGCGCATTGGTGCTCTCGCCGCAGTTGAGGAGGCAAACGCCACCATCGGTATTGCGTGCCTGCACGTGTCAGGCGATCTGCGCGAAGAACTGGGGCGAATCCAGAATGACCTGTTCGATCTTGGTGCCGACCTCTGTGTACCGCTACAGGAACGCAGCGGCGAAGAACGCGAACGCCTGCGGATAACAGCGGCGCAGGTTACGCGCCTGGAGGCGGCGATCGACGGAATCTCCGCCGACCTGGAACCGCTGACATCCTTCATCCTGCCCGGCGGCACAGCCGCATCTGCGCACATCCACCTCGCCCGCTGCGTGGTTCGCCGGGCCGAACTTGCCGCCCATGAAGCGAACGCAGCCGCGGCACTCAACCCGCAACTGCTGATCTATCTCAACCGCCTGTCGGATTTCCTTTTCGTTGCCGCCCGGGAGCAAAACGACGGCGGCAGGGCGGACATGCTTTGGAAACCCGGCGGCTGATGAGCGCTTTCGAGCCTTGAGATTCCCGCGCGGTGCAATGATGTACTAGAAGAGGCGCTAGCAACCGCGCAGGCCCACCTGGAGAGCCCCTTGTCCGACGACCGGTCTCAACTTTCTCGCATTCAATCTGCGCGCAAGTGGCGCTTGCGCCTGGCCGGTGCTGCCGTCGCCCCGTTGCTGTTTCTGGTCACGCCCTACGGCCATCCGGATGGCATGGCGACCGAGACGATCAAGCTGCTCGGCGTGGTACTGATCCTGGCGGCGGTGTTCGGCCGGACATGGTGCACCCTGTATATCGGCCGCAAGAAGCGCGAGACGCTGGTGACCATTGGCCCCTACAGCCTGAGCCGCAATCCGCTCTACGTGTTTTCGATGCTTGGCGCATGCGGCATAGGCATGGCGACCGGCAGCGCGATGATGGGCGCCCTGATTGCCGGCATCACCTTCGTGATCCTTTCGGCGGTGGTGCGGCACGAGGAAAGCGAGCTGCTATCGACGTTCGGAGAGCCTTACAAAGCCTACATGGACGCGACGCCGCGCTGGCTGGCCTTCCGGTCGAACTGGCGCGACGCGGACGAGATCGCTGTCTCCCCGCCGCTTGTCCTGCGGACCTTCAGGGACTCGAGCCTGATGCTGCTCTGCTTGCCGCTGTTCGAGCTCATCGAGATAGTTCGGGAGGCGAGCGCCATGCCGACGGTGCTGCGCCTCCCGTAATATCTCCGGCGCAGGCAGCGCTTAGAACGCCACCCGCACCCCTGCCAGCGCAAAGGCACCCGGACCGGCGATGCCGTCGATTGGCTCGTAGGTACGGTCGAGCAGGTTGCGCCCCTCGAAATAGAGCGACAAGCCCGGCCGCATCACGTAATTGGCATTGAGCCCCAACAGCGGATACCCGCCGACCGGCGCGCGGCCGACGAAACTGCCGCTGTCGGCGTACGTCACATCCGCATGGGCACCGACATAAACGACGTTGGGTGAGATCGTCAGTTCCGGCATTGGCTGGAAATGCGCCGTGACCGCGCCGGTATGCTTCGGCCGCCGGCTCAGCGCCTGGCCGTTCCCCCGCTCCGACGCATAGGTGTAGGTGTAGGTGGCATCGATCCGCACCCACGTCCTCGGGCGGAGCGTCAGCGCCGTCTCGATTCCCTGGATGCGGGCCGTGTCCCGGTTCACGGTGGTGTTCAGCGTGAAGTCGGATTCAATCAGGTTCTCGATCTCCGTCCAGAAGAAGGTGGCGTGTCCCTCTGCTCCCGAGGGGTGGCCAAAGACCCGCCGCTTAGCCGAGATGCCGACCTCGGCTGAGCGGGCTTCCTCCGGTTCCAGGTCCGGATTACCGACGAAGTTGAAGCTGTTGATGCCGACCCGGTCGAACAGGGTGGGCGCCTTGAACGAGGTGCCGACGTTGGCATGCAGCCGGGCGCGCCAGGCGTCCAGTCGCAGGACCGCACCGGCCCGCCAGGTTGTCGTCTCGTCGTACTCGGCGGGCAGCTCTTGGCGGATCCCGGCGGACAGATCGAGGTTGGGCGTCGCCCGCACATCCGCGCTGAAGAACAGGGCGGTGTCGGTCTCCGCGACGTTCGCGGCCTGGACAAACGGGCCGGAGCCGCTGTCCTGGCTGGTCAGGACGGAGATGTCATCCTCGGATATCGCGCCACCAACGACGACCTCGGCCCGGTTGCCGAAGCGCCAGGTTCCGGTCGCCTCGCCATGCCGGCGCAGGGATTCGTAGACATCCTGCTGGACCTTCACCGAGCGCACGTCGCCCTCGTTCTCGAAACCGCGCTCGTAGTAGCTCTCACCACCCTGGAACCTCAGGGTTGCGCGGCCACCGAAGAAATCCCGCTCGATGCCGCCGACCACGGCGTAATGGTCGTTGCTGCCGGTGAAGTTCGGATCGTCGTGGGGAATGTCGTCGAGCGCATTGGTGGTGCGCCGGGTACGCGCTGCCAGGTCCACCCGTGCCGCGCGCAGGTCCGCCTCGGCGGCGAAGGTGGCGTTGCGCAGGAACGCGCCGTCATCCTCGCCCCGGTTGGTGGTGATGCGCTTGGGGCTGGCATTGTCACCACCCGTCGACAGAGCGCTGATCGAGGTGACATAGTCGAAACGGCCGATGGTGCCGCGCCCGCCCACCGAACCGCGCAGGGTACTGAAGTTGCCGCCTGCGATATCGGCGAACCCTTCGAACGGCGCATTGCCGCCGGGCCGGTTTTCCAGGTTGATCACTCCGCCGATGGCACCGGAGCCATAGTAACTCGACGCCGGGCCACGGATGATCTCGATCCGGTCGATGGCGGAGACCAGATCGTTGCCGAAGGTATAGGCCCCGCCCGGCGCACCCGGATCGTTCACTGGCAGGCCGTTGAACAGGACCAGGGTGTGGTCGCTCTCGGTGCCGCGGGTGAACAATGAGGTCTGGCTGCCGAGGCCGCCGAGGCGGACCACATGCAGGCCCGGTTGGCCGGTCAGCGCCTCCTCCATGGTGGAGTCGGGCTCTTCGGACAGCGCCTCACGTTCGAGAACCGTGACGTCGGCGGGCAGCCGTTCGCTCGGGTTCGGCAGGCGGGGGGCGAAGATTTCAAGGAACAGTGGGGCCGAACCAGGGGGATCGGCAGGCGGTTGCTGCGCGAAGGTAGTTTGCGCCGCAAAGACGGCGACGGTAGCGGTTAACAAGACGGAGCGCATGCGCGTTTCCTTATCCAGCGGTTAGGGAAATCGGCCGGGGCGATCAGCGATCACCAGGCCGCACGTGTCCGCTCGGACAAGGACCGTTCCACCGTCTCGACCCGGACAGCGGGCGCGGAACGCTACGCTCCGGCTGGTCTCCTGGCTTGCGGGTCTCCGCCTTGGCCCCACCTTCCCAGGCATCATGCCCAGTGGTCTGTCGGGGCCGGCTCGCCGCTCACAGTTGCGGGGACAGCCGCGGCCTTGGCGCAAGAATGCGCCGCACCGCGTTCCCAATTAATCCCGTCTCCGGGAACCGGATCGCCTCAAGAGCATCCGGTTCGCACCAGGCCAAGTCAAGCCGCGCCCGGTTGTCATTGGCCCGCGCCGCCGCGATGATCGCAATAACCCCAACCGCGCACCGGGAACATGAACGCCGTCTTCCTCGCCATCGTGATGGTCTCCTTCGTCATCGCCGCCATCGGCGAACTGAGTGGCGGCGGCACGATGGATGCGCTTGGCCTGGCGATGATCGAGGCGGCCAAGGGCTCTGTCACGCTTGCCATCGGCCTGGTCGGTGTGATGGCCCTGTTCCTCGGCTTGATGAAGGTGGCGGAGGCCGGCGGCCTGCTGGTGATCATCGCACGGCTGCTGCGCCCGGCGCTGATCCGGCTGTTTCCCGAGGTGCCGCCGGACCACCCGGCGATGGGCGCGATGGTGCTGAACATGTCGGCCAACGCGCTCGGCCTCGGCAACGCCGCCACGCCGTTCGGCATCCGCGCCATGCAGGCGCTGGAGGAACTGAACCCGCGCCCCGGCGTGGCGACCAACGCCATGGCCCTGTTCCTCGCCATCAACACATCGAGCGTCACCCTGCTGCCGACCGGGGTGATCGCGCTGCGTGCGTCCGCCGGCTCCGCCGATCCGGCGGGGATTGTCGCCACCACCCTGTTCGCCACCATCTGCTCGACGACGGTGGCCATCATCACGGCACGGCTGCTGGCGCCGCGCTGGCCCTATCCCGCCTCTCCGTCCGATGTACCGGCACAGCAGGCTGATACGGCCGAGGACGGCTGGGACGACGGCGCGCCGCCCGCCGATGCGGCGCTGCCGGACGCGCACCCCGATGCGCCTGTAGTCGGGGAAGGCTATCCCGGCTGGGTCTCTCTCTTGGCGTTTGCCGGGATCCTCGCGCTTGTACCGCTCACCATTCTCTATGGCCGGACCATCGCGCCATGGATCATTCCCGGCCTGATGGTCGGATTGCTGGGGTTCGGCGCGCTACGCGGGGTCGCGGTCTACGAGACCTTCGTGGAAGGCGCGCGCGCCGGGTTCGACGTGGCGCTGCGGATCATTCCCTATCTCGTCGCGATCCTCGTGGCGGTGGCCATGTTCCGCGCCAGCGGGGCGATGGAGATGCTGATCGGCCCGCTCGGCGCGGTGACCGCCGCCATCGGCCTGCCCGCCGATGCACTGCCCATGGCGCTGCTGCGGCCGCTTTCGGGCTCGGGCGCCTATGGGGTGCTGGCCGCGACCATCGAGAACCCTGCCATCGGGCCGGACAGTTACGTCGGCTACCTGGTCAGCACCATCCAGGGCTCGACCGAGACCACCTTTTATGTACTGGCGGTGTATTTCGGTGCGGTGCAGATCCGCCGCATCCGCCACGCCCTCACCACCGCCCTGATCGCCGACGCCGCCGGCATCGCCGGGGCGGTGATCATCTGCTCCTGGCTCTACGGCAACCTCTAGGACCGCCCCATGACCTACGTCAGCCATTTCGAGATCGACACCACCGGCGAGCGCTTCCCCGCCGACAAGCCCATGAACAACCCGGACACCGAGGGCGGACTTCTGGAGGTACGTTACGACCTGGAGCGGCTGAAGGCGGAGAAGAGCCGCGACGACTTCGCCGCCGGCCCATGGTCGATGTGGCGCTATGCCGACCTGTTGCCGGCCCGCGACCCGGCCAACGCGGCCAGCCTTGGCGAGGGCATGACGCCGATGCTGCCGGCGCGGCGGCTCGGCGCAGCGGTCGGCTGCACCGACCTGTGGATCAAGGATGAGGGCCAGAACCCGTCGGGCTCGTTCAAGGACCGGGGCGCGTCGGCTGCCGCCACCTGCTTCCGCGAGCATGGCATCGGCACGGTGATCCACAACAGCTCCGGCAACGCGGCCGGGGCCTGGGGGCTGTATGCAGCGCGCGCCGGTATCACTTGCGTCAACCTTGTGCCCGATGACGTGCTGGAGCCGAGCCTGAAGCAGAGCGTGCTGTCCGGCGCGCCGACCTTCCGGGTCGACCGGCCCTGGCAGGAGGCGGGGCCGATGGTGCGCGCCGCGGTCGAGGCACATGGCTGGTTCGGCATCCAGACCCTGCGCGAGCCCTACCGGATGGAGGGCAAGAAGACCATGGGCCTCGAAATCGCCGAACAGTTCGGCTGGTCCTTTCCCGACGCGATCTTCTATCCCACCGGCGGCGCGCTGGGGGCCATCGCCATCTTCAAGGCGTTCGCCGAGCTGGAGGCGCTGGGCTGGGTTGATCCGTCGCGCCGCCCGCGCCTGGTGGTCACCCAGTACGAGGGCTGCGCCCCCATCGTGAAGGCCTATGAGGAGGGCCAGGAACGGGCCGACCCCTGGCAAGACATCGACATCCCGCCGGGCGGCCTGAAGTCGGCGATCCCGCCGGGCGACCGGGCGTCCCTGCGCATTATCCGTGAGACCGGCGGCACCGCCATCGCCGTGTCCGGCGACGCGGCACTGGCGGCGGCCGAGGAGGTGACCCGCACCGAGGGTGTATTCGCCTGCCCGGAGGCGGGCACGACGCTGGCCGCCCTGCGCATCGCGCTGGAGCGCGGCGCGGTCGAACCGGGCGAGCGTATCGTGCTGATGAACACCGGCAGCGGCCTGAAGTCGCTGCCCAACTTCGCCGACCCCGCCCCGGTGCCGATCACCGAGGCCGGGCAGATCGCGCTCTAGCGCCGGGCGCTCAGATCGACGGCGGGTCTTCCGCTGCGGCTTCCTCGGCAAAGGTGAGGTCGACGCACTCGGCATAGGGTACGGTCCGGCTGACAAAGCCGCCCGACAGCATGCCCTCGCGCAGCCGGGCAAAACCCTTCTCGCCAAGGATGGTGCTGCGGCCCCACAGGCCCCGGTCCCGGTAGCGGCCAAGCGCGCCGGCGAGGATCACCGGGTCGGTGTCGGGGAAATAGTCGCGGATGGCAGCCGCGAAATCCGCTGGCGGATTCTCGTGCACCCATTTGAGCGTGCGGTAGACCGCGCGGGTCATGGCGCGCAGCGGCTCGGGCCGCGCCGCGATGGCGCGGCGGGTGGTGTAGAAGCTGGTGTAGGCGGTCGGTCCCCGGTCGGCGGCGACATGCCAGAGATACCCGGCGCCCTCGGCCAGCAACTGCTCCACATAGGGCTCGAACAACTGCACCACGTCGGCCTCGCCGTTGCGGATGGCATCCGCGTTCTCGGCCATGGTGCGGTCGGCAACCCGGGTGATCGCCTCCGGGTCGACGCCGGCGTCGCGGACATCCTGCTGCAGGCAGAGCCACGGCGTCGGCACCTCGGAGACGGTGGCGAAGCGCAGGTCCGCCAGCTCGGCCAGCTTGAAATCCGGGCGCGGCTCCCGGCCCACCAGGTAGAACGGATCCTTGGCCACCACCTCGCAGAAGCAAACCAGGTCGCTGTCGGGGTCCTCGTCATGGGCCTTGATGACGCGCAGCGGCCCGCCCCAGGAGACGTCGACCTCGCCGCTGACCAGTTTGGCCACCGCGTCGCCGGGGCCGGTGGATGTCGCCATCTCGACATCGACCCCTTCGGCCGCGTAGGCGCCCAGCGCGTGAGCGGCGTAGAACGGCGCGTAGAAAACAGCGCGGAAATTCTCGTAAAGCGTAATGGTCATGCGGCCCCTCCGTTTGAGGCCGCGGAGCTTACCGGCTGATGCGAAGGTTGCTCAACTCCCGCGCGATCTTGCGGAAGTTCTTGCGCAGGGTGTCCTGGCTCGGCGAATCGAAATAGCGGGCATCGCCGGACGCGCAGTTGCGGAACAGGGTCTTGGTGGTCTCGTTCGAGAGCGCAAACGTGATGGTGTAGATGGTGATGCCCTGCAGCTTCATGTTCTCGCAGGTTTCCGACAGCCGCGCATTGATGATCCCCGTGGCGGCGTTCTTCACCGTGGTGCCCAGCGCCCCTTCTTCGACCCGACCATACGCGGAATAATCGGAATCGAACGGGCTGCCGGACGGCTTGAAGTAGCCGTTCACGCCGTCGGTCATCAGCACCACCGCCTTGTCGTAGCCCTGGGTGCCGTAGGGCAGGCCCTCGGTGAACGGCGCGCCGGGCGACAGTACCCGCCAGCCCCAGATCATGCCGACATTGCTGAAGGTGCCCCCCCGGCACCATGCCTCCATGGCGTTGAGGTCGGCCAAAAGGGTCGGCTTGTGGCTGATCAGCGGGGTGATCGCGGTGGGGCAGCCGAGGTTCGGCCCTGTGCTGTCGTTGCACAGGTCGGCGTCCGTGTTGGCGACCGGCCAGTCGTTGTCATCGGCACCCGCCCACCAATACTGCGCCCAGTCGTTGCCGCCGGACATCGGCGAATCCAGCACATCGTCCGGATAGGGACGCGCGCGCACGCAGCCCTTCCAGGCCGCGTCGTTTGTCGGATCGTAGGGGTGGGTCAGGGAACCGACGATGCCGGGGCCGATGCTGCCGACATTCACGGCGGCCGAGTAGGGCACGATGCCGACATGCAGATTCTCGTTCTCGTCGGCGTCGCCGAACAGGATCTCCACCAGGTCGAGGGAGGCCTGACGCAGGGCCGCGATCTTCGAGCCGCGCATGGAACCGGTGTTGTCCAGCACCAGCACCACTTCCAGGCCGCGGGTCTCCTGGGTCACCTCGGTGGCAGCCGCGACCGTGATGCCTTCATAGCCGAAAAGGTGCATGAAGCGGGTTTCGACATCCGCGGTGGCGCTGAGCGTAATGATCTTGTCGGCGATGGTGACGGTCGGCTCCGCGGCCGCCCCCATGACGCCGTCGGGGAAGTTGGCGTCGAAGAAGTTGCGCATCACCGTCTGCAGCTCCGCCTCGGTGCCGTCGGACGCGCCGACCGCAAGGCCCGCCGCATCCAGCGCGTTGGCGAGGCGCGTCTTCACCATGTAGGCGCGCGCACCGTCGACCGCGACGCCGACCGACAGCAGCAGCGGCACCATCAGGATTCCGAACATCGCCGCCGTGCCGCCCCGTGTGTCGCGGCACAGCCGCCGCAGGATGCCGAGAACCATCGTCATCTCCTCAGTTGAGCGACACGAAGGCGGCCCGCCGGGGCCGGGCGAAAGCGGTCTCGACCAGCTGCGACTCGCCGAACATCATTCCCGACAGCACGGGGCGGTATGTGTAGGCGAGGCGCACGATCACCACGCTTTCCCCCGGCAGGCCGAGCCCGCCGGCCAGGTCGGCTGCCTCGGGCAGCGTCCCGCCGCGCAGGCCGTCCTGCCAGTCGGTAGCGGCGGCGCCGTCATCCTCGTCGTAGCGCACGCTGGCGATGGCGCCGGTCAGCGGCGTGGCGGCAAACGGCTCCATCACCAGCTCGGCGGCGCGGAACACGTCGGCCACCCCTGCGGGCGTGATCTCCGCCTCCAGGGTCGCCAGGTTGGCAGCGGTCTGGGCGGCGTTGACCAGCTTGCGCTCGACCCGCACCAGGTTCACCGCCTCCAGGCTGCCGACGAACAGGAACAGCAGCACCGGAGCCAGCACCGCGAATTCGCTGGATGCGGCGGCGCGGCAATCGGCGGCGAGGCGTTTCAGGAAACGGCCCATGGTCATAGCTCGTAGGGCTCGTTGCGGAATACGCTGGTGGCCACCAGCAGGATGCTGTTGCCGGTGCCGCCCAGCACCGCGCCCACCATTGGGGTGAGGAACTGCCAGCGATAGAGCGCGCGCACCAGGGTGACTTGGCCGCTGCCGCCCGGTGTGAACACCAGGTCGGTCGGCTCACCGTCCTCATCCAGGGTGATCGGGGCGGCCACCGTCCCGAAGCTGGCAAAGGGCCGGACATCGAGGACCACCTGGTTGCAGTCCACCACGACATACAGCGACCCGCACAGGCGGCTGCGGAAGGCTGCGATGGGATCGCCGCTTTGCTGGACCTGGCCGGTGCGGATTTCTCGCGCCGCATCGGACGCCGCGCCTTCCAGCACCGTATCGACGAATAGCAGCACGCCGATCTCCAGCACCGCGGCGCTGAGCAGCAGATAGAGCGGCAGGGTCAGCGCGGTCTCCAGCGCGGCTGCGCCCCGGCGGCACACCCACAGGCGGCGCCACCAGCGCATCCCCGTTCCATCTTGTTGCGTTGCTGCGGCCATCTTGGGCTCCGGTTGAACCAGCGCCCCATCGCTATGGCATTACTTCACGTTATTCCGTGACGAAGGTCACACTTTCCATAGCGGTATCGCGATGAGAACGCCTCACGCAACAGCGATCAACCCATAACATATTGCATTTTATGGTGTTTAACGCAGGATTTGGAGAATTCTCGATTCCAGGACATGGCGCAATGAGCAGCGGGCCGCGATGTCAAAAATTTTGTCTAATTTAATATATAAATCCAAATAATTTATTTGGAAAAATTATTGATAAATATTCGTATACAAGTTTTTACGCATGTAGTGATCCCGGTCACAGATTACTTGCATGAAAAAATACTCCCCTAGGCAGGCACGGGGTTGCCGCGACAGACCGGCACCCGGCGAGGAGGGTGTAACCCCAACCTGCGAGGAGAGACCTTCAATGACCTTCATCCGTAACCTTCTGAAGGACGAGACGGGCGCCACGGCGATCGAATACGGCCTGATCGCCGCGCTGGTGTCCGTCGCGGCCATCACCGCGCTGACCGCCATGGGCGGTTCCCTGCGTGACATGTTCACCACCGTTTCCACCGAACTGCAGACCGCCGTGGATTCGTCAGGCACCGGTACCGGCACGGGCACCGGCACCGATACGGGCACCGGCACGGATACCGGTACCGGCACTGGTACTGGCACCGGTACGGGCACCGGCACCGGCGGCACCTGATCGGCGCCAGCAGAGACCCGGCGCGGGGGCGGCGATCCGGCCGCCCCCGTCCCGCCTCCCCTGACCGGCCACCGAGATATCCATGCCCCTAGACGCCGCCCATGACCTTGTCCTGCTGCTGTTCGTCGCCCTGCTCGGTGCCGCAGCCGCCAGCGACATCCTGCGCTTCCGCATCCCCAACCGGATCGTGCTGGCACTGGCGGCGCTGTTTCCGCTGCATTTGCTGACCTCGCCGGTGCCCGCCGACTGGATGGGCGGGCTGGCAGCCGGCCTGGGCCTGTTCGCGCTGGGCGCGGTGCTGTTCGCCCGCGGCGCGCTCGGGGGCGGCGACGTCAAGCTGCTCGCCGCCTGTGCGCTCTGGGCCGGGCCCGCGCATCTGCCAGCCCTGCTGCTGGTCACCGCCCTGTCCGGCGGCGTCCTCGCCCTGTTCGCGCTTAGCGCCGCGCGGCTCACCGCGATCTACGCCTTTACCCGCCTCGGCATCGACCGGGGCCGCGACATGCTGATGGACGGCCAGCTGCCCTACGGCCTGGCCATCGCCGCCGGCGGCGTCGCCGTCGCCTGGCGTCTCAGCGCCGCTGCCTGATCGAGAAGGACCTGCCATGCTCCGCCGCGCCCTGCTGATCGCCCTCGCCCTGTTCGTCGCCGTTGGTACGGTGGCGGTGGCGCGTCACTGGCTGGCCGGCGAGCAGGCCGCCCTGCTGGCGCAGCTCAACGCATCCAAGCCAAAGCCGGCCCCGGCGCCGACCGAGAAGATCCTCGTCGCCGCCGCCGATGTACCCGCCGGCACCCTGCTGCAGAAGAAGCATCTGCGCTGGCAGGCCTGGCCGAAGACCGCCATGGCCGAAGGCTATGTGGTGGACGGTGGCGAGCGCGGCCTGGAGGACTTCACCGGCGCGGTGGGCCGCAGTGGCCTGCTCGCCGGCCAGCCGATCACCGACCGCCTCGTCGTCTACCCGGGCGACCGGGGCTTCCTTGCCGCCGTGCTGTCGCCGCGGATGCGCGCGGTAACCGTGCCCGTGAACGCCACCACCGGCATCGCTGGCTTCGTATTTCCCGGCGACCGGGTCGACCTGATCCTGACCCATGCGGTGCGCAACGATCCCAACAGCCGCGCCCGGCGCGCCAGCGAGACGGTGCTGAACGACGTACGGGTGATCGCCGTCGACCAGAAGGTCGACGACCAGAACGGCCGCGCGCAGGTCGCCAAGACCGCCACCCTCGAAGTGACGCCCAAACAGGCGGAGCTGGTGGCGATGCTGACCGACATCGGCCGGCTCTCCCTATCCCTGCGCAGCATCGTTGGCGAGGACCTGGCCGAGGCGAAGGGCGGTGACAGCATGCTGCCGCGCCCGCCGCGCCGGTCACGCACGCTGACGCTGGACAGCGAGGTCAGCCTGCTGCTGCGCCCGCCCAGCACCAACCGCAATACCGACACCGTCCGCGTCTGGCGCGGCGGCGAAGCCCAGGACCTGGTGTTCCAGCGGAGATGACAGCCATGACGCGGACCTTCCTTTTCCTCGCCGGCTATCTGCTGACCTGCGCCATTGCCGGGGCTTTTGTGGCCGCGGCGCAGGCGGCAGAACCGGTGATGGAGACCGTCGCGGTCGAGCTTAACGGCGGCAAGCTGGTGCAGCTGGAACGGCCGGCCAGCACTGTATTCGTCGCCAACCCAGAGATTGCCGACGTGCAGGTTAAGTCGCCGCAGTTGGTCTATCTGTTCGGTAAGGCAGCAGGGGAAACCACCCTGTTCGCCATCGATAAGGCCGACAAGGCGATCGTTAGCCGCCGGGTGCAGGTAACCCACAATCTGGCGCGCCTGCATGACAGCATCGCAACCTTCCACCCTGACCTTGATGTCACCGCGACCAGCGTGCAGGGCGCACTGGTGCTGAGCGGCACGGTACCGTCGGGGCGCGAAGCCGAGGACCTCACCCAGCTCGCCGCGGCCTTCCTCGGCGAGGGCCAGCCGCTGATCAACCGGCTTGCCATCTCCCAGCCGAGCCAGGTGAACCTGCGGGTCCGGGTTGCCGAGATCTCCCGCGATGTGACCAAGCAGTTCGGATTCAACTGGGACGCGGCGGTTGACGGCGGCAGCTTCGCTTTCGGCGTCGCCACCGGACGTCCTGCGACGCTCGGCGGCGCGCCGCTGACCCGCGTCGGTGACACCAACAGCATCTTCGGCGGCTTTACCGAGGGCAATGTCGACCTCAACGGCGTGATCGATGCGCTGGAAACCCAGGGCCTGATCAAGGTCCTGGCGGAGCCGAACCTCACCGCCCTGTCCGGTGAGGGGGCGAGCTTCCTCGCCGGTGGCGAGTTTCCCATCCTGGTTCCGGCGGGCGACGGTACCCTTGGTGTGCAGTTCAAGGTTTTCGGCGTCTCGCTCGCCTTCACGCCGACCGTGCTGGGCAAGCGCATCAGCCTGCATGTGCGCCCGGAGGTGAGTCAGCTTTCGAGTGCCGGTGCGGTCGACTTCGCGGGCTTTAGCATCCCCGCGCTGACCACCCGGCGCGCCGAGACCGTGGTCGAGTTGGGCAGCGGCCAGAGCTTCGCCATCGCCGGGCTGCTGCAAGACAACACCACCCAGGACATCTCCAAACTGCCAGGCCTGGGCGACCTGCCGGTGCTCGGCGCCCTGTTCCGCTCCGACCGGTTCCAGCGCCAGGAAACTGAGCTGGTGATCATCGTCACTCCCTACATCGTGCGGCCCGTCGCGGCGCGGCAGGTCACATCCCCCACCGACGGCCACATCGCCCCGCATGATGCGGAACGGCTGTTCATGGGGTCTACGTCCCGCCGTCAGCCGGCGTCGCGCACCCCTGCCGGATCGCGCAACGGACTGGTCGGCCCAGTCGGATTCGATTTGCCCTAACCGAGAGAGGAGGCGCCCATGTCAATTGCTTACAAGCGCCGCATCTTCATCAAGCGTACGCACCCCGCGGTCACCGCCAGTAAGATCGCGCTGATCCTGGGGGCCATATGGTTCCTGTTCGGCTGCGCCGCGCCGAGCGCCGAGTGGTCTGGCGTGAGCCAGCCCAAGGCCGTCGCGGTGACCTGGCAGGAAGAGCGCCATGACGTACGCTTTGGCCCAGAACGGCGGACCCTGGATTCGGCCGAGCAGGCCGCGCTGTTCCGCTTCGTCGAGGCGCGCTGGCGGGCCGCCGGTGCCGGGCGCGGACCAGCTGCCTTCCGCATCGCCGCACCCGCTGAATCGCCACCCGCACGGATTGACGCTGTCGCCGCGGTATTGCGCCGTGCGGGGGTCGATATCGCGTCGGTATCGCGCAGCGGCGTCCCACCCGTGGCCCGCGACCATGTTGCTGTTATGGCAGGCCGCTACCGCGCCGAAGTGCCGGGCTGCCCGGACTGGAGCCAACCCGGCGGTGGCGATCCGGCAAACCAGCCGCACAGCAACTTCGGCTGCGCCACCCAGGCCAACCTGGCGCAGATGGTTGCTGACCCCGGCGACCTGCGAGAGCCGGACACAGCGGGACCGGCCAGCGGCGCGCGGCTCGCCCTCGGAGCCCGGCGCCATGATCTGGGTGAGCTGCGCTCCCTGCCCTCCACCACGCCGGGGGATGACAGCCCGTGAACATTGCCGCCCGGAACCTGATCCCCGGCCTCGGCAGCGCCGAGGAAATCCGCGCCCCGGTGCTCGCCTTCGTCTGCGATGACGACAGCCGCGCCGCCCTGGAGCAGATCGGGACACAGGCCGGCTGGCCGGACCGAGCGGTCCGCGAGGGCGGTATCGACGGAGCGCTGCGCGACCTGGCCGCGATTCCCACGCCGCACCTGCTGGTGCTCGACGTTTCAGACGCTGCCGATCCGGTGGCGGACATCGCCCGGCTGGGAGAGGTCTGCGATGCCGGCACGCGGGTGCTGGCACTGGGCGCTGAGAATGATGCGCGCTTGTTCCGTGCGTTAAGGCAGGCGGGTGTAGACGACTATCTGGTCAAGCCCCTCGACCCTGACGCCCTCGCCGAGGCCATCGAGGACGCACTGACCGCGGACCCGGAGCCAGAACCGGCGACCACCGAACCCGCAGCGCGGCCAGCAATCGCGGTGGTCGGTGCGCGCGGTGGCGTCGGCGCCAGTCTGCTGGCGGTCAACACCGCCTGGCGCGCCGCAGAACAGGATGGCCGGCGGGTCGCCTTGCTCGATCTGGATTTTCATTTCGGCACCGCCGCCCTGATGCTGGACCGTGAGCCGGGCCCCGGTCTCCGTGACGCCCTGCTAAGTCCGGGGCGCATCGACGACTTGTTCCTGGAACGCGCAGCAACCAAGGCCAGCGACCATCTCAGCCTGTTCGGTGCGGAAATGTCGCTCGACGAGGGCTTCGACGCCGGGTCCGCTGGTATCCCGCCCCTACTCGATCGGCTTAAGGAAGGATTCGAGGCGGTCGTGCTCGACCTGCCCCGCGGCCTGCTGGTGCAACGGCCGGAGATCGTCGAACAGCTATCGGCCCTGATCATCGTCAGCGACCTTTCGCTCGCCGGGATGCGCGACTCGATCCGGGTCGCTGCGCTGGCCGAAGCCGCAGCCCCCAAGCTCAACCGCCGCCTGATCGCCAACCGGGCCGGCGAATTTCCGAAGGCCGAGGTCGATGCCGCCAGCTTCACCAAGGGCGTAGGCCTGCCGCTCGACATCATCGTTCCCTACGACGCCAAACTCGCCGCCAAGGCGGCGCAACAAGGTCGCGCGCTGGTTGATCTCCAGCCGCGCGGCAAATTCGCCCAGGCAGTGGCCACGGCCAGCCGCCTGCTTGAGGACGGGAAGTCTGCTTCACCAAAGAAAGGAAATTGGCTCTCTCGTCTCTGGAGGTAACGCCCGATGCTGGGTCACAGGAACAGTTCGCCGGTGGTACCGCTTGCCGCCGCCCGCAAGCCCAAACGCCGCATTCTCGACAAGCAAGAGCCGGCGGAACCGCTGCCGGCGGCGGCCCGCGATATCTTGCGCCGGGCCGAACAGGCGCTGCGCCAGCGCACCGCCGTCGCCGATTTGCGCAAGCTCGACCGTGGCGCGCTTGCCGACCTCGCCAATGAGCTGATCGACGCCGCCATCGATGGTCCCGGTGTCGGCCTGGACCCGCTGGTCCGCCGTCAGATCCTCACCGAGTTCCTGCGCCGGGCGGCGGCCGCGGCCAGCCGCGGCGCCTATCTGCCGCCCGAAGAAAAGGACAGCCCGCCCACCCCTGACAGCAAGGCACCGCGCACCAACCGCGCCTGCGTCGATGCGGCCAAGGAACGTATCCAGCCGGTCCTGCTGGAACGCATCGATGCCGGCGCGGCAGCCCAGATGCCGCGCGCCGAGCTGGCCATCGAAATCGGGGATGTGGTCTCCGAACTCCTCGGCGAGATGGATCTCCACCTCAACGCCATTGAGCAGCGCGACCTGGTCACCCTGCTCCTCAACGACATGCTGGGCTTTGGACCGCTGGAGCCGCTGCTGGCGGATGAGAGCGTCACCGACATCATGGTCAACGGCCCGCACCAGGTGTACGCGGAGCGTGGCGGCAAGCTCGACCTGACCGATGTCACCTTCCGCGACGACGCCCAGGTGATGAGCGTGGCCAGCCGCATTGTCTCGCGCATCGGGCGGCGCATCGATGAATCCTCTCCGCTGGTGGATGCCCGCCTGCCTGATGGCAGCCGGGTCAACATCATCATCCCGCCGCTGGCCATCGACGGCCCGTCGATCTCGATCCGCAAGTTCGCCAAGAAGAAGATCACCCTCGACGTGATGGAGCGCCAGGCCAACATCGCGCCGGAAATGGCGACGGTGCTGAAGATCGCCGCGCGCAGCCGCCTCAACATCCTGATCTCAGGCGGTACCGGTTCGGGCAAGACCACCCTGCTCAATGCCCTGTCGCAGATGATCGATCCGGGCGAGCGGGTGGTGACCATCGAGGACGCTGCGGAGCTACAGCTCCAGCAGCCCCATGTGGTGAGGCTTGAGACTCGGCCCGCCAACCTGGAGGGCGGCGGCGAGATCAACCAGCGCGACCTGGTGAAGAACAGCCTGCGGATGCGCCCAGACCGCATCATCCTGGGCGAAATCCGCGGCGCCGAGGCGCTGGACATGCTGCAGGCGATGAACACCGGCCATGACGGCTCCATGTGCACCATCCACGCCAACCGGCCGCGCGAGGCGCTGACCAGGCTGGAGAACATGGTGGCGATGACCGGCGTGAAGCTGCCCGCCGAGGCGGTGCGCACCCAGATGGCGGCTGCGGTGAACCTGATCATCCAGGTCTCGCGCATGCGCGACGGGGTACGCCGGGTCACCCATGTGACCGAGGTGGTCGGCATGGAGGGGGAGGTGATCACCACCCAGGACTTGTTCACCTTCGAATTCACTGGTGAGGCCCCGGACGGCACGCTGCAGGGCCGCTTTGTGTGGAGTGGCCTGCGCCCCGCCTTCCTGCCAAAGGCGAAGTATTTCGGCCTCGACATGGCGCTGATGCAGGCGCTCGATTGATGGCGGTGGACCCGACCCTGCTGGTGCTGGGCGCGGGTGGCGCGCTGGCGGGCGGCGCGCTCGCCTTCGCCCTATTCGGGCGCGATCCGGCGGCCGCTGCCTTCACCGCCCGGGCCGAGGCGCTGCGCCTGTCGCGCGGCCCCCGCGTGCCGGATGCGGAAACCCTCGCCAGCATCCGTCCCGACCCGCCAAAGGGGCGCTTCGCCCTGCTGGAACGTGCCCTGCTCGGCCTGGTGCCACGCCCGGCGGTGCTCCGCGCCCGGCTCGGCCGCACCGGCCGGCCCATCGGCATTGGCGGCTACCTGCTGGCGAACCTTGCCTTGTTGCTCGCCTCGGGCAGTGCCGCCGCGCTATCGGGCCAGCCGCCGGCCCTGGCACTGATTTTGGCGGTGACCGCCGGCATCGGCCTGCCCCACCTCGCCGTCAGCCGCATGATCCGGCGCCGCGAGGAGGCCTTCATCAACCAGTTGCCCGAGGCCCTCGACCTGTTGGTGCGCGGGGTGAAGGCGGGCCTTCCGGTCACCGAACTGATCGGCCAGGTGGGTCAGGAAATGACTGACCCTGTCGGCACCGAGTTCGCCCGCGCCGCCGACGCCATGCAGCTCGGGCTCAGTCTTGAAGAAGCGCTGTGGGCCTCGGTTGAGCGCATCGACGTGCCGGAGTTCAAGTTCTTCGTAATCAGCCTGTCGGTACAGCGTGAGACCGGCGGCAACCTCACTGAGACCCTGGAGAACCTGGCCGACCTGCTGCGCCGGCGCCGGCAGATGCAGCTCAAGGTCCGCGCCATGTCGTCGGAGGCCCGCGCCAGCGCCTACATCCTGGGCTCCCTGCCATTCGTCATGCTGGGCATCCTGCTGGTGCTGAACCCCGGCTATATCGCGCCGCTGTTCGGCGATCCGCGCGGTCAGATCATGGCCATCGGCGGGCTGCTGGTGATGGGCACCGGCATCCTGGTTATGGCCAAGATGATCCGGTTCGACATATGACGCCGCTGACCCTGTTCGGCGTCTCGGTGACGCCTGTCGACCTGATCGCCGCCATGGCCGGCGCCGCCGCCATGGTGGCTGTCCTGTCCCTATGGCGGGCACTGACACCGCCATCCGACTTCAGCCTGCGGATCGCCGCCCTGACCGACCGGCGCAGCACGCTCCGCGCCGCAGCCGCAACGCCGCGCCGCAGCCGCCACCGGGATGTCAAAGGCGTCGGCCTGATGCGGCGCATCATCACCCGCCTTGATCTGCTGCGCGGCCGCCAGGCCGAGGCCATGGCGCTGTCGCTGGCCCGCGCTGGCTACCGCAGCCGGGACGCGCTGGTGGTCTACCTCTTCTTCAAGCTCGCCCTGCCGCCGGTACTGGGCGCCCTGGCGGGGTTGCTGGTCATCAGCCTGCCTGCGGTGCGCGAGCAGCCGATGATCGGCCTGCTATGCGCCATGACCGCCGTGGTCGCCGGGGCCTACCTGCCGGACATTCTGGTGCGGAACCAGGCAGACAAGCGCCG
The DNA here is from genome assembly GCA_965601735.1 of Alphaproteobacteria bacterium. Lineage (GTDB taxonomy): Bacteria > Pseudomonadota > Alphaproteobacteria > JBBDQX01 > JBBDQX01 > JBBDQX01. The sequence goes on along the minus strand of OZ271840.1, from coordinate 2,226,088 downwards.
CGCGCGTATTCAGCTCGCCTTGCCCGATGCCCTCGATCTGATGGTGGTGTGCGCCCAGGCCGGCCTGACCCTGGAAGCGGCGCTGACCCGTACCGCGCGGGAGACCCGCGACTGGTGCCCGGACCTCGCCGATGAGTTCGGGCTCACCGCCATCGAGCTGGGGTTCCTGCCGGACCGCGCCCAAGCGCTGGAGAATCTGGTGAAGCGGGTGGACCTGCCTTCGGTGCGGGCGCTGGTGACGACACTTCAGCAGACTGAGAAATACGGCACGCCGCTCGCTCAGTCCCTGCGCATCCTGGTCACGGAGTACCGCAACGAGCGGCTGCTGAAGGCAGAGGAAAAGGCGGCGCGGCTGCCAGCGACCCTGACGGTGCCGCTGGTGGTGTTCATCCTGCCCTGCCTGTTCATCGTCCTGCTGGGCCCGGCCATTATCGGGACCGTCGACGCGCTACGCGGTCTCTAGCGGCCGGGGGCCAGCAAAGCGGCAGCACCTTCACCGGCATTCAGCCGGCCGCGCAGATCGGCGTAATAGGCAAGCTGCCGCTGTACCGCGCGCTCTCCCAGATCCTGCCGCGCCACCGCCGCCGCGTCTGCGGTTCGTCCCGCCAGACCGAGCACCAGCGCCAGGTTCTGCCGGTGCCGCGGCGTCGCCGCCGGATCGGCCACCACCGTGCGCAGGGTTTCAATAGCAGTTGGGAAATCCCCGGACAGGGCGAGCGACAGCCCGAGATTGTTGAGTACACCAAGGTCGTCGCGGTCATGCTCCAGTGCATCGCGGTAATGGCGTTGCGCCGCGGCGTGATCACCAGTCATGTCGCGCGCGGTACCGAGCCCCGCCATGGCACGGTGGTCGAAGGGGTCGCGGGCGAGCACAGCAGCGAACTGTTCTGCCGCCAGTACCGGCTGGTCCTGGGCCAGCAGCGCACGGCCAAGGCCGCGCCGCGCTGCCGGATGCTGCGGTGCGCGGGACAACGCCCCGCGATAGGCGCGCGCCGCTCGGTCGGGATCACCCAGCACCATCAGCGCATCGCCGAAGCCAGCGAGCGGCGCCGCGGCCTCCGGGTCGATGTTATGGGCGCGGCGGTAGAGTGCCGCCGCGGTGGCCGCGTCGCCGGCAGCCAGGCTGCGCGCCGCCGTCTGGGTCACCGCGCCGGCCACCGCCGTCGGCTCGGCCCCGGCCGGGGACACCACCGGCACGTCGCCCAGCGCCGCGGTCATCGGATCGGTGGCGCATCCGGACAGGGCCAAGGCACCGGCCAGGGCGGCGGCGCGCCAGGCGCGGGGGGAAGCGGGTCGCAACGGCTTGTCGCCCACGGGGGGTCCTCCTGTTGTCACCCCAAAGGCGTAGCTTTCCATCAAATTGCGGACAGTGACCGGGGTCACAAGGGCATGCGCTTTCGCACCCTGTGACGCGGGTCACTGAAAGGCCTGCAGACAACCCGGCATGATTTGCATCGATCATCCCGGAAATTTTCAGCAAGCGGACAAGGCATCATGGAGTCGATTGCAGCGATGAGCGCGGAGAAGTCGGATATGGCGGGTATGGCCCCGCCGGAAGCCCCGGCGGTGCGCAGCTATTACGAGCTGACGCGGCAGATCGAACGGCTGCACCGTCGCTTTCTCGACGTACTGAAGGCCGGGCTGGTGCAGATGGGCAACAGCGAGGTGACTGCGGTGCAGGCGCTGCTGCTGATCAACATCGGCACCGAGGAATGCTCAATGCGCGAGCTGATGGACCGGGGCTACTACCTCGGCTCCAACGCCGCCTACAACATCAAGAAACTGGTCGAGGGCGGATACCTCGAGCAGCACCGCTCGGAGCATGACCGCCGCGCGGTGTGCATCCGCCTGACCGACCGGGGCATGGCCCTGCACGACCGCATCCGCGACCTGCAACGGCAACTCGCCGCGGACCTCGCGGGCGGCCCGGACGGCGCGCCGGACGCCATGGACGACGCCTGCCAGGCGCTGCGGCGGCTGGAGCGGGTGTGGACCGACTTCATCGATTTCGGCCGCCTCTGACGCACCCGTCTGGACATAGCCTGGGCATGGTGCGAGCCTGCCGGTCCTGATCCGGCCGGCTAAACAGGTGCCCGATATGAACCAGAGCGCGCCCGCCTACACCACCGGCGATTTCCTGCCGCGCATGACCCTGCCCGATGGCGCGGGGCAACTTGTCGATCTCAGCGACCTCGACCGCGCCGGCCATCCGATCATCCTGTGGTTCGCCGCTGATAGCGGCGCGGCGCTGTCGTCACTGGACGGCCAGCGGGCTGCGCTCGAGGCCTGTGACGGTCTCGCCTTCGTGGTAGCTGCCGGCGCATCCCCGCCGGGCAGCGTGATCGATGCGGCGATGCTCTACGATCCGGACCGGATGTTCGCCAAGGGCCTGCTCGGCGCCGATGCCGGCATCGTGGTGATCGACCCGATGCAGCGGCTGCACGCAGTGCTGCCCGCCGATGCGCTCGGCGAAGCGGTGGCGGCCTGCCAGGGAATGCACGCGCGCACCTCAGAGGATTTCGCCACACCGCACGCGCCGGTGCTGGTGATCGAGAATGTGCTCGAGCCGGACCTATGCCAGCGGCTGATGGACTACTGGGACAGCGGCACGAAGAGTAAGGATGCCGTCGCCGGGGCCGACGGGGTGCGCGCCGACCGCAGTGCCAAGCGGCGCAGCGACGTGATGATCACGGACAAGGCCCTATTCGAGGAGATCCGCGAGCGGATCGGCAACCGGGTGATCGGCGAAATCCACCGCGCCTTCGGCGTCGGCATCACCAATTTCGAGCCTTTCCGGATCGGTTGCTACGACGCCGCCGAGCAGGGCGAGTTCAAGCGTCACCGGGACAACACCTCGCCAGTCACCCGGCACCGGCAGTTCGCCCTGACGCTGAACCTGAATACCGGGGACTATGAGGGCGGCGCGCTGTGGTTCCCGGAATATGGCCGGCAACGCTTCCAGCCCCCCGCCGGTGGCGCAGTGGTGTTCAACTGCAATCTGCTGCACGAGGCGCTCCCTGTTACCAAGGGGCGCAGATTCGGCATGTTCGCGTTCCTGTTCGACCAGGCGCACGCCAGGCTCGAACAGGAGATGCGTCAGAAGCACCCCGAGCTTGCCGTCGACATTGGCGGCTAGGCAGCGGCCTCTTCGAGTTCCGGCCGCTGGGACGACCAGTCCACCGCCTGCTCGTAGGCGTAGGCGGCGCGGTAGACCAGCGCCTCGTCGAACGCCTTGCCGATGATCTGCATCGCCAGCGGCAAGCCGCTCTGGGTGAAGCCCACCGGCACCGATAGCGCAGGCGTCCCGATCACGTTGAAGGCGTTGCGCGCCTGGCGCGGATAGCTGCGCTCCAGCGCGTCTTCGTCATCAATCGGGGCCGCCGGGTCCATGCCCGAGACGGTGATCGCCACGTCATAGCCTTCCATCGCGTCGGCGAACTGCTGCGCCAGGCGGCCGCGCATGCGCAACGCTTGGACATAGTCCACCGCCTTGATGAATGCGCCGGGCATCAGCCGGGTGCGGGTCGAACGGGCATAGTCACCCGGCCGCTCCTGCAGCCATTTCTCATGAATCGCGTAGGCCTCGGACAAGAGGATATTGCGGTTCACGCTGGCGTAGGCTTGCAGCGGCGACAACTCGATCTCGCCGATCTCGGCGCCCTGGTCGGCCAGTACCTTCACCGCCGCCTCGACCCCGTCGCCAACCTCTGGATGGGGCTCCATGTCGCGGTTGTAGAAATGCCGGATCACGGCGACCTTCATGCCCTTCACGCCACTCTTCAGGCCGTCGGTGAAGTCGGGCTTCTCAGCGCGTGCGCTGGCGGGATCGCGCGGGTCGTGACCGGCGAGGATGTTGAGCAGGATGGCGTTGTCTTCGATGGACCGGGTCATCGGCCCGACATTGTCCAGCGCGAAGGACAGGGGCAACACCCCGGCGCGGCTGACCCGTCCGTATGTCGGCTTCAGCCCGACGATGCCGCATAGAGATGCCGGGTTACGGACCGAACCGCCGGTATCGGTGCCCAGCGCCGCGGGCATGAAGCCGGCGGCCAGCGCCGCGCCCGACCCGCTCGACGAGCCGCCGGTGAAATGGTCTCGGTTCCAAGGGTTGCGCGCCGGTGGCCAGGGCAAGTCAAAGGATGGCCCGCCGAGCGCGAATTCGTGGGTCGCGAGCTTGCCCAACAGCACCCCACCTGCGGCGCGCAGCCGCGCGGTCACCGTGGCGTCGCTCTTGGCAATGTTGTCGATCAGGATCTTGGAGTGGCCGGTGGTCGGCAGACCCTCATAGTCGATGATGTCCTTCAGGCCGTAGGGTACGCCATGCAGCGGGCCCTTGTAGTCGCCCGCGGCGATCTCGGCCTCGGCCTTGCGCGCCTCGTCGAGCGCGATATCGGCAGTCACGCGGATGAAGGCGTCGAGGCGCCCGTCGTAGCGCTGGATGCGCTCCAGCAGGGTGGTGGCGTACTCCACCGGCGACAGGGAGCGGCTGCGGATCAGGTCCGCGGCCTCGGCGATGCTGAGATAAGCAAGATCGGTCATCGCTCAGGCCTCCGGGCTGGCGCGGAAGACATGTGCCGGTTCTTCGTCGAGCGCCAGGTCCCGGGGCAGGCCCGCCAGCATGCCGCGCATGTAGGCGCCGGCAGCGGCGAACTCGTCCATCTGCTCAGGCGTCAGGTTCACCAGCCCCATTTGCTTGGCGTACTGCTCGATCTCCTCGCGCGTCGGCGCATCGTCCTTGGCCATAGCCCTCTTCCCCCTCCATGGTCTCGCTGAGTTGGACGCATCTTAAGTCCCGCCTTGCGCCCGGTCACGCCGCCGGTGCCGATGGCATGGCCGCGGCGACAAGATCACTGATGCACGGCAGGGCGGCGATGTCGCGGGCCATATCGAGCAACCGCCCTACCGCTGCCACCGGCAGAACGCGCGATGCGTTGTCGCGGAACTTCACCTCCAGGTCGGCATCACTCATCGGGTTCTCGGCGCTGCCCCGGCTGTGGGGCTGCACCGCCTCGAGGCGGCGGCCATCGTGGGTCTCGAGCACCACCCAGCCCTTGAACTGACTCCGCGGGGCCGGGTCGGGGTCCGGTTCGGGCACCACCCGATCCGACAGCGAGAGGACCGCCTCATCAGCAATGGCTGCCTCATCGAGACAGGTCTCATCGATGGTGCCGTAGCACAGCGCCGCCGCCACCACGAAGGGCAGTGCGTCGCCGGCCTGATAGGCGGTGAGCGGCCGCGTCTTGACCGCCCGTGGCTCACAGACGATGGGGATATCGTCAGGCCGTACCTTGAGCACCACCCGCGCAATGTCGCCGGCGATCAGGCCATGGTCGCTGCGCAGGCGAAGCGCCGCATCCACGAAGCCATGGGTGGGATGGCCGCAAGGGTAGGGTTTGAACGCTGCCCGCAGCAGTTCCCAATCCGTGCCGAGTCCCGCTGTCAGGCGGCTGAAATCAGGGGTGCTGCGATCATCGCAGAAGGCCTTGAACAGACCGAACCGGCCATCGAGCACCGTGGCCGGGCCGGTGAATCCGGCCTCGGCCATACGCGCCGCGGCAATCCCCGCCTGCGCGGCCCAGCCTGCATGCATGGTCTTCACCCAGGTGCCGTCGGCAAAGGATTCCAGGATGCCCGACGCCTGGCTGCCGGCGATACCCAGGGCATGGCGCAGGCGGGGCGGATCGAGGCCAATCATACAGCCCGCCGTAAGTGCCGCGGCCATGGCGCCGCAGATGCTGGTGGGGTGGAATCCGGCCCGGTGCATCGCACCCGGTGCCACCGCGCCGATGCGGCAGTTCAACTCATTGCCAAGCGCCACGGCGCATAGCGCATCACGGCCGCTGATCTTCAACGCCTCGCCGAGGGACAGCACCAACGGCACGATGGTGACGCTGGTATGGATCAAGGTTTCCGGGTGGGTGTCATCGAAGTTCAGCGCATGGGCGCCGCTGCCGTTGACCAATGCGGCCAGGGACGCGGTCGTGCGCCCGCCGAAGCCGATCAGCCCCGCCTCGTCGCCGCCACCCAACTTCGCCGCGGCCGCCCGGACCGCCCGGGTCTGGGGACTGGCGGACGCCGCCAGCATGATGCCAACGGTATCGAGGATACGGCGGCGGCTGTCGCCGGCCACCGCCGCCGGCAAATCCGCAAAGCGCAAGCCCGCCGCCCAGTCGATCAGCGTTCCAGTGCCGTCGTCCATCGCCGACTCAGCGGTAGAACAGGGTTGGCAGCCAGAGCGCGATCTGCGGGAACGCCAGCATCAGTGCGATCATGGCGGCCAAGGCAAGGATGAACGGCGCGATCCCGATGAACACGTCGTTGAGCGATCCTTTGTTCCGGATGCCTTGGATCACGTAACACAACATCCCAACGGGCGGTGTCAGCACCGCCGTCTCGCTCAGGATGACAATCAGGACGCCGAACCAGACCGGATCAAAGCCCAGCGCAACCACCACCGGCGTGATCACCGGCACCGTCAGCACCACCATCGCCAGCGTGTCCATCACCATGCCCATGACGATGTAGATGCCGATGATGAACAGCATGGTCTGAAGCGGCGTCCATCCCAGCCCCAGGATGAAATCGTTGACCGCCTGGACCAGCCCCACGGCGGCCAGCACGAAATTGAGATAGAGCGCGATCACGGTGATCAGGATGATCATGGCCGACGTCCGCACAGTGCCCAGGATCGACTCGCCCAGCATGTTCCAGGTCAGGCGGCCGTTGAACCCGGCCAGCGCAGCCGCCGAGAAGACACCCAGCGCGGCGGCCTCGGTCGGGGTTGCCAGGCCCGCATAGATGGATCCGACGACGACGAGGAAGATCAGGATCGGCGGCACCAGGTCGACCAGGGTTCGCCCGCGCATCGCCCAGTTGGTCTCGACCGGATCGCCGCCCCAGTCGCGCTGTATCAGGCAACAGCCGAGGATGACGAGCATGTAGAGCGCCGACAGCATCAGTCCCGGAATCACACCGCCCAGGAACAGCTGCGGCACCGACGTATCGGTCAGGAAACCGAAGAAGATCATGTTGATCGACGGCGGTATCAGGATGCCCAGTGTGCCGCCAGCCGCCAGTGATCCGAGGAACAAACGCTCGTTATAGCCGCGCTTGTAGACCTGCGGCAGCGCGGTCGTGCCGATGGTTGCGGCTGTCGCGGTGCTCGACCCGGAGGTCGCCGCGAACAGCGCGCAGGTGCCGATGTTGGCATGCATCAGCCCGCCCGGGAGCCACGCCAGCCACTGCACCATGGCGGCGTACATGCGGTCCGCGATACCCGAACGCAGCATCAGTTCGCCCATCATGATGAACAGCGGGATCGCCACCAGGATGACGTTGATGCTGTGGGTCCAGAGCACCTCGCCAAAGGCGAAATGCAGCGGCATCGGCGTGTAGGAGAAATCCAGGAACAGCGCCAGCAAGCCCAGCACCACCGCGATTGGCAGCGCCAGTGCAATGAGGATCAGCAGGACAAGGGTGGTTGTGGCCAGCATCAGTCCGCGCCCTCCCTGCCGTGGGCCCGGCCGATTTCCTCATCGACCTCGTCCTGAACCGACGGCGCGCCAGCGATGCGGCGCACACCCGCGAGGTCCCCGGCCAGCAGCAGAACGATGGAGCGCATCATCACCACGAGGATGCAGCAGACGAAGAACATCAAGCCTGCGAGCCAGATGGACTGTGGAATCCACATTGGCGTGGTGAGCGGCGTGGCCGACACCGCGTCCATACGGATCGATTCGGAAAGCACGATATAGGCGTGCCAGTTGGCCAGGCCGATGACCCCGGCAAACGACATCAGCGCCAGCACGTCCAGCACGCAGGCCAGCCGCAGGGGCAACAGGACATAGAGCGCGTCGACCCGGATGTGCGAGCGGCAAAACAAGGCGTAGGCGTAGCCCCAGCTCATGCTGGCAGCCAGCGCGTAGCCCGACAGTTCGTCGGCACCCGCGATGGAATAGACGAACAGCTTGCGCGCCAGCACCTCAAAGGTGACGACCAGCGCCGAAGCGATCAAAAACCCGCCGCCGATATAGGCGGCAACGCGGGCGACCCGCTCAAGCGCCCCTTGCAGGCTCGACAGCCGGTTGTCCAACGCACGCAAAACCCCTGCGTCGGTCATAGCTCCCCCATACGGCGATGCGCTGAAAGAAAGTGGCCGAGTGAACCCTCCCGGGCGTAGTGCCGCCCGGGAGGGCAGAATCGCGGGGTCGTCAGTTCGTCGGCGCCTTCAGGCCGACGATCTTGCCCACGGTCTCGTTCCACTTCTTGGCGCACGCGACGCCGCAGCGCTCGGTGTAACCGGGGAGGACATGCTCCGCGATCACCTTCTTGCGCAGCGCCGTGTCGGCGTCCGTCAGCTTCACCAGGGTCAGCCCCGTCTTGTTGAGCGTGAAGTGCTCGGAGATGTTCTGGTTGCAACGGTTATCGCCGGTGGTGCACCACACGCCGTGCTGGGTAGAGTTCTTGGCGAGATCCCAGGTCGGCTCGTCCATCAGCGCGTTCACCTTCTCGCGCATGAAGGCCTGGGTCTTACCGTCGAGGCTCTTCCAGGTTCGCGGGTTCGCCGCGGTGACGTTGACCGACCAGCCGATGGTCATCGGCATCATGTGGGTCGCCACTTCCGTCCACTTGGCGGTGTTGCCCGAGGTAGCGCCAGTCACCGCGCAATCGATGACCTTACGCTGCATCGCGGTGACCACCTCGCCGAACGACATGGTGACGGTCGTCGCGCCGAGCCCCCGGACGAACGAGCCCCAGCCAGCGCCATGCACGCGTACCTTCTTGCCGACCAAGTCCTTCGGACCGTTGATCGGCACCGCGCACCAGAACACCTGGCCGACAATCGGGAATGCGCCGATGGGCTCGACCCCGGCCTTATTGCGGAATCGCTCTTCAAGGACGGGCCAGTAGGCGTTGACCATCTTGCGCAGCAGGTCAGTGTCCTGCGCGACGCCGGCCATGTCCATCCCGTCGATCTCCGCCACGTCGCCCGACGCGTAGCCAGCCGAGCCGGTGACGAAATCGGCAACGCCGAGCTTTGTCAGCCGGAACACCTCGCTGCCCTTCAGGCCCGTTTCAGTGACGTTGGTCACGTCAGCGGAGATCTTGCCGCCACTGACCTTCGGCATGTGGACGTTCCAGAATGGCAGGAAGGACGCCTTGTAGTTCGGCGCGTTGGTCGGCGGACCGATGACCTTGAAATTCCGGGTCATGATGTCCTGCGCCGATGCCGCGCCGCTCACGGCCAGGGCCGCGACCACCGCCAGGGCGGTGAATCCGTTACGCCATGATTGCTTCTTCATTGCTGCCTCCTCTTGGCGGGGCACGATGCCCCGTTTACTGGAATCGCACTTGCTGCGAACCGCCCATTGGGCGGTCTCTATGCAGGCGATAGACAGATCAAAAACGGTAGGCTGCGCGGCGTCGGTCGTGCAGAATCAAGGCCGAAGTTCTTGGGCCACACAGCCACCTTCGTCTCGCCGGACACCGTCTTGGGGCGGTGTGCCGGTCTCTCCACACGAACATGCTAAGCGGCGGAATTGCATACTGTCTACGATTTGTAATGACGCGCTGGCGCGTCCCGGGTGGAATTCCGGGCAGCAGAACGGAGCAGATTTCATGCCTGATCCAGCCGAAAACAGCCACCGGCTCGCCCGCCTTGCGGGCTTCGCCGCCGACCTGCAATGGACGGCGATCCCGGATGCCGACAAGGCGGCGACCCGGGCGGCAACACTCTACGGACTGGCGGTCGGCACCGCGTCCGCAGAGGCCGGGCTGCTCGACCAGGTGGCGATGGCCGCAGGCGCACTCGCGCCCGACCCCGCCCCACGCGCCACCCGCTTCCGCGACGGCGTGGTTGGCGGTGTCGAAGGGGCAGCGCTGGCCAATGGTGCGCTGCTGCATGTACGCATGCAGGAAGACGCGCACCCGGCGGGCCATGTCGGCGTAGCGGTGATCCCAGCCGCCATTGCGGCAGCCGAAGACAGCGGCTGTTCCGGCGCCGACCTGCTGTCTGCCATCGCCGGGGGCTTCGAGGTCTCACTGCGGATCGGCCGCGACCATGCCGCCTCGCTCAGCGCGCGGGGCTTTCGCACCACACCGATCTATGGCGCCATCGGCGCGGCGGCCGCCGCCGCACGGGCCCACGGGTTGGGCGCGGACGCCACCGAACGGGCGGTCTCGCTCGCCGCCAACATGGCCGGTGGCCTGCGTGAGTTCCAGGAGGCCGGCACCTTCGAATATGCCATCCACGCGGGCTGCGGCGCCCGCGACGGGCTGGTTGCCGCGGCGCTGGCCAATGCCGGAGTGCCAGCAGCGCGGACCATCCTGTCGGGCAACGCCGGATTCTACCGTGCCTTCGGGGAGGACGAACCCGACCCGGGTGCGCGTCTGCTCGAGGAGCTGGGCGAGGCCTTCGAGATCCAACACCTGACCTACAAGCCGTTTCCGGGCGGCCAATTCCACCGCTGCGTCGTCGAGGGCACCGGTGCCCTGCGCAGCCAGGCGGCGGGCCGGGCGGTTACGGCGATCCGGGTGCGGCTGCATCCCTTCGTCGCGAATTTCTACGGCCTGCGCTTCAAAGGGCCGTTCGAGACCTACCCCCAGGCCTTCTACAGCGTGCCGTTCTGCGCCGCGCTGACCTGGTGCGACGGCACCGTCTCGTTCCGCGGCTTCCACCGCTTCGACGACGCGGCCCTGCTGGCGCTGGTGGAAAAGACCCAGGTGCTCGACGACGAGAGCCGCCCGGTTTATGGCCCGCGTATCGAGGTCGACCTGGCGGACGGCGAAACACTGGCCTACGAGGAGCCCGAGGGCCAGGGCGCCTACCGGCTGACCTGGGAGAAGGCGGTGGGGATGGCAGAACGCTTCGGCGCCGAGGTCGGGATTACCGACGCCACCGTGGCCAGGTTGGTGGACGCGGTGGCCACGCTGGAGGACGCGCCGGATGCGTCCGCACTGGTCGCCGCGATGTGCGCCGCGGTGGGTGAGTCCCGCGCCTAGCCGCGCTCACCCCGGCTGACCGGGTACATCAGGTCAAAGGCCTCACGCTGGGTCTCGAAGCCCATGCCCGGCACATCGGGCAGGCCGACGCGGGAGTCTATTACCGGGATGTCGTCGGAGAAGCCCGAGAACGGCTTGAATACGTCCGGGTAGGCCTCGCTACCGCCGAGTTTCAGGCCCGCCGCCAGATGCAGTGACATCAGATGGCCGCCATGGGGCAGCACCTGGCGCCAGTCCCAGCCCTCCGCGCGCAGCATGTCGAGGATGCGGATGTACTCGGTGTAGCCATAGGCGAGCGTGCAGTCGAACTGCATGTAGTCGACGGTGGGGCGCATCCCGCCATAGCGCACCAGGTTCACCGCATCGGGCAGGGAGAACAGGTTCTCGCCGGTCGCCAGCGCCGGCCCGTAGCGTTCCGCCAGCTTGGCGTTGAGGTCATAGTCGAGGGGGTCGCCCGGCTCCTCGAACCAGCGCAGACCGAGCGGCGTCATGGCATCGCCATAGGCGATGGCTGTCTCCAGGTCGAAGCGGCCATTGGCGTCGACCGCCAGGTCATGGCCGCCGCCGACGATCCCGGCTGCCGCCTCGATGCGCTCCATGTCTTCGGCCAGCGGCGCCCCGCCAATCTTGATCTTGCACAGGCCGTAGCCCCGGGCGCGGTAGCTCTCAACCTCCTCGATCAGGCCGTCGAGCCCCTTCTCCGGGTGGTAGTAGCCGCCGGCGGCGTAGACATAAACATCCTCATCCGGGGTTCCGTCGCCGAAGCGCTCGGCCAGCAGCCGGTGCATCGGCTGGCCGGCGATCTTGGCGACAGCATCCCACACCGCGATGTCGAGCACGCCCACCGCGACCGACCGCTCGCCATGGCCGCCCGGCTTCTCGTTGCGCATGACGCAGTCCCAGATCGCCAGGGGATCAAGGTTGTCGCGCTCGGCATCGATGAGGCTCGCCGGATCAGCGTCCATGAGCCGCGGCAGGAAGCGCTCGCGCATCAGGCCCGAGGCGGCATAGCGGCCATTGGTGTTGAAGGCGTAACCCACCACCGGTTCGCCATCGCGGATGACGTCGGTAACCACGGCGACCACGCTCACGGTCATCTGGCTGAAGTCGATTGCGGCGTTGGCCGCCTTGGAACGGATCGGGTAGACGGCGTCGTGGACGGCGACGATGCGCATGGACAGGCTCGCTGGATTGAGAACAAGGGCGGGCAAAAACAAAGGGCGCGCCGGTCAGGCGCGCCCTTGTCTTAAGCCATCGGAGCGGTCGAGCGCTAGGCCCGGATATCCACTCCATCGACCGGCTGCACCGGGGTAACCCGGCCCGGCCCCTCGCCTTCGTCCCGCCGCGGCTCCTCGCCGGCGGCGGCGATCGCCTGGGCACCGGCGAACTGCTGCGCGACCGCGCCCTGGGCAATGGCCGCAATGGCCGCCTGGGCCTGGGTCTCCTGCAGGCTGTCGGCAACAGCATCCTCAAGCTCACGGCGCGTCTCAAGACGCTGATCGGCAAGTGCCGCATCTTCCAGCGCCCTGTCGCGGCCGGCCTCCACGGCGTCATCGCCGCGGGTGTCGAAGGCTTCTTCACGAGTCGCCGCGTTCACGTCGCGGCGTTCCTCGACATTCTCGCGATCAATCTGCCGGCTCGCGACGTCGACTTCTTCGACCTGCTGGGCGATGCTAATGCCCTGCACGGTCACGCCCTGCACGCTGACAGGATCGATCACCGCGCCGCCAGTGGCGGTGCCGGGATCCTCGCGGCCTTCCAGCGAAGGCGAGGTCACATCGGCGCGCTCAGCCTCACGCAGCTGCTCGGTGAGCGTCGGCTCCTGATCCTCACGCAGCGGCAGCGGCTGCAGACCAAATGACACAATCGGACCAACCATGGTCAATCCATCCCTACGTTCGGCACGCCGGAGCGTGCCCTCGATCGGGACCGTCCTGGTTGCTGGCCCTTCCTGGCCGGCGCCCCCTCCTGGTGCGCCCGGCGGCCTCACTGGCCACCGTTTCGGAAACCGGGTACGCCCTCACCGGGGCGCGCACACCGCTTCCATACTGATATATGGGCAGAATGCTCCCATAAACCAGTCCCTTGCGCAAGGATAACGGTGGGGTCCGGGCTTCGGCGCCGTTCGGGTGATTCTCGGCGAAATACGCCCTATATTGTGGCTTTTATTTTGTGACCCACAAAATATACGATAAGGCAAGCAATAGTTCGCATTATTTACGATAGTTTACGTTTAGGATATACATCGTTACGTTTCTGTCCTTAGCGTAGCCAACAATAAGGAGTGCACGCGCGCCGGTTGCACCTTGTCCTGTGGATATGTGGACAACCCTCGAAGAGTGGGGACAACCGGCCTGGGAGAGCGGAGAGACCAATGCCGAAGTTCCATTCCCTGCTGGTGATCGCCGATGATGCCGGCGAGCGGACCGACCTGCAGGAGTATTTCAAACGCGAAGGATTCCAGGTGGCCGCCGCGGCAGGGATCGATCTCGCCTGCCAGATCGCTCTGGACAACCATGTCGACATGATCCTGCTACGCGCCGCCAGCCCGGATTCGGAGCATTTGAAGACGCTGACCGACTTCTGCAACCGCGGTGACATCCCGCTGGTGATCTGGGCCAGCCGCGCCACAGCGGTGGACCGTATCGTGGCGCTTGAGATGGGCGCCGACGAATATGCCACCGACCCATTCGACCGCCGCGAGCTGCTGGCGCGGATGCGGTCGGTGCTGCGCCGCGGCAGCGCTTCCGGCAGCAATGGGGCCGGCCGGGTCAGCCTGCTGCGCTTCGCTGGCTGGACCATGGACCAGCGCCGGCGCCTGCTGACCGGGCCCAATGGCCGCGCCGTCACACTCACCCCGGTCGAGTTCGACCTGCTGGCGACCTTTGCTGCCTCACCGCACCGGGTGATCAGCCGCGATACCCTGATGCGCAAGGTCCGTGACCGCGAGTGGTCGCCCCTCAGCCGCACCATCGATGTCCATGTCGGCCATCTGCGGCGCAAGATCGAGCCGAACCCCAAGCAGCCCCAGTTCATCAAGACGGTCCACGGTGTTGGCTACCTGTTCACTCCGACCGTCCATGAAGTCCAGGACGACAACCAGGCGGCCGTTCCCGACGCCGCCTGACCCTCCTCCATCTTCGACTTCAATCCCCATGGCCGGGGCAACGGTCATGGGGATTTTTTTTGCCCCGGCGGGCGCCCTCATTGATTATGCCGCGCGGCGCCATGCAGCCCCTTGCGGCAGCGCCCTACAACAGCAATATTTTGTGCTCTGATCTTTTTCACACTTTACAGAAGGAAAATACCGTCATGGCGGTGCAACTCGGCGACACAGCCCCCGACTTCGCCCAGGAATCCACCGAGGGCGAGATCAAGTTCCATGACTGGCTCGGCGACAGCTGGGGCATCCTGTTCTCCCACCCGGCGGACTTCACCCCGGTGTGCACCACGGAACTGGCCGAGGTGGCGCGCCTGAAGCCGGAATTCGATAAGCGCAACGTCAAGCCGATCGGCCTCAGCGTCGATCCGCTCAGCGACCACAAGGCGTGGGTCGGCGACATCGAGGACACCCAGAAGCAGACCCTGAACTTCCCGATCCTCGCGGACGCGGACCGGGCGGTCTCCACCCTCTATGACATGGTGCATCCGAACTCTGACCCGAAGCTGACGGTCCGTTCGGTGTTTATCGTCGACGGCAACAAGAAGGTGCGCCTAACCCTCACCTACCCGCCCAGCACCGGGCGGAACTTCGACGAGATTCTGCGCGTCATCGACTCCCTACAGCTCACCGACGCCCACAAGGTGGCGACTCCGGTGAACTGGAAGCATGGCGACGACGTCATCATCGTGCCTTCGCTGAGCAACGAGGACGCGAAGAAGCTCTTCCCGGACGGCTGGAACGAGCTGCGCCCCTACCTGCGGGTGGTGAAGCAGCCAAACGCCTGATCGGCGGACATCGCGAAACGGAAGGGCCGGCGGCTATGCCGGCCCTTTTGCGTTGGCGGGCTAGCCGGTGAAGGTGGCGCGGCCGCGTACCGGGAACTTCGGATCGGTGAAGCCTGGCGTCGAGGGGTGCCCCGGCGCGACCTGGCGGTTGAAGAAGGCCTCGTCCGCCTCGGTAAAGCGGTAGTCGACCGCGGCCAGATAGTCGCGGAACTGGGCCACCGTGCGCGGCCCGGCGAGCGCGGCGCTGACCGCCTTGTTGTTCAGCACCCAGCGGAAGGCAAGCTGCCCTGGGCTCGTACCCACCTTCGCGGCGTGGGCCACCACCCGCTGAGCGATCTTGAGGGATTCCTTGCGGAACTCCGCCTCCATCATGCGCTTGTCGCCGGTGCCGGCGCGGGTGCCCTTGGCGGGCTTCTTGCCCGGCGCGTACTTGCCGGTCAGCACGCCGCGCGCCAGCGGGCTGTAGGGGACGACGCCGAGCCCGGCGGCGGCCGCGGCAGGCAGCATTTCCACCTCCGGCCCCCGGTTCATGGCGTTGTAATAGGGCTGCAGCGCGATTGGCCGGGGCACGCCAAGCCGGTCGCAGACATGCACCATCTCGGTCAGGCGCCAGCCGTAATAATTGCTCAGGCCCCAGTAGCGGACCTTGCCGGCCTGCACCAGGTCGCCCATGGCGCGGGCGGTTTCCTCCAGCGGCGTGCCGAAGTCGTCGTTGTGGCAGTAGTAGAGGTCGATGTAGTCGGTTCCCAGGCGCTTTAGGCTGGCGTCGGCTGCCTGCATCAGCCACTTGCGGCTCAGCCCGAGGAAGCCCGGCGGCGCGGCGCGGTAGCTGCCGGCCTTGGTGGCCAGCACCCAGTCATGGCGCTGCTTGCGGATCAGCGCGCCGACCACCTTCTCGGATACACCGTCCTGATAGCCTTCGGCGGTGTCGAGGAAGTTCACGCCCTTGTCGCGGGCCATGCCGATGATGCGCGCCGCCACCGGGCGCGCCGCCGGGCCGCCAAACAGCAGCGCACCGAGGCAGATCACCGAGACGTCGATGCCGCTGTTGCCGAGCTTGCGATACTCCATCGCCGGTTCCTCCGCTTGCCGGTCAGCCGCGCCCGAAGCCGCCGCCGCCGGGGGTCTGGACGGTGACCCGGTCACCGCCCTCGATGAGACTGATGCCGCGCGGGTCGAGCGGCTTGCCGTTGAGCAGAACCCGGCCCCGCGCCCCGGCGCCGGCGCCGCCCAGCCCAGGCGCGCCCTGCTCCAGCCGGTTGGCCATGAAGGACATGGTCACGGGCTTGCCCTTCTCGGTGCGCAGTTCGAACTCGAAGCTTTGCCCCTCGCCGCCCCGGCGCGCGCCGGTGCCGCCGGTGCCGACGCGGAACTCGCGCCGCCGCACCAGCAGCGGCACCAGGGATTCCATCACCTCGATCGGGGTGTTCGACAGGTTGCTCGGATAACTGATCGCCGACAGGCCCTTGTTCGCCGCCGTCGCCCCCTGCCCGCCATTGAGGAAGAACACGGTGGCGAAGCCGCGGCGCTGATGCTCGCCTGCAAGGTGCACGCACCATTGCGGCGAGCCCGATGCCGCCTGAACCTTCTCGGGCGCCGATTTGGCCAGCGCCCCCATCACCACCGGCGGCAGGAGATGGCCGGTCATCGCCCGCGCGCCGACAGCCGCCGGGTAGCGCGGATTGAGGATCGAGCCAAGCGGCGCCGACGTGGTGATCGGCAGGAAGCTGCCCTCGTTGTTGGGCACTTCCGGGCACAGCACGCATTTCACCGCGTAGGCGGTATAGGAGAAGGTGTAGTTGGGCACGACGTTGACCGAGCGCGGCACCTGCGGCGACGAGCCGGTATAGTCGATGTCCATGCGGTCGCCCTTCACGGTGACCTTGCAGGCAATGGTCACCGGCAGGTCCTCGAAGCCGTCGCTCTCCATGGCGAAGCTGTGGCTGCCGTCGGGCATGGCGCGGATCGCCTTGCGCATGGCCTGCTCGGAGCGCGCCTGGATTTCTTCGCCCACCGCATCGATGTCCGCGCCGGTCTCATCAATCAGGTCGAGCAGGCGGCGTTCCAGAAAGCCGTTGGTGGTGATCTGCGCCCACAAGTCGCCCATCACCTGCTCGGGAATACGCACATTACCTTCGAGGATGTCGAACACCGCCGGGTCGGGCTCGCCCTCGGACAGCAGCTTGACCGGCGGGATGCGCAGGCCCTCCTCGTAGATCTCGCGGATCTCGGGCGAGCGCAGGCGCCCGCCGATGTCCGGCGAATGAGCCACCGTGGCGGAGATCGCCACCGGCTTGCCGTTGCGGAAGATCGGCCGCGCGATGTTGATGTCGTAGAGATGGCCGGTACCGAGCCAGGGATCGTTTGTCGCCAGCACGTCACCGGGCTTCAGTGTCTCCAGCGGGAATTTCTTCAGCAGATGCCGCACGGTCAGCGGCAGGGTGCCGATGAACGACGGGATCGACAGGGACGACTGGGCCAGCGAGCGCCCCTTGGTGTCCAGCAGCACAACCGCGTAGTCGTTGGAATCCCGCACGATGGTCGAGAACGAGGTACGCACCATGGAGGCGGCCGCCTCGTCGACCATACTGACCAGGCGGGTCCAGAGGATTTCCAGGGTGACGGGATCGAGCTTGAATTGCTTGGGCACGCGACGGGGACCAGGGCTTGCGATGGGAACGGGGACGGTGGTTAATCATTAGACCGTCCCCCGCCAACAACGCAAAGCCCCGACCGATGGCGGTCTATCTGCTCGACAGGCTTACCGACGGCCCCGTGGCAGCGCTACGCGCGCTGACCGACGTGGTCACCTTCGACGATCCGGCGGTCGCCGAATGGCCCGACCATGCGGAGGCCATCGTGGTGCGCGCGAGCTACGCCCCGGCTGCCGACATCGCACGCGCCAGGAAACTGCGGCTGGTCTGCAAGCATGGCGTGGGGGTGGAGAAGGTCGATCTCGACGCCGCGCGCGACAGCGGCGTGATGGTCACCAACGTGCCCGGCGGCAGCGCCCAGTCGGTGGCCGAACTGGCGCTCGGCCTGACCGTGGCGATCGCCCGGCCCTTCGCATTCACCGACCGGCAGCTCCGCGCCGGCCTGATCGACGACCGTGACCCATTCCACGGCATCGAACTGCGCGGCCGGACCCTCGGCGTCGCCGCGCTCGGCGAACTGGGGCGCGCGGTGGTGCGCACCTTCCGCGGTGCCTTCGACATGCGCCCGGTCGCCTGGGCGCCGCGCACCAGCGCCGAGGATTGCGCCGCGCTGGGTGTCGAGAAGCTCGAGACCATGGACGAACTGCTCGCCGCCGCCGACGTGCTGGTGATCTGCGTGCCGCAAACGCCGGAGACGGAGGGCCTGTTCGACGAGGCGGCGTTCCGGGCGATGAAGCCGCGCGCCATCGCCATCAATGTCAGCCGCGGCGCGGTGTGGGACGAGGCCGGGCTGGACCGGGTGCTGGCGTCAGGCCATCTGCTCGGGGCCGGCGCGGATGTATTCACCGTCGAGCCGCCGCCGCCGGATCATCCGCTGGTGCAGCGCGACAACTTCGTCGCCGCGCCCCATATGGGCGCGATGACCGAGGAGGCGCTCGACCGGGTCGGCTACATCGTCGCCGAGCAAATCGGCGACATGCTCGCTGGCCGCGAGCCCAAGCACCGGGTGGCCTAGGCGGGAACCTCGCGCCGCTCCGTCGGCACCAAGGGCGCCAGGATATTGGCGATGAGCACACCTGACGCCAGGAAGTAGAAGGTGGTGACCAGGCCATACTGGTCGGCGATGACCCCGCCAATGAAGGGGATCAGCGCGCCGAGCCCCGATTCGGTGGCGAAGATGAGGCTGGTGACCGAGCCATGCAGCTTCGGTTCCGCCAGGTCCATGGCCCAGCTTTGGATCACCGGGCGCACGGCATACAGGAAGAAGCCGAGCAGCGAGACCCCAAAGACGAACACAGTCGGGTCGCCGATAAACGGCAGCGCGATCACCATCGCCGTCATGCCCCACAGGCCGGAGACCGCGAGCGGCCGCCGGCCGATCTTGTCCGACAGAATGCCCGCCACAGGGCCCGCCACCGCGCCGGTGAGCTGCATGATCATCAGCACCGTGCCGATCATCACCGCGCTGAAGCCCATAATGTCGGCCAGGTAGAGCGGCAGGAACACCAGCACACCGGCCTGGGTCATGTTGCGGAAGCCGGCCATGGCGCACAGGCTCACGACAGCGGTGCTCTTCAGCAGCCGGCCAATGCCCTGGGCGTAGTCGGACAGGCCGGTGGTGGTATGGCGGCCGCCGGCATCCCGGTCGGTGCCTGCCATCACCAGCACGATGGCCAGCGCCACCGCCGGCGCGACCACCGCGTTGGCCATCGCCGTCTGCTGCCAGCTCATGAAGGCCAGCATCGCGCCGGCCACAACCGGCGCTGCCGCGCCCATGATCGCGGAGCCCACCATGTGCATCGAGATGGCGAAGCCGCGCCGGTCCGGATAGCGGTTCGACAGGTAGGACAGGGCCGGCGGATGCCAGGCCATGTTGGTGACGCCGATCACTACCAGGCAGACGGCGATCATCCAGTAGGCCGTCGCCAGCCCCATGACGAACAGGCCGCCGCCGCACAGGATCAGCGAGATCGCCATCATCGCCACCTTGCGGCCGGTCATGTCGGAGATCGGGCCCGCCGGGATATTCGCCAGCGCCTGGGAGATGTGGAAGATGCTGATCAGCGCCGCCGCCTCGGCATAGCTCATGCCCAGGTCCTCGCGCATGAACGGCAGCATCAGGTAGACCACCGCCGCCGCCCAGTGCACGCCACCATGGCCGGCGGCGATCAGGAACACCGGCGCGCGGCTGCGCACGAAGTCGGTTGCGCTGGAGAGGCTAGACGCCATCGGCTCAGAACTTCTCCGTCCAGGGGCGCAGCTCGACCTCGTGGGACCAGGCGCTGCGGTGCTGGCTGTGAATGTGGAAGTAGGTCTCGGCAATGGCGTCCGGATGCAGCTTCGATGCGTCGTCCGACTCGCCAATCGGCCCGTCGATGACGAAATGGGCGACATGCACCCCCTGGGGATGCAGCTCGCGCGCCATGCTCTGGGCGACGCCCCGCAGGCCGAACTTGCCCGCCGCGAAACCGGCGGAACCGGGGAAACCCTTTACGCCCGCGGTGGCCCCGGTGAGCAGGATGCTGCCCGAACCGCGCGGCACCATGCGCCGCGCCGCCTCGCGCCCAAGGATCACCGCGCCGAGACAGGAGCGCCGCCAAGCCTCCTCCAGCTCAGCCGCGCCGATGTCCTGGATGCTCTTCCGCACCCGGCCACTGGCGTTATAGATCGCCACGCCCAGCGGCCCCTGCTCCGCCTCGACGCGCGCGACCAGGTCGGTGACCGCGTCCTCGTCGGTGCCGTCAGCGGCGTAAGGCGCGGCGCCGTCGATACCTGCGGCGATGTTCGCCACCTTCGCCTCGGTGCGAGCGGCCAGCGCGGTGGCGTAGCCGGCGGCGGCGAAGCGCCGGGCGAGCGATGCCCCCAGCCCCGGCCCGACGCCGACGATGAGTGCGACCTGTCCGTTGGCGTCGGTCATCTTCTCCCCTTCCCTCTCGCTCAATCCGCGCCCAGCAGGCCGCGCATCTTGCGCACCGAGGCCACCGGGCTGGTCAGTACCGGGCGGCCCGGCACGTCGGCGATGCCGGGCGCGGCCCGCGCCATGGAAATCTGGCTCACCAGCAGCACGTCGCAGTCGGCCATCTGGGCGGCCATGGCAGCGACTGCCCGGTCATGCGCCTCGAAGCGGCCCTCGGTGAGATCGACCTTGGCGTCCGGCACCCAGCGCCCGTCGATCTCCACGGCCTTGCCGGCGGCCTCGGCGGCCTCCTCCACATGACGGGTAATGACCGGGATTGAGCGCGCGGACACGCACATCAGCCCGATGCGCTCGCCGATGGCCACCGCCTCCTCGGCCATCGCCTCGTCGGGCTTGAGGACCGGGATCGGCAGAGCCTCGCGCGAGCGGTCAACCGCCGGGCCAAAGGTGGAACCAGTGAAGATCACCCCGTCGGCGTGGGACCGCACACAGTGCTGCAGCAGCGCGTCGACCCGCTCATAGACCTCCGGCGTCATGGTGCCCTGGTCGTCGATATCGGCGAGCAGCGCCTCGTCCAGCAGATGGAAGGCGTCGGCCTCCGGCCAGGCGGCGGCGAAGGCGTCGGCCATCGGCGCCATGGACGGCTGGTAGATGTGGACGACGACGATCCGCTTGGACATGGGGCACAGGAAGCTGCGGCGGGAGGCTGCAATTATAGGGCGGCGTGGTTGTGACTGTCACACGCCTCCGCTATGAAGCCGGGAGGGGCCGACGCGTTGGGCACCGACCCGCCCGCGCCATTCCCGCCTTCGCCCCGGCCAATTTCAGGGAGGTTCGCCATGACCATCAAGCGCATCGATATCAATCAGACCATGAGCCGCGCCGTCGAGCACAACGGCGTCGTCTATGTCTGCGGCCTGACCGCCGACAACAAGGCCGCCGACATGAAGGAGCAGACCGCCGAGGTGCTGGGCAAGATCGACACCTATCTCGCCAAGGCCGGCACCGACAAGTCGAAGCTGCTGACCACCATGGTCTACCTGTCGGACATGTCCAAGAAGGACCAGATGAACGAGGCCTGGCACGAGTGGATCGACCCGGAGAACCCGTCGACCCGCGCCACGGTGGGCACGGAGCTCGGCTCGCCGGACACGCTGGTCGAGATCGTCGTCAGCGCCGCGAAGTAACGCCGCGATAAACGGTGTCGAGGAAGGGGGCTGCGGCCCCCTTTTTCGCGCCTGCCCTCAGGCGCTGCAGGAGGCGCCGCCCAGCACGCAGAACTTGGCGCAGTGGGGGTGGTTCAGCTTCACGTCCTGGCGCGCCTCGGCCAGCGTGTGGCCGAGGTCGAATTCCCGGTCGTAGGGCAACAGGGTGCAGGCAGCCACACTCGGCTTCTCCTCACCCTTGTGCTTCACCACCATGCGCGAACTGGCGCACATCATGCTGTCCGGCCTCTGATCAAGTATTTCCCAGCAGGCGGTGGTGATTTCGGGGACGTCGGCCTCTGCGTCCATCTCCGGAAACAGGATCAGTTCGGCCGGGTTGGCGGCGTCCGTCTCCAGACCCAGTTCGCGAAACAGCCGCCGGTAGCCGGCGCGCATCGCGTCCTCGCTTTCACCCCACTTGAGCCGCCCGGCGACATGCACGGTGAAGCCATGCTCCGCCAGCCAGCGCAGGCCCTTGATCGCCGGGTCCCAGGAATGCGCACCGCGCTCGGTCTCATGCACATCCTTGGCGTAATGGTCGAGCGAGACCCGCATGGTCAGCGCCGCGCCGTGGCGGGCCTGCAGATCGGCTAGCGCATCGGCGCATTTCATCATCGGGCGCATGGCATTGGTCAGCACCAGCACCTGATAGCCACGGGTCAGGCAGGTCTCCATCATCGCCATGAAGTCCGGGTTCATGAACGGCTCGCCGCCGGTGAACCCGATCTCGGGTGCCCGGTCGCCGCTGGCCTGCATCTCATCAAGATAACCGGCGACCTCGTCGTGGGTCAGATAGACCAGCCGATCATTGCGTGGGCTCGATTCGATGTAGCAGGTCACGCAAGCGAGGTTGCACAGGGTGCCGGTGTTGAACCAAAGGGTCTGGAACCCGTTGAAGCGCACAAAGGCGCGCGGCTCGCCCTTCGCGGTGACGTCCGGGTCGCGGAACTTACTCGGATCGATCCGCGGCTGCGGCGCGGCGAGAGGCGTGTCCATGAATGTGTTCAACGCACAGTGACTAGGCAGCGGGACGATAGGAGTGCCGTCCCCCTGCCGTCAACCGACCGTCACATAAACTGGTTGTGAACAGCCCTGCTGCCCTAACCCGACAGACAGTCGGCCAGCGACCCGGCCATGGCGCGCAACAGGGCCTCATACATCCCCGGCCCGGCGGGAAGATCCGCCCCTAGCGGGTCGAGGGTGCCGATGCGCGCATCGGTCCCCTCCACCAGGGTCTCGATGATCGCGGCCTCGAACTGGGGCTCGCGGAAGACGCAGCGCGCCTTGAGGTCGACGATCTGGGCGCGGACCTCGCTGACCCGCTTGGCGCCCGGCTTGCGCTCCGGATCGATGGTCACGGTGCCGACGGGCTCGATGCCGAAGACCTCCTGGAAATACTGATAGGCGTCGTGGAACACCACGTAGGGCCGGCCGGAGACCGGCGCGACCTGGGCGCGCAGCTCGGCGCTGAGCGCATCGAGACTGGCGGCGAAGGCCTTGGCGTTGGCGCGGTAGCGGGCGGCGTTGGCCGCATCCTTGGCGGCCAGGGCCTCGGCCACCGCCATGGCGGCGACCCCGGCATTGCCCGGATCGAGCCAGATGTGGGCGTCCATCTCGCTCATCGCCATTTCATGGCCCTTGCCGTGGCCCTTGTCATGATCATGGCCGTGATCATGCCCTTTGGCTTCGGCCTTCTCATGCTTGTGGCCGTGGTCATGGCCGTGATCGTGCCCCTTGGCCGCGGCCTTCTCATGCTTGTGGCCGTGATCGTGACCATGGCCATGCCCGTGATCATGCCCCTTGGCCGCGGCCTTCTCGTGCTTGTGGCCGTGATCGTGACCATGGCCATGGCCATGGCCGTGGCCGTGGCCGTGATGATGATGATCCTCACTCAGTTCATGCAGGGTCATCCCGGACACGGCCATCAGCCGCAGGTCTGTCGCCCCATCCGGCAACACGGCAATCGGCTTGACCAGAAAGCTCTCCAGTTCCGGGCCAACCCATACAACCAGATCCGCATTCGCGAGCGCGCGAGCGTCGGACGGGCGTAGGCTATAGGCGTGTGGCGATCCGGCGCCACGAACCAACAGCGTCGGTGTCCCCACCCCCTCCATCACTGCCGCGGCGATGGAATGCAGCGGCTTGATCGACGCCACCACCTTGGGCGGATCGGCCAAGGCGGGCGTGGCCAGCAGCAGCGCGGCAACGAGGGTGGCGGCGAGACGCATGATGGTATCTCCTAGGGGGGTGAAAGCCGCGCGTATGTTATATTATAACGTTTGCCATGCAAGCACCTGATACCCGCACGAACCGGGCCGGAGAGAGCCTGCTGTCCGCCCGAGGGCTGACGCACGGCTTCGGCCGCCGCGCCGTACTCGACAATGTCGATATCGACATCAAGCGCGGCGAACTGGTCAGCGTCATCGGCCCCAACGGCGCCGGTAAGACGACCCTGATCCGGGTGCTGCTGGGCCTGGTCGAGCCCGACGCCGGCAGCATCACCCGCTCGCCGGGGCTGGAGATCGGCTACGTGCCGCAGCGCGTGCGGGTCGACCCCACCTTGCCGCTGACCGTGGCGCGTTTCCTCACCATGGTGCGGCGGCGGCCGAAGGATACACTCCGCGCGGCGCTGAGCGATGTCGGCCTGCCCGACCTGCTCAGCCAGCCGGTGCAGGGCCTGTCCGGCGGCGAGATGCAGCGCGCGCTGCTGGCCCGCGCGCTGCTCGGCGAACCTGATTTGCTGGTCCTGGATGAACCGGCCAGCGGGGTCGACGCCGGCGGCCAGGTCGACCTCTACAGCCTGATCGAACGCATCCGCAACGAACGCGGCTGCGGCATCCTGCTCGTATCCCACGACCTGCATCTGGTGATGGCGTCGACCGACCGGGTGGTTTGCCTCAATCGCCATATCTGCTGCTCTGGCCACCCAGAGGCGGTCAGCATGGACCCGGAGTACCACCGGCTGTTCGGCCGCGACGCCGCAGCCAACCTTGCGATCTACCGCCATCACCACGACCACAGCCATGATCTTGATGGGGCGGTGCTGCCCGCCCAGGAAGAGAGCAGCCGGCCTTGATCGACGATTTCCTCGTGCGCGCCCTGCTGGCAGGCATCGGCGTGGCTGCCGTCGCCGGCCCCTGCGGCTGTTTCGTCGTGTGGCACCGCATGGCCTATTTCGGCGATACCCTGGCGCACACCGCCCTGCTTGGCGTCGGCGTCGGGTTGCTGCTGGGCATCGATCTCACCGTCGGCGTGCTGGCAGTCTGCGGTGTGGTGGCGCTGCTGTTGGTGGCGGTGCAGCGTGAGCAGCGGGTGGCGGTGGACACGCAACTCGGCATCCTTGCCCATGCGGCGCTGGCGCTCGGCCTGGTCGGCGTCTCTTTCGCCGAGGGGCTCCGCATCGACCTGCTGGCCTACCTATTTGGCGACGTCCTGGCGGTGTCCTGGCGCGACCTGATCTGGGTTTATGGCCTGGCGGCCGTCGGGCTGGCGGCGCTGGCCGCCCTGTGGCGGCCGCTGCTGGCGCTCACCGTGCATGAGGACCTGGCCCGCGCCGAGGGCAGCCGCGCCGGGCTGGCCCGGATCGCCCTGATGCTCATCGTCGCCGCGGTGGTCGCGGTGGCGATGAAGGTGGTGGGCATCCTGCTGGTCACCGCCCTGCTGATCATCCCGGCGGCCGCGGCCCGGCCCCTGGCGCGCACGCCCGAGGCGATGGCCGCACTGGCGGTGCTGATTGGTGTGCTGTCCGTAGCGCTGGGCCTCGCCGGGTCGCTCGGCGCCGACACCCCGGCGGGACCATCGATTGTACTGGCCGCGACCGCGCTGCTGGCGCTCAGCTTCTCCGCGGCCGCTTTGATGGGACGGCGCTAGTCCTCGAAGTAGAGGATCTCCATCATCACGCAGCCGCCGCGCGACGTGAACGGCCCGTGGTGCACGCCCGAGGGGCGGATCGCATAGGTCCCCGGCGGGAAGCTCTCGCCGCCATTGCCCTCGGCGTCACAGCCGACCACCAGGTCACCGGAGATCAGATAGACCTCCTCGGCGAAGGTGTGGATCACCGGCTCGGGGATCACCGCGCCAGGCTCGAAGCGCACCAGGCTGGTGCGCCGCCCCTTCCCCGCCGCCTCGTCGAGATGCCCGCCCAGCACCTTGCGGGTGATGCCCGGCGCGTAGCCTTCGGGCGTCTCCCAGCCGCTGTCGAGATCGGGAATGTGGAACTCGCGGTGTTCAGCCATCGAGGTTCATCCTTCGCTGTGCCTCGTCGATCAGGGCGGCCATCAGGGCCGCCGCCGGCAGCGCCCGGTTGAGGCCGGCCGCCTGCCCCGACCACATGGCGACGAAATCGGGCGCGCCGCGCTCGGCGCTCGCCTTGCGCAGCGGACCGGTGAGCGTGTTCATAAGCGGAAAGGCCGGCAGCGCGCCGTCTTCCGGCGCCATTTCGTCGATGAAGCGGTTGGCGAGCCCGCGCGCCGGACGGCCCGAAAAGGCGCGGGTCACGCGGGTGTCGGCATCGGTGGCGGACAGCAGCGCTTCCTTATGCACCGACGGCACCCCGGCCTCTGGACAGGTCAGGAAGGCAGTGCCCATCTGAACCCCGCTGGCGCCGAGCGCGAAGGCGGCGGCGATGCCGCGCCCGTCCGCGATCCCCCCCGCCGCGATCACCGGAATATCGACCGCATCCACCACTTGGGGCACCAGCGCCATGGTGCCGACCCCCGCGCCCTGGTCGCCGTCGAGAAAGCTGCCGCGATGGCCGCCGGCCTCGCAGCCCTGGGCGATCACTGCATCGATCCCGGCGGCGGTGAGATGCACCGCCTCGGCGACCGTCGTCGCCGAACTGAGCACCACCGCGCCGGCATCCTGGATCGCCCGCACCGCCGCGGTTTCCGGCAAACCGAAATGAAAGCTCACAACCGCGGGCCGGGCTTCCAGCACGGCGGCCAGCATGGCGTCGTCGAAGGGGAAGTTGGTGGCCACCGCCTCGGGCACCGCGCCGAGGCCGAGTTCCTCAAAGTAGGGCTGCATTCGGGCGCGGGCGCGCGCGGCTTTATCGGCGTCGTCCGGCGGCGGTGCGTGGGTGAAGAAGTTGACGTGCAGCGGCCGATTCGTGGCTTCGTCGGCGGCGCGGTAGTCGGCCAGGAAGCCGTCCGGCGTCATCATCGCGCAGCCAAGGGCGCCGAGGCCGCCGGCGTTGGAGACCGCCGCCGCCAACGCCGGGGTAGTGGCCCCGGCCATGGGCGCCTGGAGGATGGGATGCTCGATCCCGAGCAGGTCGAGCAGGTCGCGTTTCGGCCACATGGTCCCCTCCCCGGCCCGCCCGCTGCGGACCGGGGAGGAGCCTAGCCTAGTTGCCGAGCTTGGCGCGAATCCCGGGCCAGTTGCCGTCTGCCTTGGTGATGTTGCCGGGCACGTCGCGCTCCCAGGTGCGCTGCACCCCGCGCGAGTAGTTCAGGTAGAGCTTGCCGTCGACCACCTTCCACGCATTGGGATCGATCGACGCGGTGTAGCCCTGGCTCACCGCCCAGGCGCAAAAACCGCCATACTGGGGCGCGTACTTCGCCGGGTCGGCGGCGAAGGCATCCCGATTGGCGGCGCTGGAAAAGCGCCAGGTGACACCGTTCCAGTCATGGCTGTGGGCGGCGGCGCCGCGCACCGGCTTGCCCTGCTGGAAATAGGCGACCGGGTCGTAGCCGCGGATGGCAACGCCATCGGCGGTGAACACGGCGGCGGCGTTGGCGCCAGCGGCAGTGAACAGCAAGACGCCGAGGACAGCGAGGAAGCGAAGCGCGCGGGTCATGGTGAACTCTCCGTATGATCGGGAACCGTCCATGACATGGCCCGCCTCGCCGTCGATTGGAAGACGTGAAAGCCGCAGTTCACAAAGCTTTGAAGGTGCCGTTATGCGGGTTGCGCGGCCCGGCGAGCCTGGCGCTTGCGCTCGTGCGGGTCGAGGATGCGCTTGCGGATGCGGATCGACTCCGGCGTCACCTCGACCATCTCATCGTCGCCGATCCAGGTGATGGCGCGTTCGAGGGTCATCGGCGCCACCGGGGTCAGGTCGACCGCATCGTCCTTGCCCGCCGCACGGATGTTGGTGAGCTGCTTGGCCTTCAGTGGATTGACCTCAAGGTCCGGGCCACGGCCATGCTCGCCGATGATCATACCGGGATAGACCACCTCGCCCGGCCGCACGAACAGGGCGCCGCGATCCTCCAGGTTCCACAGGGCGTAGGCCACCGCCTTGCCGCTCTCCATGGAGATCAGCGCGCCGGGCCGGCGCGACGGCATCGGCCCCTTCCACTCGGTCCAGCCGTGGAACAGCCGGTTCATGATCCCGGTGCCGCGGGTGTCGGTGAGGAATTCGCCGTGATAGCCGATCAGGCCGCGCGACGGCGCGAGGAACACCAGGCGCTGCTTGCCGCCGCCGGACGGGCGCATCTCACGCAGCTCCGCCTTGCGCGCCGACAGCTTCTCGACCACCGGCCCGCTGAATTCTTCGTCAACGTCGACGACCACCTCTTCGAGGGGCTCCTCGGTCTGGCCGCTGTCGGGATCGGTCCGGCTGATCACGCGGGGCCTGCCGACGCACAGCTCGAAGCCTTCCCGGCGCAGGGTCTCCACCAGCACGGCAAGCTGAAGCTCGCCGCGCCCGGAGACGATGAAGGCGTCTCCCTCGGGCGTCGCCTCGATGGCGATGGCGACATTGCCCTCGGCCTCACGATCGAGGCGCGCAGCGATCAGCCGCGACGTCACCTTGTCGCCCTCGCGCCCGCCGAGCGGCGAGTCGTTCACCGAGAAGGTCATCGACAGCACCGGCGGGTCGATGGGCCGCGCCGGCAGGGCCGCCTCGACCTCGGGCGCGCAGAGCGTATCGGCGACGGTGGCCTCAGACAGCCCGGCCAGCGCGACGATATCGCCCGCCCCGGCCTCGTCGACGGGGACCCGCTCCAGCCCCCGGAAGGCGAGCAGCTGGGTGATGCGGCGCTCCTCGATCACCGTGCCGTCCCGCGACAGGGCCTTCACGGTCATGTTGCGTCGGGCGGTGCCCGATTCGATGCGGCCGGTCAGCACCCGGCCAAGATAGGAGTCGTTCTCCAGCGTCGTCGCCAGCATGCGGAACGGCCCCTCGCCCGCCACGGAAGGCTCGCGGACATGGCCGACGATGAGGTCGAACAGGGGCGCCATGTCGCTGCGCGCGCCATCCGGCTCGTCCGATGCCCAGCCTTCTTTGGCGGAGGCGAACAGGGTCGGGAAGTCGAGCTGGTCCTCGTCCGCCCCCAGCGCGGCGAACAGGTCGAAGGTCTCGTCCTGCACCTCGAAGGCGCGGGCATCGGGCTTGTCGACCTTGTTGATCAGCACGATGGGCCGCAGGCCGAGGCCGAGCGCCTTGGCCAGCACGAACTTGGTCTGCGGCATCGGGCCTTCCGAGGCGTCCACCAGGACGACAACGCCATCGACCATACCGAGGATGCGCTCCACCTCGCCGCCGAAATCGGCGTGGCCCGGGGTATCGACGATGTTGATGCGGGTGCCCTGCCAGTCCACCGAGGTGCACTTGGCGAGGATGGTGATGCCGCGCTCGCGCTCCAGATCGTTGTAGTCGAGCGCGCGCTCGGCAACCTGCTGGTTGGCACGGAAGGCGCCGCTCTGCCGCAGCAGGCAATCCACCAGGGTGGTCTTGCCGTGGTCGACATGGGCGATGATGGCGATATTGCGCAGCGGCATGGCGGGCAGCATATACGTTGCGGTGCAGCATGCGGCAAGGGCCGCGCGCGCAGGCAAGGAACAAGACCATGGAACTCGGCGGCATCCACCACCTCACGGCGGTCACGGCGCAGGCGGCGCAGAACCGCGCTTTCTATACGGAAACGCTGGGTCTGCGGCTGGTGAAGAAGACGGTCAACCAGGACGATGTCAGTGCCTACCACCTATTCTACGCCGACGGGGAAGCCTCCCCCGGTACCGACATCACCTTCTTCGATTTCCCCGCAGCACCCGAGCGACGGGGCAGCCGCACGGTCAGCCTGACCGGCCTGCGGGTCGATGGCGCGGACGCGCTCGATTACTGGGCGGCGCGGCTGGCGGACGCCGGCATCGCCCATGGCGGCGTGGTCGCAATCGACGGCCGTGCGAGCCTGCCGTTCGACGATCCGGAGGGCCAGCGCCTTTGCCTGGTGGATGACGGCGGTGCGGGGCCGGCCCACCCCTGGGACCGCAGCCCGGTGCCCGCGGCGCAGCAGATCCGCGGCCTCGGCCCCATCGTCATCACCGTGCCCGACGCAGCACCCACCGGCGCGGTGCTGACCCAGCTGATGAGCATGCGGCAGGTGCGGGAGTATGCAGATGCTGAGGGCCATCCGGTGCAGGTCTTCGAGATGGGCCCGGGCGGCCCCGGCGCGGAGCTGCATGTGGCGGCGCGGCCGGACCTGCCGACGGCGGTGCCAGGCGCGGGCGGGGTGCATCATGTCGCCTTCCGCATCACCGACGACGCCTATGACGGCTGGGCGGCGCATCTGCAAGCCAGCGGCATCCCCAATAGCGGCCCGGTCAACCGCTTCTATTTCTGCAGCCTGTATTTCCGCGAGCCCAACGGGGTGCTGTTCGAGATCGCCACCGACGGGCCCGGCTTCGCCGTCGACGAACCCTCGGAAACCTTGGGCGAGAGCCTGTCCCTGCCCCCGTTCCTGGAGGACCGGCGCGCGGCGATCGAGGCGGGGCTGAAGCCGCTCTAGGCCGGCTTACTCGTCGGTATCGTCGGGGGCGAAGCGCCCCTGGAAATGGGCGACGATCTGGCGCGGGCGGGGACTGCGCCGGTGCTCGAACAGGTAGATGCCCTGATACTGGCCCAGCAGCATTGCCCGGTCGAAGACCGGGATCGACAGATGCACCTGGGTCAGCATCGCCTTGATGTGGGCCGGCATGTCGTCCGGCCCTTCGGCGACGTGGATGTAGAGCGCGGGATCCTCCGGCGCCAGCTTGTCGAGGAAAGCCTCCAGATCGCGCTGCACGTCGTCGTCCCAGTTCTCCTGGATCAGCAGCGATGCTGAGGTATGGCGCAGGAACAGGGTGAGCAGCCCGTCGCGGGGCTCCGCCCGCTTCAACCATGCGGCCACTTCGCCGGTGATGTCGTGCAGCCCCTGGGCCGGGGCGGTGACCGACAGGCGGCCCTGAATAAAGGTCGTCTCCGGCATGGCGAGGTCCTCGCGGCGGTGGCAATGGCGGCCACCGAAGCATGGCGGCGCGGGCGGCGCAATCGCCCGGTTGCCTTCATGCCCCGAAGGGCCTAATCCCGCACCAGCAAGGGGAGGAACCTGATGACCGAATACGGCGTCGCCGAGCTCGACCTCGGCCTGACCAAGTCGTTGGCCCATGTGCTGGCCGAGATCGACCCGGCCGCGCTGCCCGACCCGGTGGTGCATGAAACCCGGCGCGCCCTGCTCGACTGGGCCGGCTGCGCCATCGCCGGCAGCACCCATCCGGCCATCGCCAAGCTGATGACGGTGCTGGCCGCCGCCAACCCGGAACCCGCGGCCTCGGCGTTCTGCCAGGGCCGGAAGATCGGCGTGCTGGCCGCGCCCCTCGCCAACGGGCAGATGGGCCATGTGCTGGATTATGACGACACCCATATGGGCGGCGTCGTGCTGCATACGAGCTCGCCGATCTACGCCGCCATGCTGGCGCTGGCGGAGCGCGAGGGGATCGGCGGCGCGGACCTGGTGGCGGGCTGCGTCGCCGGGTTCGAGGCGGGCGTGCGGGCGGGCCAGGCGGCGCCCCGGCACCATGACGGCGGCTGGCACCTGACCGGCACGCTGGGCTCCATCGCGGCCGCCGCCGCCTGCGCCCGGCTGCTGCGGCTCGACGGCCAGCAGATGACCCACGCCATCGCCATCGGCGCGACCCAGGCCGGCGGCATGCAGCAGAACCGCGGCACCATGTGCAAGTCGCTGCATTCGGGCAAGGCGGCGGCGAATGGCGTGCTGGCTGCCCTGCTGGCGCGCGAGGGCTTCGACAGTTCCGAGGAGATCCTCGAGGGCAAACGCGGTTTCTGTCGCATCTTCAGCACCGAGACCGACGAGTCGAAGCTGACCGACGGGCTCGGGGAGCGCTGGGAGATCGTGCGCAACGGCTACAAGCCCTATGCCTGCGGCATCGTGCTGCATCCGGCCATCGACACCGCCATCGCGCTGGGCCGCGATGGCGGCATCCCGGCGGACGCGGTGGCGAAGATCACCGTGCGGGTGAACCCCAAGGCCGTGCGCATCACCGGCGTCGCCGACCCGAAGACCGGCCTGAAGTCGAAGTTCAGTATCAGCCATGCGACCGCCGTCGGCTTCATAGACGGCACCGCCGGCACCGCGCAGTTCGCCGACGGCCGCGCCACCGCACCGGACGTGGTGGCGCTGCGTGAGCGGGTCGAGGTGATCACCGACGAGGGTTACCGCGCCGACCAGGCGTCCGGCGTGGTGGAGGCCACGGACGGGAAACGGTTCGAGACCACGGTCGACCACGCCACCGGCACCGTCGACAACCCCATGTCGGATGATTTCATGGCTGAGAAGTTCATGGCCAACGCAGCCCCGATCACCGGCGAGGACAGGGCTGCCGAGATCCGCGACCTGATCTGGCAGCTGGACAGCCTGGAGACTGTCGATGGCCTGATGGCCGCCTGCCGCGGCTAGGCCAGGGCGAGGGTGATGGCCGATGCCGCGTCGTTCAGCGCGGCGGTCACCGTATTGCGCCCGCGCATCAGGTCTGCCTCGGCGAAGCCAGCCGAGTCGCCCGGATAGCGGTCGAGCTGATCGGCGGCGGCGAGGTCCGGCAGCGGTGGCGGATGGGCGCCGCCGTCATGGCGGAACGGCCCGTGGCAGACATGGTCGAGCGGCACGAGGATGCGCGACAGGGCCAGCGAGGCGGCGTTCGCCCGCTCCGCCGAAAGGCTGCCGTCTTCAAGCGCCGCGTGGAAATCGTCCAGCGCGGCGCGTAGGGCCGCCGCCGCTTCCCCGACGGACGACAGGTCGAAGCGCGCCCCCGCCGCCGCCTGGTAGCGGTCCAGGGTCGCGATCATGCCGTCCACGGTGACGCGCCAGTCCTGGGGCAGCACTGGGGCGGTGGCGTTGCGGAAAAGGGTCAGCAGGTAGATGCGGATATCGGTGAGCAGGATGTCCGGATCAGCGACCTCGAGCGTATCGCGCTCGGTATGCCATTCGATGTTGGCGCCGTTGCCCATGACATAGTAGTAGCCGCGCTTCTCGCGCTCCGCCTTGGGCATACGCGAGATCGAGCTGTAGTAGCCGGTGACGCCGAGGTTGGTGAAGCTGTAGTCGTTGGCCGGCGGCGGGCGCATGCCGCGCGCCTGCTGGCCGGTGACGGCATGGATCGCCTCGGCGGTGAACGGGCCGTTCTCGGGCATCATCGCGATGTCCTCGTAGACAGTGGCCCAACGGCAGCCTGGCGAATCGCAGTTCACATGGGCGACACAGTTTTCGCGGATATCCAGCGCGAACGCGTCGGCATACCAGCTGCTGCCGGCGAATCGCCCCGCCGAATGGCCGGGCCACCAGGCGATCCGCACCGAGCGGCGCAGCTTGTCGCGATGCGCCCACAGCACCCGCGCCACCTCCAGCATCGCCGCGTTGCCCGTGGCGTTGTCGCCGACGCCGACATCCCAGGCGTCGTAATGGCCATGCAGCAGGACGAACTTCTCGGGCTGGACCGCGCCGGGAATCTCCACCACCGGCAGGGCGGATTCGAACCAGCCGTCGGTGGTCTCGGTGCGCAGGGTGGCCGAACCACCCGTCTCGGCCAGCGCCTTCAGGGCCATGCCGTCGGGGTTGTTGATGGCGGCGGCGATGAAGGCCGGCCGATTGGCAAGGTCGGCCATGTCGGGAGCCGCCCATTGCGGGCTCATGCCGCCCCAGTGGATGTCTTGGCCCGGATTGACCGCGACGGCAGCGACCGCCCCGAGCGCGCGCATCTGCGCCACCTTGTTGCCGTTCAGCATGCCAGGGTAGAGCGCGATTCGCCCGGCGAGGTCGGGCACGCCGGGCAGCGGGTCATAGCCGGGGCCGAACAGATGGGCGCTATCCGGGCCGTAGCCCGCGGGCCAGGCGGTATCCCCCGGCACCCAGGCAAGCGGCGCGGTAATGCCATCGGGCACCGACCGGGAATAGGCCGCGGGCTTGGCGCGGAAGTCCTGCCCGCCGGCGCTGATCGACGCCTTGCCCGGCAGGCTGAGATAGAGGGCAGGCCGGTGCACGGTGACCGGCAGGCCGAGGGCCTCGAGCTGCGCCGCGAGATGTGCCGCGGCGCGGTTGCAGTCATCCGGATGTTCCCGGACCATGCCGGCGAACGCCTCCACCAGCGCCCAGGGCGCATCAATGGCGGCGTCTTCCAGCAGCGCGCGTTCATCGTCGGTGATCATGTCAGAAGCCCCTCCTAGCCTTGCCGCGAGTCTGGGGACCGGGCGTTAAGCGGTCAATCCGGGACCATGCCGGGACGGCACCACCATGGTAGGAAGGCAGGCTATGCCCACGACCGACACCCTCCCCGACCGCCGCTTCACGCGTCTGCCCAATCCGCTGGTCACGCCGGAGCCCCGGGGGCGGGTGCTGTGCCCACGCGCGGTCGCGCTGCCCGGCGGCGGCTACCGGTTGTATTTCATGGAACACGGCGATGCTTGTCCGCCCGGCAACCACGGGGTGGTGGTCAGCGCCCGCTCGGACGATGGCGATCGTTGGGAACGGGAGGCGGGCGTTCGCCTTGGCCCCACGGGTCCGCGGTCCGCGGCGCGGGTGCTGGCACCTGACCTGGTGCCACTGCCCAACGGCGGCTGGCGCATGTATGCGGAAGCCCGCAGCGATGCGGCCCCGTCAGTCGTGATCAGCGCGCGCTCCAGCGACGGCCTCGCCTGGACGCCGGAGCCGGGCCTGCGGATCGCCGACCCGGAAGACCGCATCGCCTACGGCTCGCCCAACTGCGTCGCCTTGCCCGGCGGCGGCTGGCGGCTGTACTGCCACGCCCGCACCGACGCCTACTCCCACATCGTCAGCGCCCGCTCCGATGACGGACTTACCTGGACGCTGGAGCCCGGCGTGCGCATCGCCCAGGACCGCCCGGAAGAAGGCGCCGGGGCCTACAGCGCCTTCGTCGGCGGCGGACCGGAGACCTGGTGGATGGTCTATGCCGGGTGGAGCGGAGGCCCGGACAGCGCCGGGCGGCTGCTGGCTGCCGACTCGGCAAACGGCCTGGACTGGCGCAAGCGCGCCGCCCCGGTGCTGGAACCAGCAACCGGCCTGGACGCGCGGCACTGTTCGGAGCCCACACTGCTG
Organism: Alphaproteobacteria bacterium; assembly: GCA_965601735.1. GTDB lineage: Bacteria > Pseudomonadota > Alphaproteobacteria > JBBDQX01 > JBBDQX01 > JBBDQX01. The sequence continues at coordinate 2,191,035 of OZ271840.1, read as the reverse complement.
CGCCTCGCCGACGGCAGCTGGCGGCTCTACTACGAGGCCTGTGATGCCCATGGAGTGTGGCGGATTCTCGGTGCCGCTGGTTGAGGGCTGCCGGGCGCTGTTCTATACAAACGCTCCCTGCCGACTGCCCCACATCGACCATGAACGCCCTGCCTGCCGACTGGCCCTACACGCCGGAGACGCCGCCCGCCGAGATCATTGCCGATTTCGAGGCCCGGGCGCAGCGCATTGAGACGCCGCTGGGCGATGGCGCGCTGGTATGGCGTGTGTTCAACCATGGCTCGGACAAGCCGCCGCTGGTCCTCATGCACGGCTTCCATGGGTCCTGGGCGCACTGGATCCGCAATATCCCCGCGCTGGAGCCGCACTACACAGTGATCTGCGTCGATACCCCAGGCATGGGTGAGTCGGCGCTGGCGCCCGGCGAGTTCACCGCCGAGAACCTGGGCGGCTGCATTGCGCGCGGGCTGGACGAAATCCTGCCGCCGCCGGCGTCCTTCGACCTCGCGGGCTTCTCCTTCGGTGGCATCCTCGGCGGGCAGGTCGCGAAGTATCACGGTGAGCGGGTGAACTCCTTCACCGTCTGCGGGTCCGGCGGCATGCTGATGTCGCGCGACCCCATCGACGGGCTGATGCGTATGCGCCGCGACATGACGCCCGAGGAAATCCACGAGGTGCACCGCCATAACCTCGGCTGCTTCATGTTCGCCAAGCGCGACAACATCGACGAACTGTCGATCGTGCTGCAGACCGAGAATGTGCGCCGGCAGCGCAACCCGAAGAGCACCATCCACCTCACCGACGTGCTGGCCACCGCCCTGCCCCACCTCAAGGGGCAGTTGCGTGGCATCTGGGGCGGCCTCGACGCCGCCACCGGACGCCACACCGACGAACGCCGCGCCTTCTTCAACGAAATCCAGCCCGGCGCGCCGTTCGCGGTGATCGAGGATGCCGGCCACTGGGTGATGTATGAGGGCGCGGATTCCTTCAACCGGGTGTTCCTGGCGATGCTCCAGGGCACCTGGCGCGACACGGAGACTTCATGACGACCCGCATTCCGATCCCCGATCCCGACACCCTTTCCGACGACCAGCGCAAGGTATACGACGCCATCGCCGGCGGCCCGCGCGGCGGCGTGCGGGGCCCGTTCCTCGCCCTGCTGCATAGTCCCGACCTGGCCGACCGGGTGCAGCATCTCGGCGCCTTCCTGCGCTACGACACCAGCCTCGGGCCGCGGCTGTCGGAACTGGCGATCCTGGTCACCGCGCGGCACTGGACCTGTCAGTATGAGTGGCTCGCCCATGAGCCCCACGCCCGCAAGGCCGGGCTGGCGGACGGGGTGATCGACGCGATCCGCGAGGGCCGGCGTCCGAGCTTCTCCAACCCGGACGAGCTGGTGGTCTACGACTATTGCCGGGAGCTGCACGAGACCCGCGACATCGGTGACGAGACCCACGCAGCCGCGGTGGAGGCGTTCGGCGTCGACGGCACCGTCGAGTTGACCGCGCTGTGCGGCTACTACACCCTGATCGCCATGACCCTGAACGCCAACCGGGTGCCGCTGCCCGACGGCGCAGAGCCGCCGCTCGCCCCGCGATGAGCCGCGACTTCGCCGCCCAGGTCGAGGCTGTCGCCGCTAAGGGCCGCGTCGAACGCACGCCCTGCGGCGAGGGCACCATGTGCTGGCATGTCTTCGGCGACGAGGCCAACCCGCCGCTGGCGCTGCTGCATGGCGGTTTCGGCTCCTGGACCCACTGGATCCGCAACGTCGTACCCCTGTCGGAACATTTCTTCGTCATGGCCGCCGATACGCCGGGGCTGGGAGATTCCGACGACCCGCCGCTGCCCACGACCATGGACGCGCTGGCGAAGATCATGTCCGACGGCATCGATGCCCTGTCAGGCGGGCGCGCGCCGCATATATGCGGCTTCTCCTTTGGCAGCGTTCTTGGCGCGCTCGCCACCGCCCAGCGCGGCGCGGGCCGCACCGCCAGCTACACCATGGTGGGCTCGGGTAACCGCGGACTGTCGCTGACCCGCGGCCCGATGGACCCGCTGATCAAGCTGGAACGCGGCATGTCGGACGAGCAGATCGCCGCGACCCACAAGGAAAACCTGGCACGGCTGATGTTCGCCGACCGGGACAATATCGACGACCTGTCGGTGTGGATGCAGACCCGCAATGTCGGCCGCGCGCGCACGCGGAGCCGGCGGCTGGAAGGCGACGGCAACCAGCGCGACGCGATCCGGCTGATCGACTGCCCGCTGAATGCTGTTTGGGGCGAGGCGGACGCGACCACCGCGCCCCACTGGGACGAGCGCCGGGTGCTGCTGGCCGATATCCATCCGGACGTGGAACTGCACCTCATCCCCGGCGCCGGCCATTGGGTCGCCTATGAGGCGGCGGAGGTCTTCAATCCGCTGCTGGTCGAACTACTCGACAGCGTCGCCGCCCGGCCGGGCCGCGCCTAGGGCCCTATCCCGCTCTCCCGCGATCCGTGCTAAGCCGGATGCATGGTCCGCATCCGCCGCCCCTTTCCATTGGTGACCGGCCCGGTTCCGCGCATTCGTGTATCGCCGGTGCGCACCGTGCTGCTGGTACAGGACATACAGCGCTTCCTGACGGAACCCGACGCAGGCCTGTTTGCGGTCGCATCGGCGCGCGGCGTGGCCGCCGAGTTCGACGACTACGCCGCCCAGATCGCCACCGCGCAGGCCACCACCGCCGCGCTGGCGGAGCGCCTGCGCGGGGTCGGGGTACCGGTCTGGCATACACGTTGGGTGCGCGCGGAGACGCCATTGCAGGCAGCGCTTGAGTTCATCCCGGCAGCGGATGACCCGGTGGCCGCCCTCGCCGACACGCCGCCGGCAGGCGAACGGGTGTTCGACAAGCTAGGCCAATCGGCCTTCTCTTCGCCCGCGCTGTGCGCGGCGATGGAAGAACAGGGCATCACCAGCGTGATCCTCACGGGCACGGTGCTGGAACTGGGCGTTCAGGCGACCGCGCTGTCGGCGATGGACCGGGGCATTGCCCCACTGGTCGTCAGCGACGGCTGCGCCGCCCTCACCCAAGGCATCAAAGAAGCGACGCTGGACGGGCTGAGCTACGGCCTGGGCAAGGTCCGGCCCCTGGAGGAGCTTTGGTACAGCCTGCGTGACCTCGCCAGCGAGGACTGGGTCGATGTCTGAGGGCCGGGTCCAGACCGTGACTGGCCCGGTGGCGCCGGACGCGCTCGGCTTCACCCTGCCCCATGAGCATATCCTGTGCGATGCCATGCTGACCCACCGGGGGCCAAAGCCGTCGCCCGCGGGCGCCATGGGCCTGACCGACCGGGACCGGGCGGTGGACGAGTTGCGCAAGTTCCATGCCGCCGGCGGGCGCGCCATCGTCGAGGTAACCACGTCCGGCTGGGGCCGGGACATGGCGGACCTGAAGGCACTGTCCCAGGCGACCGGGGTGCATATCGTCGCCACCGCCGGTTACTACACCTGGCCGTTCATCCCCGAGGCGGTGGACGACCAGAGCGTGGACGAGATGGCGGCGACGCTGATCGCGGAACTGACCGAGGGGGCGGACGGTACCGACATTCGCGCCGGCATCCTGAAGTCCGCGATCCACTTCGACCGTATTGAGCGGATCGAAGCAAAGTGCCTCGCCGCCGTCGCCCAGGCAGCCAGGGCCACCGGCGCGGCCATCACCACCCACACCAGCGGCAAGCGCAAGCAGGAGATCCCCGGCGGCAATGTGGGGCGGCAGCACCTCAAGGCACTGCTGGCCGAAGGCATCCCGGCAGACCGGCTGGTCAACGGCCATATCGATGAACAGGCGGATATCGCGGTGCTGTCGGAACTGGCCGAGGCCGGGGCCTATGTGCAGTTCGACACGGTGGAGAAGCAGCACTACATGCTGGACCGCACCCGCGCGCAGTTGATCAAGGCGCTGATCGACCGCGGCCATATCGGCCGCATCCTCATTGCCACCGACCGGGCGCGCAAATCCGAGCTCTACGAGGAGTTGGGCGGCGTCGGCTACACCTATGTGATGGACAGCTTCCTTGGCCTGCTGCGCGAGGAAGGAGTCAGCGACGCCGAGATCGAACGCATCTGCTGCGTCAATCCCGGCGTCATGCTGGCGTTCTAGGGTCCGGCCTCAGACCACCGGCGACAGGCCGCCATCGACGTTGATGGCGCAGCCGGCGATGTAGCTGCCTTGGTCCGAACACAGGAAGGCGGCGATGTTGGCGAACTCCTCCGCCGTGCCCATGCGGCCCATGGGTAGCGCCTTGCCGGCGTCCGCAACGTATTCCTCGAAGCTGATGTTCGGGTTGGCGGCCTTGTAGCGGCGCGCGATCTGGTCGGTGACGATCTTGCCGACCAGCAGGGCGTTGACCAGCACGTTGTGGGGTGCGGCTTCCTTCGACACCGCCTTGGTCAGTGCCATGCCGGCGGCGCGGGCCACCGAGGTGGGCGTGCTCTCGCCCTCCTGGGCCTTGGCGCCGATATTGAGCACATTGATGATGCGGCCCCACTGGCGCTCCTTCATGCCGGGCAGCGCCAGGCGCATCAGGCGGATGGCGCCGAACAGCTTCAGCTCCAGGTCGTAGCGCCAGTCCTCGTCGGTGATCTCCTCGAACTTGCCGCGCTTGGACGCACCGGCGTTGTTCACCAGGATGTCGACCTTGCCATGCGCGGCGACTACCTCATCGAACAGCGCCTGCAGCTTGCCGGCGTCAGCAACATCGGTGATGTGCGCGCTGACCTTCACCTTACCGCCGCCGGCGGCCTCGACCTCGGCCCGGGCCTCCTGCAGCACTTCGTCGCGGCGCGCGCAGATCGCGACCGAAGCGCCGGATTCGGCGAACTTCATCGCCATCGCCTTGCCGGTGCCCATGCTCGATCCGGTAATGAGCGCGACGCGCCCGTCCATACGGCAGTCCATGTCTCTCTCCCAGTAATTAAGTGCGTTGGTGTTGGTGCGTCGCACTCTAGTGCCGGCGGGCGTGTCCGCCTAGCCGGTGGCGCGACGCAGTTCAGCGAACGCTTCGCGGCTGAGCTCCTGCGCTTGGCCGTCCTCCATCCGGTAGATGATGTCGGCGTCCTCCACCGTCGCCAGCCGGTGCGCGACGATGACAATGGTGAAGCGGCCGCGCACGTTGGCGATGGCACGGCGGATCGCGTTCTCGGACTCATGGTCGAGCGCGCTGGTGCACTCGTCGAGGATCAGGATCTCCGGCTGCCCCGCGAAGGCGCGGGCCAGAGCGATGCGCTGTTTCTGTCCGACCGAGAGGTTGGAGCCCCGCTCCCCAACCCAACTGTCATAGCCTGCCGGCAGCGCCTTGATGAAATCATGCGCATTGGCGAGGCTGGCTGCGGTTTCCATATCGGCGGCGGGAAGATCAGGCTGCTGCACCCGGATGTTCTCCTGGATGGACGCATCGAACAGGACCGGCTCCTGCTGCACCAGCGAAAGCCGTGCCCGATAGGTCTCCATATCGAAATCATGCATGGCCACACCGTCGACCAGCACCTGGCCCTCGGTGGGCCGGTACAGGCCACACAGCATGTCGAGGAGGGTTGATTTTCCGGCCCCGGACGGCCCGACAATACCGACAACGCTCCGCGCCGGGATGCGCAGGTCGAGGCCGTTCAGCCCGGCCTTGCCACCTGGATAATGGAAACGTACCCCTTGAAATTCGATGGCCGAGTCGAGCCCCTCAAACGGCACGTCACCCGACGTCTCTGTGGCCCCGGACAGGGACTGCTCCATGGCAATGGCATCGCGCCACGCCGGCGCGACCGCCGCGATATTCTGCCACGCGAGGTTCCAGGTCATGGCTTGGCCGTACATGCGGTACATGATGAAAACGATGGCCAGCATCGAGGCCACGCTCTGGTCGTTGAAGTAGGCGATGGCGAGCAGCACCAGCGCCCCGGTCAGCACCGCTGGTTCACGTGCGCTGGAGGTGAAGGCGTTCAGGCGCGCGAGAACCACCAGCGTCCGCTCCACGGCAGAAGCAGCGGTCCGGTACTGCCCCACGACCCAGTTGGTTAGGTTGACTGATTTAGCGAACTTGAGGTTGTTGAACCCGTCGAAGATGCGCTGCTGCGCCCGCTCGTTTTCCTTGCGCAGGCGTGTCCCCTTGCCTTCAACGACCCGGGCGACAAGGAAGAAGATACCGACGATGACGACCCCGACGGCGGCGACGCTGAGCATCAGGTAGGGCGACACAACCAGGCCGAGGATGACGTAGGCGATCATGAACGTCATCGATGCGAACAACTGCCCCATACAGGGGTAGACATCCTGGGAACGGGTTGCTTCCACCAGCATCATGTTGGTGATGTGCGAGGGCCGCATGCTGCTGACGCTGCCCCAACTCGCGCGCGCTGCGGCCTCGTAGATGCGGGTCTTGATACGGATGTCATGACGCGCCGCGGCTGAGATCGACAGCGCCATCTGCAGGAACAGGAAGCACGCCTTGATCATGATCGCGGCCGAAACGATGACGATCAACTCAAGGATACTAGGCTGGTAGCCGAACCACTGTTCCACATACAGGGAGATGGCGGATGGCTCACCCGCCTCCCCCAGCACCGCGCCAATCAGCGGCACCAGCATACCAACGCCAATCAGTTCAAAGATGCCGGTAACGATGGTCAGCGGGACAACCAGCAGCAGGAAACGCCGGTCGTCCTGCCAGATTTGGGCTATGGCTTGAAACAGCACGCGCTTAGTTTCCACCCCTGAAGCCGGATGCCGTTGGCTCCCCTTGCCGGACCACCCCACCGGAGTTTGAAGCATGAGCCAAGTCGATCACCCCCAAATAGCAGATAGCGCGCGTTGCAGCCATGTCGGGCGGCCAGTACGCAAAACCCAAAAAACCAATCAGAACGGACGAGTAACAGCATGACCTATTGATTGACAACAAGAGACACTGGCATAGTGCGGCGGCTTTCAGAGAACCCGGTGCGACAAAGATGACTATTGAATTTCTTCATACTGATAACTTAAAAACTCAGCAAGAAAAGATATTCACTGAATTAAAAAAGATCGATCCAGAAGAAATTTCCGATGAAACACGCAGTGAATTCGTCAGAGTACTGGCGGCACTTGAATCGGGAAAATTCAAGCTAACCAATCACGAGCTGTTTTATCTTTCCCGGGCAAATAAAGACATTTGGCCGGAATACCTGGTTTTTCGCGAGAAGTTCCAGCGTCTGTCGTCGGAAAAGCTGAAGACGGATTTCCCGCTTTATCTGCTGCTCGAACCAACATCCATCTGCAACCTGCGTTGCGTGATGTGTTTCCAGATCGATAAATCGTTCAGCGGCAACAAGGAATATATGGGCCGCATGGACCTGGAGCTGTTCAAGCGGCTGATCGACGAGGCTCACGAAGGCGGCACACGGGCGATCACGCTCGCATCGCGGGGAGATCCGACCCTGCACAAACAGCTGCCAGAGATGCTGGAGTACATGAAGGGCAAGTTCCTTGAGATCAAACTGAACACCAACGGCATCGTCTTCTCCGAGGAATTGGCCCGCTGCATTCTGAGCACGGAGGTCACGGACCTTGTTTTCTCGATCGATAGTTATGAGAAAGAAAACTATGAAGAAATAAGAAGAAAGGCGAAGTTCGAAAAAGTCGTTGCCAATATCAAGATGTTCATGGACATCAGGCAACGTGAGTTCCCAAATCATCGGACGTCAGTTCGAGTCTCCGGTGTTAAGGTTGATCAGAAACAAGACCGGGAAATGTACAACAAGTTCTGGTCAGAACTGGTCGATCATGTGGTCCTGGTGGATATTCTTGATCGCTGGGATACCTACAACAACGATCCCCTTGATCCGGAAATGCTGGACCCCTGCGTCGTCCTCTGGGAGCGCATGTACGTCTGGTGGGATGGCACCGTCAATCCTTGCGACGTCGACTACAAATCCACCTTGGGCATTGGCAATGTCCATGACTCCTCGATCCGCGAGTTATGGACCGGCGAGAAATACGAGGCGATGCGCCAAAAACACCTCGGTGGCCAGAGGCACCACTATGAGGTCTGCGCCCAATGCAACTATTGCGTAAAGGGTGCATAAGTGGACGTTGGTTTCATCGGCTACGGAAACCACGCTGCAAGACTGGAGGGCTTATTAGGGGAACGGAAACTCAACCGAATCCTCAAATATCACCCCAACAAAAAACGTCAAGACCTTACAAATGATCTCGATTTATTGCTCAATTGCGATGTAATATTTATTACATCCCCAAACGAAACGCACTTTCATTACCTAGATATTTTTTCAAGACAATCCGACTGTTATATTTTCTGCGAAAAGCCGCCGGCAACAAACCCTGAGCAAATTGCCGCCCTGCGTAATTTGCCGGAGAATATAAAGAGTCGCATTTTTTTTAATTTTAATTATCGATTCTCAGAGCTTTCAAAAAAATTAAAAGAAAATTTCGAAAATAATAACATTGGACTACCAATGCTTATTAACGCGTCGATATCACATGGCCTTTCTTTTAAGGATGGGTATCGAGACTCTTGGAGAGGCAACTACCCCCCAGGAAAATCAGTCGTTCTCGACACCGTGTTGATTCACCTCGTCGATTTGTTCAATTTCCTACTGCGAAATCGAGATCCGCTGGAATTGAATTCCAGCAAAGGATCATGTTTTAATTACGGAATAGATACTTTTTCTATCGGCTTATTAAGCGGAAATGGCTTAACGATCAATTTGTTCGCAAGCTATGCAGCACCTTATCAATTCAATCTCAGTATAACTGGAACAAATGGGCTGATTGATGTCGGCAAGTCGGGATACACCCACTATTCCCCGCGAGACACGTTCGATGAGAACGGTAATTTTACGCACCCTCCAGAAATAGCCTCTCAAAATTTTGTTTTTGAAAAAGACTACATTTACTCCCTTGAAGCGGCATTAGAATATTTCTTATTTTCTTTTATTAGAAAAAGCGCCCTGAGCGCTGAGCATTATCAAGCAAGCCTTGAAACAATGAGTTTTATTTTTCAAGCTGAAAATCAACTATGACAAGCGGGCCTTTCGAGCCATGAGGCGCGCCTGAAGGGCGGCGTCGCTCGGCTGCGGGTGTTGCGGTGCTGCGCAGGCGACCATTGCCGCCCCTTGGCTCAGGGTTCGCAAGGAAGCGCTTGAAAGCCGTCTCGGATTGCAACACTCCTACGGCAACGGTCGTTCCTCTCGTTCGTGGGCAAGGTTGACCTTATGCATCTGGTAACCGGCGGGTCCGGCTTCGTTGGATCGAATATCGCGCGCCTGTTGCATGCGCGCGGCGAGGCCGTGCGTGTGTTTGACCTTTGGCGCGCCCCCGATCTGCCTGACGGGATCGACGTCGTGGAGGGCGACATCAATGACGCCGCCGCCGTGGCCCGTGCCATGACGGATGTCACCCATGTCCACCACAATGTCGCCCTGGTGCCGCTGGCCAAGGCGGGGGACCGATACTGGACGGTCAATGTCGAAGGGACGCGCATCGCCCTCGAAGCCGCCCGGACGGCCGGCGTGAAGATGTTTTGCCACATGTCGTCGAGCGCGGTGTTCGGCTCGCCCGATACCATGCCGATCACCAACGATACCCCACGCCAGCCGATTGAGATTTATGGCGAGGCAAAGAAAGCCGGGGAGGACCTGGCCCTCGCCGCAGCCAAGGACGGGCTGCCGGTATCAGTGATCCGGCCGCGCACCATCGTTGGAACCGGGCGCCTTGGCATCTTCCAGATCCTCTTCGAGTGGATTCGCGACGGGGCAAACATTTACGTCATCGGAAGCGGCGACGTGCCGTTCCAATTCGTTCATGTGGACGACCTGGCGGAAACCAGCATCCTGAGCTGCCTGAAGGGCGTGACCGGCGTGTTCAATGTTGGCACCGACCGCTTTGGCACCCTGCGCGGCGACCTGGAGGCGCTGTGCGCCCATGCCGGCACCGGCTCGCGGGTGAAGAGCCTGCCGGTCGGGCTGACCATCGGCAGCCTGAAGCTGCTCGACAAGCTGGGCCTGTCTCCCCTCAGCCCGTGGCATTACCTGACCTACCACAAGCCCTACTACTTCGATTCGACGCCGGCCTATCAGGCGCTCGACTGGCGGCCTCGCTACAGCAACCAGGAACTGATGAACACGACCTACGACTGGTTCGTCGCCAACTACGAGGCGGTGCGGGAGTCCGGCGGGGCTTCGTCCCACAAGAGCCCGGTGCGCCAGGGCGTGCTGCGGCTGCTCAAGGCGGTTTCTTGATCGGCACCGATGAACCGGCACTGGTGATCGTGGTGCCCGACGGACTTGCCGCCTGCCCGCGAACCGGCGCACCCCTGCCTCAACCGAGCTTCGCCTATCGGGCCGTCCTCGACCATGTCGCCGCGTGGCACGCCAGTGCCCGCATCCTGCTGGCCCCCGCCAACCGCTTCGGGGGCAGTTGTACCGAGCAAGCCGCGGCCAGCGGGTATCTGCGTGACAAGGGCGTGCTGGCCGCGGAGGCCCCTGACAGTGGCGATAGCGGCTACATCGACACCCGCGGTAATGCGCGGGCGCTTCGGCACTACCTGACCTCCTGCGGCGACTGGCCGTTGCCGCCAGCGGTCCTCGCCGTGGCAAAGCTGCATGCGCACCGGGCGGCGGTTTGTTTCCGCCGCGAGGGCTTCAGGCTGTTAGCAATCGAGGCGATTCCCTACACAGTCCCTACCGACGAGGCGATCGTCAGCCGCTTGTGGTATTACCGCTACCCCGCGATGCACAGGATGTACGAGGCGATGGCGTTGCTGCGCGATTTGGCGAGACCGGCTGCTCGCTTGCCAGAGGACAACCAATGACCGGCGGATGGGCCCTTCTGGCCGCCGCCGTGGTCTGCAACACCGCGGCCAACGTCCTGGTCAAGGCGGCGGGGATGCGCACGATCGACAGTGTCGGCGCGACCTATTTGTCACCGCTGTTTCTCGCCGGCATGGCGCTTTTCGGCATCAACCTGTTGTTCTATGTGCAGGCGCTGAAGGTGCTGCCGCTGGCAATCGGTTATCCCATCCTGGTCGGCTCCAGCCTGGTAGGCGTGAACCTGCTGGCGATCTGGCTGTTCGGCGAGGCGATGGACCTGCGCCACTATCTCGGCATGGCGCTGGTGTTCATCGGTATCGTCTTGCTGTCGGCCTGACCATGCGGCCGTCCGCCGCCCTCATCGACGCACTGGCGCCGGCGCATCCGGACCTTGATTCGGCGGCCCGCGCCACCGTTGCCGCCGAGACCCGCGACTTCGTCGCCGCCGAGCTTGCCGGCGCGCCGTGGCATATCCGCACCGCACTCGGACTGCTGGGCTTCGCCACCCTCGCTGCCGCCTGGGTGCTGGCGCCCGGGCGCGGGGTGGGCGGACAGCCCCCCGACATCCGGGCCCGGGTGCTGCGGCTGCTTGAAAAACCCGGCACACCGAGCGCGGCCTATCTGCGGGCGCTGCGCAGCCTGATCGCGCTGGCCTGGCTCGACCATCCATTGGTGCTCGGCGCGCTGGGGGTGGAGACAGGGGCCAATCGCCAGGCCCATTTCCGCGGCATCCGCGCCGCCCGTGAGGCCGGGGCATGAGCGGCCCGCACCGCCTGGCCGGGCCCGCGCGGCTTGACTGCGACGTGCTGGTGATCGGCTCGGGCGCCGGCGGGGCGGTTATTGCCAGCGAGCTCGCCAATGCCGGGCTCGACGTTGTGGTGCTCGAGGAAGGCCCCTATGTGGATGCAGCCGACGCGCCGGACCGGCTCAGCGCCTCGATGCGCAAGCTTTGGCGCGGCGGCGGGCTGACCGCAGCGCTGGGCAAGCCGCCTGTCGCCTACGCCGAAGGCCGCTGCGTCGGCGGCGGCACCGAGATCAACAGCGCAATCTTCCAGCGGGCGCCTGCCGCGCTGCTCGACGACTGGGCCCGGCGTTACGGCATCGGCGACTTCGGCGCGGACGCCATGGCGCCTTATTACGACAAGGCCGCCGGCGCGGTGAACGCCAGCGTCACCGACGGCCCCCTCGGCGCACCGTCCGACATCTTGCGCGAGGCCGGCGACGCCATGGGCTGGCAGGTCGAGGCATTGGAGCGCGGCCAGCGATCCTGCGTCGGCACCAACTTCTGCTCCTTCGGCTGCCCCACTGGCGGCAAGCAATCGATGACCGCCACCCTGATACCGGCGGCCCTGTCGCGCGGCGCGCGTCTGATTGCCGAATGCCGCGTTACGAAGCTGCTCAGCAAGGGCCGCCGTATCGTTGGCGCGAAGGCGCGCGCGACCGGGCCGGACGGCCGCCATCATGCGCTCACCGTGCGTGCCGCGCGGGTGTTCCTGTGCGCCGGGGCGATCCACAGCCCCGCGCTGCTGCAACGCAGCGGCCTCGGCGGCGGGACGGTGGGCCGAACCCTGCGGTTGCATCCCACGATCAAGGTCGCCGCCCTGTTTGACCGTGACATCGATGCCCAAGAGCACCGCCTGCCGCTCAACGCCATCACCGAGTTCATGCCGGAGCTGCGGCTCGGTGGCTCGGTGTTCCAGCCGTCCGTATTCGGCATGTTCGCCGCCGAGGATTGGGGAGCGCGCGCCAGCATGCTGGGCGACTGGCGGCGCGTGGCGATGTATTACGCCATGGTGCGTGCGGGGGGCGTCGGGCGGATACGCCACCTTCCTGGCGCGGACGAACCCCTGGTCACCTACGCGCTGACCCGGTCGGACCGGGCGGCCCTCGCCGGCGGCCTGGACAAGCTGGTGCAGGCGATGTTCGCCGCCGGCGCTCAGCGGGTAGTGCCATCGATCTCTGGCCATCCGGGCTGGGACATGCCGCCGGCGGAGCCGCTCGACCTGCTGCCGCCGGGCCGTACCAATCTGATGACCATCCACCTGTTCAGCAGCTGCCCGCCGGGCGAACGCCGCGACCTCTGCGCCACTGATTCCGCGGGCCGGGTGCGGGGCTGGGAGAACCTCCACATCGCCGACGCCAGCTTGATTCCGGAGGCACCGGGGGTTAATCCGCAAGGCACCGTAATGGCCCTCGCCTATCGGAGTGCCGAGATGTTCCTCACTGACACCGCCGCTGCCGCCCGCCGCGCGGCCCTGAGCGAAGCCTGATCATGGCCGCGAGCGCGATCGCCATCGTCAAGCTGATGCGCCCGGCGCAGTGGGTGAAGAACGTTTTCGTCCTGGCGCCACTGTTCTTCAGTGGACAGCTCATGGGCCGCGATGCGATCACCGATGCGCTGATCGCCACCGCGGTCTTCTGCCTCGTTTCCAGCGCCGTCTACGTATTCAACGACCTGACCGACATCGAGGCCGACCGGGAGCATGAGAAGAAGCGCATCCGCCCGCTGGCGTCGGGCGCGGTATCCGTGGGCACCGGCCGCATGTTGATTGCACTGCTGCTGGCGGCCGTTGGTGCCGTGCTGCTGGTCTGGGAGCCGCCGCGCCTGTTCAGCGCCATCCTTGGGATCTATCTAGTGGCCAATGCCGCCTATTCCCTGGGGTTTAAGCAGGTCGCCCTGATCGAGCTGATGCTGGTGTCGTCAGGTTATGTGTTGCGGCTGATCGCCGGTGGCATCGCCATCGCCTCGCCGATCAGCGGCTGGATCATTGTCTGCACCGGACTGCTCGCGTTGATGCTGACCATTGCCAAGCGGCGCGGCGACCTGGCCCAGAACAACGATCCGCAAGGACACCGCGCCTCGCTGGCCGGCTATACCATCCCGTTTCTCGACCATCTGCTGTCGATGCTGGCCGGGGCAACCCTGGTAGCGTACGTCCTGTTCACCATCGGCGGCTACGCCCAAGGTCGGTTTGGCGACCTGGTGCCGGTGACTGCCGTGTTTGTGGTGCTGGGCATCTTCCGCTTCATGCAGATCGTCATCGTCGAGGGCGGCGGTGATTCGCCCACCGACCTGGTGCTGCGAGACAACTTCATGCGCCTGACGCTCGCCGGCTGGGCGGCCACCTTCTTCTTCCTGCTCTACGTTTGAGGCCGCCGATGCAGCTGGGCGACTATCCCCTGATCGCGGTCACCGGCGCGGGCGGCTGGCTTGGGCGCCGTCTGGTTCGCGCCCTGACCGACGGGTTGCCCGAACTCGGCCCGATGGGTGCGGGCGGCTGCCGCGTCCGCTGTCTGCTGCGCCCGGACGAGCCAGCCGGCGAGGTCGCCGCGCTGGGTGCGGAGACGGTGGCCGGTGACATCCGGGATCCCGACGCCAGCCGCGCCCTGTTGCGCGGCGGCGACGGCGCGCTGGTGCTGCATGTAGCGGGGCTGATCCATCCCTCCCTGCGCGGGGTGGCGGACTTCGAGTCGGTCAATGTCGGCGGCTCGACCAAGCTGCTGGATGCGGCGCGCGCGGCGGGCGCGAAGCGGTTCGTCGCGATGTCGTCGAATTCGCCGCTGGGCGCCAACCCGGCCCCGGAACACCGCTTCGACGAAGCCAGCCCCTACAATCCGTATATGGGCTACGGGCGCTCCAAGTGGCGGCTGGAAAAGCTGCTGCGCGAGGCCATCGCCAACGAGGCGGGGCCCGAAATCGTCATCGCCCGCGCCCCCTGGTTCTACGGGCCGGGGCAGCCGCCGCGCCAGACCACCTTCTTCCAGATGGTCCGCGACGGGAAGTTCCCGATCATGGGCAAGGGCCAGAACCGACGCTCCATGGGCTATGTGGACAGCCTGGCGCTCGGCTTGCTGCTGTGCGGCACGGTGGACGCCGCCGCCGGGCAGACCTACTGGCTCGCCGACGAACGCCCCTACCCGATGGTCGAGATCGTCGACACGGTGAAGGCGGTGCTGCGCGACGACTTCGCCATGACGGTGAAGGACCGCAACCTGCATGTTCCCGGTGTGATCGCGGACGTGGCGCGGCTGGTCGACGGCGGTCTGCAGGCGGCCGGCCTGTACCACCAGAAATTCCACGTGCTGTCGGAAATGAACCTCACCATCGCCTGCGACATCGGCAAGGCGCAGCGGGAACTGGGCTTCCAGCCGCTTGTGGAACTGCGCGAGGGGATGCGCCGCAGCGTCGAGTGGTGCCTGTCCAACGGCCAGACTATCTAGGCTCAGGCGGCACCACCGCCCAGCCTTCGGACGTGCGCCGCTCGATGATGGCGCAGGACAGCTTTTCGCCGTTGCGGGCCGCCGTCAGCGCGGCCGTGGAGGTCGGCGGCCTCAGGATGCGCCAGCCATAGAACGGCTCCAAGTCGCCATCGCACCTGTAAATCCGCCCGCCTGAGGCCCGCTCATGCAGCCGCCACATGGTGCCGGCCTTAGCGTTTGCCGCGTAGGTGCTGGCGCCAACAACGACATCGCCAACAGAACTGACGAACGCGCCAGTACCCCAGACAGACATGGTGGGACGGCCTGGGCGCTCTCCGCCATAGACACTGCCAGAGAGGTGCGCCAGGAACGCCGGCTCACGGATGGCGATACGGAACTGCCGGGCCCGCCAATCCTGTGGCAGCGCCCCGGCCTGGATCGATGGCGCGAACGACAGGCCCAATGTCTCGGGGCTGCGCTTGAACAATGAAAGCTGGAGGATGTTGGCGCAGAGCGCCGACGCCGCGAGGATGCAAATCGCATCGGATCGACTCAGAGACACAGCAGCGCAGAGGGCTACGGCGAGGTACCAGGGAAAGATGTACTCGAGTTCATCGGGCAGCATCACGAACCGCCCGAGATAGAGCACCGTCGCTATGGCGATGAGCAGGAGACAAAACACCTCCCTTTCGCCCCGTCCCAGCCGCGGCCGCGCGACCAGCGCGATCAAAACAATCCCGGCAATCGCCAACGGTCCGAGGACAGCAAAGACACCAGCCCCCGCTCGGGCGAACATGCGCCAGAGGGGGTCAGCGGAGGCGGACATCGACAATCCGGCAAACCCGTTTGTCAGCCAGAAATAACAAAAAAATGAAAAACCAAACAACACCACGCTCAAAACAATTATCTTGTTTCGTTTTTTGTATTGGTTATTCGAATGATCAATAATTATTTCTGAAATAACCATTGCCGCGAAGATAATAATATTATCGAATCGTGTCAGTAACAGGATGAGGCCACCGGCGATGAAGAGGCCGTAGGATCGCTCCCGGCCAGTCAGCCGGCCAGTCGACAACAACAGGAGCAACAGCCCGACGGTGGTCTGGCTTAGCTCCATGGCGGAAGACGCGTTGATCAGGAACAAGGGATGGGCGCAGATCGCGATCATGCACGCCGCCTGGCGAATCGCAGACAATTGCCGCGTTAGCAGCCATATCAGCCAGACCGAGAGCAGCGATAGCGCTGCGGCCCAGAGGTTGATGCCGAGCACACCACCGATCCGGTAAGCCGCGGCGGCGGCGTATTCATAAAGCGGAAAGCCAACTCCCCGGCTGGGGCGGTATTCACCTGCAAGGATCCGTTCAGCGGCACGGACAATGCGGAAAGAGTCGGAATCGAAAGCAAGCCAGAGGGTCGCCCCATAGCCGCCCGCGACCGCAACCATCAGCAAAACGCCAGCAAGCAAGAACCGGCGCAGGAACAGATCCAGCGCGCCAGGCAGGGTCACCAGGCGGTGCGCCCGCCATCCACCGGCAGAACCGCACCGGTCATATAGGCAGAGGCGTCCGAGCAGAGGAACTGGATCGCGCCGCGGTAGTCCTCCCGATCAGCCATGCGGCCCATCGGGATCAGGCCGGTGAGTTTCTCGACGAAATCATCCGGCTGGCCATCATAGACCCCGCCCGGGCACAGGGTGTTGACCCGCACGCCGGCAGCCGCCCAGTAGGTGGCGAGGTAACGGGTCAGACCGACCAGCCCGTGCTTCACCACCGAGTAGGTTACCGGCTTCACCGGCTGATTTCCGTCCGCGACACCGTCGCGGCGGTAGAGCCGCTGGTCCGGCGCGATCAGGCCGAGGTCCGACGCGATGTTGATGATGACGCCGCCGCCCTGGGCCGCCAGGTGGCCGCCGACCACCTGGGCGCAGATCATCGCCCCGGTCAGGCCCACGGCGAGATCGGCGTCCCAAACCGCGCGGTCGAAACCCTCGAAGCGCGACGGCTCCGCACCGTCCGCGCCGGGTTTCATGGTCGGATTATTGGCAGCGTTGTTGATCAGGATGTCGGCGCGCCCTGCTTTTTCCAGCGTCTCGGCAAGTGCCGCCTCGACCGCGGCACGGTCGGTGATGTCGGCCTGGATACCGATCCCGCCCGGCACCCCGGCAGCAGCCTCGGCCGCACGGCCGGCGTCAATGTCCCACAGCACCGGCACGCCGCCGGCCTCAGCGATGGCCGCGGCGTGTTCGCGGCCGAGCAGCCCCGCACCGCCGGTGATGACGGCGACCCGGCCCGACAGGTCGAAGCGCGCGCTCATTCCGCCACCCCTGCCTGGGGCGGCGCCATCGCGGACTCGGGCAACAGCCGCGGCACGCTGTCCGTGACCGGGAAGAGCGCGGCGCCATCGGTCAGACTGCCGTCGGGCAAGGCGTAGAGCGGCCCGCCGCCCAGCGGCGATTTCAGGTCCGGATCGGCATCCGGCGCTGTGTCCGCCGGCGAGGGGTTGCGCATACCGCGTGCCGTGACGAAGACGGCGTAGCGCGTCCGCGGCCCATAAAGGTCACCCACATGCCGCAACAGCGGGAGCGCCAGCGTCGAGGCGACGCGCAACACCGCCGCGTTGAGCTTGCGCAACGGACCACGTGGGCGGCGCGTCACGCCATACAGCACCGCGTAAGCCAGTGCCCGGGACAGGATGCCGTCATAGCGCTGCTGGGCGACCGTCTCGAAGCGCTCGTCGATCCAGCCGAGATAGTCCCCGGCATGTTCCCAGTCGAGGGTCACCATGGTCATGAAGCAGCCGTCGGGCTTAAGCGTTTCCAGCAGCGCATCCAGCGCCCTGCGGATCGTCGCCGCATCGCTGCCGGCGTAGTTGATGGAATTCGTTGTCACCACCGCATCGTAGCGCCCGCGCGCGAACGGGTTGGCGTTGAAATCCGCCTGCACGAAGCGGGTGCGCTCGTCCAGTGGGGGCAGCGGCGACACCACCTCGATATCCCCGCCGACATAGCGGCAGTGATCGAAGAAATGCCGGTAGCGGTTGCCGGCGGAGGCGAAGTCGAGCACCAGTGAATCGTTTGGCAGCGCCTGTGCGGCCGCGCGCAGGCGGTCCTCGAACAGACGGCGCACCGGCTTCTGAACCGGAAACAGGGCTTTAAACGCTGCGGCCAGCATGCCCGCCCCTACCCCGCGCCGGCCGGCCGGACCGTGCCGTCCGCCAGCGCGCGCTTGATGGCAATGGCTGTGCGGTGTCCGGACAGGCAGCGCGCTAGTGCGGTCTCCGCCTCCGGCCCGCCGCCGAGCCAGTCGAGGAAGCCGCCCAGGGTCTCGACGAACATACTGTTGCGGGCGAAGTCGGTGAGCTCGAAGCGCTCCACCTCCCCGCTCTGCGCATCGGTCAGGGTCGCCCAGTCCTGCGGAATGCTGACGGTCACCGACGCATCCGTGCCATAGACCGCGAGGTGCCGGGTCGGCGGGCGCTGCACAAAGCTCAGCGTCAGCGCGGCGGGGTAACGGTGACCGCCGCCATCCTGCTCAAGCAGGGCGGAGACCGTGTCCTCCACATCCATCTCCAGCCCGCCGAGCGTGCCGCCCATGGCCGAGACCCGCTGCGCCGGGCCGAGGATCCAGTCGAGCAGGTCGATCTCGTGCACCTCGGTCAGCACAACGCCGCCGCCCAGGTCATGGCGCGCGGCGTAGAGGTCGCGGTAATCCTCATAGCCGTGCCAGTCGGGCATGTAGGCGTGCACCCGGGCCTCGGCGGAGAGCAGCCGGCCGAGGCGGCCTGAGTCGATCCATTCCTTGGCCTTGCGCACGCAAGGATGCCGGCGCAGCTGAAACGCGACCGCCACCGGCACGTTCTGCGTCGCCGCAGCGGCGGCAAGCCCCTCGACGTCGTCCCCATCGGCGCCGATCGGCTTTTCCAGGAATACGGGAATACCCCGGTCGACCAAGGATCGGGCCGTCTGCACATGCAGGGATGTCGGGTTGGCGACGACCGCGAAGTCGGGCGCGAAGCCGGCCGCCGCGTCCAGGTCCGGAAAGGTCTCGATGCCGTATTTGGCGACGATATCAGCGCCCGCGTCGACGCTGAGGTCGTCATGCACCTCGAATACCCGGCCGCCATGGCGCACCGCGCCGATCTGCGCATCGGGCACCAGCTGGCGCAGGTTGCGCAGATGCCGCTGACCGATGCCGCCGAGGCCGAAGAACAGCGCCTTCATGCCGCCGCCCCCTGGCCATCGAGATAGGGCGCGGCGAAGGCCATGTAACCGGCGATAGTGTCCATGATCGGCGCGTTGGCGCCGTCGATGTCCTGACGCGCCGCCTGGAGGATGTACTCGCCGGCGTAGCCCGCGTCGTGCAGGGCCGCGAACACGGCGGCAAAATCGGTATCGCCGGTGCCCAGCGGCACGGTGCCGCCGCCGCGCACCCGGTCCTTGATGTGGACATTGGCGATCCACGGGCCGATCAGCGCGATCTCCGACGCCGCCTCGAAGCCGAGCGCGGCGCTGTTGCCCATGTCGTAGTTGATCTTCAGCGCCGGATGACCGAAGCCCGCTACCAGGTCGCGGAAGCGATCCGGCGGCAGGTCGGTCTCCAGCGAGATCGCAAGCCCGAGCGCCTGAGCACGGTCGAGCCGCGCGCCAATGCGCGCGCTGACCTGGGTCACCGCTGCCTCCCCCGAAAGCGAGGACGCATCGACGAAGGGCAGTTCGACGACGGGGATTTCGGCCTCGGAACACCGTTCGAGCAAGCCGTCGAGCACATGCCAGACGGCATCAACCGCGTCGGCGTCATCGCCGAACAGGAACCGCTCCATGAAATAGTCGGCGACGACGGATCCGACGCCGACGCCGGTCTCCGCCACGGCCTGGCGGATCGCCGGCACGGTGGCCGCCTCGTGCAGCGGGTTCGCTTCCAGCGCGGGGACCTCGTAGATCCATTCGATGGAGGTGAGGCCCAGCTCGGCGCAGCGGTCGAACTCGTCGCGCCAGGTCGCCGCCGGGAACGCCTGGATGCGGTTGTCGATGGGCGGCGACAGCCGCCCCTGCATGATGCCCGGCGTCACGCCGCCGACTTCCCCTTCTGCTGGATGTAGGCGTTGAAGTCCGAGACCTTGCGGAACACCGGCTTTAGGGGCTCGCCCTCGATCGCCTCGCGGATCGGGCGGCCGCTGTCGAGCAGCTTGCGGAAGCGCCCGAAGGCGATGTCGTAGGCTTCGAGCGTCAGGCGGATGTCGTCGTCGCCATGGGCGAAGCTCAGCGCATGGTAGGCCGCCCACAGCACGCCGCAGCGCATCAGCTCCTGCTGGATGTAGGATTTAAGCTCGAGGTTGTCGTAGGTCCCCTTGCCGTCAATCGCGACCACCGAGCGGCAGGGATATCCGTCGCAGGACAGGAAGTCATCGACCCGGTGATCGGCGGCCAGCCGGTTGACCCCGTCCTTCAGCACCTGGCCGACGCGCCACAGATGGCCCGGCACGTCCTGGTCGCGCACCTTGGGGATGCAAGCCTTGGCGGCCGCGAGGCCGAGGCAGTCGCCGCCATAGGTGAAGGAGAAGAAGGTCTTCTCCAGCGCCCACAGATACTCCTTCTTGCCGGCGATGGCCGACAGCGGCACACCGTTGGAGATGCCCTTGGCGAAGGCTGCGAGATCGGGGGTAACGCCGGTCAGCTCCTGCGCCCCGCCAACGGCGAAGCGGAAGCCGGTGATCACCTCGTCGAAGATCAGCAGCGCACCATGCTCGTGCGCCATGCGCTTCACTTCATGCAGGAAGTGGTTCTGGCAGCCGGATGCGCATTCGGGCTTGCCGCAGGGGCCGCCGGACATGCACTGGGGCTCCAGGATGGTCAGCGGCTCCATGATCACGCAGGCGACCTCGCCCGGATTCTCGGTGAAGATCTTCTCCAGGCTGTCCAGGTCGTTGAAGCCAAAGCTGTGGGCCAACTCTTCGTTGAACTTGGGAATGCCGCTGTTGAGGTCGGTGGTGGCGATGAACCAGTCGTGCCAGCCGTGATAGCCGCAGAACGCGATATGGTCGCGCCCGGTCACGGCGCGCGCGATACGCACGGCGATGGTGGTGGCGTCCGCCCCGTTCTTGCCGAAGCGCGCGGCCTCGGCGCAGGGCACCGTCTCCACCAGCAATTCGGTGACGTCCACCTCGAGTTCGTTGCTGAGGCTGAAGGTGGAGCCCAGCTCGAGCTGGGCGGCGACCGCCGCGTTCACGTCCGGATCGGCGTAGCCCAGGTTGAGCGGATGGCACCCCATGATGTGGTCGATGTACTCGTTGCCGTCCGCGTCCCACACCCGGCAGCCCTTGCCGCGGGCGAGGTATTTCGGCGCGAAGCCGTCGACGAACTGGGTCGGCCCCTTCGAGAAGGTCTGGCTGCCGCCGGGCACGATCTCCTTGGCGCGCCCATGGATCGCCTCGGACCGGGCAATCTCCGGCTTCCAGTTCGGGCGGTCTAGCGGGCCGCCGCCATCCGCGCCTTGTGTTCCTGCCATCGCTGCCAGTCCTCCGGGGTGTCGACCTCGATCAAATTGGCCGCCTTCGCCTCGTCGAGCAAGATCGGATGGGTATCGGGGCCAAGCAATTCGCTATTGAGCCCGCCGAGCGCGCCCGCGCGCAGGGCGCAGACATAGTGATAGTGCTGCCAGGCATCCGGCTTGTCCTGGCGGCGGAAGGTGTCGTTGGCGATGTACTGGCGCACGGTGCCGGTCTCGGGATCGCAGTGCCAGCAATCAAAGGGGTGGGTCCTGGCCGGCACGAAGCTGCACAGGCTGCCGCAGCCGCCACCATCAGCCAGGGCACGGGCCGCATCGAAATCGGCGCGGTCCTTGTAGAGCACCGGCAGATAGAACAGCCACAGCCAGGCATCGTCGGGCACCGCCATCGCTGGCACCAGATGCTCAAATACTGCCTTGATGGAGATTGCGCCACCGGCAAGCTCGGCGGGCCGCTCATGGATGTCGTAACCGCGCGCCGCCGCCTTGGCCTCCACTTCGGCATCGTCGGTGGAAACAATGACCCGGCCGAACCAGTCGACGCTGTCGAGGAAGTCGGCGGTGTGATCAAAGAACAGCCGGTTCTTGCCCGGAAACCCGACACTGCCAGCACGCGCGGGGATGACGGCGGTGTGGGTCATGATTTCGGCGGCGCCATGTCCCTGACCCCAACGACCTGGGCATGTGCCGCTGCCAGCACCGCCGGAGGCGTGAACAGCACATCGGTCTGGCCGATCACCTCGTGAGGCGCGCAAGCGTGACCGTCAATGGCAACCTGCTGGATCGCGTAACTGCCATCCGCCACGTGTACATGCACGGCGCCATCGTCGGTCCATCGGAAGGGCCGGCCGGCAAGATAGGGGTGCTTGCGCTCCCCGCTGGCACTCGGCTCGCCCGCGAGGATTGAGATGCGCCGCTCACCGATGAAGCTGAAAGCGCCGGGATAGGGTGTGGCAAACGCCCGGATGAACGCATCCACGTCCGCTGCGTCCCAGGCCCAGTCGACCGCACCGTTGGTTTCGGTGTGCAGCCGCGGCAAGTAGGTCGCCTCGGCCTCATCCTGCCCGGTCACCGTCAGCGGCGCACCGCTATCGATCCGATCGAGGAATTCGCTGAGCAGATCGACATACAGCGTATTCGTTTCCAACAGGTAGTCCGCCGGCACCGGGCGCGCGGCGTCGAGCTTGCGCTCGTGCTGCAGCACGACTCCACCAGTGTCGATCCCGGCGTCAATCAGGTGAACGGTGGCGGCGATGGTCGGGTCGCCGCGAAGGATGCGCCAGCTGAAGGTACCGCCGCCACGCTCGCGCGGCAGCATGGACGGGTGGATGTTGAACACCCGTCCGCCAAGAGCATCAATAAAGGGCTGCCGAATGATCGACCGGCAGCTCAGCGAGAACGCCGCGGTGCAGCCTGCGCTGACGAGCTGCTCGATCAACGCTGGCCGGTTCACGGTCGTGGCTTCAACGAGGTCGAGGTTGCGTTCCTTGGCCAGTGTGAACACATCGGAATAGAGGTCGCCTTCAAGCAATGCCTGGTCACGCGCATGCTCGGCGCGGGGGTGCGTTACGATCAGCGGCGCCGGAAAGCCCCGCGCGAGGAGTTGGTCTGCCAGGGCGCACAGGTGATAGCCGTGTCCCAGCAGTGCGAATCTCAGGCTTTCCTTGTCAGGTAGTGTCAGCTTGGCCATCGGTCTGCTCTCGGGTGCTCAGCTGTTCGATCAAGGCGAGCGCTTCCGCCGGCGGATCGCTCTCAACATTGTTCACGGTCTGCTGGAACAGATCATCCACATCGGCGTCGTCGTAGGGCCGGAATGTCTTGTCAGCCCGCCAGCGGTCCATGATCGCATAGACGTCATCGCGGCAATGGGCCTGCCACATGGCAGGGTGTCCGTCGACAGCCAGCAAATTACTCCAAAGGTACTTCAGGTGGGCCACCGGCTTGTCCTGGAGGAAACCCTCGTAGACCGCACTGGTATCGACCCACAGCACCACGTCGGCCCAGTCGGCGAGGGCGGAAGTCTCGTGACTATCAGAGATGACAACAACGTTCGAAAGGCCCAACTGGCGCAGGCCGACATTCTCGGTCTCGTTGCCCTGGGCCGGCCCCTTGATACAGAGGGCATGGTCGTCGTGAGAGGCAAGGATTCGCACGACCCGAACGAGCTCTTCCCAGAAAATATTGTTTGAGCGCTTCGGACAGAGAAACAGGATCTTCAGGGACTGCGCACCAGTGCCGGGGAAGCTGTAGCCAGGCGCCGGGAAATGCCGATCTCGAATCCCGACCCACCAGCGGCTGAAGCGCAGCGATCCGATCACGGAGATTCGCGACCTGAAACTGGCGTCTGTCAGGCCGATGTGAGCCTTCTCGCGCTCGACCTCGTTGGTGGCAACGAAATGGTCAAGATAGGTGAATGGCTCGCCCGAATCCGTGCGGCCGTCGGGCCGATGGGACATCCCGATGGTCCGAAGCTCGTTGGTCCAGAACAAAATTCCATGGGGAAACTGGACTGTCTTCCCGCCCAGGCGGCCATTCACCTTCGCGATCTCCCGATGCAGACGCTTCGTGCAATGATCAGAGATCAGCAGGGTTGGACCATCCGGAGCGGCCGCGTGCAGAATCCGCTCTGCTGGAACCGCCTCGTTCCACTCGTGCAGCTGATGCTGCAGGCGATCACAGACCTTGCGGACCAACGGGCCGATAAGCCTTGTCTCCGAAAAGACCGTCAGCCGACGCCAGATCCACCGCATGGCCCGCAAGCTCACCGTAAGCTGGGCGTCAATATCAGTAAACACAACGCCCCGGCGCTGGAAATACGCGATCCGGTTCTCGGTCGTGAAGTCGTAGAGCAGGTTTACGCCGGCCAGGCGAACATCGAAGCGTCCGTCCTCGACGGTAAGCCAGATCAGCGGCGCCAAGTGGTCGACCGAAGGATAGCCGCGAAGCAGGAATAGGAGGCTTGGCCGGCTTTCACCGGGAATGTCAGCGTCGGCCACCTGTCACCACCGGGTCAGGCCCTGTGCGGGTTGTTCGGATGATCGATGGCGGTGTCCACCGACCAGGGCGACAGCTTCTTGCGCGCGCCCATCTCGGTCTCGCTGATCGACTTCACCCCGTCGCCCTTAGCCCTCTCAACCGCACGGATATAACCGACAAGGCGCTCAAAACCGCCCAGTTCGACCGACGCCGCCTGGTCGGAACCGTACATGGCGCGGTCCAGCGTGAGGTGGCGCTCAATCGACGTCGCGCCCATCGCCGCGGCCGCAACAGAAACGGCGAGGCCGGTTTCATGGCCGCTGTAACCGACGTCGCAGCCGAAACGGTCGCGCAGCACAGCCATCATCGCGAGGTTGGCGTCGTCGACGTCGAGCGGATAGCTCGAATTGCAGTGCATCAGCTCGAACGGGCAGCCGGCGTCCCGGAACAGGGTTGCCGCCGCCTCGATCTCCTCCATGGTCGACATGCCGGTGGAAATAAAGGTGTGCTTCTTCTCCTCGGCGACCATCTTGAGCACCGGGATGTGGGTCAGCATCGGTGAGGCGATCTTGTTGTAACCGCTGTCGAACTGGCGCAGGAATTCCTGCGCGCCGGTGTCCCAGGCGGACGCGAACCAGGCGATGCCCTTTTCCTTGCAGTAGCGGTCGATCTCCTGGAACTGCTCGAGCTCGAATTCCAGACCCATCTTCTGCTCGCGCTGCGTGGTGCCCCAGGGGCTCTCGCGCGGGCCGTCGAGGGTCTCTTTGTCGTAGACCACATCGATGGTGCGCTTCTGGAACTTCACTGCGTCCGCACCGGCCGCGACGGCACCGTCGATCAGCTGCTTGGCGATATCGAGATCGCCATTGTGGTTAATGCCGACCTCGGCGATGACGAAAATACTCATCAAGATACCTTGTGGTGTAAGGCAGGAGCTGCCTGGTTGGTTTCGGGGAAACGGTTGGGTTGGCCCCAAAGGCCGATGGTGGTTGGTCCGCCGGTTCCCTACATGACCTGCACGCCGAACTGCTGGGCGGCGGCCTGCATGTTGTCGCTTGGCTTGCGCGCCGGGTCGAGCAGATGCTCCCCGTCCGGCTTGTCCTTCATATAGGCCACATATTGGTCAATATGCGATGGGATGTTTCGCACGCAGCGTGAGAAGAACGCAATGCGCCCGCCGGGCGGCGGCGGCTGCGTTGCCGCGTCGGGCTTCTGCGAGCGGTGCAGCATGCGCATGTCAAAAATCACCATGTCACCGGCGCGGCTCTGGATGTTCAGACCATCACGGTCTTCCTTCAGCCCTTCCAGCCGGTCGCTCAGGGACGGACCGCCCAGTTTCTCGCGCACGCGCGCGGACAGGCCGTGACTCTTCTTGCGCAGATCAACGGTTACGTCGTGGGCCTTGTGGCTCTCAGGCACCACATAGAGCCCACCGCCGCCTTGCTCCGCATCCTGCAGATACATCCCGACGGTGACCATGCGAAAGCCGTCTTCCTGATGGATGAACATGTTCGCCATCTCCCAGGAACTCGTATCCGTATGCAGCACGTTCCACCGGTCGATGGTGATGCTGGAGTCGGGCAGGACGACGAAATCGTCTCCAAGCAGCGCCTTCAACGCGGCGACGCCCTTCTCGTTCAGCAGCGAGTCGATCGTATCGGGGCAGGCCACATAGCAATCCATGATCACGGCCTGCTCGGTGACCTCGGGCGGCCGCCCAAGATGGCGCGCGATACGCTGACGCAGTTCCCCGATGCGATCCCTTGAGACCGCCTGTTCCACGATGACAAAGCCGTCGCGGTCGAATTTTTCCTCTAGGCTCTCGCTCAACAGGGCCTCCGCAGTTTCCCCCGCGCCCAGGCATTTTCGGCGCCTGACGCGGACACGCACACCATCTATCATGCTTTGTGGTCTGATTTCGACGGGTTATGCAATGTCGGCCACCCCCATTCGCCGTTTTTGAAGTCCCGTGCGCATCGCGATCCACGATTTTCCCGGACATGCCTTTCCGATCGAGCTCAGCCGGGCACTGGCGGGGCGCGGCCATGACGTGCTGCACTTGCATTTCACCGCGTTTCAGTCGCCCAAGGGGCCGCTCGACACACGCGCGGACGATCCGGGATCCCTGACCATCGACGGGCTTGATCTCGGCGCGCCGTTCGCCAAGCAGTCCTTGCCGCGGCGCTACGCCCAGGAGCGCACCTACGCGCAGCTGGCGGCAGCGAAGGCCACGGCGTTCAAGCCCGACTGGGTGCTGTCGAACGGCCCGCTCGGTCCGCAGGCGGCGCTACGGCAGGCGGCCCACGCCAGTGGCGGGCGCTATGCCCTGTGGCTGCAGGACCTCTATGGCATCGCGATCGATGGTATCCTGCGCCGCCGCTTCCCTGTGGTGGGGCACCTGGCCGGCGCCTGGTTCCGCTGGCAAGAACGCAGGCTGCTGCGCGGCAGCGACGCCGTGGTGTGCATCACCCCCGATTTCCTGCCGATCATGGCGAGCTTCGGAGTCGACCCGGCGCGCTGTCCAGTGATCCCGAACTGGGCGCCGCTCGCGGATATCCCCGCCCTGCCCCGCGACAATGCGTTCGCGCGCGAGCACGGGCTGTTGGATGCGCCGGTGTTCCTGTACTCCGGCACCATGGGCTTCAAGCACGACCCGGCGCTGCTCACCGCGCTGGCCCGCGCACAGCCCGATGCGACCGTGGTGGTCGCCAGCGAGGGCCAGGGCGCCGACTGGCTGGCGGCGGAAAAGGCCAGCGGCGGGCTCGACAACCTGATGCTGCTGCCCTTTCAGCCCCATGAACGCTTCGCCGAGATGCTGGCTGCGGCGGATGTGTTGGTAGCGATGATCGAGCCCGACGCCGGGCGTTATTCCGTGCCATCCAAGGTGCTGAGCTACCTGTGCGCCGGGCGCGCGATCCTGTTGTCAGCGCCGCTGAAAAACCTCGCGGCGCGCACCGTAACAAAAGCAGGCGCTGGCGCGGTGGTAGAACCCGGCAATCCGGAAGCCTTCACGGAAGCGGCCGCAAGGCTCGCCGCCGACCCGCCGGGCTATGGCGCCGCTGGCCGCCGCCACGCGGAAACCACCTTCGACATCGCCGCCATCGCCGCGCGCTTCGAGACCGTGTTTGCCGGCAGCACGGATCAGGGCCCTGCGCGGTAGACCTGCCACCGTCCGGCGGTAACCGCCAGCGCCGCGCCGGCGGGCGGGGAACACCCTTGCCGCACGACGATCCATCGCGCGCCATAGCGCGCAGCGACGCCGCCGATCTGCTCCGGAGACATCTCGCAATAGCCCTCGACAGCGGCGAGCCGGGCGATCCACTCGCGCGCCAGACCGTCAGAAAACGGGCTGGTGAAACGGTCGACCACCGAGGCCCGCTCTGCCCCCACCCGCATGTATTCCAGGCTCAAGGGATGGAGCACGACGGCGTCTGCCGGGGTGTTGCCGCGCAGCCAGCGGTAAAGCGCGAGGTCATCGGGATGCGCGTATATATCCCATGTCCGGTAGTTTCCGGCGCGCAAGGCGGTGAACTGGCGCTCGATAGCAGCCGAGAGCCCGGCGCTGTCGCCGCCGTATCGCAACAGCAGGAGGCCGCCCGCTGCCGCGGCCAAGACGGCGGCCATGGCGATCGCAGCCACCGGGCGGCCGATTCCGGCGATGCTGGCCAGCCAAGAAACCGCGAGCGCCGGCACCACGCCGGCAATGGCCAGCGCCCACAGCACATACGGCGCCCAGGGCAGCTTGCCGGGCTGCAACTTCATCAGCCAGGTGCTGTCGGTGGCGACAATGCCGGCGGCGATCAAGGCGAACAGCGCAGCGACGATCACCCCGAAGCGCACCAGCGCGGGGCCCATCCCGTGCGGCAGGGCGGTGCGCAACAGGCATGCCGACCCCGCAGTGAGGATCGCCAAGCCAAACACCCATTGGGACAGGGGCCAAGCCTGCGGCAGCATGTGATGACTAAGCCGGATTGCGACCATCGCCCGGAATGCTTCGCCACCAGCCTGGCTAAAGCCACCAAGCCACATTTGCCACAGCACGACGCCAGCCACCGCCGTGCCGCTCGCAGCCGCGCCGATCAGCAGTCGCAGGGGCGGCGCGGCGCGCAGGCACCAGGCGGCGAGTGCGGCGATCCCCACCGCAAGCACCCCCTCCACCGCCTGGAAGGGTGCGATCAGGGGCGGCAACAGGAAGGCCAGCCGCCAAGCCCCGGCCACGACCCAGTAGAGTGTCCAGATCAGCAGACAGATCGTGACCTGGTTGGGGGAGAATTCACGCTCCATCATCATGTTCGACGACAAGGCGAACTGATGAATGACCAGGTTCTGCAGCAGGATGAAACCCACAAGCGCTACCGCCCGCTGGCCCCAGGACTCAAACATCAGGCGCGCCAGCCGGACGACGCCCAGCATGGTGAAAAACAGGAATGTGAGGTACAAGACCAGGTAGGTTCGCTCGAGCGCCTCGGGCGACCCGGCCAGCCACGCCGAGATGTGGCTGAAGACGAACCTGTGATGGAACTCCGTATCGAGGAGGTTGAGGACGTAATCGCGCGGCAGGTAATTCGGATCCATCACCCGAAGTGCCATCGGCGCCGTCTCCAGGGACGAGACCACGAACCACCGATAACCGACCAAGGCCCATTGCGCGGCAGCAGCCAGAACGGCCGCGAGCGCATCCGTACCCCATGCCGATACAAGCCCGGCCCATGCCCTCTTATCTGATCCGAAGCGCACCCGATCCTCGCCTGTCCGCGGCCTGCCCGGCCAGTCCGCAGCGCCATCCATACATCACCGGCCCCCGGGCGGGGAAACACCAAGCCGCACACCGATGACGCCGATCGAGAACTTCGCACGTGCCCTGGCCGTCGTCGTCATGCTGGCCCTCGCTTCCCTGGTGGTGATCGGGGAAGCCCGGATCGGCGCCGGCAAGCCGTTCATCGAAGATGCCTACTATCCGCTGTCGGTATCGCGCAACTTGGCGCTCGGCAACGGCATGAGCGCGGATGGCGTGAGTCTGACCAACGGCGTGCAGCCACTGTTCACCGTACTGTCCGCCGCCAGCTTCCTGGTCTCAGGCGGCGATCGGACCCTCGGCCTGCGGCTCCAGTTCGCGCTGCATGCCGCGATCATGGCAGTTGCGGCGGCGCTTGCCGCGTCCATTGCCGTGCGCCTTGCCGGCACCACCTTGCGGACCGCCTGGGGCTGGCCGGCCCTGTTGTATGTGTCGGCGATCTTTCCCATCACGATCCATTTCAATGGTCTGGAGACGGGGTTCCAGATCCTGATGCTGCTGACCGTGCTGCGTATCTTCATGAGCGCCGGCACCGACAGCCTGCGCGGCTGCGCGCTGCTTGGCCTCGCCCTGGGACTGCTCGTGCTCGCGCGGATCGACGCGGTCTTCCTGGTCATCCTGCTGTCGGCCTACGCGCTCTTTCGGCATCGCGCCGACATCGTGACCACGCTGTTGCGCGCCGGGGCCATTGGCGGAATCGCCTTCGCCGTTTCCCTGCCGTGGTGGGCCTACAATGTGCTGGCCTTCGGCGCACTAACGCCGAGTTCAGGGCTTGCCCTGCAGGAATGGACCATGGCACCGGAACGCTGGGTGCAGGGCGCCGCCGCGGTGAGCCAGACCATCGTGCCCTGGCTTTACGTCACCTGGCTGGTCGACAACCCGCATCCCCTGCGCTGGCTCCTGGTCGCCGCCGGCGTTGCCGGACTAGCGGCGATCTGGCGGCTTAGCGGCAGCAGCGGCTATCGCGCTGTGGGCCTGAACGATGGGGCGGAGTCCCAGAAATTCTTTGTGTTTAGCAGAATATTAATGCTGCACATTGGCATTTTATTCTTTTGGTACGCTTCTTCGTCTTGGGCTTTCTTCTTTTACACAAGATACCTCGCGTTCTTTTCGGTAATTCCGATAATACTGCTGTCGGCGCTGGCCCTGCGCCACGGGGCCCGACTGGGCCGGGCGATCGCGGGCATCGTCGCGCTCGGCCTTGCTGCCCAAGGTACCGGCGCGGCGGCGATCTATCACAGCGGGGCCTGGCTGGACGGCAATACGACCTTCGCCTCGGTCCGCCTGGCCCGCGCTCACGTGCCCGATGGCGAATGGGTGGGCGCCGGGCAGAGCGGCACCCTCGGGTTCTTCCGTGACCGGGTGCTCAACCTGGACGGCCGGGTCAACAGCGCAGTGCTTCACAAACAGGACCAGATGCTAGACTTCCTCGATGAACAGGACATTCGCTGGGTCGTCGATACCGGCATCTACCTTGAGCGCTATCTCGGCATCGATCCCGCGGCAAACGGATGGTGCGAGATTGCCGAAGACGGGGGTTACCGGCTGTTTCGGCGTGAGCACGGCGGCTGCCGATAGCGGGCGGCCGCAGGGTCAGGGATGAGATGATCCTCGTCGTCCAGCGCAAGCTGCCGCATTACCGGCTGGCCGCGTTCCGCGCCCTGTCGGACGCCCTGGATGGCGGCCTGACCATTGCCCATGGCGACCCGCTGGCGGGACCACCCGGTCCCGGCTTTCGTCAGTATCCCCTGCCCCTGCGCCCGCTGCTCGGCGGCCGAATGATGATGCAGCCGGTACCTTTGGCCCGGTTCGGCAGCCCCGCCGCGGTCGTCGTCGAGCACAACATCCGGATCCTGTCCCATTTCAGCCTGGTACGGTCGTGCCGCGCCCTGGGCATCCCGGTGCTGTTGTGGGGCCATGGCGGCAGCCGGCGGCGGTCGCTGGCCACCAGCAGTGATCTGCGTGACCGCTGCCACCGCTGGCTGCTGCGGCAGGCGGACGGCTACATCGCCTACACCCATGCGGTGGCGGCCGAGGTGGCGCAGGTCATCGGGCCGGACCGCACCCATGTGGCGCAGAACACCATCGACATCGGGCCGATCGCCGACGCGCGGCGGGTACTGGAGGCGCGCGGCCGCGCAGCGGTGCGGGCGGAACTCGGCCTGCCCCGGCGCCACTACCTGCTTTTCCTCGGGCGTCTCCTTGCCGAGAAGCGGCCCGGTGCCGTCATCGATGTCCTTGCCGCCTGCCAGGCTGCAGGCGAGGACATGGGCGCGGTGTTCATCGGCGACGGGCCGGAACGCGCGGCACTGGAAGCGCGCGCCCGGGACCTGCCCGAAGGCTCGGTGCGCTTTACCGGCGCGATGACGGACAACGAGGCCTCCGCGCCGTACATCTTCGCTTGCGACGCCCTGCTCATGCCGGACCATCTCGGGCTGGCGGCGAACCATGCCATGGTGCTCGGCGTGCCCGTTCTGACCCGCGCGCCGGGGCCGGGCGATCCACCGCATGGGCCCGAGATCGATTATGTGCGCGCGGACCAGACCGGCTTCGTGCTGCAAGACCGCTCGGTGGCGGCCATGCGCGACGCGGTCAGCCGCACAATTGCCGCCGGCGAGGATCTGCGGCGCACCGCAGCACGGTTTGCAGAAGACCAATTGATGCTCGATCAGTGGGTCGCGGGATTCCGCCGGGCAGTGCAAACCGTTGCCCAAGACAGCAATCGCCTGTAGTCGGTTGGGGATGAAAGCGACCAACCCATCGGGCCCAGCCCCGCAGTGACCAAGAGCGTCATCCTGCCCTTGTTGCGTTACGCAGCGCTTCTGCTGGCGGCGGTTAGCACCGTTGCGCTCGCATATGGCGTGGCGGTGGATGACCCGCAGATCATCTTCGGGAGCCTGGTCCAGATCTGCCTCGGCCTGATTACGTCCCGCGTATGCTGGTCCCTAATAGAAACGGATGTAAATGTATTCAATCCTACTATCGTCTTTATTTATTTTTTCGCATTTTTTCATGTAATAGAGCCAACCTTTCAATATTTTATTTATGGTCTTCCTAGCATACGGGCCGATTATTTTATTCGCCCCGTCTGGGTTACGCTCGCCGGGATCGTCGCCTTCGAGGCTGCAATGTCGCTTTACCGGCCTAAGCCGCTCAAGCTGACCAAATCGATGCACCTCGACCGCAACATGCTGCTGATCATGCCGGTCTTGCCCATGGTGTTATCGCTGCTCGGGTTCCTAGGCCTCTTTGGCGGCGCGCAGCTGGGCTATCTCATGGTGATTGCGGCCATGGTCATCTGGCAGCGCATCCCAGGCAACGGAACGCGGCTCTATGTCGCATGCATCGTCCTGCTGGCCATTGGCATCAGCCTGAGCGAATTCACTCGGGCATTCGTCGCCCAGGTCCTGCTGATCGTTCTGCTCTATGTGCATTTCCTGCATAAGCGGCTGCCCCTATGGGGTGCGGTTGCAATGGGCATCGCGATCTTCCCGGTGATGGTGCTGGGAGCGATCTACCGTTCCATCCACAAGATTCCGGGCCTGAAGGACGCCGAAGACCTGCCAATCGCCTTCCTCGAATTCGCCTTCGACACCGCGCTGCAAACGATCAGCTCCGTCTCCGGCTTTTATTACGCCACGATCCAGATGGATTTCCCGGTATCATACGAAGGCTATGCGAATATTGTAAATTATGTTCCACGCTATGTAGATTATCTATATGGACTGACGTATTATCGAGTATTATTTTTCCTTATACCTCGCTCTCTTTGGCCAGAGAAACCAGAGAATATTACATCTGAGTACGTATTTCAGTTCATTCACCCGAATCCA
This sequence comes from Alphaproteobacteria bacterium, assembly GCA_965601735.1. Classification (GTDB taxonomy): domain Bacteria; phylum Pseudomonadota; class Alphaproteobacteria; order JBBDQX01; family JBBDQX01; genus JBBDQX01. Next base: position 2,157,892 of record OZ271840.1, on the reverse strand, counting down.
GGTGAGTACAGCGTCGCACCGCTTCTATTGGGCGAGCTTTATTGGAATCTTGGTTTTTTTGGCGTGATGTTTGGAATGTTCATGATTGGGATATTTATTAGATTCCTACATAACAACATGGACGCTATTGTCCACAATTCACTTACTTTTGCTCTGTTTGCAACATTCTTGCTTGTTATTCCTCAAGTCATGCGCGGCGGATCAACGACGATTTTGCTGTACGCAATGATCTACAAGTTCGTCCCCATCGTGATCATGTTCTTCCTGCTCAATGCGGCGCCGCGGCTGTACTGGCAGTTCGTCTATTTCCTGCGTCGGCAGGTCGCGTATGTTACCGGCCGATTAGGCAATGGCTGAGCCAGCCCCCGGGCGCGGCGTATCGGGCGGCTCGCTGGTCTACATCACCTATTTGCCGTCACTAGAGCGGTACCAGGACCGTGTTGCCCAGGTCTGCCACCTGGCAGACCATTTCGCGCAGGTCATCTTGATTGGAGACGAACGCGAACCGGCACTGCCAGGGCCGCTACCCTCCAACCTGTCCTATTTGCCCCTTTGGCGCGGCGCACAGAGAGGCGGGATCGCGAGGATGCTGCAACTCGGCCGGACTCTATTCCGTGTAATCGGTGCGCATCGCGGCCGCCAAATCATTATCGACGACTGGTTCTTCTTCGCCGCGCCTAGCTTTCCGCTGATCCGGATATGGCGCCGGCTCGCCGGCCATCGCGTTGCGCTGTTGTTCAGCCCGGTGACGTCGCATCGGCTCTGGTTTACTGACAATTCCCTGCGGGTGCTCTGGCAGTGCCTGGACTTTTCTCTGTGGCGCGGGCGCAGGCTGCCGCTGGAAGCCTGGGCGCTGCTATGGGCGGACGCGGTATGCGTACAATCCGACGGCTTGCGCAGCCGCTATCAGAAGATCCTTGGGCGCAAGCCGGTGTTCGCCGCCCCGAACGCGATTCCGACGCAGGATACTGCGCCGCCAGCGCCCGCGGAGACTGACGCCCCCCGGCGGGCCCTGCTGTATGCCGGCAACCTCTCCCTCAACAAGGGGCTGGACCTGATCCTCGCGCTTGACCGACCGGACTTTCGGGCACGGTTCGCTGTTACCCTGGTCGGCGAGGGACATCGCCGGGAAGGGCGGCGCCTGGAAGCGCAATTGGGGGAAAGTGGTTTCCGGCTCCTGCCCTGGCAGACGCCCGAGCAGCTTGCGGGGCTTTACCGGGACTCGGACATTCTGATCCTACCGACCCGGCACGAGGGAATGCCGCGGGTAGCTACCGAGTTCCTCGCCCTCAACAAGCCTGTGGTGATCAGCGACCTGCCGGGCCTTAGCGACATCAGGTCACCGCTTTTGCTGCGATTCCCGAAAGGCGATGGTGCGGCTTTCGAAGCCGCGATCGAGAATGCAGCGGCCATGTTGCCGCTGGCTCACGAGACGATTGAAAAGAACACGATGGACCTATACAGGTTTTCGCCAGAGGCGACCGCGCGCCGCAAGGCCGAGGGCATCCTGCACGTGTGTGGTGTGCCGGCTGGTCGTAGCGAAGAACCGGGTCCGCAGCGAATGGGAGAACCGTGAAGACGGGTGACAAGAAGACCTCGGCTGCCGGCGCCGCCAAAAAGGGCGGACGGACGGCCCAGGCGAAGGCCGCCTCAGCGGCCAAGGACACGGCAGCGGCCCCTGACGCGGCGGCGCCCGAAGCAGAAGCGCCGATTGAGATCGATCTGCGCGGCCTTTTCTTCGTGGTTTGGCGCGGCAAGTGGTTTATCGCGCTCACCACATGTATCGCGATCTGGTTCGGCATCGACTACGTCCGCGACTATGTGCCGCAGTACAAGTCAGCCGTGGTGGTGCGACCCAATACCCAGCAGCCTGGCATGCGCCAGGGTCTGGGCGAGGGTTCCAACAGCCTGATCGCAGCGGTTGTCGGGCTGAACAATCCCGGGGCATCGCTGCTGGACCAGTTTGACCAGATTTACGGCTCTCCGGTTGTCGCCGAACGGCTGATCCGCGACCACAACATGCTGAAGATCGTTTTCGAGGGTTTCTGGGACGACGAGCGCAATGTCTGGGTGCCGCCGACGGGGTGGCGCTTCGAGTTGCAGGAGAAGGTCAAAGCCTTCCTTGGCATCTCCGCCTGGCAGCCGCCAACCAAGGATGACCTGGCTGACAAGATCCGCGAGGACGTGAAGTTCCGGGGCATTCCGGGCACCGAGATGGTGGAGATCTCCTTCGAGCACCAGGAACGTAATTTCTCGCACTGGTTCCTCAGCCTCGTGTTCGAGGAAGCAGACGCGGTGCTGCGGGAAAGCGAGACCGCACGCACCCGTACCCGGCTCGACTATCTGCAGCGGCGCATCGCGGAGACCACGGTGCTGGACTACCGCAACGCGCTGCTCAATCTGGTCAGCCTGGAAGAGAAGCGCATGATGCTGCTTGAGACCGGCCTGCCCTATGCGGTCGAGGTGGTGCAGCCGCTCAGCGTACCCGACCGGCCCGACCGGCCGAAGCTGGCCCGCGTTGGCGTCGTCTCGGTCGCTGCCGGACTGGTCCTCGGCACCGTGCTGGTCATGCTCTTTGCCTTCATCCGGATGATCCTGCGGCCACAGCCGCCCGGACGCCGGGCGTCGGGCAGTTGACCGCCCGGCTGCTCATCCAAGCGCGGATGAGTTCCCGGCGGCTGCCGGGCAAGGTGCTCAAGCCGCTCGCCGGCAAGCCGCTGCTGCTGCATCTGGTCGACCGTGTCAGGGACGCCGGCGCGGTGACGGTGTGCACCTCCGACCACCCTTCCGACGACCCGGTCGCCACCCTGTGCAGCGAGGCGCGCCTCACCTGCTTCCGCGGGCCGCTTGATGATGTGGCTGGCCGGATGCTGGCGGCCGCTGAGGACGCGGGCGCTGGAACCTTCGTGCGGCTGAGCGGGGACAGCCCATTATTTGATCCGGAACTGATTAGCCAGGCGCTCTCCCTGCTGGAGACGGAAGGTGCGGACCTGGCCACCAACATTTGGCCCATCCGCAGCTTTCCCAAGGGCCAATCGGTGGAGGCGATCCGTACGGACGCCATGGCGCGCGCCTGCGCTGCCATGACCGATGCGGCCGACCAGGAGCACGTGACGCCCTATTTCTACCGCAACGCGGACGCCTTCCGGATTGCCGGCTTCGAGGCCGGTGGCGACTTCGCGGACATCCAGCTGTCGGTCGATACCACGGAGGACTTCGCGCGCGCCGAGGCCATCCTCGCGCAAATGGACGCGCCCGCGGCGGCCTGTGGCTGGCGCGAGGTGCTGGCGTTGAACGCCAGTGTGGAGACGGCGGCGTGAGCGCGCTCAAGGTCGGTGTCATCGGCCTCGGTGTCGGCGAGAAGCATGCCGAGGCGTTCGAGAACCATCCCGATTGTGCGCTGGTCAGCATCTGCGATACCGACCCAGCGAAGATGGTCGAGGTCGCGGGCCGCCATCCGGGGCCGCAGGCGACCCACGACCCCAACAGCATCCTCGACGATCCGGAGATCGACATTGTTGCGGTCGCGTCCTGGGACGACGCTCATTTCGACCAGATCACCCGGGCGCTCGACAACGGCAAGCATGTGTTCGCCGAAAAGCCGCTGGTACTATTCGAAGACGAGGCTCGCGCGGTCCGCGCGAAACTGGATGCCCGGCCCGACCTGCGCCTGTGCACCAATGTGATCCTGCGCCGCAGTCCGCGCTTCATCGACCTTAAGGCGCGGATCGAAGCGGGCCGCCTGGGCCGGGTGTTCCACATCGAGGGCGACTACAACTACGGCCGGCTGCACAAGATCACTGAGGGCTGGCGCCGCGACATCCCGTTCTACTCGGTGGTCTATGGCGGCGGCGTGCATCTTATCGATCTGATGATGTGGCTGCTGGACAGCCGGGTCGTCGAGGTCAGTGCCTTCGGCAACGCCATCGCGTCCCAGGGCTCGGGCTTTTCCAACTTCGATCTGGTGTCCGCCCTGCTGCGTTTCGAAAACGGCGTGGTCGGACGCATGACGGCGAATTTCGGCTGCGTCTACCCGCACTTCCATCCCCTCGCGATCTATGGCACAGAGGGCACCTTCGTGAACGGGCGGGGCGATGCCGCGCTGTACCGGAGCCGCGACCCTGAAGCGGTGCCGGAGCCGGTGACCACCGCCTATCCGGGGGTACACAAAGGCGATCTGGTGGACAGTTTCGTGGCCGCGATCCGGACCGGTGCGCCGGCCGAGGTCACCGAGGACGACGTGTTCGAGACCCTGTCCGTCTGTTTTGCCATCGAGAAGGCCGCCCATGAGGGTGGCACGGTCGCGGTCGACTACATCTGACGGACGGGAACAGCATGGACAAGGCGGTGGACGGCGAGACTCGCGACATCCCCTTCGGCAAGCCGATCATCGGCGATGAGGAACGCAACGCGGTGAACGCGGTGCTGCACGGCACCATGTTTGTCCATGGCCCCCAGGCCAAGCAGTTCGAGGCGGACTTCGCCGCCTTCTGTGGCGGCGGCCACGCTCAGTCGGTGGCGTCCTGCACCGCGGGCCTTCACCTGGCCTATTTCCATCTCGGCCTCGGCCCGGGCGACGAGGTGATCGTCCCGGCTCAGACCCACACCGCTACCGCGCACGCGGTGGAGTTCACCGGCGCCACCCCGGTGTTCGTGGATGCCGAGCCGCGCACCGGCAACATCGACATCGACGCTATCGAGGCGGCGATCACCGAGCGCACGCGGGCCATCTCGGTGGTGCACTACCTCGGCTTGCCGGTGGATATGGACCGGGTCACCACGCTGGGCGACAAGCACAACCTGTTCGTCCTGGAGGACGCCGCGCTGTCGATCGGCGGGCGTTACCGGGGCATCCACACCGGGCTGCTGGGCGACTGCGGCTGCTTCTCCTTCTATCCGGTGAAGCACATGACCACCGCGGAAGGTGGCATCTTCCTGACCAAGCATGCCGACCTCAACGAGGCGATCAGCCGCAAGAAGGCGTTCGGCGTCGACCGGGTGGTGGGTGAGCGCAAGGTGCCCGGCGTCTACGACGTCACCATGCTCGGCTACAACTACCGCATGAACGAGATCGAGGCCGCCATCGGCATCGAGCAGGTCAAGCGGCTGCCGGGCTTCCTGGCCGCGCGCAAGCGCAACTACGAGGCGCTGGCCGCAGCGTTGGGCGAGGTCGACGAGGTCACCGTGCTCGAAAGCGGTTCCCAGGGGGTGATGGAAAGCGCCTACTACTGCCTGTCGGCGGTGCTCGACGACGCGCTCGCGCCCCAGCGCTTCGAGGTTGTCGAGGGGCTGAAGGCCAGGCGCATCGGCACCAGTGTCTATTATCCCCGCCCGGTGCCGCACATGACTTATTATGCGGAGAAATACGGCCACCGCCCGGACAGCTTCCCGGCCGCAGCCCGGATCAGCTACCAGTCGATCGCGCTGCCGGTCGGCCCCCATCTGGACGAGGCCGACATGGCCGCCATCGCCGAGGGCCTCAAGCAGGCCATCGCCGACGTTCGCTGACACTGAGTTTTCAACGAGAGCATCGATTGCCTGACATGGAACGACTCGACGGACGCAAGATCCTGATCATCGGCGGCGGCGGCTTCATCGGCCACAACATGGCGCTTGGCCTCAAAGCGCGCGGCGCCGAGGTGGTGGTGATCGACGGCCTCGCCGTGAACAACTATTCCAGCCTGCACCTGGCGACCAACGAGGTGCCGCACCCGGACCTGTATCTGCAGATGATCGACGAGCGCATGGCCCTGCTCAAGCAGGGTGAGGTGCCGTTGGTAGTAATGGATGCGCGCGATTATCACGGCCTGTCTGATGCGGTCAGCCGGATCGCGCCGGACACCATCATCCATCTCGCCGCGGTGTCTCACGCCAACCGGTCGAACAAGGACCCCTACTCCACCTTCGACCACAGCCTGCGGACGCTGGAGAACGCGCTCGACGCGGCGCGTGCGAAGAACAGCAGCGTGCAGCACTTCATCTTCTTCTCGTCATCGATGGTTTACGGCCACTTCAACGGCCAGGCGGTCAGCGAGGACACCCACTGCGAACCTTTGGGCATCTACGGCGCGCTGAAGTTCGCCGGTGAGAAGATGGTCATCGCCTACAACCAGGTGTTCGACCTGCCCTACACCATCATCCGGCCCTCGGCGCTGTATGGTGAGCGCTGCATCAGCCGCCGGGTGATCCAGATCTTCATCGAGAACGCGGTCATGGGCAAAGACATCACCATCAACGGTGACGGCTCGGATGCGCTCGACTTCACCTATATCGGCGACCTGGTGAACGGCATTGAGAAGGTGCTGACCTCGAACCGGTCGAAGGGTGAGATCTTCAACCTCACCTATGGCAGCGCCCGTTCGCTGGCCGATATCGCGGAGCTGCTGCAGCAGGAGTTTCCCGACCTGAAGGTGAACTACAACCCGAAGGACAACCTGACGCCGGACCGCGGCACGCTGAAGGTCGACAAGGCGCGCGAGCTGATCGGCTACGAGCCGGAGTATCCGGTCGACCTGGCGGTGCCGAAATACGTCGACTGGTACCGGCAGCTGCTCGCGAAGTGACGGGCGCGCGCGTCCCGGCCCCGACGGGCCGGCGCAACCGATGGACAGGGCGATGAAGCTCGTCTTCTTCGGCAAGGGTGACCGGGCGGTTGCCTGCTTGCGCCACCTGCTTGAGCGGGGCGCCCAGATTTCTCTCGTCGTCACTCACCCCGATTTGGGCGACACGCCCACGGCGCTCACCGCGCTGGCCGAAGAGGCCGGCATTCCGGTGATTGCCCCTCAGAGCCCGAACGACCCGGAGACCTTGGCGGCCCTGTCGGCGCAGCAGGCGGACCTGTTCGTTCTGGCTGGCTACGGTAAGATCGTCGGCGCTGATCTGCTGGCGATCCCGCCGCGCGGTGCGATCAACCTGCACGCCGGGGCCCTGCCCGCGTTCCGCGGCTCCTCGCCCCTGAACTGGGCGCTGATCACCGGGCAGGACCGCTTTGGCCTGAGCATCCTCATGGTCGACAGTAGTGTCGATACCGGCCCGGTGCTGCTGCAACGCGACTTCCCAATCGGCCCTGAAGACACTATCGCGGACCTGCACCAGACGGCGAACCAGGCGTTTCCCGAGATGCTCGCCGAAGCACTGGACGGGCTGGCGGACGGCGGCCTTGCGCCGGTGCCGCAGGAACCGGATGCCGCTGCCTACTACCCACTGCGCTTCCCCGACGACGGCCTGATCCTGTGGGACATGCTCACCGCCCGGCAGGTGCATGACCGGGTGCGCGCGCTGACCGAGCCCTACCCCTGCGCCACGGCGCTGTTCGAGGGCCGAACGGTGCGCCTGCTTGAGACGCGGATGACGAAGACGCCGTGCTACGGTGAACCTGGACGCATCTACCGCAAGAGCAAGGGCAAGCTGCTGATCTGCGCGCGCGACCGCTGTTTGTGGGTGCTGCGCGCCGTCTTTGAGGATGATGGCGCGGCGCTCCATGACACGGCGGCGCGCTATGCCCGGCTCGGCACCGTGTCGGAAGCCGCACGGCAGATACTGATGAAGGATAGGCAATCGTGAAGATCGGCGGGATCAATACCGATGACCGCGTCCTGGTCATCGCCGAGATCGGTAACAACCACGAAGGCGACGCCGGGCGCGCCGCGGAGATGGTAGCGGCCGCCGCCGAGGCGGGCGCGGACGCGGTGAAGTTCCAGACCATCGTGCCCGAGCGCCTGGTCGGCCCGGGTGAGACGGCGCGCCTCGAACAGCTCGGCCGGCTTTGCCTGGGCTATGACGAGTTCACCCGCATGGCCGAGGTCGCCAGCGGCAAGGGCGTGCTGTTCATGTCCACGCCGTTCGACCTGGAGAGCGTCGCCTTCCTGGATCCGATGGTGCCGGGCTACAAGATCGCGTCGGGCGACAACGATTTCCTGCCGCTGCTGGCGGCGGTGGCGCGGACCGGAAAGCCGGTCATCATGTCTACCGGCCTCGCCGGCATCCCCGAGGTGGAACGCTCCAAGGGCCATATCGAGGCGGTCTGGGCGGAGCACGGCATCGCTGGCGAGCTTGCGCTCCTGCACTGCGTGTCCGCCTACCCGACCCCGCCGGACCAGGCCAACCTGGGCGGCATTGCCGCGCTCGCCGCGCTTGGCTGCACGGTGGGCTACTCCGATCATGTGATCGGCGTTGAGGCGGCGGTGCTGTCGGTGGCGTTGGGCGGGCGGATCATCGAGAAACACTTCACCCTCGACAAGAACCTGTCGGATTTCCGCGACCACCAGCTGTCCGCGGACCCGCCGGAACTGACGGAACTGGTGCGCCGGGTGCGCGAAGCCGACGCCATGCTCGGCAGCGGGGCCAAGACGCCGATGGCTGCCGAGAGCGAGGGCGGCGCATCGGTGCGGCGCTCCATCGTCGCTGGCCGCGACCTGCCCGCTGGCCACGTACTGGCATTCGAGGACCTTGCCTGGCTTCGCCCGGGCGGCGGCATGGCGCCGGGGCGCGAGGACGAACTCGTGGGACGGGCGCTCAGCCGGGCGGTCGCCATGGGCGATCGCCTGGACCCGGACGCGGTCGCGGGTCCCGGCGCGCCGGGCGGAACCTGACATGCGCTTTCTCGCCCTCTGCTTCGGGGCCTGGGTCTACAAGCCGTGGAGCCGGATCATTGCGACCCTGCTGCGGCTGCGCGGCGTGCGCGTCGGACGGAATCTGCATATCGAGGCAGTACCGCAGCTGCGGCTGCGCGGGGGCGCGGGCGGCTTGGTGATCGGCGATGACGTCTCGATCCTCGGGCGCGTCGATCTGCGGACCCGCGAGAACGGCCGCATCGTGATCGGCGACCGGGTGAAGCTCGACGAATCGGTGCGGCTGGTCGCGGCCAACGACGCCACCCTCGAGATCGGCGCCGATACCAATGTGGGCTGCTACTGCATCTTCAATTGCGGCGCGGATGTACGCGTCGGGTCACAGTGCCTTTTCGCCGGCTTCGTCTATGTGCAGGCGTCCGACCATGGACTGGCGCGGGGCATTCCGATCAAGACCCAGCGCCACCGCCATGCCCCGATCCGCATCGGCGACGACTGCTGGCTTGGCAGCCATGTCAGCGTGCTGCGCGGCGTCAGCATCGGTGACGGCGCAGTCATCGGCAGCAAGGCAGTGGTGACGGCAGACGTACCTGATCATGCCATCGTAGCCGGCGTGCCGGCGAAACAGATCGGCACGCGCGGCGAGGATGCGGGTGATGCCTGACGCGCGCATCGGCATCATCGATTACGACGCCGGCAACCTGACATCGGTGGCCAACGCCTTCGACCATCTCGGCTTCGAGGCGGCGTTGGTGCGCAGCCCGGCTGAGCTGGACGGCTTCGACCGGCTGGTGCTGCCTGGCGTGGGTGCATTCGCCGCCGGCATGACGCATCTGCGCGACGCCGGCTTCGTCGCGCCGCTGGCCGACGCGGTCATGACCGGGGGCCGGCCGCTGCTGTGCATCTGCCTCGGCATGCATCTGCTGGCGACCATCGGCGAGGAGCATGGCAGCCATGAGGGGCTTGGCTGGATTCCCGGCTCGGTGCGGCGCCTAGAGGAGACAGGTCCGGATATCCGCATCCCGCATTTCGGCTGGAACGAGATCAAGGTCGTGACGCCGCACCCGCTGCTCGACGGTATCGGCGACGGCGCGGACTTCTACTTCGCCCATTCCTACTTTTTCGCCCCGGACAGCGACGATGCCATCGTCGGGACCACCGAGCATGGCCAGATTTTCTCCACCGTGATCGCGCGCGACAACATCTTCGCGGTGCAGTTCCACCCGGAGAAGAGCCACCAGATCGGGCTGCGGCTGCTGCGCAACTTCGCGGAGCTGCCATGTTGAAGACCCGATTGATCCCGGTGCTGCTGCTGATGAACGGGGTGCTGGTGCGCAGCCGCACCTTCAGCTTCCACCAGGTGATCGGCAACCCGGTCCATGAGGCGGCGCGCTACAGTGAGTGGAATGTCGATGAGCTGATCTACATCGATATCACCCGCGAGGGCGGCTACGACCTGGGCCGGGACGACGTCAACCTGGAGTCCTACGACAATATCCTCGATATCCTGCGGCTGGTGTCGCGCCAGTGCTTCGTGCCACTGACCTTCGGCGGCGGCATCCGGACCATGGATGACGTGCGCGCGCGTATCGAGAACGGCGCCGACAAGGTGACGGTCAATTCGATGGCGATCACCGAGCCCGACTTTATCGCCGAGGCGGCGGGGCGCTTCGGCAGCCAGGCGGTGGTCGTCTCGATCGATGCGAAGCGGCACGCGGAGGGGGAATACGAGGTCTTTACCGGCTTCGGGCGCAATGCCACCGGCTTAGATCCGTCCGAGCTGGCGCGCCGGGTCGAGGCCGCCGGAGCCGGCGAGATCATCATCCAGTCGATAGACCAGGACGGCACCGGCGAGGGCTATGACCTGGCGCTGATCCGCCATGTCGCCGACGCGGTGCGGATCCCGGTGATCGCGTGCGCCGGCGTTGGAAAGTACGAGGACTTTGTGTTAGGCGTTACCGAAGGCGGCGCGGCGGCGGTTGCCGCCGCCAACATCTTCCATTTCCGGGAACTCAGCGACCGCCATGCAAAGCGAACCATGGCGCAAGCCGGGATTCGGGTTCGCAGCTAGGCACCGTCCAGACCGCGATGAATCAACGGAGTTAGGGGTCTCTTATGTCCGTAACCTGGTGCACACGCTGCGTCTATCCGACATCGTCTGCGGTGTCGCTGACGTTCGATGACTCGGGCGTGTGCAGCGGCTGCAAGGTCGCCGAGGCGAACCAGGTCGGCGGCGAAATTGACTGGGAATCCCGCAAGCAGGCGCTGAAGGACATCATCGCCGAACACAAGAAAAAAGACGATAACTACGACTGCATTGTTCCGGTAAGCGGCGGAAAAGACAGTTATTTCCAAACTCATTTCATTAAAAATGAGCTTGGTTTAAACCCTTTGCTTGTCACATACTACGGCAACAACTACTTGCCGGAGGGCGAATACAACCTCCAGCGCATGGCCGATGTCTTCTCCGTCGACCACCTGATCTTTAAGCCGAGCGTCGAGACCCTGCGCAAGCTGAACCGGCTGTGCTACCGCCTGATGGGCGACATGAACTGGCACGCCCACTGCGGCATCTACACCGTGCCGGTGCGCACCGCGGTGCGCTACGAGGTTCCGGTGGTGGTCTATGGCGAGCATGGCCGCACCCATGTCGGCGGCATGTTCAGCCTCGATGACATGGTCGAACTGACCGCGCGCCATGTGCGCGAGCATGTCTGCCGCGGCTTCACGTGGGAGGACATGATCGAGGAGACCGAGGGCCTGACCAAGCAGGACGTGGCCTGGACGGTCTATCCCAGCGATGACGAGCTATTCGACCTCGGTTTCCGCGGCTTGTTCATGAATTTTTTCGTGCCCTGGAAGCCCAACGATCACACCGAACTGGTGATCCGCGAATACGGCTGGCAGCCGCGCGAGGAGTCTTTCGACCGCACCTACCGCAAGATCTCCAACCTCGACGACATGCATGAGAACGGCATCCATGACTATCTGAAGTTCGTGAAGTTCGGCTACGGGCGCTGCACCGATCATGCCTGCAAGGACATCCGCGATGGCGCGATGACCCGCGAGGAGGCCATTGAGCTGGTCCGCCGCCACGACCATGTGAAGCCACGCGACTTGGTGCGCTGGCTTGAGTATGTCGGCATGGACGAGGCAGAGTTCGACGCCATCGCCGACAGCTTCCGCGATCCGCGGGTATGGTGGCGCGACGACGCGGGGAACTGGGAAAAGCATCATCTGTGGGATGACGCGGAAACGCGCGACGCCAAGGAGCAGCGCCGCCAGCGCGGCACGAATCGCTAGGCCATGCCCGACGCCAACGCGCCGCGCCGCGTCCTGATCTTCACCGGGTTCTCCGGCTTCACCCAGCGGCTCGACCGGGTCGCGCGGCTGTTACAAGACCGCCACGGGGTTGAGATCGACTGCCTCGTCTTCGGCCGTGACAACCACGCCTATCTCAAAGACCGCCCGGCGGCGCGCTACCGCAGCCTGGTGTGCGTTGAGGACCTGCTGGAAGCCTGTGCCGATGCGCCGGTCCCGGATGCCGAAACCCTCAAGGACATCGAGGCGGCGCTCGGCCAGTCCCTCACCCACATCGCCTATTCGGAACGCACTTTCGTGCAGCACACCCACGCGCTCCCGATGCTGCGCCCGCTGTCTCAGGACGAGATCGCCGCGCATGTGGCATCCCTGCATGATGCGCTCAAGCCGATGGTCGACAAGGTGGACGCGGTGCTTGCCTACACCTGCGCCTCGATCCATAGCGAATTGCTCTATTACCTGTGCCGCCAGTCGGACACACCCTTCTGGACCCTGAACGAACAGCGCGCGGGATTTCGCTGGTCGGTCGTCGACAACAACGTCGACCACCACGAGGCAGCGATGGCGCTATACCGCGACCCGTCCTTCAGCGCCACGGATGCCGGGCGAGCGCGGTTCGAGGCCTATCGCGCCAAGGTCGGGGGCGACCGGCGCAAGCCGAGCGAGATGGCCTATCAGCGTAAGGTGCTGTCGCGCAAACGCTTGTCACCAGCGAATCTGGGCCGCTTCCTGCGCAACTTCATCGCCGGCAAGCACCAGGACCAGTACTATCTGGCACGCAACAAGTGGCAGCACCTGAAATATCTATTCGAATTCAAGTTAAGGCAGCGATTCGCCACGAATAACCTTGAAAACAATCTGCCTGTAAAGAAATTTATTTATTTTCCTCTTGCACTAATACCTGAAGCGTCAACGCTGATTCGGGGGCTCAGTTATTACGATCAACTCAGCCTCATCAAGTCTCTTTCTCTGGAATTGCCGCTGGATTGGGTGCTGCTGGTACGCGAGCATCCCAGCGCCATCGGCCAGACCCCGATCGGCTTCTACGAAGAGGCCGCGCGCATCTTTAACGTCCGGCTGGTGTCTCCCTTCGTCTCGCCCATCGAATGCATCCGCAAGGCCGAGGCGGTCGTCACGGTGGCCGGCACCACGGCGTTCGAGTCCCTGGCGCTGGGCAAGCGAACCATCGTACTGGGCCAGGCGATCTTCGATTCGCTTGAGTCTGTGCATCATGTCAGCGCGCCGTCCGAGATCGGACCGCTGCTGCGCCGCCCCTGGAGCGCACAGGACGCCAACGCGCAGGCTGAGGACCTGTGCCGGTTCATCAGCGCGCTGGAATCCTCGCCCGGTTTCGACGACAGCGAGGACGTGATTTGGACCCAGCGCGCCTTCGCCAGCGAGGAACTGCCCCTCGACCGCGCCATCGCCGATGCGATCGAGGCAACCGTCTGGAACGCAACCCCGAACCCCGCATGACACGCGGCACGCAGATATTGTATCCGCGGGCGGTTGCGACTACTTTCCCTGCCTAGAAACCGGCCCGGGCTTTCAAGGACATGCCATGACCGTCGACTTCCAGGAACTGACCCGCGAAACCGACAATTTCGTGCTGGAATACAAGTGGAATCGCGCGCGCGAGCGGGCCGAGCTGCGCCTGGTCAGCAAGACCGGCCGCCACCGCGCCGTGCACACCATGTTCAACGTGCTCGACGACTACGGAAAGATCATCGAGAACCGGCCGATCACCTTCCAGGTCGCCCAGTTCATCTTCAAGCACTTCGAGCAGCGCGGCGACACCGAGTCGTTCAACATCTACGCCTCGGACCTGGAGACCGGCGAGCTGACCAGCCACGCCACCGTCGATGTGCGCAGCAGCGACGTGCGCCACACGGAAACCGTGGCGGAGAACTCGTTTACCGCCACAGGCCAAAAGCTGCATTTCCATTGGCCGGTGTTCAAGAAGCTGAAGGAGACCGGGTTTGGCAGCATCATCCGCGCGACGCTCACCAACCATCAGGTCTGCTCGTCGCACTGCCAGTACTGCTCGACCATCTCGCGCAACCGGGCCGACTCGGTAACGCTGGACGAGGCGAAGGCCTTCGTCGAAAAGCTCTATTTCGACCAGGCCGCCTATAACCGCGAGCATTTCGCCGAATACAACGACCTCTACCGCGAACAGTGCGGCACCGATATCCGGCTGCGCGGGCTGATCCTGTCGGGCGGCGGCCAGCCGAACCTGTGGCCGCACTTCGAGCCCTTCGTGGAGTGGCTCGCCACCCTCGAAGACCTGGATGTCGGCCTGATCACCAACGGTTTTCCGAAAAAGGTCGACGAGGCGATCTACGAGCACTTCAAGTGGATCCGCATCTCGATCACGCCGGAAGACGCCTCGCCGCATTATGTCGACGGCCGCTTCGACCTGCAGTATCTGCCTGACTCGGTGCGCAACAACCCGGACGTCACCGTCGGTTACTCCTATGTGCACGGGCCGTGGACCGACGACGAGATCTTCGTGCGCATCGACGACGCCATCAACGAGCACGGCTTCGACTATTGCCGGGTGCTGACCGACTGCAACCTGACCCGCATCGCGCAGCTGCGCGCGCATCAGGACCTGGGCGACCGGCTGCACAATCTCGGCCTGGTCGACGAGGCCGGCAACCCGAAGAGCAAGATCTTCCATCAGCTCAAGTTCCACGGCAATCACGAGGAAGCCAACGAGCTGTGGGACGAGGGCCAGTGCTTCCTGCAGAGCTACAACGTGTTCTGGGACACGACGGGCCATGACGAGGCCGGGCATTCCTACTGCTACCCCTGCGACTCGATCACCGTGCTGGCCGAGGAGCAGACCAAGGACTTCGTCACCGCGTCCGAGCGCCGCTTCAACCACCGCAAGTGGGGCACGGTGAAGAACACCGAGGTGGAGAAGCTCTATACCGAGAAGGTGAAACCCTTCTTCGATCCGCGCGACATCTGCGCCTCCTGCCTGTTCATGCGCAACAACCAGACGGTCAAGGACCTGCGGGCGCGCGAGAGCTTCGACGACATTGCCGTCAACCCCGACGTACAGCACCTGAACTTCCCCTAAGCGCGAGGATTGGCGCCAATATGACGAACAAGCCGCCGATCCGGCTGGTGTCGGAAAACACCGGAGCGGACACCAGCGACGCCGCGTCGCCCGAGCCGAAGCTCTACAACGAGGAGTATTTCGAGCGCGGCGCGATCACCGGCATTTCGGGCTACGTGAACTATTCCTGGATGCCGGAGCTGACGATGCGCATGGCGCATCTGCTGATCCGCCAGCTGCCCATCGGCGACACCGACCGGGTGCTCGACTATGGCTGCGCCAAGGGCTTCATGGTCAAGGCACTGCGCCTGCTCGAGATCGATGCCTGGGGCGTCGATGTCTCGGAGTACGCAGTGCGCTGCGCTGACGGTCCGGTGCAGGAATTCTGCCAGGTGATCAACGGCTGCGACGACCCCAACCTGTTCGCCCGCGACTATGACTGGATGCTGGCTAAGGACGTGCTGGAGCATGTCGGCGAGGCCGACCTGTCGGTGCTGTTCACCGCCGCGCAGCCGCGGGTGAAGCGGGTGTTCGCGGCAATTCCGTTGGGCAAGGACGACAGCTCAGGCAAGTTCGTGATCCCGTCCTATGACGAGGACATCACCCACGTCACCGCCAAGACGCCGGACTGGTGGCACCGCTTCTTCGCCGACCACGGCTGGACGGTGGAGCATTTCTCCTTCGAGTACCGCGGCTGCAAGGAGAACTGGACCTCCAAGTGGCCCGAAGGGAACGGCTTCTTCGTAGTCGCCTCGGATGCCGCCGGCTGAGGCCCAGGACACAGGCGCGCCCGCGCCCGCCGTCTCCGTCGTCATCCCGGTCTATAACAAGGCCGCCTACATCGCGCGCACGCTCGACAGTGTCGCCGCCCAGACCTTCCGCGACTTCGAGGTGGTGGTGGTCGATGACGGCTCGTCCGACGAGTCCGCCGATATCGTGGCCGCCTACCCCGACCCGCGCATCCGGCTGATCCGCCAGGAGAATGGCGGCCAGAGCGTCGCCACCAACAACGCCATCCGCGCCGCCAAAGGCGACCTGATCGCCCTGCTCGACGGCGATGACGAATGGCTTCCCGAACATCTGGAAGACCTGGTGCAGCTGCGCACCGCTTATCCGGACGCAGGTATTCTGGCGACAGGGTTTCGCCGCGTTTACGAACCTGGCCTGTTCGCGGACATCACGCTCGATCCCGCGAAGGTCGAGCGGCAGCACGGACAGATCGACGACTGCTTTTCTTCAGGCGTCTACGGCATCGTGTTCTGGACCGGCGCAATCGGCATCCCCAAACCGACCTTCGAGCGCGTCGGCTATTTCCTCGAAGGAGAGGTCCGCGCCCAGGACATCGAGATGTGGGCGCGCATCATCCTCGCCATGCCGGCCGCGTTCCATCGGCGCGTTTCCGCGATCTACCGCTGGGATGCGGATGGCCGAGGCATGAATGCAGGGCTGGAATGGTACCCGCCGATGGCGAAGAAGATCGACGGCCTGACCGCCCAGGGTGGATGCACACCCGCGGCGCGCCAGCACCTGATCGATTACAAACATGCGCAGCTGAATAGCTATGTCGCGCATTGCGCGTCATCGGGCAATCGGCAGGAAGCGCTCCGCACCTTAACTCAGGATATGGAGCAAACTGGCGTTCATGCTCGGCGTATTCTGATTTCGCGGCTGGCTTTGACGCTACTGCCGTTGCGGCTGTTCTCTCTATTCAATCGGCTGTCCGGGTCACGCTGGATGAACTTCGGCCCACGAATCCACCATGGCGCCCTCGTGCATACGTATGTAGCGCCGCCCGAGCCCGTCGCCGTGGCCCTGGCCCGTACCATCCTTAGCCCACTCGCTCGATGACGGCCCGGCATCCGCCGCCGAACTGCGCACCGCCCTTGCGCGTGGGGCTATTGCTCAACCAGTGGTCCCTGCCGGCCTGGAGCGCTGCGCTGGTCAGGGAAATTCAGCAAAGCAAATATGCCGAAATCGCGCTTTGCGTCCTGAATGCAGAGCAGACACAGACGCCACCGCCAATGCGTCGGCTGATCAAGCGCCGGTCAACCCTGCTCTATAGCCTTTACAGCAAGGTTGACCGAGCGCTGACAAAGGCGCCGCCAGACCCCTTTGCGCCCGTCGACCTGAAAACCGAGCTCGCGGGGATTGCTCACTTGGACGTGCTGCCTATGCGCAAGCGCCATGTGCACAGGTTTTCGGAGGACGATCTGGCGGCGATCCGCAGCGCTGAACTGGATGTGCTTTTGCGGTTCGGCTTTGCAATCATTCGCGGCGGCATCCTCGACGCGGCGCGCCATGGGGTCTGGTCCTACCATCACGGTGACAACCGGACTTACCGCGGTGCCCCGCCCTGTTTTTGGGAAATCCACAACCGGGCCCCTGTCACCGCCGTGACCCTGCAGCGTCTGACCGAGAATCTCGACGCTGGCAATACCCTCTACCGCTCGTTCTCCGCGACTCATCCGACCTCGCAGCACCAGACAATCAAGCCGCTCTACTGGAAAGGCGCGCGGCTGGTGCCCCGCTGCCTGCAACGGCTGCACCGGGATGGCTGGGACGCACTGGCCGGACAGCGGCTCTACAGCGAGCCGATCGATACCGCGACGCCGGTCTACCGGCTGCCGCGCAACCGGCAGATGGTTGGATTCCTCGCAAGAACGACCTTGAGCTCAGTCGGCCGCAGCACAATCAACCGCTTGCGCTATCCGCAGTGGTTCTTGGCTTGGCGGAAAGCCCGGCCGCTCGATGTCGATGCTGCCCGCCCCCTGACAGGGGCTGACTTCAAGCTCATCGAACCGCCGCCCGGTCGGTTCTACGCCGACCCTTTTGCCTGGCGGGAGGGTGACCGCTCCTATCTGTTCTTTGAGGATTGGAGCCTTGCCCAAGGCCGCGCCCGCATCTCACTGATGTCGCTTGAACCCGGGGAAAAGTGGACGGCGCCCCGGCCCATACTCGATACCGGTTCCCACTTGTCGTACCCGTTCCTGCTGCAATGGAAGGGCGAGATCTACATGATCCCTGAAACAGCGAGCCGTCGAAGGGTCGAGATCTACAGGGCCGAGGCTTTCCCGGATCAATGGGCCTGCGCAGGCATCCAGCTCGAAGGGCACCGGGTCGTCGATACTACGGTCCTGCCCCATGATGGACGCCTCTGGATCTTCGCAAACATCGCCAGCCATGGTGCCTCCAGCCATGACGAACTGCATCTTTTCCTCGCGGACGACTTATTGGGGGAATGGATACCGCACCCGATGTCTCCTGTGGTCTCGGATGTGCGGCAAGCGCGGCCGGCAGGACGGATCTTCCGCGCCGGGACACGCCTGATCCGCCCGTCGCAGGATTGCAGCCGACGTTACGGCTACGGGCTCAACTTCAATGAGATCAGTGATTTGAGCGATGCCACGTATCACGAGACCTTCCTATCGAAGGTCGAGCCGGACTGGATGCCCGATAATCTCGGCTCCCACACCTGGAACAGCGATGGGCATATTGATGTCACCGATGGCCATCGCCTGGCTTCCAAGCCGTCCGCGTATCTGATACGGCGGTGCCTGTCGGCCCTTGGACGAACCAACCACACAACACCGACCGGGTGAACGAATGCCCTTCTCCCTCATCGTTTACGACTTCGACGGGGTGATGACCGACAACCGGGTGCTGACCTTGGAGGACGGCACCGAGGGCGTGTTCGTGTCGCGCTCGGACGGCTGGGCAATTGCGCGCATCCGCGACCTGGGCATTCCCCAGGTGATCATCTCCACCGAGGAGAACCCGGTGGTCGCGGCGCGGGCGAAGAAGCTGAAGCTGGAGGCGATCCATGGCGTCGGCGACAAGGCCGCGGTGCTGACCGATTACGCGGGGCGCCATGGATGCGACCTGACCCGGACCGCCTATCTCGGCAATGACGTGAATGACCTGGCCGCCATGAAACTGGTCGGTATCCCGGTCGCCCCCGCCGACAGCCACCCGGAAATCCTCGCCATCGCCACGCATGTACTGAACGCCAACGGCGGTGCCCATGTGGTGCGCGAGTTCTACGAGACCCTGATCCTGCCCCACGCGACGGAGCGCCCGGACGCATGACCCTGATCCTCGGCATCAACGCCTATCACGGCGACGCCGCCGCCTGCCTTGTCGAGGATGGCACGCTGCTGTACGCGGTGGAGGAGGAGCGCTTCCGCCGCATCAAGCATTGGGCGGGCTTCCCCAGCCAGGCCATTGCCCATTGCCTCGCCGAACGCGGGGTGCGGATCGGCGATCTCGACCATGTGGCGGTGAACCGCGACCCCAACGCCCAGTTCTGGCGGAAGCTCGCCTTCGTGCTGCGCAGCCGCCCGGCCCTGTCGGTGCTGCGCGACCGGCTTGCCAACCGGCAAAGCTGGTCGGGCGTCGAGCAGCGGCTGGCGGAGGCCTTCCCCGGCGAGACCCTGAAGGCCCCGGTCCACCGGGTCGAGCACCACCGGGCGCATCTGGCGTCGAGCTTCCTGGTCTCGCCTTACGAGGAGGCGGTGGCGGTCTCCATCGACGGCTCGGGCGATTTCTCCACCGCCGCCTGGGGGGTGGGACGCGGCACCGCGCTCAGCATCGACGGCCGGGTGTTCTTCCCCCACTCACTGGGGGTGTTCTACACCGCGCTGACCCAGTTCATCGGCTTCCCCTACTACGGCGACGAATACAAGGTGATGGGCCTCGCGCCCTACGGCGAGCCGCGCTTCCTGGACGAGATGCGCCAGATTGTGCGCAGTCGCGCTGACGGCACCTTCGAGCTGGACCTGCGTTACTTCCGCCACGCCACGGAAGATGTCGGTTACCAGTGGAACGATACCGCGCCGGATATCGGCCGGGTCTGGGCTGATCCGTTGGCCGACCTGCTCGGCCCGGCGCGCGACAAGGACGCACCGCTGGAGCAGCACCACAAGGACATCGCGCGCTCGGTGCAGGCGCGCTATGAGGAAGTGTTCTTCGAGCTGCTGACCCGTCTGCACGGGCGTTACGGGCTGGACGCGGTCACCCTGGCCGGTGGCTGCGCCTACAACTCGGTGGCCAACGGCAAGCTCACCGCGCGTACGCCCTTCAAACAGCTCTACCTGCAATCCGCCGCCGGCGACGCGGGCGGCGCCATCGGCGCGGCTTATAGCGTCTGGCACGAAACCAGTCCGAATGCGGGCCGCGCGGAACCGATGCGCGGCGCCTATCTCGGCCCGGCCTACGGCCCGGACGCGGTCGCCGCCCTGCTGAGCGAACGTGAGGCCGAGATCACCCAGGCCAACTGCACGGTGCAGGTCATGGACGACGAGGCCCTGTGCGCCGCGACGGCGAACGCGATCGCCGAGGGCAAGGTCATCGGCTGGTTCCAGGGACGGATGGAATGGGGACCGCGGGCACTGGGAAACCGCTCCATCCTCGGCGACCCGCGCCGCGGCGATATGAAGGACATCCTCAACAAGAAGATCAAACGCCGGGAGTCCTTCCGCCCGTTCGCGCCCTCGGTACTGCGCGAGGCGGTGCCCGACTGGTTCGAGACCGACGACGACGTGCCCTTCATGATGAAGGTGTTCGTGATCCGCGAAGAAAAGCGGTCAGAGATTCCCGCCGTCACCCATGTCGACGGTACCGGGCGGCTGCAGACCGTGGATGCGGCGGTCAGCCCGCTCTACCACAAGCTCATCGCGCGCTTCGCCGAGGTGACCGGCGTGCCGATGGTGCTCAACACCTCGTTCAATGAGAACGAGCCGGTGGTCTGCACTCCGGCCGAGGCGCTCGACTGCTTCCTGCGCACCAACATGGATGTGCTGGTGCTGGGCGACCGGCTGATCGCGCGAAACGCTGGCTAGGCCCGCGCCAGCGCCGCCAGCAGTTCTTCCACTCCGTCCGCCGCTTCCGCCTGCAAGGCCTCGAACCGCGCCCGCGCCGCCGTGCGCGCGGCGGCGAAGCGGTCGGGATGCGCGGACCAGTCGGCAAGCTGCGCCTGCGCCGCCTGAATGAAAGCGTCCCCCGGTGGTGCGGTGAGGCCCGCCGGGGCGGCGACCAGATGCGGCAGGCAGCCGGCGTCGCTCGCCAGCACCGGGATGCCGCGGGCCAGCGCCTCCAGCACCACCACGGGTTCGGCCTCGGTCTGACTGGGAAGGAGCAGCACGTCGGTATCCGCCATGAAGGCGTCCTTGTCGGCGCCGTAGAGCGGTCCCGGGAATTCAACCTGCCCCTGTCCCGCGGCCTCGCCCCGCACCTCCGCCTCGGTCGACGCATCGGGGAACGGCCCCGCCAGGGTCAGCCGGTAGGGTGCGCCCAGCCGGGCGGCGAGCTTGATGGCGGTACCCACCCCCTTCTCCGGCGTCAGCGTGCCGAGGAAGCCCAGGCGTTTGGGAGTTTCGTTGTCTGCCGCCGAGCCCGGGTCCATCGGTGGCAGCCAGGCGGCATTGGACAGCGCCTGCACCTGATCGAGGCCATAGGCCTCGGCCAACCGCGCCGCCATGCCGGGGCAGAGCGCGACATGCCGCGCCCGCCGCCCGGCCGCGCGGCTGAGCCAGTGGGTTCGGGCCGCGGGGCGGTCGATGTAACGGAAGCTGTGGTGGTGCAGCACCACCGGCGCGCCGCGCAGCCGCGCGATCAGGGCGAAGACGGTCTCGTAGACCTGCCCCCAGCCGCCGGACACCGACATGTAGAGCAAAGGGCGCGGGGCAGAGACGACGCCAGCGGCGAACCGCAGCGCCGCACCGGCGACGCGCCACAGCCGGCCGAGACGGGTTGCGGCGTCCCGCCCCAGCCCGCCCGCGGCGATGTCCAGAACCCGGACGGTGAAACCGGACTCGCCAAGCCGCTGCGCCACAGCAGCATTGACCATCGCCATGCCATGGACCGGCGGCGGCTGCGTACCGATCAGGAACACCGTGCGCCCTGCGGCGCCGTCGATGGGGTCAGGCTGCGACATCGCGGTGCACCATAGCGCAGCGCCGCACCGTGCGGCAGGCCAGAACCTGTGATCGCGGCCCTTGACGGACCCGCGCGCCGGGCCGCATACCCTGACGGTCGCGGAACCGGAAGTCATGAACGAAAGCAGCATCGACAACAGCCAGACCGACGCGTCCCCCGCGCCGCCCGCGCCACCCAAGCCGGGCGCGCTGCACTACCGGCGGTCGCGCCGTTGGCTGGCCCAGGCAGCGCTGGCGTTTTCGGACGCCACGGTATTCGTGCTGTCGTACCTGGCGATCCGCAGCGGCCTGCTGGCGACTGAGCTGATCTTTTACCAGTTCGGCGACACCGGGCAGCTGGTCGGCTCGACCAAGACCGGGATCGATCTGTATTTCCCGCTTTGCGGGCTGGGGATGCTCTATTTCCTGCTCAAGGGCCACTATACCCAGCGCCAGCCCTTCTGGGACGAGGTCTACGCGATGGTCAAGGCGGTCGCCGTGCTGATCGTGCTCGACCTGGCGCTGCTGGCGGCGGTGAAGCACCCGGCATCGCGCATCTGGGTGCTGGTTGACTGGGGCCTTGTCCTTTTCGCCCTGCCGATCGCGCGGATCGTTACCCGCCGGCTGATGCTCCGGATCGGCTTTTGGCAGATTCCAACCGCCATCGTGGGCACCGGTGACAATGCCCTGCAAACCTGTCTCGCGCTGCGCGACGAGCGTCTGCTGGGCTACGACGTGCGGGTGCTGATTGACGCCAGCGGACAAGGCACCGCGGGAATCGCGTCGGGTGAGACCGGCAGCTTCCCGGTGAAGGACCAACAGCTTCCGCTGGTTGCCATGAATGCCGACGACCTGCCGGGCTACATCCGCCACGTCGGCAACCCGCATGTCATCGTTGCCGTGGACAATTTGCGGAGTGGCGATTTCGACGACGCGATCTCGCAGCTCTCCAGCGTGCGGCCGTCGGTCGACATCGTCCCGACCCTGCGCGGGCTGCCACTTTACGGGCTGGAAGCGGCGCACATCTTCGGCAAGGAGATCCTCATGCTGCGGGCGCGCAACAATCTTTGCCGCCGCCCGCAACAGAACATCAAACGCGTCTTCGACCTCGCCGCATCCAGCGTGCTGCTGCTGCTGCTCAGCCCGTTGATGGCCTTGATTGCGTGGCGCGTGCGCAGTGAGGATGGCGGCCCCGCATTCTATTGCCAGGAGCGCGTCGGGCGCGACGGGGTGCCGTTCGGATGCTGGAAGTTCCGCTCCATGGTGACGGACGCGGAGGAGCGACTGGCGAAATGGCGCGATGAAGGCGCGGAGGAGTGGGCGCGCTACACCCGCTCCAACTTCAAGCTCCACGACGACCCGCGGGTGACCCGCGCGGGCCGCTGGCTGCGCGAAACCAGCCTGGATGAGCTGCCGCAGTTGTGGAATGTGCTGCTGGGCGAGATGAGCCTGGTCGGCCCCCGCCCCCTGCTGGAACGCGAGATTCCGGACTATGGCAAGACCATCCGGTTGTACCGCCAGGTCCGCCCTGGCATTACCGGGCTGTGGCAGGTTAGCGGCCGCAGCCAGACCGAGTTCCGCGACCGTGCCCGCTACGATGAGTGGTACATCAAGAATTGGGCGCTCTGGTACGACATCGTCTTCCTGTTCAAGACCGTGGCGGTCGTCTGGAACCGGCGCGGCGCCTATTGAATCGGACCTCAGGCGGTTACAGGACGGGCCGATTCTGCTATGCATCGGGTCGAGGTTTCATCTCTATGACGCCCCGTTTGGGGCCCCACCGGAATCGAGCGCCATGACCCGAACGAGCTTCGTCCTTCCCGCCCTCCGTGTCTGCCTGATCGTGCTGGCGTTCGCCGGCCTCGCGCTGCCCGCCAGCCAGGCTCGCGCCCAGGGGTTGTTGGAAGGGCTCAACCTGGGCGATGTGCTGACGATTCTGGAGACCGCGCCTGGCGCGGTGGCGCGCGATGCCATTACACCGGAGAATCCGGTCGATCAGGCACGCGAAGACGCCGCGCAGCCGCGACGCCAGCCCAGCCGCCTCAGCGCCACCAGCCAGGAAGAAGAGGGTGAGAGCGAGGAAGTCGTCCCGCTGACGCCGCTGGAGCAGGCCTACTCACTGCGCGCCGGCCAGCAGCTGCGGCAGTTCGGCTACCAGCTCTTCCAGCCGCCGGCCCAGACGAGCGAGCAGTTCCAGCCCGACAGCCGCACCGGCCTGCTGCTCGATGGCGCGATCCCGAATGATTACATCCTGGGTATCGGCGACGAACTGATCATTACCCTGCGCGGTCAGGACGCCCGCACCTTCAAGATCAATGTGGACCGCGAAGGCCGGGTCGTGCTGCCGGACCTGCCGCCGATCGATGCCGCCGGGCGGCCCTATTCCGAGTTCCGCGCCGAGATCGAGCGTGTCGTGCGCGCGTCCTTCATCGGCGCCGAGGTCTTTGTCTCCGTGGGCTCGGTGCGCTCGGTCAGCGTTTTCGTCGCCGGCGAAGTGGAGAAGCCCGGCCTGCACCGGCTGCACAGCCTGGCGCCGGTCCTGCGTGCCGTGCTGCTGTCCGAGGGCATCCGGCCCACCGGCAGCCTGCGCAAGGTGCGCCTTGTGCGTGGGGGCCGCAGCACGTCATTGGACCTCTACGAGATCGCCCTTCAGGGCAACCTGCCGCCAGTCGATATGAAGGTGTTGGACGGCGACCGGATCATCGTCCCGCCGCTGGGCAAGACCGTGGCGATCGCCGGCCGCGTCAAGCGGCCGGGCATTTATGAGCTGCCCGAGGGCGTCGACAGCCTGTCCCTCGCCGAGGCCATGGAGTTGGCTGGCGGCGCCCTGTTCGCCCGCGGCAACCGCTTCCTGCTGCGCAAGCTGGACGACGCGGGGCGGGACATCGTCTCCGAGGTCCGCGACCCAATCGACGCGGAGGTGGAGGACGGCACCATCGTGATGGTGCAGCCCGGCAACGCGGCCGAGGTCGGCGTTGTCGAGGTCCAGGGACACGTGAAGGTGCCGGGCCGCCGCGCGCTAACCAGCGCACCGTCGGTGGTCTATCTCGTACCGGACCGCTACGTGCTGGAGCGCGACCCCTATCTGCTGTTCGCGGTGTTGCAGCGCACAGACCCGGCGACCCAGACCCGGCGCTTCTTCCCGCTCGACCTGCGGCCGATCCTCGCGCGAACCCAGGACTTCAAGCTGGAGGATCAGGACCGGCTGATCATTCTCGGCCGCAACGATATTCGCTACCTCGGCTCGACCGACGTGCAGCAGGTCCTGCTCGGCCTGTCGGCACGCGAGGACCTGGGCGATCCCGCCGCGCAGACCGGCGATGCCGGCCCCGAGGGTGAGAACGGTGACGAGAACGGCCAAGCTGGCGGTACCAACGTCGCGGCGGTGATCCAGCCGCGCGGCATCTGCGACGGCTTGCTGGAACTGGCCAGCCTGGTCGACAGCGAGGGCACGCGCCGCTTTGGCGCTGCCGTCCGCACGTCGCAGTCCAGCAAGCGGCCAGAGTCCCTGCAGGACGAGACCGTCGACGAGTTCATCGTGTCGGGCGACTGCCCGGACGTGTTCCGGGATTTCCCGACCCTGCTGCCCTACCTGCTGGAGAACGTCGCCGGCCTGTCGGGTGAGGTGCGCCAGCCGGGC
This sequence comes from Alphaproteobacteria bacterium, assembly GCA_965601735.1. Taxonomy (GTDB): domain Bacteria; phylum Pseudomonadota; class Alphaproteobacteria; order JBBDQX01; family JBBDQX01; genus JBBDQX01. Next base: position 2,132,383 of record OZ271840.1, on the reverse strand, counting down.
CTCTATCCGATCGTGCCGGGCACCAGCTTCGACTCGGTGCTATCGCTGGCCCAGGGCACGACGCGCGAGGCCGACCGCACCAATGTGGAACTCACCCGCCCGCGCAATGATGGCGGGCGCCAGGTGCTGAACCGCACGACGCTGAACATCGCGGACGCCGGCGGTGTCGGCATCACGATGGACCCGGGCGATTCGGTGCGCTTCAACGCAAGCTTCACCGACCGGGAGTCCGGTCCGGTATTCCTGATTGGCGAGTTCAAGCGGCCGGGGACCTACGAAATTCGCCGCGGCGAGACCCTGTCCCAGGTGATCTTCCGTGCCGGCGGCCTGACCGACCAGTCCTATCCGTTCGGTGCCGTGATCTCGCGGCCCAGTGTGCAGGAGCGCGAGCGCGAGAACCTGCGCCGTGCGATCACCGATCTGCGCGAGGCGCTGGCCACCAACGCGCTGCGGCGCTCGACCCAGGCGGTCAACGTGTCCGCCGCGGGGCCGGTGTTCGATTCCATCGTCGAGAACCTGGAACGCCAGCCGATCATCGGCCGGGTGGTCGCCGAGGCCGATCCGACCGTGCTCCAGGTCCGCCCAGAGCTCGATACCGTGCTTGAGCCCGGCGACCGCATCGTCATGCCCAAGCGGCCCAACTGGGTGGCTGTCAGTGGCGCCGTGCTCAGCCCGGGTGCCCTGCAGTTCACCGCCGGCAATACCGCCGACCGCTACGTGAACATGGCCGGCGGCTTTGGCCAGAACGCGGATGAGGACCGCGCCTTCGTGGTATTCCCGAATGGTCAGGCCCAGCCGCTGGCGCTGTCGCCATGGAATTTCGCGGCAACGCAGATTCCGCCGGGCAGCACCATCTTCGTGCCGCGCGATGCAGCGCCGTTCGACTTCTTCCTGTTCGCACGGGAGGCGGCGACGATCCTGTCGCAATTCGCCGTGACCGCCGCGTCCCTCGCGGTAATCAGCGACAACTAGTCGGCCTGGTGCCCGGGGGCGTTGGCCCGATTCGCGGCCGAGCGCACGCATGACTCATCACCGCGGCCTTATCCGCAGCGTGATCTCGCTCGTGGCGGCGGCGGCGCTGCTGACGCCGGGCGCCGCGGCCGCGCAGCAGGTGGCGGAGCGCGGCAGCCGGCTGCCGGTGATCTATAACGACTTCGGTGCCGTCGGCCTGTTGCAGACGCCGACCGCCCGCTTCGCCCCGGACGGACAGATGACCACCGGGGTATCGCGGGTCTATCCGTATAACCGCCTGCTGCTGACCTTGCAGGGCCTGCCCTGGCTGGAAGGCACCTTCCGCTACTCGGAAATCGAGAACGTGTTCTTCAGTCCGTTCGCCAGCTTCTCCGGCGATCAGACCTTTAAGGACCGTGGTGTCGACCTCAAGGCGCGGCTGTTGCGCGAGAGCCGCCTCATGCCGCAGGTCGCCGTTGGCCTGCGCGATATCGGCGGCACGCAGGTGTTCGGTGCGGAATACATCGTCGCCAGCAAGCGCTGGTACGACTTCGATTTCTCACTTGGCCTCGGCCTCGGCAACATGGGCACCCGCGCCGACGTCAGGAATCCGCTGTCGCTGTTCTCCGAGGGCTTCAAGACCCGCCCGACCACGACCGGCGCCGGTGCCTTTACCGTCAACCAGTTCTTCCGCGGCGAGAACGCGGCGCTGTTCGGCGGCATACAATGGCGGACCCCGATCGAGGGGTTGTCGCTCCTGGCGGAGATGGATCCGAACGACTATCAGAGCGAGGCGCTGCAGAACAACGCCGCCTTCCTCAACGAGGACGAGCGCGATCCGTTCCCGGAAATCCCCTTCCGTTTCAATTTCGGCGCGGTCTACAGCCCGTTCCCGTGGCTGCAGCTCGCAACCGGCGTGGAACGCGGCGACGAGGCGATGTTCCGGGTCAACGTCGTCTACAACATCGCGGACCCGGACGGCATTATCAAATTCGACGACCCGCCGGTGCCGCTGAAGCCCAGGCCAGCCGTCCTGCGCCCAGCGGAGGCCAAGCCCACAGCGCAGCCCGCCGCGCTCTATGCCGCCGGCCCTCGCGCAATGCCGGCGCAGCCCGCCGCTGGTGCCGACAACTGGCTGATCGTCGACCGCCTGTTCACCGCCTTCGAACAGCGCGGCCTGGCGCTTGAGGATCTCGCCTTCTCGCACCGCCATGCGGTGTTCACGGTCGCGGCCCCCGGCGTCATCACCAACGCGGCGGTGGCGGAGGCCGCGCGGCTTGCCGCCGGGCTGCTGCCGGTGCCGCTAGACACCCTCTCCTTCAAGGTGATGGAGCGCGGCCTGGTCAGCCGCTCACTGCTGTTCGACGCCGCAGAGCTGCAGCGGCCCGGCCCGCGGGTCTCGCTCGTCGCCGACGCCGGGGCCACGCTGTCACCGGATGCGGCGCGCCCTGTGCCGGCCTTCGACGAGGCCGCGGTTGCCAAGGCGATGTTCGAGGATCTGGGCGAGAACCGCATGGCCGCGGAGGCCATCCAATTCGCCGGCCCGCGGGTCACCGCTTTCGTGTTCCACCGCGACATCCGCCAGGTGGCCCGGGCGGTCGGCCGCGCCGCCCGCGTGGTCCACAACCATGCGCCGGCCCATATCGAGCAGATCGAGATTGTGCTGATCAATGGCGACCTGCCGCAGAACCGCATCCTGCTGCTGCGCCAGGCGCTCGAGAAGGCAGTAGCAGAACGGCGCGGCCCGGCGGAGTTGATCCAGCGCACCGAGTTCCTCGAGCCGCCTGCGCGCATCCCATGGGATGCGGTGGCCAACCCCGGCGGTTTTCCCCGCTTCAGCTGGGGCATCAATCCGCGCCTGCGCCAGCATGTCGGCGGCGCCGACGGCTTCTATTTCGGCCAGCTCTGGCTGGCGCTCACCGGCAACCTGAAACTGGCACGGGGCCTCAACCTCAACACCCAGCTTGGACAAAACCTCTACAACAACTTCGATGGCCTGAAGCAGGCCTCCGACAGCCAGCTGCCCAAGGTGCGCAGCGACATCGTGCAGTATCTCAAGCAGGGCGAAAGCAACCTGGTGCGCCTGCAAGGCAGCTATCATTTCGGTATCGCGCCGGGGTGGTACGGACGCCTCACCGGCGGCATCCTCGAAGAAATGTATGGCGGCGTCAGCGCCGAGCTGCTGTACCGGCCGTTCGGCGAGCCTTGGGCGGTGGGCCTGGAGGTGAATCGGGTGCGGCAGCGCACCTTCGAGCAGCGTCTCGAATTCCAGGACTACCAGGTCAATACCGGCCATCTGTCCTTTTATGGGCAAATCCCGGCCTACGACATGCTGGCTGCGGTGCATGCCGGCCAATATCTGGCCGGCGACAAGGGCGTGACCTTCGAGGTGTTCCGCGACTTCCCGAGCGGCGTGCGCTTCGGCCTGTTCACCACCTTCACCGACGTGTCGGCAGAAGAGTTCGGCGAAGGTGAGTTCGACAAGGGCTTCTTCATATCGATCCCGCTCGACCTTTTCTTCATCAAGTCGTCCAAGGGTCGCTTCAACCTGCCGTTCCGTCCCCTGACCCGTGACGGCGGCCAGCGGCTCTATGTCACCGACCGGCTATACGGCCTGCTTGAACGCGGCAGCCGGCGGGACTTCGACCGCGATATCGACCGCATCCTCGATTGATCTGTCCGTGGTAGGCTGACCCCACCATGGATTCCGCACCCGTCATTGCCGCCGTGATGCCCTGCTACCGCGCTGCCGCGGCGGCGGAGGTCGCTGCTTCCGTCGGCACGGAGGTGGCGCGAGTCTATGTTGTTGACGACGCCTGTCCGGACGGCAGCGGTATCGCCGCAGCCGACGCGGACCCGCGCGTCACCGTGCTGCGCCACGAGACGAACCTGGGTGTCGGTGGCGCCACCATGACCGGCTACCGCCAGGCGCTGACGGACGGCGCGGACATCGTTGTCAAACTCGACGGCGACGGACAGATGGACCCGGCGCTGATTCCCCGCCTGGTGCGGGCCGTTGCCGATGGCGAGGCGGACTATGCCAAGGGCAACCGCTTCTTCGGCCCCAAGGCGCTGCGTGAGATGCCGCGTACCCGCTTCTTCGGCAACGCAGTGCTCGGCGCGATGACCAAGCTTTCGTCGGGTTACTGGAGCAATTCCGACCCGACCAACGGCTTTACCGCGATCCACGCCGCGGTGCTGCGGGAACTGCCGCTCGACGACATCAGCCCGCGCTACTTCTTCGAGTCGGACATGCTCTACCAGCTAGGCCTGTTGCGCGCGAAGGTGGCTGACGTGCCGATGCGGGCGCGCTATCGCGGCGAGCACAGCAGCCTGTCGGTGTCTGGCGTGATCGGTGAGTTCCTGTGGAAGAACCTGCGCAACAGCCTGCGGCGGGTCTGGTTCACCTACTTCGTGCGCGACTTCAGCCTGGCCACGGTGGAACTGGTCCTCGGCCTTGCCCTGCTCACTTTCGGCTTGCTGTTCGGCGTCGTCGAATGGCGCGCCAGCGTGACCAGCGGCGAGCCGGCAACCGCCGGCACCGTGATGCTGGCGGCGATGCCGGCCATTGTCGGCATCCAGCTGCTGATCGGGTTCATGGCCTACGACATGGCCAATGTGCCAAAGGACCCGCTGCACCGCCGGCTTGAGGACTAGAAGCGCAGTGCCACCCCGGCGGTGATCCGGTGGTCGGCGCCGCCGCTGTCTGCCGCCAACTTGCCATCATAGGCGAAACGCAGCCCGCCGCCCGGCGTCAGGGCGAACCCCAGGGTCCAGCCGGCATGCCGGGCGGCCCCATCCTCGCGCTTGGCACCGGCGCTGAGCGCCACGGACCGCCCGGCCTCGCCCTGCCAGTCGGCCTTCAGCGCGACACGGCCTGCATTGCGGCCGCTGCGCACACCATCAGCGGCCCGCGCCGCATGCAGCGCCTGCGCCGCATTGAAGCCAAGCCCCCAGCCACCGAGATCGACCCGGCCATGCAAGCGCGCATCGCGCCGACGGGTGAGCGCCCGGCCCGCGGCATCGTCCGCCGCCTCGACCAAATCGGCCAGCGCCAGTCCGCCCTGCCAGCCGCCCGCCTGCCATGCCAGCCCCGCCTCGATGCGGCGCGCCGCCTTGGCCGGGCCGGCGGTACCATCACGGGTGCGGCTGGCATCGCGCGCGGCACTGACGGTGAGAGTACGAGGCAGCCAGGCCGAGTCCTGCCACAGCCGCAGTCCGGCATCCGCGCGGCTGCTGCGCCAGCGCGTGCGCGCCCGCGTTGAATCGTTCGCGACGTTGTCCTGTTTGACGGCGCCAGCGAGCGCCATGCGCAGCCGCCCGGCCTCCAGCGTCACGCCGGAATCCCCGCTCAAGCGATCCGCGTCGACCCCCGGACCGGCGAAGTCCTGTCCCACCCGGCTGCCCGCGAGATGGGCCGCGACGGCCACACCGCCAAGCCTTCCCTTCAGGTCGGCCCGTTGGCGCAAGGCCGTACCGCCACGCTGACCCTTGGTGGGCGGCGTCACGGCGGCGTCGGTGGCCAGCGTCAGCCGCCCGTCCATCAGGCCGAGCCGCGAGGCCACGCCGCCGGCGGCAATTCCGGTGTCGGCGTTATGTCGGAACGCCGCCTCCACATCCCAGCGTGCGGTACCCGGCCGCATGGCCAGCGCGACGGCCCCGCCGCGCGCACCCGCATCCTCGGCATAGGCCGCGCGCAGTCCGCTGGACGCCCGCGCCCAGCTGCCGCCGCAGCCATTGATGGCCGGGCCGAGCAAGGCGTTCTTGGCGGCGAACGATGCCTGTGGCGCCCTTGCGGCGGCGGCGACACCGTCGGGTGCTGCGTCGGGCGACAGGGTGGGCGGCGCCGCGGACATGGCGCGCAGCGGACATGCCGGCGCGCTGGCCCCGGCCGGGCCGGCAGCGAGGCCGGCGGCGGCAGCCAACAAGGCAGCCCGCAGAATGCGGCTACCACGGTGCGGGGCCGTGTTCATCCCCGGCAGTGTGCCTTGATGAACTGCAAAATCAACCGCTTAGGCCCATAAACGCGGAACAAGGCAGGCCTGGGGTGCGAAACGGTGCGTTGCGGCGGGCGGTTGGCATGGGGCTTGCGTCTCTCCTGTCAGATCAACGTTGCGCCCTGGAGGGAAACATGGCCCATCCGATGATTGAGACCGATTTCTTCCGCACCGACTGGCCGGGTGCCGAAAACGGCGCAGAACGCCGGGTTCGCGTGGCCGTACCGGCCCCGCTGGCCGCTGACAGCGGCCTGGATGTGCTGGCGGCCCCGGGGGGCGCCGTCGAAGCGCTGCTGAAGATCGACAGTGGGGTCAGCGCCGCTTTCGCATAGCGCGAATTGCAAATTGCGACGCAGGTACCCTGCGCCTCTCAGGCCGCAGCACCGCCATCACCGGTGCCGCTGCCGTGGGTCTCCACAAAGTGCTTGAGGGTCAGCTTGAGCACCGCCACATGGGCCAGATTGCCATGCCGCCGGGCATGGTCGATATCGTCGATAATCATACGCCGGATCTTGGGAACCCCATCCTCCGTGTGGATCAGGTAATTGCCCAATTCCGCCGCCACCACGTCGGGCACATGTTCATGTTCGGCGATGGCTGCGACTTCTTCTTCGGTCAAGCCGCTGAGCGCGATACAATCCTTGATGTCCAGCATCGGGGGATCTCCTCTGTCGCCGCGTCCACAGGGGACTTCGCCAAGCAGGACGCCGAAACGTTACGATTGGATGACAGCCTAGGCGAACGCCGGCCCGCCGGACATTGACGCAAATCAAGCCGCCCGCCCGCCGCGCCTGAGCCATTGGCCAAACCACCGCCCGAACCGCGACCATGCAACAGGAAAACTTCGAAAGTCTGACCACCGTTATCGGCCAGGCCGTGGTGGCGATCCTCAAGCCCTTCCTCGCGGTGATCCAGCAGGATTCCTTCCTCTACTGGCCCTATCTGCTGTCCGCGCTGGGGGTGGCGCTGCTGGTCTTCGCGCTGGTCGAGCGCCGCCGCGGCATCAGTTTCGGCCAGTTCATGGGTACCCTGTTCTCGCCCAAGGTGCTGTGGCACCGCTCGGCGCGGGTCGACTACAAGTACTACATCGTCAACGGCATCCTGTTTCCGCTGCTGTTCACGCCGCTGATCGTCTCGGGCTTCTATGTCGCCCAGGGCACCCAGTGGGTGCTGGGCGGCCTGTTCGGGGCGAGCCCGTTCGCCGGCGAGGTGGGCCTGTGGGCGCTGGTGCTCTACAGCGTTGCTTTCTTCCTCGCCTATGATTTCGGCCGCTGGCTCGGCCACAGCGTGCAGCATGAAATCCCGTTCCTGTGGGAATTCCATAAGGTGCACCACACCGCCGAGGTGCTGACGCCGATCACCAGCTTCCGCGCCCATCCGGTGGACCTGCTGATCATGGCAACCGTGGCCGGCCAGTTCACCGGCCTCGTCTCAGGCATGGCGCTGTTCCTGTTCGACAAGGACATCGGCCTGCTGACGGTGCTGAACCTGCATTTCCTGATCTTCTTCTACAATCTGGTCAGCAACCTGCGGCACACCCATGTGTGGCTGAGCTACGGCAAGCTCGGCTATCTGTTCATCAGCCCGGCCCAGCACCAGATCCACCACAGCGCCAACCCGAAACACTTCGGCATGAACCGTGGCTTCGGCCTGGCCTTGTGGGACTGGATGTTCGGCACCCTGTATGTGCCGCGCGAGCGCGAGGAGCTGGTGTTCGGCACCGCCGACGATACCGAGAAGGATTATTCGGGGGTCTGGCAGCTTTATTGGCTGCCGGTGCGCCAGGCGTTTGCGCAGCTGCGCCGCCCGCCGCATGAGCGCGACAACGGCGCGCGCCCGGTCGAACCCGGCGAGTAGCCCTCAGACCACCTTGAGGCGCGGGGCTGCTTCCGCCGCCGGCGCTTCCGCATCCTTCAGAAACGCGACGAAATCGGCCTCCAGCAGCGGGCGGCTGAGCAGATACCCCTGAACCTCATCACACAACTGGGCGCGCAGGAAGTCGATCTGCTCAGGGGTCTCGACGCCCTCGGCAACGGCGCGGATGTTGAGGTTGTGAGCCAGGCCCACCACCGCTTTCACAATCGCCTCGTCGTTGCGGTTGCGCCCGATGCCCTGCACGAAGGCCATGTCGACCTTGAGCCGTCGCACCGGGAAGCGGCTGAGATAAGCGAGAGACGAATAGCCAGTGCCAAAGTCGTCGAGCGAGATATGCACACCGAGATCGTCGAGCTGGCGCAGGTTTTCCATCGCGCGCTGGGTGCTTTGCATCAGCACCGTCTCAGTGATCTCGAACTCGATCATGTCCGGCGTCAGGCCGTGGGCGCTTAGCTGCGTCTCGACAGCGTCGGCAAGGCCCGCCTGGGACAGCTGGATACCGGACAAGTTGACCGCCACCGGGACCACCGGCAGGCCGCGCTCGCGCCACTCCGCAATCTGCGCGCAGACCCGCTGCAGCACCCAGTTGCCAAGTTCGACGATGAGGCCGGAATCCTCGGCCACCGGGATGAACAGGCCGGGCGAGACCTCCCCCTTCTCGGGATGGCGCCAGCGCAATAGCGCCTCGGCCCCGACCAGCCGGTCGCTGCCCAGGTCCAGCTTCGGCTGATAGCAGAGATAGAGCTCTTCACCGGCAATCGCGGTACGCAGGTCGCTCGCCATCTGCAAACGGTCGCGGGCGGCCGCCTGCATCTCCGCATCGAAGAAGCGGTAGCCGCCGCGCCCGTCCGCCTTGGCCTGATACATCGCCAGGTCGGCGTTACGCATCAGGTCGTCGGGCGTTCCCGGATCGTCGGGGAAGACCGTGATGCCGATGCTGGGCGAGATCTGGATCGCATGGCCGTCCACCGTGGTGGTCTCGGCGAAGGCGGCGACGATGCGCTCGGCCAGTGCGCTTGCCTGGGCGCCGTCCTGAAGGTCCTCGACGATCATCGCGAACTCATCCCCGCCGAGCCGCGCCAGCGTATCGGGGGTGCGAAGGCAGCCACCGATGGTCTGCGCAACCTGCTTGAGCAGCATGTCGCCGACCTGGTGGCCCAGGGTATCGTTGATGTCCTTGAAGTGGTCGAGGTCGAGCAGCAGCAGCGCGAATGGCTTCGACCACCGCTCAGACCGATCGATAGCGCTGTTCAGGCGGTCGACCAGCAAGGTGCGGTTGGGCAGGCCGGTGAGCTCGTCGAACTGCACCAGGCGGCGGATTTCCTCCTCCGCCTCACGCTGGGCGGTGACGTCCTCAAGCGCGGCGACGAAGTGGCTGACGCTGCCGTCCGGCCCGGTCAGCGGAGTGACCATCTGCTTGACCCGATAGGCCCTGCCGTCGCTGCGCCGGTCGGTGTGCTCGCTCTGCCAGACCCGGCCCGACGCGATCAGCGCCTCCAGCGCGGCACCGTTGCCGCCGTCACGCAGGGTCTCGAAGATCGCCGGGGTCTGTCCGCGCACTTCGTCGATGGAGAAGCCGGAGATACGGGTATAGGCCGGATTGACCCATTCGATGCGGCCCTCGGCGTCGGTCAGCACGATGGCATTGAAGGCGGCTTCCAGCGCGGCCGCCTGTAGCCGCATCTGGTCCTCGTTCTGACGGTCACGGGTGGCGTCGATCACCAGGCCGATGACCCGCGCCGGCTTGCCGTCGGCATCGCGGATCAGCCGCCCGTGGGATTGCAGCCAGCGGTAGGCGCCGTTGCCATCGCGGAAGCGGTACTGCACGTCCATGCGATCGCTGGCGCCCTCGGACACCGCGCGGCGCGACGCCACCAGGCCAGGCCGGTCGTCGGCGTGGCAACGCTCCGCCCAGGCGGTCTGCTGGGGCGGGAAATCCGCCTGCAGATCGAGCATCGAGAGCAACCGCGGCTCGCGGTAGACCTCGCCGGTCCGCAAGTCCCAATCCCACACGCCCGCGCCCATCGCCTCGACCGCCAGGCGCATGCGCTGTTCGCTCTCGCGGCGCGCCTCGGTGGCGGCCCGCTCGCCGGTGATCTCCCGGCCGAACAGGTCGGCACCGCCGCCATCCGCGCCACGAAGGGCGACGAACGACCAACTGCGGCCGCCTCGCGTGATATAGCGGGTGTCGCCGGCAAACCCGTCGGCGCAATCGCGCAGCAACCGCGCGGCATCAGCGTCCTCCGCATGGCCATCGGCATCAATCGGGATCAGTTCGAGGGCAGCGAGATTGGCGTAGCGCACGCGCCCGTCCGGGCCGATGCGCAGGACCGGACTGGGGTTCTCGGCGACGAACTCGGCCAGACCCTGCACCTCGTCGCGCGCCTGGTTCAGCGCATCAAGGCTTCCCGCCAGACTCCGGTTGAGCGCCCAGGCCCGCCAGCCCACCGCGACACTGAGGCACAGCAGCACCAGCAGGGCGGCAGCGACCATCAGCCAAGGCGGATGCGCGGCCGCCCAGGCCGCCGCGCCAGAAGCGGGCTCGGCTGCACCCACGGCGCGCGTCCACAGCAGCGCGACGACGGTCAGGACCCCCATCAGCAGCAGGTAGCTCTTCGCCACGCCAAATGCGAACCGGCGTCCGTTCACTCCCCTCGAGCCTCCTCAGCGGCGCTTTGGGCCCACGATGGGCCGAAAACCTTGGCTCCGTGATAGCGGACGCAATCGATAAAACTTATGTGGCATTTGCAAAGAAACGAAATTATCCACAGGTCAGTAATAATATTTTATGCAGCTGCCGCGGTGCCGTGATGGACACCGGCGGGGCCATTCTGTATGACATTTTAAGGCGATAGCGGTGGTGCGGGCCGGCATGGTTCAGGCCCGGCGAGGCCGCCAGGGAGCACGCGATGACGACAACTCTGCGCGCCGCCGGCGCGTTTCTGATGGCAGCCATGCTGCTGGCCGCTGCGGCGCCCGCGGATGCCGCCAACCCCTTCCGGAATTCAGAATTCACCCTGGGTGAGGGCGACATGGCCGCCATCGAACAGGCCAGCCGCACCCTGTTTCCACAAGGCGTCGCGATCGGCACAGCGGCCAGCTGGAACAACCCGAAGACGGGTAATTCCGGCACGGTGACTCTGGCCGAGACCCTGACCTACCAGGGCCTGCCCTGCCGCAAGCTGCAGCACAACGTGTCGATCCGGAACAAGGCGGACGCGGCCTACCGCTTCGTGGTCCACCGCTGCCAAGTTGCGGATGGCAGCTGGAAGCTGGCCTTCCCCTGAGCCGATACCTCCCCAGCCGGCCCTGACGCAACCGGAGTGACCCGCCCGTGATCCACCACCGTCCGACCCGGCGCGCTGTGGCGGCGCTCGGCACGATCCTCCTGCTCGCCGCCTGTGGCGAGGAACCGGTTGCGGAGACTGAGACGATCCGCCCGGTGCGGGCCATCCAGGTCGCCGACACGGCGAATGTGGACCAGCGCAGCTTCACGGGGCGCGCCCGCGCCACCCAGGAAGTTGACCTGGCGTTTCGCGTCGCCGGGCCGCTGGTGTCGCGGCCGGTCGATGTCGGCACCGAGGTGGCCCGGGGCGCGGTGGTCGCACAAATTGACCAGGACACCTTCAAGGCCAACGTGGCGCGCGCCCAGGCTGAGCTGCAGGCCGCGGAGGCCGGGCTTGCCAACGCCGCAGAGCAGCTGCGCCGCAAGCAGTTCCTGGTCGAGCGCGGCCATGAATCCCGGGCCGCCCTGGACCGCTTCCTGGCGGCGGAGAAGTCCGCCGAGGCCGATGTCGCCGCCAAGCAGGCGGTGCTGAAGCGCAACCAGCTCGACCTCAGCTACACCACGCTGCGCGCGCCGTTTGCCGGCATCGTGGTGCGCACCTTCGTGGAGAACTTCCAGGAGGTGCGCCCGCGCCAGGCCGTGGTCCGCCTGGTCGACAGTTCGAAGATCGAGATGGTGGTCAACATCCCGGAAAACCTGATCTCCCAAGCGCATCTGGTGAAGCGCGCGATCGTCGTCTTCGACCCTTTCCCCGACCTGGAGATCGAGGCGCAGATCAAGGAAATCGGCACCGAGGCGTCGGAAACCACGCGCACCTTTCCGGTGACGCTGATCATGGACCAGCCTGACGGCGCCACGATCCTGCCGGGCATGGCGGGACGCGCGCGCCGCGGCGACTTCCCGCAACCCGCGGAGAGCGGCGGGCGCATCGTGGTGCCGGAGACCGCGATCCTCACCGCGCCGGGCGATACCGCCAAAACCTTCGTGTGGATCGTGGACGCGGGCAGCATGACCGTCGCCCGACGGGAGATTGGCACCAGCCAGGTGACCGCCGAGGGCTACGTGGTCTCCGACGGACTGACTCCCGGGGAGTGGATTGTGACTGCGGGGGTCAACTTCCTCAAAGAAGGACAAAAAGTCAGGCTATTGAATCAATAGTAATTCTATAGTCCCGACAAAGACTAAATATTATGAATTTTGCCGCTATAGCCATCAAGAACAGGGCTGTAACATATTTCATAGCAGCCTTGCTTGTTATTGGCGGCATATCGAGCTTCTTTCAGCTTGGCCAGCTGGAAGACCCCGCTTTCAGCGTCAAGGGCGCCACCATCACCACGACCTACCCGGGGGCGAGCCCGACCGAGGTGGAACTGGAGGTGACCGACCGGATCGAGCTAGCGATCCAGGAAATGCCCGAGGTCGACCGCATCGAGTCCCTGTCACGGGCCGGGCTGTCCCTGGTCAGGGTGGAGATGAAGCCGGAGTACTGGGCCGACCGGCTGCCCCAGGTCTGGGACCTGCTGCGCCGCAAGATCCGCGACGTAGAGAGCGCCTTGCCGCCGGGTGCTGGCCGTCCCGATGTCGGCGACGACTTCGGCGACGTGTTCGGCTTCCAGCTCGCACTGATCGGCGACGGCTTCTCATACGCTGAGCTAGAGGATTACGCCAAGGCGCTGAAGAAGGACCTGAGCCTTGTCGACGGTGTTGCCCGGGTTGAGCTTTGGGGCGCCCAGCGCAAGGTTATCTATCTCGACGTCTCACAGACCCAGCTCGCCGAACTGGGCCTGACCGGCGCCAACATCGCCCAGACCCTCAGCGTGCAGAACGCGGTGGTCGACGCCGGCCATGTCGACCTGACCAGCAAACGCCTGCGCATCGCGCCGTCGGGCACCTTTCTGAAACCCGAGGACATCGGCAATCTGACGGTCCAGTCGCGTGCGCCGTCTGCTGCCGAGGGTGCAGACGACACAATCCGCATCCGCGACATCGGCACGGTGCGGCCCGGCTACGCGGAACCACCGTCCCAGATCCTGCGCGTCGATGGCGCACCGGCCATCGGCCTGTCGATCTCGAATGAACAGGGCATCAACGTGGTCGATATGGGCCGCGCGGTGGATGCCCGGCTGGCCCAACTGTATGGCGACCTGCCGGTCGGCATCGAGGTGCTGAAGCTGCACTGGCAGTCCGACATCATCGCCGGGGCCGTCAACGGCTTCCTGGTCAGCTTCGGCCAGGCGGTTGCGATTGTCATCGTCGTGCTGACCCTGTTCCTCGGCTGGCGCATGAGCCTGATCATCGGCGCCGCCCTGGTGTTCACCATCCTGGGCACCTTCATCGCCATGGCGGTGACGGGTACCGACCTGCAACGCATGTCGCTCGGCGCGCTGGTGGTCGCGCTCGGCATGATGGTCGACAACGCCATCGTCGTCGCCGACGGCTACATGGTGCGGATCAAACAGGGCATGAAGCGCGAGAAGGCCGCGATTGAGGCGGCGCAACTTCCGGCCTGGCCGCTGCTCGGCGCCACCGTGGTCGCGGTGATGGCGTTCTACCCGATCTTTGCCTCGCCCGAATCGGTGGGCGAGTATTGCCGCACCCTGTTCACGGTGATCGGCATGTCGCTGATGATCAGCTGGGTGGTCTCGGTCACCCTCACTCCGCTGCAGTGCCTCGACATGCTGCCCGCCGTGAAGGGCGGCAAGAAGGGGGCCGACCCTTACGACACGGCGTTCTTCCGCGGCTACCGCGGTGTGCTGTCCGGGGCAATCCGCGCGCGCTGGGTGACGGTGGGGGTGATGCTGGCCGTACTGGCCGCCGCGGTGGTCGGTTTTGGCAATGTGCGCCAACTGTTCTTCCCGGACAGCTCCATGACCAAGTTCATGATCGACTACTGGGGTCCGGAAGGCACCCGTATCGAGCGCGTCGCCGAAGAGCTGAAGCTGGCGGAGAAGAAGCTGCTGGCAGACGACCGGGTGGCCCAGGTGGCGACCTTTGTCGGTTCCGGCCCGCCACGCTTCTACCTGCCTGTGGAACCGGAGCTGCCTTACGCGGCCTATGGCCAGCTGGTGGTCAACGTGAAGGACTTCCGTGAGATCGACGGGCTGATCGCGGAATTGACCCCGTGGTTCCAGGAAACCTACCCGGACGCCCTGCCGGTATTGCGCAAGTTCGGCGTCGGCCCGTCCAATACCTGGAAGATCGAAGTACGGGTCAGCGGCGCGGCGGAGGCCGACCCGGATACCCTGCGCACCATCGCCGACCAACTAACCGGCATCATCACCGAAGAACCCCTGGCCGCCTACGCCCGCACCGACTGGCGCCAACGGGTCCAGAAGCTGGTACCGCGTTACAACCAGGAGCGCGGCCGCGCAGCCGCAGTCAACCGCGAGGACCTGGCGGATACCACCAAGCGCGCCTTCGATGGCACGACCATCGGCTTGTACCGGGAAGGCGACGACCTGATCCCGATCGTGCTGCGCCATGTCGAGGAGGAACGCCGCAATGTCGGCGCCATCGACGTATTGCAGGTCACGCCGGCAGGCTCCACCACCAGCCTGCCGATGGCCCAGGTCATCGACGGCGTCGACACCGCCTGGGAAGACCCGATGATCTGGCGCCGTGACCGGCGGCGCACCATCACGGTGCAGGCGAACCCGGTGCTCGGCATCACCGCGCCGCAACTCCAGTCGCTGTTGCAGCCCAAGGTCGAGGCGCTGGAACTGCCGCCGGGCTATACGCTGGAATGGGGTGGTGACGTGGAATCCAGCGCGGACGCCAATGCCTCGCTGCTGCCCGGCGTGATCCCGGCGCTGGCCGTTATGGCGCTGATCATCGTCGGCCTGTTCAACGCCTTCCGGCCGCCACTGATCATTCTGTGCATCATTCCCTTCGCGCTGATCGGCATCACGTCGGGGCTGCTCGCGTTCGATGTGCCGTTCGGCTTCATGGCGCTGCTCGGCGCGATGAGCCTGTCGGGCATGATGATCAAGAATTCCATCGTGCTGCTCGACCAGATCAATATCGAGCTGGCAGCCGGCCAGCGCCCCTATGATGCGGTGATGCGTGCGGCGATGTCCCGTCTCAGCCCTGTCATCCTAGCCGCCGCCACCACCGTGCTGGGTGTGGTGCCGCTGTTGCAGGATGTATTCTGGGTCGGCCTGGCGGTGACCGTCATGGCCGGGCTGACGGTCGGCTCGTTCCTCACCATGGTGCTGCTGCCGGTGCTCTACACCATGTTCTACCGAATCGATCCGAAGGGCACCTGATGCTGCTCGCCTGGGCTTTGGGCCTCTTGCTGTGCGCCCTCACCATCGCGATCCATTACGAAGCCATGCATTGGCTGGCGCTCAATGTGCGGCGGCTCAGCCAGCACCGCCGCCGGCGCATGCTGCTGGCGGTATTGATCCTGTTCGCCGCCCATGTGGCGGAGGTCTACCTGTTCGCCGCGGGCTATTACGCGGGCGCGGAATGGCTCGGCATGGGTGCGCTGGAAGGCGTGATCGACGGCGGCTTCGATGATTTCATCTACTTCTCCGCCGCGAGCTACACATCGGTAGGCTATGGCGACGTCTTCGCCACCGGGGGCTTGCGCATCATCGGCGGACTGGAAGCCCTGGTCGGGCTGCTGATGATCGCCTGGTCGGGCGCGTTCACCGTCTACTTCCTGGAACGCCGCTGGTCCCAGGAAGGCCGCGAACGGGAGGGCTAGGCCCGCTCAGAAATCGTAGGTGAGCGCGACCCCGGCAGTCAGGAAGCTGTCCTCGCGGGTCACCGGGCTGTTGGACGCATCGCCGAACAGCATGACCGCGCGCCCAAAGGCGTTGACCGACCACGGCCCGGAAAGCCGGTGGATGAAGCGGCCCTCGAAGGCCAGGTCCTTGATGTCCATCCCGGCCTCGAATTGGGCCAGGCCCGATGATGCCGCCTGCTGGGCGTCGACGCCGTAATAGCTCTCCATGTAGGAATCATCGGCGATCGTCATGTAGGGGCCGAAGGTCACCACCGTTCGTTCGCCATAGCGCGCGCCATACTTGAAGCCGATGTCGGCGATGATGCCCTCATGGCCGTCGGTCACGCCCAGGGCGATGGAGCCATGCACCTTCCAGTGGCCGTTCACCACATTGAACAGGGCACCGAGCTCCAGGCTGCTGTCGATATCGCCGAGGCCATTGAGCTCATTCGAATCGCTCTCGTCGCGGCCGTAATCGACATTCAGCGTCAACGCGGTCTGCATGTTGCGCGTTCGGGTGATGTTGAGCCCGAGGCCCTCGGGTGTGTCCGCCTGCTGGTCGTCGAGCGCGAGGAAGACACGGTCGCGCCAGGTCAAATCGATCAGCGGCAGGACGCCGAATTCTGTCTCGCTGCTGCCCTCATACTCCGGGCGCAGGAGCACGCCGAGGCCGACCTCGCCATGCCAGTCCCGCGCCGCCGACGCATGCGCCATGCCGGTCATGCGCTCCATGGTTGAGGGCACCGGCGGCTGCGCCTGCTGGCCCTGCGCCTGGGCGGTGGCGGGCAGCAGCAGCACGGCGGCAAGGCCGGCGGCAAGGCAGCTTGAACGGACGGACGGGAACAACATGCGCGGGAAACTCCTGAGCGGACCGTAGGGGCTCCGTTTAGCACAGCCACAGGCGGTTTCCGAGGCCCCAAACGCCCCCTCGCCTGCCCGCCGGGGGTCGGTTAGGCTGCCGGCCATGCGCATCTTCCACAAGCTGCTGCTGCTGTTGCTGGGCATCGGGCTGCTGCCGCTGCTGGTGCTGTCGCTGCATGATCAGCGGCTGACCGAGGATCTGGGTATCGAGCTATCGGCCCTGGGGCGCGATGCGGCGGCCCGGCGCATGACCGACGAACTCAGCCGCACCGCGCGGCTCAGCGCCACGGTGATGCATCGCGAGAAGCTGATCGTCGACCTGGCGCTGAAGGTGCAGGCACGGGCCGCGGAGGGCCGGTTCACGGCGCCGCCACCGGTGGACGCCATGCCCGCTTATTTCGCCGAACAATTCGACAGCGGCCCGCCCCCGCCGGGCACCCGGCCCTCGGCCCGGCATCTCCGCCTGGTGCCGGGCGCGACCGAGCCCGAACCGATGCCGGTGTCCGAGGCGCATCCCGCGTTCCTCACCGCGCCGGGGGTTGAGCGGGCGACGGTCGCTGACGATGTCGCGCGCCTCGGGCCGCTGGCCGCTACGTTTGCGTCCCTGCACGGCGACAATCCAGACCTGTTCCTGTTCCAGTATGTCAGCCTGGAAAGCGGCCTCCACATGGTCTACCCGGGTCATGGCGGCTATCCGGCGGGCTATGATCCGCGTCAGCGCGCCTGGTACAGCCTGGCGCGCACGGTGCGCGCACAGGTGTGGACCCCGCCGCTGATCGACGCCTCGACCCGCCAACTGCTGCTGACCGCGTCTACGCCGGTGTTCGGACCGGACGGGCGGGTGCGCGGGGTGACCGCCATCGATGTGCCGGTGGTCCGCCTGCTGCAGCGCATCCGCGCCGCCGCCGACCTGCCGGACAATGTGGACAGCCTGCTGGTGCAGGCGGCGCGCCAGCCCGGCGGCAATCGTGCGCTGCGGGTGCTGGCGCATCGCGACTACCAGTCCGCGGACCGGCGCTGGGACACCATGGTCGAGCCAGTCTGGCTGCTGCCCGAGGACGGCGGCGACCATATGGAAATGCTCGAGACCATCCGCACTGGCGGCGCGGGCACCCTGCGCGAACCCTACCGGGGCGCGGATTCGCTGTGGGCCTACGCCGCCATTCCCGACGTCAACGCGGCCCTGCTGATGGTGGTGCCATTCACCGAGATCGCCCGCGAGACGGCGCGGGTCGAGGCGCGGGCGCGCGACCTCACGCTCCGCCAGCTCGGCGTCGCCGGGATCGCGCTGACGGCGGTAGCGCTGCTGGTGGCGCTGGCCGCCTTCCTCGGCGCGCGCTCGGTCACCCGCCCGGCGCGGCGGCTGGCGGCGGCGGCGCGGGACGTCGCCGGCGGCGACTTCGAACGCCGGGTCGACATCCCCGGCCGCGACGAGTTCGCCGAGCTGGGCAACGCCTTCAACGAGATGGTGCCGCAGCTGAAGGAGCGCATGGACATCCGCCAGTCCCTGGCGCTCGCCCAGGAGGTGCAGCAGCACCTGCTGCCCAAGGCGGCGCCGGACGTGCCGGGTCTCGATATCGCCGGGCGGCTGCTCTACGCCGACGAGACCGGCGGCGACTATTACGACTTCCTGCTTCCCCCCGACGTACCCGACGGCCAGGTCGGCATCGCGGTAGGCGACGCCACCGGCCACGGGGTGCCGGCGGCGCTGCTGATGACCACGCTGAGGGCCAGCCTGCGCAGCGCGCCGGTCGATCCGGACGCGCTGGGCGATGTCGCCGGGCGGCTCAACCGGCAGCTCGCCCGCGACGCCCAGGGCGGGCGCTTCGTGACGCTGGCCTATATGCAGATCGACGGCGCGGCGCGGCGCGCGCGCTGGTTCAGCGCCGGCCACGACCCGGTACTGTTCTACGATCCCGGCACGGACGCCTTCACCGAGTTGGACGCGCCGGACATTCCGCTCGGCATTGATCCGGCGCGCGGCTTCACCGCCTGCGCCCGGGACGGCTGGCCCGACGGCGGCATCCTGGTGCTGGCGACCGACGGGGTGTGGGAGGCGCGCGACCCGGACGGCGCGATGTTCGGCAAGGACCGGCTGCGGGACGTGATCCGCGACCACCGCCTGTGGACCGCCGACAACATCTGCGGCGCGGTAGAACGCGCGCTCGCCGAGTTCCAGCGCGGCGAACCGGCCCACGACGACATCACCCTGGTGGTGGTGCGCTTCACCGCCGGGGAGTCCCCCGGCTGACGGTGCGGTGCTAAGCTGGGGCCAACCAACCAAACCCAATCAAGACCAATCAATCCAGGGAACGTTTGAGATGACCGACACGGTCCGCCGTCTGCTCGACGCGGGCGCTTCCGGTGACGCCGCCATCGGCGCGCCCGGCCGCCCGCCGCTGACCTATGAGGGGCTTGCCGCCCATGCCGACGCTACGGTGGCCGCGCTGAACGCGCGGGGCATCGGGCGCGGCGACCGGGTCGCCATCGTGCTGCCCAACGGCCCGGAGATGGCCAGCGCCTTCGTCGCCATCGCGGCGGGCGCGACCACCGCGCCGCTGAACCCGGACTACCGGGCGGAGGAGTACGAGTTCTACCTCTCCGACCTCAACGCCAAGGCGCTGGTGGTGGCAGACGGCAGCGACAGCCCCGCCGTCGGCGTCGCCAAGAAGCTCGGCGTGCCGGTGCTGGAGATCACCTGGGACGAGGCCGGCCCGGCGGGCCTGTTCAGCTTCAAGGGGGATGCGTCCGGCGCAGCGCCGGCCCAAGGCGGCCCGGCGGAAGCGGGCGACACGGCGCTGGTGCTGCACACGTCTGGCACCACGTCGCGGCCCAAGATCGTGCCGCTCAGCCACACCAACGTCACCACGTCTGCCAAGAATGTGGCGGCGACCCTGGCGCTGGAGGGCAAGGACCGCTGCCTCAACATCATGCCCCTGTTCCATATCCACGGGCTGATCGCGGCGGTGTCCGCGTCGATGGCGGCGGGGGCGTCGGTGTGGTGCGCGCCGGGCTTCAACGCGCTGCGCTTCTTTGCCTGGCTCGAGGAGATCACGCCGAGCTGGTACACCGCGGTGCCGACCATGCATCAGGCGATCCTCGCGCGCGCCGCACGGAACACGGAAATCGTCGAGGCGGCGAAACTGCGGCTGATCCGCTCGTCGTCCGCCTCCCTGCCACCGCAGGTGATGGCGGCGCTGGAGGACACCTTCGGCTGCCCGGTTATCGAGTCCTACGGCATGACCGAGGCGGCGCACCAGATGGCGTCGAACCCGCTGCCGCCCGCCGCGCGCAAGCCCGGCTCCGTCGGCGTCGCTGCCGGTCCGGAGGTCGCGGTGATGGACGCGAACGGTGCGCTGCTGGAGACCGGCGCCATCGGCGAGGTGGTGATCCGCGGCGCCAACGTCACCGCCGGCTACGAGAGCAACCCCACCGCCAACGAAGAGGCCTTCACCGATGGCTGGTTCCGCACCGGCGACCAGGGGGTGCTGGACGCTGAGGGCTATCTGAAGATCACCGGCCGCATCAAGGAGATCATCAACCGCGGCGGCGAGAAGGTGTCGCCGCTGGAGGTCGACGAGGCGATCATGGACCACCCGGCGGTGGCCCAGGTCGCGACCTTCGCCATGCCCCACGACAAGCTCGGCGAGGAAGTCGCCGCCGCCGTGGTGCTGCGCGAGGGCGAGGACGCCAGCGAGCAGGACATCCGCGATTTCGTCGCCCAGCGGCTGGCGGACTTCAAGGTACCGCGCCGGGTGGTGATCCTCGACGAGATCCCCAAGGGCGCGACCGGCAAGCTGCAGCGCATCGGCCTGGCCGACAAGCTCGGCCTCGGCGCGTAAGGGGGCGGCGATGAAGGTCTGCATCTACGGCGCGGGCGCCATCGGCGGCTTCCTTGGCGCGGAACTGGCGCTGCACGGCGCGGACGTCTCGCTGGTCGCGCGCGGGCCGCACCTGGCGGCGATGCAGGCGAACGGCCTGACCCTGATCCGCGACGGCCAGACCCGCACCGCCCCGGTCAACGCCACCGACGATCCCGCCAGCCTCGGCCCCCAGGACTATGTCATCATCACGCTCAAGGCCCATTCGGTGCCGGGCATCGTCGATGCGATGCAGCCGCTGCTGGGGCCGGATACGGCGGTGGTGATGGGGGTGAACGGCATTCCCTGGTGGTACTTCCACGGCCTCGACAGCCCCCATGCGGGCTACCGGGTGGAGAGCGTCGATCCCGGCGGCGCCCAGTGGGCGGGCATTGGCCCCGAGCGCGCCATCGGCTGCGTCGTCTACCCGGCCGCCGAGGTGCCGGAGCCCGGCGTCATCCAGCATATGGAGGGCGACCGCTTCTCGCTCGGCGAGCCCGACGGCTCGCGCTCGGACCGCTGCAAGGCTCTGTCCCAGGCGCTGATCGCGGCGGGCATCAAGGCCCCGGTGCGCCCGCGCATCCGCGACGAGATCTGGATCAAGCTGTGGGGAAACCTCAGCTTCAACCCGATCAGCGCGCTCACCGGCGCGACGCTGGATGTGCTGTGCACCGACGGGGACACCCGCCCGGTCGCCCGCGCGATGATGCTGGAGGCACAGGCCATCGGCGAGGCGCTCGGCGTCAAGTTCGCCATCGACGTGGACAAGCGCCTCGACGGCGGTGCGGCGGTCGGCGCGCACAAGACCTCGATGCTGCAGGACCTGGAACGCGGCCGCCCGATGGAGATCGACGCCCTCGTCGGCTCGGTGCAGGAGCTGGGCCGGCTCGTCGACATCCCCACCCCGGCCATCGACACGGTCCTCGCGCTCATCAAGATGCGCGCGCGGCTGGCGGGGTGTTATGAAACAGAATAGATTTTCTAGGGCGTGTGATATAAGAGAGAAAATACACAATCATGTGCAGGAAATAATCCATCGAAATACATTATTTGATGACGAAGAACAATTCGCGGCTTATTACACATCAAAATATCTTCTTCAAGACACGATTGAATCACTGATCGCGCACAGAGAAAAAGGGTTCTCAAAAGATCCGTATTTATCATACATCGAATATTGGGGGGTTATGCAAGCAATCATTATACAACAAGACGCATTGTCAGAATTCTATATTTCTATAATTAAAAAACCTATTGGCGATGACATCATTCAATCAAAACCTTGGAAGAAAATCAGAAAAATTCGAAATATTTCTGCAGGTCACCCTGCTAATGCAAAAAGACACAACAAATCCAGAACATTTATGGGAAGAAATTTTGGAGATTATTCGGCAATAAGAATGGAGACATATAAACCTGGAAATAGAATTTCTCATCCCATTGTTTTTCTAGATAAAGAATTAGATATTTATGAGAAAAAACTGAATATAGTACTTGAAGAAATTATAGATTTTTTGACAAAAAATTATCCAATAAATCGTGAGAGCTAGATTCCACTCTAGGAACTAATACACCAGCGCCTGCCCGTCCCGCCTCGGGTCAGCCGCCGCCGTGAGGGTGCCGCCCTCGAGGACGCGGATGGCACCGGCGCTGCCGGGGCCGCCCCATTCGCCGACCGGGCGCGGGGCGTGGCCGCGGCGGTCGAGGTCGGCGATCGCCGCCGCGCCGAAGCGGTCCTCCACATTCAGCCGGTGTTCGTCCTGGCGCGGGATCGACGAGGTCATGCGGCCCTGCACATGGGTCCAGCGCGGCGCGTGGATCGCCTCGGTCACCGTATAGCCCTGGTCGTAGATGGCGCTGATCAGCTGCAGGTTGGTCTGCACCTGGGTATCCGCGCCCGGCGTGCCGCAGCACAGGTCGAGCTGGCCGCCCTGCTCCGGCGGCGCGGTGAACACCATCACCGGGTTCATGGTCTGGCGCACCCGCTTGCCGGGCTGCAGCAGGTCGGCGTGTTCCGCCTCCAGATGCCAGTAGTTCATGCGGTTGTTGAGCAGCATGCCGGTGCCCGGACAGATCACCTGGGAGCCATAGCTGGAGGACAGGCTTTGCAGGCCGTCCACCGCGTTGCCCTCCGCATCGACGACGCAGTAATGGGTGGTCTCGCCGTCCCGCTCGGTGGATTTCGCGCCGGGGCGGTGAAAGCGCTTCGCCGGGTCCGGCGCGCGGTCCTGGAACGCCCAGGGGTCGCCCTCGGCCACGCCCTCGGCGGCGCGCTCCAGGTCGATCAGCTTCGCGCGCTCGGCGGCGTACTCCTTGGAGATCAGCCCCTCGATGGGCACGTCCACCACGTCCGGGTCGGCCAGATACGCCTCCCGGTCGGCGAAGGCCAGCTTCTTCGCCTCCACCATCAGATGGACCGCTTCGGGCGTGGTCAGGCCGAGGGACGCCATGTCGAACCCCTCGATCAGGTTCAGCTCCTGCAGCAGCACATGGCCCGACGAGTTTGGCGGCGCTTCATAGACCGTGCGGCCGCGGTAGGTGGTGGTGATCGGCGCTTCCCAGCGCATGTGGTAAGCGGCCAGGTCGTCCTTCGTCAGGATGCCGCCGGCGGCTTCCATATAGGCGGCCAGCTTGTCGGCGATGGGGCCGGTATAGAAGGCGTCCCGCCCGCCCTTGACGATCTCCCGGTAGGTCCAGGCCAGGTCCGGGTTGCGGCGCAGGCCGCCGGGGGCCAGCGGCTTGCCGTCCGGCGCGAACACCGCGGCCGCGCCGGCGTCCCGGTGCATCAGGTCGCATTTCTGCGCCAGCCGGCACTGGAAGAAGGTTTGCGGCACGCCGGCCTCGCACCATTCGATGGCGGGGGCGACCACCTGCTCCAGCGGCAGCCGGCCATAGCGCGCATGGGCGGCGAGCAGGGCGTCGCAGATGCCGGGCACCGAGGTCGACAGCGGCCCGGTGGTGACGATGCCGTCCTTGAAGCGCTCGGGCGTCGCGGCCATGGGCGCGAAGCCGCAGCCGTTGGCGACCTCCACGGTGCCGCGCTCCTTCATATGCACCATGAGGAAGCCGTCCGCCGCGATGCCGGAGCCCTGGGGCTCCGCGACACCCAGTGCGAACGCCACCGCCACCGCCGCATCGACCGCGTTGCCCCCGGCGCGCAGCATCTCCATGCCCGCCAGTGATGACAGGGGATGGTTCGACACCACCGCGCCCCGCGTCCCCATCCGGGTCGCCGTCCACGCATCCGCCCGCACGCCGCCGGGGGTGTTGGTCATGGGAGTGCTCCTTGGAGAAATCAGCAGCCAACAGCATAGAAGCCGCCCGCCGCGCCTGTCACTCCGCCGCCAGGAAATGCACGCGGCGGAGGCGGAGATGGGCGCGATCTTCCTCCGACAGCTGGTCGTAATGGCCGATCCACAGGTCGAGCAAGCGGTCCAGGTCGATGAGTTCGATGTGGACGCCGGCCTGGGCGGCCTCGCGCTTTGCGTCGCGGGTGAAGCCGGCGGATGAGACGAACAGGCCGATCTCCCGGTCCTGGCGGATGATGCCGCGCAGCGCCGCCACCTCCTCGCGGGTCGCCCGGTCGGCGCGGTGCTTCACCTGCACCCGGATGTGGGGCGTGCCGGTGCCCAGCGGGTCGCTGTAGGCGACGATGTCGGTGCCGCCGTCCGGCCCCTTCGGCGCGATGAAGGGGGTGTGATAGCCCATGCCCCTGAGCAGGGCGGCGACCAGGTCCTGAAAGGCGTAGGGGCCAAGTTCCTGGATATGGCCGTCGATCTCCTGGCGCGCCTGGCTCTCGGCGGTGTCCAGGATGAAGGAGACGCTGGGCTCCGCCTCCGCGTCGGGCGCCTCCTCTGCTGCCGCCGCCCCTGTTGCCACCGGCACTCCGGTGTCGGTGGCGGCAACGGCTGGCGTGCCGTCCACCGGGCGCGGGCGCGCCGCCTTCCAGCGCCGGAAGGCGCGCAGCGCGTGGGCCAGCGCCTGGGGCGCCGGACGGGCCAGCGCCGCCTGCCCCTCCGGGGTCAGGAACCAGCGGCCGCGGTTCTTCTTGATATAGCCGGCGCGCACGCAGCCGATGGAATAATGGTGCAGCAGCGATTGCCAGCGCACATAGCCGCTCTGGTCGTAGCGTTCCCGGTCATGATCGGAGAGCGACACCCGGCTTTCCACCTCCGCGAGAACGTCGCGCATGGGCAGGTCTCCGCCCGCATCGCGCAGCGCTTCCATCGCAGCCTGGACCAGAATCGCGGCTTTTTCTGGGCTTTCCGTGCCCATGCGTCCTCCCAAGCCATGCTGGAAGCAACGCACCCTCCACTAATACACATGGTTGCAGGCGGCGGTGGCGCAAGCCGCCCGCCCGGCGCTTGCCTCGCCCCCCCTGCGCTTGGTTACATGGCGGTATGGATGTGCGCCGCCCCCAGCCGCCGGAAACGCCCCCCCTGCGCGAGCCCGCGCCGCGCGGGCTGTGCACCGATTGCGGCGTCTCGCGCATGGCCGACCCGAAGGCCTGCGGCACCGCGTGCCAGTTCATCAAGCCGGACTATCCGGCGCTGGAGGCCCGGGTGCATGGCCGCGCCCGCGACCCGGACCGGCCGGACGAGCTGCATTTCGGCCCGTTCAAGCGCATGGTGCGGGCGTCCCTCGCCCCGCCCAGCCCGGGCGCGCAATGGACCGGCATCGCCAGCCGCCTCGGCGAGAAGCTGCTGGAGGACGGCGCGGTCGACGCGGTGCTGACCATGAAGCCCGACCCGGACGACCGCTGGAAGCCGGTCCCGGTGCTGGTCACCGACCCGGCGGACATGGCGCAATGCCGCGGCATGCGGATGGGGTACGCGCCGCTGCTGGCGCTGCTGGAGCCCGCCATCGCGAAGGGCTACCGCCGCCTCGCGCTGATCGGCATTCCGTGTCAGGTCTATGCGCTGCGGGCGCTGGAGGAACGGCTCGGGCTGGAGCGGCTCTACGTCATCGGCACGCCATGCTCGGACAACACCACGACGGAAAACTTCCACACCTTCCTCGACCTGCTGTCGGACGCACCGGAGACCATCACATATCTGGAATTCCGCGCCGACTATCACGTGGAGCTGCGCTTCGCGGACGGGTCCGTGCGCGAGATCCCGTTCCTCAAGCTGCCGATCTCCAAGCTGCCGGCGGATTTCTTCCCGATCACGTGTCGCACCTGCGTCGACTACACCAACGTGCTGGCGGACATCACGGTCGGCTACATGGGCGGCGAGGGGGAACAGTGGCTGCTGGTGCGCAACGACCGGGGCGAGGAACTGGTGGCGATGCTGGGCGACGCCCTGCGCACCGCCGAACCGGGCAGCGCCGGCAAGCGGGCGGGCTCGGTGAAGGGCTTCATCGCCAACACCGCGCGGGCGGCGGGCGGCCTCCCCCTGCGCGCCATGCCCGACTGGCTGCGCCCGCTGATGGGCTGGCTGATGCCCCGCATCGGCCCCCGCGGCCTCGAATTCGCCCGCGCCCGCGTCGAAATGAAGGCGGCCGAAACGGTGCTGCACCTGAGACACGCGCACCCGGCCAAGATGCGCAACATGGTGCCAGGGCATGTGTGGAACCTGGTGAAGCCGTATGGGCTGGAGCCGGGGGATGGGGAGCGGGGGCCGGACGCCTGATCCGGCCCTAGCGAGAAGCCGCGCTCACGGCCACTCCGGCGGATGCGTCCCCAGCGGCGTTGCCGGGCGGTCCCAGTGGGGCGGGGTTTCGGACAGGCCGAGCACCGGGCCGAGATGGCGGAGCCGGCCGAAGGGGCTGTCGGTCTCGACGAACAAATCCTCGATGCCCCGCTCCCACGGGTCGTCCATGGCCCGCGCGTCCTGGCCCTGCACCCGGCCGAGGCCCTTGAGCCAGTGGCTGGTCTGGCACAGGGAGACCCGGACCATCCAGCTTCCCCCGTCGCGCGCCCGGCGGCCGAGCGCCACCAGCGCGCCGAACGCCATCAGGTAGCCGGTGACGTAGTCGAGCGCCTGGGCCGGGGTGTGCTTCGGCGGGGTGCCCGGCGGCGGGGTTTCGGTGTCCGCGCCCCAGCCCTGCTCCCACGCCAGGCCGGTGGTGCATTGCACCAGGCTGTCATAGCCGCGCCGCGCCGCCCAAGGCCCCTCATGGCCGTAGGCCGAGAGCGTCACATAGACGATGCCGGGGCGTTCCCGCGCCAGGTCGTCCGGCGACAGGCCGCGCGCCGCCAGGCTGCCGGGGCGGTAGGCCTGGGTGAAGATGTCCGCCTCCCGGGCCAGTTCGACTAGCCGCGCCTTGTCGTCGGCGACGTCGAGATCGAGGAAGGCGTTGAGCTTGCCGTGCCCGGTGTCCATCACGTTCTCGGCGGTGAAGGGCAGCTTCTCCGCCGCGATGCGCATCACGTCCGCGCCGTGCTCGGCGAGCGTCCGCCCGCAGGTCGGCCCGGCGAGCACCCGGGTGAGGTCCAGCGCGCGGATGCCGCTGAGCGGCCGGTCGCCATCCGGCAGCGGCTCGGGCGGCGCGTCGCCGATCTTGACGATCTCCATCAGCGGCAGCCGCGCGACCGCGGCGCGGTGGGGGTGGGCCTCCCACTCCGCGGGGCTGCGCACCATCGCGCCCACCAGCCCCCGGTCATAGAGCGCGGTCTCGAGCGCCAGCGCATCCCATTCGGCGACCTTGGCGGCCGCCGACTCCTTGGTCGCTTCGCAGCCGAGCAGGTCGAGCGTGCCCTGCAAATGGTGGGAGAAGTTGGTGTGGAGCTGCACCCAGCGGCCGTCCTTCGTCGGATAGAAGCCGGAAATGCCGGCCCAGACGTCGATCGGCGCGCCGTCGCGCTGCAGATAGAGGCTGGTGCGGATGCCGCCCACCGCGTGGGTGACGTCCAGCGAGACGGCCTGGCTGCGCCCGGTCTTCAGCCGCCACAGGTCGGCGGTGGCCAGGCCGACGGCGGACAGCACCGCGGCCCCGGCGCTGCCGAGCAGGAAGTTCGTCGGGATCACCGGATCGGCGCCGGTCACCGTGAGCGGCGCCGGTGCGTCGGGCGCGAAGCCGGCCGCGGCGAGGATGTCGCCCAGTGCGCGGGCGACGTCGGGGCTGTCGATGCGGGCGTCCTTGAGCGGCATGTCGGGCATGTCAGGCCTCCTCCTTTGCGCGGGCCGCGGCCAGCGCCCGGTCGAGGAACGCCAGCCGGTCCTGGCCCCAATACAGCGCCCCGTCATGCACATAGGTGGGGGTGCCGAAGATGCCGATCTTCTCGGCATGGGCGAGGTTGTCCTCGAACTCGCCGGTGATGTCGGCGGGCTGGTCCTCGCGGATCAGCGGCACCGCGTCGTCCAGATCGTTCTCGCGCGCGATGGCGCGCAGCGTCTCCTCATCCGCGATGTCGCGGTCCTCCGCCCACAGGGCGCGCTGGATGGCGAAGCTCAGCGTGCGCGCGTCCAGCCCCGCCTTCTGGGCGGCGATCACCGCATGCACGCCGGGGCGGATCGAGCGGCAGGGATAGAATTTCGGGCGCAGGTTGAGCGGCATCTGCAGGTGCCGCCGCCAGCGGTCGAGCTCCACCGCGTGGTAGTGGCGGCGCGGGTCCGGGCGGGTCGGCAGCGGAATGCCGCCGTTGGGCTGGATGACGACGATCGGGCGCAGCCGCAGCTCGGCGCCGTGCCGGTCGGCGATCTCGAACAGCCGGGGCGCGCCGAAATAGGCCCACGGCGACGAAATCCCGTAGAACGCCTCGATCAGTAGCGGCACCGCCGATCCTCCCCGCAGCTGGCTCCAGTCCCGCAGATTAGCCGGGACAGGCGCGCGGCGGCAGGGTAAAGACTCTTGTCATGACCGATACCATCCGCGATCTGCTCGCCGGCGGCTGGCGCCGACCGGAGGTGCTGCTCATCCTGCTGGCGGCGGCGATGCCGCTGAGCTTCCAGACCTGGATGGCGCTGCTCAACAACTTCGCCGTCCAGCGCGTCGATTTCGACGGCGCCGACATCGGCCTGCTGCAGAGCCTGCGCGAGATTCCGGGCTTCATGTCGTTCGCGGTGGTGTGGATCCTGCTGCTGATGCGCGAGCAGATGCTGGCCTATGTCTCGCTGGTGCTGCTGGGCATCGGCACGGCGCTGACCGGGTTCTTCCCGAGCATGGCCGGGCTGCTGATCACCACCTTCATCATGTCGACCGGCTTTCACTATTACGAGACGGTCAACCAGTCGCTCGCCCTGCAGTGGATCTCCAAGGAGAAGGCGCCGGAGACGCTCGGCCGGATGATCGCGGCGAAGTCCGCCGCCGGCATCGTCACGCTGGCGCTGATCTGGGGCGGTTTCCACTTCCTCGGGCTCGATTTCGCCATCGTCTACGCCATCGGCGGCCTCGCCACCGTGGTGATTGCCGCCCTCGCCTGGTCGGCCTGGCCGACCTACAAGGAAGAGGTCGTCCAGAACAAGCACATGGTGCTGCGCACCCGTTACTGGCTGTTCTACCTGCTGACCTTCTTCGCCGGGGCGCGGCGGCAGATCTTCGTCGTCTTCGCCGGCTTCCTGATGGTCGAGAAGTTCGGCTTCGATGTAGCCTCCATCGCGCTGCTGCTGCTGATCAACGCCATCGTCAACACCTGGGCGGCGCCGAAGATCGGCCGGCTGATCCACCGCTGGGGCGAGCGCAAGGCGCTGATCTGCGAATATATCGGCCTGATCGGCGTGTTCACCGCCTACGCCTTCGTCACCAACCCGTGGGTCGCGGCGGGGCTGTACATCGTCGACCACCTGTTCTTCGCCATGGCGATCGCGATCAAGACCTACTTCCAGAAGATCGCCGACCCCGCCGACATGGCGTCGACCGCGGGCGTGTCCTTCACCATCAACCATATCGGTGCGGTGTTCATCCCGGTCGCCTTCGGGCTGCTGTGGCTGGCCTCACCGGCGGCCGTGTTCCTGATGGGCGCGGGCATGGCGGCGGCGTCGCTGATCCTGTCGTGCAACATCCCGCACGATCCGAAGCCGGGCAACGAGGTGATCATCGGCCCGCGTCTCACCCCGGCGCCAGCGCGCCCGGCGGCGGCGGAATAGCGTCATCAGGCACGGCTCCGGCCCACGCCCCCACCCGGCCACCCAATAGGATACTGGCGTGGGTGGCCGGGTGGGGGCGTGGGCCGGCGCAGAAACCCTAAACGTCCCTAGCCTGCGGCCTTCACTGCCGCCGCCACGGCGTTGGCAAAGCTTGCGGTGTTGCCGTTGCCGGCGACGTCGCCGGTGCGGGCGTCCACATCCGCCAGCGCCACGTCGACCGCGCGGGTGACCGCGGCGGACGCCTCCGCATAGGCGTTCGAGCCGTTCTGCGCACCAAGCCAGTCGAGCAGCATGGCGGCGGACAGGATGAAGCCGGTGGGGTTGGCGATACCCTTGCCCGCGATGTCCGGCGCGCTGCCATGCCCGGCGTTGGCCACCGCGTGGCCGTCGCCGACATTCAGCGCCGCCGCCAGCCCGAGGCTGCCCGACAGCGCCACCACCAGGTTCGACAGGATGTCGCCATACATGTTGGTGATGAGGATGACGTCGAAATGCTGCGGGTGGGTGTAGACCGCGGCCGCCGCCGCGTCGATGTCGATCTCCCGGTAGGCGATGTCCGGGTTGCGCGCGGCCTCCGCCTCGGCGGCGCGCATGAACACCCCGTCGGTGATCTGCAGCACATGGCGCTTGCCCACCGAGGTGACGTCCTTGCGGCGCCGGGCGGCCTGTTCGAAAGCGACCCGGGCAATACGCTCGGACGCGGGCTTGGTGATCTTGCGCACCGCCAGCGCCACATCCTCGGTCGGCATGAATTCGCCGGACCCCATGAACATGTTGCGGTCGGCGTAGAAGCCCTCGGTGTTCTCGCGCACGATCAGGCAGTCGAGCCCGGCGCGCCCGTCCGGCAGGCCGCGATCCTTGGCCGGGCGGATGTTGGCGTAGAGGTCGAGCTGCTTGCGGATGGTGCCGGGTACGTTCACCCCGCCTTCGGCCAGCGGCGGATAGGCGGTCATGCCGGCGGGGCCGAGCAGCACCCCATCCGCCTGCCGCGCCATGTCCACCACCCCGTCGGGCAGGGTCGTGCCCTCCTTGGCGTGGCGCGCCATGCCGACCTCGACCTCCTCGAAGCGCAGGCCAAGCTCGAAGACCGCATCGGCGGCATCCAGCACGGTGCGGGTCGCAACGGTGATTTCCGGGCCGATGTCGTCACCGGGCAGGACGAGGATATCCATGGGGGCTCTCCGGGGCGTGTGCGGGGCCCCTGCTTACGACAGACCGCGCGCCGGCGCTAGCGCGGCACCGGGTGCGCATGGGGCGGCGGGTGAGCCTCTTCGCGGTGGCGGCGCAGCAGGTCCTCGCCGAACGGGTCGGTGGGATCGCGCCAGACCGAGTGCACGTGATTGCCGCCGGCCTGGCTGGCGTCGTACTCGATCAGGGTGACCGGCCCGTGGATGCGGTAGTAGTGCGCGCCGTCTGGGGTCAGCGACCCGGCCCAGGCGAAATGCAGCTTGTCCCATCCCGCTTCCTCGATGCGCTTGGTCTGCCGGAAAGCGAATTCAAAGCCGATATTGCCGACATAGGCGGCGACCAGGTCCTGCAGCAGCGCCTGCTGCGCCGCCGTCATCGCAGCAAACGGCAGCCCTTCCGGCGCATCGAACGGCAGGGTGCGGCCCGGGCGCGAGAAGATGTCCCCGGCGGTCTCGGATGCGATCACCGCGCGGGCGCGCTGACCGTCGTCGAGGCTGTCGAGCAGGGCGAAGGCGAACTCATGCTCGGCCCGCAGCACCCGCAGCCCGCCATGTTCCGGATGGTCCGGCGGCACGGCGGCCGGGTTGGTGCCGTAAAAGGCCGGCGAGAAGG
The DNA here is from genome assembly GCA_965601735.1 of Alphaproteobacteria bacterium. Lineage (GTDB taxonomy): Bacteria > Pseudomonadota > Alphaproteobacteria > JBBDQX01 > JBBDQX01 > JBBDQX01. The sequence continues at coordinate 2,100,995 of OZ271840.1, read as the reverse complement.
CGAGATCGCGCCCCGGCGCGACGGTGAAGCTGAGGGACAGGTGGTGCCCCTCGAAGCGCCAGCCCCAGGGCTGTCCGGTGCCAACCGGGCCGAAGAACACCACCGCGTAGTTGCCCGGATCACGGTAGGACAGGTTGCCGGTCATTTCGCCCAGGATGCGTTCGAGGGTGATGATCCCCTCCACCTTGGCGAAGCCGACCTCGCTCAGCGCGGCGGTCATCAGCGCCCAGAAGCGGCGGCGCTGGTCCTCGGTCATGGCGTCGAGGCGCAGGCCGGGACGGCGGCGCGGGGTGTAGTGCCAGTCGGTGCGGGCCTCGGCCTCGAACGGCATCAGCGCGGCCTTGCGTCCCGCCTCGTCCAGCGCCTCGACGAAGGCCCGCGCCCGGCCCGCCGCCTCGCCGGTTGGCGAATGCGCCGCCGCCGGGGTGCCGAGCAGGGCGAGGCCGAGCAGCGCCGCGCTCAGCCGTCCCACTTGTCCACTGCCCGGGCGAAGTCGAGGAACAGCGGCACGGCGGCCTGCAATTCGGCGATGTCGATGCGCTCGGTCGGCTTGTGGGCGTAATCGATGGTGCCGGGGCCCAGGATGATGGTCGGGCAGATATGCCCCAGCTCCGAGGCATCGGTGCCATAGGGCACCACCTGGGCGTCCTTGCCGGTGATCTCCTCGGCCATCTTCACGAACCAGTGGTCGGGGGCCAGCTCTGGCACCATGCCTTCCTGCTCAAACGCAAGGTCGACGCCGAAGCGTTCCGCCGCCGCCGTCACCGCGTCGATCACCGGCTGGGGATCGACGCGCTTGGAGTGACGCAGCTTGATCACCGCGGTCGCCTTGGGAACGGTGATGTTCCGCCCGGTGCCGTGGTTATCGAGCGTGATGTTGAAGTCACTGAATGGCGGCGTGAAGGCCGGGTCCTGCAGGCTCGGGTCGCTGCGCAGCTTCTCGTACCAGGGCAGGATCTCGTTGAGGAACGGGATCAGCTTGAGATTGGCGTTGTCCCCCTCGCCCGTGGATGAATGCGCCTGCACGCCGTGCGCGGTGGCGACGAAGTTGATCGACACCCGGTGGCCGCGCACCGGGGACAGGCTGGTGCCCTCGGCGACGATCATCGCCTTGGGCGGGCGGCGCTTGAGCATCTCGCTGCGCGCCGCGATCTCCTTGGCGCCCATCTTGTTGCCGCCATCCTCGTCGGTGGTCAGCACCAGGGTGACCGGCAGGTCCGCCTCGGCCGCCTGCGCGGCGACCACGGTGGCCGCCACCGGTCCCTTCATGTCGCAGCTGCCGAGACCGTAGAGCCAGCCGTCCGCGACCTTCGGGTCGTAGGGGTCGGTCTCCCAGGCCAGCGCCGGCACCGTGTCCATATGGCCGCACAGCGCGAGGCCCGGCCGGTCCGGGCCGGCATGGGCGACCAGGGCGCGCTTCGCCACCCCGTTGGGGTCGGTGTAGTCGAGGCGCTCGACCTCGAAGCCGTCCAGTTCCTGCTCGATCCGTTCGGCGGCGGGAAGGTTGGAGTTGAAGAAGCGGGTATCGATGGCGACCAGGTCGCGCGCGAGGTTGAGGGTCGCCTCGGCGGCATCGGCGCCGCTTGGAAAGGCGGTCGGTCGGTCGGACGGCATGGTGATGGGTCTCCCGGGGCTGGACGGCCCATTGTGCGGGGTACGGCCCCTTGCACGAAGCGGTGTTTATTCCTATATCGGGAAATAGGGTCGGCTCGACGGGGCAGCAGCGCCGTCCGCCTGTCAACATGACGACAACATCCGGGGCCTCAGAGAGCCAATTTCGTGTTTATTCGCGCAACATTACGCAACATCGGCCGTCACAGAGTCACGGCGAACCGCGGCTTTCCGGGGCCGATGACAACAAATGACAACATTCCTTTTAAAAAGCTGCGGCGGCGGCCCTCAGGCCCGGCCCAGGGCCGCCTTGCAGCGCCCGACCGCGGCGCGCAGTCGTACCGGATCGACCGGCCGGGGCAGCACCTCGCGCAGCACCGTGGGGGCCGCGTCGAGCACCGCATCGGGCGCGCCGGTGCCGCCGGCGATCAGCAGCGCCACGGGCCGAGCCGGACGCGCCGACAGCGCCGCGCACAAGGCCCCGGGGGTGAGGCCCGGCAGGCCGGGATCGATCAACAGCACATTGACCGTGGCGTCGGCGACAGCGCGCGCCAGGCCGGGCCGCGCGGCCGCCGCCTGGGAAACTGCCACCCCGCACCCGGCAAGGATTTCCGCCAGCCGCGCCCGCGCTGGCTGGTCAGCATCGACGATCAGGACATGCAGCCGGGCGGGCGCGGACGCCGCACCGAACCCGCCATCGTCCAGCAAGGCTTTGATTTCAGCGTCGGAAAGCAAACTGTCGCGATCGCGCATCGGTTCCAGCGGTCCCTCTGCCGCCGTTTGCGCCAGGCGCCGGGCGGACTCATCCACGGAATTCCGATGCAAGCGCCGCGCCAGCGCAGGCGCGTCTTGCGGAGCGGCGCGCGCGGCGCTATCACGGCGTCTTTCCCACCCCCCGGAGGCCCGTCTGCCGATGCCCGGCATCGCCATCGCTATCGCCGCCATGGCGGCCATCGTCGCCCTGTCCAATGTCGCGGTTCAGTATCCGATCAACGACTGGCTGACCTGGGGCGCGCTGACCTATCCGGCGAGCTTCCTGATCACCGACCTGACCAACCGGCGTTTCGGCCCGTCGCGCGCGCGCATCGTCGTCTATGTCGGCTTCGCCTGCGCCGTCGCCCTGTCGTTCTGGCTGGCGACGCCGCGCATCGCGCTGGCGTCGGGCACCGCCTTCCTGGTGGCGCAGCTGATGGATGTCGCCGTGTTCGACAAGCTGCGCCGGCTGCCCTGGTGGCAGGCGCCGCTGGTGTCCTCAGGGGTCGCCTCGGTGGTGGATACGGCACTGTTCTTCAGCCTCGCCTTCGCCGGCACCGGCCTGCCCTGGGTGACCTGGGGCATCGGCGACCTGGGCGTGAAGTTCGCCATGGCGGCGCTGCTGCTGCTGCCGTTCCGGCTGCTGCTGCCGGTGACCCGCCCCGCGGCCTGAGCCGCCTCACCGGGCCCCGGCGGACCGTCATGCGGACCGACGATTTCGATTTCACCCTGCCGCCGGACCGCATCGCCCAAGCCCCGGCGGAACCGCGCGACGCCGCCCGGCTGCTGCATGTCGCCGATGGCGGCTTCGCCGACCACGGGGTACGCGACCTGCCGGACCTGCTGGCGCCCGGTGACATCCTGGTGGTCAACGACACCAGGGTCATCCCGACGCGGCTCACCGGCTTGCGTGGCGAGGCGCGGATCGAGGCGACCCTGCATGGCGACCTGGGCGGCGGGCGCTGGTGCGCCTTCGCCCGGCCCGGCCGGCGGCTCCGCGAAGGCGACCGTATCGACTTCGCCGGCGACCTCGCCGCCACCGTCGCGGCGAAGGAAGCGGACGGCAGCGTGGTGCTCGACTTCGCCCGCGACACCGCGGCGATGCTGGCGGCGCTGGAGCGCCACGGCGCCATGCCCCTGCCCCCCTACATCCGCCGCGACGCCCCGGACGACCGGGACAAGGCGGCCTACCAGACCGTCTTTGCAGAGCGGCCCGGCGCGGTCGCCGCGCCAACCGCCTCGCTGCACTTCACACCGCGGCTGCTGGATGCGCTGGCGGCGCGGGGCATCGGGCGCGCCACGGTGACCCTGCATGTGGGGCCCGGCACCTTCCTGCCGGTGCGCAGCGATGATCCCCGCGAACACCAGATGCATGGCGAATGGGGCGAGATCGGTGCGGACGCCGCCGATGCCATCAACGCCGCGCGGGCGGCGGGTGGGCGCGTCGTCGCCGTGGGCAGTACGCCAACCCGGCTGCTGGAAAGCGCCGCGGACGCGGACGGGACGATCCGCCCGATGACCGGCGAGACCGACCTGTTCATCCTGCCCGGCTACCGCTTCCGCGCCATCGACCGGATGCTGACCAACTTCCACCTGCCGCGCTCAACGCTTTTCATGCTGGTCTGTGCGTTCGCCGGGCAGGAAACCATGCAGGCCGCCTACGCCCATGCGATAGAGTCCGGCTACCGCTTCTATTCCTACGGCGACGCCAGCCTGCTTGCGCCGGCCACGCCCCACCGCTGACATCAGGGAGAACCCCATGCGAATCCTGTCCGAGGCCGACACCCGAGAATTGCTGAGCGTGACCGCGTCCAACGATGCCATCGAGGACTCGTTCGCCCAGTACGGCCGCGCGGGCGAGGTGCTGGCCAACCCGTCGGCGGCCGTGATGTTCGTGCCCCATGATCCGCCGTCGATCTTCATCGACAAGATGGGGATGCTGCCCGAGTCCAACATCGCCGGCATCCGCTACGGCATGCAGTTCGGCTGCTACTACTGCATCCTCAGCGACACCCGCACCGGCAAGGGCTTTGGCATGGTCGACGTGACCTGGCTGTACCGCCGGCGCGTCGGCTCCACCGGCACGGTCACCGCGAAGTACCTGGCGCGCAAGGACAGCAAGCGCGTCGGCCTGATCGGCGCGGGCCAGCTCAACGAGGAAATCTACCTGACCATGGCGGCGCAGTTCCCGGATGCGGAATACCGCGTCTCGTCCCGCACATTCGAGGGCGCGCAGGCCTTCGCCGACAAGCTTGCCAGCAACGACCTGCCGCCGCTGCGCGCGGTCGAGACGGTGGAGGAGTGCATCGACGATGCCGACATCGTCTGCACCATCACCCTGGCCCAGGAGCCGATGATCAAGCCGGGCATGCTGAAGAAGGGCGCGCTGATGCTGTCCATGGGCGGCGTGCCCGAGGTCGCCTTCGAGTGTCTGGATGAGTTCGGCTATGTGATCGTGGATGATCTCGACTACGCGCTGCTGCGCGGCGACTTCGCCACCTGGGTGAACCAGGGCAAGATCAGCGAAGAGGACCTGCTCAAGCGCATCGACGGCAATATCGGCGAGGTCGTGGCCGGCAAGAAGCGGGCGCGCGAGAACGACGACGAGATCATCCTCGGCGTCATCCAGGGCATGGTGCATTGCGACCTGGCCGCGTCGAAATACTGCCTCGACGAGGCCGAGAAGCGCGGCATGGGGGTAGTTTCCGAGGGCATCGCCGCCTTCGCCGGGCGCGACGTGACCAAGGGCGCGAAGAGCGCCTCCTTCGTGACCGACGGGCTGAAGAAGTCCCGCGGGATGGGCTGAGCGGTGTCAGGGGCCGGCGATGGCGAACCGCCGCCGGCCCCTGCCCCGTTGTCCCTGCCCCGTGGTCTAGGCGCGCAGCTCGCGCCGCAGGCTGGTGCCATCCGGCGCGGTCATGGTCTCGCCCTCCGGCACGGCCGAGGGATCCTCATGCAGCGATTTGAGGATGCCGAAGGTCATCATCAGCATGATGACACTGACCGGCAGGGCCGCCGCGATCGAGGCGGTCTGCAACGCCTTCAGGCCCCCTGCGAGCAGCAGCACCGCGGCCACGAAGCCCTCGCCCAGGCCCCAGACGATGCGGAAGCGCTGGGGCGGGTTGTCGTCGCCCATGGACAGCATGGTGGTGATGACCAGGGTGCCGGAGTCCGACGAGGTGATGAACCAGGTCGCCAGCAGGAAGGTGGCCAGCGCTGCCATCATCCAGTTGAGCCACTCAAACCCGGTCATCCGCTCGATGGTGCCGTAGAGCGCGGCCGGCAGGTTCCAGTCGCGCACCAATTGCGCCACCCCCGCGGTACCGACGCCGCCATCGGCGTTGAGCTCCATGAAGATGGCGTTGCCGCCGAAGATGCACAGCCAGAAGAAGGCGATGGTGGTGGGAACGAACATCACGCCCAGCATGAACTCACGGATCGTGCGTCCGCGGCTGATCCGCGCAATGAACATGCCTACGAACGGCGCCCAGGAGATCCACCAGCCCCAGTAGAAGATGGTCCAGCCGCCCTGCCACGCCGCGTCGCCCGGCGCGTTGAAGGTCTGGAAACCCATCGGGATGAAGTGCCACAGATAGTCGCCCATGGTGGTGACGAAGAAGCCCATCAGCCAGTTGAACGGCCCGCCAAACAGGAAGAAGGCCAGCAACACGACACTGAGATAGATGTTCCACTCGGAGATGATCCGGATGCCGTTGCCGACACCGGAGACCGCCGAGAAGGTGGCGACCACCGAGATCACCGCGATCAGGATGACCTGGGTCGTGACGCCCGGATCGACGCCGAACAGCACGTTCAGACCGGTCGCCATCTGGCTGACGCCGAGACCCAGCGAGGTGGCCACACCGAACACGGTGCCAAACACCGCCAGCAGGTCCACCGCATGGCCGATCGGGCCATAGATACGGTCGCCGATCACCGGATACAGCGCCGAGCGGAGCGTCAGCGGCAGCTTCTTGCGGAACCCGAAATAGGCCAGGCACAGGCCGATCAACACGTAGACCGCCCAGCCATGGAAGCCCCAATGGAAGTAGGTCACCCGCATGGCCGCAACGGCGCGCTGCTCGTCCATGGCCGCCATGCCGAGATGGTCGGCGAACGGGTTGTTCGGATAGCTCCAGGGCGCCGAGTTGTCGAAGTAGAACATCGGCTCGGCGATGCCGAAGAACAGCAGACCAATGCCCACGCCCGCCGAGAACAGCATGGCAAACCAGGAGAAGTTGCTGAACTCGGGCTTAGAGTCGTCGTCACCCAGCTTGATGTTGCCAAACCGGCTAAACATCAAATAAAAACAGGCGAAAAGCATAAAAGTGACGGAAGTAATATAGTACCAGTTCAGCGTGGCTTCGATCCAAGTGCGAACAGCCGAATAAATACTATTAGCGAATTCTACGTTAAGTACTGTGAAGACGACGAAGGCCACCACCATACCCTTGGCGGCAATGCCCATGCCGGCGTGGAGGCCCTTGAAGGGCCCGGAATCGGCAACGTCGATGCCCGGTTCGTTCTGTGTGTCTGCCATCAGCGGCTCCCCCGTATTCTCAACCTTGCCGCCAGGCGACGCGGGCAGCTGCCGGGTGGGGCGGCGGCCTGCGGCGCAGGGCGACGAAGCGATTCCGGGCGACGGCATCAGCACCCGGGAGGCGGGCCGCCGCGCAAAATCGAATGGTCACAATGGTTTGAAGGGAGGGAGGATACCCGGAAGGGCCGCTGATGTCGAATGGGGCCGCGGGCCTGACAGTGATGGTAGCGGAGGAGGGACTCGAACCCCCGACACGCGGATTATGATTCCGCTGCTCTAACCAGCTGAGCTACTCCGCCTTACCACCGCCGCGGCGAGGCATATAGACCCGCGCTCCGGCGGCGTCAACTGGTCTGCGACCCGCCGTCGCTGCCGTTGGACTCGATCCACGGGGCGTCGGGCGACGCGGCATCGGTCAGCCTGGCCTTCTGAGCCCGATGGGCTTCAAGCCGTTCCAGGCCCTTCCGCACGGCCCATTTGCCAATGAAGAAGGCAAGCACGATGGAGATCAGGAAAATCCCGATCCCGATGAGCGGATGGTAGGCCATAAGGCGTTAATTCCCGGTGCTGCGGCGTGGGGCGTCGGTGCCCACGCCTATACTGATTCCACGGCGCGGGGCATGGCGGCAAGTGTTTCTGTTGCACTGCGGCGAATGGTCCCGCCGCCGAGCACCCGATCACCGTCGTAGAAGACGCAGGCTTGACCAGGCGCGACGCCCTGCTGTGGCGTCTCTAGCGTCACTGACAGGCCACCGCCCGCGGTCGGTGACAGCATCGCCGGCACCGTGGGCTGGGCTGATCGCAGCTTGACCAGCACCGCGCGCCCGGCCTCGGGGACGGGCGGGCCGCCAAGCCAGTTGACGTCGTCGAGCGCCAGTGCCGCGACACCGAGCGCCGCCTTCGGGCCAACCACGACGCGGCGGCGCTCCGGATCGAGGCGCACCACATAGAGCGGTGCGATATCGCCGCCAATGCCGAGTCCACGCCGTTGACCGACAGTGTAGTGCAGGATGCCGTCATGGCGGCCGAGAACCGTGCCGTCGAGATGCACGATATCGCCCGGCTCCGCCGCCTCGGGACGCAGCTTCAGCACCAGGTCGGAATAGTGACCATCGGGCACGAAGCAAATATCCTGGCTATCAGGCTTGGCGGCTACCGGCAGAGCAAACCGTGTTGCATGCTCGCGCACCGTGGTCTTGGGCATATCGCCCAGCGGAAAGCGCAGGAAGGCCAGTTGCTCGGCAGTGGTGGCGTAGAGGAAATAGCTCTGGTCTCGGCCGGCATCAACCGCCCGATGCAGCTCAGCGCCGCCAGGCCCCATGGTGCGGCGCACATAGTGGCCAGTGGCTAGCGCGTCGGCGCCCAGGTCACGGGCGGTGGCCAACAGGTCGCGGAACTTCACGGTTCGATTGCACATCACGCAGGGGATCGGCGTCTCCCCACGCAGATAGCTGTCGGCAAAAGCGTCGATCACCTCGCTACGAAAGCGGCTCTCGTAGTCAAGAACGTAGTGGGGCATGCCCAGCGAATCGGCCACCCGGCGCGCATCGTGGATATCCTGACCCGCGCAGCAGGCGCCCTTGCGACTGGTCGCTGCACCATGATCGTAGAGCTGCAGGGTGACGCCTATGGTATCGAAGCCCTGCTCGTGCAGCAGTGCCGCGGTCACTGAACTGTCGACGCCGCCGGACATGGCGACAACGACACGGGTGTCCGCGGGCGGCTTGTCGATACCAAGGGCGTTCGGAGCCATTTTCAGTCTGCCTCGGTCAGGCCCATCTGCCAGAAATCCGCCTCCAGCCGGGTGGCCTGGCGGAAGGCCTTGACGAGTTCATCGAAGCGGGCGGGTGTCTCACGCCGTGCCGCCGCGCGGTCGAGCGTGGCGACCGCATCAATGACCGCATCGCGGTACTCATCACCGCCATACATGGCAATCCAGTCGCTGTAGGGATTGCCCTCGCGCTTCGTCGCGGGATCCTCAGTCAGCCGCTTGCCAATCTCGCCATAGCCGATGACGCAGGGCGCCAGCGCGACATAGAGATCGAGCACATCGCCGCTCATGCCGCGTTCCAGCACATAGCGGGTATAGGCGGTGGTCGCCTTGGCCTCAGGCGTCGCGCGCATCTCATCCTCGGCGATGCCCCAGCCGGCACAGTAGCCGACATGCAAAGACATCTCGGTATCCAGCAGCGAGACAACCTGACGCGCCGCGGCGCGCATGTCGTCCATATCATCGGCCTTGAAGGCGGCCAGCGCATAGGCGCGTGCGAAATGGATCAGGAACAGATAGTCCTGGCGCAGATAATGGCGGAAGCAGGACTCCGGCAGGGTGCCGTCGGCAATGCCGGCAACAAAGGCGTGCTCGGTGTAGGCGCGCCAGTCATCGGCGCACGTCGCGCGCAAGCGCATGTAGAAGCTGTCGGGCGAAGCAAGATCAGTCATTCGTAGTCCTAGATATCGAGCAGGTTGTTGACCTGGACGGGCAGGCGCACCACCAGCCCGTCGAGCGCCTCCGTCATAAAGATCTGGCAGCCCAGACGCGAGGTTTCCGTGACGCCCACGGCAAGGTCGAGCATCTCTTCTTCCTCCTCGCTTGGCAGCTCGAGCTTGTCGAAGAAGGCAGGCTCGACGATCACATGGCAGGTCGCGCAAGCCATGCAGCCTTCGCAGGCGCCCTCTATATCAATCTCATGGCGGTGGGCGACGTCGAGCAGGCTGTCCCCCACCCGCGCCTCGACCACGCGGCGGGCACCGCCCGGCTCGATAAAGGTCATGCGCGGCATTGCCCTACTCCGCCACCGCCGGCTGGGGTTCGCCGCGCAAGCGCGCCACAGCGCCGACGATAATGTCTGCGGCCGCTGCGAGCTCCGCATCCGTTGTGAACCGGCCAAAACCGATGCGGATCGACGCGTCGGCAGCGTCCTCTTCGAGCCCGATGGCACGCAGCACATAGGACGGTTCCACTGCCGCCGAAGTACAGGCGGATCCCGACGAGACCGAGAGGCCTTCCAGCGCCGCCATCAGTCTGGTGCCAGTCACGCCCTCGAACTGCAGATTGAGGTTGCCTGCCAAACGGTGCTCCGTGTGGCCGTTGAGGTGGACGCCGCCGAGGCGGCCGGCGATGGACTGGAACAGCCGATCGCGCTGGCCGCGAAGGCGCACCGCCTCCGCATCCATCTCCTCGCCCGCAATTGCGCAGGCGGCACCGAACCCGACGCACAGGGGCAGCGGCAGGGTGCCAGAGCGCAACCCCCGCTCCTGCCCGCCGCCGTCAAACAACGGTTCAAGCCGCACTCGCGGCCGGCGACGGACATACAGCGCGCCGACTCCCATAGGGCCATAAATCTTATGCCCCGACAGGCTCATCAGGCCGATCCCCATTGCGCCCACATCGAGCGGCAGCTTGCCTAGCGCCTGAGCCGCATCGGTGTGGAACAGCGCACCCGCTTCGACGCATAGCGCGCCGATGTCAGCCAGTGGCGGGATGGTACCAATTTCGTTGTTGGCGGCCATGATCGAAACAAGGAGGGTGTCCTCACCCAGCGCTGCGCGCAGGGCATCAAGATCAACAAGGCCGTCCGACTGTACCGGCAGCACCGTGAGGCGGAAGCCCTCGCGCTCCAGCCTGCGGCAAGATTCGAGAACGCATTTGTGCTCTGTCGCGCAGGTGATGATGTGGTCGCGCGGGTTTCCGTGGGTGCGGGCGAAATAAGCCGCGCCCTTGATCGCCAAGTTGTTGGCCTCGGTCGCACCGGAGGTGAAGACCACCTCGCGCGGCTGCGCACCGATCAGGCTGGCGACCTGGGTACGCGCCGCCTCGACTGCCTCTTCTGCCTGCCAGCCATGGGCGTGATCGCTGGAATGAGGATTGCCGAAGCCGCCCTGGAAGGCGGGCAGCATAGCGTCGAGCACCCGCGGATCGATGGGTGTCGTCGCCTGGTAGTCGAGATAGATCGGCGCGCCGGTCATGCCGCCACCCGCCGCCGCTCGGCAAGTTCCGTCCAAGCCGCCACGAATCGGTCGATATCGGCATCGGGCGTATCCGGCGCGAGGCTGATGCGTATGGCGCACGCCGCGTCGTCGGCAGCGACGCCCATTGCGCCCAGCACATGCGAGGCTGCCACCTTGCCGGATGAACAAGCGGCGCCCGAACTTACGGCGATGCCGGCGAGGTCGAAGGTCATCAGCTGGGTCTCGCTGCCAACGCCCGGCAGCAGCACGCAGCTGGTGTTCGGCAAGCGCGGCGCATCTCCTCCAGGGAAGACAGCATCGGGCGCAGCTGCCCGCAGCGCCGCTTCCATCCGGTCGCGGCGCTCGGCAGCCGCCACCCAGTCGTCAGGCGATGCAGCCGCGGCAGCAGCACCAAACCCGGCGATCGCGGCAATCGGCTCAGTCCCGGCACGGCGTCCGCGTTCCTGTCCACCGCCGCGGCGGTCCGCCGTCAGAGGTGCACCAGGCGCCAGCAAAAGCGCACCGACACCCTGAGGCCCGCCCATCTTATGCGCGGAGAGGGTGAGGTAGTCGACGCCGAGCCCGGTTAGGGACAGCGGCAGCCGCCCGGCTGCCTGGACCGCATCGCAATGGATCAGCAGATCGGCACCACGGGCACGGGCATGTGCGGACAGCGCCGCTACTGGCTGGATTACGCCGGTCTCATTGTTTGCCGCCATAATCGACAGAAAGCCCGGGCCATCGAGGCGGTCGAGCCAGACGTCCAATGCAGCCATATCGACTCGGCCGTCACTGGTCACCGGCAGGTGTTCCGCGTCCGGCACAGTGGCGAGGACCGAGTCATGCTCAATCGCGGATACAGCAGCGCGTCGCCCGGCGGCGGCAGACAGGGCGAGGTTGTTGGCCTCGGTGGCACCGGATGTGAACACCAGGTCGGCCGGGGCCGCGCCGGCCAGGGCAGCGACCTGGTCGCGCGCATCCTCGACGCGCCGCCGGGCGCGGCGGCCGAACCCATGCACCGAGGAGGCATTGCCGGTTTCCGCCAGCACCTCGGCGATGCTCGCCGCGGCTTCTGGGCGCAGCGGCGCGGTGGCGTTGTAGTCCAGATAAATGTCGGGGGAGCCGGTCATGGGGCAGACTTAGGCGACGTCGCGGTCGCCGCCTTTATCGTCCTCATCCTCACGGTTCCAGCCGGCGATGCCGACCTCATGCATCAGCAGGCGGCTGGCGCCGAGGACCCGGCGTTCGACCACGTCCTGCAGCGAGATGGCGCTGAGGAACAGGTAGATCTGGTTGCCGAGCTCTTCCCACAGGTCGTGGGTCAGGCACCGGCCCTTTTGGCCGGTGCAGCCGCGCGGCGAGCCGACGGCGCAGCGGGTGGCACGGATCGGCTCATCGACCGCGAGAATAATATCGGCAACACGGATGCGCGCGGCGGCATCGGCCAACAGGTATCCGCCCCCGGGCCCGCGCACGCTGCGCACCTGACCGGCCCGGCGCAGCTTTCCAAACAGCTGCTCCAAATAAGACAGTGAAATAGTCTGGCGCTCGGCGATATCGGCCAGCGTCACTGGTTTGCCATTGCCGTGGGCTGCGAGATCGACCATCGCCATCACCGCGTAGCGTCCCTTTGTGCTCAACCGCACGTCGCGTACCTCCGCCGTTTCTTGATCAACTATCCGTGCCGCGCCGGGCGGACCGCGTTTCGCCGTCCTTGCCCTCGACTGCATGCAAGCGTGCCTCCAGCGTCGCAAGCTGGCTGCGCAGGGTATCGATGGCCCGGATCACAGGGTCGGGCAGGTCGCCGCCCGGCGTGCCGTAGGCCGTGAACTCTTCGTCGGCGGGCTTGGCCATGGCGATGCGGGCTGGAATGCCGACCACGGTGACCCCAGGCGGCACATCCTGAAGCACTACGGCGTTAGCGCCGACCCGCGCCCCAGCGCCGACGGTGATTGGCCCCAATACCTGTGCACCGGCGCCGACAATGACGCCCTCCTCCAAAGTCGGATGCCGCTTGCCCTGATTGAGCGAAGTGCCACCTAGGGTCACCCCCTGATAAAGGGTGACGTTGCGGCCGATCTCCGCAGTCTCGCCGATCACGACGCCCACACCATGGTCGATCATCAGACCACGCGACAGCTGCGCGCCTGGATGGATCTCGATGCCGGTGAGCATGCGCCCGATGTGGGACATCAGCCGGCCCAGAAAACATAGGCCCCGCCGCCACAGGGCATGGGCGAGCCGGTGCCACAGCACGGCGTGCAGGCCGGGGTAGCAAAACAGCACCTCAATACGCGATCGTGCCGCCGGATCGCGGCGCATGATGCAATCGATATCTGCAACCAAGCCCTTGAAAATCACCGCATCCCACCCGTATTACTGATGACGGACGTCCCGGCGGCCACTGTCTGACAACCGGCGGTGCCGCCTGCCCAAGGGACGGCGCGCACCAACATCCGCGTCCTGTCGATATATGATGCCCGACCACAGCGATCAAGAATTGGCGCCCGGCATCATTGGGCTTTTTCGGAATAACCCGATTCAAATGCGGGTTTTAGAGGGCGGCGTCCCAACCGCCCCAGCAGAGGGCGATTGATGCCGGAAATCATCTTTAACGGGCCAGAGGGCCGGCTTGAGGGCCGCTACAGTCATTCCAAGCGGCCGAACGCGCCGCTGGCGGTCATTTTGCACCCGCACCCGCAGCATGGCGGCACCATGAACAACCGGGTGACCTACACGGTCTATCAGACCTTCGTGGGCCTGGGCTTCTCGGTACTGCGTTTCAATTTCCGCGGGGTCGGCCGCTCCCAGGGCGAGTTCGACAGCGGCGTTGGCGAGCTCAGCGACGCGGCGGCAGCGCTGGATTGGATGCAGAACGTCAACGAGAACGCGTCGGGCTGTTGGGTCGCCGGCTTCTCCTTTGGCGCCTGGATCGGCATGCAGCTGCTGATGCGCCGGCCGGAAATCGAGGGGTTCATCTCCGTCGCCCCACCCGCGAAGATGTACGACTTCTCGTTCCTCGCCCCCTGCCCGTCTTCCGGCCTGATCGTGCACGGCGACTCCGACGAGCTTGTGCCCGAAGGCGAGGTATCGAAGCTCGCCCAGAAGCTATCCGCCCAGAAGGGAATCTCGATCGACTACCGCGTGATCAAGGGCGCCAACCATTTCTTTCACGGCCAGCATGAGCAGCTGAGCGCGGATATTGAGAACTACGTCAACCGCGCGCTGCGCGGCGAGACAGTCCCAGCGGCGAGCTAGGTTTGGGGCGGCGCGGCGAAGAGCCGCCCGCCGCTCATCGCCTCCGGCGCGCCGGTGGTCGAGGGGAAGGTAATGGCCAGCCCCAGCACCGAGCGCACCGCGAGCAGCGCGAAGCACTGCGCTTCCAAGGCGTCACCGTTCCAGCCGATCCGCTCGACCGGATCAACCGGCACCTCCAAAACCTTCGCCAGCATCGCCATCATCACCGCATTGTGGCGACCGCCACCGGTGACCAGCCAGCGCCGCGCCGGCACCGGCAGAAAGCGCCGCGCCATTGCGACAGACTGGGCGGTAAAGGCGGCCAGGGTCGCGCAACCGTCTTCAATACTGAGATGGCGCAACTCCAGATCGGCCAGCACCCTTCGCTGGAAGGCATCGCGGTCGAGCGACTTGGGCGGCAGGGCGGCAAAGTAGGGATCCTCCAGCCAATGGCCCAAGGCCGCAGGGTCAGGCGTGCCCTGAGACGCCAGCGCGCCGCCGCGGTCGAAACGCGCGCCAGTGCGGTGTTGTAGCCAGTCGTCGATCAGTGCGTTACCGGGCCCGGTATCGAAGGCAATCAGCCGCCGGTCCTCGCCGACCCAGGTCAGATTGGCCACCCCGCCGAGATTAAGCACGCCGATCGGACCGACGAGGTCGCCGCAAATCGCGGCATGCATCAGCGGCGCCAGCGGGGCGCCCTCCCCGCCAGCGGCGACATCGGCAGAGCGGAAATCAGCAACCACCCCGATACCGGTCGCCTTGGCAAGGCGGGCGGCATCGCCGATTTGCCAGGTCCGCCGGTCCTCCGGCGCATGCAGGATGGTGTGGCCATGAAAGCCGATCAGGTCGATGTCGGTGGGCTTGTTGTCCGCCTTGTCGAGCAGCAGACGCACCGCGCGGACATGGGCGTCGGTCAGCGCACGCTCGACCGCTTCGACCTCGGGATGGGGTTCGCGGCGCCCGACGACCGATCGTAACCGGACTCGCAGGTCCGAGCCGTAATGCGCGGTCAGGCTCGGGCCGACCTCGGTCACAGCCGTGCCATCGGTGACGATCAGCGCGGCATCGATGCCATCCATTGAGGTGCCGCTCATCAGGCCGATGGCGGCGAATTTCCGGGCGCTGTCAGGCACGGGCAAATGCGGAGCGTTTCATTACGCGGGGACATTCAGGTATAAGCCGCTGCCGTGCAAGGCACCATCGGCAAACGGCGCAATATATGACCGGATCCCGCAGCGACTTCCTGCGCGTGCTCACCGAGCGCGGCTTCATCCACCAGTGCACCGACGAGGCGGGCCTCGACGGCGCGCTGAGCAACGCGCCGCTGACCGCCTATGTGGGCTACGACTGCACAGCGGACAGCCTGCATATCGGCCACTTGGTCTCGATCATGATGCTGCGCTGGCTGCAACGCACGGGCCATCGGCCGATCGCGCTGATGGGCGGCGGCACCACCCGCGTCGGCGATCCCTCAGGCAAGGACGAGAGTCGCAAGCTGCTCTCGGACGCCGACATCGCGGCCAACATGGCGTCAATCCAGAACACCTTCGAGAGCTTCCTCAACTTCGGCGCCGGCCCCACAGACGCAGTGATGGTGAACAACGCCGACTGGCTCGACGGACTGAACTACATCGACTTCCTGCGGGACTATGGCCGGCACTTTTCGGTCAACCGGATGCTCAGCTTCGACAGCGTCAAGTTACGGCTGGACCGGGAACAGCCACTGAGCTTCCTCGAATTCAACTACATGATCCTGCAGGCCTACGACTTCGTGGAACTGCACCGGCGCTTCGGCTGCCGCCTGCAAATGGGCGGCTCGGACCAGTGGGGCAACATCGTCAACGGCGTTGAACTGGGCCGCCGGGCGGCAGCGGCTGGAGAGACGGACGACGCGCCTGCCCTGTTTGGCCTGACCTGCCCGCTGATCCTCACGGCGTCAGGCGAAAAGATGGGCAAGACCGCCGGCGGCGCGGTCTGGCTTGCCAAGCACCGTATGGCTCCGTTCGACTACTGGCAGTTCTGGCGCAACACGGACGACCGCGACGTCGGCCGATTCCTGAAGCTCTTCACCGAACTGCCGCTTGATGAGATCGCGAGGGTGGAAGCGCTGTCGGGCGCGGAGATGAACGAGGGCAAGAAGCTGCTCGCCACCGAGGCGACGGCCCTGCTGCACGGGCGCGCAGAGGCGGAGGCGGCCGCGGAGACAGCGCGCCAGACCTTCGAGGACGGGGCGGCGGCGGCGGGCCTGCCGCAGGTCGAGCTGCCAACGGCCGAGCTGGAGGCCGGTATTCCGGCGTTTGCCCTGTTGGTTAAGGCGGGGCTGGCGGCAAGCAATGGCGAGGCGAGGCGCCTGATCCGCGGCGGCGGCGGACGCATCAATGATGTTCAGATCCCGGACGAGACCCGCACCGTCACAAGGGATGATCTGGGTCCGGACGGGACCTTGAAACTGTCAGCGGGCCGCAAGCGCCACGCTCTGGTGCGCGCAACCTGAATAGCCTCGCTTATCGGCCGACCTCGCTGGTGGTCGATTGCGCGGGGTCCGGCTCGAAGATGTCGAACAGCTTGCGCAAAAATCCGGGCGCCAATGCCGCCAGTGGGTTGATGCTGATATCCGGCGCTGAGCGCGGGCCGCGCATCGAATAGGTCGCGGCGAACAGGCCGCTGCCCACATCCCCGCCGGTGACCAGCCCGCCTACCAGCGGCAGGTTGCCCAGCAAGCTGTTCACCGCATAGGCCGGCACGATAGTGCCCTCCATATCCAGTGAGTCCTGCTTGAAATTGAAGAAACCCTTCAGGGTGATGCCCAGCGAGGGGCCATAGGCGCGGGCGCTCTTCAGCTCGAGGGTCTCGTCCACCAGCGCGAAAGGCGCGCGCAATTGCGAGAAGGCGAGCCCCTCGCCGCCGAGGGATTCGACGATCCCGGTCAGCGCAGCGATGCTGAGCAGCTTGGCCATAGCCGGCGCATTTCGGATGCGGAAGTCACGCACGTCTGCCGCGCCGACTAGGGGATGGCCGGGATGGGCATCATTGAACACGCCTTTGATGTTCATCACGCCGCCGACCATGTCGCTATAAAGTCCGAAGGTGCGCAGCGCCGCGCCCGCATCGTTCGATGTGATCACCATGTCACGGCGGTCGCCATCGGTGCCAAGCCGCATTTCCATGCGGCCCCGCTCGCCGACACCGCCCTGAACCACGATGGAGCGCCACAATTCTCCATCGTAGAACGCCGCGCCCGAGACATTGCTGATCGCCTCGGTTGGCTGGATCCAGACCTTGTCGAAACTGCCTGACAGGGTGATGCGCGGCAACGCCAGGCTGCGCGCCGCGGGCTTACGGAACAAGCGCATGGCATCAAGGCTGGGGCCGCTGACGTCGGCATCGAATCCGCCGTCATCCCGGACATAGAGAACCCCGGAGAGCTCCGTCGCGCCGAGCGAGAAGTTGTCGACCTGAATCTTCTCGATGCGTTTTTCGCCCCGGACAAAACTGACCTGACCATGACTCGCCATGTCGCCTGCATTGATCGTGAAGGAGCGCACCTCGGTGGGCATCCCATCTGCGAACCGTAGGTCGAAGGTGATGTTGCCCGGCACCTCCGGCGGCTTGCTCCAGTCAAAGGCGCTGACGTTCACGGTCGCCCGGCTAAGGTCGACATTACCGGTGACGCTGACCCGATCGTCGCGGTACTCCACGACCTCCAGGGTCAGAGGCAATTCGCCAGAGACATAGGGACGCGGGTCGGCGCCAAGCCGGGCCAAATGGTGGTGGTCGATGCGTACATCGAAGCCGTAGCGCGACAGCACCGGGGTATCCTGGCCGAACGGGCGGTCCCACTGCATCCAGGCCGGCAGTCCATGCCAGCGCACCCGGCCTGCCAGCACCATCCCCTGCTTGTCGACGTCCAGCGCCAGGTCGCCCTGCTCCACGTCGACGCCGAAAAGCCCACCGGGAATGCGCACGCCGCTTAGGCTCGCGGAAGCGCTCACGCTGAGGTCGCCGAGCTCGAGGTCCTTCTTGAACGGGAAGCTCAGCGACAGGCGAGTTTCGGCATCGCCGCCAAGGTCCTTGTAGGGCACCTCGATCTGCCGAGTCAGCCGCAGCGGATCATGGTCGATCAGGGCCAGCGCCTCGTCGATTGGTCCGGTGATGTTGAGGTCGATGTCGGCCTGTTCGTAAAACTTGTCTAGGTCGCTGAGCAGGATGGTGCCGGATGTGATGCGGTTCTCGCCGACATGGCCGGCGGACACCCGGATATCCACGTGGGTCGGCCCGAAGGTCGCCCGGCCCACCGCGCCGCGCACCTTGGGCATCGGCGGCAGGTAGTCGACGGTGACGTTGGATGCGCTCATCCATCCACCGATGTTGGTCAGCTTGAAGGCGAAAGGGTCATCCTCTGGTGCCTTGGCGGTAACGGTCACTTGGCCCTCGTCGACCGCGCCGTCCGACAGCCGCCGGGTCACCCACTTGCGCACATTGGGCGACAAGTAGCTTGGCCAATGCTCGGGCAGCCAGCCAAAGGATACCTGTTCGAACGCGGCGTCGGCGCGCAGGTCGCCACCGCTGGAAATGTTGGAGACCAAGGCCGTGGCGCTGATACGCGGCCCTTCGAGGTCGGCATAGAACTGCTCGATCAGCAGATCGTTGAAATCCATCAGCCGCCCGCGGACATGGGCATAGCCAACGGGCAGCAGCTCCTCCGGCGCACTTGGCAGTGCTACTGTGCCAGCGCCCGAGGAAAGATCGAAGGAGAGCGCGCCCGCGAGACCTTCGCCATCGCCCTCCCAGCGCACGGTGCCGGAGACAGGCAGCTTAACCGTGGCCAGCGCCTCCGCCTCGGGCAACAACTCAGCGAACCGGGCCGGGTTGAGGTCTGCGAACGACGCAGCAGCATCCGCAGTACCCGAAGAAGGCCGATACCGGCCATTCACGGCGAGTTCGGTGTCGACGCCACGAAAGCGCAGTGTCACGCTGCCTTTCCAGGCGATGCGGTCGATCTCACGCCTTAATTCCACGTCGGCGCGCGGGAAGGCCCATTGGGTACCGAGGGCGCGGTCGTCCACATTGATCGTGGCCTGCTCAACGCGGACCGTGTTGAGGTACCGCAACGGCCCGTCCTGGCGGTCGCTGCGAATCACTGCGTTGATCAGTTCAGCGCCGAGGCCGCCGTCCCCCTCATTATCCGCGCCATCCAGGGACAAGCCGCCGTCAGCGCCGCGCACCACGGCAAGCTTCGGCCGCGTCAGCGCAACGCGCACCGGCGCGATCTCGCCGCTCAGCAGCGCGCGCATGCTGAGGCTGACCGCAATCCGCGGCAATGTCGCGCGCGGCGCGCCATCGGCCCCCAACACCCGCACTTCCTCGGCCGCAAGGTCGACGGTCCGGCCACCGGCCTCCCAGGTGATACGGGATTCCGAGATATCCAGCGCAACCCCGACTTGGTCGTGGTTGAGCATGTCCTGGAGATACGGGGCGAGGAAGGAAACCGAGACCGGTCCGCGCGCGACATGCCATACTGCGACGACGCCCATCAAGAGGACGACGCCACACAGCCCGACCGTGGCGGTCGTGAGGCAGCGGCAGAGGTGACCGATCAGCTTCATAAGCTCGCGCTCCCGCGGCGCGGAACGCTATAAAGCGCCGCGAGTCTTACGGTTAATCCCGTTGTTCTAGCACCATTCTTCCGGCTGCCCATGGCTTTTCCGCACCTGCCCGCCACCCCTGAAGCCCTGCCTCGGCCCGCCGATCCGGCGCGCGCAGCGACCCAGCGAGAGAATTGGTGCGCGCTGGAAGACGATTCCAGCTTCGCCGGCGCGCTTGCCAACGACCCTGTGGGCGCAGCCCTGCTGGACGCTGTTTTCGGCAATAGCCCGTATCTCACCCAGTCGATGTTGCGCGAGCCAGCGACGGTTCGCCGCTTCGTGGAAGAGGGTGCCGATGCGGCGTTCGCCGAAGCGCTGGCGCCGCTCGATGCCCTACGTGCAGGGCTCGCCGACGGCCCGGTGGAGAGCACCAACGTCCTCATGCAGGCACTGAGGACGGCCAAGCGCCGCGGCGCCCTGGCCATCGCGCTCGCGGATATCACCGGTGCATGGCCTCTAACCGCCGTGACGGATGCCATCAGCACGCTCGCCGAACGCTGCATCCGGCTGACCGCGGCCAACCAGCTACGCGCCGCGGCGGACGCGGGCGACATCTGCTTGGACGACCCGGCCGATCCTGAGCACGGCAGCGGCTGGGTCATTCTTGGTATGGGCAAATTGGGCGCTTCAGAACTAAATTACTCCAGTGATATTGATTTAATAATACTATATGACGCCAATAAAACGAAATATACTGGAAAGCATGATTGCCAGCATTTTTTCTTGCGGCTTACACGTGAACTCGTCCGGCTTCTTGATGAACGGACGCCCGATGGCTACGTGTTCCGCACTGACTTGCGTCTCCGGCCTGATCCCGGCGTAACTCAAGCCGCCATCTCCGTGGCGGCGGCTGAAACCTATTACGAGAGCCTCGGCCAGAACTGGGAGCGCGCAGCCATGATCAAGGCGCGACCGGTGGCTGGCGATATCACCGCGGGCGACGATTTTCTGCACCACCTGCAACCCTTCATATGGCGCAAATACCTGGATTTTGCAGCCATCCAGGACATCCATTCGATCAAGCGCCAGATTCATAGCCACAAGGGCGGCGGCGACATCGCCGTAAAAGGACATAACGTCAAACTGGGCCGAGGTGGCATCCGCGAAATCGAGTTCTTTTGCCAGACTCAGCAACTGATCTGGGGCGGACGCGATCCCGACTTGCGCGGACGGCGCACGGACGAGACCCTGCGCAGCCTCACCGCGGCCGGCCATGTCGACTCAGACACCGCCGATGCGCTGTCCGAGGCCTACGGCTATCTGCGCAAGGTGGAACACCGGCTGCAAATGATCGATGACCGCCAGACCCACGACCTGCCTGACAGCGACGCGCAGTTGGAAGGCTTCGCCGCCTTCATGGGGGCGCCATCGGGTGCGGCGTTTGCGGCAGACCTGACGCGGCGGCTTGAAACCGTTCAGGAACGCTACGCGCGGCTGTTTGAGGACGCGCCCTCGCTTAGCGGCGAAGACGCCGATGCCGATGCGCGCAACCTGGTTTTTACCGGCAGCGACGATGACCCGGAAACCCTCAAGACCATCGCGCAACTGGGTTTTGAGAATCCGCGGACGGTCTCCCAGTCGATCCGCGGCTGGCACCATTCACGCTACCGCGCGACACGCAGCACCCGCAGCCGCGAACTGCTCACGGAGCTCGCGCCGACCCTGCTGCGCGCGCTGGCAAAAACCGCGCAGCCCGACACCGCCTTCGCGCGCTTCGACTCATTCCTCAGCCATCTGCCGGCTGGCGTGCAGATCTTCTCGCTGTTCTATAGCAACCCGCAAACCCTGGCCCGCGTTGCCGACCTGATGGGCAGTTCTCCCCGCATTGCTGGCCACCTCAGCCGCCGCCCGGCGCTGCTTGAGGCTCTGCTGGATCAGGGCTTCGCCGATCCACCGCCGCCCGCCCCTGCCTTGCGCCAGGAGGTCGCTGACGCGCTTGGCCGCGCCGATCACTATGAGGCGGTGCTGGACGCGGCGCGGCGCTGGGCCCACGACCGGCGCTTCCTGGTATCGGTACAACTGCTCTATGGCCGGATCCATGCCACCGCCGCCGGGCGAGCGCTAAGCGACATCGTGGAGGCAACTGTGCGCGCCCTGCTGCCCCATGTTGAGGCCGAGTTCGCCCGCCGGCATGGCCGCATTCCCGATACCCGCCTGGCGGTCATGGCATTGGGCAAGCTCGGCAGCAGCGACCTCACCGCTACGTCCGACCTGGACCTGGTGTTCATTTACGGGGACCCCCCGCCTGATGCCGCCTCGGACGGCGAGCGCAGCCTCACTCCCGGCCACTACTTCAACCGTCTGGCCCAGGCGATGGTCACCGCGCTGACGACGATGACCGCGGAAGGACCGCTGTTCGAAATCGATACCCGGCTGCGGCCTTCGGGCAGCAAGGGACCACTTGCCTGCAGCCTGACGCATTTCCGTGACTATCAGTCAAAAGATGCCTGGACCTGGGAGCATCAGGCGCTGACCCGTGCGCGGCTGATCGCCGGACCGGCAGGCCTGCGCGGGCAAATCGCCGACGAGGTCCGCACCATCCTGACCCGACCGCGCGCGGGTGCGGCATTGGCGCGTGAGGTGGCCGACATGCGCGCGCGGATCAAACGCGAGCATCGCGGTGATGATCCATGGGACATCAAGCACCGTAGCGGAGGACTGGTCGATCTCGAGTTCATCGTCCAGTACCTGTTGTTGCGCCATGCGGCTGATCATCCGGAGGTGCTGGAACCAACCCTGGAGGGCGCCCTTGGCCGCCTCGGCAAAGCCGGCCTGTTGCCTACGGATACGGCAACTGAGCTCTGCCGTGCTGCCGCGCTATGGCGCGCTGTTCAGGGTGTATTGCGGGCGACGGTCGACGGTCGCTTCGATCCGGACAGCGCGTCTGAACCAGTCCGTGAGGCGCTGCTGAAGGCGGCTGGCGTGGCGGACATGACGAACCTCTCGGCGGCAATGGACACGACCGCAGACACCGTCCAAATGGCATTCAAGGCAACTGTCGGCGCCACAGCGGCGGACACCGGCGATACACAAACCGAAGAAGGAGAACCGCAATGAGCGTGAACGAAGGCGACAAGGCCCCCAGTTTCGATCTGCCCACCGATGGTGATGGCCGGGTCAAGCTCTCTGCCCTCAAGGGCAAGCCCGTGGTGCTGTACTTCTACCCCAAGGACGACACGTCCGGCTGCACCAAGGAGGCCTGCGCCTTCCGCGACCTGATGCCGGACTTTTCCAAGATCGACGCCCAGATCATCGGAGTGTCCAAGGACAGCGTCGCCAAGCACGACAAGTTCAAGGCCAAGTACGACCTCAATTTCCCGCTAGCGTCCGACGAGGACGGTAAGGTTTGCGAGGCTTACGGCGTCTGGGTCGAGAAGAGCATGTACGGCCGGAAGTACATGGGCATCGAGCGGGCGACCTTCCTGATCGACGCAAAAGGCAAGGTCGCGAAGGTCTGGCGCAAGGTGAAGGTGCCGGGCCACGCCGATGCAGTGCTCGAAGCGGTCGGCGCGCTGTAGCGCCCGCCCTTGTGCGGCAGGGGTCAGCCGGCTTCGGCGCCCTTGCCGCCCAGCACCCGCTGGGCCAGAGAGGCGGACATGAAATCGTCCAGGTCGCCGTCGAGCACCGCGCCCGTGTTGCTGGTTTCCACACCGGTGCGCAGATCCTTCACCATTTGGTAGGGCTGCAGCACATAGGAGCGGATCTGGTGCCCCCAGCCGATATCGGTCTTGGCGTCGTGCTCCGCCTGCATCTCCTCCTCGCGCCGCTGCAGCTCTTGTTCGTAGAGCCGTGCCTTGAGCATCGACATGGCAGTGGCCCGGTTCTTGTGCTGCGAACGCTCGTTCTGGCATTGCACCACGATGCCGGTCGGCTCATGGGTGATGCGCACCGCGCTGTCGGTGGTGTTCACATGCTGCCCGCCCGCCCCTGACGCGCGATAGGTATCGACGCGCAGGTCCTTCTCCTCGATGACGACATCGATCTCGTCTTCGATGACCGGATAGACCCAGACAGACGCAAAGCTGGTGTGCCGGCGCGCCGAGGAATCGAAGGGCGATATGCGCACTAACCGGTGCACGCCGCTCTCGGTCTTTAGCCAGCCATAGGCATTGTCGCCACGCACCCGCACGGTCACCGACTTCAGCCCAGCCTCTTCGCCCGGGCTCTCCTCCAGCCATTCAGACTTGTAGCCGTGGGCGTCGGCCCAGCGCAGATACATCCGCGCCAGCATCTGGGTCCAGTCCTGGGCTTCGGTGCCGCCAGCCCCGGCATGGACCTCGAGGAAGCAGTCGTTACCATCCGCCTCACCGGACAGCAGGGACTCGATCTCCCGCCGCGCGCACTGTTCCTTCAACGCAGCGAGGGCGGCGATCGCTTCTTCGATAACCGTCTCGTCTCCCTCGGCCTCGCCAAGTTCGATCAGTTCAAGGTTGTCCGCGGTCTGCTGTTCGATGTCCTGCAGGTCGTTGATGGCGCTGTCGAGTTTCTGTCGCTCGCGCATCAGGGCCTGGGCCTTGTCGGGGTCGTCCCAGAGGGATGGGTCCTCGGCCTGGGCATTCAGCTCCGCCAGGCGCCGGGTCGCGGCATCCAGGTCAAAGATGCCTCCTCAGCCGCGTCAGCGACTCAGTGATCTCGGTGTTCAGGCTCTCAGCTTCGGCGCGCATCGCATCGTCCGGCGGTTGGAAATGACGCAGAGGATGTAGCGAAACCAGCGGCGTCCTGGCAAGGGAGCCGCGGGCTAGTAGAGGCCGCCGGTGCCGGCGTTCTTTCGGTAGTCGGCGGGAACGTAGCCACCATCGAGCACCGTGCTGTTGTCGCCCGGCGTGACGCCGGCCTTGAAGGCCTCAAGGATCGCCTTGTCGCCGGGACGGGCGAGCCGGCCGCTCTGAGGCTCGACCCGGACCATCTGAACACCAGGCGGAATCCGAAACGGGATACCTGGCTGCTTCTCCAGGGCCGCAGCCATGAAGTCGCGGAAGATCGGGGCGGCCACGCTGGAGCCGGTCTCGCGCCGGCCCAGCGGCTTGGGTTCATCGAAGCCAGCAAAGACGCCCACCGCGAGGTCCGGCGCGAAACCGACGAACCAGGTGTCGCGGCTCTCGTTGGTGGTGCCCGTCTTGCCGGCAAGCGGCTTGCCCACGGCGCGGACCCGCACACCGGTGCCCCGTTGCACGGCGCCCTGCAGCATGGCGACGATCTGGTAAGCACTTGCGGGGCTGGTCAGCGCCTTGCGGGTATCGGGCAGCACCGGCACCGGCTGCTGGCGCCAGGCGGCCGCTTCGCAGCCCGGGCAGCCGCGTGCTTCATGCTTCCAGATGGTCCGGCCAGTGCGGTCCTGGATCCGGTCGATCAGAGTTGGCGTGATCTCCCGCCCGCCGTTGACCAGCATCCCGTAGGCGGCGGTCAGCTTCAGCAAGGTGGTCTCGCCGGCACCCAATGACATCGACAACTGGCGTGGCATGCTATCGACGATGCCGAAGCGCTGCGCGTAGGCGGCAATCTTTTCCATGCCGATGGTCTGCGCCAGACGCACCGTCATCAAATTGCGGCTCTTCTCGATGCCGAGGCGCATCGGGCTCGGTCCATAGAATTCGCGGGTATAGTTCGCCGGTTTCCACTTGCCGAGACCCGCCCCCTGATCGATCACGAACGGCGCATCAAGGATGCGCGTCGACGGGGTCATGCCTGAATCGAGCGCGGCGAGATAGACGAAGGGCTTGAACGCCGACCCGGGCTGGCGCATCGCCTGGGTCGCCCGGTTGAACTGGCTGCGCTCGAAGCTAAACCCGCCGCTCATCGCCAGGATGCGGCCGGTGTGGGGATCCATCGCGACCAGCCCGCCATTGACGCCGGGGATCTGGCGCAGGGTAAAGCTGCCTTCGGGGAGTGGCGTCTTGTCTTTGCCGCTGCCCGTCTCGGTTACCGGCTCAGCGTAGATGACGTCTCCCGGCTGCAGCACGTCGCCCGCCTTCCGCACCCGCGGACCCGCCTTGCCGTCATCACCCAGGAGCCGTGCCCAGCGCAACTCGGAAAGTGGGATGCGGCCCTCGCCGCCGCCACGCAACAGAAGGTCCGCGCCATCATCATCGACCGCCCGGACCATCGCGAGGCGCCAGCCGTCAGGCGGTGGCATTTGCTTAGCCAGCTCGGAGAGCCTTGGCTCCCATGCCGCCCCTGGTTCCAGGCGCTCCAGCGGGCCGCGCCAGTAGTGCCGCCGGTCGTAGGCGACGAGGCCGGCACGCAACACCTGCTGTGCGATGCCCTGGAGGCGCGTGTCGAGCGTCGTGCGTACCGACAGGCCACCCTCATAGAGCGCCTTCTCCCCCTGGCGGTCGGCCAGTTCCCGGCGCACCTCCTCGACGAAGTAGCTGGCGGCGTAGCTGTCGGGCGGCTGTGGTGGGCGGACTTCAAGGGGGACAAGCTGCGCAGCCTCGGCCTGCTCGGCGCTGATATGGCCATCCTCGGCCATCCGTGACAGCACCCAGTTACGCCGTGCCGTCGCCTCGCGCCGGGCACGGACCGGGTGATAGTTGTTGGGCGCCTTGGGCAGTGCGGCCAGATAGGCCGCTTCGCCGAGATCGAGTTCGTCGAGGGACTTATTGAAGTAGTTCAGTGCCGCCGCCGCGACCCCGTAGGAGCCGAAGCCCAGATAGATCTCGTTGAGGTACAGCTCCAGGATGCGCGACTTGCTGAGTGCCCGTTCCATGCGCACCGCAAGGATCGCCTCTTTCGCCTTGCGCTCGATCGACAGCTCGTTGGTGAGCAAGAAGTTCTTCGCCACCTGCTGAGTGATGGTGGATGCGCCGACCGGCCGGCGGTTACTGCCCAGGTTGCGCAGATTGGTCAGCGCGGCACGCAAGATGCTCGGCAGGCTGACCCCGAAATGGTTGTAGAAATCCTTGTCCTCGGCGGCGAGGAAAGCGTTCACCACCCTGCGCGGCATCGCCTCGATCGGGACGAACACCCTGCGCTGCACGGCGAACTCTGCCAGCAGCCGGCCGTCGCCGGCATGGATGCGGGTCGCAACCGGCGGCTCGTAGTCCTTCAGCGCGGTGTAGTCCGGCAAGTCGCGACCGTACTTCCAGAACCCGTACAGCACGCCGCCAGCGCCGGTCATACCCACCAGCACCAAACCGCCGAACAGCAAGGCGAATAGCTTCTTCATCGCGCGTCCGTGTGGCTCATCCAGTGGCGGGCTTATGGCCCCGCCCCGGCCCTACATTGGGCGCAGTATAGCGCCAATCATGGCCGATTTACGTCTTGTTGCGCTTGTCCTGCAGCGCGAACCAGCGGTCAACGGCTTGTGCGATCAGTCCCGCCAAGCGGCGGCGGTGCTGCGGCTGGCGCAGCAGACGCTCGTCATGCGCATTCGACAGGAAGCCGAGTTCGACCAGCACCGAGGGGACATCCGGCGCCTTGAGGACGACAAAACCGGCGAAACGGTGCGGATTGCCGAGAAGCCGCGCCTCGCTGCCGATGGTCTTGACCAGCATCTCGGCGAACTCCGAGGAAACGTTCATGGTCTCGCGCCGTGCCAGGTCGAGAAGGATGTTGGACACCTCCGGCGGCTGGTCCGACAGATCGATACCGGCGATCAGGTCAGCCTTATTCTCCGATTCCGCCAGTTCCTGTGCGACGGCATCGGACGCCTTCTCAGACAGGGTATAGATCGATGCGCCGCGCACCCGGCGGTTGCGCAGCGCGTCCGCATGGACCGAGATGAACAGGTCTGCCTTCGCCTTTTGGGCAAACGCCACCCGCTCGCGCAGCGGAATGAAGACATCCCGGTCGCGGGTCATCAGCACGCGGTAGCGACCGGTCGCGGTAAGCCGGTCACGCAACAGCTTCGCGGCGTCGAGCGCGATGGTTTTTTCGTAGATGCCGCTGATCCCAATGGCACCTGGGTCGACGCCACCATGGCCGGCATCGATGACGATGGTAGGCCGGCCGCGGGACGGGGCCGGGCTAATCGTTGTTGGCGGCCGCAGGGCAGCGAGCTTCAGTTTCCCGGCACGCTGGCTGAGGAACTGGGCCTCAGGGGCGGCCACCAGGTCCAGCACGAAGCGATGCTTGTGACCATCACGGGGCGACAGGAAGAAGGATTTCTCGACCGCTACAGGGCGGCGCAGGTCAATGACCACTCGCGACGTGTCAGCGCGGAACTGGCCGAAGCGCAGGCCACTGACCAGTCCAGCCGTGCGCACCGACCCCGCGGACACCCGCCAGGTCAGAGAAGGCATGTCGATCACCACCCGGTAGGGGTCGCTCAACGTGAACAGCCGGTAGGGCAGTTCGGCGTCTACCTCCATCACGAAGCGCGTGCTGGCACCATGATCGCCGAGCCGCACGGCATTAACCACCGGCGAGTCGGCTGCCACGGCGGTGCCTGCCGCCAATCCTGCCAATAAAACAGCCGCCGCTGATAGTATCCGGGTGACCGTATTCAACATTTTATTGACGCGCGGCATGGCTTCCTTAGGTCAAGACCATAGAATTTATACAGTTTTCGTTGCCGATGGATCAATTGAAATTTATCAGTTCGGCGTTGTCCAAATCCCCGCCAGGAGGTATCTTCTGAGCGCTGGCTTACCGTGCCGCCAGCGTCACGCGCCAGGCGGCCGCGCGCTCTTATTGAACCGCGCGCGCCTCGCAGCGAGACCCGAAACCGACATGCGGCGCGGGCCGGTACCGGGTGCCAAACCCCGGGAATGATTGACGAAACCCAGTTTTCGGTGGCTGCACGCGCCGCGCTGGACCGATGTGGACGCTCATGATCACTATCCTGATCGATAACCGTCTCGACCGGCTCCCCGGCACGGCATGCGGCCGTCTCGAACGCATAACCGCAACCGGCGATCGGGCCTCCGGCCCTGTCGCGGCGCGGTGGAGAAACACTCTCAATGGCAAAGCGCATGCTGATCGACGCGACGCACGCGGAAGAAACCCGCGTGGTCGTGATGGACGGCAACCGTCTCGAAGAAATCGACATCGAGTCGGCGGCTAAGAAGCAACTCAAGGGCAACATCTATCTCGCCAAGGTTACCCGCGTCGAACCGTCGCTCCAGGCGGCGTTCGTCGAGTATGGCGGCAATCGCCATGGTTTCCTCGCCCTGAGCGAAATCCACCCAGACTACTATCAAATTCCCGTCGCCGACCGCGAGGCGCTGCTCGCCGAGCAAGAGGCCGAGCAGGCCGACGACGATGAGGATGCCGACACTGAAGCCGAGATCGAGGTTCCGGACGGCGACCCTGAGGAGGGGCAAGCCGGCGCGGCAGCCGAGGACGATGAGGGGGCAGCCGACGAGGCGGCACAACCCCTTGAGACATCCGCAGATACGGTCAGCGAGGACGAGACCGGTGCGGCCGACGAGGCCAGCACCAGCGAGACCGATGAGGCGGAATCGGATGAGGCGGAAACCAACGGCGACGAGGACGAGGCCGAGGAGAAACAGTCCGTCGAAGAGGTCGGCGGCGACGACTCCGAGCCGGGTGCCGACGCCGCGCGGGTGCGCAAGATGCGGACCCGTCGCTACAAGATCCAGGAAGTCATCAAGCGCCGTCAGGTGATGCTCGTCCAGGTCGTGAAAGAAGAGCGTGGCAATAAGGGAGCCGCCCTCACCACCTATCTCTCGCTCGCTGGACGCTATTGTGTGCTGATGCCGAACTCGTCGCGCGGCGGCGGGGTATCGCGCAAGATCGCCAACACCAAGGATCGGCGCCGGCTGCGCGACATCATCAAGTCGCTCGATATCCCGCGCGGCATGTCGACGATCATCCGTACCGCGGGCGCCGAGCGCACCAAGCCCGAGCTGAAACGCGACCACGAATACTTGCTCAAGCTCTGGGACCAGATTCGCGAACTCACGCTGCGCTCTTCCGCTCCGGCCTTGGTCTACGAGGAAGCAAACATCATCAAGCGGGCGATCCGGGACCTTTACACCCGCGACATCGCCGAGGTGCTCGCAGAGGGCGAGGATGCCTACCGCCACGCCAAGGACTTTATGAAGGCGTTGATGCCCTCGCACGCAAAGAAGGTGCAGCCCTACAAGAGCGACAGCATTCCGCTGTTCCACCGCTTCCAGGTCGAACAGCAGCTCGAGACCATGCTGAGCAACGTGGTGCAGCTGCCGTCCGGCGGTTATGTGGTGATCAATCAGACCGAGGCACTCGTCGCGATCGACGTGAACTCGGGACGCGCCACCCGCGAGCGCAACATTGAGGAGACCGCGCTCAAGACCAACATCGAGGCGGCACAAGAAATCGCCCGGCAGTTGCGGCTGCGCGACCTCGCCGGCCTGGTGGTGATCGATTTCATCGATATGGACTACTACCGCAACAACCATGCGGTGGAGCGCAAGCTCAAGGAGGCCCTGAAGAACGACAGGGCACGCATCCAGGTCGGCCGGATCAGCCCCTTCGGGCTGCTCGAGATGTCGCGTCAGCGGCTGCGGCCCAGCCTGCTGGAAGGCAGCTTCGAGGTCTGCCCGATGTGCGGCGGACAAGGCATCGTCATGACCGACGAGGCCGCAGCGGTTCATGCCCTGCGCAAGATCGAGGAAGAAGGCCTGAAGCGCGGCGGCGGCGAGATCGAACTGCGCGCCTCCGCCTCGGTCGCGCTCTACATACTTAACCAGAAGCGCGCCAATCTGGTCGAGATCGAGGCGCGCTACGCTCTGCGGGTCTCCATCGAGCGCGACGACAGCATGATTGCCCCGGAGCTGGGACTGGAACGCCTGAGCACCGGGGCGGCGCCGCCCACCCGCGAGGCCGCAGTATCGGACGATGTCACCCTGTTCGACGACATCGACGAGGAGAGCGAGGACTCCGCCGACAGCGAGGACGAAGGTGGTACCAAGCGCCGCCGCCGTCGCCGCCGCCGCCGCAAGCGCTCCGGTGACAGCGAGGCCCAGGCGACTGCCGAGGCCGACAGCAATGCATCTGCGGACGCCGAGAACGAAGAGGCCGAGGCGGACGCGAGTGAAGCAGCGGGCGAGGATGAGGCGGACGCGGAGCCGAAGCCGCGCCGTCGGCGCTCACGCCGTGGCGGGCGTGGCCGCGGACGGGGCCGGGGCCGGCGCGCAGCAGCCGAAAACGAGAACCAGGACGGCGAGAGCACTGAAGCAGCGGAGTCGGCAGATGGCGGCAACGGCGCGGCGGAAGACGCGCCAGCCCCCGCGACCGACACCGGCGCCGGGCCCCAGCCTGAACCGGTTGCGGCTGAACCTGCCGGCAACGGCAGTGGCGCGGCGCCCGACCCGGTTGCCGCGGCAGCGGCCGAAGATACTGCCGCCGCGGGCGATGACAAACCGTCCCGAAAGGGCTGGTGGAACCGGCTGCTTGACTGACGCCACCTAGCCGGCCTTGGTGAACGCCTCTAACCGGCTGACAGCTTCAACCATCTCCGTCTCGCTGCCTGCGAAGGACAGCCGCAAGGTCGTACTCCCCCGGTCTGGATCGAAATCTAGGCCTGGGGTCGCGGCCACACCGGTGTCTGCCAGCAATCGCTGGCAGAACCCGGCGCTGTCGTTGGTCAGATGGTCGATCTCGGCATAGATGTAGAAAGCGCCGTCGGCGGGCGCGAGCCGGTCCAGCCCGGCGCGCGGCAGTCCCTGGCGTAAAATGTCGCGGTTGCGGGCATAACGCGCGACGTTCGCTTGCAGTTCATCGCCGGCCTCGAAGGCGGCAACCGCGGCCAGTTGCGACAGGGTCGGCGGTGAGATGAACAGGTTTTGCGCCAGGCACTCGACCGCGCGCAGCAAGTCCGGTGGCACCACCATCCAGCCAAGCCGCCAGCCGGTCATCGAGAAGTATTTCGAGAAACTGTTGATAACGATGGCGTCGTCGGTCCAGTCGAGCACGCTGCGCGCCGAGCGGTCGAAGGTAATGCCGTGGTAGATCTCGTCACTGACGATTCGGATGCCGTGCTCATGGCAATAGGCAACGAGGGTGGCGAATTCCTCATCTGGCACCATGCAGCCCGTCGGATTGGCGGGGCTGGCCACAATCAGACCATCGGGCGGGCGGCCGCCGGCGGCGGCGCGGGCGGCTTCAAGCAACGCCACAGTCGGCTGATAGCGGTCGTCCGCCTCCGCAGGCAGAAGCACCGGCTCAAGCCCCAACGCCGACAAGATATTGCGATAGGCCGGATAGCTGGGATTGGCCATCGCCACCCGGTCGCCCCCATCGAAGGCGGCGAGGAAGGCCAACAAGAAGCCGCCCGATGAACCGGTCGTCGTGACGACGCGTTCGGGGTCGACGGTCAGCCCATAAAAGTCGTCATAGTGCCTGGCGATCCGTGATCGCAACGCCGCGACACCAAGCGCCTCGGTATAGCCGATCCTGTCGTCGCTGAGTGCCGCACGGGCAGCGGCAATCACCGCTTCGGGAGCGGCAGTCGACGGCTGGCCAACCTCGAGATGCAGGACGTCCCCGCCGGCGGCCGCGCGCGCGTTAGCGGCGCGCATGACATCCATCACGATGAAAGGTGAGACCTGGCCCCGGCTGGAAACCTTGAGCGCCACGACGGCGCCTATTCCACCGCGTCCGCCGCCAGTCCAAAGCCCCGGCGGTCGGTGTGGAAGCGGCAGCTCTCCGGGTTCACCGGCAATTGCCCTGGGCAATACACCGCGTTGACCCGCCCCAGGCTTTCTGCCGGAGCGACTTGGTGGCCGCGCTGGCGCAGCGCGCCGCTGATCCCATCCGGTATGCCGTTCTCGACGTGCACCGTGTCGTTTGCGCTGCGGTGGATTCGCGGCGCGTCGATCACGGCAGAAAGGTCGTCGGTCCCGTCGAGCAGGATCGGCGCGATCACGCTGCTCATGGCCGTCGCCGAGGCTCGGCCGCCCGAGGGTGCCGCAGCCATCAGGAACTCGGATACCTGCGGATTAACCAGCAGCACCGGCCCCAGCAAAGGCGGCCCGATCCGCCCGCCGGGTGCGGCGGCCAGCAGAAGGCCGGTCCCCGGCGCCACGCGGCCTGTGCCGAAAAGGTTGTTCATGGTCAGAGCGCATGCCACCGCGCTGCCGTCCCGATCGACCGCGACCAGCCCGGTGCTGGCAGGGACCGGGAGCACCGCCGCGCCTTGCGGCGACAGTGAGGCAGCCGGCGTCGCCCGATTCGGGTCGAAGCCGCGCATCAGGGCCGTGGCACGATCCGGCGAGACCAGCGCTGCTGTCTCCGCATCGGTGCCGCCGTCTACCTGCCGCCATTGCCCCAGGTCGACCCGGGCGCGCATCGCGGCTTCCGCCAGCAAATGGGCGCGGCCGGCGGGGTCAGCATCCTCGAATCGGTCATCCGCGACCAGCATGTTCCAGATTTGCGCCTGCAAAATGCCACCGCTGGCGGGCAGCGATGCGAAATGCAGTTGGTTGCGACCTGCCTGGGCGGTCACCGTCCCGCGCCATTGCGGGACCGCCGCCGTCAGATCCGCAGGCGCCAGGGAACCGCCCGCTGCGGCCACTGCATCGATCAGCCGGCGCGATGCAGGTCCACTGTAGAGCGGCCCCGGACCCTGGGACCGCAACAGCGCCAGGGTCGTCGATAATTCTTCCTGCACCATCTGGTCGGATTCCCGCAGCACCGTACCGTCCGGGCGGGAAAACACCTTGCGCGCCTCGGCGTCGGCAACCAGCGCGGCGGCAACCACGTCGAGGTCTCGGGCGAAGGCGCGCGATACCGGAACGCCAAACCGGGCCATGCCCTCCGCGGCCGCGATGACCTGTTCCCAGCGCAGGCGTCCATATTTGGCGTGTAGAGCAAACAGGCCGCGCGGCATACCCGGAACCGCGTTGGGCCGTGCTCCGCCCGGCGCCGCAGGGCGTGCGGCGGTGAAATCAAGCATCTCCACGGTCGAGGTGCGAACGGTCTGGGAAACCTGAGTCGCGCGAAACACGAGACAGACGCCGCCGCCGCCGAGACCAGCGCGCGACGGCATGGTCACGGAGAGCGCCAGCGCCGTGGCCACCGCCGCATCTGCCGCAGTACCGCCGGCGGACAGGATGTCGCGCCCGACCAGAGCGGCGCGTGGTTCGTCAGCAACGACTCCGCCAAGGAATCCCTGGACGAAACCGCCCGTTCCGGGCTCTAGCGCCGGAATGCCGCAGCCGGCCAGCGGAACAGAAAGCGCGGCGATCACACATTGACGCCACCGTCGGCGCAGACCACCTTGACGGTGAGCAATGGCTGGTATCGGCATGGCGAATTCGGACAGCGTCTGGCGTTTGGGTCTGGTGGCTCTTGGAGTTCTGGCGACGGTTTCGGCCGGGGCCAGCGCGCCAGCCTTCGGCATGTCCATCATCCGTGATGCGGAAACGGAAACTACCATCCGGGATTTCGCCACGCCACTGTTCCGCGTTGCCGGTGTGGCACCGTCCTCGGTCAGGATCTTCGTCGTCAACGATACCTCACTGAACGCGTTCGTCACCCAGCGCAACCGGATGTTCGTCCATACCGGCTTGCTGCTGGAGAGCAAGGACGCCAATGCGGTGATTGGGGTCCTCGCCCACGAGACCGGCCACATCGCCGCTGGGCACCTGGTGCAGCTGCCCGACGCAGTGGAGAAGGCCACAACCCAGTCGATCCTGGCCCTACTCCTAGGCGGGGTCGCTGGCGTCGCATCAGGCCGCGGTGATGTCGGCGTGGCGATAGCGGGCGCGGGCTCGGACATCGCCCAGCGCCAGTTTTTCGGTTACACCCGCGGAAACGAAGAATCCGCCGACCAGGCTGCCATGCGTTACCTCGACCAGCTTGGCATCTCTGCGCGCGGCTTCCTGCAGGTCCTCGACACCCTCAGCGGACAGGAACTGCTGGTCAGCAGCCGCCAGGACCCGTACATGCGTACCCACCCGCTCAACCGCGACCGCATCGCGTTCGTGCGGCGCCATGTGGAGCGTTCACCCTACTCGGATGTCCCGGCACCGACCGCAGCAAACCTGCGACTGGCCCGAATCAAAGCCAAGATCCAAGCCTTCACTTTGCCTCAGCGCCGCCTCACGCGGCTGTTCCCCGATAACGACATGAGCGTTCCCGCGCGCTATGGCCGCGCCATCGTTGCCCACCGCCAGGCGCGGCTGGACGATTCCCTGGCGATTCTCGACGGCCTGATTGCCGAGGCCCCGCAGGACCCGTTCTTCCATGAACTGCGCGGTCAGGTTTTGTTCGAGAGCCAGCGCGGGCGCGAGGCGCTTGCGTCCTATGAACGCGCTATTTCCTTGATGCCCGACGCGCCGCAAATGCGGATCTCGCTGGCGCGGGTTCAGATCGAGCTGGGAGAGCCTGAGATGTTGCGCGCCGCCCTCGGCAATCTCACCCGGGCCCTGCGCGTAGAACGCCGCAACGCCTTCTTGTGGCGCCAGCTCGCCATCGCCCATGGGCGGCTCGGCGAGGAGGGTCTGAGTTCTATGGCGCTGGCCGAGGAAGCGGCGATCCAGGGCCGGCTGGATGATGCCCTGCGGCTGGCCAAGCGCGCCGAACAGCAACTGCCTGAGGGGTCGCCATCGCAGCTGCGCGCTCTCGATCTGCAAGGCGCCATCGAACGCCGCCGTAGCCGGCGCTGAGACCGCGATGGCCGCGCCCC
This sequence comes from Alphaproteobacteria bacterium, assembly GCA_965601735.1. GTDB lineage: Bacteria > Pseudomonadota > Alphaproteobacteria > JBBDQX01 > JBBDQX01 > JBBDQX01. The sequence goes on along the minus strand of OZ271840.1, from coordinate 2,065,684 downwards.
GCCGCGTCCTCCCCCTGCTGCTGCTCTTCCTGCTCCTGGCCGGCTGTGCCGTGCCGGTGGCGCGGCCACTGCCAAGCGGCGCGCTGACCGTGCTTGGGCCGACCTCCGGCTTCTCGCCGACGTCACCGCCGCCCGACTGGGTGGCCGAATACCCGGCCCGCGGCGCACCGGCATTGGCCGTGGCGCCGGTCGACGGGGTGCTTGCCTTACGCGCCCGCTTTCCGGTCAACGGAAATAGCGCGATCCTGGGCCGGCGGGTAAGTACGCCGCTGCTGTCGACCCCATTCCTGCGCTGGGGCTGGTGGATGGATGGCGCGGGACCACAAGGGCACGGCGATCTGCCACTGCGCCTACTGATCATGTTCCACGGTGGCGACCCAGCACGTCCCTCTTACACCGCGGAGACGCCGCGTTGGCTCGGTGCGTCCCTGCCGCCCTACGACCGGGCGCTGAGCCTGGTGTGGGGAGACGCCACACCATCGGTCGCCACTGAGGCGAACGACATCGTGCGCTACCCGGTCAGGACGGGAACGGCGGGTCTGCGCCGGTGGTCGCTCGAATCGGTCGACCTGGCAGCGATCTACCGGCAGCTTTGGCCGGGTGACGAGATCGGCCGGGCGCGCATCATGTTTATCGGCGTCCGGTTTGCCCCGGCGGCGCGCCCCGCCACAGGGGCGGTCGCGGAGATTACGCTCGCGCGCTAGCACCTTGCCGCCCGCCGCCGCGCCGCGCATCATGGCTGTCGCAGCCACTCCAGACCCCGGAGCATCATGAACCTCGTTTCCGCCTTCCTGCGACACGTGGCCTGCTTCTGCGTGATCGCGACCGTCGCTACGGCGCCCGCCGCCATGGCCGCCGATCCGGCTTTCACCGAAGAACAAGAAAAGCGGATCGAGGCCCTGATCCACGATTACCTGCTGGAGAACCCCGAGGTATTGCAGCAGGCCTACGAACGCTTGCAGCAGCGCCGCCAGGCCGAGGCTCGTGCACGCACGCGTAACGCGCTGGCGGCCCAACGCCAGGCGGTATTCAACGACCCCACCTCGCCGGTTGCCGGCAACCCTGAGGGCGATGTCACGGTGGTGGAGTTCTTCGACTACCGTTGTGGCTACTGCAAACGGGTGTTCACCCGTGTGGAGCGCCTGCTAGCAGAGGACGCCGGCGTCAAATTGGTGATGAAGGAATTCCCGATCCTTGGGCCAGCGTCGCTTTACGCTTCCCGGGCTGCGCTGGCGGCGCGCGAGCAAGGCAAGTACAAGCCGTTCCACGATGCCCTGATGGGCTGGCGTGGCGACCTGAGCCGTGCCGATGTGCTCCAGGTGGCGCGGGAGGTGGGGCTCGACACCGCCAGGCTGCAGCGCGACATGGCCTCGGAGTCGATCACCGAGACCATCAACCGCAACATGACGCTTGCCCGTGAGCTCGGCATCACCGGCACCCCGGCCTTTATCATTGGCGACACCCTGGTGCCCGGCGCCATCGAGTTCGACGCGCTGCGCGAACTGGTGCGCCGCGCCCGGTCGAGCTGACCGAAATGGCCGCGAACTTCGACGCGATCCGCGCAGCACTCTCCGTCGAACGGGTGCGCGCCGACATCGATCACATCACCACCGAGATTCCATCCAGACTGGCGGGTTCCAAGAACGCCGGGCGGATGGCGGCTTACAGCGCCGAGCGTATTGCCGCCGCCGGCCTTGATGCGGAATTGCACACCATCCCGGGCATGGTGAGTTTCCCAGAGCCCGGCGCGGTCAGGCTGCTGTCTCCGGAGACGCGCTCCATTGAGGCCAACACGCTGGGCCACAGCCCAAACACCGATCCCGGCGGTCTGGAAGGCGTTCTCGCCTATGTCGGCGCCGGTGGCTACGAGCATTACGAGGGCAAGGACGTGCGCGGGAAGATCATCCTGTGCGAACTGTCCTACATCCCCGGCCGCCATGAGAAGCAGCGCATCGCCGCCGAGAAGGGCGCGATCGGCTGCGTGATGATGAACTGGGGGCCGCCTGATAATGCGGTTCTGCCGTTCGGCTCGGTCAAGCCAGCCTGGGGCAATCCCACTGTCGAGACGGTGGAAAAGGAGATGCCGGTGCTGCCCTGCGTCGGCATCGCGCGCACCGACGGGCTGGCGCTGAAGGCCCTGTGCGAAGCGGGCGAGACACGGATACGGATGACCGCGACGGCCGGCAGCGAGTGGCGCGACGTGGACTTCACCACCGGCATGCTGCGCGGCAAGGGCGATGATTTCGCCGTGGTCGGCGGCCACCAGGACTCTTGGCCCGGCCCCCAGGCCACCGACAATGCCGCGGGCAACGCCGTGATGTACGAGCTGGCGCGAGTTTTCGCGCCCCATGCGGCGGCGCTCGACCGGGGCATCCTGTTCGGCTTCTGGATCGGCCACGAAACCGGCACCATGATCGGGTCGAGCTGGTATGTGGACCGCAACTGGCACTGGCTACGCGACCATGCTGTGGGCTACGTGCAGATCGACCAGCCGGCCTGCGTTGGCACCTCGATCTGGGGCAGTGGCTCGGCGAAAGAGATGAAGCGCTTCCATCAGGAGGTCGAGCACCGCGAATGCGGCGATATCCCGGTACACTGGAACCGCGTGCGCAAGACGGGCGACTCCTCTTTCTTCGGCCTCGGCGTGCCGATGATCTACGCCCACACCCATTTCACCCCCGAAGAGCTGGAACGCACCGCCGTGGCCACTCTCGGCTGGTGGCACCATTCGGTCGAGAACACCATCGATAAGCTCGACTGGGACCTGATGGACGTGCATCTGCGGGTCTATGCCGGCTATCTGTGGGAGCTGTGCACCGCGCCGATCATCCCCTACGAGTTCGTAGGGGTCGCTGAGCAGATTATCGAGCGGTTGGAGGAACTGGCGCCGGCGGGCGCGGCCATCGGCCTGGAGGCTACCGCGACGGAAGCCAGCCGCCTGCGCACCGCGGCGGCGGCACTCGACAAGGCCGCGCTTGAGTGGCAGGCGACGTACCGTGCAGGCGGGACCGCCGACGAGACACCCGCCATCTTGCTCAACGGCTGCATCAAGGGGCTGAGCCGGCGGCTCCTTGCCATTGTTTCGACGGCGCGCGGACCCTATCGGCAAGACCCCTACAGCTTCACACCACAGAACTCGGTGCTGCCGGCGCTCTATGACGTGCCACGCCTAGCCGGCATGCCCGCTGGCGAAGAACGCTGGATGCTGGAGGCCTGGCTGGTCCAGCAGCGCAATCGCATCACCGACGCGCTGGCCGATTCCCGGCGCAGCATTGAGGCGACCCTGGCGCAGCTCTAGGACCCCGCCATGCAGATCGATTTCGCCCGTTACAAGGCGCTGACCTTCGACTGCTACGGCACTCTGATCGACTGGGAAACCGGCATTACCGAACGCGCCCTGCCCTGGTTACGGGCGGCCCTGCCGGGCCTGCAGCCGGATTTGCTGCATCTGGCCTTCACCGCCTATCAGGCACAGCACCAGCAGATCCGTCCCGCCCTGCCCTACCCGGAAGTGCTGCGCCGGACCTACGCCGACATCCGCCGAGGCCTTGGGCTCGCGGCCAACGATGACGAAGCGGCGGGATTTGCGGCTTCGGTGGGCGACTGGCCGGCGTTCCCAGACACGGTGGCGGCACTGGCGGAATGGCAAGGTCGGTACGCGCTTGGCATCCTATCCAACGTCGACAACGCCTCGCTCGCGCGGACCTTGATGCGCCTCAAGGCGCCCTTTGCAGTGACTGTGACAGCGGAGGACGTCGGGGCCTACAAGCCCGACCTCGCCCATTTCCATGAAGCATTCCGGCGCTTCCAGGCGCTCGGCATCGCCGCAGACGAAATCTTGCACATCGCCCAGAGTAAGCGCCACGACCACGGCCCGGCCAACCGGCTCGGTCTCGCCTCCGTCTGGGTGAACCGGCAGCACGGCCGTGACCGGCCTGGCATTGCCTTTCCCAGCGAGGCAAATCCGGCGATGGAAGTCACGGGCCTGCCCAGCCTGGCGGAAATGATCCGTCAGACGCCGCTATCCGCTTGAACCTCAGACGCAGTGGGTTTCCAGCGGCGGGAAGCCGTTAAAGCCGATTGAGGAATAGGTCGTGGTGTAGGCGCCGGCGCTCAACAACCGCAGCTTATCACCCGCAGTCAGGTCCAAAGGCAGCCGGTAGCCGCTCCGCTCATAGAGGATATCAGTGCCGTCGCAGGTTGGACCGGCCAGGACTACTGGACCGTCATCTACAGCCGCTCCCCCGTGCCTCGGAGATTCGATGCGGTAGCGGATCCGCTCGGCTTCCGCTTCGGCGAGCCCGCCGAATTTGCCAACATCGAGATAGACCCATCGGGTGTCGTCATCGTAGGCCTTGCGCGAGACCAGCACGATCTGGGTTTCCAGCACCCCGGCATCGGCAACGATGGCCCGGCCCGGCTCGACGACGATCTCGGGCAGGGCGTTGCCGAATGCCTTGGTCAGCGCCCGCATGATCGCGTCGGCATAATCCGCAATTCCAGGCACCGGGTCGCGGTAGCGCGCCGGGAAACCGCCCCCAAGATTGATCATCTGCAGGTTCACCCCGCCCTCGCGCAGGTCGGAAAACAGCATACCTGTGCGCGCGATTGCAGCGTCCCAGTTCGCCGGATCGGTCTGCTGCGAGCCGATATGGAACGAGATGCCCCAGGGCACCAGGCCGCGCCCCGGTGCGGCCAGCATTAGATCGCGGGCCATCTCCACCGCACAGCCAAACTTACGGTCCATCGGCCATTCGGCACCGGCACTAGGCACCTGGATGCGGCAAAACACCCGCGCGCCCGGCGCCGCTTCGGCCAACTTTTCGAGCTCCTCGGCGCTGTCGAAGGCAAACAGACGCACCCCGCGCGAGAACGCGTGGGCGATGTCCGCCTGCTTCTTGATGGTGTTGCCATAGGAGACTGTCTCGGGGGCTGCACCGGCGTCGAGGCACAGGTCCACCTCGAAGCGGCTGGCGGCATCGAAGCGCGAGCCGAGCCCCACCAACCGGCGCAGGATTGGCGCAGCGGGGTTGGCCTTCACCGCGTAATAGATGTCGGCGGCGGGCAATGCACCGGCAAGGCGGCGGTAGTTTTCCGCCACCGAATCCAGGTCAACCACCACGCAAGGGCCGTCGTCGGTGCGCTGCTCAAGGAAACGGGCGATTTTGGGCGTCAACGCGGCTGCTCCTCCCGCGGGTCGAGATCGAAGGCGCGCGTGTATAGAGCGTCTTTTCGGTCAAGAAAAGTGAATTCTCGCGCCGCCGCGCCGGGTCCTTCTTGGGCCTAGATCAGGCCTGCCAGCGGGGAGGAGGGATCCGCGTACTGCTTGCGTGGCATGCGGCCCGCGAGATGGGCCAGGCGGCCCGCCTCGATGGCCAGGCGCATGGCCTGCGCCATGCGGATCGGATCGCCCGCAGCGGCGATGGCCGTATTCATCAGCACCCCGTCGCAGCCCAGTTCCATGGCGATGGCTGCGTCGGACGCGGTGCCAACGCCGGCGTCCACCAGCACCGGGACGCTGCTCTGCTCGACGATCAGCGCGATGTTGACCGGGTTTTGGATACCGAGGCCCGAGCCGATCGGGGCCGCGAGCGGCATGATCGCCGCACAGCCCATCTCCTCCAGCCGCTTCGCCTGTATCGGATCGTCGCTGCAATAGACCATCACGTCGAAGCCGTCTTCGATCAGGGTCTGGGCCGCGCGCAGGGTCTCGGGCATGTCGGGGTAGAGCGTTTTCTCGTCGCCCAGCACCTCAAGCTTTACGAGGTTCCAGCCGCCAGCCTCCCGCGCCAGGCGCATGGTGCGGACCGCGTCTTCGGCGGTGTAGCAGCCGGCGGTGTTCGGCAGGAAGGTGTAGCGCTTGGGCGAGACGTAATCGACCAGCATCGGCTGGGACGGGTCACTCAGGTTCACCCGGCGCACCGCCACGGTGACCACCTCGGCGCCGGAGGCCTCGATAGCGCGCGCGGTCTCCTCAAAATCCTTGTACTTGCCGGTACCCACGAGCAGCCGTGAACGGAAGGTGTGATTGGCGACAGACCAGCTGTCCTCCGCCGGTGCGCCTCCTTCCGCGCCGCCGCCGATGAAGTGGACGACCTCCAGGGAGTCGCCATCTTCCAGTTGAACAGCCTCGTAGCCGGACTTGGGGACAATTTCGCGATTTCGTTCGACGGCCACCTTGGCCGGGTCGACGCCGATGGCGGTGAGCAGGCCGGCGACGGTTAGCGGGGCGTCGAAACGGTGGTCCTCGCCGTTGACGGTCAGGCGCATGAGCAGAAGGTTCCAGGCGGTGCCGCGGTCGGGCGCGGCCGGTTCGTGGGCGCCCAGAGTATGGTTACGCGGCGGTGCGGTTTCAACCGCCACCAACCCTACCCCGCGTTGCGGGCGTGACGGTCCGTGGTATAACGCAAGGGTCCGCAACCCGCGACGCGCTTGGGACCACCGGCGTGTCCATCCGCAGCCCGGATCGAGTTTGACCGCCACCGTCCTGATCCTCAACGGACCGAACCTCAACCTGCTGGGCCAGCGTCAGCCGGAGATCTACGGCCACGGCACCCTTGCCGACATCGAGACCGCCTGTTCTGCCCGCGCGGGCGAGCTGGGCCTGGCCATCGACTTTCGCCAAAGCAACCATGAAGGCGAACTGGTGACCTGGATCCAGGAAAGCCGCGGCAGTCATGCGGGCATCGTGGTAAATCCGGGCGCCCTGTCGCACACCTCGGTGGCATTGCTGGACGCGTTACTGGCGAGCGACCTGCCGGTGGTTGAGGTGCATCTGTCGAATATTCACCGCCGGGAAGCGTTTCGCCACCACTCCTACGCATCCCAAGCGGCGGCAGGGGTAATTTGCGGGTTCGGCGCCCAAAGCTACCTGATGGCACTCGACGGCATCGCGCCGCTGATCCAAGCGAGCAAGTGAGAGATATGGCAAGCAGCGACTTCGACGAGGAACTGATCCGACGGCTCGCCGCCGTTCTAAACGACACCGGGCTCACGGAGGTTGAGGTAGAGTCCGAAAGTCTGCGAGTGCGTATCGCTCGGCAGGCAACTTCGGTGACCGCAGTCGCGGCCCCGCCAGCGGCGCCTTCGGCCCCGGCAAGCCCCGCGCCGGCCGCCTCGACCGCACCGGCTGCGGCCGATCCGTCCGGGGCCGTAGATGCGAACGATCCCTCAGCGATAACGTCCCCCATGGTCGGTGTGGCCTACCTGCGAGAAGAACCCGGCGCGCCGCAGTATGTCGAAGTCGGTGCCACCGTCCGTGAGGGCCAAACCCTGCTGCTGATCGAAGCGATGAAGACCTTCAACCCGCTGCGCAGCCCGCGCAGCGGCACTGTCACCCGCATACTCGTCAGCGACCAGTCACCGGTCGAATATGGCGAGGTGCTGATGACCATCGAATAGCCCCGACTGGATGCAAACGGAACGGCCAGCGGCATGTTCGACAAGGTCCTGATCGCCAACCGCGGGGAGATCGCCCTGCGCATCCACCGCGCCTGTCACGAGATGGGCATCCGCACGGTGGCCGTGCATTCGACGGCAGATGCCGACGCCATGCATGTGCGTCTCGCCGACGAATGCGTCTGTATCGGGCCGCCACCGGCGCACCAGAGCTATATGTCGGCGCCCGCCCTGATCTCGGCGGCCACAGTGACCAATGCCGATGCGATCCATCCGGGGTACGGCTTTCTCTCGGAGAACGCCGATTTCGCCCAGATGGTCGAAGAATGCGGCTTCAGCTTCATCGGCCCCAGCCCCGAACATATCCGGCTGATGGGCGACAAGATCGCCGCGAAAAAGACGATGCAGGACCTCGGCGTACCGGTGGTTCCAGGCTCAGACGGGCCGGTCGACGACGTGGACGAAGCCCGCGCGGTGGCCCGCGATATCGGATTCCCGGTGCTGATCAAGGCGGCGGCGGGCGGCGGCGGCCGCGGCATGCAGGTGGTACGCAGCGAGGCGGACCTGGATTCCGCACTGAAGATCGCCCGGGGCGAGGCACAGGCAGCCTTCGGCAATGGTGCCGTCTACATCGAGAAGTTCCTGGGCGCGCCACGCCATATCGAGTTCCAGATCCTCGCTGATCAGCACGGTGCCGTGGTGCATTTTGGCGAGCGCGACTGTTCCATGCAGCGGCGCCACCAGAAGCTGATCGAGGAAGCCCCGTCACCGGCCCTGAACGACTCTCAGCGCGAGGAGATGGGTACCATCGTCACCGAGGCGATGCGCGGAATGGGCTACCGCAGTGTCGGCACGCTGGAGTTCCTTTACGAGGATGGCGAGTTCTACTTCATCGAGATGAACACCCGCCTGCAGGTCGAGCATCCGGTCACAGAGATGGTCTGCAACATCGACCTGGTGCGCGAGCAGATTCGCGTCGCGGTGGGCACCCCCCTGGGCTATGGCCAGGAGGACATCACCTTCAGCGGCCATGCTATCGAATGCCGGGTAACCGCCGAGGACCCGGAGACCTTCGCCGCCTCGCCAGGCCGGGTGGATGCGTTCCACCCGCCGGGCGGTCCCGGGGTGCGCAACGACTCCGCGCTCTACGCCGGCTACGCGGTGCCGCCTCACTACGACAGCATGATCGCCAAACTGATCGTGCATGGCAGCAGCCGCAACGAAACCCTCATGCGGTTGCGCCGCGCCCTCGACGAGTATGTGATCGGCGGATTGAAGACGACCCTACCGCTACACCAGCGGGTGCTTGAGACCCGCGACTTCATCGATGGTGCCTACGACATCCATTGGCTGGAGAAGCTGGTGGCCGCCAACGACAGCGACGGCTGATTGCCAACCGGCGATGCGGATAACGCCGGACATCCTGCTGCGGGCCTACGCGATTGGCCTGTTCCCGATGGCCGAGGCCCGTGACGACGACGAACTCTTCTGGGTCGATCCCGATCGCCGCGGCGTGCTGCCGCTGGAACGCTTCCACCTGTCGCGGCGGCTGCACCGCACGGTTCGCTCAGGCCGCTTCGAGGTGCGCTGCGACACGGCGTTTGCAGATGTGATCAGGGCCTGCGCCGCTCCCTCGCCGGTACGCCCGGACAGCTGGATCAACGAGCGCATCGTGGCGCTTTACACCGATGTGCACGCCATGGGCTTTGCCCACAGTGTCGAGACCTGGCACGACGGCGCGCTGGTCGGCGGGCTCTACGGCGTATCGCTGGGCGGCGCCTTCTTTGGCGAGAGCATGTTTTCCCGGAAGCGCGACGCCAGCAAGGTGGCGCTGGTTCACCTGGTGGCACGGCTTCGACTCGGTGGTTACAGCCTGCTCGACACCCAGTTCCTCACCGACCACTTGACCCAGTTCGGCACCGAGGAAATCCCGCGCACGGCGTATCAGGAACTGCTGGCCGAGGCGATTCCGCGCCAGGGGACCTTCGTCGCCGCGCCGGCGGCGGACCGGCTGGCCGGCGAGATCGACCGCATCGCCGCTGAAAGCCGGGCGCGTGGCTAGGGCCGGCCGGCAGCCCCACGCTGCGGAGTGCGGCCTGCGCCATCCACGACGCCGGGCCCCGCGCAGTCGATCACCCAGATGTCGTAGACCGGGTGCTCCAAAGCGTTGAGCCCAGGGCTGGAGGCAAACATCCAGCCGCGGAACAGATTGGCGGTGGGTTCGTCGGGCCGGACCTCCCAGACTTCAAGGAACGCGGCGCTTTCAGGCGTCTCCCAAGGCGGTCGCTTGCGACAGGTACGGACCTTGATCTCCAGCGTGCCAAAGCGCACCACTGCGTCGACGGGTGCCGGAACGTCTGTGACCCGGGCGGTGACTTTGTCGAGGCCGCGCAGCACAGCCCGCGGCGGCCCCTCGGTATCGGTACCCGCCTCGGCCGGCGTCTGCTGTGCAGTCGCCGGCACAGCGGCGAACATCAGCAACAGCAGGCCCGCGATTATTGTCCGGCCCGTCATGTCTTGCCGCGGTAGGGGTTGTCGAGCGCGTCCACCAGCGCGCGCAGGACTTCGCGTACCTGGATCTCGTCACAGCCCATGAGAATGGCGTCTTCCAGCGCTTCTTGGCTGATATCGCGGATTTCCGCGATGTTCTCGTTCAGCACCTTGAGCTTCTCGGCACAGGAAACGGGACTGCCGTCCGGCTGCCGCCACACGTCGCTGCCGCCGGGGCCGGCCGCCACGCCCGGATCGGGTTTTTCTTCCATCCCGTCTAGGTAGTCCTTCGGCGCGGCGGCCTCAAGCGCGCCGCTCAGGAGCCGGACTGACCGCCGTCGTTAGATTCAGTGGCGTTGAAGATGAACTTACCGAGCAATTGCTCAAGGCTCACCGCCGACTGAGTGAACTGAACCTCATCGCCGGGGCCGAGCATGTCGGGTGCGCCGCCAGGCACAAGCGCCAGGAATTGCCCGCCAAGCAGCCCTTCGCTGACAATCTCCGCCGAGGTGTCCTCGGGCAGCTTCAGCCCGTTCTGAACCGAGAAAGAGACCACCGCGAGATAGGTGTCCTGATCCAGCGTGCTGTCCACCACCGTGCCCACCTTGACGCCGCTGAGGCGCACGTCTGAGCCGACCTTGAGGCTGCCGATACGGTCAAAACGCGCGGTCAGCGTGTAGCCATCCACACTGCCCACGCTGGTCGTGGAATAGGCGATGAACAGGAACAGGCCCGCCACCAGCAGCACCACTGCACCCATGACGGTCTCGATGAGGTTACGCGACATGATCGTCCAATACCGATGTCGTTCAGGTTGCGAAGGCGGGTCTCAGGGCGGTCAAGACGGCGACCAGGATTCGTAGTCGCCAGTGGCTGCGGCGCGCTGGCCACCGCGGGTGTCGTGCCCAGACGGCACGAACGCCCCCTGGGTGCCCGTGAGGTTCGGAATATGCTCTTGCTGCCAGGGCTTGCGCCGCGCCGCACCCTCGGTCAGCGGCGCGTCCGTTGTGCCGTGCAGCCAGGAATGCCACTCCGGCGGCACCTTGGATGCTTCCGGACGCCCCTTGTAGAGAACCCAGCGGCGCTCCTGACCGTGCCGGTTGGGCTTGCGGCCCCGGTAGTAGCGGTTGCCGTAGGTGTCTGTGCCGACGAATTCGCCGTGGAGCCAGGTATAGATTCGCGTACTCAGATGCATGGCCGTGCGCCCGTTCCCCGCATTCGTTAAAGGCCCGGAGGTGGGCGAATATTGCACTTGCGCCCGGCGAGGTCCAGCACGCGTACGGGACTCGTCGCCCAGCGCGGAAGCCGCTATCGTGGACCCAGAGTCCCGCCCGTGAATCCCCCAAGAAATGGAGCCCGCCATGTCCGGACAGGTCGAAAAGCGTCTCGCGGACGCCGGTATCACCGTGCCCGAAGCGCCGGTACCGGTCGCCAATTATGTTCCCTATGTCGTCACCGGCAACATGGTGTTTGTTTCCGGACAGGTGCCGCTCGAGGATGGCGCAGTTGCGGTAACCGGCAAGCTCGGCGACCTGCCGATGGAAGAGGGCGAACGGGCGGCACGGGTGTGCGCCGTCAACATCATCGCCCAGTTGAAGGCCGCCTGCGGTGGCGACCTCGACCGCATCAAGCGAATCGTGAAACTGGGCGGGTTCGTCGCCTGCACGCCAGACTTCACCAAGCATCCGCTGGTGATCAATGCAGCGTCGGACCTGATGGTCACCGCTTTCGGCGATGCCGGGCGTCATGCCCGCGCTGCGGTCGGTGTGCCGAGTCTGCCGCTCGACTCCGCGGTCGAGATCGAAGCGGTCGCGGAGATCGGTTAGTCCCTCTGGACTCGCGCCGCGGGCGGCCAATCTAACCGTTAAGGTAGGCGCACCGGGCGCCGCGTAAGACGAGACCGATCATGCCCGACGGATCCGAACCGGTATCGGTAACCGTGCACGGCAGCCTCGAGGAAATCGAGGCGTCGGACTGGGATGCCTGTGCCGGCGCCGACAATCCATTCGTCTCCCATGCCTTCCTGTCCGCCTGCGAGGAGAGCGGCGCAGCCGCACCCGAGGCCGGCTGGCTGCCCCAGCATGTGGTGGTGCGGGATGGCTCGGAAGGTGTGCTCGCTGCTGTGCCGGCCTATCTCAAGAGCCATTCCTACGGGGAATATGTCTTCGACCATGGCTGGGCCGATGCCTTCGAACGCGCAGGCGGCCGCTACTACCCGAAGCTGCTGGTGGGCGTCCCGTTCAGCCCGGTTTCTGGGCCACGCCTGCTGGTGCGTCCCGGTCCGCAAGAGGCGGACGCGCGCCGGGTCCTGATCCAGGGGCTCACTGAGGTCGCGCGCCGTCAGGGCGTGTCGTCGCTCCATGTCACCTTCTGTACCGCCGAAGACCGCGAGGCAATGGCGGATGCCGGTTTCCTGTGCCGGGTTGCGCGGCAGTTCCATTGGCAAAACCGCGACTACAGCTGTTTTGATGATTTCCTCGGCGAACTCACCTCGCGGAAGCGCAAGAACATCCGCAAGGAGCGCGAGAAGGCCCAAGCACTCGGCCTCGACATCCGTACGCTTTCCGGCAACGCCATCGAGCCGCACCACTGGGATGCCTTCTACCGCTTCTATCTCGACACGGTGGATCGCAAGTGGGCCAATGCCTACCTCAACCGTGCCTTCTTCGAACAGCTTGGTGCGCGGCTAGCCGACCGGGTGGTGATGATCGTCGCCGAGGATGCGGGCGTTCCGGTCGCCGCAGCGCTTAACCTGCGCGGAACGGATGCGCTGTACGGCCGCAATTGGGGCTGTGAGGCCGCCTACCGTTTCCTTCATTTCGAGTGCTGCTACTACCAGGCGATGGACTATGCCATTGAACATGGCCTGGCGCGGGTTGAGGCGGGCGCAGGCGGGCACCACAAGCTGCAGCGCGGTTACCTGCCCCAGCCAACCTATTCTGCCCACTGGATCGCCCATGAGGGCTTCCGCGAAGCGGTCTCCCGCTTCCTCGATCAGGAGACCGAGTGGGTCGCTGAGGAGATCGACCTGCTGGAGCGCGATGCACCGTTCCGCAGCGGGGAGGGCTGATCAGCCAGCCTGGGCCGCCCGTGCGGGCAACTGGGCGCCGCGCGGCACCGCGAACACCGACACCGGCTCGTCGCGTCCGCGCACTTCGACGGAGGCGACATCGAAGTCGCCGAAATCCAATCCGGCCTGTGCGACAGCCTCTGCCGAAACGACGATGCCGCAGTCCAGGTCCTTGGTCATGCTTTCAAGCCGCGCAGCGATATTGATGTTGTCGCCGATGGCCGTGAGCAAGGGTGCGTCGGGCGGTCCCATCTCACCCACGATTGCCTCGCCGCAATGCACGCCGACGCCGATCGCCAGGGGCTTGGAACCTTCCTGGTCCAGCTCGGCGTTCAGCGCCTCCAGCCGGCGCTGCATCGCGAAGGCGCCCGCCACCGCCTCGCGGCAGGCACGTTCGAAGCCGCCCTGGATGCCATAGAGCGCCATCAGCCCATCCCCATTGAACTGGGCGTAATGGCCGTTGGTCTCTTTCAACGCGGCGGTCATTTCCGCAAAGAACCGGTTCAGGACAAAGACGACGTCATAGGGCAACCGCCGCTCCGCCATGCCGGTGGAATCGCGTAGGTCGACGAACAGCACCGCCACGCGCGCTTCTCGGCCATGGACGCCACCCGGCGCGCGCGCGTCAGCGGGCCCCGCATTGGGCGGTAGTAGGGGCGTGATGCGGATATCGTGGCTCGGCCGGGTCTGGCAGGCGAGGCGCACGCCGGGCGACGCGTCTATCCGCCGCAACACCCGCTCCTCCGGCTGGACCGGCGCATCAAGCTCGTCCAGCCCCTCTTCTATCAGTACCCTGCAGGTCGAGCAGCGCCCCCGACCGCCGCAAACGGACGCATGGCGAAAGCCGACCGCGCGGCTGACCTCAAGGATAGTCTGGCCGATCTGGCCCCGTCCCGTGGTCCCGTTGGGATAGATGACGGTGAAAGTCCCAAGACGGTTGCGGACTGCCCGGCGCAGCGCCCGGGCCATCAGGACGAAGCCGAGCATGCCCGCAAACGTCCACAGGAAGATCGGCTCGATCTGGGCAAATGCGGCGCGGTCCACCGGGTCCACGGCCGCGGCCTGGGCGAATACCCGGTCCAGCCAGGCCGGATCGGCGGCACGCTCTGATACCGTCAGCCCGGCGCGGTAGAACCCCAGCAACGACAACAGCGGAAAGACAACAGCGAAGATCTGCAGCAACGGCTGCCAGCGCCGGTACCAGTCCTTCAGCCGCAGCCAGAAGTGCAGGCCGATCAGCAGATGCGCCCAGGCCACCACCAAGAGCGCGCTTTGCTGGAGAATGCTCCAAGGCCCCTTGAGCCAGATCGCCGCAGTGACGGAATAGTAGGTGGAGTCGACGCCCAGCAGTTCCATCGCGCCACGGGTGCCGATCAGGTGTGCCGCAAGCAACGGCGGAATGGCGAGCCCGACAATGTACTGGGCCGCCTCCCAGGACGGCATGCGCAGGTTGCCCCGACGATAGAGCGACCACAGCGCCAATAAGAAATGGACCAGGAGCGCGCCGTGCAGCAGGTACTTGCCTACCGCGTTCGACCAGATCGGTGCGATGACGGACCGAACCTGTTCCATCAAATCGATGGAGAGCAAGCCAACGATATGGTTGCCGAGATGCAGAAGGATGAAAGCGGCGACGATGAGGCCGCTCACCAGGCGCAGCCGCCGTTCCAAGAGGGCAATCAATGCGGCATGTCCGCCGCCGGACGCGCGTTTGGGCCCATCGCGCTATGCCCGCGCCCGGTCAGGCGAGTTCGGGCACCTTCTTCTTGGCCTCCGGCGGCTTACGCCGGCGCTTCGAGCCCGACTTCTGCGCCGGGGTCAGGGTGAAGTCGATCTTGCCGTCCTTGACGATGACCAGGGCCTTGCCGCCGTCGGCTAGTTTGCCGAACAGCAGTTCGTCTGCCAGCGGCTTCTTGATGTGCTCCTGTATCACGCGGCCGAGCGGGCGCGCACCGTAGAGCCGGTCGTAGCCGCGGTTGCACAGCCAGTCGCGGGCCTCGTCGCTCAGCTCGATGACTACGTTGCGGTCGGCCATCTGGTCGCTGAGCTCGCCAACGAACTTGTCGACGACCCGGCTGACCACCTCGGGGCCGAGGTAGCTGAAGCCGATCACGGCATCGAGCCGATTGCGGAACTCGGGCGTGAACATCCGGTTGATCGCTTCCTCGTCCTCGCCCTCGCGGCCGGTGCGCTCGAAGCCTATGGCGGGCTTCGCCATGTCGGCCGCGCCGGCATTGGTGGTCATGATCAGGACGATGTTGCGGAAATCGACCGACTTGCCGTTGTGATCGGTCAGCTTCCCGTAATCCATGATCTGCAACAGGATGTTGAACAGATCCGGATGAGCCTTCTCGATCTCGTCGAGCAGCAGGATACCGTGCGGATGCTGGTCGACCGCGTCGGTCAGCAGGCCGCCCTGGTCGAAGCCGACATAGCCCGGCGGTGCGCCAATCAGGCGCGAGACGCTGTGCCGCTCCATGTACTCCGACATGTCGAAGCGAGTCAGCTCGACACCCATCACGCGGGCGAGCTGGCGCGCCACCTCGGTCTTGCCGACGCCCGTGGGGCCGGAGAACAGGTAGGAGCCAATCGGCTTTTCCGGCTCGCGCAGGCCGGCGCGCGACAGCTTGATGGCGCTGGCCAGTGCATCGATGGCATTGTCCTGGCCGTAGACGACCCGCTTCAGCTCTTCCTCAAGGTTACGCATCACCTCCTTGTCGTCCTTGGAGACGCTCTTGGGCGGGATGCGGGCGATCTTGGCGACCACTGCCTCGACGTCCTTCACAGTGACGGTCTTGCGGCGCTTGCTCTCTGGCAGCAGCATCCGCGAGGCGCCAACCTCATCGATCACGTCGATGGCCTTATCGGGCAGCTTGCGGTCGTTGATGTACCGCGAGGCCAGTTCGACCGCCGAGCGCAGCGCCTCTGCGGTGTAGCGCACCTTGTGGTGGCGCTCGTAGTAGGGCTTCAGGCCGCGCAGAATCTTCACCGCATCCTCGACGGTCGGCTCCTTGATGTCGATCTTCTGGAACCGGCGGACGAGTGCCCGGTCCTTCTCGAAGTAGTTGCGGTATTCCTTGTAGGTGGTGGAACCGATGCAGCGGATGTTGCCACTCTGAAGCGCCGGCTTCAGCAGGTTGGACGCGTCCATCGCGCCGCCGCTGGTGGCGCCGGCGCCGATCACCGTGTGAATTTCGTCAATGAACAGTACCGCGCCTTCGTATTCTTCAAGCTCGGCGACCACGGCCTTCAGCCGCTCCTCGAAATCGCCGCGGTAGCGGGTACCTGCCAGCAATGCGCCCATGTCGAGGGCGAAGATCGTGGCTTCCTCCAGCACGTCGGGCACTTCGCCGCGCACGATACGGCGTGCCAGGCCCTCGGCGATGGCGGTCTTGCCAACACCGGGATCACCGACATACAGCGGATTGTTCTTTGTGCGCCGGCACAGCACTTGGATGGTGCGTTCAATCTCATCGCCACGTCCGATAAGCGGGTCGATCTTGCCGTCGCGCGCCTTCTTGTTGAGGTTGACGCAGTAGTTGTCGAGCGCCTCTTGGCCGCGCTTGGCAGGCTTTTCGCCCTGGGGCTCTTCCTCGGCGCCACTGACATTGCGGCTCTGGGAGCGCCCCGGGACCTTGGCGATGCCGTGGGAGATGTAATTCACCGCATCAAGGCGCGACATGTCCTGCAGTTGCAGGAAGTAGACGGCATGGCTTTCGCGCTCGGAGAAAAGTGCCACCAGTACGTTGGCGCCAGTGACCTCTTCCCGTCCAGACGACTGCACGTGGATCGCTGCGCGCTGGATCACCCGCTGGAAGCCAGCGGTGGGCTTTGGTTCTTCGATCGCCTCGTTGACCAGCGCCGAGAGGTCACTGTCGACAAAGTCGGTCAGATCACCCGACAGCCGCTCCAGATCGACGCCGCAGGCCTTGAGCACCGCGCGGGCGTCCTGGTCCTCGGTCAGCGCCAGCAGCAGATGCTCCAGGGTGGCATATTCGTGCCGCCGTTCGCTGGCGAGCGCCAAGGCTCGGTGGAGGGTTTGTTCCAGGTTGCGGGAAAGCATCGGCTACTCTTTCTCGATGGTGCACTGCAACGGGTGCTGGTGCTGCCGCGCGCAGTCCATCACCTGTTGTACTTTGGCTTCGGCGACCTCGTAGGTAAAGACCCCGCAGATGCCGACGCCGCGCCGGTGGACGTGCAGCATGATACGGGTCGCCTCCTCGCGGGACTTGGCGAAGAAGCGCTCAAGGACATGAACGACGAATTCCATGGGGGTGTAGTCGTCGTTCAGCATCAAGACCTTGTACATAGACGGCTTTTTGGTCTTCGGACGCGTCTGAACAACGGTCCCCGTCTGTGGCCCTTGGTCTTCGTTGTTGTTATCGCGATCGCTCATCAGGGGTCCGATGATCCGCCAACTTGGTTAAGAAAGGCTCAAACCGAGCCATAGGTCTACAAATCATATTGGAAGCGCGGGCAAAGGGAAAAGGCCCTTGTCGCCCCGCTGCTCAAAGGGTTGAACGATCACCAGCGGACGCCGGGAGCGTTGCCGGCAATCCCAGCAGCCGTGACCGTGATGCTGAAGCCCTTATCTCGGGCCCGGTCACCGTCCATTGCCTCCAGGCGCGGCAGCGCCAGCAGACCAGGATCAGGCCAGGGCACACCCGTGCCGTCGATCGCGCGCAACACGGCTGGAAAAGACAGGGCCGGTCCGGCCCTGCCCCCCAACCAGGCGTGAAAATGGAAGGCCCCGTCGCGGCACAGACTGACCGCCCAGTAGAGATCATTGGAGTCGAGAGCCATGCCGATTGGCGGCGGCGACAAGGCGCCATCTCGCGTCAGCGCATCCGCCAGCGCGCCTAACTGCTCCGGCGGCACCGCACGGCGCTGCACTGCCCCGCGCCACAGGGCCAGTGGATCATCGGGCGTAACTTGCGACAGGCCGCCGACGTCGTCACCGAAAACCCGGATCAGCGCCTCGCCGCCGCCGGGCGCGGCGAGAATGTCGTAGGTCCGCACGTGCTCCCAGTAGAAAGCATTGAGCACCAGCCGGAAGCGGTCGGCGGCACCGGGTCGGCAAGCCCGCCGCATATCGCCAGCATTGAGGTAGCTGAACCAGGTAAAATCGCGAGCGAGCGGATCAACCAAGTCGCGACCACCAGTGAAGGTGCAGCCTGCCACCGCCAAAACGGCGGAAAAGGCCACAAAGAGCCTGCGAAAGGACCGCATTGCGCAAATAAAAGGCATCTCGACGACGATTCGACATGAAAACTGCTTAGACGTCATCCAAATATTCTGTCCAATGCAGATTTAGTGAGACAAAAGATAGACAAACGGCTGAATTATTCTTAACATCTGCTCCCATCGAATCTGCGGTGGCTTGCCGGAAATCCAGGGGATTCCGCCTCGCCGTCCGGGACACGGCTTTGAGGCGAACAGGGGGCCCCATGCGGCCGCGAGCACACCGCGACCCAGCGACCAAATCGCCGCTGCTGCGCGCCCTGCGCCAAGCCATGCGCCTACCCTTGTTCCTTGCCGTCTTCTTGTTGATTTCCGGACTGCTTGCAGCGGTGCCAGCACAGGCCCGCTACGCTGCTATTGTGATCGATGCCGATACCGGCAGGGTCTATCACTCAGTCAATGCGGACACCCGCAACTACCCGGCGTCGCTGACCAAGATGATGACCCTCTACATGGTGTTCGACGCCCTGAAGGCAAAGCGGTTGCGGCTCGACCAGAAACTCAGCGTCTCCAAGCGCGCCGCCGGCCAGCCAGCCTCAAAGCTCGGCCTGACCCGCCGCGATACCATCACCGTCCGCGATGCTATTCTGGCCCTTGTTACCAAGTCGGCGAACGATGTGGCGACCGTCGTAGCAGAGGCGCTGGGCGGCACCGAATCCAAGTTCGCCCGCGCCATGACCCGCAGGGCGCAGGAACTTGGCATGACCCGTACAAGTTTCCGCAACGCCTCGGGCTTGCCGAACCGGCGGCAAATGAGCACTGCGCGAGATATGGCGACCTTGTCGCGGGCGCTTTTGCGCGACCATGGTGCCTATTACCGCTACTTCTCGGCGCGCAGCTACACCCACAAGGGCCGCAAGCACCGCAACCACAACAAGCTGCTGGGCAGCTATCGCGGCACCGACGGCATCAAGACCGGCTATATCCGCGCCTCGGGTTTCAACTTGGCCGCCTCGGTAAAGCGCGGCAATACCCGCCTGATCGGCGTCGTCTTCGGCGGCCGCTCGGCGAAATCCCGCGATTTGCATATGAAGCGGCTGCTCGATAAGGCATTCGCTGCGCGCAGCGGCACGCCGATGGCCCGTGCCACCCCGGCGCCGCGCCGAAACAGCCAGGCTGCCATGGTGCTGCCCCGGCGCAAGCCGCCGGTTGCCAGCAGCATCCGCCCGGCCCCACCGCCAACCCGCAGCGCCAGGACCGTGCCTGCCGCCAACGGTGACTGGGCAGTGCAGGTCGGCGCCTACCGGCACCATGCGCTGGCTCAGGGCGCGATTACCAAGGTTCGCTCAACGATCCCGCATCTGGTGGCCGGTTCGCGCGGCATCATCGTACCGCGGCAGGGGCAGCGCGGCAGCCTGTTCCGCGCCCGGTTGGTGGGCTTGAGCAAGAAGGACGCTTACCGCGCCTGTGCCGCGCTTAAGCGCCGCGATCACCCCTGCATGACCATGCGCCGCCGAATCGAGGAAGAGAACCTCGCCCTGCGCTTCTCCGGGGCCGAAGCTCCTCCGGAGGCCGGAGGCAGCCTGGAGCGCGCGCCCGCCCGCTAGGCGGGTTCCTGCCAATCGATTTTGGAGGCGAGACCCGGCGGGGTGAGAAAAAGCCGTGCCTTGCGCGATTCTCCGGCCGCGCCACGGACCAGCCGTTCGACCACCCGGTACTCTGGTCCCTCGTATCGCACGAGCCGGCGATGGTCCTGCCCCCCCAACCCAGCGACCACGACGCCAGCGACCGCATCGACCGGCGCAGGAATGAGGGTGGGGTAAACGGCGCCCCGCACTTGCACGCGCCGGTATCCATCGAGAATCGCTGGCTTGTCCGCCACTCGACGGCCGAGCAGCCTCAACCGCAAGGCAGCGTCCATCAGCGTTCCATAAAAGAAATACAGCACCGGGCACCGGCCCGGCGGCTCAGAAGTCGTCCGGGGCAGCCATACCCGCAGCAGCCAGCGCGCCGCGCACGGACTCCTTCAGCCGCTCCAGCCCCGCACTGTCTTGCGCCTCGCAACGGGCCACCAGCACCGCCTGGGTATTCGAGGCCCGCAGCAGCCACCAGCCGTCAGCCGTGCGGACGCGGACGCCGTCGATGTCGTCAACATCGGCGTCACTGCCTGCAAGGTGGGATTTTACCGCTTCAATCACGGCGAACTTCTGCTCCTCAGGACAATCGAAGCGGATCTCGGGGGTGTTGATCACCGCCGGCAGGGCTGCACGGATCTGCGCTGCGCTCTCGCTGCTGCGCGACAAGAGGCCCAACAGACGGATCGCCGCATACAGCGCGTCGTCGAAACCGTAATAGCGGTCCGCGAAGAAGATATGGCCGCTCATCTCGCCCGCCAGCGGCGAGCCGGTCTCTGCCATCTTGCTCTTGATCAGCGAATGGCCGGTCCGCCACATCAAGGGCTGGCCGCCCGCCGCCGCGATTTCGTCGAACAGGACCTGACTCGCCTTCACGTCAGCGATGATGGTGGCGCCGGGATGGTCACGCAGGACATCGCGGGCCAGCAGCACCATCAGCTGGTCCCCCCACAATATCTCGCCTGCGCCGTCGATAACGCCGATGCGGTCACCATCGCCGTCGAAGGCAATGCCCACATCCGCGCCGGCCTTGGCGACGGCAGCGCGCAAATCGGCCAGGTTTTCCGGTACCGTCGGGTCGGGGTGATGGTTTGGGAAATTGCCGTCGATATCGTCGAACAGCAGGCGATGGGTGCCAGGCAGGCTAGCCGTCAGCGCGCGAACCACATCTCCGGTCGCGCCGTTACCGCAATCCCAGACCACCGAGAGCGGCCGCGTCCCGTCATAGTCGCCAAGCAGCCGCGCCACATAGTCACCCGCGACATCGCGCACTTCTGCCTGGCCGGTGCCGGACGCGTACTCCGCACCCGCGGCGATCTGGCCCAACTGCTGTATGTCATCACCGAAGAACGGTCGGCCACCAATGACCATCTTGAAGCCGTTGTAATTCGGCGGATTGTGCGAGCCGGTGACCATCAGACCGCCACCTGCGGAGAGGCTCTTGGCAGCGTAATAGAGCATCGGGGTCGGCCCGCGGCCGATGCGCCAGACGTCAAGCCCCGCGGCGGTCACACCGTCTGCAACCGCCTGTTCCATCTCCGGCGAACTCAGCCGGCCGTCGTACCCGACGCAAACGCTCGTACCCCCGTCCTTGCCGACGAGGGTCGCGAAAGCACGGCCGATGGCGTAGGCATCCTGCGGATGCAGGGTGTCCCCGACGATGCCGCGGATGTCGTACTCGCGCAGGATCGTCGGATCGAGGGTACGGGCATCAGTCACCGGCTACAGCCTCTGCCGCCTTCGGAAACGGCTGACCCGTAGGCACTGGCGCGCGGCCGACGGAGACATAGCTGATCCCCGCATCGGCCATCTCCTCGGGCATATAGATGTTGCGCAGATCGACCACCAATGGCGTCTTCATGGCCGCCTTCATGCGCTCAAGGTCCATGGCGCGAAAGGCATTCCATTCTGTAAGGATCGCGACGGCGTCGGCATTTCCCAGGGCCTCATAGGCGTCCTCACACCAGGTGACGCCGGGCAGTAGGGGCGCCGCCTCCTCCATCCCGGCCGGATCAAAGGCGCGGATCGAAGCGCCGGCTTCCTGAAGGCCGGGTACGATGACAAGGCTCGGAGAATCCCGCATGTCGTCGGTATTTGGCTTGAAGGTGACGCCCAGAACCGCAATCGTCTTGCCGGCAACATTCCCGCCGCAGGCACTGATCACCTTCTCCACCATGCGGTGCTTGCGGCTCTCGTTGATCTCGACCACCGCCTCGACGATCTGCTGGCGCGCACCGAAGCGTTCGCCGGTCCGCGAGAATGCAAGGGTATCCTTCGGGAAGCAGGAGCCACCGAAACCCGGGCCCGCGTGCAGGAACTTCGATCCGATCCGCCCGTCCAGGCCGATTGCCTTGGCAACATGCTGAACATTCCCACCGGCGGCTTCGCACAAGTCGGCGACCTGGTTGATAAAGGTGATCTTGGTCGCCAAAAAGGCGTTGGCGGCGTATTTGATGATCTCGGCGGTTTCCAAAGAGGTCGCAACGATCGGCGTCTCATTCAGATAGAGCGGCCGGTAGAGACCCCGCATCACCCCCATTGCCCGCTCGCTCTCGACACCAATGACGATGCGGTCAGGCCGGACAAAATCCTCGATTGCGGAGCCCTCACGCAGGAACTCGGGATTGGAGACGACGTCGACGTCTGCGCCGGGACGCGCCTCGGCAATGATGCGCGCAACCTCCCTGCCGGTGCCCACGGGCACCGTCGACTTGGTTACGACCACGGTAAAGCCGTCGACCGCCTGGGCGATCTCTTCCGCAGCGGCGTAAACGTAGCTGAGGTCAGCATAGCCATCACCGCGCCGGGTCGGCGTGCCCACGGCGATAAATACCGCATCGGCCTGTACCACGGCCGAAGGCAGGTCGGTTGAGAAATGCAGCCGCCCGGCCTCTACATTGCGCGCGACATAGTCCTCAAGCCCAGGTTCGTAGATCGGAATCTCACCGCGTCGCAGCCGGTCGATCTTATCGGTATCCTTATCGACACATGTGACGTCGACACCAAACTCAGAAAAGCAGGCCCCCGAGACCAGCCCCACATAGCCGGTTCCGATCATCGCGATACGCATCGGCGTCTCCTTTGGGCCGGACCGCAGCGGTGTGGTGGGTCAATCAATCGACGCAATCTCGCAGGAAGGCCATCACATCGTCGCGCAAATCGTCACGCTGCAAGGCAAGCGCGACATTCGCCTCGACATACCCGGCCTTGTTGCCGCAATCGAAACGGCGGCCCTCGAAGCGAAATCCGTGGAACGGGATGCTGCCAACGGTCTTGGCCATGGCGTCAGTCAGTTGGATCTCGCCCCCCGCACCCTTTTCCTGCTTTGCCAGTTCGCCAAACACTTGGGGCTGTAAGATGTACCGGCCGACCATCGCTAGGGTCGACGGCGCCGCCTCCGGAGCGGGCTTCTCGACCAGACCGCGCGCACGGACCAAGGTCCCATCTTCGCCAGATACATCAAGGATGCCGTAGCGGTCCGTGTGCTCGCGGGGCACGTCCATCACTGCTACCACGTTGCCGCCCTCGCGGTCATAGACATCGACCATCTGCTTCAGACACGGCGGATCACCAGCAAGCAGCTCATCGGGCAGGATCACGGCGAAAGGCTCGTCGCCGACCAGCGGCGCCGCACAGGCCACTGCGTGACCGAGGCCCAGTGCCTGCTGCTGGCGGGTGAAAAAGGCGGCCCCCGGCTCCAACCGTGAACCATCGAGCTGCCGCAGTGCCTCATCCTTGCCGCCCTCACGCAGGACGCGCTCCAGCTCGAAGGCGTGGTCGAAATAGCTCTCCATCGCCTCCTTGCCGCGGCCGGTGACGAAGACAAACCGCTCCATTCCGGCGGCGCGCGCTTCCTCCACCGCATAGTGGATCAGCGGCTTATCGACGACTGGGAGCATTTCCTTGGGAACGTTCTTGGTGGCGGGCAGGAACCGGGTGCCAAATCCGGCCACCGGAAAGACGACGGTTCGGAGGCGCTTGGACACGGGGGCTCCCTGCAACGGCCTAAGGATCCGGCGCGCGGATGCGATCCGGCAGTCGCCTGTTCTCGCATATCCCCCTCGGGTCCGGCAAGGCAGGCAGATTGGTGACGGCGCTACTGGTCGAGCAGCACTTCCTTGGCCTGATTGATCTTCGCGGCCAGGTAGTCACTACCCCCCTGATCGGGGTGGAACCGTGCGATCAGGGTGCGGTGGGCCCGCTTGATGTCATCCGCGCTGGCGCCTGGTTCCAAGCCGAGGATTCGATAGGCCTCTGCCGCATCCATCGTTGCCGACGGCGCCGCACCGCCGCCTCGGCTGTACCCCCCGGCGCCACTTCCGCCGCCGGCTGCCTCGGCACCCTGGCGCGCTAGCCAAGTTTCCAGCAGGGCCGCACCTTGTGGATCAGTCTGACGGCAGGCGTCTAGCAGTTGCTGTAGTTCCTCGGGCGACAGGTCCGTCAGCATGCGGCCGGTGAACGGACCTGATAGCACCACCCCGGTCATTTCCCCGCTGTCGTGGTCGAGAGTCATCGACAGCATTGCCGTTTCGACCTGGGAGCGCTGTCCCCCCGACGGCCGTCCGCCACGCGCGAAGGTCCGGGCTGCCTGAAAAATCTGCCACCAGCGGAATGCCGCCGGCAGCAGACCGATCAGCGAAAACAACGCATAGATGACGTTGCCGCTGAGTAACAGCCCAAGCGCAAGCGCAAGCACCACGGCGACAACGCCCCAGCGCAGCGCGCGCGCCACGTTGGCGGCGCTCGTGGTCGCGTACCAACGCGTCAGCAAGATAGCGCCGACGAGCAGCGCAATACCGAGAATGAACGCCTGTATCACCGGGGCCTCAGTTACCGAGCTGGCTGGTGATTTGCCGCACCGCTGAGCCGGCGTGCTGGCTGAAATCCTCCAGCGCCGTCCGCCCGCCGGCGGCGTAAACCGCCACAGCCTTCAGCAGGTCACGCAGGGTGGCGGCGCTGGACGCGTCGAAGCGGCAATAGGCACCGTTTGTAAGCGTCGCGATATGGCGAAAGGCTCGCATCGCCACCGGGTCGCCGCCCTCATGGAACAGGAAGGCAGGCACGCCGAGCATTCCCAGCTGCCCCGCCTGTTCGCACAACAGGTCAACGTCCTCCTCCACCGCATCGCCGATAAACACCAATGCGGCAATCGGCTCGCGGCGGTGTTCGCGCACCGCATGGCGTAGCACCCGTTCGATCTGCGTCTGACCGCCGAGACAACGCACCGCTGTCATCTTTCGCAGCAGGTTGCCCGATTCAGCCAACCAGGGAGTGGCGCGGAATTCACGGAAGCCCCGGTAGTACGCGACCTGCATCTCGATCCCGCCGACGTCAGCGGCCGCCGCGAACATCTCCGCCTGCAGGTGCGAGGCCCGGTCCCAGGTCGGCTCGCGGCTGGCGGTTGCGTCCAACGCAAACAGCAAACGCCCGCGCCGGCCCGGCGCCGCGCGCACGGGGGTCGCTGCGACCTTGTCGAGGAATGCCTTGACCTCGTCGGGACTGGAGGCGGCCGGTAGCTTTCGATCTTTTGCGGACATGGTTCCCACAGGCTGCAAGCCCTAGAGATAGGGCGCACCCGGGGCCGGGTCCAGTGGCAGCTGCCGCAGGCTACTTAAGATGCAGCGTCCCATCAGGGTAGAAGGCCACGAAGGTGAAGGCGAAGGTCACGTCATGTACGGCGTCGCTGAGCGACCCCCCGGCCCCGCGCCGCTGCACCGTGACGTTTCCGACATCGCGCCCGCGAGAGATGGTTATGGTGTCCAATGCCGAAGCCTGGCCCGGCGCCCAGGTCAGCACCAAATCGCCATCCTCGATGCGGCTTCGTTCACGCAGCAAGTCGAGACTCCAAGCCTGGTCACCCACCGCGACCACCCGCGCCAGCGGCGCGATGCCCTCGGGCGCCTTGCCGCGATACAGGAACGGCCATTCACTGCTGTCGTAGCGGTGGTATGGGTTGGAGCCGTACTGCCGCATTTCCGCGTCATTGGGTACCAGAACCTTGCCGTCCGGGTGCCGCTTGGCGAAACGTTCCCAGGACTCCAGGCGCGCCGGCACCATCTTGAGCGCAACACCCATCTTTTCGCCGACGATGCCAGTGCCGGTGAACTGCTGCCACCAGCTGAATGTCTGGCGGTCATACATAATCATGTCGGAGTTGCGCAGCAGACCGCTCACACCGAATTCCAGGGCCTGGCCATCGACCCGCCGGTCGAACACCACCGCCGAATTACACAGCGGGCAGTAGGTCACTGCCACCGGGACGCCGGCGATCTCGTCGTTGACGATCTCATGCCAGATCATGATGTCGAGTGGATAGGCCCGCGCCTCGCCGCCGACACTGACCGAGAGCACAGGGTCCTGAGGCTGCAGCACGTCCAATTCAGGCACGCTGACGAAGCGGGGCTCGTCGATGGAGGGGATTCCGTCACGTCGCACGCCGCCGGAGATGATCTCGTCCGCCGGCACACCAACCCGCGTCAGGTCGGTCTCGGGCCAGGCACCGGACAGCCAGGACAGGGAGTCGGCGCGGCCTGTGGTGGCAGTGGCAAGGGCAGAAAGCAGCAGCGCGGCCGGCAGCAGGCCCTTACGCAGTCGGTTATGCAGCGTCATCGGCACATCTCCCACACTCACGCTCAAATGTGATCAGCGCGTCCGGCGGCGGCAACAAACCTTGTCTCACAATTCAGTGAGCCCGCGGCAGCCCCCGGTGGCGCTAAGCTTTTGTTAAGCGCTTGCCGGTGTACTGGGCACTGCGCCTTAATGTCGCCGGGGCTTGTCCCGGCAGCAGACCGAGGATCGAACGACAATGGCCGCCTGGCACGAGTGTGTCTTTCCCTGCGTGTGTACGCTGCTGTCCTGCGCCTTTGCCGAGCCGGACGCCAGTCCGGTCGAGGCTGCGCGCGAGGGCCAGCAGCCCAACCAGCCGGGCATGGAACGCACTGACATCACGCCGGACGCGCCGGCGGGCCGGATCGTCGGCGGCATCGCGGGCCGCCAGGCAGAGGAGCCGCCGCCGCCCAACCCCTATGCCTTGTTCGGCGAAAACGACCGCATCGACTTCAGGAACCGGATGCGGCGACTAATCATGGATATTGCCGCCTACGCCAAGCGGACCCAGCCGGGCTTTGCTGTGATGGTTGAGAACGGTCTCGACCTGATGACCCGCGACGGCACCCTGAAAACGGATAGCCAGCGCGATTTCGCCGAATCCATCGATGGAGTTTTGGTCGAGGGGCTGTTTGGCCCTGAGATTGACATCGTCACCCGTCAGAACCGCTTGACCATGATTGAGCGCCACCGTGTCGATCACTGGGCCGTGCTGGCAAGCGACCGGGTAACGACGCCGGAGCAGGTTGCGGGGCCGATGCGGGAATTCGCCAGCCGGGGGTATCTCGGCGTCGTCGCTCCGCCTGATGTCAGCCCGGCGATGCCGGTGCCGGACTTGCGCTCACGCCCAGTCAACGAGAACTCCAAGAACATCATGTCCCTCGAGGACGTGCAGAACTACCTGAACCTGTTCGACGCCTCTGGCTTCAAGAACCAGGGTGCGATGATCGAACGCCTCGCGTCGACCAACTACGACATGCTGGTTGTGCCGCTGCATCACCCGACAGACCGCTACCTGTCCCGTGCGGACGTCCGCGATCTGCGTATCAAGCGGCTGGGCGCCCAGCGCGCGGTGGTCGGACGCATCGCCCTGCCGGTAGCTGAGATCGGCGCCTACTATTGGCAGGCAGCCTGGACTGAACGCCGGCCGCGATGGATCCAGGAGACGGGCGACCAGCCGGGCACCCTCAACACCCGATATTGGACGCCGCAATGGCGTCAGATCCTCTACGGTACGCCACGGTCGCTGATCGACGGGATGATTTCGATCGGGCTAAATGGCGTCGTCCTCGACACCGCCAACGTACATAGCGACTACGAACGCCAGCAGGCACAGGAAGAGCGTGACCTGGGCGTTCGGAACCGCGCGTCGACTTCTGACCGCACCATTGAGCTGCTGCAGCAGCTGCGGCGCTAGGCTCAACCCCTCTGCTGGGTGATCCCCTCAATCACGAAGCCCTGAGCCTCGGGATAACGCCGACGCAGCTTTGCGCGCACCGCTTCCTCGCTCTCCGCCTCAATCTCGATGTAGTGGGTATCGGCCCACGAATCGTCATAGAAACGGTGCTTCTTACCCTCCGCGACCCGGTCGCGGACCTGCTGGTTATAGACCGCTGCCTCGAAGCGGTAGATCGGTTCGCGCATTTGCGCCACTCCGTCTTGTGTTGGCCTTCCTTGCTTAGTGTGCCAGCAACCCGTTGACGAGGGGTTACCGACCGAGCGCCGCCAGTCCGTCTTCCAGCAACGCAAAGAACCCTTCCGAATCAGCCGCCACTGCGACCCGGCTGTTGACCGGACGCCCGCTGATACCGTGCCAGTCGACCACGGTTTGGCCGCTGGTCAGGATGCCCTGGGTTTCCACCGCGACATTGGCGTCACGGAACTCAAACAGCTCGGGCGCCAGCAGCCAGGCGACGACACAAGGATCGTGCAGCGGGCCGCCCTTCCAGCCGTAGCGGCGGCGGTCGAAGCGGATATAGAAGGCCAGCATATCTGCGACTGTCGCCGCCGCGCGGCCCGGGATGGCGCGTATCTCGTCGAGCCGCGCATCGGTCACCAGCACGGTATGGGTGACATCAAGCCCGAACATGGTGATCGGCATACCCGAGTCGAACACCGCAGCCGCCGCCTCCGGATCAACATGCATGTTGAACTCGGCCACCGGGGTGGTGTTGCCGCCGGCCGCCGCGCCGCCCATCAGGCACAGCCCTTCGACCCGCCCGGCGAGGTCCGGATCGCGTTGCAAGGCAAGCGCGATGTTGGTCAACGGCCCCAGCGCCACCAGGGTGACAGGCCGCGCGGCCGTACGGACAGTCTCGACGATGAAATCTGCAGCATGCGCGCTGCCCAATGGCATTCGCGGTGGCGGCAGGTTTGCGCCGTCGATGCCCGATTCGCCATGCACTGCCTCGGCTGTGTCCAGCGCCCGCACGAGCGGCGCTGCCGCACCCGCATGGACGGCCATGTCCGCGCGCCCTGCCAATTCGCAGATGCGGCGTGCATTGGCCTCGGTCAGCGCCAGCGGGACGTTGCCCGCCACCACTGTCACCCCAAGGACATCCAGTTGGTCGGGGAACGCCATCGCCAGCAGCAGGGCGACGGCATCGTCCTGTCCAGGATCGCAGTCGATGATGACCGGGCGCGGTCCGCCCCCCTCCTCATGGCTCAATCCGACGGTCTCCAACCCGGTTGCCCGACGGGAACATCCTGCCGCCAAACCGTCGGAGCGAAAAGGGTTGGCGGCGGCAGGCGTTGCGCCACGACCCTTACATCCGCGCACGAATGTGCTAATCGTTCGCAATTGCAAGGCGGGCGCGCTTGGTGCACCGCGAGCCGCAGGTGGCGATGAACGACCTCCACCGGAAGATTCTGAACCGCGCGACGAGCGGCCCTTCGGCTGTCCGTGGCGGCCATCACGGCGCGACGCGGATGCTCGCGCTGGCCGTGGCGCTGCTGCTGGCGCTTCCGGTCGGTGCGGTGGCGGCCCATATTTTCCAGCAGACCGACCTGATGGGGCACCTCGCCGAGACGGTCCTGCCCCGCTATATCCAGAACACGCTGTGGATGATGCTGGCAGTGCCCTTGGGCACCGCGGTAATTGGCGCCGGCTGCGCCTGGCTGGTGACCATGTGCCGCTTTCCCGGTCGGCGGATCTTTGAATGGGCGCTGATCCTGCCGCTCGCCGCCCCCGCCTACATCCTGGCCTATGTCTATGCGGACTTCCTGCAGCATGCAGGCCCCGTGCAGACGGGGCTGCGATCGGCAATGGGATGGGGGCCACGGGACGGCTGGTTCCCGAATGTGCGGTCCCTGCCCGGCGCGATCATGATGTTCACGCTGACGCTCTACCCATACGTCTATCTACTGGCGCGCGCGGCGTTCCTGAAGCAGTCCGTGGGCGTGTTCGAGGCAGCGCGGACACTGGGTATGGGGCCATGGCGGGCATTCCACCGCATCGCCCTGCCCCTGGCGCGGCCGGCCATCGCCACTGGCGTCGCGCTGGCGCTGATGGAGACACTGGCCGACTTCGGCACGGTGGCGCATTTCGGCGTGCAGACCTTCACCACTGGAATCTATAGGGCGCTGTTCTCGTTCGGTGACGCCGTGGCGGCGGCGCAGCTGGCAACGATCCTGCTGGGTTTCGTGTTCATCTTGCTGGCGCTGGAGCGGATCACCCGGCGTGGCCGCAGCTACCAGGCCGGCGGAGTCTACAAGGCGCTGCCCGCCTACCGCCTGCGCGGCTGGCGGGCCCTCTGCGCCGTGGCGGCGTGCGCGACACCCATTGTGCTTGGTTTCCTGCTGCCCGCAGGACTGATGGCTGCCATGGCCCTTGAGGCCGGCAACCTGCTTGAGGCGCGCACCCTGCGGCTGGTGTTCAACACCTTCACGCTGGCCGGCATGGCCGCGGCAGCGGCGGTGCTGGTCGCCCTGCTGCTGGCCTATGCCAACCGGCTCGACCGGTCCTGGCTGGTACGCTGGGCGGTTCGCACCGCCGGACTCGGCTACGCCGTGCCGGGTTCGGTCATCGCGGTGGGGCTGTTGATCCCGCTCGGCGCGCTGGATAACTGGATCGATGCGTCGATGCGCTCGGTCTTCGGCATCGCTACCGGGCTGGTTTTCACCGGCGGGGTGGTGGCGCTGATCTATGCCTACCTCGTGCGCTTCATGGCGGTGGCGCTGCATACCGTGGAAGCCGGCCTGACCAAGGTCACCCCGTCAATGGATGACGCGGCGCAGACGCTCGGCCGCAGCCCCTGGACGGCGGCGCGAGAGGTGCATGTACCGATTCTGTCTTCCAGCCTTCTCACCGCCGGACTGATCGTGTTCGTTGATGTGATGAAGGAGCTGCCGGCGACGATGATCTTGCGCCCGTTCGACTTCGATACCCTGGCGATCGCCGCCTACAACTTCGCCTCTGATGAGCGGCTGGTGCAGTCCGCAGGCCCGTCCCTGATGATCGTCTTGGTGGGCCTTTTGCCGATCATCCTGCTGAGCCGCCGTATCGCGGCGTCGCGGCCAGGAAGCCGGGCGGAGAAGCCCGGCGAACAGCCGCAGGACCTCGTTCCCTCAGTCCAATAGCGCAACATGAAAGACCCGCCCGGCACTGGCCGGGCGGGTCCATCTGGGCAGCCCAACTGGCTTACTTGTAGCCGAGCCGGTCGTAGATTTTCTGGGCTTCGGCCTGATTGCGGCCAAGCGTGTCAAGGTTGAGGGTGTCCTGGCGGAACAGGCCAAGCTGCGCCACGCTGGCGCTTAGCCCTGTGCCGGGCACCGCGGGATACTCGTCGTTGCCGGCGGAGAAATATTCCTGCGCCTCTGCAGAGGCGAGATATTCGAGGAATCTGACTGCATTCTCCTTGTTCGGAGCTGTCGCGATCACGCCGCCGCCTGAGATGTTGACGTGGGTGCCGGTGCCATTCTGGTTCGGGAATACCCAGCCGATCTTGCCGAGTGCCGCCGCGTCCAGCCCCTTCACTTGCTTCCGCAGGGCACGCGCGAAGTAGTAGGTGTTCGAGACCGCGATCGCGCACTGCCCCGACGCGATGCCACGCAGCTGGTCGGTATCGCCACCCTCGGGGTCTCGGGCGCGGTTATTCCACATTCCCTGGGCCCACTCTGACGCCAGGGTCGGGCCGACATGGGCGATCATCGCCGACATCAGTGACAGCATGTAGATATTGCCACTGGAGCGGGTGCAGACCATGTCCTTGAGCGCTGGATCGGCCAGCGACTGGTAGGTGGAGACTTGGTCGGGCGTGACCCGCGCCTTGTCATAGAAGATCACCCGCGCGCGCTGGGAAAAACCGAACCAATGTCCGCTCGGGTGTCGCAGATGCTGAGGAATTCGGGCGTTCAGCACCGCAGAGTCCACCGGCTGGAACAGACCTGCCTGGTCGGCGCGCCACAGCCGGCCAGCGTCGACGGTCAACAAGACGTCGGCCGGGCTGTTGGCGCCTTCGCTGCGAATCCGCTCAATGAGCTGATCCGCCTTGCCCTCGATCCGGTTCAGCGTGATGCCGGTTGCCTTCTCGAAGTTGCTATAGAGCCGCTCATCGGTGTCGTAGTGGCGCGAGCTATAGAGATTCAACTCGCCGGCAGCGAGGGCGGGGGCTGCCACGCTCCCGACCATGACCGCGCCAAGAGCGAGGGCGGCAGCGCGCAATGGTGACAGTCTCATGATTCCGTTTCTCCCAAAGATTGTAGGCGGGGCCTAGGCCCACCCGGCACCACATGGTGCGCAGCCTTGTTATTGCAAATGAGAACCATTGTCAACTAGGCCGGATTGGACCGATGAGCGAACCCAAAGAAAAGGCCCCGCTAGGCGGGGCCTCTTAGCAGCACGCATGCAGGAGTCTTGAGACAGGCGGCTTACGCGCCGGCTTGCAACGTCAGGCTGTCTCTTCGCCCTCTTGGGACGGGCCGATCTTCTTCAGCACCATGCCGAGACCGCCGAGCAATTGCCGGCCCACCTTGCCACCGTCTCCGGTCAGTCGCTTGCCGAGAACGAGACGCAAGGCGTCCACATGGAGTTTGGCGGTTGCCACTTCCTTGGCGCCGAACTTGTCGATCTGCTCCAGGAAGTCACAGAGCTGTTTGGCGATGGCCGTGACCAGCATGTAGTCGAAGCTGCCCCCCTGCCCCTTCATGTCGTGGGAGATATGGAAGGCCGCATCCACATGGGTCTTCCATTCTTCGGGGTTGGAGGCGCCGGATTCGATCGCACCCTGGAGCTTGTCCAGGTCTTCCTTGACCCACTCCAGGTAGTCCTCAGCCATGTCCTCGACGACCTTCTCGGCGCGTTGCAGCACCATGTCGTCGACGGCGCCCGGACCGCCGACCCGCACCTTGCGGGTCAGTTCATCTGACGGCGGGATCACCTCGCCAGAGCTTTGCGCCGCATTCTCGTTAGGCAAAGAACGCCCTCCAAACTCACGCTACTCGACTTCACCTGATTACCGGTCTACTTGCGATGCGACCGACAATCCCAAACAACCAAATCAGCTTCTAGAACACATCAAACCAATTTAGCGAATATTACAGTTACAAAACAACATATCATAAAGTGTTATGAAATAAACCAAATATCTGAAAGCTGTTATACGCGGCTTCTGCGCCTGCGGATCAACCCTGGGTCGCCTTACGCCGCTCCGGACCCGTATGCTCTCCCTGATGGCGCCGGCGATCCGGCCCGAAGTACTTCTCGGATCGGATGAACGGGCGGGGCCGGTCAACGATCCGCTCCATGCGCGAGAGCAGGGCCTTTGCCGAGATTGGCTTGGCAAGGAATTCGTTAATGCCGGCATCGCGGGCCGCCATCACGCGCTCCTGTTCAGCGAACCCGCTGATCATGATGATCGGCACGAACCGGTTCGGGCTATCGTCGTTGCGGCGCAGTTGGCGCGCCAGTTCCAACCCGTCCACCGGCTCCATCTTCCAATCAGTGATGACCAGGTCACACTCGTTATTGGCAAGCAACTTCAGCGCTGACTCGCCGTTCGCCGCCTCCTCGATATGGCCTACGCCCATGGCCTTGAGGATATTGCGCAGCAGGACCCGGAAATTGAAGTTGTCCTCGACGATCAGCACGCTCAGACCGCGCAGGTTAAGCCCGCTCATATCCCGCTAACACCTTACCCCGCCAATCCGACAGCCCGCCTGCAACCTATCGTCCCCTTCCACCAGCCTAGCGCAACCGCGCCACCAGAGACACCTGGCGGCTGTTGCTACCACGGCAGTTCGGCCCCGTCATAGTTGAAGAATCGGCCGTTGTCGTCATTGCCGAGCCCCGCAACGACTTGGCGCAAGCCCGACACGCTCTCCTCAGGCGCGATGGCAGCGCTCGGACCGCCCATATCGGTGCGCACCCAGCCAGGATGGACCACCACAGTGACAATCCCCCGCGGCGCCAGTTCGAAAGCGGCGCAGCGCATCGCCGCATTCACCATCGCCTTGCTGGAACGGTAGATGTACTCGCCACCGCCTGTGTTGCCGCCGATGCTGCCCATCTGGCTGCTCACCGTGACAAGACGCCCGCGTGGCGCCGCGGCGATGTTATCGGCAAAGGCGTGCGCCACCCTTACGGGTGCCATGCCATTGACCGCGAGCACATCTGCCCAGGCGGCGTAGTCGATGTTATCGAGCTGAACACCGCGCGGCCCGAAGATGCCCGCATTGTTGATCAGCACATCGATCGCCGTATCGCCCAATGATCCTGCTGCTGCGGCGACAGATGCGTCATCCGTGACATCCATCGCCAGTGGCGTGACATCACCGGCCAGCCCCTGCAGGCCCGTCGCGCCGTCCGGATCACGGCAGGCAGCGATGACCCGCGCGCCATCGGCGGCGTACTGGCGGACAAATTCAAGGCCGATGCCCCGGCTGGCGCCGGTAATGAGGATCGTCTCTGCCATGGTTACTCCTTAGACAAGGGCCAGCGGCTCACAGCAGGAACAGGGCCGCCAGGCCGAGAAACGAAAAGAAACCCACGATGTCGGTAACGGTGGTGAGGAATACCGCCGACGCCACCGCCGGGTCGATATCCATTTTCGCCAATCCCAAAGGCACCAGCGTGCCGGTCAGGTTCGCCACCAGCAGGGTGATGACCATGGCGGCGGCGATAATCATGCCAATCTCAGGGCTGCCGAACCAGAACCAGGCGATGCCCGCGCTGATCACCGCGAAAGCGAAGCCGCAAACCAGCCCCACCAGTGTCTCGCGCCAGACCACCCTGAGCGCATTCGTCGCAGTCAGCTCACGCGTGGCCAGGGCCCGTACCGCCACGGTAAGGGACTGGGTCCCTGCATTGCCGCCCATGCTGGCGACGATCGGCATCAGCACCGCCAGCGCCACCGCCTGTTCGATGGTCGCCTCAAACAGGCCGATGACGATGGATGCGAGGATCGCCGTCCCCAGATTGACGAATAACCAGCGGAACCGCGCCCGGGTCGTGTCGATGACCGCGCCGTAAAGGCTCTCGTCCGCAACGCCCGCCAGCCGGCGGATATCCTCTTCTGCCTCTTCATGGATGACGTCGACGATATCGTCGATGGTCACGGTCCCGATCAGGCGGCCAGCATCGTCGGTCACCGCGGCGGAGGTCAGGTCGTTCTGCCGGAACAGGAAGGCGACCTCCTCCTGGTCCATTTCCTCGGGCACCGCGAAGGCCTCGGGCCGCATCACGTCGGTGACCGGTACTGGACGGCGGCTGCGCAGGATCTGGTTCAGGTTGGCCTGTCCCAAGGGCCGGTAGGCCGGGTCGACCACATAGATGTCGTAGAACTCATCGGGCAGGTCCTGCGCCTCGCGCAGATAGTCGATGGTGTTACCGACCGTCCAGTGCGAGGGGATCGCGACGAATTCGCGCTGCATCAACCGCCCGGCGCTGTCCTCCGGGTAGCTCAGCCCCTGTTCCAGCAGCCGCCTGTCGCGCATCGGCAGGGCAGCTAGCAGCTTCTGCCGTGCAATCGGGTCTAGTTCGCCAACGAGTTCCACCGCGTCGTCGCTGTCGAGATCGACCAAGGCCTTGGCGACGCTCTCGAGCCCCAATTCGGCAATAACCTCGCTGCGCACCTTGCGGTCCAGCTCGGTCAGCACCTCCGGGTCGAAATCCTCATGGATATAGTCGAGCAGCCGCAGCCGCTGCTCGGTGGACGACTGCTCGATCAGATCGGCGATGTCGGGATAGTTGAGAGGCCGTACCAAGCGGCGCACCCGCTTGCGGCGGCCTTCGTCGAGCGCCTGGACGATGCGCGCCGACAACTTCGGGGTCAGTGCATAGATCGTGGGCTCCGACGCCGCCTCGGACTCGGCCTCGGGCGCCGCCTTGCCGCGCTTTTCTGCCTTGGACGCCTTGGCCACGTCAGTCCCTCGGACCGCCGTCTTGTGCGTCTACGACAGCAAGCGCGGTGATGTTGACGATACCGCGCACCGTGACAGACGGCGTCACCACATGGGCCGGCTGAGCCGTGCCCACCAGCATCGGGCCGACCGGTTGGGCGTCGGCCGTTTCCTTGATCAGGTTGTAGGCGATATTGGCAGCGTCGAGCGACGGCAGGATAAGCAGGTTTGCCGCGCCTTCCAGGCGGGCATCGGGCAGCATCCTGTCGCGGATCGCATGGGACAGCGCGGCGTCGGCGTGCATCTCGCCTTCGGCCTCCAGCTCCGGCGCCCGCTCATGCAGCAGTGACAAGGCGCGGCGCATCTTCCGCGCCGAGGGTGTGTCGCGGCTGCCGAAATTGGAATGAGACAGCAGCGCCACCTTGGGCGTGATGCCCAGGCAGCGCATTTCATCTACCGCCAGTAAAGTCTGCTCAACGATTTCCTCTTCGGTCGGGTCATAGGTGACATAGGGATCGCAAAGGAACAGCGGGCCCCGGGGGAGGATCAGCATTGCCAGCGCAGAAAGCTGTGCTACGCCGTCGGCCCGCCCAATGACGTCCTCGACTGCCTCCAGATGGCGGATATAGCGCCCGACGGTGCCGCAGATCAGCGCATCTGCGTCGCCCTTGCGGACCATCAGGGCGCCGATCACCGTATTGCGGGTGCGCAGCACCGTGCGCGCCGCCGCTGGCGTCACCCCGCGCCGGCCCATCAGTGCATGATAGGTCTGCCAGTAGTCGTCGTAGCGCGGGTCGCTCTCGGGATCGACCAGGTCGACATTGCCGCCGATTTTCAGGCGCAGGCCATAGCGTTCCACGCGCCGCTCTACCACCGCGCGCCGGCCGATCAGAATCGGCCGCGCCAGCCCCTCATCGACCACCACCTGCGCGGCGCGCAGCACCCGCGCCTCCTCACCCTCTGCATAGACGACCCGGCGGGGCGCCTGCCGGGCGCGCTCGAACACCGGGCGCATTACCAGCCCGGAACGCCAGACAAAGCCGTCGAGCCGGTTGCGGTACGCCTCCAGGTCGTCGATGGGCCGGGTGGCGACGCCACTGTCCATTGCGGCCTTGGCGACCGCCGGTGCCAGCACGCCGATCAGCCGGGGGTCGAACGGGCGCGGGATCAGATATTCCGGCCCGAAGGTGCCCTGCTCGTCGCCATAGGCCGCCTGGACCACGTCCGAACCCTCGCGCTGGGCAAGGTCGCTCAGGGCCTCAACGCAGGCGATCTTCATCGCCTCATTGACCCCTGTGGCCCCCACATCCAGCGCACCCCGGAAGATGAAGGGGAAACACAGGACGTTATTTACCTGATTCGGGTAGTCCGACCGTCCGGTGGCGACGATGGCGTCCTCACGCACTGCCCGCACTGCCTCGGGCCGAATCTCGGGCTCCGGGTTGGCCAGCGCAAGGATCAGCGGCTTGTCGGCCATGGCGGCGACCATATCCGGCGTCAGCACACCCGGGGCAGAGAGACCGAGGAAGATATCCGCGCCGGGGATGGCGTCAGCGAGCGTGCGTGCTTCCGTCTTCCGGGCGAACGCACCCTTGTAGGGGTCCATGTTCTCGGTGCGGCCGGCATACACCACCCCGTCCACATCGACGGCGGTGATGTTCTCGCGCTTTAGGCCCATGCTGCACAGCAGGTTCAGGCAGGCAATGCCCGCCGACCCGGTCCCACAGGCCACCAGCTTCACATCCTCGATGGCCTTGCCAACGAGGCGCAGGCCATTGCGCACCGCAGCACCGACGATGATCGCGGTGCCATGCTGGTCGTCGTGGAACACCGGGATGTTCATGCGCTCGCGCAGGGTCTCCTCAACGAGAAAACACTCCGGCGCCTTGATATCTTCCAGGTTGATGCCGCCGAAGGTCGGCTCGAGGCTGGCAACGACATCGATCAGGCGGTGGGGATCGTTCGCATCGATCTCAATATCGAAGACATCGATGCCGGCGAATTTCTTGAACAGCACCGCCTTGCCCTCCATCACCGGCTTGGCGGCGAGTGGGCCGATGGCGCCCAGACCCAGCACCGCGGTGCCGTTGGTCACCACAGCGACCAGATTGGCGCGGGCGGTCAATTCGTCAGCGGCTGCCGGGTCCTCGGCGATGGCCTCGCAGGCATGGCCAACGCCAGGCGAATAGGCCAGCGACAGATCATGCTGATTGGCCAATGGCTTGGTCGGCACCACGGCGAGTTTGCCGGGAACCGGTAGCCGGTGGTAGCCCAGAGCACTGTCGCGGAAATCATCGGACATGCTGCCTCCCCAGGGCCGCGTCGATCCGCCAAGCGCCGGCCCTAAAGGGTCTTTATCGTCGATTTGAGGAGGCCGGCTCAACCCGTTGGGGCGGCTTATCGGCATCGTGGTGCGGTCGAGAGGACTTGAACCTCCACGGGGTTGCCCCCACAACGCCCTCAACGTTGCGCGTCTACCAATTCCGCCACGACCGCACGGATGCCGATTTGCGGTATCTTTCTATTCACTCTTGGCAAAATTACAACAGACAACTGCCCCGGCCACACCGATGATCGCCACCACTGCCCCAGACCGCACCGCTGCCCGCGTCCATTGGCGGCAAAGCGTCCAGCCGGTTGCCTATCCGGAAGCGGCGGGCGCGATGGAGGCGCGCGCCGACGCAATCCGCCGCGATGGCGCAGACGAGCTGGTATGGCTGCTCGAACATCCGCCGCTCTATACCGCCGGCACCAGCGCCGAAGACGCCGAGATCCTCGATAGCGGCGGCCTGCCGGTCTACCGCACCGGACGAGGCGGACGGATGACCTATCACGGCCCAGGCCAGCGGGTGGGCTATGTGATGCTTGACCTCAAGCAGCGCGGCGCGGATGTCCGCTGCTATGTGCATGACCTTGAGGAATGGCTGATCCGCGCGCTGGCGCGGCTCGGCGTGACTGGCGAGCGCCGCGCGGGCCGGGTTGGCATCTGGGTTGTGTTGCCGGACGACAGCGAGGCGAAGATCGCCGCCATCGGCGTGCGGGTTCGGCGCTGGGTTAGTTTCCACGGCATCTCGCTCAACGTCGACCCCGACTTGTCCCGGTTCGCCGGCATCGTGCCCTGCGGCATCAATGAACATGGGGTGACCTCACTGGCGGCACTTGGCATCGCAGGGGGCATGGAGGCCGCAGACGATGCCCTGCGCGCGGCCTTCACCGAGGTGTTCGGCCCCACGGTGGACGGCGACTGAGACGATGGCGATCCCGCCACCCGCACCTTCGGTGACGCCGGCAGAGCTACTGGCACAGCTCGACGCCTGCCTAGAGGCTCATGGCCGCTGGCTGCAGTCGTTCCATCGCACCCTGGTATGCCGGCTGCCGCCGGACCCGGCGGCACTACGCGAGGATTCTCACCTGCACAGTCAATTCGGCCGCTGGTACGCCGAAAACAGCGATGTGGACCTGGTGAACCAGCCCGCCTTTCACGACCTCGGCGACGTCAACCAACGGATGCACGCCGCCGCCCGCCAGTTGCTGATCGTCCAGCAGGCGGGCAACCCGATCAGTGAGGCGCTCTATGACCGGTTTGCCGACGACGCCAGCGCGTTCACCCGTCAGGTACGCCGCCTGGCGCGTGCATTTTCCGCCGCCCTTTCGGACCTCGACCCGGTAACCGGGCTGCAGAACCGACAGGCGATGCTGGCGGCGCTGGACGGTGAACGTCAGCGCAGCGCCCGGACCGGAGCCCCGCTGTCCCTGGCCATTGCCGATCTGGATTATTTCAAGGGCTTCAACGACCGCCATGGCCATGCAGTGGGCGACCTCGCCCTGACCACCGCGGCGCAGACCTTCCTGCGCCATCTTCGGCCGTTCGACGGCATCTACCGTTATGGCGGCGAGGAGTTCCTCATCGCCCTGCCATACGCCGACCTTAGCCGCGCCCACGCAGTGATCGAGCGCCTGCGCGAGGAGCTCCAGTCCACCCCGCTTGCCCTGCCGGCCGGCGGCGAGGAACGCATGACAGCGTCCTTTGGCGTGACACAGCTTGTCGACGGCGACAGCATCGAAAGCGCTATCGACCGGGCGGATCAGGCGTTGTATCGGGCGAAGGAGGATGGGCGGAATCGGGTGGTCGCAACAGCCGGTTAGAGGATCACACGCTTTCGCGTTTCTCGAACCCGACCGGTGGCGTCTCGCTGCTGGGTTCGGTTTCGATGGCGGTAACCTTGGCCAGCGGCGGCCCCTTGGCGCAGGCGGTGAGCATACTGTCGACCGCCGCTTCTGGCCCGGCAAAGAGCGCTTCCACGCTGCCGTCACTGCGGTTGCGAACCCAGCCACGCAGGCCAAGCCTCGCGGCCCGTTCCGCCGTCCAGGCGCGGTACCACACGCCCTGAACCCGGCCTGCGATCACAGCACGCACTGTCTTCATGGCCCGACTGACCGCAGGAACAAACCTGCCGCGATGATATCCCGGCGTAGGGCGTTGCGCCGCCGCACCGCATCCGGGTCCTCGCCCCAGGCCTCGGCCTGGTGGTTTTCATCCAGCAGCGACAGGTCGTAGGCGTCTTCTGCCTCCAGGCGGCCTTCCGCCAGCGCTAGGCCAAGCACCAGTGAACCCAGCGCCGGTATTGCAAGGCCGAGGCCCGCCAACCGCCAGCCCCCGCAGGCCGCCAGCACCGTTCCCGCCCGGCTGAGGGCTTCCTCAGGCTGAACGACGGGCATCACGCCGGTTGTCACGGCCAGCCCGATGCCATGGGCGTCCAATGCCCAATCAAGCAGCGGCTGCCAACGGGTCTGCTGGGCAGCGGCCAGTTCCGGCGGTTCATCTGCGCGGTAGCACAGCATGTCGGTCTCGGCGTAACGCGCCAGCTCACGGGCCACCGGGCCCGGGTCCGGCAGGACCCGGTCGATGGCGGTGCTGGCAAGCTGTGTTAGCGGCATGGATGCGGGATCGACCTGATCGCCTTGCGCATTCCATTCGCCGGCCAAGGCCTCGGCCAGCAATTCATCGGGCAGAATCAGCGGCGCGCCTGCCGGGGTTCGCACCGGCTTGCCATCGAGCAGCACGGCGAAGCCACCATCGGCGGGTCCGGCCGAGGCCGAGTCGTAGAATCGCCGGGGCCGGTCCGCCATCAGCGCCCGAACAGGCCACGCAGGCCGCGGGTCACCCCCTCACCCACATCCTTAAGCCCTTCTCCGACGCCCTCAATCACCTTTCCTGGCGCAGACTTCAGCCCTCCGGTCTCCGGCGTCTCTACCGGCTTGCCTGTGCGTGCTGCCTCCAGCGCCGCGGTGCAGGCGTCGGCGCCGCCGGTGCCGGCGCTGACGAAAGGCACAAGGATACCGAGCGGGTTGATGGCGGTACCCACCACCGCGCCGGCAATCCCTGTCACCACCGCCGCTGTATCAGGCGCAAAACTGGGCGCGAGAAATGTGCCGCCGACATTAACTGGCGGAGAAAGGCTAATCAGACTCGGGTTCTTTGGCCGCGGCAGTACCTTGAGGTCCAGCGTCTCCGCCCCGAGGTCCGCACTGCCTTCTCCTCCCACGGCCATGCGCTCCGAATCGATCAGAAAATCGGACAGGGTCGCCACCCCGTCGGCGATGTCGAAGCGGGCGACAGCGCAGTTCAACCGCGCGAAATCATTGCCGCCGGGAAGCAGCGCCTGTATCAAATCCGCGGCGATCAGCTCCGCATAACGGCTGTTGATACGACCCTCCCCAAGCGCCAACCGCACCACCCCATCGGAACCGGCAGCAAGCGCATGCAGGGAGTTGCCGGTCGCGCGCAGGTCGATAGCACCCTTCAGCCGGCTTTCCAGCAAAGCGTCCCCACCCATCGCTTCTTGCAGGCTGGCGACATCGAAGCCGCTGACCTCTGCCCTGAAGGTCACCGTGGGTACGGCGGCATTGTCACGTACGGCAAGTTGTCCGCCTATTTCGCCGTCATGGAAGGACAGGCGCTTCAGATCTAGGGTGAAGGCGCCGCCACGCAGTGTTGCGGCGGCGTCGAGGTTGCGGAACTGGTGGCCGCGCACATCGACCAGCCCCGCGCGCAGATTGAAGGTGCCATTGAACCGGTCGAGCAGCGCGAACGCCGGAATCGGCCTATCACTCAACAGCTTGCCGTCATCCGCCGTTTCGCTGGCATCCGTCCCCGCGTGCGCGCCGTGTGCCTCCGCAACCGCAAGGAACGGATCCAGATGCAGTTGCTCCGCGCTCAGGTCTGCGGCGACCGCGGGTGGCATCTGCCCAAGGTTGATCACAACATTGCCGCGCAGGTCGCTATCGCCAAGTTCAAGCGCCTCAATCTCGAGGGTCAGCGCGTCGGGAGCGCCCGCGAGGCTGGCCTCCAGATTGAGCCCACCAACTTTGGACAGATCGATGCCGAAGGTCTCACCAAGATCGTCCAGCGATTCGGCCTGCGCGGTGATTTTGAGGTCGCTCTTGCCTGTGCCTGTCAGCGCGACACGACCGGCGACGCTGGCCTCGACTTCCGCATACGCGACGTCGATGTCGACGGGTACCGGCGCACCTCCGGTCTGCAACGCAGCCAAGGAGCCAACGGTGCCGTCAACACTGAACGCTTCGTCCAGGTACCGCCCCTCCACGGTTAAGTTGAGGGGCTGGTCCGCCGCGTCCATGGAAAGGCGAATGCGGTCGACCTTCACCTCCGTCAGCTTGTCGGCCTCGCCGTCACGGAAAGCGATCAGCGCGTCCGTGACCGTCATGTCGCGCACCGAAACGGAGAGGGGTGGGCTATCGCTGGCTGCAGTGTCCGGCTTGGCATCGGCCTGGGCGAAGACCCAGTTGCCGCCGCCCTGTGAATCGGTCTCCAGATAGACCGTCGGGGCCACCAGGGCGATTCGCTCGATCGCCACGTCGCCCGATAGCAGCGGTAGCAGTTCGAGCTTAGCCTCCAGGCGCTCGGCCTCGAACATCTGCGGGCGGGTACCCCAGGGCGCATTGGCGACCGCCACATCCTCTACCTCGAGGGTCGGTTGCAGCGAGAAGGCGAGCGTCAGGTCGCCGCCGATGGAGACCTTACGGCCGGTCGCGGCCTCGGCCCGTTCGGCGATCGTCGTGCGATAGGCATTGAAATCGGTGGTGAACAGGATCGCGGCGGCGCCAACAATGAGCGCCAGCACCAGCAGGCCGCTCCACCGGAGCACCAGGCCGATTCGTCCGAGATTGCTGCGCTTTCGAGACGCCATTTTCCTCACCCTGGCGCCCGGGGAGATATCACAGGCACCAGGTCCATATCAGGACGCGC
This sequence comes from Alphaproteobacteria bacterium, assembly GCA_965601735.1. Classification (GTDB taxonomy): domain Bacteria; phylum Pseudomonadota; class Alphaproteobacteria; order JBBDQX01; family JBBDQX01; genus JBBDQX01. The sequence goes on along the minus strand of OZ271840.1, from coordinate 2,022,699 downwards.
CGGGCGGCAGGTCAAGCAGAGTCGCTGGCCAGGGCGTCAGATTCCGAAAAACCGAAGAACCGCCAGCTTTCCGCCATCGCCGGGCTGAGCGGTGCGGTCACGAACAGCATCCGCCCGTCTGGGCGGCGCAGGCGAATGGTGCGGGCGTGCAGATGCATCCGCTTGGGTAGATTGGGCACAAAGGCATCCCGCCCGCCATACTTGCCGTCGCCGATGATCGGCGTGCCGAGCGCCACGCAATGCACCCGTAGCTGGTGGGTGCGGCCGGTCTCGGGCCGCAGTTCCAGCCAGGCGGCGCGGCGGCCCGCGCTCTCCACCGTCCGGTACAGGGTGACGGCGTTCTTGCCGCCGGGATCGACCGCCACCGCCTCGCGTCCGCCGGGCCGGGAAGAAGCCGCCTTGGCAAGCGGCGCGTCGATGCGGCCCTCGGGCGGCTTCGGCACCCCGGCAACCAGCGCCCAGTAGACTTTCTCGGTATCCCGATGGCGGAAGGCGGCGGTCAGCCAGCGCGCTGCCGCGCCGTGACGCGCCAGCAGCAGCACGCCGCTGGTATCCTTATCGAGCCGGTGCACCAAGCGCGGCCGCTCATCGGAACCGAAGCGCAGGGCATCGAGCATGCCATCCACATGCCGGGAAACCCCGCTGCCTCCCTGCACCGCCAGGCCCGGCGGCTTGGCAATGGCGAGGATATCGTCGTCCCGGTAGAGGACGCTGTCCTTGAGGGCGGCGGCATCCGCAGGGGCGACTTTCGGACGCGGCGCTTCAGGCGCTGCAGCGGCGTCGCTCAGCGGCGGCACCCGGACCTGCTGGCCAGCCTCGAGCCGCAGGCTGGCGGCGGCACGCTTGCCGTCGACACGGACTTGGCCGGTGCGCAGCAGCTTCTGCAGCCGCCCGTGGGTCACACCCGGATAGTGCTTTCGGAACCAGCGGTCGAGCCGCTGGCCCGCATCGCCGGCGGACACCGCAACGGTCTGAACGCCTGCCATCGACCGCCTAGCCCAGCAACTGGCGGACGCTGCCCAGGCCAGCCAGCAGGCCCAGCACCGACAGCAGCACCGAAGCCCCGATATAGAGGATCGCCCCTACTGTCTCGCCCCGCTGGAACAGGCTGACCACGTCGAGGGAGAAGGTCGAGAAGGTGGTGAACGCACCCAGCAGGCCGACCACAAGGAAGGCCCGCAGGGCCTCCCCCGGCGACCACACCAGCGCCATGACCTCGATCAGTGCGCCCAGGATGAAGGAGCCAATGACGTTGACCGCAAGCGTACCGTAGGGGAACCCGGCGCCCAGCCAGCGCGCGACGCCGATCATCACCGCATACCGCGCCACCGCCCCGACCGCGCCGCCCACTGCTACCGCAGTGATCATGTTGAGCGCCATCAGTGCGAGGCCTCTGGGCCAGCACCCAGCTTGGCGCGCAGGTCCGCCCAATAGTCCAGCCGCTTCGCCACCTCACGCTCGAACCCTCGGTCGGCGGGCCGGTAAAAGCGCTGCCGGTCCATGCCCTCGGGGAAGTACTCTTGGCCCGAAAAGCCATCCTCGGTGTCGTGGTCGTAGGCGTAGTCCTTGCCGTAGCCGATATCGCGCATCAGCCGGGTCGGCGCGTTGAGGATATGCATCGGCGGCATCAGGGACCCGGTCTCCTTGGCCGCCCGGCCCGCCGCGCCAAAGGCCCGGTAGGCGGCGTTCGACTTCGGCGCGGTGGCGAGATAGATCACCGCCTGGGCAATGGCGAGTTCCCCTTCCGGCGAGCCCAGCCGCTCGTAAGCGTCCCAGGCGGCGAGGGATTGCGGCAGAGCCTGCGGATCGGCCAGGCCGATATCCTCACTGGCGAAGCGCACCAGCCGACGAACCACATAGAGCGGATCTTCGCCGCCAGCCAGCATGCGCGCCAGCCAGTACAACGCCGCATCCACGTCCGAGCCGCGCAGTGACTTATGCAGCGCCGAAATCAGATTGTAGTGGCCTTCCTGGGCCTTGTCGTAAAGCGGTGCCCGCCGCTGCACTGCTTCCAGAAGGCCGTTGGTATCAAGCGGGGCATCCACACCCTGCCCCTCCAGCGCCTCAACCAGATTGAGCAGATAGCGCCCGTCGCCATCGGCCATCGCGCGCAAGGCGAGACGGGCATCATCGGTCAGCGGCAGCGGCTGACCGAGCGCCGCCTCCGCACGGGCCAGCAGGGTTTCCAGCGCCGCATCATCAAGCCGGTTGAGCACCAGCACCTGGCAGCGCGACAGCAGAGCACCGTTCAATTCGAAGGACGGGTTCTCTGTGGTGGCACCGACCAGGGTAACGACACCGGTCTCCACCCACGGCAGAAAGGCGTCCTGCTGGGCGCGGTTGAAGCGGTGGATCTCATCGACGAACAGCAAGGTGCCGCGGCCCGTGGCGCGCACTGATTCGGCCTCGGCGAATACCTTGCGCAGCTCTGAGACGCCGGAGAACACCGCCGATAGACTGACGAAGGCGAGATCGACATGATCCGCAATCAGCCGCGCAATGGTGGTCTTGCCGCACCCCGGCGGCCCCCACAGCACCAGTGACGGCAGCTTGCCGGCATCCAGCATCCGCCGCAGCGGCGCGCCAGGACCCAGCACCTGGTCCTGGCCAACCACATCATCCAGCGCCGCAGGGCGCAGGCGGTCAGCCAGCGGGCGGGGCGCCTCGTCCTCGAAGAGCCCGGTCACCCGCGCACCTGAAGCGCGATGCGCCGGCCTTCCCGATCGATTTCGATTCGCCAGTCGTCAGGCTGAATATCCACCGCACGTAGCAGCTGCGCGACCGTGCCGACCTCAGTGCCATTGACCGACCGGACCATATCCCCTGGCTTGAATCCGAGGCGCGCGGCGATGGAGCCTCGGCGAATTTGCAGAATGATGATGCCCCGGCCGAATGGGTCGACCCCGACCTCGTCCGCCAGCGCTGGCGACAGATTGGCGATCACCGCACCAGTCAGCGGGCTGCGATCAGTGACCTCGGTAACGTTGCGGGCGGGCGTCTCCGGCGGCGGTTCTAACGGTAAGGTGGCGGTCACCCGTTCGCCCCGTCGCAAAAGGCCGATCTCCGCGGTGCCTTGGGGCGCCATGGTGGCGAAGCGGAACCGAAGCCCCTCGCCGTTGATTACCTCGCGTCCTTGCAGTTCAACCACCACGTCGCCGCTGCGCATTCCGGCCCGGTCCGCCGGGCCGCCTGGATAGACCTGCTGGACGATCACCCCGCCAGGGCGTGGCAGGCCAAGGCTGGAGGCCATGTCAGAGGTCACATCCTGGCCGGTGAAGCCGATCCAGGGCCGCCGCAGACCGCCACCGACAATGCCGGCCACCACCGCACGCACCATGTTCGACGGCACCGCGAAGCCAATGCCAAGCGAGCCGCCGTCACGGCTGTAGATGGCGGTATTAATGCCGGCGAGGCGCCCATCCATGGTCACCAGCGCGCCACCGGAATTCCCCGGGTTGATTGCCGCGTCGGTCTGGATGAAGAAGCGGAAGTCGGACACGCCTACTGTGGTCCGCGCCAAGGCGGAGACGATACCGGTGGTCACGGTCTGGCCGATACCGAACGGGTTGCCGACCGCCATCACAAGATCGCCGACCTCAATGGTGTCGGAATCCCGATAAGTAAGGTGGGGCAGCTCTTCTGCCACCTCACGCATCTGAAGTACGGCGAGGTCGCTACGCTCGTCAACGCCGAGAATCTCGGCGGCGAATTCCCGGCGGTCGGCCAGCACCACGGTGATCTCATCGGCGCCCTGGATGACGTGGTTGTTGGTCACGACGACGCCAGATGGGTCGATGATCACGCCGGAGCCGAGCGAGGTCTGCTCGCGCTCGCGCGTCGGCCCCGACGGAAAGCCCTCGCCGAAAAAGCGGCGAAAGAAGGGATCGTCGAAGAGCGGCGAGGACGCGCGCGCCTGTACCACCTTGCGGGTGAAGACATTAACGACGGCGGGGGCGACCCGCTTGACCAGCGGCGCGAATGAGAGGTCCACCTGGATGCGGCTCTGGGGCACCTCTTGGGGCTGAGCCAGCGCGGATGCGGGCACGGTCAGCACCGCCAACGCCACACCGAAAAGGGCTGCCATGCGGGGCATCATCGCGGGGACCTCATCCTCTGCCGGGCCGGAGGCCTTAGTCTAGCATGCCAAACGAAAGAGGCAGCCGCTGTGGGCTGCCTCTGTTTCGTCGGGCTAAGCGGGTGAAGCCCTCGTCAGGCGGCCGCTTCCTCGCCCTCTACTTCCGGCACCGGGCCAGAGTCCTGGCCCTTTGCATCGGGATCACGGTCGACCAGTTCCAACACCGCCATCGGGGCAGCATCGCCATAGCGGAACCCAGCGCGCAGCACCCGGGTGTAGCCGCCCGGGCGGTCCTTGTAGCGCTCCGCCAGGGTGGAGAAGAGCTTCTGGACGATGGCGTCGTCGCGCAGCTGCGCGTGCGCCTGACGGCGTGCGTGCAGGGAGCCGCGCTTACCCAGCGTGATCAGCTTGTCGACCACGGCGCGCATCTCCTTGGCCTTTGGCAGCGTGGTGGTGACCTGCTCGTGCTTCAGCAGGCTGACCGCCATGTTGCGGAACATCGCCAGGCGATGGGGCGTGGTGCGGCCGAGCTTACGGCCATGGATGCGATGACGCATGGTCTCTCCTCCGAAGCGCGCGGCGCGCGCCGCCCTAGTAGGGCTCTTCCAGCTTCTTGGCCAGGTCCTCGATGTTCTCGGGCGGCCACTGGGCGATCTCCATGCCCAGATGCAGCCCCATCTGGGACAGCACTTCCTTGATCTCGTTCAGCGACTTGCGGCCAAAGTTCGGGGTGCGCAGCATCTCTGCCTCGGTCTTCTGCACCAGGTCGCCGATGTAGATAATGTTGTCGTTCTTCAGGCAGTTGGCCGAACGCACGCTGAGCTCCAGCTCGTCGACCTTGCGCAGCAGGTTCTTGTTGAACGGCAGCTCCTCGGCCTCGGACTCCTCGCGGGCGGCCTGCGGCTCCTCGAAGTTGATGAAGAGCTGCAGCTGGTCTTGCAGGATGCGCGCGGCCAGCGCCACCGCGTCTTCCGGGGTCACCGCGCCGTTGGTCTCAACCGACAGGGCGAGCTTGTCGTAGTCGGTAACCTGGCCAACACGGGCGTTATCGACCTTGTAAGCCACCTTGCGCACCGGGCTGAACACGGCGTCGATGGGGATCAGGCCGATCGGCGAGTCCTCGGCGCGGTTCTGGGTCGCCGGCACGTAGCCCTTACCGTTCTCCACGGTGAGCTCCATGCTCAGGCTGGTACCCTGGTCGAGCGTACAGATCACCAAATCCGGGTTCATGATGTCGATGTCGTGGCCCGCCTCAATCATGCTGGCGGTAACCTCACCCGGCTTGTCGACCTTCAGCATCATGCGGCGCGGGCCCTCGCCGTGCATCCGCAGGGCCAGGCCCTTGATGTTGAGGATGATGTCGGTGACATCCTCGCGCACGCCGGGGATCGACGAAAACTCGTGCAGTACGCCGTCGACCTGAATTGCGGTCACAGCAGAGCCTTGCAGCGAGGACAGCAGCACCCGCCGCAGGGCATTCCCCAGCGTCAGGCCGAAGCCGCGCTCCAGCGGCTCGGCGACGATGGTCGCCACCCGCGACGAGTCGTCGCCGGTCTCGATGTTCAGCTTGTTCGGCTTGATCAGTTCCTGCCAGTTCTTCTGGAGCACGAATCCACCTCGTATGTTCAAGTGCTGCGAAACCCCGCCGGCCAGGCCGGTCGGGGCAGCATCGGTCTCGGCATCGCCGCCTCCCGGCGGCGCGGGTATCAGACCCGGCGGCGCTTGCGCGGCCGGCAGCCGTTATGCGGGATCGGCGTCACGTCCCGGATCGAAAGAATGTTGAAGCCCACCGCCTGCAGCGCGCGCAGCGCCGACTCGCGGCCGGAACCCGGACCCTTCACATTGACCTCAAGGGTCTCCATGCCGTGCTCCTGGGCCTTGCGGCCAGCATCCTCAGCGGCGACCTGGGCGGCATACGGAGTGGACTTGCGCGACCCCTTGAAGCCCTGGCTGCCGGCGGACGACCACGAGATCACGTTGCCCTGGGCATCGGTGATCGTGATCATCGTGTTGTTGAAGCTCGCGTTCACATGGGCAACGCCCGACGTGATGTTCTTGCGTTCGCGGCGGCGGACCCGCGCGGTTGCCTGCTTTGCCATTGTTCAGTCCCCGGTCCCGGCCCTAGGCCTTCTTCTTGCCCGCGATGGGCCGCGCGGGACCCTTACGGGTGCGCGCATTGGTGTGGGTGCGCTGACCGCGCACGGGAAGGCCTCGGCGATGGCGCAGGCCCTTGTAGCAGCCCAGGTCCATCAGCCGCTTGATGTTCATCGCCACCTCGCGGCGCAGGTCGCCCTCGACCCGGAAGTCGCGGTCGATCAGTTCGCGGATCTGGGTCAGCTCACCCTCGCTCAGCTCGTTCACGCGGCGCTCCTCCGGAATCCCGCAATTCTTCAGGATCCGATGGGCCGACGTACGGCCAATGCCGTGGATATAGGTGAGCGCGATCAACACCCGCTTGTTGGTCGGAATGTTAACGCCCGCAATTCGTGCCAACCGTCATCTCCTCAAAGTCACAGACCGCCCACGCAGATCACCCACATGGGTCCGGTCCAGTCGCCTTACAACCGCGGAAAACCGCGGGATTATAGGGACCGCGCCCTGCAAGTCAATGCGCGGCAGCCGCCTCGTCCAGCAGCGCCGCGAGCTGTTTCGCGACGCCCTCGATATCCTGCATGCCGTCAACCTTCCGTAGCCGGCCCTTGCCCTCGTAATAGGGCAGAATCGGTGCGGTCTGGTTGTGGTAGACCGCCAGCCTATTGCGCAGAACGTCGGCGTTGTCGTCGGCCCGCGCGCCGCCCGCGGCCTCGCTGGCACGGCCCTCAATGCGGGCGAACAACGCCGCCTCGTCGACCTCCATCTCGACCACCAGGTCGAGCCGCAGGCCCTTGTCATCAAGCATCGCGTCCAGGGCCTCGGCCTGCACCACAGTGCGCGGAAACCCATCCAAGATGAAGCCGCTGGCGCAATCTGGCTGATCGATCCGCTGGGAAATCAGGTCGACCATTAGCGCGTCAGGCACCAGGTCGCCCGCATCCATGATCGCCTTCACCTTTTGACCCAGGGGCGAGCCCGAAGCCACCGCGGCGCGCAGCATGTCACCGGTGGACAACTGCACCAGGCCACGCTCCTTTTGGAGGATCTGCGCCTGAGTGCCCTTGCCGGCCCCCGGCGGTCCGAGAAGAATCAGGTTCATCGCCGCCGCCCCCTCAGCCGTGACTTGCGGATCAGCCCCTCATACTGGTGCGCCAGCAGATGTGCCTGCACCTGGCTGACCGTATCGAGCGTCACGGTGACCACGATCAGGAGGCTGGTGCCGCCGAAGTAGAACGGGACGCCCGCCCGGGCGATCAGCAGTTCGGGCAACAGACACACCAGCGCCAGATAAGCGGCACCAATGGTGGTCAGCCGGGTCAGCACGAAGTCGAGATATTCCGCGGTGTTGGCGCCAGGGCGAATGCCCGGCACAAAGCCGCCGTTCTTGCGCAGGTTGTCCGCTGTCTCCTGCGGATTAAAGACGATCGCGGTGTAGAAGAACGCGAAGAACACGATCATCGACAGATACAGCACCAGATATAGCGGCTGGCCGTGGCCGAGCAGGGCGGCCGCCGTGGTCAGCCATTCCGGCCCGGTGCCACCGGCCGAGGCGAAGCCCGCGACCGTGATCGGCATCAGCAGGATGGAGCTGGCGAAGATCGGCGGAATCACACCCGCGGTGTTCAGCTTCAGCGGCAAGTGCGAGGAGTCGCCCCCGAACTGCTTATTGCCAACCTGACGCTTCGGGTACTGGATCAGGATCCGGCGCTGGGCGCGCTCCATGAACACGATGAAGGCGATGGTGGCGAAGGCCAGCAGGATCAGCGCGAAGATCAGCAGGCCGGACAGGGCGCCGGTGCGGCCCAGTTCCAACGTACCTGCCAGCGCGCTGGGCAGTTCTGCGACGATGCCGGCGAAGATGATCAGCGAGATACCGTTACCGACGCCGCGCGCCGTGATCTGTTCACCCAGCCACATCAGGAAGATGGTGCCGCCCGTCAGGGTGATCACGGTGGTGAAGCGGAAGAACAGGCCCGGATCGATTACCGCGGAGCCGGCGCTGCCCGCCATGCCCTCGAGACCAGCCGCGATGCCGTAGGCCTGCATTAGACAGATCAACACCGTGAGGTAACGGGTGTACTGGTTGATCTGCTTGCGGCCCTGCTCGCCTTCCTTCTTCAGCTGTTCGAGCTTCGGCGAAACCGCCGTCATCAGCTGCATGATAATGGCAGCCGAGATGTAGGGCATGATGTTGAGGGCGAAGATCGTCATGCGCCCAAGCGCGCCGCCTGAGAACATGTTGAACATGCCCAGGATGCCGCCAGCCTGCTGCGCGAAAATGTCACCCAGGATCGCCGGGTCGATGCCCGGGATCGGGATATAAGTGCCGAGCCGGTAGATCACCAGCGCACCCAGCGTGAACCAGATGCGTTGCTTCAGCTCCGTCGCCTTGGCGAGGACGCCGAAATTGACGTTCGCGGCGAGTTGTTCGGCGGCGGAAGCCATCTATTCAATCACTCCGGCGGTTGGGGTCTCAGGCCTCGGCGCCGTCGCCGTCAGCCTTGTTCTCCCCACCAGCGTTGCGGCCGGCGCGCTCAATACGGCGTGCCGAACGTGCCTGCTTGGCAGCACGGCGCTTCTCTTCCGCCTCTGCCCCGAGCAGCGTCACCGATCCCCCGGCGGCCTCGACTGCGGCGATCGCAGCGCGCGATGCGCCGGTCACCTCGATAGACAACTTGGCACTGAGCGCACCCTTTGCAAGCAGCCGCACGCCGTCGAGCGGCTTGCCGACAAGGCCCGCCTCACGCAGGACTTCGATGGTGACCGGCTTGCCGGCGTCCAGCTTACCCGCGTCGACCGCCTTCTGCAGCCGGCCCAGGTTAACCTCGGCGAAGCGGCGCCGGGTCGGATTGGTGAAGCCGCGCTTGGGCAAACGCTGATAGAGCGGCATCTGACCGCCCTCGAAGCCGTTGATCGAGACGCCGCTGCGCGACTTCTGACCCTTCATGCCGCGCCCGGCGGTCTTGCCGGTGCCCGACGCCATGCCACGGCCCACACGCTTGGCCGCCTTACGGGCGCCGGCATTATCGCGGAGTTCGTTCAGTCTCATCGTCCTGCCCCTTGCGTTCCGGGTGGCCTCAGGAGGCCTCTTCAACCCGGACGAGATGCTTAACCTTGTCGATCATGCCGCGCACCGAAGGAGTATCCTCCAGGTCGCGGGTGCGGTTCATCCGGTTCAGCCCGAGCCCGACCAGGGTCGCGCGCTGGTCAGCCTTACGGCCGATCGGACTCGCGATCTGGGTCACCCGGACCTTGCCTGCCTTCGCTGCCGCCATCGTCGCTCTCCTACTCGCTCGCCGCGGCGGCTGCCCCAGCGGTGCCGGCCTCGCGACGGGCCACGATATCCGCGACCTTCAGGCCGCGCCGCGCCGCCACCGCACGCGGAGAAACCGCCCGCGACAGCGCGTCGAACGTCGCCTTCACCATGTTGTACGGGTTTGCAGTACCGGTACTCTTGGCCACCACGTCCTGCACGCCCATGGTCTCGAATACCGCGCGCATCGGACCACCGGCGATGATGCCAGTGCCCGGAGGTGCGGCGCGCAGCACCACGTGACCGGCGCCAAAATGGCCCTTCACGTCGTGATGCAAGGTGCGGCCCTCACGCAGGGGGACCCGCACCAGGGTCTTCTTGGCGGCCTCGGTTGCCTTGCGGATGGCTTCTGGCACCTCGCGCGCCTTACCGGTGCCGAAGCCGACGCGGCCCTTGCCGTCGCCGACGACCACCAGGGCCGCGAAGGAGAACCGGCGGCCACCCTTGACCACCTTGGCCACGCGGTTGATGTGGACGAGCTTATCGACGAACTCGCTGTCCTCACGCCCGCGGCCGCGCTCCCGGTCGCCCCGCCTGCCGCCGCCTTGTGCTGCTCTCGCCATGCCTAAATTCTCTCGCCTGAGATCAGAAGGTGAGGCCGCCCTCACGGGCGGCGTCTGCCAGGGCCTTGACCCGGCCGTGATAGAGATAGCCGCCGCGGTCGAAGAAGACCTCCTTGATGCCGGCCTCAAGCGCCCGTGCGGCGACGAGCTTGCCGACCTCGCTGGCCGCCGACTTGTCGGCACCGGTCTTCAGGCCCGCCTTCAGGTCCTTCTCCAGCGACGACGCCGACACCAGGGTCGCGCCCTTGTCGTCATCGATGATCTGCGCGTAGATGTGCCGCTCGGAGCGGAACACCGATAGCCGCGGTCGACCGCGAGTCCGGCGCTTCAGCGCCAGCCGGACCCGCGCCTTGCGGCGGTTGCGCAACTGATTGGTCTTCAACATCGTCGGCTCCGTGTGCCCGTCTTACTTCTTCTTGCCTTCCTTGCGGAGGATGTACTCATCCTCGTACTTCACACCCTTACCCTTGTAGGGCTCCGGCGGTCGGCAGGCGCGGATCTCGGCGGCCAGCTGACCGACCATGCGCTTGTCGGCACCGTGAATGGTGATGAAGTTCGGCCGTTCCGCCTTGATGGTGATGCCTTCCGGGATTGGGAAGGTCACATCGTGGCTGAAACCGAGCTGCAGGTTCAGGTTCTTGCCCTGCACCGCCGCACGATAGCCGACGCCGTTGATCTCCAGATTGATCGAGAAACCCTCGGAAACCCCAGTCACTGCGTTCTGCACCAGGCTACGGGACGTACCCCACAGCGCACGGGCGCGCTTGGACTTGCTGCGCGGGGCGACGGTGATCTGGTTATCCTCAAGCTTCGCCTCGACATCGTCGTCGAGGGTGAAACCGAGTTCACCCAGCTTGCCCTTTGCGCTGAACGCCTGACCGGCGATCTGCACGGTGACGCCATCGGGCACGGCGACAGGATTATTGCCAATGCGGGACATGGTGCGCTCCTGGCTCCTCAGAACACCTGACAGAGGACTTCGCCGCCGACGTTGCTTTCGCGCGCCTCGGCGTCGGACATCACGCCCCGCGGGGTCGAGATGATGGAAATGCCGAGCCCGTTATAGATGCGCGGCAGGTCGCGGATCTTCGAGTAGACCCGGCGGCCGGGGGTGGACACACGGCTGATCTCGCGGATCGCCGGGTCGCCCTCGACATATTTCAGCTCGATGTTCAGCGACGCGACGCCCGGACGCACATCCTCGCGGGCGTAACCGCGGATGTAGCCCTCGCGCTTGAGCACCTCGAGTACGTTCATGTGCAGCCGCGAGGCCGGCGCGCTGATCACGTCCTTGCGCGCGGACTGGCCGTTGCGGATGCGGGTCAGCATATCGCCGAGGGGATCGGACATGGACATTGCGTGTCTCCTCCCTTACCAGCTCGACTTGACCATGCCGGGAATCTGGCCGACGGAGGCCAGGTCCCTGAGCGCGATTCGGCACAGCCGGAACTTGCGGTAGTTGCCACGCGGCCGCCCGGTGAGCTCGCAGCGCAGGCGCACCCGATTCTTGGCGCTGTTGCGCGGCAGCTTCGACAGCTGCAGCGCCGCCTGGAAGCGGTCCTCCGGCGACAGGGATCGGTCGCGCACGGTCGCCTTCAAGGCGGCCCGCTTGGCCGCGTACTTGCGGGCCATGCGCTCCCTCTTCTTGTTGCGTTCGATCGCGCTCTTCTTAGCCATCGATAATCCTCAAATTTCCCGGTTCAAGTCCGGAACGGCATGTTGAAGCCCTCGAGCAGAGCGCGGGCTTCTTCATTGGTGTTGGCCGAGGTGCAGATCACGATATCCATGCCGCGAATCTGGTCGACCTTGTCGTAATCGATTTCGGGGAACACGATCTGCTCGCGCAGCCCCATGGCGTAGTTGCCGCGTCCGTCGAAACTGCGCGGCGAGACACCGCGGAAGTCGCGCACCCGCGGCAAGGCGATGGTGATCAGGCGGTCAAGGAACTCGTACATCCGCGCCCGGCGAAGGGTGACCTTGCAGCCGACCGGCATGCCCTCACGCAGCTTGAAGGTCGCCACCGACTTGCGTGCCAGCGTTACCACCGGCTTTTGCCCGGCGATGGCAGTCAGGTCGCCAACCGCAGCATCGACCTTCTTCTTGTCCGACACGCCGTCACCGACACCCATATTGATGACGATCTTCTCCAGCTTCGGCACCTGCATGGGGTTGCCGTAGGAGAACTGCTCGCGCAGCGCCGGGACCACCGTCTCTTTGTAATGATCGTGCAGTCTGGTCATGGCTCGATACTCAGTCGATCTGCTCGCCGGACGCCTTGGCAAAACGCACCTTGCGGCCGTCTTCCAGCGTCCGGAACCCGACCCGGGTCGGCTTGCCCGACTTCGGATCGACATGGGCGATGTTGGAGACGTGGATCGGCGCCTCCTGCGGAACGATGCCGCCCTGGCTGGCGGCCGACGGGCGGGTATGGCGCTTGACCATGTTGATGCCCTGGACGATGACCCGCTCACGGGCCGGCAGGGCACGCAGAATCTCTCCCGACTTACCCTTGTCACGGCCGGTCAGCACGGTGACCTTGTCGCCCTTCTTGAACTTCGCGGCCATGGTTACAGCACCTCCGGCGCGAGCGAGATGATCTTCATGAACCGCTTGGCGCGCAGCTCGCGGGTGACCGGGCCGAAGATGCGGGTGCCGATCGGCTCGCCGGCGTTGTTCAGCAGCACCGCGGCGTTGCGGTCGAAGCGGATGGCGCTGCCGTCGGGGCGGCGGATTTCCTTCGCCGTGCGCACGACGACGGCGCGGTACATGTCGCCCTTCTTGACGCGGCCGCGCGGAATCGCCTCCTTGACGGAGACGACGATCACGTCGCCGACCGCCGCGGACTTGCGCTTGGAGCCGCCCAGCACCTTGATGCACTGGACACGGCGGGCGCCGGAATTGTCCGCGACCTCGAGGTTGGTCTCTGCCTGAATCATCGGTCTTCTCTCGCCCTCGCCCGCTGCCTAGCCGTTCTGGGCCGCTTCGTCGGCGACCACCTCGAAGCGCTTGCGCTTGGAGATCGGCACGCACTCGCGGATGTTCACCTTGTCGCCGACCTTGCAGCGGTTCTCCGGATCATGGGCGTGGTACTTCTTGGAGCGCCGCACCACCTTTTTGTAGATCGGGTGCATGACGCGCCGCTCGACGCGTACGACGACGGTCTTGTCCATCGCGTCGCTGACCACTTCACCCTGCATTACGCGCTTCGGCATTTCTCTCTCGCTCCTTAAGCCTTGCCGGCGTCGGCCGCGCGCGACCGCTCGCCCAGCAGGGTCTTCACACGTGCGATGTCGCGCCGCACCACCTGCCGCCGCGCCGTGCTCTCAAGCTGGCCGCTGGCCTGCTGAAAGCGCAGGTTCAGCGCTTCCTTGCGCAGGTCGAGCAGCTGCTGCTTCAGTTCGTCGTCGGACTTGGTCCGCAGATCGGCCGCCTTCATCGTCTACTGCCCCTCGCCAAGCCGGGTCACGAAGCGCGTCTGCACGGGCAGCTTCGCGGCGGCCAGTTCCAGCGCGCGCTTGGCAATCTCCAGCGGCACGCCATCAACCTCGAACATGATCCGGCCCGGCTTCACCCGGGCGGCCCAGAACTCCGGCGAGCCCTTACCCTTACCCTGGCGGACTTCGGCCGGCTTCTTCGACACCGGCACGTCCGGGAAGATGCGCACCCAGACGCGGCCGGCACGCTTCATGTGCCGGGTGATCGCGCGGCGCGCGGCCTCGATCTGGCGCGCGGTAACCCGCTCGGGCGTCGTCGCCTTCAAGCCATAGGCGCCGAAGTTGAGCGCCGTCCCGCCCTTGGCCAGGCCGTGGATACGGCCCTTGTGCGCCTTGCGGAACTTTGTGCGTTTCGGACTGAGCATCGCGTCTTCTCTCGCCTATTCGGTTCGCGCCTAGCGCGGCACCTGCTGGTCCATCAGCCGCTTCTCAACGGCCATCGGATCGTGAGCCAGGATCTCGCCCTTGAAGATCCACACCTTGACGCCGCAGACGCCGTAGGTGGTGTGGGCTTCGACGAACCCGTAATCGACATCCGCGCGCAGCGTATGCAGCGGCACGCGGCCCTCGCGGTACCACTCGGTCCGCGCGATCTCGGCGCCGCCCAGACGGCCGGCGCAGTTGATGCGGATACCGCCGGCGCCGAGCCGCATGGCGGATTGCACGGCGCGCTTCATGGCGCGGCGGAACGACACCCGGCGCGACAGCTGCTGGGCGATGTTCTCGGCCACCAGCTTGGCGTCCAGCTCGGGCTTGCGGATCTCGACGATGTTGAGATGCACGTCGCCGCCGGTCTTGTCGGCCAGAGTCTTGCGCAACACCTCGATGTCGGCGCCCTTCTTGCCGATGATGACGCCGGGGCGCGCGGTGTGGATCGTGATTCGCGCGCGCTTCGCCGGGCGCTCGATCACCACCCGGCTAACGCCAGCCTGGGAAACGCGCTTGAAGATGAAGTCGCGCAGCTCGATGTCCTGATGCAGGAGATCGGCGTAGTTCCTTCCCGAGTACCAGCGGGAATCCCAGGTCCGGTTGATCCCCAGCCGCAGGCTGATCGGGTTGATCTTATGACCCATCAGGCCGTCTCCTCACGTTCCCTCACCACCAGGGTGAGGTTGCTGAAGGGCTTCAGCAGGCGCCCGGCGCGGCCACGCGCCCGCGCCCGGAAACGCTTCATGACAAAGCTGCGCCCGACGGTCGCCTCGGCCACATAGAGCCGGTCGACGTCGAGCTGATGATTGTTCTCGGCATTCGCAATCGCCGATTCGAGCACCTTCTTCACGTCGCGCGAGACGCGGCGCGGCGAGAAGGTCAGCGTCGCCAGCGCGTCCTGCGCGGCCATGCCGCGGATCTGGGCGGCCACTAGGTTGAGCTTCTGGGGGCTGACCCGCAGGGTCTTGATCGAGGCCTTGGCCTCGTTGTCCTGCAGCACGCGGGGGCGGGAAACCTTACCCATCGCCCTAGGCCCTCCGCGCCTTCTTGTCGGCGACATGGCCGAGGTAGGTGCGGGTCGGCGCGAACTCGCCGAACTTGTGGCCGATCATGTCCTCGTTGACCAGCACCGGCACGAACTTCTTGCCGTTGTGAACGCCGAAGGTCAGGCCGACGAACTGCGGCAGGATCGTCGAGCGGCGCGACCAGGTGCGAATCACCTCGTTGCGGCCAGACGAACGCGCAGCCTCCGCCTTTTTCAGCAGATAACCGTCGACGAACGGTCCTTTCCAAACGGAACGCGGCACCCTGGTGCTCCCTCTCTCGCTACTTCTTCTTCCGCGCGTGACGGCTGCGGATGATGAATTTGTCAGTGGCCTTGTTACTGCGCGTGCGCTTGCCCTTGGTCGGCTTGCCCCACGGGGTGACCGGATGACGGCCGCCCGAGGTGCGGCCCTCGCCGCCGCCATGGGGATGGTCGATCGGGTTCATCGCCACGCCGCGCACACTCGGCCGCTTGCCGAGCCAGCGCTTGCGCCCGGCCTTGCCGAGCTTGACGTTCTGCTGGTCCGGGTTTGACACGGCGCCGATGGTGGCCATGCACTCGGCGCGCACGGTGCGCAGCTCGCCGGACGACAGCTTGATTTGGGCGTAGCCCGCATCCTTGCCGACCAGCTGGGCGTAGGTGCCGCCGGCCCGCGCGATCTTGCCGCCCGCACCCGCCTTCAGCTCGATGTTGTGGATCACCGTGCCGACCGGGATGTTCTGCAGCGGCATGGCGTTGCCCGGAACGATGTCCACGGATTCGCCGGACACCACCTTGTCGCCTGGGCGCACCCGCTGCGGCGCCAGGATGTAGGCCTGCTCGCCATCCTCGTAGCGCAGCAAGGCCAGGAAGGCGCTGCGGTTGGGATCGTACTCGAGCCGCTCCACGGTGGCCGGCACATCGGCCTTGGTGCGGCGGAAGTCGACCACCCGGTACAGCCGCTTGTGGCCGCCGCCGCGCCGGCGCGCGGTGACGTGGCCCATGTTGTTGCGGCCGCCCTTCTTGCCGAGGCCCTCGGTCAGCTTCTTGACCGGGCGTCCCTTCCACAGGTCGCCACGGTCCACCAGGACGAGGGTCCGGCGGCCGGGGGTGGTCGGGTTGAACTGTTTCAGCGCCATAACGTTTCTCTCGCTCTCTCGCCCGCTAGAGGGTCGAGGTGACGTCGATCGACTGGCCCTCGGCCAGGGTCACGACGGCCTTCTTGTAATCGCTGCGCCGGCCGATGCGGCCGCGCCAGCGCTTGGTCTTGCCCTTCACGCGCAGCGTGTTTACCGCGTCGACCTTGACGTCGAACAGCCCTTCCACGGCGGCGCGGATTTCCGGCTTGCTGGCATCCAGCGGCACCTGGAACACAACCTGGTTGTGCTCGGAAATCAGGGTCGACTTCTCGGTGATGACCGGGGCGCGCAGCAGCTCGTACATGCGCTCCTTGCTGATCGTCACCGGGGCGGCGTAACGGTTCTTCATCGCAGGCGCTCCTGCAGCTGCTCCACGGCGCTGCGGGTCAGCACCAGGGTCTGGCTGCGCAGGATGTCGTAGACGTTGGCGCCCTGACTCGGCAGCACGTCGATCTCGGCCAGGTTGGCAGCCGCACGCTTGAAACTCTCGTCGAGCGCCGGGCCGTCGATGACCAGCGCCCGGCCCCAGCCAAGCTTGGCCAGCGCGGCGGACAGCTCGCGGGTCTTAGGCGACGCGGCCTTGGCCTCGTCGAGGATGATCAGCTTGCCATCAGCGGCCTTCGCCGACAGCGCGCACTTCATGCCGAGCTGGCGCACCTTCTTGGGCAGCCGGTAGCCGTGGTCTCGGACCCGCGGGCCGAACGCCACGCCGCCGCCGCGCATGTGCGGGGCCTTGCGGTCGCCCTGGCGCGCCCGGCCGGTGCCCTTCTGGCGGAACGGCTTGGCGCCGGTGCCGTTGATCTCGGCGCGCTCCTTGGTCTTCGCGGTGCCGGCGCGGCGCTTGGCAAGCTGCCAGGTCACCACCCGCTGCAGGATGTCGGGGCGCACCTCGACGGCGAAGACCGCATCGTCGAGCTCGATGCTGCCCGACTTGCTGGCGTCGAGACTGATTACGTCGAGCTTCATCGCTAATCCGCCTTCTTGTCTTCGTCGGCCGCGTCGTCGGCCGGTGCGTCTTCGGCAGGCGCCTCTTCCGCGGGCGCCGCTTCGGCAGGCGCTTCCTCAGCCGGGGCTTCCGCCGCAGCCTCTTCGGCCGGCGCCTCCTCGACAGGCGCCTCTTCAACCGGTGCCTCTTCCTCGACCGGTGCCTCGGCGGCGGCGGTCGGGTACGGCACATCCTCAGGCAGCGGCTTTTTCACCGCGTCGCTGACCAGTACGAAGCCGCCCTTGGAGCCCGGCACCGCGCCGCGCACCAGGATCAGGCCCTTGTCCGCGTCGGTCGCGACCACTTCCAGGTTCTGGGTGGTGGCCCGGACCGCGCCCATATGGCCGGCCATCTTCTTGCCCTTGAACACCTTGCCCGGGTCCTGGCACTGGCCAGTGGAACCGTGCGAGCGATGCGACACCGACACGCCATGGCTGGCGCGAAGGCCACCGAAGCCGTGCCGCTTCATGGCACCGGCGAAACCCTTGCCGATGGTGGTGCCGGCGACGTCGACGAACTGGCCGGCGACGAAGTGGGTGGCCGGGATCGGCGCACCGACGTCGACGAAGCCGTCCTCGGCGACGCGGAACTCGGCGAGCTTACGCTTCGGCTCGACCTTCGCCTTGGCGAAGTGGCCGCGCATCGCCTTGGGCACGTTCTTGACCTTGGCGTTGCCCCAGCCGAGCTGCAGCGCGTTGTAGCCGTCGTTGTCCTCGGTGCGGTGGGCGACGACCTGAACGTCGTCGACCTTCAGCACCGTGACCGGCAGATGCCGCCCGTCGTCGGCAAAGACGCGGGTCATGCCGAGCTTCTGGGCAATGAGACCGGATCGCAGCATGGTTCAGGCCCTACAGCTTGATCTCGACGTCGACGCCCGAAGCCAGATCCAGCTTCATCAGGGCATCGACGGTCTGCGGGGTGGGGTCGACGATGTCGAGCAGCCGCTTGTGGGTGCGAATCTCGAACTGCTCGCGCGACTCCTTGTCGATATGCGGACCGCGCAGGACAGTGAAGCGCTCGAGCCGGGTCGGCAGCGGGATCGGCCCGCGCACGTCCGCGCCGGTACGCTTGGCCGTGTCGACGATCTCGCGGGTCGACTGGTCAAGCACCCGATGATCGAACGCCTTGAGCCTGATGCGAATGTTTTGCCGTTCCATCGCTTTGCTTCGTCCTTACTGGTCCGCGGTGGCGGTTGTTACTCGATGATGGAAGCGACGACGCCGGCGCCGACGGTTCGGCCGCCTTCGCGGATCGCAAAGCGCAGCCCCTCGTCCATCGCAATCGGCGCGATCAGCTCCACTTCCATCGAGATGTTGTCGCCCGGCATCACCATCTCGGTGCCCTCGGGCAGGTAGACCATCCCCGTCACGTCCGTCGTGCGGAAATAGAACTGCGGACGGTAGTTCGAGAAAAACGGCGTGTGACGACCGCCCTCGTCCTTCGTCAGGATGTACGCCTCGCACTTGAACTTCGTGTGCGGCGTGATCGAGCCCGGCTTCGCCAGAACCTGACCGCGCTCTACATCCTCACGCCCGACACCGCGCAGCAGCGCACCGATGTTGTCGCCCGCCTCGCCCTGATCAAGCAGCTTGCGGAACATCTCAACGCCCGTCACCGTCGTCTTCTGGGTCTCGCGGATGCCGACAATCTCGACTTCCTCGCCCACATTCACAACACCGCGCTCAACACGCCCGGTCACAACCGTGCCACGGCCCGAAATCGAGAACACATCCTCAATCGGCATCAGGAACGGCATGTCCTTCGGACGCTCAGGCTGCGGGATGTACTCATCAACCGCCTCCATCAGCGCCTTGACCGCGTCCGAGCCAATGCCCGCATCGCCGCCCTCAAGCGCCGTCAGCGCGGATCCCTTCACGATCGGCACGTCGTCGCCAGGGAACTCGTAAGAGCTCAGCAGCTCGCGGACCTCAAGCTCCACAAGCTCAAGCAGCTCCTCGTCGTCGACCTGGTCGACCTTGTTCAGGAACACAACAATCGCAGGAACGCCAACCTGGCGCGCCAGCAGAATGTGCTCGCGCGTCTGCGGCATCGGACCATCAGCCGCCGAAACCACCAGGATCGCACCGTCCATCTGCGCCGCACCCGTGATCATGTTCTTCACGTAGTCGGCATGACCCGGGCAATCCACATGCGCGTAGTGACGGTTCGACGTCTCATACTCAACATGCGACGTCGCAATCGTGATCCCGCGCTCGCGCTCCTCGGGCGCCTTGTCGATGTTCGCGTAGTCAACGAACTCTGCACCCCCGGCCTCAGCCATGATCTTCGTGATCGCCGCCGTCAGCGTCGTCTTGCCATGGTCAACATGGCCAATCGTGCCAACGTTCACATGAGGCTTCGTGCGCTCGAACTTCTCCTTCGCCATCGTACTCTCTCTCCGTGCGTGGACGCCCAGCCGGCCTGATTAGCCGGCCAGCTTGGCGCGGATTTCCTCGGAAACCGCCTGCGGGACTTCTTCGTAATGGTCGAACTGCATGGTGTACTGCGCCCGGCCCTGGCTCATGGAGCGCAGGGTGTTGACGTAGCCGAACATGTTGGCCAGCGGCACCATCGCCTCGACGACGCGCGCGTTGCCGCGGGTGTCCATCGAGCCAACCTGGCCGCGCCGGCTGTTCAGGTCGCCGATGATGTCGCCCATGTATTCCTCGGGCGTCACCACCTCGACCTTCATCACCGGCTCCAGAAGCTTCGGGCCGGCCTTCTGCATCGCCTCGCGGAAGGCGGCGCGGGACGCGATCTCGAAGGCCATGACCGAGGAGTCCACGTCATGGGACGCGCCATCCACCAGGTCGGCCTTGAAATCGATCACCGGGAAGCCAGCGAACGCGCCGCTCTGCAGGGCGGATTCGAAGCCCTTCTGGACACCGGGAATGAACTCGCGCGGGATCGCGCCGCCGGTAATGCTGTTCTCGAACACGAAGCCCGAACCGCGCTCGGTCGGCTCGAAATTGACCTTGAGGCGGGCGAACTGGCCCGAACCGCCGGTCTGCTTCTTGTGGGTGTAGTCGACCTCGACCGGCTTGGCGAATGTCTCGCGGTAGGCCACCTGCGGCGCGCCCACATTGGCCTCGACCTTGAACTCGCGCTTCATGCGGTCGACGAGGATCTCGAGGTGCAACTCGCCCATGCCCTTGATCACGGTCTGACCGCTTTCCTCGTCCGAAGACACCCGGAAGGACGGGTCCTCGCTGGCGAGACGCTGCAGCGCAACGCCCATCTTCTCCTGGTCAGCCTTGCTCTTCGGCTCCACCGCGACCTCAATGACCGGGTCGGGGAATTCCATGCGCTCAAGCACGACCGGGCTCGACGGGTCGCAAAGGGTGTCACCGGTGGTGGTGCCCTTGAGGCTGGCGATGGCGACGATGTCGCCGGCGTAGGCCTCCTTGATGTCCTCGCGGCTGTTGGCGTGCATCTGCAGCATACGGCCGATGCGCTCGCGTCCGCCCTTCACCGTATTGAGGATTGTGTCGCCCGACTTCAGCACGCCCGAATAGAGCCGCACGAAGGTGAGCGAGCCGACGAACGGGTCGGACATGATCTTGAACGCGAGGGCCGAGAACGGCTCCTCGTCGGTGCTGGCGCGCACCACTTCCTCGTCGCTGTCCGGCAGCACGCCCTTGATGGCGGCCACTTCGGTCGGCGCCGGCAGATAGTCAACCACCGCGTCGAGCAGTGGCTGCACGCCCTTGTTCTTGAAGGCGGAACCGCACAGCACCGGCACGAAGTCCAGCGCGATGGTACCCTTGCGGATGCAGGCACGAAGCGTATCGGCGTCGGGCTCTTCGCCCTCCAGATACTTCTCCATCGCCGCATCGTCCTGCTCAACCGCCAACTCGATCATCTTGGTGCGGTAATCCTCGGCCTGCTCGGCAAGGTCGGCGGGAATGTCGGTGTATTCGAACTCGGCGCCCAGGTTCTCATCCTTCCAGATGATCGCCTGGTTGCGGATCAGATCGATGACGCCGACGAAATCGGCCTCGGAACCGATCGGCAGCTGGGTGACCAGCGGCACGGCACCGAGGCGGTCCACGAACATGTCGACACAGCGATAGAAATCGGCGCCGGTGCGATCCATCTTGTTGACGAAGCACATGCGCGGCACGCCGTATTTGTCGGCCTGACGCCAGACGGTCTCGGACTGCGGCTCAACGCCCGCAACGCTGTCGAACACGGCGACCGCGCCGTCGAGCACGCGCAACGACCGCTCCACCTCGATGGTGAAGTCCACGTGACCCGGCGTATCAATGATGTTGATGCGGTGGTCGTTCCACTCGCAGGTCGTTGCAGCGGACGTGATCGTGATGCCGCGCTCCTGCTCCTGCTCCATCCAGTCCATCGTCGCGGCGCCGTCATGCACCTCGCCGATCTTGTGGGAACGGCCGGTGTAATACAGCACACGCTCGGTGGTCGTAGTCTTCCCGGCATCGATGTGGGCCATGATGCCGATGTTGCGGTAGCGATCGAGCGGAGCTTGACGTGACATGACAGTGCCTATTGACCTGACGTGACCTGCGGAGCCGCTTACCAGCGGTAATGGGAGAAGGCCTTGTTGGCCTCCGCCATGCGATGGGTGTCTTCGCGCTTCTTGACGGCAACGCCGCGGTTGCTGGCGGCATCGAGGAGCTC
This sequence comes from Alphaproteobacteria bacterium, assembly GCA_965601735.1. Taxonomy (GTDB): domain Bacteria; phylum Pseudomonadota; class Alphaproteobacteria; order JBBDQX01; family JBBDQX01; genus JBBDQX01. The sequence goes on along the minus strand of OZ271840.1, from coordinate 2,000,936 downwards.
GGCCGACAGCCGGCCCGTCATGGTAAGCTCGCTGCGGCGGCGCGCGGCGTCGATCAGCCAGCGGATCGCCAGCGCCTGGCTGCGATCACCGCGAACCTCGACAGGCACCTGGTAGGTGGCGCCACCGACACGGCGCGACCGAACCTCGAGGCCCGGACGCACATTCTCGAGCGCCTCATGGAAGCTCTTGAGCGGATCGTTGCCGGTCTTGGCCTGGATTTCGTCGAACGCGCCATAAACGATGCGCTCGGCGGCAGACTTCTTGCCGTCGATCATCAGGCAGTTGACGAACTTGGTCAGCACCTTGTCGCCGAACTTGGCGTCAGGGAGAATCTCGCGCTTCTCTGCAGCGTGGCGTCGCGACATGGTCCTGCCCCCTACTTCGGCCGCTTTGCGCCGTACTTCGAACGGCGCTGGCGGCGGTCGGAGACGCCCTGGGTGTCGAGCGTGCCGCGGATGATGTGGTAGCGCACACCCGGCAGGTCCTTCACGCGGCCGCCGCGGATCATCACGACAGAGTGTTCCTGCAGGTTGTGGCCCTCGCCGGGAATGTAGCTGGTGACCTCGAAGCCGTTGGTCAGCCGCACGCGCGCGACCTTGCGCAGCGCCGAGTTCGGCTTCTTCGGCGTCGTGGTGTAGACGCGGGTGCACACGCCGCGCTTCTGCGGGCAGGCTTCCAGCGCCGGCACCTTGTTGCGGGCGACGGGGGGCGTCCGCCCCTTGCGAATCAACTGGTTAATAGTCGGCATACGCCTTTTCCGGCCTTCCCAACGAGCTATCGAAACGATCAAAAGGCCCCTTGCGGGGCCGGTTACAGGCGACGAATCGCCCCGGTCCACAGATTAAAAGGAACCCGACCAGACAGACGGAGCTGCCGTCCGGGTTCCAATACGCGGCCCTTCGGGACCGTTATGGAGTCACGAATTACGCGGGGCGACTGCGTCTAGGTGACCTACTGCCAGCCCCCCGAAGGACGCGGCATACTATTGACGCGCCCCGGTCGCGTCAAGCGGAAAACCCGCAGATTTTTCCGGCTTTTCAACGACATCGGGGGGCGCACCGGGTCTTGAAGAAAATTACCCGCTGCACCCCCCGACAAGACCGTTTCGGTCGCTGTGGCGCGGTTTACTCTGCCGGTTCGCTCTCCGGCAGGGCTGCAGTCTCCTCCGCGGCCGCCTCTTCCTCGGCGCGGCGGGTCTCCAGTTCCCGGTCGTGCGCAACCGCGATCTGGCGCAGACGGTTCATGACACTGCCGGTGCCCGCCGGGATCAGCCGGCCGACGATGACATTCTCCTTCAGCCCCTGCAGACCGTCCACCTTGCCATGGACCGCGGCCTCGGTGAGCACGCGGGTGGTCTCCTGGAAGGACGCTGCGGAAATGAAGGAGTCGGTCTGCAGGCTGGCCTTGGTGATGCCGAGCAGCACCGGGTGCGCGGTGGCGGGCTTGAGGCCTTCGGCCTCGAGCTTGGCGCTCGCCTCCTCGAACTCCAGCTTGCTGACCTGTTCGCCGGTCAGGTAGGTGCTGTCGCCGGGCTCGTCGATCTCGACCTTCTGCAGCATCTGGCGAACGATCACCTCGATGTGCTTGTCGTTGATCTTCACGCCCTGCAGCCGGTAGACGTCCTGGATCTCGTTGATCAGGTAGTTGGCGAGCGCCGCCACCCCCATCACCCGCAGGATGTCATGCGGAACCGGCGGGCCGTCCATCAGCGGGTCGGCGCGCTTCACATAGTCGCCTTCCTGCACCGAGATGTGCTTGCCCTTCGGGATCAGGTACTCGACCGGATCGCCGCCGTCCTCCGGCACCACCACGATGCGGCGCTTGGACTTGTAGTCCTTGCCGAACTCAACCCGGCCGTCGTTCTCCGCGATGATGGCGTGGTCCTTCGGCTTGCGGGCCTCGAACAGTTCCGCCACCCGCGGCAGACCGCCGGTAATGTCACGGGTCTTCGAGGATTCGCGCGGAATGCGCGCCAGAACGTCGCCGGCGAACACCTCCTGGCCGTTCTCCACGCTGAGGATCGCACCGGCCGACATGAAGTAGCGCGCCTCCAGCCCGTTGGGCAGGGCCACCACCTCGCCCTTGGCGTCACGCAGGGTAACGCGCGGACGCAGCTCGGTGGTCTTGCTGCCGGTCGACTTCCAGTCCGACACCACCTTCTGGGACAGGCCGGTGGTCTCGTCGGTCACCTCCTGCAGCGAGATACCATCTACCAGGTCGACATAGTTCGCGATGCCTTCCTTCTCGGTGATGATCGGCAGGGTGTACGGGTCCCATTCCGCCAGGCGGGTGCCGCGCTCGACCTCCTGGTCGGGCTCGACCAGCAGCTTGGCGCCGTAAGGAATGCGGTAGCGGGCGCGTTCGCGGCCATTATCGTCGATCAGCGCGATCTCGCAGTTGCGGCTCATCACCACGACGGCGCCGGAGCTGTTGGTCACCACCTGCAGGTTCTCGATGGTCACCTTCAGGTCGTGGGTCGCTTCGACGTAGGACTGCTCGACACCACGCTGCGCCGCGCCGCCAATGTGGAACGTGCGCATGGTCAGCTGGGTGCCCGGCTCGCCGATCGACTGGGCGGCGATGACGCCGACCGCCTCGCCGACATTGACCGGGGTGCCCCGCGCCAGGTCGCGCCCGTAGCAGGCGCCGCAGACGCCGCCGCGGCTGTCGCAGGTCAGCACGGAGCGGACCTGGATCGCCTCGATCCCGGCATTCTCGATGCGCTCGACATCTTCCTCGTCGATCAGGGCGCCCTTCTCGACCAGTACGTCGTCGGACGCCGGATCAAGGACGTGTTCGGCCGCGGTACGGCCAAGGATACGCTCACCGAGCGAGGAGACGACCTCACCGCCCTCAACGACCGCGGCGACTTCAAGGCCCCGTTCGGTGCCGCAGTCTTCCTCGATGATGATGGCGTCCTGGGCGACGTCGACCAGACGGCGCGTCAGATAGCCGGAGTTGGCGGTCTTCAGCGCGGTGTCGGCCAGGCCCTTGCGCGCGCCGTGGGTGGAGTTGAAGTACTCCAGCACGGTCAGGCCTTCCTTGAAGTTCGAGATGATCGGGGTCTCGATGATCTCGCCCGACGGCTTGGCCATCAGGCCACGCATGCCGGCGAGCTGCTTCATCTGCGCCGCGGAACCGCGCGCACCCGAGTGGGTCATCATCCACACCGAGTTGACCGGCTGGCCGGCGACCGGCGTGGAAATGTTGCTCATCATCTCCTCGGCAACCCGGTCGGTGCAGTGCGACCAGGCATCGACCACCTTGTTGTACTTCTCACCTTGGGTGATCAGGCCTTCGAGGTACTGCTGCTCGTATTCCTCGACCAGCTCCTTGGTCTCGGAAACCAGCTCCTCCTTCTTGGCCGGGATGACCAGGTCATCCTTGCCGAAGGAGATACCCGCCTTACAGGCGTGGCCGAAGCCGAGGTTCATCAGGCGGTCGGAGAAGATCACCGACTCTTTCTGACCGCAATGGCGGTAGACCACGTCGATGACGTTGCCGGTCTCGCGCTTGCCCAGCACCTGGTTGATCAGGGCGAAGGGCACATTGGGATGGCGCGGCAGGATCTCCGAGATCAGCATCCGGCCAGGGGTGGTGTCGACCACCAGCGAGACCGGGTTGCCCTCGGAATCCACCGTGCGGTAGCGCGCCTTGATCTTGGCGTGCAGGGTGACATGACCGCCCGCCAGCGCCTGCTCCAGCTCGCCGATGTCGCTGAAGGCCATGCCTTCGCCCGGCTCGCCCTCGCGCTCCAGCGACAGGTAGTAGAGGCCAAGCACGATGTCCTGGCTCGGCACGATGATCGGCTTGCCGTTGGCCGGGCTGAGGATGTTGTTGGTCGACATCATCAGCACGCGCGCCTCGAGCTGCGCTTCCAGCGACAGCGGCACGTGTACTGCCATCTGGTCGCCGTCGAAGTCGGCGTTGAATGCGGTGCAGACCAGCGGGTGGAGCTGGATCGCCTTACCCTCGATCAGCACTGGCTCGAACGCCTGAATGCCCAGGCGATGCAGCGTCGGCGCACGGTTTAGCAGCACCGGATGCTCGCGGATCACCTCTTCGAGGATGTCCCAGACCTCCGGCCGCTCCTTCTCGACCATGCGCTTGGCCGCCTTGATCGTGGTGGCCAGGCCGTACTTTTCGAGCTTGGAGTAGATGAACGGCTTGAACAGCTCGAGCGCCATCTTCTTTGGCAGGCCGCACTGGTGCAGCTTGAGCTCCGGGCCGACGACGATGACCGAACGGCCGGAATAGTCGACGCGCTTGCCCAGCAGGTTCTGGCGGAAGCGGCCCTGCTTGCCCTTCAGCATGTCGGCGAGCGACTTCAACGGCCGCTTGTTGGCGCCGGCGATGGGCCGCGAGCGGCGGCTGTTATCGAACAGGGCGTCGACCGATTCCTGCAGCATGCGCTTCTCGTTGCGCACGATGATCTCGGGCGCACGCAGCTCGATCAGCCGCTTCAGACGGTTGTTCCGGTTGATTACCCGGCGGTACAGGTCGTTCAGGTCGGAGGTGGCGAAACGGCCGCCATCCAGCGGCACCAGCGGACGCAGATCCGGCGGGATTACCGGGATGACCTCGAGGATCATCCACTCGGGCCGGGTACCCGACTCGAGAAACGCCTCGATCAGCTTGAGGCGCTTCACCAGCTTCTTGCGCTTGGCCTCGGAACCGGTTTCACGCAGGTCGTCGCGCACCGCGGCGCGCTCTTCCTCCAGGTCGATGGCGGTGAGGATGTCGCGCACCGCCTCTGCACCGATGCCGGCGGTGAACGCGTCCTCGCCATACTCGTCGAGCGCGTCCTGGTAATCGTCCTCGCTCATCAGCTGCAGGCGCTTGAGCGGCGTCATGCCCGGCTCGATGACGATGTAGCTCTCGAAGTAGAGCACCCGCTCCAGGTCCTTGAGCGTAATGTCCACCATCAGCCCGATGCGGCTGGGCAGGGACTTCATGAACCAGATGTGGGCGACCGGCGCGGCCAGCTCGATATGGCCCATCCGCTCGCGCCGGACCTTCGAAAGGGTGACCTCAACGCCGCACTTCTCGCAGATGATGCCCTTGAACTTCATCCGCTTGTACTTGCCGCACAGGCACTCGTAGTCCTTGATCGGACCGAAGATGCGGGCACAGAACAGGCCGTCCCGCTCCGGCTTGAAGGTGCGGTAGTTGATCGTCTCGGGCTTCTTGATCTCACCGTACGACCAGGAGCGGATGCGCTCCGGGCTGGCGATGGCGATCTTCAGCTGATCGAAGCTCTGGGCGGTGCTCTGCTGTCCGAAGATCTTCGTCAGTTCATTCATGACGGTCGTTGCTCCTGTCCTGGGCCCGTCGTTGCGGCATCGGGGTGCCGGGGTCGGCGGCTGGGCCTGGCGGCGCCGCTCCCGGCATCCGCCGCTAGTAGTTCTGCTGCTCCAGCTCCACGTTGAGGCCGAGCGACCGCAGCTCCTTCACCAGCACGTTGAAGGATTCCGGGATACCCGCCTCGAACGTGTCGACGTCGCGCACGATCGATTCGTAGACCTTGGTGCGGCCCGACACGTCGTCGGACTTCACCGTCAGCATTTCCTGCAGGGTGTAGGCAGCGCCATAGGCCTCCAGCGCCCAAACCTCCATCTCGCCGAAGCGCTGGCCACCGAACTGCGCCTTGCCGCCCAGCGGCTGCTGGGTAACGAGGCTGTAGGGGCCGATGGAGCGGGCATGGATCTTGTCGTCCACCAGATGGTGCAGCTTGAGCATATAAATGTAGCCCACCGTCACCTGGCGGTCGAACGCCTCGCCGGTGCGCCCATCGGTGAGCGTCACCTGGCCGGAGCCTTCCAGCCCGGCCTTATCCAGCATCTCGACGATCTCGGGCTCGCGCGCGCCATCGAATACCGGCGTCGCCATGGGCACGCCGTTGGTTAGGTTGCGCCCGAGCTCGATGAGCTGGTCGTCGTCCATCTTTGCGACGTCGGACTTGTAGACCTTGTCACCGTAGACGTCCTTCAGCTTGTCCTTGAGCCCCTTGGACTTGCCGGACTGGCGGTACTGTTCGACCAGGTCACCGATCTGACGGCCGAGGCCGGCACAGGCCCAGCCCAGATGGGTTTCAAGGATCTGTCCGACATTCATCCGCGATGGCACGCCCAGCGGGTTGAGGACGATGTCCACGTGGGTGCCGTCCTCGAGGTAGGGCATGTCCTCGATCGGTGCGATCTTGGAGATCACGCCCTTGTTGCCGTGGCGGCCGGCCATCTTGTCACCCGGCTGCAGCTTGCGCTTCACCGCGACGAAGACCTTGACCATCTTCATCACGCCCGGCGGCAGCTCGTCGCCGCGCTGGACCTTCTCGACCTTGTTGTCAAAGCGGTCCTGAATGGCGCTGACGCTGGCGTCGAACTCCTTCTTGATGTCCTCGATCTCGGCCATCGTCTTGTCGTCCTTGAGGACGATCTCGCGCCACTGGCGCTGCGGCACCTCCTGGAGCACCTCTTCGGTGATCTTGGAGTTGGCCTTCACACCCTTCGGGCCCTTGGCGGCGAACTTGCCGACCATGCGGTCCTTGAGGCGCGCGTAGAAGCTGCGCTCCTGGATCGCGCGCTCGTCGTCGCGGTCCTTCGCCAGGCGCTCGATCTCGGCTCGCTCGATGGCCAGCGCACGCTGGTCCTTGTCGACGCCGCGGCGCGAGAACACCCGCACCTCGACCACCGTGCCGGAGCCCCCCGGCGGCACCTTCAGCGAGGTGTCGCGCACGTCGGACGCCTTCTCGCCGAAGATCGCACGCAGCAGCTTCTCTTCCGGGGTCATCGGGCTTTCGCCCTTCGGAGTCACCTTGCCAACCAGGATATCGCCCGGATGCACCTCTGCGCCGATATAGACGATGCCGGCCTCGTCGAGGTTCTTCAGCGCCTCTTCGCCGACATTCGGGATGTCGCGGGTGATCTCTTCCTGGCCCAGCTTGGTGTCGCGGGCCATCACCTCGAACTCCTCGATGTGGATCGAGGTGAAGACATCGTCGCGCACAATGCGCTCGGAAATAAGGATCGAGTCCTCGAAGTTGTAACCCTGCCACGGCATGAAGGCGCACAGCACGTTCCGGCCCAGCGCCAGCTCACCGAGATGGGTGGAGGGACCGTCGGCGATGATGTCGCCGGCGTTTACCCGGTCGCCCACCTTCACCAGCGGACGCTGGTTGATGCAGGTGTTCTGGTTGGAGCGCTGGAACTTGCGCAGGTTGTGGATGTCCACGCCCTCGCTGGTCTCGTTGTCACCACCGGTCACGCGTACCACGATCCGGGTGCCGTCGATCTGGTCGACGACGCCGTTATGGCGCGCGACAACCGCGGCACCGGAATCACGGGCCACAGCCTCTTCCATCCCGGTGCCGACCAGCGGCGCCTCGGCCTTGATCAGCGGCACCGCCTGGCGCTGCATGTTGGAACCCATCAGCGCGCGGTTGGCGTCGTCGTTCTCGAGGAACGGAATCAGCGCGGCGGCCACCGAGACGAGCTGCTTCGGCGACACGTCGATGTAGTCGATGTCCTCCGGGCGGGCCACGCCGAAGTCGCCGGCGCGGCGTACGGACACGAAGTCCGCGGTGAACTTGCCCTTGTCGTCGAGTTCCGAGTTGGCCTGGGCGATGGTGTACTGCACTTCCTCGATCGCCGAGAGATACAGCACCTCGTCGGTGACACGGCCGTCCTTCACCTTGCGGTAGGGACTCTCGATGAAGCCGTAACGGTTGACCCGCGCGTAGGTCGCCAGGCTGTTGATCAAGCCGATATTCGGACCTTCCGGGGTCTCGATCGGGCAGATCCGGCCATAGTGGGTCGGATGCACGTCGCGCACTTCGAAGCCCGCGCGCTCACGGGTCAGGCCGCCCGGGCCAAGCGCCGACAGGCGCCGCTTGTGGGTGATCTCGCTCAGCGGGTTGGTCTGGTCCATGAACTGGCTGAGCTGGCTCGAGCCGAAGAACTCACGCACCGCAGCCGCCGCCGGCTTGGCGTTGATCAGGTCGTGCGGCATCACCGTGTCGATATCGACCGAGCTCATACGCTCGCGGATGCCACGCTCCATGCGCAGCAGGCCCACCCGGTACTGGTTCTCCATCAACTCGCCGACCGAGCGGACGCGCCGGTTGCCGAGATGGTCAATGTCATCGACCTCGCCGCGGCCGTCCTTCAGGTCGAGCAGCACGCGCACGACCTCGTAAATGTCCTGGCGGCGCAGCACGCGCACCGTGTCGGCGACATCCTCGAAGCCGAGGCGCATGTTGATCTTCACCCGGCCGACGGCGGACAGGTCGTAGCGCTCGGAGTCGAAGAACAGGCCGTTGAACAGGGTCTCAGCCGCTTCCAGCGTCGGCGGCTCGCCCGGCCGCATCACGCGGTAGATGTCGATCAGCGCCTCTTCGCGCGAGGTATTCTTGTCGATCGCCATGGTGTTGCGCAGCCACGGGCCGACCGCGAAGTTGTCGATGTCGAGAGTCGCGAGCTCCTTCACGCCGGCTTCTTCGAACGCGTCGAGCATCTCCTCGGTGATCTCGTCGCCCGCCTCGGCGTGAATCTCACCGCTTGCTTCGTCGACCATGTCGACGGCGACAAAGCGGCCGATCAGTTCCTCGCGCGGCGCGACGCGGTCCTTCAAGCCCTTTTCGGCCAGTTGGCGTGCGGTGCGCGGGGTCAGTTTCTCGCCTGCGGCGAGCACGGTCTTGCCGGTCTTGGCGTTGACCAGATCGAACAGCGGCTTGGCGACGCGCATCTTTTCGGCGTCGAATGGGACCTGCCAGCCATTCTTGCCGGCACTGTAAACGACCTGACCGTAATAGGTGTTGAGGATCTGCTCAGGCGACAGGCCGGTTGCCTGGTCCGGCTCCAGCGGCCCCTCGCCCTCGGCGGCGCGGCGCGCGCGCTCCTGCTCGGTGGCGTCATCGTCGAGCGCCAGCAGCAGCGTGGTCACCGGCAGCTTGCGGCGACGGTCGATACGCACATACAGGATGTCTTTGGCGTCGAACTCAAAGTCCAGCCAGGAGCCCCGGTACGGGATTACGCGCGCGGCGAACAGATACTTGCCCGAGGCGTGCGTCTTGCCCTTGTCATGGTCGAAAAAGACGCCCGGCGAGCGGTGCATCTGCGAGACTATGACCCGCTCGGTGCCATTGACGATGAAGGTGCCGTTCTCCGTCATCAGGGGCATGTCGCCCATGTAGACGTCCTGCTCCTTGATGTCGCGGATCGACCGCGAACCGGTCTCCTCATCGATGTCCCAGACGATGAGCTGCAGGCGCACCTTCAGCGGCGCGGCGAAGGTCATGCCGCGCTGCTGGCACTCCTCGGTGTCGTACTTCGGCTCCTCGAGCTCGTAGCCGACAAACTCCAGACGGCCACGGCCGGAGAAATCCTCGATCGGGAATACCGACCGGAACACTTCCTCGATGCCGCCCTGGGCGTTGGCCTCCGCATCGCCGTTGATGCGCAGGAAGCTGTCGTAGGACCGGCGCTGAACCTCGATCAGGTTCGGCATCGGCGCCGCCTCGGCGATCTGTCCAAAACTCTTGCGGATACGCTTGAGACCGGTGAAGGACTTGGTCATTGCCGCTCCTTGCGAACATCGTCGTCTTCGGGCTTTTGCCCCCGGCCACGCCGCACCGCGCAGCGGACCGATTGAAATTCCTGTGGCGGACCGGCCAGCAGCGCCTTGCGGCGTCGCTTCCGGTCCCCGCCTCCGTGCTCAGATAGCGCGGAAGCGGGCGCAAACAACCGGGCCGCGGCGGGGGTTTACCCCACCGCGGTCCGGTCGGCCAATGCGCGTATGTCCGGCGGTCAACGTCGCGGTCACTTGACCTCGACGGTGGCCCCGGCTTCTTCCAGCTTCTTCTTGATCTCTTCAGCCTCTTCCTTGTTCACACCTTCCTTGACCGGCTTCGGCGCGGCCTCGACGAGGTCCTTCGCTTCCTTCAGGCCCAGGCTGGTGATCGCACGGACTTCCTTGATGACGTTGATCTTCTTGTCGCCAGCGGCGGCCAGGATGACGTCGAACTCGTCCTTTTCCTCCGCCGGGGCATCGCCAGCGGCCGCGCCGCCAACAGCCGCCACCGCGACCGGGGCCGCCGCGGAGACGCCCCACTTTTCCTCGAGCATGGTGCTCAGTTCCGCCGCCTCGAGGACGGTCAGCTCCGAAAGCTCGTCAGCCAGTTTTGCCAGATCAGCCATTGTTCCTAGTTCCTCTTGTCAGATCGCGTGTCTTGCGAGTTCTCAATGTTCCGTGGCGTCCAGGGACGGCGCTTACGCCGCTTCCTGGCTGCCGCGCGCCGACATGACGCGGGCCAGCTGGCCGGCGGGCGCCTGCAGCACCCCGGCGACCTTGGTCGCCGGCGCCTGAAGCAGCCCGACGATCTTGCCCCGCAGTTCATCCAGCGACGGTGTATCCGCCAGCGTCTTGATGCCGCTCTGGTCGAGCACCCGCTCGCCCAAAGCGCCGCCGAGGATGACGAGCTTCTCGTTATCCTTGGCGAAACCGACCGTCACCTTCGCGGCCGCCACCGGGTCTTCCGAATAGGCAATTGCCGTCGGCCCGGTGAACATGTCGCTCAGCGGCGCATAGGCGGTGTCCTTCAGAGCCAGCTTGGTAAGCCGGTTCTTGGTGACGCGAAATTCCGCCCCGACGTCGCTGACCTTCCGGCGAAGGTCGGTCATCTCGGCCACGTCGAGACCGCTGTAGTGGGTGACCACCACAAGCGAGCTCTTGCTGAACACGTCGTTCAGCTTCGCGACCCATGCCTCCTTCTGCGCACGGTCCATGTCGTCCTCTCCGTTACCAGGTCGATGCCGCCACCGTGGCGTCACCGACAGTCGCCGTACCTCGCCTGGTCGACCGGCCCTGCGGACCTGCGCCTACCCGGCGATCGGTCCTGCCCAGTAACAGAAGTGCCAGTCTCCGCGGCGCCGACCCGCCAATGGCGGAAATCCGGCAATCCACGCGCTCTCACCACTGTCTCGCGAAGGCGGGGCGAACCCTTTAAATCCCCTCCCCTAGCCGGGAGAGCATGCCTACGGTCTCGGACAGGTGGGCCACCCGAGGGCAGCCCGCCTCATCGGATACGCCGGCGCGCGCCGGCGGCCCCGAATCTCGCTTGCAGCGGGGCTCAGCCCGCCGCGATATCTCCCACGTCCAGCTTCACGCCCGGCCCCATGGTGGTGCTGATGGCGACCCGTTCCATGAAGGTGCCCTTCGCGCCGCTCGGCTTGGCGCGCTGGATAGCGCCGATGAAGGCGCGCACATTCTCCACGATCTGGGCTTCGCTGAAGCTGGTCTTGCCGATGCCGGCATGGACGATGCCCGCCTTCTCGGCGCGGAACTGAACCTCGCCGGCCTTGGCGTTCTTCACCGCGGTCTCGACATCAGCGGTCACCGTGCCGAGCTTCGGGTTCGGCATCAGGCCACGCGGACCGAGCACCCGGCCGAGCCGGCCGACAACGCCCATCATGTCCGGCGTGGCGATGACCCGGTCGAAATCCATCTCGCCGCCCTGGATCTTTTCCGCCAGCTCCTCGGCGCCGACCAGGTCCGCACCCGCGGCCTCGGCCTCGGCGGCCTTGTCGCCCTTGGCGAACACGGCGACGCGCAGCGACTTGCCGGTGCCGTTCGGCAGCGCGACGACGCCGCGCACATTCTGGTCGGCATGGCGGGTGTCGATCCCCAGATTCAGAGCGATCTCGATGGTCTCATCGAACTTCGCACCCTGGGCGCTCTTGATCAGCTGCACCGCCTCTTCCAGCGGATAGGCCTTGTCACGGTCGATCGGCGCGTAGGCCGATTCCAGTCGCTTGCCGGTCTTCGCCATTGCCCCTACTCCGTCACTTCGATGCCCATCGACCGGGCCGAACCGGCGAGCATGCTCACCGCAGCCTCGATATCGCGGGCGTTGAGGTCTTCCATCTTCTGCTCCGCGATCTCGCGAAGCTGTGCCTTGCTCACCTTGCCGGCCACGTCGCGGCCCGGGGCCTGGGAGCCCTTGGGCAGCTTGGCGGCGCGCTTGATGAAGAAGCTCGCCGGCGGCGTCTTGGTGACAAAGCTGAAGCTGCGATCCGCATAGACCGTGATGACCACGGGGATCGGCATGCCCTGCTCGACATTCTGCGTATGCGCGTTGAACGCCTTGCAGAACTCCATGATGTTCACGCCGTGCTGGCCAAGCGCCGGACCCACGGGCGGCGACGGATTCGCCTGCCCGGCGGGAATCTGCAGCTTGATGTAGCCTTCGATCTTCTTTGCCATTCGTCCTGACCTTGCGCTCGCGCGGACCGGCGCCGCCGGCTCGCGTCCCTAATTCTTACGTCTGCCGCCTCAGAGCTTCTCGACCTGGGCGTATTCCAGTTCCACCGGGGTGGACCGCCCGAAGATCGACACCGCCACCTTGAGCCGCGCCTTTTCCTCATCAACTTCTTCGACCAGGCCGTTGAACGAGGTGAACGGCCCGTCGGAAACCCGGACCTGGTCGCCGATCTCGAAGATCACTGCCGGCTTCGGCCGCTCGATGCCTTCCTTGACCTGGTGCATGATGCGCTCGGCCTCGGACTGGGTGATCGGCGTCGGCTTGCCTCGGCTGCCCAGGAAACCGGTGACCTTCGGCGTGTCTTTCACCAGATGCCAGGTCTCGTCGTTCAGGTCCATCTTCAGCAGCACATAGCCCGGGAAGAACTTGCGCTCGGACTGAACCTTGGACCCGCGGCGCATCTCGACCACTTCTTCGGTCGGCACCAGCACCTCTTCAAAGGCGTCTTCCAGGCCCTTCTTCTCAGACTGCTCGCGGATCGACTGGGCGACCTTCTTCTCGAAGCCTGAGTAGACATGCAGCACATACCAGCGCGCGGTCATTGCCCTAGCCCCCGAATCCGAAGACCAGCCTCACACCGAACGCCAGGATCTGGTCGATCAGCAGGAAGAACAACGCAGCAATGACCGTCATGATCAGCACCATGATGGTGCTGATCCCGGTTTCGCGCCGGGTCGGCCAGGTGACCTTGGAGCCTTCCTGCCGGACCTGCCGCATGAACTGCGCTGGGCTGGTTTTCGCCATGGTTTCCGTTCGTTCCGTCTCGTCGCTAGGCCGTCGCCCAAAGGGCTGTTGCTGGCGGCGCCGTCACCGCTGGCAGGAGTGGAGGGACTCGAACCCCCAACCCCCGGTTTTGGAGACCGGTGCTCTAGCCAATTGAGCTACACTCCTTGGGGTCGGCGGTCTTTCGTTCCGTTACTCGATGATGGAAGCGACGACGCCGGCGCCGACGGTTCGGCCGCCTTCGCGGATCGCAAAGCGCAGCCCCTCGTCCATCGCAATCGGCGCGATCAGCTCCACTTCCATCGAGATGTTGTCGCCCGGCATCACCATCTCGGTGCCCTCGGGCAGGTAGACCATCCCCGTCACGTCCGTCGTGCGGAAATAGAACTGCGGACGGTAGTTCGAGAAAAACGGCGTGTGACGACCGCCCTCGTCCTTCGTCAGGATGTACGCCTCGCACTTGAACTTCGTGTGCGGCGTGATCGAGCCCGGCTTCGCCAGAACCTGACCGCGCTCTACATCCTCTCGCCCGACGCCGCGCAGCAGCGCACCGATGTTGTCGCCCGCCTCGCCCTGATCGAGCAGCTTGCGGAACATCTCAACGCCCGTCACCGTCGTCTTCTGGGTCTCGCGGATGCCGACAATCTCGACTTCCTCGCCCACATTCACAACACCGCGCTCAACACGCCCGGTCACAACCGTGCCACGGCCCGAGATCGAGAAAACATCCTCGATGGGCATCAGGAACGGCATGTCCTTCGGACGCTCAGGCTGCGGGATGTACTCATCAACCGCCTCCATCAGCGCCTTGACCGCATCGGAGCCAATGCCCGCATCGCCGCCCTCAAGCGCCGTCAGCGCAGAGCCCTTCACGATCGGCACATCGTCGCCCGGGAACTCGTAAGAGCTCAGCAGTTCGCGGACCTCAAGCTCAACAAGCTCAAGCAGCTCCTCGTCGTCGACCTGGTCGACCTTGTTCAGGAACACAACAATCGCAGGAACGCCAACCTGGCGCGCCAGCAGAATGTGCTCGCGGGTCTGCGGCATCGGGCCGTCAGCCGCCGAAACCACCAGGATCGCACCGTCCATCTGCGCCGCACCCGTGATCATGTTCTTCACGTAGTCGGCATGACCCGGGCAATCCACATGCGCGTAGTGACGGTTCGACGTCTCATACTCAACATGCGACGTCGCAATCGTGATCCCGCGCTCGCGCTCCTCGGGCGCCTTGTCGATGTTCGCGTAGTCAACGAACTCTGCACCCCCGGCCTCAGCCATGATCTTCGTGATCGCCGCCGTCAGCGTCGTCTTGCCATGGTCAACATGGCCAATCGTGCCAACGTTCACATGAGGCTTCGTGCGCTCGAACTTCTCCTTCGCCATCGCTTGTCGTCCGCCGTTCAGTGGTCGTTAGGAATGGATAATCGCTCTAACTAATCGTCTATCGCTCAGATTTCCGCGCCCCGCCCGGCACTTGCACCGGTTGGAGCGGGTGAGGGGAATCGAACCCCCGTCTTAAGCTTGGAAGGCTTCTGCTCTACCATTGAGCTACACCCGCCAACCTGGTCTCGCCGCCTGCCGCACCTGCCGGTTCCCACCGCCCGGCAAGCCTCGGTTCGGGGGGCCGATGGTGGAGGGGGTTGGATTCGAACCAACGTAGGCGTACGCCAACGGGTTTACAGCCCGTCCCCTTTAGCCACTCGGGCACCCCTCCTGCACGCCTCCCGGTCCGGGGCAGCGCCCGGCAAGATGGGAAGCGCAATATGGAGATACCGCCGGGGATGTCAACAAAATCCGACGGTTGGACAAAAGCGAAAGCGCCCGCCGTCTGCGGTTTTTGCTCCAGTCAGAGCGAGACGGCGGGTTGCGACCGATTTATCCTTCGAAGAAGATAGGCGGGCAGATGGCACAACGCAAGACGAATCAAGGGTCAAGGCGGCGTTCGGGGCGGCCGCGGGGGCGTCCCGGCGGCGGTGCGGAGACCTATTGGCTGTTCGGACAGCACAGCGTGGCCGCTGCGCTGGCCAATCCGGCACGCCAGGTACGCCGCGCCCTGTGCGTTGCCAGCCAGCGCGAAAAGCTCGCCGATCTGCTCGGCGCAGCGCCGGAGGTGGCGGAGCGCGCGGCGCTCGATGCTGTGCTGCCGCTTGGCGCGGTGCATCAGGGGGTGGCGGTGGAGGTTAGCCCCCTGCCCGACCGCAGCCTGGACGATGTGCTATTTCACGGCCCGGCGGACGAAAGCGCCCCGGTGGTGGTACTCGACCAGGTGACCGATCCGCAGAATGTCGGCGCGATCCTGCGGACCGCAGCTGCCTTCGGAGCCGCTGCGGTCATTGTGCAGCGCCGCCACTCTCCGCCGGAGGGGGCGGCGCTCGCCAAGGCCGCCTCGGGTGGGCTGGAAAAGGTCCCCCTAGTGCGCGAAACCAACCTGGCACGGGCGCTTGATGCCTTGAAAGAGCGCGGCTTCTGGTGCCTCGGCCTCGATCCGGAAGGGGCACAGACCCTCGCCGCCGCCGCGCCGCAAGGCCGCATTGCCTTGGTCCTCGGTGCGGAAGGGCCCGGGCTGCGGCGGCTGACCGCGGAACGCTGCGACGCCCTGGTGCGGCTGCCGATCGGCGGCGCGGTGGAGAGCCTCAACGTCGCCGCATCAGCCGCAATTGCCCTTTACGAAATCCGCCGCACCGGCTGAACCTCCGGCGCCGCGCGGCTTGCCACCAGCGAAAATATCGATATTTTTAGGGGATGGCCAATGATGCTCTCCTCCAGGCCCGCCCCTCAGGGGCGCCGGTATCGATCACCAGCCGGGTCGCTGCCGAACTGCGCCGCCGGATCATCCTGGGCGATTTGCGCCCGGGGGAAAAACTCAAGATCGACGAACTGCGCCGGCAGCTCGACACCGGGGCGAGCCCGATCCGCGAGGCGCTGAGCCTGCTGACTTCTGATCAGCTGGTCGAGCGAATCGACCAGCGCGGCTTTCGGGTGGCATCGGCCAGCGCGGCCCATTTCAACGATATCCTGCGCACCCGGCGATGGCTTGAGGAGCGCGCCCTGCGCGAGGCCATCGCCAATGGCGGCCGGGAGTGGGAGGAGGGCCTGGTGCTGGCCCATCACCGGCTGACCCGCGCACCGCGCGATGGCGCCGCCGATCCGGAGACCCCGGGCTCCTGGGAGGCCCTGCACAAGACCTTCCATATGGCGCTGCTCGGCACCGATGGCTCGCCCATCCTGCACCGCTTCTGCAGCCAGCTCTACGACCTTAACGTCCGATACCGCTACCTGGCGGCGCGCACCAAGAGTTACGGCGCGCGCGATGTGTCGACGGAACATGCTGAGGTGGTGGACGCGGCGCTTGACCGGGATGCAGATCTGGCGGTTGCGCGCCTGCTCGCCCATTACGGGCGCACGGGCGATTTCCTCACCGATCAGTTCGACTAGGAGCGGGCGTCAGCCCTCAGCGACGAGGCGCAGGTCGAAGTCGACCCGCGAATAGGCCCCGTCGACCTTGCCCGACAGGGCGAAGCCCTCGGGAAAGCTGCCCGCGGGCTGCGCCTCGTAACGCATGATCAGGTCCTCGCGCACCCCGAAGACCGTGTCCTGGTCAAGATAGGGGTCGTCGTCCGGGAATACCTCGGTGACCAGGGTGCGGTAGCCCGGCGCCGTGACGATGAAATGCAGATGCGAGGGCCGCCAGGGGTGCCGGCCGGTAGCGTTGAGCAGCTCGCCTACAGGCCCGTCGGTCGGCACCGTGTAACAGACGGGCCGCACGGTGGTGAAGGCGTAGCGGCCGTCATCCCCGGTGCGGATGATGCCGTGGAAGGAATAGGTGTCCTGATCCGGGTCCTGGCTGGAATACATGGCATTGGGCGCGGTCTGCCAGATATCCACCTCCGCGCCGGCGATGGGCGAACCGTCGGGCGCACGCACCACCCCCTCGACCAGGACCACCTCACCTTCGTAATGGCGCTTCATATCGCCACCCATGGGCATCTCCGGTGCGCCAGAGATGTGGAACGGCCCCAGCACCGAGGAGCTGGTGCCGCCCTCGGACGAATTGATCATGTCAACCAGCGAGGACAGGCCCAGCACGTCGGACAGCAGCACGAATTCGTTGCGCTCCTCGTCGCTGATACGGCCGGCCTCACCAAGGATTTCCAGCCCCTTGCGCCACTCTGCGTGGGTCAGCTTGGTCTCGCGTGCGAAGTTGTGCAGATGCTCCGCCAGCTTCTCCATCAGGAAGCGCAGCCGCGGATCCGTGTCCGGACCGAAATAGTCGAGGAACGCCTGGGTGATGGTGTCTTCGGTGACCGTGCGCACGGCAGACCTCCCTAGTTGAGGATGGCGAGGCTGAGCTGGGGATAGCGGATCAGCAGGACCAGCACCGCCAGCATCACCACCGCGAACGGCAGCGCGCCGAGGAACACGTCCTTCAGGGTGACCCGCGGATCATCAAGGGTCGTCTTGATGACGAAACAGGAGATGCCGAGCGGCGGCGTGAGCAGCCCGATCTCGGCGCCGACCACGGTGATGATGCCAAACCAGATCAGGCTGAGCCCCATGGGCTCGACAATCGGCAGGAACAGGGGCACCACGATCAGGATGATCGAGGCGGTATCCAGCAGCGTGCCGAGGAACAGCATGAGCGCCACATAGGCGACCATCACCCAAAGGAAGGCGAGCTCGGTCTGGCTGAGATAGTCGGCGAGCATATTGGGCAGGCCGGCGAAGCCGAGCATGCGGCTGTATAGCGAGGCGGCGGTGATCAGGAACAGGATTGCCGCGGTGATGTGGCCGGTCTCCAGCAATGCGTTCCAGAATGACTGCAGGTCCATGCGCCGGCGCACAATGGCAATCACCAGCGCCATCGCCGAGCCTGCCGCGCCGGCCTCCACCGGTGTCAGCCAGCCGGCATAGATACCGCCCAGCACCAGCCCGATCAGGCCGACCAGCGGCGCGGTCTTGGCCAGAATCTCGAGCGGACCCATTGGCGGGTCCATGTCCTCGGCGATACGGCCGCCGACGAAGCCAGGCGTCAGCCAGCCCATCACAACGATGGCGATGACATAGGCCACCGCCAGCATCAGCCCCGGCACGATGCCGGCGAGGAACATGTGGCCGACCGACTGCTCGGCGACAAAGGAATAGATGATCAGCATGGCGCTGGGCGGGATGATCATGCCGAGCACCGAGGAGCCCGCGACCACGCCTACCGCGAAGCGCGGATTGTAGTCGTAGCGCAGCATTTCCGGCACCGCGACCTTGGTGAACACCGAGGCCGAGGCGATGGACGAGCCAGTCACCGCGGCAAACACCGCGTTGGCGCCAACGGTGGCCATGCCGATGCCGCCGCGCAGTCGCCGGAACAGGTCGTTCATGACGGCGTAGATGTCAGCGCCCAGCCCGGCCTTGGACACCACCAGCCCCATAAAGGTGAACAGCGGCACCGTGGCGAAGGTGTACTCCATCACGCTGTCGCCGATGGCGATCTTCAGCAGGTTCAGCGCCAGCGTCGGGTCCCCGCGCAGCAGCCACACCGAGACGAAGGAGACCGCGCCCAGCGCGATCGGGATATAGACACCGCAATAGATCAGGATGACGATGGCGACGACCGAGCCGATGCCGATTTCAACGGGTCCCATCAGGCCGGCTCCCTCACCGCTCGCCGTCTTCGAGATGGATGAGTTCGGGACGGCGCGAACCGGTCAGCGCCTTCAGCCCGAGGATCAGGGCGCACATCACAGCACTGAAAAAGATCATGCCCTTCACTGGCCACCAGGGCGCGGTAAAGATGCCGGGCGTGCCGAAGAAGTCGTTGGTCTGCCAGGCGTCCACCGCCTCGGGCCAGGAGGTGATGGCGATCAACGTCATCAGGGTGGCGGCCAACGTATCGATTGCCCGCGCACACCAGCGCGCCGCCGTCGGATAGCGCTTGTCGAGCAACACCAGGAAACCGTCGGACCGGGTCAGCCGGTCGACCCGGCAGACATCGGGCAATTGCAGGAAGACGATGAGCACCATCGAGAACTGGACCACCTCGACGGCGCCCCGGAACGGCGCATGAAAGACGCTGCGGCCGATGGCGTCGACGTTCACTGCCGCCACCAGCACCAGCACGGTCAGTGTCCCGGCTGCGTTGGCGGCGCGCGCCACCGCGTTCAACGCGATGGCGGCGCCGCCACACAGTTTGCGGTAGGCAGAAATCGGACGCCCCCGTCCGAAGGTCCGCCTAGCTCGGCAGCTCCGAGGCCCAGTCACGCACCGGGGTGCAGCCGCCGGCCTTCAGCTTGCCGATGTAGGCCCGCAGCATCGCCGAACCCGGCGCGCCCTTGGCGTCGAGGCCCGCGGCCCACTCCAGCGCGATGTTCGGCATCGACTTGGCGAACGCCGCACGCTCGGCCTTCGACAGTTCGACGATCTTGCCGCCGCCCGCGGTGAACTTCTTCTGTGCGGCCGCAGCCCGGGTCATCGCGGTCTGCGCCACATGGTCGCGATAGGCCACGGAGACCTCCTCGAACACCGCCTTCACCTCGGCCGGCAACTTGTCCCAGAACGCCTTGTTCGCGGTGACGGTCTTGGAATTCACCGCGCCCAGGTCCGCCTTGATCATGTAGGGCGCGACCTCGGAGATCTTGAAGGTGTTCGCCGCCTCGGGCCACAGCATGCCCATGTCGACGACGCCGGTCTGCAGCATCGAGTAGAAGTCGGTCAGACCGCCCCGCACACCGGCGGCGCCGTTCAGACCTTCGATGTAGCGCATGTTGTAACCCGCACCGGCGACCTTCTTGCCCTCAATGTCCTTGAGGCCGGTGACCGGCTTGGTGCTGAACAGCTGGTAGGTGTCGAGGACCACGCCGGTGGCCAGGTAGACCTGGTTCTGGGCGGCGAACTCCTTCGACATCTGCGGGAATTCACGGGCGATCTCATCGACCGCCTTCGCCACCACCCGCGCGTCCGAGCAGATGAATGGCGTCACCGCCGCCAGCGCCTGGCTCGGCAGCTTGGAGTTATGGAAGATCGTGGTGACGATACCCACGTCGCCCAGGCCAAGCTTCACGCCCTCGAGCACGCCCTTCGGCTTGACGATGGCGCCGCCATAGGCCTCCTGCCACTTGATCTGGTACTTGCCGGCCTTGGCCAGCCGCTTGTCGACTTCGGGGATGAAGAAGTTGGTGAACTCCTTCACCCACATCGCCTTGGCGGGATAGCCGTCGATGACCGTCACTCGGATGGTCTCGGCGGCGGTTGCCGGCATGGCAATCAGGCCGGCTGCGGCCAGCCCAAGGGCCGCGCTTCGCAGGGTGCTGAACATCTTCGTTTCTCCCACTGTGTGCGGCGCTTTTGCGCCGTTGGTTACCGGGCGCCGGCCTTAGGCCGTACGCCAGATCTCGTTGACCTCGGTTCCCGCCTCCCGGAACAGCTTGGAAAGCGGGCAGAACTTACGGACCTCGGCCGCCACCCGGTCGAGGTCGGCCTGGCTGGCCGCGCCGCTGGCGGTGACGGTGAGCTCGATGGACTGGAACGGCACGTCGATCTCCTCGGCGAGCGTCACCCCGCGGCGGTCAAAGCTGCAGGCGACGCTGATGTCGAGATGGCCGATATCGACGCCCAGGGCGTTGGCGCATTTGTGGCCGATCACGTTGGTGCAGCCGATCAGCGCGGCCAGCGCCGTATCGGTCGGCGCCGGACCGGTGTTGGTGCCGCCGCGCGCCTCGGGCTCGTCGACATGGACCATGAGATCGCGGATCGACACGTCCGAACGCGAATGGGACGGGCAATGGGCCTCGGCTTTCAGCGTCACGGAGGTCTTCATGCGGATGGCCATGGCGGCGCCTCAGGCGAAGCTGCAGATGTCGTCGAAGGAGAAGCGCGGCAGCTTGTGGAACAGCGCGCGCTCGTCGGCGTAGCCGAGGTTGCACAGGAAGTTCGAGCGCAGGCTGGTGCCGGCGAAGAACGCCTCGTCCACCACCGCGTTATCGAAGCCGGACATGGCGCCGACGTCGAGGCCGAGCGCCCGTGCCGCGATCATGAAATAGGCGCCCTGCAGGGTGGCGTTGCGGAAGGCGGTGGTCTCCGCATGGCCGGGCTTGCCGTCGAAATGCGGCCGCCGGTCTTCGTGCGGGAATAGCTTCGGCAGGTGGTGCCAGAAATCCAGGTCATGGGCGATGATTGCGGTGACCGGTGCGCCCGCCATCTTCGGCTGGTTGGCGGGCTTCAGTGCCTTGGCCAGCCGCGCCTTGCCCTCAGGGGTATCGACAAAGACGAAGCGCGCCGGGCAGCTGTTCATGCTGGTCGGACCCGCTGAGGTGATTGCGACGATCTCCTCCAGCAGCGCGCGGGGAACCGGCTTGTCGGTCCAGGCGTAGTGCGAGCGCGCCCGCCGCAGGATCAGGTCGATGGCGTCGTCATCCAGCCGCCCCACCCGGTCGCGCAGGCCGCGCACCGTTGCCTGCGCGTCGGCGCGCGCACGCTCCAGCGCATCGCCGCTCAGCGCCTCGCCCATCCCGGCCTGGAGGGCAGCCTGGGTGGCGGTGGTGCTCATTGCGCCGCCTGGGTCGCGGCGAGGTCCTCCTCAGCCACGATCGGGTTGGCGCAAATGCCGATGCCCTCGATCTCGGCTTCCACCGTCTCGCCCGGCCGCAGCCAGCGCTGGGGCGTGCGCGCGTGGCCAACGCCCGGCGGCGTGCCCATGGCGATCATGTCGCCGGGCTCCAGGCTGGCGAACTCGGAAATCGCCGCAATGGTGCGCGCGACCGGCCACAGCATCTCGTCGGTGGTGGCGCTCTGCAGCACCTCTTCGCCGACGCGGGTCTCGATCTTCAGACCGGATGCGCCCTCGGGCAGCTCATCCGGGGTGACCACCACGGGGCCG
This sequence comes from Alphaproteobacteria bacterium, assembly GCA_965601735.1. GTDB lineage: Bacteria > Pseudomonadota > Alphaproteobacteria > JBBDQX01 > JBBDQX01 > JBBDQX01. The sequence goes on along the minus strand of OZ271840.1, from coordinate 1,979,030 downwards.
ATGGCGCCGGTGGCGTCGAAGTTCTTGCCTGGGGTCCACTGATGGGTCTTGCGCTGATAGTCGCGCACCGACCCGTCGTTGAAGATGGTGTAGCCGAAGACATGGCCGAAGGCGTCACCCTCGGCGATATGCTTGCCGCCCTTGCCCACGATCAGCATCAATTCGACCTCATAGTCGAGCTGCTCGGAACAGGTCGGGCGAATCATCGGCGCGCCCGCCGCCATTACCGAGTTGGGCCCGCGCATAAACAGCGCCGGGTAGGTCGGAATATCGTATCCGCCTTCCTTGATGTGGTCGACGTAGTTGAGGCCGAGGCAAATGATCTTGCCCGGCTGGGCGATGGGCAGCGCGGGCTCGATGGAGTCGACGGGGATCGTCTCTGCCCCGTCCATCAGGGCGGCCGCGCGGGCCAGCCCGTCGGCCATGCCGATAACCCCGCGCAGATCGGCGCCGAACGCCGCATCGCGCGCCGTCAGATCGACCGCCTGGTCCCCTGCGACACCGAAAACCGAAGTGGCGCCACCGCGCCGCCCGACCATGAACCGCATGACATTCCCCTCCCGGCGGGTTGTTTTGTTGACCCAATCGTTGCCCACTTAAAATGGTTATGTCAAATAATATCGATTTTTTTGCTCAGGGCCCAAAACGTCTCCGAGGGAGGAAGCGATGCCGAAATGGAGCGAATATCTGGAAACCGCCCGGTCGCGCGGCGCACTGGCGCTGGAACTGTACTGCGTCCACTCCACGCCGGCGGCCGATCCGGACACCCTGAAGGCGGTGCTGCCGGACCACCTCGCCTATCAGGCGGAGCTCGAGGCGAACGGCGCGCTGGTCCTCGCCGGGCCCATGTCCGACGAGTCGGGCACGCTGATGGAGGGCATGGGGATGATCGTCTACCGGGCGGAAAGCCTGGAGGCGGCCCGCGCCCTGGCCGACGCCGATCCAATGCACAAGGCGGGGGCGCGGACCTATGTGCTGCGCCGCTGGATGGTGAACGAGGGCAACCTCACCCTCAATGTGCGCCTGTCGGCGCCGGCGGCGCGGTTGTCCTAGACGCAACGGCGCTTGGCAGCGCGGGCCGACAGGCGTACCTTCCGCGCAACCCGGCGCCGGCTTAGCTCAGTTGGTAGAGCACCTGATTTGTAATCAGGGGGTCGCGGGTTCGAATCCTGCAGCCGGCACCATTTCTCAGGATACAGCGGTGGCTGCGTCAGCTGGCCGGGCAGCCGGTCAGGGCGATCAGGGCCGCGCCTTTGCTGTCGAAGGTGGCGGCGTAGGCGGTGCCGGCGCTGGAGACAAAGGCGACGCGCGCGCCGGCGATCTCGCTGCCGGCGATCATCTGCACCCCGCGCGGGCCCGAGCGGATGCTGTCGTCCACATCGACGGTCACTGCCAGCTCGCCGCCCGGCTTGAAGTCGCGCACCTGGATTTCCGCCGCCGTGGCGCCATCGGGGATCGCCGCGATCGAGACCTCGACGTCCTGGGCGCGCGCGATCTCGAAGGGCTGCGCCACGTTCTCGCCGGGTCCGGAGGGGTCGGTGTCGAAGATGAGGCCCGAGGCGGAGCTGCTCAGGTCGATCGCGACCGCGCCGGTGGCGATGTCGCAGGCCGTCCTGTTGGTGATAACGAACCGGTCCTTCGGTGCCGATTCTGTAAACTGAACGGCGATGTCGGCCTGGGCCGAAGGGGCGAAGACCACGAGTGCGGCGAAGCCGCCGAGCAGCAAGCGTGACAGGCGCACGGTAAACCTCATGAAACGCGATGAACAACCTGTTACGCGCGCCGTGCGCGTCTAGACCAGTGCGGCAGGCCTTATCGGGCCGGCGGGACCTGAATGGCGTCGCCGTAGCAGGCGACATCGTCGCAAGGCGCGAGACCGCGGCTGGCGCGCGCCAGCATTTCCTTGAACACGAGGTTGCGCAGCGCGGCGATCTGGCCGCGTTGCTGCATCCGCGCCAGTTCGGCCTCAATCTGCGGCACCAGGGCGATGTGCCGCTTGTGCAGGTAATGGAAAAGCTCGAAGCGCTCCAGTGGCGGCAGGCTGGCGCGCACCCCGCGGATCGAATTCTGACGAATATGGTACTCGGCAACGATCAGCGGCGAGACCGCGTAATCGATGCGGTCGCGCGATAGCATTACGAACAGGTTCTTATAGTCGCTGACGACCAGCCGGTTCATGCCCTCGGTGCGCTGCTCAGCGAACTTGATGCCGCGAATGATCCCGACGCGATGGGCCGACAGGTCCTGCCAGCGCGCGACATCCGAATTGTCCCGCGCGGTGAATACCACCGCGTCGATGTAGTTCGTCGGAATCCTGACTTGGACCAGGTTTGGAAAGGCGCGCGACAGGCCGTCTATCCGCTGCACCTCGCCGTCGAATTGCCCGGCATTCGCCGCCGCGAGTGCCCGCGCTGCGGGCAGCCGGCGCACGGTGAGGTCGATACCAAGCGCGGTGTAGGCGGCATTAAGCACAACCTCGGAAATGACCGTGTCCATGGAGTTGGTCGGCGTGACCAGGGTGATGCTCTCGACCGCCTGCGCCGGCGCGCCGAGCAACAACGCCGCGGCCGAAGCCGCCACGAAACGGAGCGTCTTCAGGCGGTGCTGGAGGCCCACGGAACGATCTCCGAACCCGCCATGGGCCGGGCGATGTAGTAGCCCTGCACGAGGTCACAGCCCAGCTCAGCGACCAGCGACCAGTCGCTGTCGGTCTCCACACCCTCGGCAACGATTGACAGGCCGAGTTTACGCGCCAGGTCGATGCTGGATTCGAGGATCGCACGGGCCGCCCGGTCCTCTGCCGCGCCGCAGACGAAGGCGCGGTCGATCTTGAGCTCGGTAAACGGCAGCGCCTTGAGCTGCTCCATCGACGAGTAGCCAGTGCCGAAATCGTCAATCGACACGCCGATACCCTTCATCCGCAGACGGGTGAGAATTTCCATCGGTGCGGTCGGGTCCTCCATCAGCCGGCTCTCGGTGACCTCAATGGTCAATGCCTGGGGATCCATACCCACGGCATTCGCCGCCTCCATGATCCGCTCCGGCAGGTCGAGCTGCTTCAGGGTGTCGACTGAGAAGTTGACCGCAACATGGGTGTCGAGGCCCGCCGCCTTCCAATCCGCCGTGGCCTTGAGCGCGTTGGCCAACACCTGGAAGGTCATCTCCTCGATCAGGCCAAGCTCCTCGGCCAGCGGGATGAATGAGCCCGGCCCGATCACGCCGCGCTCCGGGTGATGCCAGCGCAGCAGCGTCTCCACGCCCTTGATGGCGCGGCTGGCGATATCAACCTTGGGCTGGAATACCGGCACGAACTGTCCGCCGTCGAGCGCGGCACGCAGGTCCGCCTCGCTGACCGGTATGCCGCCGACAGCAGCGGTACGACCGTCCGCGGCCTTTGGCTGGTACTGGCCGATCAGGGCTTTCAGGTTGTCCGGCTTCACCGGCTTGCCAAGCACACCGAGCATGTCGAGCTTATGCGCGCGCGCCAGCGAGCCCGCGGATTCGAGCAGCCGCTCGTCCTCGCCGCTGATCAGCACGATGCCTGCGTCGCTGCCGCGCGACGCCAGGTGGCGCATGAATTCAAGGCCGTCCATGCCAGGCATGTTGAGGTCGCACAGAATGATGTCGAATGCGCTGTCCGGCTCATCGAGGATCGCCAGCGCGGCGTGGCCGTCCTCAGCGCTTCGGTGCGAGGCAACGCCCAGCCTGTCGAGCAGCTTGCCCGTGAGGTTGACCATGAAAGGATCGTCGTCAACGACGAGGACCCGGTAGGTGCTGAATGCGGTCTCGGCCATGGCGGCGTCCGTTCCGTTGGGGCCGTTTGCGGCCTACAGCAGCGCCTTGCGGATGCGCGCCTCAAGCTGGGCGCGCGATACCGGCTTCATCAGGTAGCCCTGGATACCGAGGCCCGCTGCGGTCTTTACCACCTTCTCCTCGGTATGCCCGGTGAGGACGATGACCGGCAGGTTGTATTTCGAATAGCGCGGGTCGACCCGCAGCGTCTTGACGAATTGCAGGCCGTTCATCTCCGGCATTTCCAGATCGCACAGCACCAGGTCGAAGCCGTTTCCGGCATTCTCGATCTGCTCCAGTCCCTCCGCTCCGTTCTCGGCGAACGTCACGGTCGGATTGCCGATCTCCTTTAGCTGCCGGCCGATGAGCTGGCGCATGAAGGGTTCGTCGTCGACGACGAGAATGTGCAATGACGTGAGTGGCTTCACCCGCGTCCCCCTGTTTCTCAGACAGCTTTGATGCTGCGTTGGCCGGCAGATTCGCCGACGAGGCGTGTTATAACGTGCCGGTAATGTAGAGTCCAAACGCCCGCCCGCAACCCGCTCGCCCCAGAAAATGGCCGGTTTCCTCCGACGCACCGTTTCATCGCTGGATAAGCTGTTCTCCCGCAACGAGGCGCCAAAGCCTGCCGGGCCGCGCCGGCGCGCGCCCGCCGCAGCGGAAGCAGCCACGCCAGATAACGCGGCAAAGCCCTCCGGCAAGCCCGACCAGTTCGGCGAGGTCGAGGCGCTGCTGGCGCAGATGGAGCAGGCCGGCCGCGGCAGTGCGGGCAATCTCAACATGCTCGCCTTCGACGATGTGAAGGCCCATTTCGGCGACCGTTGGCCGGCGCTGCAGAAGAGCGTGACCGCAGTGATCGAGAAGGTCATCGCCGCCAAGCTGGGCCCCCGCGACATGCACTGGCCGATGCCCAACGCGACCTATCTCGTGGTGCTGCGCGATACGCCGCCAAAGGAAGCCGAAGCGCTGGTCGATGATATCCGGCGCACCATCAACACCGCCCTGCTCGGCAAGCCCGAGCTGGAGAAGAAGGTGCAGATGGAGTCGGAGGTGCACCATGCGGGCGAAGACAGCGCGCCAGAAGATGCGCCTGCCGCGCTGGCTGACGAAGCTGCCCCGGAAAAGCCGCCAATCAGCGCACCGGCGGAGCGGGAGCGGCCCGACCGCCCGGATACGGAGCCCGGTTGGCAGGCCGACGAAAACCAGACCACCCCACCCCCGCTCAATGCGGCGCCCATCGACGGCGACGCCCTGGACAAGCAGATCGCCCAGATCGAGAGCCTGTGGCAACAGCCGGCCAAGGATGAACCGATCGACGAGGCGTCTTACGACTGGCAGGAAGACATCACAGACAAGGCCTATGTCGAAAAGCAGATCGACGCGCTGGGCTGCGTCTACCAGCCGATCTGGAGCGTCCAGGGCCGTAAGGTGGAAGCAATGCACTGCCACGCGGCGCGCACGCTGGAGTCCGGCAAGACCCTGATCGGGGATGCCGCGGTCAAGCTCGACCGCCACGGCGAGACCGGCCTGGCCATCGACCTGCTACTGCTCGACCAGGCGCGCCAGCAGAGCAAGCAAATCGACCGTTTCGCCAAGGATGCGACGCTGTTGACCTCGGTGCATTTCGAGACCTTGGCCTCGGGCCGGCTGCGCAAGTCCCATGCTGCGGCCTGCGCGCAATTGCCGGCGGAAATCCGCAGGCGGCTGCGCTTCGAACTCAACGGGGTGCCGGCCGACCTCGCACCCTCGCGCCTGCTGGAGATGGCCTACGCGGCGAAATGGTACAGCCAAGGGCTGCATATCTGCCTGCCGGTGGACTGGAACGAGTTCAAGGACCTCGCCACCGCAGGGGTGGACTGGGTCGGCTTCTCGCTGGCCGGGGAAAAGCGTAGCGAGGTCGCGCTGTTGGACAGTATCGAGAGCTTTGCCACCCGGTCGCGAAACTCGGGCCTGCGGCCCTATGCCCGCGACCTGGGAAGCAAGAACCTGGTGATGGCGGCGGTGGGCTTCGGTATCGGCCATATTGCGGGCGGCATGGTCGCCTCGCTGATCGCGCCGCCGCAGCATGCAATGTCCTACCGCATCGACCTGCTGCACACGAACGGGCTGATCACATAGTCCGGGTGAACGCCCGAGGCGCTACATCGTCTCGATGAAGGCGGTAACTTCCTGCATCACCGCAGGCAAACGCGGCATCTGGCTCTCGATCTCGTCGAACTTGCCGGCCTTGCCGGCAGTCTCCAGCGCGTAGCACAGGTCGGCCAGTTCGTTGGCGCCGACCGAGCGGGCCGACGACTTGAGCTTGTGCGCCGCCTTGCCGACTCCATCTGCCGATCCCTGCTCGAAAGCGTCCTGAATCTCGCGCACGTTGTCGCTGGCGGGTGCGACGAAGTCGCGCAGGATCTCCCGCACTGTTTCGTCGTCGTCGCCGAACATCTCCTTCAGGATCGAAGGGTCGACCGCGGCATCGCCCCCGTTGGCCGGCACGGCATCCGCCTCGATGGTCTCCTGGGTCTCCTGGGCCTTGGTGGTCTCGGCTGGTGCCGCCTGGGGCGCACCGCCCGGCATCCACTTTTCCAACGCCGCGCGCAGCTTCGGCATCTCCACGGGCTTGGACAAATAGTCATCCATACCGGCGGCGATACACCGCTCCGCCTCACCTTGCAGCGCGTTGGCGGTAACCGCGACGATGGGAGAGCGCTCATCGGCGCCCTTCTCGGACTGGCGGATCGCCTCGGTCAGCTCGAAGCCGTCCATATTCGGCATATGGCAGTCGGTGAGCAGCATCGCGTAGGGCTTGGCCTGCCAGGCGGCGAAGGCCTCCTTGCCGTCATTGGCGATCTCGCACTGATAGCCGAGCAGGTTGAGCTGGCGGCGGATCACATCCTGGTTGGTGAGGTTGTCCTCGGCCAACAGGATGAGACGGCCCTGGGCCAGAGCTTCCTCGACGGTGGGCGCCTTGACCTTCGCCGCCGTGTCGGTCGGCGTCTCGGCCGCAACCTCCGGGCTGGCGCGCCCGGATGCGATGGCGACGGCGTTGATCAGGCCGGCGCGGCGGATCGGGTTGGTGTCGAGGAAGGTGACCTCCTCCAGCCCTTCCAGCGCATCGTTGCCAACGAGCCGGTTGCGCGCCACCACAAAGCGCGGATAGGGCAGCTTGCCGGCGTCGAGGAACGCCTGGCGCACCTCGGCCGCCATATCCGGCGCGGTATCGTCAGCCAGCACGATGATGTCGAAGGGGGTGCCATCGGCCTCGGCCTGCTGGGCGCGCGCCACCGTGCCACCGAGGTCCGCGGTGGTTTCGACCTCGGCGTGCCACACCCCGAGATACCGCGCGCCGATGTCGCGCAGGCCCTGATCGGGGCTGACGAACAGCACTTTCAGCCCGGCGAGATCGCGGTCCTTGTCGGCCCCGCGCTCCTTCTCGGTCGCCGACATCGGCAGACAGACATAGAACTCCGACCCCTCGCCCAAGGTGCTGTTGACGCCGATCTCGCCGCCCATCAGCTCGGCTAGCCGCTGGCAAATTGCCAGGCCCAGGCCGGTGCCCCCGTACTTGCGGGTGGTCGAGGATTCCGCCTGGGTGAAGGCCTGGAACAATCTCGCCTGGGCTTCCTCGGAGATGCCGATGCCCTTGTCGATGATCGAGAAGCGCACCCAGTCGCCGTCGCTGCTGTGGCTCTGGAGTTCGGCACGCACCTGCACCGCCCCCTGTTCGGAGAACTTGATGGCGTTGCCGGTAAGGTTGAACAGAATCTGCCGCAGCCGCACCGGATCGCCCAACACCGAGCGCGGCAGCCCCGGATCGATGAAGGTGACGAGCGAGAGTCCCTTGCGCACGGCGTTCGGGGCGAGAGTCGCCACCGCGCCCTCCACCACATCCGCGACATTCATCGGGATGGCCTCGATGTCGAGCTTGCCCGCCTCGATCTTCGAGAAGTCGAGGATGTCGTTGATGATGGTGATCAGCGAGTTGCCCGACTCGCGGATCGTCTGCAGCATCTGCTGCTGCTCCTCGGCAAGGTCGGTCTGGGCCAGCAGGTCGGCCATCCCGATCACGCCATTCATCGGCGTGCGGATTTCGTGGCTCATGGACGCGAGGAAATTCGCTTTCGCCTCGGTCGCCGCCTCGGCCTCGTCACGGGCCACCTCAAGATCTGCCTGCAGACGCTTGAGCTGTGTGATGTCCGTGGACATGCCACAGACCCGGATCACCTCGCCGCTGGGCGCCTTGATCGGGAACTTGACCGACAGGAAGTAGCGCTCGCCATCGACGCTCTCTTCCGCCTCTACCAGCTCGCCGGTGCGCATGACCTCCAGGTCGGCGGCGCGCAGGTGCTCCGCCGCTTCGGGCATGATCTCGTGGTCGGTCTTGCCGATGCCCACATCCCGCGACACGCCGGTGGCGTCCTCCCAGGCGTGGTTGCACAGCTCGTATCGGCCCTCGCGGTCCTTGACGTAGATGACGGTGCTGGAGTTCTCGACGATGCCCTGCAGCAACTGCCGATTCTCGGTGAAGGCGCGCTCGGCGGCGCGACGCTCGGTGATGTCTTCCTCAATGGCGAGGATGTGGGTGGTCTTGCCGTCATCGGTACGTATCGGCGACATGGTGATCGACACCCAGAGCTCCGATCCGTCCTTGCGTTGGTTCTCCAGCTCGCCGCGCCACTGCTCGCCAGAGCGAATCGTCGCCCACATGTCGTCGTAGGTCCCGCGCGGCGTGTTGCCCGAGCTCAGGAAACGCGGATTGCGGCCGATTACCTCCTCGGCGGCATAGCCGGTCATTTCGGTGAAAAACGGATTGACGTATTCGAGGGTGCCCTCGGTGTCGGCGATCATCACCGCCATGGGGCTCTGGTTCATGGCGGTGTAGAGCTGGCGCAGCTCAGTCTCGCGCTTCTCGCGCTCGCTGATATCGCGCACCGACGCAGCCACCAGCATTCCCTCCCCGGTCTCAATCGGGCTGAGGGAAACCTCGATGGGGAACTCACGGCCCTCCGCATCGGCCGCCACTAGATTGGCATCGCGCAGGCCCATGTCCCGGCGTTCCGGCGCCACCAGGAATGCCGCGCGGTGGCGGACATGCGCCTCGTGTGCGCGCTCGGGCATCAGCATCTCAACCGTTTGCCCGATCATCGCATCGCGCTGGTATTTGAACAGGCGCTCCGCCTGTCGGTTGACCCGGGTGATCAGGCCCTGGCGGTCGACGATGATCATGGCCTCGGGCGCCGATTCGATGAGCGTACGGAAGCCCTCCCGGGAGCGCTCGACCTCGGCGGTGCGGTCGGCAACGCGCTGCTCCAGCTCGTCATTGATACGCTTGAGCTCTTCCGCAGCCTGGCGCCGCTCGATGGCGGCCACAATCCGGCGGCAAAACTCTTCAATCAGCGCGCGCTCCTCGCGCAGGAACGGACCCTCGTCTGCGGTCGGCCGTTCATCGGTGTAGAACACCTCGACCGAGCCCTCGCGCACCCCGTTGACGACGATCTCGGTGGCCTGGCGCCATGGCCCTTCTTCGAACGGCTCGGTGAGGTATTGCTGCTGACGGAAGGTGATGCGTCCGGTGGTAACCTCGGGGAACTGCCAGCCCGGCGGCAGGAGGTGCACCGCCTGATGCAGGGTATCCTCAAGGCTCTGGTCTGCCCGGTCGAGGATCTCCGACAGGGTGAACAGGCAGTTGAGCTCCTTGATGCGCTCACCGAGGTCATGGTCGCGGCGCTGCACGGTCTCCGCCGCATTATCGAGCGCACGTGAAAGTGCCCCGAGTTCGTCGCCACGGATCAGATTGGCGCGGGCGTCGAGGTCGCCCTCGGCGAAGCGCTGCGACACCTCGTGCAGATGCGCCAGCGGCTGCCCGATGACCCGGCGGGTCACCACCCAGGTGGTGATCCCCATGGCGAGGCATATTGCCAGCAGCACCAGCGCATTCTCGATGGCTCGCTTGCGCAAGGTGGCGAGAATCTGTTCGTCGCTGCCCCAGACCACGAAGCGGCCAATGGTCTCGCGCCGGCCTGCTTCGACATGGACCAGCTCGCGGTCGAACATCAGGGTATGCTCGTGCGCACCCTCGTCCATGCCGACCTTGTGGACTTCCTGACCGCCGGAATCCAGGACCACGGCACCGTGGATTTCCGGGACTTCGGCAAGCTGGCGCAGCATGTCGCGGATCCCGGCGTCATCGAACTCCCACAGCGCCGCCTCGATGGCGCCCGCCTGCACCCCGGTGAGCCGGTCGAGGCGCTCGCGAAGGTTCAGCTTCTCGTTCTGATAGAAGCTGTACTGCAGCAGCAGGAAGACAACGACAAACACTGCGACGATCGTGCTGACGAAGATCGTCACCAGCTTTGCGGACAAGGTACGCGGCCTGAACAAGTTCCCCCCTACCCCTTCGATTCCGGGCTCCGGCCCGTTTAGGAATCGTCGGCTGGATCATATAATACTAGCCAAGGTCCGTCATAGCGCCGCTTGCTTGCCAATAGCGCGTTGTTTTTGCTGAGTATTATTGATGAAGCAATACCTTGGATGGTTTTTCGCCGCACTGCTGCTGGCCACCGGCCCCGGGACTCCTGCCATGGCGCAGGAGGTTCGAGTCGGCTTCAAGGACAGCAAGGCGCCGTATGTGCTGGCCACCAAGCCCTATAAGGCGACTGACTACGACACCAGCCGCAACCTCGGCATCGAGGTGGAGATCTGGTACCGGGTGCTGGCCGGGCTGGGGCTCACGCTGGTGCCGAGCTACATGAGCTACGACCGTATGGCGAAGCAGATATCGGAAGGCCGGATCGATGCCGCCGCCACCCTGCCCGGTGGCGTCGACGGCGTGCATTATCTCGACGGCATCCTGCGGCTGCATGACCACGTGATCGTCGATAGCCGCACCGACAAGCCCCTGACCACGCTGAAGGACCTTGCAGGTTTGCGGGTGGTCGCTTTCGACAATGCCAGCAAGTGGATGGGCGCGGCCTTCCGCGATGCGATCCCCCTGTTTGCAAGCTATCGCGAGCTGTCTGACCAGCAGCGTCAGGTGCGCTTGCTAACCAGCGCCCGCGCCGACGCACTGGTGTCCGACATCGGCATCTTCCGCCATTACGCCAAGGAAGCGGGGGAGGACCCCGCGCGCTTCGCCTACTACCCGCTGTTTGGTGAGGCGATCTATTTCGGCGGCGGCTTCCGCAGCGCGATCCTCAAGGCGACCTTCGAGATATCGCTTGAGCAACTCAAGCAGGCAGGCGGGTATGAGGCGATCTACCAGCGCTATCTTGATTGACGCGTCACGGCGCTGCGCCGCCCTGCTGGCTTTCGCGCTGTTCTGCGCGCCGGCACCGGCGGCGGCGCAGACCATCAACTTCTTCATGACCGAAATCCCCGGCCAGACCATGATCGACGAGGCAGAGCCGGGAATCGCGATTGTCCTGGTGCGCGCGGCAGCGAAGCGTATCGGTGTTACCCTTGATGAACGCTTCCTGCCCTGGGCCCGCGCGGTGAAGCTGGCAGAATCCTCTGCCAATGCGGTCATCGCGCCCTTCTCGCGCACCCCATCGCGGGAACGCCGGTTTCGCTGGATCGCCGAGCTCTACCAGCTCCAGTTCGGTTTCGTCTCGCTGGACAAGCCGATCGATAGCTTCGACGCGGCACGCGAACTGAGACGGGTGGGCGTCTGGCGCGCCACCTCGATGGAAGAGGCGCTGCGCAACCGCCAGTTCACCAACCTGCAGCCGGTGGGCAGCGACGAGGCGCTGGCGCGGATGCTGTCCAGCGGGCGGATCGATGCCTGGTACGGGTCGCTCGGCGAGGCGACCTTCAAGTTTCGTGGCATTGAGCAGGTCAACCGCCGCACCCTGCAGTTCGGTGCCGCACTGGAACGCACGCCTGTGTGGCTGGCTGCCGGTGGGGGGATGGACCTGGACCTTGCCGGGCGCCTGAGGGACGCCATCATCGCCGAGCGCATCTCGGCGGAGTTCAAGGCGCTGGTGCGCCAATATGGCTTTGACCCCCTACCCTGATTAAGATGCGCGCTGCCTGACGAGCCAGGGGGAGGACAGGCCTGTGAAGCTTGCGAAACTGAGTGCGCTTGCCGTTGCCGCGGCGCTGCTGCTGCCAGCGGGGGCCGCGTCGGCGGCCACGAACTGGTACCCGCTTGACGTGGATGTGTGGGACCCGCCGTTTAACAGCGAGCTCAAGCGCCGCGAGGACAGCTACACGCCGACCGACCGGGCGACCAAGCCCTGGAAAATCTGCGCGGCGATCCCGCATCTGAAGGACGCCTACTGGCTGGCGGTGAATTTCGCCCTCGTCGATGAGGCCAAGCGGCTCGGCGTGCGCCTGCGTGTCAGCGAGGCGGGCGGCTATGACAAGCTGGACATCCAGCGTGAACAGGTCGAAGCCTGCATGGCCACCGGCGCCGATGGCCTGATCGTCAGCGGCGTGACCGGCGACGGCCTGAACGACATCGTCGAACGCATCCTGGCCGAGGGCAAACCGGTGATCGACCTGATCAACTGGATCACCGCCAAGGGCATCACCGCGCGGGCCGCCGTCACCTATTTCGACAACGGCTTCCAGGCCGGCAGCTTCCTGAAGCAGGAAATGGCGGGCAACCCGGCGCGCGTCCTGTGGTTCCCGGGCCCGAAGGGACCGGGCTGGTCAGCGCTCGGCGATGAAGGCATGCAGGCGGCACTCAAGGACAGCGGCATCGAGATCGTTGAGACTGCCTGGGGCGATACCGGCCGCGCCAAGCAGGCGGAGCTGATCAAGGCTGCTCTCGACCGCCACCAGGACATTGACTACGTCGTTGGCACCACGGTCAGCGCCGAGGCCGCCATCGACATCCTGCGCGAGCGCGGCATGAGCGACGACGTCAAGGTCATGGCCTACTACTACGGGCCGGGCGTGCATCGTGCGATCCGCCGCGGCCATATCCTGGCCGCACCGACCGACAAGCAGGGCCTGCAGGCGCGGCTCGCCATGGACATCATCGTCCGTGCGCTGGACGGAAAGCCCTACCTGCAGCATGTCGGCCCGAAGGTTGAGGTGGTCGAGCGCAAGAGCCTGCGGTCGTTCGATGAGACCTCATCGATTCCGCCCCGCGGCTTCCGCCCGGTGTTCAGCGTCGAGGACTGGGTCAATCGCTGATGGCCGGGGGGCAAGGTCAGCGCTGGCCTAGCCTGCTGCGCTGGCTGCCGCCCGCGCTGCTGCTGGCCGCTGGCATCGCCGGCAGCGTCGCCGTCTCCGGCGTCTTCCAGCAGGATGCCCGCAGCGCCTGGGAGGCAGCGGCGCGCAAGGACGCCCAGTTCCTTACCGGCACCCTGCTCGGCTGGCTGGAGGAAAGCTACGGCGCGATGTCTGGCGTGGCGGCGCTGTTCGAGAACTCCTCCGAGGTCACCCGTGACGAGTTCCTCAACGCCTTCGACGCCGTGGAGTCCCGGGCCACCGCCTTCTTCCTCGACGGCATCGCCATCGCGCGCCCCGGCGCGGACATCAACGACGCCGCAAGCTGGAGCATCGTCAAGAGCTCCGAGTCCTTCGGCATCCTGGAGGAAGGCTTCCGGGTCGGTGATTCCGAGCCGCTGACAACGGCGATGGCGGCGGCGATCGACCGCTTCAGCCGCACGGTCCTCGGCCCCGCCCTGACCACCGATGCGGGCGACTCCGCCTCGCCTGTGGTGCTGGTGACCAGCTCGCCGCGCGGTCCGCTCGCGATCGTCGGGCTGCTCAACCACAGCGCCCTCGTCGACGGTATCTACTCGGTTCATACGCCAACCGGTGCGGCGCTTGAGATCGCCGGCCGCTTCGCGGTGGCAACGGGCCGAAGCGACCTTCGCCCGGTACTGGAAACCCGGGGTGGCGCGCCGGTTGCCTTTTCTTCGACCAGCCGCACGGCGTCGGCCGAATCCGACCTCAGCATCACCTGGCTGTTCGCGCCCGACTATGCCGGCGGCCCCGATACCACACTGGCGACCGGCGCGATGTGGTCGGGTATCAGCATCACGGTCCTGATCGCCCTGTTCGTCACCCTGCTGATCGCCCGCAACCAGGAAATCACCCGCCGGGTCGAGGCGGCCACCGCGGAGTTGAGCGCAGCGAAGGAACAGGCCGAGGACGCGGCGCGGGCGAAGGCCGATTTCCTCGCCAACATGTCGCACGAAATCCGCACCCCGATGAATGCGGTGATTGGCCTCACCAACCTCGCGCTTCAGACCCAACTCGACGAAAAGCAGAAGGACTATCTCGGCAAGATCGAGTCGTCGGCCACCTCGCTGCTCGGCATCATCAACGACATCCTCGATTTCTCGAAGATCGACGCCGGCATGATGACGGTTGAGCAGGTGCCCTTCGACCTGCATGTCGAGGTGCTTGAGAACCTGTCGAACGTGGTCGGCCTCCGCGCGGCGGAAAAGGGCCTCGAACTGTTGTTCGACTTCGAGCCCGACTTGCCCCACAGCCTGATTGGCGACCCGCTGCGCATCGGCCAGATCCTCACCAATTTCTGCAACAACGCGGTGAAGTTCACCGAGGCTGGCGAGATCACCCTGCGCATCCGCATGGTCAGCCGCGAGGACGACCGGATCGAACTGCGCATGGAGGTGCAGGACACCGGCATCGGTATGACCCAGCAGCAGATTGACCAGCTGTTCCAGGAGTTCTCCCAGGCCGACACCTCGATCACCCGCAAATACGGCGGCACCGGGCTGGGCCTCACTATCTCCAAGCGGCTCGCCGAACTGATGGACGGCACGGTCGGCGTTTCCAGCGAACCCGGCGTCGGATCGGTGTTCTGGTTCTCCGCCTGGCTGGGTGTCGCCGAGGAGCAGGATGCCGCCCTCGCCCGTAGCTTCGATGTCCAGGTCGAGGGCCTGCGGGTGTTGGTGGTCGACGACAACCCGACCGCACGCATGATCCTGGCCCGCTACCTCAAGGCGTTCGGCTACTCGGTGGAGGAAGCGAGCGACGGCGCCGGCGCCCTGGCGCGGCTTGCCGATGCGCCGGCAGACGCGCCCTTCGACCTTGTCCTGATGGACTGGAAGATGCCCGAGATGGACGGCCTGGAAGCGACCCGCCAGATCAAGCAACAGGGAGACCTGGCCAAGATCCCGGCGGTGATGATGGTGACCGCCTTCGACCGCGAGGCCTTGCAGGACGAAGCACAGGGGGTCGACCTCGACGGCATCCTGGTGAAACCGGTGTCTCAATCCACCCTGCTCGACGGCATCATGCGCGCGTTCGGCAAGGAAACCGCCAACCGGTCTCGCGGGGCCGCGCTGGCGTTGCCGGAGCACTGCGTCGGCGCCCGGCTGCTGCTGGTCGAGGACAACGAGATCAACCAGCAGGTGGCCACGGAGATCCTGCACAAGGCGGGCTGTGCGGTGACCGTCGCGGTGAACGGCAGCCACGGGGTGCAGACGTTGCGCGATGCCCCTGACGGGTTCGACGCGGTGCTGATGGACATCCAGATGCCGGTGATGGACGGTTACACCGCGGCGCGGGAAATCCGAAAGGATGCCCGTTTCACCGACCTGCCGATCATCGCCATGACGGCCAACGCCTTCGCGTCGGACCGGGAGAAGGCGCTGGACAGCGGCATGAACGACCATGTCGCCAAGCCGATTGAGGTGAAGGCGCTGTTCGATGCGCTCGGCCAATGGGTAACGGTGCCCGAGGACCGGCGCACGCCGCCGCCCCCGACCGCCGACGCATCGACAGAACCAGACCTTGAGCTGCCTCCCTTGCGTGGCGTCGACATGGCCGGGGCGCTGGCCCGACTCGGCGGCAATGCCAGCCTGTACCGGGACTTGCTCATCGGCTTCGCGGCGGACCAGGCGGATGCAGCGGATCGGATCGGCGCCGCCCTGTCGCTGGGCGACGATGAGGGAGCCAAGCGTGATGCCCATACGGTCAAGGGGGTCGCCGCCAATCTCGGCATGGATGCGCTAAGCCGCCACGCCGCGGCTTTGGAAGCGGCGATCGGTGGCGGCGAGCCAACCAACGCGCCGCTGGCAGCGCTAGAGACATCGCTGGCCGATGCAGTGGCGGCGGTGCGCGATGCCCTTCCCGCAGCGCCAGCAGAGGCAGCCGATACGGTCGACGGCCCAACGGCAGAGCTCACCACTGGCGCGCCGATCCTGATTGCCGAGGACAGCCCGATAAACCAGAAGATCCTGGCGCGCCAGGTCGCCACGCTGGGCTATGACAGCGACCTGGCTGACGACGGGGCCCAGGCGCTGGCGATGCTCGCCGAACACCCGTACAGGCTGCTGCTGACCGACATCGAGATGCCGGAGCTCGACGGCCTCGCGCTGACCCGCAAGATCCGTGAAGGTGAGGACGGTGGCGCACACCTGCCGGTGCTGGCGGTTACGGGCACGCTGGATGACGCCCAGCGCACCCGCTGCGCCGAGGCGGGCATGGATGGCTGCCTTGAAAAGCCCGTCGACATGGACCTGCTCAAAGCCGAACTCACCCGTTATTTGGAAACCAACGGGATTGCCCCGTCAGATGATTCCGCAGACGAGGCCGCGCCGGCGGAGGCGCAGGCAGCAGAAGCCGCGGTCGATCCATCGCTGCTGGAGGAATCCTTCGGCGACGATCCGGAGCTCATCAAGGAGATCCTGCAGGACTATCTGGGCCCGGCCCAGGACACGGTGGCGGAAATCGACACCGCTTTCTCGGCCCACGACGCAGCAGCCATCGGGGCTGCAGCCCACAAACTGAAGTCCTCGTCGCGCGCCATCGGCGCCAATGACCTGGCCGACCTGTGCCTCGAACTGGAAAAAGCCGGCAAGGGCGATGACTGGCCAGTGATCGAGGCGCGCTACCCCGCGCTGGCCGGCAACCTGCAGCGGGTCACCGCCTTTATCGACGCGCTTTAGCCCCGAGCGAACAATCCGCCGCGGGCCGAGTGGCCGGGGCTTAGAGCCCCGGCTCGTCGTGGTCGATGGCGGCGCGCAGCTTCGGCGGCGAGATCGGCAGGCTGTCCATGCGCCGCTTGGTGGCGTCCGCCACCGCGTTGGCGACGGCGGCCAGCGCCGGCACGATATTGACCTCGCCGACGCCCTTCACCCCGAACGGGTGATCCGGGTTCGGCACCTCGACGACAACCGGCTCGATCATCGGCAGGTCCGACGCCACCGGCATGCGGTAGTCGAGGAAGCCCGGATTCTGCAGCTTGCCGTCCCCGTCGTAGATGTACTCCTCGTTCAGCGCCCAGCCGATGCCCTGGGCGACGCCGCCCTGCATCTGGCCTTCCACGTAGCTGCGGTGGATGGCGCGGCCCGCGTCCTGGGCCACGATGTAGCGCAGGATGGTGACGCGACCGGTCTCGGGATCGACCTCCACGTCGCACATCTGGGTCGAGAAGCCCGGCGCCTGCTTGGCGGCGTTCACCGCGTTGGCGCTGCCGATCGGCCCGCCGGTCTGCGACGCCTTGGCGGCGAGGTCCTTCAGGGACAGGGGCTCGAAGTCACCGACATTTGTGCTCGACGGCTTGGCGTGGCCGTCCTCCCAGTCGACGGCATCCACATCCACGTCCCACAGCTGGGCGGCGCGGGCGCGCAGGTCCTCAATGACCCGGTTGCAGGCGCCGACCACGGCGAGGCCACTGGCGAAAGTCACCCGCGAACCCGCCGTCAGGTGGGTGTAGGCGATGGTGGCGGTGTCGCTGACGGTGGCGCGCACCTGGTCATAGGGGATGCCCAGGGTCTCGGCCGCCATGATCGCCATCGACGCGCGCGAGCCGCCGATGTCCGGGCTACCGGTGGAGACAACCGCGGTGCCGTCGGCGTTGATGAACACGCTGGCGCCGGATTCGCCGCCGCCGTTGAACCAGTAGCCCGAGGCGACGCCGCGGCCCTGGTTCGGGCCAAGCTTTTCCTGATAGGCCGGGTGGCTGCGGATCGCCTCCACCGTGGCGCTGTAGCCCTCGTGGCTCATGGCGGTGCCGGCAACCATCGGGGTGCCGACGTGAGTGGCATTCTTGGCCCGCAGCTCCAGCGGGTCCATGCCGATCTTCTTGGCCAGGATGTCGAGCACGCTCTCCACGCCGAACGATGCGATCGGCGAGCCCGGCGCCCGATAGGCGGTCGCCTTGGGCCGGTTGGAGACCACGTCGAGGCCGCGGGTCTTCTGGTTCGGCACGTTGTAGCAGGCGAAGGCGCACAGGCAGCCGTTCATCACCGGCGAGCCCGGGAAGGCGCCGGCCTGGTAGGCGAACTCCGCCTCGCCGGCAACTAGGGTGCCGTCCTTCTTGACGCCGATCTTGATGCGCATCCAGGCGCCCGAGGTCGGGCCGGTGGCCTTGAACACCTCGGTTCGGGTCATGTGGACGCGGACCGGATGGCCCGCTTTCTTCGACAGCGCCATGGCGACCGGCTCGAGATAGGCGATGGTCTTGCCGCCGAAGCCGCCGCCGATCTCGGTCGGGTTGACCTTGAGATCGTTGAGCCGCATGCCGAGCATCTTGGCGGTCAGGTTGCGGATCACGAAGTGGCCCTGGGACGAGGACCACAGCTCCGCCTGGCCGTCGGCGTCATAGCGCGCGAGCGTCGCCTGGGGCTCGATATAGCCCTGATGCACGGCGGCCGTGGTGAACTCCTTCTCGACGATCTCGTCGGCCTCGGCGAAGCCCGCGTCGACATCGCCGATGGCGAAATTCAGTTCCTTGGAGATGTTCGACGGCTTGGTCGGCGCCGGCTCCACGTTGCGGGTGATCATGTCCTCGAACAGCAGTGGCGCGTCCTCGGCCATGGCTTCTTGCACGTCGATCACCGGCTTCAGCACCTCGTAATCGACCTCGATCAGGTCGAGCGCCTCGGCAGCGATCTTGGCACTGTCGGCAGCAACGGCGGCCAGCGGATGGCCTTCGAACAGGGCCTTTTCCTTGGCCATGACGTTGCGGGTCATGTGCCACAGGTTCACCGCTGTGCGCTCGGGCCCGACATAGGCGAATTCCTGCTCCGGGAAATCGGCGCCGGTGACAATGGCGCGCACGCCGGGCAGTGCCTCAGCCTTCGAGGTATCGATGCTCTTGATGCGGGCATGGGCATGCGGGCTGCGCAGGATGCGGCCATGCAGCGTGCCGGGCAGCAAATAGTCGCTGCCGAACTTCGCGGTGCCGGTGACTTTCGGCACACCATCCGGGCGGACCGGACGCCCGCCGATGAGCTTGAACTGCTTCTTGCCGGTTGCTTCGTCAGCCATGGGTCCCTCCGCGCATTTCAGCAGCCGCGTCCTGCACTGCCTTGACGATCTTGTCGTAGCCGGTGCAGCGGCACAGGTTGCCCGCCAGCCAGTAGCGGATTTCGGTCTCGGTCGGGTCCGGGTTGCGGTCCAGCAGCGCCTTGGTGGCGACCAGGAAACCCGGGGTGCAGAAGCCGCACTGCAGGGCGGCATGCTCAAGGTACTTCTGCTGCACCGGATGCAGCTTGTCGCCCTCGGCCATGCCCTCGATTGTCTCGATGGACTTGCCTTCGGCCTCGACGCCCAGCATCAGGCAGGCGCAGACCAGCCGGCCGTCGACGACGACGCTGCACGCGCCGCAGTCGCCGGAGCCGCAGCCTTCCTTGCTGCCGGTCAGCGCCAGTTCGTCGCGCAGCACGTCGAGCAGGGTCTGCTCGGTCTCGCACAGGAACTCGGTCGCTGCCCCGTTGATGGTGGTGGTGATGTGATGCTTTGCCATCAGTTGGCCCTCGCGCGTTCTGCGGCGATGACAGCGGCCCTGCGGGCCAGCACACCGGCAACCTTGGTCCGGTATTCAATCGTGCCGCGTTTGTCGTTGATCGGGTTGCAGGCGGCCTGGGCGGCCGCGTCGAGCTTCTCCAACGCCGCGTCGTCCAGCGTCGAGCCGATCAGGGCATCGGCCGCGTCGGGCACCAACAGCACCGTCGGCGCGACCGCGCCCAGCGAGACCCGCGCGGCGGTGACCTTGCCGCCCTCATCCAGGGTCAGGCACACGCCGCAGCCGACCGCCGCGATGTCCATCTCCGTGCGCGGGATCAGCCGCAGATAAGCATCGCCAGTGCGCGCGGGCTTGGCCGGCAGGGTAAAGCTGACGATGAACTCGCCATCACCGAGCGAGGTCTTGCCCGGCCCGGTCGGGATATCCTCGACCGGCACCTCACGGGTACCGCCGGGACCGGCCACGGTGGCGGTGACGCCCGCGGCAACCAGCGCCGGCACGCTGTCGGCCGCCGGCGAGGCGTTGCACAGGTTGCCGCCCATGCTGGCCCGGCCCTGAATTTGGGTCGAACCAATCAGGTCGACCGCTTCACAAATGCCTGGCCAGGCAGCCTTGATGCCGGCGTGCTCATTGAGCTCGGCACCGGCGACCGCCGCGCCAACCCGAAAGCCGCCGTCGGCCTCCGCAATGGCGCGAAGGTCCGGAATGCCCTTCACGTCGATGATCATGCCGGGATCGATCATCCCGGCGCGCAACTGCACCAGCAGGTCGGTGCCGCCGGCCAGCACGCTGGCCGCGCCTTGCGCGCCCTGCAGCAGACCGACCGCATCCTCCACCGTTTCCGGCGACTTGAATTGGGTTGACGTCATGCCCTCGCCCTGTTCCCTCATATCCGCGCGGCACCTGCCGCGCCGTTTGGGTCGGCGCAGGTGCCTTGGCGGGCAATTTAATCGCGAAACCACGGCGGCGGTAGCCGCCTCGCTATATTTATATAGGGCAGGAACGGGAAACGCGCAGCCCCCGGCCGGGCGCCGTGCGCACTTGTTGCGCGAGCTAGTCTTTTGACCACGGCCTTAAGAAATGTTAGAGTTTTATGACAATGCGTTGGTTGCTCGCCCTGTCGATCTTCCTCTACGCCCTGCCCGCGACCGCGGACACCGTCTCTGGTCGTGCCTATGCTGTCGATGGCCAGACCATCGCCCTCGTCGTTCCCGGCCGCACCATCCATGTCCGCCTTCAAGGCATCGAAGTGCCGCACACCGGGCGCGATGCAGCGCGCGCGTGGCAAACCCTGGGCCGCATGGTCCTGCCCGAAGTGGTCTCCTGCGTCATCCCTGAGGGCTCGGATCAGGATGTACGTGCGATCGGCACAGTCGCCGGCATGTGCCGTATCGGGCAATTCGACCTCAGCCTCTCGATGGTCCACCTAGGGGCCGCACGCCGCGCAGGCGAAAGCCGCTAATCCACTCTGACCAAAAGGCAAATCGGCCTCGCGCCGATGCGCATACTCGCTTATGGTGCGGCTGACTGAAACGTCCAGCGAGCGTCTTTCCGTCTTGTCCGACGACTTTGAACCCGGCTTCTTCCGGCAGATTCTGGCCGAGTCGACCGACGGCGTGGTGGTTACCCATGCCGCGCCAATCGATGGCGACGGGCCAGAGATCGTCTACGTCAATCCTGCCTTCACGCGACTCACGGGCTACGCGGAGAATGAAGCGCTGGGCGCGACGCCCGCCATCCTGAACGGACCGGATACCGATACCGCCGCGTTGCAGGACATCCGCGAGGCGCTATCGCGCGATATGCCGGTACACGGCACGGTGCTGCAATATGCCCGCGGCGGCCGGCCATTCTGGTGTGACCTGAACATGTTCCCGCTGCGCGATAGCAGCGGCTTGGTGACCCATTTTGCGGCCTTCCTGCGCGACCGCACCCGGGAGATGGAAGCTGCACAAGAGCTTTACGACGCTGCCACCACGGACGAGCTGACTGGCTTTTATAACCGGCGCCACTTCACCGACAGTCTGGAGCAGGCGATCCGCCGCTGCCGCCGGTACGGCCACGCGCTGTCACTGCTGACCTTCGACCTGGATCGCTTCAAGGCGGTCAACGACACCTACGGCCACCCTGTCGGTGACGAGGTGCTGCGTACCGTGGCCGCCACCTGCAAGCCGATGGTGCGCGACCCGGATGCCCTGGGCCGCATCGGCGGTGAAGAATTCGCCGTCCTGCTGAACGAGACGCCGCTGGACGGTGCGCGGATCGCGGCGGAGCGCCTGCGCACCGCCATCGAAGCCGCCACGACCGAGGCCGACGGGGCGGCGATCAAGATCACCGCCAGCTTCGGCTGCGCCCAGCTTGCGGCAGGCGAGGATGCCCGGGGCCTGATCGCCCGCGCCGACGACGCGCTTTACCGCGCCAAACAGAACGGCCGGAACCGCACC
Source organism: Alphaproteobacteria bacterium (assembly GCA_965601735.1). Taxonomy (GTDB): domain Bacteria; phylum Pseudomonadota; class Alphaproteobacteria; order JBBDQX01; family JBBDQX01; genus JBBDQX01. Next base: position 1,957,124 of record OZ271840.1, on the reverse strand, counting down.
GAGACCGCAGCCTGACCCCTGCCATGCTAGGCTTCCCCTTCAACCAAAGGGGGAGGCGGCAATGGCACGAATGCAGGACAAGGTGGCGCTGGTAACCGGCGCAGGTGCGGGGATCGCACGGGCCGCGGCTGGCATGTTCGCCGCCGAGGGCGCGCAGGTCGCCCTGATTGAGATCAACGAGGAGACCGGCAAGGCCGCCGAAGCGGAAATCGCTGCAGCCGGCGGCCAGGCGCTGTTCATCCCCACCGACATCACCGATGAGGACCAGGTCAAGGCCGCCGTCGCCGCGACCGTTGATCGGTTTGGCAGGCTCGACACGGTGTTCAACTGCGCCGGCGGGTCCGTGGCGGAGGATCACAACGCGGTGCGGGTCGACATGTCGATCTGGCCGCGCACCATGAACCTCGACGTTCTGGGCACCTTCCTGGTGTGCCGCCATACAATCCCGGAAGTGGCAAAGGCCGGCGGCGGTTCAGTGGTCAACATGTCGTCGGGCGCGGCCCTGCGGGGTGCCAACCCGGCCCATATCTACACCGCCGCCAAGGGTGCGATCATTGCCCTGACTCAGGGTCTCGCAGGCCAGTTCGCCAAGGACCGGGTGCGGGTCAACGCGATCTGCGCCGGGCGAATCCTGACCGAGCGGAACCTGTCGCGCTATGGACGTCCCGGCGAGCAGGGTCCGCTGGACGACCCTCAGGACGCCGAGGGGCGGCTGATCGAGTATCCCTTCTGGGTCGGCGAGCCGGCGGACATAGCGAATGTGGCGCTGTTCCTGGCGTCCGACGAATCGCGCATGATCACCGGCGCGGCCATCGCCGCGGATGGGGGCCGCTCCGCCTACTGACCCGTCAGAGCGAACCGCCCTACATTCCGAGGATGTCGCGGGCGTCGTCGGTGCTGGCGACCTCTTGGCCGAGGTCCTCGATAATGCGCGCGGCCTTCGCCACCAGGTCGGTGTTCGACGCCAGCACACCCTTCTCCAGATAGATGTTGTCCTCGAGCCCGACCCGCACATGGCCGCCCAGCAGTACTGCCTGCGCCGCCATGGGGAACTGCATCGCGGCAATACCGAAGGCCGCCCACACCGCGTCCTTGGGCAGCAGGTCGCGCATCAGAATCATTGTCTCCGGGGTCGCCGGCGCGCCCCAAGGAATGCCGAGGCAAAGCTGATAGAGCGGCGGCGAGTCGATCAGCCCCTCGTCGATCATGTGCTGGCAGAAGGTGATCGCGCCGACATCGAAGATCTCCAGCTCCGGCTTGGTGCCGACGGCCTTCATGCGCTTGGCCATCTCGATGAGCTCGTCGGTGGTGTTGAACATCAGCCGGCCGATCTTGTTGATGGTGCCGACGTCCAGCGTGCAGAACTCCGGCTTTAGCGCCTCCACATGGGCAACGCGCACCGCCGCGGGGACCATCAGCGAGCCGTCGTCCATCTCGCCCGGCGCGCCGGGCTTGGGAATAAAACGGCTGCCGGCCCCAGTGGTGAGGTTGATCAGCACGGGACAGCCCGCGTCCTTGATGCGCTTCACCGTCTCCTCATAGAGCGCCAGGTCCATACTGGGCTTCTTGGTCTGCGGGTCGCGCACATGGATATGGACGATGGCCGCGCCGGCGGCGTGCGCATCCACGCAGGCCTGGGCGATCTCCGCCGGGGTTACCGGCACATGGGGGTTCTTGTCCGTGGTCGGGCTCGAGCCGGTCACGGCACAGGTGATGATGACCTTGCGCGGCATGCGTTCCTCCGGGGGTGTGACGTCCCGGGCAGTATGACCGCCGGGGCGGCGGTTGAGAATGACCGGGGCGTGAAAGCACGGCTTGAACCGCGGCGTTGCCTCGATATGTTATGTTATAACGTTTTTCGTTTTCCCATCGTCCAGCTGGAGCGGCGGCGCATCATGCAGATAACCCCTGGCGATACCCGTTTGCCTGTGACCGTGCTCTCGGGCTTTCTCGGCGCCGGCAAGACAACCCTGCTCAACCACATCCTGAACAACCGGGAAGGCCGTCGTGTCGCCGTCATCGTCAATGACATGAGCGAGGTGAACATCGACGCAGACCTGGTGCGCAATGGCGGCGCCGACCTCAGCCGGACGGACGAGCAGCTGGTCGAGATGACCAACGGCTGCATCTGCTGCACGCTGCGCGACGATCTGCTGAAGGAGGTGCGCCGGCTCGCCATGTCGGGCCGGTTCGATTACCTGCTGATCGAGTCGACAGGCATCTCTGAGCCGCTGCCGGTCGCCGCCACCTTCGACTTCCGCGATGAAGCGGGTCTCAGTCTCGGTGACGTGGGACGCCTCGACACCATGGTCACCGTCGTCGATGCCGCAAACCTGCTACGCGACTATTCTTCGACCGATTTCCTCAGCGACCGCGGCGAGTCCCTCGGCGAGGACGACACGCGGCGGCTCGTCGACCTGCTGGTGGAGCAGATCGAGTTCGCCGACGTGGTCGTGCTCAACAAGCTTGATGCCGCGACGCCCGAGCAGGTGGACAGCGCGCGCAAGATCATCCGGTCCCTCAACCCGGAGGCGGAGCTGGTGGAGACCACCTTCGGTACCGTAGGCCTCGACCACCTGCTCGACACCGGGCGGTTCGACTTCGAGAAGGCCCAGACCCATCCCCTGTGGTTCAAGGAGCTGTACGGCTTCGCCGATCACGTGCCGGAGACCGAGGAATACGGCATCCGCAGCTTCGTCTACCGCAGCCGCAAGCCCTTCCGCCCCGAGCCCTTCCACCAGTTCCTCAGCCGCTCCTGGCCGGGCGTCGTGCGCGCCAAGGGCCATTTCTGGCTCGCCACCCGGCCCGACTGGGTCGGCGAGGTCAGCCAGTCGGGGCCGCTGGTGCGCAACCAGGCGCTTGGCCTGTGGTGGTCGGCGATCCCGAAGGAGCGCTGGCCGCAGGAACAGAGCTGGCGCGATCACGTGCTGGGGAACTGGGACGAGACCTACGGTGACCGGCGTCAGGAGATCGTGTTCATCGGCAGCGACTACGACGAAGCGGAAATCCGCCGCCAGCTGGACAGCTGCCTCATAGACGGCCCTGACGCCTTCACCCCCGAGGCGTGGCAAGACCTCCCCGATCCGTTCCCGATCTGGCGCCGGGCGCAGTCCTGATGCTGGAAGCTCTGCCGCGGGACGCTGCTGCCCAACCGTCCTCGATCGCCTCGGGCGATGCCCCGGCGATCCTGGAACAGATCCACGCGCCCTATTGCGGGCTCGCCATCTGGAACCGGTCCATCCCCGAGGACATGGCGGACGCCCTGGACCGGGTTGCCGAGACCCTGTCGCTGGATATCCACGTCACGGTGGCGGCCGCACATATCGGCCAGGCGCTTGATGCCACGCTGCCGCCGAGCGATGCCGAGGGCGCGGCCCTGCGCTTCCTCAGGGACGACGTTGCCATGCTGGTGGCGCGCTTCGCGGCGCTGTCGGGATCGTCCGAGGTGGAGATGCGCGTGGAGACCATCGCCCACGATGCCTGCCGCAAGTTCCACTACGACCAGGTTCCCTTCCGACTCATCGTTACCTATGCCGGCGAAGCGACCCAGTGGGTGCCGGCGGAAGAGGCGGAGAAGGCCCTGGCCGCCCAGCAGGACTATGACGGCGAGGTCCTCGCCTTCCCGCGTACAGCGGTGTGCCTGTTCAAGGGCGCGGGTTCCGCCGAGAACCCGGTGCTGCACCGCTCGCCGCCCATCGCGCATCTGGGGACGCGCCGGCTAGTGCTGTGCCTGAACGGACCGTCGGCGATCGCGCCGCCGCTCTGGACACCCTAGCCCAGCGCCCTAACCCAGCGCCCGAGACACCGCTGAGGCGGCGCGCAGGCCGCTGCGGTAGGCGCCGGGAAGCTGGGTCGGCCAAACGTCGTCGCAGGCCTCGCCAGCGAAGAACAGCCGGTCGGCCAGCGGCCGCGCCAGCGCCGCGCGCGCCCCGCCCTGCCCCGGCCGCCGTGCCGAATAGGCCCCGCCGGCCCACAGGTCGCCGAGCCAGTCGGTGCTATCGCCGGCCACGAAGGCGTCGTCCACCGCGCGGCCAAGGAAGCGGCGGAAATAGGCGCGCAGCCAGCCAATCCGGTCCTCGGCCGCCTGGCGGGCCAGCGCCCGCGCATCGCTGCCGCCGATCAGGGCGACCGCGGTGTCGCTGCCGAACGGGCGTACCAGCACGTCGATCACGGGCTCGCCGGGTTCATGCAACACCGCGGTGCTGTTGGGCGGCAGGCCGAAGATGTCCCGGTCGAAGCGCAGCGCCACCTTTTCCACCGCACCCAGCGGCAGGGCGGCGATGGCGGCACGCTTCCACCCCGGCAGCGGCGGATCGAAGCGCAGGCCGCTCGCCAGCACCGGGGTCGGCACGGTAAGGATGGCGGCACGGGCTTCAAGGTCGCCTGCTGAGGTCCGCACCGTGACCCCGTCCGTTCCCCAGCCCACCCCGTGCGCCGGGGTGCGCAGGCGCACCGGCAGGCCCTGCCCGAAGGCCGCCGTGGCGGTGCCAAGACCGGCGGGCAGCAGGGCCTCTTCGGCATTGTCGGGCTGGGCGTACCAGTCGGTAGCGGACAGGTCGGTCAGCGCCACCCCATGTTCCAGGGGCCCCATTACCGCGGCGGCGATATCGCGCCAGCGGCTCGCGGGCACGCTGGCCGCCGCCACCGCAACCGAGGAGTCTCGGCCAGCTTCCGCTGCCGCCTCGGCGCGGCGGGCGAGCGCATCCATCGCCGCCTCCACATGGGCGACCTGTCTCGGTGTCGCTTCATCGCCATCGAGATAGAGGCCAGGCCGCGCCGCCTCCTCCGACAGCTCGAAACCCAGATGCTGCACCACCGGGGTGAGCGGGTTGTTGGCAGCTGCGTGCAGCCACGCCGCGCCCCGGTCCCAGGGCAGGCCGAGGCTGCCCGGCGCGGTCCAGGCCCGTCCGCCGATGCGGTCGCGTGCCTCGATGAGGGTGACCGAGCGGCCCTCCAGCAGCAGCCCCCGCGCAGCCGCCAGCCCGGCCATCCCGGCGCCGAGGATGGCGACGTCCACTTGCGCGCGCGCCCGGGCGCGGCCCGCGGCGGTCAGCAGCGCCGCACCGCCGGCCGCCAGGAATCCGCGCCGGCCGAACGCCATGGGCGGCTAGAGGTCCTCGACCGCCACCGGGAACAGCGCCGGCAGGTCGTCGACCGCCATCACGTGATAGGCGCTGAAGCGGTAGGCGGGCCCCGCCTCCAGCTCCGGCGGGGTGAAGGGAAAGGCGAGGTTGCCCCCGGTCGACAGGCGGCCCGGGAAACCGTGATGCAGCAGGAACTGCTTGGTGGTCTTGGCCACCGTACGCGCCCGGTCCATCGACGGCGCGATCACCTCGCCAAGGATGAACGCCTCGCGCGGGGCGGGATCGGGGGCCGCGCCCCACTGCACCACCGCGTCGACGCCATAGACCCGGAAGTCGAGGCTGTAGTCCTCGCTGCCCGCGCCGCCGACCAGGCCATCGACCACGCCCTTCACCTCCTCAAGGTTCTCCTTGATGCGGCCAATGAAGCGCGGATCGCTGGTGCCGGCGACCAGGATCGCCCGGTAGCCGACCTTGGTCGCGCCCTCGAGCTTCACCGTTGGCTGCTTGGCCGGATGCCAGGTGGCACCCGAGACGCGGGTGCGGTGTTCGTCCACCGCCTCGTACTTGGCGTCGCGCAGCGAGATATGCCCGCCCGGCTCGATCACCGTGTAGGGATCGGCTTGCTCATAGAGGCTGTGGGCGGCGACCGACATCGGCGTGGCGTGACGCTCCGGGTTCATGCTGTCGAGGGTGAAGCTATCACCCTCCAGCGTCCCCAGCATGGCGTCGCGGCCGCCCGGCACGCAGCAGATTGATGCGCATTCGATGATCTTTGCCATATGGGTTGCCGGCCCCATGGGATAGCCGAGGATCTCAGGGATCGCGGTGTAGATCGCGGTGTCGCAGGCGCGCCCGGCGATCACCACGTCGGCCCCGGTCTCCATGGCGCGCACGAACGCCTCGGTGCCCATCTGGCCGACAAGCTCGGCGCAGCCGTCGACCTCGGCCTCGGTGAGATCGCCGATGGGGCCGCCCATATGCTCGATGCGGCCGTCGCGGACCGCTTGTTTGACCACGTCGCGGGGCATGTCGGCCCGGATCGTGGCCAGGCGGAAGGACATGCCGTCCTCGCGCGCGATGTCGCGTACCACGTCGAGCACCTTGTCCAGATGGGGCGCGGCCCCGCCGGTCCCGGCGCTGCCGATCAGCAACGGCACATCGAGCTTGCGCGCGCCGCGCAGCAGGCGCTGCAGGTCCATCCGCGTCATGGCATCGGCGGTGGCGAGGTCCCCGGCGCCGAGATAGTAGGGACCCACATCGGTGGAGCCCATGTCCGCGCCGATGAAGTCAGGTTCGCGGGTGAGGCCCGCCTCGAACGCGGCCTCGGGCACGCCGTAGCCAAGCTGCCCGGATGCGGACAGCGCCTTCAAGGGCTTGGTTGCGCCGCCGAGGCGGTCGCGCAGCCGGTCGATGGCGCTCATAGCTCGGCCTCCAGTAGCGGCGCGTGCTGCTGCGCGCCATAGACGTCCCGGTCCCCGGGGCTACCGGCGACCGCTGTGCGGTCCATCACCACCTTGATGGCCAGCGCCGGGCGGTAGGCGATGACCTCGACCTGCCCGGCGTCGAGGCCGTAGAGCGGCGCGATCGCCGCCGCGCTGAGGCTCTCCGCCTGGGCCGCCTTCTGGTAGGTCGCCTCGTCCTCGAACATCAGGTCGAGGGTGAGTTTCAGCGGTCCCGCGTTCTTGGAGCGCATGACCTTCGCCACGTCGCCGAGTTTCATGGCCGTCCCTCCCCATCCGTGCCAACGGTAACGCCCAGCAGCGGCGCGTAATGCTGCGCGCCGTAGACGTCGGTGTCGCCGACGCTGCCGCTGGAAGCGGCGCGCCGGATATTGATCTTGATCGCCCGTGCCGGATCGTAGAACAGCACATCCAGCACCCGGTCCTCGGGCATACGATAGGCGGCGGCGATGCCGGCAGGCGTCAGCGCCGGCGACGCCTTGGCCCGGGCATAGGCGTCCGCGTCATCGAACATGATGTCCACCGCAACCTCAAACGGCCCGGCGTTCTTGGAGCGGATCACCGCCGCCAGGTCACTCAGCCGCGCGCTCAACGCCTGCCTCCCCGCCGATCCAGTGGATCGGGAACAGCTCCAGACCGTCGCGCACGGTCATGGTGTGATAGAGCGCGAAGCGGAACACCGCACCGCCCTGGAAGTCGCTGGGCGCGAAGGGAAAGGCGAGGTTGCCGCCCGTCGCCTTGCGGCCGCTGTAGTGGTAGTGCAGCAGGCTGGAGCGCGCGAGGCTGCACAGGGCGTCGGCCTGATCCTGGGACGGGCCGACGGCGTCGATCACCACGCCCACCTCATGGGGCACCGCATCGCGCTCGGGCTCACTCGTACCGAGCACCGCGTCGCGGCCATAGCACAAGAAATTGAGGTCGTAGCCGCCGTCCGCGTCAAAGCCGCCGAACTCCCGGGTCGCCTGGCGCACCGCATCGAGGCATTCGTCGAGGTTGGCGATCATCTGCGGGTCCCGCAGCCCGGCGATGCAGACTGCCCGGTAGCCGACACAGACAGACCCTTCCAGCTTCACCCGGTAAGTCTCGGACGGCTCGAAGCGGCTGCCAGTGACCCGTACGGCCCGATCAGAGACCGCTTCAAATCGGCAGTCGGCCAGCACCAGGTCGCCGCCGGGACCGGGCAGACGCGCGGGGTCGGATTTCTCATAGAGCGTGTGGGCGGCAACCGACGTCGGCGTGCAGCGCCGTTCCGGCGACAGGGGCTCCAGCACGAATCCACTATGGTCGAGCGTGCCGAGCATGCAATCGCTCGCCGCGCCGGGAATGGCGCATTGCGCGCCGCACTCCAGCACCTTGCCCATATGCAGCGCGAGGCCTTCCGGGAAACCCAGCATCACCGGCAGGGCGGCGAACATGGTCGGGTCATAGGCACGGCCGCACAGCACGATGTCGGCACCCTGCTCGAGCGCCGCGATGATCGGCTCCACGCCCATCTGGCCGACGATGGCGGTACAGGCGCGCACGGTATCGGCGTTCACCTCGGGCACCGCGCGCAAGGGCCGCAGGTCGCCGCTATCGGCCGCCGCGGCGACCCGTTCGGGGTCCACGTCGGCGGCAATCACCGCAACACGGGCCGACCAGCCGTTATCTGCCAGGATCGCTTCGACGATACGCCGCGCCCAGGCCATGTGGACCGCGGACCCGGAACCGCCAGCCGTGCCAACCACCAGCGGAATGCCCCGGTCCACCGCCGCTCGGATCATCGGCTCCAGGTCGCGGCGGGTTGCCGCCTCGGAGACGATGCCCACACCCTTGCCAAGCTTGTGGGGGCCACCGTCGGTCGACCCGGCATCGACCGCGATCAGATGCGGGTCACGTGCCAGCCCGGCCTCGAAATGGGCCATCGGATAGCCGTAACCAAGCATGCCGAGCGGCGCCAGGATGCGGACCTGCTCAACCCCGCCGTCCCAGGGTCGGGCCCTGGCGGATGCGCTCATCGGACGTTCCTCATGGTTTTCTGAAACGTTACTGTGTGGGCGCCATCCTGTCATCCGCAGGCGAGGTCCGCGCAGCGCCATGGCCAACGAAAGACCCAGCGTTCCGCCTGGCCGGCGGGTCTATGCCATCGGCGACATCCACGGCCGCGCCGACCTGCTGGACGCCATGCTGGCGTTGATCGCAGACGATGCCGGCGACGTGCCGGCCACCCTGGTATTCCTCGGTGACTACGTTGATCGCGGCCCCGATTCCGCCGCCGTGATCGCGCGCCTGCTGGGCGGCCTGCCAGAAGGCTGGGAGGGGGTCGCCCTGATGGGCAACCACGAACGCCTGATGCTCGACTGTTGGACCGGCGACCGCAAGGCCGCGGCGATCTGGCGCGGCAATGGCGGGGACGCCACGCTGGCGAGCTACGGTATCGTGCCCGGGGATGACGTCGCCGCCGCGCTCGACGCCCACGTCCCGCCGGCGCATCTCGCGTTCCTGCGGGCACTCCCGCTGATGCACCGAATCGGCGACTACCTGTTTGTGCATGCGGGCATCCGGCCCGGTGTCGCGCTGGACCGCCAGGACCCCCGTGACCTGATGTGGATGCGCGAGCCGTTCCTGTCGTCCGAGGCCGACCATGGCGCGGTGGTGGTGCATGGCCACAGCCCCGGGGTGGAACCTTGCGTCCGCCCGAACCGCATCGGTATCGACACCACCGCATTTGCCAGCGGCGTGCTCACCTGCCTCGCGCTGGAAAAAGGCCGCAGAAAATTTCTCGCGACGGGCAGCCGCGCATTGAACCATTAGCAACAACTGATATATGTAAATAGAGGCCCCGTCGCTCCGACACTCTTTTGCGGGAGAGAGGTATGGCGGTCCGCCAGACCAGTGCCACGATCTGCCCGTTTCCGGTCCAGACACGGATTCCGGAAGCGTGCGAAGCCTGCCATGTCCGCGGGCTGACTGTTTGCGACGCGCTTGATGCCGATGGGCTGCACCAGCTCGACGGCATGTCGAGCCATGTCGCCTATGAACGGCACCGTACCTTGATCGAGGAAGGCGAACCCCTCAACCGGGTGTTCAACGTCATCGAGGGCCTGATCAAGACCTACAAGCTGCTGCCCGACGGGCGGCGTCAGATCACCAATTTCCTGCTGCCGGGCGACTTCTTCGGCTTGGCCGGCACCCACACCGCGCCCCACAGCGCCGAGGCGATCACTGACGCCGTGGTCTGCAGCTACCCGCGCGACGCCTTCGAGGGCGTGATCCGCGCCCACCCCGATGCCGAGCGCCGGATGATGCAGATGGCGCATCAGGAATTGGCGGCGGCGCAGGAGCAGATGGTGGTGCTGGGCCGCATGACCGCGGGCGAACGGGTGGCCTGGTTCATTCTCGACCTGGCGCGCCGCGGCGAGATGCGCGGCCAGCCCCGGGACGACCGGGTGGACCTGCCAATGAGCCGCGCCGACGCTGCCGACTATCTCGGCCTGACGGTGGAGACGGTAAGCCGCACCTTCACCCGGCTGCGCAAGCAGGGAATGTTCGACCTTCCCTCGCCCCATCTGGTGGTAATCCGCGACCGTGACGCCCTGCGTCAGCTCGCCGAGGGCGACGAGTCCGTCTAGCCCCGCCGCACCGTCACCGTGCCGGCCGCCGGATCGACGGCCACCGCGTCGCCGGTCTCAATCGCCTCGGTGATATCCGTCTCAAAGTCATGCATCAGCGCGATGCCGCTGAACGCCGCGCCCTGAGCCATGATCGGATTGGCGGCGTTGAGCAGTAGCGCCGCTGGCGCCTTTCCGGACGCCGACATGTCGCCGAACATCCAAGATGTCGCCACCCCGCCCTTCGCCTTGTCCAGTATGACCACCCGGCCGACGTAGGACTCGCCCTCCAGCGCGTGGCCGGGCCTCACGAAGGTACCGGCGTCGCGGTCGAGATCGTAGCGGGCGCTGAAGCTGTCCTTGGCGACCAGCGCGATGCCGGTGACCTGCGCGCCGATACCAGGATGGCCCTTGATGATCTTCTCACTCATCGCCCGGCCCTCCTGCTCACGGCCGCGTCTACGCAGGCCGCGAAGTTCATCACCCGAGGCACATAGCCGTAACCAGGGATGATCTGCGCCAGCTTCGGCGAGTTGGTCACCAGCCGCCGCCAACCATGCCGCGCACCCAGTTCACGGGGATAGATCTGGAAGAACTCAAGCCCGGTGAGGATCAGGCCGCCGGCCGCCTCGATGGTCTGTGCCACGCCGGTGGCGCGGGCCTGGGTGAGCCCGTGGGGTGCGGTGAACAGCAGCAGCGCGACACCGTCGGCGACCGTCCGCCCGGCGATGCAGTCCGCGATCTCCGCCAGTTCGACGTAATGCAGCATCGGCGCGCCGAGCACCACGACATCCACCCCGTCTTCACCATCGTCGAGGGCGGCGTAGCGGGCATCGAGCTCGGCCCTGCCGATGGCAACCGCTGGCGGCGGGGCCGCGCCCTGGAAGGCGTCGGCGGCGGTCCGCGCCTCGGGTGTCACGCCCACCACATGGAACATACCGTGGGAGCCGTAGGTGGCGAGGTTCGCGCCCAGCGCCGTCAGCGCCGCCGCGTTGGGCCGTTCGGTGAGGCCGTCGATCACCGGGACCCGCGCATAGTCCGCCAGCCGCGATCCGATCTCCGCACCCAGCATGCCCCAGTCGGTGAGGTCGCGCGGGGTGTCGGCAACCGTGAACAGGTCGGTGCCCCGGCGGCCTTCGTCGGTATGGAAGCCGTAGCGCGGCACCCGCCCGGTCAGCGCCGCGGCCAGCGCCGCCGGGCCGCCCTCGAAGTTGCTGCGCGCGCCCAGCACCGCATTGGCGTAGATCGCGGTTGGGGTGCTGCCGAACGCGGTATGCTCGCCAAAGCCCGGCGGCACGATGGAATGGAAATTGACGTAGCCATGGCCGACCACGAAGCCGAGCCGCCCGAAGGCCTCGAGCGTGGCGGCGTGGCGGTCGAACGCCTCCATGTGGTGGCCGAGGCGGTCGCGCACCGCCGGGTCGACGCCGATATTCTCGGTCACCGCCAGGGTGCGCAGGCGGCGGTCGGCCTCGGGCAGGTCGGCAAGGCGCTTCAGGGTGGCATAGCCCGCCGCGCCCACCGCCTCGGTATCGCCCATGATGTGGCTCTGGCGGACCGCGACGAAATCCGGTGCGTCGAAGAAACGGCCGACGCTGATCTGTCCCTCGATCCCCCAGCGCGCGCCCTCGCCCAGTTCGCCGGTGCGCATCGCCTCTTCTTCGTCAGTCAGCCGCACTCAGCCCTCCCGGGTTCCGCCATCGAGATAGTCTACTGCGCCGAATGACGCGAACGACAGCCGCTGACGGTAATCCCCGGCGCCGGTGACGGCGTCTTTGCGCTCTGGCGGCGCACCAGCGGCCGCGCTGCCCGCCATCGCCTCGGCCAGCACCCGGCCCTCCATCTGCGCCGGGGCGGCAAGGCCGAGGGCATGCAGCATGGTCGGCGCCACGTCGACGATGCCGCAGGGCAGGTCGGAGACGAACCCTTCGCGAAACAGCGACCCCTGGGCCGCCATCAGGTTGTTCAGCTCCTTGGGATGCACCCCGCCATGCAGGCCGCCACCGACCGGGATGTCCGGGTTGTCGGTGATGCAGCCGCCGGCGATGCCGTCTTCCAGAGCATCGTCGTCGGTGCGCAGCACCAGGTAGAGGTCGGGGGCGCGGTCATGCTCCGCCCCGGCCAGCGCGCGCGACAGGGTCCCCTCGGCGATTCCCTCGACCTCGTTGCGCGGTGCGGTGAACAGCATGCCGCACCAGGGCTGTTCCCGGAGCCAGGCAACCAGCCGGCCAAGCAGCGCCGGGTCCCCGTCGCGCACCCGGATCTTGGTGCAGTAGCCCGGCACCGCGATCAGGTCGACGTCGGGCTCGATGCGGGTCCCGGTGGCGAAGCCGGCGGCGGTGAGTTCGGCCACCAGGTCGATACGCCGGCGCGCCACCACATGGCCGTGGTCCGACAGGGCGATGATCTGGATGCGGTCATGTTCCGGCGAGGCGCGCCACCAGTCGAGCACCCGGCCAAATTCCCGGTCCACGGCGGCGATGGCGGCGCGGGAGTCCGCCGAGCCGACGCCGCGGTAGTGGTAGGTGGTGTCCGGCTCGCTGTACCACAGGGTCGCCACGTCGGGCCTGTGGTCCGGCAGGAAGCCGTCGAGCAGCAGATCGGTGCCGTAGGCCATCAGGGCCGCGCCCGGCATGGTCTTGGCCGGCGGCGCGCCGAAGCGTTCGACGACGCCGTCGAAATCCGCCGCCGGGCTCGACGCCGCCGGGCCATGCACCGAAAAGGTCGGCTGGCCAATATCGGCGGCGCGGGCGTTGATCAGCCGGGCGTTGCCGAACGAGCCGGTGCCGACCGACGCCTGCACCAGCCCGGCATCGTCGAGCACCTCGCCGAGCTGCGGCGCGGTGAGGATGCGCCCTTCGTAGACCCGGTGGGCGGCGGCGAGCCGCTCCGGATCCGCGGTATTGAACTTCTCCGGCCCCGGCAGGGCGGGATCGAAGTAGGCGTTCGCCATGATGCCGTGCCCGGACGCCCGCGCGCCGCTGCCGAAGCTGCTGGTGTTGACCCGGGTCTCCGTCGGGAACACCGAGCGGCTGAGCGGGAAGTCGCACCCCTGTTCCATGAAGCCGGTGATGTTCGGGGCAAGTTCCGGCGACAGCATGTCGCGGCGCAGGCCGTCGAACACGACGACGATGAAACGGGGGCGGACGGCGGTCATGGCAACCTCATGCTTTGGGAGGAATGACCCAGTCCGCCTCGGCGATAGCGCCGCCGCCATGAAAGGCGGCGATGTTGCCGAAGCAGTGCTGGGCGGTGGTGGCGAGGATGTCGCGGACGCTGCCGGCGATGTGCGAGGTACCGACGACGTTGTCGCGCTTGAGCAGCGGATTATCCGGGTCGACCGGCTCGCTGGCCCAGACGTCGAGACCGGCCCCGGCGATGGTGCCGTCGGCGAGCGCCGCATCCAGCGCGGCCTCGTCGATCACCCCGCCGCGCGAGGCGCAGACCAGGATCGCGGTGTCCTTCATGCGGCGCATCTCGTCCGCGCCGATCAGGCCGGCATTCTCCGGCGTATAGGGTGCCATCACCTCGATCACGTCGGCGGTCTCGATCATCTCGTCGAAAGTGACGTAGCGGGTGCCGAGTTCGGCCTCGGTGGCGGCGTCCAGCCGGTTGCGGTTGTGGTAGGCGAGATCGCACCCGAAGCCGGAAAGCATGCGCGCGATCCACTGGCCGATGCGGCCCATGCCGAGGATCACGACGGTCTTGTCCTTGAGCGAGAAGCAGTCCTGGCGCACCGCGTTCTGCAGCCAGGTGCCCTGGCGCAGCTTGGCATCGGTGAACACCACTCGGCGCGACACCGCGAGCGTCAGCGCCACCATCAGTTCCGCCACCGCATAGGCGCTGTTGCCCGGCGTGAAGGCGACCGGCAGGCCGCGCTGGCGGCAGGCCTCCAGGTCGATCTTGTCCATGCCAATGCCCCATTTCTGGATCAGCTTCAGGCGTTCGGCGCGGTCGATCATCGCGGCGGTGATGCGTTGCGCGCCGAGGATGACGTAGTCAGCGTCCGCGATGGCGTCGGCGTGCTCCGCCTCGTCGCGGGTCTCGACGAAGGCCAACTCGAAGCCATCGGGGAGTTCGCGGGCGATGTTCTCGCGCATCCACGGGGTATGCGGCTCGATGAACAGGATCTTGGCGGTCATGGCGGGGCCTCCGGCGCGGTGGGAATCGGGGATCGCTGTGGGCTTGTTACCATGTCGCGCGCCGGGAGACGGTACGCGGCCGGTTCGTTTGACACCCGAAAACGCCGCCTCCTACACTTCCACGCCGCGCGCCCGGGCGCGTGTGAAGGTTTCTTTGCCGCCGCCCAGGGCGGCGTTTTTTCGGTGGCCCATGTCCGATCCAAAGCCGGCGACCGACCTCGCGGTCGGCGAGTCCTACGCGCCCTACAGCTTCCGCGTCACGGCGGAGCTGAACGAGCAGTACTGCTTCGCTGAGGAGGACTACGACCCGCGCTGGCGCGAGGAGACCGAGGCCGGCCCGCCGATGGTGCACCCGGCGCTGATCCTCAACATGTCCAACCGCACCCGCAGCCCGTCCTTCTTCATGCCCGAGGGCACCAGCGTGCTGCACGCCAAGGACGTCATCGAATTTGTCGGGCCGGCCTTTGTGGGCAAGGAACTGACGGTGACCTGGACCGTCTGCGAGCGCTACGAGAAGCGCGGCCGCGAGTTCATGGTGACCGACTGCCGGGTTACCGACGAGGATGGCCGCGCCATCATCCGCCGCTACAGCCACTCCACCCACATCAAGGGGGACGGAGCATGAGCGGCCTCAAACCCGACAGCGCCGAGGGCACCGAATTCCGCGGCCAGCCGCGCACGCTGAGCCCGGCGCGGATGCGCGCCTTTTCCGGCGGGCCGCTGGAGATGGACGGCTGGCCGCTGGTCAACATCCACACCGACCTGGCTCATGCGCAGAGCTGCGGCCTGGAGAAGCGCAACGCTTCGGGCACCCAGTGGCAGGGCTACATCATCCAGATGATGCTGGGCATGTTCGGCACCGGCTGGCTGTCCCACGGCACCATCGAGACCAAGTTCATCCGCATGGTGCTGGAGGACGACACGGTGACCCCCTGGGCCACGGTGACCGGACGCGAGACCGTGGACGGCGGGGTGCGCTTCAGCTTCGACATCGGCTGCGACAACCAGCGCGGCGATACCGTGCTTGCCGGCACCACCACCGGCATCCTGAAGACCGCCTGAAAGGACTGAGACGTGCTTCCGCTGACTGAAGACAAGGCCAAGGCCTGGCTGAAGCGCCACGGCTTCCCGGTTCCCGACGGCGCGGCCGCCGCGACGCCGGAGGAGGCCGCCGCGATTGCCGAGGGCCTCGGCGGCGCCGCCGTGGTCAAGGCGCTGGTGCCCACCGGGCGGCGCGGCAAGGCCGGCGCCGTGGTGCTGACCGACGGGCCGGACGCCGCCGCCGAGGCGGCGCGCAACATGCTGGGCGGCGAGGTGCAGGGCTTCAAGGTCGGCCGCGTCTATGTGGAGGCGCGGGTCGACATCGCCGAGGAGTACTACCTCAACATCACGCTCGACGGCTTTCCGCCGAAGCTGCTGATCAGCCGCCTGGGCGGCGTCGATATCGAGCAGACCCAGGCCGAGAACCCGGACGCGGTGACCGTCATCGACCTCGACCCGACCGACGGCCTGAAGCCGTGGCAGGCGGTCGCCGCCTGGCAGCAGGCGGGGATTACCGGGCCGGTGCTGCCGAAGCTGGGATCGCTCACCGCGCGCCTGTTCGCCGCCTTCCAGAGCGCGGATGCGGTGACTCTGGAGATCAACCCTCTGGTGGTGGACACCGACGGCAACCTGTCGCTGGTCGGCGCGATGGTGGGCATCGACGACGACGCGCTGGGCCGCCAGGCGGGCTGGCTCGCCGGCGGTGACGACGACGCCGACTGGATGTTCGCGGGGCGCGAGCTGAACGACCGGGAACGCGCCGCCTTCGCCGCCAACCAGCAATATCGCGGCGGCATGATCCGCTACCGCGAGCTGGACGGGAATATCGGCTTGCTGTTCAACGGCGGCGGGGCCGGGCTGCTGCAGCACGACCTGATCGTCGCCATGGGCGGCAAGCCGGCCAACCATTCGGACATGAACGGGGTCAACCCGGACAAGATCAAGGCGCTGGCCAACGCCATCCTCGACAATCCGAACGTGCGCGGCCTGCTGATCAGCGCCAACCATCTGCAGATGACCCGCGCCGACCGCAAGGTGGAGCCCATCGTCGACGTGCTGGTGGAGCGCGGCATCGACCCGGCCACCTTCCCGGTGGTCATCCGTATGTTCGGCCCGCGCGAGGACGAGGCGCGCGAGAGCGCCGCAAGGCTGCGCGGCGCGCACTACCCGCCCGGCGGCACGCCGCTGGAGGATGTCTGCCGCATGATCGTCGACCTGACGGCGGAGGCGGTCCGATGAGCATCCTGCTGGACAAGCACACCAAGGTCATCGTGCAGGGCATCACCGGCACCCAGGCGCGGGTCGACAGCCTGGTCTGCCGCGACTACGGCACCAACATCGTCGCCGGGGTCACCCCCGGGCGCGGCGGCCAGGATGTCGAGGGCATCCCGGTCTATGACACGGTGCGCGAGGCGGTGGAGCGCCACGGCGCCACCGCCAGCCTGGTCTATGTCCCGGCGCTGGCCGCAAAGGACGCGGTGCTGGAGGCGCTGGACGCCGGTATCCGGCTGATCGTCGCCCCTGCCGAGCTGGTGCCGCTGAACGACGCCGCCAAGGTGGTCGACGCGGTGCGCAAGGCGGACGCGGTGATGGTCGGCTTCAACACCGTCGGCGTGATCACCCCTGGCCAGGCCCGCATGGGCGGGATGGGCGGCCTCGACCCGGACGAGATCTACGAACCGGGCACGGTGGGCATCTGCTCGCGCTCCGGCGGCATGGTCGCCGAACTGGCCTGGGCGGTGAAGAAAGGCGGGCTCGGCGTCTCGACCGCGGTCGCCATGGGCGGCGACGCCATCACCGGGCGGCGGATGGTCGATTACGTCCGCATGTTCGAGGACGACCCGGAGACCGAGGCCATCGTGCTGTTCGGCGAACCCGGCACGCCAAACGAGCGCGAGGTGGTCGCCCATATCGAGGCCAATGGCCTGAAGAAGCCCATCGTCGCGCTGATCGCCGGGGCCTTCCAGGAAAACCACCCCAAGGGCGTCAGCTTCGGCCACGCCGCCGCGATGATCGCGGACGAGGCCGACAGCCCGTCGGCCAAGAAAAAGTTGCTGGCCGCCGCCGGGGTGCATATCGCCGCCGACCTCAAGGACATCCCGGTGCAGGTCAAGGCGGCGCTCGGCCGGACCTGACAGCCATGCGCGCGCTGGCCCTGCTCTGCGCGCTGTTCCTGACCACGGACGCGGCCGCGCGCGAGCCGGTGCGCGCCGAACGCCAGATGGCGGTGGCCGCCCACCCGGCGGCTGCCGAGGCCGGGCGCGCCGTCCTGCGGCGCGGCGGCAGCGCGGCGGACGCCGCCGTCGCCATCCAGGCAATGCTGGCGGTGGTCGAGCCCCAGGGCTCGGGCCTTGCCGGCGGCACCGTCGTGCTGCATCTGGACGCCGCCACCGGGGCCATCGCCGTCTATGAGGGGCTCGCCGCCGCCCCCGCCGCCTTCCCGAAGGAGCTTTACCGCGACGACGACGGCAACGATCTGCCGCGCGGCGACGTGCGCCATGGCGGCCGGCCCATCGGCGTCCCCGGTACCCTACGGGCGCTCGAGATGCTGCATGCCGCCCATGGCCGGCTGCCCTGGGCCGAGCTGTTCACGGACGCCGCCCGCACCGCCGAGGCCGGCTTCGACGTGCCGCCCTACATGGCATCCAGCCTGCGGCGCAGCCAGAAGTCGATCTGCGCTCGGCCGGACATGCGCGCCCTGTTCTGCCGCGACAGGCGCACCGCGAAGCGCGAAGGCGACCGCATCGTCAACCCGGCCCTGGCGGCGACCCTGCGGGCGGTCGCCGCGGGCGGCGCGGACGCGCTCTATCGCGGTCCCATCGCCGAGACGATCGTCGCCGCCGTCCGCGATGGCCAGCCGATGCCGGGCTTCCTCAGCGCCGGGGACCTCGCCAACTACCGTGCGGTGCGGCGCGAACCCGTCTGCGGCACGGCCTTCGGTCATCGGCTGTGTTCTTCGCCGCCGCCGCTGCATGGCGGGGTGGCGATGCTGCAGCTGGTCGGCCTAGCCGAGCGCCGGGGCATCGGGGCGCTGACGCCCAACAGCCCGGCGGCGGCGCATCTGTTCATCGAGGCCAGCCGGCTGGTCAATGTGGACCGCCGCCGCCATGTGGGCGACCCGGCCTTCGTGGATGTGCCGCTGACGGGGCTGCTGGCGCCCGCCTACCTCGACGTCCGTGCTGCGCTGATCGATCTGGATCGCGCCGCGAAGCGGCCGGAGCCCGGCGCGCCGCCCGGGGGCGACCGCACCAGCCACGCCGGGATCGTGGATGCCAACGGCAACGCGGTGGCCATGACCACCACCAACAACCTCACCTTCGGGTCGCGGGTGGTGGCCGCCGGCATGGTGCTGAACAACGCCATGATCAACTTCACCAGCACCCGGCCCTACCGGGGCGCGCCGCCGCGCAACGCTGCCGCGCCAGGCAAGCGTCCGCGCTCGGCGATGAGCCCGACGCTCGGCTTCGATGCCGCGGGCCGGCTGCGGCTCGTCGCCGGCGCGGCGGGCGGTTCCTACATCGTCGACTATGTGGCGCAGGCGGTGATTGGGGTGCTGGCCTGGGGCCAGGATGCGCAGACCGCCGTCGGCCAGCCGCGTTACGGCGGCCAGCGCGACGTGTCGCTGGAGAAGGGCAGCGCGGCGGCGGACCTCGAAGGCCCGCTGCGCGACCGGGGCCACCGCAAGATCAAGGTCCAGCGCATGACCAGCGGCGCACAGGTCATCGTCCGCGACGCCGACGGCACGCTGTGGGGCGGCGCCGACCCGCGCCGCGACGGCGCGGTGCGGGGCGACTGACCCGGTCTGCGCTTACGCGAACACCACCTCGGCGGTCATGGCGGTGCGGCCCTCGGGCGTCACCGCCTCCAGGTCGCAGCCCGAGCCGTCGGCCTTGAGGCTGCCGCCGACCGTGAATGGCGCGATATCGAACAGCGGCGCGCGGGCGCGAAACGAGAAGCACGCGAACGGCCGGTCATCGGTGTTGTCGCGCGCCAGCTCCAGCAGGTAGAGCGCGGTCAGCGGCCCGTGCACGATGAGGCCGGGATAGCCCTCCTCCTCGGTCACGTAGCTGCGGTCGTAATGGATGCGGTGGCCGTTGTAGGTCAGCGCCGAATAGCGGAACAGCACCACCGGATCGGGCTCGATGGTCTTCTCGAAGCCGAAGTCGCGCGGCGGCGGGGGCGGCGGCGCGGCGGTGCGCGTCGCGGCATCGCCGCCGGACGGCGCGGCCTCCCGGTAGACCACGTCGCGCTCGTCCTCCACGCACAGGGTGTCGCCCACATAGAGGCTGAAGCGGAAGGTGACAAAGACGAGCTGACCGGTGGAGCCGCTCTTCTCGGACACCTCCAGGATGGTCGCCTCCCGGCGCATCTGGTCGCCGACCCGCAGCGGCGCGTGAAAGCGGTTGCGCTGGCCGGCGAACATGCGCCGGGGCAGCGGCACCGGTGGCAGGAAGCCGCCGCGCTTGGCGTGGCCGTCGGGGCCGATCTCGGCCTGGGGCGCGTTGGGCAGGAAATAGAGCATATGGCGCAGCGGCGCGACCGGGTCGCCCATGCCCGGCGCCGGGTCGGCCCGGTCGAGCATGCGGTCCAGCCGATCCGCCGGCGAGGCGGTCACCAGATCGTGGCTTTCCTCCGTGCGGCCGATCCAGGTCCGCAGGTGATCGATATCGATGTCCATCGCGCCCTCCCGTCGCAGCATTGGGCAGCGATCTTAAACGCAACGGGGCCGCCGGCGGAAACCGGCGGCCCCTTAAGCCCGCGCCGATGGGGGTTGGGGAATGGCGCGGAGGCGCCGCCACGGGGACGGCGGCGGGTTTGTCAGTCGTGGTGACGGCGGCGCGGCCGGTCGTCGGCGTCGATGTCGCCGTCGCCGTCCCGATCCATGAACTTCGCCATGCGGGCGAAGCGCTCGTTGAACTCTTCTAGCGTGACCTGGCCGTTGCCGTCGTCGTCGTGGTGCTGGAAGCGGTCGACCATGCGCTCGCGCATGGCGTCCTGCCACAGCAGTTCGTACTCGGTGAGCGTCAGCGCGCCGTCGCCGTTGGCGTCGAACTCGGTGAACTTGGCGGCGCGGCTCTCGGTCACCTCCGCGGTGGTCACCTTGCCGTCGCCATCGGCGTCGAACTGCATCAGCATGCGCGGGCCAAAGCCGCCTTTGCCGCCCTTACCGCCGAACATCTCCGCCATGCCGTGGCGGTATTTGTGGTGATCGTCATCGTCCCGGTCGTGGGCGACGGCGATGGCGGTGCCGGTGAGCAGGGTGACGGCGAGAGCGCCGACGATGATCTTGGTGTGAGTCTTCATGGGGGGCTCCTCATCGGGGGGTTCGAATGACTGCGCAGACTAGGGCCGACCTGTCGCAGAACTTCGTCAGGAGACACCCGGTTCTGTCGCCATCTGCACCAGCCGCCCGCCTTGACACAATCGGTTACACTTTTTGCCGCCCGCCGCGCCCAGCGCGGCCTATACAGGGCCAGTGAGCATGACCGACGCGCCCCATATCCTGGTCGTCGACGACCATCAGGAGATCCGCGACCTGCTGGCCAAGTTCCTCAAGCGGGGCGGCTTGCGCGTCAGCACCGCGGAGTCCGCCAAGGCGGCGCGGGACGCGCTGAAGGCGTCGGCGGTCGACCTGGTGGTCCTCGACGTGATGATGCCCGGCGAGAGCGGCCTGTCCCTGTGCCGCCACCTGCGCGAGACCGAGGACATCCCGGTCATCCTGCTGACCGCCATGGATGACGAAACCGACCGCATCGTCGGCCTTGAGATCGGCGCCGACGACTATGTCACCAAGCCGTTCAACCCGCGCGAGCTGCAGGCCCGCATCGGCGCGGTGCTGCGCCGCAGCCGCAGCCTGCCGAAGACGCCGGAGACCGCGGCAACGGCGCGGCTCGGCTTCGCCGGCCATGTGTTCGATCCGGACCGGCGCGAGGTCACCCGCCCGGACGGCGAGACCGTGACCCTCAGCGCCGCGGAATTCCGGCTGCTGCTGGCGCTGCTGGAACGGCCCCGTGTGGTGCTGTCGCGCGACCAGCTGCTCGACCTCGCCGCCGGCCGCGACGCCCGGCTGTTCGACCGCAGCATCGACAATCGGGTCAGCCGCCTGCGCCGCAAGATCGAGGCGGACCCGCGCAACCCGGTGCTGATCCAGACCGTCTGGGGCGGCGGCTACCGGCTCGCCGCCGACGTGGAGCGGCTGGAATGAAGCGCCTGATCCCCGGCGGACTGGCGGGACGGCTGATCCTGCTGCTGCTGGCGGCGCTGGTGCTGTCTCAGGCGATCAGCGTGGCAATCTTCTCCAGCGAGCGCCGCGAGGCGGTGCGCGCCGCCCAGCGCGAGGCGGTGGTGGGCCGCACCCTGGCGCTGGCCCGGCTGCTGGCGGAAACACCGCCGGCGCTGCATGACCGGCTGGTCGCCACCGCCAGTTCACGGCTGCTGCGGTTTCGGGTCGGATCCGCGCCGCTGATCGAGGCCGCACCTATGAGCCGCGCCGAGTCACGCCTGGCCGCGGCGCTGGATGCCGCGCTGGGCGAGACCGCGCGCGGCGGCGCGCGGGTGCGCCTCGACATCCGCGCCCCCTCCCCGCGGCACTGGCACCACGACCGCGACGATGACGACGACGATGACGACCGTAAGCGCCGCTGGCAGCGGCCGCCGGTGGTGGAGCTGTCATTGTCCGCGCCACTGGCGTCGGGCGGCTGGCTGAATGCGGAGACCCGATTCCTGCGCCCGCCGCCAGGCTGGGCGTGGCCATCGGTCACCGCCATGGTGCTGATGGCGCTGGCGATCCTGCTGATCGTCGGCATTTCTGTGCGCCGCATCACCCGGCCGCTCAGCGCGCTGGAGGACGCCGCCGAGCGGCTCGGCCGGGGCGAGGCGGTGGTGCCGCTGGACGAGACCGGCCCACGGGAGCTGCGCGCTGCCACCGCTGCCTTCAACGCCATGCAGGCGCGGCTGCGGCGCTTCGTCGAGGACCGCACCCGGCTGCTCGCCGCCATCGGCCACGACCTGCGCACCCCGATCACCGCGCTGCGGCTGCGCGCCGAGTTCGTCGAGGACGCGGAGACCCGCACGCGCATCCTCGCGACCCTGGACGAGATGCAGGCGCTGGTGGAGGCGACCCTGACCCTGGCGCGCGACGATGCGGCGACCGAGCCGACGGAGGCCACCGACCTGGGCGGGCTGGTGCGCGGGCTGGCGGCAGACCTGGCGGAACTCGGCTGGCCGGTGACGGCGGCGGAAACCCCCGCGCTCAAAGCGCGCTGCCGGCCGATGGCGCTGCGCCGGGCCCTGCGCAACCTGGCGGAAAACGCCGTGCGCTATGGCGGCGGGGCGCGGCTGTCGGTAGCCCGGGGCGCGCAAGGACCGGTGATCCGCGTCGACGATGACGGCCCCGGCATTCCCGAGGACCGGCTGGAGGCGGTGTTCGAGCCCTTCGTACGGCTAGAAGAATCGCGCAGCCGGGAGACCGGCGGCGTTGGCCTGGGTCTCGCCATCGCGCGCTCGGTCGCACGTGCTCACGGCGGCGAACTGCTGCTGCGCAACCGGCCGGACGGCGGGTTGCGGGCGGAACTGCTGCTGCCAGCGGAAGCCGGCGCGGCGCGGGATTAGGGTCGCGGGATCAGTCGCAGCGCAGGCAGCGGACTTCCTCGAAGATCTCTGCCGGGTCGGTATCGTCGCTCATCGCGTAGTCGAGCAGGATACGCAACGCCTTGGACGTGTCCTCGAGGTCGTACTCCTCGACCATCTCCTTGAGGAAATCCATGTGCACGCCCTCGACCTCGAAGCTCTCGCTGTTTCGCATTGCCGCTCTACCCTCCGTTAACGAGCCGTCCCAGCACCAGGAACCCGGACCAGAATGCAATCGTCGCACAGCCGACTGCAATCATCATCAGGATCAGTTTGTAGACCTTATCCTTGACCTGCTTGATCCGGTACTGCTGGTGGATCGCCTCTTCCGCCTCTGCAATCGACTCAGAGATCACGTCGATGGCGATCTCCTTCCACTCGGTGTAGGGCATCCGGGTGATCTTCGGGTCTTCCTCGTACTGACGGACGGTCTTCTTGAGGGTGTCGACGACCTGGTTCGCCCGCTTCTTCGGGTTGATGTAGAAGATTGTCTCAACGGACCAGTTCTTGCGGCGTGACTGGACCTCGTCTCCGCGACCGTTCCCAGGCTTCATGTGCACCATCGGTATCTCCACACGCACCGTACCCCGGGCCGGGGACGGCGTTTGTCAGGAGAGCGCGGCCCCGCATAAACTCTGCGCATCCGGGCGGGCCCGCCGCTCGCAAACCATACGCTAGCCCAGGGGGGTAAACCAATCATGAACGGCACGCCGGTCGACGAAGCCGTGCTCGACGCGCTGCGCGCGTGGGACACACCAATGGTCTGTAACGCGCTGGAGGTGGTGACACCGGAACGGCGCGGCTTCGGCTTCACCCAGCAGACGCTGATCTGCGCGCGGCCCGCGCTGCCGCCGATGGTCGGCTACGCCAAGACCTGCATGATGCGCTCCATCGAGCCCGACCGCATCGACAAGGAAGCCGCCCATGCCCTGCGCATGGACTACTACGCCCATCTCGAACAGGGGCCCGCACCCCGGGTGGTGCTGGTGCAGGACCTCGACGGCGGCCGCGCCGGCGCCGGTGCCATGTGGGGCGAAGTGCAGAGCAACATCCACAAGGGACTTGGCTGCCTCGGCGTGGTCACCGACGGCTCGGTGCGCGACATGGACGCCATCGCCGACGGCTTCCAGTTCCTCGCCGCCCATGTCATCCCGTCGCACATCCACAACCACATCGTCGCCTTCGACTGCGAGGTGAACATCTGCGGCATGATCGCGCGCGGCGGCGACCTGATTCATGCGGACCGCCACGGCGCGGTAATCATTCCCGACGGCAAGGCCCAGGAGGTGGTCGACGCCTGCGAGATGCTGGCGCGCAAGGAGAAGGTGATCATCGAGGCGGCGCAGCGCCCGGACTTCGACTTCGCCGCGCTGAAGAAGGCCTGGGGCGACGCCGACGACGTCCACTAGCGCCGGGCCATGCCCGGAGGGAGCCCATGACCGAGCCCCGCCGCACCATCATGCTGGACAGCCCGCCGCGGCGGTTCTTCTTCATCCGCCACGGGCAGACGGAGAACAATGTCGCGCGGCTGATCAGCGGCCAGGCGGACATCCCGCTCACCAAGCTGGGGCTCGCCCAGGCCGAGGGCGCGGCGGAGACCTTGCGCGGGGAGTCCTTCGACGCCCTGGTGTGCAGCCCGCTGAAGCGCGCGCTCGACACCGCGCGCATCATCGGCACGGCGACCGGCCATGAGCCGGTTGCCAACCCCGACCTAATGGAGCGGGACTGGGGCGTGCATACCGGCAAGCCGGTGGGCACCGCGCGCGCCGAGAGCGACCCGGAAGGCGGCGAGCCGTTCGATGCCTATATCGACCGGGTCTCGCGCGGCTTCAACGCGGCGTTTGCGCTGGGCGAGGTCGCCATCGTCGGCCATGCCGGCATCTTCCGCGAGCTGCGCCTCGCGCTCGGCGTGGAGATGAACGAGAAGCGGGTGCCGAACGCCTCGCCGATCCTGTTCGAGCATGGCGTCGACGGCGCCTGGCGCATGCTGATCGCCGGTTAGACGCCTAGGTCAGCAGCCCCCACACCATCCGCGCCGAGGTCAGCGCCAGGAACAGCGCGAAGGCGCGGCGCAGCAGGGTCGGGCTGATGGCATGGGCGATGGCCGCCCCCCAGGGCGCGGCAATGATGGTCATTGGCACCACCGCAGCGAATCCCAGCAGATTAACGAAGCCGACGCTGAACGGCGGGCGGCCGGGCACGTCGATGCCGCTATAGAGGAAGCCGATGGTGCCGGGAATGCTGATGATCACCCCGAAGGCCGCCGCCGTGCCGACTGCCCGATGTACCGGAAAGCCGAACGCGGAGAGCACCGGCACGCCGAGCGTCCCGCCCCCCAGCCCCATCAGGGTCGAGAAACCGCCGATGCCCGCGCCCATCACATGGATACCGGCGCCCTTGGGCGGCTCCTCGGCGAGTTGCAGGCCCTGGGGCGTCGCCATGTTCACCGCCACCAGTCCGGCAACGACGGCAAACACGGCGGTCAGCACCACATGGCCCGCCACCATCGCCAGTGCCGATCCAGCGAGCACACCCAGAACGATGCCTGGCGCGATGCGCTTGAGCAGCGGGACGTCGGTCGCGCCTTTCTGGAAATGCGCCCGCGACGAGACCACCGACGTAGGGATGATGGTCGCCAGCGAGGTGCCCACCGCCAGATGGATGCGGATCGCCTCGTCGACGCCGAACAGGGTGAAGATGTGATAGAGCACCGGAACGATGACGATGCCGCCGCCGACGCCAAGCAACCCGGCGAGCAGGCCACCCAGCAGCCCCGCCCCCATCATCGACAAGCCTAGAACCAAGATGGTGAGCTTGCCGGCGTCTTCGAATCCGGTCATGTGGTCTCCTCTTCCCCGCTATCCCGGTGCAGTCCGGGCCGAATAAACCATGCCAGGGCCGCCGCATGCAGCCCCGCGGTGGCGAGCAGCGCGGCGCGGTGCGCCTCCGCCGCGTCGCCGCCCGGCCAGTGGTCCAGCAGCGCGCCCACCGCCCACTGGGCGACGAACACCGCCACGAACACCATCACGTTGAGCGCGGTGTTGACCCGCCCCGCCAGCGCCGGCGGAAAGGCGTGGGACAGCACCGCGTAACACACGATGGGCACCCCGCTGGTGAATGCAATGACCGCCCACCAGGCCGGCGCCGCGCTGCGCAGCCCCGGCGCCGCCCCCTCGAAGGCCAGCAGCAGCAGCGCCACCAGCAGCGCCGCCATCGCCCAGGCCACCACGGTCATCGGCGCGACGCCGAGGCGCTTCAGCAACGCGGTCAGCGCCCCGCCGCCGACGAAGCCGAGCCCCATGGCGACGGCGGCCAGCAGCAGAACGTTGGCCGCGCCGCCCGGGTTATACCCCGCCACGTCGCGCAGCCAAGGCCCCGCCCACAGGCTGAGATAGGCCATGGCGGCGGCCTGGCTGGTCATCAGCATCGGCGTCATGCGCCAGAACAGCCGGTCGGCGAAGATCGCGGCGACCCCGCGCAGCGCCGCACCCCAGCGTTCGCCGCGGGTGCGCTCACCCGGATGCTCCGGTACCACCAGCCAGATCCAGGCGGCAACCGCGAGCGTCGCACCCGCCAGGAAGATGAACGGCAGGCGCCAGCCCGCCGCCCCGGTGGCCCATTCCAGCGGCGCGGTCGCGGCCAGCGCGCCCAGCGCGCCGAACGACATGAAGGCGCCGTTGGCCAGCGGTAGCTTGTCCTCGGGCCACCACAGGAAGTTCGCCTTGAAGCCGGCCATCAGGCAGGACGCCACGCCGATGCCGATCAGCGCGCGGCCGGCGGCCAGCATGGCGGCGCTGTCGCCCGCGGCGAACAGCAGCGCCCCGGCGGCCGCGATGGTCAGCAGGGCTGCCTCGGTGCGGCGCGGCCCCCAGCGGTCGAGCGCGATACCCACCGGCAGCTGCAGCGCGGCATAGGCGAGAAAGTAGGCGCTGGTCAGTAAGCCCAGCGCCTCCGCCCCCAGCCCGAGGTCGGCGGCAATCGGCGGACCGATCACCGCGTTGGTGGCGCGGTACAGGTAGGCGAGGAAATAGGCCCCGGCGAAGGGCAGGAAGACGGTGGCGACGATTCGCGCCGGGGTCAGGGCTGGGCGGTCGATGACGGGCTCTCCAAAGCGCACTGGTGCGCGGGCGGCCGGGCCGGTCTATAAACCCCGTGATGTTGATCGACAATCCCTGGTTCTACGCCATCGCCGTGCCGGCCATCATCTGCACCGGCATTTCCAAGGGTGGACTGGGCGCAGGTGCCGGGCTGATCTCCACGCCGCTGCTGGCGCTGATCGTGTCGCCGGCGCAGGCTGCGGCAGTGATGCTGCCGATCCTGTGTGCCATGGACCTGTTCGGCGTCGGCGCCTACCGCAAGAAGTTCGATAAACCCAACATCCGGATCATGGTCCCCGGCGCAGTGGTCGGCATCATCATCGGGGCGCTGAGCTTCGAGTACATGAACGAGCACGCCCTGCGGCTGCTACTGGGCAGCATCGCCATCGGCTTCACCGTGCGTCACTGGCTGGGTTCGCGCGGGGGCGATCCGGCGCCGGCGCCGCGCCATGCTGGCAAGGGTGCGTTCTGGGCCGGGGTGTCGGGCTTTACCAGCACCATCGCCCATGCCGGCGGGCCGCCGGCGGCGGTCTACCTGCTGCCCCAGCGGATGGACAAGACCATCTTCGTTGGCACCACGGTGATGTTCTTCTTCGCGGTGAACTACATCAAGCTGCTGCCCTACTGGATGATCGGCCAGTTCACCGGCATCAACCTGGCGACCTCGCTGGTGCTGCTGCCCCTGGCGCCGGTGGGCATGATGCTCGGCTTCTGGCTGCACACCCGCATCAACCACACCTGGTTCTACCGCATCGTCTACGGGCTGGTGTTCATCACCGGCTGCCGGCTGATCTATCTCGGCGTCACGGGGCTGGCGGCCTGATGTTCCCGGAGTTCGCGCCCAACGCCATTGAGCTGCTGTTCTGGGAAGCGCTCGCGCTGATCGTCGCCGCCTGCGTCTTCGTGCCGCTGTTCCGAACCCTGCGCCTCGGCGCGGTGTTGGGCTTCCTCGCCGCCGGGGTGGCGGTGCGCATCACGCTCTCCCTGTCGGTGTCCGACCACCCGGAAGACCTGCTGCACTTCGCCGAGTTCGGCGTGGTGCTGTTCCTGTTCGTCATCGGCCTGGAGCTCAACCCCGGGCGGCTGTGGCAGATGCGCGGCGACATCTTCGGCCTCGGCCTCGCCCAGGTGCTGATCAGCGGGGTGGCGCTGGCGGTGCCGCCGCTGCTGCTCGGCCTGTCTTGGCAGACCGCGGTGGTGATCGGCTTCGGCCTGGCGCTGTCGTCCACCGCGCTGGTGATGCAGACACTGGATGAACGCCATGAACGGGGCACGGTGCACGGGCGCAAGTCGCTGGGCATCCTGCTGTTCCAGGACCTGGCCATCGTGCCGCTGCTGCTGCTCGCCGAGCTGCTTGCCCCGGCGCGCCCGGAACTGGGTCTGGCCGACAGCGCGATCCGGGTCGGCTTGGCCGCCGCCGCCATCGCGGTGCTGGCGCTGTCCGGGCGGTACCTGCTCGATACCCTGTTCCGGCTGCTCACCCGCGCCGGGCTGCAGGAGGTGATGACCGCGGGCGCGCTCGGCGTGGTGATCGCGTCCGCCCTGCTGATGGACCTGGTCGGCATGTCCTATGCCATGGGGGCGTTCATCGCCGGGGTGATGCTCGCCGAATCGAGCTACCGGCACGAACTGGAAGCCAATATCGAGCCGTTCCGCGGCCTGTTCCTCGGCCTGTTCTTCATGGCGGTGGGCCTGTCCCTGGACCTGGGCGTGGTCGCCGACAACGTGCTGCTGATCGTCGGCGCGGTGCCGGTGGCGATGCTGCTGAAGGGCGTGCTGATCTACTGCATCGCCCGGGTCGCCAAGGAGAAGCACGACACCTCGATCCGGCTTGCCATCGGCCTGTCCCAGTTCGGCGAGTTCGGCTTCGTGCTGTTCGCTGCCGCTGCCGGCACCCTGCTGCTGGACCCCGAGACCGCGTCGATCCTGCTAGCGATTGTCACCCTATCGATGGCGGTCGCGCCGCTGGCGGAACGGGTCCAGCCGCTGCTGCTGGGCCGCGCGCCCGCGCCGGACAGCATCGAGGAGGATTACGAGGACGCCGGCGACCGGGCGATGGTGATCGGCTTCGGCCGCTTCGGCCAGATCCTCGCCCAGCCGATGTTCTCGCAAGGGGTGGACGTGACCATCCTGGACGCCGACCCGGAACGGGTGCGCGAGGCGCGGCGCTTCGGCTTCCGCGTGCATTACGGCGAGGGCACGCGCCGGGATGTGCTGCGCGCCGCCGGCGCGGGCAAGGCCGACCTGATCGCGGTCTGCGTTGACAGCGCCGCGGCCGCCGACGAGATCGTCCGGCTGGTGCAAGCGGACTTCCCCCAGGCCAAACTGTTCGTGCGCTCCATCGACCGGCGTCATTCCATCCACCTGATCAAGGAGGAGGTGGACTATTCGGTTCGCGAGACCTTCGAGAGCGCCCTGCGCATGGGCGAACAGGCGCTGATCGAGCTGGGCGTCCACGAGGACGACGCCGCGATCACGATCGAGAATGTGCGGATGCGCGACCGGGCGCGGCTGCGCCAGCAGGTCGGCGGTGAGGAACGCAGCGCGCTCGACCGCCTGCACGACGCGGAAGTCCGCCCGGAACCGCTGGTCGCCCCCGACGAACCGCCGGAACCCGACACCGCCGAACCGGTGGACCCGGAGAATCCGAAGAAGGATTAGTTTCTTGGGGCGCGGGCCGGTGCCGTATTAATCCAAAGACCAGTGGCCCTCGGACACTTCTATCTCAAGGCACAGCAGGATCGAGGCGCGGGACTTGCCGTGGGTATCGACGGCCAGCGCGTCGTTGACCCCGCCCTCGAGCGCCTCGTCCATGACGAAGTTGAACGCCTTCAGCACCGGCAGGTCGTGGCGCGCCACGTCGCCCTTCACCACCCCGGCGAAGAACGCCTTCACCCGCGCGGGCGTCACCTGTTCGGCGATCAGGTCCCAGTCCTCGTCCCGGTAGGGGATCAGGCCGATGTTCGACCGGTTGCCCTTGTCGCCGGCGCGGCCATGGGCGATGGCGTTGAGCAGGACCGTCGGCATCAGGACACCATGCGCCAGGCCGGCGTCACCTGGTCGCGCGGCAGCCAGGTGGCGAATGTGCGGATGGTGCGGCGCAGGGCCTGGGTCTTGCCGCCGCCGCCGGCGGGGCCGTTGGTCGCCAGGGTCTCGAACTCCGACAGGGCGCGCTGGGCGGTCTCCCGGTCCGGCGCGCGCACGCACAGGCGCAGCCGGGCGTCCCGTTCGCCGCCGTCGGGTTCGCCCATGACGAACACGCTGTCGACCCCGATCACGTCGATGCGCATCGGCAGGTTGGACACCGCGCCGTCGCGTTGCAGGCGCTTGGCGACCACCTCGCCCGCCAGCTTCGCGCGCCCGGCGGCGTTCCAGCCGCCATAGGAAATCTCCGCCGTGCCGAGCCAGCCATTATCCACGCCGCACAGCACTTTCAGCGCGTCGGGCCGGGGCTTGCCGCGCACCCCTTCGAGGCGCACCCGGTCGGGTCCGGCGTCCTTCGCCGACACGCCGGTGATGTCCATGGTGACGTCCGGCGTGCGGTAGTCCGCCGGGTCGCCCAGCTCATAGAGCAGCTGCTGGCGCGCCACATGGCGGTCCACCAGCCCGCCCGAGGTGGCAGTCTTGGTCAGCGTCAGGCCGTCGCCGTCGACCTCGGCGATGGGGAAGCCCAGCCGGTCGAGGTCGGGCACCTGGCGGCGGCGGCCGTCGGCGTAGTTGCCGCCCGTGGCATGGCCGGCACATTCCAGCATGTGCCCGGTCATGGTGCCGAGCGCCAGCGCGTCGTGGTCCTCAGGCGTCCAGCCGAAGTGATGCGCCAGCGGCGCGACCGCCAGCGCCGGGTCGGCGACCCGCCCCGCCAGCACCACGTCGGCGCCGGCGTCCAGCGCGTCCTTCATCTCGAAGGCGCCGATATAGGCGTTGGCGGAGATCAGCGGCGTGTCCAGCGCCGACAGCCGCTCGCCGGTCTCGTCGAGCACCGGGTCCAGATCGCGCACCAGCTCGGTGACGTCGTCGCCCTCCACCGCCGCGACCTTGAGATGGCCGAGGCCCTTCTCCCGGGCGACCTCGCAGACCACGGCCGTCGCGCCCGCCGGGTCCGCGCCGCCGAGGTTGGTGACGATGCGCACGCCCCGTTCGGCCGCCGGCGGTAGCAGCGCTTCCATGCGCTCGCGCAAATTGCCCACATGCCCCGGCTTGCCCGAGCGCTTGGCCTCCTGGAGCAGCGCGAGCGTCCGTTCCGCCAGATGCTCCAGCATCAGGAAATGCACGTCGCCGTTCTCGAGAATATCGAGGGCGGGCTCGATGCGGTCGTCGAGAAACCCGGCACCGCCGCCGATGCGGAGGGGGTTAGTCATGAGGATGATCGTTCGCCATGCACCAAATCATGCACGAAGCGCAGCTTTTCGACCACCGGGGGTGGGAGGACGAAGGGGTAGAGGTCGGGCTGGCCCATGCTCTGGTTGAGGCTGTTGGCCGCGGTGGTGAGCGCGACCCAGGCCTCGACGATCACCTCGAAGGCCGCGCCGCCATAGGCGTCGACGTCGATCAGCAAGGCCGGCACGCCGCCGTCGGCGGTCTTCGGCGCGGTGCGCAGGCCGTAGGCGGCCGCGGTCTCCAGCGTGTCGGCCATGTGCAGGTAATGGGCCCAGCTCTCGGCGAAATCCTCCCACGGATGGGCACCGGCATAGGCGGTGATGAAATGATCGCGCCAGTCGGCCGCCGGGCCGTCCTCGTAATGGTCGGCAAGCGCAGCGGCGTAGTCGACCCGCTCGTCGCCGAACACGCCGCGGAAGCGCTCCAGCAGCGGGCCGTCGCGCACTAGCCGGTCCCAGTAGTAATGGCCGGTCTCGTGGCGGAAATGGCCAAGCAGGGTGCGGTAGCTTTCCACCATCAGCTCGCGCACCTGTTCGCGCTCCGCCGGGTCGGCCTCGCCGATATTGATGGTGATCAGCCCGTCCGCATGGCCGGTCAGCACCGGGCCGGCGTCGGGCACGTCGTCGAGGAAGTCGAAGGCGAGGCCGGCGGGGTCGTCGGCCTTGGCGGTGACCGGCAGGCCGCAACGCAGCAGCCCGTAGACCAGCCTGCGCTTGGCCGCCTCAATGCGCTGCCACAGCACCAGGTTGCGCGGTTCTTCCAGGTTCGGGATGGTGCGGTTGAGCTGGCAGGCGGTGCAGCGGCCGTCCCCCTGCCCGGCCGGCACCATCCAGTTGCAGACATCCTGTACCGCGTTGATGCAGCGGTCGAGCGGGGTTTCCGGGTCGGCCAGGGCGCGCCAGGCGCCGCCGTCGCCCGGCTCCAGCGCGCTCAGCGTCATTTGCCCGGGCAGAAACCCGAGCTCCCGGCCGCAGCGTTCGCAATGGGTATTGTCGAAATGCAGCGCTTGGCCGCAGGCCTGGCAGGCGAACAGGTTCATGGGCCGGTTCCGGTCGCCGCCCGCCCTATACCAGCCCGCGCACCGCGCGCGACGCCTTGACCTCGCCCTGGGCGCGGTAGGCTTCGTGGTTGGCCTCGACCTCGCTGAGTTCGTAGCGGTAGTTGACCATCAGGCCCCAGGAGCGGGCCATGCCGGCGTCGGAGCGGTCGGCGAGCCAGTTGATGCGCTCGACCCGCGCGCCGTTGCCGAGGTGGAAGTGGGCCACCGGGTCGCGGGCGCGGCCGCGGTCGCGCTCGTTCAACAGGTAGCGCGCGCACAGCCGCGTCAGGATCGGGCGCAGCGCCTTGGAGGCCGCCTCGTCGTCGGGCCAGTCCGCCGCGTCGAGCCGCCCGCGCAGCGCCGCGCTGGCCGCTGCGGCGTCGCCGTCCTCGGCCAGCGCCGCCGCCTCGCCGGGTTGCAGCAGGTCAGGCTCGTCCGCCAGCGCGCCTTCGAGCCAGGCACGGAAACCGGGGATTGGGCTGAGGGTGGCGAAGGTCTTCACGCCGGGCAGGTCGTGGCCGATGGCATCCGCCACCTGCTTGATCAGGAAGGCGCCGAGGCTGACCCCGTCGAGGCCGCGTTGGGCGTTGGAGATGGAATAGAAGATCGCGGTGTCCGCCTCTGCCTCGTCGATGCGCGGCGCGTTCTCCGCCAGCAGCGCCTGGACGTTGTCGGCCATGCCCTCGACCAGCGCTACCTCAACGAAGATCAGCGGCTCGCCCGGCATGTTCGGGTGCACGAAGGCGTAGGCCCGGCGGCCCGGCTCCAGCCGCGCCTTGAGGTCGGACCAGGATTCGATGGCGTGCACCGCCTCGTAATCGATGAGCTTTTCCAGCAGCGCCGCCGGGGCGTTCCAATTGATCCGCACCAGCTCAAGGAAGCCGACGTCGAACCAGCCGGAGAGCAGGTCGCGCAGCTCCCGGTCGATGAACTTCAGCGACGAGTCGCTGAGCACGCAGGCACGCAGGTCGGCGCGCAGGTCGACGAGGAATTTCACCCCGGATTCGAGGCCGTTGAACTGGCGCAGCAGGCGGATGCGCGGCGACTGCACCGCGGCGCGCAGCCGGTCGGCGGCATCGGCGAAGCGCGCCGGGTCATCGCCCGCGGCTTCCAGCGAGGCCAGCAACGCCTGGCGGTCGGCGCTTTCCGGCGGCTTCAGGGCGGCCAGCGTCTCGAAGAAGCGGCGCCGGCCAGTGGCGTCGAGCGCCAGATAGGTTCGCCCCAGGTCGGCCGCCCGCGCCCGCGCCGAGGCCGCCCCGCCGACGCCTTCGAGACAGGCGTCGATCTGGGCGCGCAGCAGATCGCGGTCGTCATCGGGCAGGTCCGGGCGGACCCGGCCGCTCAGCGCCACGTCGCCGCCGCCGACCGCGTCGCGCCAGGCGCGGCGGAGCATCGTCGCCGTGCGGCCCAGGAAGCCCTGCCGCGGGGTTTCGGTGCGCTCGTTCATGCTCCCATGATACGCCACTTCACAGAGGACCGCGACGCAGGGACAATGACAGCCGTGTCACAAGTCGAAGGGTTTCGCATGGACAGCATCGTCGGCGTGCTGGGCGGCATGGGGCCGCAGGCCTCGGCGCATTTCCTGCGCCGGCTGACCGAACTCACCCCGGCCACCGTGGAACAGGACCATGTGCCGGTGGCGATGGTCTCCGACCCGCGGGTGCCGGACCGGGTCGGCGCTGTGCTGTCAGGCACCGAATCGCCGGTGCCGGCGATGCTGGCCGGCGTGCGGCGGCTGGAGGCAGCGGGCGCGGGCTGCATCGCCATTGCATGCAACACCGCCTACTGCTTCGTCGAGGAGCTGGAGGCGGCCAGCGCCCTGCCCTTCCTGCATATCGTCGATGCCTGCGCCCGCGACCTGGCGGACGCCGGCATCCATGGCGGGCCGGTGGGGATCCTCGGCACCGCGGGGACGCTGGAATCCGGCCTCTACCAGGACCGGCTGGCAGCCAAGGGCTATGACAGCCTGGTGCCGACGGCGGACGAGATGGACCGGCTGGTGAAGCCCGGCATCGCGCTGGTGAAGCAGAACCGCGCGGACGAGGCCCAGGCGCCGCTGCTCGACGCCATCACCCTGCTGGCGGAACGCGGCGCGCAGGCGGCGGTGCTGGCCTGCACCGAGATTCCCGTGGCGATGGCGGCGAAGCCAGTGGACCCGGCGCTGCCGCCGATCGATTCCATCGACGCCCTGGCCCGCGCCTGCCTGCGCTGGTGGCAGGCGGAAACCGGCAAGGCCGCCGCCGACTGATCCCTATAGATCGACCGCGTTTTCCAGCGGCTGTCCGTCGAGGAAGCGCTGCACGTTGGCGAACAGGGCGCGCATCTTCGCCGCCAGCGCATCGCGGGTGCCCGCCGCGATATGGGGCGTCAGCACCACGTTCGGCAGGCCCAGCAGCGGGCTGTCGAGCGGCGGCTCGGTCTTGAACACATCCAGCGCCGCCCCGGCAATGCGGTCCTCGCGCAGGGCCGCGGCGAGCGCCGCCTCGTCCACCAGCGGCCCGCGCGCGGTGTTGATGAGGTAGGCACCGCGCTTCATCCGCCCCAGCGCGGCGGCATCGACGACGTGACGGGTCTCGGGCGTCGCCGGGATGTGCAGGGTGACGATGTCGGCCCGGGCAAACAGGTCGTCGAGGGGCACAGGCGTGACACCAAGCGCCGCGGCCCGCGCGTCGGGCAGAGCGACGGGGTCGAAATACAGCCCCGGCGCGCCGAACGGCTTGAGCCGCTCCGCCACCGCCTGGGCGATCCGCCCCATGCCGACATAGCCGATGGTCAGGCCGCGGATCTCGCGCGAGACCGGGCGCAGGCTGTTGATGTGCCAGCGCCCCTGGCGCAGTTCGCTATCAGCGAACGGCAGCCGCCGGGTCACCGCCAGCATCATCATCACGGTGTGCTCGGCGACCCCGATGGTGGTGCCCGCCGGGGTCGTCGCCAGCGCGATGCCGCGTGCCTTCAGGGCCGCGCTGTCGGTGGTGTCCTGCCAGCCGACCCCCTGATGGTGCACCAGGCGCAGCTTCGGCGCGGCGGCGATCATCTCGCCGGTCAGCGGATAGGCGGCGACGATGACGATCTCCGCCGCGGCGATCTTCTGCATACGCTCGGCGTCGTCGTTGCTTTCGAGCGTAACCAGGTCGCAGCCCGGCGGCAGCTCGCCGCGGATGATGGCGTAGACGTCCTCTGGCGCGTGACTGAGATAGAGGATGCGCGCCATCAGTCCAGCTCGGTAGGCGGATTGTCGCGCAGCCAGTCATTGGCCCAGCCGGGCAGCGCCGCGCCACCAGCCACCGCCGCATCCATCTCCGCCTCCTTTGCCTCGACGCCGTCGAGCGCGGTGAGCACGCCGTCGAGCCCGTCCAGCGCAACGGCGACGACGCCGCTGCGGTCGCCGACGAGGATATCACCGGGGCCAATGACGGCGCCGCCGACGCTGACCGGCACGCCGATATGGCCGGGGCCGTTCTTGCCCGGCGAGTTGGGCGACAGGCCGCGTGCATAGACCGGCAGGCCCACGGCCTCCAGCCCGTCGAGGTCACGCACCAGCCCGTCGGTGATGACCGCCACTGCCCCGGCGTTCTTCGCCATGCCGACGAACAGGTCGCCGACCACGGAGGAGGACTGGCAGTCCTCGGTCGCCAGCACGATGACGTCGCCCGGCTGCACCACGCTGAGCGCGATCCAGGCAGCAAGGTTGTCGTTGGGCACCGAGCGCACGGTCAGCGCGGGACCGGCAAACGGGGCGCCCTGGACGATGGGCCGGAGGCGATGATCGAGCGCGCCGCGCCGTCCCTGCGCGTCGGCAACGAAGCCCGTCGGCGCGCCCGCAAGGCGGGCGACGGCGGATGCGGGCGGGCGCGGGAATTCGCGGCGGATGGCGAGGGTCATGGCGGCCTCCCAGGCAGCGGTCAGGTCACGGAATCGAGGAACGGGGCAACCCGCGCGGCGAAGCCGTCCGGGTCCTCCAGCAGCACCAGCGGGCCAGCCCGGTCCATCACCGCAAGGTCGGCGTTGGGGATCAGCCCGGCGACGGCTTCGGCCATCGGCACCGTGGGGCCGGCGTGCCAGCGGTTCAACCCGGTGGCCACGACCATGGTGGGCGCGGTGATCGCGCGCAGCTCGTCGTCGTCGATCCAGTCGCGCCGCAGGCCGCGGATCCACCGGGTCAGCCGGTCCAGGTCGAGGGTGACGAACTTGTCGCCGGCGGCGCGGCGTTCCGCCATATCGGCGATCTCGTCGAAGCGGGTCTCGATGAAATGGTCGCTGACCCCGGCCATGTAGAAATAGTGCGAATAGAGCAGCGCATCGCCGTTGGCCATCATCACCCGCATGAACTCGATGCCCTTCTCGACGCCGCGCATGTCGGGCATCTCCCGGAAGGGGCAGAGCAGCAGGCAGGACGCGACTTTGTCGGGATGATCCGCGGCGCAGCGCATTGCCACATGGGTGCCGCCGTTCCAGCCAAAGATATGGAAGCGGTCGTGGCCCAGCGCGGCAGCGACGTTGGCGCAGTCGTCACCGAAGCCGGTGAACATGCCCCGCCCGTCGTCCAGCCCGTCGGGGCCGGGCATCCGCAGGTCGAAGTTGGCGACCGTGAAGCGGTCCTCGAAATGGTGCCAGATCGGGTCCCAGATGCCGCCGTCCTTGCCCGCCATGCGGGTCAGGATCATCAGCGGCTTCGAGCGGTCGCCGGAGATTTCCACATCGAAGCCGGCGGCCTCGACGATCTCGGTTCCCTCGCGCATGCCTCCCTCCCTTGCCGGGCGGGGTTCAGCCCCGCCGTTCGTTGCGGTCCAGCACGTCCAGCACCCGTGCCGCGGTCATCTCGCCGATGCGCTGCCGGCCCTCATGGCTGACGCCGCCCATATGGGGTGCTGCGATCAGGTTCGGCGCGCCTTCCAGCGGCGTGCCGCCGGGCAGCGGCTCGGTCTCCCACACATCGATCACGGCGCCGCCAATCTCGCCGGCGTGCAGGGCGGCGGCCAGCGCCGCCTCGTCGACGATGCCGCCGCGCCCGGCGTTGATCAGCCCGGCGTCGGGCTTCATCGCCTTGAGCGCGTCGGCATCGATCAGGTTGCGGGTCTCGGGCGTCACCGGCGCGACGATGCACAGCACGTCGCTCTCCGTCAGCAACTGCGCGAACGGTGCGTAGGCGACGTTGTATTCGGCCCATTCCGGCCCTTCCGGCGCGCCGCGCCGGTTGCAGGCGGAGACCGCCATGCCGAGCGCGGTGGCGCGCTTCGCCAGTTCCTTGCCGATATAGCCAAAGCCGACGATGCCGAGCTTACGCCCGGCCAGTTCCAGGCCAAGCGGCACACCCTCGCGCCACTTGCCCGCCATCACGTCGGCGGTGCGGGTGAACACATGGGGCCGGTGCAGCAGCAGGATGCCGGCCAGGCAGAACTCCGCCACCGCCACCGCATTGGCGCCGGACGCCGGGAACACCGGGATGTTGCGCCGGGCGCAGGCATCCGTGTCGATGTTGTCCATCCCCGCCCCGGCGCGGCCCACCACCTCGACCAGCGGCGCATGGTCGAGCAGCGCGTCATTGACCTGGGTGCGGTAGGTGACAACCAGGCCGCGGCAATCGGCGAGCGCCGCGTGCAGGTCATCAGGCCGGTCCACCAGGTCCGGCTCATAGCGAACGTCGTAGCGTTCGGACAGCAGCTCCACCGCGATCGGGTGGATCTCCTCGGTAACGACAACCTCGGTCATGCGTTGGCCTTCAGGGCGGCGGCGACCTGGTCGATCACCATGATGTTAACCCGGCGCATCGCCTCGGTGGTGTTGCCGGCGATATGCGGCGTGGCGATCAGGTTCGGCGCGCCCTTCAGGGGCGTCGCATCGGGCAGCGGTTCGGACTCGAACACGTCGATGACCGCGCCCGCGGTATGGCCACTGTGCAGCGACGTGGCGAGCGCAGCCTCATCGACGATGCCGCCCCGCCCGGTGTTGATGACAAAGCCGCCGGGCTTCATCGCCTTGAGCGCGGCCGCGTCCACCATGCCCCGGGTCTCGTCGGTCAGCGGCGTATGAATGGTGAGGAAATCGCAGCCAGCAAGCGCCGTAGACAGGTCCACCTTCTTGGCCCCGAACGCGGCCCAAACGGGGTCGTCCCCGTCGATGTAGGGATCGACCGCCAGCAGCCGCATGCCGAACGCCTGGGCGCGGCGGGCCACCTCGCGGCCGATGTTGCCAAAGCCGACGATGCCGAGCGTCTTTCCGACAATCTCGGTGCCGATGAACTCGTAGCGCGGCCATTCGCCGCCGGTGACCCGATGGCTGTTCTGGAACACGCCGATGCGGGCAAGCTGGACGATGGCGGACAGGGTGAACTCCGCCACCGAATGCTTGTTCGCCCCGGCGGCGTTGCAGACCTGGATGCCCAGCCGGGCCGCGGTCTCGATGTCGACATTGTCGACGCCGACGCCAAGCCGCCCGACAGCGACCAAGGCGCTGCCCGCTTCGAGCACGTCGCCGCCGACCGGGGTGCCGCTGCGCACCACCAAGCCGCGGCAACCGTCTGCCAGCAGCGCCTTCAGCTCATCGGGCTTGTGGATGAGCTCCGGGTCGTGATGGACGCCGAAATCGCCGAGCCGCGCGACGAATTCGTCCTCCAGCCACTCGGTGATGACGACCTCGGGCATCAGGCGACCGATTCGGCGATCGCCTTGCCGAGTTCCTCGGTGGTGCCGTTGCCGCCCATGTCCGGGGTACGCGGGCCGCCGCCGTCGAGCACATCCTCGATGGCCTTCTCGATGGCGCGCGCCGCGTCGTGATGACCGAGATGGTCGAGCATCATCGCGCCCGACCAGATCTGGCCGATCGGATTGGCAATGCCCTTACCTGCGATATCCGGGGCGGAGCCGTGCACCGGCTCGAACATCGAGGGCTGGGACGTGTCCGGGTTGATGTTGGCGGACGGCGCAATGCCGATGGTACCGGCGACCGCCGGGCCGAGGTCCGACAGGATGTCGCCGAACAGGTTGGAGCCGACCACCACATCGAACCAGTCCGGGTTGCGCACGAAATGCGCGGTCAGGATGTCGATGTGGAACTGGTCGGTCTCGACGTCCGGGAAGCTGCCCTTCATTGCGGCGAAGCGCTCGTCCCAGAACGGCATGGTATGGACGATGCCGTTCGACTTGGTGGCCGAGGTGAGGTGCTTCTTGGGCCGCGACTGGGCCAGCTCGAAGGCGTATTTCAGGATCCGGTCGACGCCATGGCGGGTAAACATGGCGACCTGCTGGGACATTTCGTTATCGGTGCCGTGGTAGAGCCGTCCGCCGATCTCGGAGTACTCGCCCTCCACATTCTCGCGCACGACGTAGAAGTCGATATCCTCCGGGCCGCGGTCAGCCAGCGGACATGGCACGCCGGGCATGAGGCGAACCGGGCGCAGGTTCACATACTGGTCGAAGTGGCGGCGAATCGGGATCAAAAGGCCCCACAGCGAGATATGGTCGGGCACGCCGGGGAAGCCGACCGCGCCGAGGAAGATCGAGTCGTTCTCACCGATCTGATCGAGGCCGTCCTCGGGCATCATGCGGCCGGTCTCGTTATAGGTCTCGCAACTCCACGGCAGGTGCCGCCAGTCGAAGTCGATGCCGTATTTGCGGCCGGCGGCGTCGAGCACGCGGATGCCCTCGGGCACCACTTCCTTGCCGATGCCGTCGCCGGGGATGGTCGCGATCCTGTATTTGGACACGGTCTTGCCTCGCAATTGCTGTTCTAGGCGCGCTGGGCGGGATGGGCCGCGCCGGTGGCGCGCGCCGCGGGGGAGCATAGAGAAGGCGGAAGCGGTTCGAAAGGCCGCTTGGAAGGCTGCCGGGCGCGGCCGCGCCGGACTAGAAGCCGAGGCTCTCGCGGTCGAGCTTGCCCATGGCGAACAGCAGCTGGAAGGAGGCCAGGCGGAAATCGTACTGAGCGGCGGTGAGGTTGATCTGGGCGTTGATCACCTCATTCTCCGCATCCAGCACGTTGATCGCTGTTTCCTTGCCGGCCTCGCGCAGCTTCTGACGCGAATCGAACACCTCGCCGGCGATGTTGACGGCGTTTTCCAGCAGTTCGACCCGGCGGCGCGCAGTCTCACGCTGCTGCCAGGCGAGGCGCACCGATTCCTCGACCTTGCGGACCACCTGGTCGCGGTTGTCCTGGGTGGCGGCGTGATCGAAAGTGGCGCGTGAGACTTCTGAGCGGGTGCGGAAACCCGAGAAAAGGTCCCAGTTGGCACGCACGGTCAGCGACCAATCGCGGCGGACGCCGATGGTCGCGTTGTCGTCATTCTCGTAGTTGCCATCGCCGACCAGGTCGATGGACGGGAAATACCCCGCGCGGGCGGTGCGGCGGCGCTCATCAGCGCCATCGACCAGACCGTCGGAAACCAGGATCTGCGGATTGCCGCCGAGCGCCATCTCAACCGCCGCATCCTCGCTACCCGGCACCAGACCATCGGGCACGGATGGCAGCTTCATCGCCGCCGGGCGCGCCGGCTGCTGGAAGACCTGCACGTAGCGCGAGAAGGCATTGGCGAGCTGGCCTTCCTGGGCGACGCGGCGCTCCTGGGCGATCTGCAAGCGGCTCTTGGCCTGCAGCACATCGACCGCGATGCCGGAGCCCCGCTGTACCCGGGCGTCTTCCAGTTCCAGCACCTGCTTGATTCGCGCCTCGCTGTTGGCGGTCAGTTCGACCTGCCGGGTCTGGCGCAGCACCTGGAGATAGGCGCTGACCCCCTCGAACAGGACGGTTTGGACGGTGGTCTGGAGCTGATCGTCGGCGACGTCGACATTGATTTCAGCGGCGCGGTACTGGGACGTCGAACCGTAGCCGTCGAACAGGTTCTGGGTCACCGAGAAGCCGGCGGTGTCGCGCGGGCCGAGGAAAGCCTCGCCGTTGGTGCTGCGCCGCGATGGGCTGTCGATGTAAGACAGGCCGTAGTCGGCGGTGACGTTGACGGTGGGCAAGAAGGACGCGAAGGCGCTGTTGACGCCCTGTTCGGACGCCTCGACCGAGTTGCGGCCGGCCTTGATCTGGGGATGGACCTCCAGCAGGAAGGACAGCGCTTCGTTCAGCTCCGCCGCGCTGGGCGCATTCGCGCCGAGCAGCAGGGCGGGCGCCGCCACGCCAGCCGCCAGGACCATCTTGAATCGCCGCCGAATCATGCCTGTTCCCCTGTCGCGTTCAGGCCAAGGATTGCCAACGGTCCACCCGGCCGAAGACGCCGCTCCCCAGCAGCGCCAGCCGAACCCAGATTAGAAATAAGGCAAGCTCCCGCGGCGGTAAAGCCTTTGGCTTCAATGCTCTCGTTACACATCGGTTATCATTCCCCTGCCGCCTGCACGGGCGCAGCGGCGGCCTGGGCAACCGCCTCGGTGAAGAACCGGTCCCACGCGGCGACCGCCTTCGGGTTCTCGTAGAGCACTGGGCTCAGCCTGTTGATCTTCTCGCTAATCGCTGTGCGATGGGCCTTGTCGGTGCCGAGACGCACCGCGATCTCGATGTATTCAGCCTCGCTCTCGGCGATGCAGTCGTCCATGCCCATCTGGCGGTAGAGCGCATAGGTTACCCGCCCGCGCATCAGCTTCGACGGCATGGTGACGATGGGGGTGCCCATGGACAGCCCCTCGAAGCTGGTGTTGCCGCCACTGAAATGCAGCGTGTCGAGCATCACGTCCGCCACCCCCATCAGCGAGATGAAGCGGCCGCGGGGCATGCGCTCGATCACCCGCACCCGGCTCGCGACGTCGGGGATCGTATGGGCGAGGCGGCGGCGCAGCATGGTGATCCAGTTGTCGTCGCCGACCGACACCAGCAGCACCTCGCCGTCCGGATCGCCGCGCAGCACCCCGCCGACAATGCGGTCGAAATCCGGGTGGAATTTGAAGGCGCTTTGCGGGCACAGATAGGTGTTCTTGTTCTCGGAAAGCTTGAAGTCGGCCTTGGTGGCCGGCTGGCCGCCCATTTCCGGCCGGCGGTAATAGGTGGGCGGGAAGTCGAGCCGCCACAGCTTCTCGGTGTACTGGCTGTCGGACTCGTCGGTTTCCAGGTCCTCGGCGGAGACGAACCAGTCGACCGTCGGCACCCCGGTGGTGACCGGATGGCCCCAACACACCGCCTGCACGGGCGCCAGCCGCGCATAGGTCAGGAAATAGGTCGCCGGCTCCATGCCGATGTCGGGGAACAGCAGCACATCGAGTTCGAGCGCCGCGATCTGCTCATGCGCCTCTGCGAGCTTCGACGGCAGCAGGAGCGCGTTGTCGGCTGACTTGGCGATGGTGTGCCAGTCGCGGTCCAGCGCCACGTCGAAGCTCATCACCGTGACCTCGAAGCGGTCGCGCGGCAGCTCCGCGATGAGGCCGGAGAACAGCAATCCGATGGTGTGCTGGCGGAAAAAGCGCGACACCATGCCGACCTTGATCTTCCGGCCCTCGGGCGGGGCCGGCGGCTCCGCCGTGTGCGGCGCGGTGAACAGCAGTTCGGGCGACGCCTGGCGGTAGATCGCTGCCATCTTCTCCATGATCGGCCGGTCATCCATGCCCATGTAGGCGAGATGGAACAGTAGCGAGCCGACTTGAGAGAGCGGATCGGGGATGCGCGCCTTGTTCTTGAGCATGGTGTCGAGGCGCCGCTCCAGCGCCTCGCGCGCCGACAGCATCGCCGCCGACGAACCATGAATAACCGGCAGACCGACCGCCGCCTTCATGCGCATGCCGTCGTTGGGGCGGATCTCCATCGCCTTGCGGAAGGCGTCCAGCGCCTCGCGCAGCTTGCCCTGATAGCGCAGGGTCAGGCCCATGTTGTTCCAGGCGTTGAAGAAGCGCGGGTTTATCTCCACCGCGCGACGGTAATAGCCGACCGCTTCATCGTTATCGCGCCGGGTGTCGCGCACCAGGTTGCCATAGTGGAACCAGGCGTCGGCGTAATCGGGCTTCGCCCGCACCGCGCGCTTGTAGTAGCCCTCGGCCTCGGCCTGCTTGCCCGCCTTTTGCAGCAGCGTACCGAGGTTGTTCAGCGCCTCGGCATAGTTCGGATCGACGGCGATGGCGCGGCGGTACCAGATCTCCGACTCCCCCAGGTCCCCGCCCATGCGCGTCAGGTTGCCCATCTCCTGCAGCCCCTGGCGGTGGCCGGGATGGGCCTCTACCAGCGCCTTGCAAACGGTCTCCGCCTCGTCGCGTCGGCCCTCGTCGCGCAGCACCACGGCGCGGTTGAACAAGGCGTCGGCGTAGTCCGGGCGCAGCGACAGCGCCTTGTCGAGATAGTCATGGGCGCGCGCGAAGTTGCGCCGCCGCTGCTCCAGCGAGCCCAGGTTCATGTAGGGCTCGGCGTAATCTGCCTTCACCGCGATGGCCTGCTTGAAGGCCTCCTCGGCCTCGCCGTAGCGGTTGGTGCGCATCAGCGCGACGCCGAGGTTGTTATAGGATTCGTGCGCCTTGGGGTCGATCAGCGCGGCGGCGCGGTACTGGTCGATCGCCTCGTCCATGCGCCCGAGAGAGCGCAGCGCCTCGCCGAGATTGTTGTGATAGGCCGGGTTGGCGGCGCCAGTGGCGATGGCGCGGCGGATCAGCAGCACCGCGTCGTCATGGCGGCCGACCTGGTGATTGACCACCCCCAGCAGATGCAGCGAATCGGCGTGCTGGGGCAATTGCTTGAGAATGCGACGGTAGATGTCCGCCGCGCGCTCGAGCTCCCCTGCCTTGTGGTGGTTGAGGGCCAGCTCCATCGCCTTGTCGAGCGAGAAGGTCTGGGCCCCGCCGTCGCCGTTGTCGTCCGCCGCCATCAGTCCACCGGTTCCAAAGTGCCGCGCAGGGGCCATCCTGCACCGAAAAGGATGAACAAGTTATTGCCCCGCCGCGCGCGGTTCGAGGCCGTGGGGCCGCAGCCAGCCGAGCCCGTCGGCGGTGG
This sequence comes from Alphaproteobacteria bacterium, assembly GCA_965601735.1. GTDB lineage: Bacteria > Pseudomonadota > Alphaproteobacteria > JBBDQX01 > JBBDQX01 > JBBDQX01. Next base: position 1,912,767 of record OZ271840.1, on the reverse strand, counting down.
CGCCGGCCGGGTGGTATTCGCAGCCGATCCAGCCGTCATAGCCCTCGGCGTCGAACAGGGCGAACAGGAAGTCGTAGGCGATCTCGCCGGTCGGCGGCTCGTGGCGGCCGGGCTCCGCGGCGACCTGGATGTGGAACACCGGGCTGTCGCGGAAGATCTGGCTCAAGCCGCCCTCCTCGACCTGGGCGTGATAGATGTCGAACAGCAAACCGAGATTGGGCATGCCGACCGCGTCGATCACCGCGCGCGCCTGCGCCGAATTGGCAAGGAAGTAGCCCGGCATATCGCGCTGGTTGATCGGCTCGATGGCGAAGCGGATACCGCCGCGCCCGCCCTTCGCCGCCGCGAAGGCGAGGTTGTCCTCGTAGACCCTCAGCGCATCATCCGGATCGGTGCCGGCGGGCGGGATGCCGGCCATCGGATGCAGCAGGGAGACGCCGAGCGCATCGGCGTATTCCAGCCCACGCGCCAGTCCATCGCGGAATTCGCCTTCCATGCCGGGCACCGCGGCGAAGCCGCGCGAGCCCGCCTCCCAGTCGCCGGCAGGCAGGTTGAAGGTGACCAGTTCGAGGCCGTTATCGTCGAGCCGCTTGCGGATTTCGGCCGGCGGGTGGGCATAGGGAAAATGCATCTCCACCCCGGTGAAACCGGCGGCCGCGGCAGCGGCGAAACGGTCCAGCGGATCGAGTTCCGTGAACAGGAATGTCAGGTTGGCGCAGAAGCGCGGCATGGCTCTCCCCCGGCTGCCGTCATCCTAGCAGATCACAGGCCGAGACGCGCCTCGATGGCCAGCGCCACCTGCCCCGCCGGATTGAATGGCGGACACGGTCCGGTGCGCAGCGGCTCGCCCATGGTATCGCTGTTGAGCGGCCCGGCGCCCGGCACCGCCGCGAACACCGCTTCGAGCATGCGCTCATGCCGCCGCCCCAGGCTGCCGGCGGGGGCGAAGACATAGACTGGCTTACCAGCACCGCAGGCCTCGCTGACCATGGAGACCGAATCCCCGGTCACCACGATGGCGTCTGCATGGGCGAGGTAGCCGAGATAGGGGTTGTCGCCCTCGTCGCCCCAGGTCCAGGACACATGCGGCGCATTGATCGCGTTGAACAAGGCGCGGCTGGCGCGGTTGCCGGTGCGCCGGCTGGTGGTGACCATCAGGCTGCCGCCCGATTCCTGCGCCAGCACCGTGACCAGACGGCCAAGCGAGGCAGCGATGGCGGGGCTGAAGCCGCGCCGCTTGGTCGCGCCGCCGACCATCACCGCGATGCGCGGCGACGGCAAGTCGGCCAGCGCGGACGCGAACCGGCTGCGCGCCGCGTCGAGCTTCTCCGCGGTCACCAGGTGCGGCGCGCCGGCGATGACCAGCTGGTTGTCGCGCGGGGGCGGCCGGTCATGGGACGGCACCACCAGCAGGTCGAAGGCCTCGTGGCGCCAGTCCGGGTCCATGATCTGCACCAGCTTGGGCCAGGGCGCGCGCTCGGCAATGGCGCGCATCTTGATATAGAGCGCCAGCGTCGCGGTGCGCCGCCCGGCGGCAATCACCAGCTTCGGCCAGGGCGCGACATAGCTGTCGCGCAGGCGCCGCTTGATCCCCAGCAAGCCTGGCCCCTTGAACCAGTTGGGCAGGCCGCCGAAGCGGTCATAGGCCACTTCCTTGACCTGGAACGGGCGGCCCAGCGCCTCGGCAACGCCCATGGCCTGGGCCACGTTGCCCGGGCGGTCGTCGGCCAGCACCCAGATGTCGGCTTCGCTCGGCATCGTCTCTCCGGTCGGCGGTTCGGCGGAAATGGCGGGATAGAGCAGCGGCGGCGCGGCGTCAAACAGCCATCGTTCGCTCAGACAAACAATCGGCCCCGCAGTTGGTCTAAGTTGGCCAGTAGCTAAGCCCACATCAGGCCTTGAAGGTGATTAGTCGTGGAACCCGATTGTTTGATTGCGCTTGTCTCGGTCATCTTAGCCCTCACGGTGCCAGGTGTTCTGCTGGTCGGGCACCTCAATCGGAAAGGCCGAGAAAATGAGCGAACGAAAGGGATTGGATGGCAATTCATCCGATTCACCATCCTTGCAATTGCAACTCCAATAACAGCGATCCTCGCGCTGAATGATGCCCTGACACCTGCAGCAGCAACGATCATTGCCGGTGCGATGGGATACGCGTTTGGGAAACCTGACAATCAAGGAAGCGGCGGGGGATCTGCTTGAGCTAGGCAAATCAGCGGTAACCGACAGCATGATTGATCACGATTGCGCTTGCTCAGTCGGATCAAATCAAACTGCACACGGCGCCCGACAAGACGATTGTGCCCCCGCAGCCCGGCCCGTAAAACAGGAATGGACGGCAAGGAGAACACCCGACATGACCAAGACCCACGCCCGCCAGGCAGACCGCGAACTGGCGCTGACCACCGCGCGGCTGCTGCTCGAGATCAAGGCCATCAACTTCCGCCCCGAGGAGCCGTTCACCTACACCTCGGGCTGGAAAAGCCCGGTCTATATCGACTGCCGCAAGATCATTTTCTTCCCGCGCGCCCGGCGGAAGATCGTCGAGATGGGCTGCCATACCATCCAGCAGCATGTCGGCTACGAGACCATCGAGGCGGTGGCCGGCGGCGAGACTGCGGGCATCCCCTTCGCCGCCTGGATCGCCGACCACATGCTGCTGCCGATGCTGTATGTCCGCAAGCAGCCCAAGGGCTTTGGCCGCAACGCCCAGATCGAGGGCGACACGCCCGACGGCATGAACACCATCCTGGTCGAGGACCTGACCACCGACGGCCAGAGCAAGGGCCGCTTCGCCAAGGCGCTGCGCGACGCCGGCGCCACGGTGAACGACGTCTTCGTGGTGTTCTATTACGGCATCTTCCCGGGCAGCGAGGAGCTGCTGGCGGACCTCGACCTGAACCTGCATTACCTCGCCAACTGGCGCGACGTGCTGGAGGTTTGCGAGCAGGACGACTATTTCGACCGCAAGTCGCTGGATGAGGTACGCCGTTTCCTCGACGACCCGGTGACCTGGTCGGAGTCCCACGGCGGCATCGGTGCCGCCGACCTCAAGGCATCCGCCTGAGGCGCGCCTGCCGATGATCGCGCGGCGCGCCTGGACGGGGCGGCTGGCGGCGGCGGCGCTGGCGCTGTTCGCCGCGCTGGCGGCCGCGCCGGCGCAGGCGCGCGACAGCCTGAGCATCGGCATCACCCAGTTCCCGTCGACCCTGCACCCGGCCATCGATTCGATGATGGCCAAGACCTACGTGCTGGCGATGACGCGCCGGCCGCTGACCGTCTACGACAAGGATTGGACGGTGGTCTGCCTGCTGTGCGTGGAACTGCCGACCATCGAGAATGGCGGCGCCAAGCCACTGACCACGCCGGACGGCAAGCAGGGCATCGCGGTGACCTACCGCATCCACCCCGACGCCACATGGGGCGACGGCACCCCGGTGTCGGCGGACGACGTGGTGTTCTCCTGGGAGGTCGGGCGGCACCCGAAGAGCGGCGTCGGCAACATCGAGCTGTACCGCAGCCTCTACAAGATCGACGTGGTCGACCCGAAGACGGTGACGCTCTACTTCGACAAGCTGACCTTCCAGTACAACAGCCTGTCGGGGCTCGACATCCTGCCCGCCCATCTGGAGCGGCCCGCCTTCGCCGATCCGGTGGAGTACCGCCACCGCACCCTCTATGACACCGACAGCACCAATCCGGGCCTGTATTACGGCCCCTACCGGGTGAGCGAGGTGGTCACCGGCTCGCACATCGTGCTGGAGCCGAACCCGACCTGGTATGGCACGCCGCCGACCCTCAAGCGGATCGTGGTGCGGGCCATCGAGAACACCGCCGCCCTGGAGGCCAACCTGCTGTCCGGCGGCATCGACATGATCGCCGGCGAACTGGGCCTGTCGATCGAACAGGCGGTGGCGTTCGAGCGCCGCCACAGCCGCCGCTTCCAGGTGCTCTACAAGCCGGGGCTGATCTACGAGCATATCGACTTCAACCTCGACAACCCGCTGCTCAAGGATGCGCGGGTGCGCCAGGCGCTGGTCCTCGCCATCGACCGCGAAGCGATCAGCCAGCGCCTGTTCGCAGGCAAGCAGCCGGTCGCCCATACCAACGTCAATCCGCTCGATTGGATCCATAGCGACGACATCCCGCGCTACCCCTTCGACCCGGCCCGCGCTGCCGAACTGCTCGACGCGGCGGGCTGGAGGGTGATGCGCAGCGGTGTGCGCCACAACGCGGCGGGGGAGAAGCTGTCGCTGGAACTGATGACCACGGCGGGCAACCGGTCGCGCGAGCTGGTGCAGCAGGTACTGCAAAGCCAGTGGGCGGAGGCCGGCGTCGAGGTGCGTATCCGTAACCAGCCGCCGCGCGTGTTCTTCGGCGAGACGGTGACCAAGCGGCAGTTCGGCGCCATGGCGATGTTCGCCTGGATCAGCGCGCCCGAGGGCGTGCCGCGCACCACGCTGCACTCCACCCACATCCCGACCGAGGACAACAACTGGGCGGGGCAGAACTACACCGGCTATGTCAGCGCCGACATGGATGCGCTGATTGAGAAGATCGAGGTTGAACTCGACCGCGATGCGCGCGCCGCCCTGTGGGGCGACCTGCAGCGGCTGTACGCCACCGACCTGCCGGTGATCCCGCTGTATTTCCGCGCCAACAGTTTCATTCTGCCGCGCTGGCTCGACGGCGTGGAGCCCACCGGCCACCAGTTCCCCACCACCTTCTGGGTGGAGTACTGGCGCGCGGCGGACTGATCCGGTGACCGCCCGCGCGGTTCCCGCCACGCTCTCCATCGCCGAGGCCACGGCGCTGGCAACCGACATCCTGATGCGCGCAGGCGCCAGCGAACCCAACGCCGCCGTCACCGCCGCCGCCCTGGTGGATGCCGAATGCATCGGCAATCCGTCCCACGGTCTGGCCCGGCTGCCCGGTTATGCCGGGCATCTGCGCACGGGCAAGGTCGACGGCCACGCCACCCCGGTTTTCGACTGGGCGGGGACCGCACTGCTGCGCGCCGATGTGCAGGGCGGGCTGGCCTATCCGGCGATTCATGCGGGGCTGGCCCGGGCCGCCGCGCGGGCGCGCGAGACCGGGGTGGTGGTGCTGGCCGTGCGCAATTCCCACCATGGGGGCGCCATCGGCCTCTATCTCGAACGGCTGGCCACTGATGGCCTCGCGGCGCTGGCGTTCTCCAACACCCCCGCCGCGATCCCGGCCTGGGGCGGGCGCGCGCCGGTCTATGGCACCAACCCCATTGCCTTTGCCGCGCCGCGCCCGGACGGGCCGCCGCTGGTGATCGACGGCGCCACTGCCCAGGTGGCGCGCGGCAAGCTGATGGTCGCCGCCCAGCGCGGCGAGCCGGTGCCCGACGGCTGGGGCTTCGATGCCGAGGGCAAACCCTCGAACGACCCCGAGGAAATCCTGCATCGCGGCGCGATGGGCGCCATCGGCGGCGCCAAGGGCGCGGCCTTTGCACTGATGATCGACATGCTTTGCGGGCCGCTGACCGGTAGCGGCCTGTCGGTCGAGGCGACCCCGTTCGAGGACCATGACGGCCCGCCGCCGCGCCTCGGCCAGTTCTTCATGGTGATCAACCCGGCGCTGTCCGGCGGCGAGACGGCGCTGCACCGCATCGAGGCGCTGGCCGGCCATGTCACCGCGTCCGAAGGCGCGCGGCTGCCTGGCGGCGGGCGTGCCGCGCGCCGGGCGGCGGCAGAAGCCAGCGGCATCGCGCTCAACCCGGACTTGCAGGCGCGGCTGTCGGCGCTGTGAGCGCCTGACGCGGCGGCCGAAGACCGCTACACTCGCCGCCCATGGGGCGTTACCTGTTCTCCCGCGCGGTGCAGTCGTTGATCGTGCTCGGCGTGATGTCGTTCGTGATCTTCGGGCTGATGGGCCTGATGCCGGGCGACCCCATCGACCTGATGATCCAGGCCGACCCCAAGCTGACCCCCGCGGACGCCGCCCATCTGCGCGCCCTGCACGGGCTCGACCAGCCGATCCACACCCGCTACCTCAACTGGCTTGGCGCGGCGCTGTCCGGTGACCTGGGCTATTCGCGGCTGTATGCCGGCCCGGTGCTGTCGGTGATGGGGCCGGCGCTGCTCAACACCTTCGCGCTGCTCGGCGCGGCCTTCGCCCTGTCGCTGTGCATCGGCCTGCCGCTGGGCGCGTGGGCGGCGCTGCGGCCCAATTCCGGGCGCGACTACGCGGTCAACTTCATCGCCTTCGCCGGCATCTCCACGCCGTCCTTCTGGCTCGGCCTGCTGCTGATCATGCTGTTCTCGGTAGCGCTGGGCTGGCTGCCGGCGGGCGGGGTGGCCACCGTCGGCGAGGGCGGCCTGTGGGACCGGGCGTCCTATCTGGTGCTGCCGGTGGCGACGCTCGCCTTCGCCAACCTGGCCGGCCATGCCCGCTACATGCGCGCCGCGATGATCGAGACCCTGCGCCAGGACTTCATCCGCACGGCGCGGGCCAAGGGCGCGGGCGAGGCCTCGGTGGTCTGGCGCCACGCGCTACGCAACGCGCTGATCCCGGTGATCACCATCGTCGGGCTCGAGTTCGGCTTCCTGTTCTCCGGCGCGCTGATCACCGAGACGATCTTCGCCTATCCGGGGATGGGCAAGCTGATCTTCGACGCGGTAATGGGCAATGACTACAACCTCGCCGTCGTCGCGCTGCTGCTGGCGACCCTGCTGACCCTGGTCGGCAACCTGCTGGCGGACCTGTGCTACGCCGCCCTCGACCCGCGGATCTCGCTGGGATGAGCGGGGCCGCCACCATCCGCGACGACCGGCCCGGCGCGCGGGCGCGCCGCCGCTTCCGCCGCCACCGCATGGCGATGGCGGGCCTGGTGGTGCTGGTGCTGCTGACCGGGCTGTGCCTGGCCGCGCCGCTGATTGAACTGCTGCTGGGCGTGGATCCGGACCGGGTCGACCTGTTCGGCCGCTTCGGCCCGCCCAGCGCGGCGCATCCGCTGGGGACCGACGAACTGGGCCGGGATGTGCTGCTGCGGCTGCTCTATGGCGGGCAGGTGTCCCTGGCGGTGGCGCTGGCGGCCGCGCTGACCGCGGCGCTGATCGGCACCGCCATCGGCCTGCTGGCCGGCTATTTCGGCGGCTGGCTCGACTCCCTGCTGATGCGCCTGACCGACAGCTTCATCAGCCTGCCGCTGCTGCCGCTGCTGATCGTGCTGGCGGCGATCGACCTGGAGAAGGCGGGTGTGCCCGAGGCGCTGGCCCAGTCGCCCTATGTCAGCCTGTTCCGCATCGTCGCCATCATCGGGCTCGTCGGCTGGACCACCGTGGCGCGGCTGGTGCGGGGCGTCACCCTGTCCCTGCGCACCCGCGAGTATGTCCGCGCCGCCGTCGCCCAGGGTGCGCGGCCGCTGCGGGTGATCGCGGTGCATGTGCTGCCCAACGTGGTGTCGCCGATCATCGTGGCCACGACCCTGTCGGTGGGCCAGGTGATCCTGCTGGAATCGGTGCTGAGCTTCCTCGGCCTCGGCATCCAGCCGCCGGTGGCAAGCTGGGGCAACATGCTGACCAACGCCCAGGAACTGATCTGGTCGGCGCCGATGCTGGCGGTACTGCCGGGGCTGCTGATCTTCCTCACGGTGATCGCCTGCAACTTCGTCGGCGACGGCCTGCAGGACGCCTTCGATCCGCGTTCGGGCGAGGATTAGGCCTGGCCGGGCGGCTCGAGTGCCGGCGGTCTGTCCTCGGCCTTGGGGAGGCTCAGGGGGTAGGTATCGGACAGACCGCCGGCGGTCGAGGTCTTAACCGGCCGCTCCGGTAGGGGATTCCCCGAGGGGCGGGGACCGAACGTCCGGTTCACCGATGAAAGTAGGGACCGTTCGTGTCCAAAAAGTGGCGAAGTCGGTCCAGTTTCAGGGCAATCGCGCGGTCTTCTGCGGTTTTTCGAGCCCGCTGAGGCGCGACTCGACCGCCGCAGCATCCGGCAGGCTCGGGATCGCTCCTTCCGCGAGGCAAGCCAGTGCCCCCGCCACCGCGGCCGGGGCCAGCGCCGCGCCGAGGTCCGCGCCACCATCGAGCGCCGCCGCCAGCGCGCCGACGAAGGCATCGCCCGCCGCGGTGGTGTCCACCGGCGCAATATCGAGAGTGCCGACCCGCCATGCGTCACCGCCCGCCACCGCCAGCGCCCCATCCGCGCCGAGGGTGACAATGCAGGCGAGTCCGTGGCGGTCGGCGAGCGCGCCAGCCAGGGTTTCCGGGGAATCGTGTTCTCCGGCCAGCATCGCCGCCTCGACCTCGTTGACCACCAGCCAATCGACCCGGTCGAGCGCGTCCGCCGGGAAGTCGCCCGCCGGGGCGAGGTTGAGCAGCACCCGTGCGCCCCGCTCCGCGGCGCGGGCGATCAGGGCGGCGTTGGCCGCCACCGGCACCTCGTTCTGGAGCACCACCAGGGTGCCGGGGCTGAGCAGGGCGTCGTCCACCTGGGCGGCATCGGCCTCCCGGTTGGCGCCGCTGGCAACGACGATCTGGTTCCCGCCGCCGGTCTCCACCATCACCGCGGCGCAGCCGGTGGGGGTATTGGCACGGGCGATGGCGGCGACATCGACGCCGTCGGCGCGCAGGCTGTCGAGCACCGTGTCGCCGAAGCCGTCGGCGCCGACCTTCCCGGCCATGCGCACCGCTGCTCCCATGCGCGCGGCGGCCACTGCCTGGTTCGCCCCCTTGCCGCCGGGTGCGGGGGTGTAGCCGGGACACAGCACGGTCTCGCCAGCGACCGGCAGCCGGTCGACAGGCAGCATCAGGTCCATGTTGAGGGAGCCGAAGACGACGATCATCGCCGCCTCAATGGGACATCAGCACCGGCACCGGGGCACGGTCGAGCAGGTGCCGTGTGGCGCCGCCGAGGATGAATTCGCGCCAGCGCGGCCGGCCATAGGCGCCCATCACGATCATGTCCGCGCCGAGCCGCCCGGCGGCGTCAAGCAGCAGCTCGCCGGCGTCGCGTCCCTCGCCCGCCTCGGCGCGGGCCTCCGCCGGGACCCCATGGCGCGCGAGATGCAGCGCGATGTCCGCGCCAGGGTCGGCCTCGCCAGTGGGCTTGTCGCCGCGGCACTGCGCCGCCAGCACCGTGACCCTGTCGGCCTTCTCCAGCAACGGCAGGGCGTCCCGCACGGCGCGGCTGGCCTCGCGGCTGGCGTTCCAGGCAACCAGCACATGCCGGCCGATCGTCTCGGGCGGTTCGCCTGCCGGCACCACCATCACCGGGATACCCGCCTCCATCGCTACCCGGTCGGGCAGTTCCGGATCGACGTCCTCGTCATGCTCCTCGGCGCCGGGCGACACTTGGCTCACCACCAGCAGGTCGGAGTAGCGCGCGTGGAGGTTGAGCACGTCGACCGCGTCGCCGCTGCCGCTGCGCCACTCGCCGTGGATGCCGGCATGGTCGGCGCGTTCGCGAAACAGCCGTTCGGCACGCCCCTCGCTCTCCTCACGCGCGACCTTCTGGGCGCGGGCGGCGGAGCGGCCAAGCTCGCGCAGCAGGTGGCTCGGCAGACGCTGTGCCGGATGCACGTACAGCCCGGTGACATGGGCGTCGGTGGCAGCGGCGAGGCGCAGCGCGCTGTCGACGCGGCTGGCGGCATCGGCGCTGTCATCGATATGCACAAGGATGTCCTGGTAGCTCATCGCGCGCCCCGGGGCCGGAGGAATTGCTGACGTGGATCACGGGGTCCGCTGGCTTGCCGCGGACCTGCCCGATATACTCCGGACCGCCCGCCGGCGACAATATCGGCCCGGCCCGCCGGGCCGCCGGCGTTCAGCAATTCGGGACCCCGCCATGCCCCCTGCCCCGTCGCCCACGATCCACCCGGTGATCCTCTCCGGCGGCTCAGGCACGCGCCTGTGGCCGATGTCGCGCGCCGGCTATCCGAAACAGTTCCTGTCGCTCGCCGGCCCGCGCAGCCAGTTCCAGGACACCGTTTCGCGGCTGTCCGGTGACGGCTTCGCCGCCCCGCTGGTGATCGCCAACGAAGAGCACCGTTTCATCGTCGCCGAGCAGTTGCGCGCGCTGGAGCGCAACGCTGCGCGCATCGTGCTCGAACCGGTTGGCCGCAACACCGCACCGGCCGCCGCGGTCGCTGCGCTGATGCTGGTCGAGGACGACCCGGACGCGCTGATGCTGGTGTTGCCGTCGGACCACTCCATCGCCGATGACGCGGGCTTCCGCGCCGGCGTGGCGCAGGCGGCGGCCGCCGCCGCGGGCGGCGCGCTCGCCACCTTTGGCATTACCGCCAACCGGCCCGAGACCGGCTACGGATACATCCGCCGGGGCGACCCGCTGCCCGGCGTCGATGGCGCCTTCAAGGTTGCTGCCTTCGTCGAGAAGCCCGACCGGGAAACCGCAGAGGGCTTCGTTGCCAGCGGCGAGTACAGCTGGAACAGCGGCATGTTCCTGTTCCCCGCCGCGCTCTATCTCAGCGAGCTGGAGGCGCGCCATCCGGAGATGCTTGAGGCCTGCCGCGCCGCGATTGCCGCCGGTGCCGAGGACCTGGATTTCTTCCGGCTCGGCAAGGATGCGCTGGCCACGGCCGAGGGCCTGTCCATCGACTATGCGGTGATGGAGCACACCACCCGTGCCGCCGTGGTGCCGGTCGATATCGGCTGGAGCGACGTCGGCCTGTGGGCGTCCCTGTGGGAAATCGGCAAGAAGGACGCGGACGGCAATATCCTGTCCGGCGACGTGGTCGCCATCGATGCCGGCGACTCCTACCTGCGCGCCGAGGGCGCGGCGATGGTTGCTGCGCTGGGTGTACGCGACCTGGTGGTGGTGGTCACCGACGACGTGGTGCTGGTCGCCGACCGCAACCGCACCGACGAGGTCCGCGCCCTGGTCGACCGCATGAAGGAGGCAGGCCGCAGCGAAGTCGACCAGCACCGCACCGTCTACCGGCCCTGGGGCAGCTTCACCGGCATCGATTCGGGGGCGCGCTTCCAGGTCAAGCGCATCGTGGTGAAGCCCGGCGCGGTGCTGTCCCTGCAGAAGCACCACCACCGCGCGGAACACTGGATCGTGGTCGCCGGCACCGCCAAGGTGACCCGCGGCGAAGACGTCATCACCGTGCATGAGGACGAGTCCACCTACATCCCGATCGGCGAGGTCCACCGCCTGGAAAACCCGGGCAAGATCGACCTGCATCTGATCGAGGTGCAGTCCGGCGCCTATCTCGGCGAGGACGACATCGTGCGGCTGGAGGACCTCTACGGCCGCGGCTGACGCCGCAACCGCCTTGCTCCGCCGGGAGCGAAGGCGGATAATCCGCCCGCGCTGCGGCTCTTAAGGCCGCGCAACCGGGCAGGACGCCGCGATTTGAGCACTGTCGCCGACAACATTGACCCGACGGCCCTGCCCTTGCTGCGGGATTACCGCCCAATCCCCGGCGTCTTCGATGAAATGATGGCCCCCGACGGCTCGGTGCGCGCGCACTGGGCGCCGCTGCTGTCCGCATTTGACGCGCTTGGCCCGGGCGCGCTGGAAGAGCGCCATGCGCTGATCCAGCGGCTAATCCGCGAAGATGGCATCACCTACAATGTCTATGGCGACCCCGCCGGCCCGAGCCGCCCGTGGGAACTGGACACGGTGCCGCTGATCGTGCCGCCCGCCGAGTGGGTGGCGCTGGAGGCCGGGCTGGTCCAGCGCGCCCGGCTGCTCAACGCCATCTGCGCCGACATCTATGGCCGCCAGGCGCTGATCCGCGAGGGCCGGCTGCCGGCCTCCTTGGTGTTCGGCAACCCCCAGTTTGTCCGCCCGCTGCATGGCGTGTCGGTGCCGCGGGACACCTTTGTGCACCTCTACGCCGCCGACCTCGGGCGCTCGCCCGACGGGCGCTGGTGGGTGATCAACGACCGCAGCCAGGCACCGTCGGGCGTCGGCTACAGCCTGGAGAACCGCATTGTCACCGGCCGGGTGCTGCCGGACCTGATGCAGGGCACCCATGTGCGCCGGCTGGCCTATTTCTTCTATCGGCTGCGCGAGAGCCTGGCCGGCCTGGCGCCCCACCGCGAAGACCCCAAGGTGGTGCTGCTGACGCCCGGGCCGCTCAATGAAACCTATTTCGAGCATGTCTACCTGGCGCGCTACCTCGGCTATCCGCTGGTCGAGGGCGGCGACCTGACGGTGCGCGACAACAAGGTGTTCATGAAGACCGTCGATGGCCTGCGCCAGATCGACGTCATCCTGCGCCGGCTCGACGACGACTGGTGCGATCCGCTGGAGCTGCGCCAGGATTCGGCGCTCGGCGTGCCGGGCCTGGTGCAGGCGGTGCGCGCCGGCAATGTGGCGATGGCCAACGCGCTGGGGTCCGGCGTGGTCGAAAGCCAGGCCTTCATGGGCTTCCTGCCCGGCCTGTGCCGGCATTTCCTCGGCGAGGACCTGATTATCCCCAATGTCGCAACCTGGTGGTGCGGCCAGGAGGAGCCCCAGCACACGGTGCTGGAGCGCATGGAGGAACTGGCGGTGCGCCCGGCCTTCCCGCCCCTGCCCGGCCGGCCCTGGATGGAGACCGCGGTCGGCGCGGAGCTGGACGACGCCGGACGGCGCGACCTGACCCGGCGCATCCGCGCCAACGGCTACAACTATGTCGGCCAGGAGACGGTGACACTGTCGACCGCACCGGTGCTGCAGGACGGCCGCCTGCAGCCCGGCACCATGGTGCTCAGGGTATTCGTCGCTGCGGTGGGGGACTCCTTCGCGGTCATGCCCGGCGGGCTGGTGCGCGGCGCCACGCGCCACGATATCCGCGCCGTCTCGATGCAAGCAGGCTACGGCTCGAAGGATGCCTGGCTGCTGGCGGAAGGGCCGGTCGGCAGCTTTACCCTGCTGCGCGGCGAGAACGAGCCGATCGCGATCCGCCGCAGCGGTATTGATTTGCCGAGCCGTGCCGCCGACGACCTGTTCTGGCTCGGCCGTTACGCGGAACGCGCGGAGGGGATCGTGCGGCTGCTGCGCGCCCTGCTGTCGCGCGTCAGTATCGATGCGGACCGGGAGCAGGCGCGCGGCCAAATCAGTGTGCTGATGGCGGCGCTGGTCTCCGAAGGGCTGATCGACCCGGAGACATGCGCGGCGGAGCCGCCCCCCGGTTCCGGGTCCAGCGCGCTCGACCCGCGCTTTACCAGCGGCCTGCGCGATACCCTGGCCAACCTGTTCGCCGCCGGCGGACGGGTCCGCGACCGGCTGTCGGCGGATGCCTGGCGCATCCTCAACCGGCTCAACGAATACGCTACCTGGAAGGAACCGGTCAGTGGCCTGGAGTTCGAGGCCGCCCGCGCCAACCTGGACGAGATGGTGACCCTGATCTCCGCCTTCAGCGGGATGGAGATGGAGAACATGACCCGCGGGATGGGCTGGACCTTCCTCGATACCGGGCGGCGGGTGGAACGCGCGCTGCACATGTCGGCGTTGGCGAACGAGGTGCTGCGCGGTGACCCGGCGGCGGAGGAGGACCGCCTCGATCTGCTGCTCGAACTGGCCGACTGCGCCATCACCTACCGCACCCGCTACGTCGCGGCGGCGGAGGCGGCGCCGGTCGTCGACCTGCTGCTGGCCGACGACAGCAATCCGCGTTCGGTCGCCTTCCAGCTCCACCGGCTCGATGAGCTGCTGGCGTCGATGCCACGCGACCCCGGCGGCGTCGGCCTGGCCCCGGAGCAGCGCATCGTGCGCGACCTGCAGACCCGTCTCGAACTGGCCGATGTCCATACGCTGTGCGCAGAGCGCGATGCGCCGGACGGACTGCACGCGCTGCTTGCCGACCTGGCGGCGCGGCTGCCGAAGGTCTCCGACATCGTCGCCAGCACCTACTTCACCCATGTCGAGGTGCTCTACGCCGACCGCGCCTACGGCCGCGCGCCGGAGGACGACGCATGATCCTCACCGTGCGCCACAGCAACCGGTTTACCTACCTGACCGATGTCAGCCTGGCCCGCCATGTGCTGCACCTGACGCCCCGCGCCACCCCGGCCCAGGTCTGTCACCGCCATACGGTGTCAGTGGACCCGGCGCCGGACGTGACCTCGCGGCGCACCGACTTCTTCGGCAACACCACCCAGTTCCTCACCATCCAGGCACCGCACCGGACGCTCACCATCACCGCGGAGAGTGTCGTCGAGGTGACCCCCGTGACGGCGCCCGACCCGGGCGCGACCATACCGTGGGACGCGGTGCATGAGGCGGTGTCCAGCGACCTGTCGCCGGAGGGCCTGGACGCCTACGAGATGACCTTCGATTCACCCTATGTGACGGCCGAAACCGACCTCGCGGCCTATGCCCGCGACAGCTTTCCCGCCGACCGGCCGGTGCTGGCCGCCGCACTCGACCTGACCGCACGCATCCATGCGGACTTCCGCTACGACACCGACGCCACCACCATCGACACCCCCGTGGATGAGGTTTTCGCTGCGCGCCACGGGGTGTGCCAGGATTTTGCCCACCTGCAGGTCGCCTGCCTGCGCCAGCTCGGCCTGGCGGCGCGCTATGTGAGCGGTTACCTGCTGACCCTGCCGCCGGAGGGCCGCGAGCGGCTGGTCGGCGCGGATGCGTCCCATGCCTGGGTCTCCCTGTGGTGCCCGGGAAACGGCTGGGTCGACCTCGACCCCACCAACAACAAGATCCCCGGCGACGAGTATGTGACCCTGGCCTGGGGCCGAGACTATGGCGACGTCAGCCCGGTGCGCGGCGTGGTGGTGGGCGGCGCCGAGCAGGACCTGGAAGTGGCGGTCGACGTCGTCCCGGCGGATTCAGTCGAAGCCGCAGCGGCCCGCCCGGTGCTGGTTTGACCGGGAACAAGACGCTAGGGTTGGCTAGATGGCGGTGAGAAGTAAAACCAAGGGTAAGCGCAAGCCAGCCGGCGGCAAACATTCCGCCCGCGCCGCGACACCCTTCGCACAATACGATCCCGGCGGTTTCTTCTGCGCCATGTCCCGCGAGAATGCCGACCCGGCGGTGGAGCGTATTCGCCGGCGGCTGATGAAGATGAGCGCCCGGCAGTTGCGCCGTAGGGCCGCGGACGCGGAAGCCGAGCTCTACAACCTCGGCATCACCTTCACCGTCTACAGCGATCAGGAACAGATCGACCGGATCCTGCCGTTCGACATCATCCCGCGGGTGATCACCCGTGACGACTGGCAGACGGTCGACCGTGGCGTTGTGCAACGGGTGGCAGCGCTCAACGCCTTCCTGCAGGACATCTACGGCAAGGGGCATATCCTCAAGGACGGCGTGGTGCCGCGCGACCTGGTCGAAGGAAACGAGGACTACCGCCCGGAAATGCGCGGCGTGAAGGTACCCCAGGGCACCTATGTGCATATCTGCGGCACCGACCTGGTGCGCGACGACGAAGGCCGCTTCCTGGTGCTGGAGGACAACGCGCGCTGCCCGTCGGGCGTGTCCTATGTCATTGAAAACCGCCACCTGATGATGCGCGCCTTCCCCGACCTGATGGACGGCATGCCCGTGCGCCAGGTGGAAACCTACGGAGACCGGCTGCGCCAGGCGCTGCGCGAGGTGGCGCCGCCGCGACGCCGCGACGCCCAGGTCGTGCTGCTGTCGCCCGGTGTCTTCAACTCGGCCTATTTCGAGCATGTCTTCCTGGCACGCGAGATGGGGGTGCCGCTGGTCGAGGGCGGCGACCTGTTCGTCGAGGATGACAAGGTCTTCATGAAGACCACCGCGGGGCCAGCGCGGGTCGACGTGATCTACCGGCGGATCGACGACGCTTTTCTCGACCCCAAGGCATTCCGGCCCGACAGCATGCTGGGCGTCCCCGGCATCTTCGAGGCCTACCGCAAGGGCGGCGTGACGCTGGCCAACGCGGTTGGCACCGGCGTTGCCGACGACAAGGCGGTCTACGCCTACATGCCCCGGATCATCCGCTACTACCTCGACGAGGAGCCGATCCTGGAGAATGTCGAGACCCATATCTGCCGTGAGAAGGAGGGCCTCAAATACACGCTCGCCAACCTCGACAAGCTGGTCACCAAGCCTGTCGGCGAGGCCGGCGGCGTTGGCGTGGTGATCGGCCCGCGCGCCAGTAAGGCGGAACTCGCGGAACTGCGCCGCAAGCTCAAGGCCGACCCGGCCAACTACATCAGCCAGCCGATGGTGCGCCTGTCGGTCGGCGCTACCCTGATCGACGATCAGGTCGAGCCGCGCCATATCGACCTGCGGCCCTTTGCGGTGACCGGGCGCAAGACCTGGGTGCTGCCTGGCGGGCTGACCCGTGTCGCGATGCCGCGCGGCTCCCTGGTGGTCAATTCGTCGCAAGGCGGCGGTTCGAAGGATACCTGGGTCCTTGAGTAGCCTGCTCGCCCGTTTCGCGGAGAACGCCTACTGGATGGCGCGCTATGTGGAGCGGGCCGAGAACCTGGCCCGCATCCTCGATGTCAATGAGACATTCGCACGCGACAGTAAGGGCACCGCCAACTGGCTGACCGTGCTGCAGCTCAATCAGGACGAGGAGCGGTTCTTCGCCAAGCACGCCAAGGCGAACGCCACCGAGGTGCTGCACTTCTATGTGGCCGACCCCGAAAACCCGACCTCGATCGTCTCGGCAGTGAGGTCGGCGCGGGAGAATGCGCGCTCCCTGCGCCACCTGATCAGCACCGAGGTGTGGGTCCAGCTCAACATGTTCCACAACCGGCTCGGCCGGCTGCGACGCTCGGACTACACGGTGGGCAACCTGTCACGCCTGTGTTCGGCGGTGAAGGAAAGCTGCCAGACCCATGTCGGCGTCGTGGAAGGGACGCTCTACCGTGACCAGACTTGGTGCTTCAGCTACCTGGGCAAGTATCTGGAACGCGCCGACCAGACCTCTCGTCTGCTGGATATCGCCTACCGCCAGGTGCTGCAGCGTTACGACGGTGATATCGGCAGCATCGACTCAAGTGAATTCAACGCGCTGCTGCGCCAGGCGGCTGGCTACCATGCCTTCCGCAGGGAGCAACGGGGCCTGACGACACCGCAGAAGGTCGCCGCGTTTCTGATGTACGACCCGCGATTCCCGCGTTCCATGACCACCTGCGTACGGGCGCTGCAATGGAACCTGCAGCGCCTGAATGCGGATTTTGGCATCAAGTCCAGCGCCGACCTGCGCCAGGCGCACCGCGACCTGGCGGCTCTGGTTCGGCGCCGGGCGGCGCGGCGACTATTCGACGACCACGACATTGCTGAATGGGTCGACGACTTCCAGCGCGGCCTGATCGGCTTCGACCGCGAACTGGGCCGGGCCTTTTTCGGCCGCCAGCCTGACGGCAGCTGACCGGAACGGCCACGGCAGTCTTCCGTGCGCCAGCGCGCGGCGCTAAGCTCTTAGGCGTAGGAGGACCCAACGCCATGGCCCAGCGGCACGCGAATTCACCGGCGGCGCGCGATATCGCCAATGTGCTGCACCCCCAGACCGACCTTGCCGGCATCCGCCAGTCCGGACCGCTGATCATCAGCAAGGGCAAGGGCGTGCGCGTCTGGGACGAGGACGGCGGCGAATATATCGAAACGATGGCCGGCTTGTGGTGCGCCGCGTTGGGCTTCGACAACGAACGCCTGGTCGAGGCGGCCGCGAAGCAGATGCGCACCTTGCCCTTCTATCACGGGTTCACCGCGCGCGGGCACGAGCCAATGATCGACCTGGCGGAGCGGCTGCTGAAGATCGCGCCAGTGCCGATGTCCAAGGCTTTCTTCGCCAATTCCGGCTCCGAGGCCAACGACACCGCCATCAAGCTCGCCTGGTACGTCAACAACGCGCACGGCCGCCCCGAGAAGAAGAAGATCATCTCGCGCCAGCGCGCCTATCACGGTGTCACCATCGCGTCGGGCAGCCTGACCGGGCTGCCGCCGATCCACATGGATTTCGATATCCCGCTGAAGAACGGGCTGTTCCTGCACACCACCTGCCCGCATCACTACCGCATGGCCGAGGCCGGCGAGAGCGAGGAGGAATTCTCCGACCGCTGCGCCGAAGACCTTGAAAAGCTGATCGCGGACGAGGGCGCGGACACCATCGCCGCCTTCTTCGCCGAACCGGTGATGGGCGCGGGCGGCGTGATGGTGCCGCCGGTGGGCTATTTCGAGAAGATCCAGCGGATCCTCAAGAAGCACGACATCCTGTTCGTCGTTGACGAGGTGATCTGCGGCTTTGGCCGCACCGGCAACATGTGGGGCAGCCAGACCTACAACCTGGAACCCGACATCATCACCTGTGCCAAGGCGCTGTCATCCGCCTATCTGCCGATCTCCGCAGTGCTGGTGAACGACCGGGTCTACGAGGCGATGGTCGCGGAAAGCGAGAAGATCGGCGTGTTCGGCCACGGTTTCACCTACTCCGGCCACCCCGTGCCGGCGGCGGTGGCGGTGGAAACCCTCAAGATCTATGAGGAGATCGACATCGTCGGCCACGTCCGCGATGTCGGGCCCTACATGCAGGCGCAACTGCAGGAACGTTTCGCGGAGCACCCATTGGTCGGCGACGTGCGTGGCGTGGGCCTTGTCGCGGGCGTCGAACTGATGAAGGACGGGCCCCTGCGGGTGCCCTTCGACCCCAAGCTGAAGGTCGGCCCCAACGTGATGAAAGCGGGGCAGCGCCATGGCCTGATCCTGCGCGCGATTGTCGACACGGTGGCGTTCTCGCCGCCGCTGGTGATCAACCGCGGTGAAATCGATGAGATGTGCGACCGCTTTGCGGAAACACTGGATGAAATCCTCGGCATGATGCAGCGCTCCGGAGAACTCGCGCGCGCTGGCTGAGGACCAGAACCAAGAGCCCTAAAGGGCCGTAAATACAGGAAGAACGGCGGGCAAAAGGGCCTTGCAATCCGCGTCCGCCGGAGGGAGCATACGGCTATGGACTATCACGGCTTTTTCGAGGCGCGCGTCGCCGACCTGAAGACTGAAGGGCGTTATCGGGTCTTTGCAGACCTGGAACGCTGCGCCGGCGCCTTTCCGACCGCCACCTGGCACAGCCCGCAGGGCCAGCGCACGGTGACCGTCTGGTGCTCCAACGACTATCTCGGCATGGGCCAGCATCCCGATGTGCTTGCCGCCATGACCGGGGCGGTGGAGCATTCGGGTGCCGGGGCCGGCGGCACGCGGAACATCTCTGGCACCAACCACAACCATGTGCTGCTCGAGCAGGAGCTGGCGGAGCTGCACAACAAGCCCGCCGCTCTGCTGTTCTCGTCCGGCTACACGGCCAACGAGGCGGCGATCAGCACAATTGCGGCACACCTGCCCGACTGCCTGATCCTGTCCGATGCGCTGAACCACGCCTCGATGATCGCCGGGGTACGCTTCAGCCAGGCGGAAAAGGTGATCTGGCGCCACAACGACATCGCCCACCTGGAAGACCTGCTGGCTGAGCAGCCCTTCGACCGGCCCAAGCTGGTACTCTTCGAGTCGGTTTATTCGATGGACGGCGATATCGCGCCCATCGCCGAGATATGCGCGGTTGCGAAGAAGTACAACGCCCTGACCTACATCGACGAGGTCCACGCGGTCGGCCTCTACGGCAAGGGCGGCGGCGGCGTGACCGAGCGTGACGGCGTCACCGACGAGGTCGACATCATCCAAGGCACGCTGGCCAAGGCGTTCGGCATGTTCGGCGGCTACATCGCCGCATCCGAGACCATGGTCGACTTCGTGCGCTCCTACTGCTCGGGCTTCATCTTCACCACGGCACTGCCGCCGGCAGTCGCCGCCGGTGCGCTGGCCAGCGTGCGCCATGTGCGCGCCACCAACAGCCTGCGCGAGCGCCATCAGGAACGCACCGCGCTGCTGATGAGCAAGCTGCGCGACGCCGGCCTGCCGGTGATGCCGTCCGAGAGCCATATCGTGCCGGTGCTGGTGGCGGATGCGGCGCTGTGCAAGCAGATTTCCGACGCCTTGCTTGAGCGCCACGGCATCTATATCCAGCCGATCAACTACCCGACCGTGGCGCGTGGCACCGAGCGGCTGCGCATCACGCCGAGCCCGGTGCACACCGACGCGATGATGGACCATCTGGTCAAGGCGCTGCGCGAGGAATGGTCCCGCCACGGGCTGACCGCCGAGCCGGCGGCCAAGCGGGCGCGGGACGGCGGTCTCGGTTCGGCCGCACCGCAGCCGGCCTGAGCGTCCACGCTACCCCTTAACGGCAAACGCCCGCCGCGGGTCCCCGCGGCGGGCGTTGTCTTTTGTAAGCCTGTCCAGCGGCGCTAGCGGTGCATGAACACCGGGATCGTAGCGTGGGACAGCACATGGCTGGTCACACCGCCGAGGATCAGGTGGCGCAAACGGCTGTGGGTGTAGGCACCCATCACCAGCAGGTCGGCCTTGGCCTCGGCGAGCTTCTCCAGCAGGGAGCGGCCGATATCGGCCTCGTCGCCACCGCCGCCGAAATGGCGCACCTCGGGATGGATGTCATACCAGGCGAGATAGCGCGACAGGTCCGCCGCCGTCGGGCCATGGGAATAGCCTTCCTCGGCGGTCATCAGGATGACCTCTTCGGCATGCACCAGTACCGGGCGCGCCGCGGCGATGGCCTTGGCTGCCTCACGGCTGCCATTCCAGGCGACCGCGACCCGCTTGCCCATGCTTGTCGGCGCTTCCGGCGGCGCCAGCAACAGCGGCCGGCCCGCATCCATCAGCGCCGCATGCACCACCTCGGTGGTCGACTTCTCCTGCCCCTCGACGGGCCGGGAGATCACGGTCAGGTCATGCAGCCGCCCATGCCAGGCCACCACATCCTCCTCGCGCCCGACTTCCTGGTGCCAGGAAGCGGAGACCCCGCCAGGCCCCGGCGGTTCGTCGACGAAGGGGATGCTGTTGGAATTGCAGTATTCGTCGAACATCAGCCGCGCTTCGGAGGCATGATCCATGCCCTCCTTGTCGCAGGATTCCATCATCTCTTCGATCATCGCACCGGACAGGCCCTCACCGGCCAGCGGCGCGATGTCGCGCGGGTCCATGCGGACATGCAGCCCGTGGACGTTGCAGCTGTGCTCGCGCGCCAGCCCGAAGGCCAGCTCCATGGCCGCCTTGTCGCCCGGCGTGGACGTGAACGGCAGCAAGATTGTGCGAATATCCATGGTCTTCCCCCGTCCCTATTTACTGCCCCGTTTTCGCGTGTGTGCTTGTTGCTTGCGCGCGGTTCCCTGCGCGTCGTTGGCCCAATGTACAGGGGCCGATCAGCCGCGCACAACCTTCGCGGCCCCCGGCGCGGCGGCGGCGACAAGCTGTGCAGCCCGCGCCGCCAGCGCCGCCGGGTCGCCGCCGGCGTCGAGCCGCTGCCAACCGATCTCGCCGAGCTCGTAGCCGAGCTGCTGGCGCACCACTGCGGCATCCGCGTCCGACGCATCGCCGGTGCGGGCAGAGACCCGCGCGGTCAGCGTTGCGTCCGGCGCATCAAGCCAAAGGCCAACGAAGCGGCAGCCGGCGCGGCGCGCGGCCTCGGCAATGGCCTCGCGTTCCTCGGGACGCGCGAACACGGCATCGGCAATGGCGCAATAGCCGGCGCGCAGGGCGGCGGCCGCGGTGCCACCCATCGCCCGGTAGACCCGCTCGCCGATCTCAGGCCGGTAGGCATCGGGCCCGAGGGTGACCTCGGGCGGCACCCCCATGATGCCCTTGCGCAATTCATCGCTGCGCGCCACCACGGCGCCGGGAGAGGGCCCGAGCGTCGGCGCCAGTGCCCGCGCCAGTGTGCTCTTGCCCGACCCGGACAGCCCGCCGATGGCGACCAACACCGGGTCCGAGGGCGCGAGGAACGCATCCGCCAGTGAAAGATAGGCGTTGGACTCCGCAGACAGCGCGCCGGCGTCGGCGGCCGCCGCCGTTTCCCCGGCGGACAGGGTGATATGCGCCTTGATCGCGGCGCGGCAGGCCAGGAACAGCGGCAGCGCCATCAGCCCGTCGAGATCCCGGCGGCGCACCAGATAGCGGTTCAGTACAAGATTGGCGAAACCGGTCAGGCCGCGATGCTCCAGGTCCATCAGCAGGAAGGCGAGGTCATAGAGTACGTCGATGCAGGCCAGGCCCTCGCTGAACTCGATGCAATCGAACAGCACGGGCTGGCCGTCATGCAGGCAAATGTTCCGTAGATGCAGGTCGCCATGGCAGCGCCGCACCAGGCCTTCGGTACGGCGGCGCTCCAGCATCTCGGCAAGGCTGGCCAGGCGTTCGCGTGATTGCGCGTTGACCGAGGCGACCTGCGCTGGATCGAAGGCGGCCCCGGCGGCAGCGAAGCACTCGGCGTTGTTCTCGACGACCCAACGGATGCCCTCGGCGCCGCCCTTATCGGGGCGTTCCTCCGCCGATTCATGGAAACCGGCGACGGTGTCGGCGAGCGCCCGCATCAGATCGCCATCGAGCCGCCCGGCCGCGGCCAACCGGTCAAACAGGCCGGCCTCGTCGAAGCGGCGCATTTGCACCAGCCAGTCGACCGGCGTCCCTTGCCCGCCAAGCGCGAGGCCTCCGTCCGCCGTGCGGGTCAGCGGCACCACACCGCGATAGAGCGCCTTGGCGGTGCGCCGGTTGAGCCGCACTTCCGCCTCGCAGGCCGCCTTACGGGTCGGCGCATCGCCGAAGTCGATGTAGGGATAGCGCACGGCGCGCTTGAGCTTGTAGGCGTCATCGCCGGCCAGGAAGACGGCGGAGATGTGGGTATCGATGCGGCGCACCGGGGTACCAGGCGCCAGGCCGTAGGTTTCCGGGCGGGCCAGGAAGGCAAGGGCCGGACCCTGGTCCTCGGTCAGCATGGCGCGCCGGGGACCGCGCTCAGGGAAACAGCCACCGGGTCGACCATCCCTCCCCTTCGCGGCTGTAGACAATACGCTCGTGCAGGCGGAAGCTGCGGTCACGCCAGAACTCGATCTCCCGGGGAGCCAGCCGGAAGCCGGACCAGTGCGGGGGCCGCGGCACGGTGCCCACATTGAACCGCGCGGTTTCCGCCGCCACCCGCTTTTCCAGCTCGAACCGGCCGGGCAGCGGCTGCGACTGGGCAGACGCCCAGGCGCCGATCTGGCTGCCGCGCGCGCGCGATGCGAAATACTCATCCGCCTCGCCGTCGGGCACCTGGGTGATGGCCCCGGTCACACGCACCTGGCGGCGCAGGCTCTTCCAGTGGAAGCACAACGCCGCGTTGGCGTTGGCCGCCATTTCGGTGCCCTTGCGGCTTTCAAGGTTGGTGTAGAAGACGAAGCCCGCGGCATCGACATCCTTGAGCAGCACCATGCGGACGGAGGGCCGGCCCTCGGCATCCGCCGTGGCCAGCGCCATGGCGTTCGGGTCGTTGGGTTCGGAGTCGCCCGCTTCGGCCAGCCAGGACTGGAACAGGGCGATCGGATCGGCGGTTTCTAGATCGGACATGCTGACCATTACGCGGCGAAAGGGGCGGCGGATCGGCCCGGCCGTCGAATGGGTGATACCACTTGCCACCGGCGGTGCCAACGGCGCGGCGGCGGTGCCGACCTTGATTCGGACAGCATCGGAATTACATTTATTATTGCATACACTTCTGCTAGTACTTTGGGCGGGGGTGAACCATAACGAACGGCCGGGGAGCCGTTCGGCCAACGACCTCACGAGGCAACGAACCATGTTCATTCGTCCAGTTATTGCCGCCACGGCGGCGGTTTTCCTGCTTTCTGCCTGCGCCCAGGAACCGGGCCAGAAGGAAGGTCTCGGCACTGTACTTGGCGGCGTCGCCGGCGCCGTTGCGGGTGCCCAGCTCGGCAAGGGCACTGGCCGCGACATCGCGATCGGCGTCGGCGCCGTTCTCGGCGCGCTGTCCGGCGGCGAGGTCGGCCGTTCGCTCGACCGGGCCGACCGTCTGGCGATGGGCCGCACCACCCAGCGGGCGCTCGAGACCCAGCCTTCGGGCACCACGACGACCTGGCGCAACCCGGACACCGGCAACTCGGGCACCGTCACGCCGCGCCCGGCGGTGCAAACCGCGTCGGGCGAGCAGTGCCGCGAGTTCCAGCAGACCGTGACCGTCGGCGGCCGGACCGAGGAAGCCTACGGCACCGCCTGCCGCCAACCGGACGGCACCTGGAAGATCGTCCAGTAGCGGTTTCCCTCACGCGCCCCTGCCGCCGGCGGCGGCGGGGGCCGTGTTATTGCGCCCCCCGGGTTTTGGTGTAGATTGCGGGGCAGCATCCTGCCTGCGGAGTCCCACCACGATGAGCAGTTCGAACGCCCTGATGGCCGGCAAACGCGGCCTCGTGATGGGGGTCGCAAATGACCGGTCTATTGGCTGGGGTATTGCGAGCGCAGCCGCCGCCCAAGGCGCGGAACTCGCCTTCACCTACCAGGGTGAGTCGCTGCTGAAGCGGGTGAAGCCGCTGGCCGAGTCGATCGGCTCCGACATCCTGCTCCCCTGTGACGTGCTCGACGAGGACAGCGTCGATGCCACCTTCGCGGAGATCGCGCAGCGCTGGGGCGGGCTGGACTTCCTGGTCCACGCCATCGCCTTCTCCGACAAGGAGCAGCTCAAGGGCAAATACATCGACACCACCGCCGATAACTTTGCCAACACGCTGCAGGTGTCCTGCTACTCGTTCACCGCGGTGTGCCGCCGGGCGGTACCGCTGATGCCCAACGGTGGCAGCCTGCTGACCCTCACCTACTACGGCGCCGAGAAGGTGATGCCCCACTACAACGTAATGGGGGTCGCCAAGGCGGCGCTGGAAGCCAGCGTGCGCTACCTCGCCAACGATGTCGGCGACAAGGGTATCCGGGTCAACGGCCTGTCGGCGGGGCCAATGCGCACGCTCGCCGCCGCCGGGATCGGCGACTTCCGCTATATCCTGAAGTGGAACGAGCTCAACGCGCCGCTGCGCCGCAACGTCTCGCTGGAGGATGTCGGCGGCGCCGGGCTTTACCTGCTCAGCGACCTGTCCTCGGGCGTCACCGGCGAGGTGCACCATGTCGACTGCGGCTACCACTCGGTGGGCATGAAGCAGGTCGACGCGCCCGACATTTCGACCGTCTAGGCGCGGCGCGCCAGGGCCGATGTCCTCCAACACCTTCGGAAGGCTGTTCCGTTTCACCACCTTCGGCGAGAGCCATGGCGTCGCCATCGGCTGCGTCGTCGACGGGGTGCCGCCGGGCCTCGCGCTCAGCGAGGCGGACCTGCAGGGCGACCTCGACCGGCGCCGGCCCGGCCAGTCCAAGTTCACCACCCAGCGCAAGGAACCCGACCAGGTGCGCATCCTGTCGGGCACCTTCGAAGGTGTGACCACCGGCACGCCGATCGGCCTGCTGATCGAGAACGCCGACCAGCGCTCGCGCGACTACTCGGAGATCGCCGACAAGTTCCGCCCAGGCCATGCCGATTTTACCTATCACGCCAAATACGGCCTGCGAGACTATCGCGGCGGCGGGCGCTCTTCAGCGCGCGAGACCGCCATGCGGGTCGCCGCCGGGGCCATCGCCAAGCGCATCCTTGCCGAACAGATACCCGGCGGCGCCGCGGTGCGCGGCGCCCTGGTGCAGATGGGCCCGCACGGGATCGACCGGGAGGCCTGGGACTGGGACGCGATCGGCGACAATCCGTTCTTCTGCCCAGACCGGCAGGCGGCACAGGCCTGGGAGAGTTATCTCGCCGGGGTACGCAAGGCGGGCTCATCCTGCGGCGCGGTGATCGAGGTCGTGGCTTCCGGCGTGCCTGCCGGGCTTGGCGCCCCGATCTATGGCAAGCTCGACGCGGACCTTGCCAACGCCCTGATGAGCATCAATGCGGTCAAGGGCGTGGAAATCGGCGCCGGGATGGGCGCTGCCGCGCTGTCGGGCGAGGAAAACGCCGACGAAATGCGCATGGACGGCGATCAGGTCCGCTTCCTGTCCAACAGCGCCGGCGGTGTGCTGGGCGGGATTTCAACCGGCCAGGACGTGGTCGCGCGCTTCGCGGTGAAGCCGACCAGTTCGATCCTCACCCCACGGCGTACCGTCGACCGTCACGGCAACGAGACCGAGATCGTCACCAAGGGCCGCCACGACCCCTGCGTCGGCATCCGCGCGGTGCCGGTGGGTGAGGCGATGGTCGCCTGCGTGTTGGCCGACCACTTGCTGCTGCACCGCGGACAATGCGGATAGGGTGCTTTCGCGCGCCCGCTGATCCGCTGTAACCCGCGCACCGTAAGGGTTAGAGCGGCTTGGTCTGGAAATTGGACCGGCGGCGAACCACATAGATGGGTCTGCTATGCGGAATGTCTCATCATGAAACCCTTGCACGAAATGCGGACGCGCACGCCGCGCGGCGCCATGCGCCGTTTCATGGGCGTTGTCGGACGCCGGGCCTGGACCGCGCGGATGCGGTCGCTTGAGGCACATATCGCCGGCCAGCCGGCCCTGCGCCATGTGGTTCAGCGCCGCCATCTGCTGGAAATGGCGTTCGACCAGCTTGACCGGCGGGTGCGCCGCGCCGGTCCGGACCGCCCGCTGCCGCCGCAGTACGCCGCGTTGGCGGAGATCGCCGGGCTCGTCGGCGACACCGCCGAGGCCCTGAACGCCAAGGGTGAGAAGGCGCTGAAGGCACGGCTTGCCGCCGCGCTGGAGGACGGCGGCGCACTGTCCGCCGCCCTGCATCCCTTCGCCGTGGCGCGGCGCTTTCTGCAGCTCGGCTTTTCCGTTTCTTTCCCCGACCTGGAAGACAAGGCGCCCTACGACCTGCTGGTCGAAAAGGACGGTACGGCGGCCGAGGTCGTCTGCGTCGCCGTGGCGTCTGATGCCGGACGCTCGGTCGACAGCGCCGACTGGTCGCGCCTGGTGGGCGAGATCGATGGCGCCATGCAAGCCTATGTCGATGGCCGGCCGGGCCGTTACGTGCTGAAACTGTCATTGCCAGAAGGCCTTGCCGGCGACACTGGCATCGCCGACATCCGCGATGCGGTGGTGGAGCTGCTGGCCGATAACCAGCGCTCGGCACGCGCCGAATCCGTGGTGATGAAGCTCGACCCGCTCAATCTCGGCAGCGACCCGATCAGCCAGGACGACCTGCATCAGGTGCTGCGCGCCCAGTTTGGTCCCGCCGCCAGCCTGGCCATCGGCATGTTCGGTGATTCCGCCTTTGCGATCGCCGGACGCAGTGGCAAGCCCGACGACATCGCGCGCGGCGTGCTGGACCAGCTGGTCGACGTGCCGCGCCGCTTCGGCGGCGACCGGCCGGGCCTGCTGTTCACCTTGGTGGACGACGTGAGCGCCGTGGAATGGACCAGCCTGCGTGACCGCATGGAGCTGGAAGTGGCCGGCCGGGAGCTGCTGAACCGGGCGGAAAACGCGCCGGTGCACTCGGTCGCCTTCGTGTCGGTCGCCGACATGGTCACCGAAGGGCCGCCGGGCTTCGCGCGTCATCGCAGCCTGTGCGTGCTGAACCCGAAACACCCCCAGGCCCGCGCCGCGGACCTGGCGCTGTGCCCGGCCTGAGCTAGCCGCCGCGCGCAGCGGCGATCAGGTACTCCACATTGCCCTCAGGGCCGGTGATCGGGCTCTCTGCAAGGCCCAGCACCCGCCAGTCCGGCAGGCTATCGAGCCAATCGCGGATGGTTGCGCAGGCAGCCTCGCGCAGCGCCGGGTCGCGCACCACGCCGCCCTTGCCGACCTGCCCCTTGCCAACCTCGAACTGCGGTTTGATCAGGGCGACCAGCCGGGCGCCCGGCGCGGCCAGCGCCAGGGCGGCGGGCAGCACCGTGCGCAGGCCAATGAAACTGGCGTCACAGACGATAATGGCTGGCGGCTCCGGCACCTGATCTGCGGTGAGGTGCCGCGCGTTGGTGCGCTCAAGCACCACCACCCGGTCGTCGTTGCGCAGCGTCCAGTCGAGCTGGCCGTGGCCCACATCAACGGCGTAGACCCGCGCCGCACCGCGGCTCAGCAAGACGTCGGTGAAGCCGCCGGTGGACGCGCCGATATCGAGTGCCACTGCGCCCGCCGGGTCGATGGCGAACGCATCCAGCCCGTGCACGAGCTTGAGCCCGCCGCGCGACACCCAGGGATGGTCGGCGCCGCGCAGGTCGAGCGGAATGTCGGGGTCAACCGACTTGCCCGCCTTGTCGAGGCGGTGGCCGTCGGTGGTGAAGACCTTGCCCGCGAGGATCAGCGCCTGGGCGCGGGCGCGGCTCTCGGCAAGGCCGCGGTCGACCAGCAGCTGGTCGAGGCGGGCCTTGCGCGCCATTCCCGGCGCCGCCGCCTCAGGCCCGGGCGGGCCGGGTCGCTTCCGCCTCGTCCTGGCCCAGCGCGGCGAGCGCGGTGGCCAGGATACCGGCCGCGTCGAAGCCGGCCTCGGTTGCCTGGGCGCCCTGGCTGGCATGGTCGATGAAGCGGTCGGGCATCACCAGCGGGCGGATGCGCAGACCCTTGTCGAAGCCGCCGTCAAGCGCCAGGAACTGCATCACCTGGTTGGCGAAGCCGCCGGTCGAGCCTTCCTCGACAGTGACCAGCACCTCATGTTCACGCGCCAGCCGGCGCACCAGGTCGGTATCGATCGGCTTGGCGAAGCGGGCATCGGCCACGGTGGTGGACAGGCCGCGCGCCTCCAGCTCCTCAGCCGCCTGCAGGCAGTCCGACAGGCGCGAGCCGTAGGATAGAAGCGCCACCGTGGTGCCCTCGCGCACCACCCGGCCCTTGCCGATCTCCAGCGGCACGCCGCGTTCGGGCATGTCGACGCCGACCCCCTCGCCGCGCGGATAGCGCAGGCCGCTTGGGCAATCGTCGAGTACCACCTGGGTCGCCACCATATGCACCAGCTCGGCCTCGTCGGCGGCCGCCATCAGCACGAAGTTCGGCAGGCAGCCGAGATAGGCGATATCGAAGGAGCCGTGGTGGGTCTGCCCGTCGGCGCCGACATAGCCGGCCCGGTCCATGGCGAAGCGCACCGGCAGGTTCTGCAGCGCCACGTCATGGACAACCTGGTCGTAGGCGCGCTGCAGGAAGGTGGAATAGATCGCGCAGAACGGCTTGAAGCCCTCAGTCGCCAAACCGGCGGCGAAGGTCACCGCGTGCTGCTCGGCGATGCCGACATCGAAGCTGCGGTCGGGAAACGCCTTGGCGAAGACGTCGATGCCTGTGCCCGCGGGCATCGCCGCGTTGACGGCGACGATCTTGGGATCGCGCCCGGCTTCATCGACCAGGCTGTTGGCGAACACCTTGGTGTAGGCCGGCGCATTGGCCTTCGCCTTGTGCATCTCGCCGGTGACGACGTTGAAGGTACCGACGCCGTGATACTTGTCGGCCGCCTGCTCCGCCGGCGGATAGCCGTGGCCCTTGCGGGTGACGACATGGACCAGCACGGGCCCCGGATCGGCATCGTCGCGCACGTTCGACAGCACTGGCAGCAAATGCGACAGGTCGTGCCCGTCGATCGGGCCGACATAATAGAAGCCGAGTTCCTCGAACAGGGTGCCGCCGGTCATCAGACCGCGGGCGTACTCCTCGGCGCGGGCCGCGGTCTTGGCCAGGGTGCGCGGGAAGCGCGCCGCCAGCAACTTCGCCACATGGCGCGCCGAGCGGTAGGACTTCGACGAGATGGTGCGCGCGAGATAGGCGCTCATAGCGCCAACCGGCGGCGCGATCGACATGTCGTTGTCGTTGAGAATGACGATCAGCCGGGTGCGCCCGGCGCCGGCGTTGTTCATCGCCTCATAGGCCATGCCGGCGCTCATGGCGCCATCGCCGATTACCGCGATGACGTTGTTATTGCCGCCCGACAAATCGCGCGCCACCGCCATGCCGAGACCGGCGGAGATCGAGGTCGAGCTGTGCGCCGTGCCGAACGGGTCATACTCGCTCTCGGCGCGGCGGACGAAGCCGGACAGGCCGCCGCCCTGGCGCAGGGTGCGGATGCGGTCGCGCCGTCCGGTGAGGATCTTGTGCGGGTAGGCCTGGTGGCCGACATCCCAGATCAGCCGGTCGCGCGGGGTATCGAACAGATGGTGGATCGCCACCGTGAGTTCGACGACGCCGAGGCTGGCGCCGAGATGGCCGCCGGTGACTGAGACCGCATCCACGGTCTCCTGACGCAGTTCGTCGGCCAGCTGCCGCAGCTGCGCCTCGTCCAGGTCCTTCATGTCGGCCGGAACGTTGATCGTATCCAGCAGCGGAGTGGCGCTATCGCTCACGCGTTTGCTCCCTTACGTCTTGGCGGCGGTGCCACGACGCCGGGCGGTCAGGCCCGGCGCGACACCACAAAGGCCGCTAGCTTTTTTAAAGGTTCGGCCTTTTCACCGAATGAATCAAGATGTTGCGCCGCTTGGTCTGCCAGCATCTGCGCCCGTTCGCCTGCCGCTTCCACCCCCAGCGTCGCCACCAGGGTCGCCTTGCCAGCGGCGGCGTCCTTGCCGGTGGCCTTGCCGGTCTCAGCGGCGTCGCCGGTGACGTCGAGCAGGTCGTCGACGATCTGGAACGCCAGGCCAAGGTCGTGACCGTAGGCGGAAAGCGCGTGGCGCTGCCCCGAGCCGGCGCGGCCGAGCAGGGCCCCCGCCTCGCAGGAATGGATGATCATGCGCCCGGTCTTCATCATCTGCATGCGGACGATCTCGGTCTCGCTGAGCGGCCGGCTCTCGCCGATCAGGTCGAGCATCTGGCCACCGACCATGCCGCGCGCGCCAGCAGCGCGGGCCAGTGCGGCGACCAGTTCGGCGCGGGCAAACGCGTCCGCATGGGTGCGCGCGTCCGCCAGCACCTCGAAGGCGAGGGTCAGCAGGGCGTCCCCAGCGAGGATCGCGGTCGCCTCGTCGAACTGCTTGTGCACCGTCGGCTTGCCGCGCCGCAGGTCGTCATCGTCCATCGCCGGCAGGTCGTCATGGACCAGCGAATAGGCGTGCACCATCTCCACCGCCGCGCCGACCCGCAGCGCGGACTCCCGGTTAACCCCGAACAGCGAGGCCGACTGCACCACCAGGAACGGGCGCAGCCGCTTACCCCCGCCGAGGCTGGCGTAGCGCATGGCGTCATAGAGCCGCGATTCGGCGTCTTCGTCGGCCGGCAACAGGTCGTCGAGCATCCGGTCGACCGCCGCCGCGGTCTCGGTCATTTCCTTTTGCAGGGAAAGATCCCGGACGTCCGGGCCAGACTCGGTCACGAGATGTCGGCGGGCTCCGCGCCCGTCGCTCCCTCCGGGCCGGCGGTGATCTTCTCGACCTTGCCGCGGGCCTCGGTGAGCTTCGCCTCGCAGTGGCGCTTCAGCAGGGCGCCGCGCTCATAAGCGCCAATCGCCGCGTCGAGGGGGCTTTCGCCCCCCTCCAGGGTACGCACGATGGCTTCCAGCTCCTCCAGCGCCTGTTCGAAGCTGAGGGCGGCGATATCGTCGGGAATGGGCTCTTGCGCCATGGGCAAATTCTCCCCCTGCCGGTTTGTCGCGGCAGCTTAGCCAGTGCCCCCCCGCGCCGACAAGCGCCACGCCTCAGTCTTGGCCCATCAGAGCGCCGACATGGGCGGCGACGCCCTCAGCCAGCCCCTGCAGGTCGTAGCCGCCCTCCAGCAACGAGATCAGCTTGCCGCCGCAATGGGTCTCGGCGACCGCGACCAGCTGGCGGGTGACCCAGCCGAAATCCGCCCCGGTGAGCTGCATGCTGGCCAGCGGGTCGCGGGCATGGCCATCGAACCCGGCGGAAATGATCAGGAACTGCGGCGCGAACCGGTCGAGCGTCGGCAGGATCAGCCGCTCGTAGGCGGCGCGGAACGCGGCGCCGCCGGACATCGGCGGCAGCGGTGCGTTGACGATGTTGCCGACGCCGGTCTCGCTGGCCGCCCCGGTCCCGGGAAATAGCGGATACTCATGGCTGGAGGCGTAGAAGAACGCACCGTCCGCCTCGAACAGATGCTGGGTGCCGTTGCCATGGTGAACGTCGAAATCGACCACCGCGACCCGGTCCAGTCCGTGCACCTCGCGCGCCCGCGCCGCCGCGATCGCGGCATTGGCGAACAGACAGAAGCCCATGGCGCGGGTCCGCTCCGCGTGATGGCCGGGCGGGCGCAGGGCGCAGAACGCGTTGCGCGCACCCCCTGAGAGCACCTGATCCGTTGCCGCGCAGGCACCGCCAACGGCGCGCAGCGCCGCGTCCCAGGATCCCGGCGAGACCACCGTATCGCCATCGAGGTAGGCAATCCCGCTGTCGGGCACGGCGGACTCGATGGCGCGCACATAGTCTTCGGGATGCATGCGCAGGATGTCTTCTTCAGATCCCAGGGGCGCCGGCTCGCGCAGCAACGCGTGGAAGGTCTCCGCCTCGAGCGCCGCGGTGATGGCGCGCAGCCGGTCGGGCCGTTCCGGATGCCCCGGCCCGGTGTCGTGATCGAGCCCGGCATCATGGGTGTAGAGCAGTGTCGGCATGGCCTCCCCCGGATAGGCCGGATGCTGCTAAGGGCCTGAAAACAGGCGCTGCGGGCGCTTGAAACGCACCTTGCCAGCCCCATGTGAATGCCGCAATATCGGTAGAAATCCTGCCCTTGCGGGGGCGCACGCGCACCGGCGCGCAACCGGGCCCGCAAGGGCCGCGCCGCCGGACCGACAGACAGGATCGTCGACAGGTGACATTTCCGGATTCAGGGCCGCGCAGGCGGTCCAAGGGCTGGCGGACGCTGGCCCCGCTGCTCGCGTTTGCGGCCATCGTGCTGCCCGCGCTGGATGCCGCCGCCCAGGGCCGGGGCGGCGGGCGCGCGGCCGCGGTGGCGGTGGATGCGGTGCGGACCGAGCCGCTGATGCAGACCCTGCCGGTGCTGGGCCGCATTGTGGCGCGGGAATCCGGCGCTGTGGCGGCCCGCGAGCGCGGCGCCGTCGAGGCGGTGCGCGTCGATGTCGGCGACCGGGTGAAGGGCGGCGCGGTGATCGCCATACTCGTTACCGATTCCCTGCGCGCCGACCTGGAATTGCGCCAGTCGGAGGTGCTGACCAAGAGCGCCAACGTCGCCATGCGCCGCGCCGAACGGGACCAGAAGAAGCAGGAATTCGACCGCATCAAGCAGTTGCAGGGCTCCGGCGCCTTCCCCAAGGCCCGATTCGACGATGTGGAGCAGGAGGTGAAGCGCGCCGAGGCGATGCTGGCCTCCGCCGATGCCGAACTGGGCCAGGCCCGTGCCATGCGGCGGCAGGCGGAGATCGCGCTGGATTACGGCACCATCCGCGCGCCCTACCCCGGCGTGGTGACCGAGCGCCATGTATCGCGCGGCGAGTTCGTCGATCCCGGTGATCCAGTGGTCACCCTGGTCAACGACGAGGACCTCGAGATCGAGGCCGACGTCCCGTTCGAGCGCATTCGCGTGCTGGAACCGGGCGCCGTCGTGCGCGCCGGCTTCAATGGGACGGTCGACAACAACGCCGTGGTGCGCGCCATCGTGCCCAATGAAAACCCGCTGACCCGCACGCGGCTGGTCCGCTTCACGCCCGATTTCGACGGGCCGGGCCTGGGCCTTGCCATCAACCAGAGCATTGACGTGCTGATCCCCATTGGCGAGGGCCGCCGGGTGCTGACCATGGCAAAGGACGCCCTGCTGAAGGACACCACCGGCACCTACGTCTTCATCGTCGAGGACGGCAAGGCGGTGCGCCGTAACGTGCGCATCGGCGAGGGTGTCGGCAACCGCTTCGAGGTGCTTTCCGGCGTCGAGGAAGGCCAGGAGGTGGTGGTGCGCGGCAATGAGCGCCTGCGTCCCGGCCAGGCGGTAACGGTCGGCGGGGCAGACCGCGCGACCCGCGGCAGCCGGCCGGAGCAGCCCTCGTGACCCTGATAAAGCATTCCATCCAACGGCCCATCGCGGTGCTCGCGGCGGTGCTGATGGTGGTGCTGCTTGGCGGGGTCGCGCTGGAGCGGATTCCGATCCAGCTGACACCGGAAGTCGAGAACCCGATCCTCAGCGTGCGCACCATCTGGCCCGGCGGGTCGGTCCAGGAGGTCGAACGCGAGATCGTCGACAAGCAGGAAGACGCCCTGCGCGGCGTCGAGGGCCTGGTGGCGATGCGCGGCCGCGCCCAGGAAGGCCGCGCAACCATCCGGCTGGAATTCGAGATCGGCACCGACATGAACCGGGCGATGCTGATCGTCGCCAACCGGCTCGACCAGGTGCAGGACTACCCGGACGAAGCGGACGAGCCGACGATCCGCACCTCGACCACCGAGGACAACCCGATTGCCTGGTTCCGGCTGACGCGGCTGGAGGGCAACGATCGGCCGGTCGCCACCTTCGGCGATTTCGTCGAGGACACGGTGCAGGACCAGCTGGAACGGGTGCCCGGCGTTTCCGGCGTCAACGTGTTCGGCGGCACGGCGCGTGAGATGCAGGTTGTCATCGACCCGCAGCGCATGGCGCGCTTCGGCCTCACCGTCACCGAGGTGCTGGACAAGCTTCGCGCCGCCAATGCCTCGATCTCCGCCGGCGCGGTCGAGGAGGGCAAGCGCCGCTACGTGGTGCGCACCGAGGGCGAGTTGACCACCCTCGACCGGGTGCGCGCGGTGGCGCTGCGCACGGTTTCCGACCCGGCGACGGGGCGGCTGTCGCGGATCACCGTCGACGATATTGCCGAGGTGAAGTTCGGCTATGCGGAGCCGACGGCGCGCATCCGCAACCTGGGCGAGGAAGCCTTCGGCATCAACGCGGTGAAGGAGAGCGGCGCCAACGTCATCGAGGTCATGCGCGGTATCCGTGCCACCGTGACGGAACTGAACGAAGGCCCGCTGCGGCAAGAGGGCCTGCGGCTGCTGCAGGTCTACGACGAGACCGACTACATCGATTCCGCCATCACGCTGGTGCAATCCAACATCTTCATCGGTGGCGCGCTGGCAGCCATGGTGCTGCTGATCTTCCTGCGCTCGGCACGCGCGACGCTGATCATTTCCATCGCCATCCCGGTCTCGGTGATCGGCTCCTTTGTCGCCATGGCGATGCTGGGCCGTTCCATCAACGTGATCTCGCTGGCCGGCCTCGCCTTCGCGGTGGGCATGGTGGTCGATGCCGCTATCGTCGTGCTGGAAAACATTTACCGGCTGCGCGAACAGGGCAAACCGATCCGCGAGGCCGCCCTGGAGGGCGCCGAGCAGGTATGGGGCGCGATCCTGGTGTCGGTGCTGACGACAGTGATGGTGTTCCTGCCGATCCTGGTGATGGAACTTGAGGTCGGACAGCTCTTCCGCGACATCGCGGTGGCGATCTCGGTCTCGGTGATCCTGTCGCTGATCGTCGCGATCACCGTGATCCCGGCGCTGTGCGACTTCCTGTTCAAGGGCCAGAAGGGCAAGCCGTCCCAATCCAAGCGGGTCAGCCTGCCGCTGATCGACAATTTCGGCAGCCAGTTCGTGCGCCTTGTACTGGCCCTGACGCGACGGGTGACCGCCAGCCGGGTGCGCGCGCTGGCGGTGGTGGTGCTGGTTTGCGGCAGCGCCGCGGCAGCGACCTGGGGCTTCTTGCCGAAGCTCGAATACCTGCCCGACGGCAACCGCAACCTGGTGTTCGGGGTGATCCAGCCGCCGCCGGGCTACAACCTGGATACCACCATCGCCGTGGCCGAGAAGATCGAGAACGCCGTGCGGCCCTACTGGGCCAGCGAGACCGGCATGGAGGATGCCGCGGACGGAACGGTGAAGATGAAGCACTTCTTCTTCGTCGCGACGCGCGGGCAGACCTTCGTCGGCTCTGCCGCGGTCGACCCGCGCCGGGCCGCCGAACTAGTGCCGGTGATGCGCCGGCCGATCTTCTCCGAACCGGGCACCTTCGGCTTCATCAGCCAGCGCTCGCTGTTCGGCCGCAATGTCGGCGGGTCACGCTCGATCAACCTCGACATCTACGGCGCGGACCTGAATTCACTGCTGGAAGTCGCGCGCCGCGCGACCGGCAAGGTTGGCCGCATCCTGCCGCGTAACGAAGGCAACCAGTTACGCCCCCGTCCGGGCCTGGAACTGGGCGCGCCGGAGGTCCGCGTCATTCCCGATCCGGTGCGGCTCAACGACAATGGCGTCACCGCGCGGGAGCTCGGCCTCGCGGTGGATGCCTTCAACGACGGTGTGCGGGTCGCCGAGGTGACCGCCGAGGGCGAACGCATGGACCTGGTGCTGACCGGGCGCGAACGCCGCATCGATGCGACCCAGGGTGTCTCCAACATTCCCGTCGTGACCGAATCGGGCAAGATCGTCCCGCTCAGCTCGCTGGCGACGGTGGAAATCACCGCCGGGCCGCAGGAAATCCGCCATGAGGAACGCCAGCGCACGGTGACGCTGAACATCCGCCCGGCCCCGGCGCTGGCGCTGGAAGAGGCCATCGAGATGATCGAGGCCGACGTGATGCAGGCGCTGCGCAACGAGGGTCTGCCGCCGGGCGTGCAGATGAAGCTGCGCGGCGTCGCCGACAAGCTGACGACGACCTGGAATCACATGGTCATCGACCTGCTGCTCGCCATCCTCATCGTCTATCTGGTGATGGCGGTGCTGTTCGAGAGCTTCATCTATCCGCTGATCATCTGCCTGTCGGTGCCCCTGGCGACGGCCGGCGGGGTTGGCGGGCTGGCCGTGCTCAACCTGTTCACCTTGCAGCAGCTCGACATGCTGACCTTGCTGGGATTCGTCATCCTGGTGGGCATCGTGGTGAACAACGCCATCCTTCTGGTGCACCGGACCCTGTTCCACCTGCGCGACGAGGGGCTGGCGCCGGCCGACGCGATCCTGGAGGCGACCCGCAACCGCATCCGGCCGATCTTCATGTCGACGCTGACCAGCATCTTCGGGATGATGCCGCTGGTGCTGTTCCCGGGCGCGGGCTCGGAACTCTACCGCGGGCTCGGCTCGGTGGTGGTGGGCGGCTTGAGCCTGTCGGCGGTGCTCACCCTGCTGATCATCCCGCCGCTGCTCACCCTGGTCGCCGGCACCGAGGCGAAGAAGGCCGCCGCCCCGACGCGCAAGCCGCGCAAGCGCCGCGCCAAGCCCGCCGCCCAGCCTGCGGAGTAAGAAGGGCTCTTTAAGCAGGACTCCGCCGGGCGGGGGCGCGGGCCGGCGCCGCGTTACCAAGAAGAGTCTAATCCCCGCGGCGCAAAATGAAGTGCAGTTCGCCGTTGTCGGCCTTTTCGCGGGATACCAGGTCGGTGCCCGTGGTCTCGCAGAATGCCTCGAAATCCCGCCAGGCGGCAGGGTCGGTGGCGCGCACCCGCAGCGTCTCGCCGGGGGTGAGCGGCTTCAGGGCGCGTTTCGCGCGCAGCACCGGCAGCGGGCAGGTCAGTCCGGTGACATCAAGGTCGTGATCGGCCATGGCCGGGGAGTCTATGGCGCCGCGCGCGGGCGTCCACTACAATTCTGGGCTGAACCATCCGGCGATGCCGGATACCGGTGACGGACGGGGGCCCGTGACCATGAGCGCTGCTCGCGACGAGCGGCTCGAAGCCTTGCGTGCGCGCATCCACAAGGCCAGCGCGCTGCTCAAGGCGATGAGCAACGAGAACCGGCTGCTGATCCTGTGCGAGCTGCTCGGCGGCGAGCGCACGGTCGGCGAGCTGGAAAGCACGGTGGGGTTGAGCCAGTCCGCCCTGTCGCAGCATCTCGCCCGGCTGCGCCGCGACAGCATCGTCAAGACCCGGCGCGACCGCCAGTCGATCCTCTATTCGCTGAACGGCAGCCACGCCAACGAGGTGCTCGACGTGCTGCACCGCATCTATTGCCAGGACGACGACGCGGATTCCGGCACCACCAAGCCGGCCTGACCCATCATGCGCGTCGGCGTCGACCTGGGCGGCACCAAGATCGCGGCGGTGGCGCTGGATGAGACCGGCGCGCTGCGCGCCGAACGCCGCATCGCGACACCGGCGGGTGACTATGCCGGCTGCCTTGCCGCCATCGCCGGGCTGGTCGCCGATCTCGAGACCGAAACGGGGACGGCCGCACGCGTCGGCATCGGCATGCCCGGCGCCATCTCGCCGGCCACCGGGCTGGTGAAGAACGCCAACTCCACCTGGCTCAACGGCCAGCCCTTCGCTGCCGATATCGAGGCCGCGCTCAGACGCCCGGTGCGGCTCGCCAACGACGCCGACTGCTTCGCCGTCTCCGAGGCCACGGATGGCGCAGCCGCCGGGCGGCACAGCGTGTTCGGGGTGATCCTGGGCACCGGAGTCGGCGGCGGGCTGGTGATCGGCGGCCGGCCGCTGCGCGGCCCCAACGCCATCGCCGGCGAATGGGGCCACAACCCGCTGCCCTGGATGGACGCGGGCGAGCATCCGGGCCCGCGCTGCTGGTGCGGCCGCGACGGCTGCATCGAGACCTTCCTGTCCGGCCCCGGCCTCGCCGCCGACTATGTCCGCGCCGGCGGCGATTGCCTCACGCCCGAGGCGGTGGTGCACCGGGCCGCCGAGGGCGAGGGCCTGGCGGAGCAGAGTCTCGCGCGCTACGAGCGCCGCCTGGCGCGGGCGCTGGCCCATGTCATCAACCTGGTCGACCCGGACGCCATCGTGCTGGGCGGCGGCCTGTCGCGGCTGCGCCGGCTGTATGACAGCGTGCCGGCGCTTTGGGGCGAATGGGTGTTCTCCGACCGGGTCGACACCCCCCTGCTGCCCCCGGCCCACGGCGACGCCAGCGGCGTCCGCGGCGCCGCCTGGCTGTGGGATGCAGACGCGGCCGAAACACGCTAGAGTAGCAGCTGCACTTCACGGATCACGAATGTGGAGGACGCCGCCGTGAAACGCTTCGGGCGCATGCTCGCAACGCTGCTGGTCGTGTCGACCGCGGCGATTGCCCCCGCCAGCGCGCAATCGTTCGAAAGGCTCGATGGCAACTGGGGTCTGCAGCTTTCCAAGGATGGCGCATCGTTTTCCCATTGCGTCGTCCTTCAGTCGTCCGGAAGCGGCGAGGCGCTGATGATCTATCTCGGCCGCGAGCGGATCATCGCGATCAACGTGGTCTCGACGGATTGGAATCTGGACGAGAACGGCAACTACGACCTTACGCTATCGACGGACAAGGGGTGGCAGGAGACGTTCTCGGCGCACGCATTCAGCAGCAACATCTTACAGTTGCTGGTGACCAGCTCGATATTGACGGCCTTGCAAGAAGCAGGAACGCTGCACATCGACGGCGAGGGAAAGCAGTTCGAGTATACGCTTGATGGCTTTCGGCAGGCGTACATCGCCCTCAACAATTGCGTGCTAACCGCCCTGGAAGAAGAGCGCGTCAGTCTGCAGGCGCCACAAGGAGCGGCGCTTGACCCCGCCACCGGGAGCTCGTTCGGCCCCACCCCCCTGAGCTGGGACCTCCTCATGATCATGCTGCGGGAAATGCAGTTGGATGAGATGGAGCGGGTCGAGGACCCCCGATCCACGGATCTCAACTGGGCGGAGTTCACCTGGCGCACCGGCCCCGTCTATGGCGGCTATATCGACGTGCCCGTCGACGCGCACGACAGCGTCGACCTGTTGGGCAGCCGGATCATCGAGGCGTTGACCTCGACCTGCTTCGACCGCAGCATCATTTATCGCGAAAAGAGCGAAGAATTGACCCGTGCTCAGATCAAGTCGGTCTGGTGGGCCTGCGGCGAACGCAACGCGGAAATATACCACTACGCGACGTTGGTTCTGATCCCCGAGGATTCGCTGCTGATGATGTTCGTGCACCGTTCGAGCTTTGCCGATCGGGCGTTGGCGGACGAGGCGGACCTGCGGGCGAATGCCGCGATGCGGCGGATGTTCAACGATTAGGCTGCAGACAAGGACCGCAAATAGGAAACGCCACCGTGCTGATTGTCAGGTTTCTTGTCGCGTTGTTGCTGATCTCGCTGGGCGCCATGCCGGCGGTCGCCGAGCCCCTCGCCAAATTCTCCTTTGGCTCCTGGCTTGGACAAGCCCATGGCGGCCCAATGGGCTTGTCCAGCTGTTCGGTTTCGCGGATGCACGGCGGCGAGAACGTAGGCCTGATGCTCCAACTCGCCCGCGACGGACGGTTGAGAGCGCATGTGATTTCTAGGGAATGGCATCTCACAGTTGGTGAAAAGCACCAGCTGGATTTTCAGATTGGAAGCTGGTGGTTGCACACGGCCACAGCGACGGCCCGGTCCAATGCGGCGCTTGTTGCGCCCTTGCCGAACCGGGCTCTGCGCCTACTGCGAATCGGCGGCACCCTGGAGATCAGGGGCGCTCAGGGTGTATGGCAATTCTCCCTCACCGAGGCGGAGCATGCCCTCTATGGCCTCGAAAGCTGTGTCAACAGATACGCGGCCCGTCCAGCGGAACCGATCGTACGCCCGTCGCACCCGGAGGCACCCGTCGGCACGGTCTCTGTGCTGCCGCAAGGCAGGGCCCGGATCGACGCGGCGGAATTCGCCTCCTTCATGAAGGAAGCCGGCCTGACCGACTACAGCAAGATCGATGACCTCGCCGGCAATGGGCTGGGTTGGGCCCATTTCGGATGGCGTACGGGGCCGGCCTTCGGGGGCTATTTCGACATGCGTGTCGATTATCCCAACAAGAGCCTGGAAGAACTCACCGGCGACTTCATGGAAGTGGTGTTGGGCGCCTGCGAGGGGAGGAGCGTCTCGGAGCCGCCCGTCGAGGAACCGCTGGACGAAGTGATTCTAAGCCACGCGGCGTGGGCATGCACCGAGGGGGACAAACTCGGCTTTTTTCATGTCACATTCGTCCTGAATACGACGCACAAGGTCTTTATGGTGTTCATGCACCTGTCCGACCAAGAGGGCGTTGATGCGGCAACCGTCGCCAACGGGAGAATCGTCCGACACCTCTACAGGCTCTTCGCCAGGCGGTGAACCCGACGCCCTGTGCCGCGACTGTTTCGCCGTGTTCGCCGGAGCGCAGGGGCGCTGTCCGGCCTGCGGGTCGCCGCGGGTGGTAGCGCATGACGAACTGCACCGGCTCAGCGTCGCCCATATCGACTGCGACGCCTTCTACGCCACGGTGGAGAAGCGCGACGACCCGGCGCTCCGGGACAAGGCGGTGCTGGTCGGCGGCTCGCGGCGCGGGGTGGTGATGGCGTGCTGCTATGTGGCGCGGATGTCGGGCATCCACTCGGCGATGCCCATGTTCAAGGCGCTGCGCGCCTGCCCCGACGCGGTGGTGATCAAGCCGAACCTCGCCAAGTACCGCGCGGTCAGCGCCGAGGTACGCGCCCGCATGGAGGCGGTCACCCCGCTGGTGCAGCCGCTGTCGCTGGACGAGGCGTTCCTCGACCTGTCAGGCACCGAACGGCTGCACAAGGCGAGCCCGGCGGCAACCCTGGCGCGCCTCGCCGCCGCCATCGAGGCGGAGGTCGGGGTCACCGTTTCGGTCGGGCTCAGCCACAATAAGTTCCTCGCCAAGATCGCCTCGGACCTGGACAAGCCGCGCGGCTTCGCCGTGATCGGCGCGGCGGAGACCCGCGGCTTCCTCGCCGAAAAGCCGGTCGGCCTGCTGTGGGGGGTGGGCGCGCGCACCCGCGCGAAGCTGCGCCGCGACGGCATCGAACGCATCGGCCAGCTCCAAGCCATCCCTGAAGCGGAGCTGATGCGCCGCTATGGCAGCTTCGGCGCGCAGCTTGCCCGCTATGCCCGTGGCGAGGACAGCCGCAAGGTGCGACCCGGCCTTGGCGCCAAGAGCATCTCCAGCGAGACCACCTTCGCCACCGATATCAGCGATGCGGACGCCCTGGCCGCACGGCTGTGGCCGCTGTGCGAGAAGGTCGCGCGGCGGCTCAAGCGCAAGGGAATCGCCGGGCGCACCGCGACGCTCAAGCTCAAGACCGCGCGGTTCCGCACCCTGACCCGCAGCCGCAGCCTGTCGAGCCCGACCCAGCTGGCCGACCGGCTGTTCCGCAACGTGCTGCCGCTGCTTCAAAAGGAGGCCGACGGCACCGCCTACCGGCTGATCGGCGTCGGCCTGTCGGAGCTGTGCGACGGGGAAGATGCAGACCCGCCGGACCTGGCGGACCCCAACGCGACCCGCCGTGCGGCGGTGGAACGGGCCGTGGATTCCCTGCGCGACCGCTTCGGCGATGCCGCCATCGGCACCGGACGGGGCCTCAAGCGGGGTTAAGGCTATGCGCTAACGGCACCGGCCCGCGTCCTCAAAAACCTCAGCAACCCGGCTGAGGCAGCATCTCCAGGCGCGACAGGGTGCCGGCCACCACATAGGGGCCGAAATCGAGACGCAACTCGTCCGCCACCCCGTTGGCGAAATACTGGATACCCAGTTCGTAATTGGGCTGCCCATCGCGGGACACCGCGTCAAAGAAGGCGAAGCGCATCGGCCACACGTCCATACCGGTGAGCGCGGCGATGGCCGGTTCCGGCCCTTCCTTCTTGCCCTTGCGCGCGGGTGCGATCACCGCGTTGAGCTCCTGCGCGCCCTCGTCGCCGGTGCCGTCGAAGACGAAGCGGTTGAACAGCCGCTTGCCGGCCTGGGCGCGGTCCATCAGGGCCATGAAATGGGCGGTCGGAAACATCGTGCCCGGCGGCAGCGGCAGCGTCTTCTCCTCGGGCTGGGAGAAACGCACCGCGCCTGCGCCGGATTCGGGCATCTCGGCGGTACCGTCGAGTTCACGGATGACCACGCCGCCCTGATGCTGGCGCGAGCGGAAGCGGTAGCTGCGCCCGTCCTTGGATTCCCAGGTGATGTATTCGGAGCGCACCTGGTTATCGCCCTCGCCGGCGCGGACCGACAGCTCGAAGCGCTGCTGCACGGTCCAGCCGTCGCAGACATCGGCCCATTCATAGATCATCACGCCGGTGGCGCTCTCCACCCCGCTGCCCTTCTCGGCGCTGTGCAGCGACAGGGTGTAGCCCGCCCGGTGCGCGACCAGCCCCGGTGCGGCGGGGCCCGCCAGCGCCGGCAGCGCGGCAAGCAAGAGTGCCGCCGAAAGGGCCAGCGCGGCAGCGCGTGGGCGGCGGAAAAGCAGGGTAGACAGCGGCACGGGCAGGCTCCGGCGGCGGGCGAACAGGGGTGTTTTCGTGAATGTAGGGTCTCCCCTGCCCCCGCGCCAGCGCCCGAAAGCCCGGCGCGGCTTGCCGCCCGAGCGGCATTTTGCACCCGGCGCGGGCAAAAATTGCCGCCCACGCGATTCCTAACACATTGATTCTAAGCGTTTTCTAGTTGGCACCCCGCTTGCTCCTACAGGGGCGAATGTATCTGTCGAACGAGCCCATGTAGGGAGCCTGCACCGTGAATCTTCGCCCGCCCCCGCGCAACCTGGCCGACATCATGTCGATGGTCAGCCTGTCGAACGCCAAGCCGGTCGTCGCCAAGAACCTCGACCGCCCGGCCTTCGACCTCGACCTCGTAACCCAGCTCACCGCGCTGCACGCCTATCTGGAACAGGTCGCCGCGCCCGCCGATCCCGATGCGATCGAGCAGGACAGCACCGAGGCGCCCGCCGCGATGCTGCGCCGCCTGAAACAGGCCACCGCCCAGGCGCGCCGCCATATCGTCGAACAGGGCGAGCGCATTGCCGCCCTGGAGGAAATGACCCGGACCGATCCGATGACCGGGCTGCTCAATCGCCGGGGCTTCGAAGAAGAGCTGGCCCGCGCGCTGGCCTCGGCCCGGCGCTACGGCGACACCGGAGTGCTGGCCTATATCGACCTCAACGACTTCAAGCAGATCAACGACACCTATGGCCATGAGGCCGGCGACAAGGTGCTGATCCAGGTGGGTGAGATCCTCGCCGCCTCGATCCGCGAGACCGACTTCGCCGCGCGGCTGGGCGGCGACGAGTTTGCCCTGCTGCTCACCAAGACCGGCTGGCGCGACGGCCGCGCCCGCGCCCGCCGCCTGGCCCGCGAACTGAACGACAGCTTCGTCGCCCTGGGCGATCAGCCGATCAAGCTGAGTGCCAGCGCCGGGATCGAGGCCTATGGCTCCGGCGATGACGAACGCACCCTGCTCAACCGTGCCGACGGCGCCATGTACCGCGCCAAGAAGCGCTACCGCACCACCGAACGCAACGACAACAACTGGGCCGTGGCCTGACGCCGCCAAAGACGGCGCACGCCGCAGGAGACAGCCCCAACGGACCCCACCGGACCCGTTCCGACAGACACATTCACGGTTCCACCACAGGCCCTCTGTGGCGGTTCGACACGGCGGGAAAACCCCGCCCACTTACCCCGGCGCCCCGGCGCCGGGGTCTTTTTTGTGTTGAAGGGACCGGCGCGGCGATACGCTACTCTCGGTCGGCCAGCCTTGGGAGGGGACCGCATGCCCGCCGACGACCGCGAGAGCAATTCGACAAACCAGCGCATCCTTGAGCAACTGCTCCAGACCCGTGAAGCCACCAACAAGCTGGCACAAAACCGCAACCGGCGGCTGGAACGCATTCACCGCACCATGCTTGCCTTTGGATGGGCACTAGCAGTGCTTCTCTTGGTGATTGCCTGGCGGGTCTGGTGACCCTGGTGGCGGGGGCCTGTTAGCGCGAGG
This sequence comes from Alphaproteobacteria bacterium, assembly GCA_965601735.1. Lineage (GTDB taxonomy): Bacteria > Pseudomonadota > Alphaproteobacteria > JBBDQX01 > JBBDQX01 > JBBDQX01. The sequence goes on along the minus strand of OZ271840.1, from coordinate 1,868,408 downwards.
CCTCCCGCTCCGGAGGTCACCGGTCGGATTCGCTGCCCGACGCCGCGGGCTGGCGCATATCGCTGCTGCGCCGTGTCCGGTCCAGGCGGATTACCCAGTACAGCGCCGCCAGCGCGACGATCACCGCACCCAGCCCGATCAAGGTCTGGGCGGTGACCTTCTCCAGGTCGAGCAGGATGACCTTGCGCACCACCGCGAGGATGGCGATCTGCACCACGATGCGGACCTGCACGATGCTCTGCTTGCGCTCCAGCACCTGAATGATGGAGTGATTGAACTCCATCGCGATCAGCACCGTCAGGATCATCGCGAACAGAGTGAGGAAGACCGCCGGGTCCGCCGGGTCGTCCTTGAAGATGACCAGGTCGTAGACCGTCAGCAGCACGCCGATGCAGGCATAGAAGGCGATGATCGAGATCAGGATGGTGAGAAAGATCGCCACCACCTGCTCGATCCGCTCATAGAGCCCCAGTTCACGCCACATCTTGGTGTAGCGGTCGATCAGACGGACGGGCTCAGGCACGGCATCACCAAGACAGCGGAACAAGGACCTGAATTGTCGCGCGCTCCGCGAACCCGCGCAATGGCCTGCGGGCACCGGCTCACGGGATCGTGCGGTCGGGCTGCTTTCCGGCGCCGTCACCGGGGGCTATCCTTGGCCGATGCCCGCCGACCGCCTCCTCATCACCGGCCTTGCCGGCAGCGCCGTCGCCGCCCTGTGCTGCTTCACGCCGGTGCTGGTGGTCGCGCTGGGCGCGGCCGGGCTCGGCGCGCTGGTGGTCTGGCTCGATCTGGTGCTGCTGCCGGCGCTGGCCTTCTTCCTCCTGCTCACGGGATACGCCCTATGGCGCCGCCGGACATCGTCCTGACCTCCGAGATCACCTGTCCCCAGTGCGGCCACCGGTCGGTCGACACCATGCCCACCGACGCCTGCCAGTATCTCTACGACTGCAAGGGCTGCGGCGCGGTGCTGAAACCCAAGCACCGCGACTGCTGCGTCTACTGCTCCTACGGCACGGTCCCCTGCCCGCCGATCCAGCAGGGTGACGGTTGTTGCGCGTGAGGGGCGGTTGAAGCGTCCGACTTAATTCCTATATATCCCGCATGGTGTGACCGTGCGGGTGATGTATGTTGTCAGGGATGTTGGCGCGATGTTGCGCGGCGGTGCCGGGGAGCGAGCGACGGGGCGTTGAATTTCAACAGTTTTTCCAGCGCGCCGGTCAACATTCGGCGCTGTTTTCTGCGCCCGGGATGCAGGCGCGCAGGCGGCGGACGTCAGTCCTTGGCGTCGCCCGCGCCGCCGTCTTCCGCGCCGTCCTCGAAGTCCGGCGGCAGGTCGAGGGCGATGTGCACGTCCTTCAGCCGTTCCGGTTCCGCCGGGGCCGGGGCGCCCATCATCAGGTCCTCGGCCTGCTGGTTCATCGGGAACAGGATGACCTCGCGGATGTTGGGCTCGTCGGCCAGCAGCATGACGATGCGGTCGATCCCCGGGGCCGAGCCGCCATGAGGCGGCACGCCGTAGCGGAACGCGTTATAGAGCCCGGCGAAGCGGTCCCGCAGCTCCTCGGCTGTATAGCCGGCGATGGCAAACGCCTTCTCCATGATGTCGACCCGGTGGTTCCGGATCGCGCCGGACGACAGTTCCACCCCGTTGCAGACGATGTCGTACTGATATGCCTTCACGTCGAGCGGGTCCTGGGTCTCCAGCGCCTCCAGCCCGCCCTGGGGCATGGAGAACGGGTTGTGGCTGAAGTCGATCTCGCCGGTCTGCTCGTCGGCCTCGTACATCGGGTAGTCGACGATCCAGCAGAAGCGGAAGGCGTCCTGCTCGATCAGCTCCAGGTCCGCGCCGACCCGGTCGCGCACGGTGGCGGCGAAGCGCGCGGCGGCCGCCGGCTTGTCGCAGGCGAAGAACACCGCGTCGCCGTCCTTGAGGCCGGCGGCCTCGCGGATCTGCAGCACCCGGTCCTCTTCCAGGTTGCGCGCGATGGGGCCGCGGCCCGCGCCCTCGGCGAAGGTGATGTAGCCGAGGCCCGGCGCGCCCTGCTCGCGCGCCCAGTCGTTCAGCTTGTCGAAATAGCTGCGCGGCCGGTCCGCCGCGCCCGGCGCGGGGATGGCGCGCACCACCGCGCCGCCGGCGACCGCCTTGGCAAAGATGCCGAAGCCGGAGTCGCGGAACGCCTCGGTGACGTCGGTGATGATCAGCGGGTTACGCAGGTCGGGCTTGTCGCTGCCGTATTTCAGCATTGCCTCGTCATAGGCGATGCGCGGGAACGGCGCGGGGGTGACCGTGCGGCCGCCTGCGAATTCCTCGAACACGCCGCCGAGCACCGGCTCGAGCGCCGCGAAAACGTCCTCCTGGGTGGCGAAGGCCATTTCCACGTCGAGCTGGTAGAACTCGCCCGGCGATCGGTCGGCGCGGCTGTCCTCGTCGCGGAAACAAGGGGCGATCTGGAAATACCGGTCGAAGCCCGACGCCACCACCAGCTGCTTGAAGATCTGCGGCGCCTGGGGCAGCGCGTAGAACTTGCCCGGATGCAGCCTGGATGGGACCAGGAAGTCGCGCGCGCCCTCGGGCGACGACGCGGTAAGGATCGGCGTCTGGAACTCGACGAAGTCCTGCTCGATCATGCGCCGGCGGATCGACGCGATGACATGGCTGCGCAGCAGGATGTTGTCGCGCATCTCCGGGCGGCGCAGGTCGAGATAGCGGTGGCGCAGGCGCAGGTCCTCGGGGAACTTCTCGCTGCCGGCAACCTGGATCGGCAGGGTTTCCGCCGGGCCCAGCACCTCATATTCCTCGATCACCAGCTCCACCTCGCCGGTGGGCAGCTTGTCGTTGAAGGTCTCATCCGGGCGGCGTCGCACGGCGCCGGTTACCGTAATGACCGTTTCCGGGCGCAGCCGCTCGACCGCGGCGAACAGGTCGCTGGAGGAATCCAGCACGCACTGGGTAATGCCGAACATGTCGCGCAGGTCGATGAACAGCAGCCCGCCATGGTCGCGCTTGACGTGAATCCAGCCGGCAAGGCGGGCGCGGGTGCCCTCGTCGGCGAGGCGAAGCTGGTCGCAGCGGTGGGTACGGTAGGGATGCATCGGCGCGGCGGGTCCGGTTGTGGCGTGGGTCATGGACGGCATCACGCGGCGCGGCGGCGGGGCCGCGCGCGGCGGCGCGACAACAGGCCGCGAACGGCGCCGCTTGTCAAGGCGGCTTTCACGGCGCGTCCGGAGGCTGTATAGCATGCCGCCCATGAACCGTTCACAGTCCGCGCCCCCACCACAGGTGATCGCCGACACCGACAGCCTCGCCGCCCTGTGCGCCAGGCTGGCGGCGCAGCCCTATGTGGCGGTGGATACCGAGTTCATGCGCGAGAAGACCTATTGGCCGATCCTCTGCCTGGTACAGCTCGCCGGGCCCGACGGCGGCGACGAGAATGTCGCGGCGGTCGACCCCTTGGCCAAGGGCCTTGATCTCTCGCCGCTGTTCGACCTGATGGCCGACGAGTCGGTCGTGAAGGTGTTCCATGCGGCGCGCCAGGATGTGGAGATATTCCACCACCTCACCGGCCGGGTGCCGGAGCCCCTGTTCGACACCCAGGTGGCGGCGATGGTGTGCGGCTTCGGCGATCAGGTCGGCTACCAGACCTTGGCCAGCAAGATCGCCAGCGCGCGCATCGACAAGGCGATGCGGTTTGCCGACTGGGCGAAACGGCCCCTGTCTGACCGGATGATCGACTACGCGCTGGCGGATGTGACCCATCTGCGCCCGGTCTATGAGAGCCTGCGCGGCCGGCTGATCGAGACCGGACGCGGTCCCTGGCTCGACGAGGAGATGGGCATCCTCACCGATCCGGCGACCTACGAACAGGTGCCCGATGACGCCTGGCAGCGGATCAAGAGCCGCTCACGCGACCGCCGCTTCCTCGCGGTGCTGCGCGCGGTCGCCGGCTGGCGCGAGCGCGAGGCCCAGCGCCGCGACCTGCCGCGCAACCGGGTGGTTGGCGACGACAGCCTGCTCGACCTCGCCGGGCGCCGGCCGACGACGACCGAGGCGCTGAAGGAAATCCGCCGCATCGGCGGCGTCGCCGGGCGGCCCGAGGCGCAATCGCTGCTCGACGCCATCTCGGTGGCCATTGCCCTGCCCGATGGGGACCTGCCGAAACTGCCAAAGCGGCGTGAGCCGCCGCGCGGTATCGGCCCGGTGATGGACCTGCTGAAGGTGCTGCTGAAGCTGGCCAGCGAACACCATGAGGTGGCGCCGCGGCTGATCGCCACCACCGACGACCTGGAGCAGATTGCCGCCGACGACAACGCCGACGTGCCCGCCCTGCACGGCTGGCGGCGCGACATCTTCGGGGCCGAGGCCCTGGCCCTGAAACGCGGGGAGATGGCCCTCGCCTGTGGCCCGGATGGCCTGAAGGTCGTCAAGATTTAAGCGGGAAGCCTCCCCCGGCGGGGGAGTGCGCCGGAGCCGGCAAGCCGATTAAGACGCCTGCGCGACCGCCGGGTCGGGTTCGGCGTCGATGCGCGGGGTTCGGCCGATGGCGGCGGCCAGGCTCTTCAAGCGGCGCTGCACCGCCTCGCTGGCGAGCAGACCGTCGCCCGCCGGCGCGATCAGCAGCAGGTCGTCGCCGTCGACCACGACGCGGCTGCGGCTGACCAGTTCCGGTGCGCCGCCCGACAGGGTCTGCACCAGCCGGAGCGCGAGACCCAGCACCGTGGCGCGGCGCAGGTCCTCCGCCTTGAGCAGGCGGCGGGCGTCGGCGGCGGTCTTGTCGTCGGGCTGGCCGCCGTAGCGGACATAGCCCGCCAGCGCCAGGAAGGCGCGCTCCTGATGGTCGATGCCGACCATACCGAGGCGCAGGATGCGAAAATAGACCTGGCTCGCGCGGTAGTCCGGATGCTCGCTCCAGCCAATGTCGCTAAGCAGGGTGGCGGCGATGCGCAGGCGCTCTTCCGCCGGTGTCTCGTCGGGGAATAGCGGCTTGGGCCAGTCAAGCAGCGCCTGGGGCAGCGTGCCATGGCGGCCCAGGCGTTCGGCCAGCTCGCGGCAGCCGGCAAGCAGCGGGTCCTCGTTGCTCAGCCGCGCCGGCAGCCGGTCGATGAACCAGCCCTCGCGCAGGCCGTAGGCGGAGAATACCAGCGCGCGGGGCGCCGTCGCCTCGATCAGCGCGCCGAGCACCAGCGCCGCGTAGGGCAGCGTGGCCACGCGCCGCTTCGAGACGTTGGGAATGCTCTGCAGCGACCGCGGGCTGAGACGGCCAATCAGGCCTGTGAGATCGCGGCCCTGGTCGGCGCTCAGGCTATAGGCGTGTACCACGCTCAGCGGATAATCGGCCTGAGCCATATGGACCCGCGCCAGGGTCCGCCAGGCGCCGCCGACCAGATAGAGGTCGCGGCCCTGGGCGTCCTCCAGCCAGGCGAGGCCGTCGAGATGGCCCTCGACGATGCGCCGGGCCTTCTTGACGCTGCCGCCCGATGCCTGCAGCAGGCGCAGCGTGCCAACCGGCAGGGTGATGCCTTCGCCGAAACCGCCGTCGTCAAGCATCACCAGTTCGAGGCTGCCGCCGCCGAGGTCGCACATCACGCCGTCCGCCTCGGGAATGCCGCCGCGGACGCCGAGCGCCGACAGCTGCGCCTCCTCGCGCCCGCTGAGGACGCGGACCTTGAGGCCGAAGCGGCGCTTGAGATCGCGCACGAAGCGCGCACCGTCTTCGGCATCGCGCACCGCCGCGGTCGCAAGCCCCTCGAGCGTCGTCACCCCCATGGCGTCGGCCAAGGTGACGAAGCGGCCAAGGGTCTGGAAAGCTGTGGCGCGGCCATCCGGATCGAGGCGGCCTGTCTTTGCCAGGTCTCGGCCAAGGCCGCAGATGACTCTCTCGTTGAACAGCGGCACCGCGAAGCGCCGCGTGCCGTCATAGACCACCAGGCGGATGGAGTTCGAACCGATGTCGATCACACCGATTCGCGTCGCGCTGCGCCGGCTAGTCGGCATCCAGCACCAATCGGGGCAGCGGCGCCGATTCCATCAGCGCCTTGCCGCGGCCCGACAAGCTCGGGTTGGTCATAAAGTAGTTGTGCGCGCTGAAAGCCCCATCGCTGGCCTTAACCCGGCGGTAAGTCTCATCGGGCAGCAGCTCCCAGGTTTGCGCCGCGTCTTTGAGGTTGGCGATCATGATCTGGTCGAGGACCTGCTGATGCACCGTCTCGTTCTCGATCGGCACCAGGCTCTCGACCCGGCGGTAGAGATTTCGCGGCATCCAGTCGGCGGACGAGATGTAGACCCGAGCATCGCGGGAGGGCAGCTTCTTGCCGTTACCAAAGCAGACGATGCGCGAGTGCTCCAGGAACCGGCCGACGATGCTCTTGACGTTGATGTTCTCTGACAGGCCGGGCACGCCGGGCCGCAAACAGCAGATACCGCGGATGACCAGCTCGACTGGCACCCCCGCCTGCGACGCCCGGTACAGGGCGTCGATCACGTCGGCATCTACCAGCGAGTTCATCTTCGCCCAGATGCCACCCTCACCGCCGGCGCGGACATTGGCGATCTCCTGATCGATGCAGTCGACCAGGGTCTGCTTGAGGGTCTCCGGCGCGTAGCCCAGCACTTCCGTCTCGTCTGGCTTGGCGTAGCCGGTCATGTAGTTGAACATCCGCGCGGCATCGCGCCCGTAGCGTGGGTCGCAGGTGAAGTAGGACAGGTCGGTATAGATCCGCGCGGTGATCGGGTGATAATTGCCGGTTCCGAAATGCACATAGGTGCGCACCTCGTCAGCCTCGCGCCGGGCGACCAGGGACAGCTTGGCGTGGGTTTTTAGATCGACGAAGCCAAACACGACCTGTACGCCTTCGCGCTCCAGGTCGCGGGCAAGCACGATGTTCGCCTCTTCATCGAAGCGTGCCTTCAACTCGATCATTGCGGTGACCGACTTACCGTTCTCTGCCGCCTCGATAAGTGCCTTGACGATGGGCGAGCCGCGGCTGGTGCGATACAGCGTCTGCTTGATGGCGATGACGTTGGGATCGCGCGCGGCCTGGCGGATGAACTGCACGACAACGTCAAAGCTCTCATAGGGATGGTGGACGACGATGTCCTTCTCTCGGATTGCCGCAAAACAGTCGCCGCCATAGTCGCGGATGCGCTCCGGAAAGCGTGGCGTGAAGGGCGGGAAGATAAGGTCCGGACGCTCGTCGACAATGAGCTGCGACGTATCGGCAAGCCCGAGGATGCCATCGAGCGGCACGACCGTATCGGGGCGCACAGACAGGCCATCGACCACCAAGTCGAGCAGGTCCGCTGGCATCTCCTTGTTGACGGTGAGGCGGATCACGTTGCCCCTGCGCCGCTGCTTGAGCGCCGCCTCGTAGGAGCGCACCAAGTCCTCGGCCTCTTCCTCCAGCTCCACCTCGCTGTCACGGATGATGCGGAAATAGCCGTATTCACGCACCTCCTGACCGGGGAACAGCCGGTCGAAGAACAGGCTGACCATGTCTTCGAGCAGCAGAAAGCGGATTCGCGGTCCCGGCATGCGGATGAACCGGTCGATCTGCGAGGGCAGCGGAAGCAGGCTGCGGACGCTCTCGCTGGAGTCCCGCCGCTTGAGCCGCAGTACCATGACCAGGCTGAGATTCGGCAGGAAGGGGAAAGGATGCGCCGGATCGATCGCCAGCGGCGTCATCACCGGAAAAATGCGCTCCATGAACTGACCATCGAGCCAGTCGCGATCCTGGCTGCTGAGGGTCGCCGGGTCGACGACTTCGATGCCGGCCTTGGCCAGCAGGCTGCGCTGGTCGCGCCAACAGGCCTGCTGTTCGCTCATCAGCTCTGCCGCATAATGATGGATTGCGGCGAGTTGCTCACCCGGCGTCATGCCGTCGGCGCTGGGCGTGGTGACATGGGCGTTGACCTGGCCGATCAGGCCAGCGACGCGCACCATATAGAACTCGTCAAGATTGGTCGCCGATATGGACAGGAAACGCAGCCGCTCCAGCAGGGGATGGCGCGCGTTGCTCGCCTCCTCAAGGACCCGCCCGTTAAAGGCCAACCAGGACAGTTCACGGTTGATGAAGCGTTCTGGGCTGTCAGGGGCTACCACCTCGACGACAGGCGCAGGGCGAGCCTCGGACGCGGCGCTGTCGCTGCCCTCAGACACCGCCTGTTCGGGCGACGGTGCGAGATCGCCGTCGTTCTGGGTCATGGCTTTACCGGGCTCCGGCGCATCGGCAACATTGGTGTTGCGGACTATAGTGGAAGCGGGCGGTCGAATCGAGGCGCGCCGCATGTCCGGGACAGCAAGCTGTGCGGCCTGCGAGATGCGGTTTCAGGCCGGCCCGCCCCTGGATCCATCCTCCAGCAACCCCCGCAGCAGGGGAATGGTCACGGCACGGGCGTGCGCTAGCGATGCCGCGTCGGCAGCGGCAACGAGTTGGCGCGCCGCCTCGAACGACCGCTCGATACGCGGCAGCAGATAGGCAATCACCTCCTGCTCAACCCGTAATTGCCGATCCGCGAACAACTTCACCAACACCGCCGCCATGAGGCTGTCGTCAGGCTGTCCGATCCCCACTGCCGGCAGAGCGGCAAGCCGTGACCGCAGGTCCGGCAATGCAACGGGCCAACGCGCGGGCGGCTGCCGGGCCGCCAGCAGCAAGCCGCCGCGCGCCTCACCCAACGCATTGATCAGGTGAAACAGCGCGGTCTCATCTGCCAGGTTTTCTGCCGGGTCGATCAGCCAGATGGAACCAGCGGACAGCATCTCGGGCACCCGGTCGCGGGTCAGCGATGCGGCATCGATCCGCTGCGCGCCCGCACGCCGGCACCAAATCGCGCCCAAGTGGCTCTTACCGCAACCCTCGGGTCCATGCAGAGCAATACCGATGGCGGGCCAATCGGGCCATCGCCGCACCCAAGCGAGCGCCTGTTCGTTGCACGGGGCGGCGAGGAAATCGTCCTCCCCCATGGCTTCGCGATGCCCGAAGCCGAGACTGAGCTGGCCTCGCTCAGCCATGGCCACTCACCGCGCGTTGCCCTGCTGATCGAGACCGCGCGCCCATTCGCTCACATAGGCGGCGCCCGACGCCAGGGTCGTAGCGGCGACGATCCAGACCATTGCTTCGGTTAGCCCGGCGCCTGTCAGCCCGAAACCGAGATGCAGCAGCACAACCACGACCAGACTGATCTGGGCCGCGGTATTGATCTTGCTGATACCGATCGGCCGGATCGTCGGGGTGGTCAGGAGCAGATGCAGCAGCAGGTAGCCGCCAACAATCAGAGCATCGCGAAATACCACCATAATCACCAGCCAGGCTGGTAACTGGGCGAGGAAGCCCAATGTGACGTAAACACTCACCAGCAGCGCCTTATCCGCCAGCGGATCGATCACCTTGCCGAGCGGGGTTTCCATGCCCATGCGCTTGGCGAGGAATCCATCGAGCGCGTCGGTTGCCGCCGCAGCGCCGAACAGCCAAAAGGTGACGTCATAGCGGCCCTCGAGCAGTAGCCAGACCGCCAGCGGCACAGTGAACAGCCGCGCCAGGGAGAGCATGTTGGGGAGATTCATGACCTACAGCCCCTAGGGGCGTGCGGCAGCGGGCTCTCCGGCGCGCCTCAGCCGCCACGCGTTCGACTCCCGCTCCAGGGCAAGGTCGGTCTGGGCAAAAGCCAAGGCCAGTTGCTCCTGGGCACCAACGAAATATAGATCGAGGGTCGCGCTATCGCGCGACAGGCGCACGATGTCAGCCCGCGCGATCAGCGGCACACCCTCCAGCCGGTTGCGGATATCGAGCCACTCCGGGAGCGCGGAGAAGGACACCGAGACGGTGATAGCCGTCTGTTGGGAGAAATCGAGCAAATTGTCCCGCTTCCACGTCTCGTCCATGGCGTCGGCAACGGCGGCGGCGGCGCGGCGCAGGAAGGCCGCCTCGGATTCGTCCTCGGCACGCTCGAAACTTTCCACCGAGGTCTGGGTCAGGCCGTCATCGCCATACCGGCTGGCAGTAACGGCAAGGCGGGTTGGCTCTGCCTCCGGCAGCCGCCCGAAGACGACAATGCTCTGGTTGGCGTCATACCGGCGGGCCAGGGCGGCGATCTGCGGCTCAGCGCCTGTTAGCGCCTGATCCGCTGACAGGGTGGCGATATCCGACAAGTCGCCGAGCGGTGTGCGCAACGGTGCAAGGCCGCCAGACAGATCGAGCCGCCCCCAGGCCTGAAGCCAGGGATTGCCGTCCTCCCATAGATAGATGCGGCCTGCATTGTCGAAGACAGGGATCACCAAGATCGGCTTGCCCGGCGTCTCGGCAAACGCAACGCCGGCATCACGCAACCAATTGCGCACTTGCCCCGGCTTGAAACGCACGGTCATCTCCGCCAGGTAGCGCACTGCGGAGGTCTTCTCCTGTGTGACCTGAAAACTGGCGATCAGATTGGCTAGTTGACCAGGGTCCGGGGTCGGCACGTCGGGCTGGCTTGCGCGGGGGACCAGCCTGGACACCAGACGGCCGAAAGCTTCGGCCTGCCCCCGGGCATGGGCTTCGGCACGGGCCGCGGACGCCGACTGCGCGGTCACGTCTACTGCGACCCGCGAAATGGCATAGACGTCGGTCAGGCCCCCTTGGGCCTGCACGGGCGACGCAACCGCCAGCAGCACCAGCACCATCAACATGATGGCCAACCGCCCGCCGGGCGGCACGCGATCAAAACAGCCCTTCACGTCCGAATTCCGTGGCCAAAGATCCAGTGGAGCATTACAAGGACGCCGCGATCCGCTATTGTGCTTAGCAGTCCCCGGCGGGGAACCGACCTTACTGCCATCGGACGAGCCATTTCCAGCCTCACCTACAAAGACGCGGGCGTGGACATCGATGCGGGCAATGCACTCGTCGATGCGATCAAGCCCCATGCGCGCGCCACCGCGCGGCCCGGCGTCATGGGCGGGTTGGGCGGCTTCGGCGCGCTGTTCGATCTGCGCGCGGCCGGTTTTGACGATCCGGTCCTGATCGCCGCCACCGATGGGGTGGGCACCAAGCTCAAGTTGGCCATCGAAACTGGACACTTCGATGGCCTCGGCATCGACCTGGTGGCGATGTGTGTAAACGATCTGCTCGCCCAGGGCGCGGAACCACTGTTCTTTCTCGATTACCTTGCCACCGGCAAGCTTGACGTCGACGCGGCGACCACCGTGGTCGCGGGAATCGCCGAGGGCTGCCGCCAGGCGGGCTGCGCGCTGATTGGCGGCGAGACGGCTGAGATGCCGGGCCTATATGCCGCAGGCGATTTCGACCTCGCGGGCTTTACTGTGGGCGCGGTAGAGCGCGGCACCCTGCTGCCGGCAGGCGTGGCGGCGGGCGATGTGCTGCTCGGGCTAGGCTCAAGCGGCGTGCATGCCAACGGCTACTCTTTGGTGCGCAAACTAATCGCGCGCGACGGCCTGGATCTCGCAGCACCAGCGCCATTCGACGCAGCGCAGGCATTGGGCGCCGCCCTGCTGGCCCCGACCCGCATCTATGTCGGCAGCGTGCTGCCGGAGGTTCGGGCGGGGCGGATCAAGGGCCTGGCCCATATCACTGGCGGCGGCCTGACCGAGAACGTGCCGCGCATGCTCCCGGACAACGTGATGGCGCAGGTCGACGCCGCGCAATGGCCGCTGCCACCGGTGTTCCGGTGGTTGCGTGAGACAGCCGCCATCGACGACTCGGAACTGGCCCGCACCTTCAACTGCGGAATTGGCATGGTCGCGGCGGTTTCCGAAGCCGACGCTGATGCAACGGAAGCGGCGCTGATCGGCGCCGGCGAAACCGTGATGCGGCTTGGCCAGTTGGCGCGACGCGGCGATGGCGATCCGGCAATCAGCATCGACGGCACCGGCGCCGCCTGGGCCAGCTAGGCGATGGACCGGCTGAAGACCGGGGTCCTGATCTCGGGACGCGGCAGCAATCTCAAGGCGCTGCTCGATGCCTGCGCCGACCCGGATTTTCCAGCCAAGATCGTGCGTGTCGTGTCCAATGTAGCGGGCGCCGGCGGCCTCGCCCACGCGGAAGCCGCCGGTGTGCCGCATACGACCATTGACCATCGGGACTTCGAGGACCGGGCCAGTTTCGATGCTGCCGTTACCGCGGACCTCGAATCGGCCGGTGCAGGGTTTGTTTGTCTCGCCGGCTTTATGCGACTGCTCTCGGCGCAATTCGTTGCCCATTGGGCGGACCGGCTGATCAATATCCACCCCTCGCTGCTGCCAGCCTTCAAAGGCCTGCATGCGCACCGCGATGCACTCGCCGCCGGGGTGCGTTTCTCAGGCTGTACGGTGCATTTCGTGCGCCCGGAAATGGATGCCGGTCCGATTATCGTCCAGGCGGCGGTGCCGATCCTGCACGACGACAATGAAGCCAGCCTGGCTGCGCGTGTGCTGACAGCGGAGCACCGGGCCTACCCCCTGGCGCTTGCCTTGGTGGCGTCCGGGCGGGCGCGGGTGGCAGGCGAACGGGTCGTCATCGACGGCGCGCAAACTAGCGCTGGCCTTGTGCTGAATCCGGACGCCTGACCCTTGGGCAAAGTGGCGCGCTCGGTTATAGTGCGCGCCATTCGACTAGGCGTTGTTACGAGGGACAAACGATGACTGACGAAGCGGAAGTTCAGCGGCACCAGGAAGGCTGGGACGGCTTCGTCAAGCTGTTGATCCGCTCCACCGCATTGGTGATCGTCGTCCTCGTGCTGATGGCGGTCTTCCTCGTCTGACCGCGCGCTCGCGGGCGCCGCTGGCGGCTAGCCGACGATCTCGACCTCACTGAAGAAGAACGCGATCTCGCGCGCTGCGGTCTCCGGCGAATCGGAGCCGTGCACCGAGTTTGCCTCAACCGACTCGCCGTAGAGCTTGCGCACGGTGCCGTCATCGGCATTGGCGGGGTTGGTGGCACCCATGATCTCGCGGTTGCGGGTGATGGCGTCCTCACCTTCCAGCACCTGCACGACCACCGGCCCGGAGACCATGAAGTCGCACAGTTCGTCAAAGAACGAGCGGCTGGCATGCACGTCGTAGAACTGCTCGGCCTGAGCGCGGGTTAGGCGAAGGCGCCGCTGGGCGACGATGCGCAGGCCGGCGTCCTCGAACATGGCGTTGATCTTGCCAGTCAGATTGCGCCGGGTGGCATCGGGTTTGATGATCGATAGCGTACGTTCGTCGGCCATGGTGGCGTATTCCCTCTCTCCCTCGTCTCGCCTGTGCGCGGCCCGCGATTCCGCACAGAATCGCGCCCGCGGCGGAGACCGGGGGTATATATAGAGCCCAAACCGGGCTGACAACCGGCGATTGGCGCGCCCGGCGGACGCCGGTCAGCCTTCCGCCTTGCGTTCCCAGCCGCCGCTGTCGGTCTGTTGCCAGTAGGTCAGCGCGTATCCGGCCTCCTTGCAGGCGCGCCAGCGGTCGCGCGCCGCCGCCACCGCGGCCTCGTCTCGGCCGTCGAATAGATCGAAAGCGCGCGAAAACCCCGACATCAGCGCTGACTTTGCGCCATCAGTCAGGAACAGGAAGGTCGCGCCGTTCGGATTCTCGTCGGCAGTCGTGAGCCAGATCGGCTGACGCTCCGCATGACCGTCCGCAGCGCTGCCGTGGGGCAGCCAGGCCCGGTCATCATAAGTCCAGAGCGCCGCGTTGAGTGCTTCGACCCGGTCTTCGCTGCCGGCAATCACCACCGCGCGCCCGTCTTGCGCCAGCACCCGTTCAAGCAGCTTCGGCAAGGCGCGCTCCAACGGCGTGCGCGTCAGGTGATAGAAGCCAACCGCTGTGTCCTCACTGGCCACGGCGGCGCTCGCAGTAGTCGGCCACAAACCGGTCAAGCAGCCGGACACCGAAGCCAGTGGCGCCCTTCGGTCCGAGGTCCCCGGGCGCGGCACGACTGGCGACGCCGGCAATATCGATATGGGCCCAGCCGGTTGCATCCTTTGCCTTCGCGGGCGCCGGTTCGAAGGCGCCAGCGAAATGGCCAAGGAAGCGCGCGGCATGACAAGCGTCGGGCGCTAGGCCTGGCGGCGCGCAATGGCGCAAGTCGGCAATGCGCGATTCGATCCCGGTCTCGTAGCCCGCCGACAGGGGCATCCGCCAGAGCCGGTCGCCCACTGCATCGCCCGCCTGAACCAGCCCTTCGACCAATATGTCGTCGGTACCGAAGAGGCCGGCATACTCATAGCCGAGCGCCGCGACAATCGAGCCGGTCAGGGTGGCCAGATCGACGACATAGCGCGGACCGTACCGGTCCAGCGCGTAATACAGGGCATCGGCCAGTACCAGCCGGCCTTCCGCGTCGGTATCGATGACCTCCACAGTCCGGCCGCTCATGGTGTGGATGACATCGCCGGGCCGGTAGGCGCCACCGGACAGCATGTTCTCCGCCAGCGGCACGATACCGACCACATCGACGCGCGCCTTTCGCCCGGCCAGGGCGCGCATCGCGCCGATCACGGCGGCCGCCCCGGCCATATCCTCGCGCATCGCGGCCATGCCGCCCGCCGGTTTGACGGACACGCCACCGGTATCAAAGGTTATGCCCTTGCCGACGAAGGCGGCATCGGGGCGCGCGGTCTGGCGCCCGCGCCAGCGCATCACCGCGAGCGCAGGCTCTTGGGCGCTGCCGGCAGCCACGGCAAGCAGCCCGCCCATGCCCAACCGCTCCAGACTGCGGCGGCGCAGGATCTGGACATTGATGCCATGGGCCTCCAGCCCCCGCGCGGCAGCGGCGACAAAGGCAGGCGTCTTGATGTTCGACGGCTCGTTCACGAGATCACGCGCCAAGTCGACTCCGGCGGCCACATTCTCGAAGCGGCGGTAGGCGCGCCTTGCCGGTGCCGGATTGGCCACAAGCATGTGCAGGTTAGCCGGCACCGTCGGCCGCGCCTGGCGCGATTTATGTCGGTTGAAGCGGTAACCCCCGAGCAACACGCCATAGGCCAGATGCGCCGCCAAGTCGGCCACGCCAAAGCTGGTGCCAGGCACCCAGTCGGCGGCGATCGAAAGCTGCCGGGAGCGCACATCGCCGTGGCGCAGGCCGCCGAAACGGCGGGCGACCCGGCCGCCCGCCTTCTGGATATCCAGCGGCGTGAGTTGCTTGGCGGGGCCCAGCCCAACGACCATGACCCGTTGGGCGGCGAAGGGCGCCGGCGCCTCGACCAGGCAGACTTGCCCGGCGCGGCCCTCGAAGCGGGCGGCTTGGAGGGCGCGCTTTAAGCGGCCACGCGCGGCGTCATCCAGGGCCTGCGCGCTCGGCAACAGATCGCCGCCTTCCGGAAGGCCCACAACCAGGGTGCCGATTGCCGCGGCCCGCGATTGGCCGGTCAGTCTGCTGAACGAGACCCGCACCGCGTCTCTCCGTCCCCCGCTGGTGGTCAGGAATCCTCGTAGTGGTCGGCAACCAGCCGGTCGAGCAGGCGAACCCCGAATCCGGTGCCACCGCGCGGCACTGTAGGCCGGGTGCGCTTGGCCCAGGTCACGCCAGCGATATCGAGGTGGGCCCAGGGCACATCCACAACAAAGCGCTGCAGGAACTGCGCCGCCGTGATGCTGCCTGCCGCGCGCCCGCCGATATTCTTCATGTCGGCAATGTCGGACTTCAGAAGGTCGTCATAGGCCTTGGCCAGCGGTAGCCGCCAGACGTGATCTCCCGTCGACTTGCCAGCCGCATGCAGGCGCTCAGCGAGGCCGTCGTCATTGCTGAACAGGCCCGCATTGTCTTCGCCAAGCGCAATGATGATGGCGCCGGTTAGGGTCGCCAGATTGACCATCATGCGCGGCTTGAAGCGATCCTGCGCGTACCAGAGCACGTCTGCCAGCACGAGCCGGCCCTCGGCGTCGGTATTCAGCACCTCGACCGTCTGACCCGACATAGACGTCACAACGTCGCCCGGCCTCTGTGCGGTCCCAGACGGCATGTTCTCGACGAGCCCAAGGATGCCGACGGCGTTTACCTTGGCCTTGCGCCCCGCCAGCGCCTTCATTAGGCCGGTCACGACGCCCGCGCCGCCCATGTCCCATTTCATGTCCTCCATTCCGCCCGCGGGCTTGATGGAGATACCGCCGGTATCGAAGGTCACGCCCTTGCCAATGAACGCCACCGGCTTGGCGGCGCGAGATTTCGCCCCGTTCCAGCGCATCACAACCACGTAAGGGTCACGGTCGCTGCCCTGGGCAACGCCGAGTAACGCGCCCATGCCCAGCTTCTTGAGCTGGCGCTTATCGAGCACCTCGACCTTGATACCGAGGCGCGACAGCTTGCGGCACTCCTTGGCAAAGGTCTCGGGGAACAGGACATTGGCCGGCTCGCTGACCAGATCGCGGGTGAGGAAGACGCCATCGGCGATCTTCTCCAGCGGCCCGTGGCAGCGCCGCGCAGCGGCTGGCTGCCCGACCATCACCGCCAGCTTCTTCAGGGTTGGCTTGTCCTTCTTGGTCTCGCGGGTACGGTACTTGTCGAAACGGTAGCTGCGCAGCTGCGCGCCATAGGCCAGCTGAGCCGCGACCTCGTCCTCGCCCAACGCCGCGGCCTTGCCCGTGTCGAACCAGATTGAGGCCGTCCCCTCGCCGCTCCCGGCCAGCGCGGCCGCCAGATTGCCCCCGGCATCTTGCACAGTAAGTGCGTCCATACCTTTGGCATCGCCGAGACCGACCAGCACCACCCGGGAAACCTTCAGGCCGCTCGGGGCGAGCAGCGTGCACAGCTTGCTCTTGTCCCCATCAAAACCCGAGGCATCCACAGCGCGCTTCAGCGCACCGCCGGTCGTCTTGTCGAGCTCCCGGCATTTCGGGCTCAGCGACTTGCCCTTGTTGACCGCGATCACCAGAACGCCAGAGGTCGGCGTATTGGGTTTGACAAAGCTGATATTGAGCACGCGATACCTCCGTAGCCGGCTGTCCGGGCGGGCTTTATGAGCGTGGGGACCGGGCATCGCGGCGCGCTGCCCGGAGGCCGAAACAGGCCGGTTCTTAACTACGGCAAGTGCCTGCGAAAAGCAAAAGGCCGGGCGACCCGCGGGACGCTATACTAAGCCGCGATGGGCGAGGTTATTGCGGGCGCCCTGCCCGCCCCCGGACAACTGCTTGGACTGGCCGCCGTGCTTTGCGCGGCTTGGCTGCTCAGCCTGCTGGGCGGGCTTGTGGCCTGGCGCGGGCGCATGGTCGAGGCCGACCTGGTGTGCGGCTGGGGCATCGCCATCGCGGTAGTCGTCGCCCTCGGCGGCTTCGTTAGCCTGGATTTGAGCCGCATCGCACTCGGCCTGCTCGCCGCCAGCGTCCTTTCCGGTCTTGCCACCTGGATCGCCGAAAGGCGCATCGCACCGCCCGGTGCCGGCCGGCTTCTCGTGCTCGCGCTGCCAGTCCTGGTCATCGTCTCAGCAATGCCGCCCAGCCAGTGGGACGAGTTCTCCCAGTGGGCGCATTCGATCTTGTTCCTGGTCACTGCAGACCGCCTGCCCAACGCGGCGCAGCCGGAAACCGGGGCGAGCTATCCCGCTTACCCTTACGCCATGCCGATTGCAGGCTATCTCGCCAGCCGCATCGCCGGGAGCTTCATCGACAATGCGGGAGCACTGTTCAACGCCATACTGCTGCTGTCGATGGCGGCCCTGCTTGCACGGCTGGCCGCCGAGGCCGCAGCGGTCGGGCGTGGCTGGGGGCTGATGGCGCTGGCGCTGCTTGGCGTGACTCTGCTCAACCCGACCTTCGTGCCGAAAATCGCGTTCACCGGTTACGCCGATTCCGCTACCACGGTGACGGTGGCCTTCGCCGGCGTTCTCGGTTGGGCCTGCCTTGGGGCGCTGGGGGACGGCGACAAGCGGCTGGCGCGAACGCTCGCCCTGCGCTGCGGCCTGGCGATGATGGCGCTGGTCAGTTTGAAGGAGGGAAACGCGGCCCTGGTCGCGGTTGTCACCGCGGGAATCGCGGCAGCGGCACTGACCGACAGGCGGGTGCGCTTCGCTCAGGCGCTGGTGCTGTCACCGCTTGCCTTCGGGCCACCGTTGCTCTTGTGGGCCACTTGGCAGGCCTATGTGGCGCGGGAACTACCGGGCGCGGGGTTCCAGGCCGTGACCCCGGATCTCTCGCTGGTGCCGCAGGTGTTGCTCGCGATGCTCGATGTCGCCACCCACAAGGGCGGGTTCTTCGGCCTGATGCTGATCATCCTGGTCCTGGCCCTGCGCGCGGTCTGGCGGCCTGGTGGACCGATCGGCCGCATGGCCGTGATCGCGGCCACCGCCTTCATTGCCTATGTCGGTTTTCTGTTGTGGGCCTACATCTTCCGCTTCGATCCGTGGGAGGCGGCGCGCGCTGCCTCGTTCTGGCGCTACAGCACCCATCTGGGCGGGCTGGCACTGGCGGTTGCGGCGCTTGCCATGGGCGAAGCCTGGCGGCGCTATGGCGCGGCGCGCGGACTGGGTCGGTTTGCGGCTGTCCCTGTCGCGCTCATCCTAGTCGCGCCGGTGGCGCTGGAGCCGAAGCTGCGCTTCGACCGACATCCTGTGAAACAGCAAGTACGTTCGGTAGGCGCGGAGATCGCCGCCATCTTGCCCGCCAATGCCCGGCTATTGGTGGTCGACCCGGCAGACCCCGGCCTTTACGGCAAGATGCTTGATTTCGAGCTGCGGCGCGCCGGGCGCGACGGCATGGTCGAGGCGATCCACGGCATGGAGACGCCGGAAAGCTCGGTGCGCCGGGTGATCGCGCGCACCGGCCCGTCACATATCTGGCTGCACAGTATGAGCGACGGTGTCCGCGCGGGCCTCGGCCTGTCGCTGCCGTCGGGGGCCTCATACCTGTTGGTCCGCAGCGGCCCGGGCTGGACTGTCGCTGGTCGCTGGCCCTTTGAAGGCTATTCGGACCCGGCCGTGGTCAAGGACTGAGCCGACAGTCCGGGCCGCGCACGCCGTGCCAGCACCCATACCAGACCACCGGGCAAACCCTGCAGGACGGCTGCCAGGCCGAACAGCACGGAGACGACTACGGCGGCCTCCAGCGGCACTCCAACCAAACCAAAGCCTGCGGCGAGGGCTCCCTCGCGCACGCCCCACCCTGCCACGGACACGGGAATCAGGGTGACGAACATTGCGAGCGGCACCAACACGAAGGCCGCGTCGAGGCTTAGGTCAACGCCCAGGCCCCGGGCGAGTGTAAAAATCGACAACACGATCAAACCGTGTCCGCATACTGATAGACCGACGAGGCCGGCAAGCAAGGCAGGCCGTGCGAAAAGAGTGCGCAGCATTGCCCCCAGACGGCCGAGCAACCCGACCGGTGACCAGTGAGCAAAGCGCCGGAATAGCCGGTCGAAGCCAAGCAGCAGCGCAACGACCAACGCCGCTACGATCACCAGCCCGGCGACCACCGGTGGCAGGGGGTGGCCGGGCAGCAGCCCGAGCAACATTGGTAAGCCAGTCGCGATCAGGGCGGTAAGGCCCAGCACCTGTACTACCCGTTCGGCCATCACCCCGAGGAACGCGTCGGCAAGGCTGTTACCGGCCTGGCGCAGATACCACACCCGTACGGCGTCGCCACCGACACTAGATGGGAGGACCTGATTGAAAAACAGGCCGATCCAGACAATACGCAGCACCTGGCCCGGCGGCAGACGCATAGCCACCGCGCGCAGCAGGATATGCCAGCGCAGGGCGAACACCGCGCCTTGCAAATAGAGGATCGCGACGGCCAAAAGCGCCGCCCAGAGTGGCAGACGTTGCAGCCACGCACCGGCCTCGGCGAGGTCGACGCTGGTCACCAGGTAGCCGATCAGCGCCGCGGAAACCGCAGCCTTCAGCAAGAAGGAGAGCCACCCCGGCATTACGCCGGACCGGTCGGAACAGGAAGCTGGGCGAGCCCAAAGCTCATCAAGTGGCCTTTGTCGGTTGGTCGACGATGCGGCGTTCTTTATGATCCGGCGCGACTGTTTTCGCAATCTGGCGGGCCCATGGGACGCTTCGGATTCGGCCAATCGATCCGCCGCAAGGAGGACCGCCGCTTCATTACCGGCGGTGGCCGCTACCTAGACGATCTGCGCATCGCGGACCAGAGCTGGGCCGCCTTCCTGCGCAGCCCGCATGCCCGTGCGCGCATCGGGGCGGTCGATACCGATGCGGCCGCGGCGATGCCTGGTGTGCTAGGGGTTTTCACCTATGCCGACCTTGCGGCCGACGATATCGGGACCCTGCCCTGCCTTGTCGGCCTCAAGGGCACCGACGGCCGTCCGGCGCAAGGGCCACCGCGCCAGCTGCTGGCGGATGGTGAGGTGCGGTTCGTCGGCGAGCCCGTCGCCATGGTGGTTGCGGAAAGCCCCGAACAAGCGCGCGACGCCGCCGAAGCAATACTCGTCGAGTACGCCGACCTGCCGGCCATCTCCGATCCTGAAGCCGCAGTCGCGGCGGGCGCGCCGGCCTTGTGGGACGATGCGCCAGGCAATGTCGCGCTGCATTGGGAGGGCGGCGACGCCGAGGCCACCGACGCGGCCTTCGCCGCTGCCGACCACGTCAGCACGGTTACGCTGACCAACAACCGCGTCGCACCAAACCCGATGGAGCCGCGCGGCGCCATCGGGCTGCATGACGCGGCAGACGACCGCACCACCCTCCATGTCTCCACCCAGGGCGTGCACCTGATCCAGAACCTCCTCAGCCGCAACGTGCTGAAGGTCGACAAGGAACAGGTCCGGGTGGTCAGCCCAGATGTGGGCGGCGGTTTCGGGCTCAAGATTTTCCTGTTTCCCGAGGAGGCCGCCGTGGCCTGGGCGGCGCGGCGGCTCGGCCGTCCCGTGCGCTGGCAGGCCGACCGCAGCGAATCCTTCCTCGCCGACACCCATGGCCGCGACCATCGCAGCACCATCGAACTGGCGCTGCGTTCCGACGGGACCATTACCGGGCTGCGCACGCGCACGGTCGCCAACATGGGCGCGTATCTGTCGATGTTTGCACCGGCGGTCCCGAGCGTCGTGGGCTCGCCGCTGCTCGCCGGCGTCTACCGCATTCCAGCGGCCCATGTGGCGGTGGACTGTGTCCTGACCAACACGGCGCCGGTGGATGCCTACCGTGGCGCCGGACGCCCGGAGGCCGCCTACGCCATCGAGCGGGCCATTGACTGCGCCGCCCGTGATCTCGGCCTCGACCCGGCGGAATTGCGCCGCCGTAACTTCATCGCGCCGGACGCGTTCCCCCACACAACCCCGCTTGGCGAGACCTACGATAGCGGCGATTTCACCACCGCAATGGACGCCGCCATGGATACCGCCGGGTGGGCTGACCGCGAAGCCCGTAGCGCGGAGGCGGCGGCGCGCGGCCGGCTGTTCGGGCTCGGCATGTCGAGCTATATCGAGGCCTGCACCGGCGGCAATGATGAGCGCGCCAGCATCCGCTTCGAGGCGGACGAGACCGTGAGCGTGCTGGTTGGCAGCCAGTCCAATGGACAGGGCCATGAGACCGCCTTCGCCCAGATCGCCGCGGACGCGTTTGGGATCGACATCGACCGGGTCAGCGTGGTGCAGGGCGACACCGATATCGTCACCTTCGGGCGCGGCACCGGCGGTTCGCGGGCACTGGGCGTGGTAGGCGCGGCCGTGCAGGCCGCTACGCAGAAGGTGCTGGAGAAGGGACGCGCCGTCGCCGGGCATATGCTGGAGGCTGCGGACGCGGATATCACCTTCGCCGATGGCCGCTACACTGTTGCGGGCACCGACCTTGGCGTCGACCTGTTTCAGGTCGCCCAGGCGGCCCGCGAGGGCCTCGGCCTGCCGCCGCGTGACGCGGATGACGAACTGGGTGACGGCATCAACGGGCTCGATGACAGTGCGCGCTTCAAGCCGGAGGCGTCGACTTATCCCAATGGTTGCCACATCTGCGCGGTGGAGATCGAGAAGGACACCGGGTGTGTCCATGTCGTCGGCTACACGGTGGTCGACGACTTTGGCGTCGTGCTGAACCCCTTGCTGCTGGAAGGCCAGGTGCATGGTGGCGTCGCCCAGGGGATCGGCCAGGCGCTGATTGAGGAAGCGGTCTATGACGGCGACGGGCAGCTCCTCACCGGGTCCTATATGGATTACGGCATGCCCCGCGCCGACGACCTAGCGCCCGTCGCTTTTTCCATGAACAGCGTGCCCTGCGTGACCAATCCGCTGGGGGTGAAGGGAGCCGGCGAGGCCGGCGCTATCGGCGCGCCACCGGCGGTGATCAACGCGGTGGTCGATGCCCTCTCCCCCTACGGCATCCGCCATATCGACATGCCGGCGACACCGCAGCGCATTTGGCAGGCCTTGCGGGACGCGGGCGCATGAACGACCAATCCGACCTGCAAGCCTGGCTGCCCGCCGTGGTCGATGCGGCACGGGCGGCCGGCGATGCCATCCTCGCCATCTATGCGACCGACTTCGATATCGACGCGAAGGACGATGCCTCCCCGGTAACCGAAGCGGATCGGCGCGGCGAGGCGATCATCCTGGAGCGTTTGCGGGCGCTGACGCCGGAAATCCCGGTCATCGCCGAGGAAGAAGTAGCCGCCGGCCGGGCGCCGGACCCGGGCAACGGCCCCTTTTGGCTGGTAGACCCGCTCGACGGCACCCGTGAGTTCGTCAAGCGCAACGGCGAGTTCACAGTCAACATCGCGCTGGTGCATGGCGGCCAACCAGTGCTCGGCGTGGTCCATGTGCCGGCGCGCGACCGGCTCTATGCCGCTGCCGGCCCCGGCACCGCGACCCTCAGCGTCGATGGCGCGCCAGCGGCTCCGATTTCGGCACGCACGGCGCCGCCGGATGGCCTGACGGTGCTCGATAGTCGCTCGCACCGCAATGCCGAGGCCGTGGCCGCCTTTCTCGCAGACATCACGGTGCGCGAGACCGTCAATGCTGGCAGTTCGTTGAAGTTCTGCCTGATCGCCGAAGGTTTGGCGGACCTCTATCCGCGCTTCGGCCCAACCAGCGAGTGGGACACCGCTGCCGGCCACGCGGTGGTAGATGCGGCCGGGGGCACGGTCTGTGAAATGGACGGCAGCCCGCTTCGGTATCGGGGACGGCCTGATTTCCTAAACCCCTTCTTCATCGTGCGGGGCGCGGAGGCCTGAATGGGCGATGCCCCTGCCATCGCGCCGGAGACCATCGCCGAGGCCGCGCGGTTGATGCGCGCCGGCGCACTGGTCGCCTTTCCGACCGAGACGGTCTACGGCCTGGGCGCGGACGCGACCAGCGGCGCCGCCGTGGCCTCAGTGTTCGAGGCCAAGGGCCGGCCGCACTTCAATCCGCTGATCGTGCATCTGGCCGAGGCCGGCGAAGCAGCCACGCTGGTGCGGATGGACCCGCGCACCGAGGCCCTCGCAAACGCCTTCTGGCCGGGTCCGCTGAGCATGGTGCTGCCGCGCCTGCCGGACTGCCCGGTGTCGCTGCTGGCAGGGGCCGGACTGGACACCCTGGCGGTGCGGGTGCCGGAGTCTGTGATCGCCCGCGACCTGATCGCCGCCGCTGGCGTTCCGGTCGCCGCGCCCAGCGCCAACCGCTCCGGCGAGGTCAGCCCGACCACGGCAGCCCATGTCCGAGACTCACTCGGCGACCGGGTCGCCATGGTGCTGGATGGCGGGCCCTGCGATGTCGGCGTCGAATCCACCGTCATCGACATGACCCGCACCCCGCCCGTGGTGCTGCGCCCCGGCGGGGTAACCGTCGAGGCCCTTGAGGAGGCGCTGGGCCGGGTCGAGCATGGCAGTCTGTTCGACGACATGGCGCGCCAGGCTGGCGGTGTCGACAATCTGCAGACCCTGCGCTCGCCGGGCCTGCTGCTCAGCCATTACGCGCCGCGCCTGCCGGTGCGCTTGGATGCGAATGCCGCAGCACCCGGCGAAGCCCTCCTCGGTTTCGGCCCGGATGCGCCCAAGTCAGCACACAACCTCAGCCCTGCCGGCGATCTGCGCGAGGCGGCGGCGAACCTGTTCGCCATGCTGCGCAATCTGGACAGCAGTGAGAGTACGGGCATCGCGGTGATGCCCATCCCCGAACAGGGCCTGGGTCGCGCCATCAACGACCGCCTACGCCGGGCCGCAGCACCCCGCCCGGACGCCGTGCGAGAGGAGGTCGGCTGAGATGCTCGGACTCTATGCCCGCTGGCGAGGATGGCTCGCAGCCCTGGTGCTGGTGGCTACGTTCGCGGGTCTGGCCAAGCTATTCTACGAATGGGACCCGACGCGGGTGTTGCTGAAACGCTGGACCGCCGACAGCCCCTATAAGTACGAGGAGGTCCATCCGCGCTTCCTGGCGACCGACCCCGCGTCCCTGATCCGAGTCCGCGACAGCGCTGCCGCACAGGATGCCCGGACGCGGCTCACCGCGGCGATCTGGGGCGATACAGGGCGTCCGCTCGATCTCTTGCCGGAGGCCGCTTCGGCCATCGAACCGGACGCCCGCCAGGCGGCGCTGGAGGGGATCGCCACCATCGAGCGACTGACCCTGCCCCTGCCCGCCGGCTTCACCGGGCGGATCGACCGGCTGCGCCCCGCCCAGGCAAGCGGTCGGGTGGTGCTGTTCCAGAACGGCCATGGCGGCACCGGCAGCTATCTCGACCACGGCCGGCATATCGGCCGGCTGCTCTCGGCAGGCTACACCGTGCTGGCGCTCAACCTGCCAAGTGGCCAGCCGGTGACCGACATTCCCGGCATCGGCCCTTATAAGCTGCACCCTTGGCGCGCGCTGGACTTGGTGGACCATCCCTTGCGCCTGCATTTCACACCGGTGGTGGCCGCGGTCAACGCGGCGCTACACGGCGGCGCGGAGACCGTCGACATGATCGGCTTCTCAGCAGGCGGCTGGATCACCATGGTCGCCGCCGCGGTGGACCCGCGCATCCGCCGCAGCTACCCCGTCGCCGGGGGCTATCCGCTCTATCTGCGCTCGGGCGAGGAACGCAACCAGTCTCCGCGCCCGCAGTATTACCGGCCGCTGATCACCGCGGCGAACTATCTGGAGATGTTCGTGCTTGCCGCCGAGGGGACAAACCGGCGCCAGCTTCAGGTCTTCAACCGCTACGACCGCTGCTGCTACAACAATGTGAAGGGGCGGGTCTACGAAGCTGCGGTGCGCGAAGCTGCTGGGGCGCTGGGCAGCCCGCCGGACGCGTTTGCGGTGCTAATCGACGAAACCCACCCCCGGCACAAGATCTCCGACTGGGCGATGGACCGTATCCTTGAGGACCTCGCCCGGCCCTAACCGGGAGACCCAGAAATGCCGAACGAAAGTGGCGCTTCCAGCCAGGTTCCGGACGGCCTGATCGCGGCGATCAAGGAGGTTGTGGGCCCCAAGGGGTTCATCGACGACCCGGCCGCCATGGACGGTTACATGAAGGACTGGCGCGGCCTATTCCATGGCCGCTCGCCCCTGGTGGCGCGCCCGGCATCGACCGAGGAGGCCGCGGAGGTCGTACGCCTGTGCGCCGAGGCGCGGGTGCCGATGGTGCCCCAGGCAGCCAATACGGGGCTTGCCGGCGGCTCGGTACCGGACGAGAGCGGCAGCCAGATCGTCGTCAGCGTCTCACGCATGAACAGCATTCTCGATGTCGATCCCGCCGACATGACCATGACCGTGCAGGCCGGCTGCGTGCTGGCGGCGGTGCAGCAGGCGGCGGCAGATGCCGACCGATTGTTCCCGCTCAGCCTGGCCGCCGAGGGGAGTTGCCAGATTGGCGGCAACCTGTCGTCCAACGCCGGCGGCAACAACACCCTGCGCTACGGCAACACCCGCGACATGGTGCTGGGCCTGGAAGTGGTGTTGCCCGACGGGCGGGTTTGGAACGGCCTGCGCAGCCTGCGTAAGGACAATGCCGGCTATGACATGAAGCACCTGTTCATCGGCGCGGAAGGCACGCTCGGCTTAATCACCGCCGCCGTCCTGAGGCTCTATCCGGCACCCAAGGCCCGCGAGGTGGCGATGGCGGCGATCCCGGATGCGGCCGCAGCGCTGACCTTACTGGACCGGCTGCGCGCGGTAGCCGGCGAGTTCATCACGTCATTCGAGTACATGCCGCGTATTGGCATTGAGTTCGTTACCCGGCACGTGCCCGACGCCAGCGACCCGTTCGGCGAACCTCATCCCTGCTATGCGCTGATGGAACTCACCTCGGCCGATCCGGGCGCGCCTCTGCGCGACAAGATCGAGGCAGCCCTGGGCGGCGCCTTCGAGGATGGCTTAGTCGTTGACGCGGTGCTGGCGGAGAGCGAAGGCCAGGCAGAGAATCTGTGGCGGCTGCGCGAGGAAATGTCGGACTCTCAGAAACCCGAGGGTGCCAGCATCAAGAACGACATCACCGTACCTGTCTCGCGCATGGCGGAGTTTATTGAGGTTTGCGGCGACCGGGTCGAAGCAGCAGTCGACGGCATTCGTGTCTGCGCCTTCGGCCATGTCGGCGACGGCAATGTGCATTTCAATCTGAGCCAGCCGGTGGGCGCCGACCCCAAAGCATTCCTAGCCCGCTGGGACGAGATCGCTGGCATCGTCAATGATACGGTGGCGGAGATGAACGGCAGCTTCGCGGCCGAGCATGGCGTCGGCCGGATGCGGCGCACCTACCTCGCGCAGTACCGGGGCGGCGTGGAGCTTGAAATGATGCGCGCGCTCAAGGGCGCGCTCGATCCGCATGGCCTGATGAATCCGGGCAAGGTCCTCTAGCCATCGCCCTTTCGCCCACCCCGAATCGAAACGGGGCGGGTGTCCCAGAACACCCGCCCCGCCGAAACCAGTGGCTTTGGCGCCGGCTTAGTTGCCGCGCGCAGCCCGGGTCAGCTTCCGCATCAGGCTGCGATAGGCACGGAAGTCCTTGCTGAACTCACCGAGGCTATGGCGGCCCTGAGTGTAAGCGGCGCGGTCATAGGCCAGATAGACCTGACCGTCGTAGTCATCCTTCCAGATGACGAGCTTGAACGGCAGGCTGGTGCCGACCGACGGGTCGGTCTCGAGGATCTTGCCGATCAGGGCAGCGTTACCGAACAGCACGGCCTGCATGCCATTGTCATGCACGACCCGGCCATAAACCTTCAGGCCAGCCTTCGACGCGGCGGCCTCAAACTTCTCGGCGGTTTCCCCAACCGAGTGGGAACTCGGCTCGACAATCATGTTGGTGTCGGCGCTGGCCGGCGAAATGGCCGCGGCCACCATCAGGAATCCGGCAGCAATGCCGGCGGCGATAAAGTGACGCATCTTCGGTTCCCCCCTGGGTTTAATTGAATGCGCGGACGACCCCGCGCGCATGCCTGCGCGGGTTGTGGGCACACAATAGCGAGGAGTCGGGCGTCGACGCAAATGCCTTGATACACGGGCGATTTTGTTGGGCGGGCAGGACCACGCCGCTATAATCCGCGCGTGGTATGAACCAGATAACCCGGTACATTTTCCGACAGCTTTGCGTCGGCGCCCTGCTGCTCACCGTTGGCCTGATGTGCCTGGTCTGGCTGACCCAATCGCTGCGGTATGTGGAACTGATCGTCAACCGCGGCCTGTCGGTCGGCATCTTCCTGAACCTCACCATACTGCTGATGCCAAGCTTCCTGGCGCTGATCCTGCCAATCAGCGTCTTTGCCGTGGTGCTGTTCACTTACAACAAGCTGGTGACCGATCGTGAACTCGTGGTGCTGCGTGCGGCGGGCTGGGACCAGCACCAGATCGCTCGGCCTGCACTGGCGATGGCCGGCCTAGCCTTGGTGATTGGGTATTTCCTGTCACTCTACGTCACCCCAGAGGCGTTTCGGGCATTCCGCGACCAACAGTTCAAAATCCGTACGGAGTTCTCCTCCATCCTGTTGCAGGAGGGGGTATTCAATCGGATTGCCGATGACCTCACGGTCTATATCCGCGGCCGGGGTCCGGATGGCGAACTGATCGGCATTCTTGTGCACGACAACCGCAATGCCCAGCGACCGGTCACCATGATGGCTGAGCGCGGTGCCCTCGTGGTCAGCGAGGGTCAGCCTCGGGTCGTCATGGTCAACGGCAGCCGCCAGGAGGTAGAGCGCGGTACCGGACGGCTGAAGATGCTGTATTTCGAGCGAAGTGTGGTCGACCTGGGACGGCTGAGCGACGATATCGGATCCCGCTACCGCGAGCCCCGCGAACGCAATCTGCGCGAACTATTCACGGTGACCGCGGAGGAAGTCGGTGAGGCCGATATCGGCCGTAACAGGGTCGAAGGTCACTCCCGGCTCACCACACCATTATCTAATTTCGCCTACACGCTGATCGCCCTGGCCGCCGTGCTGGGCGGCAGCTTCAATCGCCTGGGACAAACGATGCGCGTGCTAGGCGCGGTGCTGACCGTGGCGCTATTGCAGGGCGGTCTGCTGGGCCTCGGCAACATGGTGACCCGCAACACCGACCTTTGGCCGTTGCTCTACCTGTACGCCTTGCTGCCGATCCCGATCGCCTGGCTGGTGATGCTCGCACAGGACCGGCGGGTGGCTCGGCCTGCCGCTCAGGTGCCAGCGGAATGACGTTCGCCCCGATGATCACAGCCTACTTCGCCCGGCAGTTCACTGCCGGCGTACTAGCCGTATTCCTCCCGCTCACAGCGATTACGCTAATTTTTGATACAGGGGAGTTGCTGCGCCGGGCGGCGAGCAAGGCAGACGCAACATTTAGCGTCGTGGTGCAGATGGGCCTTTTTCGCCTGCCCCACCTGATCGAGGAATTAGTACCGTTCGCCATCCTGTTTGGTGCTGTCTTCGCCTTTTGGCGGCTCAACCGGTCAAACGAGATGGTCGTGGCACGCGCCGCAGGGGTTTCGGTCTGGCAGTTCCTGGCGCCGCCGGTGCTGATCGCGCTGGGTATCGGGTTGTTCATGATCGCAGCGTTCAACCCGCTAGCCTCGGCGCTGTCAGAACGGGCAGAGCAGATGGAGAATGAGTATCTGCGGCGCCAAGCGAGCTTCCTCGAGCTGAGTGGCTCGGGCCTGTGGCTGCGTCAGACCGATGCCGGGAAGGCATCGTTCCTGCGCGCCCACGCGATTGCGAACGAGAACGACAGCATCCGGATGGACGAGGTGTCTGTTTTCCAGTTCTCCGAGGACAACCGTTTCGTCCGGCGTATTGATGCCCGCGAAGCACGGTTGCGTGACGGTTACTGGGACCTGCAGAGCGTTTGGGTCATGCAGCCGGAACAGCCGCCGGAGCAAATCGATACGCTGAGGCTGGACACCACCCTTACACCGGCGCGCATCCAGAATAGCTTCGCTCCTCCGAAAACCCTGTCGTTTTGGGAACTGCCAGCCTTTATCGACGTACTGGAGGACGCCGGCTTCTCGGCCGTGGCGCACCGGTTGCATTTTCACTCAATGCTAGCGTCACCGGTGATCGCCTGCGTGATGGTTCTGTTCGCCGCTGCTTTTACGGTCAGACCGCAACAGCGCCGGGGCACCACGTTGCATTCCATTGTCGGTGCGGCGCTGACCGGATTCCTGCTCTACACCTTCGACCGCGTGATATCCGAGATCGGCAGTTCGGCCGCGATTCCGGTGGTCCTCGCCGCCTGGGCTCCGGCAGGAGTCGGACTCGCATTGGGTCTTGCCGCCCTGCTGCACCTTGAGGACGGATAGCCACGATGCGGGCCATGCGTTCCAACCTGGGCCTGCTGGTGGGCGCCGTGATGGCGGCCTTGCCACTTTCCGCCGCCGCCCAGATGGACCGCCTCGCGGGCACCTCCA
Source organism: Alphaproteobacteria bacterium (assembly GCA_965601735.1). Taxonomy (GTDB): domain Bacteria; phylum Pseudomonadota; class Alphaproteobacteria; order JBBDQX01; family JBBDQX01; genus JBBDQX01. The sequence continues at coordinate 1,838,734 of OZ271840.1, read as the reverse complement.
GCGAACTGCCCACTCTGTTCGCCGCAGACGAGGTGCGGTACGACGAACGGCTGCGGGTCGTCACTGCCACCGGCAACGTCGAGATCGCCTACGGCGACCGGGTGCTGATGGCGGATTCTGTCAGCTACAACCTCCGCGACCAAATTGTCTCCGCATCCGGTCGAGTAAGCCTGCTAGAGCCCCAGGGCGACGTGCTATTCGCGGAGTATGCAGAGGTCGGGGACGATCTGCGCGACGGGATCGTCCGCAGCATCCGGGTTCTCCTGAGTAACAACGCCCGCTTCGCCGCCAATGGGGCGCGGCTCAGCAACGGCAACCGCACCGAAATGTCGAAGGGTGTTTATTCGCCCTGCAACCTGTGTGAGGACGATCCATCCAGTCCGCCCTTTTGGCAGATCAAGGCGCTGCGGATCGTTCATGACCAGGGTGACCAGACTATCGAGTATTACGACGCGACCCTGGAGCTGGGCGGAATCCCTGTGGCTTACCTTCCTTACTTCACCCACTACGACCCGACGGTGAAGCGCCGCAGTGGTTTCTTGCCGCCCGCGGTCGGGTCTTCCTCCGACCTGGGGCTGCAAACCCGCATTCCGTACTTCTGGGCCATTTCTCCCAGCCGAGACGCAACCATCGAGCCGATCATCACCACCAATGAGGGACTTATCCTGGCCGGCGAATACCGGGCGCGGCAAGGTAACGGCGCTTATCAGTTCGATGGCAGCATCACCCAGGACAGCGATGGGCGCGAGCGCGGCCACATCTTCGGCACCGGGCAGTTCAATCTCAATCCGATCTGGCGCACCGGATTCGATGTCGAACGCTCCACCGACGACACCTATCTGCGGCGTTACGATTTTTCCACCAAGCGGACGCTGACCAGCAGCGCCCATTTGGAGGGTTTCAACGGGCGCAGCTTCGCGCGTCTCGATGGCTATACTTTCCAAGGCCTGCGTCTCAACGACGATCCGGGGGAAGCGCCGCTGGTGCTGCCGCGGATGACCTTTGAGCATCGCGGCCGGCCCAATGCTGCCGGCGGTCGACTGTCGCTTCGTTCCCGTGCCCTGGCACTGCATCGTGACGAAGGCATCGACACCCGCCACTTCAATATGACCGGCGGCTGGCACCTTCCCGTGCGCAGTGCTTCTGGACAGCAGGTGGAACTGGGCGCCTCGTTGCAAGGCGACCTCTACCACGTGGACGATACCGCCGATCCGTCATTACCGAATGACCCCGTGGAAGACGGTATCGCGGGTCGGCTATTCCCGCAGGCATCCCTGCGCTGGAGCTGGCCATTCATTCGCACGGCCGGCGTGACCAGTCAGGTGATCGAACCGATTGCCGCGCTGGTGGTTGGACCCAATGGCGGCAATCCTTCCGATGTTCCCAACGAGGACAGCATTGATTTCGAGTACACCGACCTGAGCCTGTTCCAGACCAACCGCTTCGTTGGCGATGACCGGGTCGATGGCGGGCAGCGCGTCGACTATGGCCTGTCGTTCAGTGTTCACGGCCAGGGCGGCGGTAGCGCCACCGCCCTGATCGGCCAGAGCATCCGGATGCGCGAGAACACTGATTTCGCCGTGGACAGCGGCTTGCGCGAGGAGTTGTCTGACATCGTCGGACGCGTAGAAGCCTCGCCGACGGATTTCGTCGACGGTAACTTCCGTTTTCGGATCGACAAAGACGACCGGCGCGCCCGGTTTGCAGCCTATGGCCTGCGGGTCGGTCCGCCGGCATTGAACCTGACGTCGACCTACACCTTCATCGATAGTACCGACCAGATCGGCGAGTTCGAGGAGGATCGCGAGGAAATCTTCGCGCGGCTTGAATCCCGACTGACGTCAGAATGGTCGTTGGGCATACGGGCGCGTCGTGACCTCAGTGATGGCGGCGGTATGGTTTCTTCCGGCGCGCGCCTTACGTATCATAATGAATGTTTCGAGATTACCGTGGATTACGACCGGTCCTTCACCTCTGATCGCGATATCGAGGAGCAGGATTCGGTGATTATCCGGCTGGTCTTCCTGACCCTGGGCGAGGTCCGCACCGCCGCCCGCTGACGAAGATGTCGCTGTCCGATGAAGCCGTTTTGTAGCCCTTCTGCCACCGTGCGCCGTGCTGCCGCTTGCTTGCTGGCGGCCATTGCAATTGCCGGCGCGCCCGCCAAGGCACAGGAAACGCAGCGCATCGCCGCCATCGTCAATGACGACGTGATCTCGATGCGCGACCTGACGGCGCGGGTGTCGCTCACATTGTTCGCGTCAGGGCTTCGCGATACCCCGCAAATCCGAGCGCGGCTAGCACCACAAGTCATGCGACGGCTGATCGACGAGCGGCTGCAGCTTCAGGAAGCGGCCCGGCTCCGCGTCTCCGTCGACGACGCCGCTATTGCCGGTGCCCTGCGCGATATCGAGCGCAACAACAACATGCCGCCCGGTGAATTCGGTCGCATCCTCAACCGCACCGGAGTCGGCCTCAATGCGATGGTGGACCAGTTGCGTGCCGGGCTGGTGTGGCGCCGGGTGGTCGCCCGGACGATTACGCCGCGGATCCAGGTAACGGAAGAGGATGTGGAGGAATTGCTCGCCCGAATCGAAGCCAATCGAGGGCGTGAGGAGTTCCTAGTCTCTGAGATCTTCCTGCCGGTCGAAGGGCGAGGCCAACGGGAGAATGTGCAGGCCTTGGCCAACAACCTGATGGCTGAGCTGCGCCGTGGCGCCGCCTTCCCGGCACTCGCAACCATGTTCTCGCGCGGCTCTTCGGCAGAGGAGGGCGGCAGCCTCGGCTGGGTGCAGCAGGGCCAGTTGCCCAAAGAACTCGATACGGTGCTGCAGACCCTGGAACCAGGATCCGTTGCGCCGCCGATCAATACCCCGCGGGGCGTCCACTTGGTGTTGCTGCGCGGCAAGCGGCAACTCGGCAGTGAAACGGCCAACGCCAAGGCCGTTCGGCAGGTCTTCCTGCCGATCGAGAACACGTCGGACGTCGAACAAACAAAGACCCAGTTCGAACGCGCCCGTCGCGTCACCCGTGAAGCGCGTAGCTGCGACGATATGGACCGGATGGCTCAGGCGCTGGAATCGCCCCGGCCCAGCGATCTTGGCGAGATAAACGCCGAATCACTGCCCCAGGCAGCCCGCGCCGCACTCGACGGTGTTTCACCTGGGACCCCGACAAACCCGGTCCCCGTGACCGGCGGCGCAGCGGTTTATATGGTCTGTGAAGGTTCCGGCGGTCTGCCCGGGCGCGAACAGCTGCGCCGCCAGATCCGCGCCGAGCGGGTCGCGCAACAGGCCCGCCGTTTTCTTCGGGACTTGCGCCGACAGGCCTATCTCGACATCCGCACGTGAGGAGACGCACATGGCCGCGCTGCCGCTGGCCGTAACCATGGGCGATCCGGCAGGGATTGGTGGCGAAGTCCTGCTCGCGGCCTGGCGCGCGCTGCGGGGCGGCGCTCCTTTCTTCGCCATCGACGACCCGGAACGGCTTGAGGCACTTGCGCGGTCCCTAGGCGTCGACACACCGGTGGCCGTCATCGAGCGGCCGCACGATGCCAGAGCCGTGTTCGCTGGCGCCCTGCCGGTGCTACCGCAACCGCTCGCGACACCTGCTGAACCAGGACGCCCGGATGCCGCAAATGCGCCTGCGGTCATCGCCAGCATCGACCGGGCGGTAGCGATGGCCGCGGACGGCATCGCTGGCGGCGTGGTTACCGCACCGATCCATAAGAAATCGCTGCTCGATGCCGGTTTCGCCCATGCCGGGCACACCGATTACCTGGCCGACCGGCTGAGGCTGTCTACCCCGCCGGTCATGATGCTGGCCTCACCGTCGCTGCGTGTTGTACCGATCACGGTGCATGTCGCGTTGGCAGACGCTATTGCCCGGCTGGACCGGGACACCATCGTGACCAAGGCGCAGATCGTCGCCGCCGCCTTGCAGCAGGACTTCGGCATCGCATCCCCACGCCTAGCGGTGGCGGGCCTCAACCCCCACGCGGGAGAGGAAGGCGCGCTGGGTCGCGAAGAGATCGATCTCATTGCACCTGCCGTTGCTGATCTGACGGCGGCAGGGATCAACGCGGTCGGACCGCTCGCGGCCGATACCCTATTCGCCGATCATTGGCGCGGGCGCTATGACGCTGCGATCTGCATGTACCACGACCAGGCGCTGATCCCGCTGAAGGCGCTCGACTTCGACCGTGGGGTCAATGTCACCCTGGGCCTGCCGATTGTGCGCACCTCGCCCGACCACGGCACCGCTTTCGACATTGCCGGCCGGGGCAAGGCGAACGCCGCCAGCATGATTGCCGCCGTAACGATGGCCAGCGAGATGGCTGAACGCCGACGCGCACTCGCCCATGCCAGCTAGCGATGGTGACGGGCTGCCGCCGCTTAGGGAGGTCATCGCCCGGCACGGCCTGCGCGCGCGCCGTCAGCTCGGCCAGAACTTCCTGCTCGATCTCAACCTGACGTCCCGGATCGCCCGGGCCGCCGCGCCCCTGGACCAGGGCACCGTGATCGAGATCGGCCCTGGCCCCGGCGGCCTGACCCGCGCCCTGCTCGCCGAAGGCGCACACTCGGTCTTCGCAGTGGAGCGCGATGAGCGCTGCCTCGCGGCGCTGGAGGATGTGGCCGCAGCCTATCCGAGGCGGCTACGGGTGGTGGCTGCAGACGCGCTGGAGCACGACGTTGCAGCAGCCACGACGGCGCCGCGTCGGATTGTTGCCAACCTGCCCTACAACATCGCGACGCCACTGCTGCTCGGCTGGCTCAAGCTGCTCCGCCAGGACCCGGATGCCCTGGATCTGCTGGTGCTGATGTTCCAGAAGGAGGTGGCCGACCGGATTGCCGCTGCCCCCGGATCGCGGACCTATGGTCGGCTCAGTGTCATGGCCCAGTGGCTGTGTGTGGTAGAGGCTCTGTTCAACGTCGATGCCCGCGCCTTCACGCCACCGCCGAAAGTGACATCCCGAGTGGTGCGTTTGACCCCACGAAGGCTGGGGCAGGACGCACCCGATTTCGTCGCCATGGAACGAGTCACCGCCGCCGCGTTCGGTCAGCGGCGCAAGATGCTGAGGAGCGCCTTGCGCGCACTTGGCGGGGATCCGCTACCGTTGCTGGAGCGCGCGGGCATCGAACCGGATATGCGGGCCGAAGCCGTGGATGTCGCCGGTTTCGAGGCACTGGCTACCGCGTTTGCGGCGTGCGCCTAGCGCATCGACGTGACGAAGTCGCCCAGCCCCACCAGACGCCGCCGCCGGCGGCGCTCAGCGGCGAGGATTGCCTGTGCCTGCGCCACCGATTGGTCCAAATCATCATTGACGATGATGTAGTCGTATTCGGGCCAATGACTCATTTCGTTGGCTGCCTTTGCCATGCGCCCGGCTACAACCTCGGCGCTGTCCTGGGCCCGCTTCAGGAGCCGAGCCTCAAGCTCCGCGCGCGATGGCGGCAGGATGAAGACGCTGACAAGGTCTTCACGTGCCTTCTCCGCCAATTGCTGGGTGCCCTGCCAATCGATATCAAACAGCACGTCACGGCCTGCGGTCAGTTCCGCTTCAACCGGACCCCGAGGTGTGCCGTAGCTGTTATCGAACACTGTCGCATGCTCAAGCAGCTCGTCCTGCTCGACCATTCGGGCAAAGGCCGTCTGGTCGATGAAGTAGTAGTCGCGCCCCTCTTCTTCCGCCGGGCGCTTGGGCCGGGTGGTCACCGACACCGACATCCGGATGCCGGGATCCGCTTCGAGGATACGCCGCGATATCGATGTCTTGCCGGCGCCGGACGGCGACGACAGCACCAGCATCAGGCCGCGGCGGCCAAGGCTGTTTCCAGTCATTCGATATTCTGAACCTGTTCACGGAACTGTTCGACCGCCGCCTTCAGGGCGAGCCCGACACGGGTGAGCGCGATATCGGTGGATTTCGAACACAGGGTGTTGGCCTCCCTGTTGAATTCCTGACAGAGGAAATCCAGCCTGCGGCCAACCGCGTGGGCCTCGCGCATCAGGTCGGCGGCCTGTTCGAGATGCGCTCGCAGCCGGTCGATCTCCTCGCGCACATCGGCCTTGCCGGCGAGCAGGGCCGCTTCCTGAGCAAGCCGCCCGGGGTCGAGGGCCGGCGACGCATCAATCAGCAGCGCGACTTGCTCCTTAATGCGCGCCCGCAAGGCGTCGGGCTGGGCCGCGGCCAGGCCGGCAGCTTGATCCGCTAGCTCAGCGATAGCGGACAATCGGTCGTTCAGCGCATCGGCGAGCCGAGCACCCTCTGCCGCCCGTGAGTCAGCCAGCGCCTTAAGCGCGGTCTCGAAGTCTGCCTTCATGGTTCGGTGGCGGGCTTCGATCACCGCATCGTCGGGAGCGTCTTCCTCGGGCTCGAGCAGGCCGCGCATGGCAAGCAGGCCGTCCAGACGCGGAGGCTCGCCGCCGACCCGCTCGCGAAGGGTCTCCAGCAACTCGGGCATTTGCGCAAGCAGGTCCTCGTTAAGCCGCAGGCGCGGGGCGGTCTCGCCCCGCTGCACCGCCAGGTTCACCGAGACCGAGCCGCGTTTGAAACGGGCCGCCACGGCCTCACGCACCGGAGTGTCGAGCGCCTCGAACCCGGTCGGCATACGGCAGCGAATATCGAGGCCACGATTGTTGACGCTCTTCACCTCCCAGACCCATGAGATGGCGTCGTCATGGCCCTCGCTTCGGGCGAACCCGGTCATGCTTTGGAGTGCTGACACCTGGATGCTTCCTGCCGTGCATATGAGGCCCGGCAAGATAGCCTTGCCGCATCGGCGCGGACAAGCGGCGCCGGCTCAGCGGCCGCCGGGTGTCCCTTGATCACGGATACGCCGCCAGCGCCGCACATTCCGGATATGCTCCGAAAGAGTCCGGGCAAAGGCGTGCCCGCCAGTGCCATCGGCAACAAAATAGAGTGCGTCGGTCTGCTCCGGGTTGAGCACCGCGCGGATCGACTCCACGCCCGGGTTGGCGATGGGCCCCGGTGGCAGCCCGCCGACCCTATATGTGTTGTACGGGGAGTCCGTCTCCAGGTCGGATCTGGTGATGCGACGGCCAAGCGCGCCCTGCCCGCCAGTCACTGCATAGACGACGGTTGGGTCGGATTGCAGGCGCATGCCGCGCCGTAGCCGATTAATGAAGACACCGGCAACAAGGCCGCGCTCCTCGGCAAGGCCGGTCTCCTTCTCAACGATGGACGCGAGGATCAAGGCTTCCCGCGGGTTCTTGAGCGGCAGACCCTCCGCGCGTTCAGCCCAGGCAATGGCGAGGGTTTCTGCCATGCTCTCCTGCATGCGCGCCACCAGTTCCGCGCGGCCGTCGCCGAAGGAGTAGTAGTAGGTTTCGGGCAGGAGCACGCCCTCGCCCGGCGGCGTTTCGATGGCACCAGACAAACCATCAGCTGCTTCCAGCACGCGCAGCGCCTCTGCCGTTGTTAGGCCTTCGGCGATGGTCAGGCGGCGCTGAACCGGGCGACCGAATTTGAGCATATCGACGGCGTCACGCATGCTGCTGCGTGCGGCGAAGCGGTATTCCCCGGCGCGCAGGGCCCGGTCGTCACCCAGCAGCCGCACCACCAGAGCGAAAAAGTCCGGATTGCCGATCACGCCGGCATTCGCGAGGGTCTGCCCGATGGCCGCCGGGCCCGACCCCTTCGCGATGACGACCGCGCGCTCTTGGATCAGCGGACCTGGTCGGGTGAATTCGGCGTAAGCCCACGCCCCGGCCGCGACGGCAACCACCGCGCAAACCAAGACCAGGTAAAAAATGCGGGCGGCGAGGCGGCCCATGGGGCGGCGCTCCGGCTGCGGCTACGGCGCGGCAGCAAATACGAGGGAGGCGTTGGTGCCACCGAACCCGAAAGAGTTCGACAACACCGCCTTGATCTTCTTCTCGCGTGCGGTGTGCGGCACCAGGTCGATCCCGTCGCATCCCTCGGAGGGATTGTCGAGATTGAGCGTCGGCGGCATCACTCCGTCGCGCATGGCAAGTACAGAGAAGATGGCCTCGACGCTGCCCGCGGCGCCGAGGAGATGACCGATCGCCGATTTGGTGGAAGACATGGACAAGCTTTCGGCCGCACCGAACAGGCGCTTCACCGCACCGAACTCGATCTCGTCTCCGACCGGCGTCGAAGTGCCATGGGCGTTGATATAGTCGATGTCCTCCGGGTTCAGTCCTGCATTGCGCAGGGCGTTGGTCATGGCCCGGAAGGCGCCGTCACCATCCGATGACGGCGCGGTGATGTGGTAGGCGTCCCCAGACAGACCGTAGCCGACAACCTCGGCATGGATCGTCGCACCCCGTGCCTTGGCGTGCTCCATTTCCTCAAGCACCACGACACCGGCACCTTCGCCCATGACGAAGCCATCCCGGTCCTGATCCCAGGGCCGGGATGCGCGCTGAGGATCGTCGTTGAAGCCGGTCGACAGGGCACGCGCGGCGCAAAAACCAGCAATACCCAGTTCGCAAACCGCCGCCTCCGCGCCGCCTGCAACCATCACATCTGCATCACCCAACTGAATGAAACGGGCGGCATCGCCAATGGCGTGGGCGCCAGTCGAACAGGCGGTCACAGGGGCGTGGTTTGGTCCACGAAAACCGTATTTGATGGAAACGTGGCCAGAGGCCAGGTTGATCAGCGCCGAGGGGATAAAGAAGGGGGTCAGCCGCTGCTCCGCTGCAACCCGCACAGATCCCTCATAGATCGTTCGCAGGCCGCCGATGCCGGAGCCGATCATCACCCCGGTGCGTTCCTGTGCCTGGGGGTCCTCAGGCATCCAGCCGGAATGCTCGACCGCCTGGGTCGCCGCCGCCATCCCATAGGCGATGAACGGATCCATCTTGCGCTGGTCTTTCGTCGACACCCATTCGTCGATGTCGAACTTACCCTCAGCGTAAGGGCCAGCGGGAAGTTCACCGGCGATGCGCGAGGGCAGCCGGGCATAGCCCGCGCCATCGAGCTTGCCGATACCCGACTCTCCTGCGATCAACCGGCGCCAAACGGGTTCGACACCGCACCCAAGCGGTGTGGCGAGACCCAATCCGGTAATCGCTATCCTTCTCATTCTAAAAAGCTGTCGGGCGCCGGCCGGGCCGCCGGCGCGCCTCGCGTCAGCTCTTGTTCGCGTCGATGTAGTCGATCGCGTCCTTGACGGTCATGATCTTCTCAGCGGCATCGTCCGGAATTTCGCAGCCGAACTCCTCCTCGAACGCCATGACCAGTTCGACGGTATCGAGGCTGTCGGCGCCCAGGTCATCAATAAAGCTGGCATTCTCGACGACCTTGGCGTCATCGACGCCCAGATGCTCGACGACGATCTTCTTCACCCGCTCGGCGGTGTCACTCATGCTGCAATTCCTCGGAGATAGGTTCGACTATTCGAAATTGTTTCGCTGGTAGATGGGCAACGCGCCGCCGGAATGACGGAGGCCGAAACCGCCAAAATCGGCGGATGTCCGGTACGCCCCCCTACGAAGCGCGGGTCGTAACACAATTTTCAAAACCATGCCAGACGGCTCACTCCCCAGTGCCGCTCAGATCATGGCCATGCCGCCGTTCACATGCAACGTCTGCCCGGTGACATAGGCTGCTTCATCACTCGCGAGGTACACCACCGCGCCCGCGACCTCCATACCGGTGCCAATGCGGCCACAGGGAATGCGCTCGATGAAACCGGCCCGCTGGTCGTCGTTCAACGCGGCAATCATGTCGGTTTCGATGGCGCCGGGCGCCACGCAATTGACCGTGATACCGCGCCCGGCGAGCTCGGCGGCCAGCGACTTGCTCATACCGATCAGTCCCGCCTTGGATGCGACGTAATTCGCCTGGCCCGGATTTCCCGTAACCCCGACCACCGAGGCGATAGAAACGATCCGGCCGTACCGCCGTTTCATCATGCCGCGCATCAATGCCTGACTGAGACGGAAGGCAGCGGTCAGGTTGACTTCAATGACGCTGCGCCAGTCCTCATCCTTCATCCGCATGGCGAGACCGTCACGGGCAAAGCCAGCGTTGTTGACCAGGATATCGACGTGGCCAAGCGCGTCTTCCGCCGCAGCGGCAAGGACCGCTGGGCCGTCGGGGCCGGACAGGTTTGCCGGGCAGGCGAGCGCCCCCTCACCCAATTCGCCGGCAAGCGCAGTCAGTGCTTCTTCGCGGGTACCGGACAAGGCAACCTTGGCACCCTGAGCGTGAAGCGCCCTGGCGATATCGCCGCCGATCCCTCCGGTGGCGCCAGTGACGAGTGCGGTCTTATCGTCGAGACGAAACATTATTCCTCCCCGGCCGGCAGCACCGGCCTAGACGGTCTTGAGGAAAGCCTCGATATCCTCGGGCCCCTCAATGGAAACGGCGCTCAAATCCCCGTCGATCCGTCGCACCATGCCAGTCAGCACCTTGCCAGCCCCGGCTTCGACCAGTTGTTCGACGCCGCAATTCTTCATGTAGAGAACACTCTCACGCCAGCGCACCCGGCCCGTCACCTGACGCACGAGCAGGGTGCGAATCTCGTCAGGCGAGGTGACCTTCTGCGCCGTGAAATTGGCCACCAGGGGAACCTGCGGCGGGCGGATGTCCACGGCGGCGAGCGCCTCCGCCATGGCGTCGGCTGCCGGGGCAAGCAAGCTGCAATGAAAAGGCGCACTGACGGGCAGCATCATCGCGCGCCGCACGCCCTTCTCCTTGGCCAGATCGATTGCCCGTTCGACGGCACCTGTATGGCCGCTGATCACCACCTGGCCTGTGGCGTTATCGTTCGCGACCTCGCATACATCGCTGCCGGCAGCTTCGGCCGCAACCGCCTTGGCGGTCTCGATATCGGCGCCAAGCAGGGCTGCCATGGCGCCCTTGCCCACTGGGACTGCAGCCTGCATCGCCGAGCCACGCAGCCGCAGCAGCCGGGCAGTGTCGGCAAGTTCGAACGCACCGGCCGCAGCTAACGCCGAATACTCGCCAAGCGAATGCCCGGCGACGAAAGCAGCGAGGCGGGAGAGCGGCGCGCCGCCCTCTGCCTCCAGCACGCGCACCACGGCGAGGCTCGCCGCCATCAGCGCGGGCTGGGCATTCTCGGTCAGGCGCAGATCGTCGTCGGGCCCCTCGGCCATCAGCTTGGAGAGATGCGTCTCCAGCGCGTCGTCGACCTCTTGAAGAACTTCGCGAGCGGCGGGAAACGCATCGGCCAGGGCAACGCCCATACCGACATGCTGACTGCCCTGCCCCGGAAAGGTAAAGCCGCGTGCCACGTGGGCCGCCCCCTCTTCGACCATTGTGGTGAGATAGGCGCCGTCAGTGCGGCGCGCGGCATTAAGTGTCGTGTCGGCGCGCGCCTGTCAAGCCGACGCCCGGATACCGGCGCAAACCCTTGCACTGCTGCTGCCAGCGTGTATATTCCGCCGCTTCGCACTCCTTGCCGGCATGGTGCCGGCTATGCCCGATCGCGCCCACCAGAGCGCCGGGAAGAGAAAAGCCGAGAGGAGGCAACAGAACCGTGCCTTTCTACGAGAGTGTCTTCATTGCGCGTCAGGATATCTCGGCCCAGCAGGCCGAGGCCCTGGCAGAGCAATTCTCCGCCGTGATCACTGAGAACGGCGGCAAGGTCGAAAAGCAGGAACATTGGGGCCTGCGCAACCTCGCCTTCCGGATCAAAAAGAACCGCAAGGGCCACTACGTCCGGCTCAACATCGACGCGCCCGCCGAGGCGGTGCAGGCGATGGAGCGGCAGATGCGGCTTAACGAGGACATCATCCGGCAGCTGACGGTCCGGGTCGAGGAACTCGACGACGAGCAGGCCGCCCTGCTCCAGAGCCGTGGCGGCCGCGACGATCGCGGTGGCCGCGGTGGCCGTGACCGTGACCGCGACCGTCCGCGTGACAGCCGTCCGCCGCGCGATGACGCGCCGCGCAGCACCGAAGCCGAGTGAGGACCGCTATGAGATCGCCCCGACGCCCCTTCTTCCGGCGCCGTAAGAGCTGCCCCTTCTCGGGCAAGAACGCGCCAAAGATCGACTACAAGGATATCCGCCTGCTGCAGCGTTTCGTCTCGGAGCGCGGCCGCATCGTGCCCAGCCGCATCACCGCGGTGTCGGCGAAGAAGCAGCGTGAACTGGCTACTGCCATTAAGCGCGCCCGCTTCCTCGGCCTGCTGCCCTACGTCATCCGTTAGGGCGCTTCGCGCAGGTCCCATGCCGAACGCCGCCGTCGCCGCAGCTGCCGGCGGGGCGCTCAGTGCCCTGCCCTATCTGCTTATCGCCCAAGGGGCGATGGGGGCGGTGGTGCTTGCCTACTTCTCCCAGCTGCCGCTGTTTGCGGTGGGCTTCGCGTTCGGCCTCCAGGCGACTGCCATGGCGGCGCTCGCTGGCATGGTTGGGATCGGCCTAGTCGCCGGGATAGAGGGGGCCCTGGTATTCGGTGCGGGCAACGCGCTGCCAGTGACGATCTTGCTGCGCGCCGCCGAAAGGCGGATACGGCAGACCGGCAAAGCACATTTGGATCTCGCGGCAATGGCCGTGGCCGCGACGGGCCTCGCCTGTGCGGTGTACGTCCTTGCGGTGCTGGCCTTTGCGGGCACGGCAGACGGGCTGCAAGGCGCGGTGCGTGAGACGCTCCAACAGTTCGGTGCCATTATGGGTGCGGAAGGCAACCCGCAGATTATTGCGGCGCTGGATGCCCGGGCGCAGGACTTCCCGGGCTTCGTCGGGGCGTCGTGGATGCTGATGCTGGGTGTGAATATCGTTCTCGCACAGCTCGCCGCGACGCGGCTGGGCATTGCACGGTTGCCGACCCCGAACTACCGCGCCCTGTCCGTACCAGAGTGGCTGTGGATCCCATTCGGGATCAGCGGTCTGGTGATGGTCCTGGGTGGCGACGGTGCCCTGGGATTCCACGGGCGCAACCTGTTTGCCCTGTGTGCCCTGCCCTTCTTCTTCCAGGGTCTGGCGGCGGTGCATGTGCTGACCGCGCAGTCGGGTCAGAAGACCTTCCTGCTGGTCCTGTTCTACTTCTTCTTATTGATGTTCTTCTGGCACGCCCTGTTCCTGGTGGCGCTGCTGGGCCTGATAGACCAATGGGCGGACCTGCGCGGCCGGCGCGGGCTGCCGTCCAGACAACCGGAGGACGAGTAAATGCAGGTAATCCTGCTGGAACGAATCGCGAGCCTGGGCCAGATGGGCGACGTGGTTGACGTGAAGCCCGGCTTTGCGCGCAACTTTCTGCTTCCCCAGAAGAAGGCGCTGCGCGCCACCGACGAGAACCTCAAGGTGTTCGAGCAGCAGCGTGCCGACCTAGAGGCCCGCAATCTGGAGCGGAAGAGCGAGGCAGAGGGCGTCGCATCCCGCATGGAGGGCCTGCGCATTATCATGGTCCGGCAGGCGGGCGACAGCGGACAGCTGTACGGGTCGGTCTCGCCGCGCGATATCGCTGGCCAGCTGAACGAGGACGGCATCTCCATTGATGGCCGCCAGGTGCTGCTGGAGCGCCCGATCAAGACCCTCGGCATCCACCAGGTCCGGGTCTCGCTGCATCCTGAGGTGACTGTGGCGCTCGACGTCAATGTGGCACGTTCCACCGAGGAGGCTGATCGTCAGGCCGCCGACGAGGATGCCCTGCCTGAGGCCGCCGAGGAGATGTTCGAGGAGGGCGCTGCCCCGGTCGCTGAGGCTGCCGAGGAGTCGGTGGAAACCGCAGAGGGGGCGGTGGACGAAGCGCCCGCCGAGGCGGTGGAAGAGGCCGCTGCAGAAGAGTCAAAGCCAGAAGCGTAACCTCCGGGTCAGCGCTACGCGTTAGAGAATTAGGCCAGCAGTTCGCGAATCGGACTGCTGGCCTATTTTTTTGGCGGTGGGGTCCAACGATCCCCATGTTTCAACAAACTCACAAGGTGATTTGTCTCTGAGCTTCCGGCGCCCTCTCCTATGCTGCGGCGATGACCGATATGGACCTCGCCGACGCCCCGCCGCTCGCTGACGACAACCACCGCGACGATGCCGGCCTGCGCACTCCGCCTCATAATTTGGAGGCGGAACAAGCGCTGCTCGGGGCGATCCTCGACGATAACCAGATTTTTGAGTACGCCTGCGAATCCCTGCTGGCGGAGCATTTCTTCGATCCCGTCAACGCCCACATCTTCGCCGCCGCCGGCACCCTGATAGAACGGGGCCAGGTCGCCGATGCGGTGACCCTCAAGACCCACCTGGAAAACGATGGCGCACTGGAGGACGTGGGCGGTACCCGCTACCTCGCGCGCCTGCTGGGCTCCATGGTCGGGCGTTATAATGCTGCGGAATACGCCCGCATCATTCGCGACCTAGCGCTGCGCCGCGAGCTGATCGCTATCGGCAAGGAGATCGTCGGTCGCGCCTTCGACCCGGAGATCGAGTCGACAGGCGGCGACCAGATCGAAGAGGCCGAGCAGCGGCTGTTCGGCCTTGCAGACAGCGGCCGTCCGGAAAGCGGCTTCCTCGACTTCAACACCGCGCTGCGCCAGGCCGTCGATACGGCCGACGCGGCGATGAAGCGCGACTCGCACATCACCGGCGTCACCACCGGGCTGCGCGACCTGGATGCCATGCTGGGCGGGCTGCACAACTCCGACATGGTAGTGCTGGCGGCACGCCCTTCGATGGGCAAGACCGCACTGGGCACCAAGATCGCCTTCAGCGCGGCCAAGGCTTTCCATGACAGTGCCGGCAACGAAGGGGCGCAAGTCGCCTTCTTCTCGCTGGAGATGTCGGCCGAACAGCTGGCCAATCGGCTGCTGGCGGAGCAATCGAAGGTTCGTTCGGACAAGATCCGCCGCGGTGAGATCTCCATGGATGAGTTCAACCGTTTCGTTGAGGTGACCCGGGACCTCAGTGCCATTCCGCTCTTTATCGACGAGACCCCTGCACTAAGCGTCGCTGCCTTGCGGTCGCGCGCTCGGCGCATGAAACGTCAAAAAGGCCTCGGGCTGATTGTGGTCGATTATCTGCAGCTGATGCAGGGCAGCAGCCGCTCGGACAACCGGGTACAGGAAATCTCGGAAATCACCCGCGGCCTGAAGAGTATCGCCAAGGAGCTGAATGTCCCGGTGCTGGCCCTGTCGCAGCTCTCCCGCGCGGTCGAGCAGCGCGACCCGAAGATTCCCCAACTTGCAGACCTACGCGAATCGGGCACGATCGAGCAGGATGCGGATGTGGTGATGTTCATCTATCGCGAGGAGTACTATCTCGCGCGCGGCGAGCCGAAGCGCCGCGAAGGCGAGGCCGATGAGAAGTTCATGGAGCGCATCCAGCAACACAAAGAGCAGATGCAGTCCGTCCAAAACGAAGCCGAGGTCCATATCGCCAAGCAGCGCCATGGCCCAACCGGCATCGTCGAACTGTTCTTCGAAGGTCAGTACACCCGCTTTGGCGATCTAGACAAAATCCACAGTGATATCCCGCTCTGAGCGCCGCTGCGGACACTGCGCTGTGGTAAGCTCGCGCCGCGATGAGCAATTCCGACCGTCTCCTTCCCGACACTAGCGCCGCCGCGGTCCTCGACATTGATCTGGGCGCGGTAGTGGACAACTACCGCCTCCTGAGTGGCCGGCTCACCGAGGGGGCAATCTGTGCCGGCGTGGTCAAGGCTGACGCCTATGGCCTCGGCATCGACCGCGTTGCCCCGGCGCTGTGGGACGCTGGCTGCCGCTATTTCTTCGTGGCCCAGGCCGAAGAAGGCGCGCGGCTGCGCAGCCTGCTGCCGGATGACGCGAGGATTGCCGTGCTGAATGGGCCACTCCCGGGGGGCGAGGCGGACATGGCGGCGCACCGGCTGACACCCGTCCTCAACTCCCTCGCCCAGATCGAGGCCTGGTCTGTCCTGGCTGGCAATCGCGGCGCGGCATTGGATGCGATCGTCCATGTGGACACAGGGATGTCGCGGCTCGGCCTCGACCAGCAAGAGTTGAACGTGTTGGCGGACGATCACAGCCGGCTATCTGGGATCACGCTCACCTACGTGATGACCCACTTGGCCTGCGGCGATGAGCCGGACCACCCGCTGAACGCCGCGCAGCGCGACGAATTCGCCGCCGCGCGGACGCGGCTGCCGGCGGCCAAAGGCTCGTTCGCCAATTCGCCGGGCATCTTCCTCGGGCCCGATTACCACGCCGACCTTGCCCGTCCGGGGATGGCACTGTATGGCCTGAACCCGACCCCACACTTGCCCAACCCCATGCGCCAAGTGGTTAAATTAAAAGGAAAAATCATCCAGGTTCGGCAAATTGACACCCCCCGGACCGTTGGCTATGGTGCCGCGTGGCGTGCCTCAGGGCCCTCCCGGATTGCGACTGTCGGAGTGGGCTACGCGGATGGGTTTCTACGCCAATTGAGCAACCGGGCCTCTGCTTATCTTGGAGACAAGCCGATTCCACTTGTCGGCCGGGTATCGATGGACCTGATCACGCTGGACGTGAGCGGCGTCCCCGAGGACTCAGCCGTGCCCGGCGCACTGGTCGACCTCATCGGCCCGCACAACACGCCGGATGATGTCGCCGACGCCGCGGGCACCATCGGCTACGAAATCCTCACCAGCCTCGGGCGGCGTTATCGCCGCGTCTACCGCTGACCATGGCGCCGGTGCTCCAGCCCATCGGGCGACTGTTCCTGAGCTTCCTCGCCAACGCAGGGCGAATCCTTCTGTTCATGCTGCAAGGCGTGTCGCACTGCCTCCGGCCGCCCTTTTATACCGCGCAGATTCTGCGCCAGTTCCTGGACATCGGGTACTACTCGCTGCCCGTCGTAGGGCTGACCGGGCTGTTTGCGGGGATGGTGCTGGCGCTGCAGACCTCATCCGGTTTCGAGCGCTTCAACGCAGAAAGCGCGGTCGCCATGGTGGTCGCCCTGTCCGTCACGCGTGAACTGGGCCCCGTACTGGCAGGCCTGATGGTGGCAGGCCGGGTCGGCGCCTCAATGGCGGCGGAGATCGGCACCATGCGGGTGACGGAGCAGATCGACGCGCTGACCACTCTGTCGACGAACCCGTTCAAATACCTGGTGGCGCCGCGGTTGATCGCCGGCACCCTGATGCTGCCCTGCCTCGTGGCGGTTGCAGACATCATCGGCATCTTTGGCGGCTATGTGGTCGCGGTCTACAAGCTGGATTTCAACGCTGCGGTCTACCTCAACCAGACCATGGAAGTCTTGGAGCCGATCGACGTCATCTCTGGTCTGACCAAGGCTGCGGCCTTTGGCTTCCTGATTGCTCTGATGGGCTGTTACCACGGCTACTACTCGCGCGGCGGGGCTCAGGGCGTGGGCGCGGCTACCACCAATGCGGTGGTCTCCGCCTCGATCCTGATCCTCTGCTTCAACTACGTCATCACCGAGCTGTTCTTCGGCCTATGACCGGCGAAACACCCATGATCCGCATGCGCGGGGTCGAGAAGCGATTTGGCGAGAAGGTGGTGCTCGACGGGATCGACCTTGAGGTCGGCCGTGGCGAATCCCTGGTTGTCATTGGCGGGTCGGGGACCGGCAAATCTGTCTGCTTGAAGTGCATTCTCGGCCTGCTGACACCGGAGGCCGGCAGCATCGCCATTGACGGCGATGAGGTGTTGGGCATGTCCACCCACGCCCGCGAGGCGGTCAACCGGCGCATCGGCATGCTGTTCCAGGGTGCCGCGCTGTTCGATAGTCTGCGGGTGTGGCAGAACGTCGCCTTCGCGCTGATGCAGCAGGACGGCATGCGCCGCGCCGAGGCACGCGACCGGGCTGTGGCCAAGCTAGCCAGTGTCGGCCTTGGCGCCGATGTCGCCGACCTGTGGCCGTCAGAATTGTCGGGCGGCATGCAGAAGCGCGTCGCACTCGCCCGTGCCGTCGCCACGGACCCGGACATTATCTTCTTCGATGAACCGACCACCGGTCTCGACCCGATCATGGCCGACGTCATCAACGAGCTGATCCGCGATAGTGTCAGCACCTTGGGCGCCACTGCCCTGTCGATCACCCATGACATGGCCAGTGCGCGGAAAATCGCAGACCGGATCGCCATGATCTATCAGGGGCGGATCATCTGGTCGGGCCCGGCGACATCGATTGATGCCTGCGACGACCCCTATGTGGACCAATTCGTCCACGGGCGCGCCGAGGGTCCGATCAAGATGCAGGTCCGTCGCTGAGATGGCCCGGTCCTCGACCCGCTTCGTCTGCCAGGAATGCGGGGCGGTGCACGCCAAATGGACCGGCCGCTGCGATAGCTGTGGCGCCTGGAATTCGATCACCGAGGAAGCCGCCGCCCCGCCGGGGCCCGGCCGGGCGCCGCGCAAGGCCGGCCGCAAGATCGAGATGGTTGGCCTCAAGGGCAAGGCTGACGCGACCCCGCGCCGGACCACCGGCATCAGCGAGTTCGACCGGGTGCTGGGCGGCGGCCTGGTGCCGGGCTCAGCGGTCCTCGTTGGCGGCGACCCGGGGATCGGCAAGTCGACCCTGCTGCTTCAGGCGGTTGCCGCCCTGTCGCGCAGCCATCGGGTTTCCTACTTCTCCGGTGAGGAGGCGGTCGACCAAATCCGCTTGCGGGCCTCACGGCTGGGTGTCGCCGACGCACCAGTGGGCTTGGCCGCGGCGACCGACGTCGCCGACATGTTGGCCACCCTTGAGGGCGGCGACCCGCCGGATGCGGTCGTGATCGATTCAATCCAAACCATGTTCGTTGGCACGCTGGACTCCGCGCCCGGCACAGTCGGTCAGGTGCGGGCATCGGCCCAGGCGCTGATCGGCGCTGCCAAACAGCGTGGCTTCGCCCTGCTGATCGTCGGCCATGTCACCAAGGAAGGGGCGATTGCCGGCCCTCGGGTTCTGGAGCACATGGTCGACACGGTGCTGTATTTTGAAGGCGACCGCAGCCACCAGTTCCGGGTGATGCGAGCGACCAAGAACCGCTTCGGCGCAACCGACGAGATTGGCGTGTTCGAAATGACCGACGCAGGGTTGGTCGAGGTCCCGAATCCGTCGGCCCTTTTCCTCGCCGAACGTCGCGGCAATGTTGCAGGGGCCGCGGTCTTCGCGGGCATCGAGGGGTCGCGCCCGGTGCTGATGGAGATCCAGTGCCTGCTCTCCCCCTCAATGGGCGGTAGTCCGCGCCGCGCGGTGGTCGGCTGGGACAGCCAGCGCCTGGCGATGGTGCTGGCGGTCCTGGAAGCGCGCTGCGGATTTTCACTGGCCGGCAATGATGTTTATCTCAACGTCGCAGGCGGGTTACGCATTGCAGAACCCGCCGCCGACCTCGCCGTAGCGGCGGCCGTCCTATCGTCCCTGCACAATGTGCCGACCCCGCCTGATGCGGTGTTTTTTGGCGAGGTGGGCCTGAGCGGCGAAGTCCGCCCGGTCGGCCGAGCCGACTTGCGGCTCAAGGAAGCGGCGAAGCTGGGCTTCACCCGCGCGATTTTGCCCGGACACCGCAAGGGCAAGCGTGGCGACGCGCCTGCAGGCATCTCGCTGACCGAGACCGGCCATCTCAACGATCTGCCGGGCATCCTAGAACTAGACGGCTCGGTGCAGCCGATGGCGGCGTCCCGTGGATAGCCTGCCAATCAACCTGTTCGACCTGGCAGTGATCGCGGTGATCGTCATCTCCGGGATCATGGCCTTTTTCCGCGGCCTGGTGCACGAGGTGCTGGCCATCGGCGCCTGGGTCGGCGCGGTCTTGATCGCGATCTACGGATTTCCGCTGGCGCGGCCCTATCTGCGCGAACTGATCGAGATGAAGCTGGTCGCGGACCTAGCCACCGGCGCGGCATTGTTTGTCATCAACCTGCTGGTGCTGACGGCTATCACCCGCACCCTGGCGAAGCTGGTGAAGGGAAGTGCACTGAACGCAGTGGACCGGTCGCTCGGCTTTGCCTTCGGCTTGGCGCGCGGCGCACTGCTTGTGGTGCTGGGTTGGATGGCGGCAACTTGGATCATCCCGGATACCAGCCGGTATCCGGACTGGATTCTTGCCGCAAAGACGCTACCTCTGGTGCAGCGGGCAGCGGTGCAGATTGAAGACGTCATGCCGGAACAACTGGTTGTGCGGCGCTCGGACCCAGCACCCGCGCCGACACAGGCGCCGCCAAGCAACCAGGAGACCTTTGAGCGGCTCAACAATCCGCCCGCCCAGGCCCCGGCGCAGCCTGAACGGGACGGCTACCAGCGCGGTGAGCGAAGAGAAATGGACCGGCTGATCCAGGGGAATCAGTAGCCGGATCGATGGGGACAAGGGGAACAGGACACGACATGACAAAGCGCGAGCGTGACGACGACCGGTTCCACGAAGAGTGCGGCGTGTTTGGCATCTTTGGTGCTGAGGATGCGGCGGCGCGCACCGCCCTTGGCCTACACGCCCTGCAGCATCGCGGTCAGGAGGCCGCAGGTATCGTTACCTGCGACGGCCGCCAGTTCCATAGCCATCGTGGGATCGGCCACGTTGCCGACAATTTCAGTTCCGAATCGGTGATGGCGGCGCTGCCCGGCGGATCGGCTATCGGCCATAACCGCTATTCAACAACCGGCGCGCCGCTCCTGCGCAATGTACAGCCCCTGTTCGCGGACTTTGACTTCGGCGGCCTGGCCATCGCCCACAACGGCAACCTCACCAATGCCCTGACTATTCGCCAGCAACTCGTCGGCCGAGGCTGCATCTTTCAGTCGACCACCGATACCGAGGTGCTGATCCATCTGATTGCCACCAGTCCCTATAGCCACGTCACCGACCGAATCGTCGATGCCATGCGTCAGGTGGAGGGCGCCTATTCCGTGGTCGCCCTGACCGAGGACAGCCTGATCGCGATGCGCGACCCGCTGGGCGTGCGGCCGCTGGTCCTGGGGCAGGTAGATGGAAACTATATCGTTACCTCTGAAACCTGCGCCCTCGACATCATTGGCGCCAACGCCGTGCGCGATATCGAGCCCGGAGAGGTGGTGGTGATCACAAACGGCGGGGTCGAGAGCTTCAAGCCCTTTCCGCCGGCGAAGTCGCGGTTCTGCATTTTCGAGTTCATCTATTTCGCCCGGCCGGACAGTCAGGTCGAAGGCCGCAACGTCTATGAAGTGCGCAAGCGGATCGGCGCTGAACTGGCCCGTGAAAGCCATGTTGCTGCCGATGTCATCGTGCCGGTGCCTGATTCAGGCGTTCCAGCCGCTATGGGCTTCGCGGCGGAAGCGGGTATTCCCTATGAGCTGGGCATCATCCGCAATCACTATGTCGGGCGCACCTTCATCGAGCCAACGGACAAGATTCGCCATCTTGGGGTGAAGCTGAAGCACAACGCCAACCGCAATTTGATTGAGGGCAAACGGGTCGTGCTGGTCGATGATTCCATCGTCCGCGGTACTACCTCGCTGAAAATCGTCGAGATGATGCGCGCTGCGGGCGCACGCGAGGTGCATATGCGCATCTCTAGTCCACCGACCACCAACTCCTGTTTTTACGGTATCGATACGCCGGAACGCGACGACCTGATGGCCGCGCGCAACGATGTGCCGGCGATGGCCGATATCATCGGTGTCGACAGCCTAGCCTTCATTTCCATGAACGGGCTCTACCGGGCCGTCGCCGGCCAGGACCGCAATGGTGAGACGCCGCAGTTCTGCGACGCCTGTTTCACAGGCGACTATCCGATCCCGCTGACCGACCGGTCTGGCGGCGAGCCGTCGCCGCAGCTCTCGCTGTTGTCGGAAAGCTGATGGCGGCGCGTCCTCTGGACGGGCGAGTCGCGCTGATCACCGGGGCGTCCCGGGGCATCGGCGCTGCGGCGGCCGTAGCGCTGGCCACCGCAGGTGCTCATCCGGTGCTGGTGGCCCGCACCACCGGGGGACTGGAAGCCACCGACGATGCGATCCAGGCTGCTGTGCCCGGCGCAGATCCGGCAACCCTCGTGCCGATGGATTTATGCGACGGTGAGAAAGTCGACCAACTCGGCCCCGCCCTGTTCGAGCGCTTCGGAAGGCTCGATATCCTGGTGCTAAATGCCGGGATTTTGGGCGACTTGCGCCCAATGGGCCATTTCGAACCGAAGCACTGGGACTCAGTACTGGCCACCAATCTGACTGCCAACTGGCGGCTGGTTCGGGTTACTGAACCGCTGCTGCGGGTTTCCGACGCGGGCCGTGCGATCTTCGTCACCGGTGCCGCGGCCGCAGAGGCCAAGCCGTTCTGGGGCCCTTATGCGGTCTCCAAAGCCGGCCTTTCCATGCTTGCCAGCGTCTGGGCCGAAGAGTTGCGGAACACACCGATCCGGGTCAACCGGCTCGACCCCGGCCCGGTGGCAACCCGGCTGCGCGCCCAGGCTTATCCGGGCGAGGACCCTGACACTCTGAATGCTCCCGAAGCGCTGGGTCCACTGTTCGTCGAACTGGCCAGTGCAGACTGCCAACGCCATGGCGAGACCCTCGGCCCGCTCTGACATCGTTGCCCTGGCCGCGGCACTTATCCTGGCGGCTGCCCCGGCCAATGCCGCGGATGACCGGTGGGTTTGGAGCGTCCAGATCGAGAATGACCTGTTCGGCAGCGGTCTCGATCAGCACTACACCCACGGCACCCGCATCGGTGCGCAGGCACCAGCTGAGTCGAAGGACCCAGTGACACCAAGGGTGCTGGCGCTGGCCTCCCACGTTCCCTGGTTTCCCATCACCAAGGCGTCGCGGGTCAGTTACGCATTGGGGCAGAGCATGTTCACGCCGGCCGATATATCCATCGGCACGCCGCAACCTGACGATAGACCCTACGCCGGCTGGCTTTATGGTGCGGCCACCGTGGAGACAGCCCGCGCGGCGACCATCGACACACTGGAAGTAAACCTCGGCATCGTCGGCCCGGATTCGATGGCCGACCAGACCCAGACCTACTGGCACGATCTGATCGGCGCGCAACAGCCGATGGGATGGGAACACCAACTCGACAACGAGCCCGGTTTGGTGCTGGCCTACGCCCGGCGCTGGCGCGACCTCAAGCCGGGGACCGCGCTCGGCTGGGCAAGCGACGTCACGCCCCACGCCGGCGCCAACGTTGGCAATGTCTTTACCTATGCGGCCGCCGGCGCGACTGTTCGGATCGGGCGCAACCTGTCCATGGATAGCGGCCCACCGCGTGCCATCCGGCCCAGCCTGCCGGGGTCCGACTTCTTCGATGGCTCCACCGGCACCGGGGCGTATGTCTTCTTTGGCGGCGAAGCGAGGGCCATCGCACGCAACATTTTCCTTGATGGCAACAGCTTCTCAGACGGCCCCAGCGTCGACAGGGAGATCTTTGTCGCCGACTTCCAGGCTGGCTTCGTGGTCAATACCGGCCGAGTCCGAATCGGTTTCAGCCAGACCTTCCGAACCCGTGAATTCGAAGGCCAGGACGATCCGGACCTGTTCGGCGCCTTGACCTTCTCAGTGCGCTTCTAGCCCTTCTGCGGGGCATAGGGGTTGTCGCCCCGGCGTACCGACAGACGGATCGGCACCCCATCAAGGCCGAATGTGTCGCGCAGGCCGTTGACCAAGTAACGGCGATAATGCGCCGGCAGCTGCTCGGCCCGGCTTGCGAAGAGCACGAAGGTCGGTGGCCGCCCCTTGATCTGCGTCATGTAACGCAGCCGCAGCCGCCGTCCGCGCACGATAGGCGGCGGATGGGCCTCGACCATGCTTTCCAGCCAGCGGTTGAGCCGCGCCGTCGAGACCCGCGTCTGCCAGACCTCGTATGCCTTGAGCACTGCAGGCATCAGCCGCTGCACCCCCGAACCGGAGAGCGCCGAGAATCGAACCAGCGGAACCCCACGAACCTGAGTCAGGGACGCGGTGAGCTTGTCATCTACCTTCTTAAGGGTCGCTTTCTTGTCCCTGACCGCGTCCCATTTGTTAAGGGCGATGACTAGGACGCGCCCCTCCTCAACCACATGGCGCGCCAGATTTAGTTCCTGGCGCTCTAGCGGCATGGTCGCGTCGACTACCAGCACCACGACGGACGCCAGCCTTACCGCCCGCAGCGTGTCGGCAGCGCTGAGCTTCTCAAGGCTCTCGCTAACCCGCGCCTTGCGGCGCAGGCCGGCGGTATCGACGAGGCGGATATCATGGTCATTCCAAACCCAATCGATGGGAATGGCGTCGCGGGTGACGCCAGGCTCGGGCCCGGTGAGCATGCGCTCCTCTCCAAGCAAGCGGTTGGCGAGCGTGGACTTGCCGACATTTGGGCGGCCGACAATGGCGAGTTGCAGCGGCCCAGGGCCGTCCGCATCCTCATCATCGATCTCTTGCATGGAGGGCACGGCGTGCGCCTCGGGCCCGGGTGCCGCAAGATGTGGGGCCAGCGCATCGCTGAGGTCGCCCATCCCGAGGCCGTGTTCGGCGGAGATCGAAATCGGCTGCCCGAAGCCCAGCCCGAAGGCGTCGAGCACTGTGGCGTCACCGGCGCTGCCTTCGCACTTGTTGACCACAACGATGACAGGCAGGGCCGTGCGCCGCAGCATGCCGGCGAAGTCGCGATCCGCGGCGATCAGACCATCGCGCCCGTCGATCACGAACAGGACCGCCGCAGCGCCATCAAGCGCCCGCGCCGTCTGCTGTCGCATACGGCCCTCCAGACTGTCGTCCTGGGCCTGCTCGAGCCCGGCCGTATCGACGGCGCGAAAGCGCACGCCGTGCAAGGTTGCGTCGGCCTCGCGCCGGTCCCGGGTGACGCCAGGGCGGTCGTGCACGATAGCGATGCGCTTGCCGACCAGCCGGTTGAACAGCGTCGACTTGCCCACATTGGGACGTCCGACGATGGCCACAACAGGGCGTGACGGCGTACGGGTCATGGATGGATCCTGTCGAACCCGAAAGTGCCCGGGGGGCCGGTCACTGATAGGCGACGAGCCGCGCGCCCTCGGTCAGGAAGAATACCGCATCGGCCGCCACGACGGGGGGGACAGTAACGCCGTCGGGAATATCGGCCGTGCCGAGCACCGTACCGTCATAGGGCGATACCGCCACCGCAAGGCCATGCGACCCCGCCGCGATCAGGCGGTCCCCAGCCAGCACCGGACCGGTCCAGAAAACCGGATCGTTCAGCGGGTCATTGCCAATGAACCGGGCCAGGGGCCGCACCCAGGCAATCGCCCCGTCGTCGCGTGAAAGCGCCACCAGCTCATTGGCATTGGAAATCAAGAAGATGAAGGCACCCGCGACCCACGGTGTCTCAAGGCCGCCAATCTCGCGGTCCCACAACCGGGCGCCGCTGCGCAGGTCATAGCTCACCAAAAGGCCACCATTGCTGATCACCAGCACGCGGCCGCGGTCGATCACCGGCATGGCCCGAATATCCGCAAGGGCGGACACCGCATCGGGCTGGCGCGTAGCGATCAGTGAGTCCTGCCAAGCGACACGGCCGGTCTCCACCCGCAGCGCGAAGACCTCGCCAGACGAATAACCAACCACTACCAAACCTTCATCAACCGCCGGGCTGGCAGTGCCGAGCAGCATCGCGGTCTCCTCCGAACCACGGTGGCTCCACAGTGTCGCGCCGTCGGTCTCCGACAAGGCAAGCAGTTGGTTGTCGACGGTGACGGTATAGACCCGCCCATCAAGCACCGTCGGTCCGCTGCGCGCAGGGCCAGGCAGCCCGCGGCGCCAAATTACCGCGCCGGTAGCCGCATCCAGGGCCATGGCTTCGGCCAGCCCTGTGGTGACATAGAGGCGGCCACTCCAAAAGGAAACGCCGCCGCCCAGCAGCCCTTCACGCTCTTCCGCAGGCCGGGCGTCGAAGCGCCACAGAGTTCGGCCCGTCTGCAGGTCCTTGGCGAAAACCTCCGCCCGCGAGTCGATGGTGAAGACGCGCCCGTCGGCTACCACCGGCTGAGCGAGCAGCCGCCGGTCATCATCCGAACCGCTGCCAACATCGACCGACCAGGCGCGGCCTAGCTGTTGAGCAACCGAGATGTGGTGCATCGCATTGTTCTGGTAGCCACCCGGCTGCGGCCACTCCGGGCTCGGCGTCGGTCGCGGCAGCCGCACTGCCGCCGCATCGCCTTGCAAATCAGGCGCAAGGCTGCGGTCAGCCACCAACACCGAGATGCGTTCGCCGGGCAACGGGTCCTCCGGCTCGATCAGCCAGCGGTCAATCATCTCACAGCCCGACAGCAGTATTGCTATCGCCACCGGCATAATGGCCTGACGCAGGGATTTAGCCGCCGCCATCGATGATCCTCAGCATCTCTGCCGCCCGGGCGCGCACGCCCTGGGGCGCTTCGCCATCGTCGGCGACCTGCCGGTAGAGCGTTGTCGCACCTGCTGCGTCGCCCTGGCGAAGGGCCAAGGCCGCCAGAAGCTCGCGGGCACTGTGGCGCCAGGGGCGGCCAGGTGCCGCCAGCGGCTGCAGCCGGCCGGTAAGCGCAGCCGGATCGCCGCTATCGAGCGTATTCAACCCGATCAGCAGCACCGCCAGTTCCTGATAGATCGGCGCCGCGTCACTGTTTGATGCGATAGCTTCATATGCGGCAAGGGCCCCTGCACTGTCGCCCTCGGCAAGCCGCAGCGAGGCCGCACGGAACTGCGCTAGCAGGCCGTAGCCAGTCCCCGACTCGGCCGCCAAACCCTCGAAAGCTGCCAGCGCATCGCTACCGCCGCCATCGGCGATTCCGCGGGTGGCGGCCAGGAAACGGTCGCTCTCGGTGGCGCGCACCCCCTCGCGGTAATGCTGCCAGCCCTCGCGGCCAGCCACACCCAGCACCAGGAACACGGCGAAGGCGATGACGTAACGGCCATATTTCTTCCACAGCAGCGCATAGCGCTCCTGCTTCAGTTCTTCATCGACTTCACGGAAGATATCAGACACGGCAGCCTCATGCGGACCGGAGGGGCAACGATCTGGCGGCCCGAAGCAGGCCGAATCCGCCCGCCCCTGCGCGCGAAAGGGCGCTAACATAGCCCCAGCAAGCGGTGAAGGCAAACGGCGCGAAACCGCCAAAAGCGGCGCAAAACCGCGGCTTAGCCGGTCCCTGTAGCGGTCGCCCCGTTAAGGCTATGTTTACCCGCGATGCGCTATGCAAGGAGCCGTGCGCTGGGGGCCCACCGTGGGTGTAGCCGGCGCGGCAGCTTGGAGGCAGGCAAGAATGAAGCGATCCATCGCCCGGATAGGCCGAACACTTGGTGCAGGGCTGATGCTCACGGTCCTCGCCGGGTGCGGCACGATGACGCCCTACCCGTTCCTGGCGGTGATCGGCGGTGAAACCATGAGCCTGTCGACCACAGACAAGACCCTCGGCGACCACGTTGCCTCATCGATTACCGGCAAGGACTGTTCGACCTTCGAAGCCATGGAGAAGCGGCCTTACTGCAAGCCGCACGGCGAACCAAAAGACCCCAGCCTTGATGATCCGCTGTGTTACCGCACCCTCGGTGATGTGGATTGTTATGACCGGGAGTATCCGTATCCGACGCCGAATCAGCGAATCGGCAGCTAGCGGCGTGGCCGTCTGGACGGTCGTCCAGAATTGCGCGAGACTATTGGCCAACGGGAGAACAACGGGGCCGATAGCGTCAGGGAATGACCGATCCCATACAGTTTCGCACGAACGGCCGTAAGGCGCCGTTCGTGCGCTTCGAACGCCAGGAACTGAACCAGATCCTGAATGTCTACAGCCGCCGCGTGGCGAGCGGTGAGTGGAAGGACTACGCCATCGACCAGGGCCGCGGTATGGCGGTGTTCTCGATCTTCCGAAACGCCCATGAGGCGCCTACCTTCTCGATTTCGAAGTTCGCGAAAGGCCAGAAGCGCGGCACGTACTTGGTTGCCAGTGGCCCGAAGCAGCTAAAATGGGCGCGGTCACTCGACGAGGCGCTGCGCATCTTCGATCGGAAGCTGGTCCTGGTTTCATCCTGATCGCCGTTCAAAGCTGCGCCCGGGATGTGCTAGATAGGTCCGGGGGCTCGCTGCTGCGGCTTTGTTGATGATGCGCATCCTACTGATCTTATTGGTCCTGCTCGGCATAACGTCCGCGCCGTCCCTTGCCCAAACCTTCGAGGCCGGGCTGCAAGCGCTCGAAGCCGGCGATCCGGATGATGCGGCAGAAGCCTGGCTACCGGCCGCAAGGCAAGGTGATCCGCGCGCGCAATATGGCCTTGCGCGTCTCTATTTCGGCGGCGAGGGCGTGTCGCAGCATTACCAAAAGGCGCTCTACTGGTTCGAGAAGGCGTCAGAAACCGGCCATGGACCGGCGCACATGTATATCGGGCTGATGCATGAACGCGGCCTGGGCGTCCGCCGGAATCTATTGGCCGCGGCGGAATGGTACAAAAAGGCCATCGAATGGGGCCGGGTCGTAGAGGCTCATTATCGGCTAGGCCGGCTCTACCTGCACGGGCTGGGTACGCCTGACAATGTGTCGCTTGCCTTCGACCTGCTGGAAACAGCCGCCTACAAGGGGCACCGCCTCGCCCAGTTCCACATGGGCGCGATCTTCGATCAGGGCTGGGGCGTCGATCAGAACTACGTCGAGGCGTTCAAGTGGTACATCCTCGCGCAGCGCGCTGGCGGTATCCTGTTGGACGGTGACGAGGAGTTTAATGTCGATCGGGCGCTCGAGGTGCTGCAGTCCCGCATGACGCCCCTGCAGCTCGCGCTTGCAGAAAAGCGCATCAACGAGTGGGAGCGCACGCAGGGTCAGCCCTAGGCGCCGCCACCGATCTCCACAACAGTCCGACCACGCACCGCGCCCTTGAGGATCGCGCCAGCGAGCTCTGGCAGTTCATCAAGCGTCGCGGTGCTGATCGAGCTTTCCAGCCGGTCCAGCGGCAGCCCGGTGGCGAGGCGCTGCCAGGCATCGCTACGCCGGTCGACCGGACACATCACCGAATCGATCCCCAGCAGGTTCACGCCCCGCAGCAGGAATGGAAGGATCGAGCTGTGGACATCAACTGCACCGGCGAGGCCACAGGCCGCAACCGATCCGCCGTAGTGCAGATTCGAAAGAACATGGGCCAGTGTCGGGCCTGCGACCGTGTCGATCGCGCCGGCCCAGCGTTCGCCGCCGAGTGGGCGGGTGGGCGCCTCGGCGAATTCCGCCCGGTCAACGATCTCGGTCGCGCCGAGGGCAGTGAGATAGTCGGTGTTCTCAGGCCTGCCGGTCACCGCTGCCACCCGATAGCCCAAGTGCGACAGGATCGCCACCGCGACACTGCCCAGTCCGCCGGATGCTCCGGTTACAACCACTGGATCATCTCCGCCGGCAGAGAGGCCGTGGTCTTCCAACGCCATCACCGCGAGCATCGCGGTAAACCCCGCCGTGCCAATCGCCATAGCCTGCTGCAGGTTCAGCGCGTCAGGCAGTTTCACCAGCCAGTCCGCGCGGACGCGTGCCCGACCGGCAAACCCGCCCCAGTGTATCTCCCC
Source organism: Alphaproteobacteria bacterium (assembly GCA_965601735.1). Taxonomy (GTDB): domain Bacteria; phylum Pseudomonadota; class Alphaproteobacteria; order JBBDQX01; family JBBDQX01; genus JBBDQX01. The sequence goes on along the minus strand of OZ271840.1, from coordinate 1,809,388 downwards.
TACTCGCCAGCCAGTCAGCACTACCCGGTCACCCGGCGTGAAGTCGGGGCTGTCGGAATGGCGGACCACGCCGGAAAAATCGATCCCCGGCACGTGCGGGTAGTCCCGCACGAGGCGCCCCAATCCCTTGATAATCATGCCGTCTTTGTAGTTTAGGGTTGAGTAGGCGACGTCGACCACCACGTCGCCCGCCGGCAGGTCCGTCTCGGCAATCTGCTCGACCGCAGCGGTCACGCCGCCGTCGCCCTCGCGCAGCATCAGCGCAGGGAAGCTGTCGCCATGTGTCATCAGGCGTCCTCCGTGGCGAGGCAATCGCCGAACCGCGCCATGCTGCCTTGCGGCGAACCCAGGATTTCATCATCGCGCATGGCGACATGACCGCCGACCACGGTCATCAGCGGCCAGCCGGTGACCGACATGCCGTCGAAAGCGGTCCAGCCGCAAACCGAAGCGATCCAGTCGTTGGTAATGGTCTGCGTGCGGCCCATGTCGACGAGGGTGAGGTCCCCATCGTAGCCCACCGCAAGCCGCCCCTTACCAACCAGGCCAAAGGCACGCGCCGGGCCTGCCGCCATCAGATCGACCAGGCGCTCAAGCGTGAGGCGGCCGGCGCTGACGTGGTCCAGCATCACCGGAACGATTGTCTGCACGCCAGTCATCCCCGCCGGCGTATCGGGATACGGCCGCTCCTTGGCAGCTGCCGGATGCGGCGCGTGGTCGGATGCGATGACATCGACGATTCCGTTACGCACCGCCGCCCAGATCGCCTCGTAGTGCTCCCGGCCGCGCACCGGCGGGTTCATCACGGCCAGGCCACCAAGCTGGTCGTAGCAGTCGGGTGCGATATGGGTGATGTGGTTGGGCAGCACCTCGACCGTCACATGGTCCTTGTGGTGCCGCAGGAAATCCATCTCCTCACCCGTCGAGATATGCAGAATGTGCGCGCGTCGCCCGGTCTTGCGTGCCAGGGCGACGATTCGCTGGGTGCAGCGCATGGCACACTCCACGTCACGCCATTCCGCGTGACGCTCGTACGGGTCGCCCGCTTGCAGCATGGCACGGCGCTCACGCAGGCGGAATTCGTCCTCTGAGTGATAGGCAATCCGGCGGAAACCGCTGCGCATCACCCGCTCGATCGACTCGTCGTCCTCGACGAGAAGATTGCCGGTGGAACTGCCTGCAAAGACCTTGATCGCGCAACAGCCAGGCTGCAATTCAAGCTCCGCCAGGTCGTCGATGTTGTCCTTCGTGGCGCCAACATAGAACGCCATATTCGACCACAACTTGTCTTTGACGTAATCCAGCTTCCAGTTGAAGCTCTCGACGGAATCGATGGCAGGGTCGGTGTTAGGCATATCGAAGACCGTCGCGATCCCGCCCAGGATCGCGCCGCGGCAACCGGCTTCGATGGTCTCGGCCGCCGGCGATCCGGGGTCACGAAAATGCACCTGGCTGTCGATCAGCCCGGGCAAAACGTGCAGGCCGGTTGCGTCAATCTCGGTTTCCGCTGAAGCGCCCGCGAGATCTCCAACCGCTGTAATGCGGCCGCCACCAATGCCCACGTCCGCCGCCGCCGTGCCACCAGGCAAGACGCAGATGCCGCCCCGTACCAAGAGATCGAACCGTTCCGCCATAGCTTCCTCCTCGTTACCCGCGCTCTAGGCGGGATCACCCAGTACTTCAAAAACGTCACCGTGGGTTGGCAGGCCCAGGATGTGATGCCGGTGCCAGAGCGCATAGAACAGCAGAACCCACTGCGCAAAGCCAACCCGTTTGCCGCTCTCTCCAAACAGCTGGACGACCCGCTCCGGATGGCAGACGTCGGAGACACCCGGAGACCCCGCTACCAGCGGCCCGAGTGCCGAACCACGTCCGGCGATCCAGGCGGCAACAGGAACCGTGAAGCCACGCTTACGGGCGAACGCGCCCGCTTCCGGCAGGGTGGTGTCAAGCCAGCGCCGGAGCAGCCATTTGCCGAGGCCATCCTTGACCTTGAGCTTATCGGGCAACCGGAACATGGCATCTGTCAGGGCGATGTCCACAAACGGCGTCCGGCCCTCCACGCCATGGGACATAAGGCAGCGGTCAAGCTTGATCAGCAGATCGTGGGGCAGCCAGTCGGCAACGTCCGTAGCCTGCGCGGCTTGCAGGCGGGTTCGGCCCGGCAGCGCCGCCGCGATCTCTGCAGCGGCGATACCATCGCGCCAGCCTGCCGAGTGTTCACGCAGCAGGCCAAGGCCATCCAGGATCCCGCGTCGGCGCATCGCCCGACCGCCAAGCCAGCCGGGCCTCATGGCGCTGCGGTAGCGACCATAGCCGGCAAACAGCTCGTCACCGCCCTCCCCGCTCAGGATGACCTTGAGGTCGCCTGCGGCTTCTGCCGCCAGCTTGTAGGTGGGCAGCGTGGCGTAATCCGCCGCTGGATCGTCGAGCCGGGCGGCGACCGTGGGCAGCAGCGACCAGAAATCCGCCTCGCCGAAAAGCACCTCTTCGTGCCGCGCGCCAGCGGCGCGGGCCACTGCGCCCGCATGATCGCGCTCGTCCGTCGCGTCGGGATGATCGAATCCGGCGGTGAAAGCTCGGACGGGCCGTTCGTTGAGGCGCGCCATCAAAGCCAGCAGCGACGCCGAGTCAACTCCGCCAGAGAGGAACATGCCGTACTCGACGTCGGCACGCTGGTGCAGCTCCACGCTTTGCAGCAAGGCCGCATCAAGACGTTTGATGGCATCGTCCTCACGCTCGGGTTCGGGGCCGCCGTCCGGCAGGGCCGGGATGCGGCGCCGTTCGACAATGTGTGCCCCAGACACCACCAACGTTTCCCCCGGCAAAACCCGCCTGATGTCACGGAACAGGGTGCGATCACCGCTAACGAACTGGACCTGCAGCAACTCGTCGCGGGCCGACGCATCCAGCGTCCGGGTGGCCAGTCCGGCTGCAATGAGCGCCTGCGGTTCCGAGGCAAACGCAAAGCGCCCCTCACTCTGGGTGTAGTAAAGTGGCTTTATGCCGAACGGATCGCGGGCGAGGACCAACCGCCCCTCGGCCCGGTCATAAAGGGCGATGGCGTACATGCCGCGTAGACGCTTTGTGAAATCGAGCCCCTCGCTGGCGTACAGATGCAACGGCGGTTCGCAGTCGGACTGGGTTGCGAACGCAACCCCGGACATCTCAGCGCGCAGTTCCCGGTAATTGTAGATCTCGCCATTAGCGACCAGAGCGGTACCGGTTGCGTCCGTGAAGGGCTGGTCGCCGGTCTCCAGGTCAATAATGGCCAGGCGGGTTTGGACAAGTGCGCCGCCCGGCACCGCGATACGGCCCATTCCGTCGGGCCCGCGATGGACTAGCGCTTCAGCCAGCGAATCGAGCAGAGCGTCGTCAGGAACCGAGCCATCCGCCGTGACGATACCGGCGATGCCGCACATCAGGATGCAATCCGCTCAAAGAACTCGCGGTAGGCCCTAACGACGCGGGCCTCAGTGAACTCGGCCTGATAGCGTGCCGTGCCAGCCTGGGCCATCTCAGCGAGTTGGTCGCGGCTCTCGAGAGCCTCTGACAGCGTCAGCCGCAGGGCCGCGGCATCGTCGATGGGAACGAGCATCCCGTCCTGGCGATCGATGATGAGCTCACGCGGGCCTGCAGCGGCGGCGGCGACGACCGGCTTGCCAGCCGCCCACGCCTCAATCACCACATTGCCGAGCGGTTCGTGCCGGGAGGGACAAACAAACAGGTCAGCCGATTGGAGCAACGCCGCGGCATCATCGCGCCAGCCGAGGAACCGGACCCTTCCCTCGATCCCCAGGGTCCGCGCCTGAGCCTCAAGCGCCGCCCGCTCCGGACCCTCTCCAGCCAGCCATAGGTAGGCCGACGGCAGGCCCTCTAGGGCATCGAGCAGAACGTCAAACGCCTTGTTGCCGTGTAGGCGTCCAAGCGCCACCAGCAGCGGTGCGTCAGCAGGAGTATCCAGACTTTCCCTGGCGACTGCATCGCCCGCCGGGGGATCGACAAAGTTCGGCAGATGATGCACTCGCTCCGTTGGCCAACCCTCGCGGAGCAGATAGTCGGCGATCCCGCGCGTGTTCGCGACCAGGTGATCACAGCGCCGGTAGTATTTCAGGTTGTAGTAGCCGCCCAGTCGTGCCGCGTGGACAAAGCGGCCGCCGGGACAAAACCGCGTCGCCCGGTTCATCCAGGTCAGCACCACGTCGGGTCGGAAGCCGCTGATTGCCGCGCGCAGGCCGGGCCGCGTGCCCCAATCTAGGATGCCGCCGAAGGGCAACTGGATCGGGCTGAGGCCGGCGGCCCGAAGGACCGCCGCGCGGTCCCGGTCGCGCCGTATGGCAATACACTGATTGACCCCGTCTCGAGCCAGCGCCAGCGCGAGCCGAACGAAAAAGGCCTCGGCCCCACCGTGCCGGGCTCCAGCCATTGCCTGCAATAGCTTCACGGGGCGGCCTCCTCAATGGCCGCCACGGCAGTGGTCCATTGCCGGCTGCGCCCCTTCTCCCGCGCCGCATCACTGGTGCGCTCGAAGGCGTTGTCATCATCGAGCATCAGGACTACCAGGTTGGCGAGGGCTTCGTCGTCCGGCGCGAGGTAACCGGTTTCGCCATCCGTGACCACGTTCCCCGCCGCCCCTTCGCGCCGCCCCACCGCAGGCAGACCGCACGCCTGGGAATCAGCCAGCGCGAACGGGTAGGGATCGCTTTCGCCAGCGGGATGGATATGCACCCGGCTGTCCCGGTAGGCAAATGCCATCTCGTCGTCCGGACGAGGTTCAGCGATGGTCACACCATCGTCGCGGGCTTGCAGGGCAGCTGCGAGCACCGGCGCCACCGCATCGGGTACCGCCTCGCCCGCCGCCCCGCGCGCCAGCAGGGCGGAGTATAGGATCAGCCCGGCATCCTCGACAGCACGCCGGACCGGCCCACGCCACAGATCGATCAATCTGGCGACTCCTTGCAGCGGATGGGCGGTGCACACCGCCTGCAGCGGCGCGAGCGGTATGATCGGCAAATCGAAGCGGTAGGGCTCCGGGATCCCAGGCGGCATGATACACACCGGCACGCCCGGGTTGCCGTCCCAGGCGTCGCGGGCCGCCTCAGCCGGAAAGGCCAGCAGCGGCTGGTGTTCCACCAGCAAATCGCGGGTCCGGCGGCGCGCCAGCAGCCCGGCTGGACCGACAGCCCATAGTAGCTTCCGTCCGGCATGACCCAACCGTGTCAGCAGTGATGGGCGTCCGACAGCCACCGCGACATCTGCGGGGACCAAGGCGTTGGGATCATCGAGAGGCCGCCAGGCGATGCCATCGGCATCGTAGCCCCGGCGCAGCCGGTTAAATACAGTGACATCATGACCGGCACCACAAAGCGCCTGCGCCAACCCGACCACCGCCCGTGCGGTGCCACCCAGCGGGCGAACCGCGGGTGTCTGACTGTCGTAGGGAACGCTGTCCTCGAAGAGCGAAACGCGCATCGCCGCCTTATACCCACGCGGTGTGCCGAAAGCCACGGCGGCCGCTTGCCAAGCGCCGCCGCGCATCCCAGTTTGCGTATGTAGGAGCGGAGCGGGCGAAGGGAGGGCAGCGCCGTGGCGCATTATGTCATCGCAGAGGACCGGGCGGTATTGGCGATCACAGGCGAGGACCGTGTCGAGTTTCTGCAGGGCCTGGTCTCCAACGACGTGGCCCGGGTCACGCCCAGCCTGTCGGTCTATGCCGCGCTACTGACGCCCCAAGGCAAGTTCCTGCACGACTTTTTCATGAGCGCCCAAGGGGAGGCCATTTGGGTCGATTGCGAGGCAGCGCGGTGCGATGACCTGCGGCAGCGCTTGTCCCGCTACAAGCTTCGCGCCAAGGTCGCCATCGAGCCGGTTGCGCCGGCGCAGGCAGTTGCCTTGATCTTCGGCGATGGGGCGGCGGCCCTTTTTGAGCTGGATGAACAGGCGGGCGCTGCAAATGCAACAGCCGACGGCGTTGCCCTCGTCGACCCGCGCCTGCCTCGCCTGGGCGTGCGGCTGATCCTGCCGGCAGACGGGGCGGCCGAAGCGCTGGGAGCCCGCGGCCTCACACCAGGCAGTCGCGCCGCTTACGACGCCTTGCGCATCCGCGCCGGTGTCCCGGACGGCAGCCGTGACTTGCCCGTGGAGAACGCGATTCTGCTGGAGAATGGCATCGACCTGCTCAACGGCGTCGACTGGGATAAAGGCTGCTACATGGGGCAGGAGCTCACCGCCCGAACCCATTACCGGGCGCTGGTGAAAAAGCGTTTGCTTCCGGTCGCAATCGAGGGCGCACCGCCGCCGCCCGGCACGGACGTCACGCTGGACGGCAAGACAGTGGGGGTAACCCGCACGACTGCAGCGGACACCGACGGTTCGGTCACCGCGCTTGCGATGCTGCGGCTTGATGCGGTGGAAAAGGCGACCGCCGGCGGCGCGTCGTTGCTGGCTGGCGAAGCAACTTTGCGGCCCTATTGGCCTGACTGGCTGCCGTCCTGAGCTTCCCACAAACGGCGCACCTCATCCGCTAGGGTCATGGGATCAAACGGCTTGGCGATCACGCCAAGGGCACCGAGCGCACGATAACGCTCGACCTCGGCGGGCATTACCTTTGCAGTCACAAAAATAACCGGTGTGGCGGCCGTTGCCGGGAGCTCGCGCAGGGCTTCAACGGTAGTGGGCCCATCCATCTGCGGCATCATCACATCGACCAGGATCAGATCAGGGGCGAAGTGGGGCGCTGTGGACAGGGCTTCCTTGCCTGAACCGCACAACGCGACGGTGAACCCGCCCACCTTCTCCAACGCCAAAGCCGCGATGGCTTGGATATCGGGGGCGTCTTCGATGTACAGGATACGATTGAGGCCACCGCTCACGGTACGTCCACCGTGGTCACCGTTGTGTAGACACCGGTATTCTCGATGAGCGACTGAACCGTCTCCAGCAGCGCCTCCGACGACGTCCGGTCACGGACAAATGCCGCTTCCACCTTGGCCTCAAGGCCTGGCGGCAGTTCGCTGCCGCTAATCACGATCGCGGGCAATTCGACACCATCGCGCGCCGCAAGCGCCGCCTCGGGCCCGTCCGCGAGGTCTGCCTCGACGATCAACAGATCGAATTTCTCGTCCTGGATCCGAACACGCACTGTATCGGCACTTTCGACCTGTACGAGCTGAGCGTAGTCGCCAATGACCTCAGCAACGCTCTGTGCAGCCGAGGTCTCAGAAACCGCATGCAGCACACGCGGCCGCTTGCGCGGTCGGCCGGAGACGCCGCGATGCAGCGCAGCCACCAGCCGGCGCGGATCGTCATCCTCGCCGCTGACGATCTCAAGGAACTCATCATCTCCGAAGCTGGCCTCATCGGCATTGCCGGCGACGAGAACCACGAGGGGCAGCCGCGCCCCTGCATGGGCACCTCGGATCCGTGCCACCACCGTTGCCGCCGCGGCCGGATCGCTGCGGGCATCGACGACGCCCGCCTGGTAGTCGTGGCGGTCGACCATTTCTGCGATCTGATCCGGCGTCCCGCCATGGTGCGCTGCGTAGGCATTACTTGCGAGCGCGCCATCAATCCAGCGGTCGTCGCCACCGTCGACACGGCAGACGAGGACCAGGCTCGCGCCCGAATCGCCCTGCCAGAAATCCTCTGCGCCCGGATATTCAGGAATGGTGAAGAAGAACCGGGTCCCGCCGGCGACCTCGAAATCGATCCGTCCTCCGAGGCGCTCCACGATCGCCTTGCAGATCGCAAGGCCAAGCCCGGTGCCCCCTTTCTCGCGGCTGTCACTGGCGTCCGCCTGTGCGAATTTCTGGAATATCCGATCGCGGAACTGGACTGGAATACCCTCGCCTTTGTCCGAAACCGCGACCTCGACGGCAGACCCGCGGCGCACGGCCTCGATCGTCACGGCTGCGTCTTTGGGGGAATACTTGCAGGCATTGGACAGCAAATTGGCCATCACCTGCGCGAAACGATCCCGGTCGACGAGCACATCGATGTCAGGCAAATCGCCGACGACCTCAATGCGGACACCCAATTGATCGGCATAGGCCGCGTTCTCCGCCACAGCCTGTTCAATCAGTTCGCGGATCAGGTGAGGCTCGAAGCGGAACTCCATCTTGCCAGCCTCGATCTTCTCGATGTCGAGGATGTCATTGATCAGCCGCACCAGCCGTTCAGAATTTGACGAGGCGATGGTTGCGAGCTCACGCGCCTGGTCCGACAGCTCTCCCGCCACACCACCGACGAGCAACCCGAGGGCGCCCTGAATTGAAGTGAGCGGCGTGCGCAGCTCATGGCTGACCGTGGAGATAAACTCGGATTTCATCGACTCAACGCGCTTGCGCTCAGTGATGTCGCGGCATGTGGCGATCATGCGGCGGCGCCCGCCGGAATAGACCTCGCTCACGCCCGCCTCGACCGCGAACGTCGTGCCATCCGAACGCCGCCCGGTCAGCTCGCGGGTCGATCCAATGATGCGATCTTCTTCGCTGGTTAGGCTAGCGATCGGATTGCTGTCTTCGGGTGCCTGGAAGAAATCCGGAATGATGGTACGGATGCTCTGGCCGTTGATCGCCCCGGCGGCGAAACCGAACATGCGGACGGCGGCGCGATTGAATTCCAGCACCTTGCCGGCGTCGTCATAGACGACGATGCCGTCGATCACGTTGTCGACGACGGCACGCAGATGCGCCTCGCTTTCCATCAGGGAAGCCTGGGCGAGCTTCTTGTCCGTGATCACCTCAGAAAAGACGATGCTGCCGCCAATCACGTCGGGACGCTCGTACCACGGACGCATTTCGAGGCGCATCCACTCCAAACGCCTGTCAGCGCGGATCACCGCCTCCTCGTCCAGGGTCTGGACCTCTCCCTTTAGGCAACCCTCATGCAGCCGCCCCCAAAGGTCTGCCGATTCGGGAAAGATCTCCGCATGGGCGCGGCCTTCGATGAGCTGGCTGCCCAGTCCGAAGTCCTGCATCCATCGGCGGCTTGCCAGCAAGTAACGCATATCACGATCGAGCATCGCCACTGCGACCGGAGCGTCCTCCAAGAACATTCGGGTGCGTTGCTGGGCCTCGCGCAGGGATGCTTCGGATAACGAGCGTTCGATGGCGTAGCTGATCGCCCGGGCGATCAGCTGACCGTCACACTGCCCTTTGACGAGATAATCCTGCGCGCCGAGCTGCACGGCTTCGAGGGCCAGCGGCTCATCGTCGCTGCCGGTCATCACGATGACCGGCAGGGCCGGGAAATCCGCCTTCACACGCCGCACCACGTCGAGACCATCAGAGTCCGGCAGACCCAAGTCGAGCAACGCGGCATCAAAAGGGCTCCCCGCGAGCGCCTGGAGGCCTTCTGCCAGGCTGCCTGCGGCATCCACGATGAAGCCGCCTGGGCGCACATCGGAAAGTTCCGCGCGCACCAACACGGCCTCATCAGGCACGTCGTCGATAATCAGAAGCCGTATCGGGTCGGATGTCGTCACGGCAGACCTCGCTGTTCGCGGCGCAGTCTACCCTTCGATGCGCGAAAAGTCCGCCAAACGGTTCATTTCCGCCGTAATCCGCGATAACAGGCGCAACCGATTGGCGCGCAGGACGGTGTCCTCACTGTTCACCCGTACCGCGTCGAAGAACGCGTCGATAGGTCCGCGAAGTTCGGCGAAATGGCTGATGGCGCCGCCGAAATCCTCTGCAGCCAAAGCAGCGCCTGCTCCAGTTGAGGCCCGCTCCAACCTTTCGTATAGCGCCGTTTCGGCGGGTTCGGCGAGCTTGCCTGCGTCGACCGGGCCATCATGGGTCTCCCCATCTTTCTTTGCCTCGATCTCGACAATGCTGCCCGCGCGGCGGTAGGCCGCCAGCAGTGCTTCACCCGCGGTCTCGCCGAGCCACGCTTGTACTGCTTCGGCCCGCCGGACCAGCAGCCACAGATCGTCCTGCCCACCCAATGCGAAGACCGCAGTCACCACATCATGACGAATGCCCCGGTCGCGCAGATGGACCTTCAGCCGGTCGGCGAAGAACTCCAGCAATGCTGCCGCCACGGCCTCCGGCGCCTTGTCGGTGTCACCGCCCGGGATCGCCTTGGCGGCCTGCGTAAGCAGCGCTGTCAGCGGCAATCTGAGGTCGTTCTCCAGCACCAGGCGAATTACCCCCAGCGCCGCGCGCCGCAGCGCGAATGGATCGCGCGACCCGGTTGGAGTCTCACCAATCGCCCAGAAAGCGGCCAGGCTGTCTATCTTGTCAGCCAGTGCAACAGCGACCGATACCGGCGCATCGGGGCAGGCATCACTGGGGCCGAGCGGCGCGTAATGCGCCGCGATGGCGTCTGCGACGGCTGGCGGCTCTCCCCTATCTTGGGCGTAGTAGCGGCCCATGGTCCCCTGAAGCTCCGGGAATTCGCCAACCATGTCCGTCACCAGGTCGGCCTTGCAAAGATGCGCGGCGCGCAGAGCGAGCGCAGGCAGGTCGGCAGGCGCGCCCGCCATAGCCGACACCGCGCCCATCAGCGGCCCTGGGGCTACAAGCGCCTCAATGCGCCCCACCTTGTCGCGCACCGAGCCGAGCTTCGCGTGGAAGATCAGATCGTCCAGCGCAGGCACCCGTTCCACCAGCGCCAGCTTTCGGTCCTGCTCCCAGAAGAAGGCCGCATCGGCGAGACGGGCGCGCAGCACACGCTGGTTGCCCGCGACGATGCGCGCACCGCCGTCGCCGGTCTCCATGTTGGCAACCAGAACGAACCGCGGCGCCAGGGCACCATCGGGCCCTTCAAGGGAAAAGTACTTCTGATGCGATCGCATCGCGGTGGACAAGACCTCGCGCGGCAGCTCCATGAAGCCGGCGTCGATCTCACCGCTGAGCACCACCGGCCATTCCACGAGACCGGCGTTCTCGGCCACGAGGCCAGCGTCGGCGACGAGCGACAGTCCTTCTTCCCCCGCCAGTCGCTCAGCCTCGCCCTGAATATGGGCCGCGCGCTCCTCCGGGTCGATCATCACCCGCGCCGCGCGCAGTTTCTCCACGTAATCGGCGTGGCATGTAACGGCCATCGGGGCAGGTGACAAGAAGCGGTGCCCGATGGTTTCCGTGCCCGATGCCACCCCATCCAATTGGACGGGGACAGCATCGCCGCCAAACATACAAAGCACACGATGCAGCGGGCGCACCCAACGCAGCGGGCCTGAGCCCCAGCGCATCGATTTCGGCCAGTCGAACCCTGTGATAACCCCGGGCAGCGCCCGGGCGATCACGTCCGCGGTAGCCTCACCCTTGCGGTCGATGGTGACGAAAAAGTAGCTGCCCTTGCCGGTATCGCGGACCTCAAGTGCATCGCGACCGACACCGGCGCCGCGCAGGAACCCGTCGACTGCCTTGTCGGGCGCATCTGCCTTTGGCCCGCGCCGTTCCTCGTTGATGTCAGGCGTGGCCGCCGCGACATCGGCAACCGCGACACCCAGACGGCGTGGCGTCACCCAGCGCTCGACCGCGCCATGGGCGAGGCCGGCCTCTTTCAGCATCGCCTCCACAGCGCGCGCCAGGTCATCCGCCGCCCGGCGCTGCATGCGCGCCGGGATCTCCTCCGACAGCAGCTCCAGGAGCAGCTCAGGCACCGTCTGTCTCCTTCCCCAGCCATGTCTCGCAACAAGCACAGGCCAGCGCACGGACGCGGCTGATATAGGCGGCGCGCTCGGTCACGCTGATCACACCCCGGGCATCGAGCAGATTGAAAATATGACTGGCCTTGATGCACTGGTCGTAGGCGGGCAGCGCCAGTCCTTGGCCGAGGATACTGCGGCACTCCTCCTCCGCATGGACGAAGCCGTCGAGCAGCCGGGCGGTGTCTGCATGCTCGAAATTGTAGGCCGAGAACTCGACCTCGTTGCGCTGGAAGACATCGCCGTAGGACACGCCCTGGCCATTGAAATCCAGGTCGTAGACGTTCTCCACGCCCTGCACATACATCGCCAGCCGCTCCAGACCGTAGGTCAGCTCGGCGCTGACCGGGTCGCAGTCGATGCCCCCGACCTGCTGGAAATAGGTGAATTGGCTCACTTCCATGCCGTCGCACCAGACTTCCCAGCCGAGCCCCCAGGCGCCCAGCGTAGGGCTCTCCCAGTCATCCTCTACAAAACGGATGTCATGGCGGGCATGATCGATGCCAAGCGCGGCGAGTGAATCCAGGTACAGTGCCTGCACATCCGGCGGCGACGGCTTCAGGATCGCCTGGAACTGATAATAGTGCTGTAGCCGGTTCGGGTTCTGCCCATAGCGCCCGTCCGTCGGCCGCCGCGATGGCTGAACGAAGGCCGCGTTCCAAGGTTCCGGGCCCAGCGCCCGCAGGGTGGTCGCCGGATGGAAGGTCCCCGCGCCGACTTCCAAGTCGTAGGGCTGCAGGATGATGCAGCCGCGCTCAGCCCAGAAATGCTGCAGGGTCAGGATCAGGTCCTGAAAGCTATGCGGCGTCGCGGCCATGATCGTCCGGTGTGGTCTCTAAGAGAGGGGCGGCGCACAATATCACCGGCCCAAGGGCGGTCAAGCGACGGGGCTCAACGGCGTCGCTCGTTCTGGTCACGGCGTTCGCGCTTGGCCGGGACGAAGGTATCGCCCTCACGCACCATGTCGATCACCCCTTCGTCCGGCGGCGCGCCGCCGGCGCGGCGTCGGCGGTCACCGAAGCGGCGATTGAGCGCCCCGCCCCAGGTGGTTGCGGAGCGGATATAGCGAAATACCCCAAGGAGCACCACGATCAGGATCGCGGTGACCAGGAGTTCCTTTAGTCCCAAACCCATGCGCGGATTCTTCGCCGCCCCGCCTGCCGGGTCAAGGGGGCATCAACGCCCCTCACCGGGTTCCATCTCGCCGGCGTCGATCAACAGCCGGCGGGCCGCGGCGAGGTCTTCGTCAGCAACCATCAGGCGCCGCGGGATCGCATTCGCACTCCCTTCAAGGACGCTCATATGGCCATCAAAGACGAAACACTGAATGCCGGAGTCGCGCAGCAGCAGGGAAAGTCAATCGATCTGGATCGGGTCATTCGTGCGCAGAAGTTCCTTCAAGAGCGTCCGCCCCTCGGCAATGGCGCACCGCGGGGCTGTGCCCGGGGCGAGGCTTGACCCCGCTTCGGGGCCGCCAATATGCTCCTTTGCCTGCGCCCGCCGGTCAACCCGGCGATGTGCGTAAACGGGGGAGGACGGGGTTTGACCGTCGCTGCGAGGGCCGGCGAGAACGAAGGCACGCCGGGCGCCAACGCGCTCGAAGCGCTCGGCGCCTTGGTGCGCGACGATCTCGACGGCGCGAACCGAATCATCGTCGAGCAGATGCAGTCGCCGGTGGCGCTGATCCCGCAGCTTGCGGGTCATATCATCGCCGCCGGAGGCAAGCGTCTGCGGCCCATGCTGTTGCTGGCGGCCGCGCGCATGTGCGGCCACGAGGGGGATCGACATCTCCGGCTGGCGGCGACGGTGGAGTTCATCCACACCGCGACCCTATTGCATGACGACGTGGTCGACGATAGCGCCCTGCGGCGCGGCCGTGAGACGGCGAATGCACTTTTCGGCAACGAGGCTTCTGTATTGGTCGGCGATTTCCTGTTTGCGCGCGCCTTCGAGATGATGGTGGCTGACGGGTCGCTCGATGTCCTGCGCATCCTCTCGCGTGCATCGGCGGTGATCGCCGAGGGCGAGGTGATGCAGCTCAGCACCGTCAACAACCCGGAAACCGCAGAAGATACCTACCTTCAGGTGATTGGCGCCAAGACCGCCGCGCTGTTCGCCGCCGCCTGCCAAATCGGCGCTGTCGTCGCTGACCGCAATGCGTCGGAGCGGGACGCGCTGGAAGGGTACGGCCACAACCTCGGTATGGCGTTCCAGTTGATTGACGATGTGCTCGACTATTCAGCCCGCCAGGCAACCTTGGGCAAGACCGTCGGCGATGACTTCCGCGAAGGCAAGATCACCCTGCCGGTTCTGCTCGCCTATCGTCGTGGCAGCGACGAGGAGCGCGGCTTCTGGCGCCGAACGCTGCAGGATCTGGAACAAGACGACGGCGACCTTCAACGCGCCCTGGCGCTGATCAACCGGCATAACGCGCTCGACGACAGCGTAGGCCGAGCGCGGCATTACGGCGAAAAAGCCCGCGACGCCCTGGCAATCTTCCCGGACAGCCCGGCCCGCGCCGCCCTCCTGGGTGTCGTCGACTTCTGCATCGAACGCGCCTATTAAACACCGCACTTAGGGCGCGACTACGCTTGGCAAGCCGGGGCAGCAGGTTTATAAGGCGCCCTCGTCGGAGTGTAGCTCAGCCTGGTAGAGCACTGTCTTCGGGAGGCAGGGGTCGGAGGTTCAAATCCTCTCACTCCGACCATTCTTTCTTCGGGGGCTCGGGTCCGAACAGGGGCGGGGCCCTTTTTCGTGCCTGGTCATTCCGCTGGAACCACCGCCTTATGGCGGCCGCGCCACGCCGCCGGACCGAGGGAGTGGATCGAGGCGCCGTCGGCGCTCACCCCCACCATTACCGGCATATTCTCGACATCAATTTCGCGGATCGCCTCCATACCGAGGTCTTCGAAAGCAATCAGACGCGAGGCGCGCATGGCCTTCGACACCAGGACCGCCGCTCCGCCGGTAGCGATCAGGTAGGTTGCCCCATGCTGCCGGATGGCTTCGATAGCGTCCGCGCCGCGCTCTGCCTTTCCGATCATAGAGAACACGCCTTGTGCCAGCGTCATCGGCGTGAACGGGTCCATGCGGGTCGCCGTGGTCGGCCCGGCGGGGCCGACCGCCTCGCCTTTGATCGCATCAACCGGGCCGGTGTAGTAGACCACGCGCCCCTTCAAAGAGACGGGAAGCTGGCCGCCCTGATCGACGATCTCAGCCATGCGCCGGTGTGCGGCATCACGGGCAGTGAGGATCGTGCCTGACAGCAGGAGGGTTTCGCCGGGTTTCCAGTCCGCCATCTCTGCACGCGTGAGAGTCGTCAGGTCGACACGCCGCGGTTCAGACTGCTGCGTCGCACCATCGACCACGGGCCAGAGGTCCAGATCCGGTGGGTCCAGGTATGCCGGCCCCGTGCCATCGAGGGTCACAACCGCGTGCCGGTTCGCCGCGCACTGAGGCACGATCGCGACCGGCAATGAGGCGGCATGGGTCGGGTAACTGGCGACCTTCACGTCGACGACCGTTGTCAGCCCGCCAAGCCCTTGCGCGCCGATTCCCAAAGCGTTGATCCGGTCATACAGCCGCAGCCGGAGTTCCTCTTCGGGGTTTTGCGGGCCGCGTGCGATGAGGTCGGTCATATCCACCTCATCGAGGATCGACCGCTTGGCCAGCAGCATGGCCTTTTCCGCGGTGCCGCCGACGCCGACGCCGATGAGCCCCGGCGGGCACCAGCCGGCACCAAGGCTGGCTACAGTTTCCACCACCCAATCCTCTACCGAATCAGCCGGGTTGAGCATGGTGTAGCGGGCCTTGTTCTCGGACCCGAAGCCCTTTGCCGCGACCAGCAGTTCAAGTGTGTTACCCAGTACTGCTTCGACATGGGTGACCGCCGGCGTGTTGTCGCGGGTGTTGCGCCGGGTGAAGATCGGGTCCTCCACCACTGAGGCGCGCAGCGGATTGCCGCTGTCGAGATAGGCGAGCCGGGTCGCTTCGTTGACCAACTCGGGTAGCGTCCGGTCCGATCGGATGACGACGGACTGGCCGAGACGCGCGAAGACGTTGACCACGCCTGTGTCCTGGCACATCGGCCGATTGCCGAGGGCGGCAAGGCGCGAGCTTTCCAAAATCTGGCCGATGGCGGCTCGTGCAGGCCCACTCTCCTCGCGCTCGTAGGCCTGGGTCAGATGCGTCAGATAGTCCGGCGTGTGGTAAACGGCGATGTACTGCAGCGCCGCGCGTACCGTTTCGACGATGTCGTCACCGTCGATCACGGCTATTTCCGGTGTGTTCCCCGTCATTTCCTTCCCTTTGGCTCCTGGCCTTTGCCGCAGTTTAGCGGCTGATTTCAGGGCGGTACCAGCAGCAGGAAGCCCCAAACGCGTCTGCCCTCACCTTGCCAAGCAGCCGCACGGCTGGAACACTCTTGGGCCAAGCGTCAGGGAGGGCAGAAATAATGGAGTCACGTGCAGCCGTCGCCCATGCGGCGGGCCAGCCGCTGAGCATTGAGACCGTTACCCTCGACGGTCCGCGCGAAGGTGAGGTCCTGGTGGAGATCAAGGCCACCGGCATCTGCCACACCGACGCGTTCACTCTGTCGGGCGAGGATCCGGAAGGCCTGTTTCCCGCCATTCTTGGCCATGAAGGCGCGGGCGTCGTGGTCGATACCGGCCCCGGCGTGACCAGCATCGCCAAGGGTGATCATGTCATCCCGCTCTACATTCCTGAATGCCGCCAGTGCAAGTCGTGCACATCGGGCAAGACCAACCTGTGCACGGCGATCCGCGACACTCAGGGCCAGGGCGTCATGCCTGACGGCAGCAGCCGATTTTCGCTGAATGGCGACCCGCTGTTTCACTACATGGGCACATCGACCTTCAGCAATTTCACCGTGATGCCGGAGATCGCGGTGGCGAAGATCCGTCCGGACGCGCCCTTCGACAAGGTCTGCTACATCGGCTGCGGCGTTACCACCGGCATTGGTGCGGTGATCAACACCGCCAAGGTGGAACCGGGCGCCAATGTCGTGGTTTTCGGCCTCGGCGGTATCGGCCTGAACGTCATTCAGGGCGCGCGGCTGGCAGGCGCCGACAAGATCGTGGGTGTCGACATCAATCCGCGCCGCAGGGAACTGGCCGAGAAATTCGGGATGACGCATTTCGTCGATCCCGGTGAAGCGGGCGACGACCTGGTGGCGCATCTGGTCGACCTTACCGACGGGGGCGCCGACTACAGCTTCGAGTGCATCGGCAACGTCACCACCATGCGCCAGGCGCTGGAATGCTGTCATCGCGGCTGGGGCGTGAGCGTCATAATCGGTGTCGCCGGCGCCGGTCAGGAGATCGCCACCCGGCCGTTCCAACTCGTCACCGGCCGGGTCTGGAAGGGCACCGCGTTTGGCGGCGCCAAGAGCCGCACCCAGGTGCCGCAGATCGTCGACTGGTATATGGACGGCAAGATCAACATCGACGACCTGATCACCCACACCATGCCGCTGGACCAGATCAACGACGCCTTTGACTTGATGCACGCGGGGGAGTCGATCCGCTCGGTCGTGGTGTATTAGCCCGGCGCCCGCTATGGTGCAGCGCGCCGGGCGACCGGCTGCCTGCCCGTTCCACCTTGCGGGGCCCCAATGATCGAAATCGTCGCCGGCGCGCTCGCGCAGTTCTCGCCGTACCAGATCGCGCTTGCCGCTATCGTCACCTTCGTTGCCACCATCTTTCACGCGGCCAGCGGCGTCGGTGGCGGGCTGGTGATCGCCATTCTGCTGGCGCCGATCATCGGTGTGAAGGCGGTGGTACCGGTGATGTCGGTGGCCATGCTGATCGACCATATCGCGCGGCTGTGGGTGTTCCGCCATAGCATCGATTTCCGCGCCTTCGGGTCGGTCATGGTGACCGCCCTGCCCGGCATCGTGGTCGGTGCTCTGGTCTATAACGCCCTGCCGGTGAAGGCCATCTGGGGGTTGCTGGGCGTCTTCCTGATCGCCAGCGTGCCGCTGCGCCGGCTGCTGGAGAAGCGCGACTTTCGAACCGGCTACAAGGGGCTAATGGTGGCTGGCGGGCCCTTCGGACTGATCGCTGGTGCGGTGGTGAGCCCCGGCATCTTGTTGCTGCCGTTCATGCTCGGCGCGGGTTTGGCCGGCATGATCTACATCGGTACCAACACCATCATCTCAGTCGCAGTCAACCTCACCAAGGTCGCGGTGTTCGGCTCGGTTTCCTTCTTCGACATGAACCTCGCCGTGATCGGCATCCTTGTCGGCCTCTGTGCGGCACCCGCGAATTACATTGGCAAATGGGTCGTCGAGCGCATGCCCATCAAGGTGCATGAGATGGTGCTTGAGTGCCTCGTGCTGATCGGCGGCTGCCTGTTCCTCTACAACGCGTTCTAGGGGCTGCCGCCAATGGAAGCCCTCGCAACGGGCCTTGCTGCCTTCGACATCTGGACCATGCTGTTCCTGGTCCTGGTCGGCTTCGTCTCTGCCCTGATGCACAGCACGTCAGGCGTCGGCGGGGGCTTCATCCTGGCGCTGATGCTGGCACCCATTGTCGGCGTGAAGGCGACGATCCCGGTTGTCGCCATCGCCCAGACCATCTCCCATGTAGGCCGGGTGTGGGCGTTCCGGCATACCATCAACCGGGAGGCGTTCATCGCCGTGGCGATCACCGCTGTGCCCGCATCGATGGCCAGCGCGGCGATCTACAGCCACCTGCCGGAGCGCGCGATCGCAGGCCTGCTTGGGGCGGTGTTGGTGGCCAGCGTGCCGGCACGGCGCATCCTTGCGAAGCGCAACATCCGCACCACCAATCGGGGCTTCAACGTCATCGGGGTGCCCTTCGGCTTGCTGGTCGGGGCTACCGTGGGCGCAGGCTTCATGTTGATCCCCTTCTTCCTGGGCGCAGGGATCGTCGGGCAGTGGTTCGTGGGCACTGTGGGCGCCATCGCGCTTTCGCTGAACCTGGCGCGGATCGGGGTGTTCAGCGCGTTCGACATCTTCACGCCGCAGCTTGTCCTGGCCGCCGTGCTGGCCGGTCTCGCTACCCTGCCCGGCACCTATCTCGGCCGCGGCATCCTGCGCCGCATTCCCGAACGCGCCCACGAGATCTTCCTCGAGGCGCTGGTCAGTGGCGGCGGTCTGCTGTTCCTGTATCTCGCGATTACGGGTTAGCCGGCCCGTAATAAGGCGCGTCCGCGCTGTCAGATACGTTGGGTCCCCATCCGTCCATGCCGATGGCCCGGTCCAGGAAGTCGAGCCGGTCCTGGCCCCAGAACAGCTCGTCCTGATAGGCGTAGGTCGGTGAGCCGAATACCCCCTTCTCCGCGACCTCTTCGGTGTTGCGGCGGTACTCTGCCGTCACCGGGTCACTGTATTCCGCAGCCACCAACTCCGCCCCAGGCAGACCGTTCTCGTCGCAGATCGCAGCCCGCACCTCGGGCAGGGCGACGTTGCGTTCCTCGGCCCAGATCGCCCGCAGGATGGCGTGGGACAGGCGACGCGCATCGAGGCCGCGCTGTTGCGCCGCGATCACCGTATGACCGGACGAAATGTTGTCCTCAGGCGGGTAGTATTTCGGCTTCAGGTTGAGTGGCATGTTGAGGTAGCGGCGCCAGCGATCCAGCTCCACCGCGTGGTAATCCTGCCGCGGCTGCGGCCGGGTGCGCAGCGGCACCCCGCCATTCTGCGGCACGATCTCCTGAAAATCGTAGGGCTTGAGTACTGCCGTCGCCTTGTGGCGGCGGAGCACCACATCAAAGCGTGGCCCGGCGAAATACGCCCAGGGAGACGACAGGGTGTAGTAGCACGCGACAACCGGTGCGGACATGGAGCCCTCGTGATGGTGACGGCGGCGGGCCGGCGGGCCACCGCTCAGACGGCGGCAGTGACCACCTTGTTGCGTCCACTGCGCTTTGCATCATACAGCGCTGTGTCGGCCCGCTTCATCACCTCTTCGATGGTCTCGCCTTCTTTGCCGCAAGCTGCGACACCGATGCTAACGGTGACGTCGATCAGCCGATCTTCGTAACCAAACTTCGTCGTCTCAACCATGGAGCGGATACGCTCGGCCACACCGAACGCGCCATCCACCTCGGTCTCGGGCAACACGATGGCAAACTCCTCGCCGCCAATCCGGCCCAACAAGTCGCTATCGCGCAGAGTTTCCTGGCAGACACCAGCCATACCACGCAGCACCTGATCGCCCGCCGCATGGCCGAAGGAGTCGTTCACACTTTTGAAGTGGTCGACATCAAGCAGCATCATCGACAGCGCACCGCCGTAGCGCCAGATACGCGCCAGGTCATATTGGGCGCGCTCCATGAAGAAGCGCAGGTTCGCGACGCCCGTCAGCGGGTCGATAGAGGCGAGCTGCTTGAGCCGCTCTTCTGTCGCTTTGCGTTCGGTGATGTCGAGGAAGGAGCTCAGTACCGCCTTCTCGCCACCGAAGCTGATGGTGCGTGCATTCAGCAAGACCCATGAATGAGTGTCGCCGCCGGTACGATACTGTGTCTCGAAGTTCTCCACCCGGCCCCGCGTCTCAAGCGCGGCGACGAGTTCGGTTCGCGTGTCGGGATCGACATGGAAATCGGTCGCAAAACGCTGCTGGCTGCCGGTAGCGCCAAAGAAATCGCGGGCTATCTGGTTCGACAACAGCACCGCCCCGTCGTTCAGGCGGGTCACGACAATCGGCACCGGCGCACTCTCGATGATGCTGCGCAGTTGCTGCTCGACGTCGGTCTTCGAATTCTCGATGTCCGTCAATGCAGACGGCATATGCACACCCCTGGACCCGCGCATTGCACGGCAACCCAGTCTCCCCATCAGGCCCGCATGGTGGTCGCTATCGGTACCTGTCCGAGCGCTCTGACGGCGTCGGTTCAGGTGGCTGCCATGCAACCATCGCATAAACCGTTGCGCAAGGGGTTTGGCGTATCCCGGCGCAGATTTCATGCGGATAGGCGAAAAACCCCATCAGCCGGCAAGTTCTGCCGTCGCCGATACAACCAGGACGATTCCCGAACTCGACAGTAAAATCAGCAACATGCGTCGGAACATGACGTCCGAAAATCGCTTATAGAGCCGGGTCCCGATGTAGGTTGGCAGTAACAAGGCAGGTGCAATCAGCAGAAACATGTTGAGGGTCTCGCCGGTCAGCAGCCCGCTCACTGCGTAACCGGTGAGAGTCAGGCTGTGCATGGCGATGTTGAAGGTCTGAAAGACGGCGCGTTGCACATCCTTGGCCCAGCCGCGCAAGGTGCACCAAAGCGTCGGCGCCGGCCCGGTAAGCCCCGCGATACCACCCATCACGCCGCCGATGAATCCCGCTCCACCGTCCGCAACCCGCCCGCCGCCATCGATGCGAGGGAAATTGCGTGCGAAAAGCAGCACGGAGCAATACCCGGCAAGGACCAGGCCGACCGCAAGGCGAAACAATGTCGGGTCGATATAGCTGAGCAGGAGCACCCCAAGCGGCACACCCATTACCCCGCCCAGGACAAAGGGCAGAGCGCGCCGCGCCTCCAGCGCATGGCGCACGGAGAACACCGACAACACCTGGCCCAAGAGTGAACCGAACACAACCATCGGTCCGGCAAGCTGGGGCGGCACCACCCAGGCCCATACCCCCAGCGCCACCAACCCGAAGGCGAAACCTGCAAGCCCCTGAACGAAACCGCCAAGCGCGGCGCCGGCAAGAATCCATAGGATCGTGGCGTCCATAGACCGTGGCCTGTTGGCCGGACCTCAGGCGCCGTTGAGGCCGCGCAGGAATCCTGTTGTTTGCTTGCCGGCGGCAATCATCAGCCGCAGGTCCTGGTCGGCGAGAATGAAGCGTGCGCCGATCTCGATGTATTTCTGCTGCAGTTCCGCGTCGCCGACCCCAGCCATGCCGGGATGTTTGCCGTGCTTCGCGCAAGCCGCGACCGTCCGTTTATAGGCGTCAGCGACCAGCTCATGACCGAACTGACCGGGAATACCCATCTCGGCGCACAGATCGTTGGTGCCAATCAGCAATACGTCGATCCCGTCCACCGCCGCGATTGCCTCGGCATTGTCGATGGCCTGGGGACTTTCCAGCATCACAACCACCAGCACCTCGTTATTGATGCTGTCGCAGAAATCACCGATCGGCATCGCTTCGAAGCCGACGACTGGATTGGCGCGGGAGATCGAGCGGTGGCCTAGGGGCGGATAGCGGAAATTGCTGGCGATCTGGGCTGCTTCCTCGGGCGTGTCGACATGGGGCACGACCACGCCCATGGCACCGTTGTCGAGCACCCGGGTGCCATGGTGGTGCTCCTTACCCGCCACCCGCACGATCGGCGTGATGCCCTGCCCGAGGGCAGCGGTCGCGATTTCGCAGGCGGTCGACAGGTCCATCGCGTTGTGTTCGCAGTCGATGAACAGCCAGTCGAAGCCGGCCACCTTGGCAATAAGACCGGAATCGGCGGTCCGCGACTGGCGCAGGCCGAGGCCGAGCGCAAGGCCACCGCGTTCGAGCCGCTGTTTGGCGATATTGGGAACGACAGGCATGAGGAACCCTCCAGAGGTTGCGCCGACGCGGCGGAGTTGCGGGCGGCACGCGCCGCCGCCACATAAAGATTAGGAGCTGCCGGAGAACGGCACCCCCCGCGACACTATAACAAGCCCGGATTGACTGAGGTCATTCGGCCGCGGGCAGACGGCTGATAGGATGCGACCGAATAGATGCGGTTGCGTGGAGATTGGTATGGCGATCCCGAATATCGTGGAAGAGCCCGCTCCGGACGTTTCCGGCTTTCATGACCCCGATACCGGCACCATTACTTACGTCGTCGCAGACCCACATGGCAGCGCCTGCGCCATCGTCGATCCGGTGCTGGACTACGACGCCGCGTCCGGCCGCACCAAGACAACGGGCGTGGACCGTGCACTGGAACATGTCGAGGCCAACGAACTCAGCGTCGAGTGGATCCTGGAGACCCACGTTCATGCCGACCACCTGACTGCCGCGCCTTATGTGCGCGACCGCCTGGGCGGCAAGGTGGCAATCAGCCGCCATATTCGCGACGTGCAGTCGATGTGGAAGGAGATCTTCAACGCGGGTGACGAATTCACACCGGATGGCTCGCAGTTCGATCAGCTGTTCGGTGAGGGCGACAGCTTCCAGGTCGGTGCCCTGGAGGCGCGGGTGATGGAAACGCCGGGCCATACCCCAGGCGACCTTACCTATGTCATTGGCGACGCGGCCTTCGTCGGCGATACGCTGTTCATGCCGGACTCCGGGACCGCGCGCTGTGATTTCCCGGGCGGCTCAGCGGAGACCCTCTGGAACTCGATCCAGCGGTTGCTGGAAATGCCAGGCAACACCCGGCTGTTCATGTGCCACGACTATGGCGGTGAAAGCCGCGACTATGCCTGGCAGACCACGGTCGCCGAGCAGCGCGCCCACAACATCCACGTCCGCGACGGGATGTCCAAGGATGACTTCGTGCGCACCCGCACGGGGCGGGATGCCACCCTGTCCCTGCCGCGGCTAATCGTGCCCTCGATACAGGTCAACATGCGCGCCGGCAGCTTCCCGCCGCCCGAGGAGAACGGCACCGTCTACCTCAAGACGCCGGTCAACCGCCTGTAGCCACCCACAGCGGCTGAAATCTATTTGTCACTTCCCCGCCCGCACCGGCATGATCCGGTCGGGGAGAAGGGATGTCGACGATCAGAACCAGACTCGCGGCAGGGCGCATGATGCCTGCTGCGCTTGGCCGCGACGTGCTAAGCGGCGGGGTCGTGGCGCTGGTGTGCGTTGCCTATAGCGTTTCCTTTGCTGCCCTGATTTTCTCGGGCCCGCTGGCGGCGGGCCTGCCGCAGGGTCTGGGGTCTGCTTTGCTGAGCGCCGGCCTCTGCGCGCTGGTGGTCTCTGCCCTCAGCGGCTTTCGCATGGTCGTAGCGGCCCCGGACACACCTGCGGTCGCGGTGATGGCAGCAATGGCGCCGGCGCTCGCAGCGGCGGTCTCCGTTGCCGGACGGTCCGATCTCGCTGTGCCTACCGTCTTGGTTACCCTCAGCCTGACGGCCTTGCTGACAGGCGCCCTGCTTTGTGCCTTAGGCGTCTTTAGGCTCGGCGTCTGGATGCGCTTCATCCCGTATCCGGTGGTCGGCGGGTTTCTCGCGGCATCCGGCACGTTGCTATGCCTTGGCGCGATTCGGCTGATGACCGGCATCGCACCAACCGCGGAAACCATCACACTGCTTGCCGAACCCGCGCTCCTGTCCCGGCTCCTGATGGGTGCCGGGCTGGGTATGGCCCTATTCGCCATGCAGCGGCGCTGGAACCATTTCCTCATCGTGCCGGGGACCCTGCTCGCCGGTACGGCCGTGACGCACGGCATACTGGCGTTCACCGGCATGTCGCTGGGTGACGCACAGAATGCGCTCTGGCTACTCGCCCCGGCGACAGGCGGCACCCTGTGGCCGCCAATCGATGGCGGCACCCTCGGGAAGGTCGATTGGGGGGCTATTTTGGGACAAGCTGCGGAAATCGCGGCAGTGGCGGGCGTCACCGCCATCACCATCCTGCTCAACAGCACCGGCCTTGAGGTGCAGATGCGCGCCCATGCGGACATCGACCGGGAATTCCGCACCGGCGGACTTGCCAACCTGCTGGCCGGCGCCGCCGGCGCAATGCCGGGCAACATCTCACTGAACCGAAGCCTGCTGAATGTCCGCGCCGGAGCGACCGGCCGCGCCAGCGGCATCGTCGCCGGCGTCTTGTGTCTGGCGGTCCCCTTCGCCGGTCCGGGCTTTATTGGCTATATCCCCACGCCTGTGCTGGGCGGCCTGCTGCTCTACCTCGGCGCCAGCATGCTCGACACCTGGCTGGTGAAGTCGCGCAAGCGGTTGACCTGGGCGGAATACCTGCTGGTGGCGACGATCCTTTATCTCATCGTCGACCGTGGCTACCTCGAAGGCGCGGCCCTCGGCGTGGTGGCGTCCTGCCTGTTCTTCGCGATCAATTACAGCCGGGTACGAGTGGTGAAGCAGGCGCTGACCCGTGCCGAATACGGCAGCTATGTCGAACGCTCCGCCCACGAGAACCGCGTCCTGAGACAGCATGGTGACCTGATCCAGATCCTCTGGCTTCAGGGCTACCTGTTCTTCGGTACCGCCAACAGTCTGTTCGACGATATCCGGGAACGCTTTCACCACCGGCCGCGCGCCGACGAACGTTGGCTGGTGCTCGACTTCAAGGCGGTGACCGGCATCGATTCGTCGGCCGTGTTCAGCTTCATCAAGTTGCGCCAGTTTGCCGAAGAGGAAAGGCTGACCCTGGTGCTGTGCGAACTGCCCGAAGCGGTACGGCAGTCGCTACAGAGCCAGGGCGTGTTTGCCGGCGGCGGACCCCGCATCGAGCATTTCCCGAACCTCGATCAGGCGCTGGAGTGGTGCGAGGACAGGCTGCTGGCGCGGCACCTTGAGGAGATGGACTCGGTCCAGGAAATCGAGGGCTGGCTCGCCGGCGAGATCGGCGACATCGATAGGGTCCGCCGCTTCATCGGTTTTCTAGAGCGCGAGACGTTCGCCCCCGGGGAGACACTCTTTCATCAGGGCGAGGCGGCAGACAGTGTCTATTTCGTCCTCAGCGGCCGGGTCAGTGTTGTCTTGGAACAAAAGGGTGGCGGGCGACTCCGGCTGCGCAGCATGCTGGGGCAGACAGTTGTCGGAGAGATGGGCCTATATCGGGATACCACCCGATCCGCGTCGGTCGTGGTGGAGGAAGCGGCCGTGGTCTACCGCCTCGACCGTGCCGCGCTCGACCGCATGTCCCGCGACGCGCCTGACGTGGTCGGGGCGTTCCACAGCATGATCGTACGCACCTTGGCCGACCGGCTGAGCTTCGCCAACAACGAGATCGCTGCGCTGCAACGCTGACTCGGCTCTACTCGACGGTGACTGATTTCGCCAGGTTGCGCGGCTGATCGACGTCGGTGCCACGCAGTACCGCGACGTGGTAGGCGAGAAGCTGCACTGGGACCGCGTGCAAGATGGGAGCGACGAACGGGTCGGCCTGAGGCAGCGCCAGCACCGATTCTGCCACATCCGACAGGGCCTTGGCGCCCGGTGCATCGGTAATCGCCAGGACCCGGCCGCCGCGCGCGGCGACCTCCTGCACGTTCGACAGGGTCTTGGGGAACAGTTCGTCGCTGGGCGCGATCACGATCACAGGGACCGCCTCGTCGATCAGTGCGATCGGGCCATGCTTCATCTCACCCGCAGCGTAGCCCTCGGCGTGGATATAGGAGATTTCTTTCAGCTTCAGCGCACCTTCAAGCGCGATCGGATAGCTGGTCCCGCGGCCGAGATAGAGTACGTCCCGGGCCTCGGCGATCGCCTGGGCCATCGCCTCCACGGCGTCAGCCTGGTCAAGCACCTCGGCGACCCGCGACGGCACCTCGGTCAGCGCGGTGGTCAGCGCAGCTTCCGCCGCTGCATCGATGGTGCCGCGGGCCCGCGCCAAAGCGATGGAGAAGCAGGCAAGCACCGACAACTGGGTGGTGAAGGCCTTGGTCGAGGCGACCCCGATCTCCGGACCGGCAAGGGTGCGCAGCACCGCATCCGATTCCCGCGCGATGGTGCTCTCAGGCGCGTTCACCACACCCACAATATGCTGACCCTGCTCGCGGCAGTACCGTAGGGCGGCGAGCGTATCGGCGGTCTCACCCGACTGTGAAATGAACAGCGCGAGCCCGTCTTCGGGCAGCGCCATGGCGCGGTAGCGGAACTCGGAAGCGATATCGATCTCGACCGGCACGCGGGCGATCTGCTCGATCCAGTACTTCGCCACCATGCCCGCGTAAAAGGCCGTGCCACAGGCGCTGATCGTCACCCGCGGTACTGACGCGAGATCGAAGCCCAGCTCAGGCAGGGTAATTGTGCGCGCCGCCGGGTTCACGTGGGCGTGCAGGGTGTCACCGATCACTGCTGGCTGTTCGAAGATCTCCTTCTCCATGAAGTGGCGGTGGTTGCCCTTACCGATCATGGCGCCCGACAGGGCGGTGCGGGTGACCGGCCGCTCGACCACGGCATCATCCGCGTCATGCAGCACCGCGCCGTCGGCACGAATCTCCGCCCAGTCACCTTCTTCCAGGTAGCAAATCCTTTCGGTGAGCGGCGCCAGCGCCAACGCATCCGAGCCGATATACATCTCGCCATCGCCATACCCGATGGCGAGCGGACTGCCGCGCCGGGCCGCGATCATCAGGTCCGAATGACCCGCAAACACCAACCCCAGCGCGAAAGCACCATCCAAACGCTTCAGCGCCTTGGCCGTGGCGTCCGCGGGCGACAGGCCTTCTTCCAGATATGCGCTGACTAGATGTACGACTGCCTCGGTGTCGGTGTCGGTTTCAAAGCTGTGCCCACCGGCCTCAAGCTCGGCGCGCAAGTCCTGGAAATTCTCGATAATCCCGTTATGGACCACCGCGACCTTGGCCGTGGCGTGGGGATGGGCGTTGGTCTCGTTGGGAACGCCGTGGGTCGCCCAACGGGTATGGCCGATACCGGTGGTGCCTGACAGGGGCGCGCCGTCGAGCACGGCCTCAAGATTGGCCAGCTTGCCCTCGGCGCGGCGCCGTTCGATGCCGTCCCCGACGAGGGTGGCGATCCCTGCTGAGTCGTAGCCTCGGTACTCTAGTCGTCTCAGGGCGGCTACCAGGCGCTCTGGGGCGGGATCGCGCCCGACAATGCCAACGATTCCGCACATGGCCTAGCCGCCTTTCTTCTCGGCAGCACGCCGCGCGCGATAGTCGGCTGCCCAGCCCGTCCGCGCTTCCTGGCGTCCCCGACCGACCGCGAGGGCGTCGTCGGCAACATCGTCGGTGATGGTGGAACCCGCGCCGACAATCGCACCCTTGCCCACGGTCACTGGCGCGACCAGGGCCGTATTGGAACCGATAAAGGCGCCAGCGCCGATCCGGGTCAGGTGCTTGGCGAAGCCATCATAGTTACAGGTGATGGTGCCCGCGCCGATGTTGGTGCCCGCGCCGATGTGGGCATCTCCCAAATAGGCGAGATGCCCTGCCTGCGCCCCGTCCTCCAGCACCGACTTTTTCACCTCGACGAAGTTACCGAGCTTGACGTCGGCGCCGATCTCCGCGTTCTCGCGCAGACGCACGAAGGGACCGACAATGGCACCCCGTCCGATGGTCGCGCGCTCGAAGTGGCAGTGGGACCGGATCAGCACATCGTCGCCAACGGTGACGCCAGGGCCAAAAAAGACATGCGGCCCGACGGTGACGTCCCGGCCAATTTGCGTATCCCAGGAGAAGAACA
This sequence comes from Alphaproteobacteria bacterium, assembly GCA_965601735.1. Classification (GTDB taxonomy): domain Bacteria; phylum Pseudomonadota; class Alphaproteobacteria; order JBBDQX01; family JBBDQX01; genus JBBDQX01. The sequence continues at coordinate 1,781,426 of OZ271840.1, read as the reverse complement.
CTGAATCGGGGTCGATCAGTGTCGCGCCTCCATCCATCGCCGCGGCGCGCAGCTGCGCCTGCATTACCGCCTCCGCGCGGGCGAGGTCGGCGCGGGAGTTGACGCCCAACAGCTCCGCTTCAGGGGCCTCTACCACGGCGCAGGCCAGGCCGTCGCCGCGCGCCAGCGCGACGATATCAGTGAGGTAATACTCGCCCTTGGCGTTGTCGTTGCCGACGCGGTCGAGCAGGTCGAAAAGCAGCGCGCCATCGACCGCCATCACCCCGGAATTGCACAGGCCGATGGCGAGCTGATCCGACGTGGCATCGCGCGCCTCGACGATCGCCTCTAGACCGCCGTCCGGCGTGGTCACCAGCCGCCCGTAGGCGCCGGGCTCTTGGGGGCGCATGCCAAGCACGACGATGGCCGGCGCATTGGGAGCGCGGCGCGCCGCAATCATGCGGCCGATGGTCCCCGCACCGATAAAGGGCGAGTCGCCGAAAACGACCAAGACATCGCCATCAAACCCGCTTAGCGCCTCGCGCGCCACCAAAGCGGCGTGGCCGGTGCCAAGCCGATCTGCCTGGACCACGCTTTCGGCTGGCGCGACCGTCTCGGCGACCGCTTCCATGCCAGGCCCAATAACGGCGACGACGCGCGACACACCAGCCGTCGCAAGATTGGCTAGGACATGGCCGATCATTGGCCTGCCAGCGACAGGATGCAGCACCTTGGGCAAAGCGGATTTCATCCGCGTACCGAGGCCCGCGGCCAGCACGATGGCGGCGGTCGGCCGATCAGCCATAGGGGTTATGGGAAGGCGGTTGTTCGGTCATCGCGGGCGGCGGGACAATCGCACACCGCCACGCCCGCCGCCAAGTCAAAGATTATTGCGCAGTGTTGCGGCATGGACCCCACTAGCCGCAGGTCGGCGGCGTGTCTGCCTGAACGAAGTCGACCCGGCCACCGCCGGGACAGGCATCCACCAGACGGACCGAGGCGGCCCCGAACCAGCCGTCTATCTCCACCACCGACGGGACGACCGGCCCGCCCGGCCAGGCCGGCGCAAAGGCAATGGTGCCGGAAGCGGGTTCCCTCGGCGGGCGGTTGTCGACCGGACCGTCTTCCTCGTCGGCCCAGACGCTGCTGTCGCTGCCCTCGGGCACCGCGCCGGGAGGCAGCTTGCGGTGCATCACGAACCGGCAAACTGGACCGTCAGCGCCTTCGTCCGCCAGCGTCAGCTCCGCATCGAACCGCCGCCACCCATTGAACAGCGGGTACCTGCCCTCGCACCCCCGCCCGGCAGTAACACGCGAAATAAGACTGCCGGCCATGCTCAGGTAGTCGATGGTGCCGATACGCATATCCGGTGGCACCCGCTGGTCGGCGGAGCGGCCCGGCGGGCCAGTCTCTGTCAGCGTTGGTGGTCCGCTACCCTCATACGAGAGAACGAGGCCCTTCACTTCGCCACGCCGGTGGCGCTGGAAGCGATGACGCTCAGGACGCCAAGCATCGGCCGTAGCGATTCCGCGGGTTTCGGCGTTAGTGCGCCAGTCATAGAGCAGTTCGAGAATCCCCTCGCTACGCCCCGCGAAGGCCATGTCGTAGCGGCCGCCATTGATGGACAGAGCGGCATCGGCCCGCACCACCCGCAACCCGGCAAAGAAGACATGGTACTCGAGCTGCGCCGTTAGCGGCTCCGCCGCGCCATTTGCGCGTGCCTCTGGCGCGGCGCCATGAATTGCCGCCAGCATCGTGCCGAGCAACAGGATTGTGCGCGTCACCCGCGCCTCCGCCGTCGTGAACCTTCGTAGGCCATATAGGGTTGGCGGGCCGCTTGACACCCCCGGAGGCCACCCGTATATCGCGGGGTCAGGCGAGACGCCGGTGCGGCCGGGCGGTTAGCTCAGCGGGAGAGCGCCTCGTTCACACCGAGGAGGTCACTGGTTCAATCCCAGTACCGCCCACCACCGCCGCCAAGTCCCTGGTCACACGGCGCAATTCGGTTTCCCGCCCGCCGCCAAGACCTTTATTTACGGTTCCGTTGATTCACTCCGCGCTCCTTGCGTAGCGTCGTCGCGCTATTCCGCGACACGCCACCCTAGACCAAGGTCCGCACCATGTCCGACAGCGGCGACCGCTTCGATCCAATCACGCTCGAAATTCTGTGGAGCCGGCTGATCTCCATCGCCGACGAGGCCGCCGCCGCGCTGGTGCGCACGGCCTTTTCCACCATTGTGCGCGAGTGCAACGATTACAGCTGCGTGCTGATGGACGCCAACGGCGACCTGATCTCCGAGAACCGGGGAACCACGCCGTCCTTTTCCTGCATCCTGCCACGCACGACGAAGTCATTCTTCAAGCGCTTCCCGCCAGAAACCTGGAAGCCCGGCGACTGCGTTATCACCAATGACCCCTGGCTGGCGACCGGCCATCTGCCGGATTTCACCCTGGTGACGCCGATCTTTCACAAAGGCAAGCTGGTGGGCTTTTCGGGATCGATCGCGCATTCGCCCGATGTCGGCGGCGCGCTGTGGGGTGCGGACACCCGTGAGGTCTACGAGGAAGGCATTCGGGTATTGCCAACCAAGTTGCTGCGCGAAGGCAAGCGCAACGAGGACCTGATCGAGGTCCTGATGGCGAATGTGCGGGTGCCGGAGCCGGTACTGGGCGACCTGGAAGCCCAGATCACGGCGAACGAGGTCTGCGCCCGCAGCGTCGCCGACTTCCTGACCGATACGGGTCTCGACGACCTGGAGGACCTGTCGCGGCTGCTGCAAGAGCGGGCCGAGACCCAGATGCGCCGGGACATTGAAGCGGTCCCCGACGGCACCTACCACGCAACACTCGACGCCGATGGTTTCGATGACGACAAGACCCACATCGCCTGCGCAGTGACGGTGAAGGGCTCGGAAATTCATATCGACTACGCCGGCACCTCGCCGCAGATCGGCCGCGCAATCAACTGCGTCTACAACTACACCTACGCCTACTCGGTCTATCCGGTGAAGTGCCTGCTGAACCCTTTCACCGCGCGGACCGAGGGCTCCTACCGGCCGCTGTCGGTCAGCGCGCCGGAAGGCAGCATCCTGAACCCGCGCTTCCCGGCACCGGTTGGCGCACGGCAGCTTACCGGCCATCTGCTGGCCGGCGTGATTTACAAGGCGCTGGCGCCAGTCGTGCCCGACAAGGTGATCGCCGAATGCGGCGGCGCACCGACAATGCGGGCGGTGTTCAGCGGCAACAAGGCGGACGGCAATCGTTTCTCGCAGATTCTATTCGCCAGCGGCGGCATGGGCGCAGCACCGCACCGCGACGGCCTGCCGACCATCGCCTTTCCGACCAATGTCGGCGCCGGCAGCATGGAAGCCTTCGAGAGCCTTGCCCCGCTGATCGTCTGGAAGAAGGAGCTGCGCGCGGATTCCGGGGGGCCCGGCAAGTTCCGCGGCGGGCTGGGTCAGGTTTGCGAGGTAGAAGCCCGCGCGGAAACGCCCATGGCGCTCTCGCTGCTATCGGACCGCCGCTACAACCCTGCGCAGGGCGTCCTTGGAGGCGCACCCGGCGCCCTGGCCGAGATCGAACTCAGCGACGGCACGATCCCGCACCAGAAGGCCCGCACCGTCATCGAACCGGGCACGCGCCTGACCCTGCGGTTCGCGGGCGGCGGCGGCTACGGTGCGCCGGGCGAGCGCGACCCCGAACTGATTGAGGCCGACCTGCGCGACGGCTACATCACCGCCGACGGCGCCAAGCGCGACTACGGCGCCGCCTGACCCCGATACGGAAACTCCCATGGCAGACAATCGCGAACCCACCGTGCGAATAGGCGTCGACGTCGGCGGCACGTTCACTGATTTCGTACTTTACGACGAGCGCACCGGCCGGGTGCAGACCGGCAAGCGGCTGACCACGCCCGACGATCCGAGCATCGCCATGCTTGAGGGCATCGAACGGCTGCTTGACGAGACCGGGCTGTCGGCAGGAGACCTGCACAGTGTCGTCCACGGCACGACCCTCGTTACCAACACGGTGATCGAGGGCACGGGAGCAAAGGTCGGCCTGATCACCACGGAGGGACACAGGGACGGCATCGAGATCGGCAACGAGATCCGCTACGACCTGTTCGACCTGTTCCTCGAGCGCCCGCCGATCCTGGTGCCCCGCCACCGACGCCTTGAGGTCCCCGAGCGCATCGCGCCTGACGGCGGCGTACTGCTGCCGCTCGACACCGAAGCGGTCAAGGCAGCCGCCAAAGCCTTGGTGGAAGAGAACGGCATCGAGGCGCTTGCCATCGCCTTTCTGCATGCCTACCGCAACCCGGAACACGAACGCGCCGCCCGCGATGCAGTGCGCACGCTCTACCCTGACCTGCCAATCACCATCTCCGGCGAGGTGGCCCCGGAAATCCGGGAATTCGAGCGCGCCAGTACGGCCTGCTGCAACGCCTACGTACAGCCGCTGATGCAGCGTTATCTCGACACGCTGAACGGCAAGCTCGCGGCCATCGGCTTCGAAGGTCACCTGTACATTATGCTCTCGGGCGGCGGGATCACCTCGGTGCGCGAGGCCCGGGACTTCCCCGTGCGCATGATCGAATCCGGCCCGGCCGCGGGCGCGATGGCGGCCTCATTCTATAGCCGGCTGGTCGGTCTCGACCGGGTGGTCTCCTTCGATATGGGCGGTACGACGGCAAAGATGTGTCTGGTCGAGGACGCCATGCCGGACCGTAAGCATGATTTCGAGGCAGGCCGGGCCAGCCGCTTCATGAAGGGCTCGGGCATCCCGCTGAAGATTTCGGTGGTGGACATGATCGAGATCGGCGCGGGCGGAGGCTCGATCGCCTGGATCGACGACCTCGGGCTCATGAAGGTTGGCCCGCGCAGCGCCGGTTCAAAGCCCGGGCCGGTTTGTTACGGCCTGGGCGGCGAAGATCCGACCGTCACTGACGGTGACCTGACCCTGGGTTACCTGGACGCCGGGTATTTCCTCGGCGGCGAGATGGCGCTCGATCCGGATAAGGTGACCCGGATCGTTGATCAGAAGATCGGTCAGCCGCTCTCAGTCTCGCCCACCGACTCGGTGGCGGGCATCCACCGCATGGTCAATGAGAACATGGCATCCGCAACCCGGATGCACCTGGCAGAGAAGGGCCGCGATCCGCGGCGTTACACCCTTGTGGCCTTCGGTGGCGCCGGGCCGGTGCACGCCTGGGGCCTGGCCAAGCTGCTGAAGCTGGAGCGGCTGGTGGTGCCGTTCGGTGCGGGGGTGGTCTCGGCACTCGGCTTCCTGGTTGCCCCGCCTGCAACTGACAGCGTGCGCAGTTACGTCTCACGTCTCGATGCCATCGATTGGTCAGCGGTCAACGCCCTGTTCGCAGAGATGGCGGCGGATGCCCGCGAACTGCTGGTCGAAGCCGGGGCCACGACGGACGAAATCACCCTCACGCCCAGTGCGGACATGCGGTATCTCGGACAAGGCTTCGAGATCAATGTACCGCTGCCGGGGATTGAGCTGGGTATGGCGGATGAGGAGACGATCCGCGCAGCCTTCTTTGACAGCTATCGGCAGCATTTCGGGCGGGTGGTCGAAGATGTTCCGATTGAGGCGATTAGCTGGCGGCTGACCAGTGCCGCACCGGGCCGCGATATCCGTCTCGATGCGATCGAACGGCCCAACAGCGAGGGTGACGCCAAGCGCGGCCAGCGCTCGGTGCACTTCCCCGATACTGGGTTTGTCGATGCAGCGGTCTATGACCGGTATGCGCTGAAGCCGGGGGATAGCTTCCCCGGCCCCGCAGTGGTCGAGGAGCGCGAATCGACCTGTGTCGTCGGCCCCGGATCAACCGTGACCGTCGACGCCTTCCATAACCTGGTGATCGAAATCGGTTAGGCGCGCAGCATCGCGTAGATTTCGTCCTTCAGGACCATCCGCCGCTTGCGTAGGTCTTCCTCGCGCACCTGGGAGGCGGGCTCGACCAGCGTCTCTACCCGGTGCACCTCCCGGTTGACCTCGTGATACTCGTCAAAAAGCCGCGCGAAGTGAGCGTCGTTCATCTTGAGGTCGTGAATCTTGTCCTTGTACTCGGGGAACTCTTCGGCGAGTTCGTGGGGTACGTGACTCATGGTTCTCCTCCACCAGACGGGCGCGGCGCTTTCGCCGCATTTCCACTCTTGATTAGCACGGCGCCGCGCACCGGGTGAACGCGAAGAAACGGGCCTCGCGCCTTTGTCTGCAGGATTCCCGGACGGCTAGCCTTTGAAGTTCGACAGCAGGCAGTTTTGCCAGCTCGCCGATTGCAGGAACTCCTGGTACGGCGGAACAAGCCGGGTGCCCTCGCGGCGGTCATGCTCCATCAGCAGCGCATGCACTAGGTCGAAGGAGCGGTAGCCTTCATGCAGGATAACCGCCGCCTTCAGCAACGCTTGCGCATCCAGTGCATCGGGATGGAACAGCGACCGCACGAACACGGCATCGGCCCACAGCAACTGGCTCATTGGCCTGCGTGGCATCTGCGGCATGGTGACCGGCCTGAAGGTCCGCCCGCCGAGATCAATCAGCTTGTGAAAGGCGAACCCCTGGCCAGAAAGGAACTCGTGAACCGCGCCGAACAGCGGCTGGCCCTCGTAAATCTCGACGAATTCCACCTCGACCTCGACCACCAGCGCGTGGGCGAGCGTGCGGGTCCCGTTGCGCATGACGTCCAGTTCGGCGCCCTGGATGTCGAGTTTGAGCCAGTCTGGCTTTGGGCATTCAGAGACATCGTCAAGGCGCCGCGTCGCGACTTGCGTCTTGCCAGTCACGTAGAAGTTGCCGATCCCGCCCTCCGGGCCGTGGTTCTCCGTTGAGATCCCGCTAAATCGATCAATGATATTGCCGTTGGGCTCATACAGCGAGGCACAGCCTGGATAGAAGGTGCTGCGGAACACCCCCGGCCCACCATCGCCCAGAAAGTAGGGCAGGAATCGCGCGCCGGGAACCGTCGCTTCAAGCTTGCGGCATTCTTCCTGGTTAGGCTCGAACCCGGTCAGCCGCGCCCAGCCGGTCTCCAGCAACCCGGCGTAGCGGGCCTCGTCTTCCTGCATGGCGCCGATATCGACGACCTCGATGACGGGCGCCTCGAGCGCGGGCACGATCTGCCGCAGCGGCGGCGGGGCATGAGGATCGGCCATGTCATCTCCGGTCCGATAGCGCCGCGAAAAGCCGGCGCGCGGCCAGCCTAGCACCGGTGCTGCGCTTTGACAGGCCTGCCCGGCGGGTCGGAGAGTAGAGCATCGCCGCGATACAAAGGAGGGCAATCATGTCGGCACTGAGAAACCATGCGCGCGAGCGCCTCGAACGCGGGGAAGTCTGTATTGGCGGCAACCCCCATATCAGCCGCGCGCCGGAGATCGGCCGCATTTTCCAGGCCTGTGACTACGATTGGCTCTATATCGATTTAGAGCACAGCGCGCACAGCGTGGACAGCGCGGGTGACTTGTCGCTGGCCGCGCTCGATCAAGGCATCACACCACTAGTGCGCGTTGGCACCCATAACGGCCATATGATCAACCGGGTCATCTGTAACGGCGCGATGGGTGTAATCGTGCCCCATGTGCAGACGGCCGAAGAAGCGCGCCACATCGTTGACCATGTGAAGTTCGCACCAGACGGCAAGGCATCGGTGCCCGCCTTCTTCCTGCATTACCGGCATGCCGCCATCGACAAAGAACCCGCAGCGCGCGAACTCAACGCGCAGACTCTCGTTATCCCGATGATCGAAAGCCGCAAGGCGGTAGAGAATGCCGAGGAGATTGCCGCGGTCGATGGCGTCGATGTGCTGTTCGTGGGTGGCAGCGACCTCACCTTTGATATGGGCCTGAACGGGCAGTACGGGCATCCGGATGTAAAGGCAGCCTGCCAGCACGTGATCGATGCCTGCCAGAAGCACGGCAAGTATCCCGGCATGGGTGGCCCAGGCGACGAAGACCTGCTGGCTGAGTACGTCCGCATGGGGATGCGCTTCATGTCAGGAGCCAACGACGTCAACCTGCTGGTTGCAGGCGCCCGGGCAAAGGCCGCGTTTTGGCGCGGCATCCTGTAGTCCCCAATAACCCGACTCTTAGTACGGTCTTGCTGGAGGTCAGCCTTGTGTCCCCCAGCGGCCTATGATGTAGTCGAGTCACGGAAAATAAACACGGCGAATGCCGTGGCGGCATCGACGGAGGGGGAGAACCACCGCAAAGACGGCGGAATCCCAATCGGACCAAAGGTCCCGGTCACGTCGCTGTCCTGGGAGACGGAGGGGCCGTCTATACGGCGTCCGTACCATCCAAAGGTGCGGACATGCCGCCCAACGTGGCGGCGCTATTGGAGAGTTCAGTGAAGTCTGGAGACCGCACCATGATGAAGAAATCCCTGAAGGTTCTCGGCAGCGTGCTCGTTGCCGGCGGCCTCGCGGCGGCAAGTTCTGCCCACGCGGCCGATCTGCCCAGCACCAATCTCAAGGTTATTGGGCCGTGGAATAACTCGACCACTTGGAAGCTGAACATCGAGCCGTTCTGGAACAAGGAAGTGCCGGATCTGTCGAAGGGCAAGATCACGGCCGACCTGACCTCGATGACTGAGATGGGCCTGAAAGGCCCGGAGATCTTCCGCCTGATCAAGATCGGCGTTGCCGATATGGGCTCCACCGTGACCGGCTATGCGTCCGGTGAAGTGCCGGAGCTCGATGGTCTCGACCTCTCGGGCGTGGCATTGACCATTGGTGACATGCGCAAGGTCGCCGACGCCTATATCCCGGCGCTCGAGAAGATCATGCTGGAGCGCGTGGGCGTCCGCCCGATCGTGTTCTGGCCGACGGTGCAGCAGAGCATCTGGTGCGCGGTGCCGATCAATGGCCTTGCCGACATGAAGGGCAAGAAGGTCCGCGTCTTCGCCACCACCCAGGCAGACTTCATGGAAGCCATCGGGGCCAGCCCGGTCACCATGGCGTTCTCCGAAGTCGTGCCCGCGCTGCAGCGTAAGGTTATCGACTGTGCCGTGACCGGCACCCTGTCGGGCAACCTGGCGAAGTGGCCGGAAGTTGCGACCCATCTGTATCCGATCGCCCTTGGCTGGTCGATGTGGGTGATGTCCGCGAACGAGCGTGCCTGGCAGCGTCACCCGGCTGCGGTGAAGGACTTCCTGCTGAACGCCCATCAGGACCCACTCGCCAAGCGGGCCTGGACCATTGCTGACGAAGGCACCAACCAGGGTACCTGGTGCTCGACCGGCAACTCCAAGTGCACCTGGGGCGAGGCCCAGCGGGTGACCCGCTACAACCGGACTGAAGTGCCGGTCACCGCCGCCGACAAGAAGCGGCTGGCCGACCTGGTTCAGGCTGTTGCCCTGCCGAAGTTCGCCGAGCGTTGCGGCGCCGCGTGCACCGCGCAGTGGAACGACACTGTCGGCAAGGCCATGGGGATGACCGCCAAGGCCAACTAAGCTTGCTGATCGCGATCAGGGGGGCGGGCATCGGGTTTCCTTTGCCCGCCCTCTTGTTTCGCGCTTTCGTCGCGCGGGCGAATTTGCGCGGCACCTGCTTCCCTTAAAGAGGGCATTCGCGGCCATGGAGCGACTGCAAGAAATTTCGGAGAAGATCTCACGCTTTGCCGTCTATATCTGCGGCACCCTGCTGATCCTTTCAGCGGTCCTTGTCGCCGTCGAGGTGGTGATGCGGAAGGTATTCCGTGAATCCCTACAGGGTGCCGACGAGTATTCCGGCTATATCCTCGCGATCTCGGTAACCTGGGCATTCTCTTATGCCCTCTACCGCCGGGCGCATATCCGCATCGACGCGCTCTATGTGAAGCTGCCTTACAAGGTTTGCTGCGTCCTTGACCTGATCGCCCTGCTCTCGCTCCTGTTCTTCTTCTCGATCCTGTCTTACCTGGCGCTTGAAGTGCTGATGGAGTCGATCCGGCTGGGCGCACAGGCCAATACCGTGCGCCGCACCCCGCTCTGGATCCCGCAGAGTATCTGGGTTGCCGGGCTGTTCTTCTTCGTTTGGAACATCGCGATTCTGACAATCCGCACCGGTACCTTCCTGGCAAGGGGCCAATACGAGGAGGTCAGGGCGCTGGCTGGCGCCCCATCGGTTTCCGAAGAGATCGACGAGGAGTTGCACTTGCACGAACACGCAACCGAGGACCGGCAGCACGCCGACGACCTCGCAAAGCGGCTTGACGGGAAGGAGTAGGCGCGATGCTTGGAACGGGTCTTCTTCTCCTCATCATCCTGATTGCCCTGGCGCTGCCGGTGGCGGCGGTGCTGGGTCTGCTTGGCCTGGGGCTGGACACCTTGTTCTCGCCGTTCCCGCTCTGGTTGGGCATGGCCGAGATCAACTGGCAGCACTCGCAGGAATACATCCTGATCGCGATCCCGCTGTTCATCCTGCTGGGCGAGATCATGCTGCGCGCCGGCATGGCCGAACGGATGTACGCGGCCATCAGCCAGTGGCTGTCTTGGCTGCCGGGCGGCCTGATGCATGCGAATATCGGCTCGTGCTCGATGTTCGCTGCAACGTCAGGCTCGTCGGTCGCCACCGCGGCGACGATCGGTACGCTCGCGCTGCCGCAGATGGAGCGCTACCGCTACAACACTCAGCTCTTCCTGGGCTCTTTGGCCGCTGGCGGAACCCTGGGCATCCTGATCCCACCATCGATCAACATGATCCTCTACGGATTCCTGACCGATACATCGGTGCCGCAGCTCTATCTCGCGGGCTTCATTCCCGGGTTCATGCTGGCTTCGCTGTTCATCTTGGTCATCCTGATCGCGAACATCTTCAAACCTCACTGGGGCGGTGAGCCGGTCAAGACCGACTGGGCGAGTCGCATCAGCACCCTGCCTGACCTGCTGCCACCGATCGGTATCTTCCTGATCGTTGTGGGCTCGATCTATGCCGGCGTGGCAACGCCGACTGAGGCGGCTGCCCTTGGCGTGCTCGCGGGCTTGGCATTGGCCGCTTACTACAAACGCCTCGACATCGCGATGCTGAAGGAGGCGGTCCAGGGCACCATGCGCACCACGGCGATGAGCCTGCTGATCGTGCTTACCGCGTTCTTCCTGAACTTCGTGCTGTCGTCGATCGGCCTGGTGGACAAGATCAACGAGGCGATCCTCGCGCTCGGTTGGACGCCGTTCGCCACCATGCTGTTCATCATCGGCATGTACATCATCATGGGCATGTTCATGGATACGCTGGCGATGATGGTGCTGACGGTGCCGATCCTGGCGCCGGTGGTGGTCTCGCTGGGCTACGACCCCGTGTGGTTCGGCATCCTGGTGATGCTGGTCTGCGAGGCGGGCATGATCACACCGCCCATCGGGGTCATATGTTACGTGGTCCAAGGGATACGCGGGAAAGGCGAGATCAACGACGTCTTCCTCGGCATCTTGCCCTTCCTGATGATGCTGTTCGTCATGATGGGTCTGATGCTGGCGTTCCCGCAGCTGGCCTTGTGGCTGCCGGAGCTGTTCATCCGCAGCCAGTTAATGTGACCATGGCGGCCCGGGCGCAATGGCACCCGGGCCGCCACCCCGCCCTGATGCGACCCGACGTGGAGGAAGGCCAATGACAGCCAAGACCCGCGAAGGCTACAGCAAGCGTATCGGCGTGCTCGTGCCGCCCGGCAACGTCGCCGTGGAGAACGAGTTCCCCTATTTCCTGCCCGACGGAGTCGGCTGCTCCTTCAGCCGGCTCTACCGCAAATCGCGGGAAGTCAGCGTCGAAGGCCACCGCGAGATGCTGCGCTCTACCGAATCAGCCGCCCTTTCGGTGGCCCAGTCGGACCCAGGCATCATCCTGTTCGCCTGCACCAGCGCCAGCTTCATGGACGGTGTCGGCGCTGACGAGGCGCTATCCCGACGGATTACCGATGCCACCGGCATCCCGGCCATCGCCACCGCGACCGCTGTGGCCGAGGCGCTGCGCGCTGTGAACGCCAACAAGGTGTTCATGGTCACCCCCTATCGGGACGATATCAACGCGCTGGAGCGCACCTTCTACACCGACGCGGGCTTCGACATCGTGGACCTTCAGGCGATCCCGTGCCGCACCACCACGGATATCCGCGAGGTCCCGTCCCGGCGCGCTGCCGAGATGGTGGCGCAGCACAGCGACACCGTTGCCCAGTGCGACAGTATTTTCCTCTCCTGCACCAACCTGCACACGATGGACGTGATCGCCGAAATCGAGACGGCCACTGGACTGCCCGTTGTCACCTCCAACCAGGCGACACTGTGGGCCGGACTGCGCGCCATCGGCGCCTCGGGCCGCGGCCTGGGGCTGGGACGGCTGTTGGAGGAACTGGACGGCGGCGCGCCGGCGCGGGCCGCCGAGTAGACATACCGCGCCGCCCATTCAAGGAGGACGAGCCATGGCCAAGCAGGACTATCTCCGCCGCGTCGGCGTGCTGATCCCGCCGAGCAACGTCACCTGTGAACTGGAATTCCCGCGCTTTACGCCCGATGGCGTGCGCTGCCATTTCAACCGGCTGAGCCGTGCGGGCACCGAGCTGACCCGAGAATCGCTGCTCGGCATGATGCGCTCGGTCGAGCGCGCCGCCGAGGACATCGCCTACGCGAAGCCCGAGGTGGTGGTCTATGCCTGCACCAGCGGCAGCTTCCTTGAGGGTCCGACCAAGCACCACGTGCTGGCGGAGCGGATTGAGGCGAAGACCGGCATCCCGGCGGTGACCACCTCCACCGCGGTTGTCGAGGCGCTGCGCGCCATAGGGGCGGCGAAGGTGTTCATGATCACGCCCTACCCGGCCACCATCAACGGCCATGAGGTGGAATTCCTCGAGGCCAATGGCATCGCCTGCCCGGCGCATGATTCCTTCCTCTATGAGGATAGCTTCGATATCCGCACCACCGACGAGGCGATGGTGCGTGATCTCGTGCTGAAGAACCGGGAGGCCGCCCGGGAGATCGGCGCCGTCTTTGTCAGTTGCACGAATTTGCGCACGATGGCCCGGCTGGCGGAAATGGAAAAGGAACTCGGCGTGCCGGTGGTGTCGTCGAATTCTGCCACCCTGTGGGCGGGCCTGTCGCGCATGGGCGTGGAAACGTCGGGTATCGACGCGGGCCAGCTGTTCCGGCTCCCGGCCGAGGCTGGCCGGCAAGTCGCCTGACGGCAGAGCTGCCCTAGAACACCGCCAGGCTGGCGTTTAGCTTGTCGGTCACCAGCATGTAGCCCGGGTCGTGGCTGATCGCGAGCGGCGGCTTCGCCGTTTCGATCGCCACCTGTGGCGTCACGCCGCACGCCCAGAACAGCGGGATTTCGTCCTCGGCCACCGGGATGGTCCAGCCAAGCGCCTCAGCTTCCATGTCTTCGATGCCGATCAGGTGCGGCAGGCCGACATGCACCGGCGCGCCGTGGACATTGGGAAAGCGTGAGGTGATCTGGATCGCCCGGATTGCATCCGCCGGCTTGAACGACCGCATCGATACGATCATGTCACCGCCGAATGGCCCCGCGGGTGCGGTCTGGATGTTGGTGCGATACATCGGCACGCCCTGCCCCATATCCACATGGCGCATACGGATGCCCGCATCGATGATCGCCTGTTCGAACGAGAATGAACACCCGAGCGCGAAGGCAACCAGATCATCGCGCCACAACTCGCTGATATCCTGCACCGTGTCGATATGCTCACCGTCACGCCATACCCGGTAGCTGCCGACATCGGCGCGAAGGTCGATATCTTCGCCCAGGTCCGGCATCGTCGGATTCCCCGGTTCTGAAACCGCGAGCACGGGGCACGGCTTCGGATTGCGCTGACAGAAACGCAGGAAGTCGGAGGCATAGTCGCGCGGCAGGATGGCGAGGTTGGCCTGCACCCGGCCTGGGGCAACGCCGCTGGTATGGCGCTTCAGGCCATCCCGAAACGCGAGCCGTGCCGCCCGTGGGTCGGCAAGAGCTACAAGATCGACATCCGGCTGGGTCACAATGTTCATGGCAAGCCTCCTGCCGTCAGACCACGGCAAGCTGAGTGTTGAGCGTGTCGCATATCAACATATGGGCTGGCGTGTGGGTGATAAAGATTGGCGGTCGCGCCGCCTCCACCGCCACCTGGGGCGTAACCCCGCAGGCCCAGAACACCGGAATTTCCTCGTCCTCCGGATAGGGGATGAAGACGGAGTCGCATTCCGCATCCAGGTCCTCGATGCCGATCAGGCGCGGATCGCCCATATGCACCGGCGCGCCGTGCACCATGGGGAAACGCGATGTCACCTGCACCGCGCGGATCGCGTCAGCCGGCGGGAAGCTACGCATGGTGACCACCATCTTGCCGCTGAAAGGACCGGCCGAAACGGTATCGATCCCGCAGATATAGCGTGGCGGCCCCATGCGCGCCTCGACATGGCGCAGCCGCAGGCCGGCATCCAGGATCGCCTGCTCGAAGGAGTAGGAGCAGCCCATGGCGAAGGCCACGAAGTCATCCTGCCAAAGGTCGCGGATATCGGTGACCTCGGCATCTAGCTCACCATCGCGGAACACCCGATAGCGCGGAACATCGGTGCGCACGTCAATCTCCGCGCCCATCGCCGGCAGCCCGGGATCGCCCGGCTGGGATACCGCCAGCAGCGGACACGGCTTTGGATTGCGCTGGCAATAACGCAGAAAGTCATCGGCATAGGCCGCAGGCATGATTGCCATGTTGGCCTGCACCCGCCCCATGGCGAGGCCGCCTGTGCGCCCATCATAGCCACCGCTGCGGATCAACCGGCGCAGCTTCACCGGGTCATCGATGCTACGCGGATCGGCAGAATCGCTCAGGGCGCTGTTCATGGTTGGCTCCTAGAACACAGACAGACTGGCATTCAGCTTGTCGGTCACCAGCATGTAGCCGGGCACATGGGTGATGGCGAAGGGCAGCTTCGCTTCCTCCATCGCCAACTGCGGCGTGACGCCGCACGCCCAAAACAGCGGAACATGGTCGTCGGGAATCGGTCCGTTGCCGTTCGCGTCATCAGCAGCGATGTCGTTCACGCCGATGAGGTGCGGCAGACCCATATGTACCGGCGCGCCATGCACGTTGGGAAAGCGCGAGGTGATCTGGATGGCCCGAATCGCATCCGCCGGTGTGAAATGCCGCATGGTCGCGACCAGCTTGCCGCGAAACGGCCCGGCAGGGACAGTCTCGATACTGGTGTTGTAACGGTAGGGTCGCCCGCCGCCAGTGAAGTGCGGCAGCGGTAGCCCAGCGCTGACCAGGGCTTCTTCAAAGGAGAAGGAACAGCCCAAGGCGAAGGTCACCAGGTCATCGCGCCACAGGTCGCTGATGTCACCGACCGTCTCGGCGATCGCGCCGTCGCGAAAGACGTGATAGCCGGGCACGTCGGTGCGGATATCCAGGTCCTCGCCCAACTCAGGCAAACGGGGATCGCCGGGTTCCGACACCGCCAGCAGCGGACAGGGCTTCGGGTTGCGCTGGCAATAGCGCAGGAAATCGTCGGCGCTCTCGCGCGGCAGAATGACGATATTCGCCTGCACATGGCCCGGCGCCAGCGCGTTGGTGTGATCGGCGTGGGCGCCGGTGCGGATAAGGCGGCGCACCTCTGCGGGATCGGTGATGTTCCGAATCTCCGGGTGGCTCAGGGTCGCAACGCTCATCGCCGCCTCCGCCTCAATGCGGGGCGGCCGAAGCCGCCCCCGGTGCGTCGGCCCGGTGCTCAGAACTCCTCGAGCAGCCGGCCGAAGCCATACACCTTTTGATTCAGGCCCAGCATGCGCAGGGTGTTCCAGAAGGTCGACTGGTTGCTGGTGACGACCGGCTTACCCAGTTCTGCTTCGATCTCGGCGATCACGGGAATAGTCGGCATCGCGGTGCACGACAGGAAGATCGCCTCGGCGTCCGGACGGTCGACATGCCGCGCCATGCGGAACACCGCCTGCGGCGGCACCTTGTTGATGGCGCGGCGCTCGGCCTGGGTCTCGCCCATGCCGAGGCCCATCTCGGCAACAACCTCGAAGCCCTCGTCGTTGAGGAACTTGACCTCTCCCTCGTTGACCCAGTCCACATACGGCGTGGCCATTGCGATCTTCTTCACGCCAAGGGTCTTCAACGCGGCAATCACCGAGTCCGACGTGGTGGTCGCCGGGCAACCGGCCAATTCGGTGAGGCGCTCGACGATGACCTTGCGGTCGCACATGAACGAACCTGACGTGCAGCCATAGGCGACGATGTCGACCTCGGCCGTCGCCAGCTGCTCTGCGGCGTATTCGGTGTTCTTCGCCATGACGTCGTAGGAGTCCTGGCTCGACTTGCCGACCAACAGCGCGCGCGCCTCATGGATCGAGATACCGTCGGGTGCCATCAGGCCCCATTCATGGGCGTTGACCGTGTTCGTCGACGGTAGGATCAGGCCGATCTTGGCCATCCAGCCATAAGGGTCGTACATCGCGACGGCCTTGACGGAGCTGGGCAGCGTGCCTTCGTCATCAGAGGCGCCGGGCTTGGTGAGGGCTTCCTTGTTCATGGTCTTCTCTCCCGCTATGCGAGGGGCCAACAGGCCGAGGACGGCGCTGCCAAGCGCCGCCGAAAATCCGAAATCTGGGCGGTCCGCCTAAGATGGCACCCGCCTAAGGGCCGGTCAATCGCAGCCGCGCCGGCGCGTCCGGCTTCGCGGCGGCTTTCGGCCTGTTATAGTGGCGACGGGTCCTGCCAGAGCCATCCAGAAAAAGGGGGAAGAGATGATCGAGGTCCGCAATACGCTGCGCGAACGCCTGGAGCGCGACGAAGTGGCGATCGGCTGCTACATCCGCATGGGGCGCACCAGCGACGTGCCCAAGATGCTGAAAGTCTGCGATTTCGACTATGTCTGGCTGGACCTCGAACACGCCGCCGTAACGCTTGATACCGGCTACCAAATGGCGCTGTCGGCCATTGACGTGGGTATCACTCCGCTAATCCGACTCTCCAGTCACAGCTCTTCCGAGATCAACCTGGTGCTCACCAACGGCTTCCTTGGGATCATCGCACCGCATGTGGACAATGCCGCCCAGGCTAAGGCCGTGGCGGATTGCTGCCGGTTCTGGCCAGACGGGAACCGGTCGGTGCCAAACGGCTTCCCGCATTTCGGCTGGGACCGTATCCCCTTCCCTGAAGCGGCCAAGGTGCTGAACAAGGAGACGGTCTGTGCCGTGATGCTGGAGTCCCGCGAGGCGATTAAAAACGCCGAAGAGATCGCGGCGGTGCCAGGCGTGGACATCCTCAAGATCGGGGGAAGCGACCTGACCTTCGAGATGGGCATCCCCTCGCAGTATGGTCACGACATGATGGTCGAAGCAGTGGAGGCTGTCGTTGCCGCCTGCCGCAAGCACGGCAAGTATCCCGGTATCGGCGGTGTCAACGACAACGACCTGGTGGAGAAATATGTCGGCATGGGCATGCGCTATATGTCCACCGGGACCGATGTCAGCTTCATGATGGCCGGCGCGCAGCAGCGCTCGGATTTCTTCCGCGGCCTCAAGACCGGCTAAGGAGAGAGACCCGATGCCACGACCGATCGGTACCCATTTCCTTCAGATCCCAGGCCCGACCAACGTGCCAGAGCGAATCCTGCGCGCCATGGCCCACCCGACCATTGACCATCGCGGCCCCGATTTCGTCGAGCTGTGGCACACCGCACGCGCCGGCCTGGCACGGGTGATCGGCACTGAAGGCGATGTGGTGCTTTATCCCGGCTCCGGCACCGGTGCGTGGGAAGCCGCGCTGTCGAACACCCTTAACCCGGGCGACCGCGTACTGATGTGCGAGACGGGCTTCTTCGCGGGCAAATGGTACGAGATGGCTAGCCAGATCGGCCTGCAGCCCGAGGTGATCGAGGGTGAGTGGGGCGAAGGGGCCTCACCGGAACGCATTGAGGCGCGGCTCAGCCAGGACAAAGAGCACCAGATCAAGGCAGTCTGCATCGTCCACAACGAAACCTCCACCGGAGTCGCCAGCCGACTAGCTGAGATCCGAAAGGCAATCGATGCAGCCGGCCATCCGGCCCTATACATGGTCGACACGATCTCCTCACTGGCCTCCATCTCTTATGCCCAGGACAAGACCGGTATCGACGTGACCATCGGTGGCTCCCAGAAGGGCCTGATGCTGCCGCCTGGCTTCGGTTTCAACGGCATTAGCGAGAAGGCCCGCGACGCCGCCAGGACCGCCCGCAAGGCGCGGTCCTACTGGGACTGGGAAGCGATGATCGCGGCAGGCGAGAGCGGCGGCTTCTCCTACACGCCGCCGACCAACCTATTGTTCGGCCTGCGCGAAGCCGTCGCGATGATGGACGAGGAGGGCTTTGAGAATGTCTATGCCCGCCACGACCGCCATGCGGAGGCGACGCGCCGCTGCGTCAAGCACTGGGGGCTGGAAATCGTCTGCCGCGACCCGCAGGAATACTCTTCTTCACTAACCGCTGTCTGGCTGCCCCAGGGCAATGACGCGGACGCCCTGCGCAAGATCATCCTCGAAAAGTTCAACATGTCGCTCGGCAACGGACTTGGGAAACTTGCGGGACGGGTGTTCCGCATCGGTCATCTGGGCGACTTTAACGACCTGATGCTCGCCGGCACCCTGTCCGGGGTCGAGATGGGCTTGGGTCTTGCGGGCGTGCCTCATGAGAAGGGCGGCGTTCAGGCGGCCCTCGACTATCTCGCCGGCAACACGCCGCCAGCATCCTGAATCCGGCCAACCGGAGAAACGCCATGTCCAACCCACGTGTCCCCTATAGAATCGCTTTTGATCAGCCGAAGTTGCCGGCGCCGGATGGCAAGCCGCTGATTGTGCATGTAGTGGTAAATGTGGAGGTCTGGGCGTTCGACCAGCCGATGCCGCGCACGGTGATGACGCCACCCCAGGGCCAGTCCCAAACGCCGGACGTTCCGAACTGGAGCTGGGCCGAATACGGCAACCGCATCGGCATGGCGCGCATTATCAAGATGCTGGACGACCGCAAGCTGCCGGCCACCTGCTCGATCAACTCCGCCATCATCGGCACTTACCCGCGGCTTGCCGAGGCGATCCGCGATGCGGGGTGGGAATTCATGGGCCACGGGGTGGTGCAGCGCTCGGTCAAGACGGTGCCGGACGAAACCGCGATGATCCGCCAGGCGCTCAAGGAGTGCGGCGATTTCACCGGTACGCCAGTACGCGGCTGGCTGGGGCCGGGTCTAGCGGAAACCATGGACACGCCAGATATCCTCAAGGCCGAGGGCATCGACTATCTGTGCGACTGGGTGCTCGACGACTTGCCCTGTTGGATGCGTACCGAGCACGGGCCGCTGATCTGCATGCCCTATAACCTGGAGCTCAACGACAGCGTGATTACCGCTGTCGAGAAGCACCGTTCGGACGAGATGTACGAGCGCACCCGCCTGACCGTTGAGTGTTTCGAGCCAGAGCTGAAGGAACGGCCGCGCATCCTCACCCTGCCGCTGCACCCGCATCTGTCGGGCGTACCGCACCGGGCGGGATGGCTGGAGAAGACCATCGACATGCTGATGGCCCGCGATGACACCGTTTTCATGAACGGCAGCCAGATCGCCGACTGGTACGTCTCCGTCGACCCGGCGCCGGACAGGACCTAAATGCCTCTCAGCGGTTAGCTGCCGGGCACGGTGCCCTTGGGCAGGGATTCGGCGTAGTCGGCGATGGCGCCCGGATGGGCGAGCCAGAGTCGGTCGCGGAAGCGGTCGATATGCTCCAGCACCCGGCGCCACTGGCGCATGCGGTAGGGCTGCCCCAGTACATGGGTATGCAGGGCCATGCCGAAGACCAGCGGATAGCGCGCCGACAGCTCCATCATCTCGTCGAGATGGTCGATCACCGCATCGGCCCAGTCGCGCGCCGTATCGCGCCGATTGACCATGGTCAGGGAATCGTTGAGCTCATGAGCGTAGGGCACCGACAGGATTGGCCCGTGCTCGGTACGGAACCAGACCGGCTGGTCATCAAGCGGCCAGTCCATGCAATAGCGGTAGCCGGCCTCCTTGAGCATGTCGAGAGAGTGGTCGGTCTGGGAGATGTAGGGCGCGAGCCACCCCTTGGGAGGCGCGCCCTCATGCTTGGTGATCGCCTCGGTTGCCTCACGGATGCAGGTGCGCTCCTCGTCAGGAGTCATGTCGACCTGCTGCTCGGCGTTGGTGCGGCCATGGGCCACAACCTCGTCACCACGTTCGCGGAAGGCTGCCGGAATCTGCGGTGCGTAGTCGTAGATCTCGGTATTGAGCAGCAGGCCGCAGGGCAGCCCGAAGTCGTTCATGGTGTCCAGCATGCGCCAGACACCGACCCGGTTGCCCCAGTCGCGCCAGCCGAAGCTGCGGGTATTGGGCTGTGGGTGCGGACCCGCGAGGTTGTTGCCCAAGCCCTCGCCGTACGAGAAGTGCTCGATATTCAGCGAGAAGTGGATCGCCAGCCGGGTGCCGTTGGGCCAGTCGTAGACCGGCCGTTCGGGCAGAGGGGAATAGTCGTAGCGGCCGTGACCTCTAAGCGCCATGGCGGCCTCCAATGCGTGGGGGAACCCTACCCGCTGGTGTAGCCCAGCCGGCGGTCGGCTTCCAGCGCAGCCGGGTCACGGTCGTCCGGTGCGCCGAAGCCTGCACCACCCGGCGTGCGCAGGACGAAGGTCTGCCCCTTGGTCAGCACCTGCTGGCGGCGGCTGTCGAAAGAGGCATCGTCGATCAGTACCTCGCCCAGCGCACCGTCTTCCCCTCCGTCCATACCCTTGGCCGCGAAGCGGCAGCGCTCAGCGATGAAGATCACCGCGATCGGTGACTCCGATTCGTTCTCGAACCGCACTTCCTGGCCCAGCCCGCCGCGATATCGGCCCTTGCCGCCGCTATCGGCGCGCAAGCGCTTGTGATGGACGAACAGGGGGCTATTCCGCTCCATAAGCTCGATAGGAACGTTGGAGATGTTGCTCGGCCAGCTGTAGGTCGCCTCGCCGTCCTTGATGGGGGTGGCCCCCATGCCGGAATTGAAGAAATAGACGTTGGCATAGGTCATGCCATCGTCGCGCACGCCGGTCTGGATGACACTCCACAGGGGCGAGCCGGAATCCGCCTTCACCTTGTCCGGGATCACCTGTGCCAGCGCGCCGAAGATCAGCGGCGGCACGTAATGGCCGGTCGCCACGCGCCCGCCCACGGCAGTGGGAAAAGTTGGGTTGAGCAGGCTGCCCTCGGGCGCGGAAAATCCGATCGCGCGCAGTACGCCCTCGTTGTTGGGCAGGTCCGGCAGCAAAGCCGACTTGATAGCGAACGCGGTCATCGCCGAGGTGTAGGTCCAGGGGCAGTTCAGCGCCTTCTGCACCGCAGGCGACGTCCCTTCGTAATCGGCCAGCACCGTATCGCCCTTCACATGCAGGGCGACCTGGAAGGTCATCGGCTCGTCGACGCCATCGGTCTGGAAGCCATGGTGATAGACGCCGTCAGGGACTTCGGTGATCGCGGCGCGGATCGCCTTCTCGCAGCGCCCATGAATCTCGTCGGCCAGCGCTACCAGGTCCTCAAGTTCGTACTCGTCCATCATGCCGAGCAGCCGCTGCTCCATCTGATTGAGCGCGGTCACCTGGGCCCAGACATCGCCAACGGTCTGGTCGGGCGTCCGCACCGCGGCGCGCAGCAGGGTAAAGAAGGTGGTGTTCTCCTTGCCCGCATCGACCATCTTCAGTGGCGGGATCTGGAAACCCTCTTCGAATACCTCGCGCGGCTCGACCGAGCGCACCCGGCCACCGATGTCGGGCACATGCGCAGTACTGGCAGCAAAGGCCACCACCTTGCCGTTACGGAACACCGGCTTGGCGATGGTCACATCGTTCAGATGACCGGTACCCTGCCAAGGGTTGTTGGTGGTCAGCACGTCGCCGGGCTTCATGTTCTCCAGCCCGAAGACATCGATGAAGTGTTTCACCGTAACCGGCAGGCAGCCGATGAATGACGGGATGCTGTCGGTGTTCTGCGCCAGAGACTGGCCGCGTCCGTCGGTGAGCACACAGGCGAAATCGTTGGACTCATTCACCAGGGTGGAGAAGGAAGTCCGCGTAAGAGTCTTGGCAGCCTCATCCACGGCTGAAATCAGCCGCGTCCAGAAAACCTCCAGGGTCACCGCATCGAACTGCTCACTCATCGGTGTACCCCATCCGCTGATCGGCTTCGCGCGCCGCCGGGTCGCGATCCGCCGGGTTGCCGTAACCGGCACCGCCCGGGGTGCGCATCAGCAGGGTGTCGCCCTCGTCGAGGACATACAGGTGCCGCGTATCGACTTCCTCGCCGCGGATAACCACCGCGCCGCGGTCGCCGTCCTCGCCGCCAGCAAAGCCGGGTGCGGGAATGCGGGTACGCTCGGCCAGGAAGATCACCGCGATCGGGGTCTTGGACTCGCTGGTCATCAGCACGTCCTGGCCCAGGCCGCCACGATGGGCGCCATCGCCGCCCGAACCCTCGCGCAAGCGCTTGTAGCTAAAGAAAAAGGGCGAGATGCGTTCCATGATCTCCACCGGTGTGGAGGAGATGTTGCTCGGCCAGCTCAGGGCACTCTCACCATCGACATTGGCGGTAGCGCCCATACCGCCGTTGAAGAACAGGTTGTTGGCATAGGTCTGGCCGTTCTCGCGGACACCCGACTGGGTGCAGTTCCACAGTGGCGAGCCAGTTGCCGCCATCACCCGGTCGGGAATGATCTGCGCCAGTGCGCCGAAAACCACAACCGGCACGTAATGGCCGGTGTTGGAACGCCCGCCAACCGAGGCTGGGAACAGCGGATTGAGGATGCAGTTCTCGGGCGCCTCGACATGGATTGGCCGCAGCATGCCTTCGTTGTTGGGCAGGTCGGGCAGCAGCGCGCATTTGATGGCGTAGGCCACCATTGCGTAGGTGTAGCAGTAGCAGGTGTTGATCGCCCGCGGCTGCACCGGCGAGGAACCGTCGAAATCGGCGGTGATCTCGTCGCCTGAGACCGTTACCGCGACCTTGAAGGTAAACGGCGCATCCGCCGCCAGCCCGTCGGTGTTCATCTCGTAACTGTAGGTGCCGTCGGGCAGTGCCGTGATGGCCTTGCGCATGGCGTCTTCACAGCGCGCGTTGAGGTCGTCGGACAGGGCAGTGATGTCGTCGAGCTCGTATTCCGCCATCAGCGCGCCGAGACGCGCCTCGATCAGGTTGAGTGCGGTGATCTGGGCATAGATGTCGCCGACGGTCTGGTCCGGCGTGCGCACCTGGGCGCGCAGCACGGCGAAGAAGGTCTCGTCCGCCTCGCCCTCGTTGATGATCTTCATCAACGGGATGTGGAAGCCCTCCTCGAACAGTTCGCGCGGCTCGACGGACCGGATCTTCCCGCCAATGTCGGGCACGTGCGACGTACTGGCTGCGAAGGCGACCACCTTGCCGTTGTGGAAGATAGGCTTGACGACGCAGACGTCGTTGAGATGCCCGGTGCCCATCCAGGGATTGTTGGTACACAGCACATCGCCCGGCTTCATCTGGTCCACACCCATCTTCTCGATGAAATGCTTCACGGTTGCCGGCAAGGTGGCAATGAAGGAAGGGATCGAGCCGGTGTTCTGCGCGACCAGCCAGCCGCGCTCGTCAGTCAGCACCGCGGCAAAGTCATTGGCCTCGTTCGACAGGGTCGAGAAGGAGGTCCGGACGATCGCCTTCGCCGCCTCATCGACGGTGGAGATCATCCGTGTCCACAGCACTTCGAGCGTGACCGCGTCGAATGCACCGGCGTCGGACGCCGGAAGGGGCGTTGGCGCGCTCATGGCAAAGTCACCACGAGGTTGCCCGAGGGCGAGACCGTAAAGGTCGCCCCCGGCCCGACGATCAGCGTGGATTCACGCTCCTCGATGACGGCAGCGCCTTCGTACTCGTCACCGGTCTTCATGGCGTAGCGGTCGTAGACCTTGGTTTCTTGGAAGTCGCCCACCTCGGGGAAGTAGACCTTACGGCTACCCTTGATGACGTCGCCGCCCTCCGTGGCGCCGCTACCGAGGCCCTTGGTACCGCCCGGCACCTCGGCGGTCACGGTGACGCGGATGTTGATGATCTCTACCGGCACCGACGGCGGGGTGCGGGTGAACTTCTCCGTGTAGCTCTTCTCGAAGGCGGCCACCAATGCATCACGCGATGACGCGTCGTAGGGCCCCTCCGGCAGCTCTACGACCACCTCGAAGGCCTGGCCGACATAGCGGATGTCAGCGAGGCGCTGGACCTTGGCGGTATTCGGATCAAGGCCGGTCTCGGCGACGATCTCCTTGGCGTTGTCCTCAAGCTGGGTGTAGCTCGCCTCGAAGGATGCCCAGTCGACCTTATCCAGCTCCTGGGCGATAGTCGCGACCCGGTCGATCCGCGCGGGCGCAATCAGCAGTCCAAGTGCGGATGCAACACCCGCCGCCTTCGGACAGACCAGCTTTTTCAGGCCGAGCTTCTTGGCCACGTAGTAGGCGTGCACGGGTCCGGCACCGCCGGTCGCCAGCAGCGTGTACCGGCGCGGGTCCTTGCCGCGCTCAGCGATATGCACCCGCGCGGCGCTCGCCATGTTCTCATTGACGATATCGTGGATACCCCAGGCGATCTCTGTCTCGGATAGCCCCGTGCGTTCCATCAGCGGTGCCGCGGCCCGGCGCGCCGAATCGAGATCGATCTTCATCGTGCCGCCGGCGAAGAAGTCAGCGTTGAGATAGCCAAGCAAGAAGTCCGCGTCGGTCACGGTGAGGTCCGTGCCGCCGAGACCGTAAGATGACGGGCCGGGCTGGGAGCCTGCGCTCTGGGGACCAACCTTCATCAGGCCGATATCGTCGATATGGGCAATGGAGCCGCCACCGGCCCCGATCTCAATCAGCTCGATGGTTGAAATGCGGATCGGCAGACCGCTGCCTTCAATAAAGCGCTTCTGACGTGCGGCCTCGAAGCTGTAGGCCACCAGAGGCTTGCCCTCATCGACGACCGACAGCTTCGCCGTCGTGCCGCCCATGTCAAAAGCCAGTACATTGCCACCGCCGTCTTCCTTGCCGAAGAAAGCCGCCGCCAGGGCGCCCGCCGCCGGACCGGATTCCAGCAGTTGCACCGGGCTGCGCTTGGCCTCCTCCACATTCGTGAGGCCCCCGTTGGAGAGCATCAGCAGTAGCGGCGCCTCGACCTGCTTCTCGCCGATCTGCTGGGAGAGGCTGTCGAGGTAGCCGCGTGCCAGCGGCTTCACATAGGCGTTGCAGGCAGTAGTGGACGCGCGCTCGTACTCACGAATCTCTGGCGCGACCTGGCAGGACGCGCTGACCGCAAGGCCGGGATGCGCCGCCTCGATGATCTCCACCGCCTTTAGCTCGTGTTCGGGGTTGGCGTAGGCATGCAGGAAAACAACCGCGACGGAGTCGACGCCAGCGGCGACGAGCTCGCCGGCAACCTCCTTCACCGCCGCCTCGTCGAGCTTGGTGTGCACCGAGCCATCGACCTTGATCCGCTCGGGCACCTCCAGACGGCGATCACGCGGCACCAGCGGATCGGGCTTGGCAATGTTGATGTCGTAGAGTTCGTACTTGCGCTCGCGGCCGATCTCGAGGGTATCGCGGAAGCCCTCGGTGGTGATTAGGCCCGTCGTCGCGCCCTTGCGCTCGATCAGTGCATTGGTGAAAAGCGTGGTGGCGTGCACCACACGGCCGACTCGCCCAGGCGCCACGTCATCTTCTTCGAGGATCCGGGCGATACCGGTGATCACACCGCGCGCGGGATCATCATGGGTGGTGAGTTCCTTGCGGTTGAATTGCCGCCCGGTCTCATGATCGAACACGACGATATCGGTGAACGTGCCGCCGATGTCGATTCCAAGTGAATAGTTGCTCACTGAGCGAAGTCTCCTGCTGGCGCTACCGCCCGAGCCCGCCGCGGTGGCGGCATGTCGAAGCGGTGCATGGACGTTCCGCACCTGCGGAACGGCATCGAATCTCTGGGTGTTGGGCTGGTCCGTGGCGGCGACGCGCCTCCCGAGCGCTCCGCACCGACGACTGGCGGCAACGGCGCTTTTACTAACCCATCGATCCCGCACGCTCAACGCGCCCGCGCGATGTCGCGCCGCGGTGAGTCAGGATTCTTGCAGGAAGGTCCGCACCGGTCCTGCGATGGACTCGGGCATGGTCTGCAGGGCCGTGCGATCAGCATCTGCAATGCGGTGGTGACGGCCGCCCGGAATTGCCGCCGCCATCGTCGCACCGGCATCGCCCAGCCCCGCTTCAGCCTCGGTGGCTAATTCGATCACCAGAGACGGTGCGGTAATGCGCGCGAGGGCTGCCGCGAGGTCGAAGGCGAAGTTCGCCCGGTAGATCGGATCGATGCTGGCTGCGCAAGCGATCCGCTCGCGCGATCGATCCGCCAGATGCACAAAATCGGCCTCTGTCGCGCCGGGACGATCCGCGGCCCCACGCATCCACCAGATATCGGCGAGATCGCGCCATGTGCGCGCCCAGCCCGCCAGCGGCGTCTCTTCGTCCATGTCGAGCTGGTCATCGACTAGCGCATGGATCGCCGCGTCTCTCGTAGCCCGGTCCACCACCAAGCTATGGGTCATGCCGAGCAGCACCAGCCGGTCGACCCGGTCCGGATGGTGCGCCGCAAGGGCTGTAGCGATCTTGTTGCCTGTATGCATCCCGAGGATGTGGGCGCGGGTAATGCCAAGCGCCGTCATCGCCTCGCCCACGCTATCGGCCAGCTGCGGCATGGAAGGTGCCGGCGGCAAGGGGGCGGAGTTGCCGAACCCCAAGGTGTCTAGGGCGATCGTGCGGAAGGCAGGTGCCAGGAGCGCTTGAAGGGCTGCAAAGGCGCGACCGGAGCGCGGTGTCGGATGCAGCAGAATGAGCGGCGGTCCCTCGCCCGCCTCGTGATAGTGGATTTGCCCAAATGGGGTCTCCGCATAGCCGCGCTGCATCGCTGCCTCCTGCGTGCCTTCCTGGGGTTAAGCTCGCCGCAGGGAACGGTTATGCTGCGGCCACGCCATGTTCCTGCACCCGATAGACAACTTCATCGTCCTACTGCTGCTTGCCATGCTGCTGGTGGGGGGCTTTTCGATCATCGTGCGCAGAGAGCCCAGGCGCGGGTCCTACCGCTACACCCTGGTTTGGCTGTGTCAGGTGGTGTTCCTGAGTGCGCTCATCGCCATCGTGGCGATGATCTTCTTCAACCTGCGGCACTTCTCGCTGACCTGATCCGCAGTCACCAGTGCGGAGTCTCCTGCCAGATCTGGTCAGGCACGTAGCCGTGGCGCTGGCCAATCCGAAGCAGCTCCAGCGCAAAGGCAATGAAAATCGCAAAGCGCAGGACAGCGCGGTAGATCGGCACGATCGGTGCCATCCACAGGCTAGTGCCGCGTGGTGTGAAACACAGGTCCCATGAGATCGATAACTTGATCGCCGTGAAAAAGGCAGTGATCCAGTAGATATGGGTCAGCACCAGCGCCACTGAGAAGGGTGTCGTGAGGTTGATGTAGATGATCCCGCCGAATGAGGTCAGCGGGAAAATCAGCCGCACCATCAGCATGTCGATGGCGAAAAGGGTGTTGGTCCAGCCGTAGCGCCACGGCATCACAAGATCGCTCTGCTTGCGCAGACGGATCTTCACCATGTTGCGCTCCCAGCGCTGGCGCTGGCGGAACAAGGCACGCCAGCGGGTCGGCACATTCGACCAGACCACGGCGTTGAGCGCGAAGTTAAGCCGCCATTTCTGCTTTCGCAGGCGCAGCGTCATATCCGTGTCTTCACCCAACCCGGTGTCATAGCCGCCTTGGGAACGCAGAATGCTGGCGCGGAACATACCAGCCGCCCCCGGCACGATACCCAGCAGGTTCATGCGCGCGCGCCAAAGCCGCGACATGGTGAGGTTGAGCGCGTATTCGCACTCCTGCAGCCGGGTGAGGAAATTCACCGGTGCGTTGCGGACCCGGATATTAGCGGCCACGGCCCCGACTGTCGGGTCATTGAAATGCTCGACCATCTCTTGGATCGCGCCGTACTGGACTTCACTGTCGGCGTCGAGGACGAAGATGTAGCGTCCGCGGGACATGGTTATGCCGATATTCAATGAGCTCGGCTTGCCGTGATGGGCGCTTGCAGCGAAGGTCTTCACCCGTCCGGTACGCTCAAACCGGCGCGCCTTGACGATGGTGTCGTCGGTGGAGAAGTCATCGACGAAGATGATCTCCAGGTTCGGATAGCCGCAATTGAGCGTCGAGCGGATCGTATGCTCAATGGTATCGGCCTCGTTGCGCCCCGGAATAACGACAGAGACCAGCGGCCAGCGGCGGAACTCGCGCTTCTCAACCGGTGGCGCCCAGAAGTCTGGCTTCAGGATATCGATAATCCAAATTGCAATGACGGGAATCTGGAAGCGGAACAGCGGGTAAACCACCAGCAGCCAGATATACAGGTTGAACGAGGAAACCAGTTCCGGCAGCACCTGGAACATGTCGCTCAGCTGCCGGGGATCGATGACCGACAAGAACCAGGAGAGGAAACCGCTCATCGCTGTCCGTCGTGCCCTGTGCCGTTCACATTGCCTGCGCGCGCCGGCCCGCTAGAATACCGAGCGCGGCTGCGGTTAAGCCGTAATTTTACCACGAAATTCAAGGCGCTGGCAGCGGTTGTTGCGGCGCGACCTGCCGTACCACCGCGCCTCAGCCCCGGAGACACCATGGTCGACCCGACGATCCCTTCTTCCGCCAGTACCGTCACGCCCAAGTTCACCGCACCGCCAAAGTCCGTTGATACCCATTCCCACGTCTATGGGCCGGCCGACGCCTACCCCTATCCGCCGGGGGTGGTGCACAAGGATTATCCGCTGGAGGATTATGAGGCGATGCTCGCGCGGCTCGGTATCGAGCGCGCGGTGATCGTTCAGCCCGGTGACTACAAGACCCAGAACGAGGTCTCGCTGGGCGCGATCCGCGACATGGGCATGCACCGGGCGCGCGGCGTGGCTGTGACCGCACCGGACGTCTCACGCGACGAAATCAAGCGTCTGCATGAGGGCGGCATGCGGGGCTTGCGCTTCTTCCTGCTCAAACCCGGCCTGACCCTGGACGACATGCCTGAGCTGGCGAAGCGGGTCGCCGATTTCGGCTGGCATGTGCAGTTGCAGGGCAAGGGCGAGAACTTGCCCGACTGGCTGCCCTTGCTGGAAAGCCTGCCCTGCCCCATCGTGCTGGACCATATGGGCCGCATCGAAGGCAATGACGTGAACCACCCTGCCTTCCAGGCGCTGCTCCGTCTCCTCGACGGTGGCAACTGCTGGGTTAAGCTCTCCGGCCCTTATTACGGCACCAGCGACGGACCGCCTCATTATGGCGATGCCGTGCCTCGCGGCCGCAAGCTGGTTGAGACCCGCCCCGACCGGCTGGTCTGGGCGATCAACTGGCCGCATCCGCCGTTCCCGGACGACGGCAAGCCGGAGGATGCCTACCTGCTCGACGTGTTGGCCGAATGGGCCCCCGACGAGGCGGTGCGCCACCAGATCCTGGTGGACAATCCGCGCATCCTCTACGACTTCGACGACTGAGCGGTTACAGCCCCTTCAGGAACGCGGTGCGTTGCTTTGCAGCTGACATCAGGAAAGACAGGTCACTGCCGCCGAGCAGGAACTGACAACCCATCTTGATGTAGCGCTCCATGAGGTCATGGTTGTAGATGCCACCCATGCCCGGGAACTTGCCATTGTTCCGGCAGGCCGAGATCATCTTGTCATAGGCGTCGACCACGCGGTCGTGCGCGAAATCGCCGGGAATGCCCATCTCGGCGCACATGTCGTTGGTGCCGATGAGTAGCACGTCGATACCCTCGACTGCGGCGATGGCGTCGGCGTTCTCGATCGCCTGGGGGCTCTCCAACATCACCGTGACCAGGGTGTTGTCGTTCAGGACCTTGGTCGCCTCGCCGGCCGGCAGAGCCTCATACTCAAGCTGTGCCGGGCCGCCCGCGAGCGAGCGGTGGCCGACCGGGGGGTAGCGGCAGTTGGACGCGATCTGCGCTGCCTCCTCCGGGGTGTCCACATGCGGTACGACCACGCCCTGGGCACCACCGTCCATCACCCGGCTGGCGTGGAAATGCTGCTTGCCCGGCGTGCGCACGATCGGCGTGACACCGGCATCGAGCCCGGCTACGGCGATCTGCACCGCCGTGTCGATGCCCATGGTGTTGTGTTCCATGTCGATGAACAGCCAGTCGAAGCCGCATACCTTGGCGATCTTGGCGATATCGACGGTGCGTGACTGGCGAATGCCGAGACCGGCGGCGATTTCACCGGCCTTGAGCTTCTCCTTACAGACGTTGGGTATCAGCGCCATAGCCTTCCCTTCCTTGGCTCAATTGTTGTCGTCGTCGAACAGCGACCGCATCTCTGCGGCGCGCTGGCCGGCCCCGGCGAGGATGAACGCCAGGTCCGCATTGGTGGTCATGAAGCGAAAACCCATCTTCAGGTAGCGCTTGCACAGTTCCGGGTCGCGCACGCCGCCGAGCCCGGCGACCTTGCCGTGCTTGTCGCAAGCGGCAATCACCTTCTCATAGACCTCGGCCACCTTGGGGTGGTCGAACTGGCCGTGCAGCCCCATCTCCGCCAGCAGGTCGTTTGTGCCGATATGGACCACGTCGACCCCGTCAGTGGCGGCGATGGCGTCGACATTCTCGACAGCCGTCGGCGTTTCAATCATGACCGCCAGCAGCACATTCTCATTGTGCAGCCGGGCGGCATCCGCAGGCGGCACCGCCTCGTAGTCGAAATGCGGAAAGCCCGATGACATGGAACGGTGGCCGATCGGCGGATATTTGCAGGCATCGACCGCTGCCTTGGCCTGCGCCGGGGTATCCACATGCGGGACCACAACGCCCATGGCGCCGCAATCGAGCACCCGTGCGGATTGCCAGTGATCGTGGCCAATGACCCGCACCACCGGGGTGATACCAGTGTCGAGTGCGGCGACCGACATGTCCACAACGCTCTCGAAGGACATGCCGGTATGTTCCATGTCGATGAAGATGAAGTCGTGATCGGTCGCCTTGGCGACCTTGGCAGCCTCGGGCGTGCGGATCACGCGGATGCTGAGGCCAAGCACCAGCTTGCCGTCGGCGAGCTTGTCCTTGATCGCGTTGCGAACCACCGCCATGGCGCCCTCCCGATGAACGATTGCGCGACCGGCGGATGCCGACGCGAGGGCCAATCTAGCGGCCTGGGCGAACCCGGGCCAGCACCGTAGCCGTGGTCCGCCGGGACAACGGCAACGTAAGCTGTGGCATGACTGACTGTGCACCGACAATCATGTGGTTCCGGCAGGACCTGCGCCTGTCGGATAACCCTGCCCTCGCCGCCGCCGTTGATGGCGGCAGTCCGGTCCTTCCCCTGTTCATCCTGGACGACAGCCTGGAACGGTTGCCGGGCGGCGCTAGCCGCTGGTGGCTGCATGGATCGCTGGAGAGCCTTGCCGCCGACCTCGCCCGCACCGGCGCGCCCCTGGTACTGCGGCGCGGCGACGCCACCACCGTCCTGGCTGCGCTCGCCGCCGAGACTGGTGCCGCGCGGGTGGTGTGGAACCGCTGCTATGAGCCGGCCGCGCGGGCGCGCGATACAGGCATCAAACAGGCGTTGAAGGTCGCTGGCGTTGAGGTGCAATCGTTCAACGGATCTTTGCTGCATGAGCCGTGGACGGTTGAGACCAAACAGGGCGGTTCTTATGGGGTCTACTCCCCGTTCGCCCGCGCTTGTTTCGCCAAAGGGGATCCGCCGCCGCCGATCCCGGCGCCGGCCGGGATTACTGCGTCGGTGTCCTTATCGGGCGACTCGCTCGCGGACTGGCAACTCCTGCCATCCCGGCCTGACTGGGCGGGAGGACTGCGCGAGACCTGGCAACCGGGGGAGGCCGGCGCGCGGGCGCGGCTCGCGTCATTCCTGGAGAACGCCGTTGGCGGTTACAAGGAGGACCGCAACCGGCCGGATATGACCGGCACGTCCGGGCTGTCACCACATTTGCACTGGGGCGACATTAGCCCCCGCACCGTCTGGCAGGCCGCTCGGTCACGCATGGCTGAGGGCGGCGTCGATGCGGGCGGCGAGCATTTCCTCAAGGAGCTGTTGTGGCGGGAGTTCTCGTACCACCTGCTCTATCACCATCCGGAACTGCCCAGCGAACCACTGCGCGAGAACTTCGCTGCCTTCCCGTGGGCTGAGGACCCCGAAGGCCTAGCGGCCTGGCAGCAAGGGCGCACCGGCTTTCCCATTGTGGATGCCGGCATGCGCGAGCTCTGGCACACCGGATGGATGCACAATCGGGTGCGTATGATCGCCGCTTCGTTCCTCGTGAAAGACCTGCTGGTACCCTGGCAAGACGGCGAACGCTGGTTCTGGGACACCCTGGTCGATGCGGACCTCGCCAACAATGCCGCAAGTTGGCAGTGGGTCGCGGGCTGCGGTGCGGATGCCGCGCCCTATTTCCGCATCTTCAATCCGGTCCTTCAGGGTCAGCGCTACGATCCTGCGGGAGCCTATGTACGCCGCTGGGTACCGGAGATCGCCGCCCTGCCGGACAAGCATTTACATGCACCGTGGGAGGCGCCGCCGGAGCTGCTTGCCGAACACGGCATCTGCCTTGGCGAGACCTATCCGGCGCCGATCGTCGACCACGCCATGGCGCGGGACCGGGCGCTGGCCGCCTACGAGCGCATCCGTAAGACGTGATAGGCTGACGACCCGATTGCGGAGCCGCCATGCCAACCCTCTACCTGCTGCGCCACGCCAAGTCCGACTGGGGCGACCCGGGCCTGGACGACCATGACCGGCCGCTCAACCCGCGTGGCCGCAAGGCGGCGGCGCGGATGGGCGCGCATATCGCGGGCTTGCCGGCACAGCCGGATTTGGTGCTTTGCTCAACCGCCGTGCGAACCCGCGAGACCTGGGCCCTGCTGGCACCGGCTCTACCCACAGCCCCGAAGGTGCAGTATCTGGAAACGCTCTACCTTGCCTCTCCGCGCGACATCGTTGGCTGCATCAACGCCGTCGACGGCGACCCCGAAGCGCTCCTTGTCGTCGGTCACAATCCAGGCACCGAAACACTGGCGGCAGACCTGCCTGCGGGCGGAAACCGGGCGGCGATGCAACAGTTAGCCCTGAAGTATCCGACCGCGGCGCTAACCACCCTTGCCACCGCGGTGCCATGGTCTGATCTCGACTTCGGGCTGGCGGAACTGGTGGATTTCGTGCGACCGCGCGATCTTACCTAGCAGCCCGCGCCTCGGACCTCCCACGCCGCACGGAACAGCGCCTCGACCCCCGCCGCTACCTGACGGGCATCGCATAGCGGCGATGCCAGCATCCGGGCCCGCAGAGCGTCACGGCCCGCAGCAAGAGCACCACGATCCGCCATCATCGCTGCAGCGGTCTCAATATAGGCAGCAGGGTCCGCAGCGACCCAATCGGCCTTTCCCAGTGCGCTAAGCAAGCTGGCGCCCACGCGACCTGGATGTCCGGCGCCCGCCAACGTGATGACCGGCACCCCCATCCACAACGCCTCGCAGGTGGTGGTCGTCCCGTTGTAGGGGAAGGTGTCTAGAGCGACGTCGACGTCGCTATAGGCGGCGAGATGCTCCGACACGGCCGCGGCTCGGCCGCGCATGTCGAGGCGCTCGGGATCAAGCCCGGCCGCCGCGAACCGCCCGCGCAGGCGTTCGGCAGTCGCCGGTTCGTCGAGACCGGCATATTTCAGCAGCAGCCGCGCATCCGGAACGGCGCGCAGCAGAGCGGCCCATACCTCGAAAACCGGCGGCGCGATCTTCGCGGGATTGTTGAAGCTGGCGAAGGTCGGGGGACCGTCATGTCGCACGGGCGCCGGCGCCTCTGATGGTGGCCCGTAGCAGAGGAAGACCGGGTCAAGCCGCGCCAGCCGTTCACTGTATCGGTCCTCCGTCCCGGGCGGGTCGGCGATGGCATCGGTGATCCGCATATCAATGGCGGCAAGCCCCGTGGGGCCCGGATATCCAATCCAGGAGGCCTGCAACGGCGCAGGCTTGCGCGCCATGACCAGAAGCCCGCGCGGCCAAGTGTGGCCGGCAAGGTCGATCAGCACGTCGATCTGATCCTCGCGGATTCGCGCGGCGATATCAGAAGGAGTCATCTGGGCGACGTTGCACCAGGTACTAGCCAGTTCCCGCAGCCGTGCGCTGACCGCATCTTCCGAAACCACATCGGCGTAGCAGAAGACCTCGACCGCGGCCGGGTCATGGGCGCCAAGAACGGGTTCGAGAAAGTAAGCCACCGAATGGGCGCGTAGGTCTGGCGAGAGATAGCCGACCCTTAGGCGCGCCTCGGCGTCGCGGCTGGCGCTGAATGCGGGCCAAGCCTCACGCAACGGGGTCTCATGGCGCGTGGCCCACTCTCGTGCAGCCTCTCCAGCATCCATGCCGAGGTCTGCATAGTTGAGCACAGTAACCAGATGCGCCCGCGCCGCCTCATCGTCGGGGTCAGCGGTGACGGCGCGGCGGGCAGCAGAGAGCGCCGCGGCCTGTTCCGCCTGCGCTAGAAGGGCGACAGAGAGGTTGGTGCAACGCCGTGCGGTCTCACCACCAAGCTCGATAGCGTGCTCACTCGCAGCCTCGGAGGCGCCGGGACGGCCCTGCCGCTGCAGCAGCGCGCCCAGTGCCTCCGGCGGCCCGGGCGACGCCCCGTCGATGGCCGCAGCTTGTTTCAGCGCTGCTTCCGCCCCAGTACCATCACCCACCGCCATCAGCGCGAGGCCGAGATTAAGGTGAAGGCTGGCATTGCCGGGGTGATCGGCCAAGCCAGCGCGGGCAGCCTCGGCGGCCTCGGCATGGCGGCCCACCCGTTCAAGGGCAGCAGCGAGATTGACGCAGGCGTTGCCGTGGCCCGGGGCCAACGATAGTGCGCGCTCCGCCGCGCCAACTGCGTCCCCTGCCCTGTCAAGGTCGAGTAGGATCGCGGCGCGGTTGGCCATGGCATCGGCATCGTCTGGGGCCAGCGCCAGTGCACGGTCCACGGCGTCCAGAGCCTCACCGGCCCGGCCCGCCCGCTGGCGTAGAACTGCCAGGTTGAACCATCCCGCTCTATCCTCTGGTTGCGCGGCCAGTACGCGGCCAAACGCCCTTTCGGCCGCCAAATCGTCACCGGAGGCGAGCGCCGCCGCAGCCATGCCACGCCAAGCGACAGGGTTTGAAGGCTCGGCTTCGGCAGCCTGGCTGAAGGCCGGCAGGGCCTCAGCAATTCGGCCGGCACGGTCCAGCGCCTGCCCAAGGCCTAGATGGATACGCGGGTCCTGGGGACTGGCTGCGCGTGCCTGCTCCAGCCGTGAGACTGCATCGCCGGCCCGTCCTTGTTGCAGTGCCAGCATGCCGTACAAGTACAGCGCCTCTGCAGCGCCCGGCTGGGCGGCCAGGACCGCCTGGTAGCCGCGCTCCGCCTCATCGAACCGCCCCGCCTGGTGAGCGGCGAAGGCAGCACGGAGCCTGTCACCGAGCCCTGCCATCAATCAGAGGGCGTGCCGGCGCGGGCGGTGAGGATGGCGACCAGCGCCGCGTCGCGCTCGCGTTCGAGGTCGCCGACGGTGCGGCCATCGGCTTCGGATTGAACGCCATCGACAAGCTGTTCGATGACGTGGGGGGTCAGCTGCGGCGTACCGAGTTCCGCCCAGCGCCGTTCCTGAGCCGGCCCAAGATGGGCGAGGTAATGCCGCAGGCCGCCCGCACCGCCACCGAGATGGTAGCTGAGGTGCGGACCATGTACCGCGAAACGCAAGCCAAGGCCTTCACTGAGCGCCGCGTCGATGTCGGCGACGCTGGCCACGCCGCTCTCGGCGAGATGGACCGCTTCGCGGTAGATGGCAGCGCCGAGCCTGCCGGCCACGTGGCCTGCGATCTCGCGGTTAAGGCGAATCGGGTGCTTTCCAGTCTCGCGATAGAACGCCATGGCCCGGTCGAGAACCGCAGCCGATGTTGCCGGGCCGCCCGACACCTCCACCAGTGGGATCAGATGTGGCGGGTTGAGGGGGTGGCCCAGGACGAAGCGTTCTGGGGTCTGGAGATGTGGCTGGATGTCGCGTAGCAGCAGGGCCGTCGAACTGGACGCCACAACGACATCCGGCAGCAATAGGGAGTCGATATCACCGAGAAGCGCGCACTTCTCGGGCAGGCGATCCGGGCCAGATTCTTGGACGAAGACGGCATCGGCCAGCGCGGCCGACAAACGCGGCGCAACGGTCAGACGATCCGGGCTGGCGCCGGATGCAAGGCCGAGGCTCTCCAGCGCGGGCCAGGCCTCCGCCACGAAGCGGTGCAACCGCACCCCCGCCGCCGGATCAGGATCCCAAGCCTGGACGTCATAGCCGCGCGCCAGGAAATGGGCGCACCAACTGGCGCCGATGAGGCCGACACCCGCTGCTGCGACCGGGCCCGCCACATCTGCCCTATTGTTCGCGCAGCCCGCGCTCCATGGCACGGGTGAACGGCGTCAGCACATAGTCAAGGACGGTGCGGCTGCCGGTGATGATCTCGACCTCCGCCGGAGTGCCAGCCCGGAGCTGCTCGGGGCCGGCCTCAGCAGCCGATTCGGGCGTGATGCCGATGCGCGCATCGAAATAGGCACGGCTGGTCTGGGGGTCCACAATCTGGTCGGGTGACACGTAATCGACCTGCCCGTTGAAGGTCGGGCTGACCCGTCGGCTGAGCGCGGTCAGCCTGAAACGTACCGGCAGACCGACACTGACGGAGTCGATATCCTCGGGTTTGATGCGCGCGAGGATAACGAGGTCCTCGCCGTCTGGGACGATCTCCAGCACGACCCCTCCGGCAGCGATCACCGAGCCCGGTGTCTGGAACAGCAGGCCTGTGACAGTACCGGACATGGGCGCCTGAATATCATGCCGGCGCAGGACGTCCTGGGCGGCGCGGAGCCGTTCGGTCAGCTCGCTGATCTCCTGCTGAACGGTACGCAGTTCGTCAACAACCTGATTGAGCTTTTCGGTGCTGAGCTGGCGGATCGACAGCTCGATCTCGTTGATTTGCTGTTCGGCGCGCGCGATGTCGGCGGTCAGGCGGCCAATGCGACCCTCGATCTCGGCGGAACCGCGTTCGAGGGCCAGCAAGCGGGGCTTGCGCGCATAGCCTTGCTCAACCAGCGGCCGGACCCCATCGATTTCTTCCTGAATGATCTGGAACTGACTGTAAGCAGCTTCGCGTTCCTCGGTCAGGCCGCCGATCTCTTTTTGCAACTCATCGGTGCGCTTGCCAAGGATATCGGTCTGACCCACCAGGCTCGCACGCCGCGCACGGAAGACCCGGTTCTGGGCCTCGATGATCTTGGCGCCATCGCGGTGCTGGCTGATTCGGGCGGGATATGGGACCGTACGCAACCCGTCGCGCTCGGCCACAAGGCGGGCCTCCTGGGCAAGTGCCGTGGCGTAGCGGGACTCGAGGACATCGACGGTCGCCATGGCGCGGGTCTTGTCTAACCGCAGCAGCACCTCGCCCTGCTGCACCCGGTCGCCGTTGCGCACCAGGATCTCACGCACGATCCCGCCTTCGAGATGCTGCACGGTCTTGCGGCCGCCCGTCGGTGCGACAACGCCGCTGGCGATGGTAGCGCTGCTGACCTCCGCGAATGCCGACCACAGCACGACTCCGCCCATGCCAACAAGGATCAGCAGCAGTCCTGCGGTGATCGGCCCCTTGATGCCGGTCTCCAGCGCCTCGCGGAACTCCTCATCGAAAGACTCCGCGACGTCTTCCTTCTCGCCGGGGCTACGCGCCATGATCGCTTCCTGCCGTTACCGGTTATCCGGCGGGTCGCCGGCAGCCGGGGCGGGGTCCCGGCTTGTCGCCCGGCGTTCCATAATACCGGCAAGGGTCTCGCGCAGCCGCGCCAGGGTTACCTGCTCGTCGCCGCCGGCCTCGGTGCCTGGCGGCGTGCCGCCGTTACCGCCCATAGGCATAGCCGGTTCGGGCAGCGGGGCCGCGCCCACCGCGGCGGCCACCGAAGCTGCTGGAGGCGCGGCGGCCGCGGCCTGAACCGGCGGCGGTGCCGGCTTTGGCGCCGGTCGTTCCGCGGGCTTGAATGGGCTCGGGCCGAACGACGCGATGGTGCCATTGCGCAAGGCCAGCACCTTGTCGACCTTCGCCAGCAGGGAGCGGTGATGGGAAATGACGATCGCGGTGAGCTTGGACCGCCGCACGGTTTCAAGCGCCTGCAGCAGCGCCTGATAGCCTTCGGCATCGAGCATTGACTGGGGTTCATCGAGCACGATAACCCGCGGCTTGCCGAACAGGGCGCGGGCCAGCGCGATCCGCTGACGCTGACCGCCCGACAAATTGGCACCACCCTCGGTGATCTCGGAGTCATATCCGTTTGGCAGCCGGGTGATCATGTCATGCGCACCCGCCACAGTTGCAGCAGCGACGACCTTCTCATAGGGCGCATCGGTCATCCGCGCGATGTTGTCGCGGACAGTCCCGCGCATCAGTTCGACCTTTTGCGGCATGTAGCCGATGTAGCGGCCGAGGTGATCACGGTCGATCTCCGAAACCTCTAGCCCGTCAAGCCGGACAGAGCCCGAGTTCGGCCGATAAAGGCCGATCAGCAGCCGCGCCAAGGTCGACTTACCCGAACCAATGGGACCGGTGATGCCGATGCTCTCACCTGGCTGGATTTGAAATGAGAAACCCTTACAGATGGCCCGCTTGCCGTTGGGCGGCAGGTAAATGAGGTTTTCCACCGACAGGCCACCCTCGGGCGCGCCGCCCAGTGTGGTCGGGCGCTCGCGCGCGGCAGACGCGAATTCTTCGAGTAGCCGGTCGTACGAGGCGCGCGCGGAGATCATGTTGCGCCAGGCGCCAACCGCGCCTTCTAGCGGTGCAAGCGCGCGCGCCATCAGAATCGAAGCCGCGACCATATGACCGATGGTGATGGTGTCGCTGATCACCAGATACGCGCCCGTGCCGATGATGAGCACCTGGAGGAACAGCCGCAGCAGCCGCGACAGGGATTGCAGAAATCCGGCGCGCTTGCTCGCGTGGGTCTGCATGACAAGGATGCGGTGGTTCTCTTCGCGCCAGCGCAGCACGACGCTGGGCATCATGCCGAGCGCCTCGATCTCCTCAGCGTGGCGGATCACCCTGTCCTCGCTATGGTTCTTCTCGTCAGACAGGTCCTTGGCTTCGACGAGCAGCGGCTTGGCGGAGTATTCCATCAACAGCGCCATGGCCACGAGGAAGATCGCCCCAAAACTCGACACCAGCCCCAGCAGCGGATGGAACAGGTAGATCACCAGCAGGAAGACTGGCGCCCAGGGCGCGTCCATGATGGTGGTCAGGTGGGGGCCGGTCATGAAACCGCGCAATTGCTCGAGATCGCGCATCGGCTGGCTGGTGCGCGGCTGGCCGTCGGCGGCGGCGCCGGCGATGGTCTTGGACAGCAGTTGCGGCCCAAGCTCCATATCAAGCCGGGTACCGACGCGGATCAGGATGCGTCCGCGCACAAGCTCGAGCGCCGCGAACAGAATCAGGATGATTCCGACGCCGAAGACCAGGGCGGTGAGGGTATCGACGCTGCGGCTCGACAGCACCCGGTCGAAAACTTGCAGGGTGTAGACCGGAATCGCCAAGGTCAGAATGCTGGCGAAAAAGCTAAATAGGCCCACGGCAATGATCGCCTGCGAGCAGACGGTCCAGACCGGATTGCGTTTCCTGACTTTGCCAGCGGCCATTAGCTTACGGCGCCCAAATAATTTTGCGCAGTTTTACTTGCAGCAATACGGAATTCAAACAATAAACCGCGCCTCGTTTCGCACTGCACAGGAGAACGGTGCGATCAACTGCCTTGCAGTTCGGCCGAAATCTTCGGCAGGTCGACGCTGAGATCGTCGAATTTGTCTGCCGCCAGCGCGACGCCGCGGATGCGGATTCCCGGGACGCTGCCGGGCTTGCCGTCTACAATCCGGCCCAAAACGATGTCGGCGCCGGTCTGGTCGGTGGACGGCAGGGTCGAGATGAGCGTGTCTGTGTTATAGCGCCCGATCAAGTCGACCTCGCGCAACAGGGTGCGGAGCTCCTTGATGACCAGCCGCTCCCGGTTCTCCTTGTCCTCGGGGTCCTCATGGATCAGCCGCAGGATCAGCACCGAGAACATGATGTTGTAGCGCTTGAATCGGCGCAAATCCTCGGCCAACAGCGACAGGAACACATGACGCCGGTAAAGCGGCAGATCACCCTCAATGAGCTGCTCGCTCTCGGTCCCAAATAACCGCCCGTTACGCAAAGCAGAGTTGCCGAGCGCCGTCAGCTCGTAGGCGTAGACATCCTCATGCGCGAGCTGCTCGGTCGAGGTACGGGTGCCGCAGGCGAAACACAGCGCCTCGGCCGGCGCATCCTGGAAGTTCGCGAAACAGGTGCGGCAGGTGAAATGCTCGCCAGGGATATCGTACTCGGTACCGAGATGGCGCAGCGTGCCGCCGCATTTCGGGCAAATACGCGCACCGCCGCCGGCCTCCTCGAAGGACTGTACCGGGCCGACATAGCCGCAGCGGAAATGGTGGAGCAACGGCTCGGATACCAGATGCGACGAGCCGCAGGACGGACAGATTTCGCGAATGTCGAGATGATGGCTGCTGCAAGACGGGCACTGGGTGACGCGCTCGAAAAACTCACGGCTCAGGTAGTCATGCTGGCCCAGATAGTTGAGGTCCTGGGAGAAGGTCTGCTCCGCCTCCTCCGAGACGTTCTGCACGTACACGTAGCCGTGCCGTGTCGTCGGCGCCCAGATCGGTTCAGCACGGCCACCATTGTCGGCGACATAGCGCATCACCAGGAGCCGGCGCTCGTCGTCCGGTACCTGCACCGGAATTTGTGCGGTCTTCTGCGAAGTTGTCGCCACGGCCCAGCCCGATTTCGCCTGTGTTTTCCTACCACATTATGCGCCCGGAGCCTACCGCCACGGCACACGTCGTGGTGGGGTTGAGCAAGAAGCGGGCCAGCCGAATCGACTTTGCCGGCCCCGATCCATTGGTCTTGGCGAATGCTACCGCCCAACTGTTTGCAATTTGCAATTCGATTTGCGTCGAATCGCAGATGCATATGTCGTTAATATTACAGTTTGATGACATAGTGGGCTGGGCGCCGGGAAACGCCATATTTTGGGGTAATTTTGTCGAGATTCTGCCGGTTCAGGTCCCTGATAACTGGCCCGACTCTTGCTTATATATCGCATGGAAGTGTGAAAACGCCGCAGGACGCGGCTGGCTGACGCCCCAGCGAGGGGCACGAAAGGGTAACGATGGCGCTCACCGTCTGGGCCGGATTTGGAACCACCAACCAGGGCAACAGCCTCGCGCTGTTCGAGTCCGAGCCCGGCCTGTCGCAGGCCGTGGTCGATCCGAACGCCGGCGGCCCGGGCGAGGCGGTGAGCCTGGAAGGCACGGCCATCGGCTGGATGGGCAACGACGGTGTCGACGGGCTGGAACTGTCGGTGCTGGGCGACTGGAACAGCGTCAAGTCGCTGAAGGTCGAGGGCGAGGTGACCGACCTCACCCCGCCAGAGCTCAACATCGACGGCTTCGTGCACGCGAACGTCACGCTCACAGGCGATTCCGGCGTTGACCTCAACATCGATGGCGCGAAGCGGGGCGACATCGCGACTGGCGATGGCGCGGATACGATCGATGTGGGCGTCTACAGCAACAACAGCGGCTGGCGGAACAATTTCGAGGTCGATGCGGGCGGGGGCGACGACGCCATTAGCTTCTCGTCGGCGAGCCTTGAATTCCATCAGGATTACGCCGGCGGCATGGTCCGCAGCAGTCAGTATGATGGCGACTGGACGGAGACCACGATCCATGCCGGCGACGGCGACGACACCGTCGACATGCGCGGCGATGGGGACTTCGCCTCCACCGACACGGTCTACGGCAACGACGGCGACGACGTGATCCATGGCGGCGGCGGCGACGATGTGCTGATCGGCGACGGCGGCGTCACCCAGGTTGGCGGCGGCGAGACCGAAGAGATCGACCGCACCAACTACACCGAGACCGACGACGGCTACACCGTCACGGCACGGCGTATCGTCGATGGTGAGCTGAGCGAATCCACCATTGATAATGTGGTGGTGGAGCGTGGCGCGCTCGGCGTGCGTGGCTTCACGTCACAGCGCGGCATCGACAATCAGCTTGGCCACGACCCGGACCTGGATATGTCCGAGGAGCTGGCGTTCGACTTCACCAGCCCCGTCACCGACGTCAGCGTCGAAATCCAACGGCTGTTCCGCAACGAGGGACCCGGCGGCGAAGAGGGCCACTGGGAAGCCTACAGCGATGGCCAGCTTGTCGGCTCCGGTGACTTCCTGGCGCCGAGCGGCCACGAGACCGCGCTCACCATCGACCCGGGCGTGTCGTTTGACCGCCTCGTCTTCACGGCAAACGACTTCGCCGAGGGCAACAGGGGCGAGCGCGCCAACGACAGCAGCGACTATCTGATCAAGAGCGTCGAGTTCACCACCGCGCCGGAGTTCGCCGAGGCGACCGGCGACGACACCATCTTCGGCGGCGCCGGCGACGACTCGATCCACGGCAACGCGGGCGAGGACCTGCTGCTTGGCGGCGAGGATGACGACGTCATTCATGGCGATGCCGACGACGACGTGATCTATGGCGACGGCACCGAGGCCACCGGCGGCGGTGAGACCGTCACCATCGACGCCGACAATGTGCTGGCCACCGACCAGGGCTTCCGGGTCAGTGCCCGCAACATTGTCGATGGCGAGGTGACTGATGCCTCTCCCGATAACATCGGCACCGCCTACAGCAATGCCCACGGCACCGGCTTCGGCGCCGTCGGTCGAAACAATGTCTCCTCCTCGATCCAGGCCGAGACCGGTTGGGACCCGCGCGCCGAGGTCTCCGAGGAAGTCATCGTCGAGTTCGACGACAACGTCGCCTCCGCCGAAGTCACCCTGAAGGCCTTCTACACGGGCAAGTGGGGCGAGGGCGTCGAGGCCGGCACCTGGACCGCCTATCAGGACGGCGAGGAGGTTGGCTCCGGCCGGTTCCTGTCCGACGGCAATGAGAACCAGGGCGACCTCACCTTCAGCATTGAGCTTGAGGATGGCGGCACCTTCGATGAGCTGGTGTTCGCGGCCACGCCGTATGACTCCGGCGGCGATCACGTCGAGGATGTGCAGGAGCGCGACAGCAGCGACTTCCTGATCAACAACATCACCTTCACCACCGCCCCGGCCTACGTCGAGGTGGGCGCGGGTGACGACACGCTTTACGGCGGCACCGGCGACGACTCCCTGTATGGCGGTGGCGGCGACGACCTGATCTACGGCGGCGAAGGCGACGATTACGCCGAGGGCAACGCCGGCAACGACACCCTGTTCGGCGACGCCGGCAACGATGTCCTGCTCGGCGGTGAAGGCGACGATACCGCCGACGGCGGCACCGGCACCGACACGGTGCTGGGCGGCGTTGGCAACGATGTGCTGGCCGGCGGCGACGGCGATGACGACGTCCAGGGCGGCATCGGCAACGACAGCCTCGACGGCGGCGCGGGCAACGACGCGGTCGCAGGCGGCGACGGCGACGACTTCGTCGGCGGCGGTTCGGGCGACGACAGCCTTACCGGCGGTCTCGGCAATGACACTCTGGCCGGCGGCGACGACAGCGACATGCTGTTGGGCGGCGAAGGCCACGACGCGCTGGATGGCGGCGCCGGCACCGACACCCTGCAGGGCGAGGCCGGCAACGATAGCCTGGCGGGCGGCAGCGGTAATGACCACCTCCTCGGCGGCGAGGGCGACGATACGCTGTCTGGCGACGACGGCAACGACCACTTGGCCGGCGGCCTTGGCAACGATGCGATCTACGGCGGCAACGGCGACGACCTGATTCGCGGTGACCACGACCAAGTCAGCCCGATCCCGGGTGGCGGCGACGACACCATCTTTGGCGGCGCCGGCGATGACAAGATCGGCGGCAAGTACGGCGACGACACCATCCATGGCGAGGCCGACGACGACACCATCTGGGGTGACCAGGGTGACGACGCGGTATTCGGCAATGAAGGCGCCGACACGCTCTATGGCGGCGATGGCAATGATACCGTCGACGGCGGTGCCGACGACGATCGCGTCGAGGGCGGCAAGGGGGACGACGTCCTGCGTGGCGGCGCGGGCAATGACACCGTGCTCGGCCAGGACGGCGACGACGCCATCTGGGGCAACGACGGCGACGATGTCCTGACCGGCGCCGACGGCGATGACTTCATCTCCGGCGACGGCGGCAACGACACCATCACTGGCGGTGCGGGCTTCGAAGACCGCATGTTCGGCGGCAACGGCGACGACAGCATCACTGACAGCGACGGTGTGCTGGGTGCACATGGCGGCCGCGGCGACGACACCATTGATGTGAATTTCGACGCGGCCTACACCCGCAACGGCCAGCCGCGCAGCGACGGTAAGATCTCCGGCGGTTACGGCGATGACGACATCACCGTGACCATGGATAAGTCGAACTTCTTCATCAATCTGAAGGCCGACGAGCATAGCGGCGAGACCGCGGAGGATGGCGACGACACCGTCACCCTGCAGGGCGAATACGG
This sequence comes from Alphaproteobacteria bacterium, assembly GCA_965601735.1. Classification (GTDB taxonomy): domain Bacteria; phylum Pseudomonadota; class Alphaproteobacteria; order JBBDQX01; family JBBDQX01; genus JBBDQX01. The sequence continues at coordinate 1,736,810 of OZ271840.1, read as the reverse complement.
CAACGCGGTGGTCGGCCTGGGCGGCGGCGACGACACCTTCAACGGTGGGTCTGGCAGCGACAATGTGTCCGGCGGCTCGGGCAATGACGTCATCGACGGCGGCGCCAGGGGCGACCGGCTGGATGGCGGCTCCGGCGATGACACCCTGATCGGTGGCGACGGCGGCGACCGGCTGATCGGTGGCGCCGGCAATGACGACATGCAGGGTGGCGTCGGCACCGACACCGCCGACTACAGCGGCACCACCGCGGGCGTCACCGTGGACCTGGCCGCCGGTACCGCTTCCGGAACCGAGAGCGGCGAGGATGTACTCAGCGACATTGAAAACGCCACCGGCGGCGACGGCGCGGACACGCTCACCGGCGATGCCGGCGATAACGTCCTGCAGGGCGGTGACGGCGACGACCGGCTTGAAGGCAGCCTTGGCAACGACGTGCTGGACGGCGGCGACGGCAACGACGACCTCGCCACCTATCTTGACGCGGGCAACGCAGCAGGTTCCGGCGTCGATGCCAACCTGGCGAGCGGCACCGCGACCGGCCTTGGCAACGATACGCTGACCGATATCGAGAATCTGCACGGCACCAACTTCGCCGACACGCTGACCGGCGACGCCGGCGACAACGCCATCCTCGGCTTTGGCGGCGACGATGTGATTGCGGGCGGCGCGGGTAACGACTTCCTGTCCGCCAGTTCCGGCAATGACACGGTCTACGGCGGCGACGGCGAGGACTTCATCCGCGCCGGTTCCGAGAACGATGTGGTGTTCGGGGGCAACGACGCCGACCAGATCGAAGGTGAGGCCGGCGACGACAGCCTGAGTGGCGAAAACGGCGATGACGCCCTGCTCGGCGGCGATGGCAACGACGTGCTGCTGGGCGGCGACGGCAACGACAGCCTCGATGGCGGCAACGACGCCGATACCTTGTTCGGCAATGATGGCTCGGACAGCCTGTTCGGCCGCGCCGGCGCGGACGCGCTGGATGGCGGCGACGGCAATGACGTGCTGCGCGGCGGTGGCGGCGACGACGTGGCCTTCGGCGGCAACGGCGACGACAACATCGCCGGTTGGACAGACAACGACAGCCTCTACGGTCAGGAGGGGAATGATGCCCTGCTGGGCGAGGATGGCGACGACCTGCTGGACGGCGGCATCGGCGACGACACTCTCGACGGCGGCGCGGGCAACGACATCCTGGTCGGCGGCGCGGGCAACGATGTTCTCACCGGCGGCAGCGGCACCGACACCGCCGACTATTCCGGTGCGGGCGGGGGCATCGACCTCGACCTCAGCACGGGCGTGGCCAGCGGCGCGGCGACTGGCACCGACAGCCTGTCGGGCATCGAGAATGTCACCGGCTCGGCCTTCTCCGACAGCCTCACCGGCAACGCGGGCGACAATAGCCTGACCGGCGGCGATGGCGACGACGGGCTGTCCGGCGGCGCAGGGAACGACATTCTGGACGGCGGCGCGGGCAGCGATACTGCGGATTACAGCGCGACCTCGGGCGGCGTCACCGTCGATCTGGCGGCTGGCACCGCCACCGGTGCGGAGATCGACAGCGACACGCTGGTCAACATCGAGAACGCCATCGGCGGCGCGGGCGCGGACACCCTCACGGGCGATGCCGGCGACAACACGCTCAGCGGCGGCGGCGACGATGACCGCCTGGTGGGCAGCGAAGGTAACGACGTACTGGACGGCGGCGCCGGCGACGACGACCTGGTGTCCTATCGGGATGCGGGTAACGCAGCCGGTAGCGGCGTCAACGCCAACCTGGCCACCGGCACGGCGACCGGCTTCGGCACCGACACGCTGACCGATATCGAGAACCTGCACGGCACCGACTTCGACGACACCCTGATCGGCGATGACGGGGACAACAGCATCCTTGCCTATGGCGGTAACGATGTGGTCGAGGGCGGCGGCGGCAACGACTTCATCGACACCGGCGATGGCGACAACCTGGTCAGCGGTGGCAACGGCGCCGACTTCATCCGCGCGGGCGGCGGCGAGGACACCGTCTACGGCAACGACGGCGACGATCTGGTCTACGGCGAAGGCAACGCAGATGTGATCGACGGCGGCGCCGGTGATGACACGCTGTATGGCAATGACGGCGCCGATGTGCTGATGGGCGGCGGCGACGCCGACTGGATTGACGGCGGCGGCGACGGCGACACCATCTACGGCAACGACGGCGACGACACCGCCTATGGCCGCGCCGGCGAAGACACCCTGTTTGGCGGCAACGGCAACGATGACCTGCGCGCCGGCGGCGACGACGACTACGCCGACGGCGGCGAGGGCGATGACTATCTCAGCGGCTGGACCGGCAACGACGTGCTATTCGGCGGCAACGGGAGCGACACCCTGCGTGGCGACGACGGCGATGACAGCCTCGACGGCGGCGCCGGTGACGACACGGTCGAGGGTGGTGCGGGCAACGACATCCTGGTCGGCGGCGCGGGCAACGATGTCCTGACCGGCGGCGCGGATGTGGATACCGCCGATTATTCCGGCGCGGGCGCAGGCGTCGACGCGAACCTGGGTACCGGTGTGGCCAGCGGCACCGCGACCGGCACCGACAGCATCTCCGGCGTCGAGAATGTCCTGGGCTCGGCCTTCGCTGACAGCCTCACCGGCAACGCGGGCGACAACAGCCTGTCGGGCGGTGACGGCGATGACGGCCTGTCGGGCGGCGCGGGGAACGACATCCTGGACGGCGGCGCAGGCTCCGATACCGCGGACTACAGCGCCACTTCGGGCGGCGTCACCGTAGACCTGGCGGCAGACAGCGCGACAGGTACGGAGATCGACACCGACACCCTGGTCGATATCGAGAATGCCACGGGCGGCGCGGGCGCTGACACGCTGATCGGCGATGGCGGCGACAACGTGCTGAACGGCGGCGGCGGCGACGACCGGCTCGAAGGCAGCCTCGGCAACGACGTACTGGACGGCGGCGCGGGCGATGATGACCTGGCCACCTATCTCGACGCGGGCAACGCGGCGGGGACCGGCGTCGATGCCAACCTGGCGACTGGCACCGCCACCGGCCTCGGCAACGACACGCTGACCGATATCGAAAATCTGCACGGGACCAATTTCGCCGACACGCTGACTGGTGACGCGGGCGATAACGCCATCCTCGGCTTTGGCGGCGACGATGTGATTGCGGGCGGCGGCGGGAACGACTTCCTGTCCGCCAGCTCGGGCAACGACACGGTTTCCGGCGGCGACGGCGAGGACTTCATCCGCGGCGGCGACGACAACGACGTGATCTCCGGCGGCAACGACGCCGACCTGCTGTATGGCGAGAATGGCGACGATAGCGTGGCCGGCGACGCCGGGGCCGACACCGTTTACGGCGGCAGCGGCAACGACGCCCTGACCGGCGGTGCCGATTCTGACTGGCTTGACGGCGAGACCGGTGACGACGTCATCCATGGCAACGACGGCGACGACACCGCCTTCGGCCGCGCCGGCGAGGACAGCCTGTTCGGCGGCAACGGCAACGACGACCTGCGCGCCGGCGGCGACGATGACTACGCCGACGGCGGCGAAGGCGACGACTATCTCAGCGGCTGGACCGGCAACGACATCCTGCTCGGCGGCGGCGGCAACGACACCCTGCTGGGCGACGAGGGCGACGACAGCCTGGACGGCGGTGCTGGCGCGGACCGGCTCGACGGTGGCGACGGTAACGACTCCATCTCCGGCGGCAACGACGCCGACAGCATCATCGGCGGCTACGGCAACGACCTGCTGGCCGGCGACGGCGGCGACGACCGCATCGAGGGCGGCAGCGGTGATGACAGCATCACCGGCGGCACCGGCAACGACATCCTGCTGGGTGGCGGCGGTAACGACGTCCTCGATGGCGGTGAGGGCAATGAGCTGTTCCTCGGCGATGGCGGCGACGATGTCATCATCGGCGGCAACGGCAGCGATACTGTGGATTACAGCGCCGTTTCCGGCGGCATCTCGGTCAACCTGGGCACCGGCGCGGCGGATGCCGGATTCTTCGGCAACGACACCCTGTCGGGCGTCGAGCATGTGATCGCCGGCGCCGGCGCCGACACCCTCACCGGTTCGGACGCCGACAACACGCTGGTCGGCGGCGGCAGCGACGACCGGATCGACGGCAGCCTCGGTAACGATGTGCTCGACGGCGGCGCGGGGGCGGGCGACACGGTGTCCTACCGGGATGCCGGCGCGGCGGCCGGTACTGGCGTCAACGCCAACCTGGCCACCGGCATCGCCACCGGCCTTGGCAATGACAGCATCAGCGGCTTCGAGAAGCTGCACGGCACCGACTTCGACGACACCCTGATCGGTGACGGCGGCGACAACGCCATCCTCGCCTTCGACGGCAACGATTTGGTCGAGGGCGGTGCGGGCAACGACTTCGTCGATGCCGGCGCCGGCCAGAATACGGTTACCGGCGGCACTGGCGCGGACTTCATCCGGGCCGGCGGCGGCAATGACACCGTCTACGGCAACGAGGGCGCCGACCTCATCTATGGTGAGAACAACGACGACCTGATCGATGGTGGCGCCGACGCCGACACGATCTACGGCAACGATGGCAATGACGTGCTGCTCGGCGGCGGTAACGCCGACTGGATCGATGGCGGCAACGATAACGACACCATCTACGGCAACGATGGTGACGACACTGCTTACGGCCGCGCCGGCGAGGACAGCCTGTTCGGCGGCAACGGCAATGACGACCTGCGCGCTGGCGGCGATGACGACTATGTCGATGGCGGTGAGGGCGATGATTACCTCACCGGCTGGACCGGCAACGACATCCTGCTCGGCGGCGGCGGCAACGACACCCTGCTGGGCGACGATGGTGACGACAGCCTGACCGGCGGCACGGGTGATGACAGCCTTGGCGGCGGCACCGGCAACGATGTGCTGGACGGCGGCGACGGCAACGACACCCTGTTTGGCGGCGGCGGCGAGGATACGCTGACCGGCGGTAACGACGCCGACTATCTCGACGGCGAGCAGAGCGCCGACGTCATCAGTGGCGGCGGCGGCGACGATACCCTGTTCGGCCGCGGCGGCGCCGATAGCCTGGATGGCGGCGAAGGTAACGACGATATTCGCGGCGGCGGCGGCAACGACGTCATCGACGGCGGCAATGGCGATGACATCATCGACGGCTGGACCGACGACGACCTGATCACCGCGGGCCTCGGCGACGACATCGTGACCGGCGGCCTGGGCCGCGACACCATTACCGGGGGCGGTGGTAACGACACCCTGTACGGCAACGAGCAGAACGACCTGATCTACGGCAACGACGGTCAGGACACGCTCTATGGCGGTGATAACGTCGACACGCTGTATGGCGGCAACGACGCCGACCTGCTGAAGGGCGAGGGCGGCATCGACTCGCTGTATGGCGAGGCAGGGGCCGATTCGCTGGCTGGCGGCGCGGCCGACGACTACCTCGATGGCGGCGACGACAACGACACCCTCAGCGGCGGCACCAGCAACGATACCCTGATCGGCGGCAACGGCGACGACCTGGTTCAGGGCGATGCCGGCTTCGACACCCTGGTGGCGGGCCTCGGCAACGACACCCTGATCGGCGGCGACGGCAGCCACGATATCGCGACCTACATCAACGCGGCCGCCAGCGTCATTGTCGACCTTGGCGCGGGCACCGCGACAGGCGCGCTCGGCGAAGACACGCTGAGCACCATTGAGGATCTCGTTGGCTCGAACTTCGACGACAGCCTGTTCGGCAGCAGTGGCTCCAACACCATCTGGGGCGAGGACGGCCAGGACCTGATCGACGGCGGCGACGACGACGACCTGATCGAGGGCGGCGCCGGCAACGACGTGGTGATCGGCGGCCTCGGCAATGACGAGGTCAAGGGCGGCATCGGCGACGACACCATCTACGGCAACGAGGGTGACGACATCCTGCGCGGCAGCGACGGCAAGGACCTGCTGTTCGGCGGCGCCGGTAACGACGAGATCCATGGCGGCAACGGCATTGATGACACGGTCACCTACGAGGATGCCGGCGCGGGCGTATTCGCCGACCTCAATGTCGGCACCGTCAGCGGCACCGCCACCGGCGTCGACAGCCTGTTCACCCTGGAGCACGTCACCGGCTCGCAGTTCGGCGACACCCTGTATGGCGACGACGACCTAGCGGTCGGCAACACGCTGCACGGCCTTGCCGGCAACGACACGGTGAAGGGCTTCGACGGCGATGACTTTGTCACCGGCGGCGACGGCGACGACCTGGTCGAAGGCGGCGGCGGCAACGACTTCGTCTACGGCAATGCCGACAACGACTTCCTCTATGGCCGCGCCGGGGATGACTGGCTCGACGGCGGCACCGGCAACGACGAGCTGCGCGGTGGCGGCGGCAACGACACCATGTTCGGCGGCGAAGGCGACGACCTGCTGCGGGGCTGGGCCGACGACGACTACATCGACGGTGGTCTGGGCAACGACACCCTGTTCGGCGAGGCCGGCAGCGACACCTTTGTGTTCGGCGCCAGCGCCGGTCAGGACACGGTCGGCGACTTCGACCCGGGCGTGGACCAGCTGGATGTGTCGGCCTGGTTCAACGACCTCAGCGACGTGCTGGCCAACACCACCGACGACGGCCTGGGCAACACCACCATCGACCTGTCGGGTACCGGTACCGATACGGTGTTCCTCGAAGGGGTCGAAAAGGGCGACTTCGGCAGCAACGACTTCCTGTTCTGATGCGCCGCGGCGCGTGCGCCGCCCCATCAGGCTGCGTTGCAGAATGCAAAGTAGCTCCTGCCCGGACAGCGCCCATAAGGCGTATCAACTACGCCAAAATGCAGCTTGAAGACGCAATTGGTGCCACACCGGCGGCAATGCCGTCAAGCCACTGAAACAAAACGGTGATTTGGCGCGGTTTTCGGCCCCTGGCGTGACAGCCATCACCGACAGGGACCGCATTAGTTGGCACTAATATTGCGTATTTTTTCGTTGGATAGGTGTCTTCGCAGCTTGGCGAAGCGGTCTTAAGGCCCTCTTCACCCCTTGCGGCGACACTGACCGGCAACAGATTAGAGTTCGGTGAACGGCACGCCATGATGGCCAGAAGCGCAGAGACGCAGACCCTGACGATGGATCCGGCCCGCGACGCCCTGCCCGGCGGCGACGGCGCGGTCGACGGTATCCTGCGCCTGACGCTCAACGGCCGCACCGTCTCCATCAAGGCCCCCTACTCCGTCCTCCAGGTGCTGCACGACCTGGACCTCGACCCGGCCCGGGTCGCGGTGGCGCTGAACGGCGTGTTGATCGACGGCGATGCCCTGTCCGTCCAGTCCCTGCGCGATGGCGACTCCCTTGATGTCGTGGGCCGCCTATCGGGCGGCGCGCGAAAGGACAAGGATGACGACGACGATGACGACAAGAAGGGCCGCGGTAAGGGGAAAGACGACGACGACGATGATGACGATGACGACGACAAGAAGCGCGGCAAGAAGGACGACGACGACGACGATGACGACAAGAAGCGCGGCAAGAAGGACGACGACGACGACGATGACGACAAGAAGTCGGCCCGCAAGGACGATGACGATGACGACGACGATGACGATGACGATGACGACGACGATGACGACGACGATGACGACAAGGAAACCGAGACGGCCGAGGGCGAACGCCTGCGCGGCTCGCGCGGTGATGACGACCTGGAAGGCGGCGAGGGCGACGACTGGCTAAGCGGCGACGACGGCGACGACACCCTGCTGGGCGATGCGGGCGACGACACTCTGCTCGGCGGCGATGACGACGATTACCTCTCCGGCGACGGCACCGCCGAGGACCCCGAAGGCTCGACCATCGAGGGCGACGACTACATCAGCGGCGGCGATGGCGACGACCAGCTGTTTGGCGGCGGGGGCGACGACACCCTGCTCGGCGGCGACGACGAAGACATCCTGACCGGCGGCGATGGCGATGACCGCCTCGACGGCGGCCGTGACGCGGACGCGCTGGATGGCGGCGACGGCGATGACACCCTGATCGGCGGCGACGGCGACGATGAGATCGTCGGCGGTGACGGTGACGACTGGATCAACGCCGGCAAGGGTGACGACACCGCCTATGGCAACGACGGCGACGACACCCTGCTTGGCGACGAAGGCGACGACCTGCTGGTTGGCGGCGAGGGCGATGATTGGATTAACGCCGGCAAGGGCGACGATACTGCCTATGGCAACGACGGCGACGACACCTTGCGCGGCGAGGAAGGTGACGACCTCCTGGTTGGCGGCGACGGTGACGATGTCATCCAGGGCGGCCACGACCAGGACACACTCGAAGGCGGTGCTGGCGACGACACCCTCTACGGCAACGATGACAACGACCAGCTCACTGGCGGCGGCGGGGATGATTGGCTCGACGGCGGCTCGGGCAAAGACACCCTATACGGCGATTCCACGTCGCCGGAAGGCGGCACGCTGGACGTTGGCTTGGTTCGTGCGCGGCTCAACTTCAACGTCTCAGAGAATGGCGAGATCGTCTATTCCGAGCGCCTGCGCCAGAACGGCGATATCCCCGACGACACCGGCCCGGTCAAGGTCACTGCCCTGGACCCGGATGGTGAGGAGATCCCGTTCTTCACCGATCGCGGCGAAGGTATTGGCGGCCGTGCGCCGGATGACGGCAACAGCAACCTGAAGAAGCGGTTCGACAACGGCGAGCAGCTCAAGATCGAGATCGAGCCGTCGGAGAACCAGAACAGCGCCCAGGGCGCCGAGATCGACCTCGACCGCTTCAACGAGGGTTCGACGGTCGAGGTCGTGGCCTACATGGATGGAGAGGTTGTCGGTCGCGAGACCTTCGATACCGAGAACTTCACCTTCGACTCAGACGTGCCGTTCGACACGCTGGTCTTGGTGGCGGGCGACGACAGCACCTTCACCCTGCGCTCCGTCGGTTTCACCGATGTCGGTGTCGTTGGTGACGACACCCTGCTCGGCGGCTCACACGATGACGAGCTTTACGGCGGCCATGGTGACGATTTCCTCGATGGCGGCCGGGACAACGATCTGCTGGTCGGCGGCACTGGCGACGACACCATCGAAGGTGACCACGGGAAGGACACCATCTTCGGCAACGAGGGTGATGACGTCATCGACGGTGGATCGCAGGATGACCGGATCGACGGCGGCGTCGGCGATGACACCATCGATGGCGGTGCCGACCGCGACAGCATCGACGGCGGCGAGGGCGACGACTGGCTGCTCGGGGATCGCGGCGACGACAGTATTTCCGGCGGCAACGGTGACGATGTCATCGACGGAGGCAACGACAACGACAAGCTGTTCGGCGAGGACGGCGACGACATCATCGATGGCGGGTCCGGCAAGGACACGCTGGATGGTGGAGCCGGCGACGACACCCTCGATGGCGGCTCCAGCGACGACAAGCTGTTCGGCCGTGAAGGTGACGATGACCTAGACGGCGGTACGGGCAAGGACACGCTTTACGGCAACGAGGGCGACGACCAGCTCACCGGCGGCGACCAGCATGACCGGCTCTACGGTGGTGACGGCGAAGACATCCTCCACGGCAATGACGGCGATGACCGGCTCTACGGCGAGGACGGCGACGACACCCTCACTGGCGGAGACGGCAAAGACACCCTTGACGGCGGCGTGGGCGACGACTTCGTTGATGGCGGTGACGGCGACGATCGGCTGATCGGCGGCGAGGGTGACGACATCCTGCGCGCCGGTGATGGCAAGGACATCGTCCACGGTGGTGACGGCGATGATGTCATCACGGCCGGAGATGGCAATGACAAGGTCTCCGGCAATGACGGCGACGACTGGATCCTTGGCGGTGACGGCCGCGACGAGCTGCGCGGTGACGGCGGCGATGACCTGATCCAGGCCGGCGATGACGACGACAAGGTTTGGGGTGGCGACGGCGATGACGTCATCACCGGCGGCGACGGCAAGGACAAGCTATACGGCGATGCCGGCGACGACCGCATCGACGGCGACGACGGCAACGACGACATCCGCGGCGGCGCGGGGGACGACGACCTCACCGGCGGCGACGGCAACGACCGCATCTACGGCAACGACGGCGACGATGTCATCGACGGCGGCGAGGGTGCAGATACCCTCTATGGCCATGACGGCGATGACACCATCGATGCCGGCGACGGCAACGACAAGGCCTGGGGCGGTGACGGCAATGACGTCATCGACGGGGGCGAAGGTGCCGACATCCTTGATGGCGACGCCGGTGACGATGTGCTGGTCGGCGGCGAGGACGACGACAAGCTCTACGGCGGCGACGGCGGCGATACCCTCTACGGTAACGAGGGCGATGACACCCTTTCGGGCGAGGGTGGCGACGACACCCTGCTTGGCGACGAGGGCGACGACCGGCTGCGCGGCGGCGATGGTGACGACTACCTCGAAGGCGGTGACGGCGATGACCGGGTCGAGGGCGGTCACGGCAATGACTGGCTTGAGGGCGGTGCCGGCGATGACCGCCTGGAAGGCGGCAGCGGCACCGACACGGTCAACTACTTCCAGTCCGAATCCGACCTTACAATCGATCTGAATGATCGCACCGCCAGCGGCGACGACATCGGCGACGACAGCCTCGACAGCATCGAGGTGGTCTACGGCGCCGACGGCGGTGATGACACCATCCTCGGTAACACCCAGGACAACTCGCTGTTCGGCACCGGCGGTGACGACTTCATCGATGGCGGCCGTGGTGATGACTACCTGTCCGGCGGCGAGGACCAGGACGTCGTCCTAGGCGGCGACGGCGACGATACAGTGCGCGGCTGGACCGGCGATGACACGGTCGAAGGCGGCGAAGGCAATGACCGCGTCATGGGCGACGACGGCGATGACTTCGTCTACGGCAACGCGGGCGACGATGTCCTGGAAGGCGGTGCTGGCGACGACACCCTGCTCGGCGGCGAGGGCAACGACAGCATCGAAGGCGGCGAAGGCGATGACTTCGTCGATGGCGGGGCGGGCGACGACACCCTGCGCGGCCTCAGCGGCGACGACGTGCTGCGCGGCGGTGCGGATAACGATTTCGTCCACGGCGGTTCTGGCGACGACACGGTCGAAGGCGGCTCCGGCGACGACATCCTGGTGGGCTGGACCGGCAGCGACAACCTGCTCGGTGGCGACGGCAACGACACGCTGGATGGCGACGAGGGCGCCGACACGCTGGATGGCGGTGCCGGCGACGACGTGCTGCAGGGCGGCATTGGCCCGGACATGCTGATCGGCGGCGAAGGCGACGACACCGTCGAGGGTGGCGATGGCCGCGACATTATTATGGCCGGCCAGGGCAACGATGTTTACGACGGCGGCGCCGGCACCGACACGGTGAACTTCAGCGCCGCGGCCTCGGCCGTGCTGGCCGACATCGCCGCGGGCACCGCCAGCGGCGACGATATTGGCTCGGATATCCTCAGCGATATCGAAGACCTGATCGGCTCGGACGCCGGCGACCGGCTGAGCGGCGACGACCGTAACAACACCCTGTCGGGCCGTGGCGGTGATGACCGGCTTTCGGGCCGTGGCGGCGACGACCGGCTGGACGGCGGCGACGGCAACGACGTCCTCGACGGCGGCGAGGGCAACGACGTCCTCGAAGGCGGCGACGGCGACGATGTGCTACAGGGCGGCCTCGGCGATGACCGGTTGGACGGCGGCGCGGGCACCGACACGGCTGACTTCTCCGCCGCCCAGGGTGACATCAACGTCAACCTGGCCAGTGGCGTCGCCACCGGCGAGGGTATCGGCACCGACACGGTCACCAGCGTCGAGAATGTGATTGCCGGCAACGGCGACGACGTCATCACCGGTGGCAACGGCGACAACGTGCTCGATGGCGGCGAGGGCAACGACACCCTGGACGGCGGCCTCGGCAACGACACCTTCATCGGCGGCAACGGCAGCGACACCGTCGACTTCAGCGACGAGATTCTTGAGGGCGTCACCGTCGACCTAGTCACCGGCACCGCGTCCGGCGCCGAGACCGGCGATGACGTGCTGATCGAGATCGAGAATGTCGATGGCACCGGCGGCGATGACGTGCTGATGGGCGACGATGCCGTCAACAGCTTCTGGGGCCGGGGCGGCGCTGACCGCATCTTCGGTGCCGGCGGCGCCGACTACCTGGTTGGTGGCGCCGGTGACGACTATATCGAGGGTGGCTCGGGCGGCGACAGCCTGCGCGGCTTCACCGGCGACGATACGCTCTATGGCGGCGGCGGCGACGACAGCATCGCAGGCGAAGACGGCAACGATTTCGCCGATGGTGGCGAGGGCAACGACCGCATCCAGGGCCAGGAAGGCAATGACCGGCTCCATGGCGGCGGCGGCAGCGACCAACTGCTTGGCCAGCAGGGCAACGACTCGCTGTTCGGTGGCAGCGGTGGTGACTACCTCTCGGCCGGCACCGGCGACGACTACGCCGACGGCGGCGAAGGTGACGACACGGTTATTGGCTGGATTGGCGACGACACCGTCATCGGCGGTAACGGCGACGACCTGGTGCGTGGCGACGACGGCGACGACATGGTCTACGGCAACGCCGGCGACGACACCCTTTACGGCAATGACGGCACCGACCGGCTCGAAGGTGGCGACGGCAACGACTTCGTCGACGGCGGCGCAGGCGTGGATACCCTCTACGGCAACGACGGCAAGGACACGCTGTTCGGCCGCGCCGGGGACGACAGCCTGGTCGGCGGTGCAGGGGACGACATCCTGCGCGGCGGCGGCGACAACGACCGTCTCGAAGGCGGCGAAGGCGATGACGAACTCCAGGGCTGGACCGGCGAGGACACCCTGATCGGCGGCAACGGCGACGACTCGCTCTATGGCGACTCTGGCGGCCAGTCCCTGTTCGACAACAACGACAGCGGCAACGACAATGGCGACGGTGACTTCCTCGCCGGCGATGACCTGCTGATCGGCGGCGCGGGCAACGACTATGTCGACGCCGACGGCGGCAACGACACGGTCTATGGCAACGAGGGTGACGACACGGTCTTCGGCCGCGCCGGCACCGACACGATCTACGGCAACGAGGGCGAGGACGACCTGCGCGGCGGCGGCGATGCCGACTATATCGACGCCGGGGATGATGACGACTTCATCTCGGGCTGGGAGGGCAACGACACCCTGCTCGGCGGCGCTGGCGACGACCGGATCTACGCCGACGAGGGCGGTATCACCGCCAGTGGCGGCAGCAGCAACGACACGTCCTCGAGCAACGACAGCGACGACGAGTTCGTCGCCGGTGACGACCTGGTAATGGGCGGCGCGGGCAACGACTACGTCGACGCCAGCGGCGGTAACGACACCGTCTACGGCAACGAGGGCGTCGACACGATCTTTGGCCGTGCGGGCAATGACAGCCTCTATGGCGGCGACGGCGACGACGATCTGCGCGCCGGCGGCGGCGCCGACCTGCTGGAAGGCGGCGAAGGCGACGACCGGCTGTCGGGCTGGACCGAGGACGACATCCTGCGCGGGGGCGCCGGCAACGACACCCTGCTGGGCGATGCTGGCGACGATACCCTCGACGGCGGCGCGGGCGATGACTCGATCACCGGCGGTTCGGGCACCGATACGGTGGACTACAGCAAGGCTACCGCCGGGGTTACCGCGAACCTTTCCACCGGCACGGCGACGGGCACCGCGACCGGCACCGACCGCCTCGCGACCATCGAGAATGTCATTGGCTCGGGCTTTGCCGACACGCTGACTGGCAACAACTCCGCCAACACGCTGACTGGCGGCGAGGGCAACGACGTCCTTGATGGCGGCGGCGGCAATGACGCCCTGGTAGGGGGCGACGGCACCGACACCGCCAGCTACGCCAGCGACAGCAGCGGCATCACGGTCGATATGGGCGCCGGCACCGTCACCGGCTCCAGCATCGGCACCGACAGCCTATCGGGTATCGAGAAGGTCACCGGCGGCAGCGGCAAGGACACCTTCGTCGGCAGCTCCGGCAACGACACATTCGACGGCGGCGGCGAAGACGATGCGCTCGACTTCCGCTCGGTCACCAGTGATGTGATCGTCGACCTGGCGGCTGGCACCGCCAGCGGCACCGGTATTGGCACCGACATCCTCAGCAATATCGAGGATGTGTTTGGCGGCTCCGGCGAGGATACCCTGAGTGGCAGCAACGCCGACAACTCCCTGCGCGGCCTCGGAGACGACGACGTGATCCGCGGCTTCGGCGGCGATGACTTCATCGAGGGCGGCGACGGCGACGACCTGCTCCTTGGCGGCAATGGCGCCGACTTCATCCGCGGCGACGATGGTGCCGACCAGCTGTTCGGCAACGAAGGCGCCGATACGCTCTACGGCGGCAATGGCGCTGACGTGATCCGCGGCGGCGACGACGGCGACACGCTCTACGGCCAGAACGACAACGACATGCTGTACGGCGACGACGGCAACGACGACATCTACGGTCAGAGCGGCGATGACCGCCTCTACGGTAACGATGGCGCGGATATCCTCCGCGGTGGCACCGGCGATGATCGGCTGTTTGGCGGCGATGGCGCCGACGACCTGCGTGGCTGGATCGGTAACGACACACTGGATGGCGGAATCGGCGATGACACCCTGGCGGGCGGTGATGATGCCGACCGGTTCATCTTCGGCAGCACCAGCGGCAACGATACGGTCACAGACTTCGAGCCGGGCACCGACCACCTTGACGTGTCGGCCTGGTTCTCGAATTTCAACGACGTGCTGTCGAACACCACCGACGACGGCAGCGGCAACGCCACCATCGATCTGGCTGGCGATGGCTCGCACACGGTGTTCCTCGAAGATGTCGAGAAGTCCGACCTGTCGAGCGGCGACTTCCTGTTCTAGTCGCCGAACCCGAATTGGCGGGTGCGCTCTAGCAGCATTTGATGTAGAATCCGGCCACTTTATTGCGGTGTGTCAGTGTATTTACTGACTCCATCGCGCCGAAAAACCGGTTATTACTGAGAATGCGGCTTAGGTCCAGCCAGTCCACCGCTACCAAGGGCAACGTCGAGGTCCATCAGGTACGCCAGCAGCGCGCATGGCGCGTACGGCGTGGCTTCATCGTCACCTTCCTGGTGATGCTTGCGGGCTTTGCCCTGGTCATCCAAGAGATCTGGATCCGCGCCGACGGCCTGGTGGTGGGCAACGTCACCAGCGTTGAACCGCTGTTTCGCGCTCGGGTCCGTGCGGTACTGTCAGCGTGCGACCAGCCGGTCGCTGCCGGGCAGCCCCTGCTAGAGCTCGAGAACGAGCTCATCGCAGTGCAGTTTAACGAGACCCTCAACCGGCTTGAGGACCGCGCGATACGGTCCCGCGCTGAATTGGAGATCCAGGCCGAACAGGTCGCCGCCGCCAAGGAAGACCACAACGCCAGCCTCGCCATCCTCGCTGAGAAGGCAAGCCTCTGGCAGGTGCATGACCGGCTGTTCCAGAAGCAGGTCATCACCCGGACGGCCTGGACCAGTGCCCGGTCCGCCTGGAAGCGCGCCGAAGCCGAATCTTTCGCCGCGGAAGCCCGCTGGCGCGCGCGGCAGGCCGAGTATGACCGAGCGGAAAAGGAGCTGCTGGCGAGCCTCGGCAGTTTCTCGGCAGAGGAAATCAGCGGCATCCGCGACAGCAGCATCGACGGCCGCACCCTGGTGCTGCGGGCGCCGAAGTCGGGGCTGCTCACCCAGTGCGAGGTCAATCCGGGTGAGATCGTCGATGCCGGCAAGCCGATCTTCCAGATATTCCATCCGTCGGATGCCTATATCGAGGCCTACTTCTCGCCCGATGACGTGGAGGAGCTGACCCGCGACAAGGTGTTCACCGTACGCCTGACGGGCATCGATACTCCCTTCCGGGGCCGCATCGAAACGGTACAGGCGGTGGTCAGCGAACTGCCGCCCCAGCTGATCCGCTACTTCTGGCAACGTGCCCAATGGTCCCAGTACCAGCCGGCGCGTATCTCGCTCCGCAACGCACCGCCTGAACTGTTGTCGCGGGTGCGCTCGGACGCCCGTGCCGATGTCAGCGTCTTCCTGTGGCCGGACTGGGTAGTGGACCTATGGAACACCTTGGCGGTGCCGATCGGCTTGCCACCGGCAGACCGGGCTTCGCAGCCGGTTGAACAGCAGGCGTACCGCCCGAACTGACGGGCGACAGGGCGCCCGCTACCAGCGGGTGCTCGGATTCTCGATGGAAATACGGTAGTAGCCGGCCCGTTCCTCGGTGCCGACCAGGGCGAGATAGATCGACACCGGGCGCCGGCCGTTGTCGTCACTCCAATAGGCGTAGAACTCGCCCCCCTTCACTTCTGGGCGTAGGCCCTCCCAGAACGGCATGCCGACGGGCGCGTCCTCGACCTCGAAGCGCGGATGATCCGGCGGCAGGCGGTCTTGTATCATTGCTTTGACCCGGCGGAAGGTCGCCTGGGCACCATCGCCGGTGCCGGCGCGGGAGCCATCCTCGATCGCACGGCTGGCGGCGCGGATCGAGACCAGCCGATTCTCGTCGGCCTCGTCGAATACCAGTTCGACCTCGCTGATATCTCCCAGCCAAGTCGCCATGGGGATCCGGCAAGAGATGGTAGAGCCCTCTCCCCGGTCGCAGCTCTGCGCCATCCGCCGCAATTTCTGAAAGCTGTCATCCCAGGAAAGGCCGAACATGACATTCCGGTAAGCGGCGGGCGACTGACGGTCAGTGCCTCCGGCGGTGCCGCCGGACGGCGTCATCACCGCCTGAGACGACGGAAAACGACCGCGGGCCAGTTCAATTTCCTGAAGGCGCGCCAGCAACGTGCTGTCGACGCCCGGAAGATCGGCAACGCCCTCGTTGCAGCCAGGCAAAGGCGCGAGGCTCGCCCCGTTATGGACCAGCAGCGTCGCCAGGCGCCTGTTACGCCGATCGACCGCTTCCATCAGCGGGGTCCGGCAGGTACCCGGCTTGGCGGCAACATCCGGGTTTGCTCCCTCTTCGAGAAACAACCCGGTTGCCGCGATCAGGCCCTCGGCAGAAACCTGGGCGAACAGCGAGCTATAGGGCGGCGCCGGTGCGCGGAAATCGGCGCCATGGTCCAGCAGCATGCGCATGATCTCGGTATCGCCGGCGCGCGCGGCGGCCAGCAATGGTAGTTCGTCACCGATACCCGAGGTCTGAGCCGCCGCGCCGCGTGACAGCAAGTCGCTGACGACCGTGCGATCGCGCTCGCGGATTGCGGACATCAGATCGGTGCCGCCGTCGTCGCCGCCGAACGGCCACTGCTCCACCACGTTGGGCAGGCCGCCCGTGATGTTGAGGTAGGGCAGCGCGTCTTTCAGGAACAAACCCACTGAGACCACGGCGGCGGCCGCCGCCACCGTGACCGCGAGGCTGGATGCTCGGCGGCGCCAAGGTCCTTCGGCTGCATCCGGTGCGTCATCCTGCGCGCCACCCGGCTGGGGGCGTCCACCGCCCGGCGGCCCACCGGGCCGGCCACCGCCTGGCGCACCACCCTGTCCACCGCCCTGCGGCTGCTGGCCCTGCTGGGGCGTGGCGGCGGGCGGCGGCGAAGGCGCGGCCTCCTGCTTTGGCGCGCCGCTATCGTCCCCTTCCGCCTTCTCGTCATCGCCAGCCTCTTCGGCGGGCGCACCGCCCTGGGCAGCTGCGGGCCCCTTCCCGTCACCCTTCTCGCGGGCAATGAACTTGTCATCATGGAGCAGCGAGGCCAGCTCCTCCATGACGGTGACATCTTCCTTGACCGCGCTCTCGGGCTTGTCGCCATCGGCGTTGTCGGATTCTGGTGCCGTGGCCACCTCGCCTTCGATCTCGGCCTTGTCCGATGGCTCACCCCCTGCTTTGTCAGCCGGTGGCGGTGTGCTGGTCGCGGCCGACGCAGCCACGGGGTCGAGAACCGCCAGAAGAGCTGCCTCCGCCGTCATTGGCGCGGGCTTGGCGTCGGGTTCAGGCACCGATGCCTGTTCCGTTACCGGCTCGGGCTCGGGCTCGGCTTCTGATTCTGGTTCGGGCTCACGTTCGGGCCCCGGCTCAGGCTCGGGCGCCGGGACGGTAGCCGACGCGGGCAGATCAAGAACCGGCTCTGCGGCGACCTGAACGGGCTCCGGCGTTGGCGGTGTTTCTACGACGGCGTCGGCTTCCGGTGCCGGCGGTGTCTCGGCGACCGGGCTTGGCCCAGGCTGAGATTCCACAGCCGGTGGTGCGGGATCCGCGACACGCGCGGTCGGCGTCAGGTCGAGGGGTTCGTCATCCGCATGGGCCGCCACAGCGGGTTCGGAAAACGCCGGGGGTACGGCCTCCACCCGCTCGGCCTCTGCCTCGTCAGGCGCCGCTGCGTCTGCACCGGATTCCGCCTGTTCCAGCGGCGGTGCGGCGCCATAGGGTTGTGCCAGGCCATCCAGCGGATGGCTGAGGCGGCGTCCCGCTGCATCAAAGGCAGGCGGCGCGGCGGCGGGCGCAGAATCGGCAGACGCGGACGGCGCGAGGCCAGGCGCTGCTTGTGAAACAGACTCAGGCGCCGGTTCCGGTTCGGCAGGCGCAGCCGGCGCCTCGGGCTCCACCACCTTGCCGCCTTCGACCAGCAGCAGTTCTTCCAATGCGCCATCGGCATCCAAGCACAACCGCACCCGGGCCAGCGCGGGGTCAGCGGCGAGGGATGCGATCTCCTCCAGCGCAGCCTCACGATCGTCGAAGCTGTCCCAGTCTGTCCAGGCGTCGCTGAAAGCGACCTGAATGCGGAACATCATCCCGGCCTAGATCGCCGAATCGGGCAGCCCGGCTTCAGCAACCGACAGGTCCCGCAGCATGGCGTTATAGGTCTGGAAGTAGCGGCTGGAGGTGTCATGCCGGCCGCGGATGGCGGTCAGGAAATTGTTGGCCGCCGAGATGACCTGGCCGATTTCGGTCGGCAGGTTCTCATACAGCTCCTTGCGGTGCTCAAGCCGGGTCAGCGCGGCGCTGATCGTCGCGGTCGCCGTCGCCTCGCGCTCACGCAGGCGGTGTAGTTCGGCGTTCGCCTTGGTGACGTTGAGCCGCAGGGTCTGCTGCGCGGCCGACAGGCGATGGACCGCGGCGTCGAGGCGGGAGCGGACCGCGCTGGTGCGAGTCCGGTTAACGCCACCGTCGCTCAGCGGCACCACCAGGCGCACACCGGCGAAATAGCTATCTGCACCCGGCAACCGGCCGTCGGCCTGGGCTTCCAGGCTGAGGCGGGCGCTGTCGCGGCTCTTCTGGAGGTCGAGTTCATGGCGCAGGGAGCGGACGTCGAGCTGGGCGCGCAGCACATCGGCACTCTCAGCGATCATCTGCAGGACGCCGTCGGGAGCTGGCGGCTCGGGCAGGCGCGGCCAGCTGCCTGACGCCGGGGTGAGCTGCGCCTCGCCGGTAAGTTCTTGCCAGCGAGCCAGCGCACTCTTGCGGTCGCTCTCGAACACTGCCAGCTCCTCGCGGAAGCGCGCGTCGATGGAGACTGCCTGCAACAGGGTCTCGGACGTGATCAGGCGTTCGACAAACAGTTCATGGGCCTGCTTCAGCCAAGTCTGATAAGCCGGGTACCACTCCTGAGCCAGCTCATGATGGCTGTGAGCGACATGCCAGTCCCACACCACCTGGCGCACATCGGCGACCAGATCCGCGCGGTTGGCGCGGCGGTCGATATCGACCTCATCGACCCGCACTGCGGCGATATCCTTGCGCGCATCCTGCTCACCGCCGTCATAGAGCGGCATGCTGAGACGCAGGCTGCCCCGGGTAGAGACACCAGGCGACCCGGCAAAAGTCTGATCGGCGTTGCGGCTGTTGGTCTGGCCACCGCGCGCATCGCCGATAAAATCGACCCGCGGCGCGATCCCGCGCAGCCGCTCGGCCTCGACGCCCAGTTGCGCGGCGCGGCGCTCATCGGTCAGCGCGCTGACATTCGGGGCGCGTTCCAAGGCGCGCTCGAAGCCGCGCTCAATATCGGCGCGCATGCGCCGGTAGACGTCGCGCGGCAGCCGCTGCTCGCGGCTCTCGGGACCGGGCTGGCCGGTGGCCGGCGTTGCCGGGCCACGGGAGTCGGACACCCGGGCGCGGGCCCGCTGGATCAGGTCGGCGACATCAGGCGGCACTGAAACCGCCGCCTTGGCGCGGACTGGCGCTGGCGGCGTGCTGGCGATGGTCGGCGTACCGCGGCGCAGGTTGCGGACCTCCCGGTCCATCAGACCAGCAACCATGTTGCCCATCTGGCGGCGCCGGGCCAGCGCTTCTTGCGAGCGGCGGGTGCGGCGGATATCGCGCGCCATGGCGGCGAAGGCGCGCTTCACCTCCCCATGCAGCACTACCGGGTTGGCCAGCGGCCGGTCACCCCCCAGGGTGCGCAGCCGCAGGTCGCCCGATGCATACACCAGATCGCTGCGCGGGTTGTAGACGAGCTGGTCAGAAACGATGATGCGCTGGTCGCGCAGGATGGCGAAGCTGCCACGCGCGACGAACAGTTCCAGCACCGGGTCGTAATCCACTGCCAACGGGCTGAAGCCATGGGGCAGGCCCGGCGCGTTGGCGCGGGTGGAAGCGCCCGCCGTGGTGCCGAAGATGAGCAGCACAACGGCCAGCTTGACTGCGAAACCCGCAGCCAGCGCGCCCATTACCCGCCGTGTCCACACACCGTCGATCACATTCATCCCCAATTGCCAGCCTCCCGGACAACCGGGCCCTCTTGGACTCCGGCCCGGTAGGCGGGCGACTCAGTAACCGGATAATATTATCCAGAAACAAGTCTTTAGACAACGTTATTGAGAAAACAATTCCGGATTCTGGACGTCTCACATACTACATATTGTATGCAACACCCCATCCAACACACAAACACACATCCGACCCTTAATTTACTTGGCACCATGCATGTACAGACATTGATTCGACAGGAGTCGGCCAGCCAATACTAACAAGGTCGAAAAATCCGCGCCATGCGCTGGTGCGTCTAGCCAGTCTCCGGCAAGCAGCCTCCAGCCATAGGGTTTGACCGGCGGCGGCGGCACACCGATAGTGCGGCAGGAACACCGACCATGAACGCCTCTCCCGAAAGCAAGACCGGCGGCCGCCGCCGCGCCGTGCGACCACGCGATGCCGCCAGCTTGGTGCTGCTTCGCCGTGACGGCGACCAAGCCGAGGTGCTGCTGGGCCAGCGCAGCTCCGGCCATGCCTTCATGCCCAACCGCTTCGTGTTTCCCGGCGGCGCGGTCGACCGGCGCGACGCCCGCGTCTCGCCAGCGACCCCCCTGCCCGGCCCGGTGATGGACCATCTGCTGCGCGGCTGTCCGGCGTCGCGCGCCCGGGCGCTGGCCATCGCCGCGGTGCGCGAAACCTGGGAGGAGACCGGCCTGATCATCGGCGCGCCGGCGCCGGCGCCGCGGGGCTGGCACGGCTTCGCCGACGCGGGGCTTGGCCCTGCGCTGGACGGGCTCGATTTCTTCTGCCGGGCGATCACCCCGCCGAGCCAGCCGATCCGCTTCGACGCCCGCTTCTTCGTCGTCGACGCCAGCCGGGCGCAAGGAGAGCTGGCGGGCAGCGGCGAGCTGAAGCACCTGCAATGGGTCTCGCTCGACGCGGCGCGGGAGATGCCGATCCCGCGCATCACCGCCAACGTGCTGGAGGAACTGCGCCGCCACATGGCGGAGGACACGCCGCCCCGGCGCATCCCGCTGTTCCGCACGCTCTACGGCCGCCGCGACCGCCACGAGCATTAGTCCCCGGTCAGACGCCAGCCGGCAGCCGCCTCGGCCACCCGGCCCTGGGCGGCGAGGTGCAGCAAATGGGCGTGGGCGGTCTGGGCCGCGGCAGGGCGCAGATTGTCGGGGATGTCCGGATAGACTGCGGCGACGATCGCATCCAGGTCCGCCGCGCCTGCAGCCAGGGCAGCGAGGATCTCTGCGTCCCGATCTTCTCGATGACGCCGCAGCGCCGCCATGTAGCCCGCCGGATCGCGCAGCGGTGCGCCGTGGCCGGGCCAAAAGGTGTGCTCAGCGCGCGCCTCGAGCCGCGCCAGCGACGCCATATAGGCGGCCATGTCGCCGTCTGGTGGCTTTACGACCGTGGTCGACCAGCCCATCACATGATCGCCGGACAACAGGTGCTCGCCGCCCGCGAGGGCGAAGGCGAGGTGGTTGGCGCAATGTCCCGGCGTGTGGATCGCCTCCACCGCCCAGCCCCGGCCATCCAGCACAGCCCCATCTGCCAGCGCCAGGTCGGGAACGAAGGCGGCATCGCCAGAGCCCGGTGTGGCATGCGGGCCGAAGCCGCAGGTCACCGCCCCGGTCTCGGCGGCCAGCGCCGCCGCGCCCGGGGAATGGTCGAGATGGGTATGGGTGATCAGGATATGGCTGACCCGCTCGGCCCCGAGGGCGGCGAGCAGCGCCGCCCGGTGGGCCGCATCGTCGGGGCCGGGATCGACCACCGCCACCGTCCCCTCGCCCAGCACATAGGTGTTGGTGCCACGGAAGGTGAAGGGGCCGCCGTTGGGCACGACGATGCGCCGCAGGCCCGGCGCCACGGTCTCCAGCATGCCGTGGGGCGGGTCGAAGTCGCGCTCGAAGGGGACCGTTGTTGCCATCCCTGCCGCCTCAGGCCGCCGTACCGAACACCCGGGCGGCGAAGTCCGGGTAACTGTCGGCGAGGTCGCTGGCCACCGGGCCGCGCAGCAGGTCGAGCGCTGCGGCGTCCGGCGCAGGCGTGACGCCGATATTGTCGGCCCTGTCGTAATCGAAGCCGGTATTGGCGGCGACCGTGTCGGCATCATGGCCGGGATGGACGCTGTCGAGCCGAAAGCGCCCGCGCCCCTGGTCGAACCCGAACACCGCCATGCCGGTGACCAGGCTGTCCGGGCCGCCGGGCCGGTGGACCTCCGCCGGACTGGTGCCCGGCGCACTGACGAAGTCGACCTTGTCGACCAGCACCCGGCGGCTGTGCTCCTCGCGGAATAGGATCACCTTAGGCACGGTGAAATACATGAAGGCAGAGCCGAACGAGCCAGGGAAACGCGCCTTGGTGCCGGGATAGTCGCCGACGCCGACCAGGTTGATGTTGGCCGCGCCGTCGATCTGGCCGCCGCCGAGGAAGAACACGTCGATACGGCCCTGGCCGGCGAGGTCGAACAGCTCGCGCGCACCGTCCGTGAACGGATTGGCGCGGCGCTTGTGCAGCAAGGACACCCGCGTATGGCCGTTGATGCGGCGGCGCAGGAAGGCCGCCGCCGCCGGGATCGGCGAGGCCGCGCCCACCGCGACATGGCCGGCATCGCCGATGCGCGCGGCGATCGCCGCGATCATCACCTCCTCGGGCCGGACCGCGCTCATGCCGGCGCCCCCGCGGGCGCATGGACGAAGCGCGTAAGATAATCGGCGAAACCGTCGTCCGACCGTGCCGCGTCCGCATAGGTCCGCAGATGCTCCAGATCCGGGTCGTAGGCCCCGGCAACACCAAGCGGCCAGGCTCCCCTTTCCGCCTGCGCCACCGCGCTGACATAGACCGAGGCGATGGTACCGCCGGCCAGCAGTTCGTCATCGACGAGGCTGTCCTCGCGGATTTCCTCGACGGAAACCAAGGTCTGCTGCGCCGCATGCGCCAGGGTCGCCAGTTCCCGTCGCCGGCCGATCCAGACATTGCCGTCCCGGTCGGCCCAGCGGGCGTGAAACAGCGCGATGTCCGGTCGGATCGCCGGCACAAGCAGGATCGGATCGCCGTTGCCGAAGGGGTTGTCCGCGACTTTCCAGTCACCGCGTTGGGCAACCAGATCGGAGCCCAGCACGCCGCGCAGGGGCATAAACGGCACGCCCTTTTCCGCCGCCTGCAACGCCGTGTGGATCGCCGGGCAGGTGGCGTCACGCACCGTCATGGTCCCGGCCTTGGCCGCGGCGGTGAAACGCGGCGCGGGGCCATATTCGCCGAGGCTGACGGCACTGCTCTCGATCTCCGCCACACAGCCGGCGCCAATCAGCAGGTCGGACGCGAGGCCGGAGATCGGCACCCCCAGCAGCCGCAGGTCCCGTGCGCCACGGCGCACCAGCGCACGCACCGCGGCCATCGCCGGCAGGCTGTAGTCCGGCGGCAGGGCCAGCAGCGCGCCGTCTGGGATGCGGGCCGCGAGACCGTCGATATCTGTGAACAACTCCGCCATGCCGCCCCCTATCCCGCCACCTTGGCCGCGGCCTCGCGCACCACATCGGCACCGGCGCCGGGGCGATGGGCGTTCTCGCTGAGATGCCGCCGCCAGGCGCGCGCGCCCTGGCGTCCCTGGAACAGGCCGAGGATGTGCCGGGTGATGCGGTTGAGATAGACCCCCTCGCTGACCTCCGCCTCGATATAGGGCAGCAGGGCGTCGACCACCGCCTGGCGCGCCGGCAGGTCACCGTCCTCGCCGAAGAAGCGGCGGTCCATCTCGGCCAGGAAATAGGGATTCTGGTAGGCCTCCCGGCCGATCATCACCCCGTCCACATGGGCGAGATGGCCTTCCACCGCCTCCAGGTCGCGCACCCCACCATTGATGATGATCTCAAGGGTCGGAAAGTCCTGCTTCAACCGGTAGACCTTGTCGTACTGCAGCGGCGGGATTTCGCGGTTCTGCTTCGGGCTGAGCCCGGCGAGGATCGCCTTGCGCGCATGCACGATGAAGGTCCGGCAGCCGGCGTCCGCCACCGTGGCGACGAAGCGCGCGAGGCTCTCATAGCTGTCGTCATCATCAATGCCGATGCGCGACTTCACCGTAACAGGGATCGCCACCGCCGCCGACATCGCGGCGACGCAGGCGGCAACCGTTTCGGGCTCAGCCATCAGGCAGGCGCCGAAGCGGCCGTTCTGCACCCGGTCACTGGGGCAACCCACATTGATGTTGATCTCGCCGTAGCCCGCTTCCTCGACGAATCGGGCGCATTCCGCCATCTCGACCGGGTCGCAGCCACCCACCTGGAACGCCAGCGGATGCTCCGCCGGATGGTGCTTCAGCAGGCGCGCGCGCGGCCCGTACAGCAGCGCACCGGTGGTGACCATCTCGGTATAAAGCAGCACCCGGCGCGAGATCAGCCGCAGGAAGTAGCGATCATGCCGGTCGGTCCAGTCCATCATCGGCGCGACCGAGATTCGCCGGTCCAGCGGGGCCGGGCTCATCGGTGTGGCGCTCTGCGCGGCATCCTGAAACATGTCACGAACAGTTCACCCAATAGTCAGGCACAAGGCCAGCGCGGTTCGGCTATAAAATGACCATGCATTATACGAATGC
Source organism: Alphaproteobacteria bacterium (assembly GCA_965601735.1). GTDB lineage: Bacteria > Pseudomonadota > Alphaproteobacteria > JBBDQX01 > JBBDQX01 > JBBDQX01. The sequence continues at coordinate 1,711,516 of OZ271840.1, read as the reverse complement.
CGAATTGGTGCGCTTTGCGCGGCGGCTGATCGAAAAATACGGCGACGGTGCTGCCGATCAAGCCGAACGCCATGCCAACGAATTGCTGGCATCCGGTGATGCCGACGGCCATGCGGTGTGGATGCGCGCACAGCGGCTGATCCGGGATCTCGCCCGCGCCGCGGCCTGAAACCCCGGCCCCGGTCGACGGCGGGTAACCGGCCGCTATAATGCGCGCCATCCAATTGAGGGAGCGTGCAATGCCTGACGATCGCGTCAAATTCTTCTGGAAGCCCGGCTGAACAAGCTGCCTGAGGACCATGGAGTTCCTGTCGGCCCGTGGGGTCGACTTCGACAGCATCAACGTTCAGGAAGATTCCGCCGGTCTCGACGCGCTGTTCGCGCTGGGGCCACGCACCACACCCGTGGTGTCGAAGGGATCGGATTATGTCTTCGGACAAAACACCCAGCAGGTGGCCGATTTCCTCGGCCTCGATCTCGGCCACACGCCGCTGCCGCCAGAACAGCTTGTCGCCAAGCTCGACATGGTGCTGGCCGCGACCCAGCGGATGGTGGTGCAGATTCCCGACGCGCACAAACATGAGAATGTGCGCAACCGCAAGCGCAGCTTCCGGGAACTGACCCACCATATGGTGCGCATCACCGAGGCGTTCCTGGAAACCGTCGAGGACGGTGTGACCTTCACCCCTGACTTGCCGGTCAAGCCGCCGGGCGACGACATCCAGGAATTCACCCAGATTGCCGACTATGGCGCGGTCGTGCGCAGCCGGCTGGCGGCCTGGTGGGACGGCGTCGATGACAAGACCTGCATCACGCCGGTGGAGACCTATTTCGGTCCCCAGAAGACCCACGACCTGCTTGAACGCACCACCTGGCATACCGCCCAGCATGTACGCCAGATCATGCTCTGCCTTGAGGACTGGGGCATCGCGCCTGACGGGCCGATCAGCATGGACGACCTGGCCGGCCTGCCGATGCCGGAGAAGGCCTGGGACGATTAGGACCCCCGCCGCCGTCCCCGCCGGGGCGGCGGCGGCCTTTTCCCGCGCGATGTTGTCATTTGTTGACAGCACGGCGGCCAAGCCATTGATTTCAAAAGATTTCCTTGCGCCGCGAAACCACGGTTGTTGCGCGCAATGTGACATCCCCTCCCCCGATTCAGCGCCGATGTTGCGGTGATGTTGTCAGGGGCCGCCCAAGTCGGCCCCTCGGGAGAGATATAGGAACTTTCGCCTATTTCTCAACCGCCAGCGAGCAGGTGCGTACGCCGAGCAGGGTGTAGGCGAAGCAGTAGCCGTAGGTGGCGGACGCCAGCAGAGGCAGGGCGAGCAGCGCGATCCAGCGCAGGTTGCCGTCGAACGCCAGGGTCGACAGGGCGGCCAAGCCGAGCGCGGCGCGGATCGCCCGATCGAGGGTTCCGACATTGGTCATCATGGGGCGGGTCTCCGCAACGAAGGTGACGGCGCAGACTCGCGCCACGGCACCCCGGAGTCATTGATCTGGCGCAATCGGGACCACCGGCATCGGGCCTAATGGGCGAAGCGGCGCATGCCCCCGTCCACATAGATCACCGTGCCGGTGATGTACCGCGCCAGCGGCGAGGCGAGATAGGCGCAAAGGTTGCCGATGTCGGCGGGCTCGCCGAAGTACCCCGCGGGGATGTTTTCGGCAGCAAAGGCATCGCGCTCCGCCTGGGTCGGGTGCAGCCGCTCGTAAACCTGTTCGGACAGGATGCGCCCCGGCGGAATCGAGTTGATGGTCACCCCATCGGGCGCGATCTCGCGGCTGATGCTCTTGGCCCAGGCATGCACCGCGGACTTCGCCGGCGCGGCGGCGTTGGCGCCGCGGGGCTCGCCGGTGCCGGTGATGTTGACGATGCGCCCGTAACCCCGCTCGCGCATGCCGCCCAGCAGGGCGTGGGTGAGGCGGCGGATTTGGACGAAGTTCAGGGCCAGGGACTCCATCCACACGTCGTCCGGTGCATCCACCGGACAGGGCCGCGAACCGCCCGCCGCGTTGATCAGGATGTCGACCTGGCCGAGCCCGTCCTGCGCCGCATCGGCTACGATTTCGTGGGCGTCATCCCCATAGAGATCGGCGGTGATGGTCACCGGCCGGGGCGCGCCGGCCGCGGCAATCTCGGCGGCCAGCGCCTCGATTTTCTTGGTACGCCGGGCAACCAGCGCCACCCGCACCCCCTCGCCCGCCAGGGCGCGCGCCGTGCCGGCGCCAATCCCGGCGCTCGCGCCGGTCACCAACGCGGTCTTGCCCTCCAGTTGCAGATCCATCTCCGGTCTCCCATTCCCGTTTCGCTAGGAATGGAGCGCACGCCCGCGCCGGTCAAGGGCGGCACTCAGAAGCGCCAGCGCAGGCCGCGACGCGATGGATTTCACACGTCTCGCAGGGGTTGTTCGGATCGTGCGCGAAGGCCCGGGACGCGTACGTCACTAAGGCATCGAGGATGTCATACAGCGCCTCGCAATAGCGGACCTCCCGCAATGCATGAGCGAACAGCACGTTGTTCCCACTGCGTCCCCGGACGCTCGTTAAAGAACACCCATGCGAGGCACATGGAGCTGAGACAGGCAGGCTAACTATGTGAGCCGCCAAGAGACACCGGCGGGCGTCCCAACCACGGTGGGAAAAATCATACGATTGGCGGCGCCCCCGAAAGGCGGCCGAAAAGAAGACGGCACGAAAAAATACTTTGTTTGTGACAATAAATGTTAGCATAATATATTTATATATTATCGATTAATTGTTTATTTATTATTCCTTTCATGTTGTTTGTCTGGGTAAAATGATTCGATGATTGTGTGGTCTCAGAATTTGACATTTTTCTCGCATCGCTTACCTATATTGCGGCAAGAAAATCAATCACAGCCTTAGGAGTTGCGAAGGGCAGCTTCCAGCCGGCGATGTCCGCCAGGTTCGTGCCTGGGACCGCCGACGAAGCTGGCTGCCAGACTATGTGTGGTATTTGCGGAGAACTACGATTCGACGGCGCCGCGGCCGACGCCACGGCGATTTCCCTCATGCAGCAGGCCATGGCGCCGCGCGGACCGGACGGCAGCGGCACTGTCGGCCATGGGCCTGCGGGCCTCGGCCATCGCCGGCTGAAGATCATTGATCTCAGCGATGCGGCGCAGCAGCCAATGGTGGACCCCCATCTCGGCCTGACCATTGCCTTCAACGGCGCGATCTACAATTACCCGGACCTGCGCGCGGAACTGGAGGCCAAGGGCTACCGGTTTTTTTCCACGGGCGACACGGAAGTTATTCTGAAGGCGTATCACGCTTGGGGGCCGGAATGCGTCAAGCGGTTCAACGGCATGTTCGCCTTTGCTGTCTGGGAGCGGGATAACCAGCGCCTTTTCTTGGCCCGGGACCGGCTGGGCATCAAGCCGCTGTACTATGCCGAGGTCGATGGCGCCTTCCGCTTCGCGTCTACCCTGCCGGCACTGGTCAAGGCAGGCGGCGTTGATACGGCAATAGACCCGATCGCCCTGCACCACTACATGACGTTCCATGCGGTGGTGCCGGCGCCCTACACGATGCTGTCGGGCGTGCGCAAGCTGCCGCCCGCGTCCACCCTGACCATCGAATCGGACGGCACCCGCCAGGAAAACCGCTACTGGGACCTCGATTACTCCGCCCGGCCGGAAGACGCCGGCCTGAATGCGGCGGACTGGGAAGCGCGCGTCCTGGACGCCCTGCGCCAAGCGGTAAAGCGCCGCCTGATCGCCGACGTGCCGGTTGGGGTGCTGCTGTCCGGCGGCCTGGATTCGAGCCTCATCGTCGGCCTGCTGGCAGAGCAGGGACAGAGCGGCCTCAACACCTTCTCCATCGGCTTCGAGACCGTGAAGGACGAGGTCGGAGACGAGTTCCAGTATTCCGACATCATCGCCGAACGCTTCGCGACCACCCATCACAAGCTGTCGGTGCATTCCCAGGACGTGATCCCGGACCTGCATGCCTGCATCGGCGCGATGTCCGAACCGATGGTCAGCCACGACAACATCGGCTTCTTCCTGCTGTCACGTGAAGTGGCCAAGCATGTCACGGTGGTGCAAAGCGGCCAGGGGGCGGACGAAGTGTTCGCCGGCTATCACTGGTATCCGCCGATGAACAGCAGCAACGACCCGGCGGGCGACTATGCGCGGGTCTTCTTCGACCGCGACCAGGCGGAGTACCGCGAGACCGTCGGCGAACGCTTCCATGGCGACGATCACAGCCGCGCCTTCGTCGAGGCCGCGTTTGCCGCACCCGGCGCGCAACGCTCGATCGACAAGGCGCTGCGCCTGGATACGACGGTGATGCTGGTGGATGATCCGGTCAAACGGGTCGACAACATGACGATGGCGTCGGGGCTGGAGGCGCGCGTGCCGTTCCTCGATCACGAGCTGGTAGAACTCGCCGCGCGTGTCCCGCCAGACCTCAAGACCGCGGACGGCGGCAAGGGCATTCTCAAGTCCATCGGCCGGCGCATCATTCCCGCCGAGGTGATCGACCGGCCCAAGGGATATTTCCCGGTGCCGGCGCTAAAATACCTGCGCGGCCCGGTACTCGACCTGGTGCGCGAGGCGCTCACCGGCGAGGCGGCCCAGCGCCGCGGGCTGTTCCAGCGGCCCTATGTCGACAAGCTGCTGAAGGACCCCGACGGCCATATCACGCCGCTGCGCGGGTCCAAGCTGTGGCAGCTCGGCCTGCTGGAACTCTGGCTGCAGACCCACGAGATCAAGGCGGTGTGAGATGGCGATTCGCGGACGCAACCGGCGCCCCGGAGACGCGCGGCTTGCACGGCGCAGTGCCCCTAGCCTCAAGAGCTGGGAGCAGGATGCAACCTTCGACGGCAAGGACATGCCGCCGGACAGCGTTCTTGATTGCGGCTGGGGCAGGTTGATTTTCGGCCAGACATTTGCCGACCCAGAGACCGTGACCGATGTCTTGCGGACCGAGGACAGCGGCGCTCGCGATGTGGCCATCTATCTGCGCGACCCGCATGTGGTACTGGCATCCGCGCCTGATGCCCTGTTCCTTGATCCGTCGCACACCTACCGGCTCTGGCTGCCGCAATATCAAGCTGGGCGCTCCCAAGTCCCCGGCGTACAGATCACGCCTGCCGACATGCGCGCCGATCTCGACGCCATCAACCGCATATACGAGTCCCAGGGCATGGTGCGGATTCTCGATGCCTCGGTGATTAAGCCGCGCGAGCGCAGCCTTTTCTACCTGGTGGCGCGCGAGGATTCGTCGGGCCACGTCGTCGGCGTGGTGATGGGCGCGGACCACAAGGCCGCCTTCGACGATGTGGAGAACGGCTCCAGCCTGTGGAGCCTGGCCGTCGACCCCCAAGCCACCCAGCCGGGCATCGGCGAGGCGCTGGTGCGCAAGGTGATAGAGCGGTTCATCGGCCGTGGCCGCAGTTACCTCGACCTGTCGGTGATGCACGACAACGAACAGGCAATCGCGCTGTACGAGAAGCTGGGCTTTCGGCGCGTACCGGTGTTCTCGATCAAGCGCCGCAACGTGATCAACGAGAAGCTGTTCATCGCCCCCGCGCCGGAGGCGGACCTCAACCCCTACGCCACCATCATCATCGACGAGGCGCGCCGTCGCGGCATCCGCGTCGACGTGCTGGATGCGGACGCTGGCTTTTTCAAGCTCACCCACGGCGGGCGCAGCATCAACTGCCGCGAGTCCCTCACCGACCTGACAAGCGCAGTGGCCATGAGCCGCTGCGCCGACAAGGAGGTGTGCCGCCGGGCCCTGGCCGCCGCAGACCTCGCGGTACCGGCACAGCGCCGGGCCGGAACGGTGGCGGAGAATGCCGCCTTCCTCCAAGAGTACGGGTCCGTGGTTGTCAAGCCGGCCAACGGCGAACAGGGCAAGGGGATCACCGTTGACGTACGCGACCCCGCCGCGCTCGAGGATGCGGTGGCGGCGGCCGGCCAGGGTGGGGATTCAGTGTTGATCGAACAGTTCGTCAGCGGCGAAGACCTGCGCATCATCGTCATCGACAACAAGGTTGTGGCCGGCGCGGTGCGCAAGCCGGCCCAGGTGGTCGGCACCGGTGACCACGACGTGCGTACCCTGATCGAACGCCAAAGCCGCCGGCGCGCCGCCGCCACCGGCGGCGAGAGCCACATCCCCATGGATGCGGAGACGGAACGCTGCGTCCGCGAGCAGGGCTTCGGCCTGGACGACGTGCCGCCGGGCGGTGTCACGGTCGTGGCGCGCAAGACAGCCAACCTGCATACGGGCGGCACTATCCACGACGTGACCGACTCACTGCACCCGGCATTGTGTCGTGCGGCCGTCGAAGCGGCGCGGGTTCTGCAAATGCCGGTCGTCGGGCTCGATTTTATCGTCGAGAAGGTGGATGGTCCCGATTATGTGATTATCGAGGCGAACGAGCGGCCGGGGCTGGCGAACCATGAGCCACAGCCGACAGCGGAGAAGTTCATGGACCTGCTGTTCCCGCAGAGTATGTCGGCACTTCAGCGGATCACCGCGGCCCCGTAACCCTGAGTCCATTGCTTGAGAGCAGACATGCTTGAGAAACCAGGCACTACCCCGCGAAACCTGCCTATCGACATGGACTATGTTCGGCGCACGCTGCTGGCGCTGCTGAATACGCCCAGCCCGACGGGCTACACCGACCAAATCGTGCATGACGTCTGCGGTGAGCTGACGGCCCTCGGCATCAGCCACGAAATCACCCGCCGCGGCGCCATCCGGGCCAACCTCCCTGGGCGCAACCCGGCGCCGGAAAGGGCCATCGTCTCGCACCTGGATACACTGGGCGCGATGGTCACCGAGGTGAAGCAGAATGGCCGCCTGGCGATCTGCCCCATTGGCACCTGGTCATCGCGTTTCGCCGAGGGTGCGCGGGTCAATATCTACACCGACAATGCCCCGTTCCGCGGCACCATCGTACCGCTGAAGGCGTCGGGCCACGTCTATAACGAAGAGGTCGACTCCCAGCCAGTAAGCTGGGAGTCGGTTGAGGTTCGGGTAGATGAACAGGCGGCCACCGGCCAGGACCTGTTCCATCTTGGTTTCCGCATTGGCGACTTCGTCGCCATCGACCCGCAGCCCGAACTGCTGGACAACGGCTATATCAATTCGCGCCATCTCGACGACAAGGCGGGCGTTGCCGCCATGCTCGGTGCCGCCAAGGCAGTGATTGAGTCCGGTACCGAGCTGCTCCTGCCCTGCCACCTGTTGTTTACCATCTCCGAAGAGGTCGGCTCCGGCGCCTCGGGCGTCTTGCACGGGGATGTGGCCGAAATGGTGACGGTGGACAATGGTACCGTCGCTCCAGGACAAGGGTCGCGCGAGTTCGGCGTCACCCTAGCGATGGCCGATTCAAGCGGCCCGTTCGATTATCACCTCTCACACAAGCTGATCGGCCTGTGCCTAGACCACGAGATCTCTGTCCAGCGCGACGTGTTCAAACACTACCGGTCGGACAGTGCATCCGCCATTGAAGCCGGCAACGATATCCGCACGGCACTGGTCTGCTTCGGCCTCGACGCCTCGCATGGCTATGAGCGCACCAACATGCATGCCATTGAGAGTATTGCCCGGCTGCTCGCGCTCTACATGCAGAGCGGCCCAACCGTGAAGCGTGACCGGCGGCGGCTCGCACCCATTGACGACGAGTTCTCAGACCAGCCGATTGACGCTGTACCCGGGACCAGTTCGCCAGACGACCTGTCCTGAGCGCCGGCGCGGCGTCAGCCGGCGCGCGCCTTCACCCGGTCCAGGTAGTCCGCCCACCACGCCATCATGCGCACCCGCGCCTTCCAGTGATCCCGGTAGGCGGCGTTGGCTGCGGGATCACCGCCGTCGTCGTCACCCAGCTGGCGGGTGATCACCGCCGGCCGCCAGCGGCCGGATTCCCGCAAAAGTATGGCCGCGGTGTCGCGCAATCCGCGCAGGGAGACGCTGCGGCCATCGCCGAGCTGGCGCAGGGCATCTTCCAGCATCGGGGCGGATACGGGCCGGTCGGGCGCGCCGGGCGCGGGCAGCACCGGGCCGCTGCCATCCGCCAGCGGCACAGCAAGGTCTGACAACAGGGCGCACGCCTGTTGCGCCAGCGGCACCCGGCGCGCCCGGCCCGCGGCGGTGCGCTTGGCCGGGATCGTCCACACCCCGGCAGATAGGTCAATCTCCGGCCAGCGCGCCCCACGCAGCTCGCCGGGACGGGGAAACAGCAGCGCCATCAGCTGTAGCCCGGTGCGCACCGGCGCCGGCCCGTCGAGGCCGTCGATGGCGCGCAACAGCGTCCCCAGCGCCGCCGGATCGGTGAGCGCGGCGGCGCGCTTGGCCGCTGGCACGATCAGCCGACCGCGCAGCGCCACGGTCGGGTCGTTCTCGGCGCGCGCCGTGGCGATGGCGTACCGGAACACGGCGGCGACGGCGCCGCGCAGCCGCCGGGCGGTCTCGCCCCGACCCTTCGCTTCGAGCGGACGCAGCACGTCCAGCACGTCCGCCGAAGTGATCTCCGCTACAGGCCGGTGGCCGATCACCCGGTTGGCGAGGCCGAGCAGCCAGCCGGTCTTGCGGACCGTGCTCGGCGCCCGGCCCATCGCCGCGTGCTTGCCGAGCCATTCCTCCGCGACCGCCTCGAAGGTCGGCACCCCGGCGGCCGCGCGCTTGCGGGTGACCGCTTTCTTCTTTGCCGCGTCGGGATCGTCGCCTTGGGAAAGCTGCACCCGGGCTGCGTCGCGCGCCGCGCGGGCGGCCTCCAGCGACATCGCCGGATAGGTGCCGAGAGCCAGGGTCTTGCGCGTGCCTTTGGCGCGGTAGGTGAAGCGCCAAAGCTTGGACCCGCGCGGCGTGACCAGCAAATGCAGGCCGCCGCCGTCTCCGATCCTGCGGACACGCTCGCGCGGCTTGGCGTCGCGCACCTGATCGTCGGTCAGCGGCATGCCGCAATCCTAGCCCGGACAGCACAGATGGGCCATCGCCGCAGGGCGGGCTGCCGTGATGAGATGTGATCGGAGAGGGGAATGGTGCCCAGGGGCGGATTCGAACCACCGACACGCGGATTTTCAGTCTATGAGAGGGCAAAGCCCTGCTCTTCCCGTCTTATCCGGAAACCTCCGCTCAAAGCCATTCTTGGGCAGAAGCGGGTCTGCAGACAGTTCACAGCGATGCTCAAACACACCATGAACATCCATGAAGGATTACACAGAAAATGCACATTGCATGTTCCTGCTTTATCTCGATTCCTCAGCGAGTGGATCTATGCGCCCGATCCTGCCCTGCCCTGATGGAATCGAGGATGCCCCGATCGGATGCGGTGTTGAGCACGTCGTCGAGTACGAGGGCCTGACCATCAGGCCCCCTGACCTCGACAGGGGTCTGCCGTTCGATCGCGAGGCAGACCGTATTCAGCGTGCCCCTGCTCTTCAGGTCCCAGAAGGCCACGACCCGGTCGACAGCGGCCACAATCTCTGCGTTCCGGATCGGCCCGGCCTTCCGGCCATACGCCGCCCAATCTGCATGGAAGATCTGGGTCGCCAGGCCAGCCCGCTGTGCAGCCTCCACCGCCCAGCCATCCACGCCCCGGGCGCCACCGGATACGACAACGCTGCCAGTCGGCAGGCTGAGGACAAACTGATCAACGGCTTCCCTGGCCGGAAAAGACCGCGATCCGACCACGGCAATGCGTTCGATGGCGGACCCCTCGCGCGCAATGGACGGGCGCAGCGGCAAGCAGACGTTCAGAAAAAGAAAGTGCCGCGATCACTTCCGCTCTGTCGGGCTACGGTTGCCCGAGGGGGGTGGCGATCACGGCACCTCTCCTAGATACATCGATAGGCCCGTAGGTGCAAAGGAAACGAACGGCCCACGCTACCGCGGGTGATAGGCACTGCAAACCACACAGCCGAAAGGGCGTTTGTTGCCGCCTGCCGGGTCGCCACGCCCGAAGCTGGCGCGTCCGCCATACGCCCCGTGGGGTAGCTGCATGGTTGCGCTTCTCCAGTCGGTTGCTCACGTGCCTCGCGGTCACGCTCAGACGGCGGAGGCATTACAGCAACATCGACCAGGAATTGCATCCGTCATCACCGGGCAAACGACCGCCGAGAGCTTGCAGCACCGAATTTGTAGGGCTGCATATGTGGCCTTATGGTCACACTCCATACCCGAAAGATAAGAAAAATAACCCCAAATATATTAATAATATCAATGTGTTATAGGCCTATCGGCGCCCAGAAAATACCAATTTTTGGTAAAATACGACCTCAAAATCAGCAACCATAAAGGCGCCCCACATGGCCGGGAATCCCGTTGATCGCCGTGGCTTCATGATGACCAGCGCGGGCGGGCTGATCGCAGCCCTCGATGTTAGGTCCGTCCAAAGTGTGCCGGGCGAGTATTTGCTCACGCGGCACTGGGCCTCCCCCGGCATGGGCGATGGCTGCCCAGCCTGCCTCGCCAGGATAGCGGCGCTGAAACCGGGCGTATCCTTGCGGCTATACAGAGACGTCACGAACCGCAAGCGGTGGGGGCCAAGTTTTACCCTCAAGACGACCGCAGACGAGTATCTCGGGATGGTCTACGGTCGAGGCGAAGTTCTGGATAACCTGATGAACGCAGGCCTGACATTGTCAGTCCGCGCTAGGGGCGAGTTTCGTCCCGACACCATGGATTTCGCTGTTGAGATCTTCTTTGGCGGGGGGTCAGGAATGCTACGCCCCTAGCTGAAGGCAGACAGCGGGGCCGGGTCGGAAGGTCCGGGGTTCTGGCGCGTCCGCCCTGCTCCCATTGGGAAGCCGCAGGGTTTCGCACTTCCAGGCTCCTCCACATGGCTCGCGCCATGCTTCACCCGCTGTGCCCTTGCAGGCATGACCACGACGCCAAGTGCACCTCCGGATACCGGAGTCCCTCGCTCAAACGTCCGAAACGTCTCGCGGTCACGAATATTGTCTAGCGTGCAATCGTGAGAGGGAGCAAGAGGACAGCGGCGGCGGGGTCGGATGCCTTCCCGCGGTTCTGGCGCGTCCGCCGCACTCCTCGTGAGGTAGCTGTGCGGTTGCGCATTTCCAGGCTCCTCCACACACCTCGCGATGTGCTTCAACCGCTGAGCCCTTTCGGGCATAGCCGCAACGTTCAGCACGTTGCACGACCACAAACCCATCAAGGTTGAACCCAAGAAATAACCAGCAGCGCCGGGACGCAATCTCCGGGAGTCTGGCGCCTGCGCTGCACTCCCTTTAATGCCTCATCAGGCGGGGAAGCGGTACAGCGGGGCTCTTCCAGGTTGCTCCCCATGCCTCACGACATGGTTCAACCGCTGGCCAGCGACATATAGGATCGATCCTGTCCCAACGCAATTCAATCCTTGCGCGCAGGAACCCAGTCACGGCCCCAGCAGTGAAATAAAGAAGCCCCCGTCGCCCCGTCGATTTTAGCCATTTTGGGAAGGAACGAGCAGCGGCGGCGGGACGGATGCCTTCCCGCGGTTCTGGCGATTCCCCCGCGCTCCCCGCAGGGAAGCCGCACGGCTGATCATTTCCAGGTTCCTCCCCATGCCTCACGGCATGGTTCAACCACTGAGCCCTTGCGGGCATAGCCGCAACGTTCAGCACGTTGCACGACCACAAACCCATCAACGTTGAACCCAAGAGATAACCAGTGGCGGCGGGACGGATGCCTTCCCGCGGGTCTGGCGCCATCAGCGCTACACTCCCCTATGTGCCTCATCAGGCGGGGAAGCCGGGCAGCGGGGCACTTCCAGGTTCCTCCCCATGCCTCACGGCATGGTTCAACCACTGGCCTCTTGGGCTGCCGCAACCGCTCCCGCCGCGTCGGGCTACGATTGCCCGAGTGGGGTGGCGCTCACGGCAGGTTATTCGTAACGGTTCGGCCCTTTCGCATCAAGCGCCAGTTTCTACCTCTGGTATGGTGGCGATTGGTCGCCGCACCTTCTTGGGTGTGACCGTCGAGAGAAAGGGGAGGGCACGATATGGACATTCGACGGGAACCTTTCGCGCCGGACGATTATCATGATGCCGTGTTCCTGGCCCGATGTTCCGAGGAAGCGGCGTGTGCATGGCTAGCAGATCGGCGGGCCCCGAACCGTCTGGATGCGGCCGACTACATCTTTGAACCGGTCTCCAAAGGCACGCATGTCTTGGAGTACCTCTTGTACCGGCGAGACTCTGAGCTGATAGACGCCGCATTGGCCAATCATGGCCGGTCTGGCGGCGTAGTAGCCCGGGTGTATCAGCGCAGTGGCCCGGCCACCCGAACAGTGGCATGCCGCAATGCCGCGCTCTTCCTCGGCCCCAGCATCCACTGCCTATCTCGTTTCAGCGCCCGGCCCCTTTTCAATGAAATCGTTGAAACTGGCAGCCTGGGCGAACTGCGGGCGGTCTGCGAGAACCCTGGCCTGGACAATGAATGTCTCACGCGCCTCTTGACCGCCTGGGAGAAGCATCCTGACCGTCGGGATCAGTCAGAGCCACCCAAGGTCCCGGACGAGAGGTTTCACCGGATCGTCCGCTTCCTGGCCCGAAACCCCCGGCTGCAAGCCCCAGCCTCGGATCTTAAAGAGGATTGGGACGATGGGCATGGGTGGTTTGAGTACGTGCGTGTATTGAGGACGGCGTGGAGTCTGTCGCTTCATGTACCCATAGATCGAGACTGGGCGATCAGCCTCACGCTCCTCTACCGCAACCTTGCGTCTCCGGACGTCGAGATTGATGGAATTGAAGAAGCGCTGGCTCACTGGCGGTCCCCAGGTGATTTTCCTGCACCGCTGTCCGAGGCGCTACGAGAGCTCATAGCCGCAAAGTGCATGGCGCCGACGATAGACATGCTGGAAAGCGAGGATCCGGCGCTCAGGCACGCCTTCTACCTCACTTTCGATCCTGAAAGCCCAGCCTGTCGGCATCTGAAGGACAAAGATTGGGATGCGTGGGAAAAGCGGGATGCGGAGTGTAACGACTACCTTCTGCGCAATCCGAATTTCGAGCGCTACCCGCTTCCGAGCGATGCGTGGGAACCGCCGACGGACGATGCTGACTTCGAAACCAACGTGAGGGAGCGACTACGCAGGCTGGAAGGCGAGGCAATTTTCCAGCGGTCGCAGTCGCGAGACGTTTATCGACTAGCCTTCATTTGCTGCGCGCTGCTGATTGGTCTGGTGACCGCCATCGTCTTTTCAGATCTGGCGGCGTTCCTTTAACGGCAAACCAGCGATTGGCCGTGCCAGTCACACGGAGTGGTTCATGCATCCGCCGGCAGCCTTGAAGCGACTGATCGGAGCAGTCCGCGCAGCTCTTCGATTTCGTCCGTCTCGACAGCCTCTCGCACCGGCGTAGCGAACTGGTCCATGATCTGCGCCTGCCGGTTGGGCGCGACTGCGCCGTAGCTTGAGAACGTGGTCATCACCTTCTCGTGCCCCAGGTTCTGGCTCCATGCCTTGAACTCTTCCGGGCTCGTGCAAATGCGTTCACCCAGTTGCGCCAGCGTGTTCCTGAAACTATGGGGCGGGAAATACGGAAGCCCGGCCGCCTCGAAGGCTCGCTTGAAGATCGCTCGGATCGGGCTGGCATTGCTCCAGTGACGCCGGTCAAGACCAACCGCCGCGAATTGGCGCTCCGCGTTTTGTCCGACCAGCGTAGCCGGGAACAGCGGATCGTCGAGACCCCAGAGCTTCTCTTCGACGAGATAAGACACCCAATTCTCGACAACCTCCCGGATGTCATCGCCGACCGGGAAGAACGACGTAGGGAAGCTCTTGCTGAACTTCGTACGCACTTCTCGTGCGTCATGGTCAACGCGCTGGTCCTTGATATTGATGTGCTTCAGCTTGAATGAGGCGGTGGCGTTGTCCCGGGCACCGGATAGCAACGTGAATGCAATCACCGCCCGATCACGTTTCTCAAGCTCTGTGCTGCAAGGCATCTGCTGCAGCACATGGCGGACCTGGTCGATTGTCGGTCCTTCCCTACCCTTGTAGCTACGTGCGATGCGGGCATCCTTTTCGGACAGATTGAAATAGTCAGCGTCCGAGTAGGTCAGCCGTGACCGGAAACCAGGTTGGCCAGCAAGCCAGTGGAAGAAGTTCTTTAGCGCGGTGAGTGTTGATCGCAGGGTCGCCTTGCTCAGTGGATTACCAGTCTGCGGATTGATCTGTTTCGCGAGGTGCCTCTTGAAACCAATCGCCTGCTCGACGTGGAATGCCTTGAAGTCACGGAAGCGCGTGTAGACCTCGAAACGGTGGAGCGCTCCGACTACGCCATCGACCGAAGCTTCGCTGTAACGCTTCGCCTCCACCAAATAGGTGAGATAGCGACGCTTGATCCGTTCGTTTTGGGCGTTGTGTCTAGCCATGGCCTTTTCCCTCTGTGCTGGAGTCACAATGCAGGGAGCGATTGCTCCAATCTGTTATGCGCTCCTTTGCCACCGGGGAAGCGATCTCAAGATCGCCGCGAACAGCCCCCAACCGGGCGAGGGAAACCCGGCGGTGGATCAGCGACTCGCACTCTGGGCAGATGCCGCGAAGGTTGCCGGAGGTTTCGGTGATCGGAACATAATCGGCCATCCCGCCAGCCGGTTTGACGGGCTTCCGGCATCGAACGCAGTAGATCTCACCCGGTCGGCAGCGTTGCTTGTTCGCCGCGCGACGAGATCGGAGGAAAGCAGCCAGCTGCTCCCCGTAGATCAGCAAGGGCCGCCCATCATCGATCGGCTGCAACCCCTCACGGAGCCAGTTCCGGACCGTATTCTCATGCTTGCTCAGCACGGTAGCGACCTCGCCTACCGTGTAGCTCCGATACAATTTGATAAGTCGGTGGTTGGGGTGCCGCCGCGACATGGATCGCCTGCGATCGCCTAGACCGCGCGATCCGGAGCGAGGCGCGCCTCAGCGGTGCTCCGCACCCGCGGCTGCGCCTGCAGCCAATTCTCGAGATCATCGAGGTAGTAGAAGACCCGGCCCCTCTTGACGAAGCGCGGGCCGGTGCCCGTCGACCGCATCATAGCCAAGGTCTTCTGGCTCAGGCCCAGGAAGAGGGCCGCGTTTTGCGTGTCCAGCCGGCCATCCGGAAACACCATCACACGCACGCGCTGTATCTCTAGGTCCATTATGACCTCCTCTGATTGCGTATGCGTTAAGGATGGTGAGTTGTTTTTTGTATTGCAATCGAATACGTGTCATCGTTATGGTTCTCGGTAGTTCCGAGAACATTCGACACGGAGATTTTGCGTATGGCGGGCCGCAAGACCACAAGGGATAGTGGGGGAGGACGAAAATCCCAGATTGTAACCATCCGACTCGACCCGCGCCTCAAGTACCTGGCAGAGCTCGCGGCACGCCGTCAGCGCCGACCGTTGAGTAGCTATATCGAATGGGCGATTGAGGAGTCGTTGCGCCAGGTTCAGCCCCAATACAACCCCGGATTAAACGAGGAACAGACGCTGGCCGACGAAGCCTCATCGCTCTGGGATGTGGACGAAGCGGATCGCCTAGCGAATCTCGCATTGAGGTACCCTGAATTGCTCACTCACGATGAGCAGGTAATCTGGAAGCTGATCCGGGAGAACGGCTTCTTGTGGCGAGGACAATTCGCGGGGCCAAACGGTGAATGGCAATGGGGCACAACGGAACTCAGCCTGAATCGCGATCGTCTGCGGGCTTATTGGGAGACGTTTAAGGAGGTTGCGGCAGGGGATTTACCAGAAGCGAAGTTGCCGGAATGGCCCAGAACAAAAGGCGACAAGACGGGTGCCGGCCCTGCGCTCTTTCTTGCTGAGCCCGACGAAGTCGACGATGAGATTCCATTCTAGGGGGCTCAAAGGATGGCCAAGAGTTTCTGCAAGCTGACCCGTACTGCCATGCGCGCCCTTGCCCCCGAGGAGCAGATCCACGAGCACGGCATTACCTTCAAGCGCCTTGCGAATGGCGACGGGCTGTTCACGGTCAACATCATGGTCGACCGGCGCCGAATCCACAGATCAATTGGCCGGGAATCCGAGGGTGTGACGCGGACTACCGCGGAGGACTTCGTGGCGCGCGCCAGAACGGACGCGCGCCGTGAGAGACTCGACCTGCCGGAAGGCCGAAAGACCATGTTGGGGTTCCGGGAAGGGGCCAGCCGCTATGTCGAACGCCTGCGCCAGGAAGGCGGGAAGATGATCCCGACGAAGGAGCGCCAACTCCGCCAGCACCTGGTGCCCTTCTTCGGCGACCGCCCCCTGCCGCAACTCACAGGCTTTGAGATCGAGCGGTACAAGAAGGCGCGCCGGACGGCAGGGGCAGCGCCGGCCACAGTCAATCGCGAGTTAGCCACCCTCTCCCACATGTTTAACCGGTGTCTTGAGTGGGGCTGGTTAAAGGCCCTCCCCGCACGCATTCGGCGGTTTCCTGAGGAAAATGCCCGCATTGTCTACCTTACGCGCGAACAGTGCCGCGCGCTGGAGGAAGCGGCGGCGCAGGACCAGAACGAGAATGTCCACGCGTTTGTGATGGTCGGGCTGCGGACCGGCATGCGTCATTCGGAGATTCTCGCCATCCGCCGCGAAGACCTGGACCTCGAGCGTCGCGTGATCTGGATTCCGAAGGCCAAGGCAGGAGCCCGCCAGCAGCCCATCACCGGCGACCTGGCAACCTACCTGGCTGATCGCATCAAGATGCTGCCCGAGGGATGCCCCTGGCTATTTCCTTCGATCGCCAGCAGAACCGGCCACGTCCACACGATCCGCAAGGCCTTTCGTCGGTCGGTCGAACGGGCCGGGCTGGACCCCGATCAGGTCACACCGCATACGCTTCGCCACACGACCATCACGCACCTTATTCAGGCAGGGGTGGACCTGCCGACCGTCAAACGAATTAGCGGTCATAAGACTATGATCATGGTCGAGCGATACGCGCACCAGAACGGCGCGCACATCGCGGAGGCCCTAGATAAATTACAAACGCGGTATGGCCAAATAGACCGAGCCATGCCGCCCAATGAGACAAAGGATACCGCTTGAGACTTGGATGCGCGCGTCGATCGATGGAATACTCGTGAGAGAGGGCTGCAATCGACGAAACAACCGGGGATTGATCCTAGCAGCCAAATGACCCAAGCGAGATCGGGCAATCCATAGGGGACACGCGGCACATGAGCGACCTCAATATCAGCAACTTCATCTGGAACATCGCGGATGATGTGCTGCGCGACGTCTACGTGCGGGGAAAGTACCGTGATGTGATTCTCCCCATGATCGTTGTGCGCCGCCTGGATGCCGTGCTTGAGCCGACCAAGGATGCCGTCCTGGCTATGAAGACGCAGCTGGACGAGGCTCAAGTGGCAAACCAGCACGCGGCCCTTTGCCGGACGTCAGGCGAGGCCTTCTACAATACGTCGCCATTCCGGCTTCGCGATCTCACCTCCAAGGGACGCCACCAACAGCTGAAATCCGACTTTGAGGCCTACCTCGACGGTTTTTCGCCGAACATCCAGGAGGTCCTCGACAAGTTCAAGTTCCGTTACCAGATCCCGACGCTCGTCGACGCGAATATCCTTGGCCCTTTAATCGAAAAATTTCTCGACCCCTCGGTCAACCTGAGCCCCAAACCCGTTCTGCACCAGGATGGCAGCGTGCGGCTGCCCAGGCTCGACAACCACTCGATGGGGACGATTTTCGAGGAGCTGATCAGGCGGTTCAACGAAGAGAACAACGAGGAGGCCGGAGAGCACTTCACCCCGCGCGATGTCGTGGAGCTCATGGCCTACCTGATCTTTCTGCCGATCGCGGATGAAATTCAGTCCGGCACCTATCTTGTCTACGACGGCGCCTGCGGCACGGGCGGCATGCTGACGGTGGCGGAAGAGACGCTGGTCAAGCTGACGGCCGACCATCGCAAGGAAGTGTCCGTCCATCTTTACGGACAGGAGGTCAACCCCGAGACCTTTGCCATCAGCAAGGCGGACCTCATCCTCAAGGGTGAAGGCGCCGAAGCCGAGAACATGAAGTACGGCTCGACGCTCTCCAGCGATGCATTCCCATCGCGTGAGTTCGATTTCATGCTTTCAAACCCGCCCTACGGCAAGAGCTGGAAATCGGATCTTGACCGTCTCGGCGGAAAGAAGGACATCGCCGACCCCCGTTTTGTGATCGAGCACGGTAGCGATCCCGAGTACAGCCTGATCACGCGCTCCAGCGACGGCCAGATGGTGTTTCTGGCCAACATGTTGAGCAAGATGAAGAAGGCCACCAAGGTCGGCAGCCGGATCGCGGAGGTCCACAACGGCTCGTCGCTGTTCACCGGCGATGCAGGCTCAGGCGAGAGCAACGTGCGGCGGTGGGTCATAGAAAACGATTGGCTCGAGGCCATCATCGCGCTGCCGCTGAACATCTTCTACAACACCGGAATTGCGACCTACATCTGGGTTCTCAGCAATCGCAAGGCAGAATCCCGCAAGGGCAAGGTCCAGCTGATCGACGCGACGGCGTGGCTCAAACCGCTGCGGAAGAATCTCGGCAAGAAGAACTGCGTCCTCGGACCGGACGACATCAAGCGCATCTGCGACAGCTTCCTCAACTGTGAGGAAAACGAGCAGTCGAAGATCTTCCCCAACGCGGCGTTCGGTTACTGGAAGGTCACGGTCGAACGGCCCTTGCGCCTGAAGGCCGAGCTGTCGGCGAGCGCTCAGCGCCGTTTCGCCAAGATGTGCGCGGAGGCTGCTGACGAGCCCCTCATTGGCGTCGTGGAAGCGTTGACCGAGCGGCTTGGCGAAGGCCCCCACCTCGATTTCAATCGGATTATCGAAGAAGCCGAAGCTGTCGCGGGCAAGCGCGGTGTCCGTATGACGGCCAAGCGCCAGAAGCTCGTGATGGCGGGCTTGGGCATCAAGGATCCCGAAGCGGAACCGGTCATCAAGAAGCTGTCCAAGATCAAGCCGGGCGCCGATGCCGAAACAGATGCGCTGCACGGCAACTACCATCGGACGGTGCGCGGCAAACCAGCGATCGTCGAATATGAGCCGGACACCGAGTTGAGAGATACCGAGCAGGTGCCCTTCCTGGAAGACGGCGGCATCGAGGCTTTCTTCCGCCGCGAGGTATTGCCTCATGCGGCCGACGCTTGGATCGACTCGTCGAAGACCATCGTCGGCTATGAAATCTCCTTCACACGCCACTTCTACAAGCCGCAGCCGCTGCGCACACTTGAGGAGATCGAGGCCGACATCCGTGCGCTGGAGCAAGAGACTGAAGGGCTGCTTGAAGACGTCCTGACAGGAGGTCATTGAGCGTGGCAACCCAGCGGTATTCTGTCACCCCTCATCTGATCGAGACCCTGCTCACCTGGGTGAAATCGGGCGAAATCGCCATCCCCGAGATTCAACGCCCTTTTGTGTGGAGCGCGACCAAGGTACGCGACCTCCTGGACTCGCTCTATCAGGGCTACCCGGTCGGTTATCTGATCGCGTGGCGGAACCCGTCAGTGCGGTTGAAGGATGGCTCAATGTCGTCCGGAAAGCGCATCATGATCGACGGGCAGCAGCGGGTCACCGCGTTGATGGCCGCTCTGCTCGGTCAGGAAGTGCTGACTAGGGACTACGAGACCGTACGCATTCGGATCGCGTTCCATCCGGTCGAGGAGCGCTTCGAAGTCTCAAACCCGGCCATTCAGAAGGACGCCTCGTGGATTCCCGATCTCGCTGCGGTCTTCTCGCCCGACGCCAGCCTGACGGAGCTGACCGACGACTACTCCGAGCGCAACCCCGATGCCGACCGCAAGAATGTCTCGCGCATCCTCGAGCGCGTCCGGAAGATCATCAACAACCACGTCGGCATCATCGAGCTGGCCGAAGACCTCGACATCGAAACCGTGACCGAGATATTCATCCGCGTGAACTCGGCGGGCGCGTCGCTCAGCCAGGCGGACTTCGCCATGTCGAAAATCGCCGCCAACGCCACGTACGGCGGCAACATGCTGCGCAAGGCCATAGACTATTTCTGCCATCTGGCCGTGGCGCCCGAGTTCCTCTCGCGCATCGAGAAGGGTGACAAGGCATTCGCCTCGTCCAAGTTCCTCCCAAAGATGCGGTGGCTGAAGGACGTCAACGACGACCTCTACGACCCCTCCTACACCGACATGCTGCGCGTAGCGTTCACGTCCGAGTTCCGGCGCGGCAAGCTGCAGGACCTCGTCGCCCTGCTGTCGGGACGGAACTTCGAAACGAAGAAGTATGAGGAAGAGATCGCTGAGGAAGCGTTCGCCAGGCTGAAGACCGGCGTCTTCAACTTCATGAACAAGACCCACTTCGACCGCCTGACGATGATCCTACGGTCGGCCGGCTTCATCACGTCGAAACTAATCCGAAGCCAGAACGCCATCAACTTCGCCTACATCCTCTATCTGCGTGGACGGGCGGAAGGGACGCCGGCCGCCGAAATTGAGCGGCTGGTTCGGCGCTGGTACGTCATGTCCCTGCTCCGGGGGCGCTACTCGGGCAGCCCCGAGACGACCTTCGACTTCGACATTCGCCAGATTGAGGCGCGGGGTCTCTCGACCTACAGCGACGCGGTGATCGACGCCGAACTGCCGGAAAGCTTCTGGACCACGCTTTTACCGCAGGAAATGAATACCTCGTCGGCCTCGAGCCCCTATTTCCTCGTCTACCAGGCAGCACAGGTGAAGCTCGGTGATCTCGGCTTCCTGTCGCGGGACATCACGGTTCGCGACCTGTTGCTGAACCGCAGCGACGTGCATCATGTCTATCCGCGCAATTACCTCAAGGGTCAGGGGCTTACCCGCGGTCGCTACAACCAGATCGCCAATTTCGTCCTCGCCCAAAGCGAGATCAACATCAGCATCGGAGACCGCGACCCGGAGGTCTACTTCTCCGAGCTGGCGGACCAGTGCAACGGCGGCACCAAAAAGTATGGCGGCATCACGACCGCCGAGGAGATGCGGGCCAACCTTACGATGAGCTGCCTGCCGGAGAGCCTTCTCGAGGGCGACATCCCGCCGTTCGATGATTTTCTGGAGCAGCGGCGAAAGCTGATGGCCCAGAAGATCAAGACCTACTTCGAGGGGCTTTGAAATGCGGTCGAAGACACGCACCGCAAGCGGAGGGGCGAGACGTGGCTGAACGGGACGACCTGCTCGCGTCGATAGCCGCGACGACCGCTGACTATCGTGAAGGCGACCTGCCCGCACCAACGCCGGAGCACGTCGAGCGCTGGATCAACCAGTTCGATGCCGCGGTGCAGCTTCCGATCCTGCGCGAGATGGACCACGTTCTCGGGCACACTTATTTTTCACTAAATCGCACAATTAAATTCCTCAGAACAGTGTTTCGAACAGAGAATTTGGCAGGGAAAAAACCGTGCGCGTTTTGGAAGGATGCGGCGTTCCTAGACATCCAAGGAGGAGGTGCCAGCCAAAACGAAATGCTCGGGCTATTCAGCGAAATACTGGAGAAAAAATGCAAGCTTAGGGCGACCGACTGCGGCTCTTCACCGCGTGCTTTCGTCTACCTAGATGATGCGGTCTTTACTGGAAACCGTGTCAGGAGAGATCTCGAAACGTGGATCGCCAATGAGGCTCCCGCCGAAGCAACAGTTCATATTGTCACCATCGCGCTGCATCGCGGCGGCCAGCATTACGCCAACGGAAAGCTCCGAGAAGCTGCAATCGCCGCAGGCAAGAGCATCGAACTCAACTGGTGGCGTGCGATCGAACTGGAAGATCGCAAGACATACACCTCAACGTCTGACGTACTGCGACCAGTCGCGATTCCTGATGATAAGACAGTGCAGGCATATGTGGCGGGCATGAGCCGCTCACCCCACCTGCGCAAAGCTGGCCAAGTCGGTGAGAACGGCATCTTCTCTAGCGACGCCGGACGCCAAGTTCTGGAGCTAGAGTTCTTGAAGGCCGGAGTTCGCATTCGGGAGATGTGCCCGAATCTAAACCAGTACCAGCGGCCTCTGGGTAACATGGTCCTCGAAACGCTCGGCTTCGGCTCGCTGATCGTCACCTTCAGAAACTGCCCGAATAACGCCCCCTTGGCCCTTTGGGTGGGCGATCCTTGGTATCCCCTGTTCCCGCGGACCACGAACAAAAGCACCGTCATGAGACGACTAGCGGCCAAGCTGTTCGAGGACGAGTGCTGATGTCTCAGGCAAACCAGATCAGAACCTATGATCCGGTAGCCAGCATCGTCTTCCTAAAGACGAAAGACCGCTTTGGTGGCCTCTCGAACATGGCGCCGGGCTTTCCCCTGTGCGTGAACGGCGTCCATATCCGCACATCGGAAGCGCTCTATCAGGCATGCCGGTTCCCGCATCTGCCGGAGGTGCAGCGCACAATTATCGGCGAGCGCAGCCCGATGACGGCGAAGATGCGCAGCAAGCCGTTCCGCAAGGACTCGCGGGCGGACTGGGACGCGGTGCGCGTGAAGATCATGCGCTGGTGCCTTCGGGTGAAGCTAGCGCAGAACTGGCGTGAGTTCGGCAGGCTGCTGCTGGAAACGGGAGATCGCCCTATCGTGGAGCAGTCCCGCAAGGACGACTTCTGGGGCGCGAAGGTGGCGGAGGACGGCACGCTCATCGGCATGAACGTTCTGGGCCGCTTGCTGATGGAACTCCGCGAGCAGTTGAAGGGCGACGAGGCGGAGAGCCTAAATGTCGTAGAGCCGCTGAAGATTTCTGAGTTCCTGCTGTTTCAGCGGCCGATCGAGATGATCTGCGCCAGAGACTACCCCTCGCGGCCAACCGCGACGGTGCCGCCCCAAACAGTGTCCGTTGCTCCGCCAATGCCGCGCGCCCGCCCGCAACCTGCAGCGACCCAAGCATCCCTGTTCGATCAACCCACTAGAGCCGAGACCAAGGACGAACCTGCTCCCGCACGTCCCGACAATGTACGAGGCGATCTACGACCCAGGCGATTTCCTCAGTATCGCGACAGCGGGCTGCCGTGGCTCGGTGAGATCCCGGGGCATTGGGACATACGCCGCAATGGCCGACTATTTTCGGAACGTGTCGAGACTGGATTCGGGGATTTGCCGATACTCGAGGTTTCCTTACGGACGGGCGTTCGCGTCCGTGACATGGAAAATCTCGCCCGAAAACAGCAGATAGCTGACCGTAGCAAGTACAAACGCGCAGCTAAAGGCGACATAGCTTATAACATGATGCGCATGTGGCAGGGCGCCGTAGGCGTAGCGCCAGTGGACGGCCTTATTAGCCCAGCCTATGTCGTCGCTCGGCCCTTTCCTGAGGTCGAGGCACGCTACTACGCTTATTTGTTCCGGACCGGAGCCTACATGCGCGAGGCAAACAAGTTCTCGCGCGGTATCGTGTCAGACCGCAACCGGCTCTATTGGGAAGAGTTCAAGCAGATGCCCTCGGCCTCTCCGCCGACCGAGGAGCAGGAGCGAATTTCCGATTTTCTCGACGCCCATGGCCAGCTGACGTCCCGCCTGATCCGCAACAAGCGGCGGCTGATCGGGCTGTTGAATGAGCAGAAGCAGGCGATCATTAACCGGGCCGTCACGCGCGGCCTGAATCCCGACGCCCCCATGAAGCCCACCGGCATCGACTGGATGCCCGAGGTTCCGACGCATTGGGAAGTGAAGCCGCTGAAGTGGCTCTTGAAGTCGATCTTTGGTGGTTCCACGCCGCCGAGTGCTCAAGCAGAGTGCTGGGACGGGAACATTGTCTGGGTCACCCCAGAGGACATTAGCCGGAACACTCGCTTATCCGGCTCACGACGGACGATTACCGACGTAGGGCTGCAAGCTTGCTCAACAGCACTAGTGCCGCCCGGCAGCGTCATCATTACGTCGCGGGCTCCAGTTGGGAATGTCGCGCTCGCCGATGTCGAATTGGCGACAAATCAGGGCTGCAAGGCGCTTGTTCCGGACACGAGCGTTGTCGACAGCGAGTTCTTGTTCGAGCTTATGCGCATCCTCAAGCCCGAACTTGAGAGTTTATCGACGGGAACAACCTTCGCTGAGATTTCTACCGCCCGCCTAGCGCGGGTGAAAGTTGCGCTTCCAGAGCCGAACGAACAGCGGTCGATCCTTTCGGCAGTCCAGAAGGACATAAAGCCTTTGGAGACAGCCATCGAGCAAGCGGAGAAGGAACTCATCCTGATTCGCGAATATCGCGAGCGCCTCATTGCTGATGTCGTCACCGGCAAGCTGGACGTGCGCCATATCGAGATCGCCGCGCCTAGCGACGAGCCGGTCTCCGAGGAGAACGACGCGCTGGAGGAGGAGCTGGAAGCCGACGACGCAGAGGTTATGGAGGAGGCAGGTGTCGACGACTGATACCAGCGAAAAGGGCCTCGAAGCCCTGATCGTCCGCTCGCTGATCGACGAGGCGGGTTACGTTGCCGGGGAGTCCAAGGACTTCGACCGGGACCATGCCGTCGACCTGGCAAAGCTGTTCGACTTCCTGAATGCCACACAGCCGGAGGCTGTCGAAGCGCTCGGCATCGGGGCGGAAGGGCCGAAGCGGCTGCAGTTCCTGCACCGGCTGCAGGGGGAGATCGCCAAGCGCGGCGTCATCGACGTGCTGCGTAACGGCGTCAAGCATGGCCCTGGGTCGGTGGAACTGTTCTATGGCACACCGACCCCGGGCAACGCCAAGGCCGAGACGCTGTTCGCCGCCAACATCTTCAGCGTTACCCGCCAGCTTCACTATTCGAAGGACGCGGCCAAGCTGTCGCTGGACATCGGGCTTTTCATCAACGGCCTGCCCGTTGCCACATTCGAGCTTAAGAACAGCCTGACAAAGCAGACCGTCGAGGACGCGATCGAGCAGTACAGGCGCGATCGCGACCCCAAGGAGCTGCTGTTCCAATTCGGCCGATGCGCCGTCCACTTCGCCGTGGACGACCACGAGGTACGGATGTGCACGCAGCTGAAGGGCAAGGCCTCATGGTTCCTGCCGTTCAACAAAGGCTGGAACGACGGCGCGTGCAACCCGCCGAATCCGTACGGGCTGAAGACCGATTACCTTTGGAAGCAGGTCCTGACGAAGCGCGACCTGACCGACATCCTCGAGAACTACGCGCAGGTGGTCGAGGAGCTCGACGAGCGCGGCAAGAAGAAGTCACCGAAGCAGATATTTCCGCGCTTCCAGCAGCTGGACGTCGTGCGCAAGCTGCTGGCCGACGCCGAAGCGCTGGGAGCAGGAAGGCGTTACCTGATCCAGCATTCGGCCGGTTCGGGCAAGAGCAACTCGATCGCCTGGCTTGCCCATCAACTGATCGGTCTGGAGGCCGGCGGGCAGACGACCTTCGACTCGGTCATCGTGGTCACTGACCGCCGGGTGCTCGACAAGCAGATCCGCGACACGATCAAGCAGTTCGCCCAGGTGTCCTCGGTGGTAGGTCACGCCGAGAAGTCGGGGGACCTGCGAGGATTCCTGAAGACCGGCAAGAAGATCATAATCACGACGGTTCAGAAGTTCCCCTTTGTGCTAGACGAGATCGGCGACGAACACCGCGGGCGAACCTTCGCCATCATCATCGACGAGGCGCATTCAAGCCAGGGCGGCCGCACGGCAGCGAAGATGAACATCGCGCTGGCCGCGGATGGCGCCGAGGATGAAGGCGAGACGGTGGAAGACACCATCAACCGGCTGATGGAAGCGCGGAAGATCTTGCCGAATGCCAGCTACTTCGCGTTCACCGCGACGCCGAAGAACAAGACCTTGGAGATTTTCGGCGAGCCGGCTCCGGAGGGCGACAAGGTCCGGCACCTCCCCTTCCACAGCTACACGATGAAGCAGGCCATCGAGGAGGGCTTCATCCTCGACGTGCTGAAGCACTACACGCCGGTCGACAGCTACTACCGGCTCATGAAGACGGTAGAAGACGACCCGAAGTTCGACACCAAGAAGGCACAGAAGAAGCTGCGGAGGTACGTCGAGTCCCATGAACATGCCATCCGCCAGAAGGCGGAGATCATGGTCGACCACTTCCATGACCAGGTAATCGCGCACCGGAAGATCGGCAGTGCGGCCCGTGCCATGGTCGTGACCAGCGGCATTCGCCGCGCGATCCAGTATTTCCATGCCTTCCAGACCTATCTGAAGGAGCGCAAGAGCCCCTACCAGGCCATCGTTGCTTTCTCCGGGGAGCACGAATACGGAGGGCAGAAGGTCAGCGAGGCATCGCTTAACGGCTTCCCGAGCAACAAGATCGAGGAGCGGATCCAGAAGGATCCATACCGGTTCCTGATCGTCGCAGACAAGTTCCAGACCGGCTACGACGAGCCGCTGCTGCACACGATGTACGTGGACAAGGCGCTGTCGGGGGTGAAGGCGGTGCAGACCCTGTCGCGTCTGAACCGCGCTCATCCGCAGAAGCACGACACCTTCGTGCTCGATTTCATGAACGAGGCGGACGGGATCAAAGCCTCTTTCGAGCCCTACTACCGCACCACGATCCTCAGCGAAGAAACCGACCCCAACAAGCTGCACGACCTGAAAGCCGCGCTGGATGGCTACCAGGTCTATGCCTGGGATCAGGTGGAGGATTTGGTGGCGCTCTACCTCAGCGGCGCGGACCGCGACAAGCTCGACCCGATTCTCGACGCCTGTGTCGCCATCTACAAGGCCGACCTCGACGAAGACGGCCAGGTCGACTTCAAGGGCAAGGCCAAGGCCTTCACCCGCACCTACGGCTTCCTGGCGACGATCCTTCCCTACAGCAACGCGGACTGGGAAAAGCTATCGATCTTTTTGAATTTCCTCACGCCCAAGCTGCCCGCGCCGAAGGAGGAAGATCTGTCGAAGGGCATTCTCGAAGCGATCGACATGGACAGCTACCGCGTCGAAGCACAAGCAACCATGGCCATCGTGCTGCCGGATGCCGATGCTGAAATCGGGCCCGTCCCCACCTCCGGGGGAGGCCGCAAGGCCGAACCCGAGCTCGACCATCTGAGCAACATCCTGAAGACCTTCAACGAGATGTTCGGCAACATCGACTGGAAGGACAAGGACAAGATCGGGAAAGTGATTGCCGAAGAGCTGCCGGCGAGAGTGTCAGCGGACAAGGCGTACCAGAACGCCATGAAAAACTCCGACAAGCAGAACGCGCGGATCGAGCACAACAGAGCCCTCGAACGCGCCGTCATCGACCTGCTGTCGGATCACACCGAGCTGTTCAAGCAGTTCAGCGACAATCCGTCTTTCAGGAAGTGGCTGTCAGAGACGATCTTCTCCGCAACGTATGACACCGCCGCCTGACGTGCGCCTAAGCGGAAAAGGCGCCCGGGTCCGGCGCCAATTCGAAGGCACAGGTACACACGAATTACACAAGGGGACCAGAGGCGCGCGGCAGCGCGTGCGCTAAACCCTTGAAAGAGTTGGTGCCCAGGGGCGGATTCGAACCACCGACACGCGGATTTTCAGTCCACTGCTCTACCAACTGAGCTACCTGGGCTCCGGAAAACCGGAAGCGGCTATATAGCCATAAGCGGCGGGGCTGTCCACACGCCCCTAGTCGTCTTCCTCCGCGTAAGGGTCGTAGGTGCGTTCGGCGTCGTCGCCGTCGTGGGGTTCCTCGGTGGTCACCGGGATGCGGTAGGAGCCGCCGAGCCAGCGCGCCAGGTCGATATTGGCGCAGCGTTCCGAACAGAACGGCTTGTGCTTGATCACCCGCGGCTTGCCGCAGATCGGGCAGCGCGGGCGGCGCTTCTTTGGTGCCGCATGTTCAGGCGCGCCGGTCATGCCGCCGCCCGGTCCAGCCGCGGCGCGGCGCAATCGGCGTCTGCGCGGAGCGACAGCAGCCCCCCGCTGCGCGCCACCTGCGCCGTCCAGGCCGCGGCCGCAGGGCCGTCCGTAAGCGCCGCCGCCACTTCGGGCGCCACCACCAGCACCGCCGGCCGCCCGCTGCTGCCGAGCCCGGCGCGGGCGGCGCGCACCGCGGCGAAGGCCCGGGTCGCCGCGCTCGGCGTGCCGTCCGGGCCGCACAGCACGTCGCCCAAGGCGGGCGCGCGGCGGCCGCGGGTCAGCTCCAGCAGGCCGAGCCCGGTCGCCCCCAGCACCTGGACACCGGCGGGGTCGTTCGCCACCGCCTCCTTCAGCGCCGAGACCAGCAAGCGGCGCTCACCCGGGTCGCGCAGCGAGATCGGGTCGATCACCACCTGACCGCCGATGCCGCGCAAGCGCAGCTGACGCGCGATGGCCGCCATCGCCGCAAGGTTGCGCCCGGCGAGGAAGCGCTGCGGGTCGTCATTGCCCTCCGCACCGCCGCTGTCCACGTCAACGACGGTGAGCGCGCGGGCCCGTTCGATGAACAGCCGCCCGCCGCCAGGCAACGGCACCGCGGGGTCCAGCAGGGCATCGATCTCTGCCTCCAGCCCGTTGCGGGCGAACAGCCCCGCCGGGTCGCCGTCGAAGGTGGCACCGAGGGCCGCCGCCAGGTCCGCGTCGTCGCAAACCAGGTCGTCTCCCTCTTGCGCCAATGCGTCGACGGCACGCCGCGCCGCGGGCGGTCCGGGATCGAGCAGTGCCGGCGCGTCAGGCAGGGCACCATCGGGGGCCTCGGCGCGGGCGGCGCGGGGCGCCTTGCCGTCGATGCCGGGCCGGTCGAGGCGGACCACCAGCGCCGCACCCTCCACCGGCGGGCCAGCCTTGCCAAAGGGCAGGAACGCCTCCCCGTCGGGGCCGAGATCAAGGAAGGCCGCACCCAGCGCCGGTACCAGGCGGCGCACCCGCGCATGGTAGAGCCGGCCCACCGGATCCGGCGGGTCGTCGCGCCAGATGCGCAATGCCTGCAACACCCCGTCGCCATCCAGGCGCGCGGCGCGGGTCTCGCCGGGCAGGCATTCGATCAGCAGCACCGGGCCGGTCATGCCCCTGCCGCCTTGAAGCCGAGGCCGCCGAGCAGCGCCACTGTCTCATAGAGCGGCAGGCCGACCACGTTGGAATAGGAACCGTTGAGCGCCCGGATATAGGCGGCGAAGCGGCCCTGGATGGCATAGCCGCCGGCCTTGCCTTGCCACTCGTCACCGGCGGCGTAGGCGTCGATCTCGGCGCTGGTGAGGCGGCGCACACTGACCGCGGTCTGTACCGCGCGGATGCGGCAAGTGCTGTCCGGCGCAATCACGCAAACCCCGCCGATCACCCGGTGGCGGCGGCCCGACAGCAACGCCAGGCAGGCGCGGGCGGCAGCTTCGTCCTCCGCCTTGGGCAGGATACGCCGGCCGCAGGCCACTACCGTGTCGGCGGCCAGCACGAAGGCGCCCGGCGCCTCGGGCGCGACAGCGCGTGCCTTGGCCTCGGCGAGCCTGAGTGCGTGGGCGCGCGGCAGTTCGCGCGGCAACGGCGATTCGTCGATATCGGCGGGGATGATCTGCGCCGGCACGATGCCGACCTGGGCCAGCAGGTCGCGGCGGCGCGGCGACGCCGACGCCAGCACCAGCGGCGCGGCGGCGGGATCGGCGGAACGTGCGCGGGGGTCCGGCTGCATCGGCGCCGGACTACTTGAAGCGGAAGGTGATCCGGCCCTTGGTGAGGTCGTAGGGGGTCATTTCCACATTGACCCGGTCGCCAGCGAGCACGCGGATACGGTTCTTGCGCATGCGGCCAGACGTGTGCGCCAGGATCTCGTGGCCGTTGTCGAGCTTCACCCGGAACATTGCGTTGGGGAGCAGCTCGGCAACAATGCCGGTGAACTCGATGAGGTCTTCCTTCGCCATCAAATCTCCAAGGGGCTGTTGCGCGCCGGGTGCAAGGTGGTCCGGGGCCGTTTCCCGGTCAACCCTTTTCCCCGAACCCGCCGTCCGGTGCGTCGTTGAGTCGGATCGCCGCGGACAAGGCGTGGGCGTCCAGTCCCTCGGCGCGCGCCAGCGTCACCGCCGCTGGCGCAAGGCTGCGGAAGCCCGCCGCGTCGCACTTCACCCAGGACGTCCGCTTCATAAAATCGGCGACACCGAGGCCTGAGAAGAAGCGCGCGCTGCGCCCGGTGGGCAGCACATGGTTGGTGCCGGCGACGTAATCGCCAATCACCTCGGGCGCGTAACGGCCCAGGAACATGGCACCCGCGTTCGACACTTTCGCAGCCAGTGCGTCCGGGTCCTCCGTCGCGATCTCCAGATGCTCCGGGGCGATGCGGTCGACCAGCGGCACCGCGGCGTCGAGACGGGGGACCAGGATCACCGCACCGTGGGCCTGCCAGCTCTCGGCCGCGATATCGGCACGGGGCAGCGCCTTGAGGTGGCCGTCCACCGCGGCCACGACCGCGTCGGCGAAGGCCGCGTCGTCGGTGATCAGGATCGACTGGGCCGCGGTGTCGTGTTCGGCCTGGGACAGCAGGTCGGCCGCGATCCAGCCTGGATCGTTGGCGCCGTCCGCCAGCACCAGGATTTCGGACGGCCCGGCGATCATGTCGATGCCGACGGCGCCGAACACCTGGCGCTTGGCCGCCGCCACATAGGCGTTGCCCGGCCCGACGATCTTGTCGACGGGCGCGATGGTCTCGGTGCCGAAGGCGAGCGCGGCGATGGCCTGGGCGCCGCCGATGCGCCACACCTCCGCGATACCGCACAGCCGGGCGGCCGCCAGCACCAGCGGGTTGAGTTCGCCGTCCGGTGCCGGCACGGCCATCACCAGCCGCCCGACCCCGGCGACCCGCGCGGGAATCGCGTTCATCAGCACCGAGGACGGATAGGCGGCGGTACCGCCGGGCACATAGAGCCCGGCCGCCGCGACCGGCGTATAGCGCCCGCCGAGGCTGACGCCCGCGTCGTCGGTATAGGACAGGTCCTGGGGCTTCTGGCGCTGGTGGTAGGCGTCGATGCGCTCCGCGGCAAGGCGCAGGGCGTCCATCGTCTCCGCCGGCACCGCATCCGCGGCGGCGTCCAGGTCGGCTGCCGGCACCCGCAGTTCACCCGCCGGCAAGTCGAGGCGGTCGAACTCCCGGGTATAGCGGGTCAGCGCCGCATCGCCGTTGGCGCGCACATCGTCGACAATGGCGGTAGCGGCGGCGTCCACATCGGCGCGCTCCTCGCGCCGGGCCGACAGGAAGCGGTCGAAATCCTTCTCGAAGCCGGAGTCGGAGGCATCCAGCCGCCAGGTCACGCGGCAGCGTCCTTGCCGGACACCGCGTCGCGGAACCGCGCAACCCAGTCCTCGATGGCCGCGCCGCGCGTCTTCAGCGCCACCCGGTTGACGATCAGCCGGGAGGTGATCTCCGCGATCAGGTCGACCTCCACCAGCCCGTTGGCCTTCAAGGTCGCGCCGGTGGCGACCAGATCAACGATCCGCTGGCACAGGCCGAGGCTGGGGGCGAGCTCCATCGCCCCGCTCAGCTTGACGCATTCGGCCTGGATGCCGCGCCGCGCGAAGTGACGGCGGGTGACCTCCGGGTACTTGGTGGCGACGCGCACATGGCTGGCCCGCGCCAGGTCGTCCTCGGCGGCGGTCTCCACCGGCTCGGCCACCGCCATACGGCAATAACCGATGCCCAGGTCGAGCGGTGCGTAGATGTCCTGATAGTTGAATTCCATCAGCACGTCGCGGCCGCAGACGCCCAGATGCGCCGCGCCGAAGGCGACGAAGGTGGCCACGTCGAAGCTGCGCACCCGGATGATGTCGAGCCCCGGGTGGTTGGTGGAGAAGCGCAGCTGCCGGCTGCTGCTATCGGCGAACGCAGCCTCCGGCTCGATACCGGCGCGCGCCAGCACCGGGTGCAGCTCGTCGAGGATACGGCCCTTGGGGACCGCCAGGATCAGATTGTCGTCGGCCGTCATCGGATCCGCCGTTTGCGCAACATCACGAAATTCAACAAGTGGGCGGGATGTTTAGCGCGCATCGCCCGCGGTTTCCAGCGCCGCCCGCAGCCGGTCCATCAGCTGGCCCGCGGTGACCACCCCATCCGGCGACAGGTCGAGCCCGGCGGCCTGCAGCATCCGGGCGGTCCAGCGGTTGCAGGTTTCGGCCAGGCTGAACCGGCCCCGGGCGTCGTAGAACCTGCTGCTCGGGAACAGGCCGGGCGCGCTTTGCCGGGCGCGCTCGCCGTCCGGCCGTTCGAAGAAACCGCCAATGGCGGTGAGCAGCCCGGCGACGCCGTCTGGCGGCAGGGTCACCGCCATCACCTCGGCCTCTGGATAGGCCTGGGGCGGCGGCAGGTCGAGGCCCACCACATGCAGGGTTGCCGGCGTCGGCGTCATCGCCGCGCGCAGGCCCATGCCGAAGGTGGTCTCGGGCTCCGGGAAGTACTCCCGGTCGCCCCAGCCGAATTCGAGATAGACCGCGCCGGGAAAATCCGCCGCCTCAGGCACCGCGCCAGACGCAACCACCGCCTCGCGCGGCACGATGATGCCGGAATGCCAGCCGTTGCTGGCGACATGGATGACCGTGTCCGCCGCGCTGGCGGGCGCCGCCCATACGGCGAGCAAGCAGGCCAGCGCGCGAAGGGCCCGCGCCACGGCGCTATTCCTTGATGCGTTCGATCTGGGCGCCGACGGCGCGCAGCTTCTCCTCGATGCGCTCATAGCCCCGGTCCAGATGGTAGACCCGGTTGATCACCGTCTCGCCCTCGGCCGCCAGGCCCGCCAGCACCAGCGAGACAGAGGCGCGCAAGTCAGTCGCCATAACCGGCGCCCCGGACAGGGAGCCCACGCCGCGGATAATCGCGGACGCGCCATGCACGTTCACGTTCGCGCCCATGCGGGCCAGTTCAGGCACATGCATGAAGCGGTTCTCGAAGATCGACTCGGTGATCATCGAGGCCCCCTCTGACAGCGCCATCAGCACCATCAGCTGCGCCTGCATGTCGGTGGGAAAGCCGGGATAGGGCTCGGTCATCACATCGACGCCGGCAATGCCCGCGCCGTTGCGGCGCACGCGGATCGCGCCGTCCTCCTCGCTGACCTCGACCCCTGCCTCGCGCAGCACCTGTGCCGTCGCGTCGATCAGGTCGAGGCGCGCGCCCTCCAGCCGCAGGTCGCCACCGGTCACTGCCGCCGCCACCGCCCAGGTGCCGGTCTCGATACGGTCGGGGATGACCTGGTAGTCGCAGCCATGCAGCGCCGGCACCCCGGTGACGGTGACGTCGTCGCTGCCGATGCCTTCGATCTTGGCGCCCATGGCGACCAGGCAGCGGGCGAGGTCTGCCACCTCGGGCTCGCGCGCGGCGTTGGAAATACGGGTCTCGCCGTCAGCGAGCGCGGCCGCCATCAGGGCGTTCTCGGTGGCCCCCACCGAGACCAGCGGAAACACGATATGCCCGCCCTTCAGCCCGCCGGGCGCGCTGGCGGTGACATAGCCACCATCCAGCGTGATGTCCGCGCCGAGCTTCTCCAGCGCCTTCAGATGCAGGTCGATGGGCCTTGTGCCGATGGCGCAGCCGCCGGGCAGCGACACCTGGGCGGTGCCGCAGCGCGCCACCAGCGGCCCCAGCACCAGAACCGAGGCGCGCATCTTGCGCACCAGGTCATAGGGCGCGGTGGTGTCGGTGATCTCGGCCGCGGTGAGCGACAGGGTCTTGCCGATCTTGCCGTTGGCGGGCTCATGCATCTCCACCCCGACGCCAAGCTGGCCCAGCAGGTTTGCCATGGTGGTGATGTCGGCGACGTTGGGCAGGTTGCTGAGCGTCAGCGTTTCCTCACTCAGCAGGCAGGCCGCCATCAGCGGCAGCGATGCGTTCTTCGCCCCGCCGATGGGGATCTTGCCCTTGAGCGGCACACCGCCGCGGATACGGATTGAATCCATGGTCTGGGACGCTCCTTGGCTCAGCCGCCGCCGTCGCTGCGGGCGCGGTCCTGCTGCTTGCGGCGGCGCAAATTGTCACGCAGCGCCTGCCCCAGCCGAGCCTCGCGCTCGGCCCTCGCGGCGGCCTTGGCGGACGGCTTGCCGGACACGCGCTTGGTGTCGCCGGAGGCGGGTTCGCAGGGCTTCGCGGGGCGGTCGGTCATCGGCGTTGCGGGGCCTGGCGCAAGGGCGGTCCGGCGGACCGAAATATGGTATGGATGCGCGCCGCAGCGCGGGCTGCGCGCGTGTTCGGGAGCTTATCATGCGCACCCATGGGGCCAAAATATGACCACCCTGATGTATGTCGGCCTGGCGCTGGCCGTGTTCGGCGCCGTGGTCTGGGTGCGCAAGTGGGAGCCGACCTCGCGTTTCGAATCCTGGGTGTTCGCGATCTCGAAGTTCTGCTTCGCAGGCACCATCGCGGTGGTGTTCTTCGTCCAGCTCGTTGAATGCTCGCCCGACCTGGAGATGCGCACCCCGGGCGGCGACACCGCACCCGGACAGTACCAGCGCTAGGGGTCGCTTCGCCGTTGCGGCGCCAAGGGCCTTGTGGCATGGTGCGCGCCGCCCGGATCAGGGCACTCCCGGATGCCGCCATAGCTCAGGGGTAGAGCGCACCCTTGGTAAGGGTGAGGTCGAAGGTTCGATTCCTTCTGGCGGCACCAGTCTTTCCGGTCCCCTGCCGGCCCCTACCCCTCAATCTGCGACAGGTCCTCGCCGAAGATCAGGCGGTTGCCGTCCGGGTCGGTGACCTCGAATTCCCGCATGTTCCAGGGCCAGTCCTTGAGCGCCTGGCTGATTGTCGCGCCCGCCGCCTTGGTGCGCGCATGCAGCTCTGCGACCCCGTCGACGAAGACTTAAGCGATCGACGGCCGCGGCTCGGGCGCCTGGGACAGATGCAAGTCGCAGCCACCGCAGCGCAGGATCACGTAGGTGACCGGCCTGCCGTCCTCATCCGCCCACTGAAACGCGATCTCAAAGCCAAGCGTGCCGGTGTAATAAGCCGCCGCCGCCGGCGCGTCGGTCACGGCGAATACGGGGGCGATGGTGTCCAGTCTGCCGCCGGTGCTCATGTCAGCTCTCCGAACGGCAGATAGGGTACCGGGTCGCCCGCGCGGACCTGTGTGACATCTTCGTGGAGTTCGATGAGCCCGTCGGCCCAGCTCAGGGTCGTCAGGATGCCCGATCCGGTGGTGTGGGCCTTCTCGGCATGCAGCACGCCGTCCTTCTCCACCGCGCGGGCGCGCAGCCATTCGCGGCGGCCGGGCTTCTTGTCCATGTCGAACGCGGCGGGCAGCGGATAGCGCCGGGGCTCCGGCCAGCCGCCGCCAGCCATGGCGCGCAGCAGCGGCCGCGCGAACATCAGGGTGCAGACCAGGGCCGCCACCGGGTTGCCCGGCAGGCCGATGAAGGCGGCCTCCCCCACCTGCCCCAGCGCCAGTGGCCGGCCCGGCTTGATGGCGAGCCGCCAGGCATGCACCGCGCCAAGCGCGCGCACCGCCGCGACCACGTGATCCGCATCGCCGGTCGACGCGCCGCCGCTGGTGATCACCGCATGGTGCGCGCCTGCCGCGTCCGCCAGCGCCGCGCGCACGGCAGATGCCTCGTCGGCCAGCCGCCCGCCGTCGGTCACCGCGAGGCCGAAGCCCCGCAGCATCGCCGCCAGTGCCGGGCGGTTGGCGTCATAGATGCCGTGGGCGGGGACATTGTCACCCGGCTCCGCCAGTTCGTCGCCGGTGGAGAACAGCGCGACCCTGAGCGGCGCGAAGACCGGCAGATCGGCGAGGCCGAGGCTCGCCGCCACCCCCAGCTCCTGGGGCCGCAGCCGAGTGCCGGCGGTGAGCGCCACGGCGCCGGGCTGCAGGTCCTCGCCCGCCTT
This sequence comes from Alphaproteobacteria bacterium, assembly GCA_965601735.1. Taxonomy (GTDB): domain Bacteria; phylum Pseudomonadota; class Alphaproteobacteria; order JBBDQX01; family JBBDQX01; genus JBBDQX01. Next base: position 1,675,899 of record OZ271840.1, on the reverse strand, counting down.
GCGCACATTGAGCCCGGCGCGCAGGCCGGCGGGCAGCAGCACCGCGCCGTCCGCCACCGTGCAGTCCTCCTGCATGGCCACCGAGTCCGCACCGTCCGGTACCGCCGCGCCGGTCAGGATGCGCACCGCCGTTCCCGGCGCCAGCGGCCCCGACGATGGATGACCGGCGGCACTGCGTCCGGCCAGCGGCAGCCGGGTCTCGCCCGCGGGCGACAGGTCGGCGGCGCGGAAGGCATAGCCGTCCACCGCGGCGTTATCGGCGGGGGGCACGGCGCGGGGCGCGGTGATGTCCGTGGCGAGGATGCGGCCCGCGGCGTCCGCCAGCGATGCCTGCTCCGCCGGCACCACGGGCCGGGCCAGTGCCTTCAGACGCGTCCAGGCCTCGGGCGCGGGCAGCAAGCGGTCATCGATGGCGAAACAGTCGTCGGCCAGGGCGGGTGTCATCTCTCCTCCGCGGGCGCTTGCCGGGTCCGGGGCCGCCGCCCATACTCGCGCCATGGCTGCAAAGAACGACAGCGGCGATGCCTGGGTGCGGCCGGATCCGGACGATCCGCGCCTGACGGAGAAGGTGGCCGGTCTCGATCAGGATGGCAACCGCGTCGAAGCGCGGGTGGTGGTCGAGCGGCCGCTGACCCTGTTCCTCAACAGCCAGGAGATCGTCACCGTGATGACGGTCGGCGACCGGCCCGACTGCCTCGCCGCCGGCTACCTGCTGAACCAGGGCATGCTGCTGCCGGACGACAAGATCACCGCCATCGAGCATGACGAAGAGACCGAGACCGTGGTGGTGCGCACCGCGCGCGAGACCGACTATGAGGAAAAGCTGAAGAAGAAGGTGCGCACCTCGGGCTGCGCCCAGGGCACCGTGTTCGGCGACCTGATGGACCGCATCGAGGATGTCCGCCTGCCCGACGGCGCGGAACTGCGCACCTCGTGGCTCTATGCACTAACCCGGCAGATCAACACCCTGCCGAGCCTCTATCTCGCCGCCGGGGCGATCCATGGCTGCGTCCTGTGCGAACAGGATAAGCCGTTGATCTATATGGAGGATGTGGGCCGGCACAACGCCGTGGACAAGATCGCCGGCTACATGTTCCTGAACGGCATCGGCCCCGAGGGCAAGCTGTTCTACACCACCGGGCGGCTGACCAGCGAGATGGTCATCAAGACCGTGCAAATGGGCATTCCGGTGCTGATCTCGCGCTCCGGCTTCACCGCCTGGGGGGTCGACCTGGCGCGCCGGGCCAACCTCACCCTGATCGGCCGGGCGCGCGGGCGGCGCTTCCTGGCGCTGGCCGGCGAACAGCGCATCGTCTACGACGCCGATCCGGCCGCCGTGGCGGACGAGCCGGCGGCGTACCGGCGCAAGGGCGCGCGGGCCGACGATGCCGCCTGAGCCGGTCGCCGGCGTGCTGCTGGCCGGTGGCCAGAGCCGGCGCATGGGCGGCGGCGACAAATGCCTGCGTCCGCTGGGAGGGCGCCCGCTGCTCGCCCATGTTATCGGCCGCGCGGGTCCGCAATGCGACACCCTGGTGCTGAACGCCAACGGCGATGCGGCGCGCTTCGCGGCGTTCGGCCTGCCGGTGGCGGCGGATGTGGTGGACGGCCATGCCGGGCCGCTCGCAGGCGTGCTGACCGGGATGGACTGGGTCCGGGCGCAGCGGCCGGACTGCCGCTGGCTGGCGAGCTTCCCCACCGACGCCCCGTTCCTGCCCGTGGACATGGTGGCGCGGCTCCACGCGGCGATAGAGGCCGAGGGCGCGGACATGGCCTGCGCCCGCTCCGGCGGGCGCGCCCATCCGGTCGCTGCCTTGTGGCCCGTGGCCCTGGCCGACGATCTTCGGACCGCGATGGCGACGGGCGAACGCAAGGTGGATGCATGGACCGCGCAGCACCGGCTCGCCACGGTCGATTTCGCCGACATGCCCGTCGACCCGTTCTTCAACGCCAACCGGCCTGAAGACCTTGAAAAAGCGGAAGAAATCCTCGCTGCGGGGTTGGCCTGACCCCTATTCTGCCGCTGTGCTGCCAGCGAGCGCCGTGATCTTCGCGGCGCAGAACTTGTACTCCGGGATCTTACCGTGCGGGTCGAGCGCCGGGTTGGTGAGCAGGTTGGCGGCGGCCTCGGCGTAACAGAACGGGATGAACACCACCCCTTCGGGCACCGCGCCGTCGGACCGGGCCGCGAGCGTGATCACCCCGCGCCGGGTCTCGACCCGCATTGGCGCGCCTGGCTCGATGCCATGGCGCCGCAAGTCGGCCGGGTTGAGGCTGGCATGGGGTTCCGGCTCCAGCGCGTCGAGCACGCTGGCACGCCGGGTCATCGCCCCGGTATGCCAGTGCTCAAGCTGCCGCCCGGTGGTCAAGATCATCGGGAAGGAGTCGTCGGGCTCCTCGTCCGGCGGTACCACATGGGCGGGTACGAACCGTGCCCGGCCGGTCTCGGTCGGGAAGCGGTCGCCGAACACCACCGCGTGGCCTGGCTGGTCCGGCGCATCGCAGGGATAGGTGACCGACCCTTCCCGGTCCAGCCGGTCCCAGGTGATGTTGTTCAGCGAGGGCATGATCGCCGCCATCTCGGCGAACACATCGCGCGGGTGGCCGTAGTCCCAGTCGAGCCCAAGACGCCGGGCCATTTCCTGGATGATCCACCAGTCAGCGCGCGCCTCGCCGGGCATTGGCAGGGCATGGCGGCCCATTTGTACCTGGCGGTTGGTGTTGGTGACGGTGCCGTCCTTCTCAGGCCAGGCCGAGGCGGGCAGCACCACGTCCGCGTAGCGCGCCGTCTCGGTCATGAACAAGTCCTGCACCACCAGATGTTCCAGACCCTCCAGCGCCTCGCGGGCGTGGTCCACATCCGGGTCCGACATCGCCGGGTTCTCGCCCATGATGTACATGGCGCGGATCTGGCCGCGCCGGATCGCGTCGATGATCTCAACCACCGTCAGGCCGTTTTCCGGGTCCAGCGTGGCGCCCCAGAAAGATTCGAAGCGGGCGCGCTCGGCTGCGTCGTCTACATGCTTGTAGTCCGGGAACATCATCGGGATCAGCCCGGCATCCGACGCGCCCTGGACATTGTTCTGGCCGCGAAGCGGATGCAGCCCGGTGCCCGGCCGCCCGATATGGCCTGTCATCAGCGCCAGCGCGATCAGGCAGCGGCAGTTGTCTGTGCCGTGAACATGCTGGGACATACCCATGCCCCAGAAGATCATTGCCGCATCCGCGGTGGCGTAGGCCCGCGCGACGGTGCGGATGGTGTCCGCGTCGATGCCGCAGGCCTCCGCCATCTCCTCGGGCGGATAGCCCTGCACATGCGCAGCCAGTGCATCGAAGTCCTGGGTATGGGCGGCGACGTAGTCCGGGTCGTACAGCGCCTCGGCCACGATCACATGCATCATTGCGTTGAGCAGGGCGACGTCCGATCCGGGGCGGTGCTGCAGCATGTGGGTGGCGTTGCGGCGCAGCGCCTGGCCGCGGGGATCGCACACCACCAGCGTCTTGCCCTGGTGCACCGCCTGCTTGAAGTAGGTGGCGGCGACCGGATGGTTCTCGGTCGGGTTGGCGCCGATCACCATGATGAAATCGGCGTTCTCCACCTCGTTGAACGTGGCGGTCACCGCGCCCGAACCGATGCCCTCCAGCAGCGCCGCCACGGACGAGGCGTGGCACAGCCGGGTGCAGTGATCGACGTTGTTGGTGCCGAAGCCGGTGCGCACCAGCTTCTGGAACAGGTAGGCCTCCTCGTTGGAGCATTTCGCCGACCCGAATCCGGCCAGCCCCGGGCCGCCATGCGCCGCGCGCACCTTTGAAAGTCCGTCGGCGGCGCGCGCCAGCGCTTCTTCCCAGGTCGCTTCGCGGAAGTGGCTCAGGGGATGGGCCGGGTCGACGGCCTCAATCGCGTTCACCTTTGGTGCGCCGTCCTTACGGATCAGCGGCACGGTCAGCCGTTCCGGGTGGGTGATGTAGTCGAAGCCAAAGCGGCCCTTCACGCACAGCCGCTGCTCGTTCGACGGCCCCGGCGCGCCATCGACCCGCACCAGCGTGTCATCGGCGATCTGGTAATCGATCTGGCAGCCGACCCCGCAATAGGGGCAGACGCTGCGCACGGTGCGGTCGATGTCGGTGCGCCCGACCCCGTCCGCGTCGAGCGCGGACTTGGGCATCAGCGCGCCGGTGGGGCAGGCCTGCACGCACTCGCCGCAGGCGACGCAGGTGCTGTCGCCCATCGGGTCGTCGAAGTCGAACACCACCTTGGCCCGCGCCCCGCGCCCGGCCATGCCGATGACGTCGTTGACCTGCACTTCGCGGCAGGCGCGCACGCACAGGCCGCAATGGATGCAGGCATCCAGGTTGACGGCCATCGCCGGGTGGCTGCCGTCGGCGGCGGGGGCGAGCCGCGCCGGGAATCGCCCGGGCGAAACGTCCATGCGCTCGGCCCAGCGCCACAGGGCAGAGCCCGGGTCGTGCGCGGTGGCGCGGTCGGGCTGGTCGGACAGCAGCATCTCCATCACCGTCCGCCGGGCGCGCACCGCCCGCTCCGCATCGGTGGACACCACCATGCCGTGCGTGGGCTTGCGCAGGCAGGAAGCGGCCAGGGCGTGCTCACCCTCGACGGCGACGACGCAGGCGCGGCAGTTGCCGTCGACGCGGTAGCCGGGCTCCGGGGCGTAGCACAGATGCGGGATGGCGACGCCCGCGCGCTGGGCGACCTGCCAGATGGTTTCTTCCGGCCCGGCGGTGACCTCCCGGCCATCGAGGGTGAAGCGGATCATCTCGCCGCCATCGGCCATCAGCCCGCCTCCTCGGGGAAATGGCGCAGCACGCTCAGCATCGGGTTGGGCGCGGCATGGCCAAGGCCGCAGATCGAGGCCTCTGCCATTGCCAGGGCGATGTCGCCGAGGCGGCCCTGGTCCCAGCGCTTCTCCGTCATCAGCAGGGCGGCCTTCTCGGTGCCGCAGCGGCAGGGCGTGCACTGGCCGCAGCTTTCATCCTCGAAGAAACGGGTCAGGTTGAGCGCAGCATCGCTCACGCTATCGGCCTGGGACAGCACGATTACCGCATGGGAGCCGACGAAGCAGCCGTGGTCGGCGAGCGTGCCGAAATCGAGCGGCAGGTCGGCGAGCGACGCCGGCAGGATGCCGCCGGACGCGCCGCCCGGCAGGTAGGCCTTGAGGGTGTGACCCGGGGCCATGCCGCCGCAAAACTCGGCGATCAGGTCGTTCAGGGTAATGCCGGCCGGGGCGATCTTCACGCCGGGCTCGGCGACACGTCCCGACACGGAGAAGCTGCGCAAGCCCTGCGCGCCGTTGCGGCCCCGGCCGGCGAACCAGGCGCCGCCCTTCGCGGCGATTTCCGGCAGCCAGGCCACCGTCTCGACGTTGTGGATCAGGGTCGGGCGGCCGAACAGGCCGACCTCGGCGGCGAAGGGCGGACGGTGGCGGGGATAACCGCGCTTGCCCTCGATGCTTTCAAGCATCGCCGACTCCTCGCCGCAAATGTAGGCGCCCGCGCCGCGGCGCAGTTCGATGCCGCCCGGCGGCGCCAGGCCGGCGGCTACCACCTTGGGAATTTCCGTCAGCAGGGTCTGGCGGATTTCCGGATACTCATCACGCAGATAGATCCACAGGGTGTCGGCGTTGACCGCGCGGGCGGCGATCAGCGCCCCCTCCAGCACCCGGTGCGGCGCGGTCTGCAGCCAGTAGCGGTCCTTGAAGGTGCCGGGCTCGCCCTCGTCGGCGTTGATCACCGCATGGCGCGGGCCAGGATGGGCGCGTACGAAGCCCCACTTGCGGTGGCTGGGGAATCCGGCCCCACCCAGGCCGCGCAGGCCCGATGCCTCGACCTCCGCGTCCAGGGACTCAAGGCTGCGCGACCCGTCGATCAACGAGCGCAGCACGGCGTAGCCCCCCGCGGCGTCGTAGGCGGCGAAGTCGGGCGGCGGCGGTGGATGGTATTCGCGCTCGCCCCGGGCGGTGGCCAGCACCGTGTCAGCCTCCGCGGGCGCGACCTGGGCATGACCGACAGCCACTGCCGGTGCTTTATCGCAGGCGCCCATGCAGGGCGCACGCAGCACCCGCACCCCGGGGCCAGCGGCGGCCTCGAGGGATGCCAGCAGGTCCTCCGCCCCGGCCATGGCACAACTCAGGCTATCGCAAACCCGGATGGTGACCGGCGGCGGCGGGGGCTCGTCTTCCTTCCGCAAGTCGAAATGGGCGTAGAAGCTGGCGACCTCCCACACCGCAGCCATGGGCAGGCGCATTTCTTCGGCCAGCGCAGCCAGCAGGGTGGCGGGCAGGTGGCCCTTTGCATCCTGGATCAGGTGCAGATGCTCGATCAGCAGGTCGGCACGGCGCGGCCGGTCGCCCAGCAGGGCGCGTACGGCATCGCGCGCGGCCGGCTCGACGGCGCGGCCCCTCGGCCGATGACGCCCGCGCCGGCGACCGCCGGCGGACGGCTCGCTTGGTGTGTCATCTGGCATCCGGACGTTTCCTTTCCGGTCCGGCTCTTGCGGCCGGTATGCACAGCATCGCCGATCATCTTGGGGTTGCGCCTTGAGGCAGATCAAGCGGGCGCGGCTTTGCGCGCGGTCTGGCGCGGCCTATTCTGCGGGCAATCACCGACAACAACCGCCGACGAGGGAGAAGGCGCCATGGCCGACAGACCGACAACCCGCCTGCGCAAACTGCTGGACACACCGGGCTGCCATATGGCGCCGGGGGTGGCGGACGCGATGATGGCGCGGCTCGTCGCCCAGGCTGGCTTTCCAGCGCTGTACATGACCGGCAACGGCACCGCGGCGACCCGGCTGGGGGTACCGGACATCGGCCTGCTGACGATGCCCGAGATGGTCGATAACGCAACGCGCATCGCCGATGCTTGCGACATCCCGCTGATCGCCGATTGCGATGACGGCTACGGCAATCCGTTCAATGTGCGCCGGGCGGTGAAGGCGTTCGAGCGCGGCGGCGCGGCCGCGGTGCATATCGAGGACCAGGTCTCACCCAAGCGGTGCGGCCACATGACCGGACGCAAGCTGATCCCGGCGCAGGAAATGGCGGCCAAGCTGAAGGCCGCCGCCGATGCCCGCATCGATGAGGATTTTGTGCTGATCGCGCGCACCGACGCCATTGCGGTTGAAGGGCTGGAGGCGGCGATCGACCGCGCCGGGCTTTACCGTGAGGCAGGGGCGGATGTGCTGTTCGTCGAAGCGCCGAAGGAGATGGACCAGCTCAGGACCGTGTGCGACCGTCTGGGGGGCGCGCAGCTCTACAACTACTCCACCAGCGGCAACAGCCCGGAACTGACCATGAGCGAGCTGGCCGAGATCGGCTACAAGCTCGCGATCTTCCCCAACCATGTGCTGTATGCGGCGATCCGCGGCGTCACCGCGATGCTGGGGCAGCTGCGTGAGGAGGAAACCGCGGCCAACCTGCGCCAGGGCCTGCCGACCTTCGCGGAATATCACGACATGCTCGACTTCCCGCGCATCCAGGAGCTGGAGCAGCGCTACGCCGTCGCCGACGACCGGCGCATAAGCCTATAGCGCGGTACAGGGAGGGGCTCAGGCGCCCGGCTGGGCGGCGCGCAGCTCGGCGCGGATGGCGGCTGCCATCACCTCCGGCGACGTGCCATAGCGGAACAGGGCGCGCAGGTCACCGTCCGGTCCCATCAGATAGACGAAGGTTGAGTGGTCGACGAGATACTCGGTCGCGCTGTCGCTCTCGACCTTGCGGTAGAACACCCGCCAGGCCCGCGCCGCGGCGTCGGTCTGCGCCAGCGTGCCGGTCAGCCCGACCATGCGCGGGTGGAAAAAGCTGACATAGTCCGCCAGCGCCGCCACCGTGTCGCGCTCCGGGTCCACGGTGAAGAACATCGGCGTCACCTGGTCCCCGTCGGGGCCAAGCGCATCGACGGCATGGGCCATGTTGGCGAGCTCCGTCGGGCAGAAGTCCGGACAGAAGGTGAAGCCGAAATAGATCAGCGTGTAGCGGCCGCGGAAATCCTGCTCGGTCACCGGCTTGCCAGTATGGTCGACCATGCTGAATGGCCCGCCGATGGTCACGCCAGGCGCCACCGCCACGATACCGCCCTGGCTGCTGCTACTCGGGCCCGCGCTGACGCCCGGCACGCCCTGATCCGCATTGAGCATGTAAACCAGGGCTGCGGTCGCCACCGCGATGGTGAGACCGGACAGGATGAGGACAATGCGAATCGCGCGCATGGAAATCGGGCTAGCTCCGGACAGTCGGGGTCCGGATCATATGTAGGGCGCGGCGGACCCTTGGGAAGCGGCAGCACGGGAAAAAAGGGGCCGGTGAAGAACCGGCCCCAGTGGAGGGTTGACGTTGGAGGAGGTTGTCCCGGGAGGGACCTGCTCCGCGGTAACGTTCCGTCCTAGCTGCTCATGCTTTCGAAAACCGACTCGTCGAAAGCATCCTCCCAAGAGCCGACGGTCGCGGCCTTCGAGTACTCGGTCGCCCGGTTCTCGAAGAAGTTCGTGTGCTCCACAGCGTTGAGCATCTCGTCCAGCCAGGGCAGCGGGTTCTTGTCGACGTGGAACATCGGTTCCAGGCCAAGCTGGGTGAGGCGCCGGTCCGCGATGAAGCGGATGTAGGTCTTCACCTCGTCGCCATCGAGACCCTCGACTCCACCCATCTCGAAGGCGAGGTCGATGAAGGCGTCTTCATGGCTGACGATGGTGGCGCAAGAAACGTAGAGGTCGCGCTGCAGCTCGTCGGTCCAGATCTCCGGGTTCTCGGAGATGAAGGTGCGGAACAGCCGCACCATGGACAGCGTGTGCAGGGTCTCGTCGCGGGCCGACCAGGAGACGATCTGCCCCATGCCCTTCATCTTGTTGAAGCGCGGGAAGTTGAGCAGGATCGCGAAGCTGGCGAACAGCTGCAGCCCCTCGGTGAAGGCGCCGAACATGGCCAGGGTCTTGGCGATGTCCGCCTTCGAATCGACGGTGAACTGCTGCATGTAGTCGTACTTGTCCTTCATCTCACGGTACTTGAGGAAGGCTTCGTACTCGGCTTCGGGGATGCCGATGGTGTCCAGCAGATGGCTGTAGGCGGCGATGTGGATGGTCTCGATATTCGAGAACCCGGCCAGCATCATGAGCACCTCGGTCGGCTTGAAGACCTTGGCGTACTGCTTCATGTAGCAGTTGTTCACCTCGACGTCGGCCTGGGTGAAGAAGCGGAAAATCTGCGTCAGCAGGTTCCGCTCGGCCTCGGTCAGGTTGCGCTGCCAGTCCTTCACGTCGTCGGCCAGCGGCACTTCCTCGGGCAGCCAGTGGACCCGTTGCTGGGTCAGCCAGGCGTCATAGGCCCAAGGATAGTGGAACGGCTTGTAGACCGGGTTCTCGGTCAGCAGGTCGATCTTCTTGCCGGTGGCGGTGCTCAGGTCGTTCATCTCTGTTGCTCCGGATTCGATGCCGCGCCGCCTACTGGCAGGACAGGCATTCTTCGTAGTTGTTGGGCTGCGCCGCCATGGCGGGCTGTTCGTCGGCGGGCACCGCGTTGGGGATCGCCGGCAGCTCGACGCTGTCGCTGTGCGCGGCAGACGAGACGACGTCGGCGCGCTGGATCGACTTCGAGCGGCAGTAGTAGAGGCTCTTCACACCCTTCTTCCAGGCCATGAAGTGCAGCGCATGCAGGTCGCGCTTGTGGATGTTGGCCGGCAGGAAGAGGTTGATCGACTGGGCCTGGCAGACATACGGCGCCCGGTCGGCGGCCAGATCGATGATCCAGCGCTGGTCGAGCTCGAAGGCGGTCTTGTAGACGGCCTTCTCATGCTCGGTCAGGAAGTCCAGATGCTGCACCGAGCCTTCCTTGGTGGTGATCGACGACCAGACTTCGTCGGTGTCCTGGCCGCGCTCGGCCAGCAGCTTCTTCAGGTTCTTGTTGCGCACCGCGAAGGAGCCGCTGAGCGTCTTCTGCAGGAAGCTGTTCGCCGCGTAGGGCTCGATGCCCGGCGAGGAGTTGCCGCAAATGGTGGAGATCGACGCGGTCGGCGCGATCGCCATCTTGTTGGAGAAGCGCTCCATGGCGCCGTACTCCTCGGCGTCCGGGCAGGGCCCCCGCTCCTCGGCGAGCTGGCGCGAGGCAAGGTCCGCCTGCTGGCGGATATGCTCGTGCATCTTCTTGTTCCAGACCTTCGCCATCACCGATTCCATCGGCACGTTGTTGGCCTGCAGGAAGGAGTGGAAGCCCATCACGCCGAGGCCGACGCTGCGCTCGCGGCTGGCGGAATAGCGCGCTTGGGCCATCGATTCCGGCGCCTTGCGGATGAAGTCCTCAAGCACGTTGTCGAGGAAGCGCATGACATCGGGGATGAACATCGGGTCGTCGCGCCACTCGAGATACTTCTCCAGGTTCAGCGACGACAGGCAGCACACAGCGGTGCGCTGCTTGCCATGATGGTCGATGCCGGTGGGCAGGGTGATCTCGCTGCACAGGTTGGAGGTCTTGACCTGCAGGCCGGCCAGCTTGTGGTGCTCCGGCACCTGGCGGTTCACCGTGTCGGAGAAGATCATGTAGGGCTCGCCGGTCTCGATGCGGGCGAGCAGCATGCGAATCCACAGGCCGCGGGCGGAGACCTTGCGGATCACCGAGCGGTCCTTCGGGCTCAGCAGCGCCCATTCCTCGTCGGCCTCGACCGCACGCATGAAGGCATCCGACAGCAGGATGCCGTTATGCAGGTTCAGCGCCTTGCGGTTCGGGTCCCCGCCGGTGGGCCGGCGCAGCTCAATGAACTCCTCGATCTCCGGATGGTCGATCGGCATGTAGACCGCCGCCGAGCCGCGCCGCAGCGAGCCCTGGCTGATCGCCAGGGTCAGCGAATCCATTACACGGATAAAGGGAATCACGCCCGAGGTCTTGCCGTTCGCACCGACCTTCTCGCCGATCGAACGCAGGTTGCCCCAGTAGCTGCCGATGCCGCCGCCACGGGCGGCAAGCCAGACATTCTCGTTCCACAGCCCGACGATACCGTCGAGGCTGTCGGTTGCTTCGTTCAGGAAGCAGGAGATCGGCAGGCCCCGGTCGGTGCCGCCGTTCGATAGCACCGGCGTGGCTGGCATAAACCACATCGTGCTGCAATAATCATAGATGCGCTGGGCATGCCCGGCGTCGTCGCCATAGTAGGACGCCACGCGCGCGAACAGGTCCTGGAAGCTCTCACCCGGCAGGAGGTAGCGGTCCTCCAGGGTGGCCTTCCCGAAATCCGTCAGCAGATCGTCGCGGCTGCGGTCAACCTTCACGCTGTGGCCGCGCGGAACCTGCACGACGTCAAGTACGGTAGCCTCCATGAGTGCGTCTTCCCCAGCTTTTAGTTAGAACCCCGTGGACGGAAGATGATGGTGAGTGACTCGCCCTCGGTCAACAAAATATTGTGCCCGAAATGTTAAATCTGCCTAGGTCTAGTTACCCACACAAGTCGTGGAGCGAACTTTTCCGCCGATGTTCAGTCTTCGTTCTAGTATATTTGGGCCCTGCCTCGGGGCGCGTCAAGCGCCACGGGCTGGCATGCCGCATGGTGTGATCACGCACCCTAGACCGCGCCGCGGCGGGGCCGGAAGGGTGAATCCGCCCAGTCCGGCGCTTGCCCCCGGGTTCCTTCCTATACGCGCCTGTGGAAAACCGGATTGGCGGCTTTTCCCCGCTTTCCACCTGTCCTTCACAGCCCTGCGGTTTGTGCGCCGGGCGGGGGCTGGCCTAATCTGAGGCGCAACGGCGCCGCGAGGGCGCGGCCCGACAACGGAGGAAGGACCCCGCCATGATCATCGATTGCCGCACCTATACCCTGCGCCCCCGTGTGCTGCAGGAATATCTCAAGATCTTCGAGGAGCACGGCCTGGCGGTGCAGCAGCGCCACCTGAACCTCATCGGCTACTACTATGTGGAGACCGGCCCGCTCAACCAGATCGTGCATATGTGGGGCTACGAGGACATGGCGGACATGGAAAAGCGGCGCGCCGCCCGCAACGCCGATCCGGACTGGAAGAAGTACCAGTCCCACACTGAGGGCATGGTAATCAGCCAGGAAACCAAGCTGCTGCGCCCTGCCAACTTCGCTATCCCGGCCTTCATCAAGTAGACCACCCGGCACCATGCCACCGAAGGTCAACCCGCTGCGGCTGAACCCGCTGCAGCGCAAGACGCTGGCGATCCTGCAGCAGATCGCCCGTTCGCCGTCCACCGCCACCGAGGCGGCGGACGGCGGCACGACCATCGCCAGCTTCCCGCCGCCCCATGGCGATCATTTCCATGTCGGCGACGCCATCGTGATGGGCCGCGACGCCTCGGGCCTGCGCAACGAGGGGGTCTGGAAGGCGCTGGAGCGCAAGGGGCTCGCACGCGAACTGCGTTATCCCCTCGCAATCACCCTCACGGCCAAAGGCCGCGCCTACGAGACCGGCGTGGCCGACCAGATCCTGCACCGCTCGGACCACTAGCCGGCGAGGAAGATGTCCCGTGGCATGTCCGGGGCGGTTTGCCAGTCCTTCGGGTCGGCGGACCAGCCCTCGGGCAGCGTCGGCACCGCGCCGTCCCAGCCGCTCATCAGCGGAACCACCGGCCGGTCGGTGCGGGGCCGGCCCCAGCCGCCGGTCATCAGGATGCACTCCAGGCCCTCCGCTTCGGCTACGGCGCCAGCCTGGCGCGGGTCGGCGACAGGGACATGGTGCTTGCCGCGCGCAGCGATGCGCTCGGCGATGCCCGGCGCGCTGCCCGGCGGGCCGCACAGGCAGAAGCGGTCGAACCGGTCGAGCACCCGGGCCAGCGCATCCTCGTCGATCATCACCGCGCAGAAATGCGGCATGTCGCCCCGGTCGACCGCGGGCCCGGGCCGCCGGGGCGCGAGCTTCGGCTTCGACGCCAGCGCCGCCACCTGCGCCTTCAGCGCCGCCCACAGGGCGTCCTTGTCGGCCAGCGGCCAGGGGGTGTCGCTGTAGGCGGTGAACTCCCAGCCGCCTGTGGCGGCGCGGTGGCGCGGCAGCTGGGCAATGCGCAGCAGGCCGCAGCCAAGATACTGCCCCAGCGCCGCCGTCGCGCGGTCCGCCGGCGCACCCATCAGGGCGCGGCCCGGCACCGGCACCAGCGGCAGGCCGGCATGGCCCGCGGTGTAGCGCTGCCAGCGGGTACAGATCAGGTCAGCGCCCGGCGCGGCCTCGAAGCGGTGGCTCAGCGCGGCATAGGCCCCGGCGGCAGGGAACAGGCATTCCGCCGCGTCGCCGAAGATCAGCAGCCCGGCGTTGCGCACCAGGTCGAGCACCCGGTTGACCACCCGGTAGGCCGGGTCCGGCGCGCGCGGCAGGAACCAGTCGCAGAACACCAGGTCCGACAGGAGGATCGCCGCCGGCGGCGCGGCCAGCTGGGTGAAGGTGACCGGCCGCCCGAGGAGATCGGACAACTCGGCCACATGGCGGTCGCGGAACCACTCAAGCTGGCGGGAATCCTCCATGCAAACGATGGAGAAGGCATCGTCATCGGCCGTCGCCTCGGGCGCGGCCAGCGAGGCGCGGATATCCGCCAGGGTCGCCGCCGGGTCGAGCGCCGCGCCGGCATCGGACAGGATCAGCCGCAGCACCGTGAGGCCGAGCGAATCGAGCATCTCGCCGGCCGGCGCATCCTGTGTCAGGGCGCCGAAGATCGCATCCAGGTCCGCCACCGGATCGCCCTGGCCGAGGTCCGCCCCGCCGGCGGCGGCGCGCCAGTCCGCGAGGGTCTTGGGGCGGGCGATCTTCCCCGACGAGGTCTTGGTGATGAAACCCGGCGGCACCCGGTGCAGGGCGAAGCGCGCCAGCCCGGTTTCCGCCGCCGCCGCGTCGGCCAGGGCGCGGGTGCCGTCCGCGTCGAAGAACCGGTCGGACTCCAGCAGCAGCAGCGGTATCTCGGTGCCGAGGACCGGGTCCTCGTCGGCCAGGGCGGCGGCGCGGCCCCGGCTTTCCGGGGCCAGCGCGCCGAGCGTCTCGTCCAGCTCGCTCAGCAGCAGCTTCTCGCCGGCCTGGATCAGCACGTCGTGGCGGCGGCCGAGGATCGCCAGCTCGCCGTCCACCAGTGCGCCGAGATCGCCGGTGCGGTAGAAGCCATCCGCATCGGTCATCGGATCGCTGTCCAGATAGGCCGCGAGCGACGTCTCGCTGCGCACCAGCACCTCGCCATCGTCGATGCGGACATCGACCCCAGCGATGGGCGGGCCGCAGCTCACGGCCTCGCGCGCATCCACGGTGAGGGCCTTGAGGCCGCGGCGCTGGCTCACCGCGAAGACATTCTCCGCCATGGCATAGCAGGCGGCGAAGCGGTCATCCGGCGTGCCGGTGGCTTCGAGAAAGCCGCGCACGGTCCCCGCCCGCACCGGCTCCGAGCACGACACCCACAGGCGCATGCTGTCGAGGCCTTCACTGTCGGCCTGCTCCGCCATCACCGCGAAGGCGAAATTGGGCATCCAGCACAGGGTGGCGCGGTGGCGGCGGATCGCCTCGAACAGCAGGGCCGGACGCGCGACCCAGTCCATCGGGTCCATCATCACCACCGGCACCCGGTGCAGCAGCGGCAATACGAAGCACGCGATGAAGCCCATGTCATGATAGAGCGGCAGCCAGGAGACGATCCTGTCGCCGCCGGCCAGCTCGAGCGTTGCGGCATAGCGCGCGCAGTGGGTCTCGAGGTCAGCGAGGCGGTAGGCCATCGCCTTGCGGAACCCCGTGGTGCCCGACGACAGCTGCAGGATCGCGCCGTCCGGGATCGTGGTGGCGGGCGTTGCCGACTCGGCGGCGCTGTCGATGGTGACGGCAGGGGCCGTGCCGGCGAGCGGCCCAAGGTCGAGCCCCCCCTCCACCGCCAGCAGATCGAGCCCGGCGAGGTCCACCGTATGGCTGACCGATTCCGCCCAGTAGGCCCGGGTCTGGCGCGCGGTGGGATATTGCAGGATCAGCGGCGCCATCCCCGCATGCAGGGCGGCCAGCCAGGTCAGCACCAGGTCCGGGTGGCTGCGGTGCACGATGCCCACCCGCGGCGCCCGTTCTGAACGGCCGGCCGGCACGGCGGCGCGCAGGGTCTCGCCCAGGGCGGCAATGCGCCCGCCGCAGGCGGCGAGGTCGAGCGTCTCTTCGCCCGCATCGTCGATAAAGGTGAAAACCGGCAGCGCCGCAATCTCGATCGCCATGCCGGAGTGTACCCCAGGTCTATGTGGCGGGCGGACCCCCGACGGGAATGTCGAAGTGCAGCACCTCTTCGCGCCGCCCGAGCTTGTCGTAGAGCGCGATGGGTGCCTCGTCACCGTGGTCCGCCTGGATGAACATCACATGGGCGCCGGCGGCCGCCCCCGCTTCCCCGGCGGTGCGGATCAGCGCGGTGGCGATGCCGCGCCGCCGGTGCGCCGGATCGACCGCCAGGTCGTAGGCATAGACCTCGCTGCGTGCCTGTTCGGGTTTGTCGAGGATGTAGGCGGTGAGCCCGCCAACCACCGCGCCACCGTCATCCCGCGCCGCGAGCGCGATGAAATGATCCCGCGCCAGCAACCGCCCCAGATAGGCGTCGTCCGGCTGTTTGTCGCTGTAGTTGTGCGGCTCCTCGAACACATCCGAGAACAGCCGCAACATGCCCCGCATCAGCGGCAGATCGGCGGGGGTGAGACGAAGGACGGGCGGTGCGTCGCGCATGGCGTGCCCTCTTGCTGGACTAGCTGAGTTCCAGATCGTCGCGCTTGTAGAGCAGCGGCCTGGTCATCGCCGACAGGGATTCACGCGGCGCGCCGGCCTCGTCGAAATTGTCGTCGGACAGGAAGCGCTGGAAGCAGGCCTCGAGCGCAGGCCATTCGGAGTCGATGATGGCGAACCAGGCGGTGTCCCGGTTGCAGCCCTTGGTGATGGTCAGCTGGCGCGACACGCCCTCGTAAGAGAAGCCCAACCGCTGCGCCGCCCGGCGCGAGCGCGCGTTGAACGAATGGCACTTCCATTCATAGCGCCGGTAGCCCTGCTCAAAGGCCCACCTCATCATAAGGTACATGGCCTCGGTGGCCTCGGTGGTGCGCTGCAGCGCCGGCGCATAGTTGATGTTGCCGACCTCGATCACCCCCTCCTCGGGCCGGATGCGCATATAGCTGGCGACGCCGAGCGCCTTGCGGTCGCGGTTGCGGACGATGGCGAGGAACACCGGATCGGGCGCGTCCGCGACACTGTCGATCCAGGCGCGATAGGCGCCGATGTCGGCGAACGGGCCGTAGCCCATATAGGTCCAGATCGCGCCCTCGGTGTCCTCGGCGTTGGCCGCGAACAGGTCGTCGCCATGCCGTGCGGCGTTGAGGGGCTCAAGCGTGACGCGAGGGCCTTCCAGCCGCAGCCCGTCGGGCCGGGGCGGCGGCGTGAAATCCCCGACCGGCGCTCCAACCTTCACCGACCGGGCCTCCGGCCTACTCCCACTCGATGGTGCCCGGCGGTTTGGAGGTGACGTCGTAGACCACCCGGTTGATGCCGCGCACCTCGTTGATGATGCGGTTGGCGGTGTGGCTGAGGAAGTCGTGGTCGAAGTGGTAGTAGTCCGCCGTCATGCCGTCGGTCGAGGTCACCGCGCGCATCGCGCAGGCGTAGTCGTAGGTCCGCTCGTCACCCATCACGCCGACCGTGCGCACCGGCAGCAGCACGCAGAAGGCCTGCCAGATCGCGTCATAGAGGCCGGCGTTGCGGATTTCCTCGAGATAGATCGCATCGGCCTTGCGCAGGATTTCCAGCTTCTCCGCGGTGATCGCGCCGGGAATTCGGATGGCGAGGCCGGGGCCCGGGAACGGATGGCGCCCGACGATATGGGGCGGCAGGCCGAGCTCCAGGCCGAGCGCGCGGACCTCGTCCTTGAACAGTTCGCGCAGCGGTTCCACCAGCGCCATGTTCATGCGCTCGGGCAGTCCACCCACATTATGGTGCGACTTAATGGTGACGCTGGGCCCGCCGGTGAACGACACGGACTCGATGACGTCCGGATACAGCGTGCCCTGGGCGAGGAAGCCGGCGCCTTTCAGCTTCTCCGCCTCGGCCTCGAACACCTCGATGAAGGTGGCGCCGATGATCTTGCGCTTGGTCTCCGGGTCGGCGACGCCGTCGAGCTTGCCGAGGAACAGGGGCTGCGCCTCGGCATGCACCAGCGGCACGTTGAAGCGGTCGCGGAACACGTCGACCACCTCGTCCGCCTCGCCCTGGCGCAGCAAGCCGTGGTCGACGAAGATGCAGGTCAGCCGGTCGCCGATGGCCTCATGCACCAGCATGGCCGCGACCGCCGAATCGACGCCGCCGGACAGGCCGCAGATCACCCGGCCGTCGCTGCCTACCTGCTCGCGGATGCGGGCCACCGCCTCGCCGCGGAAGGCCGCCATGGTCCAGTCGCCGGCGCAGCCGCAGATGCGGTGCACGAAATTGCCGATCAGCGCCGCCCCGTGGGGGGTGTGCACCACCTCGGGATGGAACTGCACGCCGTAGTAATGGCGCTGGTCGTCAGCGATGGCGGCGAAGGGGGCACTATCGTTGCGGCCGACGACGCGGAAGCCCTCGGGCAGCGCGGTCACCCGGTCGCCGTGGCTCATCCACACCTGCTCCACCGCGCCCGTCTGCCAGACGTCATGGAACAGGTCGCAATCACCCACCACGTCGACATAGGCGCGGCCGAACTCCCGGTGGTCGGACGCCTCCACCGTGCCGCCGAGCTGCGCGCACATGGTCTGCTGGCCGTAGCAGATGCCGAGCACCGGCAGGCCGAGCTCGAACACCACGTCGGGCGCGCGCGGCGTGTCGTCCAGGGTCACCGAGGCGGGGCCGCCGGACAGGATGATGCCCTTGGCGCCAAAATCGCGGATGCGCGCCGGATCGGCGGTGCAGGGCAGGATTTCGCAATAGACGCTGCTCTCGCGCACCCGGCGCGCGATCAGCTGTGTCACCTGGGAACCGAAGTCGACAATAAGGATGCGGTCGCTCATGCGTCTCCTATCCGTCTCCGCGGCGTGCGGCGGTGCGGTCGATCAGGCTTTCGATGCTGGGCCAACCGTAGGCGACCTGCAGCAGGGACTGCCCGGCGATGGCGATGGGCTCTTCCGCCGAGACCATGCCGCCAAGCGCCTCGTAGAACCAGCGCGCGGGGTTCTCGCGCAGCACCCAGACCATCACCGAGCCGCAGCCGATGGTCTGGAGATGCTCTGCCATGGCGGCCATCAGGGCGCGGCCCACGCCCTGCCCCTGCCAGTCGTCGGCGACATAGAGGCTCTGCACCTCGCCGTCCATGGACAGCTTGGCGCCGCGGCGGCGGCTGCGGTCGCAGGAGCCGAAGCCGATGACGTTGCCCGCGGCATCCTTGGCGGTGAATACGGCGAAGTCACCTTTGTCGCGCAGCGCCAGCGCCCAGTGGCCCATATGCGCCTTCACCGACATACCGATGAGGTAGTCGTTGGGCAGCAGGCCGGCATAGGCTGAGCGCCATGACGCCACATGCACCCGGGCGATTCCCATCGATTCGCCGACCTTGGCGCGGTCAATTCGAATGTCGGGATCAAGCGGCACGGGTGCGCTCCAGGACTGCGACGAAGAAGCCGTCCGTACCGCAGCGGTGCGGCGACATCATTACAAAGGTATCGGACGCCGGGCACGCACCGTCAACCCGCGCCGCCCAGATCGATGCGGCGGGCAGAATGCTGAAGGCCGGATTGGCGTCGAGCAGGCCGGTGACCGCGTCCTCGTTCTCCGGACCGAGGATGGCGCAGGTGGCATAGATGAGCCGCCCGCCTGGCGCGACGAGGCTTGCTGCCCGGCGCAGGATGGTGCGCTGCTGGGCGGTGATGTCGGCCAGCAGGGCGGACCCCGCCTCGCCGTCGAAGCGCCAGCGCGCATCCGGCGCGCGCCGCCAGGTGCCGCTGCCGCTGCACGGCGCGTCCACCAGCACCCGGTCGAAGGCGCCTGCCTGCCCGGCGCACCAGGGATCGTCATCGGCGTCGGTGAGCTGCACGGTTTCGACGAAATCCGCCCCGGCGCGTTCCAGCCGCGGCGCCATGCGCGCCATGCGCCCGGCATCGGTATCGGCGGCGACCAGCCGCCCCTGCCCGCCCATATCGGCGGCCAGCGCCAGGGTCTTGCCGCCCGCCCCGGCGCAAAAGTCGCATACCGCCATGCCGGGCCGGGCATCGACCAGGGCGGCGGCGGCCTGGGAGGATTCGTCCTGCACCTCGACCAGCCCGTCCCGGTAAGCAGCACTGCCGCGAAGCCCCGCCCGGCCGGACACCCTGAGCCCGCCGCGCGCATGGGGGGTGGGCGCGGCCTTGATGCCGTCGGCGGCGAGCGCGGCGATCGCGCCCTCCCGGTCAGTCTTCAGGCTGTTGGCGCGCAGGTCGAGGGGCGCGGGTTCGGCCAGCGCCGCCATCTCCGCATCGATATCCGCGCCGAAGCGGGCATCGAGCAGCGGCGCCATCCAGCGGGGATGCTCGCGCCGCGCCCAGTCGGCCAGGCTGCCGGGGAAGCCGGCGCGCGCCGCATCCAGCCCCGCGGTCAGGGGCGCCTCGTCATCGCCCAGGGGATCGGGACCATAGCCGCCGGCGGCGAACAGGCCGGCGGCATCCGCCGGCGAAAGGCCATCCACCAGCATGAGATGCGCCAGCGCCAGGGCCCGGCCATCTGGCGCGCCACAGCCGATGGCGTCCAGTGCGGCGTGCAGCCGGCCCCAGTAGCGCAGCATGCCGAACAGGCGGTCGCCGATGGCGCGGCGATCGCCCGCGCCGGCGAAACGCCGGGTGCGGCTCCAGGCAGCGAGATGCGCGTCGGCGGGCCGCTGGAATCCCTCCAGGCGCAGCGCATCGATCAGCTCGATGGCGGCTTGCAGGCGGGCTGCGGGCGTCACCGGGACGCCCCGCGGCGGGGATCAGCCCCGGCTGAGGGTGTAGTTCGGCGGTTCGCGGGTGACGAGGATGTCGTGGACATGGCCCTCGCGGAGGCCGGCGTTGGTGAGGCGGCGGAACGTGCAGTTGCGCTGCATGTCGGCGATCGTCGGGTTGCCGGTATAGCCCATGCTGGCGCGCAGGCCACCGACAAGCTGGTGGATGACACTGGTCAGCGGGCCCTTGTAGGGCACCTGGCCCTCGACCCCCTCGGGCACCAGCTTCAGGGTGTCGTTGACCTCCTGCTGGAAGTAGCGGTCGGCGGAGCCCCGCGCCATCGCGCCCACCGAGCCCATGCCCCGGTACGCTTTGTAGGAACGGCCCTGGTAGAGGAACACCTCGCCGGGGCTTTCCTCGGTGCCGGCGAACAGCGAGCCGATCATCACCGCGTCCGCACCTGCCGCGATCACCTTGGCGATGTCGCCGGAATCGCGGATGCCGCCGTCGGCGATCACCGGCACACCGTGCTTGCGGCAGCGCTCGGCGACCTCCAGCACGGCGCTGAACTGCGGCATGCCGACGCCCGCGACCACCCGGGTGGTACAGATCGAACCCGGCCCGATGCCGACCTTGACCGCGTCCGCCCCGGCGTCGATCAGGGCTTCTGCGCCGTCGGGAGTGGCGATGTTGCCGGCGATGACCTGGGTGTAGTTGCTGATCCGCTTGATGCGGTCGACCGCTTCCAGCACGCCGCGGGAATGGCCATGCGCGGTGTCCACCACCACGACATCAACCCCGGCGTCCAGCACCGCCTCGGCACGGGCATAACCGTCAGGGCCGACCCCGGTCGCCGCTGCGACACGCAGGCGGCCGTGCTCGTCCTTGGCCGAATCAGGATAGGCCTCGGCCTTCTCGATATCCTTCACCGTAATCAGGCCGATGCAGCGGAAAGCGTCATCAACCACCAGCAGCTTCTCGATGCGGTGGGAATGCAGCAGCCGCTTGGCCTCGTCCATGTCGACGCCGTCGCGCACGGTGACGAGGTTCTCGCGGGTCATCAGCTCGCTGACCGGGATCGACTGGTCGCTGGCGAAGCGCACATCGCGGTTGGTGAGAATGCCGGCGAGCTTGCCCCCCGCGGTCTCCACCACCGGGATGCCGGAGATGCTGTGCTCAGCCATCAGGGCCAGCGCGTCGGCCAGGGTCCGGTCCGGGGTGATGGTGACCGGGTTGATCACCATGCCGGATTCGAACTTCTTCACCGCGCGGACTTCGGTGGCCTGCTCCTCGACGGTCATGTTCTTGTGGATCACGCCGATGCCGCCGTTTTGCGCCATGGCAATGGCGAGGCGGCCTTCGGTCACGGTGTCCATGGCGGCGGACACGACCGGAACGTTGAGCTGGATATTTCGGGTGAGGCGCGTCTGGGTGTCGGTCTGGGCAGGCAGGACGGCGGACTCCGCCGGGATCAAAATGACGTCGTCGAAAGTGAGCGCTTCCTGAATGTCCATCATGCCTCCGCCGGACGGGGCCGCATCATACACAGTCGCCCGGCGTTGCCAATACGGAAAGGCGTCGAAAGACTCAGCTTTCCGTATCGCCCCGGAACCCGGTGGCGATGAGGTAGATTTCGGGCGATTCCTTGCGGCTGGCGTCGGGCTTGGCGTGGCGTACATGGGTGAAGCGCCGCTTCACCTGATCCAGCAATTCACGCTCGGTGCCGCCGCGGAACACCTTGGCGACGAAGCCGCCGCCAGGCGCGAGCACGGCGCAGGCCAGGTCGTAGGCCGCCTCCACCAGGCCAATGATGCGGATATGGTCGGTCGAGGCATGGCCGGTGGTCGCGGGCGACATGTCCGACAGCACCAGGTCGGCCGGTCCGCCCAGCGCAGCACGAATGGCGGCATCGTTGTCCGGGTCGGTCATGTCGCAGGTCAGCACCGTGGCGCCCGCCAGCGGCTCCATCTCCGCGATATCGACAGCGACCACCGGGGGCTCGCCGCCGGTGCGTTCAGCCGCCACCTGGGTCCAGCCGCCCGGCGCGGCCCCCAGGTCGAGCACCCGCTGCCCCTTCTTTAGCAGCCCGAACCGGTCATCCAGTTCCGACAGCTTGAAGGCGGCGCGCGACCGGTAGCCCGCAGCCTTTGCCTCGGCGACATAGGGATCGTTGAGTTGACGTTGCAGCCAGCGGGTCGACGACGCCTTGCGCCCGCGCGCGGTCTTGACCCGCTGCTTGACCCCGCGGTCCTTGCCCGCACCGCGCGCCATGGGTGTTAGCCGGCGGCGCGCTGGGGGCCGTGGCGCGCGCCGCGGCGGCGGATGCCCATCTGCCGCATCAGCATGCCTTCGCGCAGGCCCCGGTCGGCCACGGTCAGCGAATTTACCGGCCACGTTTCGCAGATCGCCTCGAAGATGGCGCAGCCCGCCATGACGAAGGCGCTGCGCGCGGGGCCGATACAGGGATGGGCGCGGCGGCCAGCGTGGCCAATGGATTCAAACTTGCGGCACACCGCCAGCGCCGCCGGTACGCTCAACCGGGTGCCGTCGATGCGGTTGCGCATGTAGCGCGGCAGCTCCAGATGGGCGGCCGCCAGCGTCGTCACCGTGCCCGAGGTGCCGACCATCTGCACCTCGCCCGCGGCCACCTTGTCGGCGATGCGGTGGCGGGCATCGAGCTCGCCCAGCGCGTCGGCGACCCGGCGCTTTACCGCGCAGTAGGTCTCTGGCGCCGGGTCCGGGCCGTGCCGGTCGGTCAGCGTGTTGACCCCGGCAGGGATCGACAGGCAATCGAGCATCGCCGGTGCGTTGCCCGGCTCCACCGAAAGCCACATCACCTCGGTGCTGCCGCCGCCGATATCGACGATCAGCGCGTGGGGTATGCCGGCATCGAGCAGGGCGGCGCAGCCGTCCACCGCAAGGCTGGCTTCCTCGCGCGGGCTGATGATGTCGATGTGGATCCCGGTCTCGCGCGCGACGCGGGCCACGAAGGCAGCCCCGTTCTCGGCGCGGCGGCAAGCCTCGGTGGCGACCGCGCGCACGCCGATCACCTGATGGCGATCGATCTTGCCGGCGCAAATGCGCAGCGCAGCCATCGCGCGGGTCATCGCGGCTTCCGACAGCCGTCCATGGCGGCCCAGCCCCTCGCCCAGCCGCACGATCCGCGAGAACGAATCGATGACCTCGAACCCTGCTTCCGACGGCCGCGCAACGAGCAGCCGACAATTGTTGGTACCGAGGTCGAGCGCCGCGAACGCGGCGGGCCGGACGGCCTCCCTTTGTGCCGGGGCCGGATGCATCCGTGTCTTCACACGCACGGTTCGCTCCTGTCCCTCATATTTGCAACGATGATGCCGGGTGCGGCCAAAGCCGGGCAAGGTCTTTGTCCCCGGCGTGCCCGGTTCGGCACCGGAAACCGGGTCTGCCGCAGGACCATTGAAATTTCCGGCCCCAGGCGCTATCTCCTCCCCCTCAGCCGCGCCCGCTTGGGGGATAGTTTAGCGGTAGAACTCTCGGCTCTGACCCGAGCAGCCCTGGTTCGAATCCAGGTCCCCCAGCCACACCGCCCCGCGCATCTAGCCGACAATCACCGGTGCGATATTGAGATGGACCCAGCGGGCCAGCGCCGTCATGCGCGCATCCTCGCCGTCCTGGCCCATCAGCTGCACGCCCAGCGGGAGGCCGTTTACCGCCAGCATCGGTATCGTTACCGCCGGAATACCAGCCAGCGAGCTCGGACAGTTGAACACCGCGGACCCTGTGGGCCGGGGCGCCAGCGGCTCGCCCGGCTTGTCGCCGGGCCACAGCGGCGCCGGCCCGGGACAAGAGAGAGTGATAATCGCATCCGCCAGCGGCGCCAGCGTCCGCCAGGCGGTGCGGACAGCTTCGCGGCGCAGCAGGTTCTGGCGATGGTCGTCCGGCGTCATCGCCTCCACCGTGGCGACGCGGCCCTTGAGCCGCTCGCTGACCCCCTCACCCTTGTTGTCGATCAGGTTGCGCAACGCCCACCGGTTCTCCCAGGCGGTGATGGTGTTTGCGAGGCTGGCCGCGCCGACAATGGCCTGCTCCAGGCTCTCGACCCACGGATGGTCAGTGCGCCGGATGATCTCGACCCCCGCTTCCTCGAGCCGCGCCAGCAGGGTCTCCACCGCCGCGAGGCTGTCCTTGTCGGTCTGCGCCCAGCCGTCGGTCTGTAGCAGGATCAGCCGGTCGGGCTTGGCGGCCGTCGGTGTGGTGACCGGGCCCATGATGCCGGTGCGGCCCGGATCGCCGCCGCAGCGGCGCGCCGTCTCGATGGCGACCTGCCACATATCCTCAATGGAACCGGCGTGGGGGCCATGGGTGCTCATGGAGGTGGCCTGGCGCTCGCCGCGATGGATGCCGCCCTGGCTCGGCTTGAGCGCGAAGTTGCCGCAATAGGCCGCCGGGCGGATGATCGACCCGCCGACCTGGGTGCCGATGGCCGCCGGCATGAAGCCAGACGCAACCGCCGCCGCAGAACCCGACGAAGACCCCCCGGGGGTGCGCGCCGGGTCGAACGGGTTGGTCGTCGGCCCCGGATGGCTGCCGCCAAGTTCCGCCGTTACCATCTTGCCGAAGATCACCGCACCGGCCTGGCGCAGAGCCCAGACAGCGGCGTTGTCGTTCTTCGGGAAGTTGCCCTCCATCGCGTCACAGCCGTACTGGGTCGGCATTTCCCTGGTTTCCAGCAGGTCCTTGATGCCCACCGGCATGCCATCGATGGGTGAGCGCGGCGTGCCGTCCTTCCAGCGCGCGGTGCTCTCGTCTGCCGCGGCGCGGGCGCTGTCGCGGTTCAGCGCCGCGAAAGCCTTGACCTCCGACTCGCGCGCATCGACCGCGGCGAGGCAGCGTTCGAGATAGTCGCGCGGGCTGTCGCTGCCATCGGCGAAGGCGCCGGTGGCGTCGAACCAGGTCAGCGCCTTGAAGGTGGTGGGGTCATAGCGGATCGGGCCGGCCATTCCGGTCTCCTCTGGTCACGCCTTGGACAATGAACCCGCCTAGCATGCCGCGCGCCGCCGCCGCTGGCACGTCCTTGTCGACTCGCGTTCCGTGCTGGCGGCGGGAAAGCCGGGCAGCTTGCGGATCGCGGACCACGGCGATGGTTGCCGCCACTCGCGCCGCGCGACTAGGCTGCGGGCATGTCACCACCGCTGCCGCCCTCGGACGATCTGTCGAACAAGACGCTGATCCATGCGGTGACCCTGGGCGTGGTGCTCGGGGGGCTGGGGCTGTTGACGGTGCCGCTGCTGCCCGCCGATCTTGGCCGGCCCGGCGGACCGCTGCTGCAATCCCTCGCCATAATCGGCTCGCTGATGCTGCTGGGCGCTTTTGGCGTGGCTTTCGGCAAGCGCATGGGCGGTCCGGGCAAACAGGGGGTGACGCACCATGTCTGGCTCGCCTGTATCGGCATGGCCCTGGTGGTCACCCATTCCACCGGCACACTGACCGAGATCCCGTCCTCGCTGCTGGCGATGCTGGCGTTTTTGGTCGTACTGGGGGT
Source organism: Alphaproteobacteria bacterium (assembly GCA_965601735.1). Lineage (GTDB taxonomy): Bacteria > Pseudomonadota > Alphaproteobacteria > JBBDQX01 > JBBDQX01 > JBBDQX01. The sequence goes on along the minus strand of OZ271840.1, from coordinate 1,650,536 downwards.
GTGGGCGCGGCTTCAGGGTGCACAGCGCATGGCCGCCACTTTCGGCACCAAGCCCGCCGGCTTCGGCATTCCCGATCCGGCGGTGAAAGCACAGCTCCGCGCCCTGATCGAAGAGAAAGAGGCGCTGCTGCCGGCGCTCGACCCGGATGCGCGGGAGGGCACCTTCTCGCCCGGCGTGCGCCACTGGCTGCGCGCGCCGCTTTCGACCCTCGCCTACCGCCGCGCCATGGCGCGCGAGAGCGACCTGGTCGGCGCGCGGGCGCCCCTTTCGCGCGCCCAGGCCCGCTGGCGGCTGGTGCACCAGCTGCTCGCCTGGGGCTTCGTCGGCGGGGTGCTGATCCATGTCATCGTCGTCACCTTCTTTGCCGCCTATACCGCCGATGGCCGCGAGATCTACTGGTGGCACCTGTTTGCCTGGGACCTGCCGTTATGAGCCGCCTCGCCCTGATGATCGACCTGGAGCGGTGCATCGGCTGCAAGAGCTGCGAGGTCGCCTGCAAGACCGAGCACGGGCTCGGCCCTGGCGAGCGGCGCAACCGGGTGGTCTGGCTGGGCGAGGCGGAGGAGGCCCGCGGCGACCGCCCGGCGCTCGATTTCCTCACCCTGGCCTGCCAGCACTGCGACCGCCCGGCCTGCCTGCGCGCCTGCCCGGTCGAGCCCAAGGCGATCGAGAAGGACCCGGTGACCGGCATCGTGCGGGTGAACGAGGACACCTGCGTCGGCTGCGGCGAATGCGTCGCCGCCTGCCCTTACGGCGCCATGGGCTACGACGCCTGGGGCCACCATGCGGTGAAGTGCGACCTGTGCGTCGATCGCCGCGCCGAGGGCGAGCCAACCACCGCCTGCGCCAGCGTCTGCCCCGGCAAGGCGATCCACTTCGGCGAACGCGACGGCCTGCTGGCAACCGCGGAGGCCGACGGGCGCGAGACCCTGGACACGGACAACTTCCTGCTCGGCCCGGCGCTGATTTACCTCGACCGCATCGGCGGCGACGGGCGGCTCGGCGCGTTTACCAGCGAGGGCCGCATGGCGCCGGAAGTGACCGACGCAGGCCGCTTCGATGAAGGCGTTGGCGGCTATCCGTTCCGCACCGCCCGCGAGGACCGCAAGGCCGACCGGGTCGAGCCCGGCGGCTGTAACATCTGCTTCAACGCCTGCCCCACCAAGTTCCACTTCAAGGGCGACAAGCTGGTCAAGGTCACCGGCAACGACGAGGACCCGCTGTTCGGCGGCCGTGTCTGCCCGAAGTCGCAGCTCACGCTGCAGCTCTACGATTCCGAACACCGGCTGACCCAGCCGCTCAAGCGGGTCGGCGCGCGCGGCGAGAACAAGTTCGAGCCGATCTCCTGGGACCAGGCGCTCGACGAGATCGCCGAGAAGATGGGCGCGGTGCGCGACGAATATGGCGCCGAGTCGGTCGGCATCTTTTCGGGCACCCGCACCGGCGCGCTCGCCAACAAGGGCTATATCCGGATGTTCTCGCAGATGTTCGGCACGCCCAACGTGGAGACCACCGAGAGCTACTGCTCGGCCGGAAAGAACCTCGCCTACCACGTGACGCAAGGCGTCACTGGCGCGGGCAACAGCTACACCGAGGGCGATCTCGGCTCGGCCGAGCTTTATGTCTATATCGGCGACAACCAGGCCGAGACCCGGCCGGTCCATTTCGGAATGATCAATGACTGGCGGCTGCGCCGGGGCGCCGGGCTGGTGGTGGTCGATCCACGCCAGACGGTGACCGCGTCGAAGGCTGACTGGCACTTGCCGATCCGGCCCGGCGGCGACATGGCCCTGGCGCTGTCCATGGCCCACCACATCCTGTCGAACAATCTGCACGACCAGGCCTTCTGCGAAGCCTATGTAGAGGGCTGGGAACAGTGGCGCGATTTCCTGTCCGCCGAGGGCTATACCCCGGACTGGGCCGCGCCGCTGACCGATCTGCCGGCCGACGATATCCGCAAGCTGGCCGAGATGATCGCGAAGGCCGATGGTTGCGTCATCTTCGGCAGCCGCGGCCTGAACCAGCACACCAATTCGTCCCAGTGCAACCGTTCGCTGATGTACCTGGCGGCGATCACCGGCAACTGGGGGCGGCGCGGCGGGGCCTATTTCAACATGTCCGCCGCGGTGCCGGCCCAGGCCGATGCGCCGGCGGACCGGCACGCGGAGATCAGGCGGCCCAAGCTGCGCGCCGCGCCGACCGCCTGGCTGCCGGCGATGGCCGAGGGCCGTCCCTACCCGATGAAGGCGCTGATCGCCTGCAACAACCCGATGGCGCTTTGGCCCGGCCAGCAGCAGACCCGCGACGCGCTCGCCGCGCTGGACCTGCTGGTCCACATCGACCTGTTCCCCAACGAGACCAGCGCCTGGGCGGACTATGTGCTGCCGTCGGCTACCGGCATCGAGAAGGGCGAGATCGGCCGCCAGTGCGAGGACCGGCGCATCGTCTGGATCGACCGCATGAAGGCGCCACCGGGCGAGGCGAAGCCCGACGGCTGGATCTGGATCGAACTGGGCAAGCGCTTCGGCTTCGATGACGTGCTGAAGGAAGAGTGGAAGGACAGCGCGCGCTTCTGGGACGAGGCGATGATCGACAACGATCATATGCGCGGTGTCACCCAGAAGCGCCTGCATGAGGCGCCGAGCCGCTGGGTCCGCTTCCCCGTCGCCAGCGAGGACGCGCCCGAGCAGGAGACGCTCTACCTGGAAGGCACCACCGCGGTCGGCGCGCCGGAAGGCCACCGTTTCCCGACTCCCAGCGGCAAGCTGGAATTCTGGACCGAGGCGCTGGAGGCGAAGTTCGCCGCCTACGGCCTGTCAGCGCTGCCCCGGTTCTACAGCGAGCGCGAGAGCCTGAACGACATGGCGCATGTGGAGATGATCGACCCGGAGGGGGCGGAGGGAATCGCGAACCCCTTTGGCCGTCATTCCGGGATCGGCGCGCGCGCCCGCATCGTGGAGCCGGAGGAGGCCCGCCCGGCAGCCGCCCTGCGCGCCCAGGGCTTCGACATGGAGCTGGTCACCGGGCGCCCGCCGGCGCCGCACTTCCACAGCTGGATGCACTATTCATGGCAGGCGCAGGAGATGTGGCCCGACCTTTATGTACAGATGCACCCGGAGACCGCCGCGCGCATCGGCGTGAAGGACGGCGAGCAGGTGCTGGTGGAAACCGCGCACGGCGCCGCCGAGGGCCGCGCCTGGATCTATCCTGGCATCCGCAAGACCGCGGTGTTCATGCCCATCGGCTGGGGCGAGCGCCAGCCGTTCCATCCGTGGAAGCCGGTGAACTACCTCACCGATGCCACCCAGCGCGACCCGCTGTCCGAACAGACCAACTTGAAATCCCTGCTCTGCCGGGTAAGGAAGGCGGCGTGAGGCAGCGGCGGATGAATTCGCGGGTCTTCGGCCCGCCATCCGCGTACACTCGCGCCGGCTGGGAACTCTAAAGGAGCAGGCGAAGCGGTGCAGCGCCGGTTCTCTATAACGACGGCGATCCTCGTGGTCGCGATCGCGACGACGGCGTGCTTTGCCACCGTCTTGTTCGTGCAGGCTGTGATCTTCGGTACCGACCTGGCGCGCGATGCGGCGCGGGCGGAATTCGAGGAAATCGCCGACAAGACCAACGAGCGGATGGTGCGCTTCGACCGCGGGCCGCGCGACCTGCTGGCCATCCTTGAGCGGCTGGACGAGGTCCGCCAGCCGCCGCTGCCCGGCAATGGCCACCCGGCCCTGCCCCTGTTCACCGGCATGCTCGCGGGCAACCCGGCGCTCTATGGCATTTATGCCGGGCACCCGAACGGCGACTTTTACATGGTCCTCAACGTCGACCATTGGCGCGGCTTCTCGGCGATGGACGGGGTACCGGATGAGACGGCCTTCGCGGTCATGGTGGTGGATGGCGAGGGGGCCAACCGGCAGCGCCGCTATGCCTTCATCGACGCCGCGCAGCGCGTGGTCGGCAGCCGCACCGAGGCGACCGACTACGACCCGCGTGCTCGGCCCTGGTACCGCAGCGCGATATCGGATGGCGGCACGGTCAAAACCGCGCCCTATGTCTACGCCTCCTTCCCCGCGCCAGGGGTTACTTTTGCGAAGCGCGTCGCCGGCAGCGGCCTGGTGCTGGGCATTGATGTGACCCTGACCACCCTGTCGGAGTTCCTCGCCGACCAGCGCGCCGGCGAGGGCAGCTTCGCGCTGATGTTCAACGAAGAGGGCAACATGACCGCCCTCGCCGACACCACCAGGCTGGTGCGCGGCGGCACGGACGGCGGCCGGCTGACCCTGAGCCGGCTGGAGGAGTTGTACCCCGAGCTCGGCCCGCAATTGCTGGCCGACCTGCCCCGCAAGCCCGAGCTGCGGACCTTCAACGGCGCCGCCGAGGAATTCGTCGGGCTGATTGCGCCGATACCGGGCTCCGCGCCGCTGATGGAGTATTTCGCCCTGATGGCGCCGTCGGCGGAAATCGTCTCGCCGTACCGGCAGAAGGGGGCGATCGCACTCTACAGCGCCCTCGCGACGGTGCTGCTGCTGTCGCCGCTGGTCTGGCTGATCAGCCGGCGCATGTCCGTGCCGATCCGCCGGCTCGCCGGCGAGGCGGACAAGCTGCGCAATCTCGACCTGGAGCGGGTCGGCGGGATTCCCACCCGGATCACGGAATTGGGCGACCTTTCAGAGGCGATCCGCCATTCCGCCGACGCCATCGGCGACTACCGCGCCAACCTGATGACCAGCGAGGTGCGCCTCAAACGGCTGATCGATTTCGGTATCGCCTTGTCCGCGGAGAAGGACGAGGACCGGCTGATGGAGATGATCCTGCTGGGCGCCAAGGAACTGTCCGGCGCCGACGGCGGGACGCTCTATATCCGCAAGGATGACGAGCTGCATTTCGAGATCATGCGCACCACCAGCCTGGACATCGCGCTTGGCGGCACCACTGGGAAAGAGATCGACCTCCCGCCCGTCCTGCTGCGCGACCCGGATACGGGCTCGCCGAACCACAGCAATGTCGCAAGCCACGCGGTGAACGAGCGGCGCACGGTGAACATCCCGGACGCCTACGAATCGGAGTCCTTCGACTTCTCGGGCACCCGCCGGTTCGACGAGATGAATGGCTACCGGTCGGTTTCCTTCCTCACCGTGCCGCTGATGCCGCGCTCGGGCGAACCGCTGGGCGCGCTGCAGCTGCTCAACGCCATCGACCCGGAGACCGGCGAGCCGGTGCCGTTCTCGCCGGAGATCGAAGGCTTTATCGAGGCGCTGGCCGGCCAGTCCGCCGTGGCGCTCGACAATCGAAGCCTGGTGGAGGCGCAGAAGGCGCTGCTCGACTCCTTCATCGAGCTGATCGCCGGCGCCATCGACGCGAAGTCGCCCTACACGGGTGGCCATTGCGCGCGGGTCCCGGAGATCGCCGTGATGCTGGCGCGCGAGGCGCACCAGGACGAGGACCACTTCCCGAGCTTCCGGTTGGAGAGCGACGACGAATGGCGCGAGTTCCGCATCGCGGCCTGGCTGCACGACTGCGGCAAGGTGACGACGCCTGAATATGTCGTCGACAAAGCAACCAAGCTTGAGACCCTCTACAACCGCATCCACGAGGTGCGCACCCGCTTCGAGGTGCTGCGCCGCGACGCCGAAATCCGCCGACTACGCGCGGAACTGGATGGCCAGGGTGACCCGGCGGAACTGCAGAAGCGCTATGAGGATGAGATCGCGCGACTCGACGAAGACTTCGCCTTTGTTGCCGAGTGCAACCTGGGCGGCGAGTTCATGGCCGAGGACCGCGTCGCACGGCTGAGGCAAATCGGCGCCAAGACCTGGATGCGGCATTTCGACGACCGGCTCGGCATCTCCCAGGCCGAGCAGGAACGCTTCGGCGACAGCCCGGCCGTGCCACTGCCGGCCACCGAAAGGCTGCTCGACGACAAGCCCGAACACATCATGGACTGGCCCGGCTCCGTTGCGCCGGTGCAGGACCCGGACAAGGGCTTCGCCGTCGACGTGCCCGAGCACGCCTTCAACTTCGGCGAGATTTATAACCTGTCGATCGCGCGCGGAACGCTGACGCCGGAAGAGCGTTACAAGATCAATGAGCACATCATCCAGACCATCCTGATGCTGGAGAACCTCCCCCTGCCGCCGCATCTGGCGCGGGTGCCGGAATATGCCGGCGCACACCATGAGACCATGGTCGGCACCGGTTATCCGCGGCGTCTGCATCGCGACCAGATGTCGGTGCCGGCGCGCATCATGGCGATCGCCGACGTTTTCGAGGCGCTAACCGCCTACGACCGTCCCTACAAGAAGCCAAAGACACTCAGCGAGGCGCTGCGCATCATGTCCTTCATGGTGAAGGACGAGCATATCGACAGCGAGCTGTTCCGCCTGTTCCTGGAGACCGGCGTGTGGCGGCAATACGCCGAGGCGCATCTGCGCCCTGACCAGATCGACGAGGTCGATATCGAGGCGCTGGTCGCCTGATCCCTACCGCCGGGTAAACCAGTCCGGCCGGTCGGTGATCACCGCATCAGGCGCAAGCCGGGCCACCGTGCGCATCTGCCCTTTGCGCCGCACCGTCCACACCGCCACCGCAAGCCCGAGGTCCCGCGCCTCTGCCCGGTGCGCTGGCGTCAGATCCTCGAGAAACACCGACCACGCCGCCGCCCCGGCGGCCGCCACCGCGCGCGGCACGGAGCCGCCGTGGTCGGCGATGTTTACCGGTGCGGTCCATGGTGACGGCTGCCCGCCAACCGGCGCGATGGTGTTGTAGCTGGGCGCCTGGATCGAATTGAACCCGAGGCGTAGCGGCGGCGCGGCGCGCGCCAGCCGCAGCAGCGGTTCCCAGTGGAACGAGATCACAGTGGCCTGGGCGGTCATGGCCGCTTCCTCAAGCACCGCGCGCACCGCGTCGGCGAGTTGATGAGGGTCAGCCGACAGGTGGGCGTTGGTGGGATCGGTCTTGAGCTCGATCCAGAGCTGGAAGCCCTCCTGGGCACGTTCCTTCACCAACGCGAGCACGGCTGCGAGCGTCGGGATACGTTCGCCGTCCGCCGGTTGCTGATCGGGATAGCGCTGCGCGGCCTTGCTGCCGGGCCGCACCCGCCCGACGTCGTAGCGCTGCAGCTCGGCGAGGGTCAGGGTGCGGATCGCCGGACCCCGTTTGTCGAGCCACTGCCCGTCCAGCCGGGTCAGGTCCGGGTTCAGGGTCAGGTCGTGATAGACCACCGGATGGCCGTCGGCGGAGAGTTGCACATCGAATTCGATGCCATCGGCGCCCGTATCAATGGCAGCGCGGACGGCGGCCAGCGTGTTCTCCGGCGCCAGGCCGGAAGCGCCCCGATGGGCGATCACCAGCATCGCCGGGTCGAGCGCGGCCGCCGGCAGCGGCAGCAGGCCGAGCAACAGGGCCAGCAGGCGGCGCAGCATGACCCGTCCGTCAGGCCGCCAGGATCGGGGTGTCGCCCTTCAGCATGATGCGGTGCATGTAGCGCCGCTCGCCAGGATCGAAGTTGCTGGTCGCCTGGTGCAGCGCACTGCGGTTGTCCCAGATCAGCATGTCGCCCAGCGTCCATTTGTGGCTGTATTGGAACTCCGGCCGATCATAGTGGTCGTAGAGGGAATCCAGCAGGGCATCCCCCTCCGCCTCGTCCAAGCCCTCGACCGCGTCGCAGCGCATGGGGTTGAGGTAGAGCGCCTTGCGCCCGGTCTCGGGATGCTCGCGCACCAGCGGCTGCCAGGCACCGTCGCTGCCCTTCTTTTCCGCATCGCTGCGCTTCAAGAGCTTGCGCGGCGCGCGCCGCGACAGATAGGCCTGGAAGGCGCGCTTGCCGCGTATCTTCTCCTTCACCGCGTCGGGCAGCGCGTCATAGGCCAGATACATGTTGGTGAACTCGGTATTGCCGCCTGAAGACGGCAGTTCCAGCGCGTAGAGCGTCGTCGCCTTGGGCGGCTGCTCCAGGTTGGAATGGTCGGTGTGCCAGGAACCGCCGCGCATCAGCAGGGTCTTCTCCCCGGTGCGCTTGTCGGTGGCGTTGCTGATCAGCTCCTCGACGACCTCGTATCCCTCCAGCCGGTATGTCGCGGTGACGGGCGGCATCGGCTCGCCAAGCTGGCTGGCGGCGGCGATGAAGGCGTCAGGTGTATCGAATGTCTGGTCGCGGAACACCACCACCACGTTGTCGACGAAGGTCTTGTTGACGGCCGCCTTGGTCTCCGCGTCGAGCGGCTGGGACAGGTCGACGCCGATGATCTCGGCCCCGAAGGGCGCATCCAGCTTCCGGATTTCCATGGTTCCCTCCAACAGGTCTGCCGGGTGCCCGGCTTTGGCGGCAGTCTAGCCGGTTTCGTCCGGCCCTAGAACGACAGCCGCAGGCCGAGTCCAATTGCGTGGCCAGCGGAATCGTCCGCGAAGCTGCCCTGCCAGTCTGCAAACAGGGTGACCCCGCCGGCCCGCGCGAAGCTGACCCCCAGACGTGGTGAAACTGAGACGTCGGTGCCGTCGTCGCCCTTGGTTGTGAAGCTGCCTTGCCCGACGAAGCCCGCGACGATCTCCCGGTCGTCGAGCGGCTTGTCCACCTCCACGAACAGGCCGAGGCGCGGGGTCAGCACTCCGCCGCGCCAGTCGTAGGCGCGTTCCGCCGTCGCCCCGGCGCGGCCTTGCAGGGTGCGGGTGGTCTGGGCAGCGAAGCTCTGGTTGAGACCGGCGGCGCCGGTCTCGGTGTAGGCGCTCTGTCGCACCCAAAGCAGCCCGGCCCCGGCCTGGGGCTCCAGCGTCATCCCGGCGCGTTCCAGCCGCAGCCCGCCACCGAGGCCAAGATCGACGGAATGGCTGAAGGTCTCGCCGTCAGCCTTGCGGTCGAGCCCGCCGAAGGTGAACAGCCGCGTGGTGTCGATGAGGCTGTAGCCATAGACCGCGTAGGCATCGACGAAGACGCCGGTGGGCGGGGTCCAGCTGCCGTAGAAGCCGCCGGACCAGGTGGAAATCTCGCTGTCGCCCTGCTCGTCGTCCTGCTCCACATCGGTGCGCCCGCCCGCCAGCACCAGGCCCGCCACCCAATCCTCACCCCACTGCCGGTCGAGGCCACCCGCGAAGCCCCCGAGGGTGTAATCGAAGCCGGTCTGGTCGGTGCCCGCCTGATGGTCGCCGATCTGGCCGAAGGTGCGCAGCCAGACGCCGCGTTCCGGCCCGCCGGCCTCGGCGAGCGGCAGTCCGCCCTCGGTGCCTGCGCTCATCGCCAGCATCCCCTGCCAGGGATCGGCCTGTGCGGCCGGGTCGCGGCGCGGGGCGCGGCCCGGCACCGGGTCCGTAGCGGCGGGGGCGAAGGAGGCCGGCACGATGGTGCCGCTGCCGCCGGAGCCGCCGGCCGGTCCGCCAGCGGCACGGCCGATGGTGGCGCGCACCCCTTGCAGCCGCGCGCCGATGGTCCCCGCCAGCTCCACCGCGTAGTCTTGCTGGGTCTGGGGCACGGTCTGCAGGTCAAGGGGGCTAATCTGTGTCAGCGCGCTGTCCAGCGTCGCCCCGGTCTCGAGCGCCGCCAGGGTGTCGATCACGCTCGACAGGTCGCCGCTGGCGCCGCTGCGCACGCTGTCGAGATAGCTGGCGGTACTGGCCCCGCCGCTGCCGCCGCCGGCGACCGAGGCGAAGGCGGCCTCGGTGAGGGTCAGCTTGACGTCGGCCGACCCCACGGTGACCGACACGGCCAGTCCCGCCAGCCGGCCGCTGTTCACCACCGACGGGCCGCTGTCGAAGCTGCCGCTGACCGACGCGCCCTCGATGATGGTGTAGCTGGTGTCTTTCACGTAGCTGCCGGTCTCGGGCAGCACCCGCAGGCGGCCACCCAGCGTCACCGCGCCGGTGGCGACGATCTTGTCGGCGTTGCCGTTGGCATCGATCTCCACATCCAGCGTACTGCCGCTGTTGAGCACCAGCGCGCCGCTGACGTTGAGTGTGCCGATCGACGCGCCGGGTGCCAGCGTGCCGCCGCTGGTCAGCGCGCCGACCGTGCCCGTGCCCGACAGGGTGCCCGAGGAGCCGATGGACACGGCGCCCGCGAGACTGCCGGTCACCGCCAGCGACCCGGCGCTGACGGTGGTACTGCCGGTAAAGCTGTTGCTGCCCGACAGCGTCAACGTGCCCGTACCCTGCTTGGTGAAGCCGCCGCTGCCGGAAACCACACCGCTGAAGGTGGTGTCGCCGCTGCCGCCGGCGGCTAGCGTGCCCGAGCCGAGGGTGACATTGCCCGCACCCGCGAGGCTGCCAACGGTGTCGCTATTGCCGCCCAGGTCCAGGGTCGCGCCAGACGAGACAGTCACCGCGGTGCTGTCCGACAGCGCATTTGCCGCGCCGAGCTGCAGGGTGCCGGCGCTGACCGTGGTCGCACCGGTGTGGGTGTTGCTACCCGAAAGCGTCAGCGTGCCCGAGCCCTGCTTGGTCAACCCGCCGGTGCCCGAAACCGCGCCGCTGAAGGTGGTGTTGCCACTGCCGCCGGCGGTGAGCGTGCCCGACCCGAGGCTGACATTGCCCGCGCCCGCGAGGCTGGCCACCGTATCGCTGTTGCCGTTCAGGTCCAGGGTCGCGCCGGACGAGACAGTCACCGCGGTGCTGTCCGACAGGGCGTTCGCCGCGCCGAGCTGCAGGGTGCCCGCGCTCACCGTGGTCGCACCGGTATGGGTGTTGCTACCCGAAAGCGTCAGCGTGCCCGAGCCCTGCTTGGTCAACCCGCCCGAGCCCGAGAGCACGCCGCTGAAGGTCGTGTTGCCACTGCCGCCCGCGGTCAGCGTGCCGGACCCGAGAGAGACGTTGCCCGCGCCCGCGAGGCTGGCGACCGTATCGCTGTTGCCGTTGAGGTCGAAGGTCGCGCCCGACGACACGCTCACCGCCGAGCTGTCCGACAGCGCATTCGAGGCACCGAGCTGCAGGGTGCCGGCACTGACCGTGGTCGTACCGGTGTAGCTGCTGCTGCCAGACAGGGTCAGGGTGCCCGAGCCCTGCTTGGTGAGGCCGCCGGTACCCGACACGCCGCCGCTGAAGGTGGTGTTGCTGCTGTCGCCCGCGGTGAGCGTCCCTGCCCCCAGACCCACGCTGCCCGCACCGGCGAGGCTGCCGATGGTGTCGCTGTTGCCGTTGAGGTCGAGCGTCGCCCCCGATGAGACCGTCACCGCGGTGCTGTCGGACAGGGCGTTCGCGGCACCCAGTTGCAGCGTGCCGGCGCTGACCGAGGTGGCACCGCTATAGCTGTTCGTGCCGGACAGCACCATGGTGCCGCTGCCCTGCTTGGTGAGGCCGCCGGTGCCGGAGATCGCGCCGCTGAAGGTGGTATTGCCGCTGCCGCCGGCGGTGAGCGTGCCCGATCCCAGGGTGACGTTACCCGCGCCCGCGAGGCTGGCCACCGTGTCGCTGTTGCCGTTGAGGTCCAGGGTCGCCCCGGACGACACCGTCACCGCGGTCGAGTCCGACAGCTGGTTGGCGGCGTTGAGCTGCAGGGTGCCGGCGGTGACCGAGGTGGTGCCCGTGTAGGTCTGGGCCGCGCCGAGGGTGACGGTGCCGGTCCCCGCCTTCGACAGCGCGCCCGCGCCTGAAACCACGCCGGAATAGGTGCCGCTGCTGCTTTGCGAGAAGGCAACGGTGCCGCTGTTGGTCACGTTGCCGGTCAGGCTTGAGGTATCGACCTGCAGGGTGCCCGCCGACAGGGTCCAGTTGAGCGTGTTGGAATCGGTGCCGGTCAGGGTCCAGGAGGAGGTGCCCTGCTTCTGGTAGGTCTCGAAGTTCCGGTACTGGTTGCTCGCCCCGATGGTGGAAACGTCGAAGGAGCTGTTGCTGGTGCCGGCCAGGCGGAACACATCGCCGGTCCCGGCCCCGCCATCGACGATACCGGTGATCGCCGAGCCGGACTGCAGCACCAGGGTGTCATCGCCTGCACCAAAATCGACCACGGTCTCGTTCGTGGATGAATCCGACTGGCGGATGGTGCCGCTGTTGGTCAGCGTGTTTGCGGAGCCGCCGAATTCTACGGCGATGGCGCTCGACCCGGAGATGATCTGACCGCCGGAATTGTTGGTCACCGTCGTGAGCGTGCCGGTGGCCGCGCCGATCTCGCTGATCGCCACCGTATTGGCCTGGCTGGATCCAGCCTGGATGGTGCCGCTGTTGACCACGTTGTTCGACGCGGCTGCGCCACTGCCGATGGTCACGATGCCGCCGGTCGCCACATCGGCGGTGCTGGTCGATGTCACCGTGCCGCCGGAGCCGACGGTCAGCGTGCTGCTGTTGCCGTCGAGCAGAAACACCGGATTGTTGTTGGTGCCCGAGGTCGAGCCGGTGCCGTCGATCTGGATCGTCGCCGACCCACGCAGCCGGAAGCCCGGCGCGAATACAGAGTTCACCGACCGGCCTGAATCCACCGTGATGTTGGCGCCGGTATTGAGGTCGATGCCGAAGCCGTTGGCGTTGACCGACCCGGTGCCGGTCACGTTGACGGTGACGTTGTTGTCGGTTCCCTGGCCGATGGTGGTGGTTTCGGTACCCGACGAACAGGTGACGGTGGCACCATCGTCCGGATCGCTCACCGTGCCGGAACTGGCGGCGCACTGGGCGTGGGCCGGCTGCGGCGCGAGCGGCACGGCGAAGGCCAGCGCTGCCAGCACCCAGGCAGCCAGAAGCGGCGCCAGGCTGAACACCCGAAGCGTCATGTATCCCTCAACCTCTGCCGCGCCCCCTTGTACCGGGGGCGTCGACCAGACAGCCGAAAGATTATCACCGGCAGCCGCCAACATTCAATGAATCCAAAGGGATGCGCGGCGGCAACGGCGGTTGGCGCCGATTGTCACATATTTCAGCTTGAAATATATCGAACCGGCATATACCGAGGGATCAGGTTTGGCAGCAACGCGGGGACCCGACATGGAGGTCCGCACCCTTTGCCTGGCGGTCCTGAGCTTCGGGGCGGCCAGCGGGTATGAAATCAAGAAGCAGTTCGAGACCGGCCCGATCGGTATGTTCCATGCGGTGAGCTTCGGCTCGATCTATCCGGCGCTGACCCGGCTTGAAAGCGAGGGCCTGATCGACGGCGAGGCGCATGAGCAAGAGGGCCGGCCGGACAAGAAGACCTACCGTCTGACCGCTTCCGGCCGCGCCGCGCTGAGCGATGCCCTGTTCGGCGAACCAGCGCAGGACCGGGTGCGTTCGGATATGGCCTTCATGCTGTTCTTCGCCCATCTCACCCCGTCGGACCATATCGAGCAGCGCCTCGACGACTATCTCGCCTGGCACCGCCGGATGATCGACAAGATGGGTGCCTGGGACATTGGCGAGGATACGGCCCCCGGCCAGACGTTCATCCACGGCCTCGGCCTCGCGATCTACCGCGCCAAGCTGGCGTATATCGAACAAAACCGGGATCGCCTGCTGGCCGGCCTGCGCAGCCGCGAGGCGATCCCTGAAATGGCGGCGAACGACTGATATGCGAACTTCCTATCTCATCGCCGGCGGCCTTGCTGTAGCCGCCCTTGTCTGGATCGGCTCGGGGCAGCTGGCTCCGTCCGAGGACGCTGCCGACGCAACGGCGCCGGCGGCCGAGGCGGCATCGGCCCAACCGGAACGCGCGCTTGCCCGGGTACGGGCGCGCCGCTCTGCCGCCGAACCCCACACCACCCGCGCCCTGGTGCAGGGCCGCACGGAATCCTCGCGGCATGTGGAGCTGCGGGCGCAGACCGAGGGCCGGATAGTCGAGATCGGCGCCGAGGAAGGCACCCGGGTGGCGCGGGGCCGGCTCATCGTGCGCATCGACACCGAGGACCGGGAGGCACGGCTGAAGGAGGCCCAGGCCAGGGTCGAGCAGTTCGAGATCGAGTTTGAAGCCGGCACCGAACTGCGGGCCAAGAACTTTCGCGCGGAGACCGCGGTGGCGGAGACACGCGCCGAGCTGGAGGCCGCGCGCGCCGCGCTTGAGCGCATCCAGATCGATATCGGCCATACCCGCATCGTCGCCCCGTTTGCCGCCACCCTCGCGGATCGCCCCGCCGAGGTCGGCGACTTCGTCCAGGTTGGCGATCCGGTGGGCACGCTGGTCGATCTCGACCCGATCCTCGTCGTCGGCGACCTGTCGGAGCAGCAGGTCGGCCAGGTGGCCACCGGCACAGTGGCGCGCGCCAGGCTGATCGACGGCCGCGAGGTCGAGGGCATCGTGCGCTATGTCGCACCGATGTCGCGGGAAGCCACCCGCACCTTCCGCGTCGAACTGGAAATCGACAATGCCGACTACAGCATCGTCGAGGGGCTCACCGCTTCCCTGGTACTGCCGCTGGACCGGATCGACGCGCACCGGATTTCCCCCGCTGCCATCGGCCTCGATGACGCCGGGCTTATCGGCGTCAAGCTGTTGGATGCCGAGAACCGGGTGCGCTTCGCGCCCGTACGCATTGTCGCCCAGGACACCGGCGGCCTGTGGGTCACCGGCCTCGACCCGGAGATCGTGCTGATCACCGTCGGGCATGAATATGTCGCGGTCGGCGAACAGGTGGAGCCAATCTTCGCCGGCGCACCGGGCGGCGGCAATGGCGGCCCCAACATCGCGGAGGAGCCGGCGCGATGAGCGGCTTCGTCACCGCGATCCTCAACCGCTCGCGCACCGTGCTGTCGGTGCTCGTGCTGGTGCTGGTCGCCGGTGCCTTCGCGTACAACGAGATCCCCAAGGAGTCAGATCCGGACGTCAACATTCCGATCATTTACGTCGCCCTGCACCATGAAGGCATCTCGCCGCAGGACGCCGACCGGCTGCTGGTCCGCCCGATGGAGACCGAACTGCGCTCGGTCGAAGGGGTGAAGGAGATGCGCGCAACCGCCTACGAAGGCGGCGCCAACGTCACCCTGGAATTCGAAGCCGGGTTCGACCCGGATGTCGCACTGGCTGACGTGCGCGAGAAGGTCGATGTCGCCAAGATCGATCTACCGGAAGAAACCGACGACCCGTCGGTCAACGAGGTCAACCTCAGCCTGTTCCCGGTTCTGGTTGTGATCCTGTCGGGCGATGTGTCCGAGCGGGTCCTGCTGCGCCTCGCCCGCGACCTCCAGGACGAGATCGAGGGCATTCCCACCGTGCTCAAGGCGGACATCGCCGGTGACCGCGACGAGGTAGTGGAAATCGTCATCGACCCCGTGGTGCTCGAGTCCTACGGCATCGACACCCAGGATGTGCTGAACAATATCGGCCGCAACAACCAGCTGGTCGCCGCCGGTGCGCTGGATACCGGCCGCGGGCGCTTCTCGGTCAAGGTGCCGGGGCTGTTCGAATCCCTGAACGATATCCTCAACATGCCGGTCAAGGTGGAGGGTGACGCGGCGGTGACCCTGCGCGACATCGCCGAAGTGCGCCGCACTTTCGAGGACCCGGAGGGCTTCGCCCGCGTCAACGGACGCTTCGCTATCGCGTTGGAGGTCTCCAAGCGCACCGGCGCCAACATCATCGAGACCATCGAGCGGGTCCGTGGCGTCACCGAGGAGATGCGCGCCACCTGGCCCGACGCGGTCAAGGTCAGCTATTCCCAGGATAAGTCCGACAACATCCGGGTCATGCTCACCGACCTGCAGAACAACGTGATCAGCGCAGTGCTGCTGGTGATGATCGTCATCGTTGCTGCGCTGGGGCTGCGCTCGGGGCTGCTGGTTGGCGTTGCGGTGCCGGGTTCCTTCCTCACCGGCATCCTGGTGCTCAGCACGCTGGGGCTGACCGTCAACATCGTGGTGCTGTTCTCGCTGATCCTGTCGGTCGGCATGCTGGTCGATGGCGCGATCGTGGTGACCGAATACGCCGACCGCAAGATGTCGGAAGGCGAACCGCCGATGCGCGCCTACGGTATGGCGTCTTCGCGCATGGCGGCGCCGATCATCGCCTCGACCATGACGACGCTCGCTGCGTTCCTGCCGCTGCTGTTCTGGCCGGGCATCGTCGGCGAGTTCATGAAATTCCTGCCGATCACCCTCATCGCGACGCTGAGCGCATCGCTGTTCATGGCGCTGATCTTCATCCCGACGCTGGGCGCGCATTTCGGACGGCCGGGCGACCCCAATGGTGGTCGCCAGTCGCTGGCCGCAGGCGACGACGGCAACCTGGCCGACCTCGTGGGGTTCACGGGTGCCTATGTGCGGTTCCTTCGTGGCGCGCTGCAACACCCGCTTAAGGTCATCGGCGTCGCCGTAGCACTGCTGGTAGGCGTGCAGTGGACCTACGCCACCTACGGGCGCGGGGTGGAGTTCTTCCCGAATGTGGAGCCGGAACTGGCGGTGGTTGATATCCACGCCCGCGGCAACCTGTCCATCTGGGAGAGTGACGCGCTGGTCAAGGAAGTCGAGGACCGCATCCTCGGCGTGCCGGGCATCGATACCGTCTACTCGCGCACCGGCGGCGCATCGCGCGAGCAGGAGAAGGCCGAAGATGTCATCGGCTCGATCCAGCTCGAACTTGCCGACTGGAAGGACCGCCCACCATTCCGGGAGATCCAGCAGCGGATCGAGGCCCGCATGGGTGATCTTGCCGGCGTGTTCGTGGAGTTCCGTGAGGAAGAAGCTGGGCCGCCGGTGGGCAAGGATGTGCAAATCGAGCTTTCCAGCATCGATCCGGACCTGCTGCCCGAGGCGGTCGCCATCGTGCGCGCCGGGCTCGACCAGATCGGGGGCTTCGTGAACATCGAGGACGACCGCCCGGTACCCGGCATCGAGTGGGAAATGACCGTGGACCGTGCCCAGGCAGCGAAATTCGGGGTCGACGTCTCGCTGGTCGGATCGACCGTGCAGTTAGTGACCCGCGGGCTGAAACTCGGCGAGTACCGGCCCAATGACTCTCGCGAGGAGATCGACATCCGCGCCCGCTTCCCCGAGGAGTTCCGCTCGGTCTCGCGCCTGGACACCGTGCGCATCGGCACGGCCGAGGGTCAGATACCGGTTGGCAATTTCGTCGAACGCGCGCCGCAGCCCAAGACCGGGATCCTGCACAGGGTGGACGCGCGCCCGGTGATGCGGGTGAAGGCGGATGTGGCCGAAGGCCTGCTGCCGGACGACAAGGTGCGCGCGATCCGCGCCTGGCTGCCCGACTCGGGCATCGATCCGCGCATCCGCGTGGCGTTCAAGGGCGAGGACGAAGAGCAAAAGGAGGCCGAGGCATTCCTGATGCGCGCCTTCGGCATCGCCCTGTTCATCATGGGCATCATCCTGGTCACCCAGTTCAACAGCTTCTATAGCGCCTTCCTGATCCTTACCGCGGTGGTGATGTCGACCATCGGGGTGATGATGGGGCTGCTGGCGGTCGGCCAGCCCTTCGGCATCGTCATGTCAGGGATTGGCGTGATCGCGTTGGCCGGCATTGTCGTCAACAACAACATCGTGCTGATCGATACCTTCGACCGATTACGCGCAACCGCCACATCGCCGGTTGATGCGATCTTGCGCACTGGGGCACAGCGTCTCAGACCGGTGCTGCTGACGACGATCACCACGGTGCTCGGCCTGATGCCGATGGTGCTGCAGACCAATATCGACTTCGTCACGCGCGAGATCAGCATCGGCGCGCCGTCGACCCAATGGTGGGTTCAGCTTTCGACCGCCATCGTTTTCGGCCTCAGCTTCGCCACCCTGCTGACCCTGGTGTTCACGCCCTCGGCGCTGATGGTTCGGGAGAATTTCCGCATCTGGAAGGCGCGGCGCTGGCCCCCGGCGCCTGAGCCGGAACCTGAAAAGCCGAAGCCGGCACCGAAGCCCGCGGCGAAGCGCAAGCCGCGGCGGCGGCGCACGGCGCCCCAGCCAGCGGAATAGACCTGGATTGAGTCGGCGTGCCTAGCCGGCGTCGCGCTGGCCACCGGGAAAGGCGATCGGTCCGTTGTCGCCGTCGCTGTCATCCGTGTCATCGGCCCGGTGGGCCTCGGCCTGACGTTGCAGCCGGCGGTAGGAGCGGAACGAGAAGGGCAACGAGATGAGATAGATCAGCCCCACCGCGCTCAGCAAGGCCCAGGGCGAGGTCACCAGCAGCGCCGCGGCAGCCGCCACACCCAGCAGCAACGGCATCACCAGTGCCGTCGGCACCTTGAAGTTCTTCAGGGAGTAGGTCGGCAACCGGCTCACCATCAGGAACGAGACCAGCAGCAGCACCGCCATCACCACATAGGGCTGGCGGAAGATCTGCTCGTTCCCGGTTGTGAAGCTGAGCATCATCGGCAGGAGTACCAGCCCCGCGCCTGCCGGCGCCGGCGCGCCGGTGAAGAAGTTGTAGGACCAGCCGGGGCTCCTGGGCTCGTCGATTTCAGTGTTGAAACGCGCCAGGCGCAGGGCACAGCAGACACTGAACATCAGGCAGGGTATCCAGCCAAGCCGGCTGGCATCCTGCAGGGTCCAGGCGAACAGCAGCATCGCGGGCGCAACACCGAAACTGATGAAGTCCGACAGGGAGTCGAGCTCCGCGCCGAAACGGCTGGTGCTCTTCAGCAACCGCGCGATACGGCCGTCGAGCCCATCGAGAATGCCGGCCAACACGATGGCGTAGACCGCGATCTCCCAGCGGCCCTCCCAGCCGAAGCGCATCGCGGTGAGCCCTGCACACAACGCCAGCAGAGTCAGGATATTGGGCACCATCCGGTTGAAGGACAGGCCACGGAGGCGCGGCGGGCGGTTCGACCGGAACCGGGAGCGCATCATGGCCGCGCCTCGCCCAGTCTTTGTGCCTCCCCGGAGCTCAGGTCGGCGATCACGGTTTCACCCGCGACTGCGCGCTGGCCGGCAGCGACCAGTGGCGCAACGCCCTCGGGCAGATAGACGTCGACCCGGCTGCCAAAGCGGATCATGCCGAAACGCTCGCCGGTAAGGATATCGTCGCCCTCCGACATGTCACAGATGATACGGCGCGCCACCAGGCCAGCGATCTGCACCACCGGGATTCCGCGGCCGTCGGGCAGGGCGATGACCAGGCCAAGCCGCTCGTTATGTTCGCTGGCCTTGTCCATATCAGCGTTGAAGAACTTGCCCGGGCGATAAGCAATCCGCTTGACGGTGCCGCCCACCGGGGCGCGGTTCACATGTACGTCGAAAACGTTCATGAAGATGGCGACGCGGGTCAGCGGCGCATCGCCCATGTCGAGCTCCGCGGGCGGCGGGACGGCACGGATTTCCTGCACCACGCCGTCGGCGGGCGCAATCACCAGGCCCTCACGCACCGGGGTGAAGCGCTCAGGGTCGCGGAAGAAATAAGCGCACCATGCGGTCAGCAGCGCGCCGATCCAGCCCAGCGGTTCGAACAGCGCGAACATCAGCAGCGTCACCGCGGCGAAAACCGCCAGGAACGGCCATCCGGCCCGGTGGACCGGCACCAATATCGTCTCAATTACCTTCATCATGCCGGTTTCCTAGCGCGCCCGCGCCTGCTGCTCAACCGCCCGTTTGCGCCGCACCGGCGGGCGGCAGCACGAAGACCTGCCCCGGATAGATCAGGTCGGGATCGCGGATCTGGTCGTCATTGGCCTCATAGATCACGGTGTAAGCGAGGCCGCGGCCATAGGTGCGCCGGGAGATACGCCACAGGCTGTTGCCCGGCTGCACCACCACGAACTGCTCGGGCTTTAGGCCCGCCACCGGCGCAGCGCGGGAAAACGGAAACTGCAGCCGCGCAACGACCGAACCGTCGTCACGAACCTGGTCCACCCGCAGGGTGTAGAGCCCCGGCGCCACGGGTTTTTCCGGCTGCAACGTCCAGCGCTCGTCGTCACCGGCGTCGGCGCGCCCCAGCAACTGACCGTCGAGATAGCTCAGCACCCGCGCGCCGGCGGGTCCGCGTCCGCTGAGGATGAGCTGACCGCGCTCGTCATAATCCACCACATCCAGGCTGAGCGCGCGCGATGCCGACTGCCCCGGCGCAGCCACAGGGGGCGCGGACGCGCTACCGGGCCGTGGCGCGATCCCGCCCGGACCCACCGCCGACGGCGCCTGCAGCACCTGCGAGGGACCGCTGCCCGCGCGGGGTACGCTCAAGGCCAGCGGCGACGACGGCTCGTCGGCGGGCCGCCCGGCGACGTCCTTTTCCCGCTCCGGGATGACCAGAACGACGGAACGCTCGCCGACGGACACGGTCCCGTCGGACGCCCTGGCGCTGAGTTCAAGCTGGCGGCTGCCAGGATCAAGCGGCTTGTCGGGCACGTAGACCCATTCGCCACGGCGGTCGGCAGTGGCCGTACCGATCACGGTATCGCCGTCCTTGATGGTGACCTCGGCGCCGGGTGCAGCGCGCCCGGCAATGACCGTGTCGCCCTGCGGATTGACGCGGACGACATCGAAGCTGGGCGCTGTGGCTGCCGGTTCGGGTACGTCTGGCTGCGGTTTCGCCGGCGCGGCCGCGCTCGGGGCGGGCGCTGATGGTGCGGGGGCGGCTGCGGGCGGTGGAGCGGGAGCGGGTTCCGGGCCCGCAGCGATGGTGGCTGGCGGCGTGTCTCCGGAGTCGCCGTCGGTGAAGACGCCGACACTTAGGGCGATCGCGGCGCCGATCAGCGCCGCGCCGGCCAGAATCATCAAGATCGCGCGGTTCACGGTAATCCAGACCCGCCGTGCAATAAGGAATGAATCCTAAACCGCGCTCCACGCGGACGCAACAAACGCCCTGCGCGGCGCGCGGTGCTACCCGGCGCGCGCGGCGAGATAGCCCACCACCACGGCCAGCGCGATGGGAAACACGCAAAGCCCGGCAAGCTGCAGGGGTGCCGCGATCTGCCCCAGCATGCCTCGGGGGCGTCCCAGCCGTGCAGCCATCCCGTCGGCAAAGAACACCAGGCCAAGAGCCAGCAAGGCCAGCGCGAAACCAGTGTCACCGCGCGACAGCCACTGCACCGTGGCGAGAGACAGCAGCGATCCCCCGCCCGCCAGCACGGCGGCGTTGCCGAAGGCGAAGCGTGGCCCCGGCCAGCCCCAGACCAAGAACCCGGCGGCCGCCAGTGCAACCGCCAGCGCCGCCACCCGGTCGAACGGACCGCCGTCGAGCCAGCCGAGGCCGGCGAGGCCCAGGGCGGCCATCATCAGTGCGACCGCCGGGAACCGCTCGTCGGCAGCGGGCCGCCCCAGGCGCCACATCACGATCAGCCAGGCGGCGAGCAGGGGCGCGGCGTCGATGAGGAAGTCCAGCGGCGCGACCCCGCCGAACGGCGCGCCCAGCAGCCACCACACCGCCACCGCTGCGGCACCGGCCACGACCAGCGCCCGGGCCCCGCGCGCCACACCTGCCGCGTCGAGCAGCAGGCCGACAAGCAGCGCCACCCCCACGGTGTAGGGCAGCCGATGCACGAGGTGGCGCGGCGAGATCTCCGGCAGGCCAAGTTCCAGGAGCAGGAAGGCGAGCACGCCGAGCCCGATGGCGGCGCCAGCCAGCTGGCCGCCGCGGCCCGGGCCACCAATCAGGCGGATCAGCAAGGCGGATAGGGCCGAAACAGCGAACGCGGCAGCGGCGCTTAGGGTAATCGGCGGCAGCGGGATATCAGGCATCGGACCGTGGTTGCGGTGGCGCGGGGCGGTAACCTAGTGCAGCGCCGCCTCCCTGCCAACGTCGCGCGCATGGGGGATCTGGCTACTTGCGCGCCTGGCTTTCCTTTGCCGGGATGCTGATCAGGTACTCAGCGATCGCCGCCCGGTCTTCATCGGTAAGCTTGGCCGTTGCGTGCTCGATTACTTCGCCCATGGCGCCGCCGGCAAAGTCGCCGCCCGGATCCATACCAAAGTCGAGATAGGTGGCGATGTCATCGGCGCTCCATTCGGCGATGCCGCTTTCATGCGGGGTGATGTTTGGCACGGCCTCGTTGTCGGCACCATCGGGGCTGCCCGCCAAGTACCATTCGGTCCTGGACCCGCCCAACGCATTGCGCGGCGTGTGGCACTCGCCGCAATGGGTCACCGCACGCACCAGGTAGGCACCGCGGGACCACGCCTCGGACTGAGCCGGGTCTTCAGCGAATCGCTCAGGCTTGAAGAACAGCAGCTTCCAGCCGCCGACGAGGAAGCGCCAGCTGAACGGCGGGGACAGCTCATGCGGCCGGTTCGGGGTGGCTGCCGCGGGTACTGTCTGCATGTAGGCCCACATGTCGCGGATATCCGCATCGCGCAGGCCGGTATAGGAGGCATAGGGGAAGGACGGGAAATAGTGGCTGCCGTCCGGCGCCTGACCCTCATGCAGGGCGCGCACCATGTCGGCCTCGCTCCAGCGACCGATGCCATGTTCGGGATGCGGGGTGATGTTCGGCGCGTAGAAGACGCCGAAAGGAGTCTTGAGAGCCCGCCCCCCGGCCAGCGGTGCGCCACCACCCGCCCGGTCCGTATGGCAGCTGGCGCAGCCGGCGGCGGCGAAGATGTAGGCGCCGCGATCCACAGGGTCCGCACCCTGGGCCCACGCGGACGCGGCGGCGGCGCACCAAAGCAGGGCGCCGGCCGCCGCCGTCGCTGCGCGCATGGCTACTTCTTCGGACCGCGGAACGGCTTGTGACAGCTGCCGCAGGTTTGCCCCAGCGGGCCGAAGGCGTTGCGGATCTGGGTGTCATCCCCCGCCCTGGCGGCGGCCAACAGCAGGGCGCTTCGGTTCTCCATGTCCTGGGCAGCGGCGACAAACTTGTCCCAATCCGACCAAATTTCCGCCTTGGCGCGGGTCATCGGCGCTTGCGGGCCTTCCGGAAACAGGCCCGGCGTGTCCTTGGCGACCTGGTTGATCGTCGCCGCAGCCGCGACCACATCCGCCACCGTGCCTTCGCCTTTCTTCACGAAGTTCGCGACCGTGCGCATACCGCCGGCAACCGACTTCATAGCCTTGTTGCGGGTCTCAAAGACCTGCTGGGCATCCTGGGCGAACGCCGGTGCACCGGCCAGGCCAACCGCGACCATTGCCGCCGCGGCACTCAATACAATCCGATTCATGTGTCACTTCCCCGTCTTATGAACACCCGTTTCGGGTGCAGCTCTGTTTGTGATGTTGCACGGCTACGGCGCATCCGGCAAACGACAACTTTGCCGCTCACGAATCCGTGAGGACAGGGCGGGGCAGCCCATGCTAGGCAGGGCCCAACGGCCACCACCTTCTGTGAAACCAAATCCATGGCCCCGCCGATCAACGCGCTGTGCGTTTTTTGCGGCTCCTCCGAGGGGAGCGACCCCGCCCACGCGGCCCAGGCCCGCGCCATGGGCGCGATCCTCGCCGAGGCCGGGGTGCGGCTGGTCTATGGCGCCGGACGCAACGGCCTGATGGGCATCATAGCGGACGCCTGCCTCGCCGGCGGGGGCAAGGTGACCGGCATCATCCCAGGTCATCTGGTGGAGTGGGAAGTCGCCCATGACGGCATCACCGAGCTGATCGAGGTGACCACCATGCACGAACGCAAGCAGCGCATGTTCGACATGTCCGATGCCGTGGCCGTGCTGCCCGGCGGCATCGGCACCATCGACGAAACCATCGAGATGCTGTCATGGAAGCAACTGGGCCTGCATGAGAAGCCGGTGGTGCTGGTGGATTCGGATGGCTACTGGGCCGGGTTATTGAACCTTCTCGACGGGGTGATCGCGGCCGGTTTCGCCCGCCCCGCGACCCGCGATCTCTATCGCGTGGTAGACGATGCAGCATCGGTGCTGCCAACGGTGGCTGCCGCCGGGCGGGCGCGCACGCCGGGTCGCTCTGATCTTTTCTGACACCGGCATTACAAACCCCTCCGCTGGCCTTGCGTTAGGACCGGGCAATGGTATTTTCGCGCCGGTTTTCCTGAGGCAACTACACCCTCGTCAGCGCCGATCGTCGTTCGTGCCCTCGCCGCCCGGCCAGGCCGCGGGGCAGGCGCCCCTTTTCTGGAGATTGCAGGCATGGAGAAGATCAAGGTCCAAAACCCGATCGTCGAACTGGACGGCGACGAGATGACCCGCGTCATCTGGGCAATGATCAAGGAGAAGCTGATCCTTCCCTATCTCGACGTCGACCTGAAGTACTACGACCTCGGCATTGAAAGCCGCGACGCAACCGACGATCAGGTGACGGTAGAGGCGGCCCACGCCATTGCGGAGCACCGGGTCGGCGTGAAGTGCGCCGGCATCACGCCGGATGAGGCGCGGGTCGAGGAATTCGGGCTGAAGCGCATGTACAAGTCGCCCAACGGCACTATCCGCAACATCCTCGGCGGTACCATTTTCCGCGAGTCCATTGTCTGCAAGAACGTGCCGAGGCTGATCCCCCAGTGGACCCAACCGATCGTCATCGGCCGTCATGCCTACGGCGACATTTACAAGGCCGAGGACTTCATTGTGCCGGGGCCGGGCAAGCTGACCATCCGCTACGAGCCGGAAGGCGGCGGCGACGGCTTCGAGAAGACCGTGCATGAGTTCAAGGGCCCGGGTGTGGCCATGGGCATGCACAATCTCGATGAGTCGATCATCGGATT
The DNA here is from genome assembly GCA_965601735.1 of Alphaproteobacteria bacterium. Taxonomy (GTDB): domain Bacteria; phylum Pseudomonadota; class Alphaproteobacteria; order JBBDQX01; family JBBDQX01; genus JBBDQX01. Next base: position 1,626,119 of record OZ271840.1, on the reverse strand, counting down.
CGCGCGGGCCTGCTTCAACTTCGGCCTACAGCGCAACTACCCGGTCTACCTGTCGACCAAGAACACGATCCTCAAGGTCTATGACGGCCGCTTCAAGGACCTGTTCCAGAAGGTCTTCGACGAAGAGTTCGCCGACAAGTTCAAGTCGGCCGGCCTGACTTATGAGCACCGCCTGATCGACGACATGGTCGCCGCGGCGCTGAAGTGGAACGGCGGCTTCGTCTGGGCGTGCAAGAACTATGACGGCGACACCCAGTCCGACCAGGTGGCCCAGGGCTATGGCTCGCTCGGCCTGATGACCTCGGTGCTGCTGACCCCGGATGGGCAGACCGTCGAGGCCGAGGCGGCTCACGGCACCGTCACCCGCCATTTCCGCGAGTGGCAGAAGGGTAACGAGACCTCGACCAACCCGATCGCCTCGATCTACGCCTGGACCCGGGGCCTCAAGTTCCGTGGTGAGTTTGACGGCACGCCCGAGGTGATCAAGTTCGCCGAGACCCTGGAGCAGGTCTGCACCGACACCGTGGAGTCGGGCTCCATGACCAAGGACCTGGCGCTGCTGGTCGGGCCGGAGCAGAAGTGGCTCAACACCCAGCAGTTCATGGACAAGATCGACGAAAACCTGAAGGCCGCGCTCTCCTGACAGCACGCGTCTTGGAGATACGATTCAGGGTCCGGCGCCAGCGCGCCGGGCCCTTTTTCGTGCGCACCGCCGCGGGCCGTGCCAAGCTTATGCCATGACATTCACGCCGCTCGATGCCGCTGCCGCCCTCTGGTTCGTCCTGTGCTGGGCGGGTTACGCCGCTGTGGTCGATTACAGCCCGTTGGGCAAGTACTCGGTGGTGGCGGAGATGGACAAAATGCGCCGTGCCTGGATCGCCCAGTGCGTGCGCCGCGACAACCGCATGGTCGACGTCAACATCCTGCGCAACCTGCAACGCAGCGTGCAGTTCTACGCCACCACAACGATTTTTGTGCTGGCAGGCCTGGTTGCCGTGTTGGGCGCGGCGGACAAGGCGGTGGCGATGCTGTCGGATGTAGACTTCGCCGCACCGATGGGCCGGCCGGCGCTGGAGGCAAAGGTCATCGCGCTGATGACCCTGTTCGTCTATGCCTTCTTCAAGTTTTCCTGGTCGATCCGGCTCTACAACTTCACCCATGTGGCGGTCGGGGCGATCCCGCCGGCGGCCGAATGCGGCGAGGAACCAGTCCCTGGCGCCGCGGAGGCGGCCGATCTCGTCTGCCGCGCCACCCGGCATTTCAACAGCGGGCTGCGCGCCTACTATTTCGGACTCGGGCTGCTGAGCTGGCTGGTCCACCCGTTAGCGTTCATGGCCAGCACCGCGCTGGTGCTGCTGGTGCTCTACCGGCGGGAATACCGCTCTGGCACGGTCCAGATGCTGCACGCGGGCCGTTAGCCGGCCAGTTCGCCGAGCCGTGCCTCGATGGCTGGCAGGGCGGTATCGGGGCTGTCCCCGGGGCCACCCGCCTGGGCCATATCCGGGCGCCCGCCGCCGCCCTTGCCGCCCAACGCGGCGGACCCAACCCGCACCAGATCGACCGCGTCAATTCGATCGGTCAGGTCCTCGGTCACCGCCACGACCAAGGAGGCTTTGCCCTGGTCCACGGAAAGCAAGGCAACGACACCGCTGCCCAGGCCCTGCTTGAGTTCATCGGCCAGGCCCTTGAGGTCGCGGGCCGGCACGCCATCGACCCGCCTGGCGGCAAATTTCACGCCCCCAACCTCGGCGGGAGCGTCTTCAGTCGCTGTACCACCGGTGGCGAGTTTCCGGCGGGTATCGGCCAGCTCACGCTCCAGCTTGCGGCGCTCATCCAGCAGCGCGGTGATTCGCCCGGGCAAGTCCCGCGGCGTCACCTTCAGTAGCTCGGACGCCTCGCGTAGCGCCGCCGCGTCGGCCTCGATGGCATCGAGTGCAGCGGCGCCGGTCAACGCCTCGATCCGGCGCACCCCGCTGGAGACCGCGCCCTCGGATTGGATCTTGAACAGGCCGATATCGCCGGTGCGCCGCACATGGGTGCCGCCGCACAGCTCGATGGAATAGTTGCCGGCGCGCTCGGTCGCCGCTTCATCGGCGCCCATGGCGACAACCCGTACCTCGTCGCCGTATTTCTCGCCGAACAGCGCCATGGCGCCTTCTTCGATGGCCTCGTCTTGGGACATCAGCCGGGTGGTGACCGGCTCGTTCATGCGGATCCGTGCGTTGACCTCGGTCTCGACTGCCTCGAGTTCGCCTTCCGCGATCTGGCTGGGATGGGAGATGTCGAAGCGCAGCCGGTCAGGCGCCACCAGCGAGCCCTTCTGGGCGACATGGGTACCGAGGGTCCGTCGCAGCGCCTCATGCAGCAGGTGGGTGGCGGAATGATGCGCGCGGATTGCGTCCCGGCGGCCACCATCGACCCGCAGTTCGACGGCATCGCCGACCTTGGCGGTTCCCCGCTTCACGGTGCCCGCATGGACGAACAGATCGCCAACCCGCTTCTGGGTGTCGCTAACGGCGATCTCCAGCCCGTCGGCGGAGAAGATGATGCCCTGGTCGCCAACTTGGCCGCCGGATTCGGCGTAGAACGGCGTTTGGTTCAGCACGACGGAGACGTCCGCGCCGGCCGCGGCACTGTCGGTGGCGGCCCCGTCCACGACGAGGGCGCGGATTTCCGCCTCCGCCACGGTCGTTTCGTAGCCGAGGAATTCGGTGGCGCCAGCCTGTTCGCGCAGCTCAAACCAGACCCGCTCGGTCGCCGCGTCGCCGGATCCGGCCCAGGCGGCGCGAGCCTTGGCGCGCTGCTCCTCCATGGCCGCGTCGAAGCCGGCGGTATCGACCGTGCGGCCCTCCGCGCGCAGGGCGTCCTGGGTCAGGTCGAGGGGGAACCCGTAGGTGTCATAGAGCTTGAAAGCGACATCGCCAGGCAGCGGCGCGCCGTCGGCCAGCTTCGCCTTCTCCTCCTCCAGCAGCCCAAGGCCCCGGTCGAGCATCTGGCGGAAGCGGGATTCCTCGAGCTTCAAGGTCTCGGTGATCATCGGGCCTGCCTGGCCCAGTTCAGGGAAGGCGTCCCCCATCTGGCGCTGCAGCGCGGGCACCAGGCGCCACAGCACCGTGTCCTCGGCGCCCAGCATGCTGACATGGCGCATGGCGCGGCGCATGATTCGGCGCAACACATAACCGCGGCCTTCGTTCGACGGCAGCACGCCGTCGGCCATTAGGAAGCAGGCGGCGCGGAGGTGATCCGCGATCACCCGATGTGACACCGCGCCGGGGCCGTCGGGATCACTGTTTGTCGCCTCGGCGGACGCCTCGATCAGCGCGCGCATGAGGTCGATGTCATAGTTGTCGTGGGTGCCCTGAAGCACGGCGGCGATGCGCTCTAGCCCCATGCCGGTGTCGATAGAAGGCCTAGGCAGGTCGACCCGCTCATCCGGAGTCACCTGCTCGAACTGCATGAACACCAGGTTCCAGATCTCGACCCATCGGTCGCCGTCCTCATCCGGCGAGCCCGGCGGCCCGCCGGGGATGTGGTCACCATGGTCGAAGAAGATTTCCGAACAGGGGCCGCAGGGGCCGGTATCGCCCATGGCCCAGAAATTGTCCGAGGTGGCGATACGGATGATGCGGTCCTCGGGCAGCCCGGCGATCTTCCGCCACAGGCTGAAGGCTTCGTCATCCTCCGCATAGACGGTGACACAAAGCCGGTCCTTGTCGAGGCCGTACTCGCCGGTCACCAGGTTCCAGGCGTACTCGATGGCCTGGTCCTTGAAATAGTCGCCGAAGGAGAAGTTCCCCAGCATCTCGAAGAAGGTGTGGTGGCGCGCCGTGTAGCCGACATTTTCCAGGTCGTTGTGCTTGCCGCCCGCGCGCACGCACTTCTGCGAGGTCGCGGCGCGCACATAGTCGCGCTTCTCGACGCCGGTGAAGACGTTCTTGAACTGCACCATGCCCGCGTTGGTGAACATCAGCGTCGGGTCGTTGCGCGGCACGAGCGGGCTGGAATCCACCTCCTCGTGGCCGTTGCGGGCGAAGTAGCCGAGGAAGGCGGCGCGAATGTCGCTGGTGGTGGTCATTTCGTGGCCGTCATCTTGTGGCCGCCACCTGGTGCGTGTGGTCGGGCCATCACCGCTGGGAAACGCGGCCGACCGCACCCGGATCACGGATCCGGGTGCGGTACGGCGGAAAGCGGTGCTTTTAGCGCTGCCGCCGGAGCCTGTCCAGCGGCGGCGGGACGGCGGCGGGCGCCCTAGACGGTGCTGTCGGGGCCCTCGGCCTCGGCATCCGCCTCATCGGCGGGCGCCTCTTCGGCCATCATCGCCTCGGCGACCAGGCCGGCGTCGGCGCGGACCGCCTGCTCGATGGCCTCGGCCATGTCCGGGTTGTCGCGCAGGAACTGCTTGGCGTTCTCGCGGCCCTGGCCGATGCGCTGGTCCTTGCAGGAGAACCAGGAGCCGGACTTCTCCACCACCCCGGCCTTGACGCCGAGGTCGAGCAGTTCGCCGGTCTTGGAGACACCCTCGCCATACATGATGTCGAACTCGACGGTGCGGAACGGCGGGGCCAGCTTGTTCTTCACCACCTTGACGCGGGTCTGGTTGCCGACCACCTCGTCGCGGTCCTTGATCTGGCCGATGCGGCGGATGTCGAGGCGCACCGAGGAATAGAACTTCAGCGCGTTGCCGCCGGTGGTGGTCTCCGGATTGCCGAACATCACACCAATCTTCATGCGCAGCTGGTTGATGAAGACGATGGTCGTGTTGGAGCGCGCCACCGAGGCGGTGAGCTTGCGCAGCGCCTGGCTCATCAGCCGCGCCTGCAGGCCGGGCAGGGAATCGCCCATCTCGCCTTCCAGCTCGGCGCGCGGCACCAGGGCGGCGACGCTGTCGACCACCAGCAGGTCGACGGCGCCGGAGCGCACCAGGGTGTCGGCGATCTCCAGCGCCTGCTCACCCGCATCGGGCTGGGAGATCAGCAGGTCGTCCAGTTCCACGCCGAGCTTGCGGGCGTAGACCGGGTCGAGCGCGTGTTCCGCGTCGATGAAGGCGCAGTTACCGCCGAGCTTCTGGGCCTCGGCTACCGCATGCAGGGCCAGCGTGGTCTTGCCCGAGCTTTCGGGGCCGTAGATTTCCACCACCCGGCCGCGCGGCAGGCCGCCGATGCCAAGTGCAATATCGAGCCCCAGGGAGCCGGTGGAAATGACCTCGGTCTCGACCGCCTGTTCCTGGCCGAGCCGCATGATTGAGCCCTTGCCGAAGGACCGTTCGATCTGGCTGACCGCCGCGTCGAGCGCCTTGTTCTTATCCATGCCGTCGTTTTCCACCACTCTCAACGATGCCGCAGTCATCACGCGCCCTCCTTATTCCACAGGGGTCCAGACGTTGCAAACCACGCCAATGTACGCACTTTGTTCTCACACGCAAGCGTTATCGTTAACTATCTGTATTATATGAAGAAAAATGAACGTGTTCCGGGTTTATTCGAGGCTGTTCCGGGTGATGTTCTCACCCTTGGGCGCGGGCCTCGTCGGCGGCCTCGCGGACCGTGGCGAGCAGGTCTGCGACGGCAAACGGCTTGGGCAGGAAGCGGATCTGCTCGCCCAACTCGAACTGGTTGCCCAGCGCCGAGTCCGCATAGCCGGAGATCAGCACCACGCGTACATTGGGGTCGCGCTCGCGCACCATGCGCACCAGAGTCGGCCCGTCGATCCCGGGCATCACCACATCGCTGACCAGCACGTCGAGCGGCCGGCCCACGCGGTCGAGCAGGTCGAGCGCAGCCTCCCCGTCGGGCGCGCTGATCACCTCGAAGCCGGCCCCGCCAAGCGCTTTCTCGCCCAGCATGCGCACCGCGTCCTCGTCCTCCACCAGTAGCACCAGCGCGGCGCTGTCCGCCTCCGGTTCAGGCGCCGGCGCGGGCGCGGGCGCGGGCGCAGCTTCCACAGCCGGCGCGGGCTCCTCGGTGTCCAACGTGTCCGGGTCAAGCGCCGGCAGGTAAATGCAAAAGCGGGTACCCTGCCCCGGTGTGCTGTCCACGGTGATGTGTCCGCCGGTCTGGCGCACGATGCCATAGACCGAGGACAGGCCGAGGCCAATGCCCTTGCCCGCCTCCTTGGTGGTGAAGAACGGGTCGAATATGCGATCGAGATGCTCTGGCGCGATGCCCGTGCCCTCGTCCGCCACCTCTACGGTGACATAGTCGCCGGGCGAGAGCCCTTCCTCGCCTGGTGGAGGCGCCTCGAAGACCTGTGCTGCGCCGGTGGCGATGGCGAGCCGCCCACCACCTGGCATGGCGTCGCGGGCGTTGACTGCGAGGTTGACGATGATGCGGTCGAACTCCGCCGGGTCGACCCGCACCGGCCGGGCATCACCGTCGAGGTCGAGGTCGAGGGTCACAGTTTCGCCGATCACCCGGCGCAGCATCGCGGACAAGTCGCCGAGCAGCCCGTTGAGCTGTACCACGCGCGGCTGCAGGGTTTGCTGGCGTGAGAAAGCGAGCAGCTGGCGCACCAGGCTGGAGGCGCGCTCGCCATTCTGCTTGATCTGCACCAAATCGTCGTGGGAGCCGTCGCCCGGTCCATGGCGTGCCAGCAGCAGCTCGGTAAAGCCGTTGGTGGCTGTGAGAAGGTTGTTGAAGTCGTGGGCAATGCCACCAGCGAGCTGGCCCAGTGCCTGCATCTTCTGGGATTGGGCGAACTGCCGCTCGAGGCTCTTCTGCTCGGAGGTATCGAGCAGATGAGCCAGGACTGCCACGCAGTCGCCATCCGTGCCGTCGACCCGGCTCAACGCCACCGCCATGGCGGTGCCCTCGGCCCCGGCCAGATGTACGTCGAGATGGGCGGCGCGGCCGGTGCCCATCACCAGCTTGGACATCTGACCGACCAGTTCCCCCCGGTCCTGGGGCGACAGCAGGTTGGCCAGCTCGTCGCCCTCGGTGCCGCCACACAGGCCGCGGAAGGCGGCGTTGGCCACGGACACACAGCCATCAAGGTCGAGCAGCGCCATTGGGATCGGCGCATGGGCGATCAGGCCAGTGGCGTCGATCGGCAGGGCCGCGTCGGATGTCATGGGCGTGGCTCGGTCGGGCGAATCCGGATCAGGACGCCATCTTACCTTTCACGCGATAGATATAGCCAATGATCTCGGCGACCGCCTTGTAGTGCTCTTCCGGCACCGCTTGGCCGACCTCGACGCCGGCGTAGAGCGCGCGCGCCAGCGGCGGATTCTCGACGACCGGCACATCGTGCTCCTCGGCGATCGAGCGGATATTGAACGCGATCAGGTCGACGCCCTTCGCCACCAGTTCCGGTGCCGCCATGCTGTCCATGTCGTATTTCAGCGCAACCGCGAAATGGGTCGGGTTGGTGATCACCACATCGGCCTCGGGCACGGCCTGGATCATGCGCTGGCGGCCGCGCTCGGTGCGGATCTGGCGGATCTTGGCCCGGACATGCGGGTCGCCCTGGGTCTGCTTGTGCTCGTCCTTTACCTCGGTCTTCGCCATGCGGTTCTTCTTCATGAACTCATAGCGCTGATAGAGGTAGTCGAGGATGGCAATGATGGTGACCAGCACGACCATCGCCATGAACAGCTTGCGCACCATGTAGAAGACGCGCTCGAGGATCTGGGGCACCTCCAGGCCGCCCATCATCACCAGGCGAGGCACCTCGGGCGCAACCACCACGTAGAGCACGATCAGGATGGAGCCGAACTTGATCATGCTCTTGATGAACTCCACGAAGTTCTTCATGGAGATGACTTTCTTGACCCCCTTGATGGGGTTGATCTTGTTGAGGTTCGGCTCAAGCACCTTGGGCGACCAGATGAAGCCGACCTGGCACAGGATCGACGCCAGCACGATCAGCACCATCACGAGGATCGGGATCGCCATTTCCGCAGCCACGGCCGTAACCGCGCCGTAGAGCACGATGCCGAGCCCGCCATCCCCCGCGGGCAGGGCGTGGGGCTTGGAAAGAAAGATGGTCAGATGGCTTGAAACCGCGCTCATCGTCGCGGGGAAGATGGTGACCAGCAGCACGGTCGCGGCGGCGAACATCGCAGCGCTGCGAATCTCCTGAGATTGCACGACTTCGCCGCGCTCGCGCGCATCCTCGAGCTTCTTCTCTGTCGGCTCTTCTGTCTTTTCTGATTGGTCTTTTTCTTCTTCGGCCATCGGGCCCTCAGACCGGAATCAGATATTGGGACATCTCGCCTTCGAACTTGGTCAGGAAGAACAGCATCAGCCCTGACAGAGTGATCCCGAGGATCGCGAGCGAGGCGAGGATCTGCAGCGGCAGAACGATAAAGAAGACCTGGATGGTCGGGATCATCCGCGCGATGAAGCCCATGGAGACGAACATCACGATGGAGATCACCACGAAGGGTGCCGCCAACTGGAAGCCGATCAGGAAACTGCTGGCGACCAGCCGGGTGATGACCTCTGTGAAATCGCCAATGGGGGGCAGCTCACCGGGAATGAACAGCGAATAACTGTCGACCAGGCCGCGGATCAGCAGGTGGTGCAGCTCGGTGGCGAACAGCAGTGTCAGACCGGTCAGCAGCATCAGGCTGGCCATGGCCGCGCTCTGCTGGCCGGAGACCGGGTCATTGACCATGGCGTTGGCCAGGCTCGACATGAAGGCAGCGATGGTACCCGCGACCACCAGGGCCAGCACAATGATGCGCGCCAGCGTGCCGAAATAGACGCCGATGAAGATCTCGCCCGCCAGCAGCAGCAGCAGCGCGGCCGGGCCGTCGGGGATCGGCGGCAGGGTGTCGTCTACGACGGGCTTGACCACCACGGTCATCGCCAGGGCGAGCAGGAGGCGCACCCGCTGCGAGATCGTTTGCTCGCCAATCGGCGGCATGATGGTCATCGCCGCGCCTAGCCGGGCAAAGACCAGCAGGTATGGGAACAGGAAGCCGGGAAGGAACTGTTCCACCGCGCGGCCCTAGCCGAGCGAGATGATCTTGTCGAACAACCCGCGGGTAAAGTCCGACAGGGTGTTCACCATGTAGGGCAGCATCAGCAGCACCGCGACGAAGATCACCAGGATCTTCGGTACGAAGGTCAGGGTCATTTCGTTGATTTGGGTCAGCGACTGGAATAGCGAGATCACCAGGCCGGTCACCAGGCCGGCCAGCATGATTGGGCCGCCCATCTTGATGACCACCTCGACCGCGTCGCGGCCGACATCGATTACCTGCCTTTCATCCATTGTCCGCGCTTCCCCCCGTCCCTGCGCGCCGCGCCGTCAGATCGGCATCCGCAGCACTTCCTTGTAGGCGCCGATCACCCTGTCGCGCAGGGTCACCGCCGTCCGCAAGGTCACTTCAGCGTTGGCTACCGCCGTGATGACATCGTTCAGTTCCGCTTCGCCGGCGAGCCCTTGCATGGTGCGCTGCTCGCCGGTCTTGCCGACCTCGATGGCGCCCTTCACTGCGTCGGTGACCATGCTGGAGAACGCCTTCTCCGGGTCGTTGGTCGGGGCCGACTGAACCGGCTTACCGTGACCTGCGGCAGCAGAGCGGTAGGCGTCGATGGCCTGGCTGAAGATTGTCGTCATGGTGCTGGGTTCTCCTCGGTCCGCGTCGGGGGATGATGGCCGCTTGCGGTGAAGAAAGGCTTAACCGTCGGCGTTTCCGACGCGGTCAGCGCAGAATGTCGAGGGTGCGTTGAAGCATGCCGCGCGAGGTTTCGATGACGTTGAGGTTGGCGTTGTAGGAACGCTGGGCCTCACGCATGTCCATCAGCTCGATAAACGAGTTCACGTTCGGAGACTGGACGTAGCCGTCGGGGTCGGCCGCGGGATGCTGCGGGTCATAGACCCGGGCGAATTCGCCGGCCTGATCGTCGATCTTGTGGACCTCGACCAGATTCACGCCGAGCGCGCGGTCGAACTCGTTCCTGAAGGTGATCACCTTGCGCCGGTAGGGCTCGCCGTCGGGCCCGAGGGCCAGCGAGTCGCGGTTGGCGAGGTTCTCGGAAATGACGCGCAACCGGGTGCCTTGCACTTTCATGCCAGACGCGGAGATACGCATTGCCTTGACCAGATCCATCGGTCGATTGCTCCTCTAGCTGCCGCCCGCAGGCGGGAACGTCAGGCGGCGCCTTCGCTGCCCAACGCCGTCCTGAACATCTGCAGGTACTTCTGATAGAGCCGCGCCGCGGTGTTGTGCTGCATGGTCGTCTCGCCGACCTTCAGCATCTGCTCCTCGATCACCACGGCGTTGCCGGCGGGCGCGGTTTCGTAATGGACCTTGTCCTTGCGCGCGCGCATCTCGGTGGCGTCGACCTTAGCGGAACGGATGTGGGTCTCGCTGGTCTGGCTGAACTCGATGCTCGGCGGCGCGGCGGCACGGACCATTTGGGTGAAGTTCTGCGCCTTCAGGTCACGCGGCCGATAGTTGGGTGAATCGGCATTGGCGATATTCAAGGCCAGCACCTTCTGGCGCTGGTTCAGGTAGTCCATGCGCTGCTGCGACATGTTGAACAGCGTAAGTTTGCTGAGGTCCATCGCACCGGTATCCCTAGATCCTTAAGCGCGGTTCCGGCCTGGGCCAGACTGCGCGACGGGACGGAGTATCGCGATGGCCCGTTAACAAAGCGTAAAACCCCGTCAGTGCGGCGTTTTCAACTTCACCCGGCGCGCGCCGCCATATTCCGGTAAGATAAAGCAACGGTACGGCACCGGCGGCTGGCGCACGGACCGGCCGGACAGAGGGCAAGGTATGCTTTATCTGACGCGCAAGGTCGGCGACTCGGTGGTGATCAACGAGGACATCGAGGTCACCGTCGTCGAGGTCCGCGGCAAGACGGTGAAGCTGGGCTTCGACTTCCCACCTGATGTCTCGGTGCTGCGGCGCGAGATTTTCGACCGGATCCAGGCGGAAAACCGGGCCGCGGCGGAGGCCGGTGCGCGGATTTCCGATGTCCTCATCGGCAAGCCAGCCGATGGCGACGGCAAGCCCGGCGAAGATTGAACGCAACGCCCTTTCTTTAAGGGTTTTTTAAGTCCGGCGCGCCACTCTCTGATCCGGCCGCAACACGTGGCCCGAAACGCTGCCGGACGAGAGCCATGAGCCAAGACGACCGCAAGACCAGCCAGAACGGACGCCGCGAGGGGCAAACACGCCCGTCTCGCCGCCCTGTCGCGGTTGCGCTGTCCTACGATGGCACTGACGCTGCCGCGCCGCGGGTCGCAGCCTCCGGCCGCGGCTCGATCGCCGAACAAATCCTCGCGCTCGCCTTCGCCAACGGCGTCAAGGTGCGTGAGGACGCCGACCTCGCAGAGCTGCTGGCCGCCATCGACATCGACAGCGAGATTCCCGTCGACGCCTTCGCCGCGGTGGCCGAGGTGCTGGCCTACGTTTACCGCGCCAACAACCAGTGGCCCGAATCCGGGGAGATCGCCCAATGACCGGCGACAAGGATCCTGTCGGCAAGCTGGGCGAGATCGGTGGCATCATCCGCCGCGCCCGCGCCGGCATGAACAGCGGCGAACCCGTTGATTTGCAGGGCTTGGACGAGACCGTCGGCGCGCTTTGCGCCGCGGTGGCCGAACTGCCGCGCGAGCAGGCCGAGGCGCTGCGCCCCAAGCTGGTCGCGCTCAAGGACGATCTGGACACGCTCGAGACCGCGGTCCGCGAAGCCCATGCGGAGCTAGGCCGGGAGCTCAAGGCCGTCTCGGCGCGCTCCCAGGCGCTGAACGCTTATACCCGCCCTCAGGGCAGCAAGTAGACCCGCCGCGCCATGGATATCCAACAGATCAGCCTCGTTGGGCTGGCCCTCGTCTTCGTCATCGGGCTGATCTGGCTGTTCGGCCAGGTGGGGCAGCGGTTCGGCCTCGGCACGCCGATGGTCGGGCGGCCGGGGAACCGCCGCCTGCGGGTGGTGGAAAGCGCCGCACTGGACCCGAAGCGCCGGCTGTTGCTGGTACGCCGGGACGACACGGAACATCTGCTGCTGCTCGGCCCCGCCGGCGAGGTGGTGGTCGAGACCGGCATCCCGATGGCAGAGGCGCCCGCACCGGAGGCCCAGCCGTGAGCCGTCTGACCCGCCTTGGCCTGGTGGCGCTGGCTGCCGCGGCGGCCCTGTTCGCCGCGCCGGAAGCAGCCGCCCAGAGCTTCAACCTGGATTTCGGCGATCCCAGCGGTTCCACCACGGGCCGGATCATCCAGCTCATCGCCCTGATCACGGTGCTCAGCCTGGCGCCGTCGATCCTGGTGATGATGACGTCCTTTACCCGCATCGTCGTGGTGCTGTCGTTCCTGCGCACCGCACTGGGCACCATGGGCGCGCCGCCGAACGTGGTCCTGATCAGCCTGGCCCTGTTCCTCACCGCCTTTGTCATGGCGCCGACCATGAAAGAAGTCTACGACGAGGGGCTGCAGCCGCTCATCGACGGCCAGATCAGCGAGGGTGAAGCCTTCGACCGCTCCATCGCACCAGTGCGCCGTTTCATGCTTGAGCATGTGCGCGAACGCGACCTGGAGCTGTTCGTCAACATGTCCAACACCGGTCCCGTCACCAGCGTCGAGGAAGTCGGCCTGGAGGCTCTGATCCCCGCTTTCATGATCAGCGAACTGCGGCGCGCATTCGAGATCGGCTTCTTGCTTTTCGTGCCCTTCCTGATCATCGACATGGTGGTCGCGTCGGTGCTGATGTCGATGGGCATGATGATGTTGCCGCCAATCATCATCTCGCTGCCGTTCAAGCTGATCTTCTTCGTCCTGGTGGACGGCTGGTTCCTGATCGCCGGCAGCCTGGTTCAGAGCTTCGGCAACGGCGCCGGACCTATATGACCGCCGGCCCCGAGGCCGGCATCCCGATCAGATCCGCGATATAGCGCGGCAGCGCAAATGCCGCGGCATGCACTGCCGGGGTGTAGTAGCGAGTCGCGAAATCGGCAGCGGCGAACCGCGCCGACAGGATATCAGCGTCCGGCGGCATGGTAGGACTGCCATTCGGCGCAAAGCCGAAGGCCATGAAGCCGCCGATATACTCCGGCACCGGCGCAAGGAAGAAGGTCGCGTCGGCGAAATGCGTCCGCAGCCGCAACGCCGCATCCGTCAGCTCTTCGGGCTGAATGAACGGCACACCGCTTTGGGTAACGAGAATACCGCCAGGCTTCAGCCGGGCCTTGCAGTCGCCATAGAACTCAGCGGTGAACAAAACCTCGCCGGGCCCCACCGGATCGGTCGAGTCGATGATGATGACGTCGTAGGCTTGGTCCGCCTGCTTCATGAAGGCGCAGCCGTCGGCGATCACCACTTCGGCGCGGGAGTCATCGAAGGCCCCGGCTGACAGGGACGGCATGTATTCACGGCACAGGTCGATCACCGTTCGGTCGATTTCGACCATAGTCGCGCGGGCGTTCTTATGGCGCAGCACCTCGCGCAGGGTGCCTCCGTCGCCGCCACCGACAATCAGCACCTCACGCGCGGCGCCGTGGCCGAACATCGGCACATGCACCAGCATTTCGTGATAGATGAACTCGTCACCTTCGGTGGTCTGCACTGCGCCGTCGAGCGCCAGCACCCGGCCGAAGCGAGGGGTTTCGAAGATCACCAGGTCCTGGAAATCAGTCTTCTGGCGGTAGATTTCGCGGGTCACCGGAAAGCGCTGCTGCCAGTCCTGATGCAGCGTCTCAGTGTACCAGCTCAACCGGCGAGCCCCCGGCGCTCCTCCTTGACGATGCTGCGGCCTGGCGCGAACGCGGCCTCCAGCACCGGTACCGCCAGCATCGGCTCACAGCTGCCGCACATGAAGATATCGAGGGCGGCGAAGCCGCGCTCGGGCCAGGTGTGGATGCTGATGTGGCTCTCCGCCAGCACCGCCACCCCGGAAATACCGCCTTCGGGGGTAAAGCGGTGCAGATGCAGGTGCAACAAGGTCGCGCCGGCCGCCGTCACGGCATCGCGCAGCGCCTGTTCCACGTGCCCCTTGTCGTCGAGTCGCTGCGCCTCCCACAGGTCGAGCAGCACGTGGGTGCCGGCGAACTCCTCGCCGTCGCGGCGCACAAAATAGTCCGGCGCGCGGTCAGCAGCAGTTTCCGCGACCGGCGTGCTATCGCTCTGCGGCGGGTTGTCGAGGGATTGGGAATCGATCGAGATGGCCGGCCTCCATCGCGCGAAACGGCTGCGCAACAAGGCGCGGTATTTCGCCGATTCGTCCGGTGAATGCAAGCAAATTTGGCGGCGCTGAATGACGCCTAATTTATCGCGCTGAGACGGCCTTCTTGGGCGCGCTGGCGGTAGGTCTGCATGAAGCTCTGGAAACTCTCCGCAAGCTGGATGCGCTCGGTCAGACGCTGGAAATCCGCCAGGCCGATACCGACTTCCCGTGACAACAGATCGAAGGCCTCGCGAAAGCCGCTGCGGGCCATCTCGTCGCCATAGCGAGCGCGCAACTCACTAAGCGCCCGGTCGTTGTCCGACATCGCCAGCGCGACGGCCAGGCTGACCACGGTGCGCACCTCGCCGATATCGAGGCCATCGCGGTCATCGACCGTCTTTTCGGCTAGCCGCGCCAGCGTCTCGCCAACCGGGTTCCACTGCTGCTGGCGCCACTGGGCCTCGGCCATCAGGCGCAGGCCGTCCTCAGTGTCATCGCCGGCGAGGTCGAGCTCGGCCTCATCGAAGCGCTCCTGTTCGATCAAGGCACGGGCGCGCAGGTGCCGGCGCTGTTCGCTCAGGACCTCGGGCACCTCGGTTACCTCGCTTTCGACCAATGCCGCGAGCGCGAGGTCGGGTTCACGCGCGAGCAGCCGAACGACTGCCAGCCGTGCGCCGATGCGCGACCTCTGCTCGCCGCTGAGGCGGAACTCGACCTGGTGCTGCAGCAGGGTGGCCGCGCGGTCGAGCAGGTCAACGCTGACCAGTCGGTCAGCGAGCCGGCGGATCATTTCATCGCCCTCGGGCCCGGCAGGCGCCAGTTCGCGGAACTCGTCATAGAGCGCGATCGCGGTGACGGGCGGCAAGGCATCCGCCCCACCGCGCAGGAACAGCTCACGGAAGGCGTTCGACATCGCCAGTGTGATCAGCGGGGCATCGGGATGCTTGGCGAAATGGGTCGCCGCAGTCTTCAGGGTGCGCAGACCGCTGCGGTAATCGCCACGGTCGAGATAGAGATCGCCGAGACGCTGCAGCAACTGGAACTCGATGGTGCCGCCGCGCCAGGCGAAGCGCAGGTCCTCGTAGGCCTCGGTGGTCTCCTCCGGCGTCAGGCGTTCGGTGCGGGTAAAGACCTCGACGCGGGCGAGCGCCGCCTTGGCGCGGGCCAGCCGGTCACCGGTCTCGTCGACCTCGCGCCAGGCGGCGAGGGCGCCGTCGGAGTCGCCACGCGCTTCCAGCAGCCGGCCGCGCAGATACAGCGCCAGGCCCCGGTCCTTGACGGTGGCCTCGCCGCGCATCCTCTCTGCCAGCAGCACCCGAAGGATGCGCTCGGCGCGGCGAATCGAGCGTGTCTTCAGCGCCGCCTCAGCGGCCAGCGTGCCCACCCGCTGCTTGATTCGCTCGCTATAGCCGGGCAGCAGCGCGACGCTGCGGCGGAATCGCTGTGCTGCGCCACCCCAGTCACCCTGGTCGGCCGCGACCGCGCCGATCCACAGGTCGGCCTCGATCTCGCCGTTCAGGGACTCATGGCGCAGATCCTCAAGCGCCTCACTGTTGCGGCCCATCAGTACGTTGGATGCGCCCCGCATCAGCCGGAACGCCCGGTCCTGGGCAAGGCGGGGGTTATCCTCGGCGATCACCCGCATCACTGCCAACGCCTCTGCGGCGAAACCGTTGGCGAAATAGAAGCGCGCGAGATCCAGCCGCCCCTGGCCCCGCCGCTCGGGCGACGCCTTGGATACGCGGTTCAGCAGCGCGGCGCGGTTGTTGTGGAAGCTATCGATGCCACCGCGCTCCCACTCCTTCACGTTGAGCAGCCGCGACAGAACATTGGGTTCGCCGAGCTGCTTCTCGCGCGCCAAATTCTGGACGTTGGGCGTGATGAACAGGCCGCCCTGGCGCGAAATGATGATGCCGGAACGCGAGGTGCGGACGCCAAGGCCGTCGGCGCGCGGTTCCACCGCCACGCCCTGGGCCGAGGCCAGCACGCGGAACTCTGGATAGCGGCGCTCCATCTGCACGCCCTCGCCCGGCGTAAACACCGGGGTGACCTGCAGCTTATCGCCCACCTCGGGGTCTTCAATTACCAGGGTCTGCCCCGGGGAAGTCGCCCGGAAGGCGAGGATTGAGCCAGTTGCCCGGTTGATGCCGGTGACGCTGTCGATGGGCAGAGCCGGCTCCATATCACCGCGCCGCATATCGACGATCCAGCTGTTGCCGTCGCGCCGGAAGGTCGGGTTGACCGCCGACGGCACCACCATCCGGATCGCAACGCCCCGGTCGATGGGAATCTGCTGCACGAACTGGAACACCTCCGGGGCCTGTGCCTCCAGATCATCCAGCCTCAACCGTGCCTCTTCGTCGAAAACCACCCACAGGAAACCCGCGCGCCGGAAGCCCGCGGCGCCGACACTGCCCGGCCATGGGAAGCTGACCCGTACAATCGGGCCGTCCTTCGAGACCGTGGCATTGAGTTGGCCCTCGACCTTGACCCGCTTCACCACCTCTCGCGGCGGCCGGCGCCGGCGCTGGCTGGCGGCCGGCTGGGCCGCAGCCTGACCAGGTTGGGCGGTCTCACCCTGGGTTGTTTGCGCCGTCTGGGCGGCATCGTCCTGCTCGGCAGCAGCCTGACGCGGCACCAAGGGTGTCGGCGCGTTGGCAGCCGGGGCTTCGGCAGTCTCGGTCTGCTCGGGTTCAGACGCAGGCTCTGCCGCCGCAGCCGATGCCGCCGGTTCGGGAGCCGCTGCCTGTGCCGCCGGCGCGGCCGGGGGTGTAGATGCCGCAGCCGCCGCGGCGGCTGCCTGCGCGGCAGGCGGCAGTGGCACATCGCCCAGCACATCCACGACCACGCGGGTGCCCGAACGGAAATGACGTACCCGCGCGCCCTCGGGCAAGCCGAGATTGACCGTGACGCCATCGCCTGCGGTCGTGGCAGCGACGCTGATCAGGTTGCGCGGTGTGCGACGGCGCAGCGCGGCCTCGTCAATCTGGGCCGGGGCATCGAACGACACCACCGCGAGGTCGCCATCTCGCGACACCTGGTAGTCCACATTTTGGGTCCAATCGAACACCAGGCGACTGAAGCCCGCATGCTCGCCGGTGCGCACACGAAGTGTCTGGGAATTTTCCGGCGTGCCGGCGGCCGGGGTCGCAGCGGGCGCGCTCGGCACCGTCGGGGCAGCAGCGGCTGTCGCCGCCTCCGCGGGCAGCAGGTCGACAACCACGGCCGTACCGTCCGTAAAGCTGCGTTGGGTAAAGCTGCCGCTCAGCGCGAAGACAACCTGGCGGCCACCGTCTGCGAGCTCAGCCGCGGCGACATAGTTGCGCAGGTTGCGCAGCACCCGCGGGAACGTTGTTGCGATCGGCCGGTCGAAGGTAACAACCAGCCGTCCGCCCTGCACCGCCGCGCTGTAGCCCACCGGACCGGCGAACGCAAAGACGATGCGGCCATAGCCCGGATGCGACCAGGCGCGGGTTACCACCTGCTGGGCTTGCGCTTGCGCTTGCGCTTGCGCTTGGGCTTGGGCTTGGGCTTGGGCATGCGGCGCTAGCACAGCGGCAGCAAGCAGGACAGCGGCGAAGGCCCGGAGTGTGCGCGGCAGCGCCCGACTCATCGGCCCTTGCCCGCGTGCGGCATGATGACGATGTCGACCCGGCGCCCGAGGTTCAGCCGCTGCTGCTCTGGCAGCAATGGCGACAGATGGTCAAACCGCGCCTCGGCCACGGCATAAGCAAGGAGATCCTGGGTGTAGCCATAGCTGCGCAGCTGATTGACCACTGTGGTGGCGCGAATCAGCGACAGCTCCCAGTTGGATTCGAAACTGCCACCCTGAACTGGGCGCGGATCGGTATGGCCGAAGATTTGGATCTGGTTGGAGAAGTTGCGCAGGAAACCTGCCAGGACATAGACCGCCTCACGCGCACGGGGGGTCAGCTGGGCGGTCCCGGTATTGAACAGCAGGTCGCTCGGCAAAGACAGGACCAGCCGGTCATCCAGCCGATGCAGGAAACTGCGGGTCAGGATTGCGTCCTGGAGCAGCTTGTCGTCCAGCACGGCATTGAGATATTCGAGGCTTTCTGCCGGTTTCGTGAACGTGGTGCCGATGTTGTACTGGGCCTGCGGCTTGGCGTCCGTATGCTCCTCGGGGATGAAGGTACGCGAGACGTTCTCGACCACCTCCGACCACTCGTCCACCTTCAGTTCCGACATCGCGAACAACATCACGAAGAACACAAGCATCAGCGACACCAGGTCGCCGAACGACACCATCCAGGCGTCGGGCTTGCGCGGGGATTTCTTTGGTCCGTCCGACATGGCGCCTAGCGTTCCACCAGTTGCCGGAAGTCGATCCTCGCCTCGTCGGTACGGCGAAGGTTGAAGAACATCTCAAGTTGCTCGACCCGGTCGGGTTTGACCCCGACGGACAGGCTATCCTTGGGCGCGCCGCGCGCCAGCAGGGTCCGTGCGAACACGCCGGTGCGACGCACCGTAAGGGTTTGGGCCTCCGGCAGCCTTCCACCCCGTTCGAGCTCCGAAGTGATCTGGAAGGCAACATCATAGCGATAACCCCGCGGGGTCCGGCCGAGACCGGCGGCGAGGCGGTCGAGGAACGGCTGCATCCCCGCACGCAGATTGTCTGAGTCACGCTCGAAAAGCGCCTCGGGGTGCATCCGCACCACCATCTGGCGACCAGGCTGCACCACCTGGACCTGGACCAGCGGAATCGCGGTCTCGAACAGGCGCGACAAGGCATCCTGGGATTGCTTGGCGGAAATCGCCTCGCCAATCTGCGAGGAAAACGCCGCAGGATTGGTCGCGGGCGGCATAATCGAGGTGAAGGCCGACAGCAGGCTGTCCATTACCGCCTGGGACTTCACCTCCTCCAGCGTCGACAAGGTGTTGAGCAGGATGAAGAAGGCGAGCAGCAGCATGAACAGCGCCAGGAACAGCGCCGCTGCCGGGTCCTTTATGGGAGGCGGTTCTTCCTCAAGGTCGTCGTCTTGCGACATCGTCCTTCTTCTCCACGGCGGGGGCTGCCCCGCCTAGTTGCCGCCTTCGGGCAGCTGGCGCCGCTCGGCAAGCTCGGTGGTCACGATCTTCGCACGCTCCGGCGCCATCACCGCCAGCACCGGCGCCGCCTTGGCCTCGCGCATGCGCTCGAACACGTCGAGCAGGATCGGCAGCTCGAGCTGCTCGAAAATGCGCGCCGCCTCGGCTGGCTTCATGGTCTCATAGATCTTAACCAAACGCCGCAGCTGGACTTCTTCCTGTTCATCGCGCTGGCGCAGCAGGGCGCGGATCGAGTTCTGCAGTTTCTTGAGTTCCTCGATCTTGAGCGTAATGCGCTGTTCGGCTGCGGCCAACATGCCCTCTTGCAGTACCAGCTCCTTCTCGCGCCGCTCGATCGCCTCGCGGCGCAGGGAAAGCCCCTGTAGCAGCTCGATTTCCGCGGCGGTGAACCCTTGCGGGTCACTCGGTCCCTGGCCCTGACGCAGCGCCAGCGGCTGGCGCTCGGTCTCCCCGCCGCGCTGCTCTTCAAGCTCGCGCGCAAGGTCCGAGGCGGAGCCGCCTGGCTTCTCCGGGTTCTTCGCCATCTTGGTGTCGAGGGGCTGCTCCGCACCCTCGCCATTAGCTTCCTGGGCCACCGCGGGGGACACAGCGATGGGCGTGCCGCTCGTCAGGCCGCTCCAGATTTCCGTCGCCTTGACGCTGAAAAACAGCGTCGCGAGGAAGATGATCAGAACCGCAGGGCGGATTTTGCGAAACAGTCTCATCATCGCACCTGTTCCAGCGCCTTCATCAGTTCGCGTTCGGCCTCGGACGCCGGCTCGCGGCGCGATGCTGCGGCAGCGGCGGCGGCGCGGCGTGCCGTCTTCGCCGCCGGCCGGCGGGCCGGTTCTGCCGCCCGCGGTGCGGGTGCGGCGGTGGCAGCGGGGTTAGACGGCGCAGGCGCGGCCTTACCCGCCTTCGTCCGGCCCTTCTCCATCGCGGTCTCTAGCCGGTTTGCAATATCGTTGGAGCGCTTGACCATATAGTCGAGGTCATCGAACAGGGTCTGCGCCTGGCCGATCTGCCCCTTCAGGGAATCAGCGGCCTCAGACGCGGATGCCTTTAGCTTCTGTACGCTGGTCTCAGCGCGAATGGTCGCTTCATGGAAGCTCGCCACCAAGTCGAGCAGTTCCGACTTCTGGCGCCGCAGAGAACCCAGCCGCCGGTTGAGGATAAAGGCGTAGCCGATCACGACCAGCAGCAGGACGGCAACGACAGCATCGAGAATAATCGGGGTCATGATCGGTCCCTGTCTCAGGAATTATCGGGTTTCTTGACCGGGTCGCCGATCCGCACGGCAAGCAGGTTGCCCTTGCGGCCGACATCACCGGAGAACATCGGCACCTCGCCGCAGCGCACCTGCACCGGGTCACCTGGGCTGGCCAGCAGCTTGAACTGCTCGCCCGGCTGCATCGACAGAATGTCGGACAGCCGCATGACCTGGGTATCGAGCACCACGTCGAGATCCACATCGGTTTCGAACAGCTCGGCTGCAAGATGGTTTTCCCAGATCGAGTCACGGCCGAACTTCTCGCCCATGAACATCTGCAGCAGCAGTTCGCGCACTGGCTCCAGGGTCGCGTAGGGCATCAGCAGTTCGAGGCGTCCGCCGCGGTCTTCCATGTCAATGCGCAGCTTGGCGACGATACCGGCATTCGACGGCCGCGAGATGGTGGCAAAGCGCGGGTTGGTCTCCAGCCGCTCAAAGCGGAAGGTCACCGGGCTGAGCGGGTCGAAAGCGGCGCTGAGGTCGCCGAGCACCACATGCACCATGCGCTCGACCAGGTTGCGCTCGATCGTGGTGTAGGGCCGGCCCTCGATGCGCATTGCGGCAGTGCCGCGGCGGCCGCCGAGCAGCACGTCGACGATCGAGTAGATCAGCGCGCTGTCGATGGTCAGCAGGCCGTAGTTGTCCCACTCCTCCGCCTTGAACACGCCGAGCATCGCCGGCAGCGGAATGGAGTTCAGGTAGTCGCCGAAGCGTAGCGAAACGATGTTGTCGAGCGAGACTTCGACGTTGTCGGAGGTGAAATTCCGCAGGCTGGTAGACATCATGCGCACCAGCCGGTCGAACACGACCTCAAGCATCGGCAGGCGTTCATACGACACCATGCCGCTGCTGATGATCTTCTGGATGCCGGAGATTTCCTCATCTCCGGTGGCGTCCTCGTCGAAGCCGAGAAGGCTGTCGATCTCGTCCTGATTCAGGACGCGACTGGCAGCACCGTCATCGTCGCCGAGGACGGCATCCCAGTCTTCGTCGCCTCCAGCTTCTTCGTTCTCGGTATCGGCCATCTGTTCGTTTCCGCGGCTTCGCAGGCCGGCGGCAGGCGCCGGCGCATGGGGTTACCGGCGCATGCTCGCGCTACTGGATTAACATTTCCCTAAACAGCACATCGTTGACGTCGACCCCGATCGGCCGGGTCGCGACATTCACCCGCGCCAGCAGTTCCTCACGCAGCCGGTAGATGCCGGCGGACCCCTGCAGGTCGTCGGCGCGCAGCTCGCGCAGATAGATCTGGAAATTGTCCATGATGCGGGGCATCACCTCGTCGATCTTGCCTTGGTCTTCTGGATTGACCAGTTCGAGGGTGACGCGGATCTTAAGGTACTGGCTGCGCGAGCCCGCGGCATCCAGGTTGACCAGCAGTTCCGGCAACTCAAGAAAGGCATTGTTGTCGGGCTTGGCTGCCTGCTCGACCAGCTCGTCCTCGGGCGGAGCCTCGGGCTCGGCGATGACTTCTTCGCCAAAGATCATCGCCAGCAGCGGGTCGGCGGCACCGGTGAAATAGGCGCCGGCGGCGGCGCCGACCACAAGCAGGATCGGCAGTACCACGATGAGGATCAGGCGCTTGCCCTTACGGCCGCCGCCGGAGTCATCACCGCCGGCGTCCACCTCCATATCGTCGAGTTCGTCTTCGGCCATCTGTCGTCCCGTTCACGGTGCAGCGGCCTTATCGGCCGTGATGCCGCGAGGCTAGGGGCCGATCATTAACAATCGATGAAAAGCGCAGCTCTCGCGGCGTTCCCGCAGTTTACCATTTTCCGGCTACCGCCGCAGCCTAAAGTCCCACGGAATCAAGCCATTGCGTGAAACAGCGCTGACCGCGTGTCGCCGCCTCCGCGGCGTGGCGCGCGGTGCCCGCTCGCAGCCCCGCCACCGATACGCCCGGGGCGGCGGCGATCTCCACCGTGTGGCCGATCAGCCAGCGTTCTACGGCCTCTGCCGGCACTTCGGCGTGGAACTGCAAGCCCAGCGCAGCAGGCCCGTAGGCGAAGGCCTGATTGGGGCATACAGCGCTGGACGCAAGGCATTGGGCGCCCTCCGGCAGATCAAAAGTGTCGCCGTGCCAGTGCAGCACCACCGGCTCCGGGCCAAGAGCGGCGAGCGGTCCGGCTTCTCCCGCTTCGGTCAGGGTAACCGGCCCCCAGCCGATTTCCGGCTCCGGCGCCCGATAGACCGCCGCGCCCAGCGCACGGGCCATGAGCTGCGCGCCCAGGCAAATACCCAGTGTCGGCCCGCCAGCGGCAAGTCGCCGCGCCAGCAGGGCCGCAATATCGGCGAGGAAAGGGTAGGCCGCATCATCGGTGGCGCCGATCGGGCCGCCCAGCACCACCACCAGATCGTCCTCCAACGGGTCGCACGCGGCAATGTCGCCGACCCCCGCTTCGACATAGCGCACCTGGTGGCCGCGCGCGGCCAGCAGCGGTTCGATCAGGCCGAGGTCCTCAAAGGCGACATGGCGCAGGGCGAGGGTCGTTGGCATGGCCGGTTCCTTCATGGGTACGGCGGGAAGGCGGAAAGATCTACCCGGCAAAGCATGCCGCGACGCGGTGTTTCTTGCCCTGTGTCCCCCACCCCGAATTCCCTAACGCATTGGAAAACAATGATATTCAGTCCGGCATGGCGTGTGCAACCCCCATGGCGTCGTCACCGGCGAACAACGTCGGGGCGTGTGTCGAAACAAAACAACCAAGTGTCGAGCCATGGAAAATACGTCTTTTATCTCGATGTCGCGGCAAGCGGCGATGCGGCGCCAAATGGACGTCATCGCCAACAACATTGCCAATGCAAACACCACCGGCTTCAAGGCGGAGCGGGTACTGTTCACCGAATTCATGGAGAAAATGCGCCACGTCGAGCGTTTCGAAGGCAGCAATGAAATCTCCTTCACCCAGGACATCGGCGTCTTCCGGGACACCGACCAGGGCACGCTCGCGACCACGGACAACCCGCTGAACTTCGCCATTCAGGGCGAGGGCTACTTCGTGATCGAGACGCCGCAGGGCGAGCGCTACACCCGTAACGGCATCTTCTCGCTCAACGCCGACGGCGAGATCGTTACCGACCAGGGCTATCCGGTGCTGAGCGACGGCAACGCGCCGCTAGTCATCACCGAGGCCGACGCCACGATCAACGTGTCGCGCGACGGCACGGTCTCCGCCGACACCGGCCTGGTGGGCCGCTTCCAGATCGTCAATTTCGAGAACGAGCAGCAGCTCCGCAAGGTGGCCAACGGCCTCTACAACACCGATGAGGCTCCCGAGCCGGTCGAGCAGCCGGAAATCCTGCAGGGGCAGATCGAGCAGTCGAATGTCACGCCGGTCATCGAACTGACCCGCATGATCCAGCTGCTGCGGGAGTTTGAAGGCGTCAACCAGATGATGGAACGCGAGAACGAGCGTTCCTTGAAGGCGATGGACAAGCTGTCCGGCGCCCGCGCGCAGTAACGGTTACCGGGAGAGGGTAGACCCATGAGATCGCTCAATATTGCCGCGACGGGCATGCTGGCTCAGCAGCTCAATGTCGAGGTGATTTCCAACAATATCGCCAACATGAACACCACCGGCTTCAAACGGCGCCGGGCGGAGTTCCAGGACTTGCTTTATCAGAATCTGCGCCGCGTCGGTTCGACCTCGTCGGACTCCGGCACGATCGTCCCGGCGGGTGTGCAGATCGGCCTGGGCGTCAAGCCCGCTGCGGTTTACCGCATCGTCGAGCAGGGCAACCTGCTGTCTACCAGCAACTCGCTGGATATGGCGATCCAGGGCAAGGGCTACTTCCAGATCGAGACACCGACCGGGGAAACGGCCTACACCCGCGATGGCAGCTTCTCGCTCAACGCCGACGGCCAAATCGTCACCGCCGATGGCTTTACCCTGCTGCCCGGCATCACCGTGCCGGACAACGCGGAAAGCATCACCATCAACTCCAGCGGCGAGGTCCTGGTGACCATTGGCGGCCAGACCGCCAGCCAGAATGTCGGCCAGATCGACCTGGCCATCTTCCCCAATGAAGGCGGCCTGGAAGCCATCGGCGACAACCTTTTCCTGGAGACCGACGCCTCAGGTGCGGCCCAGACCGGCGTCCCTGGCACTCAGGGCTTTGGCACAGTCCAAGAGGGTTTCATCGAGACCTCGAACGTCAACGTGGTGAACGAGATCACCACCCTGATCACCGCGCAGCGCGCTTATGAGCTGAATTCCAAGGTGATCACGACGTCCGACGAGATGATGCAGACCCTCTCGCGCATGCGGTAGGTGGATCATGATCCTTCGTCTCATCCTTGCCATCGTTTTCGGCCTCGCCTACGGCTTCGTTGCCGGCGCGCCGCTGGGCTATCGCAATGCCCACGCGGCGGCCCCGGAGGCCGAGGCGCTGAAAACCCTCCCTGCCCCGCTCGCTACCCTGCGGGGCAACACCGTAGTCGACGACTCCGTCATCCGGCTTGGCGACCTGTTCCAGAATGTCGGCCAAAAAGCCAATATCGCAGTAGCTTATGCCCCTGCGCCGGGCCGCCGCGCGGTGTTCGACGCCCAGTGGCTTGCCCAGGTGGCACGCAGCCACCGCATCCGCTGGGGTGCCCTGTCGCGCTATGATCGCGCGGTCGTCGAACGTGCCAGCCAAACCATCCCAGCCAGCGAGATCGAGCGCGAGTTGCGCGATGCGTTGGCTGAGGCGACTGGCGACGGCCCCATCGAGGTGGCCATGACCGGCCGCATCCAGGACATCCACATCTCCACCAGCGGCAATCCGGCAGTGCTGATCGACGATATGCACTTCGATCCGCCGACGGGCCGGTTCTCCGCCATTATCTCGGTTGCAGCGGACTCGCCCGAGGCGGTGCGCACCCGGGTCGCGGGGCGGGTCCATTCGCTGATCGAGGTGCCCGTGCTGGCGCGGCGCCTGGGCGCGGGCGACACCATCCGCGCCACCGACGTGGAGCTTGCCTACAAGCGCAGCGACCAGGTCAAGCGCGGGGCCCTGATGGACATGGCAGACATGGTCGGCATGTCCGCCACCCGCACGCTGCGGGCCGGGCGCGCCGTGCAGGCGCACGACATCCGCCAGCCGGTCCTGGTGGCCCGCAAGAGCCTCGTCACCATGGTGGTCAGCGCACCGGGCATGACCATCACGGCGCGCGGCGTCGCCATGGAAGACGGCGCCGAGGGCGAAACCATTCGCATCCGCAATCTGCGCAGCGACCGCATCGTCGAGGGTGTGGTGACCGGCCCCGAGACGGTCCGTATCGCCCCGATGCAGCAGCTTGCCCAGGCCAAGAACTGAGGAGCCGTGTGATGAGAACCCCGATTTCACGCACTCCGCTGCGGCTTTCGGCGACGCTCCTGGCGGCGCTGGTGCTGAGCGGCTGCAACACCCTGACCCGCCTGTCAGAGGTCGGCCAGGAGCCAAACCTCGCTGCGATCGAAAACCCGGTCGAAAAACCCAACTACAAGCCGGTGCGCATGCCGATGCCGGCGGTCTCAACGCAGGCCCGGTTCTCCAACTCCCTGTGGCGCCCCGGCGCGCGCGCGTTCCTCAAGGACAACCGCGCCGCTGATGTCGGCGACATCCTGACCGTGATCGTCAACATCGACGACGAGGCGGCCCTGTCGAACGAAACCACAGCCGTGCGCGACAACAGCGAGACCCTGGGCGTGCCGCGCCTGTTCGGTTACGAGCAGAGCCTGGGCACAATCCTGCCGGAAAACGTCAATCCTTCCAATCTGTTGGGCCTTGATGCCGACCGTTCGATCCGCGGCACCGGCGATATCGAACGCGACGAAGAAATCACCCTGCGGGTCGCCGCGATCATCACCCAGATCCTGCCCAACGGGAACATGGTGATCTTCGGCCGCCAACAGGCGCGGGTGAACTTCGAGATGCGTGAGGTGATGGTGTCGGGCGTGATCCGCCCCTCCGACATTGCCTCGGGCAACACCATTTCCCACGACCAGATCGCGGAAGCCCGCATCGCCTATGGCGGCCGAGGCACGCTGAGCGACATCCAGCAGCCGCGCTACGGCCAGCAGGTCCTGGATATCCTGCTGCCGTTCTAAGGCACCCTTCGGTTCCCTCCGCCGGCGGTTCCCTCCCTCCCCGCCTGGCGACAAAAAAGGCCGGCGCGTAAGCGCCGGCCTTTTACCTTTTTGGGGCTCACCCGCCCAGTGACGGCAGGGCCTAGTCGTCGCGGTAGGTCTTCTCCATGCGCTCGTGGCGCTCCTGGGCTTCGATGCTGAGCGTTGCGATCGGCCGCGCCTCCAAGCGTTTCAGCGAGATCGGCTCGTTCGTTTCCTCACAATAGCCGTAGGTGCCATCTTCAATGCGCTGCAGTGCCTCGTCGATCTTCGAGATCAGCTTGCGCGCGCGGTCCCGGGTACGCAGTTCAAGGGAACGGTCGGTCTCACGCGAGGCACGGTCGGCGATATCTGCCTCCGCGGTGTTGTCTTCCTGCAGCTGATGCAGGGTCTGGGAAGACTCGCGCACCAGTTCATCCCGCCAGCCCAGGAGCTTGTGGCGGAAGTACTCCCGCTGCAGCGGGTTCATGAAGTCTTCCTTGTCGGTCGGCCGGTATTCCGGCGGAAGCGTCACCGTCATGGTCGAAATCCCAACTAACCCATACTCGACGGCGCGGGAGTATATGGATGCGGCCCGGTCGCGGCAAGCCCCTGAAATGGGCCGCGTAAAACAGTGTTACAGTTTGATGTAAAAGAGAAAATCAGGTCCGGTCTGCGACCGAAAGCTTCGCCAGTTCGACCTGGGCGCGCAGGTCGATCTCATCCAGCACGGCGCCCAGGCGCGGGTCATCGACCGCCTCGCGCTGGGTGGAGACCAGATTGTGGATATCCTCCAGCCCGTCACGGGATATCCGACCGAGCAGGATGCCGTCGCGCAGCTCCTCAAGCCGGGCCAGGATCGCCTCGGCGCGCGCTCTGCCACGGCTGTTGGCATCGCCATCCGTCGCGCTGCCCACCTCCTGTGCCGCCAGGATCGAGGCCAGCGGACCGACCGGATCCGCGCCAGTAACCGCGCCCGCCTCACCGGCACCTGGCGCCGCCTTGTCGAGCCGGCCCTTGAAGTCCCCGCCTCGCGTGCCACCGGTCTTGCCGGAGCGGCGCAGCGGAGACGCGCCGGAGTTATTAAGCCTGGAAACCTTCATCGCCTGCCCGGTCCGCGACATGCGGTTTTATCAACCCTTTATATACGGTTGGCGGGGATTATGGAAAAGGGCGCGGCCGGCTTTGCGGTTTGACAACGGTCGGGCCCGCGACCCGGCAAGAATTGCCCGCCACCCGGCACACCCTGACCGCCGGCCCCTGTACGGAGCCCAAATGAGATTCAAAAAAATAAATAAATTCAGAGAGTTATTGGAAAGGCGACATTGGCACGCCTTTGGCATCAGAAGGGGCGGACAATGCATCCATTGGCACAACGTCAAAAGCCTAAAACAATGTCGACCGTCTTTGAGTACCTGACCTTCCCAAACCCGCGCCGCTTTGGCCGCCGCCTTGCCATGATGGCCCTGGCCGCCTTGATCGCGCTGCCCGCGAATCCGGCGAACGCCGCCTCGCGGATTAAGGACATCATCGATTTCGAGGGTGTGCGGGAGAACATGCTCGTGGGCTACGGCCTCGTTGTCGGCCTGAACGGCACCGGTGACGGCCTGGATTCCGCGATTTTCACCCGTCAGAGCCTCGCCGGCATGCTGGAGCGGCTGGGCGTCAACACCCGCGACCAGATCGACGATCTGCAGTCCGACAATGTCGCCGCGGTGATGGTCACCGCCGTGCTACCGCCCTTCGCACGCAACGGCACGCGGGTAGACGTTTCGGTCAGCGCGCTGGGCGACTCGTCGAGCCTGCTTGGCGGCACGCTGCTGGTCACGCCGCTGCTCGGCGCCGACGGAGACGTCTACGCGGTGGCTCAGGGTCAGCTTGCGGTCGGCGGCTTCGCCATCGGCGGCGATGCCCAGACCATCACAAAGGGCGTGCCGACCAGCGGCCGTATCGCCAACGGTGCGATCGTCGAGAAGGAGGTTGGCTTCGAGCTGGCCGCCCTGCGCGAGACCCACCTGGCACTGCGCAACCCGGACTTCACCACCGCGCGCCGCGTTTCCCAGGCAATCAACGCGTTCCTCGGCACCACAGCATCCCAGGCGATCGACCCGGGCACCGTGCGCCTGACTGTGCCTGAGGACTACCGTTCGCGCGTCGTCGACCTGATCACCGATATCGAACAGCTGCGCATCCGCCCCGACGAGGTCGCCCGCGTCATCATCGACGAGCAGAACGGCGTCATTGTGATGGGCCAGAATGTGCGCATCAGCACTGTCGCGATTGCCCAGGGCAATCTGACGATCCGGGTCACCGAGACGCCGCAGGTATCCCAGCCGGCACCGTTCGCCCAGGCGGGCAACACCGAGGTGGTCGACCGGACCAACATCGAGATCGACGAGGGCGAGGACCGCCGCCTCACCGTTTTGGATACCGGCGTCAGCCTCCAAGACCTTGTGAACTCGCTGAATACGCTGGGCGTCGGCCCGCGCGACATGATCAGCATCTTGCAGGCGATCAAGGCCGCCGGCGCCCTGCATGCCGAAATCGAGGTGATGTAATGGACGCCTCCCTCACCCTCCGCGGCGCCGAAAGCACGCTTCAGGAGCAGCGCGCCCAGCAGCTCAAGGCGACCCTGAAGAACGTCCGCACCGGCGAGCGCGAGCTCGACCCGAAGACCCAGGCGACGCTCAAGGACTTCGAGGCGATGTACCTGTCGCAGATGCTGTCGCACATGTTCGCGGGCATCGAGCCGAACCCGACCTTCGGCGGCGGCCCGGCCGAGAAGGCCTACCGCAGCCTGCTGATCGAGGAATACGGAAAGATCATGGCCGAGACCGGTGGTGTCGGCGTGGCCGAAAACATGCAGCGCGAGCTGCTGTCCATTCAGGAGGCATCCGAGCGATGACCACCACGGAAAAGACCCGCAACATGATCGATGTGATCACCCGTCTGAACGCGCTGCTGGAGCGAGAAAACGCTGCGCTCGCAACGATGCAGGTCGGTGAGATCAAGGGCCTGAATGACGAGAAGCAGCGCCTGGCGCGGCTCTATGAGCAGCTCGGCGCCGACCTGGTAGAGGGCCGCGAGGAACTCGACTCCTTGCCTGACGAGCTGCGTCTGCCTCTGCAGGAGGCTGGCCTGCGACTGGAAAAGCTGGCGCGCGAGAACGCGATCCGCCTCAAGGCGGCGATGACCGCCAACCAGAAGCTGTTCGATATCGTGCGCGCGGCGATCGACGAGAACGCCAAGAAGGGCAGCATGTACACCCGCACGGGGGCAGCCGCGGCCGACACGCCGGATGCGTCCAAGCCCGTCGCCATGACCCTGAACGAGACCCTCTGAGCCGGCAACGGCCTCCGGGAGCGCTCCGATGTCCATCAACCTCGCCCTCAATAACGCGGTCAGCGGCCTGAACGCCGCCCAGAACGCGATCCAGGTGATCTCGACGAACGTCGCGAACACCAACACGGAGGGCTACTCGCGCAAGACCACCGAGCAGGAAACCCGCATCGTCGCGGGCGTTGGCAACGGCGTCGATATCGCCGCGGTCCGCCGCCAGGTCGACCTGTTCCTGCAGCGCACGCGCAACGAGGAACTGGCATCGCTGGGCCAGCTGGAGGTGCTGGATACCTACTTCGGCCGGATGCAGGAACTGTTCGGCACGCCGGACAGTAATCAGTCGATCGCCGCGTTCATCGGGGAGTTCGGCAACGCGCTGGAAGCCCTGAGCGTCGACCCGGACAAGGCGGCGCCGCAGCTTGAAGTGGTTGAGATCGGCGACAAGATCGCCCGCCGGATCCAGGAACTGACCACCCGCATCCAGGACGCCCGCTTCGAGGTCGACCAGGAAATCTCACGGCTGATGGACGTGATTAACGATCAGCTCGAGAACATCTCCAACCTGAACCGCGACATCACGCCGCTGGTGCGCTCTGGGGAGCCGGCTGGCGACCTGCAGGACGAACGCGACCGCGCGCTCAAGACCATCGCCGAGCTGATCGACGTACGGACCTTCACCCGCGACGACGGCGAGCTGGTGGTGTTCACCGCCGGCGGCAAGGTGCTGGTGGATGGCGATGCCAGCACGCTCAGCCACGATCCGATCGCATTTGCCGACCCGGCGATCACCTACGATTCCGCTGATCCGATCTCCGGCGGCGTCAAGGGCATCTTCGTGAACGACGCCACCGTCGCGACCAACGACATCACCACCGACATCACGACCGGCCGGCTGAAGGGCCTGATCGATACCCGCGATACCAATCTGGTGAACCTGCAGTCGCAGTTGGAGCAGCTCACCCAGTTCCTGGTGCGCGAGGTCAATCTGCTGCACAACACCGGCACCGGCTACCCGCCGGCGCAGACGCTGACAGGCTCCAACAATTCCTTTACCGCACCGACCACCGACACCCTGACTG
The DNA here is from genome assembly GCA_965601735.1 of Alphaproteobacteria bacterium. Lineage (GTDB taxonomy): Bacteria > Pseudomonadota > Alphaproteobacteria > JBBDQX01 > JBBDQX01 > JBBDQX01. Next base: position 1,595,200 of record OZ271840.1, on the reverse strand, counting down.
CGGGCGGTAGCGGCTACGGCACGGTGATCCTCGCGGCAACCGACGAGACCGGGGTTGTCGACGGCAGCGAACTCAGCCTCGACCTCGACAACCTGCGGACTCAGCTTGAAGCCGAAGGCATCATCGCCACAGCCGGCGGACCGCTGACCGTTGATCACATTGTCGACGCCATCAACGGTGAATTCGCGACAGGCGGAGCCCAGGCGCTGACCACCGGTACGCCGGTTGACGGCCTGCCGCAGGTGGTCAGCCTGGCCACCGGCAATCTGAGCGGCAACTTCGCCGCCGTGCAGAATGACAGCCTGGTGCTGTCAGTCGCCGACGGCTTCGGTATCGCCATCAACGAATCGACCAGCGCCATCAACGATGGCACGGCTGACCGCGGCTTCTCCTACTTCTTCGGGCTGAACGACTTCTTCGAGGTGTCGCCCGACAACGCCAGCAATACCGCGGGCACGGTGACGGTCCGCTCGACGCTGATCTCCCAGCCCTCGGAAGTGTCGCGTGGCCAGCTCAAGCTCGACAGCGACGGCAGCACCTATGTCGTCACCCAGGGCGACGACACGACGATCCGGCTGCTGGCCGACAAGTTCGACGAGCAGCTTTCGTTCGCCTCGACGGGCGGCCTTGCGGCCCAGAACACCACGATCGAAAGCTATGCGGTCGCCATCATCTCGGCCAATGCCAACCGGGCAGACCTCACCGCCGACCAGGCAGCCTTCCAGGAAGTTCTCACCGACGACCTGGAGAACCGCGTGGCCTCGGTCAGCGGCGTCAACATCGATGAGGAACTGGCGAACATGCTGGTGTTCCAGCAGGCCTATTCGGCCTCGGCGCGGGTCATTCAGACCGCCCAGCAGCTGTTCGACGTCCTCAGCAGCCTGATCCGTTAGGGATAACGCGCCATGGCCTTCCGCGTCGCAACCCTCTCCCAGAGTAACTTCCTGGTGTCGAACATCCTGCGCACCCAGGAAGTGGTGTCCGACACATCGATCCAGATCGCATCGGGCAAGGTGTCTCGCACCTACGCGGGCATCGCCGAGGAATCCAGCCGCCTGATCAGCCTGGAGAATGCCGGTGCAGAGGTGCAGCGCTTTGTCGACAACAACACCCTGGTCCAGCTTCGGCTGGAATTCATGGAAGCGAACATCTCGCAGATGTTCGAGATCGCCACAGAGCTGCGCCAGGACCTGATCACCGCGCTGAACTTCGCTATCGACCGGGCGGACCTCGTGCAGGGCTATACGGGTGTGCGGGATATTGACACGCCGACCACCACGACGCTGACGGCATCTTCCACCGGATACGGCAACCTGACCCTGCAGGTGCTGAATGAATCCGAGGCGGAGGACGGCTCGGTGACGATCAACCTGGATACCCTGCGCACCGAGCTTGAGAACGACGGCATCATCACCACGACCAACGGCCCGCTGACCGAGGAGCATGTGGTCAACGCGATCAACGGTGTCTACGGCACCGGCGGCGCGCAGCAGCTGACCAACCCGGTTGAGGGCCTGCCCCAGAATGTGACCAACGCGTCTGGCGGCGTCAGCGGCAACTTTGCCGGGATCAACAGCGACGACCGCTTCCAGATCCGCGTCAACGGGCCGGGCGGCCTCCAGGAATCCTACAAAGTCGTCTTCGACGACAGTGACACGCGCATCAGCTACTACGGCGGCACCTCGACCCTGAGCGAGTATTTTGGGTTCGATACGGGGGTCAAGGTAACCACCAACGCCGAGACTATCGCCATCATCGAGCGCGCCACCTCACTGATGGACCAGGTCGCTGACCTGATGTCGGTGGATATCGACGGGCGCTTCTTGTTCAGCGGCAGCAAGATTGGCACCCAGCCGATCGACGTCAGCACCTACCTTGACGACGAATCGCTCGCCTTCCCGCCGACCGACCTCAACGCCAACGCGTCATCGGCTTGGTATCAGGGCGACTCGGTGGAGACCAACGCGCGGGTTTCCGACGACCTGTCCATCACCTACGGCGTGATTGGATCCGACGACGCCATCGACAAGCTGGTCCGCGCCGTGCGCGTGGTTATCGACTCCCGCGACAGTAACGGCGAAATCAGCGGCGATCGGCTCGAGGGCGCCATGAACCTGGTCACCGCCGCGATTGAGGAGCTGCCTGACGTGCGCAGCCGAATCGGCCGCGACATCAAGACCATCGAGCAGACCAACGTGATCCACGAAGACTTCAAGCTGCTGTCGGTCAACGCCATCGCCGATATCGAGAATGTCGATGTCGTCCAGGCCGCGAACCTGCTGAGCGCAAACGAAACACAGCTTCAGGCGTCTTTCCTGTCGCTGTCCCGGATCAACCAGCTTTCGTTGATCAACTTCATCTAGCCCACCCAAGACCCTAAGGAGCAGTCCATGCCCGCGTTCGATCTCTATAACGCCCAGCTTCAGGAGGCACTCGTCGGTAGCAGCGAGAGCCCGACCGAAGCGACCATCGGCACCCCCTCGGCCGCCGCCCAGGGCGGCGATGCCGCCACTTCAGTGGTCATCAACACCCGCTTTGGTGCCATCGAATTCCATTGGGACAAGGCGGTCTACATGCCGATCGGCGTGCTTGGCTTCCCCGAGCATCATGTCTTCGGCCTGGCCCACCTGCCCCATGACAAGCTGTCTCAGGTCAAGCTGATGCAGTGCCTGACCGACCCGAGTCTGTGCTTCATCGTGGCGCCGTACAACGAGGACAGCGCCGCTATCGAGAAGAAGGATCTGGACCGAGCCCGTGAATCCGTTTCCATCGCCGAGGGCGAGATGGCGGTGATGCTGGTGGTGTCGGTCCGTGCCAACGAGGAAGAGGACGGCATCGAGATGTCCGTCAATCTGCAGGCGCCGATCCTGATCGACGCCGACCGGCAGACCGCCTGGCAGGTGGTGCTGCCGAACGAGGACTACGCGGTACAAGCACCGCTGGCCTCCTAGGGCCGGCAACCGCAAGGACTGCTCCGTCCAAGACGCGGCGCTAGGCGCCCGGCCCGTATCGCGCGGGCCGGGCGCAGGGCGTTGCCCAGGCGCCCCCTGAGGCGCCCCAGGCGTCCTTCAGACCTTTTTGGGGCGCCCGCGGCAGGAATTGCCGCTTTTGCGGGGATAGGGAAAAAACTGCCGGCAAATCCCGCCGCCCCCGGCAAGAATTGCCGCCCCGCCATCCGGGCCCCGAATCCGGACAATCTCTCAAAGCATTGATTTGGCTCATCTTTTCCCGCCGCCAGCGCGGCGGGGAGAAATGGCATTCGGCTTGCTTCTAATGTAGCCGGAGGCCCGCATATGCGTATCCTCCATGAACCGGCCAACGGCAGGATGCCCCGGCCACGTCACTTGAAGAGCTGATCCAAGTAGGAGGTAATTATGGCTCTCAATATCGTCTCGAACTTTGCTGCAAATGCCGCGCAGCGGAACCTCGCCATTACCGAAGGTCGTGCGAGTTCCTCGCTGCAGAAGCTCTCCACGGGTACCCGAGTGAACCAGGCCAAGGACGACGCGGCCTCGCTCGCCATTGGTTCGCGTCTGCGTGCCGAAGTTAAGGCCCTGGAAGTTGCTTCGGTTAACTCCGGTCAGGCCGTGTCGCTGCTCCAGATCGCCGACGGCGCGCTGGCGACCATCGACACCATCCTGGTTCGGATGCAGCAGCTGACGGTTCAGGCGGCTTCGGAAAACCTTTCGTCCACCGAGCGTACGTTCATCTTCAACGAGTTCGACGCCCTGCGGAACGAAATCGACCGTATTGCTGCCGACACCGAGTTCAATGGCGTGAAGCTGCTGAACGGCACCAACACCTTCACTGCCGGCAGCTTCGGTACCGACATCGAATCGGCTGACGGCTTCGTTGCCTTCAGCTTCGAGAACGATGCCCCGGGCGTTACCACGGGCAACGCTTTCGAAATCGACTACGTGTCGGGCACCAACGCGGTTATCACGGTGACCAACACCTCCACGGGTATCGCTGAGACCGTGTCTTCGCCGGGTTCTCCCTCGGCGGGCCAGACCACCGACGTTGAGTTCAACAAGTTCGGCCTGACCATTACCCTGTCGAACTCGTTCAACGCCGACGACCCGATCAACGCCAACAACACCTTCTCGGTGACTGGCGCGACCGCGGATACCAACCTGTCGTTCAAGATCGGTACCGGCAACGTTACCGCCGAGGACGACATCTCGATCACCCTGTCCCAGGCCAACGTCAACTCGCTGAACACGACGTTGGATACCATCAACTTCGCGAACTCTGTTGGTAACGCCAACAGCGCGATTGACCTTGTGGGTAGCGCGATCGACCAGCTGAACACGGCCCGCGCCAACATCGGTGCGTTCCAGAACCGGCTGGAGTTTGCGGCTGCGAACATCGCGATCTCGGTTGAGAACTCCGAGGCCGCTCGTAGCACGCTGCTCGACCTTAACGTGGCCAGCGAAATTTCGAACTTCACCTCCCAGCAGATCATTCTGCAGGCAGGTGTGTCGACCCTGGCCCAGGCCAACCAGATCCCGCAGAACCTGCTGCGGCTGTTCCAGTAGGCCTAGCTATCGCCGGGGGAGGGTTTCCCTCCCCCGGCACCCCCGCCTGAGGCGGCGGGACCCTTGTTTAGGACGACCATTAGAACGACCAAGCGACAGACGACTTAGACGACCAGGTAACGGAGGGAAGAGAAGATGGATATCACAGGTAGGGTAGGTGCAGTGACGCCGGCCTCGCCTGCTACGCCGAAGGCTCCAAACCAGGGAGCCGCCGGCGCGGCTTCGAGGGAAGTCCCCGCTGCTAAGCCGGTTCCCAGGCCCGAACGGGCCGCGGCGCCGGAGTCCGGCCAGTCCGATGACAAGGCTGCGCTGGAGCGGCTGGAAGTGGCGTTGACCGAGACGTTCCGTCGGGAGAACCCGACTCCGGACGTCGAGAACAAGCGAGTGGAACTGCACATCGACGATGCCAGCGGCACCGTTTTCGGCCGTGTCGTCGACGAGCAGACTGGCGAACCGCTGGTCGAGATCCCCTCCAAGGAGATGCGGGCACTGATCGCGCGCACTCAGGAGACTCTCGGCCCGGTGGTCAATGCGAACGCCTGAGGAAGTTGGCCCGTTAACCGGTTGCTGATCGAAGACTTATGAGCGATCTCAATCTCAATAATATCTTCGTAAGTGACTCGGGGCGGGTCAGCTTCTCCGGCCTGTCTTCGGGTATCGACTTCGTCGGCGCGGTGAATGCGATCATCCAGGCCCGCCGGATCCCGGCGGACTCGCTGGAAACGCGGATCACCGACAACCAGGCGAAGATCGCCGCGTTGAAGACGCTGCGCACCAACCTCGAGGCGGTGCGTGACGCGGTCGATACCCTTCGCGGGGCGGTCAGCTTCGACAACTCCACCGATATCTTCGAGTCGAAGCAGGCGTTCGCTTTCTCCTCGCGCACGGACAGTACCACACCGACGGACGCCGCCAGCATCCTTGGCGTCGCCGTCACCAACAGGGCCCAGGCCGCCTCGCACAAGATCGAGGTGCTGCAGGTCGCCGAGGCGCACAAGGTCGCCAGCAACCTCCAGGGCACCCAGAGCAGCAGCCTTAGCCTGTCGGGCGACATTGTCGTGAACGGCACCACCATCACGGTGTCGTCGAGCGACAGCTTGCTCGACCTACGCGACCGCATTAATTCCGCCAACGACACCACCGAGGTCAGCGCCTCGGTGGTTCAGAGCGGCCCGTCCGAGTACACGCTGGTTCTTACCGCGGACGATACCGGCGAGAACATCACCCTGTCGGACAGCTCCGGCACGGTGCTGCAGAGCCTCGGCTTCATCGACGGCAGCGCCATCATCCAGAACGAGCTGCAGGCTGCCCAGGCCGCACAGTTCCGCGCAGACGACCTGGTCGACGAGACCCGCGGCCGGTTCCAGTCGAGCGCGGTCTCCGATGCCGACGCCCTATTGTCCTCGGGCACCGGCACACTCAGCTTCCTGATTGGCGGCTCCTCGGTCAGCACCGTCGCCTACGACAGCTCGACCGACAGCCTCCAGACCGTCGCCGACAACATCAACGCCGACTCCACGCTCGCGTCCAATGGCATCACCGCCTCGGTGTTCCGCGACGTGGATGGCTTCGTCCTGCGGGTCAACAGCACGACAGACGGCTTCCGGGTTTCCGACACCGGCACCCTGACGACCGACATCAGCCTGACCGAAGACCTGCATTTCTCCGACGTGTTTACCGCGCAGGACACCGCGCTGGGGATCACCGAGGACTACATCTTCCGTGACGAGACCGGCGCCGCGGTGACCGGCGTTGTTGGCACCTCGACCGTGTCGATCAGCGCCAGCGACACCCTGGCCGACGTCCAGGCCGCCTTCGATGCGGTGACCGGCGTCGACGCCTCCATCGAGGCCTTCGGCGGCGGCTTCCGCCTGGTGGTGTCCGAGACCGGCACCGGCAACAGCCTGATCGTTGACCCGCAGGGTTCCGACGGTCTCGGCTTCGACGAGCGCGAGCGGGTGCTGGAGCGCACCTCGAACACGGTGAGTGATCTGTTCGAAGGCGTGACCCTCAGCCTGTTCAACGCCGAGGTTGGCACCACCGTCAACATCGACATCGAGCAGGACCTGAGCGCGGCGAAGACGGCAATCGCCGACCTGGTGACCGCCTACAACACCGCCAAGGTCTTCATTAACACCCAGACCGAGTTCGACCCGAACACCGGCCAGCCAGCCGAGGGCGCGGTTCTGGCGAACAACACCGTGGTAGGCGACATCGATGCCCAGCTGCAGGGTCTGATCGGCTCGCTGGTTGACGGCGCCGACGAAGACTTCTCGGTGCTGTCACAGATCGGTGTGAACTTCGTCGACAATGCGAGCCTCGACGATCCGCTGAACCGCGACACGCTTGAGATCGATGACACGGTCCTCGACGAGGCGCTGATCAATAACGCCGACGAAGTCCGCAACCTGCTGGCATTCGACTTCACCTCGTCCAGCCCGGACCTGCTGCTGCTCGACTTCGACGGCCAGTCGGCTTACCGGTCCGCGGGGTATACAATCGACATTACCTTTAGCGGCGGTGCCATCACCGACGCCACCGTGACCGGCGACAGCGCGATCACCCCGAGCTTCAGCGGCCGCAACATCACCATCGATTCCGGCGGCGCTCAGGGCATCGAGTTGCTGTTCACCGGCGATGCCAGCGTCAGCGGACTGACCATCAACTTCACCAAGGGTGTTGCCTCCGACCTTTATTTCGGGGTGGACGACATCCTCGATGAGAGCACCGGCGCGATCGAGAACGAGATCGAGGCGCTGGAGGACACCAATGACCAGCACCAGGCCCGGATCGATCAGATCGACGTCCGCCTGGAGCTGCAGCGCGACAGCCTTCTGCGCCAGTTCATCGCGGCGGAGACGGCGATTTCCGAACTCGATTCTGTCCAGACCACGCTGAACCAGCTGCTGGGCGGAGACAACGGTTAGTCAGAGAGTAAACCTTAACCCCGGGGGCAAATGAGCGGTCGACGCCCCCGCAACTGAAAGACGGCTGGCAAGACGAGCCGACAAACGGAGCCCACCATGGACACGCGAGTCGCACAGCACTACCAAGCCCAACAGGTCATGACCTCGACACCGGTCAAGCTCGTGGCGATGTTGCACGACCAGGCTATTGCCAGCCTTAATGAAGCCATCGCGGCGATCGCCGCCGAGCATGTTGAGAACCGTTGGCGCGCCAATAGCCGTGCCACCCAGATCCTCGGCACCCTCGCTGGCGCGCTGGACATGGCCCAGGGCGGCGAGATCGCCGAAAACCTGGACAAGCTCTACCGCTTCATGATGGTGCGGCTGATGCAGGTCGATTTCCGCAACGACGTGCAGGCGGCGGAGAGCGTGATTTCCCTTCTGCGCCCGCTGCGCGATGCCTGGCACGAGCTCGCCGAGCTGGGCCATGAGGCGCTCCAGCGCGAAGCCCAGGCGGCAATGCAGACCATCGAGCCCGCGGCCCCGGCGGCCCCGGCAACTGCCCCCAAGCCTGCCGAGGCTGCCGCACCGGCAGCGCCGGTGAAGCGAGTGAGCTTCAGCGCCTGACCAAGGCGCCGCCCGCCGGGCGGCAGTCTAACAACCACTTACAGCGCCGCCTCCTTCCGGGGGGCGGCGCTTCGCGTTCGCGGATCACAGATTGCTGAATATCCGGTTAACAACCGGCAGATGCTGCCGGTTTTTCGAGAAAGAGTTGCCGATGGGCGACACTCCTTGCCGCCCTGCCACCACCAGGCCCCGATACATTCTATCGTAAAATCAGATACTTAGACGGCATGACCCGGTTGGCCCGGTGCTTGCTCCTAAAGGGCCGACAGCGACCCACAGACGAGCAAGACAAAAATGAACATTCTGCCGACCGACAAGAAATTCTCCCTCGTCGAGACCCTCTTCGCCCCGCGCGATGAAGCCAACGGCATGTCCTTTGCCGAGGAGCTACGTGCGGCAGTTGATCGTCCGGCCGACGACCCGGCCCCCGAGGCGCCGGAGACCCGTGACGACGGACCGCGCGAGGCACCGGAGGCCGACGACCGCCATGAAGCGGCGCACGATGATGATCATCGCCCCGCCCATGACGATGGCGAGGCCCCGCGCGAGACGGCTTCTGATGATGCCGCCCCGGCGGACGCTCCGGAGGAAGCCCGCACGGAAACCGAAACTTCCGGCGATGGCGAGACCGCGGCGTCGACCACGGAGACCCGCACCGAGACGACGGCCCCGGCAGAGGCTGGCGAGTCCGGTGAGACGCAGGTCGCCGAACTCACGCCGGACATGGATGTGAACATCATTGCTGCGGCGCTGACGGCGGTTACCGCCGATAATCCCGCAGCGCGCATCGCGCCGGTCGCAACCGCGGCCAATGCCGTGACCCAGGCTGCCGTTGTCGCCGACGACGTCGTGGCACCGACCGGCCCCGCGGTCCTTGGCATTGGCGCTGCCGGCGGCGGTTCCGCCCAGGGTGGCGGCGATGCACAAGGGACAAGCCAGACCCAGCAGCAGCTGAACGCTGCCGCGCAGGCCGCCGCCGCCCGCAACCCCGGCCAGAACAAGCCGGGCGAGGGCAAGCCTGGCGAGATGCGAGTTGAGGTCGTGACCCGCAGCGAGCCCGTTGTGTCGCGGCCCACGGCGACCCTGACCCCGAATGCGGCGGTTGCCGCCGAGGCGGCTCATAACGGCAATGGCCAGCAGGCCGGCGCCGGCAACGCCCAGACCCAGAATGGAGCCGCACAGATGGCCCAGGCACAAGGCGGCGCCAACCAGCCGGGCGCCCAAATGGACCCGGCGGCCGCGAGCTTCACCCAGGCGCTGCGCCAGGCCCGTGCCGACATTGACGGCGGAGCCCAGGGCGCCGAACGCGGCAACGCAACCGGCGGCGAAGCCCGTGCCCTGGCCGGCGCCAGCAGCACGAGCGCCACCAGCAGCACGCAGGCTACCGCGCGCACCGCCCCGGCGGCGCCGCCGCGGCCTGCACCGCCGGTGCCCGTTACCGAACAGGTGGCGGTGCGGATCACCAACGCCGCCAATGCCGGCACCGAGCGGGTGCAGATCCAGCTCCGGCCGGAACATCTTGGCCGGGTCGAGGTCAAGCTGGACTTCAATGCCGACGGCCGGGTAACCGCCACCGTGACGGCGGACCGCCCGGAAACCCTGGCGCAATTGCAGCGTGACGCGAGCTCCCTTGACCGGGCGTTGCAGCAGGCCGGCCTGGACACCGACTCCGGTGGCATGAACTTCAATCTGCGTAACGGCGGCCAGAACAGCGCCAATGCCGGTAACGGCAATGGCAACGGCAATGCCCTGCCTGGCGATGACGCCGGTGAGCAGCCCGCCGAGCTGGTGCAGAACGGCGATGAGGTCGCGCTTACCGGCGGCGACCGCGGCGTCGACATCCGCATCTGACCGTTAGGAACCGGCAGGAAAGCCTAGACCCATGGATATTGGCGCAATCACAGCCAGCACCGGCTCCGCCAGCGTCGACTCCGAGCTCTTTTCGGAGGATATCGAGACGTTCCTGACGCTGCTCACCACGCAGCTGCAGAACCAGGATCCGCTGGACCCGCTGGATGCGAACGAATTCACCCAGCAGTTGATCCAGTTCGCCGAGATCGAGCAGGCCATCAAGGTCAACGACAACCTTGAGGACCAGCTTGCGGTCCAGGTCACCTCGATGATGGCCCATCTAGGCGGCTATATCGGCAAGACCGTCGAGACCGCGGGCAGCGACGGCCAGCTCGCCAACGGCTCCATGACCTTCTCTTACACGCTGGACAAGGAATACGACGGCTCAACCATTGTCATCACTGACGAGGCGGGGCTGCCGGTCTACAGCACCAACGGCGAGACCCTCGCGGGCGTCCACGAATTCACCTGGGACGGCAGGGACAGCAGCGGTCAGCAGCTTCTCGATGGCGTCTACGGCATCTCGGTGAACGCGGTCGACGCCGAGGGCAATAGCAGCGCCGCGTCTCTCGCTTCTCAGGGCGTCGTGACCGGCGTGCAGCTCATTGACGGCGTTCCCCACCTGGAAATCGGCAACGTGACCGTGCCGCTGTCCGACCTGTTGTCGGTCAAGGGTACCGCGAGCCTCCAGAGTTAACGCAGATAGACAGGATCAAGCCGCTCAAGGCGGCAGACAAAGTTCGCAGGACCAAGGAGTAGTAAAATGAGTATCACAGGCGGCCTTTTCGCAGGTGTGTCGGGCATCGGAGCCAACTCCGTCGCCTTCGGCGCCATCGCGGACAATATCTCCAACCAGAACACCGTCGGTTTCAAGGCGACCGACATTCGCTTCCAGACGCTGGTTACCCAGCAGGCCACCCTCACCTCGTTCTCACCGGGTGGTGTGCAGACCAGCCCGAAGTCTCAGATCGACGTGCAGGGCCTGCTGCAAGCGACCAACAACACCACCTCGATGGCGGTGTCCGGACAGGGCTTCTTCATCGTCAATGACACCGTCGACCCGTCGAACACGGCGCTCGACCGGTTCGTCTATACCCGTGCCGGTGACTTCGTCGTCGACGAGGAGGGCTTCCTTCAGAATGTCGGCGGCTTCACCCTGATGGCGTGGCCGCTGGACGCCAACGGCAACGTCTCGTCGACCATCAACCAGTCGGTTGTCGACGATACCGAGCCGGTCAACCTCAACGACATCGGCGGCGTCGCCAACGCCACCGAGAATGTGGAGCTCGGCCTCAACCTGCCGGCGACCGCATCGACCAGCGACACCGAGACCATCACCACCCGAATCTTCGACTCGCTGGGCGTGCAGCACGATATTGATCTGCTGTTCACCAAGGCGGCCGACAGCGGCACCTCGGAAGTGGATATCACCGGCACCCTGGATACCGGCGCCGCCGTGGCCTCCACCCAGGTGCAGACCTTCACCCTGGTGGATGGCCAGGGCACCAGCCACACGGTCACCGTGACGCTGGAAAAGCAGACGGAAGCGACCGCTGACGATACCTGGGACATCCAGTCGGTAACCTTCCCGGGCGGCACGGCGACGCTGAACTCGAGCGCGACCAACTCGATCGCCTTTAGCACCAACGCCACCACCGCAACGATCGACTACGACTTCAGCTTCACCAGCAGCGGTGCCGGCGACCAGACCGTGACGCTGGACTTCAGCGCCCTGACCCTGGCCGCGGCCAACGCGACTGCGGCTACCGAGACCAATGACCAGTTCGGCACCTGGACCCTGACGTCCAGCACGACCAATGCCACCGCCACGGCCGGCGGAACCCAGACGGTGACCTTTAACCGCGATGGCACCCTGAACTCGCCCGCGACCTTCGACCTGACCCTGGACTTCACGACGCCGAACTCGGAAACCCAGACCATCACCTACGACCTGGGCACCTCCGGTTCGACCGACGGTCTGACCCAGTTCGCCACCGAGTTCACGCCGAACTTCATCAACCAGGACGGTGCGACCACCGGCTTCTTCGAGAGTGTCACCATCGATAACAGCGGCGTCGTAACCGCCCTGTTCGACAACGGCGTCACCCAGCCGGTGTTCCAGATCCCCCTGGTAACCTTCCCGAACCCGAATGGCCTGTCGTCGATTACCGGCAACGCCTTCGAAGAAACTGACTTCTCGGGCCCCGTGACGGTCCGTACTGCGGGTAGTGGCGGCGCCGGCGAAATCGCCGCCTCCGCCCTGGAGCAGTCCACGGTCGACCTTGCCGAGGAGTTCACCAAGATGATCGTCACCCAGCGTGCCTTCTCGGCCAACGCTCGGTCGATCACCACCGGCGACGAAATGCTAGAGGAACTTATCCGCCTCAAGCGTTAATTCGACGCCACCCACTTCTACTCCACCCTGCGAATCCCCGGGGAAGCCCAGCTTCCCCGGGGTTTTCTTTGTGCAAACCACCGCCGTGGCGTCCCAATGGGGCGCTTTTCGCGTTAACGAGTTCTTCATTCGCGACCCGTAGCGTCCACTGCGACGACAAGGATGGGGTGGACTCCCTGTCCGTTCGTCGTGCCGCTGTCGGAGGAAGAAAGTGGACGCACTGCTGCAAACGTTCCGGACGCTCGGTCCCATGAAGCTGTCGGCGATCGCCGGCGGTGCCTTTGGTGTGATCGCGTTCTTCATCTTCATGACGTCGCGGGTCGCTGCCCCGAACATGTCGCTGCTCTACAGCGAACTGGAATCCCGGGACGCGACACAGATCGTCTCGCGCCTGGAAACCAAGCAAGTCGCGTTTGAGATCCGCGGTGAAGGCAGCCAGATCTACGTTCCCTCCGACCAGGTCGCCCGGCTGCGCCTGGAGATGGCCCAGGAAGGCCTGCCCGCCGGTGGCTCCATGGGCTACGAGATCTTCGACCAGACCGACACGCTGGGCACCACCAGCTTCGTGCAGAACATCAACCAGGTGCGCGCCCTTGAGGGCGAATTGGCCCGCTCGATCCGGACCATTGCCATCGTCCGTGCCGCGCGGGTGCATTTGGTGCTGCCGCGCCGTGAGCTTTTCACACGCGAGCGCCAGGAGCCGAGCGCCTCAATCCTACTGACCATGCGCGGCGGCCAGCGGCTGGACAAGGAACAGGTGCTGGCGATCCAGCACATGGTCGCGTCCGCCGTACCACAGCTTGAGCCGACGCGCATTTCCATCATCGATGACAAGGGTCACCTGCTGGCCCGCGGCACCGAGGGCGGCGAAGCCCTGTTCGCCGCCGACGCCGAGGAACGCCAGCGCGACTTCGAGGCCCGCATGTCCCGGACCGTCGAACAGCTTGTGGAACGGGTGGTTGGTTTCGGCAAGGTGCGCACTGAGGTATCCGCGCAGATGGACTTCGACCGCATTACCACCAGTTCGGAGACTTACGACCCCGACGGCCAGGTGGTGCGGTCTACCCAGACCATCGCGGAGAATGCGCAGTCGCAGGAGCGCGACGCAAATCCGCCGGTGACCGTCCAGAATAATCTGCCAGATGCCGACACCAACACCGCCGCAGGCCTGAGTGCGACGTCGACGGAGTCGCGCAACGAGGAAACCATCAATTTCGAGATCTCCAAGACCATGCGCAATCACGTGCGCGAAGTCGGCAATGTGCGCCGGCTTTCGGTCGCGGTGCTGATCGATGGGGTCTATACGCCGCCGCCCGAAGGCGAGGACGGCGAGCCCACCTATCAGGAGCGCACCCAGGAGGAGCTCGACAGCATCCAGACGCTGGTACAGTCGGCCATTGGCTTCGACGAGCAGCGCGGCGACCGGGTCGAAGTGATCAACATGCGCTTCGCGCCGCTGGGTGTTACTATTGAGGACGAAGGGCCGCCGACCCTGTTCGGGCTCGACAAGCAGGATCTGGTGCGGATCGTGGAGATTGTCGTCCTCAGCATCGTCGCCCTGCTGATCATCCTGCTGGTGGTCCGTCCGCTGGTGACCCGCGCCTTCGAGGCCCTGCCGACGGGCGAGGAGGAAGAGGAGGAGGATCTGCCGGACCTGGAGATCGCGCCTGCCCTGGCCGCGCCGGAAGCGGCTGCCCTCCTCGAAGACGAGGTGGAGGACGATCTCTTGATCGACATCGGCCGTATCGAAGGCCGCGTGAAGGCCTCCTCGGTGCGCAAGATTTCGGAAATTGTCGACAAGCATCCGGAAGAGGCCGTGGGCATCATCCGGGGTTGGATGTACCAGGAAAGCTAATGCGAGCTATCCTGCCGGTCGCGGCATGACCGCGCACCGGCGGGACTTCGGGGGAAGGAGCTGAAGCTGTGCCACGCGCGAAAGAAGATTACCGCAGTCTAAGCGGCCCGCAGAAGGCGGCGATCCTGCTGCTGTCTCTGGGTGAGGAGCGGTCGTCCGCCATCTTCGCCCTGATGGACGATGAGGAGATCAAGGAGATCTCGCAGACCATGGCCAGCCTGGGCACGGTCAGCGCCAGTATCGTCGAACGCCTGTTCGTGGAGTTTGCCGACCAGATCTCGGCCACCGGCTCGCTCATCGGCTCCTTCGAGAGCGCCGAGCGTCTGCTGCTGGGCGCGATGCCGAAGGATCGCGTCGAATCGATCATGGAGGACATCCGCGGTCCGGCCGGCCGCACGATGTGGGACAAGCTCGGCAACGTGAACGAGGCCGTGCTGTCCAACTACCTCAAGAACGAGTATCCGCAGACCGTCGCGGTCGTGCTGTCGAAGATCAAACCCGACCACGCTGCACGGGTCCTGGCCCTGCTGCCGGAGAACTTCTCCATGGAAGTCATCATGCGCATGCTGCGCATGGAGCCGGTGCAGAAAGAGGTCCTCGACGACGTCGAGAAGACACTGCGCTCCGAATTCATGGCCAACCTGGCGCGGACCCAGCGCGTCGATCCGCACGAGATGATGGCGGAGATTTTCAACAGCCTCGACCGCAACACGGAGGCCCGCTTCCTGTCCGCGCTTGAGGAACGGAACCGCGAGTCGGCGGAACGCATCCGCTCGCTGATGTTCACCTTCGAGGACCTGGCCCGGGTCGATACCGCCGGCATCCAGACCATCCTGCGACACGCCGAGAAGGACAAGCTGGCGATTGCGCTCAAGGGGTCGTCGGACACCATCCGCGACCTGTTCTTCAAGAACATGTCCGAGCGCGCCGGCAAGATGCTGCGAGAAGACATGGAATCACTCGGCCCGGTACGGGTACGCGATGTCGACGAAGCACAGGGCGTCATCGTCGTCATGGCCAAGGAACTCGCCAATTCCGGCCAGATCGTCATCGCCGAGGGCAAGGAGGAGGACGAGCTCGTCTACTAGCCCGGACGAGATCGGACACACACCATGTCGGCATTGCCCAAATACACCTTCGAGCTCGAGTTCGACGAGAACGGCGAGATCGTCAATCAGGTGGAGGAAGAGGAGGAGCTCGAAGAGCCCGAAGACTTGCCCCCGCCGGAGCCGACGTTCAGCAAGGCCGAAGTCGAGGCTGCCCGCGAGGAGGGTCACAAGGCGGGCCGCGAGGAAATGCGCACCGAAGCAGAGGCCGCGACCGAGACCAGCGCGATGCTGGCGCTCAACGCGCTGGCGGAGCATTTCGCCGAACTGTCGGCAGCCCAGGAAGCCGCGATCGAGGAAATCCGCCGCGAATCGGTGGCCATTGCCTGCGCGGTCACCCGCAAGATGTTCCCGAACCTGGCCAAGGACATGGCACTGCCGGAGATCGAGTCGGTCATCCACACTTGCCTGCGCGAGTACATCACCGAGCCGCGCATCTTCGTGCGCGTTCACGAGGATGTCCGTGAGATGGTGAAGGAGAAGACCGACCCCATCGTTGAGCAGACCGGCTTCCAGGGCGACCTGATCGTGGTCGCCGAACCGGGCCTTGGCCGCAGCGATTGCGTGCTGGAATGGGGTGCGGGCGGCGCCGAGCGCCGCACCGAGTGGCTTTGGCAAAATATCGATCGCGAGGTCGCCGACTCCCTTGGCGTCGCAGTGGAAGAGCTTGAGGCCTTCCCCTGGGGCCCGCGGGCCAAGGCCCCGGTGGATGAGGACGCCGAGACGGATGTGCCGACGGTACCGGTCGAGGAAGCCCCGCTGAGCGAACCCGCCGCCGAGCCCATGCCCGCGGCCGACACTGACATGCCCGCTGAGGCCGTCGCGATGCCTTCCGAGGCGGCGCCGGCCGAAGTCGAAGACGCGCCTGCGGAGATGCCGGAAGCACCGGGAGTGCCGGAAGTGCCGGAAGTGCCGGAGGCCCCGATGTCTGAGGACCCGGGCATGGCAATGATCGATAGCATCGGCGACGACGGCCTGCCCGGCGATGGCCTGGCCAGCGACGACCCGGCTGGCGGCGACCTAGCCGATGCTGAGCTCGACGCCGATCCGGAAGCAGGGGCGCTGGACGCCACGGAAATCGGCGGCGAAGCGGCGATCACACAAGAATTTGACGACGGCGAGCTGGCCGATGACGGCATGATCGGCGATGCGTCGGAAGACGACCTGGGCAGCGATGGCCCGGACATGGAGATCCTCCCGCCGGAGGATCCGGACAATCCGCAGGCATAGGAGAGCGCTATGGCGGAAGATGAAGGCCTCGAACTGCCGGAACTGGAAGACGACGAAGGCGCTGCGGCGCCGGCTCCCAGTGGCGGCGATGACGTTTCTGCGGGCGCCGACGAGCTGAGCGGTCCGCGCTCGTCTCGTGACCTTGAGGCGGTCTACGATATCAACGTCACGGTATCGGCCGTTCTCGGCAAGGCGACCATGCAGGTGAACCAGCTTCTCAAGCTGGGCCGCGGCGCGGTCGTGGAGCTGGACCGAAAGGTTGGCGAGGCGATCGATATCTACGTCAACAACCGCCTCGTCGCGCGCGGCGAGGTCGTCCTGGTCGACGACAACCGGCTCGGCGTGACCATGACGGAAATCATCAAGAGCGACCGCAGCCAGTAGCGCTGTGGGCGCCGGGTAGAGGGTAAAGGGTAGATGGCCGACGCAGGCGAAGTATCAGGCTCCGTATCAATCGGCGCCGCCAAAACGTCGATCGACCTGGCCACGATCATTGGCCTTGTCGCGGCGTTCGGTCTGATCGCCGCTGCGATGGTGGTCGGCGGCAGCCCGCTGGCGTTCGTCGATGTGCCGTCGATCCTGATCGTGCTCCTGGGCACCTTCGCGGTGACCTTGGTGTCGTTCACGATCGGCGAGATGATCGGGGCCATCAAGATCTTCATGAAGACCCTGTTCCAGACCTCACGCGACCCCTCGGAGGCTGCCACGCAGGTGCTGCAACTGGCAGAAATCGCCCGCAAGAGCGGCGTGCTGTCGTTGCAGAATGTGCTGGAGGACCTGCGCGCCGAGCAGTTCCTCTACAAGGGGGTCTCGCTGGTGGTCGACGGCACCCCGGGCGAGGAGGTCGAGGCGATCATGCGCCGCGAGCTCAACGGAACCCTAACACGCCATCAGAAGGGCGCCGGCATCCTCAAGAAGATGGGCGAAGTCGCACCGGCAATGGGCCTGATCGGCACCCTGATCGGCTTGGTGCAGATGCTCGGCAACCTGGATGATCCGTCTGCCATCGGGCCGTCCATGGCGGTCGCACTGCTGACCACCTTTTACGGCGCTGTCATGGCCAACATTGTGTTCAACCCACTGGCCTCGAAGCTGGAGCGCAACTCCGCCGAGGAGGCCATTGTCAGCACCGTCTTCGTGATGGGCGCGGCCTCAATCGGCCGCCAAGAAAACCCGCGCCGGCTGGAGATGATGATCAACAGCGTCCTGCCGCCGGCCCAGCGCGTCGCCTTCTTCGAGTAAGTCACAGAAAGCAGCGGAAACACCTTATGCGTCTCCTCATTGTCGGCTCCCTCGAAGGACAGATCGGACTGGCCAGCCGCATTGCCATGGACCGCGGGGCCGAGGTCTCACACGTCGCCGACGTGGATGCTGGCCTCGACTTTGTGCGCTCCGGTCAGGGTGCGGACCTGGTCATGATCGACGTGCGGATGGATATCCGTGCCTTTATCGAGAGCCTCGCCAGCGAGCGAATCGTCATTCCCGTTGTTGCCTGTGGCATCGGCACTGACGCCAACGCCGCGGTGCGCGCCATCAAGGCAGGCGCCAAGGAATACCTGCCGCTGCCGCCGGAAGCCGAACTCATCGCCGCGATCCTGCAGGCGGTTACCGAGGATAGCAGTGCGCTCGTCTACCGCGACCCGCGGATGGCGCAGCTCCTGGCGCTCGCCGATCAGGTCTCACCAAGCAACGCCACCATCCTAATCACCGGTGACTCCGGGACCGGTAAGGAACTGATGGCTCGCTACGTGCACCGCAAGAGCAAGCGTGCCAAGCAGCGCTTCGTCGCGGTCAATTGTGCGGCGATCCCCGAAAACCTGCTGGAATCTGAGCTGTTCGGCCACGAGAAGGGCGCCTTCACCGGCGCCGTGGCGCGGCGTATCGGCAAGTTCGAGGAAGCCAGCGGCGGCACCCTGCTGCTGGATGAGATCAGCGAAATGGACCCGCGCCTGCAGGCCAAGCTGCTGCGCGCGATCCAGGAGCGCGAGATCGACCGGGTCGGCGGCACCCAGCCAGTAAAAGTTGATACCCGCCTGATCGCTACCAGCAACCGGGCGCTGGAAGACGAGGTCCGGAAGGGCAATTTCCGCGAAGACCTCTACTTCCGCCTCAACGTGGTGAACCTGGCGATTCCGCCCCTGCGTGAGAGGCCGGCCGACATTCAGATCCTGGCGGAGCATTTCGTCAACAAGTACGCCGAGGCGAATGACGTGGACGCGCCCGAGATTTCGCCCCAGGCACTAGCCAAGATCACCGGCCACCACTGGCGCGGCAACGTGCGGGAACTGGAAAACACCATGCACCGTGCCGTCCTGATGACCCAAGGTGAGAGCATCGAGCCGGCGGCGATCACGCTGACCGGTGAGAATCTGTACGCAGAGGCCGCCCCTGCCGTCAGCGACGAGCCCATGCTGGCCGGGGAAGCACTTGCCGGCGCCGCGACGCTGCCCGGCGGGCTGGTCGGCCGGACCGTTGCCGAGGTCGAGCGCGATCTCATCATGGACACGCTGAGCCATACGCTGGGCAACCGGACCCAGGCAGCGAACATCCTCGGCATCTCGATCCGCACCTTGCGCAACAAGCTCAACCAGTACTCGGCGGACGGCGTGCCCGTGCCGACCCCGGGTGAGGCAAGCCGGCCGGCCACCTGAGCCGCCCGGTTAGAAAGCACAGGCTGGTAATCCATGGCCGATACCGACACTGGAACCGCTGAAGCGGTCGCACCCGCCGCAGAGGGCGGCGAGAGCGGTGCGCCGGCGCGTGACGGACAGCAGGCATTTGCTAGCTTCCTGGCACTCGTCGGACGTGGCGAGATCGCGCTGTCGCTTGGCGTTGTCGCCATCCTCGTGGTTCTCATCCTGCCGATGCCACCATGGGCGCTGGATCTGTGCCTAGCGGTCTCGATTACCTTTGCTGTCATCATCCTGATGACGTCGATCTTCATCGAAAAACCTCTGGATTTCAGCTCTTTCCCGGCGGTTTTGCTGATCGCTACGATCCTAAGGTTGGCGCTTAACCTGGCATCGACGCGGCTCATCCTCGCCGACGGGCATGAAGGTACAGATGCCGCAGGCGACGTCATCGAGGCGTTCGGCAGCTTCGTGATGGGCGGTAACTACGTTATCGGCTTTATCGTCTTCGGCATCCTGGTGATCGTGAACTTCGTCGTCATCACCAAGGGCTCGGGACGTATCGCCGAAGTCGCGGCCCGCTTCACCCTGGACGCCATGCCCGGCAAGCAGATGGCGATCGACGCCGACCTGTCCGCCGGCCTGATCGACGATGTCGAGGCGCGCGACCGGCGCAAGTCGCTCGAGGACGAGGCCAACTTCTTCGGCTCCATGGACGGTGCCGCGAAATTCGTCCGCGGCGATGCCATCGCCGGCCTGCTGATCACCGGCATCAATGTGATCGGCGGCATCATCATCGGCGTTGCACAGCAGGATATGAGCCTCGGCGATGCGGCCAGTGCCTACACGCTGCTGACCGTCGGCGACGGCCTGGTCACGCAGATTCCGGCGATTATCGTGTCGACTGCCGCCGGTCTGGTGGTGACCAAGACGTCCGAACGCGGTTCCGCCGACAAGGCGATCTTCGGCCAGTTCAGTGCCCATCCCGCGGCGCTTGGCCTTGTCTCGGTGCTGTGCGGCACGCTAGCCCTGCTGCCCGGCATTCCGATGGTGCCGTTCCTGGTCCTTGCTGGTGCCACCGGCGGTGGTGCCTGGCTCCTTGGACGCGGTGGCTTGAAACTCGGCGAAGACGCCGAAGCGGCTGGCGAGGAAGACGCCCCGGCTGCACCGGTTGCCGAAGAGCCGATCTCGTCCGCCCTGCGCATCGACCTCATCCGCCTGGAACTGGGCTACGGTCTGCTGCCGCTGGTTAATGCCGAGACTGGCCAGAAACTGACCGACCAGATCAAGGCGCTGCGCCGGCAGCTCGCTGGCGACATGGGCTTCGTCATGCCGTCGGTGCGCATCCAAGACAACCTGCAGCTTCCGGCCAATACCTACGTCCTGCGGGTCAAGGAGGTAGAAACCGGACGCGGCGATCTGCGCCCCGGTATGCTGCTGGTAATGGACCCGCGCGGCGAGGAAATCAGCCTGCCGGGCGAACAGACTACCGAACCCACCTTCGGCCTGCCGGCCATGTGGATCGAGGAGAGCAACCGCGAAGAGGCGATGTTCCGCGGCTATACCGTGGTCGACGCCCAGACCGTGATCACCACTCACATCACTGAGGTGATCCGCGAGAATATGCCGGACCTGCTGTCCTACGCCGAGACGCAAAAGCTGCTTGATGAACTGGATGCAGACGATCAGAAGCTCGTCGCCGACCTGATCCCGAATCAGATCTCGGTGGGCGGCACCCAGCGGGTGCTGCAGAACCTGTTGCGCGAACGCATCTCGATCCGTGACCTGCCGACCATTCTGGAAGGCATCTCGGAGGCCTGCGGCCATACACGCAACGTCACCATGATCTCCGAGCATGTGCGTTCGCGGCTGGCACGCCAAATCAGCAACCAGCACACCACCGAACAGGGCTTCATCCCGCTGCTGACCCTGTCGCCACAGTGGGAGCAGGCGTTTGCCGAGTCCCTGACCGGTCAGGGCGAAGACCGCCAGCTGGCGATGCCGCCGTCGCAGCTCCAGGAGTTCATTGGCAAGGTGCGTCAGACGTTGGACCGCCACGCCATGATGGGCGAGGCCCCCGTGCTGCTGTGCAGCCCGACGGCGCGGCCCTATGTGCGCTCCATCGTCGAGCGGTTCCGGCCGCAGACGGTGGTGATGTCCCAGAACGAGATTCACCCCTCGGCCCGTATCAAGACGCTGGGTTCAATCTGATGCGCAGCGACCGGCGCGGCCGAGGATAGGCCCAAGCTATGCGGCTCAAGATCTTCACGGCTCCGACCATGACCTTGGCGATGCAACAGGTGCGTGACGAACTGGGCGAGGACGCGATTATCGTGTCCAGCCAGCGCACGCCCAATGGCCGCGGCTTCCGGGTCACTGCGGCGCTTGAGGCCGCCGATCCGGAGCCGCAGGAGGCCGCCGAGGACCCAGGCACCGACGATATCATTGAGGGCATCCGGCACGCACTGGTGTTCCATGCGGTCCCTGGGGCACTGATCGACCGCATCATGGCGCCTGTCTCGGACATGCAAGCCGAAGCCGCCGTGGTCACGCTGGCTGCCGCGCTCGATGCAAGCTTCGCATTTGCCCCCCTGCCTGACCGTCCGGCAGACCGCCCCTTTGCACTTGTCGGCGCGCCCGGCTGCGGCAAGACGGTGGCCGTGGCGAAGCTCGCGGCACGAGCTGTGATGTCGGGTTTGTCCGTGCGTGTCCTCAGCACCGACTCGGTGCGCGCGGGCGGCATGGATCAGCTGCGTGCCTTTACCGGTGTGCTCGATCTTGAACTGGAAGCCGTGGACGACCCAGCGGAGCTTCCCAATATCCTCGCAGGCGATGCATCAAGCGACCTTACACTCATCGATACGCCGGGGACCAATCCGCTCGATCCGTCGGAGCTTGAACGGCTGCGCCGCACCCTGGGCGCGGCGGATGCTGAGCCCCTGATGGTGCTGCCCGCGGGGATCGATGCCCTAGAATCGGCTGAGCTGGCTGAGACCTTCGCTGCCCTTGGTGCGACCCGGCTGATCGCCACCCGGCTTGACACCGCGCGCCGGCTGGGCGGCCTGCTGGCCGCTGCTGACGCCGGCAGCCTGATGCTCAGCGAGGCCAGCGCCACGCCGCAAATCGCCAATGGTATCGCCCATCTCAATCCGGTGTCGCTCGCCCGCTTGCTGATGCCCAGCGGCGCTGATGCTGCCGTCACCGCACCCGCCCCCGCGCCCAGCCAGCCCGTGACCGAGGCCCATCCATGAATACTCCTGCCCAGTCCCCCGCCAGCGCCAGCGGTACCAATCCGTTGACCCGCAAGGTCATCGCGGTTGCGTCCGGCAAGGGCGGCGTTGGCAAAACCTGGTTCTCGATCACGCTGACCCACGCGCTGGCACGCCAGGGCCTCAACCCGCTGCTCTTCGACGGCGACCTCGGCCTGGCCAACGTGGATATCCAGCTCGGCCTGATGCCGAAGCACGATCTGTTCGGCGTGATCTCGGGGCGGCTTACCCTCGCCCAGGCCAAGACCCGATTCGATGAGGGAGGTTTCGACATCATCGCCGGCCGATCTGGCTCGGGCAGTCTGTCGTCGGTGCCGGCGAGCCGCCTCAATGCCCTGGGCAGCGACCTCGTGCGCCTTGCCGGCAGCTATGACCGGGTGCTGCTCGACCTCGGTGCCGGTGTCGACCGCACGGTCCGCGAGCTAACCGGCAACGCCGGCTGTTGCCTGGTGGTGACGACCGACGAGCCCACATCGCTAACCGACGCCTATGCCTTCATCAAGCTCATCAGCATGGAGCGACCGCGTAGCGACCTGCGGATCGTCGTCAACATGGTCAACAGCCCGCAGGATGGGGAACGCACTTACAAGACGCTGCTCAAGGCCTGCGAAGGCTTCCTGAAGATTTCCCCGCCGCTGGCCGGGATCGTACGGCGCGATCCCAAGGTGGCTGACAGTATCCGTCACCAGACGCCACTGCTGACCCGGCATCCCAACAGCGACGCGGCGCAGGACGTCGAGGCGATCGCCCGACGCCTGATGGAATGACCGGCAGGGGCACGCGATGAGCGCGATCACCCCTCCCCAGGCAGCCGGCCCCACCGCGACCGTGGCCGCGGCGAGCGGGATGGTCCAGGTCTCAAATCCGCCGCGTACCCTGCTCAATCTGGCGCTGGAATCCGTCGTCAAAGGCGAGGTCATCGCCCTGCCCTCGGATGGCAAGGGCGGTACGATCTTGCGCACCCCCGTGGGTCCGCTGACGCTGGCCGGCAATCCGCCGCTGCCGCTTGGCGCGACGGTAACGCTCAGCCTCCAGACCGTGGGCGCGGCAACCCAGATGCTGCTGCTCACCATCAACGGCAAGCCCTTCGCCAGCAGCCGTGGGGCAGCGCTGACCGGCTCCGTGTCGCCGCAGGCAGGCCAGCAAGGCGGTGCGGCGCAAACAGGCGCCACGCCCGGTGCGGCGCAGGTAACAGCGGGACAGGCAGGAAGCGTGGCCCGGCCCAACCCTCTCGTACCCGGGGCCCTGATCCAGACCAGTCTAAACAAGGCCGCGCCTGGTACGGCCACAGCACCCAGCGATGGCGGGACCGCTGTCGTGCGGCATGGCGGCTTGACCCTTCAGCCCGGCGCACCAGTTCAGGCACGGGTCATCGCCATAGGCGGTGCGCCACAGGGCGCGACCACCGCGCCCGTAGCCGGCACCGCGGCGGCGCCCGAAGCTCCGGCCAATCCGGCGCGGCTCGTCTCCGGTACCGTGGTCGCGAGCAACAGTGGTGGTCAGCCGCTGCTGCAATCGCCACTAGGCTGGCTGACCCTGCCGATGGGCAGCAAGCTGCCAGCCGGCAGCACCGTCACCCTGGAGTTGATCGGCAGTGATACCCGCGCGGCGTCGGCCACCCGCGGCGATGCGCCAGCGCCGACAGCGGAATCGCCGGCCCGTGCCACCGCCCGCGCCCTGGCCGCCGAAGATGCGTTGCTGCGCGGGTTCGGCACCCGGCGCTGGGACAGTATGAACGAAGCGCTTGGTGTCCTGCGGGCCGCCGATCCGGCCATGGCCCAGTCCGTGCTCCAGAACGCGATGCCCCAGGCCAACGCGCAGCTGACCACCAACATGCTTTTTTTCATCAGCGCTCTGCGCGGTGGCGATCTACGCGGCTGGCTGGGTGACAACGCGATGCGCACCCTGGAGCGCGCCGGCCGTGGCGACCTGGTCAACAGGCTGTCGGAAGAGTTCAGTCAGCTCGGCCGCGCCGTGAATGAGAGTGCGGCGGACTGGCGCATGATGCTGGTGCCGTTCTACAACCAGCAACAGGTTGAACAACTGCGTATGTACTGGCGGCGGGGCGGTGAGGATGACGACGGCGACTCAAGCCGTGTGGACACCCGCTTTGTCATCGATGTGGAACTGAGCCGAATGGGACATCTGCAACTGGACGGGCTGGTCCGCCCACGCCGCCTCGACCTAGTGATCCGCACCGCTGAAGCGCTGCCATCGATGATCCGCCGTGAGATCAACGATGTCTTCACCACGGCCAGCGAAGCCACCGGCATGGCAGGGACGTTGTCGTTCCAGGCCCGGGGCGATTTCGTCGAGATCGCGCCGCCGAGCCATCCCTCCGGGACTGAGGGAGGTCTCGTTGTTTAAGCGCAAAGCGCCCGAAACCACGCCCGCGCGCGTTGATGGCGATAAGGAAGCCTGGGACGCCGAGCGCGCCGAGCGACTGGCGGTGATGGAGGCCAACACCAAGCGCCGCAACTTACTGGCGCCGCGCACCAATCCGGCCGGGCACACCGACTACGTAGTACAACTCGATTCGTCGCTTGTCTCCGCGAGCCTGTCGGCGGAGGTATCCGTGACCATTCGCTATATCCCAGACCGAGACGTACTCGATGCGCCGTCGATGTCGGAATACTGGCGCGTGCTCGGCACCTCCCAGTGGCCCTCCTTCGAGGACCTTGCGGTTGCGGTGCTGGGCGACCTCAGCAATGTCCTTGTACCCCGCTGGATCGAGATCGTTCTCAGCGCCGACCAGAATGCCGGCGGCGGGGATCGGGGCCATCGGGTGGTGCTTCAGGAACGCCAGCCGAAATGGCGGAACGACGCGCTGTTGAACCGGCTGAGCCAGGTCTAGAGATCAGAACGCACTACCGCGGAAGTGCTTTTGGGCAGCGATTTCGTCCAGGCCGGCCTGTTCGGTCCGTTTGAGTTCTTCCTGAGCCGCGCGAGCTCTGTTGTCCTGGACCTGTTCGAGGCTCTTGAGATCGCGATAGGCGGTCGCGACCCGTTCCTGGGCGACTGCTATCTGCTCTTCAATCTCGGCTTTCTCCTCAGCCATCTGATGACGCCGCTCAATCACGCGCTGCCCATAGGCAGAGTAGGTGAAGCCGAAATCGGCCTCGCCGGCGGCCGCCTGCTGCTCCCGACCTAGTTCACCGACCAACGCCTCGGCGCGGGCTTCGATCTCATTAGCCTGGCCGTAGAGGAGGGCAAGGTCACGGCGCTTCTCATCCACTTCCCAGCGGCGCAGGCGGATCAGGGTTGTCAGATCCTTGTTCTTGGCCATGACGCGGTCCGCTCACCCTACTCGGCGAACATCTGCGCGAGGCCTTGGTAGCATTCCTCGAAGCGGCTGGCTTCGTCCTTACGCTGGGCGAGGAAGGATTCCAGTGCGTCGTAATAGCGGATCGCCTCATCAACCTTTGGATCGCTGCCCTGCCGATAGGCGCCCAGGCGGATCAGCTCGGCCATGTCCTCGTAGGTGGCGATCATCTGGCGTGCATGTTCAACCAGAGTGGTCTGCTCCGGTGTATTACAGTCGGGCATCGTCCGCGAAACACTGCGCAGGACATTGACTGCCGGATAGCGCCCGCGCTCAGCGATTTCCCGATCGAGAACGATGTGGCCATCGAGGATACCGCGGACCGCGTCGGAGACCGGCTCATTGTGGTCATCGCCCTCGACGAGAACAGTGAACAAGCCGGTGATCGTGCCCTCGTCAACGCCGGGCCCCGCCCGTTCCAGGAGGCGCGGCAGTTCAGCGAACACTGACGGCGTATAGCCCTTGCTTGCGGGCGGTTCGCCGATCGCCAGACTGATCTCGCGTTGGGCCATGGCGAAGCGGGTGACGCTGTCCATCAGCAGCAGGACGTTCTGGCCAAGGTCGCGGAAATACTCGCCCACCGCCATCGTCATATAGGCGGCCTGGCGGCGCATCAGCGGCGGCTCGTCGGAGGTCGATACCACGACGACGCTGCGCCGCATTCCCTCCTCGCCGAGATCGTCCTCGATAAACTCTCGCGCCTCGCGGCCACGCTCGCCGATCAGGCCGATCACGGAAACATCGCAGGTGGTATGGCGCGCCATCATGGACAACACCGAGGATTTGCCGACGCCAGACCCCGCGAAGATGCCCATTCGCTGACCGCGGCAACAGGTCAGGAAAGTGTTGATCGAGCGGATCCCGAGATCGACTTTCTCGCCAAGGCGGCGGCGCCGGTGTGCGCGCGGCGGGGCATTACGGATGAGATAGGGAGAATTGCCCTCGGGCAGCGGCCCCTTGCCGTCGACAGGGCGGCCCATCGCGTCGACCACTCGGCCAAGCCAACCCGGGTTGGGCCGAATCACTGGCTGGGCCTGGCCGATTAGCGCCCGGCAGCCGATGCCGATGCCGTCGAGGGAGCCATAGGGCATGACCAGCGCGCGGTCGTTGCGGAATCCAACAACCTCGCAATTGACCTCGTGGCCGCCGCGGGCCAGCAGGTTGCAGCGGTCGCCGATGGAAAGCCGATCCTGCACGCCGCCTACCTCGACCAGCAGGCCAAGGATCGCGGTCACCTCGCCGTAGAGACGGTAATCGGGCATCCGCCCGATCTCGCTCACCAGATGGTCGACAAGTACGCTCACGCGGTCTCCTTCGGGCTTGAAGCCCCTCAGAATCGGCGAATTGGGCGTGTCCCAGCGCCGTTCGCGCAGTTTGGCGGTTAAGGCTTAATGCCGGGTAAACGCAAGAATACCGCAATACGAATCCAAGACGAATTTACGCAGATTCGACAGATTCTTGCGCTGAATCCCTGTCGATACTATCTTAGGACAATACGCCTTGGTCCATAGACCTGACAGGGGATCCGGCAATACGCGTGCTGCTGGTCGAAGACGATGCTTCCATGGCGCGGAGCATCGAGTTGATGCTCAAGGCCGAAGACATGGTGGTCGACCTTGCCGATCTCGGCGAAGACGGCCTCGAAATCGGCAAGCTCTACGATTACGACCTCATCATTCTCGACATCATGTTGCCGGACATGGACGGCTACGAGGTGTTGCGCCGGCTGCGTGACAGCCGTGTCACGACGCCGGTTCTGATCCTGTCCGGACTGTCGGAGATGGACGACAAGATCAAAGGCCTCGGCTTCGGCGCCGATGACTACCTGACAAAGCCGTTTGACCGACGCGAGCTCCTGGCCCGTGTTCAGGCCATTGTCCGACGCTCCCAGGGACACGCGAAGTCGACCATTGAAGTTGGCAAACTGGCCGTGGACCTCAGTGAGCGTCAGGTGTCCTTCGATGGCCAGTCGGTCCATCTGACCGGCAAGGAATACGGCATCATGGAGTTGCTCGCCATGCGACAGGGCAACACCCTGTCGAAGGAGATGTTCCTGAATCATCTTTATGGTGGCATGGACGAGCCGGAGCTGAAGATCATCGACGTCTTCATCTGCAAGCTGCGCAAGAAACTCTCAGCTGCTGGCGGCGACAAGTACATCCACACGGTGTGGGGCCGTGGCTATGTGCTGCGTGAGCCCGAGAAAGACCTCGCCGAAGCGGGCTGATCCCGCCTAGAGGATCGCCGAGAAAATCATCCGTCCCGACGCGTCGGCTTCCGCCGAGAGAGCGGCATCGTGCACGGCCGCCAGCCGGCCGGTGAAGGCCGCGTGGGCGCAATGGGCATTGAGCGCGCCGATATCGATGGCACCAGCGCGGGCCGCGGCGGCGGTGTTCCATCGCGCGGCCTGCAGATCGACCGGCTCGCCGGTGGCGATCGCACGGACGCCCCCGTCGAGCGATACCGTCCCGCCGCGCGGCAGGGCCTGCACCGCTAGAACCAGCAAATTGAGCAGTAGCCGCGCCGCCGGGCGCGGCAGCGCCGGCGTCCCGTCGGGCCAGTCGGCCGTTACCCGGCTGCCTTCCAGGAACCCGGTCACAAGATCGCTCAGGACGGCGCTTTCTACCGGGGCATCGTCACCTGCCGCCCCGTAGGCCATGCGATAGAATTTCAACCGTGCTCCGGCGCGGCGGCCACTTTCCTCGATCAGCGACAGCACCTCCTCATCCGGCGCGCCATCGCCCAGCGCGAGCAATTCGAGCCCATTGCCAATGGCGCCGACCGGCGCCACCAGTTCGTGGCACAGACGGGCGCTGAGAATCTCGGAAAGGCGCAGGTCGATATCGTCAGTCATCGGGGGGGGGGTGGTCCGGTGGTTTGGAGCGGGCGGGAGCCGGCGAGTATACTGCACCCCCTGCCCCGCCGCAGCATGGCGCGGGTCCCGCCCAGCCGCGCCGAGACCGCCTTGACCTTCGGAATCACGCCCGGATGCCTTGTCCGACACCCGGACCGCCCCGATTGGGGGATGGGCCAGGTGCAGTCAGCGATCGGCGCACGCATCACCGTGAATTTCGAGAACGCCGGCAAGGTGTTGATCGACGCAAACCAGGTGACGCTGGAGCTGATCGAGGACGACGGCGCGTGACGGGACTGCCGCTTCTCGCGGATTTTATGACCCCGGCTTTTGCCGGCGCCGTGGCGGTGACATTGGCCGCAGGCCTCATGCGCGGCTTCACGGGTTTTGGCGCACCGCTGCTGCTAGCGCCGGTGCTATCGGTGCTCTACGGCCCGCTGGTCGCGGTGCCGGTGATCGTACTGATGGAAACGCCGGTGTCCTTCCAAATGGTCAATCGCAAGGTCCTGGGCGCGGTCGACTGGAAGCTGATCATACCGATGGCGGCAGGCGGGCTCACCTTCACGCCGTTCGGCGCCTGGCTATTGATCTGGTTCACGCCGGAGTTCCTCAAGACCTTCATCGCCGGGGTGATGACGGGCGTGGTCGCCCTGCTGTTGCTCGGCTGGCGTTACCGCGGCCCGCGGCCCTGGTGGACGACCGGGATCGTCGGAATCCTTAGTGGCTTGTTCAAGGGCTCGACCAGCTTTGGCGGTCCACCGGTGCTGCTCTATCTATTGTCGGGACCGGAAGCGGCCATCACCCACCGCTCCAACCTGATCCTCTACATCGCGTTGATGAACGCCGTGGCACTGCCATCCATGTGGTTCGCCGGCGTGCTGTCGATGCAGACCTTCTGGCTGTCGCTCGCGCTCTGGCCCTTCCTCACGGTCTCTGCCTGGGCCGGGTCGCGGCTGTTCAGCCGCGCCAACGACCAGCTCTACCGGCGCATTGCGCTGGGCGTACTGCTGCTGGTGGGCGTCGGCACGCTTCTGGTCTGAGGAGAAAGACCCCAGAAAGTCTGGGGGCGACATCGCCGGTGCCAGCACCTACCTTATGCGGCATGAATGACAGCGTTACCACCACGGCTGCCGGCCATGTGCCGCTGATCGATCCGTTCGCGCGGAAGATCAGCTATCTGCGCGTGTCGGTGACCGACCGCTGCGACTTCCGGTGCGTCTACTGCATGGCGGAAGACATGACCTTCCTGCCGAAGGCGGACCTGCTGACGCTGGAGGAACTGGACCGGCTGTGCAGCGCTTTTGTCGGGCTGGGCGTGCGCAAGTTGCGGATCACCGGCGGCGAGCCGCTGGTGCGCAAGAACGTGCTCAGCCTGTTCCGCAATCTTGGCCGGCACCTGGACGGCGGCGGGCTCGAAGAGCTCACCCTGACCACCAACGGCAGCCAGCTCGCCCGCTTCGCCGATGAACTCTATGACGCGGGCGTGCGCCGGGTGAATGTCTCGCTGGATACGCTGGATGCGGAGAAGTTCCAGCGGATTACCCGCTGGGGCAAGCTGGAAAAGGTGATGGAGGGGCTGGCAGCCGCCAAGGCGGCAGGGCTGGCGATCAAGATCAACACCGTCGCCCTGCGCGACGTGAACGACGACGAGTATGACCGGCTGATCGAATGGTGCGGGCGGGAAGGCTTCGACCTCACCTTCATCGAGACGATGCCGATGGGCGACATCGATGGCGACCGCACCGACCAGTATCTGCCGCTGTCGATGGTGCGCGCTGCCCTTCAGCGGCGCTGGACGCTGGATGAGAGCGACTACCAGACCGGCGGGCCGGCGCGTTACGTGACGGTGCGCGAGACCGGGCGCAAGCTCGGCTTCATCACGCCCATGACCCACAATTTCTGTGAAAGCTGCAACCGGGTTCGGCTGACCTGCACCGGCACGCTCTACATGTGCCTGGGTCAGGAGGACGCCGCCGACCTGCGCGCGCCGCTGCGTGCATCGGACGACGATGACCAGCTGATTGCGGCGATCCGCGAGGCGATCACCCGCAAGCCAAAGGGCCACGACTTCGTCATCGACCGCCGCCGCAACGCCCCCTCTGTCTCACGCCATATGAGCGTCACCGGCGGCTGAGCCCTCCCGGGCTGGCCTTCGCTACGCCCCTGCGGGATAATTCCGCCGCACCGCGTAAAACAGCGGTTGGGTGGGGGCATGAAGATTTCTTTGATCCAGATGAACTCTGGCCATGACAAGGCCGAGAACCTGGCCGAGGCTGGGCGGCTGGCGCGCGCCGCCATCGCCGAGGAACAGCCAGACATGCTCGCTTTCCCGGAGATGTGGCCCTGCTTGGGCGGCGGTACCGAAATTAAGCGCGCGGCAGCGGAAGACCTGGATGCGCCCAAAGAGGGCAGTGCCTACGCCTTGCTGCGCGACATCGCCATCGAGCATGGCATCTACGTGCATGGCGGCAGTATTCCGGAAGCGGGCGGCAACCGTGTCTACAACACCACGGTCGCCTTCGCCCCGGATGGCACCGAGCTCGCGCGCTATCGCAAGATCCATCTGTTCGACATCGTCACCCCGGACGGCCGGGAATACCGCGAGAGTGCGACCATGGGCCGCGGCGAGGAGATCGTCACCTACCAAGCGGGCGACGTCACTGTCGGCTGCGCGATCTGCTACGACCTGCGCTTTCCGGAACTGTTCCGGGCGCTGGAGAAGGCGGGCGCGGACGTGATCATGCTGCCCTCGGCCTTCACCCTGCAGACCGGCAAGGACCATTGGGAAACCCTGTGCCGGGCGCGCGCCATCGAGACCCAGACCTATTTCGTGGCCCCTGCCCAGTGGGGTGCGCATGAGGAGAACGGCAAGCCGCGCCAGTGTTACGGCCATTCCCTGGTCGCCGACCCGTGGGGCCATGTGGTGGCGCGGGCGCGTGATGGCGTGGGCCATGTCGCCGCGCGAGTTGACCGCGGCTACCTCGAGCAGGTGCGCGAGAACATGCCGACCCGCCAGCATCACGTGATGCAGGACTGACCGTGGCCTACGACAAGATCTGTATCGTCGGGGTGCGCAGCGATGCGGTCCGCGCCGACATGGAGCGCCTGCGCGAGACCTATGGCCATGTCGCGCTGGACGAGGCGGACGTTATCGTCGCTCTTGGCGGAGATGGCTTCATGCTGGAGACGCTGCACGCCAATATCGCGCGTGGCGTGCCGGTCTACGGCATGAACCGGGGCAGCCTCGGCTTCCTGATGAACCAGTATCGCGAGGAAGACCTAAAAGCGCGCCTCGACCGTGCCCATCCGGCGGAATTGCGCCCGCTGCGCATGACCGCCCAGGACGTCAACGGCGAGACCGTGGAGGCCTTGGCAATCAATGAGGTTTCGCTGCTGCGCGAATCCCGCCAGGCGGCGAAGATCCAGGTGATGGTCGATGATGTGGTGCGGATCGAGGAACTGGTCTGCGATGGTGTGCTCCTATCGACCCCAGCGGGCAGCACCGCCTACAACCTGTCGGCCCATGGCCCGATCGTGCCGGTGGGCGCGGGCGTGCTGCCGCTAACACCGATCAGCGCCTTCCGGCCGCGGCGCTGGCGTGGCGCTCTACTGCCGCACACCAGCCGGGTGCGCTTCGAAATTCGCGAGATCCGCAAGCGCCCGGTCAGTGCGGTCGCCGACTATACCGAGGTGCGCGACGTGATCTGGGTCGAGGTCGCCGAGGCCGAGGACGTCACCCTGAAGGTGCTGTTCGACGAGGAGTCCAACCTCACCGAGCGGGTCATCGCCGAACAGTTCGCCTCGGAGTAACCGCCGCTACCAGTCCGGCGCGGTCCAGGCGGCATCCTCGTCGAGCGGGAACACCGGGCGCGGTAGGTGCTTGAAGTCGAAGCGGGTCAGCACCGGCGAGGTCAGGCCCGCGGTATCGACCTCCAGGATGCGCTCGTCGGGGAAGAACTCGTCGAAACCGGCGCGGAAATGGCCGCGGGATTTCACCACCACCGTGCGCGCCGCAGCGACATCCTCGCCATACATCTCGAACTGCATCGGGTCGTAGCACTGGATACGGTTGCTCGCGACCGCGACCCTGATGCCACCGATCTGCAGCAACGCCGACGGGCCGTGGGGCATTACCCGCCCGCGCCGGTTGCCGCGGCGGCCGACGATATTGCCGTCATGCAGCTTCAGCACCGTCGCCTGGGCAGTGAAGGGCTTCACGAACTCGGTCTGGTAATCTCGGTTGAAGCTGGCGGTGAAGGTCGCGCCCTCACCCTGTTCATGGGCCTCAGCGGCCAGCGCCGGGTCATGGAACACGCCATAGAGAACCCCCTGGGCGCCCGCCTCATGCAGTGCGGCCAGCAGCCAGGTGGTACGGCCCGGCCCGCCGCCGCCCGGGTTATCGCCGGCGTCGGAATAGATGTGCGGCAGCTTGTCGGCATCGCGACCGGTCTCCACTGCCAGCGCAATTGCGTCCGCCATCGGCGTCAGGGTGCGCTTGTAGCGCTGCCGGTCGTCCCATCCGTGCTGAGCGATATCCCGACACAGCGCGCGCGCGGCGGCCTGGTCGGACTTCGCC
This sequence comes from Alphaproteobacteria bacterium, assembly GCA_965601735.1. GTDB lineage: Bacteria > Pseudomonadota > Alphaproteobacteria > JBBDQX01 > JBBDQX01 > JBBDQX01. Next base: position 1,562,041 of record OZ271840.1, on the reverse strand, counting down.
GTGACCACCACCGCGATGCCATTCTTGGGCAGGTCGGCGAAGGTGAAGTTGCCGAAGATGGAGACGTTGAGGATGTCGTCGGTGAGCTGCGACTGCCCGTAATTCACCAGGTCGGCGAACGGCCCCTGCTTGGTCAGCAGGGTGACCGACGGCGGGCAGATTGGCAGACGGATAAAGGCGGACTGGGGCTGCATGCCGTCGAACATGGCCAGCATGGCCTCGGCGGCCTCGGTGGCGCGCTCGCGCTGATCCACATGCGGGTTGGTGCGGTAGGTGATCAGCACATCGACGGAATCGACCATGCGGTCGGAGATGTTGGCATGCAGGTCAGTGGTTGCGATCACCGGAACGTCAGGCCCTGCGACCTCGCGGACCATGGCGTAGAGCGTGCCGTCGGAATCCTTGTCCCCGGTGGCGGCGCCGGCGCCATGGTTAGCGATGTAGACCGCATCGAGCGGCCCGCCCGCTTCCAGGGCGGCGCGCACGCCGGCCAGCCAGCCGTCGTAGAAATCCTGATCCACCGGGCCGCCTGGGGTCGAAGCGATGACCGAGGCGGGCACCGGCTCCCAATCGATCGCCGCGTCCAAGCGCTTCGCGAACGCGCTGACCTCGACCGGCAGGACAGATGCCTCCTGGCGCATCAGCTCGGCGATGCGCGCGCCGTCCTCGTGGCACAGGGCGCGAAAGTTGGCCTCGGTGGTGACGGGGGCGAAGGAATTGACCTCGAGGAAGTATCCGACGAGGCCGATGCGCTTGGTCATGGCGGGCTCCGAAGGCGGATCGGCGGGAGCGGCGACTCTGGCACAGGCCACCGGGTTCGGCCATAGTGGGCAGCCGCAAGCAGAGCAGCCTGGCCCTACGTGGACGACTATCCCGTCGAGATCGACGCCCCCGACATCGCCCCCTATCAGGCGGGCAACACCGGTGTGCCCTATGTCACCCGGTTCGACAGCGGCGCGCCGGGGCCTGCGGTTCTGGTTTGCGCCCTCACCCATGGCAACGAGCTGTGCGGCGCGGTGGTGCTGGACCGGCTGTTGCGCGCCGGCGTGCGGCCACGCCGGGGCAGCCTCACGCTCGCCTTCGTGAACACCGCCGCCTATGCCCGCTTCGATCCGGCGGAACCCACGGCGTCACGGTATATCGACGAGGATTTCAATCGGCTGTGGTCGCCGGCCCTGCTCGACGGCGGCCGCCAGAGCGCCGAGCTGGACCGGGCGCGGGTTCTGCGCCCGGTGATCGAGGCCGCCGACCTGATGCTGGATATCCATTCCATGCAACTGGCGGGCGATGCGCTGACCCTCTCGGGACCGCTGGAGAAGGGCCGGGCTTTGGCGCGGGACGTGGGCTATCCGGGCCTTGTGGTGAGTGACAAGGGCCATGCGGCAGGCCCCCGGATGCGGGATTTCGGCGGCTTCGGCGATCCGGACAGCGCGGCCAACGCGCTGCTGGTGGAATGCGGGCAGCATTGGGCAGCAGGCAGCGTGGACGTGGCGATGGAAACCCTGCTGCGGTTCCTGATCACCACCGGCACCTTGTTGCCGGAAGACGCGGCCCCGCTGGCACCGCTCCTGCCACGCCCGGCACCGCGGGTGCTTGAGGTCACCGCGGCCGTGACCGCGGAGACTGACCGCTTCACCTTCCAGCGACCGTTCAAGGCACTGGAAGTCATTCGCAAGGCAGGCAGCCTGCTCGGCCGCGACGGTGAGCGCGAGGTGCGCACCCCCCATGACGACTGCGTACTGGTGATGCCGTCCCGGCGGGTCGGCCGGGGGCAGACTGCGGTGCGCCTTGCCCGTTATCTGGACTGACCGGTGAGCAGGATCCGCCGGCGGCTGGGCGCGCTGCGGCTGGACAAGCTGCTGCTCACCCTTTTCATGGGGGCCGCGGGCGGGGCGCTGTTCTACTGGCTCAATGCGCCGCTTCCCTGGATGCTGGGGGCGATGATGGCGGTGACCATCGCCTCGCTGCTGCGCTTCGACAGCTATGTGCCGCGCAGTTTCCGCCTCGTCATGGTGCCGGTGCTGGGAACCCTCTTGGGCAGCGCCTTCCAGCCGGAACTGCTCGACCATATCGGGCGCTGGACGGTCTCCCTCGCCGCGTTGATTCCCTATGTGGCGATCCTCACCGGCGGGCTGACCCTGTATTTCCTGAAGCTGCTGGGCTACGGGCCGGTCACGTCATTCTTCTCCGCCGCCCCTGGCGGCTTTGTCGAGATGGTGACCCTGGGTACGGCCATGGGCGGGGATGACCGCACCATCTCCCTGGTGCATGCGACCCGGGTGTTCATTGTGGTGATGACCATTCCGACCCTGTTCCAGGTGATCCAGGGTTATGTGCCGCCCAGCGATGGCGGCGGGCTGGCGACGCCGCTGCTTTCGGTCGCCCCGCTGGATATGGCGATCCTCGGGGCCTGTGCGGTGGCGGGCTACTATGTGGGCCGATGGCTACGCATGCCGGCGCCGCAGATGCTGGGGCCGATGGCGCTGTCGGCCATCGTACATGTCACCGGCCTGACCGAGGCGAAGGTGCCGTTGGAGATCGTCGCCCTGGCGCAGGTGGTGCTGGGGGCCTCGGTAGGCTGCCGTTTTGCCGGAATCGATCCGGTGCGGGTGCTGAAGACCATGTTCACGTCGCTCGGGGCGGTGGCGGTGATCTTCGCGGTGGGCGGCCTGTGTGCCTGGCTCACCCACCTCTATACCGGGCTGCCGACGGCGGCGTTGATCCTGGCGTTCGCACCCGGCGGCTTCGTGGAGATGTGCCTGATCGCGCTGGCGCTGGACATCGATGTGGCGTTCGTCACTACCCACCACACGGCGCGCATCTTGCTGGTCATCTTCATCGCGCCGCTGGCATTCAAGCTGCTCCGCCGCTGGGGTTTCGGCTAGACGGAAAACAACGTGGGCAAGGGTTGGGGGGCCCCTTGGCGCCTCTACCAGAGCAGACCGGGCAGTGCTGCCGCTGGTGCCTCACCCGCTTCGGCGCACAGGGCGGCAACCCGCTTAGGATCCGCCATCTCGCCGTAATCGGCGTCCAGCGCCGCGCCATGGATGCCGCCGGTGATCAGCGCGGACGGCAGGTCGGCGGCGCGCGCACCGGCAATGTCGGTATGGAGTGAATCGCCAATCATCAGCACCCGTGACGGGTCCGGATTACCAAGCCGGTCGAGGCAGAGAGCGAAGACCGCCGGGTCAGGCTTGCCGATCCAGTGCACATCGCCGCCGCCCGCCACATAGACGTCGGCCAGCGCGCCCGCGCAGATGACCCGCGCGCCCTGGCGCACGATCACCCGGTCGGGATTGGCGCACAGCATCGGCAAGCCGGCGGCGAGCCCCGCGTCCATCTCCGGGCGGTAGTCGGCCTCGCTGTGTTCGAAGCAGCGCACCCCGGTGTTGAGGACGAAATCCGCCTCCCCAGGGGATGCGGCGAGATCATAGGGCAGCCCGTCGTAGACGCTGCTGTCCCGGTCCGGGCCGAGGTGATACAGCCGGGTGCCAAGCCGCGCGATCCAGGAATCGGCGCGCGCTGCCAGGAACTGATAGGTCGCCTCGCCGGAGGTAACAATGTCGCGGTACCAGGCGCGGTCGACCGCCAGCTCGTCAAGCTTCTCCTGGGCGGCTGCCGACCGGCGCGGGGCGTTCGACAAGAAAACGGCGGGCTTGCCGGTCTCCGCCAGCAGCCGCAGGCAATCAACAGCGCCGGGATAGACCGCCACGCCGTCATGCAGCGTGCCCCAGAGGTCGATCACGAAGGCGTCGTAATTATCAACGATCGCGGACAAGCCGCGATGAACGGGAATGGTCATGGGAAGACTGGGGTAAGGCCGGGCTCAGGCAGCGGCGGCGCGGGGGCTGCGGTGTTCCGCTCCAACCGCGGCACCGACGGAATCGAATCCCTCGGCGCGCAGCCTTGCGGCCAGTTCGTCGCGGATGCGGCGCAGGGCACCGGGGCCCTGGAATGCAACCGCCGTATAGAGCTGCACCAGGGATGCGCCCGCGGTAATCTTGGCGAAGGCGTCGTCGCCACTGGACACACCGCCGCAGCCGATCAGCGGCACACTGCCGCCAGTCGCGCGCCAGACCTTGCGTAACACCTCTGTCGACAGGGCCATCAGCGGCGGGCCGCTGAGGCCGCCAGCTTCTTCAAGATGCGCGCCGGTCAGATCGGCGCTTCGGGAAGTGGTGGTATTGGTAACAATCAGCCCATCGATGCGCGCCTCGGTCGCGACCTCGGCGATGTCGTTGATCTCGCTGTCGTCCAGGTCGGGGGAAATCTTGAACAGCAGCGGCGGGAGGCTGTCGGCGGCGACATCGTCCAGTGCTTGGCGAGTGCCGCGGGCCAGGTCGAGCAGCAGGTCGCGCGCCTGCAGGTCGCGCAGCCCCGGCGTGTTCGGCGACGAGACGTTAATCACCAGGTAGTCCGCCATCCGGGCGAATCGTCGCAGACCTGCGGCATAGTCTGCCATCGGCTCGGCGCAGTCCTTGTTGATGCCGAGATTGATGCCGAGCGGCCCGGAGAGGCCCCCTTCCGCGCGCACGGCGGCGATGCGCTCAGCGACCACTTCCAGTCCGTCGTTGCTGAAACCGTTGCGGTTGATCAGGGCCCGGGCCTCGGGCAGCCGGAACAGGCGCGGCATCGGGTTTCCCGCCTGCGGCCGGGGCGTGACGGTGCCGATTTCCGTCGATCCGGCGCCCAGATCAAGCACGGCACGCACCGCTTCGCCATTCTTGTCGAACCCGGCGGCTAAGCCCACAGGGCTGGCGAAATCAAGCCCGAGGACTTGAGTGCGCAGGATCGGATCGGGCGCGGTGCGGCTGTGGCACAGCCCTAGCCGCAGCGCCCGGATCGCCATGCGATGGGCGGTTTCAGGGGGTACATGCCGGACCAGTGGCATGGCGCTGTCGATCAGCCAGGTAATGTCCATGAAACGGCCTGTCAGCGGATGGAGCGCGATGGATACACCAAATCTAGGGTACCGCCTGCGACCGATCTACCACTTTTTGTGTTCAGAGGCGGTGAACGGGCGGCGCCAGCCAATCTGCACTGCAAAACGCCAAAAACCGCCCGAAGAGAGATAGGCCGGGCGGCGGCAGATTTCCAGCGCGGGATCGGGGCGTTTCGGCAGGGATGGCGCTTGGTAACTGATTTTTAAGGATTTTGGGTTTTCACGCGGCTCTGGCACAGGGCTTGCTTTTACCTTCCCGGTTTAGCCGCAATCCGTGGGAAGAGGGATGGCACGGTACAGCACAATGGCGGACGATCCGCTGATGAACGCTCTGAAGGCGGTCGCCGAGTGCGGCACGCTCGATTGCACTCTGGCGCCGCGCCAGCCGACGGCGGAGATGATCGCCGCCGGTGTCAGCGCGGGCGCACTGGACGAATCCACGGTGCTGCGGATCTACGACGCCATGATTACCAAGCTGGACTAACCCTCCTGGCGCAGCGCCTTGTCGTGGCTGCGCTTCACCACCGAAACGCCAAGAACGCCGAGCGCGATGCCCCACATGGTGGTCAGCGCCGTCATCGCATTGATCAATGCGGGCGCGGCCGCAGGCGCGCTGACAATGGCCCAGGACAGGGCCGCCATCTGGCTGCCCCAGGCCGCCGCCACCACATAGCCGAATGTCGGCCTCCATCGCCGGACGTAAGGGTCGGCGTTGTCGGCCTCGGCGCGGATGGTCCGATTGACCGCCGCGACCACCCGGGCGTCGGCCCGAATCTGGGCCTGTGCGGTCCTTTCGACTTCTTGCAAGGCCGCCGCCATCTGTTCGGGTGAGATTCGGTTACCGGCGATTTCCCGGCTGACCGAATCGAGCGCTTTGGCGGCCTCCTTCGCCGCATCGGTGTCCAGTTTGCCGAGGCCGGCCCCCGCCACGCGCAGCAGCAGCGGCAGGCCGACCTCCGCCAGCAGGGCGGGCAACATGGTGTCTTCCTCCAGTCAGGCGATGTCGTTGTAGAACAGATGTGCACCGATCTCAGCGCAGGGCGCATGGGCGACCGCCCAGCCGGGCAGAACGTCCACATGGTGGTAGTGGGTCGCGCCGTCGGTCGGATCGGCGAGAATGCCGGCGACCGCGCGACGCGCGATACGCCGGCAGATGCGGAACACGGCATCGTCCGTGCCGACACGCATCAGGACATCACGGTTCGGATCACCATGATTCCAGCACGAAAATTGATAGGCCTTGAGGCACACGGAGGGCACATCGTGCCCCCACCAGTGACGCCTGCCCTGGCGGCGGCGCTGCTCGGCAGCGGCGACCCGGTTGATCACCACCGCAGCCACCGCCTCCTTGCCCCTTACGCTTTCGCCCCGCGCCTCGCCATAGACAGTGCGCGCGAGCACGTCGACTGGATCGTCCGGCCGCGCCAGCGCGGGGCTCACTGCCCCTGCTCCCGGCGCAGGCCGGCGGCCACCGGCGGCAGGCAGATGGCGTCCAGCTTCGCTTCGATCCGCAGAAGATGCGCCGTCAGTCGGCGGTCAACGTCCTTGAGATAGGGGATCGGGGTATAGGTTTTCGCTACCTCGAGCTTGTAGGCGGCGAGATCGTCACGACTGCGTGAGAGGGTTTCGTCCACCTTCTCATCATGGGCGGCGAGGTTGCGGACGTTCTCGCGGCGCTGTCGCCAGATCAGCCATAGCAGGCCACCGATGATGGGGACGTCGATGGCAGCGACCCAGCCCAACAGGTCCACCAGGATCGGTTCAGGCATGGCTTAACCCTCCCGACCGAGAGCGGGAGAGGGGCGCGCCGGGGTCCAGCCTTCTCCGACCGCGACGACACAGGTCGCGCCCTCGGGCACAGTGACCAACACAGTGAAGGCGCCGTCAGGTGCGATGGTGATTTCCAGCAGCAGGCCATCGGCGGTGATACCGCGCCCGACCACGCGCTCGTTATGCCGCTCGGCGAGCAGGCGCAAGATGGTTGTGTGATCCATGCAGGGGGGCTGCGCCTGCGCCAGCAACGGCGCGCACAGCAGCGCCGCGGCGCAAGCCGCGGTCAGCAGATTTCGCATCGTGATGCTCCGTGTTTGGAGGGGTTAGATCTCGAAGTCGGTGCGGGCGCGCTGAACCGCGCCGGGTTCACGCCAATCCGGCCCGCGCCGGGGCGGCACCGCATGCGGCAGCCGCACCGGCTCCGACAGCAAACAGCCGGCCACCGCATCAAGGCCGTCGTCTGGCTGTCCGGCGCCAGGCCGCCATTCGCGCATCTCGCGAATGAACGGGGTGTCCCAAACGCTTTCATGGGCGCGGAGCGCACCTGCGGCGAGCACGGCGTCGAAAGCCTCTGCGATTCGCAGGTCCTTGGGCCGACGGCTATGGACCTCGAGGACCGCGCAACCGACCGGTGTCTCCGCCAGCGCCCGACGCAATAGCGAGGGCAGAAAACGGCCTAGGCCGTTGGTCTCCACTGTCACTGCTGGCAGATGCAGCCCGGCCGCGAAATCAGCGACCTGACGGCAGAGCTGAGTCGCCTCGTCGACCTCGTTGATCCGGGCGGGATCATGGGTGAGGTAGGCGACGCGATGCAGGTGGTAGTGCCCGTCAGCATCGGTGTATAGGGCCGCGACCACACTGGCATCGCCCCGGTCCGGGGCGCCGAAAGCGGGGTCCCACCAGCAAGAGGCGGAGACCAACCGCCGGCTGCCCAGCGTAAGGCGCGCCTCGCCATTACCCTCGCTGTAGGCCAGATCGTCGCCGTACGGGATCAGCCGGTCGGCATCAAGCCGTCCCGCCGTCACATCGACCGGCCGCAACAGCATCTGCGCCTGGAACTTCGCTTCCCCGGTCCGGCGGCGTAGCGCGTCGATCTCCGTCGTCGCATAGCGGGCCGGCCAAGCAGATTGCCCGCCCGCATCGAGCAGCGGGATTTCGAGGCGCATGAAGCCATCAAGGAAGGCCGCCGCATCAGTCCCGCACAACAATCGATCCGCATAGATGCTGTGGTAGCTATGCGGCGTACCGACATAGAGTTGGAGTCCTCGAGGCACCAGCACATAGTCGATCTCGCGAAGCCGCGTTCGCAGCGTCTCGCGCTTGCCGGCGGTATCACAGGTATTTGGCACTTCAACGTCGTCACAGATGACGATGTCGGCGCGGCTACCGGTCATGTTGGCGCCGATGCCGCGCGCCATCATTGAGGGGTCGCGCAGCCGGCCCGGGCGCGCCACTGTGAAGCGGTCAGCGGCCCAACTCTCCGGACGGCCCGGCCTTAGGTGGACTGCCAGAGGATGGCGTTCAATGACCTGACGTGCATGGCGAACCATCTTCTCCGCCAGCGCCTGGTCCGCCGCGAGAACGAGGATGCGCAGGTCGGCTTCCCGGGTCAGCAACCAAACCGCGAACAGCCCCACTAGGGTGGATTTGCCGCTGGCCCGGAAGGCAAGCAGCAGCAACTCCCGATCGCCTGACCGCCAGCGCGCCTCAAGCCACCGCGCGATACGGAGATGGATATCCGGGGTCTCTTGTCCCTGCTGTCGATTCCAGATCCAGACGAATTCAGCGAAGCCCGCCTTCGCGCTCATGTCCCTGGGTCCCGGGCCGCGAGGCCGGCGCGCGCCTCGGCGACCAGCGCATCGAGGTCGGGTGCGGTCTGATCGGCGGCCTCGTCCTGAGCCCATCGGGCAAGCCGGATCAGTGACTCGATATGGGCCACCGCCGCCTTGCAGGCTGCGTGCCGGGCGGCTACTGCCTTGGCATCGGCGACATCCTCAGCGCCGGCGGCCGCAAGCCGCCGGTAATCGGCGAGCGCCGCACGGATTAGATCCGGCACGGCGCGCGCCAGTTCACGGCGGGCGGCATCAAGCCGCCCGCCGCGCTGGCCGCTGGCAGGCATGAACGCCTCCGTGGTGATGAAAAGGTGGCCGCCGGCTCTAGGCCGGCCAGCCGGTGCTGATGTCGTATGCCGCGACGGACGCGTGATCGGAAAGCAGTAGGATCGCATCCTTGTGAGCTCGGGCGGCGACGCGCTGGGCGGTCGCCCAGTCGCGCAATCCCGCACCAAACGCGAGGAAAGCAGCGGAGTCGAAGTTATGACCGACATTGGCCCGATCCCAGTATGTGAAGGTGGCGCCACCTCCTGGCAGCCCCTGCCCTGCGCCAATGCCTGCGGCGATGGCCGAGACGTTGTGTTGGGCCTGAAAATCACCGTCAAAGACGTTGCTGTTCCAAGTGAAGCCACTAGCGAAACGGTCAAGAAGCATGCCGTCCACCTGTCGCATCCGTTCGGTCTTAGCGTCATCTAGCGGCGGTGGCGTTGCGGCCTTTTCAGCCGCCGACTTGTAGCCGGGCAGGTCCTTCTCCGCGTCGTAAGCAGCCTGAAGGCGGGCCACTTTGGCTGCAACCATCTCCCCCGCCTTGGCTGTCCCGAAGGTGGCCTCGACGTGGTTGGCCCAGCCGGCGGGATCTACCACCACGTGAGCAAGCACGGCCTGCTGTTCTGTCGTGAGTTGCATGGGTCTATCTCCTAACCGACGAGGCACATGCCCCAATGGGAATTTGCTTCCTTGATATCGACGACTTTAGAACCGTTGTTGATTCCGATTACGCACTTACAAGTGTCGCCGGCATCAAACAGGATGTCCTGGCTGGCGTGCATGCCGTTCAAATTGACCGCGTCTCGGTTCCCGCCAAGGTTGCCGTGATAAGCAAGCAAGTTACCGTTCGACGTAACAAAGTAGATGTGCGACGAACTGTGGGAGCTTGTCAGACTACTGAACGTGACGTTTGCCCATGTCCGGTAGACGCCTGTAAGCGGCGCAGTGAACGTGTAGGTGCTGTTGTTGTAGTTGCCTCCGCGGTCGAGCAACTCGGTATTCGCTGGGAAGTCGTAGGTGCTGTTGTCACCGAGATAGTCGTTTTGATCGGACGACGGTTTGGCAATGAACATTGGCTGACCCGGCAGCAGAAGGCCTTGACCTTCAGCACGGACGATTTCGGTGCCAGCCCCGGCATAAAGTGAGGTGTGCGCGATGGTGTTCGCCCCACTGTTCTTGGCCGCGACGAAAGCGAAATAGGCTTGGTTCTGGGCGTCGTTTTCACTGCGGAGCTGGAATTGCCCGTTGTTGACATGAAAATAGAACCGCTTCTCGTTTGTGCCGCCGCCGGTATCGATCAGGTCGAGTATCGGCGCGTCCACCTCAAGTGCCAGATTGCCCAGATTGTCGACGGCGACCTTGTCGTGGTTCGGGATGCCAAGCGTGGTGCGCATGGTTGGCCCGTCTGCGTCGTCCAGCACGGTTTCGGCGAAAGGGGTGACCATCGCGGCATCAACCGTGGCCGAAGCCGCTGTGGGTCGACCCTCCGCGTCGAAGCCGAGCAGGTTGTTCGCCCGCGCTACCTTCGACGGCAGGGTGAGGTCCGCGTCGACGTCGGTGACAGCAAGCCGCATCGCGCGGCCGAGGCCGGTCTCGATCTGCTGGGCAGCCGCGGTCTGGCGGTCGAGTTCGTCATTGACCACGCTGGCGCGGAATGCACCGCCTTCCTGGAAGTCGGTGGTGCGCTGGATGGTCATGTCACGGCGCAAGGTGACGCGCACACTGGCTGCCGGCGCAGTATCGAAGGTCACGCTACCGCCACTGCTTACGCCCACGCCTGAGACCGTGAAGCCGTCGGCCTGGAGCGTGTCGTCCAGATAGACCGCGATGTCCGCCACCGCGAAGATCGGGAAGGGATAGACGAACTGGGTCTGCTCCCCGTCGCCGACATACTGAACCCAGGGCGAGATATCGCCGATGGTGATGTGATCGGTCATCTTGACCCACTCCTATTGAAATAGAGCCCAATTGGCGGCTCCTTTGCGGGTGCAGGACCCCCTAGCCAACCTTTTTCCTGTAGTAGGTCGGTGGATCGCGTCTGCACCTTGCTAAGGCTCTGCAGCCCTCTGGCGATGTTCTCGACACCGGTCGGCTGGCGGTACCTGTGCGCCAGCAAATTGCGGCGGGCGACGCCGAGGCCCTGCTGGAACAGGCTGCGTTCCTCCCTCGCTTCTTGCTCCGCCTCTTGGGTTAGGCCGGAAAGTAACGCGGCGGATGAACCGGAGGAGGCTGATAGGCCGCGTGCACCCATCTGGGCACGCATCTTCGCCAGGGATTTCTTCAACGCTTCCTTGCGGCGGCGTTGATTGGCCTCAAAGGTCTGCTTGTCGCGGGCCATCTGCGCGATGCCGGCCGCGTGTTCCGCCTTAGCGAGTTTTCGCTGCCTGGCCATGCCAGCGAATTCACTGGCAGCCATTGAGCCGAGAACGGCGAGTTCTAATCCGGTACCCATTAGTCATTGACCTTTACTTCTGTGGTGACGGAAAGGAGACGCAGGGGCAGCGGCTCGTCGCCGGCGATTCGCCAGAGCGGATCGATGCCGCCGCGTTTCCAGCCGAGCGCGCGGACCCGCTTGTCTCCAGTGAAGGGCTGGGGCGCGGTATCCAGCACCCCCTCATTTCCCATGCGTTTGAAAGGCAGCGGCTTCAGCCCGCTGCCGGTATCGGCCTTGAGGAAGCTAGTGTCCCCGACACGGAAGATCGCCTCGATCAGCCGTACCGCCGCCGCCCGGGCCGAGCCACGCGCGTTCGCCATAGCCGGCGGCAACGGCGCAACTTCGTGGCTGAAACCGAGACCTGCCTGCACAGTGCTGGCGGGCTCATCCAGGGTGATGGTCCCGCTGCTGACCACCGCGTCGGCGCGCAGCGCGCCATCGGCAAGCACCTTCACGGAGCGGCCTTCGAGATAGTCCAGGCCACTCCACGACGTGGTCGGCGTCCCGCTGGTGCCGACCAGAGCGGCGTCCATCGAGACGGTGTCGTCGAACCGCTCGATCAGGGTCGCGCCGTTGCGCTCAACCAGGACGTAGACGTTCTCGTCGAGCACCGTGACGGCACGAAACATCCCGTTGGTCTGCTGGGTGGTCCAGGCGGTGACCTGCTCAGCGCGGAACACCGTGAGCGTCGCCAGACGGCCATCGCCGGTGGCAACGAAGAACAGCCGGCGGTGCTGGTCGTAGTCCTGATCGGTGGGTGCCGTGATCAGGTGCCGCGCCAGCAGCGCGAGGTCAGTGGCTTGGTAAGCCTGCTCTACATCGGCGAACAGGAACTCCCGGAGTTCGCGCCCGTTGCGGGGCACGAACAGGGTGGCGCCATCCACGTCGCGCGGCGGAACGGTGCGGTCGACCGGTGAGCCGATGCGGGTCTGGCGTTGCAGCTGCATGTTGGCGGGCGTGAGGGGCTCGCCAGTGACCATCCATTCCGCGCCTGAGGTAAAGAGCTGCAAATGCCGCCCGGAAAAGACGCTGCGAATGGCGTTCACCTGGTCGGACAGGATGGCGAACTCGATCGCCTCGTCATCGAGGCCGGTGCCCAGGTCGAAGTTGTAGAGATCGGCCGTCTTTGACAGCCACAGCCGGTTGGGCAGGTCGCGCGACCCGCCGATCACAAGCCGGTCCTGATGAAAGCAGACCGCTGCCGGCCAGCCGCGAAGGCTGGAGAAGGCGGCCTCCTCCCAATCGGTCGTGGCCTGGGTGTCAGGCAGGTCCTCCAGTACGGTGGCGACTGCTTGGGTGGACGAGGTGATACTGTCGATCTGCACCTGCTTTGCCTTCAGCCGCATGCGCTGTCCGGCGTGAGTGGCGTCGAAGAAGGCCGCCGAGGCTGTCAGCGTGATCGATCCGGTCACCGCGCTGGGGGTGAGCGTCACATCCGCGGCGGCGAATTTGTGCCACGGCTGGCGCAATACGCCGTCTTCCTCCACGAAGCTCCAGGTGGTGATCTGCCACGCATCGTGCGCGGTGCGGGTGATTTGCCGGGGCTCCACCTCCGGATGCACCACCAGCAGGGTATCGGCGCTCTGGGTCCAGTTGATCTGGCTGAGCTGCGCCTCGGTCCACGGCACCGCGATGTCGGCGACGCGCACATCGTCCCTGTAGACGTCCATGCGCTGGTTGCTGAACACCAGTAGATAGGTCTGTTCGGTGTTGAATTCGAAGGCGATGAGCCGGCCCGGCCCCCGCGCGGTATCGATGAAGCGCAGGCCCGCGCGGCGGCAAAGGCCGCCCGATGGGTCAATGAACACGTTGCGCAGTTTCGCCGCGCCGTTGGCGTAGGCGCGCAGGTCGCCGCGGCCGAAAAGCTCGGGCGCCAGCTCACCGGCGGTGAAGTTGGTCTTATCGATACTGACACGGGACATCAGGCGCGCACCTCCAGCAGATTGAAGTCCTCGACCCGGCCCGGCGTGTCCTGCTGGGCATCGATCAGCCGGGCGCGGCGCAGCTCTTCTTCCGCCAGGCGGTAGAGGCTCTCGGCGCGGCTGGTGTTCTCGGTCAGCGGGATGCAGAACTCGGCAGCGAGTCGCGCGATCAGCACCTGGTCGAAGAAGGGCGGAAAGGCGCTTTCGTCGGGGCGGAAGATGTAGGTCAGCACCACCTCGGGCGCGTCGCTGTGCAGGCGCCGTTCGTTGATGCGGTAGTCGAGCCCGCGGCCGCGGCCCGATCCGGCCGACAGGGCACGCAGGAAATCGGCCGGCAGCTGATAGGCGTGGGCGTAGTCGGCGACCGGCTCGGCGGCGAGCCGCGCCAGCGTCATCTGCCCGGTGGCGAAGCTCCACGGATAGAGCGAGAGCAGCGCGTCGCGGGTCGAGGGATAGAGGTTGGCCGCGACCTCGGCCTCGGCGGTGCCCTCGTCGAAGCTGGCGACCGTGGTGGCGCCGATCTTGAGGAGCGCGCGCGAGCAGATCGCAAGGCTGCTGAGCGCCATGACGGGTCTCCTTGAATTGAGTGGGTTGCAACGAAAATGGGCCCGGCGGGGGAACTCCCCGCCGGGCCCGTGCGGCGCGGCCGTCAGGCTCAGCCGCGGTCGATCTCGAACACCACCAAGGCGCGGGAGGCCGTGGAGCCTTCCCCGCCGCAGGCAATCGAGACCGGGTCGCCGGCGCTCACCGTGTTGGCGGCGCTGGGCGCCGCCGAGTCGGTGTCGCCGGCGGCGCTGCCGGACGCGGTGACGGTGATCGCGCCATCGGTGATGGCGACGCCGCCGATCTTGCTGGTCAGCGTGGTATCGACGTCCACCGATCCCTCGATCACCGAGCGGACCGACACCACGCTGCCCGCCACCGGCGAGACCGCGTAATGCTCCGCCGCGGCGGCGAGGCTGGGGACGACGACCGGCAGGAAGAAGCTTGCCGGATCGCTGTTGGCGGCGACGGTCACCGAACCGGCGCTGACCGCGGATACGCGCAGCAGCGACGAACCGTCGCTGCCGAACGCGACGATCAGGTCGCCGGCGTTGACCAGGTCGGAGGCGCTGTCGAAGTAGTTCGCCCCCGCCAGGGTGGCCGAGGTGTCGGAGGCCGACACGTAGTGCCACAGCGTGAAGCCGTTGGCGTAGGACAGCACGCTCAGGTCGTTTGCTTTGTAGGCCATGCTCTCCCCCTACTCCTTGGCCCGGATGCGCACGACGCCGTCGCCGTCGATCAGCGCGGCGCCCTGGCTCATCCGGTTGTTGACGAAGTGGGCCGCCCGGTCGCCATGCCAGGTCACGTCGGTGCGCACGTCGGCGCCCGAGGCATGGCCGATAGCGGTCTTGTGGTACCAGTAGCAGTAGCGCAGGCCGCTCTCGAGGGTCAGCCCGGAATGGGCCATCCACAGCGTGCCCAGCCAGCGCTTGGCCTGGGTGCCCTTCCACGGCAGGTCGTCGCTGCCGACATAGTCGGCGTTGGCGAAGGCCTCGATGCCGAGCAGGTCGCTCCACTGCTTCCAGCCGACGATGGCATAGCGCTGGCCGTCGTCGGGCACATCGGCGCCGCCGAGCATCTCCAGCGCCATCAGCACCTTGGCCTTGGTCAGCGGGTCGTTGTCGGTGAGGTCGGTCCCCGCCGCCTTGGCTTCGTTGCTGGCGGTATCGAGGGCTCCGATGATGAGCTCGTCCGTCTTGCGGCCGAGCGCATAGGCGCCGGCGTTGGCGACCACCATCTGCTCGTCGATGTTGATCTTGAGCTCGTCGAGCTCGTCCACCCAGTCGCCGGCGTAGTAGTCGCTGAGCTGGCACTCGATGGGCGTGTGGTCGACATTCATCACCGGCACCGCCCCGTGGCGGGCCTTGGTGGCCGCGGTGCCCTTGCCCACCTTCTGGAAGGTGGTCGAAGAGCCGCGGATATCGCCCTTGGTGCGCACGGTACTGCGCAGCTTGGAGCCCATCCGCTGGTAGGCCTGGTGCACCTCCGATTGGAAATGGCGCACGAAGGAATTGTCGATCGTCGTCGACATAACCTTGGGTCCTCTGATTGGTTGTTGTTCGGGATGAAACGCGCCGGCGGTTCCCGCATCCGCGCACAAGCGCGGGCGCGGCCGTTCCGGATGGCGCGCGTCCGGCGGGGCCCCCGCGGCCATCGCCACGGAGGTTGTCCCGCCGGTTGGAATCTGTGAGCCCGGCCCGCGTCATCGCTGACGCACGGGCTGGAAAATGCTATCTATAGGTGCAGTGCACCGATGGCTGTCTTAGGGAGCCGAACGATGCGGATCGTGATCGTGCTGGGCCTGCTGTTGCCGCCGCTCTGTCTCGCGAGCGCGGCACCTGCATTGGCGCAGACCGATGAGCAGCCGCCGGCCACGATTGGCGATATGCCCGGCGGCAGCCTGATTGGCGACATGACCATCGATGAGGTCATGGCGACTCTCCTGTCAAAGATCGGTGGGCTGCTGGAACGATCGCGGCCAGAGCCGGCCGTGGATGGCAGCGTCACGCCGCGCTTTGGCGGCATGGATGTGGACGAGGCCGCCGCGCTGATCCGCGCCGCGATTCGGGGCAATGTCGAGGCCCAGTACAAAGTGGGCGTCTACCATGGCGGCGGCATCGGCATTCCCCAGAATTCTTGCCTGGCCACCCTCTGGTTCGACAAGGCGGCCAGGGCCGGACATGCCGAGGCGCAGATCAACCTCGCGTTCGCCTACGCTAGCGGCAGAGGCGTCAGGAGCGACCGGGTGCTGTCCTACCTATGGTTCACGGCCGCTCATCGCGGCGGACACTGGCAAGCCTTATCGCTGCGGCAACAAATGATGAGCAAAATGTCCCCGCGCGACCTTGAGCGTGCTCAGGCGCTGGCGGAGACATTTGACCCCTCTACCGCCGCCCCGGCCGACATGTTCCTGCTATCCGCTGAGATCGACCGCAACGGCGAGATGCGATGGGCCATCGGCCCCGGCAGCGTTGTCGCCTGCGGCCCCGCCGATACGAGTGCGCAGGAAAGATAAGGGGCCGAACGATGCGGATCGTGATCGTGCTGGGTCTGCTGTTACCGCCGCTCTGTCTCGCGAGCGCGGCACCCGCTTTAGCGCAAACCGATGAACAGCCGCCGGCCACGGTGGGCGACATGCCCGGCGGCAGCCTGATTGGCGACATGACCATCGATGAGGTCATGGCGCTGATCGTGTCGAAGATCGGTGGGCTGCTGGAACGATCGCGACCAGAGCCGGCCGTGGATGGCAGCGTCACGCCGCGCTTTGGCGGCATGGATGTGGACGAGGCCGCCGCGCTGATCCGCGCCGCGATCCGGGGCAATGTCGAAGCCCAGTACAAAGTGGGCGTTCATCATGGCAGCGGTATCGGCATTCCCTCGAATCATTGCCTGGCCACCCTCTGGTTCGATAAGGCGGCCAGGGCCGGACATATCGAGGCGCAGATCAACCTCGCGTTCGCCTATTCCGGCGGCACGGGGGTCAGGATCGATCCGGTACTGGCATACCTATGGTTCACGGCCGCCCATCGCGGCGGGCACCGGCAGGCCTTATCATTGCGGCAGCAAAGGATGAGCAAAATGTCCCCGCGCGACCTTGAGCGCGCTCGGGTGCTGGCGGAGACATTCGATCCCGCCACCGCCGCACCGGCCGACATGTTCCTCCTCGCAGCGGAAATCAACCGCAACGGCGAGATGCGATGGGCTATCGGCCCCGGCAGCATTGTCGCCTGCGGCCGTGCAGATACCAGTGCGCAGCACCAGCGGGCGCCCAACTAGAAGCGCGGTATATCGGGGCTATGGGGTTGTTCCCCGTCCAATGTTTGTTGCCTGGGTTGGTAGTACAGCCTGGGGTCGACGACGCCACCGCTACCCCGCAAGTCGAGCTGTCGTTGCCACGGGTTGTCTTGGACAGCGGCCCGGACACCACCAGCAATCCATTTGGCTAACTCCTTCAGCACCTCTGACCGCCGTGTCCGACTGCGCCCCCTTTTCTTATCTTTGTCTCTGTTTTCTGCTGGAAGAGCATCAAGAAACCGGAGAGCATCATCAATCCCCTGTTTAAGCCGCTGCCTCCCATCAGCAGCTCGCTTGAGTTGTTCATCGGACATGCTCGCGGGCAAGGGATTCTTGCTCCATGCTTGATGCATCACTGCTAGCTTCAAATGCTTGGCGAGATCCTTGTTTCCGGCGTCTTCAAACTTCTGGATCTCCGCAAAGACATCCTTCTGCTGCGCGCGTGACAGTCGGGGCAGCATGGCCACAGCCGCCGCGATCCTCGTTGTCTCGGGCGGGGCCGTTTCGACGAGCGCGTCAGGGACGCCCAATCCACTGAGCAGAACTTTGCGGTCAATCCTCGGACCCTGATCAATGACGTGGAACCAGCGTTCGACCTTGTGGAGGTCCTTCTTCGCGACGGCCGCAGGGCCCTGCGGACCACGCTGGGCTTCCACCTGTGCAGCCGTATCGCGCTCGGCCTTTTTGAGCGGTGACGGCTGGATCAGGCCGGGCTTCTCGCTTACGCGCGGGGCCTCAGGCCTCACTTGCGGCGGCAATGACACAAGGCGACGCAAACGGTCTTGTTGCCGGCGCTGTTCTTCATCGAACAGGTTGCGCCTGCCCATGCGGGCCAGACCAGGCGACAGGAGCGCGGGCTGGCCCGCAGTGGGCCGATAAACCGCGGTGCTTGGCGCCGGCTTCTCCGCGCTGCCGCGCGCAACGTCCTCGCTACGCATGGCGCCGAGGGTTTCACCGCCAGGCAGGGCGCGGCCGTCGACGGTGAGGCCGTGATCCTTTTGCAGGCCGGTGAGGGATTCAACCAGGCGCATGCCCGGATAGCCGGTGGGACCACCCGTGGGCGTGGCATCGAAGCGCCCGAGCCGCGACAGCACGGTTTCGACGCGCAGCACGTCGTCGCGCCGGTTCGGCGCATCACGCCCGACGCCCGCGCTCAGCGCATAGGGATCGTCCGCCGCGGGCGGTGACGTGTCATCACCCTCGCCCACCGGCGGCAGGACGCGCGGGCGCGCAGCAAAGGGAAGCATGGGTCTCTCCTAGGTTTGAAGTGGACACAGGCGCTGGAACGCCGACTGACGCGCCGGCCGAAAACTGCTATCTATAGCTGTATGCATTGCCACCCGAACCGCAGCCCGAGGAGCTGAAAAATGCGGATCGTGTTGTTGATATGCTTGCTGCTGCTTTCGGTGAGCCCGGCGGGAGCATCCACCTATGAACAGGCGTTATCGCACCTGGAAAATAAGCGCTTTACGGAAGCGATACCGCTGCTCCTACCCCTCGCATACGCCGGGGATGCAAGAGCGCAGTCCGACCTCGCGCACCTTTACTATCATGGGTATGGACTTGAACGTCGTTACCGTTGTTACGCCGCACTTTGGGCTGACAAGGCAGCTCGGCAGGGCGAGCCCAACGCGATGATGTTGCTAGGGAGTTTGTATTCGCTGGGCTCTGGCCTTCGTATGGACAAAGAACTGGGGTTGCTCTGGATACGGGCAGCAGCGAAAGCGGGGGATCCAGAAGCGTTGGCCACTCAAGATCCATTGTCATATGTCCTCTCAAGTGCCAAGCGCCGCGAGATGCTGCGAAAATCAGAAACATTCGAACCCAGTGCTCAAGCACCAGCAGACGTATTCATACCGCCGCCACACCACAGCCTGCCGACTCTGCCGGAGCCGTACGTCCGACAGTTTTACGGATGCAATTAGCTTGATCATTGTCTAAGTAGATTCAGCGGGTCCGGCCGCCCTCTCTCACGGCGAGCAATCTCGTCTCTAAAGCATCAGTTCGCACATGTCGGAGGAGGACTTGGCAAAAGCCCGCGCACGGGAGAGCACCTTTGACCCGACGCAGATGCCACCAGCGGATATCTACGTCCTGACAAGCGAACTCAACGATGAACTCCGCGCCATCGCGACTACTCGATCAAAGGACGCTCCCTCCTGTGGTTTCTCGGTACAAGAATTGATCGACTCGCTGAAACGCAGGAAACAGCGCTGAAGCCAAGTCACCTCGGCTTCAGCGGCGCTTGGAGGGCCGTTGGCTTCCCATCGGACCGACGTGCCCTGCCTTACGCCGATCAAGCTCCCGATGATACGGCGTGTCACCAGCGTAACCTGCGATAGCGTTGGCCGCCGCTAGGGATGCTGATAGCTTTGCAAGAGCACCGGCCCCAGGGAAAAAGCTCGTGCCAGCGCCGAGCAAACCAAGAAGTAGCAGCTCACGTTTGCGCGTCTCAATGGCTGCTCTCAGTTGCTCTTCACTCATGCTGGCGGGAAGCGGGTTAGGCTGCCCGACCTGGTAGTTCGCCGCCTTTTTCAGTTGGTGGGCGAGGTTGCCAAATTCCCGATGATCCCACTGATCAATCATTTTGAGGACATGGTCACGTTCTTCGTCCGTGGTCAGGTACGGCAACTTTTCGATCTCGATCAGGGTCCCGAGGATTTCTGGGCCGGCCCTTTGGACCGCTTCCTTCCTGATATTCATTCCGTCCGCCAAGGCGAGCACAACATCCATTAACTCCTGGCGCGCGATATTGTCAGTTCCGCCCGGCTCGTTTTCTCGGGCTCGTTGCTGCTTGACCTCGGACGATTCAGGCTGCGGCCACTCCGCTGCGGTGAGATGAAGCAGGCTCGGAGCATTGCTCATTGCTTTGATTTTGGAAGCAGTGCCGAGCGACTGGGCCTGTTGGCGAAATGGGTGCTGGGTGGCGCTAGCCTCGCCAGTCCGAAAGACCGGCTGCCGAGCTGTTCCACCCAGCACGACATCCTCGGTGCGCATGGCGCCGAGGGTTTCGCCGCCGGGCAGGGCGCGGCCGTCGACGGTGAGGCCGTGATCCTTTTGCAGGCCGGTGAGGGATTCAACCAGGCGCATGCCCGGATAGCCCGTGGGACCACCCGTGGGCGTGGCATCGAAGCGCCCGAGCCGCGACAGCACGGTTTCGACGCGCAGCACGTCGTCGCGCCGGTTCGGCGCATCGCGCCCGACGCCCGCGCTCAGCGCATAGGGGTCGTCCGTTGGCGGTGTGAGGTCAATTTCATCACCATGATCGTCGGTGACCGGCAGCGGGGGCTGCGGGTGGGGAGCGAAACGAAACATGGGTCTCTCCTTGGTCTAGACAGTGCCAGGCGCTGTAATGCTGCCTGACGCTCCTGCCAAAAACTGCTATCTATAGGTGCAGTACTAAGCATCGTGCCGATGAAGCAGGAGCAAAGTCCGATGCGACGATGGCTATGTGCCGCGATCCTCGCTGCGAGTTTCCTTGCGATACCGATGGGTGGCCACGCCGCGCTTCGGGATGGACCGCCTCCGATCGCCAAGAACGCGCCGGCGGATGTCGCCAAGGCGCGGGCCGCCTGGCGCGCGAGTAACGGAAAGGAGGCTGTGAGGCTGCTGTTCCCACTCGCGGTCGCCGGCGACCCCCATGCCCAGGCCGAGCTGGGCCTGCTCTATCACATCGGCGCGGGTGTCGAGATCAACCATTGCGTGGCGACCATCTGGTTCGACAAGGCCGCCCGGAAGGGCCACGCGTTCGCGCAGTATCGGCTCGGCCTTGCCTATGGCGTTGGCCATGGCGTGAGAGAGGATTTCGTCCTCATGTACCTTTGGCTCACCGCCGCCATGAACAACGGTCTGCCGGAAGCAGAGGACCAGCGTTACGCCTTCGGTGTTTTCCTGGAAGGCGAGGCGCGGGCGCGTGCCGAGGCTCTGGAGAAGACCTGGCGATACCAGGACGCACCGCCGGCGGACTTCATCTTCGCCACGCCCGATCTCTCTACGGTGCCGTCGTTGGACCCGCCTTTGTATGAGCAGGGACTTCTTGAATGCGATTTCCCCGGGCGCCGGCGGCCTTAGGACGCCGGCGTAGGATCTCCTTCTCTTTGCGACGCGCGGCGCTGCTGCTGATGATGGCATTGAACAGCAGGAATACGCCCAGCCAAGCCGGCGTGGCGGGGAAAGTCCCAAGCTTGAGGAAAATCTCCGCGGCATTCAGGTCGTTTGTCCGGCGCTCTCTGAGTTCCTCCGTGGGAATGCCCCACATGTGCTGATCAGGAAGAGGTTCTGTGGAAGCGGCCGCGCCCCGCATGTCGAAGGCCAATCTCCCATGCCCCTCCTTCCCGAGCTTATTGACGGCAGCCATGACCTTTTCCTGATCGCGGTCGTTCAGCGAACGGTAATTGGCCACCCCTTGCATTGCCCGAATCGCGGGCAACCCAGCGGCTTCGACGAGGTCCGGGTCCAGGCCCATGCGCTCGGCCATTTCCCGGTTTGAAAAACCCCTCCAGACATCGGTGCGCCGGAAGGCGGGGTCCAGGTCGCCGGGCTGCGGCCATTCCGCCGCGGCAAGATGAAGACCGCCGCGGGTATGCCCGGACGCCTTTCCGGCAGCAACGGCGCCGGGCGACCGGGTCAGCAGGGTAACCGGCTGAACGATGGGGGCGGATACCTCTGGCCGATAGTCCGCCGGCTGGGCCGCCGGCTTCACTTGACCACCCAGCGCGACATCCTCGGTGCGCATGGCGCCGAGGGTTTCGCCGCCCGGCAAGGCGCGGCCGTCGACGGTGAGGCCGTGATCCTTTTGCAGGCCGGTGAGGGATTCAACCAGGCGCATGCCCGGATAGCCGGTGGGACCACCCGTGGGCGTGGCATCGAAGCGCCCGAGCCGCGACAGCACGGTTTCGACGCGCAGCACGTCGTCGCGCCGGTTCGGCGCATCACGCCCGACGCCCGCGCTCAGCGCATAGGGGTCGTCCGCCGCGGGCGGTGACGTGTCATCACCCTCGCCCACCGGCGGCAGGACGCGCGGGCGCGCAGCAAAGGGAAGCATGGGTCTCTCCTAGGTTTGAAGTGAGCACAGGCGCTGGAGCGCCAACTGACGCGCCGGCCGGAAACTGCTATCTATAGCTGTATGCATTGCCACCCGAACCGCTGCCCGAGGAGCCGAACGATGCGGATCGTGTTGTTGATATGCTTGCTGCTGCTTTCTGTGAGCCCGGCGGGAGCATCCACCTATGAACAGGCGTTATCGCACCTGGAAAACAAGCGCTTCACGGAAGCGATACCGCTGCTCCTACCCCTCGCATACGCCGGGAATGCAAGAGCGCAGTCCGACCTCGCCTACATCTATTATCACGGCTACGGGCTCGACCGCCGAGATCGCTGCTACGCCGCTATATGGGCGGACAAGGCAGCGCGAAAGGGCGACCCGAAGGCAATGACCTTGCTTGGCGCCATTTACTCAATTGGCGCTGGCGTCCGCATGAACAAGGAACTGGCGCTGCTCTGGGTGCGGGCCGGCGCCAAGGCGGGGGACGCAGCGGCGATATCATTGCAGGATGGTATGGCCTATGTCCTCGACGCCCAGGAACGCAAAGTGATGCTGGAGAAATCGGAAAATTTCGAGCCCTCCAAGCAGCTTCCTGCAGAGATATTCATGCCACCAGCCGGCTTCAGCCTCCCGGATTTGCCGGAGCCGTATGTGCGGCAATTCTACTATTGCGATTGAAACAGGTTGAGAGGATCGGGCCGAGCCTGGCGTCGGCGCGCTAGTTCATCCTGATACGACTGATCGCTTATCATTCTTGAAAATACGCGAATAACGCGGCTTTGCGTTGGCGTTAGAAGTGGGAATCGCGAAAACACTCTAATCGCCCGCTTGGTGCTTTTTACATCTTCTATGGCGTCGTTCAGTTCGTCGACACTCATCGCGCTCGGCACCCATCGCAGCTGAGTCTGACGATCCACCACGAGCGCGTCCAATGCCATACCGAGACGGTAATGCTTGCTGCGCTGTAACGCGCGTATCCGCTTCCAAACCTCTCTTTTTTGGTGCCTTGGCAGTCGATGATGTGCGAGGGCACCAGCCAGTGCTTCAACCCCGAACGCCCCTGCCTCCAGGACATCATTAAGCTCAACATTTGAGCCATCAGTATAGACCCGGGCGTTGTCCGCCCACTCAGCCTCGGTGAGTTTGTGCTTCTCAATACCGGAGCCATGACCACCGCTCTCGTCGTCCACTTGAGTGAGTGGAGGTGAAATTGGGTGCTGAGCTGTCGTTCGAGATGGATCATTTAGCTGTCTGTCTTGATCTGGATTGCCGACCTGCCCCTCGCTGGAACGATACCCCAAGGCGGAAGTGGCGCTAGCCTCGCCAGTCCGATAGACCGCCGGCTTCACCTGACCGCCGCGCGCGACATCCTCGGTGCGCATGGCGCCCAGGGTCTCACCGCCCGGCAAGGCGCGGCCGTCGACGGTGAGGCCGTGATCCTTTTGCAGGCCGGTGAGGGACTCCACCAGGCGCATGCCGGGATAGCCGGGAGGTCCGCCGGTGGGCGTGGTATCGAACCGCCCCAGCCGCGACAGCACGGTTTCGACGCGCAGCACGTCGTCGCGCCGGTTCGGCGCATCACGCCCGACGCCCGCGCTCAGCGCATAGGGGTCGTCCGCCGCGGGCGGTGACGTGTCATCAACCTCGCCCACCGGCGGCAGGACGCGCGGGCGCGCAGCAAAGGGAAGCATGGGTCTCTCCTAGGTTTGAAGTGGACACAGGCGCTGGAACGCCGACTGACGCGCCGGCCGGAAACTGCTATCTATAGCTGTATGCATTGCCACCCGAACCGCTGCCCGAGGAGCCGAACGATGCGGATCGTGTTGTTGTTGAGCCTGTTCCTGATCGCGCCCCTCATTGCTGCGGGTTCATTGCCCGCTGCGGCTCAGTCTTCAGAGCAGCCTGACCCGAGGACCGTGCCGCGCTTCGGCGGTCTTAGTAATGAGTCCGCAATAGGCGTGATCAACGAGGCCCTTAATGGCAACCCCGTCGCCCAGGATTTTATCGGGGAGGTTTACGCTCAAGGCCTCGGTGTCGAGATCAACATGTGCGTTGCCAATCTCTGGTTCGACAAGGCGGCGCGCGGAGGCTATCCCGATTCACAGCTTAAGCTGGGACATGCATACTATTGGGGCATCGGCGTGAGGGTCGATCATGTTCTCGCTTACCTTTGGAAGTCGGCCGCGTTGCGCCAGGGCACCGAGTTCGATAGGCGGGCCTTGGAGGAGGATATTCTGTCGTCCATGTCCGAGGAGAAACGGTCGGAAGCCCGCGCGCGCGAACGCACCTTCGACCCCGCAAAGATGCCGCCAGCGGAGCTCTATATCCTGACAAGCGAACTCAATAGTGAACTCCGCGCCCTCGTTGGGATCGGGTTCAGGGAACAAGAGGACTCCCCCACCTGTGGGGTTTCATTTCAGGAAATTATCGATTCGGGAAAGCGCGTGAGACAGTATATGAGGCAGCGCTGAGGGTAGTCACGGCGCTGCGCTTGTCGTGCCATTGCTTCCGTGGTTCTACCTTGAGAGCGGATAGATTTTCTTCGGATCGACATACCCTTTCCGCCGCCGATCGAGTTCCCTCTGGTAAGGCTCGCCTTTCGCAAGGGTGCTCGCGGCGCCCATAGCCGTTGATGCGGCGGTGCCTGCTCTCGGGGCTGCGCCCATGCCAATTCCCAGGAGCTGAAAAAACTGTCGCACGTTTTCCTGGAAGCTCGCGTTATCCTCTAACTGCGCCTCATCCAGGCTGCCGGGCAGCGAATTAGCTTGTCCAAGCTGATAGTTCGCCGCCCTTGTCAGTTGGTGGGCGAGGTTGCCGAACTCTGGCCGGTCGAACGCCCGGATCATCTCGAAGACACGGTCACGTTGATAGTCCCTGTTCATTTCCGGCAATCGGGAAATAGCCGACACGACTTGGGCGATTTCCATCTCGTGACCCTTGATCAAATCCAACTCCACATGCACGCCGTGTGATTCCATCACTTCGGCCGCAAGATTCCTGTCGTCTTGCAGCCACTCTTTTCGTCTCCGTGCTTTTTCTCTGGCCAGCTCGATATCCCTTTTTTCTGCTTGTTGGACACGCAACTTCATATCTTCTCTCGCGCGCTTCCAATTGCGTTGCAGAGCCTCTTTGGGTGATATCGGCCATTCCGCTGCAGTGCGGTGCAGCAGGTTAGGTTTCGTCCCGAGCATCTTGCCCGCAAATGCCGGGTTGGGCACCTGTCCCAGCAGATTGGCCGGCTTCATGGTGGCATCGGACCGGCCGGGTCGATAAACAGCCGGCCGGGCCACCGGCTTCCCCGCGCCGCCGCGGGCGACATCCTCGGTGCGCATGGCGCCCAGGGTCTCCCCGCCGGGCAGGGCGCGGCCGTCGACGGTGAGGCCGTGATCCTTTTGCAGGCCGGTGAGGGATTCCACCAGGCGCATGCCCGGATAGCCGGTGGGACCACCCGTGGGCGTGGCATCGAAGCGCCCCAGCCGCGACAGCACGGTTTCGACGCGCAGCACATCGTCGCGCCGGTTCGGCGCATCACGCCCGACGCCCGCGCTCAGCCCATAGGGGTCGCCCGGCAGCGGCGCGGAGTCTGGCTTCTGTCGGGCGTCGTCGTCCTCGCCCGCCGGCGGCAGCAGCCGCGGGCGGGCAGCAAAGGGAAGCATGGGTTTCTCCTTGATCTATGGCGGCCACAGGCGCGGTAACGCCGCCTGACGCCCAAGCCAAATGATGCTATCTATGGGTGCACGTCCTAGCATCCGAACCGCCGCCCGAGGAGACGAACGATGCGGATCGTGTTGTTGAGCTTGTTCTTGATTGCGCCTCTCTGCCTCGCGGGGCCATGGCCCGCTTCGGCCCAGACTGCGGCGCAGCCGGACCCCCGAACCGTGCCGCGCTTCGGAGAACTGGATAATTCCGAAGCGAAAGTGCTGATCCGTGCGGCCCTCAATGGCAATCCCGTTGCCCAGACCGCAATCGGAACGATCTATGCCGCGGGCCTTGGAGTCGCGATCAACATGTGCGTTGCCAACCTCTGGTACGACAAGGCGGCGCGCGGAGGTGATGCCGAGGCACAGCATGCATTGGGACATGCCTACGTACTTGGCGCTGGAGTCAAACGCGATCCGGTTCTCGCCTACCTTTGGGTGTCGGCCGCGAAGCGCGGCGGTCACCCTCCGTCAGAGCAGTACCTAGAGAGCATCAGTTCGCACATGTCGGAGGAGGACTTGGCAAAAGCTCGCGCACGGGAGAGCACCTTTGACCCGGCGACGATGCCACCAGCGGATATCTACGTCCTGACAAGCGAACTCAACGATGAACTCCGCGCCATCGCGACTACCCGATCGAAGGACGCCCCCTCATGTGGTTTTTCGGTGCAAGAATTGATCGACTCGCTGAAACGCAGGAAAGAGCGCTGAAGCCGGGCGACCTCGGCTTTAATGTCGCTTGGAAGGCCGTTCAATTCCCTCCGGGCCGACATGTCCTGCCTTACGCCGATCTAGCTCCCTCTGATACGGCGTGTTACCAGCGTAACCTGCGATAGCACCCGCAATGCCGGCAGGTGCTAGTATTTTTGTGAGAGTGCCGACCCCAGGAATAATGCCCGTGCCAGCACTGAGCAATCCGAGAAGTAGCAGCTCACGTTTGCGCGTCTCAATGGCTGCCCTCAACTGCTCTTCATTCATGCTGGCGGGAAGCGGATTGGGTTGGCCGACCTGGTGGTTCGCCGCCTTTTTCAGTTGGTGGGCGAGGTTGCCAAACTCCCGATGATCCCACTGATCGATCATTTTGAAGACATGGTCACGTTCTTGGTCCGTGGTCAGGTACGGCAACTTAGCGATCTCGATCAGGGTCCCGAGGATTTCCGGGCCGGCCCTTTGGACCGCTTCCTTCCTGATATTCAGTCCGTCCGCCAAGGCGAACACAACATCCGTTTCGTCCTTCGGCTCTGATTCCGGTTTTCCTGCCCTTTCGTCGATGAGACGTTTCAGATCCCTTATCGCCAAGGCATCGTCTCGTCGCTGTTGCAACTCTGGCTGCACGATCTTGTCGATCCGACCGGGCTCGTTTTCTCTAGCTAGTTGCTCCCGGCGTTCCTGTTTGATCTCTGGCGGTTCCGGCTGAGGCCACTCCGCCGCGGCGAGATGAAGCAGGCTCGGGACATTGACCAGTGCTTTTCCTGTGGAAACCGTGCCGGGCGACTGAGCCTGCTGGCGAAATGGGTGCTGGGTGGCGCTCGACTGACCGGGCCGATAAACCGCCGGACGCACCGCCGGCTTCGCCTGACCGCCGAGCGCGACATCCTCGGTACGCAGGGCGCCCATTGTCTCGCCGCCGGGCAGGGCGCGGCCGTCGACGGTGAGGCCGTGATCCTTTTGCAGGCCGGTCAGCGACTCCACCAGGCGCATGCCCGGATAGCCGGTGGGGCCGCCGGTCGGCGTGGTGTCCAGGCGCCCGGTCTTCGACAGCAGGCCCTCGACGCGCATCACGTCAGCACGCCGGTTCGGCGCATTGCGCCCGACGCCCGCGCTCAGGCCATAGGGATCTCCGAGCAGCGGCGCGGAGTCTGGCTTCTCTCGGGCGTCGTCGTCCTCACCCACCGGCGGCAGCAGCCGCGGGCGGGCAGCGAAGGGAAGCATGGGTCTCTCCTTGGTCAAGAGGGGTGAAAGAGTTGGGCGGCGCCGGCCAGGGCACCCGGGCATCAGCCCGTGCCGTGCCAGCGCCGCCCGCCGGGCCGGCGAGCGCAGCCGCCCCAAGGGGCGCTCAAGCCTGGCCCGGATAAAGCGCGCGGAAGCCCGCGCGGACCCGCTCCACCAGCGCGGGGTCGCGGTCGCGCCAGTAGCGCGGGTCCTTCATCATCTCGTTGAGGCCGGATTCGTCCGGCCCCGCCGCCGCGCCGCCGCCCGCGCCGAGCAGGGCGGGCTCGCCCTTGGTCATCATCTGGTGCATGACGACGACCCCCTCGCGGGTGGTCGACAGCGCGGTAAACACGTCCGGCGGCAGATGCGCCTCGCCCCAGGCGGAGACCTGGCGCGAGACCTCGGGCCAGCGTTCCTCGCCGAAATGGCGGCGCAGGGCGTCGGTCTGGCGCTCGCCCTCGAAATCGGCCGCAGCTTCTGCGATCAGCGGCAGCACCACCTCCTCCGCCAGGCTGTAGACTAACTGCGCTTGCTGCTGGGAGAAGCCGGCCTGATGCAGGCGGGCATTGATTTCCGGATCGCTCTCGAACACGCCGCTGCCGGTCTCGATGGCGTAACCGTCGGGCGCGTCGGGCACGCCGAGCGCCCGGTGCAGGCGCTGGGTGTCTTCCGGGGCCCCGCCCTCGGCGGGCAGCGGCACCATGGTGCCGAGCTTGCGCTCCAGCTCCCGGTAGGACTGCATCAGACTGTCGGCCCGGAGCGCGCCCTTCTCCGCGTCCCAGAACTTGTCGGGCACGTCGGCAGGCCGAGCGTTGTCCGCCGGCGCGGCAGGCAGTGCGGGCGCCGCGGGGGCGGTGGAATGATCATGCATCGTCGTCTCCTTCGGTGGGGTGGGGTCAGCGGCCATCACGGCCGCGGTCGATCAGGGCCAGCATCGCGCGCACCAGGCGGCGCTGGCCTTCCAGGTCGCGCAGCGCCGCGTCGGACGCATCGGGGCCGAGCGCCCGGCCAAGCGTCACCCGCTGGAGATGCGCAATGGCGCGGGCGCCTTCCGGCCCCTCGAAGCAGCGGGCGAAGGACCGCGCAAGCCGGGCGCGGGCTGCAGGATCGGCGGGGTCGGCGGGGTCGGCACCGGCCTGGGCGAAGGGCCAAATGTCCATGGGCTCAGCCATCGGGCACCTCCCCGGCCGGCAGCGGGGGCATCGGCGCCACGGGATCCTGAGGGGCGGCAAGGCCGGCTAGCGCTGCCGGATCGACCGCAGGGACAGCGGCGGGATCGAGGCCGGCCTGGCCGAGGATCTCGCCGAGCCCCGCCATCAACGCCTCGGGCCCGGCGGCAGCGGCGATTTCGTCCTCGCTCCGGATCAGTTCGCCGGGCACGCCAAGGCTGCGGCCAAGCCAGCGTGCAGTGCCGGTGAGGTCAACCGCGGCAAGACCCTCGGGGCCGAGCTGCTGGACCGCCGAGAGCCAGGTGAGCGTCGCCTGTACATCGCCACGCCCCTGCCCCTGGGCCAGCGGTGACAGGTACTGAATCGTTACCTGGCGGCCATCGATGTCGATGTCGGGCACCAGTCCGCGCCGGCGCAGGATCGCCCAGCCGCGCAGGATCAGCGGCAGCAGCAGTTCCGCCTGCAGCCGGCCATAGGTGGCGCCGAACATGCGCGCCATCTCGGCGGAGCGCTCCAGCACCTCCGTCGCGGTCATGCGGGGATTGGTGATCTCGCCCAGCCGGTCGGCCATCAGTGCGTGGCGGATGCGGGCGCGCAGGTCGTCCAGCACCAGCTGAGATACGTCGAACCGGCCCGGCGCCTGCAGCGGTGTGAGGCCGGCGGAACCCACGGCCTTGGGAATAATGGTGCCGGGCACGAGGCGGATGTTGGCGGGGTTGAGCACCCCGTCGTCGTCCGCCTGCCAGATTCCGGTCACCGCGATGGACGCGTTCTTGAGCACCAGCTCGACCACCTTGTTGGCGGTCTTGATGTCCGGCAGCGCCTTCATAACCGGCGACCGGCCATAGGATTCGCCGGGCGCCTTGAGCCAGCGGAAGTTGATGAAGGGGCTGGTGGCGAAGCGACCCTCGGCGAGGGGCCGGGCCTCCTCGCCCTCCGCCTCCCCCTCGGCGAGGGCGATATAGCGGTAGCCCTGGCTGTCCGGCAGCACGGCTTCCAGCACCTTCAGGCGCTTCGCCTCACCCTCGGCGGCCTCGGGCAAGCCAGCTACCGCCGCCTCACCGAATCGGGCGGCGGCGTCCGTGTGGGATAGGCTGTGGCTGCGCCAGGTGTGGTCAAGCCGGCCGCCCAGACCTGGCTCCATGACCGCCTCGCCCAACGGCACGGCGGCGAACCGGAACGCGCTCGGCTCGCCTGGGTCGGCCTCCTCGAATAGCAGGCAGGCGGTGCCGGCGACGACCGCATCCAACAGCCCCTGATGCATCTCCACCGCGAAGCCGGAACGGTCGAAATTCTCCTGCATCGCGGCGGCGGCGCGATCCAGGGCGGCGGCCAGATCGGCGCGGCCCTCCTCTGCCGCGTCGGGGCCAGGCACCAGCCCGAACCAGCGCGCTCCTGGCGGTGTGAGCTGGGTTAGCAGGTTGGCGGCGAGCTGATCGACCGCGTCCGGCGCTGTGGCATCGAACAGGCGCTCGGTTTTCTTCTCGCCCGGCTTGCCCTGGCGCATCAGGGCGCCCCGCTGCGGCAGGGCGTACTCGTAACATTCGGCCCAATGCGATTCCCACGGGCGGCGGCGTGCCAGCGCGCGACGATAATGCGCGCGCAGGGCCTTGGGGTCCTCGGTGTCCATGGGCTACTCCCCCAGCCGGGTCTTCAGCCCGATCAGCGCGCGGCGCGGGGCCGCCGCCGCCGACGTGAAGCGCACACCAGTCGGCGCGGTAACAATGGTGCCGAGCCGACCGCGGCGCCGGCGCGCGATGGCGCGCAGGCGTGCCTCGGTTTCGGACTCCTCGGTATTGTCCTCAACGGGCGCCGGCAATGGCGCCGGCATCTTCGGACTGCTGAACAACGATCCCATCGGGACCCTCCCTAATGCGGCAAACAAAAACGCCGGCTGCGAGGCGCGGCCGGCGTGAAGCGGATACAGCTGTGGCGTTGATGAAGGAATATATACTCTTTTCGGCCGTGAGTGTCAAGGATTTTTTTCCGTTTTCTCTGATCGAGCCAGAAAGCGATGGAGCTGCCAGGGGGTCAGCACCCAGCGTGCGTGGATTCCCAGCACCCTCTTGACCATTTCCACGCAGGTGAATGGCGCCCAGGGCGCGGCGCGCCTGGCCGGCAGGCGCGGTCGCGTCTCGATCACGGTCATGCCATACCGCCGGTAACGGGCAGCGATTTCTGCTGTGTCGGCGACGGGAAGTAGCAACACATCTGTTCGATGCAGCATCGGATCGATCGCGATCCACCGCCCCTGCCGTCGCAGGACCACGAAGCAATGGCGGAAACCAGGGCGCAGTATGCGAAGCCACGGCACGTCCGCGCGACCGCCGAAAATCACCAGGGCACGAACCGCGCGCGGCGGGCCTGAACTTACGGCCACACCGGCTGTCACGCGACAATTCCCCTGGCTTTCAAGGCCTTTTCAAGAACCGGCAAGGCAGCCTCCCAGAGATGGGCATCCCGCGCCTGGGCTGGCCTGCCGGCGTCCGGCGCGATGCCCTGACGTCCGTAGTCCGCCAGCACCTCGACATGGCGCGTTGCCAGACCACCATCCCGGTGCAGGCGCTGAACCTGCAGGATCACGTCATCGGGCTCACAAGGGCGCGGCACCGCGCCCAGCCCTGCAATGATACGGGCGCCATCCTGGCGGGCCGTCAGGCAGGCCATGGTCCAGAACCATGCCTCCGTGCCGTCGCGAAATGGATCTGCCTGCCCCTGGCCCAGCACCACAGGGCCGCGCCGCTGCCGCTTCATGGCCTACCCTCAATTAGAACCAAAATAGAACTCTTGGGACGCTGATGTAAGGTCGAAGCTCCCGGGCGTCAAGTGTATTTACGAGAATTTTCCTAATGCAATCGCCGTCAATTTCTGTGACGGTGTTCCCATGTTGAAGCATGAGGATGTTTGGCGGGCGATCGACAGCCTCGCGGCCGACCACGGTATGTCGCCTTCCGGGCTGGCGCGCCGGTCGGGCCTCGATCCCACCGCCTTTAACAAGAGCAAGCGGATTTCCCGTGAGGGCAAGCCGCGTTGGCCGAGTGTGGAAAGCGTTGCCAAGGTGTTGGCCGCCACGGGGACCGACATCATGGATTTCGCCCGCTATGCCAGCGGCAACAGTGTTGGCGGCAATCCTCCGCCGCGCATTCCGCTGATTGGGTTCGCACAGGCTGGAGAACGCGGATTCTTTGACGACGCTGGCTTTCCTGCCGGGGGTGGTTGGGATGAAATCCCGTCGCCTGAGGTCGGCGACCCAAACGCTTATGCGCTTGAAGTGGTGGGCGACAGCATGGAGCCGGTGTTCCGTGACGGCGACACGGTGATCGTCTCACCGGCCGCCGGCGTGCGCCGCGGCGACCGGGTAGTGGTCAAGACCGTCGAGGGCGAGGTGATGGTCAAGCAGCTGCAGCGACAGAGCGCACGCCGGGTTGAGCTGCAGTCGCTCAACCCCGCCCACGCCGATCGCAGCCTGCCGATCGAGCAAATCGCCTGGATGGCGCGAATCGTCTGGGCCAGCCAGTAAGAGACCGGTCAGGCTTGAATCAGAAGTAGGAATAATTACATATACTGGCGGTATTCCTCTGGAGGCCGCCATGGCTGATCTCTTCCTACTCGACCGGCTTTGCCGGCTTCAGCGCACCTTCGACGGACCACCCCCGGTGCCCCTGATGGCCGCCGCGCTTGATGGCGGACCGCCACCGATTATTCGGCAGGCCACTCGTGCGGAACGGCGCCTGCGGCTGCTCCTGGGACGGCTGTGCCGGACCCGGCGCACTGGTAGGGTTGGACAGTTGGAAGCATTGAGTGAGGCCGTAGCCGCGGCGCGGTCAGTTGCGATCAGGCGACGTTAAGGTCTTCGCCAGCGAGGACCCGGCGAATCAGGGTGACGGTATTCGCTACCCCGTAGAGTGCCACGAACGAGCCGAATCGCGGCCCCTGGGACTGACCCAGGAGCGTTTCGTAAAGTCCGCGAAACCAATCGCGGAGGTTTGCGAAGTCGTGGCGCTTGCCGACCTCGTAGATGTCGTTCTGGATCGTTTCGGCGTCCGATCCCTCAGCCATCCCGTCCAGGACATCAGCCAGATCAGTCAGTGCCGCGGTCTCAACCGAATCGGGCGCCCGGAATGTCTTCGCCGGTTTGACGAAGTCCCGGTAATAGGCGATCGCATGACCCACCAGCCGGTCGAGCATCGGAGCACTTTCGGGTGTCGCTTCGGGTGCATAGCGGCTGATGAAGCCCCACAGCACATCGCGGTCCTCTGTGTTGCAAACGCTGACCAGGTTGAGCAGTACTGCGAAGCTGAGATGTGCGGGCTCCCGCGGCGGCTCCTCGGCATGAATGTGCCAGACCGGGTTGGCAAGCTGCTCCGGTGCATCCTGTGACGGGAACTTGCCAAGATGGCTGAGATATTCATCCACGGTTTTCGGGATCGCGTCGAAAAACAGCCGCTTAGCCCGCTTCGGCGCGTGATACATGAATAGCGCCAGGCTCTCCTCCGGCGCGTAGGCCAGCCATTCCTCGACGGTCAATCCGTTGCCCTTGGACTTTGAGATCTTCTCACCCTTCTCATCCAGGAACAGTTCGTAGGTGAACCCGGCCGGCGGCTGACCGCCAAGGATCCGGCAAATGGCCCCCGAAAGCCGCACCGAATCGATCAGGTCCTTACCCGACATCTCATAGTCGACCTGCAGAGCGAACCAGCGCATCGCCCAGTCCGCCTTCCATTGCAGCTTGCAATGGCCGCCGGTCACCGGGGTCTCGACCCGGTTACCGTCCTCGGCTTCGTAAACGATGGTGCCGGCGTCGACATCGCGTTCGAGCACGGGAACCTGCAGTACCTGCCCTGTCTTCGGGCAGACGGGCAGGAACGGGCTATAGGTGCGCCGGCGCTCCTCACCAAGGGTCGGCAGGATAACCTTGATTACCTTGTCGTACTGGCGCAGGACCGTAAGCAGCGCGTCGTCGAAACGACCTGAGCGGTAGCACTCTGTGGCGCTCTGGAATTCGTAATCGAACCCGAACCGGTCCAGGAACGCCTGTAGCCGCGCATTGTTGTGATGACCAAAACTCTCATGGGTGCCAAACGGGTCAGGCACTGCTGTTAGCGGCTTACCGAGATGCTCTGCCAGCATCGCCTGGTTGGGCACGTTATCAGGCACCTTGCGCAGCCCGTCCATGTCGTCGGAAAAGGCGAACAGCCGGGTTGGGATATCGCTCAGCGCCTCGAACGCACGGCGCACCATTGTGGTGCGAACCACTTCTCCGAACGTACCGATATGCGGCAGGCCCGATGGTCCGTAACCTGTCGCAAACAGCACGTACCCCTTCTCAGGCGCGGTGCTGCTGACACGGTCCAGCACGGTGCGGGCTTCGGCAAAGGGCCACGCCTTGCACTCGGCAGCGAGGTTGCGGTCTACTGCGATTTTCCGGCTCATCGCGCGGAAGCTAGGCACGGTCGCCCCGCCCGTCAACATTGACTGCCCCCATCCGCCTTGAAAGGCGCCCGGCATGACGCCGTCCGAAGGCGCCACTTCACCCGCTGGTTTCGCCGCCGCCCCGGCGCTGGTCGCCCGCGTCAGGGACACGGTGTTGTTGTCGCCGGAGGGCGAGATCGAGACGTTGAGCCATGCGGATGCGTTAGCTCGGCTGCGTACCGGGCCAGCACCTATTGTCTGCCATGCGCCGCGCACGGCAGCCCGCCTTGGCACCACGCCGGTCCCGTCTTTCGACACGTTGGAACTGTTTGCCTTTACCCATCCGACCGCATTTTGCGCCCCGACGATCCGAGGCCTGTGCCGATCGCTCGACCTGCCGGCGCCGGCCGACGCTTTCGCCGAAGCAGAAGCGCTGTATGCGATCGCGGAGACACTGCTGAGTGTGCTCGGTTCGCTTGCTGACCGCGACCGGGCTGCCGGCATCGCGTGGACAATGGGCCAGGGCGGATGGCCTTGGGCGCCGGTAGTTCTCGCTGGCCTCGGCGTGCCTGTACCAGCACCTGCCGAGGCAGCGCGCGCCATGCGTCCATGGGAGAATTTGCCGGAGTGGCAGGAGATGCCCCCCTCGCCCCCGCCTGGCCAAGAGCCCATTGCCCCGGTCGAGGCGCGCCGCCGTCTCAAAGACCTGCTTGGGGAAAATGCGGAACCCCGAACGCAACAGGGCGACTATGCGGCCGCCGCTGTGGAGGCATTTGCGCCGCGCGACGTAGAAGGCGAGCCCAACGTCGTGGTCGCTGAGGCTGGCACAGGGGTTGGCAAGACACTGGGCTATATCGCACCGGCAAGTCTGTGGGCTGAGCGCAACGGCGGCGCGGTCTGGATGTCGACCTATACCCGCAACCTGCAGCGCCAGTTGGACGCAGAACTGGACCGGCTCTATCCCGATCCGGACCGAAAGCGCCGCAAGGCCGTTACCCGCAAAGGACGCGAGAACTATCTTTGCCTTCTCAATATGGAGGAAGCGGTGCGCGGGTTAGCCTTGCGCAGCGCGGACGCCGTCGCGCTTGGCCTAATGGCGCGCTGGGCCTACCACAGCCGCGACGGTGACATGGTGGGCGGTGACTTTCCGGCTTGGCTGATCAGCCTAGCCGGCTTGCGCGCCACCCTAGGCCTTGCCGACCGGCGCGGGGAGTGCATTTACAGCGCCTGTAGCCATTACGGCCGCTGCTTCATCGAACGAGGGGTGCGGCGGGCGCGGCGGGCCGACGTAGTCGTGGCGAACCACGCCCTCGTGATGGTGCAGGCAGCACTGGGCGGACTGGACGATGCAAGCCTCCCCACACGTTACGTGTTCGACGAGGGACATCACCTGTTCGATGCGGCCGACAGTGCTTTCTCTGCCCACCTCACCGGTCGTGAGATGGCGGAACTGCGGCGGTGGCTGCTCGGTGCCGAGGGCCGCCGCGGCGGCCGTGCGCGTGGCCTGCGTCGCCGGGTCGAGGATCTGATAGGCGACGACCCGCAGGCCGGAGAGGCTCTTGGCGCGGCGCTGCGGTCCGCACGAGACCTAGCTGCGACGGGATGGCGCCAGCGCATCAACGAAGGCACGCCTCTCGGACCAGCCGAGGAATTCCTGCATCTGATACGGCAGCAGGTTTATGCCCGCGCCGCCGACAGTGCGGGGCCGTACGGCATCGAGTGTGACCCCCGTCCCCCAGCGGACGGCCTGCTCGACCGGGCCGATGCCTTGGCGGAAGCACTCGGTGACCTCATTGCGCCTTTGTCTGCCCTCGCGGCAAGGCTCACTGCGAAGCTGGATTCGGAGGCGGCGACCCTCGACAGCGCCACCCGCCGGCGTATCGAGGCAATTGGACGCAGCCTACAACGCCGCGCATTGATGCCCCTGACGGCCTGGCAAGACATGCTGGCCGCACTGGGGGCCGAGCCTGCGGAGAACGCCGTGGATTGGTTCGAGGTAGATCGCTTTGAAGGACGGGATCTCGATGTCGGCCTGCATCGTCACTGGATCGATCCGACGGTTCCGTTCAGCCAGAGCATTGGTGCCCAGGCCCACGGCATTTTGATCACATCGGCGACCCTGCGCGACGGCACCGGCGATGAGGCCGTGGACTGGGCGGCGGCAGCAGCCCGAACAGGCACCAGCCATCTGGCAAAACCGGCGCTGCGCACAGCCCTGCCGTCACCCTTCGACTATGAGATGCAAAGCCTGGTCCTGATCGTGACAGACGTCCGCAAGGCAGAGATCGATCAGGTCGCCGCTGCCTACCGCGAACTGTTTTGCGCAGCGGGGGGCGGCGGGCTCGGCCTGTTTACCTCAATCCATCGGTTGCGGCAGGTCCATAGACACATCGTTGGGCCCTTGGAAGATGCGGGCCTGGATCTGCTAGCCCAGCATGTGGATCAGATGGATACCGGCACCCTAGTCGATATATTTCGAGAAGAAGCAGACGCCTGCCTGCTGGGCACCGACGCCCTGCGTGACGGAGTCGACGTGCCCGGACGGTCGCTGCGGCTGATCGTCTTTGATCGCGTTCCCTGGCCGCGTCCGACGATTCTTCACAAGGCGCGGCGCGATTCCTTCGGTGGCCGTGCTTATGACGACATGATCACCCGGCTGCGTATCAAGCAGGGGTTTGGTCGCCTGATCCGAAGCGCCGGGGACCGGGGCGTTTTCGTACTGCTCGATTCCATGATGCCATCACGCTTGTTAGGCGCCTTTCCCCCCGGTCCGGAGCCACAGCGGGTTGGACTCGCCGAAGCAGTCGCCCAGACCCGCGCCTTCCTTGCCTCCGATTCTTGACCGCCGCTGCCCGTGGGTGCTATCGCCCGGGCGGCGCCGGACGAGGTGGCGCGCCAGTCAACACAGAGGTTCTCATGATCAGCCATCACGCAGCCCTGATCTACACCATGGTGCTTGTTTCCGCTGCCGACAGCCGCATGACCGACGAAGAGCTGCGGACAATCGGCGAGATCGTCCAGTACCTGCCCATCTTCAAAGACTATGACGCGGAACTCCTGGGCAAGACGGCAGAGTCCTGCGCGGAGATGCTGGACGAGGACGACGGCCTGGATGCCGCCATCGGCCTGATCAAGGAAACCCTCAACCCGGCCTTGCGCGAGACAGCTTATGCGGTTGCCTGCGACGTCGCCGCCGCCGACGGGCGCGCCGGCCAAGAAGAACTGCGGCTGCTAGAGATCCTGCGCGGCGAGCTTGAGATCGATCGGCTGATCGCGGCAGGCATTGAGCGAGGCGCCCGTGCCCGCCACCAGGTGGCTTGAGGTTGTTTAGCAGCACTCTTAGCGGCCTGCTGCTAAACCATTGATTTAACAGTGAAAATTCTTTTCACTGCATTCTTCTCACGGCACACTCACCTGGACTGGTCTATGTCCGGGAGAACCAGATGCCGCACGACTCGTTTCCGATTCTCTCCTACCGCCTGACTACGGTGGAGATCACCTACCACCTGCCCGACCACCCGGGCTTGCTGCAGACATTTCTATGGCAGCAGTACGATACCGCACCTGAGTTCCCGAAATTGAACGCCTTCCTCGAGTTCTGGCGCCGCGAGATCGAAGCAGCGGTCCATTCTGTCGAGGTCGCCGCCGTGCCCCCACCGGGCCACGATGGAATGCGCTTCGCCGACATTGCCTGGTCGCTTCACTGAGCCTGGTCGCTTCACTGACGCGCCCTGAGATCACATCGGGGCCGTCGTTGGCCAGCGACTCTCGGTGCTCGCGCAAGGTGAAATAGAGATTGCGGGAACAGATCATCAAGCCGGTGCACTGGCCGGCGATGAACACAGGGCCTTGCCGATATAGCGTAGAGGAAAGCAGCACCGCGCCGCTGCACAAGCTGCGCTACCAGTGGCGACCGGATTACGCTGCGCTTCACCCTCTCACTTTGTAGCCATTGCACCAGGAAGCGGCCGGCAAAACGAGGATTGTGAAACGAACCCCATTCACAATGCGCGATGCCCGGCGCTTTGACCATTTGTTCTCACGCCTCGTACGCTGGCTACAAACCTCGATATTGCGCGATGCCTTCCCCCTCCTGGCGCGGGACCAGGGAGGTGCAGTGCGGATGGACCATGGCGGGGCAGCAGTGTTTCACAAGCATCCTCGGGCAGCTTGACGGTGTTGGGTTTCGTACTATGTTCGGCTCTCAGGTCCGCGAATGCCGGCGCCGCATCCCGGTAGCGACCGAATGAGTGCGGGCGGCAGCGCAGAGGACCGCGAATGAGCACAATGCGGAAGATCGAGGTCGAGGATCAGCCCCGCCAGGAGCTGGAGAGCGTCGTCGTGCGCTTCGCAGGCGATTCCGGCGACGGCATGCAGCTGACCGGCAGCCAGTTCACTCTGGCTACGGCGCTTGCCGGCAACGACCTTGCGACTTTCCCGGATTTCCCCGCCGAGATTCGCGCGCCAGCCGGAACGACGTTTGGCGTCTCGGCTTTTCAGATCAATTTCGGCTCCGGCTCGATCGCTACGGCGGGCGACGCGCCGGATGTTCTGGTGGCGATGAACCCCGCTGCCCTCAAGGTCAATCTTGGAGACCTGAAGGATGGCGGTCTTGTTATCACAGACACCGGCGCCTTCACCGAGCGCAACCTCCGCAAGGCAGGCTTCGAGGCTGACCCGCTGACCGATGGAACTCTGGAAGGCTACCAGGTTCTGGAAATCGACATCTCCAAGGCAACGCTAGAAGCGGTCAAGGCGTCGGCCCTCAGCAACAAAGAAGCCCTGCGCTGCAAGAATATGTGGACCCTGGGTCTGGTCTACTGGATGTACGATCGTGATCGTCAGCCAACGTCTGATTGGCTGACGGCGAAGTTTGCCAAGCGGCCGGATATTGCTGAAGCGAACATCGCAGCACTCAACGCTGGTCACGCTCATGGCGAGACAGCGGAACTTCCCGGTATCAGCGCCTATTCTGTACAAGCGGCAGAGATCGCGCCCGGTCTCTACCGCACTGTTACCGGTGGGGAGGCTCTGGCATGGGGCCTGGTTGCAGGTGCCCAGCTCGCCGACCTCAAGCTGACCTTCGCATCCTATCCCATCACACCTGCATCCCCCCTCCTGCATTACCTGTCGGGACTGAAGCAGTTCGGCATCACCACCTTCCAGGCGGAAGACGAGATCGCCGCAGCCTGTGCGGCGATCGGCAGCTCCTATGCGGGCAGCCTCGGGGTTACCTCCAGCTCTGGCCCTGGGATCGCGCTAAAGATGGAAGCCATCGGGCTGGCGATCATGGCGGAGTTGCCGTTGGTGATCGTAAACAGCCAGCGCGCAGGACCGTCGACTGGCCTGCCGACCAAGACCGAACAATCCGACCTCTATCAGGCGGTGTTTGGCCGAAATGGGGATGCGCCAGTGGCAGTTCTGGCGGCTCGGTCGGCCGCCGATTGCTTCGATACAGCCATCGAAGCTGTACGTCTTGCGACCCAGTTCATGACGCCTGTGATCTTGCTGACGGATGGCTATATCGCCAACGCGGCTGAGCCATGGGAAATACCGGATTTCGACACCTTCAAGCCGTTTCCGGCGAAATTCCATACCGAGATCGAAGGGTTCCATCCGTATTTGCGGGACGCAGAAACCTTAGCGCGCGTATGGGCTGTTCCCGGGACCCGCGGGCTCGCCCACCGCATCGGCGGGCTGGAGAAGGACTACGACAGCGGCCACATCTCATACGATCCTGCCAATCATCAGAGGATGACGGACACAAGGATGGGCAAGATCGCGGGTATCGCGAACCATATCGATCCGCAAGGCGTGGAACAGGGCGCGAAGACCGGCTCCTTGGCAGTGGTCGGCTGGGGGTCAACTTACGGCCCAATCAGTCGGGCGGTCTCAAATCTGCGCGCCGAGGGCTTGGACGTCGCCCATATCCATCTACGCCATATATGGCCGCTACCGGCCAACCTCGGCGATTTGCTGGGCGGGTACAACAAGGTGCTTGTGCCGGAGATGAATACCGGGCAGCTCAACACGCTCCTGCGCAGTGAGTTTCTGATTGATGCGGAAGGCCTGAACAAGGTGACCGGTCAACCATTCAAGATTGCTGAGATCGAGCATGCTATCCGGTCGCGGCTGGAGATTTGAGATGAATGACACTGCCACCGCACCGAAGCGCAGCGCCAAGGATTACGCCACCGATCAGGAAGTTCGTTGGTGCCCTGGCTGCGGCGACTACGCCATTCTCAAGGGTTTGCAAAAGACCCTCGCGGATATTGGCGCAGATCCGGATAACACCGTCTTTGTTTCCGGCATCGGCTGCGCGGCGCGCTTTCCGTACTACGTCGAAACATATGGCTTCCACACCATCCACGGTCGCGCGCCGGCTTTCGCCAGCGGCATCAAACTGTCGAACCCGGACCTTGATGTGTGGGTCATCAGCGGTGATGGCGACGCACTATCGATCGGCGGAAATCATCTGTTACATCTGCTGCGCCGCAACGTCGATGTGCAGTTCCTGTTGTTCAACAACGAGATCTACGGCCTGACGAAGGGGCAGTATTCGCCAACCTCGCGGCTTGGAACACGCTCCCCTTCGACACCATTGGGCTCAGTCGATCTGCCTGTATCCGCAACCCAGTTCGCGCTCGGCGCGGGCGCCCGCTTCGTCGCCCG
The DNA here is from genome assembly GCA_965601735.1 of Alphaproteobacteria bacterium. GTDB lineage: Bacteria > Pseudomonadota > Alphaproteobacteria > JBBDQX01 > JBBDQX01 > JBBDQX01. Next base: position 1,521,107 of record OZ271840.1, on the reverse strand, counting down.
CGGGGTGGACACCCAGCAAAAGGAATTGCCGGGGATTCTGACCCGTGCACATGGCCATCGCGGGGCGTCTTTCGTTGAGATCTTCCAGAATTGCATCGTCTACAACGATGGGGCATTCGATAGTTTCACTGACCGCTCGGTCATGGCGGACAACCAAGTGTTTTGCGAGCATGGCAAGCCCCTGCTGTTTGGCAAAGACAAGGACCGGGGCCTGCGCCTGAAAGACGGCGAGCTTGCGCTGGAAGCCGTGACCCTCAGCGAGGACGGCGCTAGTGAGGCTGATGTGCTCATCCATGACGAGACCAACCGGCAGCTCGCGATGATGCTGGCGCAGATGGAACCGCCGGACCTGCCGGTGGCCGTAGGCGTCCTCTATTGCGACCCGGCGCCGACCTATGAATCCGCCGTACACGCCCAAGAGAAGGTAGCGGCGGAACAGGCCAAGGTCCTCGACATCAACACCTTGTTGCGATCAGGCGCAACCTGGGAGGTATCCGACTGAGCGCATATCGCCCCAGGGAGAGGGCGAGACGAGTGTGACTGAGCGTTAGTTCAGAGGCAGCGACCAATACGGGGGAAAGGCGCCGATGTCTCTAAGCGTGGCCATCATTGGCTCGGGGCCAAGCGGCCTCTACACGGCGGACGCGTTGCTTGGCATTGCCGAGGATGCCCGCATCGACATCATCGACAAGCTGCCGGCGCCCTTCGGGCTGATCCGTTACGGAGTTGCCCCCGACCACCAGACCACCAAGAGCATCCAGCGCAAATTCAGCAAGACCGCGCAGCATCCTGCCGTGCGCTTCTACGGCAACGTTGAGGTGGGTAGCGACGTAACGGTGGCCCAGTTGACCGAGATGTATGACGCCGTCGTGCTGGCTGTGGGCGCCCCGCGAGACCGACGGCTGGGCATCCCCGGCGACGAATTGCCCGGTGTAATTGGATCGGCCGCACTGGTTGGCTGGTACAACGCCCATCCGGAATTTCGGAGCTTGGGTCCGGATCTCAACACCACAGCCGTCGCCATCGTCGGCAACGGGAACGTCGCCATCGATATCGCCCGGGTGCTTGTGAAGACCAACAGTGAAATGGCGCACTCCGATATCGCGGAGTACGCCCTCACGGCGATCCAAGCGTCGCCCCTCACCGATGTCTACCTGATTGGCAGGCGCGGGCCCGCGGATGCAAAGTTCACCAACGTCGAATTGCGCGAGATGGGCAACCTTGAGGATTGCACCCCGGTCGTCGACGCCGCGCTACTGCCTGATTCCGTCGAGGATTCGACCCTGTCGGACCGTGACCGGCGGCTGCGCGAACGCAATCTCGACACCTTGCGTGATTTTGCGGTTCGGGACACCGCCAGCGCGGCCAAGCGGGTCCATTTCAGCTTCTTCCTCAATCCGGTCGAAGTGATCGGAAACGGCCGAGTCGAGGTGCTGCGGCTGGAGAAAACCGAGGTCGTTGAAGGCCGTCCGCGCGGCACCGGTGAGATGGTCGACCTCCCCTGCGGGCTTGTCGTCCCGGCGATTGGTTACAAGGCGAGCCCCATACCGGGGATACCGTTCGATGAAGGGGCGGGCGTGTTCGTCAACGAGGACGGTCGCGTGTCGGACGGTCTCTACGTGGTTGGCTGGGCCAAGCGGGGTCCCATTGGGGTGATCGGCAGCAACAAGCCGGATGGGCGCCTCGCGGCGCAGCAGATTCAAGACGACCACGGAGCGGGCGGAAAGGAGGGACGCCAGGCCCTAGAAACCCTCCTCAATGGCAAAGGCGTCCGGCTCGTAAGCTTCGAGGAATGGCAGAAGGTAGAGGCAGCGGAAGCAGCGGCGGCGGCGGCCTCCTCGCCGCGCCGCAAGTTCGCGACCGTGGAAGAGATGCTTTCGGTGCTGGAATTGCCAACGGCAGGTTGACGCGGCGCCAGAGCGCCTAGGTACCCTGGCCCGGCTCCGCGCTGAAATGTTCCTTGAACTTGTTCTCGACGTCCTGCCACTGCTCGGCATCGGCCGGTGATTCGCCCTTGCGGGTGATATTCGGCCACTTCTCGGAATACTCCCGATTGAGCTCGAGCCAAGCTTCGGCGCCACCCTCCGTATCAGGGAGAATTGCCTCTGCCGGGCATTCAGGCTCGCAGACGCCGCAGTCGATGCACTCGTCTGGATGAATGACCAGCATATTGTCGCCTTCGTAGAAACAGTCGACGGGACAGACCTCGACGCAATCCATGTATTTGCACTTGATGCAGGCTTCAGTGACGACGTAGGTCATGCAGGTCTCCGGCGAATCGGCGGTGGTGATGTTTACGGTTGTCACCATATCTATCACGCGCAGAGTCGCGCAAGGAAGAGGGACCTCGGATCATCAATACGCGCGAAAAGAGTACCCTGGACGGCGCAGGCTGGACGGCCGCATGGCTGCTTTTCTGTTGCGGCATGGTATTCGTCATGGTGGCCATCGGCGGCGCGACGCGGCTGACCGGTTCAGGCCTATCTATGGTGGAATGGAAGCCGTTCACCGGCTGGCTCCCGCCACTCAGCGAAGCTGCCTGGCAGGTGCTGTTCGACAAATACCGGCAGTTTCCCGAGTACCAGAAGATCAACGCGGGCATGTCGCTGGATGAGTTCAAGTCGATCTTCTGGCTAGAGTACATCCACCGTGTATGGGGCCGGCTAATCGGCATCGCGTTCGCCGTCCCGTTCGTCTGGCTGTTGCTGCGCCGCGCTATTCCACGGCCGCTGGTGCCGCATCTCGTTGTGCTGTTGCTGCTGGGCGGCATGCAGGGCCTGCTCGGCTGGTTCATGGTCAAGAGCGGCCTGGTCGACCATCCTGATGTGAGTCCCTACCGCTTGACTGCGCACCTTTCCCTGGCGATGGCGATCTATGCTTATCTGCTGTGGCTCGCCCTTGGTCTGCTGCGGCCCGCGCCGTCCGGTGATAGCGCCCATTTACGGCCGTTTGCTCTTTCGGCAGCCGGTCTAGTGGCGATCACCGTCGTCGCCGGCGGCTTCGTCGCCGGCACCAACGCCGGCTTCGACTACAATAGCTTCCCGCTGATGGATGGCCGTTGGGTGCCGGAGGCCTATGGCGAGCTGTCACCCTGGTGGCGAAACGCCTTCGAGAGCATTGCCACGGTCCAGTTCCACCACCGTATTTTGGCAACCCTTACTCTCGCGGCCGCCCTGCTGTTGTGGTGGCGTGCGACCGGCCATCCTGCACGGCTTTCCGCCGGGGCGCTGTTTTGTGCCGTCGCTGCGCAGTACGCCCTGGGTGTCGCGACGCTGATCTATGTGGTGCCCGTCAGCCTCGGCGTCTTGCATCAGAGCTGGGCGCTGGTAGTGATCAGCGCGGCGGTGTGGGTGCTGCACAGCATTCGCGCACCAAAGCAGGTTGCGGCCCGAGCGGACAATGCCGACTATCGGTCTGGAACGGTGGAGACGACATGAGCGACCTCGATATTACTGACAATCTCTTCTTTGCCCGTGCCGGACTAGACCGGGACGGCGCGCTGGGTCTGCTGCGCGAGGCAACGACAGGCGCGGACGATGGCGAACTGTTCCTTGAGTACCGCCAGAGCGAGGCACTTTCGCTGGAGGACGGGCGGCTCCGCAGCGCTAGCTTTGACACCAGCCAGGGCTTCGGCCTGCGCGCGCTGGCGGGCGAGGCCACCGGTTTCGCCCACGCTTCGGAGCTAAGCGAGCCCGCCCTGCGCCGCGCGGCGGATGCAGTGCGCGCGGTCGCCAGCGGGCACTCCGGTACCCTAGAAGGTGCGCCGGGGGCGACCAACCACGACCTCTATACCGACGACAACCCAATTGCCGCGGTGCCCTTCGACGATAAGGTGGCGCTGCTGTCCGATATCGACGCCTACGCGCGAAGCCGCGACGTCCGTGTGAAGCAGGTTATGGCCTCGTTGACCGGGCAATGGCAGGCCGTACAGGTGATGCGCCCGGACGGGCTTTGTGCGGCGGACATCCGCCCACTGGTCCGCCTCAACGTGGCCGTCGTGGTCGAGGATGGCGAACGACGCGAGACCGGTAGCCACGGTGCCGGTGGCCGCACCGGATACACCATGCTACTGGAACCCGGTTTTTGGCGCGGCGCGGTAGATGAGGCGCTGCGTCAGGCGCTGGTAAATCTGGAGTCCGTGCCAGCACCCGCGGGAGAGATGACCGTGGTGCTCGGGCCCGGCTGGCCCGGCGTGCTACTGCATGAGGCTGTCGGCCATGGGCTGGAGGGCGACTTCAACCGGAAACAAACGTCCGCCTTCGCCGGATTGATGGGCAGCATGGTGGCATCCCCGGGCGTGACGGTGGTCGATGACGGCACGCTTGGCGACCGCCGCGGGTCCATAAATATCGACGACGAAGGGACCCCGAGCCAGCGCAACGTGCTGATCGAAGACGGTAAGCTCGTGGGCTACTTACAGGACCGTCTCAACGCCCGGCTCATGGGCGTGCCGCCCACAGGCAACGGGCGCCGCCAGAGCCACGCCCACCATCCGATGCCGCGCATGACCAACACCATCATGCTGGGCGGCGACTACGACCCCGCGGAGGTTCTCGCCTCGGTCGATCAGGGCATATACGCCGTCAATTTCGGCGGTGGCCAAGTGGATATCACCTCGGGCAAGTTCGTGTTTAGCGCATCCGAGGCCTACCTTATCGAGGGCGGCAAGGTCGGCGCCCCGATCAAGGGCGCGACTTTGATCGGCAACGGCCCAGATTCGCTTACCCGCGTCTCCATGGTCGGCAACGACATGGCGCTGGATACTGGGATCGGCACTTGCGGCAAGGAGGGACAGGGCGTGCCGGTCGGGGTGGGCCAGCCCACGCTGCGCATCGACGGCCTCACGGTCGGCGGAACCGCAGCCTGACCAACACGGACTAGCCCGCGCGCCGGTCCCAAGCCTTCTCTTCGAAGGCGATGAAGCGGGCGATCATGTCGCGATAAATCCCCTCCATCAGGTCCGGGTCGGCACCATTGACTGCGGCGAGGTCTCGGACCTTGGCAGCGATTTCCTCGATACGGGAAGGCACAACAACATCAGCGCGGGTTGGCTTGAAGTCCGCGGCGCGATGTACATAGCCTTGTCGCTCGGCCAGCAAGCGGACGATCTCGCGGTCTAGGCGGTCGATCTCGCGGCGCACGTCGTCCATGCCGCGGCATTCTTCGGGCTGGATCACGGCCATCTCGTCAGTAGGCACATTCAGAGAACAATGGATCGACGCTGCCATCCCACCGTTCTGCGTAACGCGACAGGTTGATCTCGGCTGGCGTCAGACCGGACTCGGCGATCGCATGCAAGGGATCGAGGTAGCGGCTCTCATCGGCGTCGTCTTTACCAGGGATCGCGCGCCGCTTTAGGCCGTGTGTGGCGATCTCAAGTGCCTGGCGGGCAAGGTCGACCACGGTCCCGCGACGAAACGGGGTCTTTAAGCCTTGGCGCGGCACCGTATCGCGCAGCATGTGCAGTTCTTCCAGCGACCAGTCCTTGACTAGGTCCCATGCGGCGCTCTGGGCATCGGGATCGTAGAGCAACCCCACCCAGAAGGCGGGCAGGGCACAGATCCGACCCCAGGCACCGCCATCGGCGCCACGCATCTCGAGATACTTCTTCAACCGCACCTCGGGGAAGAGGGTGGTGAGATGATCGTTCCAATCCCCCATGGTTGCAGCCTCGCCCGGCAGATCGGGCAACCCATCGGTCATGTAACGGCGGAATGACTGGCCGGCAACATCCCGGTAGCCGCCGCGGTGCACGAAATACATCGGTACGTCGAGCACATGGTCGACATAGCGCTCGAAGCCCATCCCATCCTCGAAGACGAAATCAAGCAGCCCGCAGCGGTCCGGGTCCGTATCAGTCCAGACTTGGCTGCGATAGCTCAGATAGCCGTTGGGCTTCCCCTCGGTGAAGGGAGAGTTGGCCCAAAGCGCCGTAGCTACGGACTGCAAGGCGAGACCGATACGGAATTTCTCCACCATGTCGGCCTCGCTTTCGAAGTCGAGGTTCACTTGGATGGTGCAGGTCCGCAGCATCATGTCGAGGCCGAGATTTCCCTTAGTGGGCATATAGCGGCGCATGATCGCGTAGCGGCCCTTGGGCATCCAGGGCATATCGTCGCGAGTCCATTTCGGATTGAAACCGAGGCCGATCATGGCGATCCCCATATCGGCAGCGACGGTCTTCACCTGGTGCAGGTGGGTGTGCACCTCGTCGCAGGTCTGATGCAGGTTCTCCAACGGCGCACCTGAAAGCTCGAACTGGCCCCCGGGCTCAAGGGAGATGTTGCACTGGTCCATGGTCAGTGCGATTGGCTTGCCATCCTCAAGCACCGGCTGCCAGCCAAACTGCTGCAGCCCGTCCAGTAGCGCGCGGATGCCGCTTGGCCCCTCGTAGGGCATCGGGCGAAGGTCATCGACGGTAAAGCCGAACTTCTCGTGTTCGGTGCCGATGCGCCAGCGGTCCCGCGGTTTGCAGGCAGCCTCCAGGTCGGCAACAAGTTGCGCCTTGCTTTCGATCATCGTGGGGGTCGGCTTGGCGGGTGCGGCCATGGAAATTCGATACAGGGAAAATGCAGTGTCAGCAGGATCCGGGGTCGACGCCCGGCGCAGGCGCGGTCCAGTCGCCGAGCACGGCCTGCCAGCAGGTCAACGCGGCCAACGCCGCCGTCTCTGCGCGCAGGATGCGCGGCCCCAGGCCGACGCGGGTAACAAAGGCAAGTTTACCGATGGCGTCAAGTTCCGACGGTGCGAAGCCGCCCTCTGGTCCGCAGAGGATACCCCATGACGCTTGATCCTTCTGGGACTGCAGGGTCTCCACTACCGGCGGCCCCCCGGTCTCATCGAGCAGCAGGAGCCGCCGCTCCGACGGCCAACCAGCCATGAGTTCGTCGAGGGACTGAGGTGCGGCGACGCTAGGGACGGTGAGACGGCCGCACTGCTCCGCGGCCTCAATGGCGTTGGCAGCGAGACGCTCCTGCTTCACCCTGGTGACAGCCGTGCGGGCGGTGAACACCGGCAGCAATTGGGACACGCCAAGCTCTGTCGCCTTGGCGACCAGATAATCAATTCTCAGGCGCTTTACCGGCGCAAATGCAAGCCAGACATCCGGCGCCGCCGCCTGGGGACGAACGCGGCCTTCAACCTGAACGGCAAGACTGTTGCGCCTAACCTCAACGATCGTGGCGCGCCATTCCCCGTTGACGCCGTCGAACAACGCGAGGGATTCGCCGGGCCCGAGACGCATCACACGGGCGACGTAGTGGGCTTGATGCGCGGGCAGGATGGCACGGGCACCCGCCTGCAAAGGTGCCTCAACATACAATCGGGTGCGGGGTGCGGGCGATTTCATGTCAGCCAGCGATTGCCAATCCTGCTACTGGCTGAATATATCAGCGGCATGAGCGAAGCACGTAGCCAGATTGCAGCCGGCAACGGGATTGCACGTTACGTCCCCGAAGCACTGCAGCCCTACGCCCGGCTGGCCCGGCTCGACCGGCCAATTGGCTGGTGGCTGCTGCTATTTCCCTGTTGGTGGGGCGCAGCGCTCGCATCACCGGGCCTGCCGCCAGCTGCGATCCTGTTGCTGTTCCTTGTCGGAGCGGTGGTGATGCGGGGTGCCGGCTGCACGGTAAACGATCTGGCGGACCGGCAATTCGACAAGCAGGTCGCACGAACCCGGGACCGACCGCTGGCGCGCGGCGACCTGTCGGCAAGCCAAGCAGTCGGATTCCTTGCCCTTCAGCTCGCCATCGGGCTCGGTGTGTTGCTGCAGTTCAACTCGGTGACGATCCTGTTGGGATTCGCAGTGATGCCGTTGGTCATTGCCTACCCCTTCATGAAGCGGGTCACCTGGTGGCCGCAGCTGTTCCTCGGGCTCACTTTCAACTGGGGCGCCTTGGTGGGCTGGACCGCGATGCGTGGCACCCTCGATGCACCGGCCATTCTTCTCTACCTCGGTGGCATCGCCTGGACCCTGGGCTATGACACCATCTACGCCCATCAGGATAAGGAGGACGATGCGCTGATCGGCGTTCACTCCTCGGCCCTGCGGCTTGGTGGCGCGACCCGGCCTTTCCTGGCATTGACCTACACGGCCGCTGTCTTCCTGTTCGCGGGCGCCGGCTGGCTTGCCGGCCTGGAGGCCCCCTTCTATGTAATCCTGCTGGCAGCGGCCTTACAGTTGGGCTGGCAGGTGGCAACCGTGGACATCGATCATCCAGCGGTCTGTCTCGACCAGTTCAAGTCAAATCGCTGGTTCGGCTGGGCGCTGTTGGCAGCGCTCTTCGCCGGCCAGCCCGGCGCGCTGGCGCTTTTGAACGGCTAGACCGGCTCGCGGAAGTCATAAGGGCCGTCCTCCGCCTCCCCGGCAAGGTCAGCGTAGACCCGGTCGAGCGCGTCACCGTGCCGGCGCAGGACATCCAGCAGGCTTGGATCGAAATGGTCACGCGGATCGATACGGTCGTCGCCCTCAAGCAGGATCGACATAGTCTTCTCATGCGAGAAGCCTGGCTTGTAGGGCCGTGCTGAACGCAAGGCGTCATAGACATCCGCCACCGCTACAATACGCGCAGCCATGGGAATGGCTTCGCCCGCCACACCGTTTGGATAGCCGCCGCCGGACCATTGCTCATGGTGATTGAGCGCAATCTCGGCCGCCATGCCGAGGCGGTCATTATCCTTGAGAATCTCATGGCCGTAGACGGTGTGCTGTTCCATCTCAGCGCGTTCCTCGGGGGTCAGACGGCCCGGCTTGGTGAGGATCGCGGAGTTCACACTCATCTTTCCGACATCATGGAGCTGCGCGGCAAAGCGGATCTCGTCGCAAAACGCCTTGTTCATACCGACCCGATTGGCCAGCTCGTATGAGTACTCGTTCACCCGCAGGATGTGGTTGCCGGTGTCCTTGTCATGGATATCGGCAGCCTTCGCCAGGAGGTGCGTGGACAGCATGAACGCTTCCTCGGTCTCCTCCTGCAGGTCGGTGATCTGCTGGCGCTGGTCGCGGAGCTTCTCGTTGCGCGTACGCAGGGTCCGGTTCTTCGCGCGGATCTTCTCCATCATGTCGGTGCGCTCGATCGCGTTGCCGACGAGATGGTTGAACATGGCGATGAGCTCTGCCTGTTCTTCGTCGAAAGGCACGGTTTCGCCGCCACCACGCGGCTTGCGATTGATGAGCTGACAGACACCGATGACCTTGCCAGTGAAATTCTGCAGCGCGAAACACATCATCGACTTGCTGCGGTAGCCAGCCTTCTTGTCGAACTCTGCGGCAAACTTGTATGGCAGATCCTCGGGCATATCGTAGAGGTCGTCGATGATCAGGGTCCGCCCGGTCATCGCAACATGGCCCGCGATGGACTTGTCGTTGATTGGCACGATGAAGGACGCCGGTGCGAGCCGCACCGCGTCGTTCTGGATACTCTTGGGTTCAAGATGCCGCGTCTGTCCTCGACCTCGCACAATGAAGATGGTGCCCGCCTCGGCGTGGGTCAGTTCGCGGGTGCGCTGCAGGATCCGGCCCATCAACCGGTCGACGGACCCGCCGCCAGAGCGACTCTCAATCGCCTGCATGAACTCCAGGATCAGGTCGGTGGACGCGGTCAGTCGGCCGCCCTGCTTGGCCAGCGCGCTATGAGAACCCGTCGGCTTCACGACGACAACTCGCTCCAGAAACCCATGCGACTCCTTCCCCGCCTTGTGAGCAGGCCTGCAGACATGCGTCCGCTGCCACGGCTCCGTCGCCCCCGTAGAAGCATCGGGAACCGCGGCATCGACAGCGCGGTTGTCTCCAAGAGTCTCCATTTGACGCCCCTGCCGGTTACCTCGGTGGACGCCTTCTAGGAGCGTCCTTTGCCGCTGTTCGTGCAGGTTCCCGCGAAGCCTTCTCGGGACGCGCCAGTGTGCCTGTTGGGAGCAACCCGGCCTTCCGCAATATTGTTAATTATTGCAAATGGCCAGGGAGCGTGTAAGGCCTTCAGCGCGTGTACGGGCGTTCGTGGTGAACCCGCTCCCAGCGACGGACGTATGACACAGCATCGGCGTCGCAAGTTCAGTGACGCCGGTCACAAGCAGCCAGAAAAGGGCTTCGAGATGGCGGAACTTGGGTTCAACCCAAAGGCCCTGCTGGGCGATTTGATCGACATGGCAGCGAACGCCGGCGCGGACCATGCGGATGCCGTGCTGTTCCACAGCACGTCTTTGTCCTGCGCATGGCGGCTTGGAAAGCGGGAACAATTCGACCGCTCTGAAAGTACAGATATCGGGCTGCGTGTGTTCATCGGCGACCGCCAGGCGATCGTCTCTACCTCGGATCCAGCAGAAGGAGCATTGCGGGCCGCGGCAAAGCGAGCTGTGGAGATGGCGCAAGTTGTCCCGGAGGATCCCCATGGTGGCCTTGCCGATGCGACCGCTGGCACAACGGATGCCGGGGCCCTGGACATTGATGGGGACGATGAACCAGCAGAATCGCTTCTTGAGTCGCGGGCAGCGGCGGCGGAAGACGCCGCCCGCGCCGTGGCCGGCATCACCAATAGCGAGGGAGCGGAGGCCGGATGGGCCCGTACCCGCGTCGCCCTGGCTAGCAGTGACGGATTTGCCGGCGCCTATGCGACCACGCGCTCCTCATTGTCGGTCTCGGTTATCGCCGGCGAGGGCACCGGCATGGAACGCGATTATGCCATGGCGTCCGTGGTGCATGACGCGGACCTGGAAGACCCACACGCGTTGGGACAGCGGGCCGCCGAGCGGGCCGTCAAGCGGCTCTCTCCGCGCAAGCTTCCGACGGGTCAATATCCCCTGGTCTACGAGCCCCGGGTTTCACGCGGACTGCTGATGTCGCTGGCGGGCGCGATCAATGGGGCCTCGATTGCGCGAGGCACGAGCTTCCTGCGCGATCGCATGGAATCGCCGGTTTTCGCACCCGGCGTGACGGTGACGGACGACCCGCTACGGCCCCGCGGCTTGCGCTCTAAACCCTTCGATGGCGAGGGTGTAGCCGTTCAGGCCTTGGACATCATCGCTGACGGGGTGCTTCGTCACTGGCTGCTAGACAGCCGCTCGGCCCGGCAGCTCGGCCTGAAGAGCAACGGCCGCGCCAGTCGCGGCACCAGCGGCCCGCCCGCACCCTCGGCCACCAACCTGTTCATGCAAGCCGGAGAGGAGAGCCCCGACGCGATGATCGGTAGGATCGCGCAAGGCGTGCTGATTACCGAGTTGATCGGCATGGGCGTGAACGGCGTGACCGGGGACTACAGCCGCGGCGCCGCCGGGTACTGGATCGAGGATGGCGCCATCGCCTTTCCTGTCAGTGAGATTACGGTCGCGGGCAACCTGCGTGAGATGTTCGCCAACCTCACACCCGCCAACGATCTGGCGTTTCGGTATGGCGTAGATGCACCGACTGTTCGCATCGACGGAATGACGGTGGCCGGAGCCTGAAGACGCCAACACCCGGAATTTGTTGCGATTCCGGCGCCATGCTATGGTGTGTGTCCGGGGCCGCGTGCGGGTCTGACCGCGCCGTGGCGTCAGTCAGGCCGAGGCCGTGAACGCCCGATCCGATCTCAAGCTGCCGTTCGACCAGGCGACGTGGCCGCTGGTGCGCCGCCTTTTCCGGGATGGGGTGCGTCCGCATCTCGGTCGGCTCGCTTTGGCGGTGGTCTGCATGGCGCTTGCGGCTGCCGCGACCGCGGCCAGCGCCTGGCTGATGGAGCCGACCCTCGATCAGGTCTTCCTGAAAAAGAACGCCGCAATGTTATGGCCGGTCGGGCTCGCGGTGCTCAGTGTGTTCGCAGTCAAGGGGATCGCCACCTACGGCCAGGCAGTGCTGATTAACTATATTGGGCAGCGCATCGTCGCCGACTATCAAGACCGGCTTTATCAGCATGTCATGCGCCTGGATGTCGGCTTCTTTCATGAGACGCCGCCAGGCACCCTGATCTCGCGTTTCACCAACGACGCCAACACACTAAGGCTCGCCGTTTCCAAGACCCTCACCGGCTTCGGCGGCGATACCTTGAAGCTCGTCTTTTTGATCGCGCTGATTTTTTACCAGGACTGGCGGCTCGCAATCATCGCCTTCTTCGTCTTTCCCGCCGCTGTATTGCCAATCGTTCAGCTCGGCCGGCGGATGCGCCGGGTCTCCGAGAATACTCAGGAGGAAATGGCCCGGCTGTCGAACCGGCTCAAGGAGACCTTTGAAGGGGTTCGCCACGTCAAGGCGTATGGGATGGAGGACTACGAGTCGCGCCAGGTGCGTAGTTCGGTCGATACCATCTTCTCGCTCATCCAGCGTGCCGTTCGAGTGCGCGCCGCAGCCCATCCAATCATGGAAACCCTGGGCGGCGCGGCAATCGCCGCCGTCATCCTGTATGGCGGCTACCGGGTGATCCACGGCAGCACTTCACCGGGAACCTTCTTCTCCTTCATCACGGCGCTGCTGATGGCGTATCAGCCCCTCAAGAACCTCGCTAACCTGAACGCCAATCTGCAGGAGGGCCTAGCCGCCGCGGCACGGCTTTTCGCAATCCAGGACCATAAGGCATCCATCGTCGATGCACCGGACGCCTTACCTCTGCAGGTCAGCGACGGCGCTATCCATTTCCAGTCGGTCGATTTCGCATATCATCCCGGCGCGTCGGTGCTTCATGGCCTATCGCTCGACGTGGCTCCCGGCGGCAAGACCGCCCTCGTCGGCCCTTCAGGTGCGGGCAAGTCGACCATCCTAAATCTTATCCCGCGGTTCTTTGACCCGGACGCCGGGCGCATCCTGATCGATGGGCAGGATATCTCCAGCGTAACACTGGAATCCCTGCGTGGTGCGGTCGGCCTGGTCAGCCAAGAAACCGCCCTGTTCGATGATTCGGTAAGGGCCAATATCGCCTATGGCCGCCCAAGCGCGACCGACGAGGAAGTGGCGGAAGCGGCGCGGCTGGCCTCCGCGGATGACTTCATCGAGGCATTACCCGACGGCTATAACACCCAGGTTGGCAGCCTCGGAGCAAAGCTCTCGGGCGGGCAGAGGCAGCGGCTGGTGATCGCCCGGGCGATCCTCAAGAACGCACCGATCCTGTTGCTGGACGAAGCCACCTCGGCGCTTGATTCAGAGTCCGAGTTGCGGGTCCAGGCCGCCCTGAACAACCTCATGCGCGACCGGACCACAGTCGTCATTGCCCATCGGCTGTCCACGGTGCTCAATGCCGACATGATCCATGTGGTCGAGAATGGCCGGGTCGTCGAATCCGGCCGCCACGCGGCGCTCCTGGAGCGCGGCGGCGCCTATGCCCGGCTCTACGCCTTGCAATTCGCCGGCGAGGAGACGGCCGAGGAGGCCGGCGTGCCCGGCATTGCCGCAGGCGCGCACGGCTGAGCCGTGGGCGCCATCAAGCGACTGACGCGCAGCCCGGTCGTTGAGGCACTAGCGGCCTGGCTGATTGCGCTGATGATCCGGCTGGTTCAGTTGACCAGCCGCTGGAAAGTTGTCGGCGGCGAAGACCTGCAGGAGCGCCTCGACCGGGGTGAAGCGCTGATCGGCTGCTTCTGGCATGGCCGGCTGATGATGATGCCCTACCTCTGGCGGCGAGGGCGGCGGATGAACGTTCTGATTTCTCATCATCGGGATGGCAGGCTTATTGCGCGGGCGATCCGGCATTTCGGGCTGCGAACCGTAGCCGGCTCGAGCAGCCGCGGCGCCCTCGCCGGAACGCGTGAATTGTTGCATCTGCTGCGGGCCGGTGAGTCGATCGGCATCACGCCGGACGGGCCGCGCGGCCCACGTATGCGGGCGGCGCCCGGTGTGGTGCGGCTGGCGGCCTTGTCCGGCGTACCGATCATCCCAGCGTCTTTCTCGGCCTATCGGCGCCGGGTACTGTCTTCATGGGATCGGTTCGTCTTGGCGCTGCCTTTCACCCGAGGGGTGTATGTCATCGGCGACCCGATGACCATTCCTCGCGATGCCAATGCGGCGGCCCTGGAGCAGGCGCGTCGTGACCTGGAGGATCGGCTGAACGCCCTAACAGCCGAGGCAGATAGGCTGACCGGCCACACGCCGATCGCACCGGCGCAGGAAGCTACGCCATGATGGGGCCGCTATATGGCGGAATGACGACGCTGGCCGGGCCCCTGATCATGGCCTACCTGCGGCGCCGCCGCGCGCGCGGGAAGGAAGACCCGGAGCGCTTTGACGAGCGCCTTGGCGCACCGGGGCTACCGCGGCCGCCGGGGCGACTGATTTGGCTGCATGCTGCGAGCGTCGGCGAATCCCAATCGATGATACCGCTACTGGGACACCTGAGGAGGATGCGACCAGACTGCCGGCTGTTGGTGACCACGGGTACCGTGACCTCAGCGGCCTTACTGGCCGACCGGCTGCCTGCCGACGTGTTGCACCAATATGTGCCGGTCGATCGGCCGGCGAACGTCAATCGGTTCCTGGACCATTGGGCCCCGGATTTGGCGATCTGGGTGGAGTCGGAGTTGTGGCCCAATCTGCTGCGGCTGGCACGCGCCCGCGACATCCCGACCCTTTTGATTAATGCACGACTATCGGAGCAGTCTTTCGGGCGCTGGCGGCGGGCGCCCTGGGTGATCGGACCCATCCTGTCCGGCTTTCGCGCTTGTCTTGCCCAGACTGAAGACGATGCCGCGCGCTTGCGGCAACTGGGTGCCGCCAATGTCGCCTGCGTCGGCAACCTTAAAGAGGCGGCCGACCCACTACCGGCAGACGAGGGCGCGCTCGCCGTGCTGCAGGAAGCCTTTGCCGGTCGCCCGGCCTGGCTCGCGGCGAGTACTCATCCAGGCGAGGAAGAGATCGCCGCCGACGTGCACCGCACGGTCGCCGGCAGCGAACCTGGGCTGCTCACGGTACTCGTGCCGCGCCACCCGGAACGCGGCCCGGCAATCGCCAAGAAGCTTGAGGGGCTGGGGCTGACGGTGGCACGGCGCGGCGCAGGCGTGCTGCCTGGTCCGGGCAGCGATGTCTATGTCGCGGACACCCTCGGCGAGCTCGGGCTGTTTTTCCGGTTGACCGAGGTGGCCTTCATTGGTGGGTCCCTGGTGCCTCATGGCGGACACAACCCGCTTGAGGCTGCGCGGCTAGACTGCGCCATCCTGTTCGGTCCGCATATGGAGAACTTCGCGGACATCGCAGACGCCATGACCCAAGACGGCGGTGGAGCCCAAATCGCCGATGCTCCGGCACTGGCAGAGGCCGTCGCGGTACTACTGGCCGACCCCGCAGCCCGGCGTGCCATGGCCAGCCGTGCTATCAGCCATGGTGGCGACGGCGACGCCGTCGTCGACCGCGTCCTCGAGGTCATAGGTCCCTGGCTACCTGAATCGGTCAACGATGCGCGCGCCTGATTTCTGGCAACGCACCAGCCTCGCATCGCGCGTGCTGGCACCTGCCGGCTGCGCGATGGCTCTGGCGGGTCGGCTACGGCGCCAGGCCGCAGTGCCTGTGAGGCTCGACGTCCCAGTGATCTGCGTAGGCAATGTGGTCGCAGGTGGCGCAGGCAAAACCCCGGTGGCGCTGGCCTTGGCCCGGGCGCTTTCAGAGGTCAGGGTCGCCGCGCATTTCCTGCTGCGCGGCTACGGCGGGCGGTTGACGGGACCGGTCCTCGTGAACCCCGACATCCACGGCGCTGAGGACGTAGGCGACGAAGCACTCCTGCTGGCCGCCACCGGCCCGACCTGGGTCGCGCGCGACCGGGCCGCGGGGGGCCTCGCGGCAGTCCGGGCAGGTGCTGGCGCGGTCGTGATGGACGATGGCTTCCAGAACCCAAGCCTTGCCCAGTCGCTGCCGCTGTTGGTCGTCGATGGCGCGTATGGTTTCGGAAACGGCTACGTCATGCCGGCGGGCCCGCTACGCGAACCCCTGGGTGATGCCCTCGCCCGGGCAGCGGCCGTAGTGCTCATGGGTGACGACGAGGCTGGCATCGCCGACGACTTAGCCAGACGCGCCGACATCCCCGTCATTTGCGCCTCCCTCACCGCGACGGACAACAGTCTTGCCGGCAAGCGTGTCGTGGCCTTCGCCGGCATCGGCAGGCCGGAGAAATTCTTCGCGAGCCTGTCGACTCTGCCATGCACGGTCGCCGCCGCGCGTGCTTTCCCAGACCATCACCGTTACCGGTCGGCGGAGCTCGCAGCGTTGCGGCACCTCGCCGAACAACAGGACGCCATCCTGGTAACAACCGCGAAGGATGCTGTGCGGCTCGGCCCAGAAGCGATGGCGGGCATCCGGATCTTACCTGTGCAGGTCACCTGGCAGGACGAGAATGCGATCCGCGGGCTGCTGGCAACGGCAGGGCTCGGGGTATGAAGAGCCTGCGCTACCCTCTGGAAGCCCTCCTGGCCCTCATCGGACTGGGTATCCTCAAGATGCTGCCTGTGGATCGAGCATCCGCATTCGGCGCAGTGCTGGCGCGGCGTATCGGCCCGCGGTTGAAAGCGCACCAAGTCGCCCGGCGCAACCTGACCCGCGCAATGCCGGACCTGCTGCCTGACCGGGTAAACGCGATCCTGGATGGCATGTGGGACAATCTGGGTCGGGTGGTCGGCGAGTATCCCCACCTCGCCGCCTTCGGTCCGGATGCTCCGGACCCGCGTGTCAAATTGATCGGGCTCGATGTCCTCGCCCCCCTTGAGGCGTCAGGAAAGCCCGTGATTTTCGTCTCAGCCCATATCGGAAATTGGGAGGTGGTCTCCTTCGGCGCCGCCGGGCGGGGCATGCCGTTGGCGCGCATCTACCGTGCCCCGAACAATCCCTGGACGGATCGGATGATCCTGCGGCTTCGGCGACCCGTTGGTGGTATTGACCTGCCGAAGGGCGCGGAGGGCGCCAAGGGCCTGATCCGCGCGCTCCGGTCAGGCCAATCTCTCGCCATGCTGATCGACCAGAAGATGAACGACGGCATCCCGGTTCCGTTCTTCGGCCTCGATGCCATGACCGCGCCAGCGGTAGCACAGCTCGCGCTGCGCCATGGCTGTCCGATCGTGCCGGCACGGATCGTGCGGACGAACGGCGCGCACTTCGAGCTCTTGGTAGAACCGCCGCTGCGCATGCCCGACACTGGCGACCCTCGGGCCGACATCCAGACAATCATGACAAAGCTGAATGCACGGCTAGAGGCCTGGATCCGCGAGCACCCGGAGCAGTGGCTCTGGGTGCACCGGCGCTGGCCGGACTAGACCCTAGCGGGGCATCTCCCCGGCCAGCAGGGCCGGATCGAGCCGCTTGCTGAACAGGTTGACCCGCCAGTCCAGATGCGGGCCGGTTGAACGGCCGGTCGATCCGACGGTGCCCACCACCTGGCCCCGCGAGACGACATCACCCTCCGCGACCGCAAGGCTGTCCAGATGCAGCATCGCCGACGATAGGCCATGACCGTGATCGATGATCAGGGTCTTGCCGGTAAAGTACATGTCCGGGTGGGCGAGAGTGACTCGCCCGGGCGCAGGGGCCTTCACCAGGGTACCGCGCGGTGCGGCGATATCGACGCCGTAATGGGGCTGGCGCGATTGACCGTTGAGAATCCGGCGCGATCCATAGACACCCGAAATGCGGCCGATTGCGGGCCAGTCGAATCCATCATGAAACCATGTCTCGGCACTGTCGATGGCGCGGGCGCGGGCCACCACGGCCTGATCGGCGCGAATACGCTTCAGCGCCGCGGCTCCGGGCGTCACCATTCGTTGGGGGAGCCCATCGATGCGCTGAACCTCAAAACGGCGCGGCCGGACCAAGATATCGCGGCGTACGCGCTGCCCATCCGGCAGCACCGCCTCGACCACCGAATCAGATCCCGCGTCATAACCGAAGCCGATGACAAATGTGCCATCCTCGGACACCCGGACAGGCGTACCGTCATGGGTCACCGTTGAACCCGGAAGAACTTGGCCGCGCATCAGCCCGCCGATGGTGGCCGCACCGTCAAGGGAGAAAGCGCTGGCGCAGGGCGCACCCCCGCCCAGCAGCGCGACCACCAGCAACAGGAAACCAAGGCGCATCAGAACAGTGACCCCTGCCCGGTCCCGCTCGGTTTCGCGGCCTTGCCGCCCTTTGGCTTGCGAGGCTTGGTAGGTGAGCCACCCGGCCCGGCAACCGCCTCGATAGCGCCGTCTTGGAACTCAATGGCGAGGGTTGCACCCTCCGCTACCGTCGCAGCAGTCTTGACCGGTGTGCCGCTGGCATCGCGCACGAGCGCGAAACCGCGCTCCAGCACGCTCCGATAAGAGTAGCTCTCCAGTAACCCAACCACTGCCCTGAGCTGCTCGGCCTTGCGGCTGAGGACGGCCTCAAGCCGTTCAGGGCGCAGGCCGGTGCTGCGGTGTTCGAACTCCAGCGCATGCCTGGACAGCCCACTGCGCACCAATTGTCCGAATGCGCGGGCAGCGGCGTTCAGGTCCTGGCGCCGCCGGTCGGCAAAACGGCTTAGCGCGGGGACCAGCCGTTCGCCCCATTCATCGAACCGCTGTTCCTTCTCCGCCACAAGGCGCGGCAACGCAGGCAGGCCGCGGCCAGCGGCGTCGAGGCCAGTGCGCAGTTCCCGCAGCCGTCGGTCCATCGCGCCAATCAGCCGTTGGCCATCGTCGTGCACCTGGGCCAGCAGCTCTGCGCGAACCGGCACCGCCATCTCGGCGGCGGCCGTTGGCGTGGGGGCACGCCGGTCGGCGGCATAGTCGATCAGGGTGGTATCGGTCTCATGGCCAACCGCGGAGATTAGCGGGATCTCACTGGCTGCCGCAGCGCGGACCACGGCCTCCTCGTTAAACGCCATCAGGTCCTCGAGGCTGCCACCACCGCGCGCGACAATCAGTACGTCCGGGCGCGGCACGGGGCCATCAGGCCCGATGGCGTTGAAGCCGGCGATTGCCGCAGAGATCTGGGTCGCCGCCCCCTCGCCCTGCACCAGGACGGGCCATAGCAGGACATGGCGCGGGAAACGGTCCTCGAGTCGGTGCAGGATGTCGCGGATGACTGCCCCGGTTGGCGAAGTGACCACGCCGATGACGTTGGGCAGGAACGGCAATGGCCGCTTGTGGTCTGCGTCGAACAGGCCCTCGGCGGCGAGCTTCTTGCGCCTTTCCTCGAGCAGCCGCAGCAGCGCGCCCTCGCCAGCGAGTTCCACATCCTCAACGATGATCTGATACTTGGAACGACCGGCATACGCGCTGATTTTGCCGGTACAGACGATTTCCAGCCCGTCCTCGGGCTGTTGGGTCAGACGGTTTGCGGTGCCGCGCCAGCACACGGCATCAAGGACCGCGTTCTCATCTTTCACGGTGAAATAGACATGGCCAGACCCCGCCCGCATCAAGCCGGAGACTTCGCCGCGCACACGCACGCGGCCATAGGTCGTCTCCAGCGTCTTGCGGAGGGCGGCGGAGATCTCGGCGACCGAAAACTCGGGCAGGTTATGCCCGGCTTCGGAGGCTTCGGAGGATGGCGCGACCGGCTTGGTCATACCCCGTCTTATGCTACAAGAAGGCCGCTGCGGACAACCGCGGCCCCTACGGACGTCAGGAGAGCACAATGAAGGTTCTGGTGGTCGGCTCCGGCGGCCGGGAACACGCCCTGTGCTGGGCCATCGCGGCCTCACCGCTGTGCGAGCGTCTCTACTGCACGCCCGGCAATGCCGGCATCATGAATGTCGCAACCTGCGGCAATGTGGATGCCGAGGACATCAAGGGCATCGTCGACTTCGCCAAGGAAAAGGCCATCGACTTGGTGGTCATCGGCCCGGAGGCGCCGCTGGTCGCGGGGCTAGCAGACCGCCTGGAAGGCGAGGGTATCCGCGCGTTTGGACCCAGCGCTGCAGCCGCCGAACTGGAGGCATCGAAAGCATTCACAAAGGATTTCTGCGTCCGCCACGGCATCCCGACGGGCGGCTATGCCAGCTTCACCGACGCTGAAGCAGCCAAGGCCCACATCCGCGCCCAGGGCGCGCCCGTGGTGATCAAGGCGGATGGACTTGCAGCGGGCAAGGGTGTCGTGATCGCCCAGGATGTCGAGGAAGCGCTGGCCGCGATCGACGACATGATGGTCAGCCGGGCGTTCGGCGACTCCGGTACCACTGTGGTGGTGGAGGAATTTCTGGCCGGCGAGGAAGCCAGCTTCTTTGCGTTGGTCGACGGAACGCATGTCTTGCCGCTGGCCTCGGCCCAAGACCACAAGGCAGTCGGCGAGGGGGACACCGGCCCCAATACCGGCGGCATGGGCGCCTATTCCCCAGCTCCGGTGATGTCCGATGCGCTCACCGAGGAGGTCATGGAGACCATCATCCGGCCGACGGTGGCGGGCATGGCGGCGGAAGGACGCCCGTTTCGCGGTGTACTGTTCGCCGGCTTGATGGTCGTCGACGGGAAGCCGCTGCTGCTGGAATACAACATCCGTTTCGGCGATCCTGAATGCCAGGTGCTGATGGTCCGGCTGCAATCCGATATCCTGCCCGCCATGGTCGCTGCCTGCGAAGGTGCGCTTGACCATTTCACCCTGCGCTGGCGCGACGAGACCGCTCTGGTGGTAGTGATGGCCGCGAAGGGCTATCCGGGATCGTATGAGAAGGGCAGCAAAATCAAAGGCTTGGAGATCGCCAACGAGATGCCGGACACCGTCGTCTTCCATGCTGGCACAGCCGAGGACGGTGCTGCGATCCGGGCCGTTGGTGGCCGGGTCCTAGGTGTGACCGCGTCCGGCGACAGCGTTGCCGAAGCGCAGACCAAAGCCTACGCGGCGGTCAACTCCATCGACTGGCCGGAAGGCTTCTGCCGCAAGGACATCGGCTGGCGCGCGGTGGCGCGCGAACGCGCCGACGACTAGCGCCGGGCGGCGAAGAACGCCTTTAGCAGCGCCGCGGCGTCGCGCTCACGGATGCCGCCATAGACCTCCGGCCGCCAATGGCAGGTCGGCTGTTCGAAGATCCGCGCACCATGCTCGACGCCGCCGCCCTTCGGATCGTAGGCCCCGAAATAGAGCCGGCGGATGCGGGCGAAAGCGATCGCCTGAGCGCACATGGCGCAAGGCTCTAAAGTGACATAGAGGTCACAGTCCGGCAGACGCGGTTCGCTGCGTGCCGCCGCTGCAGCGCGGATCGCCAAAAGCTCGGCATGGGCGGAAGGGTCGTTGTCTGCCTCGACACGGTTGCCGGACTCAGCCAGCACGTTGCCAGCCTCGTCCACCACCACCGCGCCGACGGGTACCTCGCCACGGGCCGCCGCGGCTTCCGCCGCCGCCAGCGCCCGCGCCATGGGATCTTCTGCCTGCCTGCTCATAGCGGCCAAGGTGCGGTGGAGGGCGCGATGCGTCAACTGGCCTTGCCGCTGCCGGCCGCGCTGATATGGTGCGGCTATGAGCGATTCCCGCACGCCGGTGATCGGCCTGACCCTCGATTCCGAGGAGGCCGGCGGCTATTCGAAATTCCCCTGGTACGCCCTGCGCCAGAATTATGCCGGCGCGGTGGCCGACTGCGGCGGCCTGCCCCTCGCCCTGCCTCATGAAGAGGCCTCAGTACCAGCCTATCTAGACCTGATCGAGGGGCTCATCGTCACGGGCGGCGCCTTCGACGTGGACCCCGCTTTGTTTGGCGAAGAGTCACGCCACGAGAGCGTGACCCTGAAGCCCAATCGGACCGGCTTCGAGATGGCGGTGACCCGCGGCGCTCTTGAACGCGACCTGCCGATCCTCGGCATTTGCGGGGGCCAGCAACTGCTGCATGTGGCATTGGGCGGCACCTTGATCCAACACATCCCCGACGCAGTGCCCAATGCGCTGGCCCACGAACAGCCGAACCCCCGCGACGAACCCGGCCACGACGTCACCGTCGTTCCCGGCACCCTGCTGCATCAGATTGTCGGCGACGGCCCGCTTTCGGTGAACAGTGCCCACCATCAGGCAGCCAAGGCCTGCGGCCCAGATGTGGTGGTGAACGCCACCGCCGCGGACGGGGTGATCGAAGGCATTGAGCATGGCGGCTACCGCTTCTGCCTTGGCGTTCAGTGGCATCCGGAGTTCTTCATTGATGCCGGCGACCGCAAGATCGTCGCCGCGCTGGTCAACGCCGCGCGCAGCTGACACATGAGCGAGATATCCGAGAGCGAGATACCCAAAGGCGAGCGGATCGCGAAACGGCTGGCCCGGGCGGGCCTTTGTTCACGGCGCGAGGCAGAACGCTGGATCGCCGCAGGCCGGGTCGCGGTGAACGGTGAGACCCTCACATCGCCAGCGCTGGCCGTCACAGGAAAAGATCAGATCACGGTCGACGGGGAACCCTTGCGGGCAGCCGAGCGCACCCGCGTGTGGCGCTACCACAAGCCGCGCGGCCTGGTGACCACCCATCGCGACCCCCAGGGCCGACCGACCGTATTCGAGAAGCTGCCCAGGACCCTCGGACACCTCATCTCTGTCGGACGGCTCGACCTCAATTCGGAAGGCCTGCTGCTGCTCACCAACGACGGCGAGCTCGCGCGGCGACTCGAGCTACCGGCAACCGCCTGGGTCCGGCGGTATCGGGTGCGGGTGTTCGGCACCGTCGAGGACAGCGCGCTGACGCAGCTGGAGAAGGGCATTACCGTAGACAGGGTCCGGTTCGGGTCGATTCGCGCCCAGATCGACAGCCGGCGCGGCGGTAATGCCTGGCTAACCGTCTCGCTGCAAGAGGGCAAGAACCGCGAAATCCGGCGCGCTATGGAACATATCGGCGTGACCGTGAACCGGCTGATTCGCGTAGCCTACGGCCCCTTCCAGCTCGGCAACCTGCCGACGGGCGAGCTGGACGAAATCAAGCCGAAGGTCCTGCGCGAGCAACTTGGTATCGGCAGGGATTAGAGGCGTGCGCATCGTCGCGGGCCGATTGCGTGGCCGCCTGGTCGAGGCACCGGCTGGCAGCGACGTCCGTCCTACAGCGGACCGGGTTCGGGAATCGGTGTTCAACGTGCTGACCCATGCGCCCTTGGCTGGCGGGGCCCGCCTACAGGATGCACAGGTCGTCGACGCATTCGCCGGCACCGGCGCCATGGGGATAGAGGCATTGTCGCGGGGCGCACGCCATGCCCACTTCATAGAGAAGGACCCAGCGGTGCTCGCACAATTGCAGCGCAATGTGACAGCGCTTGGCGAAACGGGAAACACCACCTGCTGGCGTGGCGATGCTACCGCACCGCCCCGCGCGCCGACGCCCGGCAATCTACTATTCCTCGACCCACCCTACGGCTCCGACCTCGCAGCACCGGCGCTGAGCGCGCTCGCCGACGCTGGTTGGGCTGAGGAAGGTGCCCTCGCTGTCGTGGAGCTGGACCAAAAGGCGCCCTTTACGGCACCGGACGCATGGACCGTGGCAGACGACCGCCGTTGGGGCCGCACGCGGGTCTTGTTCCTCGTCTGCGGCGACTAGTCAACGACGCCCGAACAGCTTCTCAATATCGGCCAGCTTGAGCTCTATGTATGTCGGTCGGCCGTGGTTGCACTGGCCGGCGTGGGGTGTCTGCTCCATCTGCCGCAGCAGAGCGTTCATCTCTGCGACGTTAAGCTGCCGGCCCGCGCGGACGCTGCCATGACAGGCCATGGTGCTGCAGACCCGCTCCAGCCGGTCGCGCAGGCTGTCGGTGCCGCCCCATTCGGCCAATTCGTCAGCCAGGTCCTCCAGTAATCCGGCACAATTTACCGCCCCCAACAGGGCTGGCGTTTCGCGCACCGCAACGGCGCCGGGGCCAAAGGGTTCGATGGTCAACCCGAGGGCGGAAAGATCGGCAGAGACTGCCAGCAGCCGGGACACCGAATCCTCCGGCAAGGCGACAATCTCGGGGATCAGGAGCCCCTGGCGCTTCACCCCCCCGTCGAGCAGCGCCGCCTTCATTTGTTCATGGACCAGACGCTCATGGGCGGCGTGCTGGTCGACGATCACCAGCCCGTCGGCGGTCTGGGCGACCACATAAGTAGCGTGCACCTGCCCGCGAGCAACACCGAGCGGGTGCTCTGGTGTGGGTTCCTGTTCTGCAGTCTCGACCTTTGCTGACGGGGTGGCGTCCAGCGCCGTCAGCGGGGCTTGGAATTCGACCGCCGCCTCTGCGAGTCCAGCGACCGATTCGCCGCCACCAGGCGCGAAACCGGGCGTAGGAGACATGCCGCCACCTGCGCGAAATGCACCCAGCGCCGTGGGAGTGTTGCTACCTGCCGCACGGTAACCGGCACCAGCCAGCGCCTCACGGCAGGCACCGACAATGAGGCCTCGCACCGACGCGGCGTCACGGAACCGGACTTCCGCCTTCGCCGGATGCACATTCACATCGACCAGTTCCGGCGGTAGGTCGATGAACAGGGCGAGCAGCGGGTGGCGGTCGCGGGCCATCAGATCCTGATAGGCCGCCCTTACAGCCCCGGCAAGAAGCCGGTCTCGCACCGGGCGGCCGTTGACGAACAGGTACTGGGCCTGCGCGGTTGAGCGATGCAGCGTTGGCAAACCGATATGGCCGCTGAGGCGCATAGCACCGACGGGCACGGGCCGCGAGGCGGCCACCGCCAGCGCATTCTCGGCGAATTCCTTGCCAAGAATCTGGCGCAAACGCTCCAACCGGCCGGCGAACAGATCGGTGGTTACACGCGGCAGACCCAGGGCCTCGCGGCTACCATCGCTCAGAGAAAACGCGATATCGGGCCGCGTCATGGCAAGTCGGCGGACCGTGTCGAGCGCGTGGCCAAACTCTGTCCGGGGCATCTTGAGGAACTTCAGCCGCGCCGGGGTGGCATAAAACAGGTCGCGGACGGTTACGGCCGTACCGGCAGCATGGGCCGCGGGCTGGGGTGCTTCGACCGCACCGCCATCGATCCGGATTTCCCAGGCCGAGTCTTCCCCGTCCGCGCGCGATGTGATGCTCAACCGGCTGACCGACCCGATGGACGGCAGAGCCTCGCCCCGGAAACCCAGACTGTCGATATGATCGAGGCTGTCATCAGGCAACTTAGAGGTGGCATGGCGCTCAACCGCCAGCGACAGTTCATCTCGGGTCATCCCGATGCCATCGTCGCGGACTGAGATCAGGGAGCGACCGCCGTCCCGCAAGACCACGTCGATCCGCTGGGCCTGGGCGTCGATGGCGTTTTCCACCAGCTCTTTGACCGCCGACGCCGGACGCTCAACGACCTCGCCGGCGGCGATCCGGTTGACCAGGGTTTCGGGCAGGCGCCGAATTGTCACGGGCGATCCTGCATTTCGGCCAGATACTCCCGTGCCAGCACCTTGCCCTGTTCAACGGCCGGCTGATCGAACGGATCGATATTAAGCAGACGCGCCGCCAAGATCGTTTCCAGCATGAAATGCATCATCAGCGCGCCCAGGGCGTGCTCGTCCAGTCGGGGCAAATGGATAAGCCGGGTCGGGCAGCCGTTGCGAATCAGGGTCTCGGCGGTCGCACGCTGTTCTGCGTCCATCAGATCACCGATGGTCCGGCCCGCGAGGTAGGACAGCGGACCGGTCGCCTGGTCCGGGTCGACGCGCCCGCCGCGCCCGGTGTTGTCGAGCAGCAGAAGAGTGAAGAGCTTGTCGCGGGGGCCGTCGAGATAGAGCTGAAGCTGGCTGTGCTGATCGACGGCACCGACCGCTCGCACCGGTGTCGTGCCGAGGCCCCGCTTGCCCAGGCTTTCTGCCCAGAGCTGGCGGAACCACAGGGCGAACAAATCGAGGCGGTCGCAGTACGGCATCATCACCGCCATGGCGATGTCCCGGTCCCGTGCCAGCGCAACATTGACCGCCGCCCCAACCGCCGGTGCGATCGCCTCGGGGTCTGCGCCGCCGAGCACCGGCTGCAGCACCTTCGCCGCCCCAGCCCGGAATGCGGCGGCGTCGAGGCCGGCGATCAGTGCGGGCAGCAAGCCCACAAGCGACGGCACAGAGAACCGTCCCCCCAGTTCGGGATCATGGTCTAGCACGGTCATACCGCGGGCCTCGGCGAGCGCCCGCAATGGTCGATCCCCAGGCTCTGTGATCGCGACACCATGGTCACCCCGCGCGTCGCCAAGCGTGGCCTCCAGGGCGGCATCGCACAGCAGGAATTGGGTGATGGTCTCCGCCGTCGACCCGGATTTGGATACGGCAATCAATCCGGCGCGGCGGAGGTCCACATTCTCGAGAACCGCATCAAGGCTGTGTGGATCAACATTGTCGATGAAGTGCAGCCGAGGCGCGCCGGCCGGCGGGCCAAACCCGCAATCCGCGAGGGCGTAGAGAGCGCGCGCGCCAAGACTGGAGCCGCCGGTCCCAAGCACGATGACATCGTCGAAATCCTGGCGAAAGCGCGACACCAGCGGGCCGAGCGCATCCAGGTCGTCGCGGCGTTCGGGAAACCTCAGTAACGGCAAACTGCCGTCGTCATGGGCGCTTCGCAGCCAGGCAAGGCCGTCAGCCGACGCGGCCAGCAAGGGCGGCAACGCGTCCGGCGCTAAGCCGTGTTCGCCGATCCGGCTGGAGAAACAGGCATCGGCGTCTTGGGAATAGGGCATGCGCGGGGCGTTCCCTTCAGGGCAACGGGGCCTCGCAGCCTATCAAACGGCACCGCGGCGAACGACCCCGGAGTTCCGCTTAGTTGCGAGCAGGCGCGGCGCCGACCCCTTCGGGCTGCCCAGCGACGACCACGGTCAGTTGCCCAGGCTGCAGCAACTCGCGCGCCACCCGACGAACGTCTTCCGCCGTCACCGCAGCGATCAGACTGTTGCGGCGGTCGATGTAATCCATGCCCAGGTCATACCACTGCATGCCGACAAGCATCCGTGCGACACGCCCGGTGCTGGTAAACCGCAAAGGGAAGGCGCCAGTCAGATTGGATTTGGCCTCCTCGATTTCCCTGTCTGTCGGCCCCTCCTCTGCCATGCGTTTCCATTCATCACGCAACACTGAAAGGGTTTCGGAGACACGGGCATTCTGTGTCGCCGCGCCCCCCATCCAAAGACCGACGCGTTCGAAGGGCGAAAGGTATGAGTAGACCGAGTAGGCAAGCCCGCGCTTCTCGCGCACTTCCTCCATTAGACGGGACGTGAAGCTACCGCCGCCGAAAATGTGGTTCAGCACGCTTGCGGCATAATAGTCGGGATCAGTCCGCAGGAGGCCCCCATGGCCGAATATCACGGTGCTCTGGGGCACCGGCATATCGACCACCGTAGTGCCACCGGGCAGCGACAACGTTGGGGAGGCGAGGTCCGCGGGCGCTGCATTGGCGGGCAGTCCCGCGAAAGCAACATCAAGCAGCGGCGCCAGTTCAGCCGCGCTGATATCCCCGGCGACACCGATCAGCAGGCGATCGCGCGCCAGCCGCTCAGTTACAAATGTGCGCAGGTCATCGGCCGTGATGTTCGGGATGGTCTCCAGCGTCCCGTTCGCCTGACGACCATAGGGATGGTCGCCGAACGTGCTGCGCATCCAGGCACGGCGCGCCATGGTACCCGGATCGCTCTTGGCTCGCTCGAGCCCCGTGACGATCTGGCTGCGGATACGTTCCACCGGCTCTGCATCGAAGCGCGGCGCGGTCAATGCCATTCCAAGCAGCTCGAACGCAATTTGCCGGTTCTCGCGGATACTCCGCAGAGACCCATCGAAGCTATCTCGGCTGGCGCTGAAGCCGAGGCGCACGGAGGTATCCCGCAGGCGCTCCTGAAAGCTGCCGGAGTCGAGTTCGCCGGCCCCCTCGTCGAGCAGGCCGGAAACCATGTTCGCCAGCCCCACCTTGTCGGCAGGATCAAGTGCGGCCCCGCCGCGAAAGCCGAAATTCATCGAAATCACGGGCACGCTGTCGTCGCGCACAAGCCAGGCAACGATGCCCTGCGGGCTTTCGACCCGCTCCACCTGGACCACCGCCTGTGCAGGGGCGGCGGCGAGGGACAAGATGGCAACCAGGTAGACAGCGGCCAAACGCCGCGACAGCGCGATCACTGGGTGACCTCCGACTGGGGCGATTCAGGCAGTAGAAGGCCCGTCACCGAGCGGCGCACATCAAGGACATCGCGAGCGGCGGCGTTCACGGCATCCGCTGTTACTGCTTCTATTCGTGACGGCCAAGATTCGACGTGGTCCGTGGACAGGCCGATGGCAAGAGCGGCCCCGAGAATGCGCGCGCCGCGCATCAGACTGTCCCGGGCATAGACCGAGTCGGCCAGGATTCGCTTTTTCTGCCGCGCTACCTCCTCCGCGGTAACACCGTCGGCGAGAATCTTGGCCAGTTCCTCGTCCAGCGCCGCTTCGAGATCCCCCAGCGAGACACCTGGCCGAGGCGAGGCGTAAACACCGAACTGTGCCGGACCGCGGCTGGTCGGCCCGTAATATGTGCCCGCTGAAACAGCCAGCTTGCGCTCCACCACCAGCGCCCGATAGAGCCGGCTGGTGCTGTCCCCGCCAATGATGCTGGAGAAAACTTGCAGGGCCTCGGCCTGGGTTGCGTCGCCTTGTAGGTAGCTAGGTGCGAGATAGTCGCGCCGCAGGCTCGGTTGACGCACCCGAATATCCCGCAGGGTCACGCGGCGTGCGGCCCGCTGGGGCGGCTCTCGCAAATCGGGACGTTCGATTTCAGGGCCGGCCGGAATCACGCCGTAGTACTTCTCGGCGAGCGGTCGGAGTTCCTCAAGCGTGATATCGCCAGCGACCACGAGCACAGCGTTATTGGGGGCGTACCACTGCCGATAGAAATCGAGCAGATCGGTACGGCTAATGGCTCGGATCTCATGCTCCCAGCCGATGATCGGCCGGCCATATGGGTGATTCATGAACAGAGCGGCGTTCATATGCTCGCCGAGCTGGCTCCCCGGCCTGTTGTCGGTGCGGGTGCGCCGTTCCTCAAGCACCACCTGGCGCTCGGGCTCTACGTCGTCCTCCGTGAGGGTCAGGTTGCGCATCCGGTCGGCCTCCAGACGCATCACCATGTCTAGACGGTCTCGCGCAATGATCTGGAAATACCCGGTGTAATCGGGGCCGGTAAAAGCGTTCTCACGACCACCGGCGCGGGCCACCATCTCGGAGAACTCGCCGCCAGGCACGGTCTCCGTGCCTTTGAACATCAAATGCTCGAAGAAATGGGCGATCCCCCCGAGGCCAGGCGGTTCGTCCATCGCACCGACGCGATACCAGACCATGTGGGCGACCACAGGGGCACGGTGGGTTTCCACCAGTACTACCTCCATCCCGTTCTCAAGGGTGAAGGTCTTCGGCTTGAACAGCTCGGCGCGCGCGGGCGCAGCCGCGATGGCACATGCCATCATCAGTAACAAGCCAAGCCGGGACAGCGGGGCAAGTGCGGATATGAGGTTTAGCAGTCGCATGGCGTCATCCTGGGTCGCGTGACCGGAGCCGCGGTCGGGCAGCTTCGGTAGCTACTTGGGATGGCGCGGCGCAGAGGCAAGCGCCGGGCGGATCAAATTGCCGTCAGTCGAATATCTACCTAGCTTGAGCCACCCAGCCAGGTTGGCACGAGACCTTCTAGCGGAGCCTGCTGCCGGCGCTCGATCCGGGGCGTCTCACCCTCGGTAACGGGCCGGCCCAGGGCGGAATTCTCGCGGAGACGCTGCAATTCCTTGTTGGGGTCAACGACTTCACCCGGCGCTTCCGGCCGCCGCCAGAACATGATGCTGTTTACGAAGGTGTCGTCCTTCTGCGCCAGCGCGGTCGATTCTTCATCGACCAGCCGGCGAATGCTCGAGTCGGCGTCGTCCGCGCCAGCGCGGGCGAGCAGCGCCGCCTGCCCGGAGCTGCCGGCCGCAGACCGTGGTGCGGTTTGGGCGGCGGGCGCGGCCCCGGTGGTGCCAAATACCTGGCTGCGCGCAGCGTCGACCGGCGCCTTTTCCTGAGGGCGCGGCGCTCCCGGCGCGGGCGGACGCAGATTGAAGTCCGGCGGCACAACGAGGGGGGCGCGCGCAACAACCGAAAATTCGTCCGGCGCCTCGCGTTGGAAACCAAAGGCCTGGCCGGGGCTCTCGCAGCCGGCCAGCAGCAGCACAGCGCCGAGCAGGGCAAAACTGCAGACCGGTCGGTAGCGGCGCGATGGGAGCATGCGTTGGTTCATTTGACGCAATCTAGCAGATCAATCGCGGCTGCTGAACAGCGCGGGAAATAGGGCATCGACAACAAGCAGCACTGCGCCGATGGTGATTGCGCTGTCGGCAATATTAAAGGCGGGCCAATGATAGCCGGCCACATGCAGATCGACGAAGTCGAAGACGGCGCCAAACAGCATACGATCAATCACGTTGCCGACAGCACCGGCGGCAATCAGTGCCACCGGCAGCCGCACGGCGGCCTCGGCGGTGCCGCGCGCCCAGTAAACGAGGGCAGCGGTGACCAGCAGGGCGAGCCCAGACAGGATCCACGGCCCGGAAGGCGCGGTGTTATTGAACAAGCCGAAGCTGACGCCAGTATTCCAGACCCACACCAGATTGAAGAACGGTGTAATGGTGATCATGGCCGGCTCGCCAAGGACAACCTCACGCACCCACCATTTCGTCGCCTGGTCGGCAATGAGAATTACCGCCGCGATCAGCAGGGCAGTGGTTGCCGTAACCGTCCGCTGGCGCACCTCCGGCGCAGCCAAGGCCTAGCCCTTCGCAGCGATGAGTGTTTCAACAGCGTCAGCGCACCGGGCACAGACCTGCGGATGCCTCAGGTCAGACCCAACATCGGGCAGCACCTTCCAGCACCGGGCACATTTCTCACCCTCTGCCAGTCCGGCCACGACCCCGACATCAGCGATACCCTCGACTGCGAACGCACCCGCGGGAGGCGGCGCTGCCTCGAAATCGATACCCGACGTGATGCAGATCTCCGCCATATCGATGCCGTTGAGCAGCGCGAGGGTCGCTGCGGGCAGATAGACCCGGGGGTGCGCCTGAAGGCTTGAGCCGATCCGCTTTTCGGCGCGCTCGACTTCAAGGGCGCCGGTGACGACCCGACGAACCTCCCTAATCTGGGCCCACTTCTCACCCAGCGCAGCGTCCTGCCAAGCCTCGGGCGTGTCTGGGAAAGTGCGCAAATGCACGCTGCCCCCTTCCGGGAAGCGCGCCAGCCAGGCTTCCTCCGCGGTGAAGCACAGCACGGGGGCGAGCCATGCGGTGAGCCGCACGAAAATAGCATCCAGCACGGTGCGCGCGGCACGGCGCCGGACCGACACAGGCGCATCGCAATACAGGGAGTCCTTGCGGATATCGAAATAAAAGGCTGAGAGGTCGACCGCGCAAAAATGATGCAACGAGGCAAACAGGGCCGTGAAATCGAAATCGTTGCAGCAGCGGCGTACCTCGCCATCCAACTGGTGCAGGCGGTGCAGTACCCAGCGGTCAAGCTCCGGCATCTTCGCTTCGGGCAGCCGTTCCTCTTCGGCGAAGCCGGCAAGGTTACCGATCAGGTAGCGAAGCGTATTGCGGATGCGCCGATAAAGGTCGACCTGTCCCTGCAAAATCTCGGGGCCGATGCGCAGATCCTCGGAATAGTCCTGGCCGACCACCCAGAGCCGCAGCACATCGGCACCGAACTTGTCGACGACCTCCTGGGGTGCGACCACGTTGCCGAGCGACTTGGACATCTTGCGGCCCTGTTCGTCGAGGACGAAGCCATGGGTCAGCACCGCATCATAGGGGGCCCTGCCCCGGGTCCCGCAGGATTCCAGCAGCGAGGAATGGAACCAGCCGCGATGCTGGTCGGAGCCCTCCAGATAGAGGGAGGCAGGCCAGCGCAGATCATTGCGCGGCTCCAGCACGAAGCTGTGGGTGGTGCCACTCTCGAACCAGACATCGAGGATGTCGTACACCGGCTCAAAGTGCGCCGGATCGTACTCCTCGCCAAGGAAACGGCGCGGATCACCGTCGAACCAGACATCGGCGCCGTGCGTCTCAACCGCCGCGGCGATTCGTTCCACCACAGCGGGGTCGCGCAGCGGCTCACCGGTGCGGGTATCGACGAAGACAGTGATCGGCACGCCCCAGGCGCGCTGGCGGGAGACACACCAATCGGGGCGACTCTCGATCATGGCGTGGAGCCGGTTACGGCCACTGCCCGGCACCCAGCGGGTCGCGTCGATTGCTGCCAGCGCCTTGTCCCGAAGGCCGTTGGTCTCCATCGAGATGAACCACTGCGGCGTGTTGCGGAAGATCAGCGGCGCCTTGGAACGCCAGCTATGGGGATAGCTGTGCACCAGTTCGCCCCGCGCCAGCAGGCAGCCCGCCTGCTGCAGTGCATCGGCGACGGCGCCGTGCGCCTTGTAGACATGCTGTCCGGCAAACAGCGGGACATGCGCCATGAACAGGCCGTCGGCATCGACCGTCTCTGGCACTGCGATGCCATGGCGCATGCCGAGTTCCCAGTCATCGGCGCCATGGCCGGGCGCGATGTGAACAAACCCTGTCCCTTGCTCCGTGGTGACGAAACCACCGGGATGGGCCGGGACGTCGAAATCATATCCCTGGCCGCGAAGCGGATGACGGCAGACAACCCCGTCAAGGTCCGCACCGGTGCCGCGCCAGAATACGTCATGACCAGTGATGCCAGTTTCGGCCAGCGCGGTCTCCAGCAGATCGGCAGCGAATAACAGCCGCTGGCCTGGCTCGGCGAGGCTGCCCTCGCCGGTTGCCGCCACAGTGATGCCCACATAGTCCAGAGCCTCGCCAAAGGCGACAGCCCGATTCCCCGGGATGGTCCAGGGAGTTGTGGTCCAGATCACCACATCCGCACCCTCTAGCGCGCTGGGACCCGATAGGATCGGGAAGCGAACGTAGATCGTGGTGGAGCGGTGATCGTGGTACTCGACCTCGGCCTCCGCCAGGGCCGTCTTCTCGACTGGCGACCACAGAACCGGCTTGGCCCCCTTGTAGAGGCCGCCGTTGATCAGGAATTTCCCGAGCTCGCGCACGATCTGCGCCTCGGCGGCGTGCGTCATGGTCGTGTAGGGGCGCGCCCAATCTCCGGTAACACCGAGGCGCTGGAACTCCTCACTCTGCACAGCGATCCAGTGTTCGGCGAAATCCCGGCACTCCTGGCGGAAATCGAGGATCGGCACCTCGTCTTTGTCGCGACCCTCGGCGCGGTACTTTTCTTCGATCTTCCATTCAATCGGCAGGCCGTGACAGTCCCAGCCCGGCACATAGTCGGCATCGTAGCCAAGCATCTGTTGGGAGCGGTTGATCACGTCCTTGAGAATCTTATTCAGGGCGTGGCCGATATGCAGATGGCCGTTGGCGTAGGGAGGGCCGTCATGCAGCACGAATTTCTCTCGCCCCGCGCTGGTAGCACGCAGCTGGCCATAGAGATCCTCATCAGCCCAGCGCGCCAGCAAATCG
The DNA here is from genome assembly GCA_965601735.1 of Alphaproteobacteria bacterium. Taxonomy (GTDB): domain Bacteria; phylum Pseudomonadota; class Alphaproteobacteria; order JBBDQX01; family JBBDQX01; genus JBBDQX01. Next base: position 1,487,815 of record OZ271840.1, on the reverse strand, counting down.
GGTTCACGCTGAGGCAGGTTGGCGCGCATCGGAAAATCCGACTGCGGCAGGAAGACGGTGTTCTTGTAATCGGCGGTCATCGGCCGGGCCTTTGGGAAACTTGTTCACGTCCCACGGGACGGGCCGGGACGATCAGTGTGTCTGGGGAGGCCATACGAACAGACTCCCGTGCGCATGCGGCAAATTTGGAAGCGGCAATCCCGGCCCTGTCAAAGGGCCGGGCTGGTAATTCGCCGGCATTCCGAACGCGATGTCGCCTGATACCGCATGATGCGGATGATATAGGAAGCGGCGCGGTACAGCGTCAAGCGTGGCGGGCCGCCAGGAACTCGCGCGCGGCGGCACAATCGGCGGCGATCTGGGTCTTCAGCGCGTCGAGTCCATCGAACCGCTGCTCGCCGCGCAGCCAGGCAACGAAGCTGACCCGCAGCACCTGGCCGTAGAGATCGCCGTCGAAATCCAGCAGGTGCACCTCAAGGCTTTCCCGAACGCCGTCAACGGTCGGGCGGACCCCGACATTGGCGGCGCCGTTCAGCATGGGGCCATCCTCGTCTGCCGCCTCGACACAAGCGCGCACGGCATAGACCCCACGCCTCGGGACCAGATATTCCCCCAATGCGATGTTCGCGGTTGGAAAGCCAATGGTGCGACCGCGGCGATCGCCTGTTTCCACCAGGCCCTCGATAGCCCAGCGCCGGCCAAGGATGGCGGCAGCGCCATCAAGATCCGCATTACGCAACGCCTCGCGCGCCAAGCTGGAAGAGTACCGCACGCCGCCCTCGCCGGTGCGGGGCGCAACCTCATGGACACCGAATGAGGCCGCCGCCTCGCGCAACAGCGTCACATTGCCGGCACGCTGATGGCCGAACATGAAGCCCTCACCGCAGACCACGTCGCCTACGCCAAGTGCCCCGACGAGAATATCGCTGATGAAAGCCGGCGCCGGGGTCAGCGACCGGGCCCGGTCGAACGGCAATACGAAGAGGACATTGACCCCGACCTCCGACAACAGCCGCGCCTTGGCATTCAGAGATGTCAGCCGGAAGGGCGGATCATCGGGGCGGAACACGGCCCGCGGATGGGGCTCGAACGCCATGACCCCCAGCGGCCGCCCAGCCTTGTCGGCCACGCTCCGCGCCTCGGCAATCACCGCACGGTGGCCGAGATGCACTCCGTCGAAGTTCCCGAGGGCGACAACAGCGCCCTTCAGGTCATCGGGAATGGGGGAATCGAGGCGGCATATGCGCATCGCCGCGGTTCATATCCCGACGCGGTCCCGCGGGTCAAACCCCGCGGCGGCGTCAGGCGGGAATGAGGACCTTGGCCTCGCCGTCAATCACGACCTTCTCACCAACCCGGCAAACCGTCCGCAGGCTGACGCGGTTCTTTTCAGCGTCCAGGTCGGTGACCTCGACTTCGGCATCGACCTGGTCGCCCACCTTGACCGGCGCCTTGAAGCGCAGGTTTTGCTCAATGTAGATGCACCCGAGGCCGGGCAACTGGGTTCCGAGGACCTTAGAGATGAAGGCAGCGCCGAGCATGCCATGAGCGATTCGTTCGCCGAAAATCGACTGACGGGCGTATTCCTCGTCCAGGTGGACCGGGTTGGTATCCCCGGAAACCTCTGCGAAAGCGGCGATATCGGAGATCCCGACCGTACGCGAATAGACCGACGTCATACCGACGCTCAGGTCTTCAAAGGCATAGCCGCCGACGCGCTCGGCAATCTCGGGGGAATCAGGCATGAAGTCCTCGTAAAAATGGTGCGCCGCAATAGTGCGGTGCAGCACGGTAACCCGTCCCTATGACCATGACAACAGCCCACCGACACCGCGCTGCAGCGGCAAAAAAGCGCCGGCATCGCACCAGAATCGGCGCAAGCGTCTGGAAGTCATCTCGGTTGCGAGATATATCAGGATCGGAGAGGGTACTGATCGGCGCTGCGGGTACGGCGCCGGGTCCGCGGGCACTGAAGCCCGCGCGGGGAATATCATGGCTGTACAGGGACAGGTTCGCGATTCGCTGCCGGTGCAAGAACACCTGCTGCTGGACTACGCGCAGCGCCTGGAGCACCGCAAGGCGCATCATCGAGCAGTCCACGTCCATCTGTCGCAGCTGAAGCCCTATCATCGCCGCCCGCATCATGTGCGGATTGCCGCGAAGATGTTCGAAGACCTCATCAAGCTGCATGACGGCCAGCTGTTCGTGCTTGGCAACTCCGACCTGGTTTTTATCTGGCGTGGCTCGAACCTCGATGAGATTCGGCCGGCGGTCGATACCCTACGCTACCTGTTCCGCGAGGACCCCCTGACCCAGGGCGACGACAGTGCGGGAGGTTTCTGTACCTGGTTCAACATGAGCACCCACTACAAGGACTTCCTGCTCACAGCCGCCAGGCTGCACGAGGAGGAACGCCGCCGGGCGCTGAACCATGGGCCGCGCCGCTCCGACGACGATAGCGAAAAGTCGATCGTACCGGTGCAGTTGCACCAGATCGAAGACATCCTCGCCAACGCGAACTTGACCAATTATCTGCGCTGGCAGCCGGTCTGCGCGATCATCCCGGGTGCCGAGCCGCATCCGGTCTTTCAGGAGCTGTTCGTCTCCATCGAGGCACTGGAGCAGCGCCTGGTACCGGGTCACTCACTGCAGCGGAACCGCTGGCTCTTCCAGCAAATGACCCGGAGCCTCGACGAGCGCGTCATCGCAACGATCAGCGCCGGGCGGGCGCCAATCCCCGGCAAGTCGATCAGCGTGAACCTCAACATCGATACGGTGCTGTCTGAGACCTTCGATCAGTTCGCTGCTCAGATGCAGGATGCCTGGAAGGGCCGGATCATCGTCGAGATCGACAACATTGATGTCATCGCGAATGTCGATATTTACCCACGGGCGTTGGAAACCGTGCATGCAAAGGGCTATCGCGTTTGCTTGGACGGCCTCACACATCTTTCGGTGCCCTTCATCGACCGCGACCAACTGGGCGCCGAACTGGTGAAGGTGCAATGGAGCTCGGACATCATGGAGACCGTGGTCGGCGACCGGAAGAAGGAGCTGCGCGATATCCTCGGCAAGGCGGGGCGCGAACGGGCAATCCTCAACCGCTGCGATGATGAGCGTGCCATCGAATTCGGCCACTCCCTCGGCATTACCCTGTTCCAGGGCAACCTGATCGACCGCATGCTTGCGGACAACGCCCGCTCTTCCGCTTTCGTCAGCTAGTGCCAGGCCGCCCTCGAAAGCGGCCGGAAGACCTGCGCAGCCATCGCTGGCTGGGGGTCAAAGACCTGCGGGCATTCGGTCATCGCTCACGGCTGAAGCAAATCGGCTTCGACGATACCGATTACGGCGACAAGCCGGTCATCGCGATCATCAATACCTGGAGCGACCTCAGCCCCTGCCACGCCCACTTCAAGCAGCGCGCTGAGGATGTCCGGCGCGGCATCCTGCAAGGGGGCGGATTCCCGGTGGAGCTCCCTGCCCTGTCGCTCGGCGAGAACTTCGTCAAGCCAACGACAATGCTCTATCGCAACATGCTGGCGATGGAGACCGAGGAATTATTGCGCTCCCACCCAGTGGATGGCGCGGTGCTGCTGGGAGGCTGCGACAAGACCACTCCGGGTCTTCTGCTGGGCGCGCTGAGCATGGACATCCCGGCGATCTTCGTCCCTGCCGGTCCGATGCTACGCGGCAACTTCCGTGGCGAGCCACTGGGCAGCGGTAGCGACGCCTGGAAATACTGGGCGGAACTCCGTGCGGGCACCATCGACGAGGCGACCTGGAACGAGGTCGAGGACGGCATCGCGCGCTCCCCCGGCATCTGCATGACCATGGGTACCGCGGCAACCATGACCACGGCCGCCGAAGCGCTTGGCATGGCATTGCCCGGCGCGGCGTCGATCCCGGCCGCCGACGCCAACCATGCTCGCATGGCCGCTGCCTGCGGCCGCCGGGTAGTGGAGATGGTGTGGGAGGATTTGCGGCCCACCGACATTGTCACCGACGCCGCCGTTCGCAACGCGCTGACCGCGGTCATCGGGCTTGGCGGCTCGACCAATGCGGTGATCCATCTGACCGCCATGGCGCGGCGGGCAGGCCGCGACTGCGGCCTCGATATGTTCGATGCCATCGCGCGGCGGACGCCTGTGATTGCGGATGTGCGCCCATCAGGCCAGTGGCTGATGGAGGATTTTTATTACGCCGGTGGATCGCGCGGGTTTCTCAACCGCCTGGCAGGCCTGCTGGAGACCGATGCCATAACTGCCAACGGGCGTAGCCTCGGCGAAAACATCGCCGGCGCCGAGGTCCATGATGACGCAGTGATTCGCCCGCTTGATAACCCGCTGACAGCGGAAGGCGGCCTTGCGGTACTGCGCGGCAATCTTGCCCCCGATGGGGCAGTGCTCAAACATTCCGCCGCCGATCCGAAGTTCCACAGCCACCGCGGCCCCGCCGTGGTGTTCCGCGACTACAACGACATGGCCGCGCGGATCGACGACCCGGAGCTGCCTGTTACGGCTGATTCGGTCCTGATCCTGCAAAGCGCCGGCCCGCTGGGCGGCCCCGGCATGCCCGAATGGGGCATGCTGCCGATCCCGCGCAAGCTGCTGGAACAGGGCGTGCGCGACATGGTGCGCATCTCGGACGGGCGCATGAGCGGCACTTCATACGGCACCTGCGTGCTGCATGTGGCGCCCGAATCCCATGTCGGCGGTCCTCTAGCGCTGGTCCAGGACGGGGACGAGATCGTTCTCGATGTGGCAACCCGGCGGCTCGACATGCTGGTGGATGACACGGAACTGGCGCGCCGCCGCGACGCCTGGCAGCCGCCGGCGGCCCATTACGGACGCGGCTACGGCTGGATGTTCTCGCGCCACATCACCCAGGCGCCCGACGGCTGCGATTTCGACTTCCTGCACAGCGGCTTCGGCGATGCGGTGCCGGAGCCGGAAATCCACTAGCGCGGCACGTAGACCCGGTCGACGAAGATCACGATCAGGCTGGCCAGCAGCATCATCGCGGCCAGGAAGGTGAAGATCAGCACCGGCTGCCCGAGATCCAGGAACCAGCCGAACAGCACCGGGGCGATGGTGCCGCCGATATGCAGCCCCGACGAGACAAAGCCAAACACCTTGCCCATCGACCCCGCCGGGGTCATGCGCCGCACGATCATGTCGCGGGCCGGCCGGAAGATGCCCTGTGAGAACCCTGCTGCGGCAAGCGCCGCCACCAGGAACACCACCGGCGGATCGGCATAGCCGACGAACAGCATCAACAGCCCGGTCACAGTGAGGCAGGCGAGGGTAACGGTGACATGCCGGTTGGTGCCATCCGCAACGAAGCCACCGGCAGCCGTCCCAGCGACCCCGCCCAGCAGGAACCCGGTCAGCGCCGCGTTGGCGACTGTCAGCGGCGTGCCGTAGAGGTTGACCAGAGCAGCCACCAGAAAGGACTGTGTACCCTGGGTCATCATCGCAGCGACCACGAAGAACACCAGAAACAGCAGCATCGGCGCTGATAGCAGCAGCTTGCCTGACCCGCCGCTGTCGTCGCCAGTGTCGGCCTTGCGCTTTGGCGCGCCTTCCTCGCGCATGATCCCGCTTTGCGACCACATCACCAGGGTAACCACGAGCCCGCCGATGCCGGCGATCAGCAGGGCCGTGCGCCAATCCCAGAAGGCCGCCAGCATCACCATGATCGGCGGCGCGGCAGCAAACCCGACATTGCCCCCGAGCATGTGGACCCCGAAAGCGCGGCCGATACGGCTCTCATCCACGGAGGCGCCAAGGATGGCATAGTCCGCCGGGTGAAAAACAGCGTTGCCGAGGCCCGCCAGGCAGACCAGCGCGATCAGCGCCCAATAGGAACTGGTGAAGCCGATGGCGGCGATGGAAACCGATAGCAGCGCCATGCCGATGAACAGCACCTTGCGTGCGCCAATCCGGTCGACGAGGAAGCCGGTTGGCACCTGACCGAAGCCGGTGAAACTGTTGAGGAGGGTCACCGCTAGGCCGAGCGCGGCGTAGGAGACGTCGAACTCCGGCTTGATCAGCGGGAACAGCGGCGGCAGGCAGAGCAGGAAGAAGTGGCTGACGAAATGGCCGGCACCGACCAGCCCCATCACCTTGTAGTCATTGCCGGCCGACGCGGTGGTTGCCATTGCCCGCCCTCCCCGCGCCTTAGGCCGTAAGCAGCGTCTGCATGCGGCGCACGGCGGAAGCCGGGCTGGTCAGCACGGTGACGCCCCCGCCGATCCGCGCGGCCGCCCCGGCCATGGAGAACTGGGCCAGCATCACCGCGTCGCAGTCGCCGAGCCCCGAGACCGTCTCCGCGATCAGCGCGTCATGTCGGTCGGCATCCCCCCCCTGGATCGCCTCAAGCGCGCCTTCGGCGAGATGGGTCGTGAGTTCGGGCGGCGAGTCCTGCGCCGCCGCGAGGGCCTCGAACTCCGCCACCATCGACGGCAGCGACGGCGGGAAGGTGGCGACCAGCGCCAGCCGCCGACCGGCGGACAGCGCGTCATCGAACATCGCCTCGTTGGGCTTGAGCACCGGCAACGGCAGCGATGCGCGGACGTCCTCAATTGCCGCCCCGAAGGCAGAGCAAGTGAACAGGATGCCGTCGCAGCCGCATCCCCGGCAGTAGGCGGCGAGCGTGTGGAAGCGGTCCGTCATCGCCGGCGTCAACGCGCCATCTGCCGCCAGATCGGCACTGAGTGAATCATCAAGCAGATTCATCAGCCGCGCGTCGGGCCAGGCGGAAGCAAATGTCGCGACGATAGGGTCGATCGCCAGCGGCGTGGCATGGATCAGGGCAATGCGCGGCGCCATAGGTCTGTCTTTCCCGGGCATGAATAAAGATCGCGCCGGGACTGGCTGGACGCACCCGGCGGTGGCCCCAATAATCCGCCGACACCCCACTGCCGCGCAAGCCGCCGCGAGCCTGCGCCCAAACATGAGTGTTTCATGCCTGGCTTCGTTGCCCCGCTGAGCGCCTTTCTGCTGGTGCGCACGATCGCATCGGCGGCGTTCCTGACGCTCCAGGTGGTAGCGCCGGCCGCCGCGGGCGACCTGGGGGTCGACGCGGGCATGGTGGGCCTGATCTCCTCGCTAACCTTTTTCGGCACGATGATCGGCTCACCCACCGGCGGGCCGCTGGTCGCCCGCTTTGGGCCAATCCGACTGATGCAGTTCGGCCTGCTCGGCTGTGCGGTATCGCTATTGCTGGCAGCGTCGGGGTGGCTCTGGCTTACGGTCGTGGCGGCTTTCTGCATCGGCATGACCCAGGGGCCCATCACGCCGGCCGGCTCCCGTATGCTGGTCAACCACACGCCGCCGCGCATCCTGTCGCTAGTGTTCGGCATCAGCCAGACCGGCGTCACCCTGGGCTCGGCGCTGGCCGGGGCAATGGTGCCTGTGGTCACGGTCTGGTTTGGCTGGCAGGCAGGCATTGCGAGTGTCGCCCTACTGTGCCTTGGCGCAGCGTTGGCCGCCCAACCCTTGCACGCGTCGCTCGACCGCGATCGCGATCGCAGCAGCCCTCTGTCGCTTGCCAAGGTATGGGAATCCGTGCGGCTGGTCCTGCAAGACGCGCCGTTACGCGAATTGACCCTCGTTGCCTGCGCCTTCGGGGCAATGCAGTGGTGCATGGGCACCTTCCTGGTCGCCTATCTCGACATCGGCGTCGGGCTCTCGCTGGTGGCTGCCGGATGGGCTCTGTCCCTGTCCCAGATCGCCGGTACCGTAGGCCGTGTCCTGTGGGGCGTGGTGGCGGACCTGATCGGCTCGTCCCGCAAGGTGCTGGCCGGGCTCGGCGTGCTGATGTCGGTTGCAGGCGTTGCCATCGGCTATGTGGACGGATCGTGGCCGGTGTGGGCCATCATGACTCTGGCAGCCGTCCTGGGACTGGCGGCCACTGGCTACAACGGCATTTACCTGGCCGAACTCGCCCGCCTGGCTCCGCCGGGCGAGGAGGCGGCAGCAACCGGCGGCTCGATCTTCGTCTTCTGCGCCGTATCGATGGTCGCACCGGCACTGTTCTCCGCGATCGTCGGTACGACCGGGGACTACGGCAATGGCTTTCTGGCGCTCAGCGCGGTGACCCTGCTCGGCGCGGCGCGGTTGCTGTTCGCCCCGCCGCCTTGACTCCCGCCGGGGGGATTTCTATCCAGCGGCGAGGGAGGACCCCGTGAGCCGACTTTATCTGTTGTACGAAAACGACGAGTGGCTGGCAGCGCTGCGCCCGGCGCTCGATGCCGCCGGCCTTGATCATAAGGCATGGTGCATCGACGACATCGACGTGGCCCTGGGCACGCCCCCGGAAGGTGTGTTCGTCAATCGGATGAGCGCGTCGGCCCACAGCCGCGACCACCGCTTTGCCCCGGAACTGACATCAGGCCTGATCGACTGGCTGGAGAGTCATGACCGCCGGGTCATCAATGGCAGCGGCGCGCTGCGGCTGGAGTTGAGCAAGATCTCCCAGTACGCAGCCCTGGAAGCTGCAGGCGTGCGCACACCGCGCACCGTCGCGGCGCTTGGGCCGGATGCCATCGTGCGCGCCGCCGCGTCGTTCGACGGCAACTTTATCACCAAGCACAACCGCGCCGGCAAAGGCCTGGGGGTGCGCCTGTTCGACTCGACGGAAGCCTGCGCGAGTTATGTGAGGGGCCCGGACTTCGAGGCACCGGTCGACGGCATTACGTTGGTGCAGCAGTACATCGCCGCGCCGGAACCGGAAATCATCCGCGCTGAGTTTGTCGGCGGGCGGTTCCTGTATGCGGTTCGGGTCGATACCGCCGACGGCTTCGAGCTATGCCCGGCGGACGCCTGTACCCTGGATGCACGAGGAAGGCCGAAGTTTGAAATCCTGGGGCCCGACTACCGTCCGCCACTTTGTGCGCGCTACGAAGCGCTGATGGCGGGCAACGGCATCGATATTGCCGCGTTTGAGTTCGTGACCGATGCCGAGGGCACGGTGTACACCTACGACATCAATACAAACACCAACTACAACAGCGACGCGGAAGCGGCGGCCGGCGGGGCCAGCGGCTTCTCGGCTCAGGCTGCTCTGTTCGCAGCCGAACTGGACCGGCGCTATCCGGCGCCGGCCGTGCGCGCACAGGGAGGAAGGCCATGATCAAGGTTCTCGGACGCAAGACATCCTCGAACGTACAGAACGTGCTGCTGGCGCTCACCGAGACCGGGACGCCGTTCGAGCGCGAGGACATCGGTGGCGAATTCGGCGGCAACGACACGCCCGAGTACCTTGCGATGAACCCGAACGGTCTGGTGCCGGTGGTCATCGACGGGGACCACATCCAGTACGAATCCTGCAGCTGCATCCGTTACATCGGCGCGAAATACGGCGCCGATCCGTTCTACCCGGCGGACCCGGCCAAGCGCGGCGATGCCGACAAGTGGATGGACTGGCATCTCAGCACCGTAAGCGCGGCGATCCGGCCAGTGTTCTGGGGCCTCATCCGCACCCCCGAGGCGGACCGCGACATGGACGCCATCCGCGCCGCTGCCGTCCATCTCGGCAAGACCCTCGATATCCTCGATCGCCATCTGGCGGACAGAGACTACGTCAACGGCGACGCGCTGAGCATCGCCGACCTGCCGCTCGGCATCATCACTTACCGCTGGTTCGCCATGGATATCGACCGGCCCGACCAGCCGAATCTGAAGGCCTGGTTCGACCGGCTCTCGACGCGGGAGAGCTTCAAGACCCACGTGCTGCATCCCTTGGTCTGATCCGGCCATGAAGACCCTCCAGCATGGCGCTGGCGCGACCGGTGTGATGGCGCCGCTCGCGGGCCATATCGCCGGTGCTCTTGACGCCCCGATGCCGGACGCGGCGGTGGAAAAGAGCAAGCACCACCTGCTCGATACCATCGCCGCCATGGTTTCCGGCACCGCCCTAAAGCCGGGGCAACTCGGCGTAGCGGTCGCGCGCGGCGCACCCCGGGCGGACGAAGCTGTGGTTGTCGGCACCGACATCGTCACCACGGCTGAGACTGCCGCCTTCGCCAACGGCATGACGTCCCGCGCCGACGAAACCGACGATTCCCACGCCGCCTCCTTCACCCATCCGGGCTGCGGTGTCATCGCCGCGGCACTGGCCATGGCCGAGCGGGAGCGGCGCTCCGGCGCGGAACTGCTGCGCGCCGTGGCCCTGGGCTACGACGTCAACGGACGGGTCACGCCTGCGCTCAATGTCGCCGGGCTGTGCGACCGAGGCTTCAGCACCCATGCCATTGGCCCGCTGTGGGGCGCCGCAGCGGCGTCCTGTGCGCTCGCCCGGCTCGATGCCGACGGCGTGCGCGCGGCCTTGTCGCTCACAGCTCAGTGCACGTCAGGCATGGTCACCTGGATGGGCGACACCGCCGACCATGTGGAGCTCTCCTTTCTGATGGGTGGCCGTCCGGCCCAGGACGGCCTGCGCGCCGCGTCCCTAGTGCAGGCGGGCTTCACCGCCAACCCGGACGTGTTTGCGAGCCTGCCCAACTTCTTCACCATCTACTCGGACGATCCGGAGCCCGACGCGATGACCCGTGGGCTAGGTGAGACCTTCGAGATCGTCAATGCCAACGTTAAGAAATACTGCGTCGGATCGCCGATCCAGGCAGGCATCGACTCGCTGCTGGCGCTGATCGAGGACCACGGGATCACGGCTGCGGACGTTGCCACTGTCGCTGTCCATCTGCCAGCCCGTGAGACGGGTATCATGGACAACCGTGAGACGCCGACGATCTGCGCACAGCATATCGCCGCCCTGGTACTGGTGGACCGGGCCTTCTCCTTCGCTGCGGCGCATGAGGATGCGCGGATGCAGGACCCGGAGATCCTCGCGGTGCGCGAGAAGGTCACCCTTGTGCCGGATAAGGAACTGGAGGCGCTGCTGCCACGTCGCACCGCGACGGTACGCATCGAAACCACCGATGGCCGGACGCTGGAGCACCACACCCCCGCCGTGCTGGGCACCAGCGACAAGCCGATGAACCGCGACCAGGTGGCAGCCAAGGCCGACGACCTGATGGCGCCCGTGATCGGCACTGCGGCGACCCAGGCGCTGATCGACGCGGTCTGGACAATCGACACAGCCGCCGAGGTCCGTGATTTGCGGCCCGTGCTGACTGCCTAGACGCGCCGCCAGCCTTCACAAAGCGCGGCCCGGCTTTTATACCTTGCGGGCCGCCGCACCCCGGCGGTCCAGCAACAAAGCACGATCGACCCGGGAGGACGGCCATGAATGGCGGACAGGCACTCGTCAGTACCCTTATCGGACGCGGGGTCGATACGGCCTTCTTCGTCGCTGGCGGCACATATGTGACGGCCCTGCACGCCGCAAGCCAGAACCAGAACCGCTTTCGTGCCGTCCCGACGCGCCTGGAGTCCTCCGCCGCCTTCGCCGCCGAGGTTTATGCCCGTTTCGCCCGCAAGCCGGCAGCCGTGTTCGTCAGCCGCGCGCCGGGCGCCTGCAACGCCGCCATCGGCATCCACACCGCGATGCAGTCGTCCCGGCCCATGGTGCTGGTGATCGCCAACATCCCGCGCCGCCAGAAGGGGCGCGAGGCGTTCCAGGAAGTGAACTACCAGTTGATGTACCAGCCCATCGCCAAGGCGGTGTTCGACGTCGCCACCACCGATAAGATCGGCGAGGTGGTGGCCCGCGCCGTCGACCTGTCGGTCAGCGGCCGGCCCGGCCCCGTGGTGGTGGTGATCTCCAAGGACCTGCTCGACGAGGAGCTGGACGGCGACATCCATGTTCCGAAGCCGGCCGCCGCCCTGCGCAGCGGCCCTGATCCGCAGGCGGCCGCCGAGGCGGCCGCCCTGATCGACGCGGCCAAGCATCCGGTGCTGTTGGGCGGCGAGGTCGCCAACCACCAGGGCGCCACCGAGGCAATCGAGCGGTTCGCCGAGGCCACCGGCTGCGGCGTGCTCATGGCCTACCGGGAGCAGGACCTGCTGGCCAACGACCACGCCGCCAGCTTTGGTGCGCTCGGCCTCAACCTGCTGCCGCACCAGAAGCAGGCGTTCGAGGATTGCGACTTGCTGATCACCGTGGGCGCGCGCCTCGACAGCGTCAGCACCGGCGACTACTCGCTGGTTAGCCCGGACGTGAAGCATGTGATGATCTACCCGGAGGCGTCGGCCTTCTCCCAGTGGCAGCCGGATGTCGCCATGGGATCAGACTGCGCGCCGGCACTCGACGCGATCACGGCAGCGCTGAAGAACAAGGCACCGGTCGACCGGGTCGCCTGGCGTGACGACATCCACGGCAAGGACGTTGCCTTCGCACAGCCCGGCGAGATCGAGATCCAGGGCACCGTCGACATGGCGGTCTGCATCTCCCAGTTCATCGAGATGGCGCCGAAGGACGCGATCCTGTGCCAGGACGCCGGCACCTTCGGGCGCTGGATCCAGCGTTACTACCGCTACAACCACCGCAATACCCAGGCGGCGCCGACCTCGGGTGCCATGGGCTATGGCGTGCCCGGCGCGGTCGGCGCCCAGATCGCCTGCCCCGACCAGATGGTGTTCTCGTTCGCCGGCGACGGCGGCTTCACCATGACCGGGCACGAGGTGATGGTGGCGGTGCAGGAGAAGCTGCCGATCAAGTTCATCGTCTGCGACAACAGCGGCTGGGGCTCCATCCTGGTCCACCAGAACAAGAAGTACGGCGACGAATGGGATTACGGCGTGCGCCTGGCGAGCCCGGACTTCCGGATGCTCGGCGAGGGCTATGGCATGGCCGCGTTCAGCGTCGCCAAGACTGACGACTTCGCGGATGCGCTGAAGGGCGCGATGGACCATGACGGCCCGGCGCTGATCCATATCCACAACGATCTGCGCGACGTGACGCCGTTCTCCAAGGCGGTGCGCTAGGAAAGCCATGGCTTACGAAACCGTCGAGCTGACCAAAGAGGGGGCGATCGCCACCCTCACCCTGAACCGGCCCGACCGGCTGAACAGCCTGGTGCCGCAGCTCTATCGCGACGTCCATGACGCGCTGGACGCGGTCCGTGATGATGCAGCGGTCCGCGTGCTGGTGATCACCGGGGCGGGCCGCGCCTTCTGTTCCGGCGCCGACCTGAAGAAGCGGGCGGCAGATCTGGAGGCCGGCGAGGTCGACCTCGCCGAGGCTATCGAGCAGAACATCAACCCGCTGATCCGGCGCATCCGCAACCTCGACAAGCCGGTGATCGCGGCGGTCAACGGCGTCGCCGCCGGCGCCGGTGCAAACATCGCGCTGGCCTGTGACATCGTGATCGCGGCCCGCTCGGCGAAATTCATCCAGGCTTTCTCGCGCATCGGGCTGGCCAGTGACGGCGGCGGGACCTACCTGCTACCGCGCCTGGTGGGCGCGGCGCGCGCTCGCGCGCTCATGCTGCTGGCCGAGCCGGTCGATGCCGAACAGGCTGCCGACTGGGGCATGATCTGGCGCTGCGTCGACGACGAGGCCCTGATGGCGACCGTCGACGAGATGGCAGCGACCCTGGCCGAGCGCCCGCCCCTGGCGCTCGCCGCGGTGAAGCGCGAGCTCAATGCCGGCGAAGCCGCCGACCTCGACACCATGCTCGACATGGAGCGTGACCTGCAGCAGGCCCAGGGCCGCAGCGCCGACTTCCGCGAGGGCGTCACCGCCTTCGTTGAGAAACGTACCCCCGTTTTCAAGGGACGATGAGGACGCCATGACCGACAGCCACGCCGCGTTCGCGGGCCCCGGCCCCGACGCCGTGTTCGAGAGCCATCTACGCGACGGCAAGCTGATGCTTCAGCGCTGCCGCCAGAGCGGACGATTCTTCTTCTTCCCCGCGACCCTGTCGCCCTATTCCGGCACGCCGGACTGGGAGTGGGCCGAGGTTTCAGGCCGCGGCACGGTGCACACCACGACCACTGTGCGGCGCAAGCCCGAGCGCGGTGGAGATTACAATGTGTGCATCGTCGAGCTGGACGAGGGCCCGCGGATGATGAGCCGGGTCGAGAACATCGACCCGGACGGGGTGGTCATCGGCCTCAAGGTCGCCGCCCGCGTCATCAGCGAGGACGACACCCCACTGGTGGTGTTCGACCCGATCGACGAGGGAGGTTCCTGATGGCCCATCCAATGCGCGGCTCCACCGCCCTGGTCGGCTGCGGCCTGACCGGACTCGGCGAAGCGCCGGGCCGGTCGATCCTCGACATCCTGTCCGAAGCCACATGGCACGCGCTGGAGGACGCCGGCCTGAAGATGTCCGACATCGACGGCCTGTTCTGCGGCACCGGCGCCCACTTCACGCCGACTCTCGATATCGCTGAGGCGCTGGGCATCCGGCCGCGCTTCTCCGACGGCAGCATGACCGGGGGGTCGTCCTTCGTGGGCCACCTGATGACCGCCTCCATGGCGTTACAGCAGGGTCTGTGCGATGTGGCGCTGATCGCCTACGGCAGCAACCAACGCACCGCCGGCGGAAAGCTGGTGACCCTGTCGCGCAACAGCCCCTACGAGGAGCGCTACAAGCCGCGCTACCCGATCACCGCCTACGCCTTCGCCACCGCGCGGCACATGCACGAATACGGCACAACCCGCGAGCAGCTCGCCGAAGTGGCCGTGGCCGCCCGGCAGTGGGCGAAGCTCAATCCGGAGGCCACCCAGCAGGGCGACCTCACGGTCGATGACGTGCTGGGCGCGCGGATGATTTGCGACCCCATGGGTCTGTTCGATTGCTGCCTGGTGACCGACGGCGGTGGCGCCCTAATCATGACCCGCGCCGACCGGGCCAAGGATTTTCCGAAGAAGCCTGCCTATCTGCTTGGCGCGGCCGGGGCCCACTGGCACCGCAACATCACCATGATGCCGGACTTCACCCGCACGGCGGCTGAGGAATCGGGCGCGCGCGCGTTCGAGATTGCCGGCTGCGGACCCGCCGATATCGACCATGTGATGCTCTACGACGCCTTCACCATCACCCCGATCCTGTTCCTTGAGGACCTGGGCTTCTGCGCAAAGGGCGAGGGCGGGGCGTTTGTTTCGAACGGCCATATCGCGCCGGGCGGCGGGCTGGCGGTGAACACCAACGGCGGTGGCCTGTCGGCCTATCACCCCGGCATGTACGGCATCTTCACCGTCGTCGAGGCGATGCGGCAGCTGCGCGGCGAGGCCGGGGACCGGCAGCTCGACGGCCCGCAGCTCAGCCTCTGTCACGGCAACGGCGGCGTGATGTCGAGCCAGATCACCGCCATTCTCGGCACCGCCGATACGCTTTAGGGACAAGGACGAATGCCATGATGCTCAAGGACAAGGTTGCCATCGTCACCGGCGCGGGTCGCGGGATCGGCCGGGCCATCGCCCTCGAACTCGCCGGCCAGGGCGCCAAGGTCGTGGTCAACGACATCGGCGCCTCCGTCAGTGGCGAGGGCACCGACCTCAGCCCCGCCGAGGAGGTGGTCAAGGAGATCACCGACAATGGCGGTGAAGCGATCATCAACAGCGACAGCGTCGCCGACTGGGATGCCGCCCAGTCCATCGTGCAGGCCGCCGTCGACCGCTGGGGCCAGATCGACTGCATCGTCAACAACGCGGGTATCCTGCGCGACGTCATCTTCCACAAGATGGAGAAGGCGGACTGGGACGCGGTGATCGGCGTCCACCTGATGGGCAGCTTCTATGTCTCGCGCGCCGCCGCGCCGCACTTTCGCCAGCAGGGCAGCGGCTCTTTCGTCCATTTCACCTCCACGTCCGGTCTGATCGGCAATTTCGGCCAGGCCAACTATTCCGCAGCGAAGATGGGCATCATCGGCCTGTCCAAGTCGATCGCGCTCGACATGTCGCGCTTCAACGTGCGCTCCAACTGCATCGCGCCGTTTGCCTGGAGCCGGATGATCGGCTCGATCCCCACCGAGACGCCGGAGGAGAAGGCGCGGGTGGAGAAGCTGCAGCGCATGACGCCGGAGAAGATCGCGCCGATGGCATCCTTCCTGCTGAGCGATCAGGCCGACGCCGTCACCGGCCAGATCTTCGGTGTGCGCAACAACGAGATCTTCCTGTTCAGCCAGAACCGGCCGGTCCGCTCGGTGCATAACGGCGAGGGCTGGACCGCGGAGAAGATCGCGGAGACCGCCCTGCCCGCCCTCAAGGCCGGCTTCTACGACCTCGACCGCTCCGCCGACGTATTCAGCTGGGACCCGATCTAGGAACCCGCCATGGCGATCGACTACGACGCGCTGCTGAACCGGGAGTTCCGGGACGTCGAGCAGGACTACACGGTGCGCGACACCATGCTCTATGCGCTGGGTGTCGGTATGGGCGCCGATCCGATGGACGCCGACCAGCTGCGCTATGTCTACGAGCAGGACCTGCGGGCGATGCCGTCCATGGCCTCCGTGCTGGGCTATATCGGCTTCTGGGCGCGTGAACCGGACACAGGGATCGACTGGGTCAAGGTGGTTGCCGGCGAACAGGGCACCACCCTGCACAAGCCGCTGCCGCCGGAAGGCCGCATTGTGGGCAAGCTGCGGATCACCGGCATCGTCGACAAGGGCGAGGGCCGGGGCGCGCTGGTCTACAGCGACCGGGAAATCTATGACCGGGACAGCGGCGACCACCTGGCCACCGTATCCCAGACCATGTTTGCACGCGGCAATGGCGGTTTCGGGGGCCCGGACGGGCCGGTCAAGCCGCCCCACCCGATGCCCGAGACCACGCCTGAAGCCGCCTGCGATCTGCCGACGGCGGCGAACCAGGCGCTGATCTACCGGTTGAGCGGCGACTACAACCCGTTGCACGCGGACCCGGCGGTTGCCGCCAAGGCCGGCTTCGACCGGCCCATCCTGCATGGGCTGAGCACCTATGGCGTGGCCTGCCATGCCCTGCTGAAGACCTATTGCGGCGACGCGCCTGAGCGCCTGCGCGCGCTCGACTGCCGCTACTCTGCGCCGGTGTATCCCGGCGAGACGATCCGCACCGAGATGTGGCGCGACGGCGAGACGGTCTCGTTCCGCGCCCGGGTCGTCGAACGCGACGTGGTCGCGCTGAACAACGGCCGGGCGGTGATCGCCGCCTGACCTCCACCTGCCGACAGGAGCCCGCGATGGATTTCGAACTTTCCGAAGAACAAAACATCTTCAAGGACACCGTGCGCGCCTTCGCGGACCGCCATCTGGCGGACGGCGCCCTGGAGCGCGCCCACACATCGGGGTACCCCTACGACGTGGCAAAGCTGATGGCCGAGAACGGCCTGTTCGGCATCGCCATTCCCGAAGAGAAGGGCGGCCAGGGCGGTACCCTGATGGACGCGGTGCTCGCCATCGAGCAAATCTCCCTGGTCTGCCCGCGTAGCGCCGACGTGCTGCAGGCGGGCAATTTTGGTGCGATCCGGACTTTCGCGGAGTATGCCTCTCCCGATCAGGTGGAGCGCTACCTGAAGGGCCTGCTGACGGGTGAGAAACTGATCGCGGTGGGCATGACCGAGCCCGATGCGGGCTCCGCAGTCACCGATCTCAAGTCGAACCTCAAGCCCGATGGCAATGGCTATCGGCTCAACGGCCGCAAGGTCTTCACCACCAACAGCGAGGAAGCCGACCTCATCCTGGTCTACTGCCGTTTCGGCCCGGGCCTCGACGGCATCGGCTCAGTGCTGCTGGAGCGCGGCACCGAGGGCTTCGAGCTGGGTGCGCCGGGCGGATACATGAACGGCGACACCTGGTGCCCGCTGTTCTTCGACAATGTCTACATCCCGCCCGAGGACGTGCTGCTCGGCCCCGGCAGCTTCAAGAAGCAGATTGCCGGTTTCAACGCGGAGCGCCTCGGCAACGCCACCCGGTCCTATGCCCTGGGCCGCTACTGCTTCAACGCGGCGCGTCAGTACGCGCTGGAGCGCGAGCAGTTCGGACGTCCGATCTGCGAGTTCCAGGGGCTGCAATGGAAGTTCGCCGAGATGGAGGTGATGCTCCAGTCGGCGCAGTTGCTGCTTTACCGGGCGGCATCCCGTGCCGATACCGGTTTGCCGTCGGCACAGGATACGGCGGTCGCCAAGTACGCCAGCAACGTCGCGGGCTTCCGCTGCGCCGACGAGTCCGTCCAGGTGATGGGCGGCACCGGCTACTGCGACGAGACCCTGGTCGAGTATTGCTTCCGCAAGTGTAAGGCCTGGCAGATCGCCGGTGGCTCACTGGAGATGATGCGCAACCGCATCGCCGAGGGGGTTTTCGAGCGCCGGTTCTCCCAGCGCCCGCCGAAGCCTGCCGCTGCCGAATAGGGGATCCGGCCTTGAACGATACTGCCCCGGCCGCGCGGCCGTACGACCCGCGTCTCGCCACCGCGCTTTTCAGCCCGCGGCGCATTGCTCTGATCGGAGCATCGTCTGACCCGGGCAAGAACAGCGGCCGCGCACAGCGCTATCTGCGCAAACACGGCTATGATGGCGAGATCCTGCCGGTCAATCCGGGCCGCGAGGAGATCGACGGCGAACGCTGTTATCCGGATGCGGACGCCATCGATGGCGATATCGATCACGCCTACATCCTGCTGGGCACCAACCAGGTTGAAGCCCAGGTCGAGAAGCTCGCCGCACGCGGCGTCACCATCGCGACCATCCTGGCCGACGGTTTCGCCGACGCTGGCCCTGAGGGGCAGGCGCGCCAGGACCGGATCGTCGCGGCGGCGCGGGCGGGCGGCATGCGGCTACTCGGCCCCAACTGCATGGGCGGCATCAATGTCACCGACAAGGTGGCGCTCTGCGTCAACGCTTCGCTCGATACCGACGCGCTGATTCCGGGATCGCTGGGCCTGCTGTCCCACAGCGGCAGCGTGGTCGGCACCCTGTTGTCGCGCGGCCAGGCGCGTGGCATCGGCTTCTCCAAGATGATCGGCACCGGCAACGAGTGCGATCTCAAGGTCGGCGAGATCGGCCACATGCTGGTGGATGATCCGCACACCAAGGCGATCCTGATGTTCCTGGAGACGATCCGCGATCCGGATGACATCGCCGCCATGGCGCGCCGGGCCTATGCCGCTGGCAAGCCGGTGATCGCCTACAAGCTTGGCCGCTCGGAGGCGGGCAGCGAGCTGGCGACCTCACATACCGGCGCACTCGCGGGTTCGGATGAGAGCATCGACGCCTTCTTCCGCAGCCACGGCATCGTCCGCGTCGACATGCTGGAGTCTCTGTTCGAGGCACCGTTCCTGTTGATGAATTCCAAGCCGGCAGCAGCTAGCCATCGCACGGTCTCGGTGATGACCACCACCGGCGGCGGCGGCGCGATGGTGGTCGACCAGCTCGGCCTGCGCGACGTGGAAGCCGTGCCGCCGAGCGAGACGATGATCGCCAACCTGGCCAAGAAGGACATCTCCGTCAGCCCTTCGCGGCTCACCGACCTCACACTGGCCGGCACCAAGAAGGAGATCGTCGAGGCGGTGCTGGGGGAAATGCTGGCGTCGGACCATACCGCGGCTGCGGTGCCGGTGATTGGCTCGTCGGCCCAGTTCAAGCCGGAACTGGCCGTTTCGGGCATCCTTGCCGCCCATGAAGCCAATTCGGGCGACAAGCCGCTGGCGGTGTTCCTGGTGCCACAGGCGGACCAGTCGCTGCGCGTACTGGCGGAACATGGTATTGCCGCCTTCCGTACGCCGGAGACCATTGCCGATTCGCTCAATGCCTACCTGAACTGGCGCGCTCCAACATTGGACGAAGGCGCCGTTGCCAGCGGTCTTGACACCGCCGGCACGGTGATGCGCGAGAACGGCCCGGTCCTTGATGAACGAGCGGCGGGCCGTGTCTTCGCCGACATCGGCGTCGACCAGCCCCGCGCCGTGGTGCTAGAGGACCTCACCGGATTTGCCGATATCCCGGACGACCTCGCCTACCCGGTGGTTGCCAAGGTGCTGTCGCCGGACATCGCCCACAAGACCGAGGCGGGTGGGGTGGTGTTGCATATCGCCGACAAGGCAGCCCTCCAAGCCGCCGGCCGCCAGATCGTGGCAACCGTCACGGAACGCGAGCCAGAGGCACGGATAGAGGGCATCCTGGTGCAGGCCATGGAAAAAGGTCTGGCTGAGGCGATCGTCGGCTACCGGGTTGACCCTCAGGTGGGTCCCATCGTGCTGCTCGGGGTAGGCGGAGTGCTGGCAGAGGTCTATCGTGATTTCGCCATCCGTATGGCACCGGTGTCGTTGGCTGAGGCGCGCCTGATGGTGGACGAGGTCAAGGGCCTTGCCCCGGCGCGCGGTTTTCGCGGTATGCCTGAGGGTGACCTGGAGGCGCTAGCGGCAACCGTGGCGCGGATATCGGATCTGGCGCGTATCGATGGCGCCCCGGTCGTAGAAGCCGAGATCAACCCGGTGCTGGTGAAGCCGAAGGGGGCTGGCGTAGTAGCGCTCGATGGGTTGATCGTCTGCAACGGCGGCGACTAACCGCCAGCTAGGACAGGCCGAGCCGGGGAATTTCAATCGCCGGGCAGCGGTCCATAACGGCGTCGAGACCAGCGGCGCGGGCTCTGGCCGCAGCCGCTGTGTCGATGATGTCCAACTGCATCCATACTGCCTTCGCTCCGATAGCGATGGCCTCATCGACCACCTCGCCGGCCTGCTCGGAGCGCCGGAAGATATCCACCAGGTCGATGGGTCCGGGCACATCGGCGAGGCGCACGTAGGCCCGCTGACCAAGCACCTCATCCACGCCCGGTCGCACCGGATGGACCATGTAGCCCCGTGCCAGCAGGAACCGCATCACCCCGTGGCTGGGTCGTGCGGGATTGGGACTGGCGCCAACCAGGGCGATGGTCCGGGCTTCCAAAAGGATGCGGCGAATATCCGCATCGTCCAGACCATCCGCGCTCATCACGCCATACCGGATCAGCCGCTGAAGCTGGGCAGCGCGGCGTCGCGGGTGTCATAGATATCGAACAGGGCGTCGAATCGGCTAACGGTGAAGACCTGGGAAACATGGGCATTCAGGCTGCACAGGGCGATGCGCCCGCCGCCCGACTTGAGCCGCTTGGCCGCCATCAGCAGCACACTCAGGCCGGCGCTCGAGATGTAGTCGAGGCTGTCGCCGTCGACCAGGACCTGCGCCACACCTTCATCGATCACTGCCATCAGGGTGTCCTCGAACGACAGGGACTCAGCGCTGTCGAGCCGCCCAATGGGCGCCAAGATCACGACACCGCCGCTTTCGGTCCGCTCGACCTCCATGGCCCTTCCGTCTTCCCTTCGGCTGATGCCGCGGATTATGTGGCGTCGGGCAGCGGTTGTCGATGTACCTGCATAAGCGCCTAGAACAGCCCCTCGGTGAGTCCGTCACCGTTGATGCGGATGTCATGAGCAGCGGGCCTGCGCGGCAAGCCCGGCATCGTCATGATGTCGCCGCAGATCACCACCACGAATTCCGCACCGCCCGCCAGCCGGACTTCCCGGATCGGCAACACATGACCGGATGGCGCGCCCTTTAGGTTCGGGTCGGTTGAGAAGCTGTACTGGGTCTTCGCCATGCAGACCGGGAAATGTCCGTAACCCTCGTCCTGGAGCCTTTGGAAGCGAGCCTTAACTCGATTGTCGGCGGTGATGTCGTCAGCGCCATAGAGCCGCGTGGCGATTGTGCGGACCTTGTCCCACAAGGGCATTTCGGGCTCGTAGAGCGGCTTGAATCGGGCCTCGCCGGAATCGGCCAGACGGACCACCGCTTCGGCCAGCGCTGCCGCGCCGGCACCGCCTTCGGACCAATGGGTGCAGAACACCGCCTCGGTTCCAACTGACTCAGCTGCGTTGCGAACTTCTTCCATCTCAGCGTCCGTATCACCGGTGAAGCGATTCACCGCGACGACCACTGGCATGCCGAAGGCCTGCAGGTTTCGGATATGCCGCAATAAGTTGCCGCAGCCGTCGCGCACGGCAGCAGCATTCTCTGCACCGAGATCGGCACGCGCGACCCCGCCATGCATCTTCAGTGCCCGCACCGTGGCGACGATGACCGCGGCGTCCGGCAATAGCCCCGCTTTCGGGCATTTGATGTTGAAAAACTTCTCCGCCCCGAGATCAGCCCCGAAGCCAGCCTCTGTGATCACGTAATCGGCAAGCTTGAGCGCGGTCCGCGTTGCCACCACCGAATTGCAGCCATGGGCGATGTTCGCGAACGGACCGCCATGGATGAAGGCGGGATTGTTTTCCAGTGTCTGAACCAGGTTGGGCATCAGAGCATCCTTGAGCAGCACGCTCATCGGCCCTGGTGCCTTGAGCTCGCCGGCTGTGACCGGCTTGCGGTCGCGGGTCTGGGCGACGACGATCTTGCTTAGCCGCTCTTCCAGCTCTTCGGGCGTACGCGACAGGCAGAAGATCGCCATCACCTCCGAGGCGACGGTAATGTCGAAGCCGTCCTCGCGCGGAAACCCGTTCGCCGCTCCGCCAAGCGACGTGACGATGGCACGCAGTGCGCGGTCGTTCATATCGACGACGCGGCGCCAGGCGACGCGGCGCGGATCGATGCCCAGTTCATTGCCCCAATAGATGTGATTGTCCAGCAGGGCGGCGAGCAGGTTATGCGCGGCCCCGATGGCGTGGAAATCACCGGTGAAGTGGAGGTTGATATCCTCCATTGGGACAACCTGGGCGTATCCGCCGCCCGCGGCGCCACCCTTGGCGCCGAAGCAGGGTCCGAGCGAGGGCTCACGCAGGCAAACGATGGGATGGCGCCCGATGCGCGCCAGTCCATCACACAGGCCGACCGATGTGGTGGTCTTTCCCTCACCTGCCGGCGTGGGCGTGATGCCGGTTACAAGGATCAGCCGTCCATCAGGCCGGTCTTCAAGACCACGGATAACGTCGAAGTCGATCTTTGCCTTGTGGGGACCGTACTGGAACACCCCTTCGGGCGGCAGGCCCAATCCCGCCGCGATGTCGCCAATCGGCAACATCGAGGCAGCGCGGGCGATGTCGATATCGCTGAGATGCGCTCCGGCATTGGTGGAGGCCATGGGACGTCTCCCCTTATGTCATTGGGCTGCGCAGGCCGGCGAATTGGGGAGAATGGTTGCAGGAATGGTCCCTGCGGGCAATCAGCGCAGCGAATCGAGGAAAGCCGCGGCCTGGGATCGCATCGCCGCCACGTCGTGCGAGTCCATCCGGTCGAGGCTCGCATAGATCAGCCGCATGCGGTGGTTGTCGGCGAGGCGGGTGCGGTTCCGTGCAAGGAAGTCCCAGTAGAGGAAGTTGAACGGACAGGCGTCCGGCCCGGTGCGCTGGGTGACGTCGTAGCGGCAGCCGCTGCAGTAATCAGACTGCCGGGCGATGTACTTGCCGCTGGACGCGTAGGGCTTGGAGCCGAGCACACCGCCGTCGGCGAATAGCGCCATACCGTGGGTGTTGGGCAGCTCGACCCACTCGTAGGCGTCGGCATAGACCACGAGATACCAGGCACAGACCTCGTCGGGTGCGAGACCCGCTAGTAACGCGAAATTCCCGGTGACCATAAGCCGCTGGATATGGTGCGCGTAGGCCAGGTCGCGGGTCTGGCCGATGGCCTCTGCCATACAGCGCATGTCCGTCTCCCCGGTCCAGTAGAAGCCGGGGAGTGGTCGCGCCGCATCGAAGAAATTGGTTTGGGCATAGTCGGGCATGCGCAGCCAATAAACGCCCCGCACAAACTCCCGCCAGCCCAGAATCTGGCGGATAAACCCTTCCACTGCGTTCAGTGGGGCAGCGCCCTCAGCCCAGCACTGTTCAGCACGGCGGCACAGGTCACGCGGGTCGAGCAGGCCCAGATTAAGCGCCGGGCTGATGACACTGTGAAACAGGTAGGGCGCACCAGCCGCCATGGCATCCTGGTAGTCGCCGAAGTGGGGCAAGTGATGGGTGAGAAAATAGGCGAACGCGGCCTCAGCCTCGTCAGCGGTCACTGGCATATCGAAGCCGTCGAGACGCCCGAAGTGGTTGGCGAACTGTCCCTCCACCAGCGCGAGGACATCCTGGGTGATGGCGTCTGGCGTGAAGGAGAGACGCGGCGGGATCTCGGTGCCCTTGGGCAAGCGTTTACGGTTTTCCCGATCCAGGTTCCAGACCCCGCTCACAGGCCCTGAACCGTCCATGAGAAGGCCGGTCTCACGCCGCATGACGCGGTAGAAATCCTCCATGCGGAGCTGACGGCGCCCTTCGGCCCAGGCATCGAATCGGGACGTACTCCAAAAGAACCGGTCGTCGGAAAGGACTTCCACCGGGACCTGGGCGGCATCAGACCATTCCATCATCTCAGCACGTAGCCGGTACTCACCGGGCTCTACCACCACCACCTTTTCAGGACGGTGACGAGCGACCGCGGCGAGTAACGCCGCGCGGAGGCTCGCCGGCCCGCCACTGCTGTCGAGGGCCTGGTAATCCACTGTGAAACCCGCCGCGCGCAAGTCCGCAGCAAAATGGCGCATTGCGCTCAGAACCAGCGCGATCTTTCGTTTGTGGTGAGGGACATACGTGCACTCGTCATGCACCTCGGCCATCAGGACCACGTCGCGAGCCGGGTCTGCATCACGCAGGGATGCAAGGCCTGTGCTGAGCTGATCGCCTAGCACGAACCGCAGAGTGGCTGCCGACATCGGATCAGCCCTTGGTGCGGACGTGACTTCGGCCGCCGTCGACCGCCATGACCTGGCCGGTGATCCAGCCGCTGTCCGGCCCCAACAGGAAGGCAGCCAGTGCGGCACTGTCTTCTGGCTGACCGAGCCTCGGCACCGCGTGGGCGGCGGCAATAGCCTTGGCCATCGGCTCACTGCTGGTTATTGGCGCCGCCAGCGGCGTATCGGTGAGGCTGGGCGCGATGGCGTTGACCCGCACCTTGGGCGCCAGCTCCGCTGCAAGGGCGCGGGTCAGGCCCTCGACACCGCCTTTGGCTGAACCGATGACGCTGTGGTTGGCGAAGCCCTGTTGAACCGCGACCGTGCTGAACAGGACCACCGACCCCCCGGCCGCTGCAAGCGGCTTAGCCGCGGCTTTGACCGCCAGCGCCGGCGCCAGTGTATTGAGCCTGAAAGCGTCGAGGAAATCTTCGACCGTCGCCGCGCGGAGACTCTTCAGCGTGATTGATCCGACGCAGAAGGCAAGCCCCGCGAGCCCCTCGGCGCCGGCGGCATTCTCGACAACCGCCTGGAGCGCATTTTCGTCGCATACGTCTGCTGCGACATGGGCAGCGCCCAGTTCACCCGCCAGTGTGGCGAGTGCGTCGGTCTTGCGGCCAGACAGCACCAAGGGCGTGCCATCGGCAGCCAGCCTGCGCGCCAGCGCTGCACCGATACCGCCGGTGGCGCCGAAGATCAGGATCGGCGCTGCCATAAGTGCTCAGAGGCGCAGCAGAGGATTCAGCAGCCGTGCGAAACGCCCCGTCAGACGCAGCGGCGCATCGGTAACCACCAGGCAGAGGCACTCCTCACCGGCGTCCGCAACGGGCTGATGGGTGGTCTCACCATCGACAATGCTGACATCGCCCCGCTGGTAGTGGCCGTCTTCGTCCGTGAAGCTACCCGAGAGCACCAGGGTCATTTCCAGGCCCCGATGGCTGTGCTCAGGCATTTCTGCGCCAGGCCGGATGCGCAGCAGGCGGGCGCTGTAGCCCGCAACGCCGATGTCCAGGTCGGCGCTCTTTACCGCGCCCCGGGACTTCCAGGGCAAATCCTCAAGCGCGCCATCGAGATAACCGCGCAAAGGCATAGGAACGCGGATGTCCGGGCTCCGCTCGACCTTGGCTTTGGCCAACGGGGCCTCGGGCTCGTCAAGGCGGGCGAGCAGAGCGTCGAAGCCGTCGGCGCGGATTTCATCCGCTGCAGACTCCTCAAGCATGGCGCCGCCGAGCGCCTCATACTCTGCAACCTTAGCGCGGCACTCCGGGCACAACGCCAGATGAGTCGCCACAACAAGCGAGATGGGTTCGGCCAGGCTGCCCGCGGCATACTCGACCAGCAGGGCGTCATCCGGATGATGAACTGGCATCAGCGGAGCTCCTCCAAAGAGACACGTAGTTTTTGTATTGCGAGCCGAAGCCGCGACTTGACTGTTCCCAGCGGCAGGGACAATTCCTCGGCAATCGTGCTGTGGGACTTGTCCTCGAAGAACGCCATGTGGAGCAGCGAGGCCTGTTCGGCAGGTAGCAGGTTGATCGCATCCCGCAGGGCCACCTCGTGTTCGCGCGCAGCGACCCGGTCGTCGGCAGCCTTGGGCTCCGCCGGCATCAGCGCCGGATCGTTCGGGTCGAGTTCGGGGCGGCGTTCGCGGCGCAGCAGATCGATACGCCGGTTCCGTGCGATCGTGAACACCCAGGTGGCCACGCCGGCCTGGCGCGGGTCGTATTGTTCGGCACGCCGCCAAACAGTCAGCATAACTTCCTGGACGAGTTCCTCGGCCGAGGCATCCACGGAACCGAGGCGCCGCAGATAGGCTCGCAAGCGGGGCGCAAAATGATCGAAGAGACGCCGGAAACTCACCTTGTCCCGGCGTTCCGCGACATCAGCCATGCAGGCCGCCAATTCCTCAGCGGTTTCCGCCTTGCCCTGGTCCACGCTCGACTGCATCCCCGCATTTAACGTCTTACGGGGCCGGCCGCAACGCGCGGGCGGTGCACCCAAGAGTGTCTGACTTGCTGCTGTCGCGGCCACGATCCCCTCGCTCGGTAGCTTCTTTACGGCAGTACAAGGAGTGTTACGCAAACCGCCCAGTCGCGGATCACTCGCCCTATAGGACGATTGGTGTCGCGATGGTTCACCGAACCTTCATTGTCCCGTCATCCGGGTGACCGCCACATTTGCCATGGTTGGGTGTTTACGAGGAAGCCGGTTTTCGGTGCTGCTCGTCCCATGCTTTTTGCGAGGCCAGTCGCGATGCTGATCATTGATTCTGCAGTTAAGACGTTTGATTCCGACGCCGGCCAAACCCGCGCGGTGGACAATGTGAGTATTGCAGTCCCGCCGGGCCAGATGGTGGGCGTGATCGGACGATCCGGCGCTGGCAAGTCAACACTGCTGCGGATGATCAACCGCCTGGTCGAGCCTACCGCCGGCAGCATCACCTTCGAGGGCCTTGATATTACGAAGCTCAAGAACCGGGCCCTGTTCTCCTGGCGTTCGGATTGCGCAATGATTTTCCAGCAGTTCAACCTGGTGAATCGGCTGGATGTGCTGACCAATGTGCTAATGGGCCGGATCGCCGACCGCGGCACCATGGCGGCGATGTTCAAATTGTTCAGTGCTGAGGAACGGGCTCATGCAGTGCGCGCGCTTGATCGTCTTGACCTCCTTGGACAAGCCCTGCAGCGAGCGGAAACCCTGTCAGGGGGCCAGCAGCAGCGTGTGGCGATTGCCCGCGCCTTGATGCAGCGGCCCAAAGTGCTGCTGGCGGACGAACCCATCGCATCGCTGGACCCGCACAACGCGAAGCTGGTGATGGACGCGCTACGCCAGATCAACCAGGAAGACGGGATCACCGTGATCGCCAACCTGCACACCATCGATACCGCTCGGACCTATTGCGACCGCATCATCGGGCTCGCCTCCGGCAAGGTGGTGTTCGACGGGCTCGCCGCGGATCTGACGCCGGATGTGGTGCGCGAGATCTACGGCGCGCGCGACGCGGCGGAGCAGCTCGATGTGGGGATTACGTCGACGGCGATGCATGCGCCGGGCGCCGCCTGAGAATCCTTACCTTCGCCGCCCGCCTGGATGGCATGATGCAGCATCAGCGAGGAGCGCCGTAGCGGTATGAATGAGACCGCCGTCAATCAGGGAACCCAGCAGCAACGCAAGCTCGGTGAGCAGCCCTGGATCCACGACACCGCCCGAGTCACCGACAGCACCCTGGGCGCCTGGACTGAGGTTGGCGCGCGGACCCGCATGGCCGAAACCACGATGGATCACTACAGCTACGTGGTTGAGGATTGCCACATCATCTACGCGTCGATTGGCAAGTTCTGCTCGATCGCGGCGCAGGTGCGGATCAACCCAGGCAACCACCCGACATGGCGCGCCAGCCAGCACCATTGGATGTACCGGGCGGAAGCCTTCGGGCTCGGCGAAGACGAGGCAGACTTCTTCCAGTGGCGCCGCGACCATCATGTCGCCATCGGCCATGACGTCTGGATCGGCCACGGAGCCGTCGTACTGCCGGGCCGCTCCATCGGCACAGGCGCCGCGGTTGGCGCCGGCAGCATCGTCACCAAGGATGTACCGCCCTACACCATCGTTGCCGGCAATCCGGCACGTCCGATCCGCCGCCGTGTCGACGAGGCAACCGAGGCGGCGCTGATCGAGCTAGCCTGGTGGGACTGGCCACGGGACCAGCTGGCCGCCGCCCTGCCCGACTTCCGCAGCCTGGATGCGGCCGGTTTCGTCGCCAAGCACGGCGGCTGACCGGGCGATGGCGCCCACGCGGGGTACCCTGTTCCTGGTGGTTGGGCCGAGCGGCGCAGGCAAGGACAGCCTGATCGATGGCGCCCGGTCGCGCCTTGGCGCCGCCGCCCCGCGAATCGTGCGGCGCGTCATCACACGGCCCGCCGATGCGGGCGGCGAAGACCATGAGCCCGCCACACGCGAGGCGTTCGACGCCACACGGGCGGGCGGCGGCTACGCCCTGTCCTGGGAGGCGCATGGTCTGGGCTATGGCCTGCCCGGGGACATCGCTGACGATCTGGCTACGGGCACGGATGTGCTCGCCAACGTATCGCGCGGTGTCATCGGCGAGGCCCGCGACCGCTTCGCCCCGGTGCGGGTGATCGTCGTCACCGCCCCGGACGCGGTACTGGCCGAACGACTCGCCGCACGCGGCCGGGAGAGCGCCGAGGATATCGCCGCACGGCTGGCGCGCGCGGGCTATGCAATGCCGGAAGGGGACGATGTCACGGTGCTGGAGAACGCCGGCGCGCTCGACGATGCAGTCGACGCCTTCGTCGCTGCGCTTACCGAGGCCTAGCCGCCGAAGCCGAAACGCCGCAGCAAGGTGAACGGAGCCTCCCGGTGGGGCTGCCGGTAGAGGCAGATGCCATCGACCGCGAGGGCTTGCGCGGCCAGCGGAGCGGCTAGCGGCGCCAGGAGCGCCGCCACACTCTCCCGCTCCCCCGGCTCCAGGCGCACGGTGAGCGTCATGTGGAAGCGGAACTCATCCATCACGTAAGGGTAGCCCCAGCGCTGCAGCATCGCCTCCTGGCGCAACGGCAGGCCACCCTTGCGGCGCTTGTCCAGTTCGGCGGCGCTCTGCCGGGCGCGGAAGGCATCAAAGGCACGTACGCAATCCGCCGCCAGCCGGTTGAGTTGCGGGCTCGGCGTGGAGGGACACAGGGCGAGGAATCCGCCCAGGTCGGTGACCACAAGCGGCGGCGACTCGAACGGCGGGTACGTCGCCGCGAAGGCCGCGGCCGCCCGCGCCAGCCCTCCCTCATCGGTGCCCTCGGCGAGCGCAAAGGGCGGCTTCAGGGTCGCATGAAAACCGTAGTGGCGGGGCGAGGCGGTGATTTCCTGCCAGCGACCGGAATCGAGGCCGACGGGTGCGGAGGCGCCGGTTTCGGCACCCGTGACCGCATCGCGGCCAATCCAGCCGCTGCCGAAGCGCCATAGGTCACTGTCCTCGGACGGCGCGAAATAGACGGCGTAGCGCGCCGTCATCGCGGTGCGGTCCAGGTTCCGGTCAGGAGACCCGCTCCCCCTCGCGCCAAGTGCGCCGGGCGAAGGGGACGTCCTCGTCCACCGCCACCCGCACCAGGTCAGCACGGCGGCCGGGGGTGATCTCGCCGCGGTCGTCGAGACCGACGGATTCGGCAGCGTTCGCGGTCACCTTGGCGATGGCGTCGGGCAACTCGATGCCGAGATGGTCTTTAAGCTTGAAGGCGGCAAGCAGCATGCTGCTGGGCACGTAATCGGAAGCGATGACGTCGAGACAATCGTGTTCGGCGAGGTCCAGCGCGGAAACATTGTCGTTGTGCGACCCGCCGCGCACGATGTTCGGCGCGCCATGGATGATCTGCATGCCCTGACGGCGCGACTCCTCGGCTGCCTCCATGGTGACCGGGAACTCGGCGATGGTGATGCCCTCGGCGACGGCCTGGGCCACATGATCGACCGTGCGGTCGTCATGGGAGGCCACCGGCACGCCGCGGCCGGTCACCTTACCGAGCAGCGCAGCCCGGTTCTGTTCGGAGTGCATGGCGGCGTTGCGCAGCCGCTCGTCGATCCAGGCATCAACTGCCTCCGCGTCGAGGCCCAGCCGCTTGGCCTGCACGCGCTTGTAGCGCTCCACATCAGTGAACTGGCGCAAGCCGGGGGTGTGGTCCATCACCGAGACCATCTTGAGCAGTGGGTCGTCCTGGTAGGTCTCGAATGCCTCGACCATGTTCTCTGCGCTGACCTCGCAGCGCGCATGCAAGAAATGCTCGATACGGAGTAGGGAATGCTCCTTGCCCCGTCGCAGTTCGCGCATTGCGTCATGGAACAGTTCGACGCGGATCTTCTCCACGTCGGTGTTGCCGATGCACAAGGCGTCGAACACGGTGGTGATACCGGCGGCCGCGCACTGGGCGTCATGGGCTAGCACCGCCGCCTTGGCGGACCAGCGCGCGCCGGGGCGCGGCACCATGTGCTTCTCCACGTTGTCGGTGTGCAGGTCGATCAGACCGGGCAGCAGATAGTCGCCCTCGCAGTCCTCTGCACCAGGGCCGGAGTAGCTACCGGCGGAGACGTCGGCAATGGTGTCGCCGCGCACCTGGACGGAGCCCTTGAACGCCTTGTCGCGGGTGATCACCCGGGCATTGGTGAAGACGGTTTCCATGCCTAGGCGGGATCCAGTTCCAGGGTGAACATGCGGGTGCCCACCGCTTCTCGCACATCGGCGTCATGGAAGATACCGACGATGGCCGCACCGCGCGCCTTGGCCTCCTGGATCAGCTCGATCACGGTCTGCCGGTTGGCGGCGTCGAGCGACGCGGTCGGCTCGTCAAGCAGCAGGATCGGATAGTCCACGATGAAGCCGCGGGCGATATTGATGCGCTGCTGTTCGCCGCCCGAGAAGGTCGCCGGCGGCAGCTGCCACAGGCGCTCGGGGATGCGCAGCCGCGCCAGTAGGGCGGCGGCCTTCTCGCGCGCCTCTTCCGCGGGCACATGCAGCGCGCGCAGCGGCTCGGCCACCACGTCGATGGCGGGGACGCGCGGGATCACCCGCAGAAACTGGCTGACATAGCCCATGGTGCTGCGGCGTACGGCGATGACGTCGCGCGGCATAGCGCTGCACATGTCCACCGTGGCATCGCCATGGCGCACGAGGATCGATCCGGCCTGCGGCAGGTAGTTGGCGTAGATCGAGCGCATCAGGGTGCTCTTGCCGGTGCCCGACGGGCCCATCAGCACGACGCATTCGCCCGCGGCGATGTCGAGATCGACGCCGTCCAGCACGTCGAGCGCGACCCCGCCCTGCAGATGCAGCGAGAAGGTCTTGGACAGGCCCTGTATGCGGACCAGCGGTTCGGCGATGTCGTTCATGGCGGGCCTCAGACCTGCAAGACCGAAGAGACGAGGAGCTGGGTATAGGGGTGCTGGGGATCATCCAGCACCTGGTCTGTCAGGCCGGTCTCGACCACCCGGCCCCGCTGCATCACCATCAGCCGGTGGGCCAGCAGCCGCGTCACAGCGAGGTCGTGCGTGACGATGATCACCGACAGGCCGAGTTCACCAACAAGGCTGCGCAGCAGGTCCAGCAGCCGCGCCTGAACCGACACGTCGAGGCCGCCGGTGGGCTCGTCCATGAACACCAGCCGCGGCTGGGTGACCAGGTTGCGGGCGATCTGGAGCCGCTGCTGCATGCCGCCGGAAAAGGTGAAGGGCAGATGGTCGATGCGGTCCATGTCCATCTCGACCTTCTGCAGCCAGGACACGGATTCCTCGCGGATCTTGCCGTAATGGCGCCAGCCGATGCCCATCAGTCGCTCGCCGACATTGGCGCCAGCGGAAACCTCCATGCGCAGACCGTCGCGTGGATTTTGGTGCACGATCCCCCACTCGGTGCGCATCAGCAGCCGCTGGGCGGGTTCGGGCATGTTGTGAACATCGACCTCCTCGCCGGTGCGGTTCACATAGTCCACGCGGCCCGCACTGGGCGCGAGTTGTGCCGACAGACAGGACAGCAGGGTCGACTTACCCGATCCGGACTCGCCGACAACACCGAGCACCTCGCCAGGCCACAGGTCGAAGCTGACATTCTCGCAGCCAACAATGCGACCGTAGTGCTTGCTGAGGCCCGCGACCTTCAGTAGCGGCGATTCGGCCTCGGCGAGCGCGGCGGGCGCCGGCGCTTCAGCGACCGCGCTCATGCCCCATCCTCCGGCGCGGCGTCGCCTTCCCAACCGGCCATGCCACTCATCGGGCCATGGTGGCCAGCGGCGCGTCGTTCCTCGCAGAACGCGGTGTCGGAGCAGACGAACATCCGGCCGCCTTTGTCATCGACGATGATCTCGTCGAGATAGCTGTCCTCGGCATTGCACAGGGCGCATTTATGCGGTGCACGGCCGGGCTCGAAAGGGAAGTCCTCGAAGTCGAGGCTCTTCACCTTGGTGTAAGGCGGCACCGCGTAGATTCGCTTCTCCCGTCCGGCGCCGAACAGCTGAAGCGCGGGCATCTCGTGCATCTTCGGATTGTCAAAACGAGGAATTGGCGAGGGCGCCATGATGTAGCGGTCCTGCACCAGCACCGGGTAGTTGTAGGCCGTGATGATGCGGCCGAAGTTGGCAATGCTCTCGTAGAGCTTCACGTACATCAGGCCGTATTCGGCAAGCGCGTGCATCTTGCGGCACTCCGCCTCGCGCGGTTCCAACTGGCGCAGCGGCTCAGGCTGCGGCACCTGGTAGACGATGATCTGCTGGTCAGTGAGCGGCTTTTCCGGGATGCGGTGACGGGTCTGGATGATCGTCGCATCCTCGGTCTTCTCCGTGGTGCCGACATTGGCCGTCAGTGCAAAGAAACGCCGGATCGACACCGCGTTGGTGGTGTCGTCCGCGCCCTGATCGATCACCTTGAGCACATCCGCCTCGCCGATCACGCTAGCGGTCACCTGTATGCCGCCGGTGCCCCAGCCGTAGGGCAACGGCATCTCGCGGCTGCCGAACGGGACCTGGTAGCCCGGCACCGCGACGGCCTTGAGGATGGCGCGGCGGATCATCCGCTTTGTCTGCTCATCGAGGTAGGCGAAGTTGTAGCCGGCCAGGGGCCCCTCGCCGGCATCTGTGTCGTGATGCTGCGACGCCTCGTCTCTTCCCGCGCCCTGTCGTTCCAAGGTATCCATCTTTCCCTCCGCGGATCAGACCGGGCTGCCGCCGAAGGCGGGCCTGATGTCCTCGTCGTCGTCCTCGACCCCAGCCTGTTCCGCCACTGCTCGGATGCCGCGGATCAGCTCCAGCTCCGACTGGAAATCGACATAATGGGGCAGCTTGAGATGCTGCACGAAGCCCGACGCCTCCACATTGTCGGTGTGGTAGAGCACGAACTCCTCGTCCTGCGCCGGGGCCTTGCGGGCCTCGCCGAGTTCCTCGGCGCGCAGCGCCCGGTCGACCAGCGCCATGGACATCGCCTTGCGTTCGCAGTGCCCGAAGGTGAGCCCGTAGCCACGGGTGAACTGGGGCGGCTTGGTCTTCGAGCCCCTGAACTGGTTGACCATCTCGCACTCGGTGACGCCGATATCGGCAATCTCGATCTCGAAGCCAAGCTCCTCGGGCGAGAAGGTCACCGCAACGTCGCCCATGCGCACCTCGCCGACGAACGGGTGGGCGTTGCCGAAGCCGCGCTGGGTCGAGTAGCCCAGCGCCAGCAGAAAGCCCTCGTCGCCGCGCGCCAGGTTCTGCAGCCGCGTCGGCCGGTCGGCCGGGAATTCGAGAGGCTCGCGGGTCAGGTCGCAGGGCGGCGGGGCATCGTCGCCAGCCACTTCCTGCTCGATCAGGCCCTCCTTGTTGAGGAGCTCGAGCACATGCGGCACCTCTTCCGCCGGAGCGTCCTCGGCACGGACCGCGGTACGGCTCTCGGCGTCCGGCGGCGGCGCGCCGTCAGCCAGCTCGAAATCGAGCAAACGGTGGGTGTAATCGAAGGTCGGCCCCAGAACCTGTCCGCCAGGCAGGTCCTTGAAGGTCGCCGAAATGCGCCGCCGAACCGTCATCTCCGCGGTGTTGATCGGCTGGGTAACGCCAAACCGCGGCAGGGTCGTGCGGTAGGCGCGCAGCAGAAAGATCGCCTCCACCAGGTCGCCGCAGGCTTGCTTGATGGCGAGCGCGGCAAGTTCCCGGTCGCAGATCGACCCTTCGGTCATCACCCGGTCGACCGCGAGCCCAAGCTGCTCGCTGATCTGCGCCGTGCTGATCTCCGGCGATTCGGTATCACCGCGCCGCTCTTCGGCCAGCAGCTTGTGGGAATTGAGGATGGCGCGCTCGCCACCCTTGACGGCGACATACATCGGTTAGCCCTCGACCCGGGTGGTGCGCGGCAAGGCAGCCACCTTGTCGCCGCAGGTAAAGATGAAATCGAGCCCCAGCGG
Organism: Alphaproteobacteria bacterium; assembly: GCA_965601735.1. Classification (GTDB taxonomy): domain Bacteria; phylum Pseudomonadota; class Alphaproteobacteria; order JBBDQX01; family JBBDQX01; genus JBBDQX01. Next base: position 1,453,315 of record OZ271840.1, on the reverse strand, counting down.
ATAGAGCGCCGTATTGGCGCGCAGACCATCGCTGAAACCGTCCGGCAGCCCCGCTACCAGCAGCTGGGCGTTGTCCTTGATTCCGGGGCCAGTCAGACGCCAACCTGTGCCCCCCTGTAAGCCTTCGACCTGGATGATCAGGGTCGCAGAGCGTTCCGGGAATTGATCCACGCCGGCAGGAAAGTCCGTGAGCGGCGGCATAGTGGCCGCATCAGTGATGACGGCGAAGAGGGCTGCACCCGGATCGTCGACGACGGGACAGCCGCTGTGAAACACCAGATGGCTCTCGGCAGGTGCGCCGCGCAGCTGCTGGGGCAGCCAGACGGGCGTCTCGAAATCGAGCAAGGTCAAGGCGACCGCGACGGTGGCAGGAGCGAACCCAACCGGCGCCTCCGCCTCGATAGAGAGGGCGATAATCCGGCCCGGGTTGGCCATCGCGTCGAGCACGGCACGGAAGGTGTGCTGGCTGTCGCGAACCGGGTCGGCGAGACCGGGCAGAAGGCCAGCATTCGTCTGGGTGGTGTCCATGCTCAACTGCCCCGGACCATGGTGAAGAAATCGACCCGGGTTGCCGCGGCCTTGGCGCGCACATCGGCGCGGCGCTGTTCCTGCGCATCGGAAAGTGGCGTAATCAGGCTGCTCTCCAGCTCAGGGCGCATCGCGTCATCCTGGAGCATGGCATCGAACACCGCCGCCAGCTCGGACTTGCGCCGATCGCGGCCGCCGACATAGGCGTGACCGACCCGCCCGTCAGCCAGCCGTACGCTACAGCGGGTCACAGTCATCTCTCCCAGGTTGAACTGGGCTCCGACCCCGCCGGCGCGCCCCCGCACCATGACGAGGCCGGTTTCCGGCCGCCGCAAAAGATCGTAGGTGGGCTGCGCGCCCAACTCGTCCCAGGCCGCCTCGAGATCGGCCGTCGGCGCCTTGGCAAGCACTGACATCCAGCGCTGACGCGGCGCAGACTGCGCACCCTTGGTTTCGGTCATTTCTTATCCACCCGCTACGCCACTGCAGATGTCATCAACGTTTCATACAAAACGTATAGACATCTATATTTTCGCCTCGCCATACTGCATTAGATCCGTAAGGGAGTGGGTGAAATTTTTGTGAAGTGGAACCGGCGATGGATGGCGCACGGGTAGACCGCGGACGAGGCGTCGCACTGTGGCGGCAAATTCAGGAGACCCTGGAGCAGGAGATCATGAACGGCGTGCACACGCCGGGCGCGCAGCTGCCGCCGGAGAACGAGCTGGCCGCCCGGTTCGGCGTCAACCGCCATACCTTGCGCCGCGCTGTCTCCGAGCTCGCTGACCGCGGGCTGGTGCGTGTTTTCCAGGGCCGCGGCTCCTTCATTGCCGAGGACATCATCGACTACAAAGTCAGCCGCCGCACCCGATTCAGCGAGCATTTCCGTCGCATGCGCCGGGAAGGACGGGGCCGGTTGGTACGGTCGGTGGAAGAGCCAGCTTCGGCAACCGTTGCCAAGAACCTCGGTCTCAGGCGCGGCCGACCGGTCTTTGTCATTGAGCGCATTGGCATCGTCGACAACCGCAGCGTCAGCGTGACCGCCCATTACTTTCCGGCAGAGCGCTTCCAGGGATTGCTGGAGGCGTACGAACAATTCGCCTCGATCACAAAGGCGCTGCGCCAGTTCGGCATTGAGGATTACTTCCGCCAGGTCACACGGGTCACCGCGCGCATGCCCAGCACCGAGGATGCACGCCTTCTGCAGCAGCCGCGCACCCGGCCGATCCTGGTGACCGAGAACATCAACGTGGACACCGAGAACCAGATCATCGAATACGGCGTTGGCCGCTGGGCGAGCGACCGTGTGCAGCTGGTCTTTGAGCCGCGCTAGCGGCACGGCCATGACAGGCTCACCGCTGGCGCACACATTTCTCACTCCAAATTAGATACATCGTCGATATGAACGAATCGCCCAACATCCGGACTGCCGGGGGCCTCGCCTTAGAGGGCGGCACCGTGCTGTCGCCGGACGGCCTGCACCCCGGCTCGGTGAATATCGAAGGCGACACGATTGCGGCGTTGGATGGGGGCAGCCACGGCCTGCGCCGCTTCGACGCCACGGGCTTGCTGGTGCTGCCGGGACTAGTGGATATCCACGGCGATTCCTTCGAGCGTCAGGTCCAGCCCCGCCCCGGCGTCGATTTTCCGGTGGACCTAGCCTTGCGCGAGAGCGACCGGCAGATGGCGGCCTGCGGTTACACAACCGCCTATCACGCGCTAACGCTTTCCTGGGAACCGGGCCTGCGCGGTATCACGGTTGGCCGTGCCCTGATCGACGGCATCCGCGCCTTGCGCGATGAACTACTCTGCGACACCCGCGTGCATGTGCGCTGGGAAACCTATGCGCTAGACCATGTCGAGGAGCTGGACAGTTGGCTGTCCGATGGCGACATCGACATGCTGTCGATCAACGACCATTTCGACGACATTTATGCCAAAGCCGACCACCCGGACAAACTGGCCAAGTATACCGGCCGGGCCGGACAAACGACGGCCGAGTTCCGGGCGGATATGGAGGCACTGGTGCGGCGAGGTGACGAAGTCGCGCCAGCCAAGTGGCGCTTGATCGGCACCGCCAGGACCCTTGGGCTGCCGATAGCCTCGCATGACGAAGACACGCCGGGCCTGCGCCGGGAACACAGCGCCGCGGGTTGCCACATCTGTGAGTTCCCGAAGAACCGGGAGACCGCTGCCGCCAGCGTCGAACTCGGCGATCCGGTCGTCATGGGTGCCCCGAACATCGTGCGCGGTGGCAGCCACAACCAGATGATCCGTGCCGCGGATCTCGTGGAAGAGGGCCTGTGTTCGGTTCTGGCATCAGACTACTACTACCCAACGCTCGGCCTGGCGCCGTTCGTGCTGACGGCGCATCATGGCATCACCCTGGCAGACGCCTGGCGGCTGTCTTCGACAAACCCGGCGCGGGCAGCCGGCCTCACCGACCGCGGTGAGGTAGCACCAGGTCAGCGTGCCGACCTCGCCATCGTCGATGCATGCAACCCGCTGACCCCGAGAATCTTGGCAACTATGGTCGCAGGACGGGTGGTCTTCCAGACGCCCGAAGCCTTCGCACGCTTCCGGTAAAGGGCCGGGCGCCTAATCCGGCAGCACCTTCCGCCCGTAATCTGGTATGAATCCCAAACGTTAGTTGGGGGAGTGCGTTCTTGGCGACGACAGCGACGAGCCCTGCCGGCGAAGCGGGGCGGCCGCTCGACGTTGCAGTGGTCGGCACCGGCATCACAGGCATGTCGGCCGCCTGGCTACTGAGCCAGCGGCATCGGGTCACGGTGTATGAGGCAGCCGAACGCATCGGCGGTCACAGCAACACCGTCGACGCGCCGGGAATGGACGGCCCCATCCCGGTCGATACCGGATTCATTGTCTACAACATCGCCAACTACCCGAACCTATTGGCGCTTTTTGACCACCTCGATGTGCCAACCCAGACCAGCGACATGTCTTTCTCGGTGTCGCTCGACGACGGCGGGTTTGAGTACGCGGGCACCGACCTTTTTGGCCTGCTGGCCCAACGCCGCAACGTCGCCCGGCCCCGGTTCTGGCGCATGCTGCGTGACATTGTGCGGTTCTACAGGGCTGCCCCGGCCCTGCTGGACCGGGCGGATGCCGATACGCTGACTTTGGGTGAATTCCTGGATGCCGAAGGCTATTCGGAGGCCTTCATCCGCGACCATCTGTTGCCGATGGGGGCGGCGATCTGGTCTGCCTCACTCGAGGGCATGCGGGCACACCCGGCCGCTGCCTTCGTCGCGTTCTTCCAGAACCACGGCCTGCTCAAGCTGGTCGACCGGCCCGAGTGGCGAACAGTCATTGGCGGCAGCCGTGAATATGTGGCGCGACTGACCACACCCTACCGCGACAGCGTGCGGCTTGGCTGCGGGGTCAGGGCGCTGCGCCGGCCCGCCGGCGAGAACACGGTGATCGTCGAAGACACCGATGGCAGCACCGCACGCTATGACCACGTGGTCGTTGCCGCCCACGCCGACCAGGCGCTGGGGATGTTGGCAGATCCAGACCCTCAGGAACGGGATATCCTCGGCGCCTTCCAATACCAGACCAATGCGACGGTCCTGCACAGCGATACCCGCCTCATGCCGCGCCGCCGACGCGCCTGGGCAAGCTGGAACTACCTCGGCCGCACAGGGGAAGACGGCGGCCGGTCCGTATGCGTAACCTACTGGATGAATCTGCTTCAGAACCTGGACCAGCGCACACCGCTGTTCGTGACGCTGAACGCGGACCGCTTCGGCCTGGAGCCGCGCGACGAGTCGGTGTTGCAGCGCTTTAGTTATGAGCACCCGCTGTTCACCACCCGCGCCCTAGCCGCCCAGGCGCGGCTGTGGGACATCCAGGGCGGGCGCAACACATGGTTCTGCGGCAGCTATTTCGGCGCTGGGTTCCACGAGGACGGCTTGCAGGCAGGCCTTGCGGCGGCCGAAGCCATCGGCGGTGTGCGCCGGCCCTGGACAGTAGCCGGCGAGAGCGCCCGCATCCCCACGCCGCCGCCCCTGCCGGAGGCAGCCGCATGACCGCGGCCTCGGCGCTTTACGCAGGAATCGTCATTCACCGGCGCATGAAGCCGCGCAGGCATGCCCTGCGCTACCGCGTATTCTCGCTCCTGCTCGACCTTGATGAGTTGCCTGACCTGGGCCGCCGACTGCGCCTTTTCTCGTATAACCGGTTCGGCATCTTCGGCTTTCACGACCGTGACCACGGACCGCGAGATGGCACTCCATTGCGACCCTGGGTGGAAGCGGCGCTGCGGCGTGCCGGCATCGACACCGCAGGCGGAGCGATCCGGTTGCTCTGCTATCCCCGGGTTTTCGGCTACGTGTTCAATCCGCTGAGTGTCTTTTTCTGCTACCACCGCGAGGGGGCACTGCAGGCGATCCTCTATGAAGTTCGCAATACCTTCGGTGAGAAGCATGGCTACCTGATCCCGGTAGCCGGCGACGGACCGGTGGTGCGGCAGAGCTGCGACAAGGCTTTCTTCGTCTCGCCCTTCATCGACATGGCGCAGACTTACCACTTCCAGGTGCGGCCGCCTGACGACCGTATCGCGGTCGCGATCCGCCAGGACGACCCGGAGGGAGCGCTGCTCTACGCTTCGTTCACCGGCAACAAAAAGCCGCTCGACGACCGCAGCCTGGGCTGGGCGTTCTTGCGCTATCCGCTATTGTCGCTAAAGGTGATCGGCGGCATTCACTGGGAGGCCTTGAAGCTCTGGCTGAAGGGCATTCCGCTGACGACGCCGCGTCCTGCACCGCCGGAGACTGCGGTCTCCGTCGTTTCCGACACCCGTTCCACTGCACGCCCGATTACCCATGCCTGACGACAAGCGCAACGACGACCCTGGATCGATGGCGCTGCGTGGACCGCGCTGGTCCGCCGCACGCCCGATGGGGCCTGCGGTCCGTGCCTTCATCCGCTTGTGCGAACGGATCGATACCGGTCGGCTGTCGATCCAGTTCCCGGACGGCCGCACCCAGGTTCTGGGCGCACAGGGCGATGACGGTCCGCACGGGATCATGTCGATCAATAGCTTGCGCGCCCTGCCTCGCACCATCTTCGGCGGCCACCTGGGATTTGCCGAGGCCTATATGGACGGCGACTGGGACAGCCCCAGCCTGATCGACCTGATCGAGGTCGCCGCGCGTAACGAACATGTGGAAGCCGACGCGGAGGGGTGGCGCCTGTTTCGCCTGCCGAGCCGCCTGTGGCACCTGATGCGCGACAATGATCGCCGCGGCAGCCGGCGCAACATCGCCTACCATTACGACCTGGGGAATGCCTTCTATACCCGCTGGCTCGACCCCGGCATGACCTATTCCTCGGCATATTTCGAACATCCGGACCAGCCGCTTGAGGACGCGCAGGCGGCGAAGTGCCGGCGTCTTGCTGAGGCGCTTGACGTGAAGCCCGGCGACCACGTGCTGGAGATCGGCTGCGGCTGGGGCGGTCTGGCGGAGATGCTTGCGCGGGACTATGGCTGCCGGGTCACCGGGCTCACCCTGTCGCACCAGCAGCATGAATACGCGACCGAGCGGATGCGTGCTGCCGACCTCGACGGGCAGGTAGAAATCCGCCTTCAGGACTACCGCGATGTACCCGGGCAGTTCGACCGCATCGCTTCGGTAGAGATGTTTGAGGCGGTCGGCGAGCGCCACTGGCCGGTGTTTTTCGATGTGGTCCGTGCCCGGCTGAAGCAGGGCGGCAGGGCGATGTTGCAGATCATCACCATCGAGGAAAGCCGCTTTGAGCGTTATCGCAGTGGCACCGACTTCATCCAGCGCTACATCTTCCCGGGCGGCATGCTGCCATCGCCGCCGGTACTGGCCGGCCAGATCGACCGGGCCGGCCTCGCGTTAGAGGGCAGCGACCTATTTGGGCAGTCCTACGCCCGGACCCTCGAGGCATGGCAGCGCTCGTTCCAGCGCGCCTGGCCGGAGATCAAACAGCTCGGCTTCGACGACCGCTTCAAGCGTATGTGGGAGTACTACCTCGCCTATTGCGAGGCGGGGTTCCGCACCGGTGCGCTGGACGTCGGCCAGTACGCGATCGTCCGCCGCTGAGGCCGAGAGCAGCATCATGACTGCTCGCGGGGGCCGCCCAATGCCCTGGACGACCCTGCTGTTCTATGCATTGCCCGGCTTCGCCCTGGCGATGCCAACGATCCCGGTCTACGTCTACCTGCCGAGCTTCTATGCCGACAGTGTCGGGCTCGGCTTGGCTGCAACTGGTGGCGTGCTGCTCGCCTCGCGGATTCTCGACGTGGTCACCGATCCGCTCGTCGGTACGCTCAGCGACCGCTTCCGGCTACCGGGCGGCTGGCGCAAGCCTTGGATGGCAGCCGGCGCGGTGCTTGCGGCTCTGGCGCTGATCCGGCTGTTTCAGCCGCCGGCGGAGCCCGATGCGATTTACCTGCTGATCTGGACCGCGGTGCTCTATCTGGGCTGGACCTTGCTCGCGGTGCCTTACACGGCGTTAGGCGCTGAACTCTCCGCCGACTACCACGAGCGCACCCGCATCACCGGCGGGCGCGAGAGTGCCATGCTGGCCGGGGTGCTTGCCGCCGGGTCGATCCCGGCCATCGCCACTGGCATGGGTGCGAGCGAGGCCGAGAGCCTCGCAATCGTAGCCTGGCTTGCGATCGGCGCCGGGGCGCCGGCAATCGCGTTGCTCGCCTGGCGCGTCCCGGAGCCACCGCGCACCGCACCGCCGCCAGCCGCGCGCCGCGGCCTCGACGCCTATCGCGAGGTCCTGCGCAACAAGCCATTCCTGCGCCTGGTCCTGGCGTGGCTGATCAACGGCCTCGCCAATGGCATGCCGGCAGTGCTTTTTCCGCTCTACCTTGAACATGGCATCGCCGCCGACGCCAGCGAACGGGGCGCCCTGATATTCGCGTACTTCTTGTGCGGCGTGCTGGCGATCCCGTTCTGGGTGCGCCTGAGCCGCCGGTACGGGAAGCACCGGGTCTGGTCGGCGGCAATGCTGCTGGCCTGCGGCGCCTTTATCTGGGTCCCGTTGCTGGGCCCTGGCGATATTCTCGCCTTTGGCGTGATCTGCGTACTCACCGGAATGGCGTTGGGCGCGGACCTGGCGCTACCTCCGGCGCTTCAGGCGGATGTTGTCGACCTCGACACGCTGAACACCGGGCAACGCCGCGCCGGACTGTTCTTCGCACTGTGGAGCATGGCCACCAAGCTGGCCCTGGCCTGCGCGGTTGGCATCGCCTTTCCGGCGCTGGAACTGTTCGGCTTTGACCCGGCAGGCGGCAACGATGCCGGCGCGCTCATGGCGCTGGCGGTGATCTATGCGCTAATCCCGGTGGTGCTGAAGCTCGGGGCGATCGCGGTGATCTGGGGCCACCCGATCACCGAGGAACGGCATGCGGAAATCCGCCGCGAGCTTGATGCCCGCGACGGCGTCAATCTGGAATCAGCCGCCCCGTGATGCGGAAGAACAAGCCGTAGGGCAGGATCCGCAGCAGCTTCATCAGCCAGGTGAAGCGGCGCGGGAAGGTGATCTCGAAGCGGCCACTCTCGAGACCGTCGACCAGCCGGTCCGCCGCCCTGTCGGCGTCGATCAGGAACGGCATGTCGAACTCGTTCTTGTCCGTAAGCGGCGTCTTCACAAAGCCCGGATTGACGAGGCTGAGACGCACCCCCGCCTCGGCCAGTTCCGGGCGCAGCGCCTCGCACATGTTGATCACCGCAGCCTTGCTGGCGCCATAAGCGGCCGCCGTGGGCAACCCGCGATAACCAGCGACGGATGCGACCACCGCGATGTGCCCGCCCCCGCGCGCGATGAACGCCGGTACCGCTGCGGCCAGGCCGTAGACAACGCCGAACAGGTTCACATCAATGAGGCTACGGAAGGTGGCGCTGTCGAAGTCCTGCGCCCTCATCGGCCGGTGATTGCCCGCATTCAGGATGATCAGGTCGAGGGGCCCCAGGTCGGATTCGATCGATGCAAACGCGGCGGCACAGGCGTTCTCGTCGGTCACGTCCAGCGTGTAGCCCTTCACGGTTCCAGGCAGTCCCGCCGCCTCCGCGGCCAGCGAATCGAGATCGCCCGCGGTGCGGGCGCTGGCGGCGACGGTATCGCCATCGCGCAGCAAGCGCAGGGCGACGGCGCGGCCGATGCCCTTGCCGGCCCCGGTGATCCAGACCGTGCGGCTCAACCGCCGATTCCGATAGCGCCGCGGCAATCGACGCAGAAATACTCGATATCAGACCCGTCCTTGGCCTTGAACCGCATGCCGACCCAGTGGCCCTGTGGGTCGTACCAGGTCTCCACACGAAGGTCGCCGGTATACTCGAAATGCCGGGCCGGGATGCGCCCGCGCCCGCCATCAACTTCCGTTGCCCCGCGATCCAGGATCACGACGGAGTCGATCTCTCCGGTCAGCGTGTTGATCACGCGGCTCTGGCTGGTCTGGCGCGGATTCCAATGGGTGGTCGGCAGGGTGTCGAGGCCGGTGGTGAATGTTCCCTTCGGACCTGCGACCCTGAGCTGGTCACCTTCGCGGGTGACCTTCGTCTCCGTCTTCTCGCCATCATCGTCGACCCAGGCGTCCAGTGCATGGAGCTGCCCGTTACGCCATCGGCCGACGGATTCGTAGCTGTAACGGTAGGCTGTCACGAACAGCAGCTTGATGGCGATGTCGAGCCGGCTGGTTACGACCAGATCCTCGCCGTCCTGCGTGAAATTCACCGAGTGCTTCCCAACGGGCTCGCCGTTGCGCATCACCTGGAAACGGATTTCCGGTCCGTAAAGCGCAAAGGGATCGACCGCGACCGCTTCCGGCGCGGGCCGATCCATCGCCTGCGCGCTCGCCGTCCCGACGAGGGCGGCGGCGAAAACGGCAACAAACCGCAGTCGCAAGAACGATTGCATCGCAGTGCGCCTCATCCAGTCGCCAAAACGGGCGGAGCTTCGCCCCGGTACCGTTACGCAGGGCGAAGCCGGGCGGATTTCCAGCGAAAACCATCGGCCGGCTGGTGCCCCCGGGGAGACTCGAACTCCCACCTCCTTGCGGAGAGCAGATTTTGAGTCTGCCGCGTCTACCGGTTCCGCCACAGGGGCCAGGCCGCGGGCCGAGCCGGCGCGATGATATCCACTAGCCTGCACCGGTCAACCATGCTGCAGGGGAATGCCCTTTACCGTTCGGTTCAGGGCCTTTAGTTTTCGCGCGGGTTCGATGCCTAATGCGTTTGGGGCTTCATCTCGGACCCGGAAAATACCGGAGTAGCAGCATGCCCAGGTCGGCCGCAGAATCGTCGGCGCGTCTGGCCGTCGATATTGGCGGCACATTTACCGATGTAGTGGTAGAGGGGCCCAACGGCCGCGTCACCACCAAGGTGCTCACCACCCACCAGGCGCCCGAGCAGGGTGTTGTCGAGGGGATCAAGACCGTACTGGCGGAAGCTGGGCTGGAACCCGGCGACATTTCGCTGATCATCCACGGCACCACTCTGGCGACAAACGCGCTGATCGAGCGGAAGGGCGCGCGCACCGCGCTGATCACGACAGATGGCTTCCGGGACTCCATCGAGATCGGCTACGAGCACCGCTTCGAGCAGTACGATCTCTACGTTCAGAAGCCGCAGCCGCTGGTGCCTCGCCACCTGCGCCTCGGCGTGCCGGAACGCATGGCCGCCGACGGCTCCGTGCTGTTGCCGCTCAATGAGAAGGCGGTGAACCAACTGGTCCCGGTTCTCAAGAAGCACGAGATCGAGAGCGTCGCCATCGGCTTCCTGCACAGCTATGCCAACGGCGCGCATGAGCGCCGGGTCCGCGACATGCTCAAGGAACGGCTGCCGGACGCCTATGTGTCACTATCCTCGGAGGTTTGCCCGGAAGTCCGAGAATACGACCGCTTCTCGACCGCTGCGGCCAATGCCTACATTCAGCCGCTGATGGCGCGCTACCTGTCGCGCCTCGACCGCGACCTGCGCCGCATGGGCCTCGCGTGCCCGTTATTCCTGATGATGTCGGGCGGCGGCCTCACCACTCTGGATACGGCGATCGCAAACCCGATCCGCCTGGTCGAGTCAGGCCCCGCCGGCGGCGCCATCCTGGCTGCCCATCTGGCGGCCCGGATGGGCATCCCCGACGTGCTCAGTTTCGACATGGGCGGCACCACTGCCAAGATCTGCCTGATCGACGATTACAAGCCGCAGCAGTCGCGCTCCTTCGAGGTCGCGCGCGAGTACCGCTTCCTGAAAGGCAGCGGCCTGCCCCTGCTGATCCCGGTGATCGAAATGGTGGAAATCGGCGCAGGCGGCGGCTCGATCGCTCGGGTCGACGACCTGAAGCGAATCCATGTCGGCCCCGATAGCGCGGGCTCGGAGCCCGGTCCGGCGAGTTACGACCTGGGCGGCAGCATGGCAACCGTCACCGACGCCGACGTGATGATGGGGCGCATCGACCCCAACAACTTCGCCGGTGGCAAGATGACGCTCAGCAAGGCGAAGGCGCAGTCAGCGCTGAAGGACCATGTTGGCGGGCCGCTGTCGATGAACGCCAACGAGGCCGCCTTCGGCGTATGTGAGATCGTCGATGAGAACATGGCGAACGCGGCGCGGGTTCACGCGATAGAGCGCGGCAAGGTGCTCAGCACCCGCACGCTCATCGCATTTGGCGGCGCCGCGCCGCTACATGCCGCGCGTCTCGCCGAAAAGCTGGATATCGACCGCATCATCATCCCCAACAACGCTGGCGTTGGCTCGGCGCTCGGCTTCCTGCGCGCACCGGTAGCCTACGAAGTGGTGCGCAGCCGCTACATGAAGCTCGACACGTTCGACCCCGATGTAGTCAACGCCCTGTTTGAAGAGATGAAGGCGGAAGCGACCGCCATCGTCCGGCGCGGTGCGCCAAAGGGCAAGCTGGTAGAAACCCGTACGGCGATGATGCGCTATGTCGGCCAGGGCCACGAGATCGTCGTCGAAATCCCGGCGCGCAAGCTGAAGGGCGACGACGCCAAGGTATTGCAGAAGGCGTTCGACGACGCCTACCACGCCCTATTCGACCGGACGATCCCGGACAGTCAGGCGGAAATCCTGTCCTGGACATTGGCGCTGAGCACGGAGCCGGAGCCGATCACCCGTATCCGGCCGCCGCAGAAGCGCCCGGCGCCGCGCCCCAGCGGCCGCCGTGACCTGCTCGACCCGGATACCGGCCAGGCGGTCAGCGTCCCGGTCTACGAACGACGCAAGGTGCGCATTGGCACCGTGATCCGCGGCCCGGCGGTGATCGTGGAATCAGAGACCTCCACCTTCGTCAGCAACAAGTACGACGCCCACGTCAACAACCGCGGTTACATCGTGCTGGAGAAGAAGCCGGCCAAGTCGCGGCGCCGGAGATAGACAATGGCGAAGGCCAGGTCGAAGCAATCGGCAACGGCAAAGGCTCAGGCCGCATCGGAACGGGCGGTCAGCCGCATCCGCATGCAGATCATGTGGAACCGGCTTCTCGCCGTGGTCGAGGAACAGGGCCGCACCCTGGTGCGCACCGGTTTTTCCACCTCGACGCGCGAGGCGGGCGACATCTCCGCCGGCGTTTTCGAGGTTCATAAGGGGCAGATGCTGGCCCAGGCGGTGACCGGCACGCCCGGCCACATCAACTCCATGGCCGAGGCGGTTAAGCACTTTGTCGCCCGCTTCCCGGTCTCGGAAATGCAGCCCGGCGACGTCTTCATCACGAACGACCCGTGGCTCGGCACCGGCCACTTGCATGACTTCACGGTTGTCTCACCGGTGTTTCGCGAGTGCGACGGCGAGCCGCGTATCGTCGCGCTGTTCGCCTGCACCACCCATGTGGTCGATATCGGCGGCATCGGCCTGTCCGCCGATGGCCGGCAGGTCTACCACGAGGGGCTGCAGGTGCCGCTGATGCACTTCGCCCGCGCCGGCGAGGTCAATGAGTGGTTCCTTGAGATCATCCGAAACAATGTGCGCGAGCCGGTGCAGGTGGTCGGCGATGTGTACTCCCTGGTGGCCTGCAACGATGTCGGCGGCCGCCGGCTGCTCGACATGATGGACGAGTTCGAGATCGATAGTTTGGATGAGCTGTCCGACTACATCATCAAGACCAGCCGCAAGGCGAAGCTCGATGCGGTGCGCAAGCTCCCCAAGGGGTCTTGGACCAACAGCATGCGCATCGATGGCTATGACGAGCCGATCGACCTGGTGTGCACGCTGACCATCGCCGACGACGGCATCACGGCAGACTTCACCGGCACCTCGCCTGAGAGCCCCTACGGTATCAACGTCCCCTACTGCTATACCGACGCTTACTGCTCCTTTGGGATCAACTGCGTCGTCGCCCCGCACATTCCGAATAACGCCGGCTCACTGAGCGTCGTGAATGTGGTCGCACCGGAGGGCTGTATTCTCAACGCCTGTCGCCCGCGTGCGGTCGCGGCACGCGGGACCATTGGCCAGATGCTGCCCGACGTTACCTATGGCTGCTTGCAGCAGGCGGTGGCCGGCGGCGTGCCGGCAGAGGGCACCTCCGGCTTGTGGAGCATGGTGCTGTTCAGCGCATACGGGCGGACCGACCCGAAGTACAAGTACCCCGACGACTACACACCGTTCGACGTGATGATCTTCCATTGCGGCGGGGCCGGTGCGCGGCCGGAACTGGACGGCCTCAACGCCACCGCCTTCCCAAGCGGCATCCGTAATGTCCCTGTCGAGGTAACCGAGACGATCACCCCGCTGGTGATCTGGAAGAAGGAGCTGCGGCCCGATTCCGGCGGCCCTGGCCTGTCGCGTGGCGGCACCGGACAGGTGATGCATATCTCCAACCGCGAGAAGGCGCCGTTCGCCATTTCCGCGCGCTTCGACCGCGTGATCTACCCGCCGCGCGGCCGCGCCGACGGTAAGGCGGGCGCGAAGGGTTGGGTCGGGCTGAAATCCGGCCCGGCGTTCCGCCCCAAGGGAATCCAGACCATTCCCGGCGGCGATATGTTGGTGGTCAACTTCCCCGGCGGCGGCGGCTATGGCGACCCGCGCCGGCGTGAAGCTGAGGATGTCGCCCGCGACGTGCGCTACGGTCTGGTGTCGCGCGAATCGGCCGCGCACGACTATGCGGTCGTTGTGGGTGCCGACGGCACCATTGATGAGGGCGCGACGGCGGCGCTGCGCAGCAAGACCGGCCAGCCGCCGGTGCGGGAGGGCTGAGCCATGGCCGCTGCGCGTAAACGCCGTTCGGCGATCGACAAGATTCGCATGCAGATCATGTGGAATCGGCTCCTCGCTGTCGTTGAGGAGCAGGCCCAGGTGCTGGTGCGGACCGGTTTCTCTACCTCGACCCGCGAGGCGGGCGACATTTCGGCCGGTGTGTTCGAGATCGCCGAGGGCGCGATGCTGGCCCAGGCAGTGACCGGCACGCCGGGCCACATCAACTCCATGGCCGAGGCCGTGAAGCACTTCCTGCGCCGTTTCCCGGCTGACACCATGAAGCCGGGCGATGTCTACATTACCAACGACCCGTGGATGGGTACCGGGCATCTGCACGACTTCACCGTTGTGACCCCGGTGTTTCGAACGCCTGAGGGCAAGCGTAAGCCTGTGCTGGTCGCCCTGTTCGCCTGCACTAGCCATGTGGTCGATATCGGTGGGATCGGTCTGTCGGCGGACGGCCGGCAGATTTATCACGAGGGCTTCCAGGTCCCGATCATGCCGGTGGTCGAGCAGGGCCGGATGCAGGACTGGTTCATCGACATGGTGCGGATGAATGTGCGCGAACCGACCCAGGTCGTTGGCGACATCTATTCGTTGATCGCCTGCAACGAGATCGGCGGCCGCCGCCTCCTCGACATGATGGAGGAGTTCAACCTCGACGACCTCGATGCGCTTGGCGACTACATCCTCGCCACCTCGCGGCAGAGCAAGCTCGACGCTATCCGTAAGCTGCCCCAGGGTCGCTGGACGAACCGCATGACGGTGGACGGCTATGACGAGCCGGTCGAGTTGGTCTGCACGCTGACCATCGGCAAGGACGGCATTACAGCCGACTTCACCGGCACTTCGCCGGAGAGCCCCTACGGCATCAACGTTCCCTACTGCTACACAGACGGTTACACCAGCTTCGGCATCAACTGTGTTATCGCGCCGCATATCCCGAACAACGCGGGCTCGCTCGGCGTGGTAAAGGTCGTCGCGCCGGAAGGCACCATCGTCAACGCCCAGCGTCCCCGTGCGGTCGCGGCCCGCGGCACCATCGGGCAGCTTTGCCCCGACGTCGCCTTTGGCTGTCTGGCCCAGGCGCTGAAGGGTGAGGTCCAGGCCGAAGGCACCTCTTGCCTGTGGAACCTGACCCTGCTGAGCGGCTATGGCCGCACCGACCCGCAGTACCCCTACCCGGCGGAGTACACCGCGTTCGATGCGACCGGCTTCCACTCCGGTGGCACCGGCGCGCGGCCGACGCTCGATGGCCTCAATGCCACGGCCTTTCCCAGCGGCGTGCGTAACGTTCCTGTCGAGATCACCGAGACCATCGCGCCCCTGGTGTTCTGGAAGAAAGAGTTGCGTACCGACTCTGGCGGCGCCGGCAAATACCGCGGCGGTACCGGTCAGGTCATGCATGTCGCCAACCGGGAGAATGCGCCGTTCGCCATCTCCGCGCGCTTCGACCGAGTGTTCCATCCGCCGCGCGGCCGCGACGGCGGGATGAACGGAGCGACGGGTCAACTGGGCTGGGCGTCCGGCAAGGAGCTACGGCCCAAGGGCATTCAGACCGTGCCGCCCAATGACATGCTGGTGGTCGAGATGCCCGGCGGCGGCGGTTTCGGCGACCCGATGCAGCGCGACCTTGCGGCCATCGCCCGCGACGTGCGCTATGGGCTCGTCTCCGTCGAGGCGGCGAAGCGCGACTACGGCGTCGTCGTCGACGAGGACGGGGTGATCGACGAGAAAGCGACCGCCACCCTGCGCAAGCGCCGGCGGGCTCGCAAGCCTGCCGCAGAGAAGGCGGCCGCAAAGACCCGCCGCAAACGTTAGGCCCCCCTCCGATGACCGATCCCGCGACCGCACGCGGCGGCCCTGCCTGGCTGCGCGCCCTTTACGACTGGACGATGGGCCTCGCCGGCCACCGCCACGCGGTTTGGGTCCTTTTCGGCATTGCCTTTATTGAGAGCTCGGTTTTCCCGATCCCGCCGGATGTGCTGCTGATTGCCATGGTGCTGGCGGCGCGGCAACGCGCCTGGTGGTTCGCAGCGGTCTGCACCGCCGGTTCTGTGCTCGGCGGCCTGGGCGGATACGCCATCGGCTTCTTCCTGTTCGAGGCGGTCGGCCAGCCGGTGCTGAACTTCTACGGCTACGCCGATAAGTTCGCCGAGTTCCAGGCTCAGTACAACGACCTGGGCGGCTGGATCGTGTTCGGCGCCGGGCTCACACCCTTCCCCTACAAGGTGATCACGATTGCCAGCGGGGTGACCGCACTCGATCCGGCGGTGTTCACCGGCGCCTCGGTGATCAGCCGCGGCATGCGCTTCTTCCTGGTGGCCGGGCTGCTGTGGTTCTTTGGTGCCTGGATGCGCGACTTCATCGAACGCTATCTGGGCTTGCTGACGACGCTGTTCTTCCTACTTCTTATCGGTGGCTTCGTCCTCCTCAAATACGTGCTATAGCGATGGCTGACGCCGACCGCCGCCGCCTCGCCGCCGCCCTGTTCGTGGCCGCGGCCGCGCCGCTGGTGATCGCCCTGGCGTCGCAATACTGGGGCGGCCTGCAGCCCTGCGAGCTGTGCCTGTACCAGCGCGTACCGTTTGTGGCGGTCACAGTGCTTGGCGCGCTGGCCCTCCTGAAGCCGGCCCTGCTGCGGCCAGTGCTGTGGGTCGCCGCGGCGGCATTCGGTACAGGGGCGGTGATCGCCGCATACCATGTCGGAGTCGAGCAGCACTGGTGGGAGTCTTTCCTGCCCGGCTGCGGCGCCTCGGCCACGTCCGGCGCCCAGTCCATCGAAGAGCTGCGCGCGATGCTGCTGGAGACCCCGCCGGTGCGCTGTGACGAGGTCGCCTGGTCGCTGTTCGGCGTTTCGATGGCCGGATACAACGTCCTATACTCGCTCGCTGCCGCCGCGCTAGTCGTGGCGGCAGCCCGCCTGCTGCCCACAGGAGCCCGTTCATGAGCAAGGCCCCCCGCAAGCCCGCCGCGCGGAAAAAGGCGGCGCAGAAGCCCGCCGCCCGCAAGGCTCCGGCCAAGCGCGCCGCGCCGAAAAAGACCGCGCCGAAAAAGACCGCGGCCAAGAAGGCCGCTGCGCCGAAGAAGGCCGCGCCGAACCGGAGCGCGTCCAAGCGACCGACGACGCGCAAGTCCGCAGCCGGGAAGACCACGGGGCGCACGCAAACAGCCAAGCGGGCCGCGGAGCGGGTGCCGCAACACGCACCGCAGCGACGGCGCCTGCCTGGCGACATGACGCCAGAGGCGTTCCTCGAACGGTTGATCCGCGTTGACCACGCGGGCGAGTACGGCGCCGAACGAATTTATTCGGGACAGCTCGCGGTGCTGGGCGATTCCGACAAAGGGCCGATCCTCGAACACATGGCCGAGCAGGAACTTGTCCACAAGGAGACGTTCGAGAAGATGATCGTCGAGCGCCGGGTGCGTCCAACCGCCCTTTTGCCGCTGTGGCATGTGTTCGGCTACGCCATGGGGGCGGGGACCGCGCTGATGGGCGAACGCGCGGCGATGGCCTGCACCGTGGCTGTCGAAGAGGTCATCGACGAGCACTACGCAGCCCAGCAGGAGAAGCTCGGCCCGGACGAGGCCGAGCTGTGGGAGGTGATTGAACGGTTCCGGCTGGAAGAGCTGGAGCACCGGGACATCGGCCTGGCCAACGAGGCCGAACTGACCCCCGGCTACCGGGTGTTGCACGGCGCGATCAAGCGCATCACCAAGACGGCGATCTGGCTCTCCGAGAGGGTGTAGCGGCGGCCGCTTGAGGCCTAGGCGTCGAGCTCGGCGTCCCAGTAGAGATAGTCGCGCCAGCTTTCGTGCAGATAGTTCGGCGGGAAGGCCCGGCCGTTGCGCTGCAGCTCGTAGGTGGTCGGCTGGCGCGGGGTCTGGCGCGGCGCCATGCCGCAGACATCGGGCATTCGGTTGCCCTTTGCCAGGTTGCAGCCGGTGCAGGCGGTGACCACGTTTTCCCAGTTCGTCCGCCCGCCGCGCGAGCGCGGGATGACATGATCGAAGGTCAGCTCGCTGGTCGGAAACCGCTCCGAGCAGTATTGGCAGGCGAAGCGGTCGCGCAGGAACACGTTGAAGCGGGTGAACGCCGGCCGCCGCGCTGAGGGGATGAACTGCTTGAGCGCGATCACGCTCGGCAGCCGCAGTTCGAAGCTGGGCGAGTGCACCGTGCGGTCGTATTCGTCGAGGACGTTGACCCGATCCAGAAACACCGCCTTGAGCGAGTCCTGCCAGTTCCACAGCGAAAGGGGAAAGTAACTCAGCGGACGGAAGTCCGCGTTGAGTACAAGTGCCGGACAGTCGTTCAGCGCGATCGCCACAGGCGCCGGATCCCCCTAAGCGGTTGGTGAGAAACGGGTTGGCTGTTTCATAGGCCATCGCCACGGCCTTCGCAAGTTACCGCTCGGTGACTTTTCCACAGCCTTGTCCACAGGCCTAGCGCTCGGGACCCGTGAGCACCCGTTGCAGGAACTCGCCACCGGCGCGCAGCCCCCAGTCGTCGATGGAGTGTCCGAGGCCGGGCCGGGCGTGGGATTCCACCGCAATACCCGCGGCCTCCAGCCCTGTATGGGCAAGCGCCATGGACTCGAAAGGCACCACCGCGTCCGCCTCGCCATGGATCAGGCAGACCGGCGGCGCGGACGCCTTCTCGCCGGCCAGGCTGTCGGGGGCCACCAGCCGGCCGGAATAGCCGAGGATACCGGCGCAGGCCGCCTTGCGGCGCGGGCCGACGAACAGGGACATCATGGTGCCCTGGGAGAAACCGACCAGCGCCAGCGCCGAATCGTCCAGCCCGAGCGCCGCCAGCTGCGCATCGAGGAAGGCGTCGAGGATCGGCGCGGCGGCCCGGGTGCCGGCCTCGATCATCGCCGCGCTGCGGTCCTGCAGGCTGTACCACTGGCGCCCGAACGGGGCCATGTCGCAGGGGAACGGCGCATGAGGCGAGACGAACTGCGCGTCGGGCAGCAACGGCGCCCAGTAGGGCGCAAGCCCGATCAGGTCGTTGCCGTCCGCGCCGATGCCGTGGCACAGCACGATGAGCTGCTTGGCCGGACCGCCGGAGGCGGGCGGCTGGGACGGGCCGTCGAGGTCGAGGGGCTGGATCACCGGAATTCCTTTCGCGCCTGAAGTGCCGCCGCAGTGAAGCGGACCCGGCGGCGCGGTGCAACTTGCCAGGCCGCCGCGTTCCCGGCTTGATAGCCGGCACGCCATGACCGCAACGCACCCCATCGTCACCCGCTTCGCCCCCAGCCCCACCGGGCGGCTGCATCTGGGCAGCGCGCTCGCCGCGCTGGTCTCCTGGCGCGCGGCGCGGGACGCCGGCGGCACCCACCTGCTGCGCATCGAGGATATCGACGGCACCCGCTGCCGCCCCGAGCACGAGGCGGGCATGCTGGAGGACCTGGCCTGGCTCGGCATCGACTGGGATGGCCCGGTGCGCCGCCAGTCCGAACACATGGCCGACTACCGCGCGGCGCTCGACCGGCTCGAGGCGATGGGGCTGCTCTATCCCTGCTTCTGCACCCGCGCTGACATCCGCCGCGCCATCGACGCCAAGGGCGGTGTACCGGAAGGGCCGGACGGGCCGATCTATCCGGGCACCTGCCGCAGCCTCTCCGCCAGCGACCGGGCCGCGCGCATCGCCGCGGGCGAACCCCATGCACTGCGCCTCGACATGGCCCGCGCCATCGCCGCCGCCGGCGGGCCGCTCACCTGGACCGACCGGGAGGCCGGCGAACAACAAGCAACGCCCGAGATGTTCGGCGACGTGGTGCTGGCCCGCAAGGAGACCCCCACCAGCTATCACCTCGCGGTCACCGTGGACGACGCGCTGCAAGGGGTCACCCTGGTGACCCGGGGCATGGACCTGTTCGATGCGACCCACGTGCACCGGCTGCTGCAGGCGCTGCTCGGCCTGCCGGTGCCGGACTGGGGGCACCACCGCCTGATCCTCGACGACACGGGCGAGAAATACGCCAAAAGGGCCGGCAGTCCGGCCATTGTTGACATGCGAAAGGACGGCGTGACGCCCGCCGAAATCCTGAAAACGCTGGGTTTTTCCACCTAGCCGCGCCGAATTTCCCAGAATAACACGGGAGATGTTGGCAAATGTTGACAGGCAGGGCCTGAAATCAGCGCGTTTCTGCGGTGTCGGGCGGGTGTGAACCATCCCAACAATGTAGGCATTAATGCCTACATTACAAGACACGGATCCGGGCGGATAACGCCGCCCGCGGCTATTCGCTGGCTGCCTCTCCGTCCGGCGCCGGGCCGCCCGCCAGGTCGACGACCAGGTCGGTCGCCTGGGGTTCCTTGGACACCAGGGCGTCGTCGCGCTCCTCGGACCAGTCGGCGATATGCACCAGCACGGCGGGCTCGGCCCCCTCCGCGCCCTCCACGGCCTCCCACACGAACAGGCCTTCCTGGCCGACATAGAAGGTGTGGTCGCCGAAATTCTCGCTCAGGGTCTCCACCGCCGGGTCGTTCGCATCGACCGGATCGACACCGACCCGCTCCTGAACCACCTGGATCTGGTCCGCAGTCAATTTCACGTTGCGCGCTCCCGTTTCCGTTCAGCGGCCACCCTGACTGCCCGGCGGTCCGATGACAAGCGGCGATGCGCGGCCTTAAGATCGGTCCCCTTCCCGTACCCACCCGGAGCGCGTCATGTCCGAGCTGCCTGAAACCCTGCCCGATGGCCTGATCGCCGTGGTCAAGCGCGACTGCCCGACCTGCGAGCTGATCGCCCCGGTGCTGGGTGCGCTGGCCGGCGGGGACGCGCCGCTGACCGTCTACAGCCAGGACGACCCCGCCTTTCCCGACAGCGTGCCGGCGCCGCGCGACGACACCGAACTGGCGGCCAGCTATGCGCTGGATATCGAGATCGTACCCACCCTGATCCGCGTCGAGGGCGGCGCCGAGACCGCCCGCATCTACGGCTGGAACCGCGACGAATGGCAGGCCTTCACCGACGACGCATCGCTCGGCGCGGACCTGCCGGAAAACCGCCCCGGCTGCGGCTCCCTGACCCAGGAGCCGGGCATGGCCGAGCGCCTCGCCGTGCGCTATGGCGACGCCGCCTTCGTCTCCCGGCAGGTCGCGCTCGGCAAGGCCGAGGACCCGGTCGAGGCGTGCTACGCGCGCGGCTGGTCCGACGGCCTGCCGGTGGTGCCGCCGACGCCGGAGCGGGTCTACGCCATGCTCCAGGGCACCCGGCGGGCACCGGACGAGGTGCTGGGCGCGATGCCGCCCAACCTCGACCCCTGCACGGTGGAAAAGGTGGCCGTCAATGCGGTGATGGCGGGCTGCCTGCCGGAATACCTGCCGGTGGTGCTGGCCGCCGTGGAAGCGGCGCTGGAGGAACCCTTCTGCCTGCATGGCCTGCTGGCGACGACCCAGTTCGTCGGCCCGCTGGTCATCGTCAACGGCCCCGTCGCCCGGCGTATCGGCATGAACTGGAAGGGCAACGCGCTCGGCCAGGGCAACCGCGCCAACTCGTCCATCGGCCGGGCGCTGCAGCTCACCGTGCGCAATGTCGGCGGCGGCCGGCCCCAGGGGGTCGACCGCTCGACCCTGGGCAACCCGGGCAAGGCCGGTTGGGCCACGGCGGAGAACGAGGAGGACTCGCCCTGGGAGTCGCTGGCGGCCGAGCGCGGCGTGGCGGACGGCAACAGCGCCGTCACCGTGATCGCGGCGGGCGGCGTCATCCCGGTGATCGACCAGGGCTCGCGCAGCGGCGAGTCCCTGGCCCAGACCTTCGCCACGCAGCTGCGCCATGTGCATTCGCCCAAGCGCGCGGGCGCGCCGGACGCGCTGGTGGTGGTCTCGCCCGAGCATGGCGCGATTTTCCGCGAGCATGGCTGGTCGAAAGCGCAGCTGAAGGACCGGCTCTACGAACTGACCACGGTGGACGGCGCGGCCCTGCTGCCCGGCGCCGGCGGCATCGAGGACGGCATGAAGGCCGCCCAGGTGGAGGGCAAGCAGGTACCGAAGTTCCGCGACGGCGGCCTCAACGTGCTGCATCTCGGCGGGCAGGCCGGCCTGTTCTCCTGTATCATTCCCGGATGGGACGCCAGCGGCCCGCGCGGCAGCAGTCCCGTGACCAAGGAGGTGAGTGAATGAGCGACGCCCCCACCCTGCTCGACCCGACCGCGGAGCGGTCGCCGGCCGGGCGTGACCGGCCCGCGCGGCCCGAGGCGCTGGACGGGCTGACCGTCGGCCTGCTGGACATCGCCAAGGTCCGCGGCGACGTCTATCTTGACCGGCTCGACGAACTGCTGCGCGAACGCGGCCTTGAGGTGAAGCGCTACGCCAAGCCGACCAACGCGCGCGTCGCGCCAGATGCGGTGAAGCAGCAGATCGCCGCCGAATGCGACATCGTCATTGAAGGATTAAGCGACTGAGGCTCGTGCACGTCGTGCAGTTTGCATGACATCGCAGACCTCGAGACCCGCGGCGTCCCCGGCGTCAACGTCGCCACCACCGCGTTCACCGAAGCCGCCGCCGCCCAGTGCGAGGCGCTCGCCTTCGACGCGGCGATGGTGTTCGTGCCGCATCCGATCCAGAACCGCACCGACGACGAAATCCGCGCCATCGCGGACGCCACCGTCGATGAAATCCTGGAGAAGATGAAGACCGGCTAGCGCGGGTTATCTTGATTGCGGCCCCGGCCCGCACGCCTGACTCTTTTCGTTGCGGCCCCGGCCCACGCCGCCGCCCGGCCACCCAATAGGATACTGCCGTGGGTGGCCGGGCGGCGGCGTGGGCCGGTCCCGTTTCAGTCCCTAAACCACCCGGTCCAGGGTGCGCAGGCTGGCGGCGAGGCGGAGATAGTCCGGCTCGTTCTCGGCGTTGATCACGCCGTGGCGGATCAGGAAGTCGATCATCACCAGGTTGACGTTGAACTTGAAGTCGTCGGTGTCGCGGATGCGCGCGGCGACCTCCTCGGCGGGCCACAGCTCGTAACCCTCGTTCTCGCCGTCGGCGCAGGTCGGCAGGAAGTCCGCTGGCACCGCGATATCGAACAGGAACAGGGTGTCGCGCTTCAGCCCGTCGGCGACCCGCTGGGTATATGAGACCGTCCCCGCTGGCTTCGCGGTACCGGCAAGGGCGGCGTCCATGCCCGCCTCTTCCGCCGATTCCTTGATCACGTTCTCCATCAGGGTGAGGCCGTAGGGCTGGCCGCCGGCGACGATGGAGTCGAACTTGCCGGGCGCGGTGGTGCGGTCGAGAGAGCGGCGCGCAATCCACAGATGCAGGCCGTCGGGCTTGTCCACATAGCCCACCACATGCACCCCGAAGGCGCGGATGCCGAGATAGGGCGCGGACGCGCGCTCCACCGTCAGCGCCGGGTCGTCGCCCCAGTTGAGCAGCACCGGGTAGGGCTCATCCTTCCAGGCGCGGATCTGGCCGATTTCATAAAGCGCGCGCAGCACCGCTTCTGCCTCCGCGCTGCGCTCGGCGAAGCTCTTGAGGGCAGGATCGAGGATGACCGCGCCATCCGCGAGCTGGAACGCGCCCCCCGCGCCGCCAAGCAGGGCAGCGAAGGCGGGCTCGATCAGCCCCGCCTCGATCCCGCCGGCGCGGAATGGCAGCCAGCCGGTGAGATCGCCCCGGTCGTTGAGGGCGTGGATATGGTCCATGAACGCCATGGCGCCCTTGGTAGCCCCGTGGGCGGCTTGGAGCAACCCGCCGCCACCCGTTATAACGGCGGCGGAGAGGAGGCTGCGATGCCGCCGGTGAAGAAGATCGAGGTTGCCCAGACGGGCGAGCAGGAGTTCGAACTCCGGCTCGACGACATGCGCGCGACGATGGGCCGGCCGCAGCTCAAGGGCCTGCTGCTGCAGCTCACCGAGGCGCTGATGCCGGGCAGCGGCCTGTCGCAGAAGGCGCTGCAAGCCAACCTGAAATGGCTCGCCAAGCTGGAGACAGTGGACAACCCGGGGATGCAGGCGCTGATCGCCGAGGTCGACCCGGACGACCTGCTGGTGATGCTCAAGCTCACCG
Source organism: Alphaproteobacteria bacterium (assembly GCA_965601735.1). Classification (GTDB taxonomy): domain Bacteria; phylum Pseudomonadota; class Alphaproteobacteria; order JBBDQX01; family JBBDQX01; genus JBBDQX01. The sequence continues at coordinate 1,429,565 of OZ271840.1, read as the reverse complement.
AGGACAACGCCGCCTTCCAGAAGAAGGTGTTCGACAACATGTCCGCCAACAAGGCGAAGATGTGCCGCGAGGACCTGGAGTTCCGCATGGCCGAACCGCCGCCGGACTACGCGGCCAACCTGGCGGTGGAACGGGTGATGGTGATCGCCCGGCGCCTGGAGCAGAACGACCGGCTGCACTTCGGCTGATCCGCCCGCGATGACCTATCTCCTGCTCGCGCTCGGCGCGATGTTCGTGCAGCAGACCTTCACCACCATGTCGAAGATGCTGGTGCCGGTGATCGCGCCCGCCATCCTCACGGACCTGGCGCTCGATGCCGCCTGGATCGGCGTCTATGTCAGCCTGATGGCGTTCGTCTCGGTGTTCATCCAGATGAGCTGTGGCAGCGCGATCAACCGCTTCGGCGCGATGCGGATGTGCCAGGTCTCGCTCGCCGGCGCGGCGGTCGGCCTTGCCATCGTGGTGCCGGCCCAGGACGCGGCCGCCGCCCTGCCGCTGTTCGCCGTCTCGACGCTGATGGTGGGTGTGGTGGCGGCGGTCTCCACCCCGTCGAGCGCCCAGCTGCTGCGCCGCTTTTCACCGCCGCAATACGCGCCGCTGGTATTCTCCATCAAGCAGACGGCGGTACCGGCGGGGCTGCTGCTGTGCGGCCTGGCGGGGCCGTTCCTCGCCGGCTTGTGGGGCTGGCGCGGCGCGGTACTCGTCATCGCCGGCGCGTGCCTCGCCCTGGCGCTGCTGTTACAGCCCCTGCGTGACCGCTTCGACACCGACCGCGACCCGAGCCAGCGCATCGCCATCGGCGATTTCTTCCGCACCCTGAAGCTGGTCGGCGCGCCCGGCGCGATCCAGCCCTACGCCATCGCGTCCTTCGCCTTCAACGGGCTGCAATCGACCTTCATCGCCTATTTCGTGGTGTTCCTGACCATCCGCCTCGACTACAGCCTGGCCGCCGCCGGGGCGGTGTTCGCCACCGCGATGGCGGTCGCCGTGCCCGCCCGTATCGTCTGGGGCTGGGTCGGCAGCGGCCTGGTGGCGCCACCGGTGCTGCTGGCGCTGCTCGGCATCGGCATGTTCGGGGGCGCGGTGCTGCTCGCCATGATCGGGCCGGGCTGGAGCCTGCCCGCGGTCACCGCGGTGGCGGTGCTGATCGCGGCTACCGGCATGTCCTGGCAGGGGCTGCTGTTGTCGGAGTCCGCGCGCCTTGCACCCGAGGGCATGGTCGGCGGGGTCACCGGCGGGGTGCTGGCGTTCGCCCAGCTCGGCGCGCTGACCATGCCGGCGGGCTTCTCGCTGCTGCTGGTGCTGACCGGCGGATACGCCACCGGCTTCGTCGCGGTCGGCCTGCCGGGCCTGCTGCTGGCGGTGCTGCTGTGGCGGGCGCGCGCGAATTGACCATCCGCACCCTTCCCTCCGGGGCCGCGCGCGCTTATGTGTGAGGGCCGCTGCGCAACGGACGCACGATGACCACCACCGCCGCCAACGCCCCGGGCCGCGCCGCCGGCCGCCGGGACATCGCCACCATCCGCACCCTGCTGCCCTATCTGTGGCCGGCGGGATCGCTGGAGATGCGCACCCGCGTGGTGATCGCCATGGCATTCCTGGTCGCCGCCAAGATCGCCAATGTCTATGTGCCGCTGCTCTACAAGGACGCGGTGGACGCCTTGTCGGTCGACGCCATCGTCGCCGTGCCGGTCGGCCTGATCGTCGCCTACGGACTGGTCCGCGTGCTGGTGTCCGCGTTTGGCGAACTGCGCGACGCGGTGTTCGCCAAGGTCGCCCAGCGGGCGATCCGCACGGTGGCGTTGAGCACCTTCCGCCACCTGCACAAGCTGGCGCTGCGCTTCCATCTCGACCGGCAGACCGGCGGGCTCAGCCGCGCGATTGAGCGCGGCACCAAGGGCATCCAGTTCGTCCTCAGCTTCACCCTGTTCAACATCCTGCCGACGCTGCTGGAGATCGCGCTGGTCTGCGGCATCTTGTGGAACCTGTATTCCTGGACCTTCGCCGCGGTCACCTTCGCCACCATCGCCGGCTACATCGCCTTTACCCTGGTGGTCACCGAGTGGCGGCTGAAGTACCGCCGCGAGATGAACGACAAGGACAGCGAGGCCAACACCAAGGCGATCGACTCACTGCTGAACTACGAGACGGTGAAGTATTTCGGCAACGAGGGGCACGAGGCAGCGCGCTTCGACGTCTCGATGAAGGCGTACGAATCCGCCGCGGTGAAGAGCACCACATCCCTGTCGATGCTGAATATCGGCCAGGGCGCGATCATCGCGCTCGGCCTGACCGCGGTGATGCTGATGGCCGGCGCGGGCGTTGCCGAGGGCCGCATGACCATTGGCGACTTCGTGCTGGTCAACACCTACCTGATCCAGCTCTACCTGCCGCTCAACTTCCTTGGCTTCGTCTACCGCGAGATCAAGCAGTCGCTGACCGACATGGAGACCATGTTCGACCTGCTGCAGGTCAACGCCGAGGTGCAGGACGCGCCGGACGCCAAGCCGCTCGACCTGCGCGAAGGCACGGTCACCTTTGCCGACGTGCGCTTCGGCTACCGCGCCGACCGGCCGATCCTGAAGGGGGTAAGCTTCACCGTGCCGGCGGGCCAGACCGTCGCCATTGTCGGACCGAGCGGCGCGGGGAAGTCGACCATCTCGCGGCTGCTGTTCCGCTTCTACGATGTGGATTCCGGGTCCGTCACCATCGACGGCCAGGATCTCCGTGAAATTGGCCAGGACAGCCTGCGCGCCGCCATCGGCATCGTTCCCCAGGACACGGTGCTGTTCAACGACACGGTCTACTACAACATTGCCTACGGCCGTCCCGGCGCCAGCCCGGCGGAGGTCGAGGAGGCGGCGCGTCTGGCCCAGGTGCATGACTTCGTGATGAGCCTGCCCGACGGCTACCAGACCCGGGTCGGCGAGCGCGGCCTGAAGCTGTCGGGCGGCGAGAAGCAGCGTGTCGCCATCGCGCGCACCATCCTGAAGGCGCCCGCCATCTTGCTGTTCGATGAGGCGACCTCAGCGCTCGACAGTGCCACCGAGCGCGAGATCCAGGAGAGCCTGCGCCGGGTCTCCGCCGACCGCACGACCCTGGTCATCGCGCACCGGCTGTCGACCGTCATCGACGCCGACGAGATCGTCGTCCTGGAGGCAGGGGAGATCGTTGAACGCGGCCGCCATGCAGACCTCTTGCGTCTGGACGGCCTGTATGCAGCCATGTGGCGCCGCCAGCAGGAAGCGGCGCAGCTTGAGGAGCAGCTCAGCAACACCCGCGAGGACCCGGCGGACGCGTCTGTCCGGGCCGACGGAGACGAGGAGGAGAGATGAACGACCGCAGACAGGCCCGCCCCGACCTGCCCGAAGAACTCGACAAGGCCGGCCAGGTGGTCGACCGGGCGATCAAGCACATGCTGGAGCAGGGCCTGAGCCCGATTGCGACCGCCAGTTCGCTGCTGGGCGGCGCGCTGGGCGTACTCGCGCGCTCGCACACCGACGACGAGATCGTCGCCATCCTGGAGCGCGCGGTCGGCAATGTGCGCGCCGGCAGCCTGGCGGAAAGCCGCGCTGACGTTCCCGGCGGGCCCAACGGCGGTAGCGGCGGCGCCTGACCGGGCGGTGCGCCCGCACCTCACCCATGTGGCGCTGCATGTGCGCGACCTCGCCGCCTGCGTCGCCTTCTACGAATCCTATTGCGGCCTGAGGGAAACCCACCGCCGCGGCGACAAGGTGGTCTGGCTCGCCGAGCCGGGCCGCGAGCGCGACTTCGTACTGGTGCTGCTGGCCGGCGGCCAGGGCCGCAATCAGCCCGAGGGCGACTTCAGTCATCTCGGCTTCGCCGTCGACAGCCGCAGCGACGTGGACGCGATGGCAGCGCGGGCGCGCGGCGACGGCATCCTGGTCTGGGAGCCCCGCGAGGACGCCTACCCTGTGGGCTACTACTGCGGGGTGCGCGACCCGGACGGCAATATGGTGGAATTCTCCTGGGGCCAGCCGCTCGGCCCCGGCGCGCCCGACGCGCCCTGATCCCCGACGCTGATCTTCCCTGACTAGTCCTCGCGCCCGGCGGAGGCGCGCATCGCGCCCTCGATCTGGTCGTAGGACCGGTCCCGGTGGGTGCGCAGCAGGGCCAGCGCCTCCTCGGTCTTGCCGCCCAGGGCATACTCGGTGAGCGTCGCATGCTCGCCGTCCACGGTTGCCAGATAGGCGGCGTCGAACAGCACATTGGGCGAGACGATGATGCGGTAACGGTCGAGATGGCTGACCAGCTGTTCGTGATACAGCAGCAGCCAAGGCGAGCCGCAGCCGGAAATCAGCTCGGCGTGGAACACCCGGTGGGCCTCGCCGCGCGCCGCCAGGCTGTCCTTGTCCTCCACGTCGCGTACGGTGGTGTTGGTCAAACGGTGCATGGCCGCCAGCACCCGGCCCTCCCACTCCACGCCGCCGCCCTCGATGGAGAGGCGGAGCCCCTCCGCTTCGAGCAGATGGCGCAGCCGGTAGGTATCGATGTAGTCGGCCCGCGACAGGCCGCGCACCCGGAAGCCCTTCTTGCCCTCGGCGGTGACGAAGCCCTCGCCCGCAAGCCGTGCCAGCGCCTCGCGCACCGGGCTGGTGCTGGCCTGGTAATGGGTGTTGAGCCAGGCGGTGCGCAGCGGTTTGCCCGGCGGCAAGGCGCCGCTGCAGATGTCGCGGCGCAGCTGCTGGTACAGCCGGTAGGCCAGCGTATCGGGCTCGGTCGTCTCCAGCGCTGCGCTGTCGAGATCAACCACCGCTGTCATATCGATCACCTCGCCAGTCATCCGTCCGCGCCCCAGTGGCGCGACGGCAGGACTCTACCATAGCGGCCAATATTATCGCAAAAAGAGTTGATTTTCGAAAATCCTTGTGTTGCGGTGGATGGGCAGACGACTTCACGGACAACCGCTGCGGCGTCTCCGAATGCCGCGCGACGGGTTAGGGAGAGTCATCAATGTCCATTCAAAAACTCATCTCACGGGCCGGTCTGGCTGCCGCTTTCGTAGCAATGGCCAGCCTGCCGGTCCAGGCCGAGACCTGGCGTTTCGCCAGCAAGATGCCGGCTGAAAGCCCAGAGGGCCGGGTATTCCAAGCCTTCGTCGACGATGTCGCCAAGCGTACCGGCGGCAAACTCAAGATCCGGATCTTCCCTTCAGAGCAGCTCGGCAAGTCCGCAGCGACCCTGGAGCAGCTCCAGAAGGGCACCATCCACATCTATGCCGACGGCTCGGTGTGGATGCGCAAATGGTCCAAGCAGATCGAGCTGATCAATTCGCGCTTCCTGCTGAAGGATCGCGAGGCCTGGGTGCGGTTCATGAACTCGCCCATGGTGCAGGGCTGGTACCGCGAGGCCGAGGCCAAGAGCGGCGTGCGCGTACTGGGTGATGTCACTGGCATCCTGCGGGGCCCCTACCGGGTCGTGGTCTCCAAGCGGCCGATCAACTCCATCGGCGACTTCAAGGGCCTGAAGCTGCGCCAGTCGAAGGCGAAGATGGGGGCGCTGGCCTATGGCGCGCTCGACTCCGAGATCCGCGCCCTGGCCTGGACCGACACCTACCAGTCGATCAAGACCGGCATTGTAGAGGGCGTCACCAGCCCGGCGGCCCTGGTGGAAGCAATGCGCTTCTATGAGGTCGCGCCGAACATCTCGCGCCTGGATGCCTTCTACCAGTCCATCGCCTTCATGGTGAACAAGGCAGCCTGGGACGGCCTGTCTCCGGACATGCAGAAGGCGCTGACCGAGGCCCATGAGGCGGCGTCCAAGCTGAGCCATGAGATCATGCAGAAGTCGACCGACGAGGCCTTCGCGCGCATGAAGGCCAAGGGCGTGACCTTCAACGTCCTCGACGTCGGCCCGTTCGTGGAGCGGCTGCGGCCGATCTACGAGAAGATGCAGGCGGATGGCGAGTTCCCGGCGGGCTTCCTCGACGTAATCGCGCGCGCCAACGCGGGCACCTCCTGACGGCGCTGCGAGGCCGGGGGTCATGGAACGCGTACTCGGACCCATCGACCGGGCGCTTGGCCTGATCGACCGGGTGTTCCTGACCCTGGCCAGCCTGATGCTGGTGGCGATGTTGGCCGGGAATACCGCCAACATCGCCATCCGCAACCTGCTCGGCACATCCCTGCCGTTCATCTTTTCATGGACGGTCTTGCTGTTCGTGTGGATGTGCTTCCTTGGCTTCTACGTGATGTACCGGCGCGGCCGTGACATCCGCGTCGAGTTCTTCATCGACCGGCTGGGCCCACGCGGCCAGCGCGCCGCGGAGTTCCTGGCCCACCTGGCGGTGCTGGCCGTGACCACGACCATCGCCATTGAGGGACCCGGGGTGCTGGCGCTCCAGGTCGGTCCGATTTCCGAGGACATCGAGATTGAGCGCTACGTCCTCTCGGTGCCGCTATTCGTCAGTGTGGCCCTGGTGTGGACCGACGCGGTGATCCGCCTGCTGCGCCTTATCGGGGGCAAGCCGGTGCCGCCGCACCCGCTGCCCATGGAACCGGAATAGGCGGCCGGCATGGGTCTCGCGGTTGGACTGGGCTTCTTCGTACTGCTGCTGTCGGGCGTGCCGGTATCGATGGCCATCGGCGCTGCGGTGATTGCCACCCTGGTTTTCTTCGGCTGGGGCGACAGCCTGTACATCCTGCCGACCCAGGTGCTCGAAGGCGTGAACAAGCCGTCGCTTATCGCAGTGCCGTTCTTCATCTTTGCCGGGCACCTGATGAACGCGGTGGGCATGACCGACCGCATCTTCGCCTTCGCCTCCGCCCTGGTGGGTCACTACCGGGCGGGGCTCGCCCAGGTGAACGTGCTGGCCTCCATGATCTTCGCGGGCGTTTCGGGTTCGTCGACCGCCGACATGGCGGGCCTCGGCGCGGTCGAGATCCGCGCCATGCGCAAGCGCGGCTATCCGGGCGAGTACGCCGCCGCGATCACGCTGGCCTCGGCGCTGATCGGGCCGATCATCCCGCCGTCCATCGCGCTGATCGTCTACGCCTTCCTGTCAGGCACCTCGGTCGCCCGGCTGTTCCTGGGCGGTGTGGTGCCCGGCGTGCTGGTCGGCATCGCGCTGATGATCTTCAACCGCATCGCGGCGGTCCGTTACAACTTCCCGCAGGAGCCGCGCGCGACCCTGGCCGATGTCATCCGCACCGGCCGCGAGGGCATCCTCGCCCTGGTCGCGCCGGTGATCATCGTCGGCGCCATCACCACCGGGATCACCTCGCCGACCGAGGCCGGCGTGCTGGCCTGTGTCTATGCGCTCTGCGTCGGGCTGCTGCTCCGCTCGGTCGACTGGGGGCTGGTGCAGAAAGCAGTGCTCGATACGGTGATGATGACCTCGGTCATCATGATCATCGTCGGCTTCTCCATCGCCATGGGCTGGGTCTTCACCATCGAAGGCGTGCCCCAGCAGATCGCCCAGGCCTTCGTCAGCATCACCGACAGCCGGGCGGTATTCCTGTTCCTCACCATCATCCTGCTGCTGGTGCTGGGCTGCGTGATCGAGAACGTGCCGCTGAAGCTGATGCTGGTACCGGTGCTGCTGCCGGTGGTCGATCATTACGGCGTCGACCGGGTGCATTTCGGCCTGGTGCTGACGCTGGCGGTGCTCATGGCGCATGCCACGCCACCGATGGGACTGGGGCTCTACATCATGACCAGCGTCAGCGGCCTGCCGTTTGACCGAATCGTCGTCGCTACCTTGCCCTTCCTGATCCCGCTGTTTGCGGTGCTGATGCTGATCACCTATGTACCGCAGACCGTGCTGTTCCTGCCCAACCTCATCATGGGGCCCGGATAGCGCGCCTGTTTGGCTCTAGGGGAGGCCGCGCACCATGTTCACCGTCAACGATATGCCGGCGCAGTTCGACGCCGACACCATCGCCCTGCTCGAAAGCGTCGAGGTGGCGACCATCGGCCACCGCCGCAACCGCGGCTTCGTCGATCCCGGCATCACCCCGGTGATGCACGACAAGCGCATCGCAGGCACCGCTGTGACCCTGGCCCTGCCGGGCCGCGATTCGACCCTGCTGCACCACGCGGTGGGGCTGCTGCGGCCGGGCGACTTCCTGATCATCGACCGCTTCGGCGACGGCCGCTACGCCTGCCTCGGCGGCGGCGTCGGCATCGCCGCCAAGACCGCCGGCGCGGTCGGCGCGGTGGTCGACGGCCCCTGCACCGACCCATCCGAGCTCAACGAGATGGGTTTCGCCGTGTGGTCGCGCGGGGTTGCGCCCATCACCACCCAGTTGCTCGGCCATGGCGGCGAGATGAACGTGCCGATTACCTGCGGCGGCGCACCGGTCAATCCCGGCGATGCGGTGCTGGCGGATGAGACCGGCGTGGTCTTCATCCCGCCCGCCGAGGTCCGAGCGGCCGCAGAGTGGGCGCGCGAGAAAGAAGCCAACGGCGCGCGCAACCGCGAACGCATCGAGGCGGGCGAGAAGCTGGGCGATATCAGCGGCGCCAGCGCCACGGTGTTGGCCAATCTCGCCCCTTAGGTGCATTTCATCACTGCGGCGGCGTTGACGAAGGGTTAAGGTTCCCACGCTAGCCTCCCCGGTGGAGACAGCGAGAGGACCGTTATGGCAGGGGCCATCGGAAAGGCCTTCAAGGCGATGTTCGGCGGCGGCAAACCCGCCGCGCGCAAGCCATCGAAGGCCGCCAAGGCAAAGAGCGCGAAAGCGGCGAAAGGCGCCAAATCCGCCAAGCCCAGGACCGCGAAGGCGGCCAAGGGCAAGGTGAAGGCGGCCGCGCGCACAGCGCCGCCCGCGCCGGTTGCTGCCGACAGCATCGATTCAGACATGGAGAACGTCGAACTGGCGCTGGCCCTGGCCCGCGCTGAGGCGGTGCTCGACGAGCCCAAGCGCCTGCCGGCCGCCGATAGCCCGCTGAAGGCCGACCTGACCCGCGCGCTCGAGGACGAGGCAGCACGCGGCGGCGATGCCGGCGCCAAGGCCGCGGCCCTGCTGCAACAGATCGACGGCGGCGCGCCGGCCGTGCCCGCCGCCCATACGCCTCAGCCGGTGCCCGATGCCGAGATGCCGACCGACCGGGAGGCGCTGATCGCGCACGCCCTGTCGATCCACCGCGAAAAATCCAAGATGATCAGCCGCCTGCCGCGCGAGGCGCGCGAACGCCTGTTCATCATGGCCCAGCACGCCTTCGGTGGCGCGGGACGCGGGACGCGCTAGGAATTCGCGTTGATTTTCTTGTCACATAACCCACTGGGCTAGGGATTCATAAATTCGTATGCTGGACATGAACGCTGCGCCTTTCGCGGGCGAGACGGGGGATAATTCGATCGAGGATCCGCTGCCGATGCCGGCCTTCGGTGATCCTGACGAGCTTGAGCGACTCCTGCAGGTCGAGCTTCTCGACCTGGCGGTTCTGGTTGCCGACCCGCAACCCGACGCCTGCCCGGTGATCTGGGCCAACTCCCGCTTCTACGATCGCACCGGCTTCGAGGAAGAAGACGTCATTGGCAACGACTGGGGCTTCCTCGAAGGCGAGTACACCGACGAGGACTCCGTCGACCTGATGTCCGAGGTGATGCGCGAGGGCAAGGCCATCGACCTGGACGTGCGGCTGTACAAGAAGGACGGCAGCACCTTCTGGAACCGGGTGCGCATCCGTTCGATCTACGACGACGCCTGGCGGCTGACCTATTTCCTCGCCACCCACCAGATGATCGAGCCGGCCGACATCCGTCCGGTGCCGGTGGTGTCGGACGAGCGCGAGAAGCTGCAGGTCAAGTCCGGCACCATGGACTGGCTCTAGGGCACCCGCCACGCAGGCTTGACGCGGCGCGGCACAACCCTTAAAAACCCCGCTTCCGCCGCCCGTTTGGGCGGCGTTCCAACCTAAGGACGGACGATCATGTCGCGACGCTGCGCCCTTACCGGCAAGCAGGTGATGACGGGGAATAATGTCAGCCACGCCCATAACAAGACGCGGCGGCGGTTCCTGCCCAACCTGCAGACCGTCTCGCTTCTGAGCGACGCGCTCGGCGCGCCGGTGCGCCTGCGCATCTCGACCCGCGCCATCCGAACGGTTGAGAAGAAGGGCGGGCTCGACGCCTACCTGCTGTCGACCCCGACCGCGCGCCTGCCCGAGGAGGCCGCCCGCCTCAAGCGCCGCATCAAGAAGGCGCTGGAGAACAAGGCCGCGGCCTGACCCGGCCCGCGCCGTCATGGCGGGCCCCTCCTACCCCGGATTTAGCTTCGAGGCGACCACCGCCGACGCGAATACCCGCGCGCGGCTCGGCCGCCTGACCACACCGCACGGCGCCATCGACACCCCCGCCTTCGTGTTCTGCGCCACCAAGGCGGCGCTGCGCCCGGTGACCCCGGCCCAGGCCCGGGCCGCCGGCACCCAGATCGTGCTGGGCAACACCTACCATCTGATGCTGCAGCCCGGCGCCGACCTGATCGCCGCCGCGGGCGGCCTGCACCGCTTCATGGGCTGGGACGGCCCGATGCTGACCGACTCGGGCGGCTATCAGATCTTCAGCATGGGCCACGGCGGCATCGCCGACGAGGTCAAGGGACGCGGCGGCGCGGGCCATGAACGCACCCTGATCAAGATCGAGGAGGAAGGCGCGACCTTCCGCTCCTACCTCGACGGCAGCGTCCATACCCTGACCCCTGAATTGGCCATCGATGTGCAGCGCCGCCTTGGCGCGGACATCATCCTGGTGCTCGACGAATGCACGCCCTATCACGTCGACCGGGACTACACCGCCAAATCGATGGCGATGACCCACCGCTGGGCGGCGCGCTCGCTCGACGAATTCGTCCGTGGCGAAGGCCAGGGCTCGGCCGGGCCGCAGGCGCTCTACGGCATCCTCCAGGGCGGGGTCTACGAGGACCTGCGCCGCGAGAGCGCCGAGGCGATCGCCGCCATGCCCTTCTTCGGCCTCGCGGTGGGCGGCTGCCTCGGCGGCGAGAAGGCGGAGATGCATGACGTCTTCCGCATGGCGATGGACCCCCTGGCCGGCGACCGGCGCCCGGTGCATCTGCTGGGCATCGGCGGCATCGACGATATCTGGCAGGGGGTGGCGCTGGGTATCGACACGTTCGACTGCGTCCATCCGACCCGCATCGCGCGCCATGGCGGGGCCCTGGTCCGGCCGGGCAGCGAGGACGGCGTCACCGGCGACAGGCTCAACCTGCGCAACGCGCGCTGGCGCGACGACCACCGGCCGCTCGATGCGGACGAACCAGAAAGCACCGGGGCCTCGGTCAGCCGCGCCTACCTGCACCACCTGGTGCGCGCCGGCGAGCCGCTGGCCATGAACCTGCTGGCGGCCCACAACATCCGCTTCATGAACCGGCTGATGGCCGACGTGCGCGCCGCGATCGGCGCCGGCCGCGTGCGCGAGGCCGCCGCCGAATGGGGCGTTACCCTGCCCTAGCCGCCAAGCCGGAACTGCAGCAGCAGGGTGCGTTGGAGCGGGAAGAAATTGTCGTCGGACATCAGATAGATCAGGGCGCCGTCGCCATCCGGCGCCGGGCGGACGGCAAGCCCCTCGTAGTTGTCGACGATGAGCGGCGGCTCCAGGGTCGCCACCAGGGCCGGCGACAGCACGGCACCCGGCTGCACCGCGTCCGGCGACAGACGGCGGATCAGAGCACCGGCACCCGTGACGGGGTTGTAGCGGCGCTCCACGAACAGCAGGTCGCCGCCGGGCAACCGCGCTGCGGCGGTCGGCTTGTAGGGCGCGCGCGCGGCGTAGCCCAGCGCCGCCCAGGCGCTGCCGTCCCACAACCAGGCGGCGGTCAGGCCATCATCGCGCACCAGCCCCTCGGAGACCGCCAGCAGCCGCCCGTCAGCCAGGGTCACCAGGCTCTCCAGCCCGCCATTCTTTGGCGCGTCACCCAGCGCCGGCGGAACCGGCAGCAAGGCAGCGGGGCCCGCGAGGCCGGCATCGTAGGCGGCGATCCGGTGGCGCCGCTCGAAGCCCACCCACCAGCCGCCGGCGGGGTTCTGGGCGAGGCTCTCGGCATCCTGCCAGGCGGTCTCGCCGGGCAGCGCCGCGCCGTTGGTGCCGTTCAGCCGACCGATCTCGACGCCGGCAACGCCCGCCAGCACCCCATCGGAGCGGTGGCGCAGGGCGAGCACGATCCGTGCGCCCCTGTCGGTCAGCGCCAGCATCCTGTCCGGCCCGCCGGTGAAGCGAATGGCGGAGAGGCCGCCGAACCGCCGGTCGGGAGAGTCGAGGGCGAAACCTGCGAGAAAGTGCAGGCCGCCTGCCCGGCTGCGCGCCGGATCTTCTTCATCCAGCACCACCGGCGCCGCGATGACGGTAATCGGCTCGGCCCAGGCCGGCGCGGCAAAAAGGCACAGCAACAGGGTGACAATCCGGCGCATGGCCACCGCTTGCCACGAACCGGGGCGCCCGCGCAACCGGGCACCCATGACAAGCGCCCTCGGCGGCCCATATCGAAGGACAGACTCATCTTTTTGGGGGACTTGCCATGAACATCCAGCGACGCGCCGTGATCCAGGGGCTGGGCGGGCTGCCGCTCGCCGCCATCCTTGCCGACCCGACGCTGGCCCGCGCCGCCGCCGCCGGGCTGGAGACCGTCTCCATCACCACCGAGGGCGGCCGCAATGTCTCCGCCGCGCTGGCCCTGCCCGCGGCGCAGAAGGCGCCAACCGTGCTGCTGATCCACGAATGGTGGGGGCTGAACGACCAGATCAAGGCAGCGGCCGCGGAATACGCCAAGGCCGGCTATGTGGCGCTGGCGGTCGACATGTATGGCGGCAAGGTCGCGGCCAACCGCGACGAGGCCCGCGCACTGAGCCGTGGCACCGACCCGGTTGCCGCGACCGACACGCTGGCCTCCTGGATCGCCTGGCTGCGCCGCCACGAACGGGGCACCGGCAAGGTGGCAACCGTCGGCTGGTGCTATGGCGGCGGCTGGTCGCTGCGCGCCTCGCTGGCAGCGCCAGTCGACGCCACCGTGATCTACTACGGCCGGGTGCCCTCAGACGCGTCTGCACTAGCCAGCCTAAAAGGCCCGGTGATGGGCCATTTCGGCACTCAGGACCGCTTCATAAACCGCGAGATGGTCGACCCCTTCGTCGGGGCGATGAAGCAGGCGCGCAAGGCGGTGGAAGTCTACTGGTATGACGCGGACCACGCCTTCGCCAATCCGACGGGCGGGCGCTACGACGAGGAAGACGCGCAGGTGGCGTGGGAACGGACGATGGGCTTCCTGAAAGCCCATCTCGGCGGCTAGGCGGGGCTAGACGACCCGGGCGGCGGCGCGCGCGGCGCGTCCGCCGGCGGGTTCCTCGTCGAACAACTCGGCGAGCTTCGCCATCACCGTGCCGCCCAGTTCCTCGGCGTCGACCAGGGTGACCGCGCGGCGGTAGTAGCGCGTCACGTCATGGCCGATGCCGATGGCGACCAGCGCCACTGGCGAGCGGGTCTCGATATAGGAGATCACCTCGCGCAGGTGCTTTTCCAGGTAGTTGCCCGGATTCACCGACAGGGTGGAGTCGTCGACGGGCGCGCCATCGGAAATCACCATCAGGATGCGCCGTTCTTCGGGCCGGGCGAGCAGCCGCTCATGGGCCCAGGCCAGCGCCTCGCCGTCGATGTTCTCCTTCAGCAGCCCCTCGCGCAGCATCAGGCCGAGATTCTTGCGCGCCCGGCGCCACGGCGCGTCGGCGGCCTTGTAGACGATGTGGCGCAGGTCGTTCAGCCGGCCCGGATTGCGTGGCTTGGAATCGGCGATCCACTTCTCGCGCGACTGGCCGCCCTTCCACGCCCGGGTGGTGAAGCCGAGGATCTCGACCTTCACGCCGCAGCGCTCCAGGGTGCGCGCCAGGATCTCCGCGCTCATTGCGGCCACCGTAATCGGGCGTCCGCGCATCGAGCCGGAATTGTCGATCAGCAGGGTCACCACCGTGTCGCGGAACTCTGTCTCGGTCTCCTGCTTGAAGGAGAGCGACGACAGCGGCTGCATGATGACGCGCGTGAGCCGCGCCGGGTCGAGCAGCCCTTCCTCGAGATCGAAGTCCCAGCTGCGCTGCTGCTTGGCCAGCAGGCGGCGCTGCAGCCGGTTGGCCAGCTTGGAGACGACGCCCTGCAGATGCACCAACTGCTGGTCGAGCTGGGCGCGCAGCCGGGTCAGCTCCTCCGGGTCGCACAGCTCCTCAGCCAGCACCACTTCGTCGAAACCGTTGGTGTAGGCGCGATAGGCGCCCGCGTCGCCGCTGCCCGGCGTGTTGCGGCGCTGGCCGGACGGCCCCGCCGGGGTGTCCTCGCCCTCGCCGGACAGGATCTGGTCCTCGGATTCCTCGTCGGCCTCGCCGGCCTCGCCGTCGGACTCGCCCTCCTGGGGTTGCATGCCAAAGACCGATTCGGCATCCGGCACGGCCTGCTGGTTGCCGGCGTCGGGCTGTTCGGCGCCGCCCTCCTGCTCGCCGTCGCCTTCCTGCTCCTCACCCTCGGCGGACTCCATCTCTGTGTCGTCGCCGAGCTCCAGCGTCTCCAGCACGTCGTGCAGGGCGCTGGCGAAGGCGTCCTGGTCCTCGATCAGGGCATCAAGCGCGTCGAACTGTGCGAGGCACTTCTCGTCGATATGTGGCCGCCACATCTCCATGGCCGGGCGCACGCATTCGGGCGGCGCAACGTTGCCGATGCGCTCGCGCGCCAGCCATTCCAGCGCGGTGGCCAGGGGCACCTGCTCGCGTGCGGTGGCCTGATCGTAGCCGTCGAGTTCGCAGCGCTGCTTCAGCGCCTCACCAAGGTTGGCGGCAACGCCGTCGCGGTTGCGGCAGCCGAGGGCCTCGACGCGTACCCGTTCCAGGCTGTCGAATACCTCGCGTGCCTGCGGGTTGCTGGGCGCGCGACGCGCGTGCAGCTTGCGGTCATGGTGGCGCAGGCGCAGCGCCATGCCGTCGGACTCGCCGCGGATGCGCCCGACCTCCTCCCCACCGAGTTCCTTGGTCGGCAGCGGCAGCCGCGCCTTGTTGCCCGAGAGGCCCGGATTACCGGGCTGGTAGGAGACCTCGACCTCCGGCTCGCGCGCGAGGGCGCGCAGCGTCGCGGCGGTCGCGCGCCGGAACTGCTCTTGCCGGGAGGCCGCACCCTCCTCTTTCGCCATGACCGCGCCGCCCCTCCGCTCAGGCGGCCGCGACGGGCATGGTGTCGAGGTCAAGCTCCTCGTTGAAGGCGCGCTGGTAGTACTCCGCCACCGTGGCGCGCTCCATCTCGTCGCACTTGTTGACGAAGGTCATGCGGAAGGCGAAGCCAACATCGTTGAAGATGGTGGCGTTCTCCGCCCAGGTGATCACCGTCCGCGGCGACATCACGGTCGAGATGTCGCCGTTGATGAAGCCGGCGCGGGTCAGGTCCGCCACCGAGATCATCCGCGCCAGCGTCTTGCGGCCATCGTCGTCGTCGAACTGGGCGACCTTGGCCAGCACGATGTCGAGCTCCTGCTCCGCCGGCAGGTAGTTCAGGGTGGCGACGATGTTCCAGCGGTCCATCTGGCCCTGGTTGATCTGCTGGGTGCCGTGATAGAGGCCCGTGGTATCGCCGAGGCCCACCGTGTTGGCGGTGGCGAACAGCCGGAAATGCTTGTGCGGGCGGATCACGCGGCTCTGGTCGAGCAGGGTCAGGCGGCCATCGACCTCCAGCACCCGCTGGATCACGAACATCACATCCGGGCGCCCGGCGTCATACTCATCGAACACCAGCGCGCAGGGATGCTGCAGCGCCCAGGGCAGGATGCCCTCGCGGAACACAGTCACCTGCTGGCCGTCCTCAAGCACGATGGCGTCCTTGCCAACCAGGTCGATGCGGCTGATGTGGCTGTCCAGGTTGATGCGGATGCACGGCCAGTTCAGCCGGGCGGCGACCTGCTCGATATGGGTCGACTTGCCGGTGCCGTGATAGCCCTGGATCATCACCCGGCGGTTATGGGCAAAGCCGGCGAGGATGGCGAGCGTCGTCTCCCGGTCGAAGCGGTAGGCGTCGTCCAGGTCCGGCACGTAGCTGTTGCCCTTGGAAAAGGCGGGCACCTTCATGTCGATGTCGATGCCGAAGGTTTCACGCACATCCACCTCTGAGTCGGGCTCGGTGGGCATGCCCCAGTCGGCGCTGTCGAACGATTGCGTCTCTGCTGTCATGGATCGGGCTGTCCTGAATAGGGCCGGCGGCGCCGGGCGCCGCCGCGGGTCAAGGGTCGCAGGCGAAAGGTTAGACGGCGGCCTTGGAGGCCACGGAGCTCAGCAGCACCGCATAGGCCCGGTTGATCTGCTTGAGCCGGTCCTCGGCCGCCGGATCGCCGCCGTTCACGTCGGGATGATGGCGTTTGACCAGCTTTTTATACTGGCTCTTGATTTTTTCAAGCTCGGGAGGCGGTTCCAAGCCCATCACCGACAAGGCATCGCGTTCTTCCGCGGTCGCCTGGCGGTGCCAGCGGCGCCCCGCATCGCTCTCGGCCTCGCCCTCTGAGGTGCCGAATGCGGCGAAGCCGTCAGTGATATGCGGCGCTGCCATGCCGGCCCAGCGGCCGGGCATCCGGCCGAACGGCCAGGTCGGGCGGTTCCAGGTGGTGTCGTTGCGGATCACCGCCTCCATGGCGGCCTCGTCGAGCCCCTCGAAATAGTTCCAGGCGCGGTTGTAGTCACGCACGTGATCGAGGCAGAACCAATAGTAGTCGTGCAGGTCGTCGCGGCCCTTGGGCGCACGATGGGTACCCGGACTGTTGCATCCCGGCACGTCGCACGTCCGCCCCGCCGCCTTGGCGGCGGGGCGCGGCGTCTCGAAGTATTTATCGCGCGGGTTGGCTCTGGGCATGGCATCACTATGGCGTCTGCGGGATTCCGCTGACAAGCTGGCGTCTATCGGCCTATGATGGGAATTGGTGGCGCCTGTAGGTGGAGATGGGCCCAGAGGCGCCGCGATCAAGACAACTGACGCCCCGCACGCCGGATCCTGACCGAGCCATGAGCAGAGAACAGCGCATCCACGCGGCCCTGTCGGCCGCGCTCGACCCGACAGAGATCGAGATCGTCGACGAATCCAAGCTTCATGAAGGCCATGCCGGCGCCGCCCCGGGCGGCGAGACCCATTACCGGGTGCGGCTGGTTTCCGCGGCGTTCGCCGGTCAGTCACGGGTGGCGCGGCAGCGCGCCGTCTATGCCGCGCTGGATGCAGAATTCGCCGGTGGGCTGCACGCACTCTCGCTCGCTACCCTGACCCCGGAAGAGGCGGCCATGGCATCTTAGGGCGACATATACACCTATGTCGCAAGCGGCCCCGGAACTGCGGCGATTTATGGTTGTAAGCTCACAAAGTTGTGAGCATCATGGATCGGGCCGAAAGATAACAAAATCAAGGTTGTAGGACTGCAGCGTCATGCAGGAGCTTTATTACACGCGCAATGTGACCATCGGCGAGAAGCGCACCAGCCTGCGGCTGGAGCGGCCCATGTGGGACGCAGTCGACGAAATCTGCATGCGCGAGAACCTGTCGATCCACGAGCTGGCGACCATGGTCAACGGCCAGCGCCGGGGCGCCAGCCTGACCGCCGCGATGCGGGTCTTCGCGCTGGCCTATTTCCGGGTCGCGGCCACCGGGGCGGGCCACCGTCGCGCGGGCCATGGCGCGCTCGCCGAGGAAGCCAACGGCGACGGGCCGGTACTCACCGGCTAGTCACCGGCCTTCGCGGCGTCGTCTGCCGCATCCCCCGTGAAGAAATCCGGCCAGCGCCGCTCCACCACCGGGCTGTCGCTGCGAAACGCGTAGCAGGTGTTGAGCAGCGGCGGCGGCTTGCCCGTGTCGCCGGCCGTCTCGGCGCGCTTGCGGCGCACCGGGCCCATGGTCTGGAAGGCGGTGGTCGCCACCGGGCGCAGCAGGTCGACGATGTGGGTACAGCCATGCACGCCGCCGACCGCGGCCAACGCGCGCTTGTGAAAGCCCGGCCCGATGCGCAGGCCGACGAGACGCTGGAAGTTCGGCGTGACGTCCGGGCAGATCCGGTAGGGGCCGTAGTCGGTTACCGCCTCCACCGCCTCGATGGTCATCTCCTCGTCGATGGTCAGGCGGATCCACATGTCGTGCACTGGCTCGCCAGCCGGCACCGTGCCGCGGTCGTGGTTCTCGAAGGAATAGCTCTTGGTGTCGGTAATCCGGCCCTCGATATCGAACAGGCCGTCTTCGCGGCGGAAGCCGCGGCATTCGACCTGGCGGGTATGGAGCTGCTCGCGGGCAGCCGACGTGCTCAGCGGCATGGTGGGCTCAGGCCTCCTGTTCGGGTTCAGCGGCACCCTGGGGCGCGGCGGTAACGCGTAGGGCAGTGATTTGGTTGCGCCGCTTGCGCAGCACCTCGAAGCGGAGACCGTGGAAGCGGAACACCTGGTGCAGCTCAGGGATGCGCCGCGCCTCGTAGAGCACCAGCCCGGCGATGGTGGACGCCTCCTCGTCGGGCAATTGCCAGTCGAACTGGCGATTGAGGTCTCGGATGGTGACGCTGCCGTCGATGACGTAGGTGTGCCGGCCTACCGGGCGCACACCAGCGACCGAGATGTCATGCTCATCGGAAATGTCGCCGACGATCTCCTCGAGGATGTCCTCGAGCGTCACAATGCCCATCAGGCTGCCATACTCATCGACCACCAGGGCGAAATGCTCATGGCGCGAGCGGAACGCCTGAAGCTGGTCGGACAAGGTGGTGGCGTCGGGGATAAACCAGGGCTTGGACGCGAGCTCAGCGATCGACAGCTCGGTGAGGTCGTCGCCGAGGCGCCGCACCTCGCGCAAGAGTGCCTTGGCATGGAGCACGCCGATGACATTGTCCGGGTCGCCCTGCCACACCGGCAGGCGGGTGTAGGGGCTTTCCAGCACCAGGTCGACGATGGTCTCCGGCGGCAGGTCGGCGTCGATGGTCACCATGCTGCGGCGGTGGATCATGATCTCGCCCACCTCCACATCGGCCAGGTCGAGGATGGAGTGCAGCATCGCGCGCTCGTCACCCTCGCTGGCTTCGTCCTCGCCATGCAGGTCGATGGCGCCGCGCAGATGTTCCTCGGCCAGCGCATCGCGGTCGCCGTCGGTCATTTTCGCGCCGAAAATCCACAGCACACCATTGAGGACCGCCTCCATCGCCCTGTTCACCGGCGACAGCAGCTTGACGATCACGTTGATTGCCGGCGCCACCAGCAGCGAGACGCTGTTGGCGTTGTGCAGGGCGACGACCTTGGGCAGCACCTCCGCGAACAGCACCACGATCACGGTCATCACCGCGGTGGCGTAGAACACGCCGATCTCGCCGAACAGCTGGATCGCGAGGCCCGTGGCCATCGCCGAGGCGAGGATGTTGACCAGGTTGTTGCCCGTGAGGATTGCACCGATCAGCTGGGAGCGCTTTTCGTGCAGCCGCAGCACCAGCCCGGCGCGGCGGTCGCCCTGGCGTTCGCGTTGGTGCATCACCGGCTCGGAGGCCGCGGTGAGCGCCGTCTCCGAGCCAGAGAAGAAGCCTGACAGCAGGATCAGGACGGCGATGGCGGTAAGGGTCATCAACATGGCGGTGTATCCGCGTTGGCGGTCGGTTGAAGGGAAAGGGTCAAGGAATCAGGCGGCCGCGGCCAGGAAATCGCGCAGCGCCGCCTCGTCGACCCCGGTGTCGAGATAGGCGTCGCCCAGCGCGCGTGCCAGCACGAAGGCGAGGCGGCCGTCGCGCGCCTTCTTGTCGTGGCGCATATGGCCGATCAGGGTGTCCGGGTCGGCGGCCAGGCCGGACACCGCGGCAGCCGATACCGGCAGCCCGGCCTCGGCGATGTGGCGTCGTGTCCGCGCCGCATCGTCCGCCGGGCACAAGCCGAGCTGCACCGAGAAATCGAAGGCCATCACCATGCCGATGGCCACCGCCTCGCCGTGCAGCAGGGTGCCGTCGTAGCCGGCCTCGGCCTCCAGCGCGTGGCCAAAAGTGTGACCGAGGTTGAGCAGGGCACGCCGGCCACTCGATTCGGTCTCGTCCTCGGCGACGATGCGCGCCTTGGCGGCGCAGCTTTCCAGCACCGCATGGCGGCGCGCGGCCCGGTCACCGGCGAGCAGCGCCGCGCCGTTGTCCTCCAGCCAGGCGAAGAAGTCCGCGTCGCCGAGCAGGCCGTACTTTACCACCTCGGCATAGCCGGCGCGCAGCTCGCGCGGCGGCAGACTGTCGAGCACGGCGATGTCGGCCAGCACCAGGCGCGGCTGGTGGAAGGCGCCGATCAGGTTCTTGCCGTGGCGGCTGTTGATGCCGGTCTTGCCGCCGACCGAACTGTCGACCTGGGCCAGCAAGCTGGTCGGCACCTGGATGTAGTCAAGACCGCGCAGGGTGGCGGCGGCGGCGAACCCGGCGAGGTCGCCGACAACCCCGCCGCCGAAGGCGACGACGGTGGCGTTACGGTCCACCCCGGCGCCGAGCAGCCGATCAACCAGCTCCGCGAAGGTGGCGACGTCCTTGCTCGCCTCGCCCGCCGGTACCGTGAACGTGACCGGCTCGACGCCACCGGCACGCAGGCCCGCCTCCAGCGCCGGCAGGTGAGTGGCAGCGAGGTTGTCGTCGGCCACCACATAGACCCGGTCCTGGCGCAGGACCGGGCGCATCAGCGCACCGGCGCGGCCAATCAGACCCTCGCCGACGGCGATATCGTAGCTGCGTTCGCCCAGGGCGACGCGCAGCATACCGTCTTCGCTCATGCCTTCTCCTCCTTGCCCGCCGCGCCGCCGTGGTCTTCGAGCGCGTCGAGCAGCCGTTGCAGCACTGCTTCGGGCGGTTCGTCGCCGGTGTCGACGGTGATGTCGGCCTCGGCATAGACAGGGTAGCGCTCATCCATGAGACGCCGCAGCACCGCGCGCGGATCATCGGTGTTGAGCAGCGGCCGGTCGTCGCGCCCGGCCGTGCGCTTGACCAGCACGTCGAGGTCGGCGCGCAGCCAGACCGAGACGCCGTGCTCCGCGATGCGCGCCCGAGTCTCCGGGTCCATGAAGGCGCCGCCGCCGGTTGCCAGCACGCAGGCCGGCCCGTCGAGCAGCCGGCGTATCACGCCGCGCTCACCGTCCCGGAACGCCGGTTCGCCGAAGCGCTCAAAGATCTCGGGGATCGCACACCCCGCGGCGCGCTCGATTTCGGTGTCCGCATCCAAGAAGGGCAGGCCCAGGGCAGCGGCGAGCCGCCGGCCCATGCTGGATTTCCCGGCGCCCATCAAACCCACCAGAACGATGCTTCTTTGCACGGATGCTGTCACGTCGGCGGCTCGGGCCGCGCGGCCCTGCCGGGCGTGCCTGGCGTTGAAAGGACAGGGCCGGCCCGATAGACTGCCGACCCTGGAAAACGCCCGAAAGCTACCACAATTTCCCGCCAGTGTCGCAGCCTCGCCGGCGATGCCGCGCGGTCCGGCCGGGACCGGGAATTCACAGCGGCGCACAGGGGAGAACGGGCAAGGGGCATGAACGGTATCGTCCGACTGGTTTTGATCGTCGTTGCGCTGGCCGTGCTGGGCGGCGGCGTCATGCTGGCGTCTTGGGACATCCCGGCCCCCACCCGCACCATCGAGACGGCGATTCCGGATGACCGCTTCCCGCGCTAGCCGGGCCGCGGCGGCGGCGCTGCTGTGGCTGCTCGCGGCCCCGGCGGCCAGCGCCCAGGCGCCGGCGGCGGGCCTGCAGCCGGTCGCGCCAGTGCCGCTGGAGCCGCTGGAGCCGGCCGCCCCCCCGGCGCCCGCCGCGCCTGCGGAAGCGGCCCCGGCGCCGGCACCCCAAGCCGCGCCACAGCGCCTGGTCCCGCGGCGGCTGATCCCGCAACGCGCAACGCCGGCCCCCGAACCCAACCCCGAGCCAGCACCGGAAACCGCCGCCCCGGCGGGTAACGGGCTGCTGCCGCTCCCGGTTGCTAGCGACGCGCTGGGCGCGGTCGACCCGGATTCACTGGGCGTGCTCAGTGCCGATGCCGGCGGCTTCGGCCCCGACCTGTGGGACGGCGTCGACCGCGCCCAGGTCCGCGCCCTGCTGGCGGACATGCCGGGACGCTACCGCAACGCGGCCCTGCGCGGCATTGCACAGCGACTGCTGCTGACCGCCGCCCCGGCCCCGGCCGCCGGTCCCAACGGCGCGCCCGACGCACCTGGCCTGCTGCAACTGCGGCTCGATGCGCTGATGGCCATGGGCGCGGTGGACGACGCGCGGCGGCTTCTCGATACGGTACCCCAGGGCCGCATGGATGCGGCGCTGATCGCCCTGCGCATCGACCTGATGCTGCTGGCGAACACACTGGACGACGCTTGCGCCCTGACCAGCCAGGAGCTGGAACGCCATCCCACCCCGCCGCTGCGCCGCGCCGCCATCCTGTGCCAGGCGCGGTCGGGACAGACGGCGGCATCTGCCTTTGGCCTCACTCTGCTGCGCGACGAAGGACTGACGGATCCGTATTTCGCGGCGCTGATCGGCCGCATCGGCGACCCGGCTGCCGCGCCCGTGGCCGTGGACGAGGCCGTCACACCGGCCAGCCTGACGCCGCTGCACCTGGCGGCGATGCGCACCGCGGGCGCTGCGCCGCCGGCCACAGTGCTGGAAATCGCCGCCCCGGCGGTGCTTGCCAGCCTGGCCACCAGCGGGCCGGGGGCGCCGGCGGACCGCCTCGCCGCGGGCATGCGGGCGGCTGCCATGGGCGCTCTCGATAGCGACGCGCTGGCCAGCCTGTTTGCCACCTATCCGTTGACCGAAGACGATCTGGCGCGCCCGATCAGCCGCGCCGCCGAACTGCCGCCCGCCGAGGCGCTGGCGTTGCTCTACCGTGCCGCCGAGAGCCAGACGGTGAAGGCCGCTCGGGCCGAAGCGATGCTGACGGCGATGCGGCAGGCGGACGGCAGCGGCGACCTGCCGGTCGTGGCGCGGCTGCTGGCGCCGCTGGCCAGCGACATGACGCCAGCACCCGAACTGTCGTGGTTCGCGCCGGCGGCGGCGCGCCTGGCGCTGCTCAACGGCGACCTGCCGGGCGCCGACGACTGGATCGCCATCGCCGATCCACCGGAAGCGGACCGCCCGGCGGACCGGCCCGGGCTGATGTTGGCGCGGCAGCTCGCCGATCCGACTGCACCGCCGGCCACCGCCGCGGCCCGCGCCTGGGCCGCGGCGAAGCAAGATGCGTCGGCAGTGGCCGGGCTGTTCGCCCTGCTCGACGCTTTGGGCAGGGCGGAACCGGCAGACCTTTGGCGCGCGGCCCCATTGACAGCGCAGGCAGCGCCCGCGGCGATGCCCGTCGCGGCCTGGCACCGTGTCGCCCTGGCGCGCGATAAGGGCCATGTCGGCGAGACGGTGTTGCTGGCCCTGCTGCTGGCCGGCGGCGAAACCCCGCCACCGATGGCCTTTGCGCGCGGGCTTGCCGCCCTGTCGGCCATTGGCCTGGCAGACGAGGCAGCCGCAGCGGCGCTGGAGGCCGCGCTCGGGGGCGGGCTCTAGGCCATGGCCGTGGACCGGCATATCGACGCCTTCCTGGAGATGCTACTGGCGGAACGCGGCGCGGCGGCCAATACGGTCGCTGCCTATCGCCGTGACCTGGATGGCTTCGCCGCCTTCGCCGGAGCGCGCGGCGCGGACGGGGCCCAGGCGGATGACCGGCTGGTGCGCGATTTCATGGCGGCGCTCGGCCGTGATGGCATGGCGCCGCGCACCATGGCGCGGCGGCTGTCGGCGCTGCGCCAGTTCTTCCGCTTCCTGCAGGCCGAGGGACTGCGCGAGGACGATCCCACACGGCTGATCGAGACGCCGCGCCTGGGCCGCCCGCTGCCAAAATATCTCAGCGAAGCGGAAGTCGACGGCCTGCTTGCCGTCGCCCGTGCCCGGCGCGGGGCTGAGGGCGCGCGCCTGGTATGCCTGCTGGAAGTGCTTTACGCGGCCGGCCTGCGGGTCTCTGAGTTGGTCGGCCTGCCGCTGGCGGCAGTCGCCCGCGACCCGGCCTTCCTGATGGTGCGCGGCAAGGGCGGCAAAGAGCGCATGGTGCCACTGACCGATGCGGCCCGCGACGCCATCGCCGAATGGGTTGCGGTGCGCGGCAACGATGGCGCGCCCTGGCTGTTCCCGTCGCGCGGGCGCAGCGGCCACCTCACCCGGCGGCGTTTCGGTCAGTTGCTCAACGAGCTGGCGATTGAGGCCGGGATCGATCCGGCGCGGGTCTCGCCGCACGTGCTGCGGCATTCGTTCGCCACCCATCTGCTGGCCAACGGCGCGGACCTGCGCAGTGTGCAGCAGATGCTCGGCCATGCCGACATCGCCACCACCCAGATCTACACCCATGTGCTGGAGGCCCGGCTGCGCCGGCTGGTCGAGCAGCATCACCCGCTGGCGACGGGGCTTGGCGGCGGCGAGGGCGGCGGCTGACGGTTGCAAAGGGCGCGCGGGCGCGGCAAGGTCCGCCAACGCCGCTCCCGGCGGGTACAGGATTCCAATGCAGCATTTCCTCGACTTCGAAAAACCGATCGCCGAACTGGAAGGCAAGATCAAGGAACTGCGCCACCTGCAGGACGGCCCCGGCGTCGATATCGCCGAAGAGGTCACAAAGCTGCAGGCCAAGGTCGAGCGGCTGCTGACCCAGACATACGCCAAGCTGACGCCGTGGCAGAAGACGCAGGTCGCGCGACACCCCGAGCGGCCCCAGTTCACTGACTACCTGGCGGGGATGGTCGAGGACTTCACGCCGCTGGCCGGTGACCGCCGCTTCGGTGAAGACGCGGCGGTGATCGGCGGGCTTGGCCGGGTGCGCGGCTACGCCTGTGTCGTGATTGGCCAGGAGAAGGGCTCCGATACCGAATCACGGCTGCACCACAATTTCGGCATGGCCCGGCCCGAAGGCTACCGCAAGGCGCAGCGGCTGATGCGGCTGGCCGAGCGCTTTGGCCTGCCGGTGGTCAGCTTCATCGACACGTCGGGCGCCTATCCGGGCGTCGATGCGGAACAGCGCGGCCAGGCGGAGGCGATTGCGCGCTCCATCGAGACCTGCCTCGATGTCCGCGTGCCGTTGGTCGCCACGGTGATCGGCGAGGGCGGCTCCGGCGGCGCGGTCGCTATCGCGGCCGCCGACCGGGTGCTGATGCTGGAACATGCGGTCTATTCGGTGATCTCGCCGGAGGGCTGCGCCTCGATCCTGTGGCGCGACGCCGCCCATGCCCAACAAGCGGCGGAGGCGCTCAAGCTCACCGCCCAGGACCTGGCGGAGCAGAAGGTGATCGACGCGGTGATCGAGGAGCCGCTCGGCGGTGCCCACCGGGACCCGGCGCTGGCCATCACCCGGGTCGCCGACGCGGTCGCCGACGCCCTGGGCGCGCTGACCAGCGTCGAGGGTGGGGCCCTGCGGCAGCGCCGGGAAGAGAAATATCTCGCCATGGGACAGGCCACCGCCTGACTCAACCGCTTGATATCAAAGGCGTTATAACTTTTTCGCGAATTTTTTTGAGATTTTTCGCCACCCTGTGACGCCGGTCACAGAGTTCGCGGGCCCGGCATGGTGTTATGCCTGTGCGTCCGGCGCACAACCGGTCGCACTTCGGTACCACCCGAAGCATACAGCACCCTCTCCCCAGCCCGCGTCACTTACCCGAGTGGCGCGGGCTTTAACTTTCGGGCGCGGACGTCCTGATAAGTCGGGGACCGGCGCCGCTAGAAGCGGCCGTGGCAGTGCTTGTACTTCTTTCCCGACCCGCAGGGGCACGGGGCATTGCGCGGCACCTTGCCCCAGGTCGACTGGTCATTGGGGTCCAGATACTTGTCGGTGGGCGCATAATGGATGAAGCCCGGCGGCACGGCGCCCTCTTCGGCCATTGCAGCCGCCGCGGCCATCTCCGCCTCGCTGGCCTCGCCCTGAAGCGCCGGGTCGGTGCGGGTCTCGGTGGTGCGGCGCGGCCGCGCGTGGGCCAGCATCTCCGCCTCTTCGGGCGAGATCTCAAGCTCCACATGGCTCAGGAAGCCGGTAACCCGCTCGCGCAGTTCGGCCATCATCGACTCGAACAGGTTGAAGGCCTCGTACTTGTACTCGTTGAGCGGGTCGCGCTGGCCGTAGGCGCGCAGGCCGATGCCCTGGCGCAGATGGTCAAGGGCCAGCAGATGCTCCTTCCACGACTGGTCGAGTAGCTGCAGCAGCAGCCCCTTCTCGACCGCACGCATGGTGTCGGGTCCAACATTGGCGCTTTTCTCGGCCATCTTGCGGTCGACGGCCTCGGTGATGCGCTCGCGGATTTCCTGATCCGCGATGCCCTCTTCCTTCGCCCAGTCGTGCACCGGCAGGTCCAACGCGAATAGCCGCATGCACTCCTCATGCAGGGAGTCGACCTCCCACTGTTCGGCGTAGGCCTTCTCGGGGATGCAGCGCGCGATCAGGTCCTCGATCACCTCGCGGCGCATGTCGACAATGTCGTCCTGAACGTCCTTGGCGCGCATCAGGTCCTTGCGCTGCTCGTAGATCACCTTGCGCTGCTCGTTCATCACGTCATCGAACTTGAGCAGGTTCTTGCGGATGTCGAAGTTGCGCGCCTCGACCTTCTTCTGCGCCTTCTCCAGCGCCTTGTTGATCCACGGATGGGTGATCGCCTCGCCTTCCTCCAGGCCGAGGCGCTGCAGCATGCCGTCGAGCCGGTCAGAACCGAAGATGCGCATCAGGTCATCTTCCAGCGACAGGAAGAACTTCGACGCGCCGGGGTCGCCCTGGCGGCCTGAGCGGCCACGCAGCTGGTTGTCGATGCGGCGGCTCTCATGGCGTTCGGTGCCGATGACATAGAGCCCGCCAGCCTCGACCACTTCGGCCTGGGCGGTGTCGATCTCGGCGCGGATGGCGTCGCGGCGGCGGTCGCGCTCGGCCTCGCCGGGGATCGGCTCGACCTCCTCGACCACGCGCATGTCGAAGTTGCCGCCGAGCTGAATGTCGGTGCCGCGGCCCGCCATGTTGGTGGCGATGGTCACGGCGCCTGGCCGGCCAGCCTGGGCAATGATCTGGGCTTCCTGCTGGTGGTAGCGCGCGTTCAGCACGTTGTGCGGAATCTTGCGCTCCTTGAGCAGGGCGGAAAGCTCCTCCGACTTCTCGATGCTGACGGTGCCGACCAGGATCGGCTGCTTGCGCGCGCGGCATTCCTCGATCTGCGCCAGCACTGCGTCGGTCTTCTCCTTGAGCGAGCGGTAGACTTCGTCGTCGGTATCGTCGCGCGCGATCTGCTCGTTGGTCGGCATCTCGATGGCCTCGAGGCCATAGATCTGCTGGAACTCCTCGGACTCGGTCATCGCGGTGCCGGTCATGCCGGCAAGCTTCGGATAGAGCCGGAAATAGTTCTGGAAGGTGATTGAGGCCAGGGTCTGGTTCTCGGTCTGGACGTCGACCCCTTCCTTCGCCTCGATGGCCTGGTGCAGGCCCTCCGAATAGCGGCGCCCTTCCATCATGCGGCCGGTGAACTCATCAATGATGACGACTTTGCCGTCCTTGACGATGTAGTCACGGTCGCGCTCGAAAAGGGTGTGGGCGCGCAGTGCCTGGTTGACGTGATGCACCAGCGACACGTTGGACAGATCGTAGAGGCCGTGGTCGCCCTCGAGCGCGCCAAGATCGCGCAGGACTTCCTCGGCGCGCTCCTGGCCCGCCTCGGTGAGCGTCACCGAGCGCTGCTTCTCGTCCTTCTCGAAGTGCTCTTCGCCGAGGCGCGGGATCACCTGGTTGACCAAGCGATAAGAATCGGAGCTGTCCTCGGCGGGGCCGGAAATAATCAGCGGCGTGCGCGCCTCGTCGATCAGGATGGAGTCGACCTCGTCGACGATGGCGAAGTTGAACTCGCGCTGGACCATGTCCTCCAGCGTGAACTTCATGTTGTCGCGCAGGTAGTCGAAGCCGAACTCGTTGTTGGTGCCGTAGGTCACGTCCGCGGCATAGGCGGCGCGGCGCGCGCCATCGTCCATGTCGTTGACGATGCAGCCGACGGTGAGACCGAGGAACTTATAGATCTGTCCCATCCAGTCGGCATCGCGGCGGGCCAGGTAGTCGTTGACCGTGACGACGTGCACGCCCTCGCCGCGCAGCGCGTTGAGATAGACCGGCAGCGTCGCGACGAGGGTCTTGCCTTCACCGGTCTTCATCTCGGCGATCATGCCCCGATGCAGCACCACGCCGCCCATCAGCTGGACGTCGAAGTGGCGCTGGCCGAGGGTGCGGCGTGCGGCCTCTCGCACCGTGGCGAACGCGTCGACGAGAATGTCATCGAGGCTCTCGCCTTCCTCCAGCCGGCCGCGCAGCCAGTCGGTGCGGCCACGCAGCGCCTCGTCGGACAGCGCCTCGACTTCCGCCTCGGCGTCGTTGACGGCCTTCACGATCGGCGCGAGCTGACCGAGGTAGCGTTCGTTGGCGTCACCAAACAGGCGGCGCGCGAGGGCATCGATAAACGTCACGGCAGGACACCGATGTGGTTGCTGGAAGCCGGCGCCGAGGCCGGCCCGTCAGGGACAGATAGAGGCGGCTTCGGGCAGTGTCAACGGCGCGGGCGGGCGGCGGCGGCCCCGCAGGCGCGCGAATCTTTGGGCTTTACAATTTTGACGACCCGTGCCACCGTACCGCCCATGGGGCAAGTAGCCCCGGAAAGCAAGTAGCTTTCGGCAGACTTTGGCCAAGCGAACCCGCGCCTCACCGACCGCCGTTCAGGAAGACGGCCGTCACGCCGGGATCGGAAGCCAGACCTGCCGCTCAGGAGGAGGTCGTTATGGACGGCTCCATTGTTGATCTTGCGCAACGGCCCGGCGGTTTGCTGCCGGCGCCTGTACGCGGCACCGGCACCGGCACCCTCAATCCCAGGGTTCCTGCGGTCGAGCGCACGCAGAAGGCGCCGGTTGACAAGCAGCCGGATGACTCCGCGCCAGTGGTCGTGAATCTGACCCGCAAAGCAAGTGTTGCCTTTACGGAAATCACCGCCGGCACCGTGGCGGCGGCCGAGACCGGCACGACCCAGGCCTTCGACGCCGCGATGGCCAAGGCCCGCGCCCGTATCGAGACGGACCTGACCGCCCTGTTCACCATGATGGGCTACTCGGCATCCCAGGCCCAGGCGCTTGCCGAGAAGGCGGCCCAGGCGATGCTGCAATCGGTATCGCCGCCGCAAACCTTCGATGCCCGCTTCACCGAGCTGACCTCGGACCGTGAAAGCAGCGCGACGCGCGAGAGCGTCTCGCTGCTTTACCGTTCCGTTGAGATCGATGTCGACGGCAGGGACGGCACGCTCACCCTGTCGGTGACCGAGGTTTCGCTCGAAGCCACCCGCACCGTCGGCGCGGCGGTCGGCGGCCTCGGCCTCGGCCTCGGTGGCGATGTGGTGGACCTGCTCGATGCGGACGCCGGCCTTTACCTCACGCCGGCAGCGGACAAGCAGCGCGCCGCGCTGCTCGACGGACTTGGCGACGACAACCCGCTGCGTGACCTCGCGTCGGTCATGCTGCTGACGGATTTCCGGCCCGCGGCGTCGCCCGACGACCGCGGCTCGGTACGTTTCGACCTGGCGGCACCGCTTGTTTCACCCGGTTCGGTGGACGGTGCTACGGCGGGCCTACCCGCGTCCGGGCGCTCCTCCGGGGGCCTGGGAAAGGTGGGCGAGGTCTCCGTGGACGCGCTCGTGTAGCGCCGTTCTGCCGCGAGATGGGGGGCCTGTGACCGCGGGCCCCCCATACTCTCCCCGTTAGCCGCGCCGAACCGGTTGCCGTGGGCGCGCTTCTCCATCATTGTGGCCGGCCTGTCCGGCCCGCGACGCGTGGGCCGGCCCCTTGAACCAGGAGACCGCGATGCAGCCGCGCATCATTCTTGGCCCGCTTTCGGGCGTCCGAACCGGCATCCTCGCCGGCGCCGTGGCGCTGGGCCTGGCCGCCGCCCCGCTTCCCGCCGCCGCCCAGACCCCGGCCGCCGACGACCCGGTGGTGGCGACCGTGGACGGCGAGGAAATCCGCCTGCAGGAAATCCTCGCGCTGCGCGCGACCCTGCCGGAGTCGTATGACAACGTGCCGCTCTCGGCGCTGCTGGAACCGCTGATCGAGCAGGCAGTCAACGGCCGGCTGGTGCTGGCCAAGGCGGAGGCGGACGGCCTCGGCGACGATCCGGAGGTCGCCGAACGGCTAACCGAGATCGCCGGCCGGCTGATGCAGGAGGTCTGGCTGACCCGGCGCATCGAGCAGACGGTCACCGACAGTGCCCTGCGTGCGCGCTACGAAGCGTTCATCAAGGAGAACCCGCCGCAGTCGGAGATCAAGGCGAGCCACATCCTGCTCAAGACCGAGGCCGAGGCGCGCCAGATGGTCGAGCGGCTGTCCGGCGGCGCCAACTTCGGCGAGATGGCGCGCGAGCATTCCACTGGCCCGTCGGCGCGTCAGGACGGCGATCTCGGCTTCTTCGCCCGCGGCCAGATGGTGCCGGCCTTCGAGGCCGCCGCCTTCGGCCTCAAGACCGGCGAGTACACCCGGGTGCCGGTAAAGACCCAGTTCGGCTGGCACATCATCCAGGTCACCGACCGGCGCACCGCCGAACCGCCGCCCTTCGACGCGGTGCGCGAGCAGTTGCGCGCCGAGCTGTCGCAGCAGGCGGTGGGCGCGATCATCGGCGAGCTGCGCAACGCCGCCAAGGTCGACATCAAGCCGCTCGACCCGGCGCTGCTGCAGGCGCCACAGCCCCGCTAGGCACGTTGCCATGCCACCGAAGACCAAGGTCTCGCCACTCGCGCCAAAGCGGTTTCCGACGCTGCCCCCGGTAAAGGGGGTGACGCTGGCCACCCGCGCCTGCGCGGTGCGCTACAAGGGCCGGCGCGACGTGCTGTATGCGGAGGTGGCCGCCGGCACCACGGTGGCCGGGGTGTTCACCCGCAGCCAGACGGCGTCCGCCCCGGTCGACTGGTGCCGGGCCAACATCGCCCGCAGCAAGGCCCGTGCCCTGGTGGTCAACGCCGGCAACGCCAACGCGGCGACCGGCGCGGAAGGCCACGCCGCCTGCGCCCGGGTCGCCAGGGCCACGGCGAAGGCGGCGAAGGTCCCGGCAGCCGAGGTCTATCAGGCGTCCACCGGGGTGATCGGCGAGTTCCTCGCCGATGATCGCATCACCAACAATCTGCCGAAGCTGCGCGCCGCCCTGAAGCCGGGCGGCTGGAAGGCGGCGGCCGAGACGATCATGACCACCGACACCTTTCCCAAGGGGGCGTCGGCGACCGCCGAGATCGACGGCAAGACGGTGACCATCACCGGCATCGCCAAGGGCTCGGGCATGATCGCGCCCAACATGGGCACCATGCTGGCATTCGTCTTCACCGACGCCGCCCTGCCGCCGCGGGTGCTGCAGAGCTGCCTGAAGCGCGGCGTCGACGACAGCTTCAACAGCATCACGGTGGACAGCGACACCTCGACCAGCGACACGGTGCTGCTGTTCGCCACCGGCAAGGGGCCGCGGCACAAGCCGGTGACCCAGGCCGGCGATCCGCGGCTGCGCGGCTTCCGCGAGGCGCTGGGCAGGGTGCTCATGGACCTGGCGCATCAGGTGGTGCGCGATGGCGAGGGCGCGACCAAATTCGTCTCGGTCACGGTGCGCGGCGCGGTCTCGCGCCAGGCGGCGCGGGCCATCGGGCTGACCATCGCCAACTCGCCGCTGGTCAAGACCGCCATCGCCGGCGAGGACGCCAACTGGGGCCGCATCACCATGGCCATCGGCAAGGCGGCGGAGAAGATCGACGCCGGGCGCGTCGCCATCGACATCGGCGGCATCCCCATCGCGCGTGGCGGACTCGCGGTGCCCGACTATGACGAGGCGCCGGTGGCCGCCCACATGAAGGGCGAGGCCATCGACATCGCCGTCGATGTGGGCGTGGGGCGCGGCGCGGCGACCGTGTGGACCTGCGACCTGACCCACGCCTATATCGACATCAATGCCGACTACCGCAGCTGAGGCCGGAGACGGCGCCGCAAGGCCCGTTGTCCTGGTCGCCGCGGTCGCCCTGATCGACCCGGACGACCGGGTGCTGATCGCGCGCCGGCCCGAGGGCAAGGCGATGGCCGGGCTGTGGGAGTTTCCCGGCGGCAAGGTCGATCCGGGGGAGACGCCGGAGGCGGCGCTGATCCGCGAGCTGCGCGAGGAGCTCGAGATCGACACCGAGGAAAGCTGCCTCGCCCCCTTCACCTTCGCCAGCCATACCTACGATGACTTCCACCTGCTGATGCCGCTCTATGTCTGCCGGGTGTGGCAGGGCGCGCCGCGCGCGGTGGAGCACAGCGCGCTGAAATGGGTGCTGCCACGCGAATTGCGCGACTATCCCATGCCGCCGGCGGACGAACCGCTGGTCGCCATGCTGCGGGATTTTCTGTGACCGGCCAGCCCGGCTAAACTGCCCTACATGGACACACCGACCCGCCGCACCGCCGCGCTGCTGATCATCGGCAATGAGATCCTGTCCGGCCGCACCCAGGACGCCAACGCCGCCTTCCTCGGGGCGCGGCTGGGAGAGCTGGGCATCCCGCTGATGGAGATGCGCGTGGTGCCCGACGACGAGTACATGATCGTGCGCACGGTGCGCGAGCTGGCCGACAGCTACGACTATGTCTTCACCACCGGCGGCATCGGCCCGACCCATGACGACATCACTTCGGCCTGTGTCGGCAAGGCGTTCGGCAAGCCGCTGGAGGTGAACGCGGAGGCGAAGCGCCGGCTGCTGGCCCATTACGCCGACCCATCCGACCTCAACGCCGCGCGCCTGCGCATGGCGACGATCCCGGTGGGCGCGAGCCTGATCGACAACCCGGTCAGCGCCGCGCCGGGTTTCCGGCTGGAGAATGTGCATGTGATGGCGGGTGTGCCGCGCATCATGCAGGCGATGTTCGAGGGCATCGCGCCAACGCTGGAGCGCGGCGCCCCGATGCGCGCCCGCACGCTCACCGCCGGCATCGGCGAGGGCGCGCTGGCCGGCGGCCTGGGGGAGATCCAGGGCCGCTATCCGGGGCTCGATATCGGCAGCTACCCGTTCTACCGGCGCGGCGGCCACGGCTGCTCCATCGTCGTGCGCGGCACCGACGAGGCCGCTATCGACGCCGCCGTCGAAGAGGTCCGCACCCTGATGCAGGGCCTGGGCGCCGAGCCCGTCGAGACCGACAGCGCGGACGGCTGACCCATGTCCGCGACTTGCCCGCCGCACCGATTACCCCGGCCCCGCCTCTGCTAGACTGGCGGCCACGCCACGGCACCCGGGCTTGGCGGAACTGGTAGACGCAAGGGACTTAAAATCCCTTGGGCGAAAGCCCGTGCGGGTTCGACTCCCGCAGCCCGGACCAATCCCTAGTTATCCCACCACTCCATGCGGCGCATTTCGCCGATGTTGCAGGGCGGCGACGTGCGCGGCTGCTGGCGGAGCTGGGCCGGGACCAGGGTGGGGAGGACCGGTTCGGCCGGCTGCAGGCCGGCGATTTCCAGGAACAGCTTGCGCTTCACCGCGCGGGCAAAATCGATGAAGTCGTTGGCGACGACGACGAAGGCCCTCGGCCCGCCGATCACGCAGTCCTGGTAATAGAGGTCGAGGTTGGCGATCTGCAGCCGACCCGACGGGCTCGGCCGGTCGTTGACGATGGGCAGGCCGTTGATGGTGATGCCCTGGGCCACCGCCCGGTCCCGCGCCTGGGTCACCAGGTTGCCGTGGTTGTTCGGCCCGTCGCCGGACAGGTCGATGACCCGGCGCTGGCCGTCGAAGCCGTTGCCGTCGAACGAGCCGGCGGCGTAGTCGATGGCGTCCGAGATCGCCGTGCGGTAGGCGCGCTGGGGCGGGTTGCCGCTGAGTATGTCGGCAAACGCGTTGGCGCTGGCTTCGTCGTGGATCAGGGTCCAGTCGGCGATCACCCGCATATGGCCGAAGCCGGCCCACTCGAAATAGGACACGGCGATGCGCCCGAGGATGCCCGACTGGATCGCCTGGATGATCTGCGGGTGGCGGAAGGCGGCGATATAGCCCTCGCGCTGCAGCCGCGCCTCTTCCGGGTCCACCGAGCCAGAGACATCGATTCCGAGCGCCAGCTCCACATCCACCGGTTCGCCCCCGGGTTCCCCCGGATGGGGTGGCGCGACCTGTGCCTGCGCGGTGCCGAGGACCGGCGCGGCGGCGAGCAGCAGGGCGGCGAGCAGCAGCCGGATCATCGGGCGGCTCCCGCGCTACCAGCTGCCGGTGTTTTCCATCGACGCCCAGGGCTCGGCGGGTTCGAGCGAGTCGCCCTTCTGCAGCAGTTCGATGGAGATGCCGTCTGGCGAGCGCACGAACGCCATGTGCCCGTCGCGCGGCGGCCGGTTGATGGTGACGCCCGCGTCCATCAGCGACTGGCACAGGCCGTAGATGTCGTCGACCACGAAGGCGAGATGGCCGAAATTACGGCCGCCCTGATAGTCCTCCGGGTCCCAGTTGTAGGTGAGCTCCAGCAGCGGCGCGCGCTCGGCGCGGCCGCGCGCCTCGTCCTCGGGCGCGGCCAGGAAGATCAGGGTGAAGCGGCCCTGTTCGCTCTCGCGGCGGCGGATCTCCACCATGCCGAGCTTGTTGCAGTAGAAGTCCAGCGACTCGTCGATGTCGCGGACGCGGACCATGGTGTGCAGGTAGCGCATGCGCCGTCCCCCGTGTCTGAGCTGATCGTGTTTGTTGCCCATAAAGGTGGCGGCGCGGCGCGCCCGGCGCAAGCGGCAAGGGACGCGGCTCAGTCCGCCCAGCCGTCCCGCGCCATGGCGGCAAGGCGGCCTGCATCGACCCCGTCGAGCAGGCCATCGAGCAGGTCGTTGCCCGCCGTGAGGTCGCGCCCCATCAGCGCCGAGGCGACCCGGATGCCCGCTTCGTGCAGGGGCAGCGCCACGTCCCGCATCCCGCCCAGCCGGATCAGCGGGGCAAGGCCGAAGGGGATATCCTCGGTGAGGAAGCGGTGCTCCACCGTCTTCGGACCCGGCGGGCCGTTCAGCCGCCCATGCACCTGGGCCGCCATCTCCGCCACCGTGCCCGGCGTCACATAGTCGAAGGTGAGCTCGTAATGCTCCCGGGCGCTGCGCACGGTCTGGCCCCAGGCCGCGGCGGCGGCGAGGCGCTCTGCATCCAGCGCCTCGATCATCCGGCCCACAGCGGCGGTAATCCCGTCGTAATTATCCCAGGCCTCGCCCTTTTCCATGCGGGTGAAGTTGGCCAGCGAATTGGCCAGGTGGATCGGCGGGTTGAGGTTGGAGAAGGCGATGGCGAGCAGCCCGTCCACATCGCGGAACACGTCGCCGAACAGGGCGGCGCAGACCGCTGCCCCCGCGCCGTCGGGGAGCTCGTGCAGGATCGCCCGATCGATCAGCGGGCGGATGGTATCCACGTCGACCGCGGTCGGCGACAGCCGCCGCCCCATGGCCGCGGTGGTCGACCAGGCGGCGATGGGGACGGTGAGACCCCGCGCCGCCAGCGCCCGCGACAGGTAGAGCGCCGACAGGGACGACTGGGAACTGATGATCACCGCCTGGCCCGGAGCGAGGCACGGGGCGAGCACGTCGAGTACCGCACGTGCGCCGTTGCCCGGCACCGCAACGATGGCCGCCGCGGCACCGTCCAGCGCATCCACCATGTCGATGGCGATGCGCGGCCTGAAGCTGCCGGTCACCTGGCCGCTGGCGGTCAGCGGTGCGCCGGTGGCGAGGTCGCGCGTGCTGGCGCCTGACGGCGACAGCAGAGCCACGTCATGGCCCCGGTCTTCCAGCAAGGCCGCGTAGCTGAGGCCGATGGCCCCGGCGCCGAGCACGGCAACGCGCATGGCGGGCTTCCTCCTCGGATAATGGGGATCAACGGGCGCGCGAGCATGCAGCCTTGCGCGCACTGCGCCATATCGCAAGACCGGCGCGGCGCGGGCGGCGGCCTTGACCGGGGCCGCCGCGCCCGCCAGCCTGCCGGCGTGATGGCTGGATTCTCCTTCTACGGACCCGACGACGACACCTTCCACACCACGCTGGGCTACCGCATCACCGAATGGTCTTACGGGGCGGCGCAGCTGACGATGGACGTGCTGCCACGGCATCTGGGCGGTGGCGGCTTCGTGCATGGCGGGGTGCTGATGGGGCTGGTCGACATCGCCGCGCTCTATGCCGGCAACTATGTGGACGGTCGGCGGCGGCCGCTGGTGACGATCAGCCTGGCGACCAGCTTCCTTGCCCCGGCCTATTGCACCCGGCTGGTGGCGGACGGACGGCTGCAGCGGGCCGAGGACCGGATTTTCTACGCCGAGGCCACGGTGCGCGATCCGGACAGCGGCCGCGACCTGGCGTCAGGCCAGGGCAGCTTCCGCTATCTCGCGCCGCCGGAGCAGGCGACCGACGCGCCGCGCTACCCGGCGGCTTGAACCGGGCGCGGCGGCCCGGCACACTTGCTTCATAGGATCGGCCTGCCGACCCGGCACGGCCCCGCCAGACAAACCCGGACCGCTCCGCCCCGGCGCTTGCCGCCGCCGGCGCACGGCCCGGTGTGAGGGAGACAGCAGCGATGGGCGAATTCGGAATCAGCCAGCCGGTGCGGCGCAAGGAAGACCTGCGTCTGATCACCGGCGATTCCCCCTATACCGACGACCACCCGGCCGACGGCCAGGCGTTCATCGCCTTCCACCGCTCGCCAATGTCGCATGCGGTGATCACCGAGCTCGATGTGTCGGCGGCGCGTGACATGCCGGGCGTGATTGCGGTGTTCACCATCGCCGACCTGCGCGAGGCCGGGCTCAACGACCTGAAGACGCTGGCCGCCCTGAAGGACCGCCATGGCGAGCCGCTGCGCGCACCCACCCGGCCGCTGCTGGCCGACGGCGCGGTGCGCTTCGTCGGGGAACCGATTGCGATGATCGTCGCCGAGACCGAGGTGCAGGCCCGCGATGCTGCCGAGGCGGTGATGGTCGATTACGACGACCGGCCCGCCAACGGCGACCTGCGCCGGGCGGTCGACGGCGCGCCGGTGATCTGGCCCGACTGGCCGGGCAATGTCTGCTTCGACTGGGCATCCGGCGACAAGGAGAAGACCGACGCGGCCTTCGCCAGCGCCGCCAAGACGGTGTCCGTCGACCTGGTCAACAACCGGGTCTATGGCAGCCCGATGGAGCCGCGCGGCGCGTTCGCCAGCTACGACCCGGACGACGACCGGGTGACGCTGACCTGCCCCAGCCAGGGCGCCCACAAGATCCGCAACAACATCTGCAAGCTGGTGCTGAACTGGGAACCAGAGAAGCTGCGCGTGGTGACGCCGGCCACCGGCGGTGGCTTCGGCATCCGGTCCAAGATGGTCCCGGAACTGCCGCTGGTCGCCTGGTGCGCGAAGCAGCTCAGCCGCCCGGTGCGCTGGCGCGGCGACCGCAGCGAGTCCTTCGTGGTCGACGCCCATGGCCGCGACAACATCACCCATGCCGAGATGGCGCTCGACGCGGACGGCCGCATCACCGGCATGCGGGTCGATACGCTGGCCAACCTCGGCGCCTATGCATCCGATAACGGCCCGCGGGTGCCGACCGGGGCGGGCGGCCGGGTCGCCGGCACGGTCTATGACGTCCCGGCGCTGTACCAGCGGGTGCGCTGTGTCTTCACCAACACCACGCCGACCGACTCCTACCGGGGCGCGGGCCGGCCCGAGGCCTGCTACGTCACGGAACGGCTGATCGACGCGGCGGCGCACGCCATGGGCATGAGCCAGGACGATTTCCGCCGCCTCAACTTCATCAAGCCCGAGGCCCTGCCCTACGCCAGCCAGGCCGGCTGCCTGATCAACAGCGGCGCGTTTGCCGACACCATGGACCAGGCGCTGGCCCGCGCCGACTGGGCCGGCTTCCCGGCGCGCCGCGCGGAGAGCGAGGCCAAGGGCCTGCTGCGCGGCATCGGCATCGGCTACTTCATGGAGGCGTCCGGCGGCCCGCCCAACGAGGAAGCCGCGGTGCGCTTCGAGGCCGACGGCAGCGTCAAGGTGATCGCTGGCACCCACTCCTATGGCCAGGGCCACGAGACCACCTTCGCGCAGATCGTCAACGACCGGCTCGGCGTGCCGTTCGAGAAGGTCTCGCTGGTACAGGGCGACACCGACCTGGTGCCCTACGGCAACGGCTCGGGCGGCTCGCGCACCTCACAGATGGGGGGCGTGGCGGTGCTGCGCGCCTGCGACCTGGTGATCGAGAAGGGCCGCCGCATCGCCGGCCATCTGATGCAGCAGGAAACCCAGGCAGTGCAGTTCAAGGAAGGCACCTACACGGCAGGCGAGTCGTCGATCGGGCTGGCCGAGGTCGCCCAGGCGGCGATCTCCGGCGAGGGCCTGCCCGACGACATCGAACCGGGCCTCGACGAGACCTGCCGCTACGAGCGGGAGGCGGCGTGGAACTTCCCCAACGGCTGCCATGTCTGCGAGGTCGAGATCGACCCGGAGACCGGCATCGTGCGCCCGGTGCGCTACACCGCGGTGGACGATTGCGGCCGCATCATCAATCCGATGATCGTGCACGGGCAGATCCACGGCGGCGTCGCCCAGGGCCTCGGCCAGGCAATGCTGGAAGAGGCGGTCTACGACACCGAGAGCGCCCAGCTGCTGACCGGCTCGTTCATGGACTACTGCATGCCGCGCGCCGACGACCTGCCCGACATGGACGCGGGCTTCAACGAGGTGCTCGACCCGGACAACGACCTGGGCGTGAAGGGCGCCGGCGAGGGCGGCTGCTGCGGCGCGCCCAGCGCCTTCGTCAACGCCGTGCTGGACGCGCTGCGCCCGCAGGGCATCGGCAGCATCGACATGCCGGTCACGCCCAACAAGGTGTGGCAGACGCTCAACCGGGCCGCCGCGGAGTAACCGCGCCCGGCCCCAAATCGGAGGGGGAGGATATAATGGCCGTCGCCATCGACGCGGAAGGCATCCGCGCGCTGTTTCCGGAGGTGGACCGCATCGAGGATGCGGCACTGCGCCAGGGGGTAATCGACATCTGGCTCGACATCGCCGCCCAGTGCGATTGGGACGACTTCGCGGAGATCCCGAAGAATCTGGGTTCGGAGGCCGGTCGTGGCCTGCTCGGCCACATCCAGGGGGTGACCAAGA
Organism: Alphaproteobacteria bacterium; assembly: GCA_965601735.1. Classification (GTDB taxonomy): domain Bacteria; phylum Pseudomonadota; class Alphaproteobacteria; order JBBDQX01; family JBBDQX01; genus JBBDQX01. The sequence goes on along the minus strand of OZ271840.1, from coordinate 1,390,469 downwards.
TGGCCATCTCGCTGGCCGAGATCGCCCAGGCCCAGCACGGCACGCCCTGCGACATGGACATGCTGATCGCCGCCTGCCTGCTGCACGACGTCTCCAAGGTGGTGGAGTGCGAACCCGACCCTGACGCGGCCCCCACCAACGGCCCGGTGAAGCCGGCGCGCAAAAGCGAGATCGGCGCCAAGATCCAGCACGGCGTCTATGCCGCCCACAAGGTGTTCGAGAAGAACCTGCCGACCCACCTGGCACATCTGGTGGTGACCCACACCCACGCCAGCAATGTCCGCACCCCTACCTTCGAGGGGGCGTGCCTGTTCTATGCCGACTACGCGGATTCCGACGCCGGCATCATCCCGACCGGTGGCACCAGCTTCGCCCAGCGCTGGGAAATCAGCTAGCGGCCTAGAACGCCTTCTTGTCCGACGCGCGGAAGCGGCTGTGGCAGGTGCCGCAGCTGCGCCCCAGGTCGGCGAAGCGGCGCATGGCGGCATCCCGTTCGCCGAACTCGACGGCGCGGACCAGCGCTTCGGCCTTGCCGGCGCTGTCCTCGGCAAGCTGGCGGAAGGCGTCCCATTCCTGCCAGACGGCGGGTTTCGATTCCGACGGCGGATCGTCCGAACCGGCGGGAAACAGATGCAGCATGTCGCGGCTGTGATCGGCCACCAGGCGGATATCCCTGGTCACGGCGTCACCATCGAGCGGCGCGTCGGCGCGCAGGGCTCCCAGGGTACGCTTCATGGCGCCGGCCATTTCGACCATCAGGTCCATGCGCTCCTTCACCACGCCGGTCGCGCCTGCGTGAGCCAGCGCCCCGGCGGCGGGCAGCATCACAACCGCCGCGATCAGCCACAGCCGTCTAATGGCTGCCATGCCCGTGCCCGCCATGCCCGTGCCTGCCATCCCCATGACCGTTATGTCCGCTGTGGCTGCCGTGGCCACCCGGCGCCACGCCGTGATAGCCGCGCAGCCGGTCGTAGGCGGCAACCTGGGACGCATCCAGCAGCCCCTTCATGCGCAGATGGTAGTGCAGATGGGTGTAGCGCAGGCTGCCCTGCAGCGCGCCCAACTCGGCGGTCAGCGCGCGCACGCCGTCAGGGTCGGCGGTGCCCTCGGCGAACAGCCGGTCGAGGCGCTGCTCCGCCGCCAGCACCTGAGTGCCAAGCGCGCTGGCGCGGGCCTGCATCTCGGTGAACAGGGCCTCGGTTTCGGCCTTCTGCGCCGGTGTCAGGTCGAGCGCCTCGGCCAGGTCGAGGACATGACGCGGACCGGGATAGCCGTTCAGCTCGGCAGCCAGCGCCAGCGACATGCCGCGACCGGCGCGCAGGTCTTCCATCTGTTGCGCCGACAGTGCCTTGATCGGCCGATCCTGCCAGCCGGCATAAGGGCCGGACGCGGTGGCCGCTCCGGCGAACACCAGCGCCGCGAGTGCGGCTGTGAGGGTGAGTCGCATGGTCTTCTCCGTTATCGGGCAGCGTTGTGCCGCGCCTGCATGCGGCGGATATCCGCCGGCCAGCTACTCTTGATGAAGGCAATGACCGCCCAGATCTCGCGATCGCTCAGCACGCTGCCGAAGCCGGGCATGGCACTCTTGCCGTTACTGCCGATCAGGGCCTGGCCCCCGAACTTGGTGTAGTCGAACAGCAGCTTGTCGTCATGGTGCCAGGTATGGCCGGACGGATCGTGCGGCGGCGCGGGCAGGGTGCCGTCGGCCAGCCGCACCCGCCAGTTGGGCTGGCCCTCCAGGTTGGCCCCATGGCACACGGCGCATTGCTGGGCATAGACCCGGCGCCCCAGCGCCACCAGCACGGCGTCGTCGGGGTCTGCCTGCGAGACCCCGCCCGAACCGCCCCCCGCGGGCGCAGCGGCAGGCCCGTGGTCGTGCGACGGCCCGCCGGTGAAGAAGGCGAGATAGCCTGCCCCGCCAAGCAGCAGCGCGATGGCGGCAACGACCACGACGATGAAGCCCCGGTTGTTCATCCCCGATCCCCAGGCTGGCGCAGGCGCAGTGCATTTCCGATCACCGAGACCGAACTCAAGCTCATGGCGGCGGCGGCGATCATCGGGTTGAGCAGCAGCCCTGCCGCCGGATAAAGGATGCCGGCGGCCACTGGCACGCCCAGCGCGTTGTAGACGAAGGCGAAGAACAGGTTCTGGCGGATGTTGCGCATGGTCGCGCGGCTCAGCGCGATGGCGCGCACGATGCCGCCCAGGTCACCCTTCACCAGCGTCACCCCGGCGCTCTGCATGGCGACATCGGTGCCGGTGCCCATGGCGATGCCCACATCGGCGGCGGCCAGCGCGGGGGCGTCGTTGACCCCGTCCCCCGCCATGGCGACGACCCGCCCGGCGGCGCGCAGCCGCGTCACTTCCGCATGCTTGTCCTCGGGCCGCACCTCGGCGTGCAGGTCGGCGATGCCGAGGCGGCCGGCGACGGCCTGCGCGGTGGTCGCGCTGTCGCCGGTCATCATCACGATGCTGAGCCCGGCGGCGCGCAGACCGTCGAGCGTCTCGGCCGCCCCGGCGCGCAAGGGGTCGGCGATGGCGATCAGGCCCAGCGTCCCGGCGTCCCGGGCGACGAACACCACGGTCGCGCCCTCGCCCCGCAGGACTTCGGCCCGGTCCGCCAGCGCGCCGGCATCCGCGCCGGCGGCCCCCAGCATCGCCGCACTGCCGACGGTGACCGTTGCCCCCTCGACAGTGGCGCGCACGCCGGCGCCGGTCTCGGATGTGAAATTGCTGGCCGTGGGGATGTCGAGGTCCCGTCCGGTCGCGGCGGATAGGATCGCGGCAGCGAGGGGATGCTCGCTGCCCCGCTCCACCGCCGCGGCGAGGCGCAGCAGGGTCTCGGCATCGACGCCATCGGCGGCTACGACGTCTGTGACCCGCGGCTTGCCCTCGGTAAGCGTCCCGGTCTTGTCGATGATCAGGGTGTCGATCTTCTCCAGCCGCTCCAGCGCCTCGGCATCGCGCACCAGCACCCCCTGTTGGGCGCCGCGCCCGGTGCCGACCATGATCGACATCGGCGTCGCCAAGCCGAGCGCGCAGGGGCACGCGATGATCAGCACCGAGACGGCAGCGACCAGCGCGTAGGCGAAGCGCGGCTCCGGCCCGATCAGCGACCAGGCGATGAAAGCCGCGACTGCCACCGCGATGACGGCGGGCACGAAGATACCGGCCACCTTGTCGGCGACCCCCTGGATCGGCGCGCGCGAGCGCTGCGCCTGGGCGACCATGGCGACGATCTGCGACAGCAGGGTATCGGCGCCGACCTTCTCGGCGCGCATCAAGAATCCGCCGGTGCCATTGACCGTGCCGCCGATCACCGCATCGCCCGGCCCCTTGGACACCGGCAGGGACTCGCCGGTGACCATGGATTCATCGATGGCGCTGTCGCCCTCCAGTACGGTGCCGTCCACCGGCACCTTCTCGCCGGGGCGCACCCGCAGCCGGTCACCAGCGGCGACCTGGGCGAGCGCCACGTCGGCCTCGCCGCCGCCGTCATCGACCCGTCGCGCGGTCGGCGGCGCGAGGTCGAGCAGGGCGCGTAGCGCGCCGGACGTGCGTTCGCGTGCCCGCAATTCCAGTACCTGGCCCAGCAGCACCAGGGTGATGATCACGGCCGCCGCCTCGAAATAGACCGCCACCGTGCCGTCGGGGGCGCGGAAACTGTCTGGGAACAGGCCCGGCGTGACGGTGGCGGCCAGCCCGTGCAGGAACGCGGCGGCCGTGCCGATGGCGATCAGGGTGAACATGTTGAGGTTACCGCTGCGCAGGGACTGCCAGCCGCGCTCGAAGAACGGCCGGCCCGCCCACAGCACCACCGGTGCGGACAGCAGCAATTGCAGCCAGACCGACAGGCCCGGATGGATGAAGCGGTCCATCGGCACACCGGGGATGTGCGACCCCATAGCCAGCAGGAACACCGGCAGGGTCAGGGACGCCGCCGCCTGGAAGCGCATGGCCATGTCTTCCAGTTCCGGGTTCGGCGCCGCCTCCGCCGTCAGGCCGCTGAACTCCAGCGCCATGCCGCACATAGCGCAGGTGCCCGGCTCGTCCTGTTCCTGCCCCGGGCACATGGGACAGAAATAGACCCCGTCCGGCGGCGGCGGCCGGTCCGCGCCGCCGCCGTGGTCGCCGTGGCAGCACTCCCTGTGCGGAAACGCGTCCTGCATCATCAATCCTTGCTCAATATACCCTGGGAGGGTATGGTATCGTCATGCAAGAGGCAACCAGCAAATCCTGCCTGTCGCGGCTCAAGCGGGTCGAGGGACAGGTGCGCGGCATCGCCCGGATGATCGAGGACGGGCGCTACTGCATCGACGTGGTGACCCAGGTGCAGGCCGCCCGCGCCGCCCTGCAGAAGGTCGAGGACGAGGTCCTTAAGGACCATGTTGGCCAGTGCGTCGAACACGCGATCCAGAGCGGCGACGCCGACGAACAGCGCCAGAAGATTGCCGAGCTGATGCAGGTGCTCGGCCGCGCCCGGCCCTAGGCCATGCGCGCCGCCCGTTATGCCGCCCATGGCGACCCGGCGGCGGTCCTCGCCCCCGCCGATATCCCCGACCCGGAAGCCAGCCCCGGCGCGGTGAGGGTCGCGGTGCTGGCCTCGCCGGTCAATCCGTCTGACCTGCTGACCATCGAGGGCCGCTACGGTGCCCTGCCCGACCTGCCCGCCATCGGCGGCAGCGAGGGCGTGGGCCGCATCCTCGACGGCCCCGACGCCGGCACGCTGGTGCTGCTGCCGCCCGGACCCGGCATGTGGCAGGAAGTCCACGCCCTGCCCCGCGGCGACCTGCTGCCGCTGCCCGAGGGCGACCCGCAGCAGCTGGCGATGCTGGCGGTCAACCCGGCGACGGCGGCGCTGATGCTCGACCTGGCCGACCTGTCGCCCGGCGACTGGGTGATCCAGAACGCCGCGACCTCGGCGCTCGCTGCCTATGCCCGGCAGCTGGCGCGCCATCGTGGCCTGTGCATGATCGACCTCACCCGGCGCGACTCCGACATCGCGGCGATAGACGATGCAGACGTGGTGCTGGCCGACGGGCCGGGCCTCCCCAAGCGGCTGGCGGCGGCGACCGGCGGCGCGGACATCCGCCTGGGTCTCGACGGCGTCGCCGGGGACGCGACCCGGCGCATGGCCAATTGCCTCGGCCCCGGCGGGCTGCTGGTGAATTACGGCGCGGCATCGGGCGAGCCGTCGGCGATCTCGTCCCGCGCACTGATCTTCAACGGGGTCACCCTGCGCGGCTTCTGGCTGCAGAAAACCCTCAAGGCCATGGACCGGGCGGCGCGCGCAGACCTGTTTTCCAGCCTCGCCGAACTGGTTGCCAACAGCACCCTGCGCGCCCCCGTCGCCGCCGCCTATTCCCTGGAGAACGTGGCCGAGGCCGTCGCCCACGCCGCGCAGGCGCAGCGTGGCGGCAAGGTGCTGGTGCTGCCGAACCCGGGCTAGACCCGCGTAAACGCCGCGGCGATGCCGATGCCGCCGCCGATGCCGATCAGCGCCTGGCCGCTGCCTGCGCCGGGGCTGTGGCCGCCGGCGATCTCGCTGAACAGGCGGCAGACCAGTACTGCCCCCGACGCGCCCCACGGATGACCCAGCGCCAGCGCGCCACCGCCCACGTTGGTGCGGTCCGGCGGCACTGCCAGCTCATCCAGACAGGCCAGCGCCTGAGCGGCGAACGCCTCGTTGAACTCGACCAGGTCCGCGCGGGCCGGGTCCAGGTCCGGACGCCGCGCGCACAATCGCCGCGCCGCCGCCACCGGCCCGATGCCGAGCAGGTTCGGGTCCACCCCGGCCGCCGCCGCATCCTCGAAGGCGAGCCCGCCGTCGAGGCCGAGGGCCCGGAACCGGTCCTCGGACAGCACCAGGACCGCCGCCGCGCCATCATTGATCGGGCAGGCGTTGCCCGCGGTCACCGTGCCATCGGCAGCGAACACAGGGGGGAGCTTGGCGAGGGCATCGAGACTGGTGTCCGCACGCGGGCATTCGTCCGCGTCGATTCCGGCGACAGGCACGATCTCGGCGGTGAAACGGCCGGCGGCCTGGGCCGCCACCGCCTTCTGATGACTGGCCAGCGCGAAGGCGTCCTGGCGCGCCCGGCTGATGCCGTAATGCCGCGCCACGGCTTCCGCCGCCTGCCCCATCTCCGGGTCGCCGATGCTGTCGGGGGAAAAGCGGGCGCGGGGCATAGGCGTGCCATCCGGCGCAGTGCGCACCGGCGCGGTGCTGGGGCTTTCGACGCCGCCGGCGATGTAGGCATCGCCCGCGCCGGCCTGCACCAGCCGCGCCGCCTGCACCACCGCCTCCAGCCCAGAGCCGCATTGCCGATCGACGGTGACGCCCGGCACGGACAGGGGCAGCCCGGCGGCGAGCGCCGCGACCCGCGCTGGGTTGCCGCCCGGGCCCGCCGCGTTGCCGAGGATCACGTCGTCGATATCGCCGCCATCGAGGCCCGCATCGGCCAGCAGCGCCCCGATCAGCGGCGCGGCCAGATCCTCCACCGGCAGCGCCGCCAGCGCGCCGCCGATGCGGCCGATGGGGGTGCGGCGCGCCGCCGCGATCACCGCGCGGGTCATGTCACTTCCTCCAGCCGGTCCGCCCCGTCGCGCAGGGCCGACCGGGCGATCTTGCCCGATCCGGTGAGCGGCAGGGAGGCGGTGCGGAACAGCCGGCGCGGACATTTGGCGCGGGGCAGCACAGTGGCGCAGGCGTCTCGGATCGCGGTCCGGTCCGGCGGCGCATCGCCATTCCACACCAGCGCGGCGCAGACCGCCGTGCCCCATTCCGGGTCCGGCAGGCCGAACACGGCGGCCCCGGCGACGCCGCCGATGCTGAGCAGTGCCGCCTCCACCTCCGCCGGATAGACGTTGATGCCGCCGGACAGGATCATCTCCCCGGCGCGCCCGTCGATATGAAGGAAACCATCTTCGTCGAGGCGGCCCATATCGCCCACCGTGGCCCAGCCGTCCGGGTCGGTGCGGAAGCCGCTGTCCCCATCGCCGCCGATCAGCCGGTCGATCACCCCAACGCTGCGGATGCGGATTTCACCGTCCTCGGAAACCGCCACATCGACGCCGGGAAACGGGCGGCCGACACTGTCGGGCGGCGCGTCCGGTCCGGCGATGCTGACAAAGCCCAGTTCGGATGCGCCGTAATACTCGACCACCCGCGCATTGGGGAACGTCGCCGCGAGGCGCGCGCGCAGCCCCGGATCGAGCTTCGCCCCGGCGCTCACCACCCGGCGCAGGTCCGGCAGCGGCGGTCCGTCGGCAAGCCGGTGCAGCACGGTTGGCACCGCGAACAGGTGGGTGGCGTCCTTCGCCGCCGCGCGGCAGGCGTCCGCTTCGAAGTACGGCAGGAGCCGCGCCTCCGCCCCGCTGTCCAGCGCCAGCACGATGGGAAACAGCGTCAGCGTGGTGGCCAGGGATCCCGGCGCCAGCACCCGGCTGTCCGCGTCCAGATCGAACGCAGTACGGGCGGGACCGAAGAACGCGGTCCAGGACCGGTGACACCGCCGCCAGGCGCGCGGCGCGCCGGTGCTGCCGGAGGTAAAGCCGATCAGGAAGGGCGCCTCGCCAGCCACGGGCGGCAGCGCGGCTTCAGCAACGGGCAAGGCGCCGGCATCCCATGTTCCGGAACCCAGCAAAGCCCCCGCCCGGTCCGCGAGCGCCGGGGGCCAGGCGGGATCGGCCAGTGCTGCGACCCCGCCGCCGCGCCAGATGCCGTAGAGCGCGGCCAGGGTCTCGAGCCGATTGTCCGCTTGGACCCGGACCACGGGCGCCTCGCTTGGCAGCGCCGCCACGCAACGGGCAATAGGCTCGGCCATGGCGCGCAGGGCGTCGCCGGCGGTGCGGGTCTCCCCGATGCAGACCGCGGGGTCGCCCGCCCAAAGGCCGTCAGCGACGCTCACCCGGATCCTCGATGACCGGGAAGCTGCGCCGCACGGCGACCGCAGCGGCGGCCGCGATCAACGCCTTGGCCACATCGCCCGGCACGAACGCGGCGGCGCCGGCAGCCGCCGCCCACAGGCTCAGGTCGGCGACCGCCGCCAGCCACGGGATGCCGCACAGGTAGACCACGCCAATCCCGCCGATCAGGTTGGCGGCCAGGGCGCGCTTGTAGTCGTAGCTGTGCCACCAGCGCTCGGTGAGCCAGCCGACGGTCGCCGCCGCGATCGGCCAGGACAGGATGAACCCGGCGGACGGCCCGGCGAAGATGCCAAGCCCGCCGCGCCCGCCCGCCAGCACCGGCAGGCCCACGGCGACCAGCGCCAGGAAGGCGAGCAGCGCCGCCGCGCCCCGCTTTGCGCCCAGGATCGACCCGGCCAGCATGACGCCGAGGGTCTGTGCCGTGACCGGCACTGGCAGCACCGGCACCGCCAGCGCGGGCAGCAGGCCGAGCGCGGCGACGATGGCGGCGAACAGGGCGATCCGGACAAGGTCGCGGGTGGGCACGGGCGGCATCCCTCCAAGGGGGCGGAAGCTGCTATGTAGGGGGGCCTTGTGTAGTGCATCCGCCTGTCCGAATCACCTCCCCGCCCGCGAAGCCGGCCATGATCGAACTCCATGACGTGCAGCGCCGCTATGGCGAAACCGCCGTGCTCAGCGGGCTCAACCTGCGCATCGACGATCGCCGGGTCGCGGTGATCGGCGCCAACGGCTCGGGCAAGAGCACCTTCGCGCGCCTGCTCAACGGTCTGGTGCTGCCCAGCACGGGCCGGGTTTCCGTCGACGGGCTGGATACGCATAAGGACGGCGCGGCGGTGCGCCGGCGGGTCGGCTTCCTGTTCCAGAACCCGGAGCATCAGATCGTCTGCCCGACGGTGGAGGAGGATGTGGCCTTCGGCCTGCGGCCGCTGAAACTCGGCAAGGCGGAGAGCGCGCGGCGTGTCGACGCCATCCTCGCACGCACCGGGCTGGAGCCGCTGCGCCAGCGCGCCGCCCACCTTCTGAGCGGCGGCGAGAAGCAGATGCTGGCGCTGGCCGGCGTGCTGGTTACCGAGCCCGACTGGCTGGTGCTGGACGAACCGATGACCCTGCTCGACCTGCGCAACAAGCGCCGGGTGGCGGGCTTCTTGGACGGACTTAACCAGCGGCTGGTGCTGGTGACCCACGACCTGGACATGATCGGGGACTTCGACCGGGTCCTGGTGTTCGACGGGGGCCGGCTGGTCGCGGACGCGGCGCCGGACGCGGCGGTCGCTGCCTACCGGGAGCTGATGGACCGATGATGGCGCTCTACATCCCCGGCGCCTCGCTGCTGCACCGGATGCCGGCGGCGGCGAAGCTGGCGGCGCTGCCGGCGGCCGCCGCCGGGCTGTTCTGGCTCAGCGGCGCGGCACCGCTCGCGCTCGCGGCCCTGGGGGTGCTGGCGCTGTTCGCGGCCGCCGGCCTGCCGCTGGCGCAGACCTGGCGGGCGTTGCGTCCCGCCCTGGTGCTGCTGGCCGCCATCGGCGTGTTCCACGGTCTGGTGAACGGCTGGGAGGCAGGCGCGGTGGTGCTGCTCCGCATCGCCATCCTGGTGCTTCTGGCCACCCTGGTGACGCTCACGACCCGGCTCAGCGACATGATGGATTGCCTGGAACGCGCGCTGGCGCCGCTGCGCCTCTTCGGGCTCAGCCCGGCGCGCGCGGCCCTGGTGCTGTCGCTGGCGGTGCGGCTGGTGCCGCTATTGACCGCGGAGCTGGAGCGGGTGCGCGAGGCGCAGCGCGCGCGGGGACTGGAGCGCAGCGTTCTGGCGCTGCTGCTGCCGTTCCTTATCGGCAGCCTGCGCCTGGCCCGCGACATGGGCGACGCGATCGAGGCACGCGGCGGCGCGCCGGACTAGACTGCAATCAAACAACCTGGAGGCCCCCGCCATGACACAGCGTATCGTCTATCTCGAACCCCACGTCCCGGACGTGCAGGAACAGCTCCAGGCGCTGGTGCCCGACGGCTTCGAAATGGTGTTCTCGAAGACCCGCGACGAGGATGAGCACGCTGAGATGATGCTCGACGCCGACTACGCGGTGGTGTCGAGCAACCCGGTGACCACCCGCATGATCGAGGGTGCGGAGCGGATGCGCATGATCCACCGCTGGGGCATCGGCATCGACCTGATCGACGTTGACGCCTGCAAGCGCACCGGCATCGGCCTTGCGGTCACCCATGGGGTCAACGCCGAGCCGGTGGCGGAGATGGCGGTGTCGCTGACGCTGAGCGTGCTGCGCCAGGTGACCTTGGCGGACCGGGCAATGCGCCGGGGCGAGTGGCTGAAGAACGAGCTGCGGGTCACGGCCAGCAGCCTGATGCGCAAGACCATCGGCATTATCGGGGTCGGCAATATCGGCGCGGCCTACGCGCGCATGGTGCGTGGCTTCGACTGCGAAATCCTCTACACCAAACGCACCCGCCTGCCCGCCGAGACCGAGGCGGAGCTCGGCCTGACCTACGCCAGCTTCGACGACATCGTCGCGCGGGCCGATGTCATCACCCTGCACTGCCCGCTGACCGAGGAGACGCGCGGCCTGTTCACCGCCGAGGTGTTCAAGCGCATGAAGCCGCGCGCGGTGCTGATCAACGTGGCGCGGGGGGAGATCGCGGTGGAGGAAGACCTGATCGCCGCGCTGCGCGACGGCACCCTCGCCGGCGCCGGCATCGACGTTTTCGCCGAGGAGCCGCTGCCTGCCGGGCATCCGATCCGTGAGCTGGAGACCGCGGTGATCACGCCCCACGCCGGCGGCAGTGTCGCCGACAATCTGCTCAACATGGGCCGCCATGTGCTGGCTAACATCGAACGCGCCGCCAAAGGCGAGGCATTGCGCGACAAGGACGTGATCGTGCCCGTGGGACGCGATTGAGTCAGCGTCGGCTCTCGCGGATCTGGCCGGGACGGGGCCGGAACAGTAGCGGCCGCAGTGGCGCCTTGATGAGCTCCCAGGCGAGCCACGCCAGCACCATCCCGGCAAAGCCGTAGACCGCGCCGGCGGTATCGGCCTGCAGCGCCGGTGTGAAATCGGCCCAGGCGGCGCGGGCGATGTCCCAGTCCGCGTGGCGGAGGAAGGCCAGCGGCCGGGTGATGGCGTCGCCGCGGCCCAGTGCGTCATAGGCCTGCGCCAGCACATCGACCCGCGCGGCGGCCACCGCGGCAAGCTGGTCGCGCGCCGCCTCGGTCAGCCCGGCAGTGTTCTCGACCGCGGCGCGCAGCGCCCGCTCTGCCTCCGCCAGATGGCCACCGAGGCGCTGGCGATATTGCTGGACGAAGGCCGGAAGCTGGGCCGCAGCAATGCCGCCGCAAGCGGCGGCGACCGCGGCCGCCAGTGCATCGAGCCGGCCCAGCAGCCAGCGCATGGCCGACTCAGTCCGATTCCGCTGACGCGGCGGCGGTAGCCTTTTCGATCCAGCGCTCGCGCACCCGCGTCCAGTGCGCCGCGCCGATGGCGGCTGCGGTCTCCGCATCGCCGGCCCGCAGCGCATCGACGATGGCGCGATGATCGGCATTCGCGTTGAGCAGGTCCTCCGCGGAGACCGCAAAGCGTGCGCGGAACAGCCGCAGTTCCTTCTCGACCCCGAGATAGAGCTCGGTCATCCGCGTCCAGCCGGAATCCGACAGGGTGCGGGAATGGAATTCCAGGTTGAGCGGGTAGTAGGTCGCGGCATCGCCCTTCTTGGCCGCCTTTTCCATGCGCGCCACCAGGTCGTCGAGGTCGGCGAGCTGGTCTTGCTCGATGCGCTTCGCCAGCCGCGCCAGCCCTGCGCAGTTAAGCGCTTGGCGGATGTGGTGGAGCTCGAATGCCTCGTCGAAGGTCAACTGGCGCACGAAGGCGCCCCGGTTGACGATGACCTCCAGCAAGCGCGCCTGTTCGAGCTTGCGGCAGGCCTCGCGCACCGGCCCGCGGCTGACATTCAGCTTGGTCGCCAGCGCGTTCTCGTTGACCCGCGCGCCGGGCGGCAGTTCGCCCTCCATGATCATGCGTTCGATCTCAAGCGCGACCACCTCGGGCAGCGACTGGCTGCGCAGAAAGGCGATGGCGGCATCCGGATCGTGGGCGTCGGGCGCCTTGGTATCGGCCTTGTCGGTCATCGGGTCCCCTCCCGTCGCTGTCCCGTGTAGCGGACGAAAACCCGCCCGACAAGCCGAAGGCGGGCGGGCGGGCCGTTGGGGTGGGCCGGATTCGGCCCTATACTGCGCACCTCCGCACCGCGCCGGTGCGCCCGTTCAGCCCCGATGGAGACCGCGATGCACAGGCTCACCCTCGATGCCGCGACCACCATTGTCGACCGCGCCCTCGAGAAGGGCCATGAGATGGGATTGCCGCCGCTGACCGTGGCCGTGCTGGATGCCGGCGGTCATCTGGTGGCGCTCAAGCGGGAGGATAATTCCAGCCTGCTGCGCCCGGACATCGCCACCGGCAAGGCCTGGGGCACGCTGGGCATGGGCTTCGGCGGCCGGGAGCTGGCGCGCCGCGCCGAGGGTAGCGGCCTCAAGGGCGTGCTTAGTGCCGGCTGGGGCGGCCGCATGGTGCCGGTGCCAGGCGGTGTGCTGATCCGCAACGGCGCCGGCGAGATCATCGGCGCGGTCGGCATCAGCGGCGCCACGTCGCTGGACGACGAGGCCTGCGCAGTCGCCGGCATCGACGCCGCCGGCCTGACCGCCGATACCGGCGGCGGCGAGGAAGACTAGCAACGGGAGACGCCCGACGTGGCAAAGACGAAGAAGACAAAGCGCAAGACCCGGGGCGGCAAGGGCGCAGGCTTCGATCCGATCACAGTCGAGATTCTCTGGACCCGGCTGGTCAGCATGATCGACGAGGCGAGCGCGACCCTGTGGCGCACCTCGTTCTCCACCCTGGTGCGCGAGGCCAACGATTTCGCCATCGTTATTACCGATCTCGAAGGCCGGTCGTTGGCGCAATCATCGGCGAGCATCCCGTCTTTCATCGGCACCCTGCCGCGCACCGTGGGGCACTTCCTGAAGCGCTTCCCGGTCAAGACGCTGAAGCCCGGCGACGTGTTGACCACCAACGATCCGTGGATGGCCACCGGGCACATCCACGACATCAACATCTGCATGCCGGTGTTCCGCAAGGGCAAGCCGATTGCCATGATCGCCGCGTGCTCGCACGTGCCTGACATCGGCGGTCGCATCCGCGGCGCCGGGGTGCGCGAGATCTTCGAGGAAGGCCTGCAGCTGCCGATGGTCTACCTGATGCGCAAGGGCCGCATTGAGCAGTCCGTGGTCGACATCATTGAACGCAACGTGCGCGTCCCGGCGCAAACCATGGGCGACGTCTGGGCGCAGGTGTCGGCGGCACATCTGATGGCGGAGCGGCTCAACACCCTGCTCGACGAGACCGGGCTCGACCTCGACCGCTTTGGCGAGGAAATCCGGCGGCGCTCCGAACAGGCCATGCGCGCGGCGATCCGCGCCGTGCCCGACGGCAGCTACCGCGCGCGCTGGGAAATCGATGTGGTCGGCGATCCGATCACGCTGGCCGCCAAGGTCGACGTAAAGGGCAGCGAGATCGCCATCGACTTCACTGGCTCCTCGCCGCAGGTACCACGCTCGGTCAATGTGACGCCAAGCTATACCTTCGCCTATACCGCCTATGGGCTGAAGAGCATGCTCTCACCCAACATCCCCAACAATGACGGCAGCTTCCGGCCGATCACCACCTGGGCGCCGGAGGGCTCGATCCTGGCGCCGCGCTATCCCGCGGCGTCCGGCGCGCGCAACGCTGTCGGCCAGTGCCTGCCCGGCCTGGTGATGGAGGCCCTGGCCCCGGTGCTGCCGGACCGGGCGTTGGCCGGCGGCTCGCTGAGCTGCTCCTTCGCCATGACCGGTGAGATGCAGGGGCGGCGCTACGCCGTTATCAACTTCATCAACGGCGGCCAGGGCGGCGGTGAGGGCCACAACGGCACGCCGACCCTCTCCTTCCCCAGCAATGTCGGCAACACGCCCATCGAGGTGATGGAGACCAACGCCCCGGTGCGCATCGTCTCGCGCAGCCGCATGCGCGGCTCCGGCGGCAAGGGCCGCTTCCCCGGCGGCGATGGCTCGCGCATGGAGTTTGAGGTGGTCTCCGAGACGCCGGCGGTGATCTCCTTCATCCTCAGCCGGGTGCTGACCCCGGCGCCCGGCCTGGCCGGCGGCGCAAACGGACAGCCCGGGCGCCTGACCATCGACGGCAAGGCAATCGACGCTGCGGAGCATCACGTGGTGCGTAACGGCGACCGCATCGTCATGCAGACCGCCAGCGGCGGCGGCTTCGGGGCGCCCGCCTGACGAAGGAGAGCGAGATGGCCGATCAATGGATGGTCTGGTTCAACGGCGCCGTGGTGCCCGAGAGCGAGGCCCGCGTCCCGTTCCGCGACCGCGGCTTCAAATATGGCGACGCGGTGTTCGACACCACCCGCACCTTCGGCCACCGCATATTCAAGCTGGACGAGCATATCGACCGGCTGTTCCGCAGCCTGACCTATATGCGCATCGATCCGGGGGTGGACCGTGCCACCCTGATCGCCGCGACCGAGGAAGTGGTGGCGCTGAACCTGCAGAATGTCGGCGCGGATGAGGATATCTGGGCGACCCAACGGGTCAGCCGCGGTATCGAGGGCGCCGACAAGCAGGCCTGGCCGGACTACCCGGACGCCACGGTGATCGTCGAATGCCGCCCCCTGCCCTACCGGCAGCGCGGCCGCATGTTCCGCGACGGGCTCGACGTGGTGTTCCCGTCGATCCGCCGCCCCGCGCCGGACACGCTGAGCCCGCGTGCCAAGACCAACAACTATCTCAACCTGGCGCTCGCCGACCTGGAGGTGAAGGCGCAGAACCCGGACGCGGTGCCGGTGCTGCTGGACACCCACGGCAACCTCGCCGAGGGGCGCGGCAGCAACATCTTCCTGGTGTCGGACGGGGTGGTGCTGACCCCGCGCGAACGCTTTGTGCTGCCGGGCGTCAGCCGCGCCACCGCCATCGACCTGGCCCGCGAGAACGGCATCCCTGTCGAGGAGGCGGACCTCGACCTTTATGATGCGCTCAACGCGGATGAGGCCTTCATCACCTCGACCAGCTATTGCATCTGCCCGGTGCGCAGCTTCAACGGCGCAACGGTCGGCGACGGCACGATGCCAGGCCCGATCACGAAGCGCCTCATAGATGCTTATGTCGACCTCGTGGGATGCGACTGGTACGGCCAGTATTTACGTCACGCGAACCGCTGAACGAACATTGCGGATCGTTGACAAACCCGACACGCCCCGTAAGGTCGTGCGCCGAGGGAAAGGCGCAAAAAAAGCCGGTCCTCGCGTCGGGAGAAAAATAGCGGCGGCAACGCCGTAGCAGTGATCCTTTTATTGGATTGCGGTCCTCCGCCGCGATGCCGGTTTCGTCTTTTCGTTATCTGTTCGAGGAGCGGCACTCAGCGTGCCCGTTCCCCGGATTTCGGCAAGCCACCCGGATGAGTCGGGCGGCGCAAGGACCCGGCCTTCCGAGGAAGGCCCTGACTCTTAGGAGGAGGCAGTATGAACCGTCTCGCATTGGCCACCGTCTCGGCCGTCGTCGCCCTTGGCGCGACCGTCGCCACGGCGGAAGCCCAGAGCAAGAACGTCTTCACCGTTGGTACCGCCGGCGTCACCGGCAGCTTCTACCCGACCGGTGGTTTCGCCTGTAACTACCTGAACAAGAGCCGCAAGGCCTACGGCCACAACTACCGCTGCGTGGTCGAGAGCACCCAGGGCTCGGTCTCCAACCTGCGTAACCTGCAGAAGGGCGACCTTGACCTCGGCCTGGCCCAGGCGAACCTGCAGTACCACTCGTACAACGGTTCCGGCCCGTTCAAGAACGACGGCGCCAACAAGAACCTGCGCTACATCATGACCTTCACCGTGAACCGGCTGCATGTCGTGACCCGCACGGACACCGGCATCAACTCGATGCACGATCTGAAGGGCAAGCGCGTCAACAGCGGCAACCCGGGCTCCGGCACCGAGGCCACCACCTACATGACGCTGAAGTACTTCGGCATGGACAAGGGCGATCTCGGCCTGGACTCCAAGCTGACCTCGCGTGAGCAGGCCAAGGCGCTGTGCGACAACAAGATCGACGCCTTCTTCTATCCGACCGCGGTTGGCGTGACCGCCATCGCCGAGGCGTTCGACACCTGCAACGCCAAGATGGTCGACCTGAAGGGTCCGGAGCTGGATAAGCTGATCTCCGATCAGTTCTACTTCGGTCATGTGCCGATCCCGGGTGGCGCCTACAGCGGCCACGACGCCCCGGTCACCACCTTCGGCTATGGCGCGACCATGGTCACCACGACCGCCCTGCCGGAAGACTTCGGCTACTTCTTCACCAAGGCGGTGTTCGACAACTACGAGTCGCTCAAGAAGGCTTCGAGCGTCTTCAAGAACCTGCAGAAGGAGAACTCCGCCGGCTTTGGCCGCTCGGGCGTTCCCTGGCAGGCTGGCGCTGAGCGCTATCTGAAGGAAGCCGGCCTGGTCAAGTAAGCCAGACCGATGCGATCGGCGGGGCGGCCTGGTGCCGCCCCGCCATTTCTTTTGAGCATTAAAGACTCGGCGCCGCACATTCCCGGCGCACCCGCCGGCCCGGATTGACGGGCACCACCACAAAAGACAACGAGGCAGGCATGGCCGCGCAGCAGGACGAGGGTCTCGCCCTTTCCCGTGAAGAAATCGACCGCATGGTGCGCGAGCACGATATCGGCGGGCGCACGCCCAGTGCCGCGGTCTCGAATTTCCTCTGGTGGCTGGCGCTCGGCTGGGCGCTTTATCAGGTCTATATCTCCTCGCCGCTGATGTTCTGGCTCGGCCAGCATGTCTGGGACGGGCTGCTGATGGGCGCAACCCAGTCGCGGCTGGTGCATTATGGCATCGCCGCCTTCCTGACCTTCTGCACCTATCCCGCCTTCGCCGCCTCACCGCGCGACCGCATCCCGCTCTATGACTGGGTGTGCGCGATCATGGCGGCCAGCGGCTCGCTGTACTTCTTCGTCTTCTTCGCTGAGGTCGGCATGCGCGCCGCCAACCCGACCTCTGCGGACATTTTCTTCGCCATCATCGGCATGATCGGCCTGGTCGAGGCCACCCGGCGCGCCATCGGCCTGCCGCTGATGATCGTCGCCGTGGTGTTCCTCAGCTACTGCTTCATTGGCCCCTACCTGCCCGAGGTGATGTCTCACACCACCAAGAGCCTGGCGCGGGTCTCTGACCATCTGTGGATCTCCACCGAGGGCGTGTTCGGTATCACGCTGGGCGTCTCGTCGAGCCTGGTGTTCCTGTTCGTCACCTTCGGCTCGCTGCTGGAACGCGCCGGCGCCGGCAACTGGTTCATCAAGCTGTCGTTCAGCGTGCTCGGCCACCTGCAGGGCGGCCCGGCCAAGGCGGCGGTGGTATCGTCGGCGCTGATGGGCGTGATCTCCGGCTCCGCGCTGGCCAACGTGGTGACCACCGGCACCTTCACCATCCCGCTGATGAAGAAGGTCGGCTTCCCCGCCGACAAGGCCGGCGCCATCGAATCGTCGTCCTCGATCAACGGCCAGCTGATGCCGCCGGTGATGGGCGCCGCCGCCTTCGTGATGACCGAGTTCGTCGGCGTCACCTATCTGGAGGTCATCACCCACGCCTTCCTGCCGGCGGTGATTTCCTACATCGGCCTGTTCTACATCGTGCATCTGGAATCGGTGAAGATGGAGCTGCAGCGCCTGGAGCGCCGCCACCAGACCACCATCATCCAGAGCCTGTTCTCCTTCCTGACGGTGTTCCTGGGGCTGATCATCCTCAGCGGCCTCACTTATTACGGCATCGGCTGGGTCCGCTTCGTGTTCCCGGATCAGGCGCTGCTGTTCACCATGGCGCTGTTCGGTGTGGCCTACATCGTGCTGCTGTGGGTCGCCGCCCAGGTGCCGGAGCTGAAGCAGGAAGACCCGAACGCGCCGATGACCGAACTGCCGGAGACCCGGCCCACGGCGTTGTCGGGCCTGTATCACCTGCTGCCGGTCACCGTGCTGGTGTGGTTCCTGATCGTCGAGCGCTTCTCGCCCGACAGCGCGATCTTCTACGCGGTGATCGCGCAGTTCTTCATCATGATCACCCATCGCCCGCTGCTGGTCATGCTGCGCGGCGAGGGCGGCGACGTCGGCGCCGCAGTGAAGCGGGGCGCCCGCGACATCATCGACGGCCTGGTCAATGGTGCGCGCAATATGGTGGCCATCGCCATCGCGCTGGCGGCGGCGGGCATCGTCGTCGGCGTGGTCTCGCTGACCGGCCTGGGCATCGTGATGGTCAACATCATCGACACCATCTCGATGGGCTACTTCGGCCTGATGCTGTTCTGGACGGCGGTGATCACCATCATCCTGGGTATGGGCCTGCCGACCACCGCGAACTACGTCATCGTCGCCTCGATGATGGCCCCGGTGATGGTGACGCTGGCGGCCCAGCACGGCCACACGATCCCGCTGATCGCCGTGCATATGTTCGTTTTCTACTGCGGCCTGATGTCAGGCAACACGCCGCCGGTGGCGGTCGATGCCTACGCGGCCGCGGGCCTGTCAGGCGGTAACCCGTTGAAGACCTGCCTGCACGCCTTCTACTACTCGATGCGCACGATGATCCTGCCGTTCATCTTCATCTTCAATACGGAGCTGCTGCTGATCGGCATCGACAGCGTCGTTCACCTGATCCTGGTGATCGTGGTCTCGACCATAGCCATGCTGGCGTTCTGTGCAGGAACCCAACACTGGATGTTGGTCAGAAACAAAATATGGGAAACGGTGGTGCTGCTGCTGGCCGCCTTCATCCTGCTGCGGCCGGGATTCTGGATCGACATGTTCTATCCGCCCTTCGCCCAGGCCGAGCCGACGGACATCATCGAGTATGCTGGCAACGTCCGCGACGACGGGATCCTGCGCATGGCGATGCGCGGTGAGAACTTCAGCGGCGAGACCATCGAGCGCATCGTCGCCCTGCCGCTGGGCGACAAGGGCGCGCCGGGCGAGGAGCGGCTGAGCGAGGCCGCCGGCATCACCTTCGCCATCAGTGACGGCAAGGTCATCGTTGAGGACGTCACCTTCAACAGCCGCGCCCAGCAGGAAGGCGTCGACATCGACTGGGAGGTGCTGAGCCTTGAGGTGCCGCAGGATCAGCCGTCGAAGGACTGGTCTTACATTCCGGGCCTGGCGCTGATCGGCCTGGTGCTGCTGCTGCAGATGGCGCGCCGCCGCCGCGACGAGGACGCCGGCACGCCGGCGGCCGTGGGGCAGGCCTCGAACTGATCCGGTCCGCCTAGCCCCGGCGCCAGCGCGCGCCGGTGGCAAACAGAACGCCGATATAGATCGCGGCGATGGCGGCCCAGTCCGCCAGGGTCGGCCATTCGCCGAGCACCGGGATCGCCAGCAGCGCCGCCATTGCCGGCGCCATCGCCATGATCGCGGTGCCGCGTCCGGCCCCCAGCAGCCCGACCGCGCGCGAGAAGCACACCGTCGACGCGACCCCCATCACCAGGCCCTGATACACGGTCTGGAAGATCACCTCGTCCGCCGGCGCATCCCATAGGCCGTCCGCCCAGAACAGGAAGTAGGGCGGCACATAGACCAGTGCGGAGAGCACGCTCACGATAGCCACCGCGTGCAGCGCGCCGACGCCCCAGAAACGCATCGCGGCGGCGAACGCCGCCCAGACGAAAGAGGCGGCCAGGAACATGGCGTGGCCGATGGACTGCTGCTCGACGGGATAGAGCAGGTTGAGCCCGCCGATCAGCAAGAAGCCCAGGAAGATCAGCGCCAGTCCCACGCCGCGCCGCCGGGTCAGCCGCTCGCCGAGAAACAGCAGGCCGAGCACCGCGGCGAAGAAGGGCATGGTGCCGGGGATCAAGGCCCCGGCATGGCGCGCCGGGGCGAACACCACCCCGCCGGTGGCCAGCAGATGGTAGGGCACGCCCGCGCCAACGAACATGATGGCGATGCCGAGCCAGCCGCGCGGGCCGATATCGATGCCCTGACGCAGCACCACCGGCAGAAGCACCAGGCCGGCCACCGCGTAGCGCATCATGGTCATGTCGGCGACGCCGAGCGCGCCCTGCACGCCCATCCGGGTGAACACCATCCAGCCCGCCGCCAGGGTTGCTGCGGTCAGGCCGAAGGCCAGCCCCTTGAGCAGCGTCCTGAGCTCGGGATCGGCGGTGCTGTCAGAGCCGGACGGCAAGCGGGAGGTCACGCACATCCTCCACCGCGTCGATGGCCAGCAGCGCATCCAGCGCCGCCTCGGCCTGCCCCTGGTCCCATACCGCACCGGCAAGGCCGAGAAACTTCGCCCGCATCTCCGCCTCGCCATGGGGTGCCGCGGCATCGCCGCGGATGCGCTCTGCCGCGCCCTCACGGGTGGCACCGTCAGCGAATCGGATCACGATGCGGCAAGGCCGGAACTCCGGCTGGCGGGCGGTCAGCGCCGGATCCTCCCGCACACTCACCCGCGCGGTCAGCGCCTGCACCGCCGGGTCCGCCACCGCCTCCGGGGCGAATGCGTCCGGGCCGCCCTCGCCGGTCAGCAGGAAGGCGGCAACCGCGTAGGGCGTCGAGAAGCGGGCCTCGGTCGGGCTTCGCGGCGCCGGGTTGTCGAGCTTCGCGAGCGCTTCGATACCGGTGACCTCCACCGACTCGATCAAGTCGGTGTCGATGGGCCCTTCGGCGATCATTTCCTCGAGGATATCCAGCGCGGCGTGGATGTAGCGGCCGCAGGCAAAGCGCTTGAAGTAGCCCAGCGGCAGCAGCCAGGGGTCCGCCCAGTCCGCCACCGTGCCCGGCCCGTCGAAGCCGTCGCCGACACCCGCGCCGTAGATAGTGCCCGGCGCGTCACGCTCGCCGGTCAGGCCGGCCGCCGCCATGCCCGCGGCGAAGACACCCATCGCCGCGCTGTGGCCGATCGCGGCGTTGCGGGACTCGCCCCCTTCGCGGGCGACCTGCCAGGTATTGGGCACCGCCATGGGCGCAGCAAGGTTGATGGCGCGCAGCAGCCCCTCTTCACCGGCGCCATCGACGACGGCAGCCGCCACCGCCGCGCCGACCGCACCGACCGTTCCATTTGCATGCAGCGCCGGACGCAGGGTCGCGGCTCGGCCGAACCGCACGGCGGCCTCGTAGCCCAGCGCCACGCCGCGCAGCAGCTCCGCGCCGGACGCGCCGGATGCCTCGGCGCAAGCGAGCGCCGCCGGCACCACCTGACCGCCAATCTGACCGCCGCCATAGTTATGCCCCTCGGCCAGTTCCAGCACCGTGGCGGCTGTGCCGTTGAACAGCGCCGCGGTGACCGGGCCGCTGCGCGCCTCGGTACCGATCAGGCGCACCGGACCGCCGCTGATATCGGCGGCCATGGCCTCGCGCAGAACGGCCATTTCATGTGTTACCGCGCCACCGGCGATGCAGCCGACCGTGTCCGCCACCAGCCAGCGGGCTCGCGCCAGCGCGTCTGGCGGCAGGGCGTCCAGCGGGGTTTCTGCCAGGTGGCGGGCAAGGCGCAGCAGATAGTCCGGCGGGGCGGCGGCATCGGTCATGGCGGGTCCGGGCGGCAGGGTGACGGGCGGGGCGCGGTGGCCTATGGTCCGGCCACGATAGAGAGGGAGCGCCTGATGACCAACCGGCAATCCGACGCCGCCGCGTCGCTGACCGCCCATGTGGCCGACTTCATTGCCGAGGCGAGCGATCCGCCTGCCGACGTCGTCGCGCTCGGCAAGAAATCCATCCTGGACGGGTTTGGTCTCGCGCTGTCTGGTGCAGTCGCAGAAAGCGGCCGGCTGCTGGAAGGCTGGCTTACCCCCTATGCCGGGCCGCAGCAGCCCTGCACGGCGCTTGGCACCGGCCTCCGCCTGCCTGCGCGCTTCGCCGCCCTGATCAACGGCGTCGCCATCCATGCCGACGATTACGACGACACCCAGCTTGCGGTCGCCGAGGACCGGGTCTACGGCCTGCTGACCCACCCGACCGCGCCGGTGCTGCCCGCCGCGCTCGCTGCCGGGGAGGCGCAGGACGGCAGCGGGGCATCGGTGATGCGCGGCTACCACATCGGCGTTGAGGTCGCGTGCAAGATCGCCGAGGCCATCGACCCGCGCCATTACAGCGACGGTTTCCACACCACCGCGACCTGCGGAGTGTTCGGCGCGGCGGCGGCGGTTGCCGCCCAGCGCGGCGACGATGCGGCCCTGATCCGCACCGTACTCGGCATCGCCGGCAGCCAGGCCGCCGGCCTGCGGGAGAATTTCGGCTCGATGATGAAGCCGTTCCACGCCGGCCGTGCTGCGGAGGGCGGCGTGCTGGCCGCCGAACTGGCCGGCATCGGCTGGACCGCCACCGGCAACATCCTGGAAGCCGGGCGCGGCTTCTACAACGCCGCGGGCGGCGGCTGGGACGACGCGGCGATCCGCGGCAAGCTAGGCAATCCCTGGACCTTCGCGGACCCCGGCATCTCCATCAAGCCGCACCCGTCGGGCTCGCTCACCCATCCAGGCATGACCCTGATGCTGTCGCTGATCGCCGAGCACGGCATCAAGGCCGGGGACGTGGCAAGGGTGCGGGTCGGCACCAACAGCCATATGCCCAACACCCTGATCCATCGCGACCCAAGGAACGAGCTGCAGGCCAAGTTCTCCATGGAGTTCTGCATGGCGATCCTGCTGCTCGAAGGCCGCGCGGGGCTGGCGGAGTTCACCGACGAGACGGTGCTGCGCGATGACGTGCGCGCGATGATGGAGAAGGTCGATTTCGGCGTGCACCCCAAGGCGGAGGCCGCCGGCTACCACAAGATGACCACCATCATCGATATCGAGACCACCGACGGGCGCACCCTGTCGGGCCAAGCCGACTTTGGGCGCGGCAGCCCGGCCCTGCCGATGACCTACGAAGAGGTGGCGGACAAGTTCCGCGAGTGCGCGGCGTTTGCCGGCTGGGACGCGGGCCGCGCGGACTCGGTGGTGGAGATGGTGGCGGCGCTGGAGGCGCTGCCGCGGATCAGCGAACTGACGGCGCTGCTGGCGCGCTAGGGATCAGCCCTTGGCGGGCACGCCCTCGGGCTCGCCGCTGCCACTGCGGTAGCGGTGCACCCCCTGGCTCATACCGAGAACGCTGCCGTCCGGGCCGAACAGGCGGGCGCGGGTGAAGTAGATCGACCGGCCGCCGCCGACCTTCTCGCCAATCGCCTCGATCACGCCCTCGCTGCACTGACCGGAGAAGTTGGTGGTTAGCGAGACGGTCACCGCGTAGCGCGCGTTGCCGGGCACCGTGCAGTAGAGCCCGGAGAATCCCGACGCCTGGTCGAGCAGGCTGAGCACCACCCCGCCGTGGATCACGCCCGAGCGGTTGAGATGCTCTTCCTTCACCTCGAGCTGGCCGCGCGCGAAGTCTTCGCGCCATTCGACGAGGCGAAAGCCGATCAGGTCGTGGAACGGGCTTGGGCCGGTATCGATGGCAGGCTCAAGGGTGGGCATGGCGGTCTCCGGAAACGGGTCTCGGTGGGCAGGCGGCGGAGTGTGCCAACCGGCCCCGCGCCTGTCCAGCCGCCGCCTGCTCAGTCGCCGATGGCGCGCTCCAGCGCCGGGTAGCGCACCGCCAGCGTGACCCCCCGCGCGGCGAGGAAGATGGTCAGCGACAGCCACAGGCCGTGGTTGCCGAAGCTGGGCACCAGCAACGCCAGCGCCGCGCCGTAGATCAGCACCGCGACCAGCATGGCGTTGCGCATCTCGGCGGTCCGGGTGGCGCCGAGGAAGATGCCGTCGAGCAGGAAGGCCCAGATCGACACCACCGGGATGACCGCCACCCATAGCAGATAGGCGTCGGCGGTGGCGCGGACCTCAGGGATCGTCGTGATGAGCCCGACCATCGGCCCCGCGGCGAACAGGTAGACAGCGCTGAACACCGTGGCGAAGGCGATACCCCAGACGCTGCACGCGACCACCGCGGCGCGGAACTCGCCGCGGTCGCGCGCGCCGGTAGACCGGCCGCATAGCGCCTGGGCAGCGTGGGAGAAGCCGTCCACCGCGAAGGTCATCAGGTTGTGCAGATTCATCAGCACCGCGTTCGCCGCCAGCACCAGGTCGCCCAGCCGCGACGCGATGGCCACGATGGCGGCGTGGGAGAGGGTTAGCATCAGGGTGCGCAGGAAGATGTCGCGGTTGATGGCAAACAGGCGGCGCAGCTCCGCGCCCGCAAGGATGCGCGCCTTGATCCAGCCGCCGCCGAGCCGGCGCAGCTCGCCGCGCAGCAGCCACAGGCCAAGCGCAAAGGTGAGGTAATGGGCGATTACCGTGGCCGCCGCGACGCCTTCCGCCGCCCAGCCGAAGCCGACCACGAACAGGATATCGAGGCCGATATTGGTGATATTCAGGAACAGCGACAGGTACAGCGCGGCCCGGGTGTTCTGCATGCCGACCAGCCAGCCGACGATGACATAGTCGAGCAGCATCGCCGGCGCGGCCCAGATACGGATGTCGTAATAGGCGGCGAAGTGCACCGCGACCTCGTCGCTGGGCGCCATCGCTGACAGCGCCAGCGCGAATAGCGGGCCCTGCAGCATGATGATCAGGCAGCCGATGCCGAAGGCGACCATGGCGGCGCGGGCGAGCACCGCGCGCACCTCGTCCGGCGCCGCCGCGCCCAACGACTGGGCGGTCAGCCCGATGGTTCCCATGCGCAGGAAACCGAACAGCCAGAAGGTGACGTTGAACACGGTGGTGCCCAGCGCCACCGCCGCCAGGTAGACCGGATCGGGCAGATGGCCGACCACGGCACTGTCCGCAAGGCCAAGCAGCGGCGTCGACAAGTTGCTGAG
The DNA here is from genome assembly GCA_965601735.1 of Alphaproteobacteria bacterium. Classification (GTDB taxonomy): domain Bacteria; phylum Pseudomonadota; class Alphaproteobacteria; order JBBDQX01; family JBBDQX01; genus JBBDQX01. Next base: position 1,365,659 of record OZ271840.1, on the reverse strand, counting down.
GATCAGCGGCCCGGCAAGCCGCCAGACGCGCCCGTGCCATTCCCGTTCAGGCCAGGTCATCGCGCTGGGGGGCTGGGTCATATGGTCGGTTGATCCGGAGGGGCGCCGCATCGGGGACAGAAGCGCTGACATAGCATGGCGGGCGGCGGTGCGGCAGGCGTTGCTTGACGCGCCCGCGCCCCCCGCCCATGCTTTTTCAGCCGGCAGCGCCCCCGGCCGCCCTTACCCCTTCCTGCCGGACCCGCCCCATGAACCCCGTGATCGTGCCGCTGACCGCGATGACGCTGACGCATCTGGTCGCGTTCATGGCATTCCAGGCGGTCCCGGTGGTGGCGCCGGATGCGGCCCGGGCGCTGGGCGTCGATCCCGCGCTGGTCGGCTTCTATACCTCGCTGGCCTATGCCGGCGGCATGTTCTCGGCGCTGGCGTCCGGCGCGCTGATCCCACGCTGGGGGCCGATCAGGCTTTGCCAGATCACCCTGCTGATCGCCGCGGCCGGCATGGTGCTGACCGCCAGCGGCTCGCTGCTGGTGGCCCTGTTGGCTGCCCTGGTGGTCGGGCTTGGCCACGGACCCATCACACCGGCAGCATCGCAGCTGCTTCAGGCGACCTCGCCGCCGAAGAACATCAGCCTGGTATTTTCAATCAAGCAGGCGGCAGTGCCGCTCGGCCTGACCATTGCCGGCGCGATGCTGCCGCCGATCGTCCTGCTGGCGGGCTGGCAGGCGGCCCTGCTGGTGGTCGGCGCGATGTGCTTCGCCGGCGCGATTCTGTTGCAGCCGATCCGTGGCCGCTACGACGCGGATGCGGACCCGCGCTCTCCGGTGACAGTGGGTGGCGTGCTGGAGCCGCTGCGCCTCGTCTGGCGGGTGGCGCCGGTACGTGAACTGACCCTGGTGGCCATCGGCCTGGGTACCGGCATGTTCTGCTTCACCACCTTCCTGGTGGTCTATCTCACCGAATCGGTGGGCATCGGCCTGGTTGGCGCGGGCCTCTACCTTGCCGCCTCGCAGATTGCCGGAATGGTTGGACGCGTGGCATGGGGCGCGCTTGCTGATGTCACCGGCCGTCCCCGGGTGGTGCTGACCTGCCTGGCCTGGGTTACCGCGCTGGGCTACGTGCTGCTAATCCAGGTCTCGGGCGACTGGCCGCACTGGGCGCTGCTGGCGCTGAGCGTCGCCATCGGCGGCGCGGCGGTCGGCTGGCCCGGCGTGTTGCTGGCGCAGGTGGCGCGCCTCGCGCCGGCGCAGCTTGCCGGCTCGGCCACCGCCGGGCTCACCACCCTGTTCGGCCTGGCGATGGTGTTCATCCCTTCAGGCATCTCGGTGGTGGTGGCGACGACCGGCAGCTACGCCCCGGGCTTTGGCCTGGTGGCGGCAGTGACCGCGCTGTGCGCCATTCAGTTGATGCGCAAGCCGCCGGCGGCGTGACGCCGCCGCGCGTCTACTGGAAGGATTGCTTGATGAGGTTCTCGGCGATGCCGGTGGCGAGTTCCGCATCGGCCTCGCTGCCGGCATGTTCGGTGATCTGGCCGTCGATCCAGTCCTTGGCCTTCTCGGCGGCAGCCGGATTATCGCGCAGCAGGGCGATCAGGACCCCCTCGATGGCCAGGATATGCGCCGCGAGTTCGTCCAGATGCCGACGCACCTCCAGCTTTTCTTCCTCGATGGACTCCGCCAGCTTGCGGATGTCCTGGGACAGGCCGGACAGCAGGTCCTGGACGGTTTGCAGCGTCTCGTCACTCATGCCGATACTCCCCTCGATACCGTTGGGCCGAGGATAGCCGCGTATCATCATCCTGTCATGCGTTGCGTCGGCGGTTGAACCGGGCGCGCCAGGCACGCGTATAGTGGGGTCATCATGGCCAGTTTCCTGATTTCGCTGCTGCTGGTGGGCGCCATCCTTGGCACCTTGGGCACTTTGTTTGCCGGGCTCGTGAGCTTCGTACGCCACGGCAGCGCCGATCCCGAGCGCTCGAACCGGCTGATGCGATGGCGCGTGATCATGCAGGCAGTCTCCATCGGCCTGTTCGCGCTGTGGCTGATGGCCCGCTAACCCGCGCCATCGTGCGGCGGACCGACCGGATCGAATTGACTCCCCGGAGCCTCGCTCTTATGGTCCGAGCGCATTCACGCCGCCGGGCCCGATGGGCCGGGCGCCGTCCTCCATTTCCCGCAATCGCAGCCCCGCGAGCGACATGAAAATCCTCATCCCGGTCAAACGGGTTGTCGACTACAACGTCAAGGTACGTGTGAAGTCCGACAACACCGGCGTCGAACTCGATAACGTCAAGATGTCCATGAACCCCTTCGACGAAATCTCCGTCGAAGAGGCGATCCGCCTGAAGGAAGCCGGCCAGGCCGACGAGCTGGTCGCCGTCTCCATCGGCCCTGCGAAGGCCCAGGAAACCATCCGTACCGCGATGGCGATGGGCGTGGACCGGGGCATCCTGGTGCAGACCGATGCCGAGGTGGAGCCGCTGGCGGTGGCCAAGCTGCTCAAGGCGCTGGTCGAGAAGGAGCAGCCGGGTCTGCTGATCCTCGGCAAGCAGGCGATCGATGACGACTGCAACCAGACCGGCCAGATGCTGGCCGCCCTGCTCGGCTGGCCCCAGGGCACCTTCGCCTCGAAGCTGGAGATCGCCGATGGCGCCGCCACGGTGACCCGCGAGGTCGATGGCGGTCTGGAGACGGTGAAGCTCGCGATGCCCGCCATCGTCACCACCGACCTGCGCCTCAACGAGCCGCGCTACGCCTCCCTGCCGAACATCATGAAGGCGAAGAAGAAGCCGCTGGACACGACCACGCCGGAGGAGCTCGGCGTCGACGTGACCCCGCGGATCAAGACCCTCAAGGTTGAAGATCCGCCACAGCGCAGCGCCGGCGTTCAGGTCGAGACGGTGTCCGAGCTGGTCGACAAGCTGCACAACGAGGCGAAGGTAATCTGATGTCGATCCTTGTCGTAGCCGAACACAACAACGCCGACCTGCGCCCAGCCACCCTCAACACCATGACCGCCGCCAAGGAAATCGGCGGCGACGTCACCGTGCTGATCGCCGGCCATGAGGCCCGGCCCGCGGCGGAGGCGGCAGCCAAGGTCGAGGGTGTCTCCAAGGTGCTGCTGGCTGAATCGCCGTCCTATGCCAATGGCCTGGCCGAGCCGGTCGGCGCGCTCGTCGCCGCCCTGGCGAAGGACTACAGCCATGTGCTGGCGCCGGCGACCACCACAGGCAAGAACGTGATGCCGCGGGTCGCAGCCCTGCTGGACGTCGCGCAGGTGTCCGACATCGCTGCGGTGGTCTCGGCGGATACCTTCGTGCGGCCGATCTATGCCGGCAACGCAATGGCGACCGTGCAGTCGGGCGATGCGATCAAGGTCATCACCGTGCGGTCTTCAACCTTCGACGCCGTGCCGGCGGAAGGCGGCAGCGCCGCCATCGAGGAGATCGCTGCCACGGACGACCCGGGCATCAGCGAGTTCATCGGTGAGGAAGTCAGCGGCGGCGACCGCCCTGAATTGACCAGCGCGCGGGTCATCATCTCCGGCGGCCGCGGCATGCAGAAGGGCGACAACTTCACCATGCTCGAGCAGGTCGCCGACAAGCTGGGCGCTGCCGTGGGCGCGTCCCGCGCCGCGGTCGACGCCGGCTACGTGCCGAACGATTACCAGGTTGGCCAGACCGGCAAGATCGTCGCACCGGAGCTGTACATCGCGGTCGGCATTTCCGGCGCGATTCAGCATCTGGCAGGCATGAAGGACAGCAAGGTCATCGTCGCCATCAACAAGGACGAAGAGGCGCCGATCTTCCAGGTCGCTGATTACGGCCTGGTGGCAGACTTGTTCGAAGCCGTGCCCGAACTGGCCGCAGAGCTGGACAAGATCAAGGCCTGATCCGCAGCTGCGGCCGGCGACAATTCCATACAGTTTGAGGTGACCCGTGGCGGTTGAAACCATCGGTGTCGTCGGCGCCGGTCAGATGGGCAACGGGATCGCCCACGTGGCCGCGCTGGGCGGCTATTCCGTCGTGCTGTGCGACGTCAGTCAGGACCAGCTCGACAAGGCATTGGCGACCATCGCCAAAAACCTCGACCGGCAGGCCGCGCGCGAGCAGATCGCGGCGGCGGACAAGGACGCGGCGCTCGCCCGCATCAGCACCGCGACCGGCTTCGACGGACTGGCCGGGGCCGGACTGGTGATCGAGGCGGTACCGGAGATCGAGGACCTCAAGCGCACCGTCTATGACGGCCTGTGCAAGGCGCTGCCCGACGAGGCGCTGATTGTATCCAACACCTCGTCGATCTCGATCACCCGGCTCGGCGCCATGACCGATCGGCCCGAACGCTTCATGGGCATGCACTTCTTCAACCCGGTGCCGGTGATGAAGCTGGTCGAGCTGATCCGCTCGATGGCGACTGCCGATGAAACCTACCGGGAGGTCGACGCGGTGGCCCGCAAGCTGGGCAAGACGCCTGCCGCGGCGGTCGATGCCTCGGGCTTCATCGTCAACCGCATCCTGCTGCCAATGATCAACGAGGCGGTGTTCGCCCTGTTCGAGGGCGTCGCCGGGGTCGAAGACATCGACGCGGCAATGAAGCTGGGCGCAAACCACCCGATGGGCCCGTTGCAGCTGGCCGATTTCATCGGGCTGGACACCTGCCTGTCGATCATGCGGGTCCTGGTGGACGACCTCGGCGATCCGAAGTACCGGCCTTGTCCGCTGCTGGTGCGCTACGTCGATGCCGGCTGGCTCGGCCGCAAGACGGGGCGCGGCTTTTACGACTACAGCGGCGAGAAGCCGGTCCCGGCGGTCTAGATCCGCTGAGAAAATTGCCCCTTGGAGTCGCAGGGGGTCGTGAAATCCTGTAAATTGCCTTACAGTCCATAGTGTTGAGATGGATTGACGGCGGACTCCCTGTTCGCCGAACGGTCGAGCAGAAAAGCGGATGGGGATGGCGAACGTTCAGTCGGGCTCGCTCAGGGGCGGGCGGGCGCCGCATACAGCCTTAAGCCGCACCGGACTGGGGATGCGATGAAGGCCGGCGGCCGACAAATCGATCAGCTCGACCTGACGGAGCTCAGCATCGTTCTGGTCGACGATGACGACAACATCCGTTGGCTGTTGCGCTCGGTGCTGCTTGAACTCGGCATCCGCGATATCGAGGAATCCAAGGAAGGCGCCGACGGTTACCTCAAGGTCTTGCAGAAGCGCCCGGACGTGCTGATCACCAACTGGGAGATGGATCCCAACGGGATCGACCTCGTCGCCAAGATTCGCACCGCCAAGGACAGCCCCAACCACTTCCTGCCGGTGATCATGGTCTCCGCCCATTCGGAGCTGGAGCGGGTGCTGCAGGCCCGCGACGCCGGGGTGAATGAGTTCCTTGCCAAGCCCTTCACCGTGAAGGGCCTGTATCTGCGCCTGCATGAGGTGATTCGCCGGCCGCGCTCCTTCGTTAAGACCGACGAGTATTTCGGCCCCGACCGGCGGCGGCGCAACATCCCCTTCGAGGGCGAGGACCGGCGCCAGAAGGACCCGGACCGGTCCTGACGCGCGCTCAGCTGCCGGCTGCGGCGCCTTTTTCCAGATAGTAATCCATCAGGGCCAGCGCCTCAGGCGCGGTCCAATCGGCATGGCCTTCGAGCACACCGAGCACCTGGCCCTGGCCGTCGAGCAGGACGCTGGTCGGCAGGCCGCGCCCACCGAACGCGCGAAACACCGCACCCTTGGGATCGAGATAGACGCCAAGGTCCTTGAGGCCCCGGGCCTCGTAGAACCGCGCCACCGGCTTCGCCCCGCCCCGGTCCTGGGACAGCGGCAGCACCAGAACCGGCTGGTCGGCGTAGTGGGCCTGCAAGCCGTCCAGCGACGGCATCTCGCGGACGCACGGGCCGCACCAGGTGGCCCAGAAGTTCACCAGCACCAGCTTGCCGCGGAAATCGGCCATGCTGAGCGGGGCCCCGCCGGCGTCCGTGAAACCGGTCAGCGGCGCGTCGGTGGCGGCCGATGACGGCTCGAAGATCGCCATGCCGCCATCGCGCGGCGGGCCGTCGGCCGCGGCGGCGCTTGCAGTCAGCAACAATATGGTCAAAATCCCGGACACCGCAGCCTGCCGGCGCATCGCGCCGGCCAAAACGGACAGACGCGCCGCCATGACCCGCGCCCGCAAGAGTACCGATTCCGCCAGCGACCAGCCGACCCCGGGCAGCCCCGGAGCGGGCAACCCGATGTGGGGCGGCCGATTCGCGGCCGGGCCTGCGGAAATCATGGAACGCATCAACGCCTCCATCGCGTTTGATCAGCGGCTCTACGCCCAGGACATCGCAGGGTCCGAAGCGCACTGCCGCATGCTGGTGGCCCAGGGCATCCTGTCGGACGCCGATGGCGCGGCGGTCCTCGACGGACTGGCCGCTATTGCAAAGGAAATTGCGGAGGGCCGCTTCGAGTTCAAGGCCGCGCTGGAAGATATCCATATGAATGTGGAGGCCCGCCTGGCCGAGATCGCCGGCGCGGACGCCGCCGGGCGGCTGCATACGGCGCGCTCGCGCAACGATCAGGTGGCGACCGACTTCCGGCTTTGGGTCCGAGACGCCATCGACCGGGCTGATGCGGGGCTGCGCGCGGTACAGGCGGCCCTGCTGGACCAGGCGGAAGCCCACGCGGGGACTGTCATGCCCGGCTTTACCCATTTGCAAACCGCCCAGCCGGTCACCTTCGGCCACCACATGATGGCCTATGTCGAGATGACCGGGCGCGACCGGGGCCGCTTTGCCGACGCCCGGGCGCGGCTGAATGAATCGCCGCTCGGCGCGGCGGCGCTGGCGGGCACGTCCTTTCCCATCGACCGGGATGCGACGGCGGCGGCGCTCGGCTTCGACCGGCCGGCGGCGAACTCGCTGGACGCGGTATCGGACCGGGACTTTGCGCTGGAGTATCTGGCGGCAGCGTCGATCTGCGCGGTGCATCTGTCGCGCCTCGCCGAGGAGATCGTCGTCTGGTGCAGCGCGCCGTTCCGCTTCGTCACCCTGTCTGACGCCTTCACGACCGGCTCGTCGATCATGCCGCAGAAGCGCAACCCGGACGCAGCCGAACTGATGCGCGCCAAGACCGGCCGCATCGGCGGTGCGTTTTTCGGGCTGCTCACGGTGCTGAAGGGACTGCCGCTCGCCTACAGCAAGGACATGCAGGAGGACAAGGAGCCGGTGTTCGACGCCGCCGACGCCCTGGACCTGTGCCTGGCGGCGGCGGCCGGCATGGTTGCCGACCTCAAGCCCAACCCCGACGCCATGGCGGCAGCGGCCGGCGACGGCTACGCCACCGCTACCGACCTCGCGGACTGGCTGGTGCGGACGCTGGATATGCCGTTCCGCCAGGCCCACCACGTCACCGGGCAGGTGGTCGCGGCCGCCGAGGCCAAGAGCGTCCCCCTGGACGGCCTGACGCTGGCGGACATGCAGGCGGTGGAGCCGCGCATCACCGATGCGGCGCTGGAGGTCCTCTCGGTGCAGGCCTCGGTGCAAAGCCGCACCAGCTTTGGCGGTACGGCGCCGGAGCGGGTCCGCGCGGCCATCGCGGATGCGCGGGAGCGCTTCCTGTGAGCGCGCGCCGCGCCCTGGTGATGGCGCTGGTGCTGGTGGCGCTGGCGGCCTGCGGCAAGAAGGGCGCGCCGGAGCCGCCGGAAGGCGAGCGCGTGACCTATCCGCGCACCTATCCGCAATTCTGATGTCTGCCTTCACCTACCGGAATGGCGCCCTACACGCCGACGCCGTGCCGCTGGACGCGATCGCCGCGGCCGTCGGCACGCCCGCCTATGTCTATTCGGCCACCGCGATAGCCGATGCGTATACCAGCCTGACCACGGCGCTGGACGGGCTGCCCGCGTCGGTCTGCTACGCGGTGAAAGCGAACGACAACCTCGCCATCATTCGGCTGCTCGCCGGCCTCGGTGCGGGTGCGGACGTGGTCTCCGAAGGCGAGCTGCGCCGCGCGCTGGCGGCCGGCGTGCCGCCCGAGCGCATCGTGCTGTCCGGCGTCGGCAAGACCGAAGCCGAGCTTCACCTGGCGATCGAGCACGGCATCCGCTCCATCAACGTTGAGTCCCTGCCGGAGCTGCGGGCTCTGGCGGCCCTGGCGGACGGACTCGGTGCCCGGCCCCGGGTGGTCCTGCGCATCAATCCGGATATCGACGCAGCCACCCACGACAAGATCAGCACCGGCCGCGCCGCCGACAAGTTCGGGATCGCGATCGACGACGCCCCCGCCGCCTTCGCCGAGGCGGCCAGCCTGACGTCGCTGGATGTGGCGGGTGCGGCGATGCATATCGGCTCGCAGTTGACCGGGCTGGATCCCTACCGCGCCGCCTTCACCAAGCTCGCCGACCTGGTGGGGCGGCTTCGCGCCGATGGCCTCGATATCCGCGATCTGGACCTTGGCGGCGGCCTGGGCATTCGCTACCGCGACGAGACGCCGCCAGACGTGGCGGAATACGCCCGCGTGGTTCGTGAAACGGTGGGCAGCCTCGGTTGCGAGCTGGTGTTCGAGCCGGGCCGCTATCTGGTCGGCAACGCCGGGGTGCTGCTGACCCGTGTGCTCTATGTGAAGGAGAGCGGCGATCGGCGCTTCGTCATCGTGGATGCGGCGATGAACGACCTGATCCGGCCTTCCCTCTACGGGGCATGGCATGACATCATCCCGGTGGCGCAAGCGGCGCCGGGAGCGGAGTCCCGGCCGGTCGATATTGTCGGCCCGGTCTGCGAGACCGGCGATACATTCGCCCGCGAAAGGCCGATGCCGCCCGTTGAACCCGGCCAGATGCTGGCCATCTGTTCAACAGGTGCCTACTGCGCGGTGATGGCCTCGAGCTACAACGCGCGGCCCTTGGTGCCGGAGGTGCTGGCGCGCGATGACCGGTTCGAGACGATCCGGGCGCGCCAGGACCACGCAGATTTGATGGCCCGGGACCGGATGCCCGAGTGGCTCGGCCCGGCGGCGCAGGAGGACGGCGATGGCGGACCCCAATCAGCCCCGCAAGGCGGCTCCGGCTAGCGGCGTAGTCCGCAGCGGCCGCGGCGCGCCGCGCATTCCCGGCCTCGCACCGCGTCTCGCGCTGGCCCGGGTCGCCCTGCTCTGGGAGCGTATCTGGCGCAGCCTGTGGCCAGCTGCTTGCGTCCTCGGCGCCTTCACCGCCATTGCCCTGTTCGACATCCTGCCGGCGCTGCCCGGCTGGCTGCATCTGCTGGTGCTGCTTGGCTTCCTCGGTGGCTTCGGCTACCTCGCCTGGCAGGGTGGGCGGAGCATTCGGACGCCGTCGCGCGCGGCGGGGCAACGGCGCCTGGAAACAGCCAGCGGCCTGTCTCACCGTCCCCTGTTCACGCTTGAGGACGACCTGGCGGGCGGCCGCGGCGATGCCGCTGCGGAAGCGGTCTGGCAGGCCCACCGCCGGCGTATGGCGGCCCTGGCCGCAAGCCTGCGCATCGGCTGGCCGAGCCCCGGTGTCGCAGACCGCGACCCGTGGGCCGTGCGCGCGGTCGTGGTGCTCATGCTGGTCGTCGGCCTGGGCGTCGCGGGGACCAATACGCCCGACAGGCTGGTCCGCGCAATGGTGCCGCAGTTCCAGATCGCCAGCGCGTCGGCGCCGACACTTGATGTCTGGATCACACCGCCCGCCTACACCCGCATCGCGCCGCTGTTCCTAGACCCAGCGGCCGAGGGCGACGACCTGGCGCTGCCCGCCGGCAGCCGCCTGACCGCCCATGTGAACGGCGGCAGCGACCTGCCAGACCTGGTGATCGACGCTGCCGCGACTCCGTTTGAACGGATCGGGCCGGAGAACTACCGGATCGAACGGGACCTGGATTCGGGTGACCGTCTGGCCATCGCCCAGGATGGCGAAAACCTGGGCGCGTGGGCGATGCGCGTCCTGCCTGACGAACCGCCCGAGGCGGTCTTCGCCAACCCGCCAGAAGCGACCCAGCGCCATCACCTGCAGGTCGATTACGCGGCCAGCGACGACTACGGCATTGAGGCGTTGTCCCTGCATGTCGAACTGGTAATGCGCGACGATGCGGAGCCATTGGTGATTGACCTGCAGACGCCGCGTCAGGAGCCGCGCAGCGCCGAGGACACCCTGTTCCGCGACCTCACCCCGCATCCCTGGGCGGGTCTTGAGGCGCGGCTGACCGTGCGCGCCGAAGACGCCGCCGGCCAGACCGGCGCCAGTGAGACCATCACCATGAAGCTGCCTGAGCGGCCGTTCACCCATCCGGTGGCGATCGACGTCATCAAGGCGCGCCGCCTGCTGGTGCTGGTGCCCGACGACACGGCAATCACGGTGGATGCCATCGACGCCATTGCCGGCGCCCCGGAGCGCTTCGACGACGACGCCGGGGTGTATCTGTCACTACGCACGGCACGCCAGCGGCTCGACCAGGCGCCCAACGACGCAGCCGCGATCACCGAGGTGCAGGATTCGCTGTGGGAAGTGGCCCTGCGGCTTGAGGAAGGCGACCTGTCGGTGGCCGAACGCGACCTGGAGCAGGCCCGCGAGGAGCTTGCCCGTGCGCTTGAAGAAGGCGCGACCCCGGAGGAAATCCAGGAAGCGATCAAGCGGCTCGAAGAGGCGCTGGAGCGCTACATGCAGGCGCTTGCCGAGAACATGCAGAACACCAACCCGGATGGTGACAACGAGCTGCCCCAGTTCGACCCGAACGACATGGCGCGGCTCGACCTGCAGCGGATGCTCGAACAGATCCGCAAGATGGCCGAGGCGGGGCAGATGGAAACCGCCAAGCAGATGCTGGAGAGCCTGGAGCGGATGCTCCAGAACATGCAGGCCGGACGGATGCCGAGCCAGCAGGCCCAGCAGATGCAGCGCGGCCAGCAAATCATGAAGGGCATTGGCGACCTGATTCAGCGTCAGACCGACCTGCTCGACCGCACCTTCAAGCTCGACCAGGACCAGCGCCGGGCCGCCGAGCAGGGCCAGCAGTCTTCGCCGCGGTCGCTGGAGCGGCTGCCGCTCGATCAGCGTCCCTTTGGTCAGCAGCAGTTTGGCCAGCAGCAAGGCCAGCCGCAGCAAGGCCAGCCGCAGCAGGGTCAACCCGGCCGCCAGCAGCAACAGGCGGGCCAACCCTCAGACCAGCCGAGCGATGCCCAGGCGCGCGCGCTCGAGGCGATCCAGCGCGCCCTGCGCCAGGCGCTGGGTGAGATGATGACGCAGCTGGGCGAGTTTCTGGGCGAGGTGCCCCAGACCATGGGGCAGGCGGAGCAGGCGATGCGCCGCGCCGCCGAGGCGCTGGCGAGCAACCAGCCCGGCAACGCCATGGCGCCGGAGACCGAGGCACTGGAGAAGCTTCAGGAAGGCGCCCAGTCCGCCATGCAGCAGATGGCGCAGCAGTTCGGCATGATGGGTATGGGCATGGGCACCGGCGAGGATGTCGACGAGGAAGGCCTTGCCGGCCAGTTCCGCGATCCGCTGGGCCGTGGCCGCGGGTCGGGCATCTACGGTTCACTGGACGGCCGCGACGTGAAGGTGCCGGAGGAGATGGAGCTTCAGCGCGCCCGTGACATCCTCGAAGAGCTGCGGCGTCGTTCCGGCGAACAGGAACGCCCGACGGACGAGCTCGACTACATCGATAGGCTGCTGGAGCGCTTCTAGCCCGGGGGGTCAGCCCCGGTCCATGAGTGCGGCACTCGACTGGCGCTCACCGCTTGGTGACGGCTTTTCGGCGTCGCCGCAGCGCGTCATCGCCGGGTTGGCGTGCATCACGCGCTCACCGCTCGGCAGGCCGACCTCGACGGACTGCAGCCGGTCGCCGGAAACGATGCGGTACTTGATGTAGCCGCCGGCGCTGAATTCAAACAGCACGAACTCGCCATTGGTCATCGCCGCGCTGATGGGCCGCGGCTGGACCAGCTTCGACGGCGCGCCGTCGACCAGTACCGAGACTTCGGTGGCAGTCAGCTGTACCGCTGGGTTGGTGCAATCCACACCCCACACACCGGCAAACCGCGGAAAGGCGTTCTCGGTCAGACCCGACAGCTTGCCTGGCGGGGTCTTGTCCTGGGCTGCCTCCATCGCCGCGGCCATCTTCTCTTCTGCCGACGGCGCGGGCGCCTCGGCGGGCTGTTCGGCGGCCGGCTGCGCCTCGGACTGCTGCTCGGCCGGTGCCTCGGCAGGCGCATCGGCCGGCGCCTCGCCCGGCGCCTCCTGCATCATGTTCTGTTCGCCAACCGGATCCTCGGTGAAGATGACCTCAAGGCGTGCGGCCTGCTCGCTCGGATCGGCCAGCTCGACGCGGAAGTTCATGTTCTCTGCCGGCAGCATCGTCGGGCGGCGCGGCGCGAAGACCAATGCCTGCACCGGCTGGTCGTCCTGATCGAACAGCACCAGACGCAGGTTCGGCACCTCGGTCTCTTCGCCGGAGACGTTGAAGATGATGCCGCGCACGATCAGGATTTCGCCGGTCTCGCCGACCTGGCGCTGGGAATTGATGTTGCGCAGTTCCAGGCCTGCGGCGATCGAGCGTACCGACAGGCTCAGCATGTTGTAGATCTTCGCCGCTGGCGGCCAGATGCTGACGATTTGCTCGCGCGCGAAGATGCCGCCGCCGATCACCGACAGCAGCACCAGGGCGAGCACGGCGAAGCCGATCATCCCGCCCTTGCCCGCGGCTTCAGGCGACTCGCTGCGGAACGCATCGGGGATCGGCTCTGGCTCCTCGCCGATCATCGAGGGGATGTCGTCGTCGTCGAGGCCACCGCCTGCGTCCCAGTCCTTGGGCGCCTCGCCCGGCGGGGGGTCGTCGCTGACGGCGTCCGGGTCGATGTTCTCGGGAACGTCGTCCTCGTCGTCGTCCTCGTATTCGTCGTCGTCGTCCTCTTCCGGCGGCGGCGGCGGGCCGGGGCCAGCCTCCGAGAACTCCTCGGGCGCGGGCGGCGGCGGCGGTGCATCGTCGGGCGCCGGGGCGGCCGGCGCCGCGTCGGGCTCCGCCGAGTCGCGGATCGGCACGCCGAGGCCCGGCGGCAGGTCGTCGTCATCGTCAGCAGGGCGGGGCGGCGGCGGGGCGGCGGCAGCAGCCGGCGCAGCAGCGGCTGCCGCAGCGGGCGCGCGCGGCTGTTCGGCTTCCGGCAAGGCGTGCCATACGGTGCCACAATTGGAGCACCGAACCCGGCGACCCTGCGGGCCCAAAGTAGCCGCGGTCACCTCGTAGGTCGCGGAACAAGCCGGGCAGGTGATGTGCATGCAGCCGCAAGACCGTGTTAAGATTCAGACCTTTATAGGCGTTGCCTGATACCAAAACAAGCGCACCCCGGTCGCCGTTGGGGGTGCCCCCTGGCCTGCGGAGGAGCGGCGTGGTTCGATTCGAGAACGTCGGCATGCGCTACGGTCTGGGGCCGGAGGTGCTGCAAGACGTGTCGTTCGCCTTGCCCCCGGGCTCGTTCCATTTCCTGGTGGGAGCCAGCGGCGCGGGAAAATCCTCCCTGCTGAAGCTGCTTTACCTGGCTGAGCGCCCCTCGCGCGGGCTGCTGCATATTGCCGGCCATGAGGTTTCCGCCCTGCCGCGCAGCGAGCTCTACCGGGTGCGCCGACGGATTGGCATCGTGTTCCAGGACTTCCGCCTGGTGCCGCATCTGTCGGCCTTCGACAATGTTGCCCTGCCACTGCGCATTACCGGCGAGGATGAGGAACGGGTCCGCCGCCACGCGACCGAACTGCTCGGCTGGGTCGGGCTTGGCGACCGGCTCGACGCCCTGCCCAGCACCCTGTCGGGCGGGGAGCAGCAGCGCGTCGCCATTGCCCGCGCGGTGGTTGGGCGGCCGTCGATCCTGCTGGCCGACGAACCGACCGGTAATGTCGATGATTCCGTGGCGGCGCGGCTGCTCTACCTGTTCGAGGAGATGAACAAGGCTGGCACCACCGTGGTGGTGGCGACCCATAACGACGCCCTGGTATCCCAGTTCGCGCATCCGTCGCTTCGGATCGCCGGCGGCAGGCTGCTTGGCGATGGCTAGGCGCGGGCCGCTTCCCCTGTCGCGCGACCCGGCGGCGCGCTTCCTGCCGTGGCTGATGGCGGTGATGGTGTTCGTGGCCGCGCTGGCGCTGGCCGGTACCCTGGCCCTGTCGGAGACCATCGCGCGCTGGGACCGCAGCCTGTCCTCCACCTTGACGGTGCAGATCCCGGCGTCAGCAAATGGCGGGCGGGAGGCGCTTGTCGGGGAGGCGCTCACGGTGCTGCGCGACACACCGGGCATCGCGTCGGCCGCTGCCGTCTCCGAAGACCGCATGGCAGCGCTGCTTGCGCCCTGGCTGGGCGACGACGAGGTGGTACGCACCCTGCCCCTGCCCGCCCTGATCGACGTGGAGGTCAGCGACCGGCGGCGGCTTGACCGGCCACGCCTGCAGCGGCGGCTGGCCGCCGTGGCTCCGGGCATCACGGTGGACGACCATGGCGGCTGGCTGGCGCGGCTGGTGCGCCTGGGCCGCACAGTACAGGCCACCGCCGCGCTGGTGGCGCTGCTGGTGGGCCTGGCGAGCGTCGCCATTATCGCCTACACGGCGCGCACCGGTGTGGCAGTACATCGCGGCATCATCGAACTGCTGCACCTGATGGGCGCGCGCGACAGTTTCATTGCCCGGCAGTTCGCCGGCGAGGCCGGCCGGGCCGCGCTGATCGGCGGCGCGGGGGGCCTGCTGCTGGCGGTGGCCGCGCTGCTGGCCGTGGGCCTGTTCGCGGCCCAACTCGACGACCGCACCCTGCCGCTGGTTACGCTCAGGCCGCTCGACTGGTCGCTGCTCCTGCTGCTGCCGCTGGCCGGGGCGCTGATCGCCCGCGTCACCGCCTGGCTGACGGTGATGCGCACGCTGGCGCGGCTGCCGTGATCCCGCCGCTGGTGCTGCTCGACCGCGACGGGGTGCTGAACCAGGACCGCCCCGATTCGGTCACGTCCCCGGACCAATTGATACTGCTGCCTGGTGCGGCGCAGGCGGTGGCGCGGCTGAATGCGGCCGGTGCGAAGGTCTGCGTCGTCACCAACCAGTCGGTCATCGGCCGCGGCATCATGGACGAGGCGATGCTGGCGCGTATCCACGCCAAGCTGACCGCCGGCCTCGCCGCCGAAGGCGCGCGGCTGGATGCCTTGCTGCATTGCCCCGACCCATTCGACCGGCCGACCCGCCGGCGCAAACCTGGCCCCGGCATGCTGGAGGAGGCGCTGGCGCAGTTCGCCGCTGCGCCGGCCGCATCGCCGATGATCGGCGATGCGCTGCGCGACCTGGAAGCGGCGGTAGCCGCCGGCTGCCCGCGTATCCTGGTGCGCACCGGCAAGGGCGCAGCGACCGAGGCCGCAGGCCTGCCCGACGCCGTGGCGCCGGTGGCCGTGCATGACGATCTGGCGGCGGCAGTGGATTCGCTGCTGTCCGGACGGCTATCCTAGGCACCGATGTCGGCCCGCCGCTTCTTCCAGCGCCCGCGTCCGCCGCGCTGGCGCGTTGCGCTCCTGCTGATCGGGCTCGCCGCGGTGGTTGCCGCGTGGGCCGGCGGGCTGTGGCTGTTCGCCGAGGCGATTCCCCGCAGTGCCGACGTCACCCCGCGCCAGACCGACGCCATCGTCGTGTTGACCGGCGGCAGCGGCCGCATGGAGGTTGGCCTCGACCTGTTGGCCCGCAAACAGGCCCGCAAGCTGCTGGTCTCCGGCGTATACCGTGGCGTTGACGTGGCGGAGCTGCTGCGCGTCTCCAAGCAGAGCCCCGAGGAGGTCGAGTGCTGCATCGCGCTGGGCTACAGCGCCGACAGCACCCACGGCAATGCCCGTGAGACGGCCGAGTGGATGCGCGAGAACGCCTTCCGCAGCCTGCGTCTGGTAACCGCCAACTACCACATGCAGCGCAGCCTGCTGGAGTTTCAGACCGCGATGCCGGAAATCGAGATTATCCCTCATCCGGTGATCCCCGAGCGGGTCAAGCTGCATCAGTGGTGGCGCTGGCCGGGCACCGCGTCGCTGATCGTCACCGAGTATTCCAAGTTCCTGCTCGCCTGGTTGGCGGCGCTGTTCGCGCCCGCAGGCGGCACGGCCTGACCGGCGCCATGGCCCGCGCCCTGCTGTTCAATGCCGCGTTCTATGGCTGGGTCGCCCTATGGGGACTGGCGACCCTGCCGCTACTGGCGCTGCCGGGCAGGGCGGCGGGGCGGCTGGCCCAGCGCAGCGCGCTGTTCTGGGCGCATGGCGTGCTCACCCTTCTACGGGTGTGCGTGGGCCTGGACTACCGGGTGGAGGGCCGTGAGCACCTGCCCGAGGGCCCCTGCATTATCGCCGCCAAGCATCAGTCGGCATGGGAAACCATTGCGCTTTGGGTGCTGTTCGACCGGCCGGTCTTCATCCTGAAGCGCGAGCTGCTGTGGCTGCCGCTGTTCGGCTGGTATCTGGCGCGGGTCGGCATGATCGGCATCGACCGGTCGGCGGCGGGCGGCGCACTGCGCCAGATGGTGCGCGGTGCGGCGCGTGCCATCGCCGACGGCCGGAACGTGGTGGTATTCCCCGAAGGCACCCGCACGCCGCCGGGTGCCAGCCGCCCGCTGCGGCCCGGTATCGCGGCGCTCTACGACGGGGTATCGGCGACGGTGGTTCCTGTGGCGCTCGACTCCGGGCGATTCTGGCCGCGCCGCAGCTTCCGCAAGAAACCGGGCACCATCACCGTGCGCATCCTGCCGCCGATGCCGGCGGGCCTGGAGAAGCGCGTGTTCCTGAGCGAGCTGCAGACGCGGATCGAGGCTGGCTGCGCCGCCCTGCCAGCGGACTAGGCGCCGTCGACCAGCTTGAGCAGCCGTTCCAGGCCGTGGTCGCGCACCCCGCTCTCGGCCAGATGCTCCAGGGTACTCGCAAGATATTCCCGGTTGGGGCCCGACCGGCCCGAAGCGTCGCGGATGATCGCCGCCATATGTGCGGGATCAAGGCCAGCGGCGTACTGCTCGTGGCGGGGATCGGCGACATAGGTCCAAGCCGGCACCCGGCGCCCGTCATCGAGCCGGATTGGCAGCTGGCGGCGGCGGTAGACCATGGTGACCTGCTCGCGCTCGTCGAGATAGGCCAGCACCGCCGGTTCGTCGCCGGCACGGACCCGGATCGCCATGCCGCGGCACGCCCCGCCCCGATCAAGCCCCAGCACCAGACCGCGGCGCTCCGGCGTACCCCGGTAATGCACCGAGTAGACGCAGAAGCTGCGGTGGTAGCCGCGCAGCAGCGCCGGCGCCATGGCCTCATGGTCGAAGCCGGGACGCCACATCAGCGAGCCGTAGGCAAAGATCCAGATATCGTCGTCGCGTTCGGTCATGTCACTCAGGGTCGCTTGCGAAGGCGGGTCGCCTCTATAACCTTGGGGATGGAGGCTGTCACCGTCCGGCGGCGGCCCCGGTAACCGGACCCGGCGGGAGCCATGGACCTTTCCACCCTGCGCGGACCTGCGGGCATGTCGCTGGCCGGCATCCTCGTGGTGTTCCTGTATGTCATGCTGTGGTTCTACATGGCGGGCCAGCTGTCCGACAGCGTCGAGCGCTGGGCGGCGGAACGGCGGGCCAGCGGGCAGTTCGCCAAGATGGAGGCGCGGGTTGCCGGCGGCTTTCCGCTGAAGCTGCGGGTCGCTGTTGACGAACCGGAAGTGGGCGGACGCAGCCGTACCGCGAGCTGGGCCTGGATTCCGCCGCCAATGGAAATCGAGGTCGGGCTGTTCAGCTGGTCCCGCCCGGTGTTCCGCATGAGCGGGCGCCACGAGATCGCGGTGTTCACCGGCGAGGGCGAACAACAGAGCTACGCCGGAGAAATCGAGCAACTTGTGGGCCAAGTCGGTCTTGTCGACGGCAAGGCACAGGACATCGTCCTGTTCATCGGCAACATGCAGTTGGCGGGCGATGGGCCGCTCCCCTACCGCGCCACCGAGCTCGACATCGAAATCGACATCCCGCCCCCCGAGAAGGACAAACCGGAAGCCGCCAGCCTGCGCGTGAATATCGCCGGGCGCGACCTCATCGCGCCCCCGCTGGCACCGACGCCCCTGGGACCACGGATGCGCAGGCTCGATGCCCAGATGGCGCTGATGGGCAAGCTGGAGGGCAAGCGGCTGATCGAGGCGCTGCAGCTGTGGTCGGCGCGCGGCGGGGTGCTTGAGATCGAGCAACTCGACGTCATCTGGGGGCCGCTCGGCCTCGCCGGCAACGCGACCCTCGCGCTAGATGGCGACATGCAGCCGGAGGGCGCGCTCGGCGCGCGGATGACCGGCGTTTTCCGGGCACTCGACGCCTTCGCGGACGCGGGCGTGATGCCGGTCGGGGCTGCGAGCTTTGCCAAGGTGGTTCTGGGATCGCTGGCGCGGACCGACCCGACGACCGGACGGCAGGTGTTGGATGTCGCGGTCACCCTGCAGGAGCGGACGCTTTATGTCGGCAAGGTCCGCATTGGGCGTTTGCCTGTAATCGACTGGCAGACGCCGCTGTCAGGCCTGCTCGGCTTCTATGACACCGCGCCGGATCGTTCGCGCCCGCTCAAATAACTCGTGCAGCACCGCGCCATCACCGCGGCGGATGGCGCGCTGGATCACTGTCATGTGCTCGTCCAGGCGGTGCAGTAGGTCCATCACCGCCTCGCGATTATTCAGGAAGATGTCGCGCCACATCACCGGGTCGGACGCGGCGATTCGGGTGAAGTCGCGGAACCCACCGGCGGAGAAGCGGAACAGCTCAGGCTGCACATCCTCGGCCAGTTCCATCGCGGTACCAACGACGCTGAATGCGATGAGATGCGGGATATGCGATGTCATGGCCAGGATCTGGTCATGGTGTTCCGGGTCCATGACGTCGACCTTGCTGCCCAGCCGCTTCCACAGCCGGGCGAGCCGGTCGACCGCCTTCGCATCCGCGCCTTCGGGCGGAGTGAGCAGCGTCCAGCGGCCATCGAACAAGGTGGCGAAGCCGGCCTCGGGGCCGGAATGCTCGGTGCCTGCCACCGGATGACCGGGAATGAGATGTACATGCTCAGGCATGTGCGGGCCGATATCGCGCAACGCCGCCTGCTTCACTGAGCCAACGTCGGTGACGATGGCCCCGGGCTCCAGATGCGGACCGATGGCGGCCGCCGCTTCGCTGAAGGCGCCTACCGGCGTACACAGCACCACCAGGTCCGCTCCCTTCACGGCGCGGGCCGGGGACAGGTAGGTGCTGTCGGCGATGCCAAGACGCCGCGCCGCGGCGAGCGACTTGCGGGTCCGCGCGCACACAGCAATATGCCCGGCCAGCGCCCCGTCGCGGCGCATGGCGTGGGCCATAGAGGCACCGATCAGGCCGATCCCGATCAGTGCCACGCGCGCGAACAGCGGCTTGCGCGCGGGCTTCTTCTTCGCGGCCTTCTTGCTTGCGGGTGGCTTCTTGCGGGGCCTGGTTGCCATTACGGGTTGTCCGGTCCGTCGTTCTTGTAGGCGGCCATGGCGTCGGCCAGGGCGCGCATCTCCTCGGCGGTCCCGATGCTGATACGCAGGAAATCGGGTAGGCCATAGCCGGCCACATCGCGTACCAGCACGCCGCGCTGCTTGAGGAAGGCGCAGGCCGCCGCCCCGTTGCGCGCATTGTGGCCAAGGCCGGGACTGTTGCCGACATCGACCAGCAGGAAGTTCCCGACGCTGGGCCGCACGCTATAGCCGAGGTCCGCGAGTGCCGCTGCGGTCCACGCCAGCCATTCGGCGTTATGGTTACGCACCTGATCGACGAAGGCCTGGTCGTTGACCGCAGCCACCCCTGCGGCCTGGGCTGCGAGGTTGACGTTGAAGGGCAGCCGGATACGCGCCAGCACATCGGCCACCGGCGCGGGGCAGTAAGCCCAGCCGAGGCGCATGCCGCCCATGCCGTAGATCTTCGAGAAGGTCCGCGTCATCACCACGTTGTCGCCGGCATCCACCAGGGCGGCGCCGGGCTCATAGTCGTCCAGTTCGACGAACTCCGCGTAGGCCGCATCCAGCACCAGCAGCACATCGTCGCGCAGCGCGTCGCGCAGGCGCTCGAGCGCGGCGCGCGGCAGGTAGGTGCCCGTGGGGTTATTCGGGTTGGCAAGGAAAACCAGCCGGGTGCGCGGCGTCACCGCTGCGAGGATCGCCTCCACGTCGGCGGTAAGATCCGTCTCCGGCGCCAGCACCGGCGCCGCCCCGGCGGCGCGGGCGCAGATGCCGTAGAGCGAAAAGCCGTGTTCGGTCTGCACCACCTCGTCGCCGGCCCCCGCATAGGCGCGGCACAACAGGTCTATGAGTTCGTCCGATCCGGCGCCGCATACGATCCGCGCCGCGTCCAGCCCATGCTGCGCGGCAATCGCCGCGCGCAGGTCCGCGGCACCGCCATCCGGATAACGGTGCAGCTTCGAGGCCGTCGCCTGGTAGGCCGCCATGGCGCGGGGGCTCGGGCCGAGCGCGCCCTCGTTGGAGGACAGTTTGATCGGATGCGCGATCCCTGGGACCGCCGACTCGCCGCCCACATAGGGCGCGATGTCGAGCAGGCCGGCGCGCGGTTCGGGGCCGCTCACCCTTCAGCCGCCGCCGGCGTGGCGCCGGCGACCTCCGCCTCGGAAAACGGCACCGCGTAGGAACCGATCACGGTGATGGTGCCGACATCACCACCCGCCGCGGTGCGCACGGCATCGAGCCGCGGATCGCCTGGAGCAACGTGGCTCTCAACCTCCACCAGATGGAGCCGGCGATGGAAATCAGTGCTGTCGATGCCGGTGGCGATTGAGACCGGCGTCAGCCCGGCCTCACCGAACAAGGTGGCAACCCGGTCGCGGCTGATCCCATCGGCCGGCTCGAACATCAGATAGGAGCGGTCCTCACCGGTTGCGTCGGGTTCGAGTTGCGCCACCACCAGCGCCTCGCGGTCACCGTGCTCGCCCGGCGGCGGCGCGCCGAAGGGCAGCCGCCCGACGACCCGCACCTTGCGCGCACCTTCCGCGCTCAGCGTGCGCCACCAGGGATCGGTCTCGTCGCGCTGCGGCATGGGCACGACGCCAATCGAGATTTCGTCCTCACGCACACCCTTCATGACGCTGCCGACACTGCCATAAGTGCTCAGCGCACAGTCGGCGCCGAAATGGTCGCGCGCCAGGTTGATGTAGCCCGGGTCGCCATCAATGGACAGGACGCCCACATCGAAGCGCCCCTGCAGCCGGGTCATGGCGCTGAACATCTCGCGCCAGATGCGGATCAGCACACCGCGCGGGAAACGGCCGGCGTGGCGGCGCACGATACGGCGCAGCACCTGGGCCTCGCGCCCCGGGCGCAGCGGCACGCCATTGCCCTTCACGGCGCGGCCGGCAAGGCGCTCGACCACCTCGGTGCGGGCCATCAGCAGATCGTGGATCGCATCGTCGATGCGGTCGATCTCCTGGCGCAGGGACTCGAGGGACGGTTCAGTCATCGGGCTAGATTCTATCGCCAGCGGTATGGTGCGGGGGATGACGGATAGTCCTAGCGCGCGGAGAAATCAAAGAAAACCCGATTCGGCGCGGCACTAAGCCATTGACACTGCCACACCCCGGCACCTAGCTAGTCGGCTCGTCATCCCGAGAGCAGATCAGGACCGCGAGCCTTGGCGAGCGAGACCGCCCCCGAATCCGGCCCCACGCCGGTTGATACCAGCGCCCTGCCCGGCGAGCGCGCCGTGCTTGCAGCGGATGCGCCGCTGCGCCTGGATTGCGGGGCGGAACTGGGGCCGTTCACCGTCGCCTATCAGACCTACGGGTCGCTCAACGCCGATAAATCCAACGCCATCCTGATCTGCCACGCGCTGACCGGCGACCAGTTTGTCGCCGAGGACCATCCCCTTACCGGCAAGGAAGGGTGGTGGGCGGAGATGGTGGGGCCGGGCAAGCCCCTCGACCCGGGGCGCTACTTCCTGATCTGCGCCAACGTGCTGGGCGGCTGCATGGGCACCACCGGGCCGAAGGAGATCAACCCTGCGACCGGCGAACGCTGGGGCCTCGATTTTCCGGTCATCACCATCCGCGACATGGTGCGCGCCCAGAAGCTGCTGATCGACATGCTGGGTATCGACCAGCTTTTCTGCGTTATCGGCGGGTCGATGGGCGGCATGCAGGTGCTGGAATGGGCGAGCTGCTATCCCGAGCGGGTTTGCGCGGCGGTGCCGATCGCGGCCGCCGCCCACCATTCGGCCCAGAACATCGCGTTCCACGAGGTCGGCCGCCAGGCGATCATGGCCGATCCCAACTGGTACCAGGGCGCCTATGACGAGGCCGGCCTGCGGCCGTCGCGTGGCCTCGCGGTAGCGCGCATGGCTGCGCACATCACCTACCTGTCGGAACCGGCGCTGCACCGCAAGTTCGGCCGCCGGCTGCAAAACCGGGACCGGGTGACCTACGGCTTCGAGGCGGATTTCCAGGTGGAGAGCTACCTCCGCCATCAGGGCATCACCTTCGTGGAGCGCTTCGACGCCAACTCCTACCTCTACATCACCCGGGCGATGGATTACTTCGACCTGGCGTCTGAGCATGACGGGGTGCTGGCCAAGGCGTTCACCAACACGCCGGTGCGCTTCCTGGTGATTTCGTTCACCAGCGACTGGCTTTTCCCGACTGCGGAGAGCCGCGAGATCGTCCGCGCGCTTAACGCGGTGGCTGCGAATGTCAGCTTCGTGGAGATCGAGACTGACAAAGGCCACGACGCATTCCTTCTGGATGAGCCGGAATTCCGGGTCACCCTGGAGGGCTTCCTGAAGGGTGCCGCGGAACATCGCGGCCTGCCGGTCTGATGGACGCTTCTGTCCCTGTCCGCAGGATCCGCCGCGACCTCCAGCTGATCGCGGAGATGATCGACCCCGGCACCAGGGTGCTGGACGTCGGTTCAGGCGACGGCGCGCTGCTGGAATATCTCGACCGGGAGAAACAGGTCGACGGACGCGGCATCGAAATCGACCATACCCGGGTCGCCGAGGCAGTGGCCCAGGGCCTGTCCGTGATCCAGGGCGATGCGGAGACCGACCTGCCTGACTTTCCCGATGATGCCTTCGACTATGTGGTGCTGAGCCAGACCCTGCAGGCAATGCGCGAGCCGCGCACGATGCTGGAGGAACTGCTGCGTATCGGCCGCCGGGCCATCGTGTCATTCCCGAATTTCGGCCACTGGGCGGTGCGCTGGCAGTTCGTCGCCAAGGGCCGCATGCCACGGACCCCGGTGCTGCGCGACGAGTGGTACGACACGCCCAACATCCACCTGTGCACCATTGCCGACTTCGAGGCGCTGTGCGCCGAGACCGGGATCAAGGTGGAGCGGCGCATCGCGCTGAGCCGCTACGGCCGCGCAGACCAGCCGCTGACGCGGTCGTTCTTGGCAAACCTGTTGAGCGAGCAGGCGGTTTACCTGCTGCGCCGCGATACCCGCGCTTCCGGTTCCACCGCCGGGACATAGACGCGCCGGCCGGCGCGCCCGCGCGCCGGGACACTGGCGGCGTACATCGCCTTGCTGGCGACCAGGATGTTGACCCCGGCAAGCTGCGGGAACCAGCGCCGGCCAATGCGCTCGACCGCGGGGGCGGCGTTGATCGCCATGCGCCAGCGCACCGGCGGCAAATACAGCACCCGCGCGCTATCCTCGGGCAGGAAGAGGTTGTCCCGCAGCAGGCTGCGCAACTGGCCGACGCTGTAGGGCCGGCCATGCCCGAAGGGCGTCGCCTCAAGCCGGGCCCACACGCCGCTGCGGTTCGGGACCACCACCATTACCCGGCCGCTGTCATCAAGCACCCGCCACACCTCACGCAGCAGACTGCGCACATGCTCGCTTTGCTCTAGCGCGTGGACCAGCATCACCCGGTCCACCGAGAGGTCCGGCAACGGTAGTTCAATGTCCTCAGTCAGCGCGGTGATGCCCTTGCCCTCGCGCGGCCAGTGCACGACGCCCTGGCTCGCCGGCATCAGGGCGAGCACCCGCTCTGCCTCGTCCATATAGGGCCCGAGATAGGGGGTGGCGTAACCGAAACCGAGCATGCGCAGGCCCGTGCCGTCGGGCCACAGGGTACGGATTTGCTGGCGAATCAGCTGCCGCGCCACTTGGCCAAGGCTGGCGTTATAGAAATCGCGCAGATCGGCGACATGCACCCACATGCCGGCAAACTACCACAACCTATTGGTAAAAAGGGGTTTTCTGCGCCCGACATGGCGTTGTGCAGCCGGCGGTGCTACAGTGGCGGACTGGCGGCGCGGCCGCCCGGAAAGCACGGGGAGTGGCATGGCTGAGCTCGACATCCAAATCATTCCGGCGCTGAGCGACAACTATATCTACCTGTTCCGTGAACCCGAAAGCGGCGCGGTAGCGGTGGTCGACCCCGGCGACGACGAACCGGTGAAGGCGACACTCAACCGGCTTGGCTGGCGCCTGACCCACATCATCATCACCCATCACCATGCTGATCATACGGCTGGCAACCTGTCACTGAAGACGGCTTTCCAATGCCCGATCATCGGCCCGGCGGCGGAAGCGGCGCGCATTCCCGGCCTCGACGAACAGCTCTCCGAGGGCGATACCTACAAGGTCGGCAATGCCGAGGCGCAGGTGCTTGAGACGCCAGGGCATACGCTTGGGCACATCTCGTTCCACTTTCCCGAGAGCCAGGCCCTTTTCTGCGGCGATGCGCTTTTCGTGATGGGCTGTGGGCGGCTTTCCGAAGGCACCGCGGACCAGCAATGGTCGAGCCTGCGCAAGCTGCGCAGCCTGCCCAACGAGACCCGCATCTACTGTGGCCATGAATACACCCAGGCGAATGCCAAGTTCGCGCTGAGTGTGGACCCGGACAACGAGACCCTGAAGGCGCGCGCCAAGGAGATCGACGAGACTCGCGCGGCGGGCCGCCCGACGGTGCCCAGCACCATGGGTCAGGAAAAGGCCACCAATCCCTTCATCCGTTGCGACGACAAGAAGATGGCGAAGAGCGCGGGCCTCACCGGCAAGAAGCCGGCCGAAGTGTTCGCCGAAATCCGCCGGCGCAAGGACAACTTCTAGCGCTAGGCACGCCTAACGAAACCGGCCCGCATCCCCAAAAGGGATGCGGGCCGGAGCCGTTTCGGAATATCGCCCTCAATACATGTGCTGGCCGCCGTTGATCGACAGGGTTGATCCGGTGATGAACTCCGCCTCGTCGGCCACCAGGAACATCACGCCGCGCGCAATATCCTCGGCCTTGCCGAGCCGGCCGACCGGAATGCGCGCGACGATCTTCTCCAGCACGTTGGCCGGCACCGCGCGCACCATGTCCGTATCGACATAGCCCGGCGCGATGGCGTTCACGGTCACGCCCTTGCCCGCGCCTTCCTGGGCCAGCGCCTTGGTGAAGCCGTGGATACCCGACTTTGTCGCCGCGTAGTTGACCTGGCCGTACTGGCCCATCTGCCCGTTGATCGAGCCGATGGAAACGATGCGCCCAAAGCCGCGCTCGCGCATGCCGTCGATGACCAAGCGGCACATGTTGAAGCATGAGCTGAGGTTGGTCTGCAGCACCGCCTGCCACGCATCCGGCGACATCCGGTGCAATGTGGAATCCCGCGTGATGCCGGCATTGTTGACCAGCACGTCAACCGGGCCGACTTCCTCGGCGATCTGGGCGATTCCCGCCTCACAAGCGGCGTAGTCCGCCACGTCGAACTTGTAGGCCGGAATGCCCGTGCGCTCGGTGAACGCCTTGGCAGCCTCGTCATTGCCGCCGTAATTGGCGGCCACCTTGTAGCCGGCGTCCTTGAGGGCGACGCAGATTGCCTCGCCGATGCCACGGGTCCCGCCCGTGACCAGGGCCACTCGTGCCATTGGAATTCTCCCCGTCTGGTTTTGTTGTCGGTTGTTCGTCTGGGCCGGCGTCAGTCCCGTTCGACGCACATGGCGATGCCCATCCCGCCGCCGATGCACAGGGTGGCGAGGCCCTTCTTGGCGTCGCGCTTCTGCATCTCGAACAGCAGGGTGGTCAGCACCCGCGCGCCGGACGCACCGACCGGATGACCCAGCGCAATGGCGCCGCCATTCACGTTCACCTTGTCCAGATCCCACGCCATGTCCTTGTTCACGGCGCAGGCCTGGGCGGCAAAGGCCTCGTTGGCCTCGACCAGGTCGATGTCGTCAGCGCTCCAGCCGGCCTTTTCTAGCGCTGCGCGGCTGGCCGGGATCGGGCCACTGCCCATGATCGCGGGATCGACACCCGCGGTCGCCCAGCTCTTGATGCGCGCCAGCGGCGTGATGCCGCGGCGGCCGGCTTCTTCCTCGGTCATCAGTACAGCGGCAGCGGCACCGTCGTTGATACCCGACGCGTTGCCCGCGGTCACAGTACCGTCCTTGGCGAAGGCCGGGCGCAGGCCCGACAGCTTCTCCACCGTGGTGCCGTGGCGCGGATGCTCGTCGGTATCGACGATGATGTCCCCCTTGCGGCTGGAAACGGTGACGGGAACGATCTCGTCCTTGAAGCGGCCGGCATTCTGTGCGGCCTCGGCCTTCTGCTGCGAGGCGGCGGCGAATTCATCCTGCTGGTCGCGGGTGATCTGCCACTGCTCGGCGACATTCTCCGCCGTGTTCCCCATGTGGTAGCCGTTGAAGTGGTCCCACAGGCCGTCCTTGATCATGGTGTCGACCATTTCGGCCGGCCCCATCTTCACGCCGCTGCGCAGATGCACGCAGTGGGGCGCGAGGCTCATATTCTCCATGCCCCCAGCGACGACGATGTCGGCATCGCCGCAGTGGATTGCCTGGGCGCCCAGCGCCACGGTGCGCAGGCCCGAACCGCAAAGCTGGTTCACGCCATAGGCGGTGCGCTCGACCGGCACACCGGCGGCGACCGCCGCCTGGCGCGCCGGATTCTGGCCCAGCCCGGCAGACAGGATCTGCCCCATGATCACCTCGGTGACCTCGCCGGCATCGACGCCCGCACGGGTCATCGCCTCGGCGATGGCGACCTGGCCAAGCTCGGCGGCGGGTACGGTGCTGAGCGATCCGTTGAATGTGCCCACCGGCGTGCGCGCGGCGGAAGCGATGACGATAGCCGTCATGGGTCAACCCTCCTCGTTAATCCCCTTTGCGCGATACATAACACTGCACACGGCGGCTTCAAATGGCTCAGTCGGCCCCGCCCCGGCGCAGCCAGTCCGCCAACGGCCGCCACAGTCCGTCCCGTGCGCGCCCGCCCACCGCCATACCGATGTGGCCGGCCGCCACCCGGTGCACCACCGCGCCGGGGATGGCGGCGGCCAGCGCCTCGGCGGATGCCGGCGGCACGATACGGTCGCGCGCCGGGATCGCCGCCCATGCCGGGCAGGCGAGTGCGCCAGGGCGCACGGGCGCCCCGGCGACGCGCCATGCGCCGCGCAGCGGGCTGTTCTCCACATACCAACCCTGCAGGGTTTCCTCTGCCACCGGCCCGGCCAGCGGCACCCCGTCGTTGAGCCAGTCCTCCAGCGCCACGAACAGCCGTGCCCCAGGGCTGGCCGGGTCGGCATCGGCAAATCCGCGGAACTTGGCCACCACGCCCACGGGGTCGAGGGCGGCGAACAGCATCTGGATGGCGTCGGTGGGCAGCTCGCCCAGGGCCTCGATCATCGGCTTGAGGCTGGCGGCGTGGGCATCGGCGAGGGCCGCCACCGGCAGGCCGCCGGCATGGAAATCCCAAGGCGTCGCTAGCAGCGCGAGGCGCGAGACCGCTTCGGGCCGGCGCAGCGCCAGCGCCAGTGCGAGGTTGCCGCCCATGCAGTAGCCGATCGCCGCGACCGGACCGCCGGCCTCGGCCACCGCGGCGTCGAGCGCACCTTCCAGCCGCCCGGCGATGTAGTCAGTCAGCCCGAAGCCCCGCTCCTCCGGTCCCGGCGCGCCCCAATCCACCAGCAGTGGCCGCAGGCCGCGCCAGGCGAGGTAGCGCATTAGGCTGCGTCCGCGCTCGAGATCGAGCACATAGGCGCGGTTTACCAGCGAGGGCACGACCAGCACGGCGCCGCCGGTCGCTTTGCGCCGCGATACCGCGCCATAGTCGCGCAGCCTGGTGGTACCTGCCTGCCAGATCGCCGGCGGGTCTTCGAGGCGGCGGCGGTAGCGGTGGCGCCGGTAAGCGAGCACCCCGTCCATGAACTGACCGAGGCGGCGGCGGCCCTCGGCGTCGAGCGCCCGGGAGAAGCTCTCGGCGTTATCCGGACCGACCGCGTCGAGCAGCGCCTGGCCCTCGGCGCGCAGGTCTTCCCTCCAGTGCAGCGAGCCGTCGCTCAACATCCGCCAGGCGGCCTGCGACGTCGTCCACAGCAGCGCCTGGCCGATCAGATGCAGCGGTAGCGGCCGGGGTCCCTGCCGCAGGCCGGGCCCCGTTCGCGCCGTCGCGTTCCGTCCCGCCGAGGCTGTCATGCATGATCTCCGCCACCAGCGCCGCACCGGCCGCGCCCTGCGCCATCATCGCCTGTGTCAGCCGGCGCAGCATGTCGGCATACTGCGGATCAGCGGCGAGCGCGAGGGCCTGGGACTCCCACAACGCCATGAAGCGCCGGGCCAGCTCTGTCGCGTCGGGCGCGCCGTCGTCGGTGTCGTCGGCCATGGGCAGACTATATCGCGGCGCGGCGGCAGCGGTCGAATTTCGCTGTGCCGCGCCCGAAGCGCCGGTTAGTATCGACGGATCAGAGCGTTAACAAACGCCGTTGGAGGCACCGCACATGGCCGCAAAAGGCAAGAAGGCGGAGCAGGACGCAGACGCACCGGTCACCATCAAGAAGTATGCGAACCGGCGCCTCTACAACACCGCGACCAGTTCCTATGTGACCCTCGAGCATCTCGCCGAGATGGTCCGCGAGGGCGTCGACTTCCATGTTTTCGACGCCAAGAGCGGCGAGGACATCACCCATTCGGTGCTGACCCAGATCATCATGGAAGCGGAATCAAAGGGCCAGAGCCTCCTGCCGATCAGCTTCCTGCGCCACCTGATCAGCTTCTACGGCGACAGCCTGCAAGCCTTGGTGCCGGGCTATCTCGACCATTCCATGCAGAGCTTCGCGCGCAATCAGGAGCAGATGCGCAGCTATGTCCAGCAGGCGATGGGCGGGATGTTCCCGTTCGGCAACCTCGAAGAGATCAGCAAACAGAACATGGCGTTATTTGAGAAGACCATGACCATGTTCTCGCCGTTCGGCGCCGCGCCGGGCGATGACCCGGACGCGCCCCAGGCGCCCAGCCGCGACGAGACCATCGACGCGCTGGCCAACCAGCTGCGGGTGCTGCAGCAGCAGCTCGACGCACTGAAGCCCGGCGGCGGCGGCAAGGAGTCCTGACCCGGTCCGCATCGACTGGCGGACGGGTTCCCGTGCTGCAAGGCCGCCGCGCGCTATTCCGCGGCGCGGCCAGGGGAGCTGCGTGATGCTGAACCGTCTTGCCGCCGCCATTGCGGCCCTGCTGATCCTGACGCCGATGCCGACGGGTGCGATCGTCATCGCCAATGACAGCGAGCGCGAGATCAGCGTCAGCATTACCGCCGTCGACCAGGGCGCGACCAAGCCAGTCCAGGTGGATCCGGGCGCAGCGCTGGATCTGCCGGGACAGTGCCTGGGCGGCTGTCAGGTCAACATTACGGTCGGTGGGGCCAAGCCGCTGCAGGCCGAGGGCGACGATGACAATTCCCTGGTCATCTTCAAGGGCGCGACGGCGATCTCGGTGATGGAAATCGAGGACGGCCTGCCCTAGCCGCGCCCCCCTAGCGGCCCCGACTAGCCAGCCCGCTTAACCGTCCTGGGCAGCCAGCCACTCATCATAGGTGCCAAGATTGGGGTTGGCCGCGCGCGCCCGGTAGTAGGGCAGCAACGGGGTATAGAGGTCGAGCAGCCGGCGCAGTTCGCCGACCGGCTCGCCATGCTCGTCGGCGCGCAGGTTAACGATGGGGAAGCGCTGATCCTCGCAAATCAGCATGGCGGCGGAGCGCTGCCCGTCGGGCTGGCCGCCGGCGTCGCGGCCCGCCTCGATACCGCGCATCAGCCGCTCGTGCAGCGGCTGATCCGCGCTGTCCTCGAAGGCCCGGGCGATGGCCGTGACCACCGCCTCGCCAACGATGCGGTTGCCCATCGCGACATAGCCGCTACCGACATGGTGGCCCTTCCAGTCGCGGTTGTCGGCGCCGGTCCGCGCGGCCGCGTTTCCGTCGGCGTCGACCACAGCGAGCTGACGGCCCTCGATGCCAGGGTCGCTGTCGGCGAGTTCCGCCAGCACCTTCTTCGCTGAATAACCCAGCTGCAAGAGCTCCAGCCCGAGCGGGCCGAGGCGCGGGTCGGTCATCGCCTGGGTGGCCACCGCGCCGACGCGGGAGCGCACATGGGGCACACGCGAGCCGACCGCCATCTCGCCGGTCGCCATGCAGACGCCGAGCGCGCCAGTACGCGGACACCGCGCGGTGATGGTGAAGGTGTTGAATTCGATCAGCATCGGCGGCGGCCTTCGCGTCCGGTGGCGGGATGCTGGTAGAATGACCCCGCTGCCGCCGCCCTGTCCACGCAGCCTGCCCCGGAGTGACCCGCCATGACCGAGCTGTGCGACCTGTCCGCCGTCGACCTGCGCGACAAGATCGGCCGTAAGGAAATCTCCCCGGTCGAGCTGTTCGACAGCTGCGCAGGCCGAATCGCCCAGGCCAACCCGGCGCTCAACGCCATGGTGGAAATGCGCCTGGATGACGCCCGGCGCGAGGCGGAGACGGCGGAGCAGGCGGTCCTCGATGGCGAGGAGCTGGGCCCGCTGCACGGCCTGCCGGTGGCGATCAAGGAGGCGTCCGACGTCGCCGGGCTGCGTACCACCCGGGGCTCGACGCTCTATGCCGACAACGTCGCCGCGGAAGATTGCGGCATGGTGGCCACGATCCGCGCCAACGGCGGCGTCATCATCGGCAAGACCAACGTGCCGGAACTGACCAACGGGCTGACCACCGACAATCCGGTCTATGGCCTGACCCGCAATCCCCATGACCTGGAACGCACCTGCGCCGGCTCGTCGGGCGGCGCGGGCGTGGTGCTGGCCGCGTCAATGGTGCCGCTGGCCAATGGCGGCGATACCGGCGGCAGCATCCGTGGCCCGGCGGATGTGTCCGGCATCTGGGGCCTTCGCCCCACCAGCGGCTTGGTCCCCGACGAGGGCCGCCCGCTGGGCTGGAGCAACATGACCGTCCTGGGGCCGATGGCGCGCAGCGCCGCCGACACCCGGCTGTTCATGCAGGGCATGATCGACGCCGATTCCCGCGATCCGTTCAGCGGCCAGATCGACCCGGCGCTGCTGGAGGAAGGCCGCCCGGCCGACCTGGGCAGCCTGCGGGTCGCGGTCTCTGCCGATCTCGGCATGGTCGACCTGGCCGACGGCATTGCCGACACCTTCAAGCAGAAGGTCGGCCTGTTCGCCGACGCCTTCAATCTGTGCGAGGCGGCGGACCCGGATATGGGGGAGATCCACCGCGCCTATCTCAACCTGCGCTCGATGGTGCATCTGACCCGCTATCCGCCGGAGCACCAGACGCCGGAGAACCTCAGCAAGCTGACGCCCCAGGCGCGCACCGACCTGCGCCGGGGCCGGGGCATGACGGCGAGCGACATCGCCTGGGCGCACAAGGAGCACACCCGCGTGTTCCGGAACTTCCAGCGCTTCTTCGAGGATTTTGACCTGCTGATCACGCCGGGCCGGGCGCGGCCCTTCTACACGCTGGACGACATCGCCAAACGCAACGCCCGGATGTTGGCGGAAGAGGATGCGGAGACCCGCGCCCTGTACGGCGACCAGGGCAACATCAATTCGCCCATCACGATGATGGGGCATCCGGTCCTCGCGGTGCCTGCCGGGCGCGGGCCGGAAGGCCTGCCGTTCGGCCTGCAGGTGATCGGTCCCTACCGGGGCGATGCGATGCTGCTCGACATCGGCCTCGCGCTGGAAGGGCTGTTCAATGGCAACCCGGCGCTGGCGCGGCCGCTGCCTGACCTGGATGCGCTGGCGGAGCCCGGCTGAGCGCCATATGGCGATTCTGTTCGTCACGTCGACCCGCGTCGGCGACGCCATCCTGTCCAGCGGCCTGCTGGCGCATCTGCTGGAGCGCTATCCGGACGATGCGGTGACCGTTGCCTGCGGGCCGCCGGCGGTGCCCCTGTTCCGCGCCCTGCCGCGGCTGGAGCGGATCGTCGAGATGCGCAAGCGGCCGCTGGCCGGCCACTGGCGCGACCTGTGGCGCGCCGCCATGGGGCGGCGCTGGCGGGTGGTGGTTGATTTGCGCCGCTCCGCCCTGCGCCACCTGCTGCGTGCCGACGAACGCTACGGCCTGCCAGCGGATGCGGGCCACACCCACCGGGTCCCCCTGATCGCCCAGACCCTGGGCCTGCCACCGCAATCGCCCACCGTGTGGACCGGCGCCGAGGACGAAGCCCAGGCCGATGCGGTCCTCGGCGGTGACGGCCGGCCCTTCGTCGCCGTCGGCCCCACCGCCAACTGGCCCGGCAAGATGTGGCCGGCGGACCGCTTCGCCGCCGCGCTCGAGGCCCTCACTGGCCCCGGCGGCGGCCTCGCCGGGCACCGGGTGCTGGTCAGCGCAGCCGAGGGCGAGCGCGCCCAGGCCGCGCCCCTGCTGGATGCCCTCGGCGCGGACCGCGCGGTGGACGCCATCGGCGCGGACCTGCCCGCGACCGCCTGCCTGTTCCGCCGCGCCGCCCTGTTCCTCGGCAACGATTCGGGGCTGATGCATCTGGCCGCCGCGGCGGGCTGCAACACTGTCGGCCTGTTCGGCCCCACCGACGACCGGCTCTACAGCCCCTGGGGCCCGCGCGCGCTCACTGTGCGTACCCCCGAAAGCTACGCCGAGCTGACCGCCCGCCGCCAGGAGTCCGACGACGACAACGCCTGCCTAATGACCGGCCTGACCGTGGAGGCCGTGGTC
The DNA here is from genome assembly GCA_965601735.1 of Alphaproteobacteria bacterium. GTDB lineage: Bacteria > Pseudomonadota > Alphaproteobacteria > JBBDQX01 > JBBDQX01 > JBBDQX01. The sequence continues at coordinate 1,332,737 of OZ271840.1, read as the reverse complement.
GAGGCCATTGAGACCCAGTTCAGCGGCGGCTGACTCCCCCGATCCCCGGCCAAACCCGCCACATCCATCTCGACGCGAGCTTGACCACCGTCATCCGTGTGGCGAAGGGCAGCACGCCGAACATCCGCACGCGGTCGCCCGCCATTGTCCATAGATTGTGTCCGAGGGACTGCATCGGCATGGCCTTGCGCCCGGCCCTAGCCCTCCAGCACCGCGGCGAAGGCGCGGCGGTAGATTTCCAGCGCGGTGAGGAACAGCGCGGTCAGGATCGGGCCGATCAGGATGCCGAGCGGGCCGAAGCTGGCGATGCCGCCGAGCATGCCGATCAGGATCAGCAGGTCCGGCACCTTGGCCTCGCGCCCGACGATATAGGGCCGCAGCAGGTTGTCGCTCGAGCCCACCACCACCGCGCCCCAGGCCGCCAGGCCGATGGCGGCGGTCCAGTCGCCGCTGAATGCGAGCCAGGCCGCCGCCGGCACCCAGACGATGGGCGCGCCGAGCGCCGGGATCGCCGAGAGCACCACCACCACCGCGCCCCAGAACGCCGCCCCGCCAATCCCCGCCGCCCACAGCGCGATGGCAACCAGGAAACCCTGCAGCAGCCCGACGATGAGGATGCTCTTCAGCGTGACCCGGGTGATCGCGAGACCGCGTTCGACGATCAGGTCCCGATCGTCCTTCGCCAGCGGCAACAGCCCCATGGCCGCGCCGCGCAGCGCTTCGCCCCCGGTCAGCAGGAAGAACATGGCGTAAAGCATGATCACCAGGTCGAGCAGGAAGCCGACGGTGACTGTGGTCGCTGACGCCGCCGCGCCGACCAGATAGCTGCCCACCGCGCCAGCTTGGGCGCCAAACCGGCGCAGCGCGGCTTCCGCCTCCGCGCGCAGGTCGTCCACCGGCACCCAGTCGGGGATCAGGCCGAGCAGCATTGTCGGATCGGCGATCTGCCGTTCGATCCACGGCACCAGGGTCTCGGCCACGCCAATGGCCTGCGCGGCCACCAGCCCGAGCATCGCGAGCAGCGGCAGGATGATCGCCAGCAGCGTGAGCAGCAGCACCAGGGTGGCGGCCAGGATCGGACGCCCGCCCATGCCGTCGCGCATGCGCTCATAGGCGGGATACAGGATGGCGGCGAACACGGCCGCCATCATCAGCGCCAGCAGGAAATCGCGGATCACCCAGATGAAGGCGGCGGCGAACCCCGCCACCAGCAGCAGCACGAAGGCGGCGCGGGCGCGGCGGTTGGAATCGGTCTCGGCCATGGTCGTCCGGCGTCGGTGTCGGTGTCGGGAGGTGCAGAATCCGCTGTTCCGGCGTCCGATGCAAACCCCCTGCCTTGCGCGCGGCCCGTCCGCCCGGTCTAGACTGGCGTTCCCCGGACCGATGGGAGCACCCAGCCATGAGCGAGCGCGTCACCCTGACCATCGACGAGCGCAGCCCCTTCGCCGGCGGCCGCGCCTTTGGCGATGCCGGCCCCTATGAGCGCCTGCGCGGCCGCGCGCGCATCGCCGTCGACCCGGACCATCCCGGCAACACTGTCATCACCGACCTGGACAAGGCGCCGCGCGAGGAAGACGGCACCGTCGTCTGCACCGCGGATTTCGTGCTGCTGAAGCCGGTGGATCCGGCGCGCGGCAACCGGCGGCTGTTCTACGATTACGGCAACCGCGGCAACATGCGCTCGCTACAGTTCTTCAACGACGCGCCGGGCAGCAACGATCCCCGCACCGCCGCCCATGCCGGCAATGGCTACCTGTTTCGCCGCGGCTACACCGTGCTGTGGAGCGCCTGGCAAGGCGACCTGGTGCCAGGCAATGACCGGGTCATGCTGGAGGTCCCGGTAGCCACCGACGGGGACGCGCCGATCACCGGCACGGTGGCGCAGGAGTTCATCGTCGATGAGCCCGGCGTCACCACCCTGCCTTTGTCGGCGCGGTCGTCGACGCGCCCCTATCCGACGGTCTCGCGCGACACCACGCAGGCGCGGCTGACCCGGCGGCGCTACGCCACCAGCCTGCGCGAGGAAATCCCTGCTACCGACTGGGCCTTTGCCCGGCTGGAGGGCGGCGAAGGCCAGGACGACCAGGGCCACGAAATCGGAATCCACCCGTCGGACGAACACATCCACATCCCGGCGGGCTTTGAGCCGGACTGGATATACGAGCTGGTCTACACCGCGCGCGACCCGCTGGTGCTCGGCCTCGGCCACGCCGCCGTGCGCGATCTGGTCGGCCATCTGCGCTTTGCCGCGCAGGATCTGGTCGGGCCCATCGACAGGGCCTATTGCTGGGGCCGCTCCCAGACCGGACGCTGCATCCGCGACTTCATCTATCGCGGCTTCAATGCCGACACCGAGGGCCGCAAGGTATTCGACGGCGCCCTGCCCCATGTCGCGGGCGCCGGCTTGATGTGGATGAACCACCGCTTCGCCAACGCGGTCTCGTCCGCCGGCAACGACCACAAGGAGTTCTACATCTACGGCGACCGCTTCCCGTTCTCCTACGCCGAAACCACGGACCACCTGACCAGCAGGACCGACGCCATTCTGAAGCGGCCCGAGACCGACCCGCTGGTGATCCACACCCAGACCGCGACCGAGTACTGGATCCGGCGCGGCTCCCTGGTCCATACGGACACGCGAGGCAACGACCTGCCCCAGCCCGAAGGTGTGCGGGTCTATCTGTGGTCCGGCTCGCAGCATTTCGCGAGCCCGCTGATCAGCGCGCCGCCGAAGCCCGCCAACGGGCGCAACGACCTCAATACCGTCTACACCTCGCCCTTCTTCCGCGCGATGCTCGATGCGCTGGACGCCTGGGCGACCGACGGCACCGAACCGCCGCCCTCGGCCGTGCCGCTGCGCGCCGACGGCACCCTGGTCGACATGGACACTTGGCGTGAGCAGTTCCCCGCGATCCCGGGCCAGCAGCTGCCCGCCGGCCCGGCCGGGCTGCCGCTGATCGACCACGGGCCGGACGCGGACGACGGCATCCTGACCACGGTGCCGGGCCGGGTGTCGGACCCGCAGGGCTATCCGATCCTGCTGCCGTCGGTGGACGCGGACGGCAACGAGGTTCCCGGGGTGCGCGCGCCGTCGGTTGCCGCGCCGCTCGCCACCCACACCGGCTGGAACCTGCGCGCCACTGGTTCTGCGCGCGGAATCACGCTCGGCCTGCCCGGCAGCACCATTCCGTTCCCGGAGACCGACGAGACCGCCGCCGCGCTCGGCGATCCGCGGGCGTCGATCCTGTCGCGCTATCCAACGCCCGACGCGTATGTGGATGCGGTGCGCGCCGCCGCCGAGGCGCTGGTCGCCGCCGGCCACATGCTGGAGGAGGACATCGCGCGCTGTGTCGCCCAGGCAGCGGACTGGGGCCGGGTGCGCCACCGGGTGTTCCTGTGAGCGCGGTCTTCGATGCCCTGGCCCGGCTGCCGCGCGCGGAGCTGAGCCACACACCGACGCCGATCGACCCCCTGCCCCGGCTGGGCGCCGAACTGGGCGTGACCCTGTCGGTGAAGCGCGACGACATGACCGGCCTGTCCATGGGCGGCAACAAGGCGCGCCAGCTCGCCTACTACTTCGGCGAGGCGCTGGCCCAGGAGGCCGACTCCGTGCTGATTACCGGGGCGGTGCAATCCAACTTCTGCCAGATGGCGGTGGCCGCCGCCGCGCGCCACGGCATGGCCGCCCATGTTCAGTATGAGGACCGGGTGCCGGCCATGGGCGCCGGTTACCACAGTTCCGGCAACGTGCTGCTGATCGACCTGATGGGGGCGACCCGCCACCCATACCCCCATGGCGAGGATGAGGCGGGTGCAGACGCGCGGGTCCATGAACTGGCGGCCGCGCTGAAGGCCGACGGCAAGCGCCCCTACATCATCCCGCTGGCGCCGGACAATCCGCCACTCGGCGCCATGGGCTATATCGAGGCCGGGCGCGAACTGGCGGGACAGATTGACGATATCGACGGCGTCCTCGATGCCGTGGTGTGCGGCTCGGGCAGCGGCATGACCCATGCCGGGCTGCTGGTCGGCCTGCGCGCGGCGGGTGCGCAGGTGCCGGTGATCGGTGTCTGCGTGCGCCGCCCGGCCGCCGACCAGACCGGCCGCATCGCCGCCAAGTGCCGTGCGGTGACCGATTTCCTCGGTGTCGATCCGGTGACCGGCGACGAGGACGTGCGCCTGTTCGACGGGACGCTCGCGCCCGGCTATGGCCGCCCGACCCCGGCGATCGCCGAGGCCATGAAGATGGCCGCCAGCCTGGAAGGCCTGTTCGTCGATCCGGTCTATACCGGCAAGACCCTGGCCGGCCTGATCGCCATGGCGCGGGACGGCACGCTCGCGGGAAAGCGGGTGCTGTTCCTGCACACCGGCGGCCTGCCCGCCCTGTTCGCCTACGAGACCGAACTGCGCGGGCTGTTGGGAGACGACGCCTCAGCCTGAGCCCAGCGAGAGGTCCCAGAAGGTGGCCTCGACCTTGTGGCCGTCCAGGTCGCGGACGAAGCAGCCATAGTAAGGTGCGCCGTAATCGGGCCGGGGACCCGGCGGGCCGTCGCAGGTCGCCCCGGCGGCCAAGGCCGCGGCATGGAAGGCATCCACCGCCGCCTTGGACTCCGCGATGAAGGCGATGTGGGTGCCGTTGCCGCGCCCGGCAGGACCGCCATCGAACGGCGTCTGGATCCAGAATTCCGGGAAGGCCTTGCCGTAGGCGGCGGCGCCGGGGAAATCCTCGACGCGGCGCGCGCCCACGGTGGGCATCACCGCGTCGTAGAAGGCGCGGGCGCGCTCGAAGTCGTTTGTGCCCAGCGAGACATGGGACAGGATGCTCGGAATTTCGTCGCTCATGGGGCGGTGTCTCCGGCTGCGGTTTGGGGCATCATGGCGCAGCAAAACCGACGGAGAAAGCACGCCATGAGCTGGCAGCCGACCACCGACCCTGACTGCCCGATCGAGGGCGCCGAACACCCTGTGGAAACCCTGATCGTGCCGCGCGTCGGCGATATCGGCGGCTTCGAGGTGCGCCGTGCGCTGCCATCGAAACAGCGCAAGATGGTCGGCCCCTTCATCTTCCTCGACCAGATGGGGCCGAACGCCTTTCCGTCGGGCGAGGGCCTCGACGTGCGCCCGCACCCGCATATCGGCCTCGCCACGCTCACCTACCTGTTCGACGGCGAGCTGATGCACCGCGACAGCCTCGGCATCGAACAGGCGATCAAGCCGGGCGAGGTGAACCTGATGACCGCCGGGCGCGGCATCGCCCATTCGGAACGCACCGCCGAGGAGCTGCGTCCCACGGGTCCACGGCTCTATGGCATGCAGAGCTGGATCGCCCTGCCCCACGCCAAGGAGGAGACCGATCCGGGCTTCAGCCATCACCTGCAGTCGGACCTGCCGGTGATCACGGATACCGGCACCGAGGTACGCCTGGTGGTGGGTTCGCTCTATGGCGAGACGTCGGCGGTGCCGACCTACAGCGAGAGCTTCTACGCCGATGCCATCCTCGAGGCCGGCACCCGCCTGCCGCTGCCGGCAGACCATGAGGAACGCGCGGCCTATGTCGCCGAAGGCGCGATCGACGTCGCCGGCGACCGCTTCGAGGCCGGTCGGCTGCTGGTGTTCCGTCCCGGCGACGAGATCACGCTGACCGCCGCCGTCCCGTCGCGCCTGCTGCTGCTCGGCGGGGCGGCGATGGATGGGCCGCGTTACCTGTGGTGGAACTTCGTCTCCAGCAGCCGCGAGCGCATCGAACAAGCCAAGGCGGACTGGAAGGCCGGCCGCTTCCCCGAGGTGCCCGGCGACGACGAGTTCATCCCCCTGCCTGACCGCTAGAAGCCGTAGAGCGCCGCCGGGTTGTCGACCAGGATGCGGCGGCGCAGCGCCGCATCCGGCACCCAGCCATCGAGCAGGGCAAGCAGCGCCGCCGGGTCCGGCACCGGCCCGGCGCGGTTGCCGGTATGGGGCCAGTCGGTCGCCCAGACCATGCGCTCAGGACAGCGCGCGGCGAGCGCACGGGCGAGCGGCGCACTGTCGCCATAGCCCGGCGGGCCGTCCGCCGACGACAGGTAGGGCGCCGACAGCTTGACCCAGCAGCGCCCGCCATCGAGCAGGTCCAATAGTGCGCGGAAGCCCGGCGCGTCCGGGTCCGCGCCGCCGTTGAAGCGGCCGATATGGTCGATCACCAGAATGCCCGGCAGCGCCAGCAGGGCGTCCCGGTGCGCCGGCAGTTCGTGGCCGTTCAGGCGCAGCTGCACATGCCAGCCGAGCGGCCCGCCACGCGCCGCCGTGTCGGTCATCGCCGCCAGCGGCAGCGGGTCGCCCGGCGCCATCTGGAATCGCGCGCCGCGCACGCCCGCGTCCGTCAGCCGCGCCAGTTCCGCATCCGGCGTGCCGGGGGCGAGCTTGACGATGCCCCGCGCCCGGTCCGGGCCGTAGCGCCGCAACGTATCCTCGAGGCAAGCGGTATCGGTGCCGTAGGGCCGTGCGGCAACCACCACCGTGCGGTCGATCCCGAGCGCCGCGTGCATCGCAAGGCACATATCGGCGGTCGCCTCGGCAGGCGTGTAGGGCGCGCCGGGCGCCAGCGGGAAGCGGCTGTCGAAGACGTGGATATGGCAGTCGCAGCTGCCGGGCGGCGGTGCGGTCATGACATGTCAGCCCCATCGTGCGGCGAGCAGCAGCAGCAGCAGCCCGCCCGCCGCAGCATAGAGCGCGCAGGCCGGCAGCGTCAGCCGCAGCACCGCGCCCTCGCGCCCGCGCAGGCCGACGGTGGCGCCGCCGGCGATGATGTTATGCGGGCAGATGATGTTGCCGACCGCCGCGCCGAACCCCTGCCCGGCGACCAGCGGCAGCGCCGCCAGCCCCGCGCGCTCCGCCGTGGCCGCCTGGAACTCCGTGAACAGGATGTTGGAACTGGTCGCCGAGCCGGTCACGAAGGTACCGAGGATGCCGACCAGCGGCGCCGCCGCCGGCCATACCGGGCCGAAGGACAGGGCGGCGACCTCGGCGAGATGGGCGATCATGCCGCCATGCACCATCACCCGCGACAGAGCGAGCATGGCGGCCAGCGCCACGGTCACCGGCACCAGCTTGCGCGCTGCCCGCGCCATTGCGCCGCCGAGCGCGCCGGCCCCGTCGCCGCGCAGCAGCCCGCCCAGCGCGAAGCCCAGCAGCAGCAGGGTGCCCGGATGGTAGAGCGGCTGCACCGCGCCGCCGAACCCGCCGCCGAGCGACCAAGACCAGGCAACGCCGCGCAGCGCCTCCTGCAGCGGCGGCACCAGCCGTGTGGCGACGATCAGCCCGGTCAGCAGCAGGTAGGGCAGGGTCGCCTTGAGCAAGGGGGTCTCACCCGCAGGGGCGGCGGCGCCGGTTTGCCCGGGCAGGCGAACCAGCAGCACGAAGGCGAGCCCGCCGGCCAGCGCGCCGCCGAGGGTCGGCAGCTCCGGCCCGACGAAGGCGGCGAAGGCCGCGAAGGGCAGGAAGAAGCAGGCCGCCGCCAGCGCGGTCCAGGGCAGGATCGGCCCGGCCGCGGCAACCGACGGCTGGGCCTGCGCCGCCGCCCGCATGGCGGCGGCCAGCATCAGCGTGCCGAGCGCCGCGTGCAGCAGGCCGGTGGCCCGCGACAGCTCCACCGCGGCGAAGGGCGTCAGCGCCAGTTGCGCCAGCACCGGGGTGCCCACCGCGCCGAACGACACCCCCACCGAATGGGCGATCAGCGCCACCGCGACCGCCGGCACCGGGCCGTAGCCGAGGCTGACCAGGATCGGCGCGACCAGCGCGATCGGTGTGCCGAAGCCCGCCGCCCCTTCGAAGAACAGCGCCAGGAAGACACCGATCAGGATCACCGCGATGCGGGGATCTTGGGACACCCGGCCCAGCGCCCGGCGCAGCACCGGGATCGCCCCCTGGGCCTGCTGCAACTCGTGCAGGCACAGCGCGGGAAACACGATCCACAGGATGGTCGCGGCGATGAAGGCCGCTTCCAGCAGCGCCCCCAGCACCGCCGCCCCCGGCGCATCGCCACCGAGGTCGAAGCCCAATAGGGCGACCGCCAGGGCCACCGCGAGCCCCACCGGCCCGGCCTGGGCGGCGGGGCGGTGCAGGCCGATCATCAGCACCAGCACGGTCAGGATCGGCGCAAGGGCGAGTAGCGTCAGCATGGCGGGACTTCCTGCATAGGCGCGAACGGGCTTGCCGAACCCCCGGCCCTCCCCACATCGAATTGCAACAGGGAGGCGGTCGCGCGTCACTGATCTGGCGCAATTTCACGCATCCGCGATTGCGTGCGGCCGCTTCAGGCAGGAACAATGCGGGCAACAGATCCCGCGGAGGCACACGCGACCATGAAATACACGCTCAATGTGAACGGCGCGCCGATGACGGTGGACGCCGACCCCGATACCCCGCTGCTGTGGGTGCTGCGCGACAACCTGCAGCTCACCGGCACCAAGTTCGGCTGCGGCATCGCCCAGTGCGGCGCCTGCACCGTGCATCTGGACGGCTTCCCGACACGCAGCTGCGTGACCCCGGTCAGCAGCATCGAGGACCAGAAGGTCACCACCATCGAGGGCCTGTCCGACCCGATCGCCAAGACCGTGCAGGCGGCCTGGACCGAGATCGACGTGCCCCAGTGCGGCTACTGCCAGTCGGGCCAGATCATGGCCGCCGTCGCGCTGCTGGCGGAGAACCCGAAGCCGACCGATGAGGACATCGACGCGGCGATGGAAGGCAATGTCTGCCGCTGCGCCACCTACCACCGCGTCCGCGCGGCGATCCACAACGCCGCCGCGAAGATCTAGGGAGGGCCGGACAATGCGTATCGACATCCACCAGCCCGACCTCAGCCGCCGCGGTTTCCTGCGCGGCACCGCTGCAGGCGCGGGCCTGCTGCTGGCGACCCACGTGGCCGCATCGGGCAAGGCGCGCGCCGCCGCACCCGGCGCGAGCTTCGCATCCGACCCCAACGCCTTCCTGCGCATCGCGCCGGACGACACGGTCACCGTGCTGGTGAAGCACATCGAGTTCGGCCAGGGCACCAACACCGGCCTCGCCACCATGGTGGCCGAGGAACTGGACGCCGACTGGTCGCAGATGCGCGCGGAGTCCGCGCCGGCGAACACCGCGCTCTACAAGAACCTGTTCTGGGGCGTGCAAGGCACCGGCGGTTCGTCCGCCACGCCCAACAGCTACATCCAGATGCGCACCGTGGGCGCCACCGCCCGCGCCATGCTGGTGGCGGCGGCCGCCGCGCGCTGGGGCGTGCCGGCGGGTGAGATCACGGTATCCAAGGGCGTCGTCCGCCATGGCGGCAAGTCCGCCCGCTTCGGCGAACTGGCGGAAGCGGCGATGTCCGTCACGCCGCCCAAGGACGTGAAGCTGAAGGACCCCAAGGACTTCACCCTGATCGGCAACGATCTGCCGAAGCTGGATACGCCCGAAAAGGTGAACGGCACCGCGGTCTTCACCATCGATGTGCAGAAGCCGGGCATGCTGACCGTGCTGGTCAAGCACCCGACGCGCTTCGGCGCCAAGGTGAAGTCGTTCGACGCCAGCGCCGCCCAGGGCATCCAGGGCTTTGTCGATGCCAAGGCGATCCCGGCGGGCGTCGCGGTCTATGCCGACGGCTTCTGGGCCGCCAAGACGGCGCGGGACGCGATCACCGTGGAATGGGACGAGACCGGCACCGAGAGCCGCAGCTCCGCCCAGATCATCGCCGATTACACCGCCAAGCTGGACGAGACCGGCCTGATCGCCGGCGGCCACGGCAAGGCGGCGGCGACCCTCGACGCGTTACCGAAGGAACGGGTGTTCGAGGCGGACTATGTCTATCCCTACCTCGCCCATGCGCCGATGGAGCCGCTGGACTGTGTCATCGAGCGGGTTGGCGACGGGGTGGTCGCGGACCTGGGCTCGCAGCTGCCGACGGTGGACCAGAACGTCATCGCCGGCACGCTTGGCCTGAAGCCGGACCAGGTGACGGTGAACGTGCTCTATGCCGGCGGCAGCTTCGGCCGCCGGGCCCAGCCGAGCAGCCACCTTGCGGCGGAAGCGGCGGCGGCGCTGAAGGCCGGCCCGGACGGGCGGCCGCTGAAGCTGGTCTGGACCCGCGAGGACGACATCAAGGGCGGCTACTACCGGCCGATCTATGTCCATCGCATGCGCGCGGGCCTCGACGAGAATGGCGACATCGTCGCCTGGCAGCACCGCATCGCCGGACAATCCATCGTCGCCGGCTCGCCCTTCGAAGGTGCGCTGGTGAAGGACGGGATCGACAAGACCTCGGTCGAGGGTGGCAATGCGCTGCCTTACCGCATCCCCAATTTCAGTGCCGAACTGCACACCATGCCCGCGGGCGTGCCGGTGCTGTGGTGGCGCGCGGTGGGCAGCACCCATACCGGCTTCTCGGTCGAGGCTTTCCTCGACGAGCTGCTGGTGGAAGCCAAGCGCGACCCGGTGGAGGGACGCCTGAAGCTGCTGGCCGATTCGCCGCGCGAGGCCGGCGTACTGAAGGCCGTTGCCGAGGCCGCCGACTGGGGCCGCGACGCCCCGGATGGCCGCGCCTTCGGCGTCGCCGTGCACAAGTCCTTCGGCACTTATGTGGCGCAGATCGCTGAGATCGGGCTCGATGCCGACGGCAATCCAAAGGTGCACAAGGTGTGGTGCGCGGTGGATTGCGGCCTGGTGCTCAACCCCGAGGTGGTGAAAGCGCAGATGGAGGGCGGCATCGGCTACGGCCTGGGCGCGGCGCTCTACAACGAGGTCACCATCAAGGATGGCCGCGTCGCCCAGTCGAACTTCGACGACTACTGGCCCCTGCGCATCACCGACATGCCGGATATCGAGGTCGCCATCGTCAAGTCCGATGCGCCGCCGACCGGCGTCGGCGAACCGGCGACACCGGTGATCGCACCGGCGGTGGCCAACGGCTTCTACCGCCTGACCGGCAAGCGCCTGCGCAAGATGCCGTTCGTCGATGTCCCGGGGCTGACCGGTACCGGCATCTGAGCGGTCCGGGGCGTCAGTCCGGGTAGTAGCAGACCTGCATCGACAGGTAGCCGGTCTCGGTCCTGAACGGGCCGTGCGGCACGCCGGGCTGGCGGCATACATAGCTTTGCTTGGCGACCCGGCCGAGGATTCGTCCGTCGGCCGGGTCGTAGCACAGCAGCTCGCCGTCGAGCGCCATGACCTCCTCGACGAAGTCATGCACGCTGATCTGCTCCAGCACCGTGCCGGGCGCGAAACGGGTGATGGTGGTGCGGTGGCCGGTCTTGGCAGACTCATCCAGGCTGCCGGCCAATAGCTTCACCTTGACGCCCTCGGGATAGCCGGGCGGGGTTTCCCAGCCTTCCTCCATGTCGATGGCAGCGAAGTCGAAATGCGGCTTGGGGCTCATGTCGGGTCGCCTCCGGGCAATGGCGGGGCCGTCATCTTCCCCCGCGGCGGCGCCCGCCGCTAGGATGATCGCCTGTCGGAAAGAGAGGGAATGATGGAACTGATCTGCGGCTGGAGCCGGGTGGAGCGCGAACTGGGCGTCGCGCTACGCGACAATTTCCTGATGCCGGTGCGCACGCTCGACAACCCGAAGGCGTTTGCGCCGGCGGTGCTGTATCGCGGCGACAAGCGCTGGGGCCTGTTCCAGGGCATCGAGGACGGCAATGTGCGCGCGCTGGCCTTGCCGCCGGACCTGGGCGCGGTCTACATGCGCGCCTACTTCACCTTCGACACCATCGACAGCGACCCGCACATGCCCCGCGATATCGGCGAGGCGGTGCAGAGCGTCGCCGGCGGCGAGACGGCGATCACGGTGGATGCCGAAACCCCGGTGGCGCTGCACGACCGGCTGGCGCGGGACTTTGCCGTCACCGTCGATGGCGGGGCCGAGCTGGACGCGGTGCGGGTGCGCCAGGTGCCGCGCGCGGCGGTGCGCAGCCTGCTTGACGGGCACACGGCCACCGCTGCCAGCCGGGTGCTGGAACTGCTCGACGCCAACCCGGCGCGCGATGCCATCCGGCCCTATCTGGAGAACCGCGACCATCCGCATTTCGAGGCGCTCGACGCCTTGCTGACCCAGGCCGGGCTGGCTGGCGTCGTTGTGACTTCGCTGGTCAACGTACAGGAGATCGCGGGCATCCCGGTGGCCGACCACCGCCGGCCCATCGCCGTGGTCTATCCAACGGGCAGCGACGTTGCCCATGTCGTCGACCCGGCGGGCCGGGGCGACGGGACGCGCTATGACAGCGTCGCCGCCGCGCTGTCCGCCGTGCTGCCCGCGGGCACCGTCGGCGTCGAATCCGAGGATATGGAGATCGGCCTTTACCGCGCCTTCGGCCTCGACGACCGGGACACCGCCTATTGCGATATTCCGGTGCGGGCCTGGCGCGACGCGGTGGCGGGCCGCGACCTGCCCTACTACGTCATCGCCGCGCGCACCTCGGCCCACGCCATCGACGGGGCGCTGGCGTTTGCCGGGCGGGAGATCGCCGCGGGCCGCACCATCACCGAGAAGGACGTGGATGCGGTGTATTTCCGGCTGCTGCACGAATATGTCGGCGCCACCGGCCTGCCGCTGCGGGTCACCCGCTACATGACCAACCACCACAGCGGCACCCGCACCCCCTACCCGGCCAACCCCGCGCCCTTCGTGGTGGACGGCTCGGCCCGCACGCTGAAGATCGATTCAGGCTGCCTGATCTATGGCGACGCGCCGGACAACAAGGGCGTGCTGCTGGGGGTCTCGGACATCGCGCGCACGCTCAACCTCACGCCCGAGGCAGAGGAGATCTACCCGCTGATCGTCGACGGGGTGCGCGACACCCTGATCCCCGGCGCCAAGGTGGGCACGGTCGCCGAAGACCTGTTCGAGATCGGCGTCGCCGCGGTGTGGGACAAGCGCGATAGCCTGGCGAGCGACCGGCTGACCCCGGCGCTGCCGGTGCCGCTGGCCGACCTCTATCACCGTGACGTGGGTCATCTGCTGGGCCGTAACGACCTCGCCACGCTGCGCTTCCAGCGCGGCGACAAGGGCGTGCTGACCGACGGCATGGTCGCCTGCCTGGAATATCAGTGGCCGGTCGACGGCCACGCGCTGGCCTACGAGGACACCTGCGTGGTGACGCCGGACGGCGGCCTCAACTTCACGTCCGACGACTGGGCCTAGGCCGGGCTGACAACATCGGCGCAACATCGCGCCGGCATGTTGGCTTTTGCCGGGGATTCCCGCATCCGGCGTGACAACGCGCGGGAATCAGAAACGCGTGGAATCAAGGGCTTGGCCGGGGGCCTATCTACAAATGACAACGTTTGCGCGTTTCTCGCGGCTTGACCGTGGCCGCGCGCGGCCCATCTCGGGGCAAAGGAGAGTCGTTATGCCCGATCGCCCCATCGCCGTTTCCCGCCGCGCCCTGCTTGCGGGTGCCGCCGCCCTGGCGCTGATGCCCGCCAGCGCCATCGCTGCGCCAGGGGCGTTCACCCGCGCCATCCCCAAGACCGGCGAGCGCGTCCCCGCCGTCGGTATGGGCACCTGGATTACCTTCAACGTGGGCCGCAACGAGGCGCTCCGGCGCAAGCGGCTCGACGTGCTGCGCCGGTTCTTCGAACTCGGCGGGCAGATGGTCGACAGCTCACCGATGTACGGTTCCGCCGAGGCGGTGATGGGCTGGTGCCTCGAACGGCTCGACAGCGAACCCAAGCTGATGTCCGCCTCCAAGATCTGGACCCCGGCGGGCGGCAGCGGGCCGGAACAGCTGGCGGACTCCAAGCGCCTGTGGGGCCTGCCGCGCATCGACGTGATGCAAGTGCACAACCTGGTCGACTGGGAAGAGCACCTGCCGATGCTGCTCGAGGCGAAGGCGGCCGGCGCGGTGCGTTATGTGGGTATCAGCACGTCCCATGGCCGCCGACATGGAGAGCTGGCCCGGTTAATGCGCGAGCAGCCGCTCGACTTCGTCCAGTTCACCTACAACATCCGCGACCGGGAAGCGGAGCGCACCCTGCTGCCGCTGGCCGCCGAGCGCGGCATCGCGGTGATCGTCAACCGGCCGTTCCGGCGCGGCGCCCTGTTCGACGATGTGGCCGGCCAGCCCCTGCCCGGCTGGGCGAACGAGATCGGCGCCGAGAACTGGGCCCAGGTGTTCCTCAAGTTCATCCTCGGCCATCCGGCGGTGACCTGCGCCATCCCGGCGACCTCGCGGGTCGACCACATGGGCGAGAATATGGGCGCGCTGCATGGGCCGCTGCCCGACGCCGCGCTGCGCCGGCGCATGGCCGCTGACTTCGACTCCCTCTAGCCCCGGACCCGGCGGCGATGCTGCTGCCCTATGACATCGAGGTCTGGTTCGCCGAACTGGCGGCCTACAACGGCGACTGGTTCCCGGCCCCGGTCGTCAGCTGGCTGCTGGCGGCGGGCGCCCTGGCCGTGGTGTGGCTGCGGCCGGGCGACGGGATGGCGGCGCGCGCTGTGCTTGCCCTGCTGGCCGGCATGTGGATGTTCACCGGCGTGGCCCACCTGTGGGGCCTGATGGCGGGGCTGGATTTCCTCGCGCCGATCTATGCCGGGTTCTGGGCTGCCCAGGCGCTGGGCCTGGCCCTCGCCGCAGGGTTCGGCGCCCCGCGCTTCCGCTTCGGCGGCGATGCCGCAGGCCTGGCCGGCCTGATACTCGCGCTCGCGGGCCTTGCCGCCTATCCGCTCGCGCTGCTGGTGCTGGGCTACGGCCCGCCCGAGGCGATGCCGCTGGCCGGCACCGCCCCCGCGCCCACCGCCCTGTTCACGGCGGGCCTGCTGCTGGCGCTGCGGCCCCGACCGCCGCTGCTGCTGTTCCTGGTGCCGCTGGGCTGGGCCGGCGTCGCCGGCATGTCCGCCTGGCTGCTCACCTTTCCGCCGGGCTACGCGGTGGCGGCGCTTTTGGTGGCTGCAGCGGGGTTGGCGGTGGTTCAGCGGGTGTGGCGCTGATCCCGCCCCTCAGCCCAGCGCCACCCTCGCCGAGACCGGTTCCGACCCACCGAAGGACGGCATGAAGGTGGAGTGGAGGCTGGAGCCGCCGGTGACGCAGACCAGGATGTCGGCGGGGTCGGCGACCAAGGTGATTTCGGTGTCCGGATGCAGGTCGCCCAGGTCGTCCTGGCGCGGGGTGCGCATCATCTCCTGGTTCTTCGGCGCGAAGTCCGCGAACCGGATCTTGGTCAGGTCGAACAGGGTCTGCCGGATCAGCGGCAGGCCGACGCCCTCGCGTTCGAGGATCACCGCATGCTCGGGGCACAGCACCAGCAGCGGGTTGCCGCCGAACATGTAGTCGTTGCTGCCGATGCTGCGGATGCTGCCGGCGATCATCGCCAGCAGTTCCTCGGCGGACGTGCTCTTGATGATCATGTTCATGGTGCCGGTCACGCCCGCCAGGGTCACCGCGTCGTCGCCCGCGGCGAGCGGGGTGTGGCGGGTCTGCTCGCGCAGCCGGGGCCAGGACGTCCAGTCCTCGTTCTCGGCAAAGCAGAAGGCGTATTTGCCCGGCTGGCCCATGGTCGCCGGATCGGTGCCGTCCTCGGCCCGTCCGCCGCCCAGATTGCGCATGCAGAGCTTCAGCGCCCGGCCCAGAGTCGCGTTGGCGATGTTGCCGCCGCCCATCGCGCCCGTGCCGTCGCTGAAGCCCTGGGCGCGCCGGTTCGGCCCGCCGACGACGACAACCGGCGTCACCGGGTTGGTGGTCGTCTGCAGGTTGAACAGCTTGAAGGCGGGATGGGCCGCCGCCGCCATCACCGCTGAGAGGTAAGGCATCAGCGCGGGCGGCATGCCCGTCATCACCGCGTTGGCCGCCAGCGCCGCCGGCGTGGCCACCCCCCGGCGCGGCTGCACCACCGGATCCTCGGCAGGCCGCAGCGCTTCCGGCCAGGCGGCGAGCATGGCGTCGACCCTTGCTTCGGTGGGCACGATCACCGGCAGCCCGTCGGTCAGGCCGAGATCGTAGAGGCAGCGGGACTCATCGCCGTCCGCCTCCGCGACGACCACGTCATCATCGAGCGAAGCAGGGCCGCCCGGCGGTTCCGCCGTTGATGACGCCGCGCCGCTGCCGGTGATGGCGGCGCGGACGTCGTCGAAGCCACCCTCCGCCAGCGCCACCGTCTCTTCGGACGTGAGCGACGACAGGGGGTGAGGCACGATCACCATGCGCACGCCGTCGATACCGGCGGGGAGGGAAACCCGCGCCAGCGGCGCGAAGGCATCGGTGCAGGCCAGCACGGCAGGCACACCTCTGCTGGCCATGGTGGCCGCGTCAACCGCGCCGGTGGAGGCGGCCGTGCCGCCATCGCTGACGCCCACGATCACCAGGTCGCATTTGTCCCCGAGTTCCTGATAGCGATGCGCGCCGGCATCCGCCATGGGGCCTTCCTTGGCCAGGCTGCATGCGGTCACAGCGCCCTGTTTCGACAACAGGGCGGACAGGTGATCGAGGAAGCCGGCGACATTGGATTTGCCGTTGCCGAGAAACCCGACCTTCAGGCCGTCCAACTCTGCCGGCCATTGGGCGGGCTTGCCGCCCGCGCCGAACGCCGCGGCCTGGCCGCACGGATTAACGAAGCGCAGGCCGCCGGTCCCGCCACCGGCTGATGGATCGCTCATGCTTTCGCCCCAGCCTTGATTACCCAGACGCCATGCATCCGCACCCGGACGGGCAGGGTCAAGATGCGGGTGCGATCAGGTGGTGGTGGTGAACGGGAAATGGCGGAGAGGGTGGGATTCGAACCCACGGTACGCTCACGCGCACAACGGTTTTCGAGACCGCCCCGTTCGACCACTCCGGCACCTCTCCGCGGGGCAGCGGCGGGGCGTTAGGCCGGCCCGCCACCGAGGCGCGGGACCATAGCGCAGCACCCCTTGCGGAACAAGCGCGCGGCAGGCCCCAAAGCGGTTGACCGGCGGTGCTTTGACGGTATAGTGCCGCCTCTTCGGACGGCGCCGCGCCGCCCGAACCCTGTTTTATTGGAAGACGACGATGTTCGCAGTCATCAAGACCGGCGGCAAGCAGTACCGGGTCGCCGAAAACGACGTGCTCAAGATCGAGAAGCTCGCTGCCGAGGAAGGCGCGACCGTGACCTTTGATGAGGTCCTGCTGGTCGGCGACGACAAGGGGCAGAGCCTGGGCACGCCGCTGGTGGAAGGCGCCAGCGTCGCCGCCACCGTGCTGGACCAGACCCGCGCCGACAAGATTATCGTCTTCAAGAAGAAGCGCCGGAAGAACTACCGCCGCACCAAAGGCCACCGCCAGCACGAGACGGTGGTGCGCATCACCGAGATCCTGACCGACGGCAAGAAGCCGGCCGCCGCCAAGAAGGCCGCCCCGAAGAAGGCTGAGAAGAAGGCCGACGAGAAGCCGGCCGATGCGGCGAAGGAAGAGGCAAAGAAGCCTGCCGCCAAGAAGGCCGCGCCGAAGAAGAAGGCTGCGCCCAAGAAGGCGGCGGCCAAGGATGCGGACGGCGATCAGAAGCCCGCGGCTAAGAAGACCGCGGCGAAGAAGGCGGCGCCGAAGAAGGCGGCCGCCAAGAAGACCGACACCAAGGCGGCCAAGGCCGCCGGTAAGGACGAGGAGAAGTCGTAAATGGCGCATAAAAAGGCAGGCGGCAGCTCCCGCAACGGCCGCGACAGCGCTGGCCGGCGGCTTGGCGTGAAGAAGTACGGCGGCGAAGCGGTTCTCGCCGGCAACATCATCGTGCGTCAGCGCGGCACCAAGTGGCATCCGGGCGAGAATGTCGGCCTGGGCAAGGACCACACCCTGTTCGCGCTGGTCGAGGGCCGGGTCGCGTTCCGCAAGAGTGGCGCGCGCACCATGGTCGACGTGCACCCGGTGGCGCCGGCCGAATAGCCGTCCGTCCCCTCGCGGCTGCGGCCGCGCGACTCCAGTTCAAGGCCGGGACGGCGCAAAACGCGGTCCCGGCCTTTTCGCGTCCGGACCGCCCGCAGCGCCCCCGGTGACCGAGCCATGAAATTTCTCGACGAAGCCAAGGTCTATCTGAAGAGCGGCGACGGCGGCGCGGGCTGCGTCTCGTTCCGGCGCGAGAAGTATGTCGAGTTCGGCGGCCCGGACGGCGGCGACGGCGGGCGCGGCGGCGATATCGTCTTTCGCTGCGCCGCCGACCTCAACACGCTGATAGACTTCCGCTACCGGCAGCATTTCAAGGCGTCGACCGGCGGCCATGGCATGGGCAAGAACCGCACCGGCAAGTCCGCCGATGCGGTCACCCTGGTGGTGCCGCCGGGCACCCAGGTGCTGGACGAGGACCGCGAGACCGTGCTGGCCGACCTGACCGAGCCCGGCCAGGAGCTGGTGCTGCTGAAAGGCGGGCGCGGCGGGCGCGGCAATGCCCAGTTCAAATCATCGACCAACCAGGCGCCGCGCCGCGCCGAACCCGGCGATCCGGGCGAAGATATGTGGGTCTGGCTGCGGCTGAAGCTGATCGCAGACGCCGGCCTCATCGGCCTGCCCAACGCCGGCAAGTCGACGCTCCTCTCAGCGGTCAGCCGGGCGCATCCGAAGATCGGCGCCTATCCCTTCACCACCCTGCATCCGCAGCTCGGCGTGGTGCACGCGGCGGGGGAGACCTTCGTGCTGGCCGACCTGCCCGGCCTGATCGAAGGGGCGCATGAAGGCGCCGGGCTGGGTGACCGCTTCCTCGGCCATGTTGAACGCTGCAACGTGCTGATCCACCTGGTCGACGGACTGGCCGACGATGTCGCGGGCCACTACCGCACGGTGCGCGCGGAGCTTGCGGGATATGGCCACGGGCTCGACGAAAAGCCCGAACTGGTGGCGCTCAACAAGGCGGACGCCCTGCCCGAGGAGTTCGTAGCGGAGAAGCTGGCGGAGCTTTCTGAAGCGGCAGGCGATAGGGCAAAGATATTCGCCGTCTCCGGCGCCACCGGCGTCGGCGTGGATGTGCTGATGCGCGCGGCGCTGGAGCGCGTTGACCGGGGACGCCAGGCGGATGCCGAGGGCGGCGCACCGAAGGCCTACGTGCCATGAGCGGCGCGGCGCAACAGCTGGGCGATGCGCGGCGGCTGGTCGTCAAGATCGGCTCGGCGCTGCTCACCGACGAGGACAGCGGCGCGATCCGGCAGGACTGGCTGCATGCCCTGGCCGATGACATCGCGGCGGCGCGCGCGGCAGGCCAGGAAATCCTCGTCGTGACCTCGGGCGCGGTTGCGGTCGGGCGCGGCCATCTCGGCCTCACCGCCCCGGACCTGCGGCTGGAGGAGAAGCAGGCGGCAGCCGCCACCGGCCAGGGCCGGCTGATCCACGCCTGGCAGGAAGCACTGGCGGCGCGCGGCATCGCCGCCGCCCAGGTGCTGCTGACTCTGGACGACACCGAGAACCGCCGCCGCTACCTCAATGCGCGCAGCACCATGAACACCCTATTGCGTCTCGGCGCGGTGCCGGTGATCAACGAGAACGATACGGTCGCCACCAGCGAGATCCGCTTTGGCGACAACGACCGGCTGGCCGCGCGGGTGGCGGAGATGATGACCGCCGACACCCTGGTGCTGCTGTCGGACATTGATGGCCTGTACAGCGCCGACCCGCGCCACAATGCGGATGCCCGGCACATCCCGGAGGTCGCCGCCCTGACGCCCGAGATCGAGGCGATGGCCGGGGCCGCGCCGGTGGGCTACTCGTCGGGCGGCATGGTGACCAAGCTGGCCGCCGCACGGGTCGCGACAGGGGCCGGCTGCCGCATGGCGATCGCGGACGGGAAACCGCTGAACCCGCTGGCCGCGCTGGCGGATGGCGCGCGCGCGACCTGGTTCCTCCCCGCCGCGGAACCCATCGCGGCGCGCAAGCGCTGGATCCGCGGCACCCTGTCGCCGGTCGGCGCGCTGGTGGTGGATGCCGGCGCGGCCGCCGCACTCAGCCAGGGCAAGAGCCTGCTGCCCGCCGGCGTGACGGCGGTCGAAGGCCGCTTCGAACGGGGCGATCCGGTGGTGGTGCGCGGCGCCGACGGGACCGAACTGGCGCGCGGACTGACCGCCTATTCGAGTTCCGATGCGGCCCTGATCATGGGCCACAAAAGCCGTGAAATAGAGGATTTGCTGGGATACCGTGGCCGGGCGGAAATGATTCACAGGGACGACCTTGTCGTCACCTGAACGTCCGGACCCCCAGCAAGAATTCGAGCAGCAACGGAGAGAACCGGTGACCCTGGTGCGGGACAAGGCGGAGCAAGGCAGCGGCGGCGATGTCGCCGCGACCATGGCGGCGATTGGCGCGTCTGCGCGCGCGGCGTCCCGTGCGCTCGCGGCAGCCGATCCGGAGACCAAGAACGCCGCCCTGAAGGCCGCTGCCGCGGCGCTGCGCGCCAATACCGATGCGCTGCTGGCGGCGAACCGCCGCGACCTCGAGGCGACCGCCGGCGCGGGCCACAACAGCGCCTTCATCGACCGGCTGACGCTGGATGAGGGCCGCATCGAGGCGATGGCCGTTGGGCTGGAGGAGATCGCCGCCCAGGACGATCCGGTGGGCAAGACCCTCGCCGAATGGGACCGCCCCAACGGCTTGCGCATCGCACGGGTCGCTGTGCCGCTTGGCGTCATCGGCGTGATCTATGAATCGCGCCCCAACGTCACCGCCGACGCCGGCGGCCTGTGCCTGAAGGCGGGCAATGCGGCGATCCTGCGCGGCGGTTCGGAAAGTACCCACAGCGCGGCCGCCATCGCTGCCTGCCTGCATCAGGGCCTGGCGGCAGCCGGCCTGCCTGAAGCCTGCATCCAGGTGGTGCCCACCGCCGACCGCGCCGCGGTGGGCGAGATGCTGCGCATGACCGGCACCATCGACGTCATCGTGCCGCGCGGCGGCAAGTCGCTGATCAGCCGGATTAGCGAAGAAAGCCAGATCCCGATGCTGATGCACCTGGACGGCATCTGCCATGTCTATGTGGATGGCGCGGCGGACACGGAGATGGCGCGCGCCATCACGGTGAACGCCAAGATGCGCCGGCCCGGCATCTGCGGCGCGGCCGAGACCCTGCTGGTCGACCGGAGCATCGCGGACAGGTTCCTGCCCGATGTCATCGGCGACCTGATTGGCGCCGGCTGCGCGGTGCGTGGCGATGCCGCTTCCCAGGCTGCCGATTCCCGGGTCACCGCGGCCACCGACGCGGACTGGGATACCGAGTATCTCGACGCCATCATTTCGGTGAAAGTGGTCGACGGCGTCGATGGCGCGGTGGATCACGTCAATCGGCACGGCTCGGCCCATACCGATGCCATTGTCACCGCCGACGACACCACTGCCCAGCGCTTCTTGTCGGGCGTCGACAGCGCGATTGCCCTGCACAACGCCTCGACCCAGTTCGCCGATGGCGGCGAGTTTGGCATGGGCGCGGAGATCGGCATTGCCACCGGCAAGCTGCATGCCCGCGGCCCGGTCGGGGTGGACCAGCTCACGATCTACAAGTACGTCGTGCGCGGCACGGGCCAGACGCGCCCCTGACATGCCGCCGCCGCCCGACTATGGCGACCGCCGGCGCACCCGGGTCGGCCTGCTTGGCGGATCTTTCAACCCGGCCCATGACGGCCACCGCCATATCAGCCTGCAATGCCTGCGCCGGCTTGGACTGGACGAGGTCTGGTGGCTGGTCTCGCCGCAGAATCCGCTGAAATCGCGCGCCGACATGGCGCCGCTCGACGCGCGGCTGGCCGGCGCACGGGCGATGGCAAACCATCCCCGGCTGCACGCCACCGCCATCGAAACGGCCCTGGGTACGCGGTACACGGTGGACACGCTTTCGGCGCTGCAGCGCCGCTTTCCGCGCGCCTGCTTCACCTGGATCATGGGCGCGGACAACATGGCCCAGGTGCCGCGCTGGCGGCGATGGACAGATATCTTTCATACGGTCCCCGTTGCCATCGTGCCGCGCCACCCGTATCTTCTGTCAGCAATGATGGGTAAAGCGGCAACGCGCTACAGGCGCGCACGTGTTCCCGACTCCGCGGCTCGCGGACTGCCGCTGTGTTCACCCCCCGCATGGGCCTTGATTGGCGGCCCGCTGCATCCGGCGTCAGCGACCGAATTGCGGTTGCGCGACCGGGCTTTGCAACAGGAGGAGAGGCGATAGCCACGCCGAACCCGAACGCGCCGGCGTCAGGCCGGCTGCTTGAGGTCGTCACCGCGTCGCTCGAAGACGACAAGGTCAGCGACATCACCGTCATCGATCTAAGCGGGAAATCCGCCTTCGCCGACCAGATGGTCATCGCCAGCGGGCGCTCCCAGCGCCATGTGAAGGCGGTGACGGAGCATCTCGTCGAACGGCTGAAGGCGGCCGGAAGCCCGAAGGCCACGGTTGAGGGCGTACAGCAATCCGACTGGGTACTGGTCGATGCCGGCGACGTCGTCGTACATATCTTCCGGCCCGAGGTGCGCGCCTTCTACAACCTGGAAAAGATGTGGAACATGCCGCTACCCGAACAGGGCGCGGCTGGCGGTTCCTGAACGGGGCGGCGCGGTGCGCCTGACCATCGCCGCCGTGGGGCGTGCCCGGCGCGGGCCTGAGCAGGCGCTCTACGACCACTATGCAGCGCGGCTGCGCTGGCCGCTGACCCTAAAAGAGATCGCCGAACCGGCGCCAGCCGCCAAGCTGCGCGCTGCCGTTCCCGACGGCGCCCGGCTGGTGGCGATGGACGAGACCGGCGACCTGATCGACAGCCCCGCCCTGGCGGCGACCCTTGCCCGGTGGCGCGATGATGGCGTCCGCGACGCGGCCTTCGTCATCGGCGGCGCCGACGGCCTCGATCCGGCGCTGGTCGCCAAGGCCGACTTGGTGCTGGCGCTGGGGCGGCTCACCTGGCCGCATATGCTGGTGCGCGGCCTGCTGGCGGAACAGCTCTACCGGGCCGAGACGATCCTCGCCGGACACCCCTATCACCGCAGCTAAGCCCTTGAAATCATGCATCCCCATACGAAGATAACCGACAGCGGCGACGCCACGCCCCAAATCCAGAGGAAGCCCGCGAGATGACCGCTGAGGTAGAGACAGGCCCGCGCGCACGGGTGCGTGCGCTGGTTGAACGCGACCTTTTCCAGCGCGTCATTTTGGTGCTGATCTGCGTCAACGCGGTCACCCTGGGGCTGGAAACGTCACCCACTGCGATGGCCGCCGCAGGCGACTTCCTCTATGCGCTGGATCGGGCGATCCTTGCGGTCTTCGTCGTCGAACTGTCCCTGCGCATCTATGCCTATGGCTGGCGCTTCTTCCGCGGCGCCTGGAACCTGTTCGACTTCATCATCGTCGCCATCGCCCTGGTGCCGGCCACCACAACCCTCTCGGTGCTGCGCGCGCTCAGGGTGCTGCGGGCGCTGCGCCTGATCTCCATGGTGCCGCGCATGCGCCGGGTGGTTGAAGCGCTGCTGCATGCCCTGCCAGGCATGGGCGCCATCGTCGCGCTGCTGCTGCTGATCTTCTATGTCTTCTCGGTGATGGCGACGAAGCTGTTCGGTGCCCAGTTCCCAGAATGGTTCGGCACCATCGGCGCGTCAGCCTATTCGCTATTCCAGATTATGACGCTGGAAAGCTGGTCGATGGGGATCGTGCGGCCGGTGATGGAGGTTTTCCCGCTGGCCTGGGCGTTCTTCGTGCCGTTCATCCTGGTCTCCAGCTTCACCGTGCTGAACCTGTTCATCGCCATCATCGTCGACTCCATGCAGTCGATGCATGAGACAAGCGACAGCCACCATGAGGACGAAACCCGTGACCTGATGCGCGAAATCGGTCAGCTGCAGAGCGAAATCGCCGCCCTGCGGGCGGAAATCAACCGCCAGGGCCGCTAGAAACGCGTTCACAGCATGAATTTTCCGCTGTTTTCCGCTAGAATCAGGGCATGCCTATGAGCCCCCGACCTGTCGTGCTTTGCGTCCTGGACGGCTGGGGCCACCGCGAGGCCCGCGACGCCAACGCGGTCGCCATCGCCAACACGCCGAACTTCGACCGCCTTTTCGCATCCAGCCCCCATGCACTGCTTGCCGCATCTGGGGCCGATGTCGGCCTGCCCAAGGGCCAGATCGGCAATTCCGAAGTCGGCCATATGAATCTCGGTGCCGGACGGGTGGTGGAACAGACCCTACCGCGTATCGACTCCGCTGTGGCCAGCGGCACGCTGGCGGACATTCCCGCTTTGCGTGACCTGCTCGACGCAACCCGGGACAGCGGCGGCGCCTGCCACCTGCTTGCGCTGATTGGTCCGGGCGGCGTACATGCCCACCAGACCCATGTGGCGGCGCTGATCGAAGCAGTGTGCGCCGCAGGAATCCCGGTGCGGCTGCATGCCTGGCTCGATGGCCGTGACACGGCCCCCGACCGCGGCGCCGATGACCTTGCCGCCTTGCTCGACCAGGTCAACGGGCTGCCGGGCTTCACGCTGGCAACCGTGGGCGGGCGCTATTACGGCATGGACCGCGACCATCGCTGGGAGCGCACCGAGCTGGCCTACCGCGCCATCGTTGCGGGCGATGCGCCGCCGACCGACGATCCCGTCGGGGCCGTACGCCGGAGCGTCGCCAATGGCGTGACTGACGAGTTCGTACTGCCGATGACGGTAGCCGGCTACAGCGGGATGGCCGACGGCGACAGCCTGCTGTGCGGCAACTTTCGGCCCGACCGGGTGCGCCAGATTCTGGCTGCCCTGCTTGATCCCGGGTTCGACGGCTTCGACAGCGGCATGCGCCCCGCCTTCGTAGCGGCGGCCGGCATGGTGCCCTATTCGGCGCACCTCGACGGTTTCCTCACCTGCCTGTTTCCACCGGCGCGGCCCGACGATGTGATCGGCGCTGCGGTCAGTGCCGCAGGGCTGACCCAGCTGCGTATCGCCGAGACCGAGAAGTATCCCCATGTCACCTTCTTCCTGAACGGCGGGCGCGAGGAGCCGTTCCCCGGCGAGGACCGGGTCATGGTGCCCTCACCGAAAGTCGCTACCTACGACCTCCAGCCGGAGATGTCCGCCAGCGGCGTCACCGACGCGGTGCTGGCCGGCGTTCGCGGCGGGAAGACCGACCTGATCGTGGTGAACTTCGCCAACCCGGACATGGTCGGCCATACCGGCGTGCCTGACGCCATCGTCGCCGCGGTGGAGACCGTCGACCAATGCCTCGGCGCGGTGGCCGACGCCGTGGAGCAGGCCGGCGGCGTGATGCTGGTGACCGCCGACCACGGCAATTGCGAGCAGATGGTCGACCCTGAAACGGGCGGCCCCCACACCGCCCACACCCTCAGCCCGGTGCCGGTCTTGCTGTTCAATGGCCCCGCTGGCGCCAGCTTGCGCGACGGGCGCCTGGGCGATGTGGCGCCGACCCTGCTGGCGCTGCTCGGCGTCGATCAGCCCGCAGCGATGACCGGACGTTCCTTGATAGCCCCGGAGGCTGCCGCCCGTGCCGCGGGCTGAGCCCTTGCTCAGGCAGGGCCTGCTGCTGGCGTTGGCGCTGGCGGTGCTCCCGATGGCGCCAGCCGTGGCGGAGACCGACCGCGAACGTCTGCGTGAGATCGAACAGGCGATCGAGAAGCGCCGCGCTGCACAGCGCGCCCTGTCGGAGAAGGAGAAGAAGCTCGCCATCGACACCGCCCGTCTGCGCGCCCGGCTGGTTGCCGCCGCCCGGCGGGTGCGTGACCAGGAAGGCGCGGTCGATACGCTGGAGAACCGCATCATCGACCTCCAGAAGCGCGAGGCCGACTTGTACGACACGCTGGATACCCGGCGCGCGCAGCATGACCGGGTGGTTGCGGCCTTGGCGCGACTGGCGCGCCGTCCGGTGGAGACCTTCCTGCTGACCCCGGCGCCGGAAGCCGACCGGCTGCGCGGCGCTGCCCTGCTGGGCGCGGCAGTCGGCGGCCTGGAAGAGGAAGCCCGCGCACTGCGCACCTCGCTCGACAGCCTTGCGGGGGTGCGTACCGAGCTCGACGCCCAGCGGCTCAAGCTGGCGCGGGTGCGCGACGGGCTCGACGAGGAACGCAGCCGCCTGACCGACTTGCTGAACCAGAAGCGCACCCTGCGCAGCCGCACCGCCGCCGACCAGCGCGCCATGCAGAAGGAAGCCGCAGCCCTGGCCGCCAAGGCCGCGGACCTGCGCGACCTGCTGCGCCGCCTGGAAACCCAGCGCAAGGCGCGGGCCGCTGTGCGACGCCCGCCGCCACCCGCCGCAGCGCCACCGAAGCCGGAAGCGAAGCCCGCGGCACCCGCCAAGCCGCGCACCGCGGCGGTGCTGCCCCGGCCGCAGCAGGGCAAGCCCTTCAGCAAGGCGCGCGGCGCCCTGCCCCGTCCTGCCCATGGCCGCGTCATTGCCCGTTACGGGCAACCGGATGGCCTGGGCCAGACCATCAAGGGCATCAAAATCCGCACCGGCGCCGGTGCGCGAATCGTCTCACCATATGATGGACAAGTGGCCTTTGCGGGCCCATTTAGGGGCTATGGGTTGCTGTTGATCATTGATCATGGCGAGGGATATCACAGCCTGATGGCCGGAGCGGCGGCGCTGGATGTCGCCGTCGGGCAATGGCTTCTGGCGGGCGAGCCAGTCGGCACCATGGGTCCCGGCAAGGGTAAGCAACGCGAACTCTACGTTGAACTGCGTCATGACGGGCAGCCGATTAATCCGCTGCCCTGGATGACGGCTGGAAAGGACAAGGTAAGCGGATGAGACTCAAACTTGGTCTGGCGACACTCGGCGTTTGCGTCGCCCTCCTCACCGTGCCCGCACTCGGCCAGAGCGGCAACAAGGCGGAGACATACCGGCTTCTGAACCTGTTCGGCGATGTGTTCGAACGGGTCCGCTCGGAGTATGTCGAGCAACCCGGCGACAAGGAACTCATCGAGTCGGCGATCAACGGCATGCTGACCGCGCTTGACCCGCATTCCAGCTATCTCAGCGCCGACGGCTACAAGGAAATGCAGGTGCAGACCCGCGGCGAGTTCGGCGGGCTTGGCATCGAGGTCACCATGGAGAACGGCTTCGTCAAGGTGGTGTCGCCGATCGATGACACCCCGGCGGCACGGGCCGGCGTTCAGCCTGGCGACCTGATCACCCATCTGGACGGCGAGCCGGTACTTGGCATGACCCTGTCGGAGGCCGTGAAGCTGATGCGCGGGCCGGTCAACACGGACCTCAACATCACCGTGCGCCGGGCCCAGCAGGAGCCCTTCGACATCGCGATTACCCGCGACGTCATCCGCATCAAGTCTGTTCGGTCACGCTTGGAAGGGCCGATTGGCTATGTCCGCATTACCTCCTTCAACGAGCAGACCGATGTCGGCCTGCGCAATGCGGTCCGCAGCCTGGAAGAACAGTCGGAGACACCGCTGATCGGCTTCGTGCTCGATCTGCGGAACAATCCGGGCGGCCTGCTCGACCAAGCCATTGCGGTGAGCGACGCCTTCTTGGAACAGGGTGAGGTCGTCTCCACCCGTTCGCGCCGGCCCGAGGAAGGCAAGCGCTACAACGCACGCCGCGGGGACCTGATCGACGGCCGGCCGCTGGTGGTGTTGATCAATGGCGGTTCGGCCTCGGCCTCCGAGATCGTCGCCGGTGCCCTGCAGGACCACCGACGGGCCCTTGTGCTGGGCACCAAGTCGTTCGGCAAGGGGTCGGTGCAAACGATCATTCCGTTGCACAGCTACGGTGCGATGCGGCTGACCACGGCGCGCTACTACACGCCGTCGGGCCGCTCGATCCAGGCGGTGGGTATCGAGCCGGACATCCTGGTGGAGCAGGCGCGCATCGAATCGCTTGCGAGCGGGCCGCAGCGCCGCGAGGCAGACCTTCGTGGCCGGCTGGACAACGACAACGGCACCGGGCGGCCGGGTGACGGCGACGCCAACGCCGAGCCCGCCCCGCTGTCGGAGACCGACTATCAGCTCTCCCGGGCGCTCGACCTGCTCAAAGGGCTTGCGCTTTATGGTGTGCAGGACGGGAAAGCGGGTTGAGCAACGCGGCGGACATCGTCACTCCCATCAACAGCATGAGGGGTTAAGGTGGGGTTCCTGAGAGACCTCGGCGACCGCATCCTCGATTTCTGGGACTACCTGCGCGACTTCAGCGCGATGCAGCTGTTCATCATGACAGCAGGGCTGGTCACCTTTACCGGCATCATGCTGTTCGCCTGGGCCCAGTTCACCTTCGACCCTGCAGCCGATGTGGCGGAAATCGATGCCCCGACCTCGCTGCGGGTCGACCTGCCGGCGGAGCTGACGCCGGAACAACGCAAGAAGATGGAAGAGGCGCGGGCCAAGATGCTGGCCCAGCGCCAAGAGCTGGAAGCTGCGGCGGAGCAGCCGGAAGGTGCACCGGAAAGCGCATCGGATACGCCGCCCTCGCCGCTGCCGCCGGGCATGTCGGCCCCGCCCCCGGCCGCGCCGCCGGTCGAGACCGCCATGGCGGCCCGGCCGCCGATTCCCAAGGACCTGCCGCCCCCGACCAAGGCGGAACCGCTAAAGCCTGCGCCCGATCCGTCCCTGCATGGAGAATCCAAGCACGGTCCGATCCCCCGGGTCGCATCCGACGGCCGCCAGGCCAAGATGGTCTACGCCAAGCCGTTCGACCGCGCCGATCCGCGCCCCCGCATCGCCATCGTGGTGACCGCGCTGGGCATGAGTTCAGCCGCGACCGAAGTGGCGATCCAACAGCTCCCCGCGGTCGTGACCCTCAGTTTCGCGCCCCAGGCCAACGACCTGCAGCAGCGCATCGCCATGGCCCGCGCCGCCGGGCATGAGGTGCTGCTCGACCTGCCCATGGAGCCGCTGTTCTACCCGCTGAACGATCCGGGGCCGCTGGCCCTGCTGACTTCGCTCGACGGGCCGAAGAATGTCGACCGGCTCGACTGGGTGCTGTCGCGCGCTGCCGGCTATGTCGGCGTGACCAACTTCATGGGCTCGCGCTTCACCGCCTCGGCGGATCATCTGCGGCCCATCCTGTCGTCGCTGCGCACCCGCGGGCTGCTCTATCTCGACACCAAGCCGACCAACAACAGCCAGGGCTCAACGGTGGCGGTCGGCGTCGGCCTGACCCACGCGGTCGCCGACATGATGATTGACGACTTCGCCTCACGCGCCGCCATCGACGCCCAGCTGGCGAAGCTGGAGCAGCGGGCGTTCGCCAACGAGGTGGCCATCGGCATCGGACAGCCCTATCCGGTGACTCTGGAGCGCCTGCTCGCCTGGCTGCCGACCCTTGAGGCCAAGGGCATCGTCGCCGCGCCGGTCTCTGCCGTCGCCACCCGCGCGGGCACGGCCCTGCGCTGATGGCCAAGGCGGACAGCCGCCCCTACCGGCGGGGCGTCGGCGTGATGCTGATTGGCGCCGATGGCCGGGTCTTCGTCGCCAACCGCATCGACATGGACGGGGATGCCTGGCAGATGCCCCAGGGCGGCATCGATAAGGACGAGGACCCCAAGGCCGCCGCCCTGCGCGAACTGCAGGAGGAAACCGGCACCGACAAGGCGCGCATCCTCGGCGAGACCGGGGACTGGCTGCGCTACGACCTGCCACCGGACCTGGCGGCCAAAGCCTGGGGCGGCCGTTACCGCGGCCAGGAGCAGAAATGGTATGCGGTCCGTTTTCTGGGCAGCGACAGCGATATCGATCTGGCTGCCCACGGCAAGCCGGAGTTCAGCGCCTGGCAATGGGTCGATGTGGACGCGCTGGACGGTCTGATCGTGCCCTTCAAGCGGGCGATCTACCGGGACGTGGTGGCTGAATTGCGGGACTACTGCGTCCCGGCCTGAGCGCCGCAGGCGGCGCGCCTAGTGGCCGCCCGAGCCGTACTGGTCGAGAGCAGCGAGCATGGCCCGCGCGGTGGCCGCACTGGCCTCGGCGGACCGTTTTTCGGCCTCGTCCTCGGTGATCTCGGCGCGCTCGCTTTCGCTCTCGATGCGCGCCTCGACCTCCGCCCGGTCGATTTCGCCCAAGGGTGCGGCCTCCTCCGCCAGCACCGTGCAGCGCTCCGGCGTAACTTCCGCAACACCGCCGCCGACGAAGACCCGCGAGCGGACCGAACCGCCCTCATAGACCGCGATCACGCCGTTGCGCACGGTGGCGATCAGCGGCGCATGCCGCGGCAGCACGCCGAAGTCGCCCTCGGCGCCGGGCACCACGACCATGTCGCAGCTTTCCGACAGCACCAGCCGGTCCGGACAGACCAGCTCGAACTCGACCGCGGTGGGGTTCTCGCCCTCGGCCATGGCGCTTACGCGGCCTCCGCCAGCTTACGGGCCTTCTCGATGGCCTCGTCGATGGTGCCAACCATGTAGAAGGCGGCCTCCGGCAGGTCGTCGTAGGCGCCTTCGCAGATACCCTTGAAGCCCTTGATGGTGTCCTCGAGCTGCACGAACACGCCCGGGAAGCCGGTGAAGACCTCCGCCACGTGGAACGGCTGCGACAGGAAGCGCTGGATCTTGCGCGCCCGCGCCACGACCAGCTTGTCCTCTTCGGAAAGCTCGTCCATGCCGAGAATGGCGATGATGTCCTGCAGCGACTTGTAGGTCTGCAGGATGCGCTGCACCTCACGGGCGACGTTGTAGTGCTCGTCGCCGATGATCCGCGCATCCAGCACGCGCGACGTGGAGTCGAGCGGGTCGACCGCCGGATAGATGCCCAGCTCGGCGATGGAGCGGCTCAGCACGGTGGTGGCGTCGAGATGGGCGAACGAGGTCGCCGGCGCCGGGTCGGTCAGGTCGTCCGCCGGCACGTAGATCGCCTGCACCGAGGTGATCGAGCCCTTGTTGGTCGAGGTGATCCGCTCCTGCAGGTTGCCCATATCGGTCGACAGGGTCGGCTGATAGCCCACCGCGGAGGGAATACGGCCCAGCAGCGCGGACACTTCGGCGCCGGCCTGGGTGAAACGGAAGATGTTGTCGACGAAGAACAGCACGTCCTGGCCCTCGACGTCGCGGAAGTACTCCGCCAGCGTCAGGCCGGTCAGGCCGACCCGCGCACGCGCACCCGGCGGCTCGTTCATCTGACCGTAGACCAGGGCGGCCTTGGAATCGCTGCCCTCAAGGTCGATAACGCCGGACTCGATCATCTCGTGATAGAGGTCGTTGCCTTCGCGGGTCCGCTCACCAACACCGGCGAACACGGAGTAGCCGCCATGGCCCTTCGCGATGTTGTTGATGAGCTCCATGATCAGCACGGTCTTGCCAACGCCCGCGCCGCCGAACAGGCCGACCTTACCGCCCTTGGGATACGGCTCCAGCAGGTCGATGACTTTAATGCCGGTGGTCAGAATCTCGGTCTCGGTGGACTGGTCGCGGAACTCCGGCGCCGGCTGATGGATGGCGCGGGTGTCCTTGGTGTTCAGCGGGCCGCGCTCGTCGATCGGGTCGCCGATGACGTTGATGATGCGGCCAAGCGTCTCGGGACCCACGGGCACCGAGATCGGGCCGCCGGTGTCCGTGGCCTCCTGGCCGCGCACCAGACCGTCGGTGCCGTCCATGGCGATGGTGCGGACCATCGATTCGCCAAGATGCTGCGCGACCTCAAGGACCAGCTGCTGGCCCTGGTTGTCGACGTGCAGCGCATTCATGATCGCCGGCAGTTCGCCTTCGAACCGCACATCGACGACCGGCCCCGTCACCTGGGTGATTGTGCCGACGTTGTTTTTCATCGCTTGTCCAACTCCCGGATTTGATAGCCGGTCCGGCGCCTAGAGCGCTTCGGCGCCGGAGATGATTTCGATCAGTTCAGTGGTAATGGTCGCCTGGCGGGTCCGGTTGAACTCCAGGGTCAGGCGGTCGATCATTTCGCCCGCGTTGCGGGTCGCATTGTCCATGGCGGTCATCCGCGCACCCTGCTCGCCAGCAGCGCTTTCCAGTAGGGCGCGGAACACCTGTACGGCGAGGTTGCGCGGCAGCAACTCGCCGACGATGGCCTCCTCGGATGGCTCATATTCATAGAGCGCCCCGCCCGCGGCCACCTCAGGCGCGGCCTCGCTGTCTTCTTCCGATTCCAGCGGCAGCGGCACCAGTTGCTGCACCACCGGCTTCTGCGAGATCACGGAGACGAACTCGTTGTAGACCACCGAGCAGCAGTCGGCCTCGCCGTCCTCGATCATCTGCAGCACCTTGCGCACGATGACGTCGATATCGGCGAAAGACAGGCCGGCGCGGCTGGCCACCTGGTAGAACTCGATGATGGAGTCACGATGAGTCCGGCGCAGCAGGTCGCGGCCCTTGCGGCCGACGCAGATCAGCTTGACCGTCTTGCCCTGTTCTTCCAGCGCCTCGATGGCCTGACGCGCGCTGCGCACCACCTGGCCGTTGAAGCCGCCGCACAGGCCGCGGTCCGACGTCACAACCACCATCAGGTGGACATCGTCCTTGCCGGTACCGACCAGCAGGGTCGGCGCGCCGGGGACGTTGGCGACGCTGGCGGCCATGGACTTGAGCATCCGCTCCATGCGCTCCGCATAGGGGCGCGCAGCCTCCGCCTGGGCCTGGGCGCGGCGCAGCTTCGACGCCGCGACCATCTTCATGGCCGAGGTGATCTTCTGCGTCGACTTGACGCTGTTGATCCGGGTGCGGAGGTCTTTGAGATTGGCCATGCTTCAGTCCAGCGGCGCTTGCGCGCGCTTAGGCGAACGCCTTGGTGTAGTGCTCGACGAAGGACTTGAGCTTGCCGTCGATCTCGTCGGTGAGCTCCTTCTTGTCGCGGATCTCGGCGAGGATTTCCGCGCCCTTGCTGCGGATTTCGTCGAGCAGACCGCGCTCGAACCGGCCCACATCGGTCACCGCGACCTCGTCGAGATAACCGCGCACGCCAGCGTAGATCGCCACCACCTGCTCCTCGACCGGATAGGGCGCGTACTGCGGCTGCTTGAGCAGCTCGGTGAGCCGCTCGCCGCGGGCCAGCAGGCGCTGGGTCGAGGCGTCGAGGTCGGAGGCGAACTGCGCGAACGCCGCCATCTCGCGGTACTGCGCCAGTTCCAGCTTGATCGAGCCGGCCACCTGCTTCATCGCCTTAACCTGGGCGGCGGAGCCGACGCGGCTGACCGAGATACCGACATTCACCGCCGGGCGGATGCCACGGTAGAACAGGTCGGTTTCCAGGAAGATCTGGCCGTCGGTGATCGAGATCACGTTGGTCGGGATGTAGGCCGAGACGTCACCGGCCTGGGTCTCGATGACCGGCAACGCGGTCAGCGAACCGGCGCCCTGGTCGTCGTTCAGCTTGGCGGCACGCTCCAGCAGCCGCGAATGCAGGTAGAAGACGTCGCCCGGATAGGCTTCGCGGCCCGGCGGGCGGCGCAGCAGCAGCGACATCTGGCGGTAGGCGACGGCCTGCTTGGACAGGTCATCGTAGAAGATCACCGCGTGCATGCCGTTGTCGCGGAAATACTCGCCCATGGCGCAGCCGGCGTAGGGGGCCAGGAACTGCATCGGCGCGGGATCGGACGCGGTGGCGGCAACGACGATGCTGTATTCCAGCGCGCCCTGCTCCTCCAGCGTCTTGACGATCTGCGCCACCGTGGAGCGCTTCTGGCCGACCGCGACATAGACGCAGTAGAGCTTCTGGCTCTCGTCGCCGCCGGCGTGGCCATCCTTCTGATTGATGATGGTGTCGATGGCAATCGCGGTCTTGCCGGTCTGGCGGTCGCCAATGATCAGCTCTCGCTGGCCGCGGCCAACAGGGATCAGGCTGTCGATTGACTTCAGGCCGGTCTGCATCGGCTCATGCACCGACTTGCGTGGGATGATGCCCGGCGCCTTGACCTCGACACGGCGCATCTCAGCGCCCTCGATCGGGCCTTTGCCGTCAATCGGGTTGCCGAGGCCGTCGACGACGCGGCCCAACAGGCCCTTGCCGGTCGGCACCTCGACGATGGCGCCGGTCCGCTTGACCAGGTCGCCTTCCTTGATGGTGGTGTCGTCACCGAAGATGACGACGCCGACATTGTCGGTTTCCAGGTTCAAGGCCATGCCCCGGATGCCACCGGGGAATTCGACCATCTCGCCGGCCTGCACCTCGTCGAGGCCGTAGACGCGGGCGATGCCGTCACCGACGGACAGGACCTGACCGACCTCCGCGACCTCGGCCTCGGTGCCGAAGTTCTCGATCTGCTGCTTGAGGATGTTGGAGATCTCAGCGGCGCGGATTTCCATTATCCAGCCCCTTTCATAACCATCTGAAGCTGCGTCAGCTTGGTACGCAGCGAACTGTCGAACATACGAGAGCCAACCCGGACAACCAGGCCGCCCAGCAGGTCGGGATCGACCTGCGAATCAATCCGGACGTTCCCGCCCACGATACGCTTCAGCGCCGCGCCGAGATCGCCCAACTGGCGCTCATCCAGCGCGGTCGCGGAGGTCACTTCGGCGATCACCTGACCGCGCCGCTCGGCCAGCGTGCCGAGATAGGCGTCAATCATGCCGGGTAGCGCGAACAGGCGCCGGTTGCGCCCAACCACCCCGATGAACCGGCGCGTCAGTTCCGACACCTGGGCCTGTTCCAGCAGGGCATCCAGTGCCTTTGCCTGATCGGCGCGCGAGATTACCGGGCTGCGGATCAACCGCCGCAGGTCTGCGCTTTCCGCGATCATCGCCTTGAGCGCGCCGAGGTCGTCCGCAACGGCGTCGAGCGCCTTGGCGGAATCAGCAAGCTCGAACAGGGCGGTCGCATAGCGCCCCGCGATGCCGTGGGTTTGGGTTTGCCCTGACGACACTGAAGGAGGATCCCCGAGACTTGGAAATAAGCCGGAACGCCGCGGTCCCGGCCCAAAAGCGGCGGTAATTAAGCACACTCACCCTAGCGGTGCAAGCCGACTCCCGCGGCTTGAAAAACGGCGCGACAGAAGCGTTTTCAGAGGAAGCTGTAGGGGTCGATATCGACCTGCAAACGCACCGCGCGGGGCACCTCGATGGAGTCGAGCCAGCGATGCAGAGCCTGCTGCACCGAGACGTTGCGCGCGGTGTGCAGTAGCAGCCGGCGGCGATGGCGGCCGCGCAGCACCGACAGGGGCGCGTCCGCCGGGCCCAGCACCCGCAGGCCCGGCCCCTGCGGCGCACGGCGCGCCAGCAGCGCGGCGAAGCGATCCGCCCGGTCCGGGAACGGGCTGGAGACGATCAGCGCGGCCAGCCGGCCGAAGGGCGGCCAGCCGCCGGCGCGCCGGGCGGCGGCCTCCTGTTGAAGGAACCCGGCGCGGTCGCCGCTGGCCAGCGCAGCGATCACCGGATGCTCGGGCATGTAGGTCTGCAGCAACGCGCGCCCCGGATGTTCGGCCCGGCCGGCGCGCCCGGACACCTGGTGCAGCAGCTGATAGGTGCGTTCCGCCGCGCGAAGATCGCCGCCGGCCAGGCCGAGATCGGCATCGACTACGCCGACCAAAGTGAGGCGCGGGAAATGGTGGCCCTTGGCCATGATCTGGGTGCCGACCAATACGTCGATGTCACCGTCTTGCATGCGCTGCACGAACGCCGCGGCGTCCGCCGGGCCACGCACCGTGTCGCTGGTGACCATGGCGACCCGGGCTTCGGGAAGGACCGCCGTCAGTTCCTCGGCAACCCGTTCGACCCCGGGGCCGCATGCAACCAGGGAATCCTCCGCGCCACATGACGGGCATGACTCCGGGAGCGACGCCTGATGGCCGCAATGATGGCAGACCAGCCGCCCGGCGAGCCGGTGCTCGACCAGCCAGGCGCTGCAGTTGGGGCATTCGCAGCGATGGCCGCAGCTCCGGCACAGGGTCAGTGGTGCATAACCGCGGCGGTTGAGGAACAGCATCGCCTGCTCGCCGGCGGCAACACTGGCGGCGAGTGCCTCGCGCAGCGGCGGCGACAGCCAAGTGCGCGCGACGCCATAGCGGCGCATGTCGATGGCGCTGACCGCCGGCATGGCCGCCGCCCCATGGCGTTCGGGCAGGTCGAGCCGGCCATAGCGGCCGTTGTCCGCGTTGACCACCGTTTCCAACGACGGCGTGGCGGACACCAGCACCACCGGTGCGCCGGCCAGCCGGCCGCGTACGACCGCCATGTCGCGGGCCTGGTAGACCACGCCGTCTTCCTGTTTGAAGGCAGACTCATGCTCCTCGTCCACCACGATCAGGCCGAGGCGAGGGAACGGCAGGTACAGGGCCGATCGCGCGCCGACCACCACCTGTGCGTCGCCGCTCGCGATGGCGCGCCAAGCGGCGCGGCGCTGGCCGCCTGTCAGCTCCGAATGCCATTGCACAGGGGGACAGCCGAACCGCGCCTCAAACCGGTCCAGCCATTGAGCCGTGAGCGCGATCTCCGGCAACAGGACGAGGGCCTGTTTGCCGGCTGCGAGCGCGGCGGCGATGGCCTCGAAATAGACTTCGGTCTTGCCCGACCCGGTGACCCCGTCGAGCAGCACGGGCTGCGGTGGGTCACTGCCATCGGCGTTGGCGAGGCGCTGGCGCAAGTCATTGGCCGCCGCCCGCTGAGCCGGCGACAGGTCGGGGCCGGGGTGTTCGTGATCGGGTTGGGGGAAGCGCGGCGGCGGCAGCGCCACCTGTTCCAATAGCCCGGCTGCTGCCAGCCCCTTGATCACGGACGGACCAGTGGCCGCGTCGCGGGCCAGCGCCGCGGCGGTGCGTGCTGGTCCCTCCGCAGCGGCCCAGACCCGCTGCCGCGCCGGCGTCCAGCGCAGGTCCGATGCCGCCGGGTCGCGGTCGGCGCGGCGCCAACCGACGGCCAGCGCCGGCGGGGTGAAGGCATCGGGTATGCTGATTGCCATGCGCAGCACGCTGCCAAGCGGCGACAGGGTGTAGTCGGCAACCCACATGACGAACCGGCGCAGTTCATCAGGCATGGGCGGCAGATCACTGACCGCCGTGACGGCCTTCAGCTTTTCAGGCGCGACTGCGCCCTCGGGCGGGCCCCAGACAACCCCGCCCATGCGCCGGGCGCCGAAAGGTACGGTGACATAGCTGCCAACCGCCAGATCGTCCGCCGAAAAGGCCCCCGGCGCGTAGTCGAAGGCGCCCTCCAGCGGCAGCGGAAGCCGCACGGAGACCCCAGATATTGTGTTTTTCGCCTCAGAAGGCGCAGATCGGGTGGCGGGGGGCGGGTGCATTGGGTAAACTCTACGGGCTTTACGTCGCACCGCAACGGCGGCGTTTCTAGACCGCACGAAGGACGGGGGCCCGCCATGAAATTCTTCATCGATACCGCTGACATCGACGAAATCCGGGACCTTGCGGCAACCGGCCTGGTTGATGGCGTGACCACCAATCCGTCGCTGGTCGCGAAGACGGGACGCCGCTTCGTCGATGTGGTCGCAGAGATTTGCGAGGTCGTGCCCGGTCCTGTCAGCGCAGAAGTCACCGCGACGGACTTCGAGACGATGATCGCCGAGGGCAGGCACCTTGCCGCCATCGCCGACAATGTCACGGTGAAAGTGCCGCTGACCCCCGATGGCCTGCGCGCCTGCAAGACACTCACCGGCGAAGGCACCATGGTGAATGTCACTCTTTGCTTCTCCGCTGCCCAGGCACTGCTCGCCGCGAAAGCGGGCGCAACCTTCATTTCGCCCTTCGTCGGCCGGCTCGATGACATCGGCGCCGACGGCATGGAATTGATCGCGGAGATTGTCGAGATCTATGCCCAATATCCGACCATCCAGACCGAGGTGCTGGTCGCCTCGATCCGCGGCCCCGGCCATGTGGTGGCGTCGGCACGCCTCGGCGCAGATGTCGCCACTGTGCCGCCCGGGGTGCTGCGGCAACTCTACGCCCACCCGCTGACCGACAAGGGTCTCGCCGCATTCCTGGCGGATTGGGAGAAGACCGGCCAGTCGATCCTGGGTGACGATGCCGCGCCGAAGGTGGCCGCGGCGGGCGACGACTGAGGCCGCGATGACCCAGAAGCCCCGCGAGGGCGCGCCGGAAGCGGCCGCCGATAGCGAGCTCACAGCCGAACAGGTCGAGACCTTCCTGCGGCATCACCCGGACTTTCTCGGCCTGCGTCCAGAGTTGTTGGCGATCCTCGAACCGCCCCGGCGCTGGACCGACGACAATGTGGTCGATTTGCAGTCCTATCTGATCGAACAGCAGCGCGACGAAATCTCGAAGCTGAACGACTCGCGCCAGGAACTGATCGACGCGAGCCGCGCCTACCTGTCGAACCAGGCCCGCACCCAGGCTGCAGCGCTGGCGCTGATCAGCGCGGAAGGGGCTCCGGCACTTGCCGAGGCGATCAGCGCCGACCTGCCGATGCGCCTCGATATCGACGCGGTCAGCCTATGTTTCGAGAGCGGTCCGGCGGTGGACCCCAGACCGCTGTCGCCGCTACCGGTACGATGGATCGAGGCCGGCACCGTGGCCCAGGTCCTGCCGGAGGGCCGTGATGCAATCCTTCTGGAGAACGGCGATGACGCGCGAGCGCTGTTTGGTGAGGCGTCGGGGCTGGTGAACTCCGCCGGGGCGTTGCGGCTGAACGCCCTTGAGAACCAGCCGCCCGGGCTGCTGGCGTTGGGCTCGCGCTCGGCGGAGGACTTCCGGCCAGGCCGCGCGACGGACCATCTCAGCTTCCTCGGCACTGTGCTCGACATCTGCCTGCGGCGCGCATTGGGCGCCGCCGCGGCACGGGCTTGAGCACCGACCTCCTGCTGCAGGCCAAGCCGGACGTCGCGGCGGCGGCGGAGGACTGGCATCGCTGGCTCGCCGACGAACGCCGCGCATCACCCCACACGGTCGCCGCCTATCTGCGCGACCTGCGCACCTTCCTCGCATTTCTGACCGAACATCTCGGCGAGCCGCCCGACCTGGCAGCGCTGGCCGCCCTGCGGCCATCGGATTTCCGCGCCTATCTGGCGATGCGGCTCGAGGGCGGCGCGGCGCGCACATCAAGTGCCCGCGCGCTGTCAGTGCTGCGCGGCTTCATGCGGTTTCTCGAGCGCAGCGGTCGGGCGCGTAACCATGGCATTGCGGCGGTCCGTGGTCCCCGCCTGCCCCGCTCACTGCCCAAGGCACTGAGCGAGGAGGAGGCCGCGGACCTGGTCAGCGGTGTGTCGGAACTGGCGGACGAGCCCTGGGTCGCAGCACGCGACACGGCGCTGGCGGTGCTTCTCTATGGCTGCGGCCTGCGCATCGGCGAGGCCCTGGCGCTCGATGTCGCTGATAGTCCTGCCGGAGATGCGATGACGATCCGGGGCAAGGGGAGCAAGGAGCGGCTTGTACCGGTACTACCGGTGGCGCGCCAGGCACTCGCGCGCTATGTAGCCCTGTGCCCCTGGCCTATGCCGCCGGACGCGCCGCTTTTCAGAGGCGTGCGCGGTGGGCGGCTGCAAGCTGGGGTCGTGCAGCGCCGGCTGCGTGACCTGCGCCGGCTGCTCGGCCTGCCAGAGACCGCAACACCCCACGCCCTGCGCCACAGCTTCGCCACCCACCTCTTGGCGCGCGGTGGCGACCTCCGGGCGATCCAGGAACTGCTGGGACATGCGTCACTGTCAACGACCCAGCGCTATACCGAGGTCGATACCGGACGGCTGGGCGACATCCACCGCGCCGCGCATCCACGCGCACGCCGGACGCCCGCGCCTTAGCGGCGGGTCCGCGCCATGATCCGCCGCGCCATCCGCGCGGCGCGCTCACGCGCTTCCTCAAAGGTGTCATGCAGCTTCGGATAGCGGGCCTGAAACTGCTCCATCTTACGCTTCGCCCACGGGCTTTCGAGCGACAGCAGATAGAAGCCGATGGCAAGGAACAGCACGCCCTGGAGGATCGGCAGGAACAGGCCGATCACGCCGAAAACGACCATTACCCAGCCGGCGGCGAGAATCAGCAGGCGGCGCAGGCGCGAGCGCCGGGGCCTGGCGCCGGCGACCGGCACCAGGGCGCCGCGCGGCTCAGATGAATCAGGAATGGATCGGCCGCCCGGCGACTGCCAGCGCTGCCTCTTTAACCGCTTCGTTCAGGCTGGGATGGGCGTGGCAGGTCCGCGCGATGTCTTCCGCCGACGCGCCGAACTCCATGCCGAGTACGATCTCAGCAATGAGGGTTCCGGCATCGGGGCCGATGATATGGGCACCCAGCACCTTGTCGGTCTTGGTATCGGCGAGGATCTTTACCATACCCTCGGCGAAGCCGTTCGCGCGGGCACGGCTGTTGGCGGTAAAGGGGAACTTGCCGACGGTGTAGTCGACGCCGTCTTCCTTGAGCTGCTCCTCAGTGCGGCCAACGGCGGCGACCTCGGGCCAGGTGTAGACCACGCCGGGGATCACATCGTAGTTCACATGGCCGGACTGGCCGGCGATGGTCTCGGCCACCGCGACGCCTTCTTCCTCCGCCTTGTGAGCGAGCATCGGCCCGGTGATCACGTCGCCGATGGCATACACGCCCTCGACCGCAGTGCGCAGATGGCCATCCACCTCGATGCGGCCGGCCTTGTCGGTCTTCAGCCCGATGGAGTCGAGGCCCAGGCCCTCGGTATTGGGCCGCCGGCCGATGGACACCAGCACCACGTCGGCCTTGATGGTTTCCGCCTTGCCACCGGCGGCGGGCTCGACCGTCAACGTGACGCCGCGGGCGCTCTTCTTCGCGCCGGTCACCTTGGTCGATAGCTTGAAAGCCATGCCCTGCTTCTGCAGCACGCGCTTGAACTGCTTGCCAATGTCACCGTCCATGCCGGGGACAATGCGGTCGAGGAACTCGACGACAGTGACCTCGGCGCCGAGCCGGCGCCACACGGTGCCCATCTCCAGGCCGATATAGCCACCGCCGATCACCACCAGGTGTTTCGGGACCTTGCCCAGCGCTAGCGCGCCGGTGGAGGTGACGATCTGCTTCTCGTCAACCTCGACGCCGGGCAGCGGCGTGCTCTCGGAGCCGGTGGCAATGATGATGTTCTTGGCCTTCACTGTCTGAGCCTTGCCGCGCGCCGGCTTCACCGCGATGGTGCCCGGCCCGGTAATCGTGCCGTGGCCCTTGAGGTAGTCGACCTTGTTCTTCTTGAACAGGAACTCGATGCCCTTGGTCAGGTCGGTCACGACCTTCTCCTTGCGGGTCATCATCGCCTTCAGGTCGAGTGCGACCTTGCCCGTCTTCACCCCGTGCTCGTCCAGGCCGTGGGCGGCCTCGGCAAAGATCTCTGAACTTTGCAGCAGGGCCTTGGACGGGATGCACCCAACATTGAGGCAGGTGCCACCGAGCGCGCCGCGGCTCTCGATGCACGCGGTCTTGAGGCCGAGTTGGCCGGCGCGGATGGCAGCAACATAGCCGCCGGGGCCTCCGCCGATAACGACGACATCGTAGGTTTCTTCGCTCATGGCATTCGATCCGCGGCTGGGGGCGCTACATGTCGAGCAGCATGCGCTCCGGGTTTTCGACGCACTGCTTGATGCGCACCAGGAAAGAGACCGCCTCGCGACCGTCGACGATGCGGTGGTCGTAGCTCAGCGCGACATACATCATCGGGCGCACCACAATCTCGTCATCGACCACAACCGGCCGCTTGACGATATTGTGCATGCCAAGGATGCCGGACTGGGGCGGGTTGAGAATCGGCGTCGAAAGCATCGAGCCGTAGATGCCACCATTGGTCACCGTGAAGGTGCCGCCGGTCAGGTCGGCCATGGTGAGCTTGCCGTCGCGTGCGGCCACCGCGAGCGCGCCGATCTTCTTCTCGATATCGGCGAAGCCCATCTTGTCCGCATCGCGCAGCACCGGCACCACGAGGCCCTGCTCGGTGCCGACCGCGACGCCGACGTCGTAATAGTCCTTGTAGACGATCTCGTCGCCGTCGATCTCGGCGTTCACCGCCGGGAAATCTTGCAGCGCGGCGATCGCCGCCTTGACGAAGATCGACATGAAGCCGAGGCGCACGCCGTGCTTCTTTTCGAAGCTGTCGCGGTAGCGGGCGCGTAAATCCATGGCTGCGCTGAGGTCCACCTCGTTGAAGGTGGTCAGCATGGCGGCCGTGTTCTGGGCTTCCTTCAGCCGGGCAGCGACGGCGCGGCGCAGACGGCTCATCCGCACCCGCTCCTCACCGCGTTCGTCGGCGGCGCGCGGCGGGCCGGCCGGGGCCGCAGGTGCGGCGGGCGCGGCGGCTGCGCCGCCTTCCATATGAGCCAGCACGTCGCCCTTGGTCAGCCGGCCATCCTTGCCGGTGCCCGTGATCACCGCGGGGTCGAGGTTGTTCTCCTCCACCAGCTTGCGTACGGCGGGCGACAGGCTCGGCGCCGCAGCCTTTGCAGGGGCCGCCGGTGCCGGCGCGGCGGGCGCCGGCGCCTCGGCCTTGGCAGGGGCCGGCTTCGCGGGCGCGGCAGCGGCACCTTCGCCGATCACGCCGAGCACCGCGCCGACCTCGACCTCGTCGCCTTCCGCGACCCGGATTTCCGAGAGGGTGCCGGCGGTGGGCGCGTTAACCTCCATGGTGACCTTCTCGGTCTCCAGTTCGCACAGCGGCTCGTCGGCGGCAACGGCCTCGCCCTCCGCCTTGAGCCATTTCGCCACCGTTGCCTCGGTCACCGATTCACCGAGGGTAGGCACCTTGATTTCCGTGGCCATAACCTGTCCCGCTCTTGTGAGTCTGGGCGCCGCGCCGCCGGTCAGCGGACGGTCAGCGCGTCGTCGATCAGCTTTTCCTGTTCCGCCATATGGCGCTTCAGCGACCCGGTCGCGGGCGATGCCGCCTCCGGCCGCCCGGCATAGATCGGGCGTTGGCCCTTGCGGCCCAGCTTGTCCACCAGCACTCCTTCGATGCGGCGGTCAAGGAAGGTCCAGGCGCCCATGTTCTGGGGCTCCTCCTGGCACCAGACAACCTCCGCCTTGCTGTAGGGCTTCAACGCCTTGGCCAGGCTGTTATCCGGGAAGGGATAGAGCTGCTCGAGCCGGATCAGGGCGACGTCGTCGATGCCCCGATCGCGGCGCACCTGCAACAGGTCGTAATAGACCTTGCCGGTGCACAGTACGACCCGCTTCACCGCGGATGCGCGCTTCAGCTTGTCGGTCTCGAGCAGCACACGGTGGAAAGTAGTTCCAGGCCCCATCTCATCGAGGTTCGAGACGCACAGCTTGTGGCGCAGCAGCGACTTCGGCGTGAACACCACCAGCGGCTTGCGAATGTTGCTCATAACCTGCCGGCGAAGGGCGTGGAAGTAGTTCGCCGGGGTGGTGATGTTGCACACCCGCATGTTGTTCTCGGCGCAGAGCTGGAGATAGCGCTCCGGACGGGCCGAGCTGTGCTCCGGCCCCTGGCCCTCGTAGCCGTGAGGCAGCAGCATCACCAGGCCCGACAGCCGCAGCCACTTGACCTCGGCGGACGCGATGAACTGGTCGATGATGACCTGGGCACCGTTGGCGAAGTCACCAAACTGGGCTTCCCACAGCACCAGCGCATGGGGCTCGGCGCTGCTGTAGCCGTATTCAAAGCCGAGGATGCCGGCTTCCGACAGCGGGCTGTTAAGCACCTCCAGCCTCGCCTGGCCATCGCGGATGGCATTGAGCGGAAGATGCTTCTCCCCGGTCTGCTGGTCGGTCAACTCGGCATGGCGGTGTGAGAAGGTACCGCGGCCGCAGTCCTGACCGCTGAGACGCACCGGCTTGCCCTGGCAGAGCAGGCTGCCGTAGGCGAGAAGTTCGCCCATCGCCCAGTCGAGGCCCTCTCCGCTGTCGAGCGCCTTGCGCTTGGCGGCGAACTGACGGGCGATCTTGCGGTGAACATTGAAATCTTCGGGCGTACCGGTGATGGCGTGGCCAACCTCTCGCAGCATCTCGAGCGGAACGGCGGTGTCTTCCTTCTCGTCGAGATTCTTTTGCTCCGCCGAAAGGCCCTTCCACTTGCCCTCAAGCCAGTCGGCCTTGTTCGCCTTGAAGCCTGTCGCCGCCTCGAAGTCCTGGTCGAGCACCGTGCGGAAGTCCGCATCCATACGGTCGGCATCTTCCTGGGTGATGGTGCCTTCGCCGATCAGCTGGCGGGCATAGGTTTCGCGCACCGTGGCGTGGCCATCGATGCGCTTGTACATCAGCGGCTGGGTGAACGCCGGCTCATCGCCCTCGTTGTGGCCAAAGCGGCGGTAGCAGTACATGTCGATGATGACGTCGTGCTGGAACTGCTGACGGAACTCGGTGGCGATACGGCAGATATGCGCAACCGCTTCCGGATCGTCGCCGTTCACATGGAAAATCGGCGCCTGGCACAGCTTCGCCCACTCGGTGCAGTAGGGGCCGGTGCGGGCCTCCGCCGGGGCAGTGGTGAAGCCGATTTGGTTGTTCACGATGACATGGATAGTGCCGCCACAGCGGTAGCCGCGGACACCGGCCAGATCGAGCACTTCAGCGACCAGGCCCTGACCCGCGAAAGCGGCGTCGCCATGCAGCAGCAATGGCATAACCAGGCGGCGCTCGCTGTCACCGATCTGATCCTGCTTGGCGCGGACCTTGCCGATTACCACCGGGTCCACCGCCTCAAGATGTGAGGGGTTGGCGGTCAGCGACAGATGGACGTTCTCGCCCTCGATCTCGCGGTCGGTGGAGGTACCAAGGTGGTACTTCACGTCACCCGAGCCCTGGACCTC
This sequence comes from Alphaproteobacteria bacterium, assembly GCA_965601735.1. Taxonomy (GTDB): domain Bacteria; phylum Pseudomonadota; class Alphaproteobacteria; order JBBDQX01; family JBBDQX01; genus JBBDQX01. The sequence goes on along the minus strand of OZ271840.1, from coordinate 1,288,261 downwards.
TTCGGGGTGGGCCGACATGCCCTGAAACTCGGCGAAGATCGCGCGGTAGGGCTTGCCCATGTAGTTGGCCAGCACGTTGAGCCGGCCGCGGTGCGGCATGCCGACGACGATCTCGCGGACACCGAGCCCCGCGGCGTGGCGCAGCATCACTTCAAGGCCGACCATCAGGCTCTCGCCGCCGTCGAGGCCAAAGCGCTTGGTGCCGGTATGCTTGACATGCAGGAACCGCTCGAACCCCTCGGCGCGGGTGAGCTGCTGCAGGATGTCGATCTTGTCTTCTTTGGAGAACTCCTCGCGGTATTCGGTGTTCTCGAACTTGCGCTGCAGCCAGGCCTTCTGGTCCGGATCCTGGATGTGCATGAACTCGATGCCGACATGCCCGCCATAGGTCTTGCGCAGCACGTCCATGATCTGGTTCAGCGTCGCTGACTCCAGCCCAAGCACCATATCGATGAAGATTTCCCGGTCCATATCGGCATCGGTGAAGCCGTAGGTCTGGGGTTCCAGCTCCGGATGCGAGCCGCGCTCTTCCAACTGTAGCGGATCGAGCCGGGCCGCCAGATGACCGCGTACGCGATAGCTGCGGATCAGCATAAGGGCGCGGATCGAATCAAGCGCCGCCGCGCGCAGCTGGTCGGTGGTGAGCCCTTCGGCCGCCGCCGTTGGAGCATCGGCCGGCGCCGCCGCGCCGTTGGTCTGGCCGATTACCGCGGTGCGGTCGCGGCTCCAGCTTGCGCCGCGGATGTCCTCCAAGACCTGCCGCCCCTCCGCGGTGAGGTCCTCGAAGAAGCCGGCCCAACTCTCGTCCACCGCGCTCCGGTCTTCCAGATAGCGTTGGTAAAGCTCGCCGATGAAGGTGATGTTGGCGCCGTTAAGGTAGGAGTCGCGTTCCAGTCCCGATGCCATGGCTTTAGGCCGCTTCCTTTGTGTTCCGGCCCCTTCGGGCCGATCGTCGTTGGCGCCGTCGCCGGCGCGGTTAGCCGTTCAGCAGATCGACAAGGGTGGTGCCCAGCGCCGCCGGTGAGTCGGCGACGCGGATCCCCGCGCTGCGCATCGCGTCCTGCTTGTCGCCCGCACCGCCCTTGCCGCCAGCGATGATCGCCCCGGCATGGCCCATGCGCCGCCCGGGCGGTGCAGTGACGCCGGCGATGAAGCCGACGGTCGGCTTCTTCACCTTGCTCTGCTTGAGGAACTCCGCCCCCTCTTCCTCGGCGGTGCCGCCGATCTCGCCGATCATGATGATTGCCTCGGTCTCGTCATCGCCGAGGAACATGTCGAGGCAGTCGATGAAGTTGGTGCCGTTGACCGGATCGCCGCCGATGCCGATGCAGGTGCTCTGGCCAAGGCCCGCGGCCGTGGTCTGCGCCACCGCCTCGTAGGTCAGCGTGCCGGAGCGCGAAACGATGCCCACCTTGCCGCGCTTGTGGATGTGGCCCGGCATGATACCGATCTTGCACTCGTCGGGCGTAATGACGCCGGGGCAGTTTGGCCCGATCAGGCGGCTGGAGGAACCCTTCAGCACCTGCTTCACCTTGACCATGTCGAGCACCGGGATGCCCTCGGTGATGCAGATGACCAGCGGGATCTCCGCGTCGATCGCCTCGAGGATGGCGTCACCGGCAAACGGCGGCGGCACATAAATGACCGAGGCATTGGCGCCGGTCTGATCGACCGCATCCGCCACCGTGTCGAACACCGGCAAGTCGAGATGGGTCTCACCGCCCTTGCCCGGGGTGACACCGCCAACCATCTGGGTGCCGTAGGCGATGGCCTGCTCGGAATGGAAGGTGCCCTGCTGGCCGGTGAAGCCCTGGCAGATGACCTTCGTGTTCTTGTCGACGAGAACCGCCATCAGGCCGCCTCCTTCACCGCTTTGACGACCTTTTCGGCCGCGTCCGCCAGGTTGTCGGCGGAAATGATCGGCAGACCCGAATCCGCCATGATCTGCTTGCCCTTCTCGACGTTGGTCCCCTCGAGACGGACCACCAGAGGCACCGCGAGATCGACCTCCTTCGCCGCGGCAACCACGCCCTCGGCGATGATGTCACAGCGCATGATGCCGCCGAAGATATTGACCAGGATGCCCTTCACGTTGTCGTCCGACAGGATGATCTTGAAGGCCGTGGTCACGCGCTCCTTGGTGGCGCTGCCGCCGACATCGAGGAAGTTCGCCGGCTCGCTGCCGTAGAGCTTGATGATGTCCATGGTCGCCATCGCGAGACCCGCGCCGTTGACCATGCAGCCGATCTCGCCATCGAGCGTGATGTAGTTGAGTTCGTGCTTGCCGGCCTCAAGCTCCGCCGGGTCCTCCTCGCTCTCGTCGCGCATCTCGGCGACGTCCTTGTGCCGGAACAGAGCGTTGTCGTCGAAGTTCATCTTGGCGTCGAGCGCCATCACGTCGCCGGCGCCGGTGACGACCAGCGGGTTGATTTCCACGATACTGGCGTCGAGCTCGGTGAAGGCCTTGTACATGGCCATCATGAACTTCACCGCCGAGCCGATCTGCTTGCCCTCAAGCCCGAGGCCGAAAGCCAGCTGGCGCGCCTGGAACGGTGTGAAGCCGGTGGTCGGATGGACAACCACCTTGAGGATCTTCTCCGGCGTCTCAGCCGCCACCTCCTCGATCTCCATGCCGCCCTCGGTAGACGCCATCACGGTGACCCGGCTGGTGTCGCGGTCGATCAGGATGCCGAGATAGAGCTCGCGCGCGATGTCGCAGCCTTCCTCGACATAGAGCCGGTTGACCTGCTTACCGCCAGGACCGGTCTGCGGCGTGACCAGGACCTTGCCGAGCAGTTCGTCCGCGGCGGCGCGCACGTCGGCCACCGATTTGACCACCTTGACGCCGCCAGCCTTGCCGCGCCCGCCCGCGTGGATCTGCGCCTTGACGACCCAGACCGGGCCGCCGAGTTCGTTGGCAGCCTTCTCGGCCTCGTCGGCAGTGAACGCAACGCCGCCTTTCGGCACGGCGACACCGAACTTCGCCAGCAATTGCTTTGCTTGGTACTCGTGAATGTTCATGGCGTGGCGCTATCCCCCTTGCGCGCTTCCGGCGTGCCGGAACGTCAAATCATGCTGTCGGCGATCTTGACCAGCCCGCGCACGGACTTCACCGACTTGGCGAACATCTTCTTCTCGGCGGCGTTGAGCTTGATCTCGATGATCCGCTCGATGCCCTTGGCGCCGATCACCACCGGCACACCGACATACAGGTTCTTCACACCATACTGGCCGGTCAGATAGGCGGCGCACGGCAGCACACGCTTCTTGTCCTTGAGGTAGGCCTCGGCCATCTGCACCGCGGACGACGCCGGCGCGTAGAAAGCGGAGCCGGTCTTCAGCAGGCCGACGATCTCGGCGCCGCCGTCGCGGGTGCGCTGGACGATTTCCTCCAGCCGCTTCTTGGTGATCCAGCCCATGGAAATCAGGTCGGTCAGCGGAATACCGGCGACCGTCGAGTAGCGCACCAGCGGCACCATGTCGTCGCCATGGCCGCCGAGCACGAAGGCGGACACGTCCTCGACCGACACCTTGAACTCCTCGGCGAGGAAGTGGCGGAAGCGGGCACTGTCAAGCACACCGGCCATACCGACGACGCGCGAGGCAGGCAGGCCGCTCTTCTTGCGCATCACATGGACCATCGCGTCCAGCGGATTGGTGATGACGATGACAAACGCCTTGGGGCAGTACTTCTTGATGCCCTCGGCAACCTGGGAGATCACCTTGCAGTTGATCTCAATGAGGTCATCGCGGCTCATGCCCGGCTTGCGGGCGACACCGGCGGTGACGATGACCACGTCGGAATTGCGGATCGCGGCGTAGCTGTTGGCGCCGGCGAGCTTGGCATCGACACCTTCCACCGGGGTGCCCTCGGCGAGGTCGAGCGCCTTGCCCTGCGGCACGCCCTTGACGATGTCGAACAGCACCACGTCGCCGAGCTCCTTGAGCCCGATGAGATGGGCGAGCGTACCCCCGATATTCCCCGCGCCGATCAGCGCGATCTTACTGCGAGCCATGATATCCCCTTATGGTGCTGCCCTGTCCCCGCCGTACCTACTGCGATTCGCGGGTCAGGGCAAGGCCGCGCCGGGTCAAGGAATCGCAGGCGCGGCGGCGGCTTTCCTATCCGCCGGCGCCTCGCGCAGATGGGCCTGGTCCAGATAGTCCCGCGCGCGCATCTCCATCAGCCGCGAGACTGTCCGGTCAGTCGCCGGATTGCGCCCGCCGGCGGCATAGAGCGCATCGGGCTCCGCAGCCGCCGAGCAGACCAGCCGCACATGATGATCGTAGAGCACGTCGATTAGGGTGGCGAAGCGCGCGCCCTCCATACGGTTCTCCGCATCGAAGGCCGGCACCCCGGCCAGCACCACGGTGTGATACTCCCGCGCGATCGCCAGGTAATCCGCCGCGCCGAGCGGCTGGCCGCACAGGGCATCGAAGGCGAAGCGGGCGACGCCGCGCGCCGCCGCCGGCACCGGGATGGTGCGGCCCTGGACGCTGAGCGTCGCCGGAGAGGGCCGCGCGCCCTCGGTCAGGCTGCGGAAATCGTCGTCGAGCCGCGCGTCGCTCTCGGGGCCGAGCGGCGTGATATAGACCTCAATGCCGTGCACCCGGTCGCGCCGGTAGTCGCGGCCTTCGGCCATCTCATAGATGTCGACCCGCTGTTCCAACAGGGCGATGAAGGGCAGGAACAGCTCGCGCTGCAGGCCGTCCTTATAAAGGTCCTTCGGCGCGCTGTTGGAGGTGGCGACCATCACCACCCCATGATCGAACAGGGCGCCGAACAGCCGCGCCAGGATCATCGCGTCGGTGATGTCGTGGACCTGGAACTCGTCGAAGCACAGCAACGCAGTCTCATCCGCGATGCGCCGGGCGAGCGGCGGGATCGGATCGTCCCCCTCGCTCCAGCGCTTGCCCGCCTCGGCGCGGCGCTGGCGCCAGGCATGCAGGCGGCTGTGGACCTGCAGCATGAAGTCGTGGAAATGCACCCGGCGCTTGCGCGCCACCGGCGCGGTCTCGTGGAACAGGTCCATGAGCATCGACTTGCCGCGCCCGACGGTGCCATGGATGTAGAGGCCGCGCGGGCCGTCCGCCGCCGGGCCGCCGCCATTGCCGAACAACCGCCCGAGCAGCCCGCCGCGGCCGCCGCCCGGCTCATAGCCCTCCAGCGCCCGATGCAGCGCATCGAGCTTCGCCACCGCGCCTCGTTGGGCCGGGTCGTCGGTGATCTCGCCGGCCGCGCACATCGCCTCGAAGCGGGCCAGCGGGGCCAGTGTCTCCAGCGCGTCGTTCACGCCGCCCCGCCGAACACGCTTTCCATCTCCCGGCGCAGGCGCACGGCGGGGTCGGTCTCGTCGATCTCCACGTCGGCCCAGCGCACCGGCTGCATCGCCGGCACCGGGTTGCGCAGGCGCACGCCCTTGGCGAGACCGATGGGCAGCACCCCGTCGGCGAGGGAATGGGCGGCGGGCATCAGCCGGCCCCAAACCGTATAGCCGCCCTCGCCGTCGAGCATCTCGCCGGCGGCAAGGTCGCGCTTGGCGACCGCGGCGGTGTCGGCACGGAAGCCCTCGGCGCTGCCGGTCGCCTCGCCGCGCAGGCCCGCCATGGCGACACTGATGCCCAATTCGAGGCCGATCATGTGATAGGGGCGGTAGAGCGCGGCGTAGCGGCCCGACATGTCGGCGGCGATGCCGTATTCGCCGAAGCACCGCGCGGTGTAGTCGCCCGGCGCGGCGATGGTGACCCAGACCCCGTAGCGCAGCGCGCCTTCCGCCGGAGTGTTGTCCCAGTTGAAGCAGGAGATCACCTCGACCTGGCCCATATGCTCCAGGATGCCGCCGTCGGCCTCGGGCTTCAGCAGGTCCGCCAGCCCCTCCGCCGTGCAGGTCTCGAAGGTGAGGCCGCCGGCCGCCGGGGTCAGGCCGGTGGCGTTGGCGACCGCCGTCATCTCCAGCGCCGACTTGGTGCCGTCGAGGAACGAGTTGAACATCTGCGGGTTGTAGTCCCCGGTCGCCACCTGCTCCGGCGTGAAGCCGTAATTCTCCCAGACCTCGTCGGGGGTCGAACCGTGGTAGTGGGGCAGGTACTTGGTCCACTTGCCCGCGCCGGCGATCTCGAAACCCGCCGTGCGCGCCCAGTCGACCAGCTCGCAGACCAGCGCCGGCTGGTCGCCATAGGCCAGGGAGTAGACCACCCCGGCCTCGCGCGCCCATTTCGCCAGCAGCGGCCCGGCCAGCGCGTCCGCCTCCACATTGACCATCACCACATGCACGCCGTTGTCGATGGCGAGCGCCGCGTGGGCGCAGCCCGCATGGGGGTCGCCGGTGGCGTCGACGCAGACATCCAGCCCGCCGGCCATCAGCAGGGCGGCGGCATCGTCGGTCAGCCAGGTGGCGCGGCGCGCGCGGGCGTCATCCAGGTCCCGCGCCGAGCCCTGGTCCGCCGGCCAGCCGGTGCGCGCCAGCGCGTCGGCGGCGCGGTCGCGCGACAGGTCGGCCACGGCGGCGATATGCAGCCCCGGGGTGGTGCGCGCCTGGGCGAGGAACATGGCGCCGAACTTGCCGGCGCCGATCAGGCCGACCCGCAGCGGCCGCCCCTCGGCCTCGCGGGCCAGCAGTCCGGCATGGAGGTTCATCATTGCGCCGCACCATACCCCCCGCCCGCACCCCTGTTAAGCGGCGGGGATCGGCCCGGCAAGCGAAAAAGTTCCGCATATGTTCTTGTTTAGGCCGAGTTAGTGCTTATATTCCTATATGTGCACAGCCTATAGGAGAATCCGATGCCCTTGCCTGCACTCAAACTCAGCGCCCCGGTCGGCCTCGGCGGCCGCAACCGGCCCGAGGATGTCCTCCAGATGGAGGCCTTCCTCGACCAGACCGGCGACCTCGACCTCAACGAATCCGGCGGCCCCACCGGCTACGCCGGCGCACGTCTGGTCAACGCGCTGGCCACCTACCAGAAACGCAATGACCTCCTGCCCGACGGCCTCGCCAACCCGGATGGGCCGACGGTGAAGCAGATGGCCCGTGACGCTAATGGGATGCAAAGCACGAATCTCATCGATACGTCGGGAGATTTCCTCTTCAGATATCCTGAACTTCCAAGAATTCAATCCAGAGGCGGCACCGCTGCGAGCGAACCGAATCATGCGTTGATTGCCCTTGGCCAGTCGGAGAAGCCTGAGGACCAACCGAAAGCCGGCAAAGATCAGCCGAAACCGGGCAAGAAAGACCCTCCGAGACAAGGTGATCCCGGTTTTTGCAACAACCTCTCTGTAAAAATAGGAAACCTAGAGCTAGGAATCGCATCACTGGAGAAACAAAAATCAAAAAATGCTGATGAAATAAAAAAAGCAGAAGAGAAAGTCAGAGAAGCGGAAAAAAAAGCCGCAATCGCAAGCGTACTCATCCCTCAATCACCAAGCGATGGAGTCAAAAAAATTGCCAAACGCATCCTCGGAGTCGTTGGGGTATTCTTAGACGTTGAAGAATACTTCAGGGCTCAGCACGAGCTGAATATGGCTCAGCGCGAGCTCCAGGGTTTGCGAAATTTGGACCTGCGGTTGCAGGATCTAATAGCCCGAAACCGTCGGCAGTTAGCGGTGTACAAGGACGAATACAGCCAGGTCTGCGATTAGGCTCTGATCGAAACGGCGTCAGCTTGGCGCGGGTCGTAAGGCTCGCGCTTTGCTGCACCGCTCCTATGACCGGGATGGAACAGTGGCCTCGTCCAGCCGGTTCCCGGTCTTCTTCCCACGCGGATGCGCGACCCAGCAGCAGACCTGCCACGAATGTCAGCGGCACTGAGTCTGGGAAACAGAATTGCGGCGCCGTGGGGCTCAGCGAGTATCGGACGGCTGGAATTGGACAATACCGCCAATCCCGCGGGGCACGTCGAATGCCTCGGCCGCCGCCTTCACATCATCGGGCAGCGTCTCGGACAGGCGTCTGACGAGACCCTCGATCTCCAGCCCCCCGTCCAGGGCGAGCAATAACCACGGGTAGGCGCCCGCCGGGTTCTTTTTCACTCCGTTGAGGCCATGCGCCATCCAAAGGCCGATGTCGAGTTGCGCCGGGGCGAACCCGCCCATTGCAAGCGAAGCAATGAGAAGGACACCGAACTCTCGACCTGAGGGTCCCGGTAAAAAGCTCTGGGAATGGATGATTGCATGGGCGTAGTCGTAGGTAATTCGGGAATCCGAGGAATCCTGCCCGTACGCGTCATGCAGCAGTCCAATCGCCCGTTCAGGGAATTGCCGTATGCCCTCACCCCCGCGCAGCCGCATGGCCCAGATATGCTTTAGCGACGCGGGCCCTCGGGCGATAGCCCGTCGCCAGGCAAAGGCTGCACGCAGCGCCGCCATCGCCTCCTTGTCGCCAGGTTCGAGAAACAACACGGCGTTTGTGAAATCCGTCTCTCCGGGCGGCCCGGAGGGCGGCAACCCGAAGCTCTGGAAAGCCGCCTCGAACATACTCAGATCAACCGCCTCACCAGTGGCTTCCTCAAGCGCCCTAGCCCGCTCCAGGTAGAGCACGGGGGGATCGTCGAAGGAAAGCACGAAGGCCGCCGAGCGAAACTCCAGATCGGCGCGCAGCGGATCATGGTTGCCGGCACGGCCGTGCAGATGGATGGCGCCCAGCCGGATCATCGCTGGCCCGCTCTGCATACGCGCCGCGTGCTCATAGAGGGTTACGGCTGCGGTTAGGTCGGCGGGGCCGCAAAGCCCGAATTCCATCGCCGCCCCGGTGATGACCGCCGCAATCGTGTCCTCGGGTGCATCTGCCTTCAGCGTATCGAGCTTGTCGCAAGCGTAGTCCTGAACCTGCAGCATCAGGGGAACCCCCGGGCGCAAATCCTGCGCGGCGGGCGACGCGGCGGCGAACAGGGGCACCAGCAACCCCAGACCCAAGAATACGAAACGCATCGCGAACCTCACACAGTCGCAACAGCAAGACACGCCACCATCTTAGCGGGTGCATCGTGGTGCGCCACAGAGAAAAGTTCCGCATATGTTCTTGTTTGGGCCGAGTTAGTGCTTTTATTCCTATATTTGCACAGCCTATAGGAGAACCCGATGCCTTTGCCTTCCATCAGACTGAGCGCCCCGGTCGGCCTCGGCGGCCGCAACCGGCCCGAGGATGTCCTCCAGATGGAGGCCTTCCTCGACCAGACCGGCGACCTCGACCTCAACGAATCCGGCGGCCCCACCGGCTACGCCGGCGCCCGCCTGGTCAACGCGCTGGCCACCTACCAGAAACGCAATGACCTCTTACCCGATGGCCTCGCCAACCCGGACGGGCCGACGGTCAAACAGATGTCCGATGATACTGCAAAGAGGCCTGACAACAGCGAAAGTGCAGGACGAAACAACCCTGCTGATATCGCTAAACGCAAAAAGTGCAAACAGCTCGTTGCCGATATCAAGAATGCAGAATTCAACATTCAAGATTTCAAATAGGCGCGAGAAAAGATGGCCAATCAGGTGGGAGAAGCCGAAGCAGCACTAGCAGAAGCACAAGCGGCATTGCTCCACGCCGCAACGGACACCCCCAAGACGCTATCTGACCATGCAAAGAAGGCCCTTCGTCGATTGGCTGGAATTCTAGGAGTGGCTCTCTATGCAAACAGTTTTGAGAACGCTTATTCCGCAATGAGGATCGCTGAGCAGGCTTTGAAAGCTGCAAAGCAGGCATTGGCGCGTATGGATGCGGAACTTGTGACGGAAAAGCGCGTGCTGGAAATGAAACGGAATGAATATCTCGAAACGTGCCTGCCGTGAGACCTAGCGCCCTTCGACAAACTGCGGCCAAGCGAGCCTGCCCCTGGATGCACTGGCCGTCGCTTCGCTACGGTCGTCTGCGGTTATATCGCTGATTTTCACCAGCCAATCTTGCAGCGGCCCAACTGCAAAGCCATTTTCGGCGGCGAGGCCGAGCAGGCCATAACCGCCAGCGGGATCAGCGGACAGACCGTTGAGCCCGAAGCCGATCCAGATGCCCAGGTCGAGCTGCGCCGGCCCGAATCCGGCGGCGGCAAGGCGGCGCATTTCGAGCAGATGGTCCTGGCGTTGCTGCCAGACCTCCGCCGGAGTCTGCGGCTCCAGATACCGGGGCGTGGTGGCGAGCTGCGCCATGGCAGCAATGAGATAGTCATAGCGCACCGCGAGGTTCTCGCTGCGCTGTGCCGATGGCGCGGCCCGGACCGGCTCGGCGGACCTGTCCAGCCGCAGCGCCCAGTAGCGCTGATAGCTTTCAGGCCCCTGCTCAATCACCGCCCACCAGGCGAAGGCCGCTTGCAGTGCCTCAGCGGACTGCCTGTCACCCGCCTCCAGTGCCAGCAACGCCCGGTAGAGGCGGGGGTCAGGCTCAGCTGCAGAATTCTGTATGCCCAGCCGCGCGAGGAAGCCGGTGCGCGCCGCGGGCTCGGGCATCAGATCGGCAAACTGCGGGTCATGGGTCAAGACGCCGGCGGCAACGGTGCGGAATTCCCGATCAGCCTTCAGGGGATTGTCGAGGCCGCCGCGCCAATAGCTGTACAGCACCGCGAGACGGATGCTGGCGTCGGCAAACCCGCCTGCTGCTGCTTTCTCATACAGCCTGGCAGCCGCCCCGGAGTCTGCCGGACTGCAGGTCCCGAATTCCAGTGCGGCAGCAGCTTTGAGGGCGACATCCGGGTCAATAGCTTCAGACGCCTGAAGCGCTTCAAGTTGATTGCAGACCCCGGATTCGGGCTGCAAAGCCGGGGGATACTCGCCAGGCAACTGCGCCAGCGCCGGGAATGTGGTCTCGCAGAAGACAGCCAGTAGAACAAGTAGGAGGCGAATGCCGCGCATGCCCTGAAGGTGGCGTGCAGCGCCCAAGATTGCAACCGTTCGTAGGCTTTAGTGCGTTGCTTAGACGCGGCGGGCGACGATGGCTTGTTTGATCTCGCCGATGGCCTGGGCCGGGTTGAGGCCCTTCGGGCAGGTCCGCGCGCAGTTCATGATGGTGTGGCAGCGGTAGAGCCGGAAGGGGTCTTCCAGGTCGTCCAGCCGCTCGCCGGTCGCCTCGTCGCGGGAATCCGCGATCCAGCGGTAGGCCTGCAGCAGCACCGCCGGGCCGAGATAGCGGTCGGAGTTCCACCAGTAGCTCGGGCAGCTGGTCTGACAGCAGAAGCACAAGATGCACTCCCACAGGCCGTCGAGCTCGGCGCGCTCTTCCTTGCTCTGGCGCCGTTCGTCGTTGGACGGCGGCGGCGAGCTGGTCTTCAGCCAGGGCTCCACCGATTCGAGCTGGGCGTAGGCCTGGCTGAGATCGGGCACCAGGTCCTTGATCACCGGCATGTGGGGCAGCGGGTAGATCTTCACCTCACCCTGCACCTCCTCAATCGGCTTGAGGCAGGCCAGTGTGTTGGTGCCGTCAATGTTCATCGCGCAGCTGCCGCAGATGCCCTCGCGGCAGGACCGGCGGAAGGTCAGCGTCGGGTCGACCTCGTTCTTGATCTTGATCAGTGCGTCCAGAACCATCGGCCCGCAATCGTCCAGGTCCACCACATAGGTGTCGGTGCGCGGGTTCTCGTCGTCGTCCGGGCTCCAGCGGTAGACCTTGAAGGCACGCGGCTTGGCGGCATCGTCACGCGCCGGGTGGGTCTTGCCGGGCTTGATCTGGGAATTCTTGGGCAGGGTGAGTTCGACCATCGTCGTCGGTCTCCGTAGGGCCTAGTAGACGCGCTTCTGGGGCGCGATCACCTCGACCTCGTTGGTCAGGGTGGTCATGCGCACCGGACGGTATTTGAGGTCCACCTTGCCGCCCTCATCCATCCACGACAGGGTGTGCTTCATCCAGTTCTCGTCATCGCGATCGGGATAGTCCTCGTTCGCGTGGGCGCCGCGGCTCTCGTTGCGTGCCTCGGCGGAGAACATCGTAGTCACCGAGTTGCCCATCAGGTTGTCGAGCTCCAGCGCCTCGACAAGGTCGCTGTTCCAGATCATCGAGCGATCGGTGACGCGGATATCCGACATCTGCTTGTGGGACTGCTCGATTCGATCACAGCCTTCCTTGAGCACCTCGTTGGTGCGGAACACCGCGCAGTCCTCCTGCATGGCGCGCTGCATCCCATCGCGGATCTCGGCAGGCAGGATACCGCCGTCCGCGTGGCGCATCTTATCGAGCCGGTCGAGTGCCGCCTCGCCGGCGCCGTTGCTGAAGCCGGTTGGGCGGGCGCCCGCCTCGACCACCTCGGCACAGCGCGCGCCGGCGGCGCGGCCGAACACCAGCAGGTCGATGAGCGAGTTGGTGCCGAGACGGTTGGCGCCGTGCACCGAGACGCAGGCCGCCTCGCCGACCGCCATCAGGCCGCCGACCGTCGCGTCCGGGTCTTCCTCGGTCGGGCGCAGCACCTCGCCATACACGTTGGTCGGGATGCCGCCCATGTTGTAGTGCACGGTGGGCAGCACCGGGATCGGCTCCTTGGTGGCATCGACGCCGGCGAAGATACGCGCGGTCTCGGTAATGCCGGGCAGCCGCTCATGCAGCACGTCGGCGCCGAGATGCTCCAGATGCATCATGATGTGGTCCTGCTGCGCGCCGGTGCCGCGGCCCTCGCGGATTTCCACGGTCATGGCGCGGCTCACCACATCGCGCGACGCCAAGTCCTTGGCGGTCGGCGCGTAACGCTCCATGAAGCGCTCGCCCTCGGAGTTGGTGAGGTAGCCGCCCTCGCCGCGCGAACCCTCGGTGATCAGGCAGCCGGCGCCGTAGATGCCGGTCGGATGGAATTGTACGAACTCCATGTCCTGCAGCGGCAGCCCGGCGCGCAGCACCATGGCGTTGCCGTCGCCGGTGCAGGTATGCGCCGAGGTGCAGGAGAAGTAGCTGCGGCCGTAGCCCCCGGTCGCCAGCACCACCATCTGCGCGTTGAAGCGGTGAATGGTGCCGTCGTCCAGGCACCACGCGACGACGCCGACGCAGCGGCCATCATCGTCCATCACCAGGTCGAGCGCGAAATACTCGATGTAGAACTCCACCCGGTGCTTGAGGCACTGCTGGTAGAGCGTGTGCAGCATGGCGTGGCCCGTGCGGTCAGCGGCGGCGCAGGCACGCAGGGCCGGTGCCTCGCCGTAGTTTTTCATATGGCCACCGAATGGGCGCTGGTAGATCTTGCCGTCCTCGGTACGCGAGAAGGGCATGCCGAAATGCTCCAACTCGATGACCGAGGGAATCGCCTCGCGGCAGAGATACTCAATGGCGTCCTGGTCGCCGAGCCAGTCCGACCCCTTCACGGTGTCGTACATGTGCCAGCGCCAGTCATCTTCATCCATGTTACCGAGCGCCGCGCCGATGCCGCCCTGGGCGGCGACGGTGTGTGAGCGGGTCGGGAACACCTTGGTGACGCAGGCGGTCTTTAGCCCGGCCGCGCCGGCGCCCAGCGTGGCACGCAGCCCGGACCCCCCAGCACCAACGACGACGACGTCGTAGGTGTGATCAATGATTTCGTACGCCTGGGTCATCCTTAACTCCCGAGGGCAATCCGCGCGACGGCCAGCACACCGGCGAGACCGATCGCGAAGGCCGCGAACTTCATAACGACGAGGCTCGCGATCTTGCGCAGCTCGTGGTGGATATAGTCCTCAAGCACCACCTGCAGCCCGAGCTGGGCATGGTGGAAGGTGGCGACGACGAGGATAATTAGCATCAGCGCGTTGAACGGGTCGGCGACCCACGCCTGCGCCTCTGCATGGCTGGCGCCGGCCAGTGCGATCACCGAATAGACGAACCACAGCGACAGCGGCACCAGAGCCAGCGCGGTCAAACGCTGCACCCACCAGTGATGGGCGCCTTCCTTGGCAGAGCCGAGACCGCGGACGCGGGCGAGCGGCGAAGCCATCTTCTCCATCCCCTCAGCCCCCCAACACGGTGTAGCCGGCGATCCAGGCCCCAAGGGTCATCACCGTACTGCCGACAAATACGCCAATGGCCGAGCCGTAAGCCGTGTCGAGTTCAAAGCCGTAGCCGGCGTCCCAGAACAGGTGCCGGACTCCATTACACAGATGATAAAATAGGGCGTAGGTCCAGCCGAACAGCAGCAGCCGCCCGAACCAGCTGCCGATAAAGGCCTGCAACCCATCGAACGCATCGGCGCCACTGGCGACCGCCAGCAGCCAGCAAACCAGAAGCAACGCGCCGACGGCCAATCCGACACCGGTAATGCGGTGCAGGATCGAGCCGGCCATCGTCCATTGCCAGCGGTAGATCTGGATATGCGGGGATATCGGTCGGTTCTGTGCGCTCATGCTGACCTATCCGGGTACTTAGATTTTGTACGCGAGAAGGGATCGGCCCGATCAGTCATGCCGCCTCCCCCGAAAACGGCGGTCACCCTAGCGCCGCTGCCGCATCGCGTCCAGTAAACGCACGCTATTTGACGGCCTTTTCCAGCCGCGCGATGGCGCGCGCCAACGCCACGGTCTGGCGGGCTTCGGCGACATGCAGCGCCTCAACCAGCTTCCCGTCGACGACGGTCACGCCATCGCCCTGCGCCGCCGCTGCGCCGTGCGCTTTGATGATCTTCCGTGCCCAGGCCACTGCCGCCTTGTCGGGCGCATAGGCTGCGTTCGCGGCATCGAGGGTCTTGGGATGGATCAGGGTTCGGCCATCGAAACCCAGTTCCGAACCCTGACGGCAAGTTGCTGCAAAGCCGGCATCGTCGTCCAGATCGACATGCACCCCATCGAGGATTGCTAGCCCATGCGCGCGCGCCGCCAATAGACACAGGCCCAGGCTGGTGATCATCGGCAGCCGGTCGCGGGTGTGGGATGCGCCGAGATCCTTCGCCAAGTCCGAAGTCCCCATCACCAGGCATGCCATACGCGGATGCGCCGCCGCGATCTCCTCGGCGCGCAGCATGGCCAGCGGCGTCTCCATCATGCACCAGATCGCAAGGCCGGGCGGGGCACCGGCACCCTCGAGAATGCGCGCGGCCTGACGCACCGCATCACCGCTTTCGACCTTGGGCAGCAGCACGGCGTTGGCCTTGGACGCGGCGACAGCCGTAAGGTCTGCATGCCCCCAGGGTGTATCGAGGCCGTTGGTCCGCACCACCAGTTCGCGCCCGCCATAGCCGCCGGCGCCAATTACCGTGACCACCCGCGTGCGCGCCTCGTCCTTGGCTTCGGGGGCAACCGCGTCCTCAAGGTCGAAGACCAAGACATCGGCGGGCAAACCCTTCGCCTTTTCCAGCGGGCGGGGGTTGGAGCCGGGCATATAGAGCACGCTGCGGCGCGGTCGGACGGAGCGGGTCATTGGCGGATTCCTTAACGAGGCGGCATCGGACCGGCGCGTACTATGCACTGGCCCGGCCCTGTGGCAAGGTCATGCGTCCTCTGCCGCAAACCGCTGAATCATGCGCGTCCTGTCGATCCAGTCGCACGTCGCCTACGGCCATGTGGGCAACGCGGTCGCCGCCTTTGCCCTGCAGCGCCTGGGCATCGAGGTGCTCGCGGTGCCGACGGTGGTGCTGTCCAACCATGCCGCCTATCCCACTGTGCGTGGCGAACGGCTGCGCCCCGAGGTGGTCGGCGAGATTGTCGAGGGCGTTTCGGAACGCGGCGCGCTGGGGGAGTGCGCGGCCGTGCTGTCGGGTTATCTCGGCGATGCGGCGATCGGGGCGACCGTGCTGGACGCGGTAGCACGGGCGCGCGCGGCCAATCCGGGCGCGGTCTACGCCTGCGACCCGGTCATGGGCGAAGCGGGCAAGGGCCTGTATGTGGATGCCGCCATCCCGCGCTTCTTCGCCGAAGCCGCCTTGCCCGCCGCCGACATCATCACCCCCAATGCGTTCGAGGCGGAGACCCTGACCGGCGAGCAGACGCAAAGCCTGAAGGGCGCGCGCGCCGCCGCTGAGGCACTTCTCGGCATGGGGCCGTCGACGGTCGCCATCACCAGCCTGGTGCGCGACAACGGCCCTGGCGGCATTGAGGTGCTGGCCGCCAACGGCTCCGAAGCGTGGATCGTCGGCACGCCGGAAGTGGAAGGGCACATGTCGGGCACGGGCGACCTGTTTGCCGCCCTTTGGCTGGGCCACCGGCTGCGCGGCGCAGAACTGCCCGAAGCGCTGGAGCTGACGGTCTCGGCCATACACGGGGTGCTGCGGCGGACCCGCGAGGCCGGCCGCGGCGAACTGGCACTGATCGCCGCCCAGGACGAGCTCGCCGCCCCGTCCCGGCGCTACCGGGCGGAGCGGCTCTAGGCCCGATCAGGCGGGCTGCTTTTCCAGATGCTCGGCGACCAGCAGCTCGGCGATCTGCACCGCGTTGAGCGCCGCGCCCTTGCGCAGGTTGTCGGCAACGCACCAGAAGGCGA
Organism: Alphaproteobacteria bacterium; assembly: GCA_965601735.1. GTDB lineage: Bacteria > Pseudomonadota > Alphaproteobacteria > JBBDQX01 > JBBDQX01 > JBBDQX01. The sequence goes on along the minus strand of OZ271840.1, from coordinate 1,271,921 downwards.
GCCCGTTGTCCACCGTCGGATCGGTGCGCACCCGGCTGATGTAAACCGGGTCCTCGCCCACCACGTCGACAGGGGTCACATAGCCCGCGTCGACCCGGCGGTCGAACACCGAAATACCCGGCGACTCCTGCCACAGCTCCCGGGCCTCCTCCGGCGTGACCGGCCGGGCCAGCTCGACGTTGACCGCCTCGCTGTGTCCGATGAACACGGGGATGCGTACGCAGGTCGCATGCAGCTTGATCTTCGGGTCGACGATCTTCTTGATCTCGGCCGACATCTTCCACTCTTCCTTGGTATCGCCGCCGTCCATGAAGACATCGATATGAGGAATGGCGTTGAAGGCGATCTGCCGGGTGAACTCCTTGGGCTGGATCTGCGCGTTGGCGTAGACGCCCTTGGTCTGTTCGAACAGCTCGTCCATTGCCGACATGCCGGCGCCCGACGCCGCCTGGTAGGTAGACACCACCACCCGGCGCACACCAAAGCGCTCGTGAAGCGGCTTCAGCGCGACGGCGAGCTGCATGGTGGAGCAGTTCGGGTTGGCGATGATGTTACGCGCGCGGAAGCCATCGATTGCGTCGGGATTCACCTCCGAGACCACCAGCGGCACGTCCGGGTCCATGCGGAAATGGGACGTGTTGTCGACCACCACGCAGCCGGCCGCAGCCGCGCGCGGCGCGTGCTCCTTGGAGATCGAACCGCCGGCCGAGAACAGGGCGATGTCGGTTCCCTTGAAGTCGTAGGCCGCCAGTTCCTGCACGGTGAGGACATCATCCTCGCCGAAAGAGACCTCGCGACCCGCCGAATTCTTCGAGGCAAGCGCGACCACGTCGTCGGCGGGGAACTCCCGTTCCGACAGAATCTGCAACAGCTCCCGGCCAACTGCGCCCGTGGCGCCGACCACTGCAACCTTGTAACCCATCGTTCGAACTCCGTTTGCCGCCCGCGGCGTTGCCGGGGCGGCCCATCACACATATGAAGCGAAGGCGGACCGCCAATTAATCGCGTCAGAAGACCCGTTTGTCGAGTTCTTCGACCAGGGCCTTGCCCATATCCTCGGTCGACACCCGGGTCATGCCACGCTGCATGATGTCCGGAGTTCGCAGGCCACGCGCGAGCACCGCCTCGACCGCCTGCTCGAGCATGTCGGCGTCCTCGCCCATATCGAACGAATAGCGCAGCATCATCGCAAAGCTCATCAGCATCGCCAGCGGATTTGCAATGCCGCGGCCGGCGATATCCGGCGCACTGCCGTGTACCGGCTCGTAGAGCGCGCGGCGGCGGCCGCTGTCGTCCGGTGCGCCCAGCGACGCCGAGGGCAGCATGCCGAGCGAGCCAGTCAGCATGGCTGCGCAGTCCGACAGGATGTCGCCGAACAGGTTGTCGGTGACGATGACGTCGAACTGCTTGGGCTCACGCACCAGCTGCATGGCGCAGTTGTCGGCGTACATGTGCGACAGGGAGACCTCGGGGAACTCGTCCTCCTCCATCTCCTGCACCACCTCGCGCCACAGCACGCCGCTTTCCATCACGTTGGCCTTCTCGACCGAGCACAGCTTGCGGCCGCGCTTGAGCGCCAGCTCGAAGGCGACGCGGGCGACGCGCTTGATCTCGGCGGTGGTGTAGCTCTGTGTGTTGTAGCCGCGCCGGGTGCCGTCCGGCAGGGTGTCGATGCCCCGGGGCTCACCGAAATAGATGCCGCCGACCAGCTCGCGCACGATCAGGATGTCGAGGCCGCGCACCAGATCGGGCTTGAGGCTGGAGGCCTCGACCAGCGGCTCGAACACCATCGCCGGGCGCAGGTTGGCGAACAGGTCCATCTCCTTGCGGATGCGCAGCAGGCCAGCCTCGGGACGCTTGTCGTAGGCGACCTGGTCCCACTGCGGCCCGCCGACGGCGCCGAGCAGCACCGCATCCGCGGCCATGGCGTCGGCCATGGTCTCGTCACTGAGCGCCTCGCCGTGGGCGTCGTAGGCGGCGCCGCCGATCAGGCCCTCGGAGACATCGAAGCTGACGGTGCGGCGCTTCGCCATCCAATCGACGATGCGGCGCACTTCCGCCGTCACTTCGGGTCCGATCCCGTCGCCGGGCAGCATCAGCAGCTTCTTGTTGGCGGCCATGGCCTGCCTCTCTTGCATCTAGGGTAGAGTTTCAGGTCCGGCGCCCGCGGGCGCCGCGCGCCTGGCTCAGACGGCCACCGGAGTGTGCAGCCACGGGCGGGTGCCGGTATCGGTGCCCTCGAAATCGTCGATTTTGGACGATTTCTCCATGGTCAGCGCGATGTCGTCGAGGCCTTCGAGCAGGCACTTCTTGAGGAACGGATCGACCTCGAAGGACACGGTCTCGCCGTTGGGCCGGACGATCTCCTGCTTCTCCAGATCGACAGTCAGCCGCGCATTGGCGCCCATGGACGCATCGTCCATCAGCTCGTCGATGATCTCCTGATCAAGGCGGATCAGCAGGATGCCGTTCTTGAAGGAGTTGTTGAAGAAGATGTCGGCGAAGGTCGGCGCGATCACGCACTTGATACCGAAGTCCTTAAGCGCCCACGGCGCGTGCTCGCGGCTGGAGCCGCAGCCGAAATTCTCGCCCGATACCAGGACCTCCGCGTTTCGGTAGGGCTCCTGGTTGAGCACGAAATCCGGCTTCTCGCTGCCGTCGTCGTTGTATCGGATTGCGCTGAACAAATCCTTGCCCAGCCCGGTGCGCTTGATTGTCTTGAGGAAGCGCGCCGGGATGATCAGGTCGGTGTCGACATTCTTACGGTCGAATGGCGCCGCGATGCCGGTGAAGGTCTCGAACTTATCCATCGCCTGCTCTCCCCGCCGCTAGTCGAGATACTCGCGCACGTCGGCCAGCGTGCCCTTGATCGCCGCGGCCGCCGCCATCGCCGGGCTCACCAAATGGGTGCGCCCGCCCTTGCCCTGACGGCCCTCGAAGTTTCGGTTCGACGTCGATGCGCAACGTTCGCCCGGCTTCAGCTGGTCCGGGTTCATGCCCAGGCACATGGAACAGCCCGGCTCACGCCAGTCGAAGCCCGCCTCGACGAAGACCTTGTCGAGGCCCTCTTGCTCAGCCTGCTCCTTAACGAGGCCGGAGCCCGGCACCACCATCGCATCGACGCTATCGGCCACCTTGCGGCCTTCAAGGATCGCGGCGGCGGCGCGCAGGTCCTCGATGCGCCCGTTTGTGCAGGAGCCGAGGAAGACCTTGTCGATCTTCACGTCAGTCAGCTTGGTGCCCGGCGTCAGGCCCATATACTCGAGCGCCCGCTCCCAGGACTGGCGCTGACCATCATCCTTGGCGTCCTTCGGATCCGGCACCGAGGCGGTGATCGGCAGCTCGTCCTGCGGGCTGGTGCCCCAGGTCACCTGCGGCTCGATGTCGCTGGCCTGCAAGACGATCTCGCTGTCGTAGACCGCACCCGGGTCCGACGGCAGCGACTTCCAGTACTCCACCGCCTTGTCCCAGTCGGCGCCCTTCGGCGCGAAAGGACGTCCCTTGATGTATTCGAAGGTCTTCTCGTCCGGCGCGACAAGGCCGGCGCGGGCGCCGCCCTCGATCGACATGTTGCACATGGTCATGCGGCCTTCCATCGACAGCGAGCGCACGGCCTCGCCCGCATACTCGATGACGTGGCCCGTGCCACCGGCGGCACTGATTTTGCCGATGATGGCGAGGATCAGGTCCTTGGCAGTGACGCCGAGCGGTAGCGGCCCCTCGACGCTGATGCGCATGTTCTTGGCCGGCTTCTGGATCAGCGTCTGGGTGGCGAGCACATGCTCCACCTCCGAGGTGCCGATACCGAAGGCCAGCGCGCCGAACGCGCCATGGGTCGAGGTGTGCGAATCGCCGCAAACGATGGTCATGCCGGGCTGGGTGAAGCCCTGCTCCGGACCGATGATGTGGACGATGCCCTGGCGCTTGTCGAGCACCGGGAAATAGGGCACGCCGAACTCGGCGACGTTGCGCTCCAGGGTTTCGACCTGGATGCGCGACTCCTCTTCCTCGATGCCCTTGCTGCGGTCGCTGGTCGGCACATTGTGGTCGGCGACGGCAAGCGTCGCATCCGGACGGCGCACCTTACGGCCGGTCATGCGCAGGCCTTCGAACGCCTGCGGGCTGGTCACTTCATGCACCAGGTGGCGGTCGATATAGATCAGGCAGGTTCCATCGTCCTGCACATCCACCAGGTGGCCCTGCCAGATCTTGTCGAACAGGGTCTGCGGCTTGGCTCCGGTCATCGTCTCAGTTCCCGTTGCGGTCCCCGGTCACGGGGCGCGTCACTCCTTGGCTTCGGCCTCGGGCGCGGCCTCAGGCGCGGTGGCCTCGGCAGCTTCCGGCTCCACCGGCGCAGGGGCCGGCGCAGAGGCGCCAGCGGCGGCGGCGAGCTCGTCTTTTTTTGCAGGACGGGCGGTCGCCTTCTCGCGGATGCGCGCCGCCTTACCGGTGCGGCCGCGCAGGTAGTACAGCTTGGCGCGGCGCACATCGCCGCGGCGCACCACGTCGATCCCGGCGATGGTCGGCGAGTACAGCGGGAATACCCGCTCCACGCCTTCACCATAGGAAAGCTTGCGCACGGTGAAGGACGAGTTCAGCCCGGCATTACGCCGAGCGATGCACACACCCTCGAAGGCCTGCACACGCTCGCGGCTGCCCTCAACCACCTTGACGTTCACCCGCAGGGTGTCGCCCGGGGCGAATTCGGGCACCGGACGCTCCTGCGCCAGACGCTCCATCTGCTCTTTCTCGAGCTGTTCCACGACGTTCATGTTCTTCACCCGCTTGCTAGTCGCGTAATTACCGTTGTCTCGCGCCGTCCGCCTGGAAGCGCCGCCAAAGATCGGGACGGCGCGCCTGGGTCAGGCTCTCCGATTGCTGCCGCCGCCAGTCGCGGATGCGCGCATGGTGGCCGGAGAGCAGAACCTCCGGCACCGCGCGCCCCTGCCACTCCTGGGGCCGCGTGTAATGCGGGTACTCAAGCAGACCCGCCTCGAAACTCTCTTCCTCCAGCGACTCCTGCTCGCCGATCACGCCGGGCAACAGCCGGACACAAGCGTCGAGCAGCACCATCGCCGCCAACTCACCGCCCGACAACACATAGTCGCCGAGGCTGATTTCCTCCACCGAGCGCGCATCCAGCACCCGCTGGTCGACACCCTCGAAGCGCCCGCACAACAGCGTCACGCCGGGCCCCTCCGCCAACTGCCGCACCCGCGCCTGGGTCAGCGGTGCGCCGCGCGGCGAGAGGTGGATCAAGGGCCCTGCCGCCGCGCCACCAGCCGCCGGTTCGTCCAGCACAGACGCGATCGCCGCATCGACGACGTCGGGCCGCAGCACCATGCCGGGCCCGCCACCGAACGGGGCGTCATCGACGGAGCGGTGTTTATTACGCGCAAAATCGCGAATGTCCACCGTTTCCAGCCGCCACAGGCCCCGTTCCAGCGCCTGTCCCGACAGCGACAGCCCCAGCGGCCCGGGGAACGCGTCGGGGAAGATCGTCAGCGCGGTCGCCCGCCATGCCGCCTCGCCGCTCATCTCTCGTCCTCCGCACCGTCGGGCCCGTCCAGCAATCCCGCCGGCGGGTCCACCGTCAGCCGCCCGCCGGCGATATCCACCTCGGGCACCGTCTCGCGCCGGAACGGGATCAGGACACTGCCCCCCGGCGCCAGCGCGATATCGAGCAGGTCGCCTGCGCCATGGTTCAGCACCGCCGTCACATGGCCGAGCACCGTGCCGTCTGCCCGTTCCGCCCGCAGACCCACCAGATCCGCGTGGTAGTAAGTCTCCTCCTCGTCCGCCTCCGGCAGGCGCGCCCGCGGCACATAGAGCCGGGTGCCGCGCAGCGCGATGGCCGCATCCCGGTCCTCCACTCCGGCCACCTTGCAGACCAGCTTGTCCTTGGCGCGACCAACCAGGGTGAGGGCGAACTCCCGCGCCCCGGTCTCGTCGCTCAAGGGGCCGTAGGCCAGTAGGTCCTCAGGCCGCTCGGCGAAGCTGCTGACGCGCACCGCGCCCCGCACCCCGTGGGGGCCACCGATCGCGCCGAGGCATATGCGGCGGCGCGCCGCATCGTCGCTCGCCTGGGTCATCGTGCCCTCGCTGCGCCGGCAGCCGTCAGCGCCGTCCGGTTACTCGGCCTTGGGCCCCTCTTCTTCCGCCGGGGCCTCCTCAGCGGCCGGCTCCTCAGCCGGGGCTTCCTCAGCCGGCGCCTTTTCGGCAGGGGCTTCCTCAGCCGCTGCTTCCTCGGCCGGCGCCTCCTCAGCCGGGGCTTCAGCCTCGGCTTCCGCGGCCGCCTTCGCCGCGTCCTCAGCCTCCTGCAGGCGCTCCTGCGCCTTGGCCTTCGGCTTGTCCTTCTTGGTCTGGGTCGGGATCACCCGCGCTTCCATCATGCCAGCGTCGGCGAGGAAGCGATGCACCCGGTCCGACGGCTTGGCGCCGACACCCAGCCAGTGCTGGATGCGCTCCTGCTTCAGGCGCACCCGTTCCGGGTGGTCCTTTGCAACCATCGGGTTGTAGGTACCGAGAATCTCGATGAAGCGGCCGTCGCGCGGCTTGCGCGAGTCGGCGACGACGATGCGGTAGAAGGGGCGCTTCTTGGCGCCCCCCCGGGACAGTCTGATCGACAGGGCCATAGGTCTGGTCTTCCTTGCGGTTTCGCTATTGCGTTGGGGTTAAAGGGTGGGGCCGCCGGTCTAACGCATGCCGGGCGGCATCATGCCGGGGGGCAGGCCGGGCGGCATCATGCCCCGCTTACCCATCTTGCTGGCGCGTTTCATCATCTGGGTCATCTGCTTGTGCTGCTTCAGCAGCCGGTTGACGTCCTGCACCGAGGTGCCGGAGCCATTGGCGATTCGCTGCTTGCGCGACGCCTTGATCAGGTCGGGCTTGCGCCGCTCCTGAGGCGTCATCGAGGAAATGATCGCCTCCTGGCGCTTCAGCAGGCTCTCGTCCATGTTTGCCTGGGCAAGCTGCTTCTTCGCCTTGGCAACGCCGGGCAGCATGCCCATGAGCTGCCCCATGCCACCCATCTTGCGCAGCTGCGCCAGCTGCTGGGCCAGGTCTTCAAGGTCGAAGCGGCCCTTCTGCATCTTCTTGGCGAGCGCCTCAGCCTCTTCTTCCTCGACGGCCTCACGCGCCTTCTCGACCAACCCGACGATGTCGCCCATGCCGAGGATTCGGTTGGCGATGCGCTCCGCATCGAACGCCTCGAGCGCGTCAAGCTGCTCGCCCACACCCATCAGCTTGATCGGGCATTCGGCGATGGCGCTCATCGACAGGGCGGCGCCGCCACGCGCGTCGCCGTCGACGCGGGTCAGCACGATACCGGTGACGCCCACCTCCTCGCGGAAGGATTTGGCCACGTTGACCGCGTCCTGCCCGGTCATGGCGTCAGCGACCAGCAGGGTTTCCGCGGGCGCCGCGATGTCGCGCACCGCGGCGACCTCGGCCATCAGGTCGAAATCGATATGCAGGCGGCCCGCGGTATCCAGCAGCAGGACGTCATAACCGCCGCGCCGCGCCTCGTTCAGCGCGCGCTTGGCGATCGCCGGAGGCTGTTCGCCCAGCACCACCGGCAGGGTGTCGACCTCGCCCTGGCGGCCGAGCTGGGCCAGCTGCTCCTGCGCGGCCGGACGCTGTACGTCCAGCGAGGCCATCATCACCTTCTTCTTCTCGCGGGTCTGAAGAAAACGGCCGATCTTGGCGCTGGTGGTTGTCTTACCGGTGCCCTGCAGGCCAACCATCAGGATCACCGCCGGCGGGGTAGCGCGCAGGTTTATGCCCTCGGCCTCACGGCCAAGGGTATCGACCAAGGTGTCGTGGACGATCTTCACCACCTGCTGCCCCGGCGTGACCGAACGCAGCACTTCCTGGCCGACGGCGCGCTCGCGGACCTTCTCGATGAAATCCTTCGCGACCGGCAGCGCCACGTCGGCATCGAGCAGCGCGAGGCGGACCTCGCGCAGCGCCGTCGTCACGTCGTCTTCCGACAGCGCGCCGCGGCGCTTCAGGCCGTCGAAGATCTCGCCGAGCTTGCCGCTCAGACTTTCGAACATAACGTCCAATCCATCGCCGTTCCCGCTCCCGCCAGACGCCCAACGGCAAACACGCCAGTGCGCGAAACTCGCGGACTGGCGGAGCCCCGGGGCCGGTCGGCCCCTCCCGGACCAATTGGTCAGGCGCTCTTGGGAGCGGCGGGACACTATGCAGCGACCCCCGCGAAGTCAAGGCAAACCGTGGACTCTGCGGGCGCGGCGGTCCATATAGCGCGCCATGGAACCGGTCGCCTTCATCAAGATGCACGGCCTGGGCAACGATTTCGTCGTTGTCGATGCCCGCGCGCGCGCCTTCGCGCCGACGCCGGCGCAGGCCCGCGCCATCGGCGACCGGCGTCGCGGCGTCGGCTACGACCAGCTGCTCATCATCGAACCGCCGCAGGCGGACGGCGCCGATGTCTTCATGCGCATCCTCAACCCGGATGGCAGCGAATCGGGGGCCTGCGGCAATGGCACCCGCTGCGTTGCCGACCTGATGATGCGTGAGAGCGGCGCGGCCAAAATCGTGATCGCCACCCTGGCCGGCAACCTGCCGGCGCGGCGCGAGGCGGACGGCCTGGTTACCGTCGCGATGGGGGAAATCAGTACCGATTGGCGCGACATTCCGCTCGCCGAAGAGACCGATACCCTGCATCTCGGTATTTCGGCGGGGCCGCTGTCAGACCCGGTCGGGATCAATATCGGCAATCCGCATGCGGTGTTCTTCATCGAGGAGAACCCGGCGGACATCGACCTCGCTGCCCTGGGACCGGACCTGGAGACCCATGCGCTGTTTCCCGAACGGGCCAATATCGGTGTCGCGCAGGTTACCGGTCCCGAGGCGATTACGCTGCGGGTCTGGGAACGCGGCGCGGGGCTGACGCTGGCCTGCGGTTCGGGCGCTTGCGCCGCGCTAGCCGCCGCGCACCGGCGCGGCCTGACCGGACGGCGCGCCACCGTCACCCTGCCGGGCGGGCCGCTTGGCATCCATTGGAATGCGGAGGGCCAGGTCTGGATGACCGGCCCGACGGCGACCGCCTTCGCGGGCACACTCGATCCCGCACTGTTGGCATCATGACCCGGCGCGCGGAACCCACCCTGCTGACCTTCGGCTGCCGGCTCAACAGCTATGAGTCGGAGGTGATCCGTGGCCATGCGTCGGCAGCGGACGGGGCGGACGACCTCATCGTGGTCAATACCTGCGCGGTGACCGGGGAGGCCGAACGTCAGGCGCGCCAGGCCATCCGTCGCGCCCGGCGCGACCGGCCCGACGCGCGCATCGTGGTGACCGGCTGCGCCGCGCAGATCGACCCAGACCGCTGGGCCGCCATGGACGAGGTCGACCGGGTGGTCGGCAACGAGGAAAAGCTGAAGGCCGAGACCTGGGCTGCGGGCGGCGATGTGCCACGGGTTGCGGTAGACGACATCATGGCGGTGCGCGAGACGGCGGGCCATCTGGTGCGCGGCTTCGCCGGACGCACCCGCGCCTTCGTGCAGATCCAGCAGGGCTGCGATCACCGCTGCACCTTCTGCATCATCCCCTTCGGGCGCGGCAACAATCGCAGTGTGCCGATTGGCGAGATCGTCACCCAGGTCCGCGCGCTGGTCGAAGGCGGCTACCGCGAGGTGGTGCTGACCGGCGTCGACATCACCGATTTCGGCAAGGACCTGCCCGGCACGCCAACCCTGGGGCAGCTATGCCGCCGGCTGCTGGCGCTGGTACCCGACCTGCCGCGGCTGCGGCTGTCGTCAATTGATCCTGTCGAAGTGGACGACGACCTCTTGCGCTTGGTCGCTGACGAGCCTCGTCTGATGCCGCACTTTCACCTCAGCATGCAGGCCGGCGACGACCTGATCCTGAAGCGGATGAAGCGCCGCCACCTGCGCGGCGATGCCATTGACCTGTGTGCGCGCATCCGCGCGCTGCGGCCGGACGTGGTTTTCGGCGCCGACCTGATCGCGGGCTTTCCGACCGAGACCGAGGACATGTTCCAGCGCAGCCTCGACATCGTCGACGAATGCGGGCTGACCCATCTGCATGTGTTTCCCTACTCCGCCCGTCCGGGCACGCCGGCGGCGCGCATGCCTCAGGTGCCGGGCGACGTGCGCAAGGACCGCGCCCAGCGGCTGCGCGCGCACGGCGCGACAGCACTGGGCGCCTTTCTCGACAGCCGCATCGGCGCGTCCGCCGACGTGCTGGTGGAGCGGGAGGGCCGCGGTCTGTCGGAGCATTACACCGAGGTGCTGCTGCCCGACAGTTCGGCAGCGCCGGGCGAGATCGTCAGCGCCACCGTTACCGGCCGCAACGGGGATGCGCTGACCGGCAGGCTGGCAGCATGAGCGGCGACGGCTGGCTCGACAGGCTACGCGCCGGATTGGGGCGTTCCACGGAACGGATCGGCGGCGGCATTACCGGGCTGTTCACCAAGCGCAAGCTCGACGATGCGGCACTCGAGGAACTGGAAGAAGTGCTGATCGGCGCGGACCTTGGCGCGGCGACGGCAGCCAAGCTGGTGGCGGGCCTTGCCGCTTCGCGGTTCGATAAGGAGGTGACGGACGAGGAGATTCGTTCCGCCCTGGCCATCGAGATTGCCGCAGTGCTCGCCCCGCTCGCCAGGCCACTGGACCCGGACCCCAGCCGCAATCCTCATGTCGTGCTGGTGACCGGGGTCAACGGTAGCGGCAAGACCACCACCATCGGCAAACTGGCCAAGCACTGGCGCGACGCCGGGCTGTCGGTCCGGCTCGCGGCTGGGGACACCTTCCGCGCGGCCGCTGTGGAGCAACTGCAGATCTGGGGTGAACGCACCGGTTCCCCTGTCGTTGCCCGCGAGACCGGGGCGGATGCAGCCGGCCTCGCCTTCGATGCGCTGGCGGAGGCCGAGGCAGCGGGCGACGACCTGCTGCTGATCGACACCGCGGGGCGGCTGCAGAACCGCGCTGACCTGATGGAGGAATTGGCCAAGGTGGTCCGGGTGATCCAGAAGCGCGATCCCAGCGCGCCCCACAGCACCCTGCTGGTGCTGGATGCCACCATCGGCCAGAACGCCCACGCCCAGGTCGAGGCATTCAAGGCGATGGTCGCGGTGGACGGCATGGTGGTGACCAAGCTGGACGGCAGCGCCCGGGGCGGCGTGGTGGTCGGCCTGGCGGACCGGTTTGGCCTGCCGGTACACGCGGTCGGTGTCGGCGAGGGGGCGGAGGATCTGCGTCCGTTCGACGCGGACGCCTTTGCCCGCGCCCTGGTCGGTCTGCCGGACGGCGCCTAGCGGCGCGGTGGCATGTCGCCGGTCTCGCCCGGCGGATTGCTGCGGATGCTGAGATCCTCGCCGCCCGCCTCACGGTGGTGGTTCAACGCCCAGTGCACGCTGGGAAAAGCGATCTCGTCCCAGGGGATATCGTCCCAAGCGAACAACCGGCATTCCTCGCTCTCGGGGCCAGCTTCGTGCTCCGGCCCCGGCAGGCGGGCCCGGTAAATCAGCTGCACCTGGCTGATGCGCGGGATGTTGTAGACGGCGAGCAGCCCGTCGATCTCGATCTCCACGCCGGCTTCTTCACGGGCCTCGCGCCGCGCGCCATCCTCGGCGGTCTCGTTCAATTCCATGTAGCCGGCGGGCAAGGTCCACCTTCCGCGCCTGGGCTCGATGGCGCGGCGGCAAAGGAGAATCAGGCCGTCCCAGGTGCACACCGCGCCGACCACCAGCTTCGGGTTTTCGTAGGCGATGAACCCGCAATCGGGACAGGTCAGGCGTTCGCGGTCGTCGCCGTCCGGTACTTGACGGACGCTGGGGCCAGCGGGCTTGTCGGTCATGGCGCCAGTTTGGCGGCGGCGCGGGGCGGAGGACAACGAAAAACGCCGCCCGGCAAGCCGGGCGGCGTCAAGGTTCTCGGTCGATGTGCCGGGCCTTCTAGGTCCGACAGTCGCAACATGGCGCGAAACGGACAGGTGCGCAGTGACCGGCGTCACGCCTCGTCATCGGGCTCGACGCTGACCGGATCGCCATCGCGCACCGACGCCAGCGCCTTCACGTCATCCAGCGCCCGGCCCCAGATGTTGCAGGGCGAGGCCAGCCGCGTCTCGTCTCCCTGGGAGATCGGGGTGCGGCCAAAACCGATGGCGATGGCATCCCCATCGGGCCAGAAGGCCATCTCCCCGGGCTCCACCACCGCGCGGGCGTCCGGTTCCGCGGCGGCGCTGACCGGCGTGGAGAAGTAGACCTCCTCGCCCCAGGTGCGCGCCTGCGCGGTAAACGGCGCGGCTGCCAGCAGCGCCTGCGCCGTCGGCGTGTCGAACAACTCGGCGCGGATGGTGACGCCGCCCGCGGTGATCTTCAGCCCGGCCATCACTGCCCCCCCTGAAGGGCCGCCACACCCGGCAGGGTCTTGCCCTCGAGCCATTCTAGGAACGCCCCGCCGGCCGACGACACATAGGTCATGTCCTGCACTACGCCGGCGCGGCGCAGGGCCGCGACCGTATCGCCGCCGCCGGCCACAGAGATCAGATCCCCCGCCGCCGTGCGTGCCGCCGCTGCCTGGGCCAGCGCGTTGGTGCCGGCATCGAAGGGCGCGGTCTCGAAGGCGCCCAGCGGACCGTTCCACAGCAGGGTGCGCCAGCCCGCGAGCGCGTCGATGAGCTGCGCCACTGTCGCGGGTCCGACGTCGAGGATCATCTTGTCGGCCGGCACCGCGCCGATATCGACGGTCTCGGTCGCCACACCCTCGGCCAGCGCGTCGGCGACAACCGCGTCTACCGGCAGATGCAGGATGCAGCCGCGGGCTTCTGCGTCAGCCATGATGGTGCGGGCGGTGTCGGCCATGTCGTGCTCGCACAGGGAGGCACCGACCGCGACGCCTTGGGCATGCAGGAAAGTGTTGGCCATGGCGCCGCCGATCACCAGCGCGTCCATGCGGTCCACCAGATGGCCCAGCACATCGAGCTTGGAGGAAATCTTGGCACCGCCGACCACCGCGGCGACGGGTTTCTGCGGCCTCTCAAGCGCCCGGCCCAATGCGTCCAGTTCCGCCGCCATCATTCGTCCGGCCGCGGCGGGCAGCACATGGGCCACCCCCTCCGTGGAGGCATGCGCGCGGTGTGCGGCGGAAAAGGCATCGTTCACATAGAGCTCGGCGAGCCCGCCAAGAGCGGCGGCAAAGGCAGGGTCATTCGCTTCCTCGCCCTTATGAAAGCGAAGATTCTCCAGCAGCAGGACATCGCCGTCCGACAGCGCGGCCACGGCACCTTCGGCCGCCGCGCCGACACAGTCCGGCGCGAAGGCGACAGCCTTGCCGTCAAGCGCCGCGCTCAACGGCGCGACCACTGGGGCGAGGGACATATCCGGGTTCGGCTGCCCCTTCGGCCGGCCGAGATGCGAGACGACGATTACGCGCGCGCCGCGCCTGGCAAGCTCTGAGACAGTCGGGGCAAAACGGTCGATGCGGGTGGTGTCGGCAACCGCGCCGTTCTTCAGCGGCGTGTTGAGGTCCGCGCGGACCAAGACCCGTTTGCCGGTCACGTCGAGGTCGTCGATGGTCTTGAACGTCACGTCAGGCCGCCTTCCTTTCCGGGCTGGCGCGTGCTGTCACGGCGTTGAAAAGCACCTGGCAGCCCGCGCTGGCTTCCTCCAGTTTCATATTTTCTGCTTCGTTGTGGCTGACCCCACCCTCACAGGGCACGAAGATCATCGCCGAGGGGGCAACGCGTGCCATGTAGACCGCGTCGTGCCCCGCGCCACTGACTATGTCGCGAACGGAGAAACCGCCGCGCGCCGCCGCGTCGCGGACCAGATCGACGCAGCGTGGGTCGAAAGCCACCGGCGGAAAATGGAATAGCTGGTTCAGGCCGAGCTCGAGATGACGCTCGCGCAAGACCTTGAGGCAAATCTCGCTCAGCGCGGAGTCCATGCGCGCCAGTTCAGCATCGTCAGGATGGCGCAGATCGACCGAGAAATTGACCCGCCCCGGCACGACGTTGCGCGAATTTGGATAGACCCGCATATGCCCCACCGTTGCTCGGGCATCGGGGCCAATTTCCACCGCGCAGCGGTGAACCGCGTCGATCACCTCACAGGCGCCGAGCAAGGCATCGCGCCGCGCGTCCATCGGCGTCGGGCCGGCATGTGATTCCTGGCCGGTAAGCGTCACGTCGTACCAGCGCTGGCCAACCGCACCGGTGACCACGCCGACATCCATGCCTTCGCGCTCGAGGATGGGACCTTGCTCGATATGCAGCTCGAAATAGGAATCGATCGGGAAGCCGCCGACCTCCTCGGGGCCGGCATAACCGATGCGCTTGAGTTCCTCGCCGACGGTCACGCCCGCCTCGTCGGCAGTGGAGAGACCCTGGGCAAGGGTGAACATGCCTGCGAACACGCCGGAGGAGAGCATCGCCGGGGCGAAGCGCGATCCCTCCTCGTTTGTCCAGCAGACCAGTTCGACAGGGTTGTCGGTCTCTATACCCAGATCGTTGAGGCTGCGGATTACCTCCAGGGCGGCGAGCACACCCAGTGCGCCGTCGAACTTGCCGCCAGTGGGCTGGCTATCGAGATGGCTGCCTGCCATGACCGGGGGCTGGCTATCATCGCGCCCGCGGCGCCGGGCAAAGATGTTGCCCATCTTATCGATGCGCACGGTGCAGCCTGCCTCGCGGCACCACTGCACCAGCAGATCGCGCGCCGCCCAATCGTCATCGTCGAGGGCAAGCCGGCGCACGCCGCCTTTCGGGGTCGCGCCGATCTTCGCCATCTCCATCAGGCTTGCCCACAGGCGATGCCGGTCGATCTGCATATTGTCCATAGCGACGCCGCTTTGTCATAGCCGTCAAAAGTCGTCAACCTCCACGGAGGCTGATGGTGTGAATTCTAGCGGAGTGCGCGCATGCGGGTATGCGTTTTCGGCGCGGGTGCGATCGGCGGCCTGATCGGCGGACGACTGGCAGCAGCGGGCGCGGACCCACTCCTCGTGGCGCGCGGACCGCACTTGGCAGCGATGCAGGCAGCGGGGCTGCGGCTTGAGACCGGCAGCGCGGACCTGCACAGCGCCGTGCGCGCGACCGATGATCCGGCGGATGCTCCGCCGCAGGACCTCATCTTCGTCTGCCTTAAAGCTCATGGACTGGCCGCCGCGGCGCCGATGATCGCAGACCTGTGCAGCCCCAGAACCACACTGGTGATGGTGCTGAACGGCATCCCATGGTGGTACTTCCACGGCCTTGGTGGCCGCCTGGACGGCCATCGGCTTGAGATGCTCGACCCGTGCGGCACGCTCGCCGCTACCCTTGGCGCGGATCGGGTGCTGGGCTGTGTCGCGCACCCGGCGGCGCATCTGGCGGCGCCGGGCCATGTGGTGAATGTCGGTGGCGAGCGTCTGGTGCTCGGCGAGCCCGATGGCAGCGACAGCGACCGGCTGACCGTTGCAAACCGACTCCTCGCCAACTGCGGCATGGCGCCAGAGGCCAGTTGCCGCATTCGCGACGATATATGGCTGAAGCTGACCGGCAGCGCGGCGCTGAACCCGATCAGCGTGCTCACTGGCGCCACCATGGTGGAGATGTGTACCGACCCGGACGTCCGCCCACTACTGGAGACGATGATGGCGGAGTGCCGTGCGGTCGGCACGGCCCTGGGGGTGCGGTTCGCTGTCGATATCGCCACCCGCATTGGCTGGGCTGAGGCGCTGGGGCGCTTCAAGCCGTCGACGCTGCAGGACTTCGAGGCCGGCCGGCCGCTGGAAATCGACCCGCTAATAGGTGTCGTACCTGCGCTCGGCCGGTTGTGTGAAATATCGACGCCCGCCACCGAGACGGTATACTGGCTGGTGAAATCGAAAGCGCGGCAAGCCGGTCTTTATCCGGAACCCGCCGGCGGCTAAGCCGCCGCGCGGCACTTGCCCATCGCCTATCCGGCCCCCGTGGCCACAGCCTTATTGGAGACTGAGACCATGAGCACCGTCCGCAAACTCGACACCAGTTCCGATCCCGTTTGGCAGGCGCGCGTCGACCTCGCCGCCGCCCTGCGAATCGCCAAGCGCTTCGGCTGGCAGGACGGCATGGGCAACCACTTCAGCATGGTGGTCCCAGGCCAGGAGAACCTGATCCTCCTCAACCCGTACGGCTATCTCTGGCAGGAAGTCCGCGCCAGCATGCTCACGGTAATCGACACGGACGGCAATCATGTGGACGGTGAAGAGGTCCACCCGACCGCGCGCTGGATCCACGCCTGCTGCCACAAGGCGCATCCGGGCGCCAAGGTCTGCCTGCACACCCACGCGCCGTACTCCACCGCGTTAACCATGATCGAGGGCGCTGAGCTGGAGTTCGCCCATCAGGGCAACATGCGGCTGTGGGGCAAGATCGCCTGGGACCGCGACTACAACGGCATTGGCGACACCAAGGAAGAGGGCGATCGGCTGGCCGAGGCCCTCGGCGGCGGTGAGACCGTGCTGTTCATGGCGGCCCATGGCGTGATCACCGTCGGTGAGACGGTCGCCGCGGCGCTGCACCTGATGCACAACGTCGAGACGCTGAGCATGCGCCAGCTGCTGGCGCAGAGCGCCGGGCAGCCCCTGGTGAAGGTGCGCGAGGACCTGTGCAAGATGATGGCCGACCGCACCCCGCCGACCACCAAGAGCGCCATCGCCTTCCTGGAAGCGCACAAGCGCATCCTGGACCGCGAAGAGCCCGACTACGCCACCTAAGACACAGGAGACCCGGCCATGAGCAGCACTGCCCGCACCGTCGTGGCCGATCCGGAAGCGGAGGCGCGCCGCGAACTCGCGGCCGCCTTCCGCATTGCCGACTATCTCGGCTGGCAGGAAGGCATGGGGAACCATTTCAGCATGGTCATCCCCGGCCAGGACAAGCTGGTGCTGATCAACCCCTACGGCCTGCTGTGGGAGGAGATTACCGCTAGCGACCTGCTGGTCATCGACACCGACGGCAACCATGTCGCGGGTGAGGGAAAGGTCGATCCGACCGCGCGCTGGATCCACGCCATGTGCCACAAGGCACATCCGGAAGCGAAGGTGGTTCTGCACACCCATGCGCCCTGGTCCACCGCCTTCACCATGGCCAAGGACATGGACTTTGCGTTTGCGCACCAGACCACCATGCGCTTCTACGGCAAGATCGCCTACGACCGGGAGTATCACGGCCCGGGCGACAACCAGGAAGAAGGTGCGCGGCTCGCCAGCATGCTGGGCGAAGGCAACACCGTGCTGTTCCTTGCCGGGCATGGGGTGATTACCGCCGGTCCGACGGTGGCGGCCGCGCTCTACAGCATGTACGCCGTGGAAAACTGCTGCCAGCGCCAGGCACTTGCGCTGCAGTTCAACAAGGACCTGTTCGAGATCGATCCGGAGATCTGCGCCGCCGGGGCCAAGCGCCATGAGGGCACCAGCTTCAATGCGGCAGCCTTCTTCGAGGCCCAGTGCCGCCGGCTCGACCGGGTCTGCCCAGATTACCGAGACTGACACCGCGCCGCCGCGCGCGACCGCCTAACGGAGTATCCCAATGTCTACGACCGCACTGCGCACGGCTGACGCCGTTGATCCCGTTCGCCAGGCCCGTATCGAGCTGGCCGCCCTGTTCCGCCTCGGCGCCCGCGCCGGCTGGCAGGAAGGCTGCGGCGGCCATATCAGCATGGTGGTGCCGGGCCAGACGGACCGTATTCTGGTCAACACCTACGGCCGGTGGGAGTTCGTTACCGCCAGCTCGCTCGCGATGGTCGACTATGAGGGCAACCGCCAGGACGGCAGTGAGGGCCGCGTCGATCCGGCTGCCTTCTTCATCCATGCGCGGATGCACCAGGCCCACCCCGACGCCACGGTGGTGCTGCACAGCCATCAGCCCTATGCGACCGCGCTGGCAATGCTGCAGGACCCGAAGCTAGAGCCGGCCTATCAGACCTCGCTGCGCTTCACCGGCAAGATCGCGTACGACAGCGAGTACAACGGCGGCGTGCTCGACAATGAGGAAGGTGACCGCATGGCCGCGGCGGCGAACAAGCCGATCACCTTCCTGTCGAACCACGGCATCATGGTGACCGGCCCGACCGTGCCCGAGGTCTATGAGATGACCTACATGCTTGAAGAAGCGTGCAAGCGCACTTTCTTGGCACGGCAGATGGGCGAACTGAAGCTGGTCCGCGAGGAGGTGGCGCAGCACTACGGCAAGCGCTTCACCGGCGCGACACCGAAGACCGCTGATTTCTGGGACAGCTTCCTGCGCTTCCTTGACCGGGACGAGCCCGACTACAAGGACTGACGGCGCGGCATTACTCGCCGCTGATCGGGGTCTGCTGCTCGCCGCCCGGCTTGTCGCCACGGCGGCTTTCCTGCCATGCCCGGAAGATCGGGTAGAGCAGCACCAGCACCACCAGCAGGATCACGAACTGGCTCAGCGGGCGGGTGTACAGGATTGACGGGTCGTCGCCACTCATCAGTAGCGATACCCGCATGCTGTACTCCGCCTGTTCGCCGAGAACGAGACCAAGGATCGTCGGCGCTACAGGGAATTTCAGCCGCTCCATGATGTAACCGACCGCCCCGAACAGGATCATGACCTTCACGTCGAAGTAACTGTTCTGGAAGGTATAGGCGCCGATCACCGTGATCGCGACGATCAGGGGCATCAGCAGCACCTGCGGCAGCCGCAGGATTTGAGCGAACAGCCGCGTCGCCATCATGCCGCCGAAGATGATCAGCATCGCTGACGACAGGAACATGGCCCACATGTAGCCGAACACCACGTCGGGGGCCTCACGGAACAGGGCTGGACCCGGTTGCAAGCCGTGGATGAGCAGCGCACCCAGCATCAAGGCGGCTAGCCCGCTGCCCGGCACACCCAGCGTCAGCGCGGGGATCATGGCCGCGGCGTTGTCGGCGTTATTGGCGCTCTCGGCACAGGCAACGCCCATCGGGTTTCCCTTGCCGAAGCTGTCGGGATCGCTCGATGCGCGGCGTACTTCGTTATAGGCAATGAACCCGCCCGCTGTACCGCCGACGCCCGGCAGAATCCCGATGATGATGCCGATGATGGAGGACCGGACCCAAGTGGAAATCAGTTCCCCGATCGGCAGATGGATATTGCTGGTGTCGTCGAACTTGAGCTCTTCCGATGTAACCCCGGTGAGTTTTGCGTCTTCCGCCATCTCCCAGGCGGGCGGGATGGCGTACATACCCACAAGCACGATCAGTAGCGACAGACCGCTGACAAGGTAGAGAATATCGAAGGTGAAGCGCTCGTGCCCGGTCACAGCATCGATGCCGATGGCGCTGAGCAGTACACCGAACAGGGCGGCGAGCAGGCCCTTCACCGCATCTTCTCCGAGCAGCACGGCGATGGAGGAGAGCCCGAACACGTTCACCCAGAAAATCTCCGGCGGCCCGAAGGCCAGCGTAACGCGGGACAACGGCGGCGACAGCAGCATCAGCGACATGGCGCTGACCATCCCGCCGATGGCGGATGAGACCACTGCGATTTTCAATGCCGTGCGGGCCAGGCCCTGCTTGGCCATGGGATAGCCGTCGAACGTGGTACAGATCGCGCCGGGTGTGCCGGGTATACGCAACAGGACCGCCGGGATCGCCCCGCCGTAGGACGCCCCATTGTGAATGCCGGCAAGCATCCCGAGCGCCACCAGCGGCTGCATCGAAAAAGTGAGCGGGATCAGCAGCGCGATTGCCATCGTCGCGGTCAGGCCCGGCATTGCGCCGAACAGGATGCCCAAAATGACGCCACCGACGATCGCCAGGAAGGCGTCAGGCTGGATCGTCGCGAAAAAGGCGGAGATCAGGGGTTCGAAGAGCATTCAGTATCTCCCGGCAAAGAAGCGGCGGGCGTTCATACCGTCAGCCCCAGCCAGACCATCCACCCTTCGGAGGGCAGCGGCCGCCCGAACAGAATCTCGAACACGCCATAGATTGTCAGACAGTACAGCACCGTGGTGATGCCGATCATCAGGGGCCGGCGGAGGCCCAGCGCGTATGCCGCCACCGGTATGAAGATCACCGAGGAGGTGTAGTAGCCGACATATTCACAGCCCAACACATAGGCCACTGTCATCAAGAAGCCGAGAGCGAAGCGGCCCGGGTGGCGCATGAACGGCTCAAAGGTCTTTTCGCGCTCAGCCGCCGTAAAGGATCGGAAAAACAGGATCGCCGACAGCACGGCCATAGCGCCGGTCACCATGCGCGTGTGCCCGATTGCCGAAACGGGGAAGGTGAACGTCAACGCGAAGGCTGCCGCCGAGAAGACGAACAGGACCAGACCGGCGACGCGATCATGATGGCTGAGCAACGAAACTCTCCAAACGGGGGCGGTGACCCACCCCTTGCCCTCTGCGCCGCCGGGCTTCTGTGTCCCGGGCGCTTGCGCGGTGTTGCGCGGGCGTAAAGGTGGCGCAATCCGTGGGAGCGCGCAAGGCGCGCCAAGGCGATGCGGCGCCTTGCGTTACAGCAATTGCGCCACCGCGTTGTGTCGACGCTGCACTCGGGCTAGCGTTCCGCATGCTGGCGCGCCGCCGGCACCTGCCCTCGCACCGCACGGTTGACCCGCCATGAGCCGACCCTTTGAAGGCATCCGCGTGCTTGATCTCACCCATATTCTGGCGGGTCCGTTCTGCAGTTATCAGCTCGGACTGCTGGGCGCGGACGTCATCAAGGTGGAGCCTCCGGGGGGCGATATCCGGCGCTGGATGGGCGGGCCGCACCAGGAGATGTGCGACCGGCGCATGGGTCTCAACTTCATGACCCAGGCCAGCAACAAGCGATCAGTCGTGATCGATCTCAACACGCCGGGCGGGCGTGATGCCTATCTGCGCCTGGCCGCCACCGCCGATGTTGTGGTGGAGAACTACCGCACCGGAGTGCTCGAGGGCATCGGCGCCGGCTACGCCCAGGTGCGCGAACGCAAACCCGACATCGTCTATTGCGCCTGTACCGGCTATGGCGGTAGCGGCCCGCGCGCCGAGGATCCGGCCTATGACATGGTGATCCAGGCCGCCTCGGGCCTGATGATGCTGACGGGCAACCGAGACCAGGTGCCAGTGAAAGTAGGCCCGCCGGTGATCGATTATGCCACCGGCACCATGGCGGCCTTCGCGGTGGCCAGCGCCCTGTTCAAGCGCGCCCAGACTGGCGCCGGCACCTATATCGACATGTCGATGCTAGACACCGCGATGCTGATGATGAGCACCGTGGTCGCTGACTATCTCACAACCGGCAGCGGCGGTGAGACTCGGGGCGGCGTCTCCAACAGCGGCAGCCCGCTTTCAGGCAAGTTTGATACCAAGGACCGGCTGCTGATGATCGCGTGCAACTCGCCGCAGGAATTCACCCGGCTGTGCACCGCCATCGGCCAGCCGGAACTGGCCGAGGACGCCCGTTTCGCCACCCATCAGGCGCGCAAGGAACACGGTGAGGCCCTGCGCGCGATCCTCGTTACGGTTTTCGCTACCCGCACCGCGGCGGAGTGGGAGGGAATCCTGAACGCTCACCGGGTGCCGGCGAGTATCGTGCGCACCTTCCCCGAGGCCATCGCCCATCCCCAGGTCGCCAGTCGTAATATCCATGGCACCTTCAAGAACGTGCCGGGACTTGATCGGGACCTGACGGTGCCAGTTGCCGCCTTCTCATTTGACGAGGGTGGACCGCAACTCGACACACCGCCGCCGCGGCTGGGCGCAGATACCGAAGCGGTGCTGCGCGACGCCGGCCTTTCGGACACGGAGATTGCGGATCTCCTGCGCGACGGCGCCGTCGCCGGGCTGGCGGACTAGACCCGCGATGGCATCACCCGATCCCTACACCATTGCGCTGATCGGGTTCGGCGAGGCCGGCACCGCGCTGGCCCGGGGCCTCGCCGGCGAGTCCGGGTGGCGCGATGCGGTCCCTGGCCGGCAGTTGATCGCGGTCGATACCGCCGCTGCCGGCGATGCGCGCAGCGCAGCGATGACGGCCCGCGCCGCAGAGCTGGATGTGGCGCTGTCCGCGGACTACGGCCCGGCGCTGGGCGAGGCGTCCCTGGTGTTCTGCGCGGTCACCGGGGATGCGGCAGACGCCGCCGCCGACGCTGCCGCGCCCTGGATGGCGCCGGGCACCCTGTTCCTCGACCTCAACACCATCACCCGGCGCGAAACCGCAGCGATCGCGGCGCGCATGACAGCCGCCGGTTTCGACTATGTCGATGTCGGGGTGGTTGGCGTGTTCTACGCGCTGGGCTACCGCGCACCGATGCTGCTGTCGGGTCCCCGCGCCGCCGATATGGCAACCTGGATGACGCCGCTCGGCTTTTCCGCCAAGGCGTTGTCGGAAACACCGGGCGAGGCCTCGGCGGTGAAGATGCTGCGCAGCGTGCTGATGAAGGGCATCGAGGCACTGAGCGTCGAATGCCTCGTCGCCGCGCGCGCCCAGGGCCTGCTGGACGAGGTTTTGGATTGCGTCGCCGATGTGGACCGTCTGCCGTTCCGCGACCTGCTGACCCGAATCGTCACCACGCACCTGGTGCATGTGGAGCGGCGGCTGGAAGAGGTGGGCAAGGTGAATGAGAATTTGCGCGAGACAGGAATCGAGCCGCTGATGTCGGCCGCCACCTTGCGTAGCCATACCCGGACGCTCGACGCCGGGGTGGTCCCTGCCGACGGCACCGTGCCGGACCTTGAGGAGGCGCTGGCGGTCCTCGCCGAGCGGGTGGTGCGGGTCGGCGGACAAGAAGAGGGAGGGAAACCGTGACGACGATCTTCGTACTCGATGCGATGCACCCGAAGGGACCAGAGCTGCTGAAACAGCATGCCGATGTGGTGATGTGGGACGACCCGCGCCGCGACCAGTGGCCGGAGGAAGCGGACGCGGTGCTGGTGCGCCAGTCGCCGATCACGCCTGATCTGGTAGCCCGCATCGCCAAGGCGCAGATCGTCTCCAAGCACGGCATCGGCTGCGATGCCATCGACTTGGCCGGCCTGCGCGCGAAGGGCATTCCGGTAGTCAACACGCCGGGCGCGAACTCCGAGGCGGTTGCCGAGCTCGCCATCGCGCTGGCGCTGGGCATGTCGCGCCGCATCGTCATGGGCGACCGGGACATGCGTGCCGGCAAGCCGTTCGACCAGCACGCCTATGTCGGCGCCAGCTGGTGGGGCAAGACGGTCGGAGTCATCGGCATGGGCAACATCGGCCGGCGGGTAGCGAAAAAATGGCATGGCGCTTTCGACATGACGGTGCTGGCCTACGATCCTTGGATGCCGCCCCAGGGATGGGAGACCTTGGACGTGCCGGCGACCCCGATGGATACGCTTGAGCAAATGCTGCCCGAGATCGACTTGTTGACCATCCACATTCCGCTGACCGACGAGAGCCGCGGTCTGATCGGCGACAAGGAAATCCGCCTGATGAAGCCGACCGCCAGCATCGTCAGTGACGCGCGCGGCGGCATTGTCGACGAAATGGCGCTCTATGCCGCGTTGTCGGAAGGACGGCTGTACGGCGCAGCGCTGGATGTGTTCGAGAAGGAGCCGCCGCCGCCCGACCACCCGCTGTTCACCATCCCGAGCTTCGTCGGTACGCCCCATATCGGCGCCGGCGCGGTGGAGACCAAGGCGCGCTGCTCGGAAATGGCGGCGCAGCAGATCCTTGATTTCCTGGCCGGCAAGGAGCCGGTCAACCTGGTCAACTGAGGGGGCGGGACCATGAGCGTGATCTACGTACTCGACCCGATCCATCCGGACGGTGTGGCGATTCTGCGCGCGCGCGCTTCCACCCTGGTGCTTTGGGACGATCCGCGGAAGGAAAACTGGCGCGAGGAGGCCGAGGGCATCATCGTGCGCATGCCGACCAAGCTTACGCCCGACGAGTTTGCCCGCGCCAAGAAGCTGAAAGCGGTGAGCAAGCACGGCATCGGCGTCGAGAACATCGACCTGGATGCCGCCCGCGCCCACGGCATTCCGGTGATGAACACCCACGGGGTGAACGCCGAGGCGGTCGCGGAGTTCGCCTTCGGCCTGGCGCACGTTCTCGCCCGCCGGGTCGCCATGGCCGACCGCTGGCTGCGCCAGGGACGCAAGGTGGCGCGCGAGGATTTCGATGGCCGGGGCTTTGAAGGCAAGACCGTCGGCATCATCGGCATGGGCAACATCGGCCGGCGGCTAGCGCCGAAATGGCATCGCGCCTATGACATGACGGTGCTGGGCTACGACCCGCACCTGCCAGAACCCGCATGGACCGACCTAGACGTGCCGGTGGAACGCTGCACCGACGTCGACGGCCTGCTCGCGCGCGCCGACCTGGTTTCGGTCCATGTGCCTCTGACCGAAGAAACCCGCGCCCTGATCGGGGTGCAGGCGCTGCAGACCATGAAGCCGACGGCGATGCTGATCAGCGCCGCACGCGGCGGCGTGGTCGATGAGGCGGCGCTTTTTAACGCGCTCAAGGACGGCACCATCTGGGGCGCGGCACTGGATGTGTTCGACGAGGAGCCGCCGAAGGCGAACCATCCGCTGTACACCCTGGAGACCTTCGTCGGCACGCCGCACCTGGCCGGCGCAGCGGAGGATTCGCGGGCGCGCTGCGCGGTGATGTGCGCCGAGCAGGTGTTGGACGCGGTGGAGAAGGGCGAGACCCGCAACGTCGTCAACTGACCGCGCCTGCGCGGTATTTCGGAGGGAAGGCATGAGCAACGAACGGACGGTCTACGTCCTCAACTACATTAATGAGGCCGGCGTCGAACGCCTGCGCAGCGCCGGCTGCGACCTGGTGCTATGGGACGACCCGGCGGTCGGCGACTGGCCGGAGCAGGCCGATGGCGTGATCGTCCGCGAGGCGCGCATCACCGGTGAAGAACTTGCGCGCGCGCAGAAGGTGCGCGGCATCGTCAAGCACGGGGTCGGCTGCGACAACATCGACCTCGCCGCCGCCAAGGCCAAGGGCATCCCGGTGATGAATATCCCGGGCGTCAATTCCGAGGCGGTGGCGGAATTGTCGATGACGCTCGCGCTCGCCGCCGCCCGGCGGGTGCCGAAGTGCGACCGCTACCTGCGTGATGGCCGGGAGGTCACCCGCGAGGACTTCTACGGCATCGGCTTCCAGGACAAGACGGTGGGCGTCATCGGGCTTGGCAACATCGGCTCCAAGGTTGCCAAGAAGTGGCACGGCGCCTTCGACATGACGGTGCTCGGCTACGATCCCGGCTTGCCTGAGGCGGCGTGGGACAGCCTGCCCTGCCCGGTGCGCCGCTGCGAGACACTGGAGGACATGCTGCCGCAGATCGACCTGCTGTCGATCCACATCCCACTGACACCGGACTCGCGCCACTTGATCAACGCCGGCCGACTCGCCCTGATGAAACCGGACGCGATGGTGGTGAGCGCCGCGCGCGGTGGCATCATCGACGAGCAGGCGTTGTATGACGCCCTGCGCGCCGGCACCATCTGGGGCGCGGCGCTGGACGTGTTCGAGCAGGAACCGCCACCCGCCGACCATCCGCTGTTCGAGCTGCCGGAGTTCGTCGGCACGTACCACATTGCAGGGACCCAGCGGGAAAGCCGCATCGCCAGCGGGCTCGCCGTCGCGGACCGGCTGCTGAATGTGCTCGACGGCGGCGCGCCCGAGAGCGTCGTCAACCCGTAAGCCGCCATGCGCGTCTTCACCGACATGCCGCTGCACCCCGATGCGGTGGCTGAGATCGAGCGCAGCGGCACGCTGACAGGCCGGGCCGATCCGGCCTTCCCGCGCTGGCCAGAGGAAGCGGACGCACTGATCTTCGGCTTTACCCGCATCGATGCCGAGACCCTCGAACGCGCCAAGCGGCTCAAGATCGCCGCCAAACACGGGGTGGGCCTCGACTCGGTCGATCTCGACGCCTGCCGCCGGCATGGCGTCCGGGTGACCTGGACGCCGGGCGGCAACGCGCGCGCGGTGGCCGAGCTGGCGGTCGGACTCGCGTTGTCCCTGGCGCGCCATGTGGTCACCGCCGACAACGCCCTGCGGCCGGGCGGCACGCTCGACCGGCCCGCCCTGATGGGCACCGAGTTGCGCGGCAGCACCGTGGGCCTGGTGGGCCTGGGCCGCATCGGCCGCACCGCCGCGACCATGTTTCGCGACGGGCTGGGCATGGCCGCCGCCGGCTTCGACCCGCACCTCGCGCCGGCGGACTGGCCCCTCGATATAGCCCGGCATGACAATCTGCACAGCCTCCTGGCAGCATCCGACCTCGTCGTCGTTGCCGCGCCGCTCACCGACGAAACCCGCCACCTGATCGACGCCACTGCGCTCGCTGCCATGAAACCCTCGGCCCGCCTCGTCAACGTGGCGCGCGGCGGACTTGTGGACGAAGCGGCGCTGGCGGATGCGCTCGCACGCGGCGCGCTGGCTGGCGCAGCCTCCGATGTCTTCGCCAAGGAACCGGCCGACCCAGATCATCCGCTGCTGGCCCGGCCCAACTTCATCGCGACCCGTCATATCGGCGGCTACACCGGGAACGCCCTGCGCACCATCGGGCTGACCTGCGTCGGCCAGATCCAGGCGGTACTCGCGGGCGAAGAGCCCGCGGACCCGGTGGTGTGAGGCGGCAGCGATGAAAGTTTTCGTGGTCGATCAGATTCACCCGGACGCCGTCGCGCTGCTGCGCGAGCACGTCGAGGCGGTGCTGTGGGACGACGCGGCGGTCGCCGGTTGGCCGGCCGAGGCCGACGGCATCGTTGTGCGCGGCACGGTGTTCGACCGGCCAGCCCTGAATAGCGCCGCCAAGCTCAGGGTCGTCGCCCGGCACGGGGTCGGCTACGACAACATCGACCTGGATGCGGCGCGCGACTGCGGCATCGCGGTGACCAATACGCCCGGCGCCAACACCAACGCGGTGGTCGAAATGACGGTGGCGCTGGCGCTTGCCGTGGGCCGGCGAATCGCCCTGTCCGACCGGTTGCTCCGCGCCGGCGATACCGCCCCGGCCCCGGATCGCATGGGGGTGGAACTGGGCGGCGGGACGCTGGGCGTCGTCGGCGTGGGCGCCATCGGCAGCGGCGTCGCCGCCGCCTTCCAGCGCGGCTTCGGCAAGCGCGTGCTGGGCTGCGATCCCTATCTCGACGAGGCGCGATGGGCGGAACTGGCCGACGTGATGACGCCGGTGGACCTCGATACCTTGCTGGCGGAAAGCGACATGGTGTCCCTGCACACGCCACTGACCGACGAGACCCGGGGTATGATCGGCGTGGACGCCCTGGCGGCGATGAAGCCCGGCGCGATCCTGCTGTCCGTCGCCCGTGGCGGCGTGGTCGACGAGGCGGCCCTGCACGACGCACTGGTTTCGGGCCATCTCGGCGGCGCCGGGCTCGACGTATTCGTCACCGAACCGCCGCCTCAGGATCACCCGCTGCTGGCGCTGGATACCCTGGTGGCCACGCCGCATCTGGGCGGCATGTCCGAACAGGGCATGATCGGTATGGGCGTCACCGCCGTCGAAGAGGTGCTCCGTGTCCTGCGCGGCGAAGCGCCGCGCTTCAAGGTGAACTGATGGCGGCTGCGCCTAGCCGCTGACATACCCCTCGAAGGCGTCGCGTTCGGTCAGCGCCGCGTCGCGGTCATCCGGGTTACCGTGGCCGCCGCCGCCGGGGGTGCGCATCACCACCGTGTCGCCGCGCTTCAGCACATACTGGCGCTTCGGATCGACCCGTTCGCCGTTGACCTCCAGCTCGCCCGGCGCGCCGGCCTCGCCGCCCTGGATGCCGAAGGCGGGGAACAGGGTTCGTTCAGCAAGGAACGAGACGGCGATCAGGCTGTCAGACCGGCTTTCCAGCGAGATTTCCTGGCCGAGACCGCCGCGATGCTTGCCGCGGCCGCCCGAGTCGGGGCGCAGCTTCTTGTGCTTGAAGCGCAGCGGCGCGATCAGCTCAGACAGCTCCACCGAGGTCGAGGAGACGTTCGACGGCCAGCTCAGGCAGGTCGGCCCGTCGCGGCGCACAGTGCCGCCCATGCCGCCGTTGTAGAAGAACATGTTGGCGTAGGGCTTGCCCTCGGGCGTCACGCCGGACTGGTTCATCCCCCACATGGGCGAGCCACAGGCCGCCATCACCCGGTCGGGCACCACCTCGCCGAGGCAGCCGAACACCAGCATCGGCAGGTAGTGACCGATCAGCATGCGCGAGCCGCCGGAACACGGGAACACCGGGTTGACGATGCAGCCTTCCGGCCCCTTCACGGTGATGGGCCGGAACGCGCCCTCGTTGTTGGGCAGATTGGGGCTGGTGCAGCACTTCACCCCGTAGCACGTCATGGCCAGCGTGTAGCACATGGCACAGTTGATCGCCCGGTCGACCTGGGGGTCGGTGCCGTCGTAGTCGGCGACGATGCTGTCGCCATCGACGGTGAGCGTCATCTTAATGGTGATCGGGTCCTTCATCAGGCCGTCGGTCTGCAGCTCGCTGGTGTAAACGCCGTCAGGCAGCTCGCGGATGGCGTTGCGCATGGCGCGCTCGCAGCGGTCCTGGATCTCGCGCGACAGCGGCCCCAGTTCCTCCAACCCGTAATCGTCCATCAGCGCGGCCAGCCGCGCCTCCATTACCTCCAGCGCCACCACCTGGGCCCACAGGTCGCCCATGGTGAGGTCCGGGGTGCGGACGTTCTTGCGCAGCAGGGCGACCAGGGTCTCGTTGGTCTCCCCCGCCTCGGCAAGCTTCATCATCGGGATCTGGAAGCCTTCCTCGAACACCTCTCGCGGCTCGGGCGAGCGGATCTTGCCGCCGATGTCCGGCGCATGCGCGGTGGAGGCGGAGAAGCCGATCAGCCGGCCGTCGCGGAACAGCGGCTTGGCGACCGTGATGTCGGGCAGATGGCCGGTGCCGAGATGCAGGTCGTTGGTGATCAGGATGTCGCCGGGCTTCAGGCTCTCGGGCGGGAACGCATCGACGAAGTGCTTCACCGTCGCCGGCAGGGTGCCGATGAAGGAGGGGATGCTGTCGGTCGCCTGCACCAGGGACTCGCCCTTCTCGTCGGTGATGATGCAGGAGAAGTCATAGGACTCGCGCACCAAGGTGGAGAAGGAGGTGCGCACCAGCGCGGCAGCGGCCTCGTCCACGCTGGAGATCAGCCGCGTCCACAGCACTTCCAGGGTGACGGGATCGAAACGGGTCTCGGTCATGTCAGCTCTCCCCTCCCGGCAGGTCGACAACGATGCTGCCGTCCGGCTGCACCGTGCTGGTGGCGCCGGGTCCGACGATGAAGGTGGATTCGTTCTCCTCGAACACCGCCTGGCCGGCGATCGGCGCACCGACCGGCACCCGGTAGCGGTCATAGACCGGGGTGTCGATATAGTCGCCGGCATCCGCGAAGTAGACCTTGCGGCTGCCCTTCTGCGCATCGGCGCCGGCGGCGCTGGCCGCGGTCATCTCCATGCCGCCGCCTGCCACCGGCGCGGAGACCGAGACCCGCAGATTCACCGACTGGATCGGCACGCCGTCGAGCGTGCGGGCGAATAGCTGCTTGTAGAGCGCCTCGAACGCCGCCTCGATCGCCGGACGCGTGCCGGCGTCATAGGGGCCGTCAGGCAGGGTGACGACGATCTCGGATGCCTGGCCGGCATAGCGCAGGTCGGCGATGCGGCGGACCTGCAGCGCCTTGGGATCGGCGCCGGTGGCGGTGAGCACTTCGGCGGCGTCCGCCTCGAGACCGGCATAGGCGGCCTCGAACGCGTCCCAGTCCATGCGGTCGAGCCGCTCCACCATGGACACCACCCGGTCGATCCGCGCCGGCGCCATCAGCAGCCCGATGGTCGAGCCGACCCCGGCTGCAGGCGGGCAGACCACCCGGCGCAGGTTGAGCTTGCGCGCCACGTGATAGGCGTGCACCGGCCCAGCACCACCGGTCGCCAGCAGGGCGTATTTACGCGGGTCCTTGCCGCGCTCGGCGATGTGCACGCGGGCGGCGGCAGCCATGTTCTCATTGACGATGTCGTGGATGCCGAACGCGGTCTCCACCAGGCCAAGACCCGTCTCGTCCATCAGCCCCTGCATCGCGGCCTTGGACGCGTCCAGGTCGATCTGCATGGCGCCGCCGAGGAAGAAGTCCGCGTTGAGATAGCCGAGCAGCAGGTCCGCGTCGGTCACGGTCGCGCCGGTGCCGCCGCGGCCGTAGCAGGCCGGACCCGGCATCGCGCCGGAGCTCTCCGGCCCCACCTTCATCAGACCAAGCTCATCGATATGGGCGATGGAGCCGCCACCGGCGCCGATCTCGATCAGCTCGATGGTGGAGATCTTCACCGGCAGGCCGGAGCCTTCCATGAAGCGCTTGGCGCGGGCTGCCTCGAAGCTGTAGGCGATCATCGGCTCGCCGTCGTCGACCAGGCAGGCCTTGGCGGTGGTGCCGCCCATGTCGAAGGCGAGCACGGAGGATTCGCCGCTGTTGAGGCCAAAATAGGCGCCGGCCAGCGCGCCGGCCGCCGGGCCGGATTCCAGCAGCTGCACCGGGTTGCGCTTGGCTTCCTCGATATGGGTGAGGCCGCCGTTCGACAGCATCAGGAAGAACGGCCCCGGCGCGCCAAGGTCGCGGATCTGCGCCGCCAGCCGGTCGAGATAGTCCTCCGCCAGCGGCCGCACATAGGCGTTGATCACCGTGGTGGAGGCGCGCTCATACTCGCGGATCTCCGGGGCGACGTCCGACGACGCGGTTACCGACACGGAAGGATGCTTTTCGCGGATCGCCGCCACCGCCGCCTGCTCATGGGCCGGGTTGGCGTAGGCATGCAGGAAGACCACCGCGATGGAGGTACAGCCGGCGGCGACCAGGGCGTCCGCCTCCGCGGTCAGGGCGTCGATGTCGAGCGCGGTCTCCACGGCACCGGTTTCCGACAGCCGCTCCTCGACCTCGCGGCGCAGATGGCGCGGCACCAGCGCGTGGGGCATCTCGATGAAGATGTCGTAGAGCTCGTACTTGCGCTCGCGCGCGATCTCCAGCACGTCGCGGAAGCCCGCGGTGGTGATCAGGCCGGTCTTCGCGCCCTTGCGCTCGATCAGCGCGTTGGTGAACAGGGTCGTGGCATGGACCACGCGGCCGATGCGACCGGCGTCGATGCTCTCGGCCTCCAGCAGTTTGCGGATGCCGTCGACGACGCCCCGCGCCGGATCGTCCGGCGTGGTGGATTCCTTCCAGATGAAATGGGACCCGGCGTCCGGGTCATAAACCACGATATCGGTGAAGGTGCCGCCGATATCGATGCCGAGGGACAGGCCGCTCACGTCTTGGTCCTTTCACGCAACGGGACTGGCTGACGGCCCCAGGGGGCCGCCGCCGTCCCGGTTCAGGGTGCGGGTCGTTCAGCCGGCGGGACCGCCGGTTAGAGGCAGACCACCTCGCCATCGACGATGATGGGCGAGCCGTCGATCTTGATGGTGGGCTTGTACATGACGAAGTCGTAGTGGCAGCTCGCCTTGACCTGACCGCCCAGCGTGATCGAGGTGCCGATACCGCAATGGCAGGTACCGCGGATGCCCTCGTCCTCCATCATCCGCCCGGTGGCGGTGCAGTGCGGGTTCAGGCCGATGCCGAGCTCGGCGAAGTTGAACACCATCGGGTCGTTCAGCGACTGCCAGGAATCCCAGACCTTGCGCGCCGCCTCGCCGCCTTCCAGCGAAACCACCATGCCCTTCTCCACCTTGCCGGTGACGTGGGCGTCGGGCGCGCCGATGCCGAGATAGGGGATCGAGCAGTCGCAGACGAACACGCCCTCGGTCTCGCCCTCCTTCGGGGAAACGGTGGCCTCGATGTCGCAGGCGGGGGTGAAGTCGTTGTCGCCAGCGATGCAGGTCTTGGAAATGCCCTCGCGGCCCTCGATGTTCATCTTCAGGTCGGTGCCTAGCGCGGTGGTCACCTCCATCAGCTTGCCCTTGTCGAGGATCTCGGCGATGGCGTCGCACTCCGGAGCGATCTCCTCGAAGTTCGCTTCCATGCCGCCGCGGAGCATCATCTCGGTGTTGAAGTCGGTCATGATCACGCCGCGGGCGCCGAGGCTGTTGGCCTCCTTCATCGCCTGGGTGTGGGTGATCGAGATGCTGACCGGCGTGAACAGCACGTCGGCGTGCTTCATCGCCTCGGCCACCGACTTCGACGGCTCCCAGGAGTCATGGGCGTTCAGCGGCATGGTGATGATGTTCGGCTTGGCGCCGGCGGCCATCGCCGCCTGGGCGATGACCTTGGCGATGGACGGGTCCATCCCGTAATCGGTGACGATGACGACCGTCTCGCCGGCCTTCACCCGTCCGCACATATGCACCAGCTTGTGCGCGATGGGCATCATCTGCACCTCGCGCATGCTCGAATCGGTCATCGTCCGGTCCTCCCCTAGACCTTGCCTTCGCGCACCACGTCGGCTTCCGGCACCAGCCAGTCGCCGTCCTTGAGCACCACCTTGCCGTCGATCTCCCAGGTCGGCTTCCACATCAACGCGTCGAAGTGGGTCAGCGTCTTCACCTCGCCGCCCAGTAGCACGCTGGTACCGATGCCGATATGGGACGTGCCGTAGACGCCCTCGTCATGCAGCATCACGCCTTCCATCGGACAGTGCGGATTCAGGCCGAACGAGATCTGGGCAATGTTGTAGACCGCCGGGTCGCCCTGGCTGGCCAGCAGATCGTCCAGCGCCTGAGCCTGGGAGCCGCCGCTGATCTTGGTGACGGCGCCGTCCTTCACGTCGAAGCGGATCGGCTCGGTAACCACGCCGATGTCGTAGTAAGGCACCGAGGCGTCGCAGATGATCACACCGTTGGCCGTGCCCTCGACCGGCGAGGAGCTGCACTCGGCGTTCGGCACGGTGGTCATCTGGCCCGATTCGCGCGCCAGGCCCGGATGCAGGTTGCCGCCGCGGCCCGCGAGGCTGAGGGTCAGGTCGGTGCCCGCCGGCGTGGTCAGGCGCACGTCGTTCGCCTCGTCGAGGAAGGCGGAGACCCGCTCGCACAGCGGCAGCAGGGCCTCGAAGTCGCAATAGACGCCGCCCTTCTTCAGCATGTTCATGTTGTACTGGGTCAGCATCACGCCGCGCGCGCCGGCGCCGATGGCGTCCCGGTTGGCGTAGGTGTGGGTGATCGACTGGCGCACCGGGGTGAACACCACGTCGGCCTCCTTCATCGCCGCGGCGATCGGGGCCGGCGGCTCCTCACCGTCGATCGAGCGCGGCGGCATCACCACGATGTTCACATTGTCGGTACGCTCCAGGGCGGCAGCGGCGATCACCTCGGCAACGTCGGAGGTATCGAAATCGGTGACGATCACCACTTGCTCGCCGGCCTTCACGTCAGCGGAGATGCCGACGATGCGGCGGGCGCCCCGCAGGGCCATCAGCTTGTCCATGTTGTCCTCTTATTCCGTACGGATTGATCTCAACCGGCCGCGCCGGTCCATTCCTCGATGAATTTTTCCGGGTCAGGCCGCTTCAGCGGCGGCACCGCGCCGGTCGCGGTGCCGAGATAAATGAAACCGAGCAGGCGCTGGCTATCGGTGAGGCCAAGCGCATCCATCACATGGGGGTCGTAGGCGTTTGCGCCAGTAAGCCACATGCCCCCGAAGCCATGGGCCTGGGCGGCCAGCAGGATGCTGTGGGCGGCGGCGCCGCAGGACAGAACCTGCTCGATCTCGGGAATCTTCGGGTGGGTCTTTACCTTGGCGGCGCAGGCGATCAGCAGCGGCGCGCGCAGCGGCCGGTCGCGCTCGACCTGGAGCAGCGCCTCGGTCGCCTCGGGATCGCGGCGCGCCAGCGCCTCGGCGAACACCTCTCCCAGGCGGGCGCGCGCATCGCCGCGGATGACGATGAATCGCCACGGGCGCATACGGCCATGGTCCGGCGCGCGCGTCGCGGCGGCGAGGATTGCATCCAGGGTTTCGCCGTCCGGCGCTGGCTCGCCAAGCAGCTTCGGCGGCACAGAAGCGCGCTGCGCCATCAGGTCGCGTGCGTCCATAGGACTCGCCCGTTGTCTTCGAAAGGCGGCAACCTAGACCGGAATGTTCCGGTTTTCCAGCGGCGCGGCGCGTTTAGACCGGGGGGAACCCATAAAAAGTGGCGGGGTTGTCGACCAGGATCTTCTTTCGCACCGCGGCGTCCGGCGTCCATGCGTTGAACAGGTCTAACAACAGGCCGACATTGGGCATCGTCGCCTCCTGGCGCGGATGCGGCCAGTCGGTCCCCCAGACGCAGCGGTCGGGGTTCGCCGCGACCAGCGCCTCATGGAACGGCCGCGCATCGGCGTAGTCCGGATGGGCGTCCGAGATCCGGTAGCAGCCGGACAGCTTGACCCACAACCGCCCCTCGCCGACCAGCCGCACCAGCAGCTGGAACCCGGGATGGTCGATGCCGTGGCGGGTCTGCACCCGGCCCATATGGTCAACCATGATCGGCACCTTCGCCGTCTCCAGCCGCGGCCAAAGGTCGGGCAGGTCGCGCGCGTCGATCCAAAGCTGCAGGTGCAGGCCGAGATCGACCATGCGGTCCTGCATGTCGAAAAAGTTGTCGATGGTGACGCCGCCCTTCATGTGGAGCTGGCCGTCGACGAACATGTGGTTGTAGCGCAGCCCCGTGACGCCGAGACCGGCCATGCGCCGCAACTCGGCATCGGAAATGTCGGGGGCGACGACGGCGACACCACGCATCCGGTCGGGCTGGCGCTCTAGCGCATTGAGCATCGCGCCATTGTCGGTGCCATGCGCACTGCCCTGCACAGCGACCGCGCGGCTGATACCGATGGCCGCGTGCATGGCGTTGTACATCTCCAGCGGCGCGTCGGGCGGCGTGTAGCTGCGCTCCGGGCCGTAGGGGAAACGCTCAGCGGGGCCAAAGACATGGTTGTGGCAATCACAGGCACCCGGCGGCGTTGGCAGCTCCGGCGCGTACGGGTTGGGGTCGGGCGGGGCGCAGGGCGGGGCGGACATGGCGGCACCTCTCGCTGAAAAACCGGACGACAGCACCTTCTTTATAGCGCGCGCCGGTTCTCCATTGCCCGAATAGCGGTATTCTGGCGGGCCTGCGGAGGGAGATTCCAGATGACCGGGAAGACCACGGTCGCCGAGATGATCGCGGCGACGCTGAGCGAGATCGGGGTGAAGCGCATGTTCGGCGTGCCGGGCGGCGGCAGCAGCCTTGATTTGATTGAACATGGCGCCAAACGCGGCATCGACTTCGTGCTGACCCGCACCGAGGCGGCCGCCGGCATCATGGCCGCGACCACGGCGGAGCTGACCGGCGTGCCCGGCGTCTTCCTG
Source organism: Alphaproteobacteria bacterium (assembly GCA_965601735.1). Classification (GTDB taxonomy): domain Bacteria; phylum Pseudomonadota; class Alphaproteobacteria; order JBBDQX01; family JBBDQX01; genus JBBDQX01. The sequence goes on along the minus strand of OZ271840.1, from coordinate 1,236,669 downwards.
ACCACGAAGGGCCCCGGCGTGTCCTCGGCAACCAACGCGCTGGCCCAGGCAAGCCTCGACCGCGCCCCGGTAATTTATCTCAGCGACGGCTTCGCTGCGCAGACCAAGGCGTTCAACCGGCACCAGTATTTCGACCAGGACGCAATGACTGCGCCGGTGACCAACGGCTATGGGCGCATGGAGACCGACGACCCGACCGCCGAGTTCGCGGACCTGGTGACCGCCGCGCTCGCCGCACCGCGCGGACCCGTGCACATCGACCTTAACGCCCGCGGCGCCCAGGAACCGGCGAGCCTGCCCGCCGGCGCGCCGGCAAACCCGGCGCTGCCGCTGACCGGCGATCCGGACGCCGCCCGCGCAATGCTGTCTGCGGCGCGCAAGCCGGTGCTGGCGGTCGGTCTGGAAGTCGATGACGCCGCAGGCGTCGACGCGGTCAACGCGCTGGCCGCCGCGCTCGGATGTCCGGTGCTCGCCACCTACAAGGGCAAGGGCGTGGTCTCCGACGAAAACCCCAACAGCATCGGGCTGATCACCGGCGGCGCGCTGGAAGGCAAGGCGCTGGAGGCCTGCGACCTACTGGTGCTGGCGGGGTTGGACCCGGTCGAACTGATCGCCAAGCCCTGGGGCCACAGCATGCCAGTGCTGGAACTCGGCCTGTTCGCCCATGCGCCGAACCAGATCCCGGTGACCAGCGGCCTCTATGGCACCATCGCCGAGACCGTGGCCGCGGTGATGCCGGCAGCGTCTTCCGGCGACTGGACGGCGGACGAGATCGCCGCCCTGCGCGAAGGCATGCGCGGCGGTATGCATATCGACCCGTCGGACGGCGGCCTGTCACCAAGCGTCGTTGTCGACGCAGCGGTATCGTCAGCGCCCGACGGATCGCGCCTCACCGTGGATGCCGGGGCCCACATGTTCGCGGCCATGGCGCTTTGGCCGGCGCGGGCGCGCGGCGACGTGCTGATCTCCAACGGGCTGGCCAGCATGGCCTTCGCCCTGCCCGCCGCCATCGCCGCGTCGCTGGAGGAGCCGGACCGGCCGGTCTACGCCTATACCGGCGACGGCGGGCTGATGATGTGCCTGGGCGAACTGGAGACCGCGGCGCGGCTCGGCTGCAACCTCACCGTCGTGGTGTTCAATGACGGGTCGCTGTCGCTGATCGACATCAAGCAGCAGGCGCGCCAGCTGCCCACCGCGGGCTGCCGCTGGGACCGGCCGGACTTCGCCGCCAGCGCCAGCGGCCTCGGCCTGCTCGGCCGCCAGGTGGCGACCCCCGCCGAGCTGGACGCGGCGCTCACGGAGGTAGCCGCGCACAACGGGCCGGCCCTGATCGATGCGGTGGTCGACCCCGGCGGCTATCTCGACCAGAGCCGCCGGCTGCGCGGCTAGGCGGCGGCTACCAGCCCAGCGCGTAGGTCGGGCGGCGCGGATCGGCGGCGCCCGCCATCACCCCAGTGTCCGGGTTGCGCACGATGCCAAGCACCGCGCCGGCGCTATAGCTATGCTCGTCCCACCACTTCACCTCGTTGCCCAGTTCGGCCAGCCGGTCGCCAACCGCCTTGGGGATGCGCGCCTCCAGGTTCAGCAGGCCCGGGAAGTAATGGTGCGGCGAGAAGCTGTTGGGGAAGCTCTGGGTGGCGAAGCGCGGCGCCTCCACGGCGCGCTGCGGCTCCATGCCAAAGACGAAGACATTCAGGAACACCTGGATCATCGCCTGGATCTGCACGTCGCCGCCCGGGGTGCCGAACGGCATCACCGGCTTGCCGTCCTTGAAGGCGATCGCCGGGTTCGGCGTCAGCCGCGGCCGCTTGCCCGGCGCGACGCTGGAGGCATGCGCCGGGTCGGTCCAGGACTGGCTACCCCGGCCCGACGGCACGAACCCGGTGCCCGGCACCATCGGCACCGCGTGCGGCCCGTCGCTCGGTGTGCAGGAGAACACGTTGCCGAAGCTATCCATGGCGCAGCAGTAGGAGGTGTCGCGCAGGTCGGGCTCGCCGGATGCGCCGACCAGGTCGGCCGGGCGTTCATCCAGGGTTGCCTTGAGGTTACGCGGGTCGCCGGCCGGCGGCATTTCCGGCCAGGCGACGTCCGGGCGGATCAGTGTGCGCCGCGCGTCCGCATAGGCGTCCGACAGCATGCCGTCGATAGGCACATCGACGAAGGCGGGGTCGCCGATGTAGCGCTCCCGGTCGGCGAACACCAGCTTGAACGCCTCGGTCAGGGTGTGGACGTACTCCGGCGAGTTGTGGCCCATGCCCTTCAGGTCGAAGGTCTTGAGCAGGTTGAGCGCCATCGGGATCACCGGCCCCTGGCACCACGGGCCGCAGGCATAGACGTCGAGGTCGCCGAAGCGGCCGCCCACCGGCGGCGCGATCTCCACTTCGTAGCCCGCCAGGTCCTCGCGGGTCATCAGCCCGCCATTGGCGGCGTGGAAATCGGCGATGGCGTCCGCGATATCACCCTTATAGAAGGCATCCCGCGCGGCCCGCACTCCGGCGGCGCGGTCGCCGCCGGCGGCCGCTTCCTGGTCAGCCATGTACTGCAGGCTCTTCGCCAGGTCCGCCTGGACGAACAGGTCGCCGGGCTTGGGCGGCCTGCCGCCAGGCAGGAACACCTCGGCGTTTTGCGGCCAAGTGCGGTGCGCCGCCTCGTTCTTCTCGAAGCTGTGGCAGAGCTGGGCATGGGCGGGGAAGCCCTCGCCAGCCAGCCGAATTGCGGCGGCGGCGACCTCGCCGAAGCTCATGGTGCCGTATTTCTCAAGCGCGGTGAGAAAGGAATGCGGCGCCGCCGGTACGACCACACGCGACGGCCCAGGCGGGATCTTGCCGCCGTGCTCGCGGTTGAAATAGTCACAGCTCGCGGCGCGCGGCCAGGTGCCGACACCGGCCAGCGTCACCACCTCATCGGTCTCGGCAAGGTAGATCATGATCGGCGCGACGCCGGCGATGTTGACGAAGTCGACCAGGGTCACCCCGATGGCCAGCCCCGCGGCGACCCCCGCATCAACCGCATTGCCGCCGGCCTGCAGGATGTCGAAGCCCGCATGGGCCGCGTGATAATGGCCGGCGGAAACCATGTGCTTCTTGCCCATGATCGCCTGGCGCTGGGAGACTTCGTTGACCGTCAGTGCATCCATCGTGCGGTTTCCTTGTCGAAAATACCGTTCAGGCCTCGTCGGCGACCGGGTTCTCCAAAACGCCGACGCCCTCGACCTCGATCTTCACCTCGTCGCCGGCCTTCAGCAGCTTCGGCGGGTCCCAGTAGGCGCCGACGCCCGACGGCGTGCCGGTGAGGATCACGTCGCCCGGCTCCAGGGTCCAGATCTGTGAAATCTCGGCGATCAGGTCGCCGACACCGAAGATCAGCTCACGGGTATTGGAGTCCTGGCGCAGTTCGCCATTGACCCAAGTGCGGATCGACAGCGCGTGCGGGTCGGCCACCTCGTCCTTGGTGACCAGCGCGGGGCCCATCGGCGCGAAGGTGTCGAACGCCTTGCCGACCATCCACTGGCTGGTGCGCTTCTGCCAGTCGCGGGCGCTGACATCGTTCATCACCGTGTAGCCGGCGATGACGTCGAGCGCATCCTCCTTGGCCACATGCCGGGCGCGCTTGCCGATGACGATGGTGAACTCACCTTCATAGTCGACCTTGGTCGATGCCTTGGGCAGCCGAATCGTATCGCCGGGGCCGATCACGCTGATCGGGTACTTGGAGAACAGCACCGGATGATCAGGAATGGGATTGCCGCCTTCGATGGCATGGTCGCGGTAGTTGAGCCCGACGCAGGTGATCTTGGGCGGGCGTGGCACCGGTGCCAGCAGCCGCACGTCGGCCAGCGCGAAGCTTGCCGCTGCGGCGTCCGCCTTGGCCTTGGCTGCCGCGAGACCGGCATCGCCGCTTTCCAGCAGCGCCAGCATGTCGCCGGCCTCCAGGTCGACCACCCGGCTGCCGCCCTCGACCAGCGCGCCGGCGCGCGCGGTTCCCGATTCCTCGAATGTCACGAGCCGCATGCCGCGGGCCCTCCCTTCGTTGTTTCGCGCCAGCATAGCAGGAAGCGCGGCGCGAAATAGCTGCCGGCGCCGTTGGCAGTGTGGCGATGAATGCCTAAGTTCTGGCCCAGCGTAATTGAAGGCGGCAATTGATGGATCCATTCAGCCAAGGGCTGCTCGGCGCGGCGATCGGCCAGTTCGGTTTTCGGGCGCGCTTCGGGCGCGCGGCAATCATCGCCGGCGGGCTGATTGCCATGTCCCCGGACCTCGACCTGGTGCCGGCCGCGCTGATGGGCACGGGTCCGCTGGAATCCTCGCTCGGCCATCGCGGGCTGACCCACTCGGTGGTCGTCTCGCTGTTCGCGGGGCCGGCCATCGGCGGCGCCATCTGGGCGATCCGCAAGCGGCTTGCGGGCGTCGCCGACACCCGTGACCTGGTGGCGTGGATGCTGCTCGGGCTGCTCGCTTTCGGCACCCACGGCATCCTCGACACCTTCACCAGTTATGGCACGCAACTGCTGGCGCCGCTGTCGAACAAGCGCTTCGCCATCGATGCGGTGGGGATCATCGATCCGTTCTACACGGTGCCGCTCCTGCTCGCGGTGCTGTACGGGCTGATGCCGCGCACGGGGCAGTTCCGCGCGATGGTGGCGGGGGGCACGGCGCTGACGCTGACCACCGCTTACCTGTTCTACGGCGCCTGGCTGAACGAGCGGGCGCGGGCCTTCGCCGAGGCCCAGCTCGCCGCCGAAGGCGTGACCGGCGCCCAAGTCTTTGCCTACCCGACCCTGTTCCAGCCCTTCCTGCGGCGCATCGTGGTGCGTCATTACCCGGAGGTGCGGATCGGCTTTGTCACCATGTGGCGGCCGGCGCCCATCGAGTGGGAACGGTTCACCCCACCCGAGCATCCGTCCCTCGAGCAGCTTGGCATGACCCGGCAGGCCTACCAGTTCTACTGGTTCGCCATGGGCCAGGTGAGCGGCACGCTGGAACGCGGCGATAACGGCACCTTGATCGCTGAGATGCACGACATGCGCTACGGCCTCCCGGGGCGGCCACAGCGCGGGTTCTGGGCGCTGCGCGCGGTGATGCGCCACGGCGAACTGGTCGGCAACATCGAGAAGGTGTTCTACCGGCCAAGCTGGAGCGCGGCGCTGGTGGTGCAGATTTACCGCGACGCCTTCGCGCTGACGGGCAGCGGAAACCCGGCCGCCTACCGGGGCGGCGCGCAATAGGTCTCGGTCGGGCGCGGCCGCGCCGCTAGACTGTCGGTCCGGCTTCCCGTTCGGATCGGATCGTTCCATCTCTCTTTTCTCTGCCATCCGCCGAGCCTATGACGGCGCGCCCGTGGCGCTGCGCGGCATCTCGCTGATGCTGCTGTCGTCGCTGCTGGTCGCTGTGCTGCATGTCGCGGTGCGCCAGGTCAGCGCCGATATCCCCGCGGCCCAGTCGGCCTTCTTCCGCTCCCTGTTCTCCTTCATCTTCGTGCTGCCGCTGGTCGCCCAGCGCGGCATGTCGGTGTTTTCCACCAACCATCTGCACCTGCATGTGGGCCGCGCCGTGTTCAATGTCGGCGCGATGATCACGCTCCATATCGCACTGGCGATCACGCCCCTGGCGGTGGTCGCGGCGATCAGCTTCAGTTCGCCGCTGTGGGCCGTGCTCGGCGCCATCCTGGTGTTCGGCGAGGCGGCGCGACGGGGCCGCATCCTGGCGCTGGCAATCGGTTTTGCCGGGACCTGGATCGTGCTGCGCCCCGGCGTCGAGGTGATCAGCGAGGGGGCGCTGTGGATGCTCACCTCGGCGACCGTGTGGGCCGGGGTGGTGCTGTTTACCAAGGCGCTCACCCGGCATGACGACAGCGTCACCGTTGTCGCCTGGATGGGCGTCTTGGTGACCCTGCTGACCGCGGTGCCCGCGGCGCTGGTCTGGGTCACGCCGACCGTAGGTCAGCTGCTGTGGCTGGCGCTGGTCGGCTTCTGCCACTTCGCCGCCCAGTTCTGCCTGTCCCAGGCCCTGAAGATCGCCGACGCCGGCGTCGTCATGCCGGTGGAGTTCTTCAAGCTGCTGTGGGCCGTGCTGTTCGGTCTCGCCATCTTCGGCGAGGTGCCGGACCTCTGGACCCTGCTCGGCGGCGCGGTGATCTTTACCGCAGTGACCTGGCTGACCGTGCGCGAATCGCGCGGCCGCTAGATCGCGGTCCAGCCTCCGTCGACCAGCAGGTTGACCCCGGTGATCAGCCCGGATGCCGGCGAGGCGAGGAACACCACCGCGCCGGCCACGTCGCGGACCTGGCCGATGCGGCCAAGCGGGATCTTCGCCTCGGTCTTGCCGCGGAACTCCGGGTCCTCGAAATAGGGCCGGGTCATCGGTGTTTCGATGAAGGTCGGCCCGACGCTGTTGACCCGCACATTGTGGGGGCCGAGCTCGATCGCCATGGTCCGGGTCATGCCGTCGACCGCCGCCTTGCTGGCGCAATAGACCGCGCGCCCCTCCGAGCCCACCTTGGCGAGTTGGGACGAGGTGTTGACGATGGCACCGCCGTTGCCCGCCTCGACCATCTTGCGTGCCGCCGCCTGGGCGACCACGAAGGCTGCCTTCACATTGATGTCGATGATCGAATCGAGCGCGTCGTCATCCACCTCGAGGAACGGCTGCGGCCGGTTGATGCCGGCGTTGTTGAACAGCACGTCGAGGCGCGGCAGCCCGCCAATGGCCGCGCGCACGGCCGCCCGGTCGGTGACGTCACAGGCGAGCGCGGTCGCCTTGCCGCCGGCGGACGCGATCTCGTCGCAGGCCTCGGCCAGCCCATCCGCGGAGCGCGCCATCAGCACCACCTCGGCGCCGGCCGCGGCCAGCGCCGCCGCCGCGCCGCGGCCGATGCCCCGGCTTGCCCCGGTGACCGCCGCCACCTTGCCGTCGAGGCGGAAGTCCGCCGCCATTGCCTCGCTCATCGTGCGTCCCTCCTAGTAGCCCATCGCGCAGCCGTCCTTGCGCGGCTCCGAACCGCCGGCCAGCGTGCCCTTTTCCCAGTCGATCCAGATGCCCTGGCCGCCGCCATGGGGCTTGTTGATGACGGAGCACTTGTGGCCGCGCTCCATCAGGCCGTGCACCGCCTCGGCCGGTATCGAGCGCTCGACCTCCACATCGCCGCCCATGCAGAACAGGCGGCTGAGGTCGAAGGACTGCTGAATGTCGAGGCCGAAGTCGAGCAGGTTGGTCAGGAAGTAGGTCTGGCCGAAGGGCTGGAAATGCCCGCCCATGACGCCGAACGGCATCTGCGCGCGGCCGCCCTTGGTCAGCATCGCCGGGATGATGGTGTGCAGCGGCCGCTTGCCCGGCGCGATGCAGTTCGGATGCCCTTCCTCGACGACGAAGCCATAGCCCCGGTTCTGCAGCATCACGCCCGATTCCGGCGCGAGGATGCCCGAGCCGAAGCTCTGGAACAGCGAATTGATGAACGAACAGGCGTTGCCGTCCTTGTCGACGACGCAGAGGTAGACCGTGTCGTCGTTCGGCAGGCTCGGCGGCGGCACGTCCTTCATCGCCCGGTCCGGGTCGATCTGTTCGCGCAGGGACGCCGCGTAGTCGAGCGACAGCAGCGCATCGACCGGCACGTCGGCGAAGTCGGGATCGGCGACATAGGTGTTGCGGTCGCGGTAGGCGAGCTTCGCCGCCTCAATCAGGTGATGCAGCCGGTCTGTGTTGGTCGGGCCGCCCTTGGTCAGGTCGTAGCCCGACAGGATGTTGAGCAGCAGCAGGGTGATGATGCCGACGCCGTTGGGCGGAATCTCCCACACCTCGTAGTCGCCGTAGCCGGTCTTGATCGGGTCGACATACTTGCAGGCGGTCGCCGCCAGGTCGTCGAGGGTGTGCAGCCCGCCCAGGGAATTGAGCTTCTTCACGATATCCTCGGCGACCGGCCCCTTGTAGAAACCGTCACGGCCCTCCTTGGCGATGCGGCGGAAGGTCTCGGCGAGCTGCGGCTGGACGAACACGTCGCCCTCGGCCAGCGGCGCGCCGGACTTGGTGAACCGGGTGGAGGAGTCCGGGTCCTGCAGCAGCTTCTTCATGTTCGACGCCCAGTCGGCGCTGGTGCGCGAATGCACCACGAAACCGTTCTCGGCGTAGTGGATCGCCGGCTGCAACACCTGGTCGATGCCCATAGTGCCGTGGTCATCCAGCAGGGTGATCCAGGCGTCGACCGCGCCGGGCACGGTCACCGCGTGCGGCCCCCACATATCGACACGGCCGGAGATGCCCTGCTCCAGGAACCAGCCCGCCTCGGCCTTGCCCGGCGCCTTGCCCGAGCCATTCAGCCCGATGACCCGGTTCTCGCCGGCCGGTGCATACAGGCAGAAGCAGTCGCCCCCGATTCCGGTGGACTGGGGCTCAACGACGCACTGCACGGCGCAAGCGGCGACGGCGGCATCCATGGCGTTGCCGCCCTGGCGCATGATCTCGATCGCGGCCAGCGTGGACGCCGGCTGCGAGGTCGCCGCCATGGCGTTCATGGAACGGACAGGCGAGCGCCCTGGGAAGTGAAGGTCACGCATCTTGGTGTTCCTCGATCTTGCTTGGGCCGCGGCGAACGGCGGCGGCCGGAGTGTAGCGGGCGGGAATGCCGGGAAGAAAGTTAGCGGTCATATGCCATCCCCGGCGCCGGTCAGCAACAGGTCGCGGGCGCGCCGCCAACTCGGCGCGTCGGCGGTGGCGAGCAGCGAGACCCCGTCCTCGCCAGGCCGGTAGTCGGCGCCGTCGAAGCGCCGCGCGACACCGCCGGCCTCGCAAACCAGCAACGCGCCGGCGGCGTGATCCCACGGATGGGTGCGGTAATACAGCGCCAGGTGCCGGGCGCCGCGCAGCATTGCCACATAGTCGTGCCCGGCGCAGAAGTAGGTGCGGCTCTGCGCCATGCGCGCCGCGCCGTTGCGCGCGGTCTCGCGCATCGGCTCGGGCAGGTAGCGGGTCGAGACCGCCCCCTTCCAGTCGGCAACATCGTCTGGCGCAGGCGACATGCGCAGGGGCAGCCCATCGATGAAGGCGCCGGCGCCGCGCTTGGCCACCGCGGTCCAGCCGTCGAGCGGATCGTGAATCCACGCCGCCGCGGTGTCGCCGTCCTCGACCAGCGCCACCATGATGCAGAAGTGCCGCTTGCCGTGGGCAAAGTTATGGGTGCCGTCCACCGGATCGACGACCCAGACCGCACCAGGACGGCTGAGCACCGCCAAGCTGTCCGGGTCTTCCGCCGCGCTCTCCTCGCCGACAAAGGCGGCACCAGGATGGATGTCGGCGAGGCCGGCGCGCAGCCGCGCCTCCACCGCGTGATCGGCGGCGGTAACCATCTCGCCGCCCTGCTTCTGGAAACGCTCGTCCTCGGATAGCCGGCGGTAGCGCGGCAGCACATCGATCGCGGCGGCCTCGCGCAGCAGGGCTGTGACCCGGTCCATCATTGCTATAGTCCCCCGAGGCCCGCCGGCGCGGCGGGTGCGGCTGCACAAGGCACCCGACCATGACCGACGACCTTCTGCTTCTTACCACGGACGACCGGCCCGCGGGGCGGATCGCCACCGTCACCTTTAACAATCCGGACAAACGCAACGCGCTCGGGCGCGACGGCAAGCGCCGGCTGATCGACCTGCTGGGCGAGATCGGCCAGGACGGCGACCTGCGCGCCGTGGTACTGACCGGCGTCGGCGACGTTGCCTTCGTCGGCGGTGCGGATCTGGCGGAGATGACCAAATACGGCCCCGAGGAGGCCTACCGCGCCGCCACCATCACCCACCTGACCTGCCAGTCGGTGCGCGACGTGCCGGTGCCGGTGATCGCGCGTATAAACGGCTACTGCTTCGGCTTCGGCATGGAACTGGCGGCGGCCTGCGACCTGCGCATCGGGGTCGATGACGCAAAGCTTGGCATGCCCGAGACCCGCTTTGGCATCCCGTCGGGCATGGAAGCGTGCCTGCTGCCGATGCTGGTCGGCTGGGGCAAGGCGCGCGAATTGGTGCTGACCGGCGCTCATATCGACGCCCATGAGGCGTACCGCATCGGCTTTCTGGAGCGGATCGCCCCACGCGACGGACTGGACGCGGCGCTGGAAGACTGGCTCGGCGCGATCCTGAAATGCGGCCCGGTCGTCACCCGCGCCCAGAAGACGCTGGTGCAGGATTGGGAAAAGCTGGCGGTCAGCGATTCCATCGAGGCCGGCATCCGCGCCTTTTCCCGCTCGTTTGAGACCGACGAGCCGAAGCGGATGATCCAGGCCTTCCTCGACCGGCGCAAGGCGCCGAAGGGATGAGCACCGCGCCGGCGCCAACGCCGCCGCGCCGACGGCTGCGGCTGCCCCTGGGCACCGTGCTGGCCGGGGTTCTGGCAGGCATCATGGCGCTGGCGGTCGGCCTGATGCTGCTGATCGGCGTCTATAGCGCCGGCGCCAACACCCGCGAACTGCTGCGCGACAAGGCCGATGCCGAGGTCGACTTGCTGGCCGCGGAGATCGCCGGCCTGCTGGAGCCGGTCGAGGCGCAGGCGCGTTTCATCGCCCGGCGCTTCGCGGAAGGCACCATGGAGACTGGCGACCCGGCCTTCGAACGGCTGGTTGACGGAGCGCTCGCGGCAACGCCGCAGATCTTCGGCGTCGGTATCCTGCTGCCCGGCAACCGGTTGCAGCGGGTCACCCGCGACCTTGGCCCGATGCAGGAGATCGAGGTCGCCCCGTCCGACGGCATCGATGACGCCATCGCTGCCGCCGCCGATCGGCAGGAGCCGTTCTGGGACGAACCCTTCATCCCCGTCACTGTGGGCCGGGTGTCGGTCAGCCTGCGCACGCCCTTGCGGCGCGGTGGCGAGCTCAAGGCGCTGATGGTGCAGGTGGTGCGGATCGCCGACCTGTCCCAGTCGCTGGCGGCACGCGCCGGCGGCACCGCGACACCCTTCGTGCTGTATGGCCGCGACCAGGTGCTGGCGCATCCGCTGATGATCGACTGGCGGCCGCTGCCGGGAGAGGAGGCACCGTTGCCGTCGGTGGCGGAGATCGCCGATGCGCCGCTGGCCGCACTTAGCGAGGGCGCGGCCTTGCCCATGGGCCTGGTCGCACCATCGGACCGATCCACCGTGTTCGGCCGGGAGATGGACGGGGAACGCTTCTATTTCGTCACCCGCGATCTCGACCAGTACGGGCCGGAGCCTTGGACCATCGGCGTCCATCTGCCGTCCGATACCGCCGAGACCCAGATCGTGCGGGTGCAGCGCACGCTGGCGGTCGGCGCCGGGCTGCTTGTACTGGCGGTGGGCGCGGGCGTCGCCGCGGGGCGGCTGATCAGCCGGCCGACCCGGCGCATCGCCGACCTGGCCAAGCTTGTCCACGACAAGCGCCTCGACGACATCGAACCGCTGCCGCGCAGCCGCCTGCGCGAGTTCGACGATTCCGCGGCCGCCTTCAACCGCATGGTGCGCGGCATGCGCGACCGCACCCGGGTGCGCCGCATGTTCGGCCGCTACATGCCCGAAGCGGTGGCCGAGGCGGTGCTCAAGGACGGCGACGACGCCATGGCGCCGCAGACCGCGACCGCGTCGGTGCTGTTCGTCGACCTGCAGGGCTTTACCTCGATGACCGAGCGGCTCGGCCCGGTGCGCACGGTGGAGGTACTGAACGCTTATTTCTCCGCCATGGTCGCGATCATCGAGCGCCACAAGGGCGTGGTCACCCAGTTTCAGGGCGACGCCATCCTCGCCATCTTCAATGTGCCGGTGGCGGACCCGGACCATGCCGCCAACGCCATCGCGGCGGGGCGCGAGATGATCGCGCAGACCGACACGGGACGCTTCGCCGGCGAATCCCTGGTCTGCCGGGTCGGCGTCAACACCGGTCCGCTGGTCGCCGGCCATGTCGGCGCGGAGGGGCGGCTGAACTACACGGTGCATGGCGACGCGGTGAATGTCGCCGCGCGGCTCGAAGGCATGAACAAGGATTTCGGCACCCGCCTGCTGGTCGCCGACGCCACCGTGGACGCGGCGGGCGACAGCAGCCTGCGCGCCGCCGGCGAGGTGCCGGTGCGCGGCCACTCCGAGCCGGTCCGGGTCTACACCCTGCCCGACGGGGCGTAGAAAAAACGCCAATGTTGGCAATTGTTGACAGGGGGCCGGCCAACCCCTTGAAAACAAACGATTCCTGAGTCGCGCATCCGGCGGAAAACCACCGGATGTTGCGCGACGTTGCGCCGATGTTGACACCGAGATTGTCAGGGGTCCCGCCATGCCATGCATGACGGGGATATAGGCTCAAAGTCCTATATTTCAAGCCCGCCGGATGGGACCTAGAACAGGTCGGGGGCCAGGATGCCGGTGTCCAGATCGACCTTTTCGACCAGGTAGCGGCCGACCCAGTTGCGGAGCGTCTCCGTGGTGCCGCCGCCGAGGCTGCCATAGCGCACCCCGCGGTAGAAGCGCGAGACCGGGAACTCGTCGGTGAAGCCGTAGCCGCCGTGGATCTGGATCGCCTCGGAGCAGACCCGGATGCCCATCTCGTTGTTGTAGACCTTGGCCATCGCCGCCAGGGTCGGGTCCGGGAACTCGCCGCCGCTGACCGCCGCGCGGTAGAGCAGGCTGCGCCCGGCCTCGATCTGGATCGCCATGTCGGCGAGCTTCCAGCGCAGGCCCTGGAAGTCGCCGATGCGCTGGCCGAACGCCTTGCGGTCGCGCATGTAGCGGATCGAATGCTCCATCGCGCCCTCGGCCAGGCCGAGGCAGATCGACGGGTTCAGCACCCGCTGGGTGTTGAACGCGGTCATCAGCTTCTTCAGGCCGTCGCCCTCGACCACCAGGTTGTCCGGCGGCAGCTCCACATTGTCGAAGCGCACGTCGGAGAGATATTCCCCGCCCATGGTGTGGTACGTGGTGTTGATCTCCATGCCCGGCGCGTCCTTGGGCACCAGCACGCAGCCGATGCCCTCGCGGCCCGGCACGTTGTTGACCCGGGTGTAGACGACGAACATCTCCGCCACTTCGGCGCGGCTGCACAGGGTCTTGGCGCCGTTCACCACCACCCGGTTGCCCTCGACATTGGTGTTGGTGCGGATCGCCGGGACGTCGGTGCCGGTGTCCGGCTCGGTCATGCAGATGGCGAGGATCGCCTCGCCGGTGGCGATGCGCGGCAGGATCTCGCGCTTGATCGATTCGGGGGCGAAGGTGGCGATGATGCGGGTCTGGCTGCCGACCTCGGCCAGCACCGCCATGGCGGTGACGTAGCAGCCCTTGGAGATCTCTTCGAGCACCAGCAGGGTGTCGAGGATGCTGGCGCTCATGCCGCCATATTCCTCGGGCACGGCCATGCCCAGCACGCCGAGTTCCCCCAGCCCCTTCATGTTCTCCCAGGGGAAGCTGCCGTCGAGCCACTTCATGCCGTTGGGCTCGATCACGTCGCGGCGGAAGCGGCGTACGGTGTCGACCATCTCGCGCTGTTCGTCGGTCGGAATGAAGTCCACGTCTCAGCTCCCTTTGAATGTGTCCGCAGCCGCGTCGATCAGCTCCGCGATATGGGCGAAGACCCGCGCGCCCGCCTTTTCCAGCGCCGCCTTCTTTGCCGCGAAGGTACCGTGCGCGCCGTGGGCCAGCGCCCCGGCATGGCCCATGGTGACGCCCTCGGGCGCGGTCGCCCCGGCGACCAGCACGAACACCGGCTTACCGAAATCATGCTCGATCAGGGCGGCGGCCAGGTCCTCTTCCTCGGTGCCGCCGATCTCGCCGATCACCACCAGCCCCTCGGTCTGGGCGTCGGCCTTGTAGAAGGGCACAAGCTCGCCAAAGCGCACCCCCTTCACCGGGTCGCCGCCGACGCCGACCCAGACCGACTGGCCGAGGCCCTTGCCGACCAGCCGGTAGCCGATCTCGTAGCTCAGGGTGCCGCTCTTGGACATCAAGCCGAGCGGCCCGGGCGCCAGGGAGACGTCGGGCAGGAAGCCGAGCTTGGCCTGCCCCGGCACCGCCATGCCCGGTGTCGACGGGCCGATCCACAGGGCGCCGGCTTCACGTATCAGCCGGGCCGCGGCCAGCGCGTCATGCACCGACACCCCCTCGGTCGGCGAGCAGATCAGCCGGATGCCCGCATCCAGCGCCTCGGTGACAGCGGCCAGCACGCCGTCGCCGCGCACCATGGTCAGCGTGGCGGTCGCCCCGGTGGCGGCGACCGCGTCGGCGCAGTTCAGGAACACCGGCATGCCGTCCACCTCGGCGGTCTTGCCGCTGGGCGAGGTGCCGCCGACGATGTTGCTGCCATAGCCGCGCATCAGCCCGGCATGGAAACGCCCCTGCCGGCCGGTGATGCCCTGGACGATGATCGGCGTGTTGCCGTCGATGCGCGGATCGATCATGGCGCCGGCGCCTCCAGGATCTTCTTCACCGCCGCGACCGCCGCGTCGAGGTCGGGCTCGAGCGTCAGCGGCGAGCCGGGCGCGGACGCCACCGCCTGCGCCTTGTCGAAGCCGTTGCCCACCAGGCGCGCGACGATGGGCAGGCCGCGCGCCTCGGGCACCGCGTCGAGCGCTTCGAGGATCAGCCGCGCCAGCTCGCCCAGGTCGGTGACCCCGGCGAAGAAGTTCATCAGCAGCACCCGGACCTTCGGGCCTTCCATGATCCACTGCAGCGCCTGGATCAACCGGGCGGGGTCGCCGCGCAGCTCGCCGGAGCGGATGTCGAGGAAGTTGCAGGGCTTCATGCCCATGGCGCGCATCTCGTCGATCAGCATCATGCTGAGCCCGGCGCCGGTGGTCAGCAGGCCGATCTCGCCTTGCGGGTCGACGGTGACATAGTCGAAGCCGCAGTCGCGCTTGCGCGCCGCGTCCGTGTAAGCCGTGCTACGCGCATCCAGCAGCGCCGCCAGCGCCGCGTTGCGCGCCAGGGCGTTGTCGTCGGTGACCAGCTTCACGTCCCCGGCGCACCAGCCGCCGTCCTTCAGCACGAACAGCGGGTTGATCTCCAGCAGCATCCCGTCAAGCGCCAGGAACGCCTCGGCCAGCGGCCGGGCGGCGGCGGTCAGCGCTGCGCGCCGGGCCGCCGGGAAGCCCGCCGCGAGGCCCGCGACGCAGGCCGCCAGCGCGTCCGCGTCCGGGGCGGCGGTGGCGCTTTGCACGGCGGCGGGGTTCTCCTCGATCTCGATGCCGCCCTCGGCGGCCGTCATCACCCGGACCGCACGGGCGTCCGGGTCGAGGGCGAGGCTGAGATAGCATTCGGCGGTGAACGCGGCGCGCGCCTCGATGCGCGCCTCGGCGACGGCGAGGCCCTTGAGGTCGAGCCCCGCGAGGCGGCGCAATTCCTCGGCCACCGCGTCCGGCGTATCGGCGGCGCGCACGCCGCCCGCCTTGCCGCGGCCGCCAGCGGGCACCTGCGCCTTGACCATCCACGGCCCCGGCGGCAGGGCCGGCGGCGGCCCATCGGTGGCGGCGATCACGCCGTCGGGCACCGGCACCCCGCGCCCGGCGAGCAGCACCTTGCCGTCATGTTCGAGCAAAAACATGGCGCCGGTTTTAGGGCATATCGCGACGCGGTGGAATCGCGCCGCGCGTCTGCGCATCATTGGGGCCATGGAAGACGACGCGCGCCTGTTCGCCCTGTTCATGGAAGTACAGCGCGGCCTGCCCCGCCAGGGCCCCGGCTGCGCCGCCGCCACGCGCGACGCCCTCGCCTTGTGTGCGGCGTTGCCGGCGGAACCCGCCATCCTGGATGTGGGCTGCGGGCCGGGGATGCAGACCCGGACGCTCGCACAAGCGACCGGCGGCACGGTCACCGCGGTCGACCTGCATCAGGAGTTCCTCGACCAGCTCGACGCGGCGGCGCAGGCCGACGGGCTGGCGGACCGGATCGAGACGCGGGCCGCCGACATGACCGACCTGCCCTTCGATGACGGGGCCTTCGACCTGATCTGGGCGGAGGGGTCCGCCTACATCATGGGCGTCGATGCGGCGCTCGCCGCCTGGCGGCGGCTGCTGCGCCCCGGCGGCTATCTGGTGTTCAGCGACATGGTCTGGTTCACCGACGCACCGCCGGACGCGGCCACCGCCTTCTTCGCCGAGGAGTATCCGGACATGCGCGCGGCGGAGGCCGTGGCCGCAGCGGTCGAACAGGCGGGCTACGCCCTCGCCGGCACGGTGCCGGTCCCGGACGCCGGCTGGTGGGACGACTACTACACCCCGCTGGAAGCGAAGCTGCCGGGCCTGCGCGAGACCCATGCGGGGGACGCGATGGCCCTGGAGGTCATCGCGGCGACGGCGCGGGAGATCGATATGCGCCGCCGTTTCGGCGGCAGCTACGGCTACATGTTCTACGCCGGGCGGGCTGCCTAGCCGGCGCGCGCCGCCAGCGCCCGCGCCGCCTTCGACGCCGGCGGCCGGCCCAGCAGATCGCAGATGAACCGCCCCGCCGCGCCCAGCGCGTCGAGATCGACGCCGCTGTCTATGCCAAGCCCGTCGAGCAGATAGACCACGTCCTCGGTGGCCACGTTGCCTGCCGCGCCCGGCGCGTAGGGGCAGCCGCCGAGCCCGGCGACCGCGCTGTCCACCGTGGCGATGCCCATCTCCAGCGCCGCGGCGATGTTAGCGATGGCCTGGCCCCAGGTGTCGTGGCAATGCACCGCGAGCTGCGCCACCGGAACCTCGGCGGCGACTGCGTCCAACGTGGCGCGCAGCCGGTCCGGCGTCGCCGTGCCGATGGTGTCGCCCAGTGAGACCTCGTAGCAGCCCATGGCGGCGAGCCGCGCCGACACCGCCGCCACCGCCGCCGGCGCCACCGCGCCTTCGTAGGGACAGTCGATGACGCAGGAGACATAACCGCGCAGGGCAATGCCGGCGGCCTTTGCCGCGTCGGCGACCGGCACGAACCGTTCGAAGCTCTCGTCGATGGAACAGTTGATGTTCTTCCGGGAGAAGCTTTCCGACGCGGCGGCGAAGATCGCCACCTCCTGCGCGCCCGCGGCCCGCGCCGCCTCGAAGCCCTTCATGTTCGGCACCAGCACCGGCAGCCGCAGGCCGGGGCGGTCCTTCAGCGCGGCCAGCACCGCGTCGGTGCCCGCCATCTGCGGTACCCATTTCGGCGAGACGAAGCTGCCCGCCTCGATGTCGGTGAGGCCCGCATCCGCCAGCAGGCCGACCAGCCGCGCCCGGTCCTCGGGCGAGACCGGGGCGGGCTCGTTCTGCAGCCCGTCGCGCGGGCCGACCTCGACGATCCGCACCCGCGCCGGGCGGCTCATGCCTTCCAGGCCGGGCGCCGCTTCTCCAGGAACGCGGCGAGCCCTTCCTGCGCCTCGGGCAGCATGCGCACATCGGCGAGCTTCCCGGCGACCAGGGCCAGCGTCTCGTCGTCGATGGCGCGGCCGCCGACCTCGCGCACCAGCGCCTTGGACCCGGCCATGGCGCCGGGCGCGTTGCCGGCGAACAGCTTCACCAGCTCCGCCAGCCGGTCCTCCAGCCCGCCCTCGGGCACCACCTCGTGCACCAGCCCGACGCGCTGGGCCTCCGCCGCGCCGAACGGTTCGGCGGTGAGGAACAGGCGGCGCGCCTGACGTTCGCCGAGCGCACGCAGCACATAGGGCGAGATCACGCCGGGCACCAGCCCGAGCGCCACCTCGGAGAAGCGGAACTTCGCGCCGGCGTCGGCAATCGCGATGTCGGCGGCGGCGACCAGGCCGGTGCCACCGCCATAAGCCGCGCCATGCACCAGGGCGACCACCGGGCGGGGCAGCATGTAGACCTTGTGCATCATCGCGCCCAGCGCGGCGGCCTCGGCGATGTTCTCGTCGCGGGACAGGGTGCCGCTGCGGCGCATCACGCTGATATCCGCGCCGGCGCAGAAACTGGGGCCGTCACCGGACAGCACCACCGCGCGCACCGCGTCGTCCGCGGCGGCCGCATCCAGCGCATCCGACAGGGCGGCGACCAGCGCATCGTCGAAGGCGTTGTGCTTGTCGGGCCGGTTGAGGACGAGGCGGCGGATACCGCCATCGTCGGAGATTTTCACAGGGCTATCAGTCAACACAGATGCGCCTTCATGGCCGGGGACGTCCAAAAGATGCACTGAAGCGAGTTGCTCTTTTTCGAGAGACGGCTCTCGCGGCATCGAAGCGAACAGATATGCCGCCAAACGCACTCGACAAAATCTCAACCTGTTCGAGCGTGACGTCTAGCAGCATCTTTAGGTCATTGACTGTGGGATGCATTGAGCCATTGTCCCGCAGATTGTGCGCCAGAACCTGATCTCTTGGAGTTCGTATCAGTTTTGTCAGAAAGAACTTCGAAAGTTCCTCGTCTAGTTCTTGCGGAGAAAGCTTGGAGTGATTCTCGATGGCGAATTCAACACCGCGAAAGGATTGGGCTCTTAATGCCCTCTTGTAGGATTTTCTAGCATTTTTATAAGATTTCTCTAGATCTACTTCAGTAATCAATAATTTCTTACATCCTAAATCATTGTCAACTAGCCAATAAATAGCCGGCAAGCTCATGCGGTCGGGGTTTTTCTTGGTCCAAGGATCGTAGGCACGCGCGAGAGTTAGGATCAGGCGACCGACAAGGCTCTTCTGCAAGAGCGAGAGTGAGCCAAGGATATCTTTCTTCCCAGCAACGCTATCCGCCTGCTCAGCAATATCATCAAGAGCAATCAACAACGCTTCCACGTTACAGGCGTCCTCAAAATCGAATCTGAGGTGCTGAATCGTCGAGATCACATGCTGAGCGTGTTGTTCAGATTTGGTCATAACCGCATTATGCCCTCTCGAAGTTTTTCAAATCAGGTTTAGTGGGCGTCCTTGCCCGGGCAATGCGCCGCATCGGTTGCCCGCCCCGTTGATCCCCCGCCCCGGCTGTCGTAATCAGGAGCGGGGATTCTTTCAGGGTGCTTTCGTGACTGTGATGCCGTTCGTGTTCCGCGCGCTTGCCGCGCTCGCCTTTCTCGTTGTGCTGCCCGCCACCGCCGCGGCCCAGGCCGTCGACACATCGCGCCCGGCGCAGCCGCACCCGTCGGTGGTCGAGATGCGCTTCGCGGCGCAGATCCACAATCCGGAATTCACCGACAATGACGAGGAAGGCGGCGCCAACCTCGGCATCGAGGTGCTGGGCCGCTCGCCAGCCTGGCTCGACTGGATCTGGTCGCCGCGCCCGACGGCGGGCTTCTCGCTAAATACCGCCGGCGACACCAGCGCGGTCTATGCCGGCGTCACCTGGGACTTCGACATCGCCGGGCCGATCTTCATCAGCGCCTTCTTCGGCGGCGGCGTCCATGACGGCGAGACCGAGGGCAACGTCCCCGACAAGCGCGCGCTGGGCTGCCCGCTGCTGTTCCGCGAGAGCATCGGCCTCGGCTACCGGCTGCCGAACGGCGACGCCATCGAGCTGGCCGTCGACCACATGTCGAACGCCAGCCTGTGCGACGAGAACGACGGCGTCGAGAATCTCGGCATCAAGTACCACCTGCGGTTCTGAGCCCGATGGCGGGCCGCCCATCCCAGACCAAGATCGCGATCTGGGCCGCCGTGCTCGCCGCCATCATCATGCTGTTCTTCATAGGTGGGGGCGGCTAACCGCCGGGCACTCTTGCATTACGGTCGAGATGCACGGGCTGGCTGATCTCCGTCTCTATCTCCATCCCCGGAGCAACGAATCACGATAAAGTTCAGCAAGCTCACTCGCCTCATCTTGAAAACCAGACTCGTGGAGCCTGATCGCTTCCTCAAGCACCGAACTATCAGGAGGATGAAGAGGAGAACAACGGTGATTGAGAGAATATGCTGAGTAGGGGGTCATTGCGGACATCGTCTTCATGGTTTGAGCGTCCAGCCCTATCGCTTCATTTATTGCGTTTCGTTCTGCAATCGAAAGTGCCATCTGCACACACCTTGCGATGGTTGCTGCAGGCAACCCTTCAGGTAGCCAGCCGACCAAGGAAGACATGTTAAGCGTGGCGTCAATCCGTGATTCTGCATTGAGTGCTTCAGCGCGGCGTTTCTCTGCGGCAACTAGCAACTGGCTCTCACTCTCGTTCCATTTCCTTTGCATACGCCTGACAAAGGTAGGCTCAGTCACATGCTGCAGGGTAGAGCCTGCCCTTTTGCGAACACGCTTTGCCGCCGATGACGTACTCAACTTAGGGTTCTCAAACTTAAGGTCTGCAATCTGGTTCAGATAAACCGAGTCATCAATTCCAGACCCAAGGGGGCGACCTCTTCTTCGCTTCAGATGTTGATACATCACCTACTCCGTTCCTCGATTTAACGAAGATGGTGATTTCTTCTCTCGGTGGTTACAAGCGATTTAAAACCCGCTCAGATTGAAAAAACGCGCGTTTAATTCGCGGATTTCTTGATTTTCTGTCGCATCTACGCGCCTGGGAGATCGTCCTCAAGTTGCCGTTCTAAGGCTCTCTTCTTGGGAATCCCTTACTCCCCCATCGCCGCGCCCTCGCGGCGCGGATCGGCGCCGCCGGTGAGCGTGCCGTCGGGCGCGATGGCGATGGCGTGCAGGCCGCTGGTCATGGCGCGCAGCCGCACCTCATGGCCCAGCGCCTCCAGCCCCGGCTTCATCCGCACCGCCGCGGTGTCCTGCTCCAGATCGGTGGCGCCGTTGCGGTTGACCACATGGGGCAACGAGACCGCCGCCTGGGGATCGAGCCCGTTGTCGAGGATCGCCATGGTGGCGCGCGCCACGTAACCGATGATGCGGCTGCCCCCCGGCGAGCCGATGGCGAGGGCCGGACTGCCGCCCCGCAGCACCAGGATCGGCGCCATGGAGCTGCGCGGCCGCTTGCCCGGCTCGACCCGGTTGGCGACCGTGCGCCCGTCGCGCACCGGCCGGAAGGAGAAGTCGGTCAGCTCGTTGTTGAGCAGGAAGCCGCGCACGAACAGGCCGGAGCCGAACTGGCTCTCGATGGAGCTGGTCATGGAGACCACGTTGCCCGCCCCATCGACGATGGACAGGTGCGTGGTGGACGGCAGGTCGGCCGCCTGCCCCGGCGCCCAGTCGAGCCCGGCCTTGTCCGGCGGGTCGCCAGGCTGGGCCTTGCCGATGGCGGAGCCCACATCGATGGTCGCGGCGCGGCGCAGCAGGTAGCCGACATCCAGCAGCCCCTCGACCGGCACGCGGACAAAGTCCGGGTCAGCGAGATAGAGGTTGCGGTCGGCGAAGGCGAGGCGCCCGGCCTCGGAAATCAGATGCGCCCAGTCCGCCGACAGCGGGTCGAGCCCGCCGATGTCGAACGGCTCCAGCAGCTTCAGCATCTGCAGCACTGCCACCCCGCCGGATGTCGGCGGCGGCATGCCGCAGACCTGGTAGGCGCGATAGCCGATGCAGACCGGATCGCGCCGCACCGCGCGGTAGCCGGCGAGGTCCGCCGGGGTAATGTCGCCCGGATTGACCGACGCCCCGCGCACCGCGGCGACGATGGCCGCCGCGATGGGGCCGGTATGCAGTGCGTCCGCCCCCTCCCGCGCGATACGGGTGAGGGTCTCGGCGAAGGCTGGATTCCGCAGCGTCACGCCAGCTTTGAGCGGCTCCCCCGCCGCATCGAGGAAATAGGCGCGGCTGGCAGCGAAGCGCGGCAGGAACGGGTCGGACGCGATCAGCCGCGACAGCCGGGGCGAGACGGCAAAGCCGTCGCGGGCCAGCGCGATGGCCGGCGCGAACAGGTCCGCCCAGGGCAGTTGGCCATGGCGCTGATGCGCCATCTCGAGCATCCGCAACAGTCCGGGTACGCCCACCGACAGGCCGCCGGGCACCGCCTCGCGGAACTTCATCGGCTTGCCGTCGCGCAGGAAGCGGTCCGGCGTGGCCGCCGCCGGCGCGGTCTCGCGCCCGTCATAACTGTCGAGCCGCCCGGCCGCCGCGTCCCAGTGCAGCAGGAAGCCGCCGCCGCCGATGCCCGACGATTGCGGCTCCACCAGGTTGAGCACCATCTGCGCGGCAATCGCCGCATCCACGGCGCTGCCGCCGGCCTTCAGCATCGCCACCGCGGCGCTGCTGGCATGGGGATTGGCGGTGACCGCCATGAAGCGGTTTGCGGTGACCGGCGCCCGCGGCGCGAAGCCGGTGGCGATCTCCGGCGCTGCCCGGGTCTGGGCGGCGGCGGGCTGCGCCAGCGAGAGGGCCAGCGCGGCGGCGGTCACGGCGGGAAGCAAGCGGGGCATGGCGGGCTCCTGCGGGCGGATCAGGGACGCATGCTAGCAGTTGCGCCCGGCCGCCGGAGCGGTTTTGCTGAGCCGATGGAAAAGACTTTCCGGACCGCTCGGCGGTGAGCGCCCCGCCGCTCAGCATCGTCACCGGGGCCAGCCGGGGCATCGGCCGCGCCATCGCCGAATGGCTGTTGGAGGCGGGCCATGACGTCATCGGCCTGTCCCGCACCGCACCGGACGCAGCCTTCCGGGGCCGTCATGTGGCGGTCGACCTGGCCGACCGGGCGGCCGCCGAGGCGGCGCTGGCGGACATCCTCGCTGACGGGCCTGTCGACCACCTCGTCAACAATGCCGGACTCGACCGCCAGGCGCCGCTGGATGCGCCGGGCGACGGGCCGCTTGATGATCTCGACGCCATGGTGGCGGTCAACCTCGCCGCCGCGCTGATCTGCGCGCGCGCCTGCCTGCCGGGGATGCGGACGCGCGGGCGCGGGCGCATCGTCAATATCGGCAGCCGGGCCTCGCTGGGGCGCGCCGGGCGGGGTGCCTACGGGGCGACCAAGGCGGGGCTCGCCGGCTTCACCCGTTCCTGGGCGCTGGAGACGGCAGGCGACGGCATTACCGTGAACTGCATCGCGCCGGGGCCGATCCGCACAGACCTGCTGCTTGATGCCGACGCGCCGGCCAAGCTGCTGCGCGACGACCGCAAGGGCGATGTGCCGATGGGCCGCATGGGCACCCCACGCGAGGTGGCGTCCCTGTGCGGCTGGCTGCTGTCAGACGACGCCGCCTTCGTCACCGGCCAGGTGATCTATGTGGACGGCGGCATGTCGGTCGCCCGCGCGGCGCTCTAGGCGGCGCTGCAAGATCGCGGGACGGCCGCCCAAACAGGCCGCAAGCCCTTGGTCAAGCGCCTTTATGGCTTGCCTCGGTTCTGCCCGGCTCCTAGCCTTGTAGCGATAAGAGATGGGGGACGGCGCGGCGGCCGGGGGCAATGGGTCCGCACGCGCCGAATTGTGGATGACGGAGACGTATCGGATCGCGATCGTCGGATCCGGACCGGGTGGCATGAGTGCCGCCGGCCGTGCGGCTGAGCACGGCGTTTCGCACATCCTGCTCGAACGCACCGACCACCTCTCCGACACCATCTACAAGTACCAGAAGGGCAAGCACGTCATGGCGACGCCGGACGTGCTGCCGCTGCGCTCGACCATGTCTTTCGAGGCCGGTAAGCGCGAGGCGATCCTGGGCGCCTGGGACGACGAGACCGAGAAAGCCGGCGTCAATGTCCGCTTCAACGCCGAGGTCACCGCGATTGGCGGCGAGCGCGGCGGCTTCGAGATCACCATCAACCGCAGCGAGACCATCATCGCCGAGACGGTGATCCTCGCCATCGGCCTGCAAGGCAACCTGCGCAAGCTCGACTGCGAGGGCGCGGACTGGGACCGTATCCAGTATCAGCTCGACGATCCTGACGCCTATGAGGACGAGCGCATCGTCGTCATCGGCGCGGGCGACGCGGCGATCGAGAATGCCATCGGCCTGGCCCACCAGAACCGGGTCGCCATCGTCAACCGGCGCGATGAATTCGCCCGCGCCAAGGACGGCAACCGGGCGCTGATCGAGGCGGCGATCGAGAGCGGCGCTATCGAGTGCTACTACAACGCCAACCCGGCCCGTGTGCAGCCCGGCGCCATGGTGCTGTCGGTGCCCGACGGCGAGGCGGTCGTCGAATGCGACCGGGTGATCGCGCGGCTTGGCGCGATCCCGCCGCGGCGCTTCGTCGAGGCCTGCGGCATTGAGTTCCCGAGCAAGGACCCCGCGGCCCTGCCGGAGCTCAGCGCCAATTACGAATCCAACGTCCCCGGCCTCTACATCATCGGCGCGCTTGGCGGCTATCCGCTGATCAAACAGGCGATGAACCAGGGCTACGAGGTGGTTGAGTTCATCCTCGGCAATGAGGTGAAGCCCGCCGACGAGCCGCTGCTGGAAGAGAAGTTCGGGCCGCTGCTGGAGCAGCACACGGTCGACGAGCTGCTGGAGCATATCCGCACCAGCGTGCCGCTGCTGAGCGGCCTGACCACCCTGCAGCTGCGCGAGTTCCTCATCGACAGCAGCTTCCACTTCCCCAAGCCCGGGGACACGGTGTTCGAGCGCAACGACTACACCAACTCCTTCTTCATGATCGTCGAGGGTGGGGTCGAGATCCTCATCGACCCGGACGACGACACCCAGCGGGTCGGCCTCGGGCGCGGCAACTTCTTTGGCGAGATGGGCCTGCTGCAGGGGCGGCGGCGCTCGGCCACGGTGCTGGCGGCGGAACATTCCATCCTGCTGGAATCGCCGCGGCGCACGATGATCAAGACCATCAACTCGGTCGCCTCGGTGGAGAAGACCCTGAGCCAGGCGGCGATCGTGCGCCAGCTGCTTACCTACCTGTCGCCCAACCTCAGCGCCGATACCCTGAGCCCGGTGGTCGAGACCGCCGAGATCCGCCGCTTCAAGAAGGACGAGCTGCTGTTCAGCGAGGGCGACGAGGCCGACGGCGTCTACCTCATCCAGCGCGGCTCGGTCACCGTCTCGCGCGAGATCGGCGGCCAGGAGGTGGTCATCGCCTACGTGCCGGCGGGCCACTATGTCGGCGAGATGGGGCTGCTCAACAACGCGCCGCGCAACGGCACCGTGCGGGCCGCCGTGGCGTGCGAGACGATCTGGCTCGAAGGCAGCGTGTTCCAGGGGCTGATGCAGGTCGATCCGGCGCTGCGCCGCGAGGTCGAGGACCGGCTGCTGACCCGGCTGGTGGAATCCGAGGCCATGGAGGCGCAGCCCGAGGCCGGCAACATCATCCAGTTCCTGGTCGAGCAGGGCATCGGCGAAGCCACCGACATGCTGCTGATCGACGAGTCGCTCTGCATCGCCTGCGACAACTGCGAGAAGGCCTGCGCCGAGACCCACGGCGGCACGTCGCGGCTCGACCGCGAGGCGGGGCCAACCTACGCCACCATCCATGTGCCGACGTCCTGCCGGCATTGCGAGCATCCCCATTGCATGGCCGACTGCCCGCCGGACGCGATCCACCGCGCCCCCGACGGCGAGGTGTTCATCGACGAGAGCTGCATCGGCTGCGGCAACTGCGAACGCAACTGCCCCTATGACGTCATCCACATGGCGACTGAAAAGCCCGACAAGCCGGGGCTGCTGAGCTGGATGCTGTTCGGGCTGGGCGACGGTCCCGGCGAGGACAAGACGAAGCGGGCCGAGAAGACGGACTCCGAGTCGCCGAAGAAGGCCGTGAAGTGCGACATGTGCAAGGACCTGGACGGGGGCCCTGCCTGCGTGCGCGCCTGCCCGACCGGCGCGGCGATCCGGGTCAGCCCGGAAGAGTTCTTCTCCATCTCGCAGCTGGCGCGCTGAGCGGGGATCGGGACGGGCCATGCATCAATCGATCCTCGTCTACCGCAACTTCCGCTACCTCAAGCTGACCCTGTTGCTGGTCGCTGCCGCAATCGTCGCCTATGTGCTGCACGATCCGTTCAACAGCCCCAACGGCGGCACCTGGCTGGGTTACACGCTGGGGACCATCGGGGCGCTGCTGATCGTCTGGCTGTCATGGTTCGGCATCCGCAAGCGGCGCTACGGCGTCGGCGCGCTGATGCTGGAGGACTGGGCCTCGGCCCATGTCTATCTCGGCCTCGGCCTGATCGTGATCGCCACGCTGCACACCGGCTTCGAGTTCGGGCTGAACGTTCACACCCTGGCCTACGGGCTGATGGTCGCGGTGGTGCTGACCGGTATCTTCGGCATCTACTTCTATATGCGCCTGCCGGCGCTGCGTGCTGAGAACCGTGCCGGGCTGACGCTTGAGCAGATGATGGGGCAGATCGCCGAGCTGCGCCGCGAATGCAACGACGTGGCGCTGACGCTGCCGGACAAGGTGACTGCGCTGCTCGCCGACGCCGAGGAGAACACGCGCATCGGCGGCGGGCTGGTGCGCCAGCTCTCGGGACGTGACCCAAACTGCCCGACGACGCGCGCACTGGAGGGTATCCGCGCCATGGGCGAGGAGTTTTCCGGCTCCCAGGCGGAAGCCGCGCGGCAGCTCATCACCCTGCTGGCCAAGCGGGTGCAGTTGCTGCAGCGCGCCCGCCGCGACGTGCAGTACAAGGCGCTGTTCGACGTCTGGCTGCTGTTCCACGTGCCGCTGACCTGCGCCCTGCTGGCGGCGCTGGTGGCGCACATCATCGCTGTCTTCTTCTACTGGTAGGGGGCGGCGTTGGACGTTCTGGTCAAGCATCTCACCCGACGGCGGAGCGGCGCAGTGGTCAGCCATGACGAGCGGCTGACCTGCGAACAGGTACGCTTCGGCCGCAGCACCGACAACGAGGTCGAGCTGCTCGACTCCCGGGTGCTGCTGCATGAGGGCGCCCTGCACATGCGCGCCAACGGCCTGTTCTACGAGGCCGCCCCGCAGGCCAACGCGATGATCGACGGCCGGGTCGCGAACTCCGGCCCGGTGCGCCCGGGCAGCGTCATCCAGGTCGGGCCCTACGAGGTTGTCGTCCTCGACCCCGCAGCGGAGGACAACGCCGAGGGGTCGCAGGCAGCCGAGGTCGCGGTCTCGGTGGAGATGGTCCGTCCGCCCGACGATTCCCTGGCGCTGCTGCAGGCCCGCAGCCGCACCAGCCTCGCTGACGCGGGCTGGGGCCGGCGGGGGACGTCCTGGGCGCTGGCGCTAACCGTACTGGCGCTGTTCCTGGTCTGGCCGGTGGTGGGCTATTTCATCGAGCGCGCCGACGGCCCGCGCGCCGATGTGCCGATGCAGGAGATGCCTGCCCCCGAGGCGACGTGGCCGATCAAGGCCGACCTGGCCTGGGACAGCGGCGAGGTTTCGGGGCCGCACAAGTTCATCGCCGACGACTGCGGCGCCTGCCACCTCAACGCCTTCGAGCAGGTACCCGACCGCGCCTGCGCGGTCTGTCACGAGGGGCTGCCCCATCACGTCGACCCGGTGCGCTTCGCGGCCATGGATAGCCTGCACGAGGTCGCCGGCGTTGCCTGCCAGAGCTGCCACAAGGAGCATCGCGGGCCCGAGGCCATCATCCGCAGCGACCAGGCGTTTTGCGCCGATTGCCACAGCGCGCTGGACGAACAGGCACCGGAGACCAAGCTGCTCAACGCCGCAGACTTCGGATACGACCATCCGCAGTTCCGTCCCTCCGTGGTGGTCGACGCGGCAGCCGGCACCCGCCAGCGCATCACCCTGGACCAGGCCGCCTGGCCGGAAGAAAACTCCAACCTGCGCTTCACCCACGCGGCCCACATGAAGCCCGGCGGGCTGCGGGTACCGGGCAAGCCCGGCTTCACCGAACTGCAATGCACCGACTGCCACGCGGTTGAACCCGGCGGCGCCGGCCTGCGGCCCATCGACATGGAGCAGCATTGCGCCGAATGCCATCTGCTGCGCTTCGAGCCGGCGGCGCCGGACCGCACCCTGCCCCATGGCGACCTGGAAGCGGCGCTGCTGACGGTGCAGGAGTTCTACTCCGACCTGGCGCTGCGCGGCGGGGTCACCACGCCGGACGCCCCCGCGGTGGTGCGCCGCCGCCCTGGCACCCAACTGACCGAGCAGGAGAGGCTCGGCGCGCTGGCCTGGGCCGAGGAGCAGGCGGACAAGGCGGCCCTCTACGCCTCGCGCTCGGTCTGCGGCGTCTGCCATGAGATGTCCCAGACCGTCACGGCCGACACCATCAGCTGGGACATCAAGCCGGTGCTGGTCACTGACCGGTGGCTGCCCAAGGGGCTGTTCCACCATGGCAGCCACGACAACATGGAATGCTCAGCCTGCCACAAGGCGGAGACGTCGAAACAGGCGACCGACGTGCTGCTGCCGCAGATTGGCTTGTGCCAGCAGTGCCATGGCGGCGAGCAGGCCGCCGACCGGGTGCCGACCGGCTGCATCCAGTGCCACAACTTCCACTTCGAGGGCCTGCCGGCGATGACCCCGGCGCCTGAAAAACGCGCCGCGCTGGACGCGGGCGGGGTGCGATGAGAACGCCGCGCGCCCTGGCCCTGGCCGCCGCGCTGGCGCTCTGCACCCCCGGCGTGCACGCGGCGGACACCGGCGGGCCGCACAGCCTGAGCGAGACCGGCGCATCCCTCGGCACGCTCACAACCGACGGGCAGGTCGGCGATCTGCGGCTGACCGTGGCGCTCGGCGGCGACAGCCCGGAGTCGACCCATGTCTGGGCCATTCTCGGCGGCGCCGAGCGGCGGCAGCGCACCCGCGACGGTTACTGGGTGCCGTGGGACGGCAACCTGGAGACCCTCGCCGACAACGGCTTCGCCGCCTCGGAAGGGCAGCTCGAGTTCAAGCTGCTGAATGAAGACATCGCCGCCGATAACCACGGCATCACGCTGGCGGTGGGTTACCGCGCCGGCGGGGTGCTGAAATACGGCCTGTTCGGGCTGCTGCCGCAGCCGGCGGGGCAATAGCCATGGCGACCGCCCGCACCGCGCTGCTCGCCTCCGCCGCGCTGGCTCTGTGCCTGGCGGCCAGCCCGGCGCGGGCCCAAAGCCTGACGTCCGCGGAAGTCGGGCAGATCATCGCGGCGGCGGCCAACGAGGCCAACGCGCGCAACCAGCCCGCCCATATCGCCGTGGTCGACCGGGTCGGCAACGTGCTGGGCGTGTTCTCGATGACCGGCGCGCCGTCGCGCGTCGAGGTCACCACCCGGCGCGGCATTCCGCGCACCAACGGGCTGGAACAGGTGCAGGACACCTTCAACTCGCTCGGCGCCACCGCCTCGCCCTCGGGACGGCTGTCGGCGATCACCAAGGCGGTCACCGGCGCCTACCTGTCGTCCAGCGGCAACGCATTCACCACACGGACCGCGAGCCAGATCGTCCAGGAGCACTTCAACCCGGGTGAGTCCTTCGCGCCCTCCGGCCCGCTGTTCGGGGTGCAGTTCAGCCAGCTGCCCTGTTCAGACCTGTCGGTCCGGTTTGCGACCAACGCCACGGTGACCGGCCTGGTCAACAGCACCATCGGGCCGAAGCGCTCGCCGCTCGGCCTGTCGGCGGACCCGGGCGGCATGCCGCTCTACAAGAACGGCCAGGTCGTCGGCGGCATCGGCGTTGAATCCGACGGCGACTACACGCTGGACCTGTCGATCAGCAACTTCGACGAGGACCCGGATGAACTAATCGCCATCGCCGGGCAGTTCCTGTTTACGCCGCCGACCAACATCCGCGGCAACCGCATCTTCCTCGAGGGCAAGACCTTCCGCTACACCGATGCGGAAAGCTCGCAACTGCGCAGCAGCCCGGGCAACGCCAGCTTCGCCGCGGTCAACGGCACACTCGGCAACCTGACCACGGTGCAGGGCTATTACACGGCCGCCGCCTCGCCGCTGGCCGGCCAGGCTTACGGCACCACCGCCTCGGGCTTCGCCGAGGACACGGCGGGCACGTACGACTTCGTCGGCAAGCCGGTGTTCGTGCTCTACAACGCCGGCGGCACCAACCGCTACCCACCGACCGCCAGCACCACCCCGGCCACCGGCAGCGGCGGGATGACCGCCAACGAGGTCACCACCATCATCGGCAACGCGCTGAAGATCGCGTTTGCCGGGCGCGCTCAGATCCGCCAGCCGTTCCGCAGCCATATCCAGGTCACCATCTCGGTGGTCGATGCCAACGGCAACATCCTGGGCATCGCGCGCACGCCAGACGCGCCGATCTTCGGCACCGACGTGTCGCTGCAGAAGGCACGCACCGCGGCCCTGTTCTCCAGCACCGGGGCGGCCACCTACCTGCAGAGCTACAGCTCCACCGTGGCCAGCACCCCGGCGGCGCAGAATGCCAATGGCGTGCGCCTGGAGCGCTACCTCGACCGCGTGCGCGCCTTTGTCGGGCCCAATGCGCTGGCCGACGGCATCGCGTTCTCCGACCGCTCGGGCGGCAACCTGTCTCGGCCGTTCTATCCGGACGGCATCAACGGCGCGCCCAACGGCCCCTTCTCCGAGCCGTTCAATACCTGGAGCCCGTTCAACACCGGGCTGCAGCTCAACGCGGTGCTCGACAACATCGCGCTGCATGTCCTCTACGCCGACAACGCAGGCACACCGACGGACACGGACGCGACCTGCAGCTTCTTCACCCGGTCCGCCGGCGGCGGCACGCTGACGCGGATCGCCAACGGCTTCCAGATCTTCCCGGGCAGCGTACCGATCTACCGCGACAACACGGTGATCGGCGGTATCGGCGTGTCCGGCGACGGCATCGACCAGGACGACATGGTCTCCTTCCTCGGCCTGCATGACGCGGGCGTGTCGCTCAACACCGGTGTCGGCAACGCGCCGGCCAGCCTCCGCGCCGACAACCTGTCGCCCCAGGGCGCGCGGCTGCGATACGTGAACTGTCCCTTCAAACCCTTCCTCGGAAGCAATGCCCAGAATGTCTGCGCCAATAAATAGGCCCGGCCGGGTTCTGTTGACCGCCGCCGCGGCGCTTGCCGCCGCCGCGGCCGGGCCGGCATGGGCGGGCAAGGAGATGATTCTGGGCCCGGCGCCGGCCGCCGTGCGCGCGCCGGCGCCCGCCGTGCCCGCGCCGGTGCCGCCGCGTCCGCTGGCCCCGGTCACCGTGGCCCCCGCGGCGGTCGACACCCCGGTGCAGATCGGCCAGGCACGGCGCATTCCGGGCCAGCAACTGCCCGAGGAGCGGGTCGCCCCGCCGCAGATCGACCCCGGCGCGGTGCCGCCGCCGCAGCCCAACCTGCCGCGCGAGTTCATCCCCGTACCCGACCGCTGGCGCCTCGCGGATGCCATCGGCGTCGAGGCGATCTGGTGGGACCCCTATAACCAGAACTACATCAAGGGCGACCGGCCGATCCTCGGCACCAAGGACTGGTTCCTGAACCTGCTGGCGATCTCCGATACGGTGGTCGAGCCGCGCAAGGTGCCGACGCCGACGGCGCCCAACTCGACCAACTCGTCGAGCACGTCGAACATCTTCAGCGACGGCACCCAGACCTTCTACAACCAGAACATCATCCTCAGCGCGTCGCTGATTAAGGGCAATACGGCCTACAAGCCGCCGGACTACGAGTTCCGCCTGACCCCGGTGATCAACTTCAACCGGGCGGAGGCCGAGGAGGTCGGCTTCCTGGAGCGCGACCCGCGACAGGGTACGACGCGCGAGGACTTCCACATCGCGCTGCAGGAAGGCTTCTTCGACTACCACATCCGCAATGTGTCGGACCGCTACGACTTCGACTCGATCCGCATCGGCATCCAGCCCTTCTCGACCGACTTCCGCGGCTTCCTGTTCCAGGACAACCAGATGGGTATCCGGCTGTTCGGCAGCCGCGACAACAACATCTTCCAGTACAACCTCGCCTGGTTCCGCCGGCTCGACAAGGACACCAACAGCGGCCTGAACGATGTCGGCGTCGCCTGGCGCGACGACGATGTGTTCGTCGCCAACCTGTATATCCAGGACATGCCGATGCTGGGCTTCGTCTCCCAGTTCACCGTGGTGCATAACCGCAACGGCGAGGACGACGCCTTCTTCTTCAACGAAAACGACTTCATCGAGCGCCCGGCCTCGCTGGGCGACGAGCGGCTGCGCGATTACCAGGTCACCTATTTCGGCTTCAACGGCGACGGCCATTTCGACCGCGCCAACCTCACGGTCTCCGCCTACTACGCCTGGGGCCAGGACGGGCACAATGTGCTCACCGGCGACCCGCCGGGCGAGGAAACCGAAATCGGCGCCTACTTCTTCGCCGCCGAACCGTCGGTCGACCTGGACTGGATCCGCCTGCGCGGCTCGTTCCTCTATGCCAGCGGCGACTCCGACCCCTTCGACGACAAGGAAGAGGGCTTCGCGGCGATCTTCGAGAACCCGCAATTCGCCGGCGGCGACACCAGCTACTGGATCCGCCAGGGCATCCCCTTCATCGGCGGCGGCGGCGTGGCACTGACCCAGCGCAACGGCGTGCTGGCCGAGCTGCGGACCACCAAGGAACACGGCCAGTCGAACTTCAACAATCCGGGGATCATGCTGTACGGCTTCGGCACCGACTTCGACATCCTGCCGGAGCTGCGGTTGTCGACCAACGTCAACAAGCTGCGCTTCGTCGACACGTCCAACATTGAGGCAATCCGCAACCAGGGTGTGATCGACGAGGACATCGGCGTCGACGTCTCGGCAGCACTGATCTACCGGCCGTTCTTCTCCCAGAACATCGTCTTCCGCCTCTCGGGCGCGGTGCTGTTCGCGGGCGAGGGCTTCAAGGACCTCTACACCACCGAATCGGGCGGGGCGTTGGCGCAAGACCACTACTACTCCGTCCTCGGCAACCTGATCCTCACCTTCTAGGCATGGTCATGGGCATAGGCATCACATCGCGCCAACTGCTGCTCGCCCTGGCCGGGCTGGCCCTGGTGGCGGCCGCTACGCCGGCCCTCGCCGCCAGCGGCGAGACGCCGCGGGACATCACCTACACCCCGCACCCGCCCGCGCCCAAGGCGCAGCTGCCCGAACAGGCGGCGGCAAAGAGCGCCGGCTGCATGAGCTGCCACACCAAGACCGACGAGCCGACCATGCATGACAGCCCGGGCGTGGTGCTGGGCTGCACCGATTGCCATGGCGGCGATGCCAGCGTGTTCTACAAGCCGCCGGCGGACGAGACCGCGGCCAAGCTGCGCGCCCATGTGCTGCCGCGCTATCCGGAGACCTGGCACTGGCCAAGCGCGGCGAACCCGAAGCAGAGCTACACCCTGCTCAACAGGGAGTCGCCGGAGTACATCCGCTTCGTCAATCCGAGCGACCTGCGGATCGCGCGCGAGGCCTGCGGCGCCTGCCACCTGCCGCTGGTGCAGGCGGTGGAGCGCAGCCTGATGTCGACCGGCGCCATGCTGTGGGGCGGGGCGGCGTACAACAACGGCATCCTGCCCTTCAAGAACTACGTCATCGGCGAGGCCTACACCCGCGACGGCCAAGCGGCGACCCTGGTCAACCCGGTGGAGCCGACCGAGGCGATGAAGAAGCGCGGCGTGCTGCCCAGCCTGCTGCCGCTGCCGGCCTGGGAGGTGATCCCGCCGGCCGACGTATTCCGGGTGTTCGAGCGCGGCGGGCGCAACATCCTCAACCTGTTCCCGGAGATCGGCCTGCCCAACGCGCTGGGCCAGCTGCAGCGGCTGGAGGAACCGGGCCGGCCGGACATCCGCCAGTCCAACCGCGGCCCCGGCACCGGCCTGCGCATCGCGGTGCCGGTGATCAACATCCACAAGACCCGGCTGAACGACCCGTTCCTGTGGTTCCTCGGCACCAACGACCAGCCGGGCGACTACCGCACCTCGGGCTGCGGCTCGTGCCATGTGGTCTACGCCAACGACCGCGACCCGCGCCATTCCGGCCCCTACGCCAAGTACGGCCATACCGGCAAGACGCAGACCGCCGACCCGACGATCCCGAAGGACAAGTCGGGGCATCCCCTGCGCCACACCTTCACCAACGCGATCCCGACCAGCCAGTGCATGATCTGCCACATGCACCAGCCGAACGTCTTCGTGAACTCCTATCTGGGCTACACCATGTGGGACTACGAATCGGACGCGCCGGCGATGTGGCCCGAGGAGCAGCGCTACCCGTCCCACGCGGAGATGTACGAGATCCTCAAGCGCAATCCCGAGGAGGCGGCGATCCGCGGGCTTTGGGGCGATGTGGAGTTCCTCAAGCAGGTCAGCGAGATGAACCCGGAACTCAACAACACCCAGTTCGCCGACTATCACGGCCATGGCTGGAACTTCCGGGCGATCTTCAAGAAGGACCGCAAGGGCAACCTGCTCGACGCCGAGGGCAACATCGTCGAGCCGGACGACCCGGACAAGTTCGACAAGGCGGTGCACATGTCGTCGATCCATCTCGACGTCGGCATGCACTGCGTTGACTGCCACTTCGCCCAGGACGCCCACGGCAACGGCCATATCTACGGCGAGGTGCAGGCGGCGATCGAGATCCGCTGCATCGACTGCCATGGCACCTACGACGCGCATCCGACGCTGCTGACCTCGGGGCCCGCCGCGCCGCCGGGCGGCAACGACCTGGCACTCCTGCGGGTGTCGGACGGGCGCAGCCGCTTCCAGTGGCGCGGTACGGAATGCGCCAAGCCGGTAGACGAGGACCGGGACTGCAAGCTCTACCAGCGCGCGGCGCTCGACCCGGAGCTGGAGTGGGAGGTGTCGCTCACCAAGGATAGCGTCACGCCGGGCCATGACGGCTACAACGCCAAGGCGGCGCGCGCCAAGCTGATGGCCAAGGGCGGCGAGGGCGGCGGCATCGACATGAAGTGGGGCCCCGGCGTGCTGCCCGAGGACCGGGCGCACAAGGAAGAGGAGATGGAGTGCTTCACCTGCCATCTCGCCTGGACCACATCGTGTGCCGGCTGCCACCTGCCGATCCAGGCCAACTGGAAGACCGAGCGGCACAAGTATGAGGGCGGCGAGACCCGCAACTTCGCCACCTACAATCCGCAGGTGGTACGCGACCAGATGTTCCAGCTGGGCGTCCATGGCGACGTGAAGAACAACACCATCGCGCCGATCCGCTCGTCCTCGGCGCTGGTGCTGTCGTCACAGAACATCAACCGCGAGCGCATCTACATCGCCCAGCCGCCGATCGCCGCCAGCGGCTATTCCAGCCAGGCCTTCGCGCCGCACTTCGCCCACACCGTGCGCAAGACGGAAACCAAGACCTGCACCGACTGCCACCTGTCGGCGGACAACGACAACAACGCGATCATGGCGCAGCTGCTGCTGCACGGGACCAACTTCGTGAACTTCGTCGGGCCGTTCCAGTTCGTCGGCCTCGACGGGGCGGTCGAAGGCGTCCGCGTCGCCGAGTATGACGAGCCCCAGGCGGTGATCGGCAGCTACCTGCACCGTTACGCCTATCCCGACTGGCACCGCGACCATGAGCAGCGCGGCCGCATCCTGGATGAGAGCTACGCCAACCTGGATGGCGAGGCGACCGGCTGCATCCAGCACCGCGGCGAATACCTCTACGCCGCCCAGGGTGGCGAGGGCATGCGGGTCTATGACGTCGCCTCGATCGCCAACAAGGGCATCTCGCACCGCATCATCACCGCGCCGTTCTCGCCGCTTGGCCACGACACTACGGTGGAGAGCAAGAACGCCACCTGCGTCGTGCTGCCGACCAATCAGCCGATCTACCCGCCGAACAACACCGGCGAGCTGATGCGCGAGACCAACCGCGAGCAGCCCTTCCACCCGATCTACAGCTACGCCTTCATCACCGATTCCGAGGAAGGTCTGATCCTGACCAACGACGAGACCCTGAAGGACGGCGAGCCGCGCAACAACTTCATGGACCGGGCGCTGACCTGGAACCCGGACGGGGTGCTGAATGGCGCGCGCCACCTCACCATCGCGGGCACGGTGTTCTACGTCACCACCCCGCGCGGCGTCGTGGTGCTCGACATGGACGACCCGCTGCAGCCGCGGGTGATGGCGCAGATCGCCCTGCCCGGCGCGCGGGCCACCGCGGTGCAGTTCCGCTACCTGTTCGTCGTTGGCGACGGCGGGCTGCAGACCGTCGACGTCACCCAGCCGGCGCAGCCCCGCGTGGTGGCCGGCGCGGCAGTGCCGATGGCCCGGGCCAACCGGGTCTATGTGGCGCGCACCTACGCTTATGTCGCCGCGGGCGCCGATGGCCTCGCCATCGTCGATGTGGAGAACCCGGAGCAGCCGCGCCTGTATGAGACCTTCAACGCGAACGGCGCGATCAACGACGCGCGCGACGTCATCGTCGCCTCGACCAACGCGTCCCTGTTCGCCTATGTCGCCGATGGGCGCAATGGCCTCCGTGTGGTGCAGCTCACCGCGCCGGACACCCAGCCGCGCTTCTACGGCTTCAGCCCGGAGCCGAAGCCCGCGCTGATCGCCACCAAGCCGACCATGCGCCCGGCGCTGTCCCTGTCCAAGGGTCTCGACCGGGACCGGGGCGTCGACGAGACCGGCCACCAGATCGCCATCTTCGGGCGGCTCGGCTCGCGGCCGTTCAATCTGAAGGAGCAGCAGGAGCTGTATCTGGACGGCAACGGCCGGCCCTGGTTCGTCACCGACGCGGTGCGGCTTGAGGACTTCATCCGCGACACCCCGCCGGACCGCCGCGCCGCGCTGCCGAAGTAACCGCTACAGCGGCGGGCCGTCCTCCGCCGACAGCAGGTGGCGCACCACCGGCGGCGCGTCGCCGCGATGGAGGCCGTTGACCGCCTCCTGCAGCCGCTGGTCCTCTCCGGTCACCCGCTCATGCTGGCGCAGATGCTCCAGCCAGGAATCCACCAGAAAGTACTCCAGGTAACGGCCCGGCGTCTCCATGTCGGCGAACAGGCCCCAGGCATAGGCCCCGTCGCGCCGCCGCGCGTGGCTGAGCCGCGCCGCCGCCTCGGTGAAGGCGACCGCGTCGCCGGGGTCGATGCGGTATTCGATGGTCACCATCACCGGACCCCGGTCCGGGTCGACCCCGTCGGCGACCACCGGGTCGGGCCAGTGCATCGACGGCGACAGGTCCATCGCCGCGCCCTGCTGCAGCTTCCAGCGTCGGGTCAGCGCGATGGCCACCACCGCGCCACCGGCCGCGATCAGCAGGGCGGCAGGGATGCCCAGCGCCTCGGCGACCTGGCCCCAGACCAGGCTGCCCAGGGTCATCGAGCCGAAGAACACCATCATGAACAAGGAGAGGCCGCGCGCCCGCACCCATTCGGGCAGCGCCACCTGGGCCGACACGTTGAGGTTCGACAGCACCGCGATCCAGCTGGCGCCGGCCAGCAGGCTGCCCGCGGCGGCGGCCTCGCGCAGCGGCACGGTGGCAAACAGCACCAGGGTCAGCGCGGTGCCCGCGGTCGCCGCGGCGACCAGGTTGTCCGGGCCGAGCCACGCCTTGAGCCGCGGCAGCAGCAGCGCGCCCAGCACCGCGCCCGCGCCAACGCAGCCCAGCAGCACGCCATACAGCGCCGGCCCGCCGGACAGCAGGTCGCGGGCGATCAGCGGCAGCAGCGCCCAGTAGGCGCTGGCGAAAAGGAAGAAGGCGACCGCGCGCCAAAGGGTGTGCTTCAGCGCGGCACTGCGCCGGGCGTAGCGCAGGCCCGCGCGCATCGCCGCCATGAAGCGCTCGCCGGGCAGGCCGCCGGCGGGACGCGGCGGCGGCTGCCACCACAGCAGCGCGCCGATGACGCACAGGAAGCTCACGGCGTTGAGCAAGAACGGAAAGGCGATGCCCACCGCGGCGATCGCCGCACCGCCCAGCGCCGGGCCGATGGCGCGGCTGATATTGATGCCGACGCTGTTGAGCGCCACCGCCGGCTGCAGCTCGGCGCGCGGCACCAGCTGCGGCACCACCGCCTGCCAGGCCGGCGCGGTGAACGCCGCCCCCGCGCCGAACACGAAAGTAAAGGCGAGCAGCACCCAGGGCGTCACCAGGTCCCGCGCCACCAGCAGGCCGAGCACGGCGGCGGCGACCGCCATGATGGCGGAGACCGCCAGCAGGATGCGCCGCCGGTCGACCATGTCGGCCAGCGCGCCGGCAGGCAGCGCGAACAGGAAGATCGGCAGGGTGGTCGCCGCCTGTACCAGCGCCACCATGAACGGCGACGGTGCCAGCGAGGTCATCAGCCAGCCCGCGCCCACATCGTGCATCCAGGTGCCGACGTTGGAGACCACCGTCGCGCCCCACAGGATGGCGAAGGCGCGGTGCCGGAAGGGCGACCAGGCGGAAGCCGGTGCGGAGGCGGGCGCGTCGGTCATCGGCGGATTATACCGCGAAGCAGGAACAGCCCAGCGCGCCCCAGAATGCGTTGCGGTCGGACACCGGAACCGGGCTGGTCCAGGCGATCTGGTGGGCGCAGTCTAGAGCTGCGGGATGGCGGCCTTGATCTCGCGTAGCGCCGCCGCGTAGCCGGCGCCGGTGTACTTCTCGTCGCTGGCTGTCGCGGCGTAGGCCTTTTCCAGCACCTTGCTGAGCGCATCGGCGCGCGCCTTGTCGATGGCGCCGGTGTCCTGCATGGCGTTGATGATGGTGGCCAGCGCCATGGTCGCCTGCTCGCCGCCGCTGTAGTCGGTGAAATTCCCGGCAAGGCCGAAATCGATCACCCCGACGAGCAGCGCCTGCATATCGGCCTTGCCGAACTGGCGCGCGGAGAATCGGTCGACCAGGGTGTCGCTGACTGCCTTGAGCGCACGGGCCTCGCGCAGCATCGCGTCATGCCCCTGGCGCACTGCGCCGTGCAGGGCGCGGATGCGCGCTGCGAGCGTCTGGCCCAGGGCGTCGTCAACATGCCGCGCGATCACGGTCAGCATCAGCATGCTGGAGTCATTGAGCCGCGGAATGCCCGGGCCAAGGCCGACGGACTCGCGCGCCTCCCAGCGCTGGGCGTTGAGGCTGCGGTGGCAGGAATGGCAGTCGAAGTTCACCAGTTCGGGGAAGATGCCGTCCATGCCGTTCTTCGGGTCGAGGATGGCGTCGAGCTGCATCTGCAGCGCCATCGCCTGGCCGATGGCCCAGGTCTGCACGCCGTTCCAGCTGCCCTTGCGCTTGCGGTAGTCCGCGTCGACCCGGTAGTGGGCCGGCTGCAGCGCGGTGAAGGTGTCGAGCTCGAAGCTCATGCGCGGATGGCCCGCGCCCATGATGCGGTGATTGACGAACCGGTTCTCGTCACCGAAGTGGCAGGATAGGCACAGCTTTGCCCGGTCCTTCGGGTTGGCGGTCGGATACAGCCCGTTGGCGATGTTCTTCTGGTGCGTCGCGTCGGCGGCGATATGGGTGCCGATCCAGCGCCCGGCCCCGCCATGGCAGGCTTCGCAGGTCACCCCGTCAGAGATCTGGAAGGTCCGGTGGCGGCGTTCCTGGGGCACGTTGTCGGCATGGCAGTCGAGGCACACCTTCGCGGTGTGGGCTGCCTCCAGCCCGAGATTCTTGGCGATCCGCTTGGAGCGCTCGTTGAGCAGCACCTGGTAGGCCTTGGCGTGCTGGTCCTTGCGCTGCCAGGTGATGAATTCGTTCTGCAGGACCTGGACCCCTTGCCAGGCCTGCACCGCGCCGTGGCAGGTGCTGCCGGCGCAGGTCGCGATCCCCATGTGGATTTCCTTGTCCACCAGCGGCACCGGCGTATCGGCGGCGGCGGTGTGCGCGGCGCCGAAAGCGCCCGCCATGGCCAGCGCGTAGAGCGCAGCCCGAACCCTACGATGAGACACCCGAAAGCGTGCAAGCATCGTCAAACCCCCCGTATTTGACTGAAAAGCTTAGACCAGCGTCCGGGGCGTTTCGACAGGTTTTTCCCCGGCGCGCGGTTCCGGTCGCGGGTCAGGCGGGCGCGGGTCTAACGGCCGGTGGGGGGATGGCGGCCACCCTGTTCGGCGATGGCGCGCAGTTGCTCCAGCGCCCCGGCCGCCTGCGGATCACCGGGCACCAGTTCCTGCACCCAGCTCCACGCCTCGACTGCGTCGCGGTGGCGCCCGATCGACATGTAGGTCCGGCCAAGCATGCGCCAGCCTTCCGCGTCTTCGGGGTTGGCGATCAGCCGCGCACGCAGGGCATCGATACGGCGAATAATGGTTTCCGCGTCGGGCCGCTCGCCCGGGGCCATGACTGGCCCGGGAGCGGCCGGCGCGGGCTGCGCCGCCATCGGCGCGGGCGCCGGCGCGGGTGCGGGCGCCGGCGCGGGACCGGCCAGCCAGGCGGCGAGCGTCATAGCGAACAGGATCGAGGCGGCGCCCAGGCCGGCAATCAGAATGGTCTCGCGCTGCATGCGGTCTTCCCTTGCGAATCCCGGCGCATCGTACCGCCGGGTGGGCTAGGATAACCCGGCCTTTCAACGGGGGAAACGCTGGGGCACATGGATATGGATGCCGGATGGGCAGGGCTTGCGGTGCTGGCCGCGCCGTTCGTCGGCAGCTTCCTGTCGACGCTGGCGGCACGCTGGCCGGACTGGCGCGGCGCGCTGGCCGGGCGCTCGGCCTGCCCGTGCTGCCAGACCCGTCTGCAGCCCCGCGACCTGATGCCCGTGCTGAGCTGGCTGTGGCTGCGCGGCCGCTGCCGCCATTGCGACGCCCCCATCGGCACCGCCGAACCCATTGCCGAGCTGGCAGCCACCGGCATCGCGCTGTGGGCCGTGCTGGCCCTGCCGCCGGCTGCTGCCGGCCCGGCCCTGCTGCTGGGCTGGAGCCTGCTGGCGCTGGCGCTGATCGACCGCCGCCATTTCCTGCTGCCCGATGCGCTGACCCTGCCGCTGATCGCCGCGGGGCTGACGCTCGCCTATCTCACCGGCGGGCAGGCGGCGCTGACCGGCGCGGCCCTCGGCGCGGTGCTGGGATACGGTCTGCTCGCCGGTGCGGCCTTCGTCTACCGCCGCCTGCGCGGCCGCGACGGGCTCGGCCTCGGCGATGCCAAGCTGCTCGCTGCCGCCGGCGCCTGGGTTGGCTGGAGTGGCCTCGGCACCGTGCTGCTGGTGGCCAGCGTGGCGGCGCTCGTCGTCGCGGCGCTTGGCATGCGGCGCGGCGCGGTAACGGCTGCGACGCCCATCGCCTTTGGCCCCTATCTGGCGGCGGCAACCTGGATCGGAGCGGTGCATGGCCCCCTCCTCGCCTGACCTGGACAGCGCCACTGAACCCGTGGTCGCGCGGCTGCTGGCCGACGGGGTGCTGGACGACGCGGGCCTCACGCGCGCCCGTGCGGTGGCCGCCGAGACCGGCGAGCCACTGCACCGGCTGCTGCCCCGCCTGGGCCTTGCCGACGAGGCGGCGGTGGCCGCGGCGCTGGCCACGGCGCTTGACCTGCCGCTTGTAGCGGCGGACGCCTATCCCGACAGCCCGTTGCTGGCCGACCGGCTCAGCCCGGCCTTCCTGCAAACCTGCCGGGTGCTGCCACTGGCCGATGACGGCGCGGCAGTGGCGCTGGCCATGGCCGACCCGCTGGATAGCGGCACCCTTCAGGCGCTGGCGCTGCAGCTCGACCGGCGCATTGATGCCCATGTGGCGGTACCCGTGGAGCTGGACCAGCATCTGGCACGCCTCTACGGCGATGATGGGGCAGATACCCTGGCCGACGCCGCCGTGGACGCTGGCGAACTGGAACGCCTGCGTGAGATGGCCAGCGAGGTGCCGGTGGTGCGCCTGGTCAACCGGCTGATCGAGCGGGCGGTCGCTGCGCGCGCCTCTGACATCCATCTCGAACCGGACGGCCAGGGGCTACGCCTGCGCCACCGCATCGACGGGGTGCTGCGCGATGTTGACGGCCTGCCCGCCGCCCGCCACGCCGCCGTGGTCAGCCGGGTGAAGATCATGGCCGGGCTCAACATCGTCGAACGCCGGCTGCCCCAGGACGGACGCTGCCGGGTGACCGTGCAGGGCCGCGCCATCGACCTGCGAGTCTCCTGCGTGCCCTCGCTGCATGGCGAAGGCATCGTGCTGCGTATCCTCGACAAGGCCGCCGCGCCGCTGGCGCTCGACCGGCTGGGCCTCGGCGAGGATCTGCGCGACGGGCTCGCCGGCCTGCTCGACGGCGGCGACGGCATCATCCTCGCCACCGGCCCCACTGGCAGCGGCAAGACCACCACGCTCTATGCCGCGCTACAGCGGCTGAACACGCCGGGGCGCAAGATCGTCACCGTCGAGGATCCGGTGGAATACCAGTTGCCCGGCGTCACCCAGGTCCAGGTGCGCCCCGAGATCGGCCTCGGCTTCGCCAGCGTGCTGCGCTCCGTCCTGCGCCACGACCCGGACATCATCATGATCGGTGAAATCCGCGACTTGGAAACCGCGCAGATCGCTGTGCAGGCGGCGCTGACAGGTCACCTGGTGCTGTCGACCCTGCACACCACGGATGCGCCAAGCGCGCTGACCCGGCTCGCCGATATGGGGGTGGAGCCCTATCTCATCACCTCGGCGGTACGCGGTATCCTTGCCCAGCGGCTGCTACGCACCCTGTGCCCCGAATGCCGCACG
Source organism: Alphaproteobacteria bacterium (assembly GCA_965601735.1). Classification (GTDB taxonomy): domain Bacteria; phylum Pseudomonadota; class Alphaproteobacteria; order JBBDQX01; family JBBDQX01; genus JBBDQX01. The sequence goes on along the minus strand of OZ271840.1, from coordinate 1,194,517 downwards.
CCGGTGCCGGACGGCGCGGCGCTGCTGGCGGACCTCGGCTACGACGGCGCGGATGCCGAGCTCTACGCGGCGGCAGGCTGCGACGCCTGCCATGGCAGCGGCTATCAGGGCCGCATCTGCGCCGCCGAGCTGCTGCCGCTGGACGACGCCCTGCGCGCCCGGGTGCTGGCCCGCGACGATACCCCGGCGCTGACCCGCGCGGCGCATGGGAGCGGCATGGTCACCATGCGCCAGGACGGGCTGGCCAAGGCAGCGCGCGGGCTGACCACGCTGGAAGAAGTCCTGCGCGTCACCCAGGGGTCCTGACGGTGCCGCGCTTCCAGGTCCGCGCCGTCGCCGCCAGCGGCGAGATCACCGAGACCATCATCGAGGCGGCGGACCGGGACGCCGCGGTCGACAGCCTGCGCCGCAGCGACGCGCTGCCGGTCTCCGTCGAGCCGGCAGGCGCGGCAGCCAACGATACGGGCAGCGCCGGCACCACCCTGTGGCGCCGGCGGCGTACGGCGCGCGCGGAGGTCACCGCCTTCTTGCGTGCTTTGGAGAACCTGATCGCCGCCGGCCTATCCGCAGACCGGGCGCTGGCCGTGGCCGCCGGCGGGGATGCGTCCCCGGCGCTGGCCTCCGCGGCCGGCGATATGCGCGCCGCCCTGCGCGGCGGCGGCACCCTTTCCGACGCCATGGCCGCCCATCCGCGCCTGTTCGACGGCTTCGACCGGGCGATGGTGCGCGCCGGCGAGGCGGGCAGCGCCCTGGCGCCTGCACTCGGACGCCTGGCCGACGCCCGCGCCCGGCGCGAACGCCTCGCTGCCGCGGTTGCCTCTGCGCTGATCTATCCGGCGGTGCTGCTGGCGGCCGCCGGGCTGTCGCTGATCGTGCTGCTGGCCGTGGTGGTGCCCCAGTTCGAGGCGCTGTTCCGGGAATCGGCAGCCGAACTGCCGCTGCTGACCCGCATCGTCGTCGGCACCGGCGCAGCGTTGCGCGACTGGGGCTGGGTTGCGGCGCTGGCGCTGGCGGGGGCGTGGCTGTTGCTGCGGATGCGGATGCAGGCGCCGGCGGCGCGCCGGGCGCGCGACCGGCTGCTGCTGGGCCTGCCGCTGGCCGGGCCGTTGCTGCGCGGTCTCGCGGCGGAACGGCTATGCCGGTCCCTCGCCGCCCTGCTCGACAGCGGAACGGCGCTGCCCGAGGCCCTCGGCCTCGCCGCCGGGACCGCCGGCAACGCCGTGCTGGCCGACGATATCGCCGCGGTATCCGCGCCGGTGCGGGCGGGCGAACGGCTGGCTGACGCCATCGGACAGCGCGGCGTGTTGCCGCCGGTGGCGCTGGCGCTGCTGCGCGCGGGCGAGGAATCGGGCAAGCTGTCTGACATGCTGCGCCATGCCGCCGACGGTCTCGCCGAGGACGCGGAAACCCGGCTGCGCCGTCTGGTGGCGCTGATCGAACCCGCGCTGATCGTCGCCATCGGGCTGGTGGTGGCGGTGATCGTGCTGTCGCTGCTTTCAGCTATTGTCGGTGTCCATGCCCTGGTTCTCTAGACGCAAACAGACACGCCGCCGCGAGCGCGGCTTCACCTTGGTGGAGCTGCTGGTGGTGCTGGTGATTCTTGGCCTGATCGTCGGCATCGCCGTGCCGGCGGCGATCAACTACCTGTCCACCGCCAAGCCCGAGGTGGCGCGCATCCAGCTGCAGTCCCTGTCGAGCGCCCTCGACCTCTACCGCCTCGACAACGGCGGCTACCCCACGTCGGCCCAGGGCCTGGCGGCGCTGATCACCCGGCCGGACGGCGCGGCGCGCTGGAACGGCCCCTACCTGAAGGGCGGCACGGTGCCCGCGGACCCGTGGGACCGCCCCTACCGCTACCAGGCACCCGGCCCCGGCGGCGCGCCCTACACCCTGTCCACCCTCGGCGCGGACGGCGCGGAAGGCGGCACGGGCGAGGACGCCGACATCAGCCTGAACTGACCATGGCTGCGCAGCGCCGGGCAGCGGGGTTCACCCTGATCGAGCTGCTGGCGGTGCTCGCCATCCTCGGTCTCGCCTACGGGCTGGCCGCGCCTTACCTCGCCCGCGCCCTGCCGGCCATGGGCCTGTCCCAGGCGGAGCGCGCCGTGATCTCCGCCCTGCGCGAGGCACGGGGCGCGGCCGCCGCCAGCGGCGCGCCGGTGCGGTTCGCGCTCACCGAGGATCGGCGCGGCTGGCGCATCGGCGACGGCACGGCCACCGAGGCGCCCGGCGGCGTCGCCCTTGCCTTGGCTGGCGCCCCGGCGGCACGGCGCGACGGGGCCGAGGCCATCGTCTTCTTCCCCGACGGCGGAGCGACCGGCGGGAAGGTATCGCTTTCAGCCGGGGCGCGCCGCGCCGCCGTCACCGTCGACTGGGTCACGGGCCGTGTCCGGGCCGCGCGCTGAACGGGGGGTCACCCTGATCGAGGTGGTGGTGGCGCTGGCCATCGCCGGGCTGGTCGCGGTGGCCGCCCTGCGGGCCACCGCCGGCGCACTATCCGGCGGCGAACAGGCGGAGGGCGCGACGCTGGCGGTGCTGACCGCGGAGAGCCTGCTTGCCGAGGCTGGCGTCACCACGCCGCTAAGCACCGGCACCCGTCAGGGCACCGCACGCGGCGGCCTGCGCTGGCGCGTGGCGACCGCGCCCTATGACGGCCTCGACGCGAACCGCCGCGACCGGCTGCCGGGACGCCCCTTCACGGTAACCGCCACGGTGCGCTGGGCTGACGGCCCGGCGGGAACGGTCAGCCTGTCGGTCATCAAAATGCGCCCGAAGGACCGTGCCGATGGCGGCTGATAAACGCCAGGCGGGCCTGACCCTGATCGAACTGCTGGTGGCGCTGAGCCTGCTCGGCCTGCTGGTCGCCGCGCTGGGCGGCGCGCTCGGCACCGGGCTCGCCGGCAGCCGCGCGCTGGACGAGCGGGTCGAACGGCTGGAGGACACGCGGCTGACCCAGGCGGCGTTGCGGCGGCTGCTGTCGCGGGCGCGGCCGGTGCAGTGGCCCGACGGACGCGACACGGTGGCCGCCTTTGCCGGCGGGCGCGAGCGGCTCGACTTCCTCGCCGACTTGCCCGGCTGGCCGGGACGCGGCGGGCTGCACCAGCTGCGCCTTGTCCGCGACGGCGACCGGCTGGTGCTGCTGCGCCGCATCACGGCAGGCGAGGAGGCGGGTTTCGCCTTCGGCGATGTGGCGGAGACCAGCGTGCTGATGACCGGCGTCGCGTCGATCCGCCTGTCCTACTTCGGCGCCGGGGACGGAGATGCGCCGCCGCAGTGGCAGGACGCCTGGCGCGGGCGGACCGGCCTGCCGCGTCTGGTGCGCCTGGATGTAACGCGCACCGATGGCGGCGTCTGGCCGCTGCTGTCGGTGGCGCCCGCGCTGGCGGCGCAGCCCCGATGAGCGCCCGCCCCTGGCCCCGACAGCGCGGCGCGGCGCTCATACTGGTGTTGTGGATGCTGGCGCTGCTGGCGCTGGTCGCGGTCGCCGCGGCGGCCACAGCGCGCACCGAGACACGGCTGGCCGCCAACCTGATTGCTGAGGCAGAGGCGCGTCACCGGGCCCAGGCAGCGGCCATGCACGCGGCGCTGCTGCTGCTCGGCGATGACCGCCCGCCGGTGCTGGAAACCACGGTGGCGCTGCCCGGGGGCCCGCCCGTCGCGGTCACCGCACGGGACGCCTGCGGCCTGGTCGACCTCAATACCGGCCTTGGCAGCCTGGTCGCCGCGGTCTTCGCGACCGACCGGACGGTGCCGCCGGATACCGCGTTCGCCCGCGCCCAGGCGGTGCTCGACTGGCGCGACCCGGACAGCCGCCGCCGGGTGCGCGGGGCGGAAGACGCCGACTACGCGCTCGCCCGCGCCGGCCACGGGGCGCGCGACGGCCTGTTCGAGACAGTGGCGGAGCTGCGCCAGGTCGCCGGTATCGGCGAGGCAGCCTTCGCCCGCATCCGGCCGCTGGTGACGGTGGATTGCCTGGCCGCGGCGATCGATCCCCTGGCCGCGCCGGCGGCCCTGGTGCGTGCGATCCCCGGCGTCCCGGCCCAGGCGGCGGAGGGTTTCCTGACCCGCCGCGCAGCCTGGCGCGCCGACCCGGACGCCACCGCCGCGCCGGACCTGCCGGGCGCGGGGGATTACGCCGAAGGCGCCCCGGCGCAGGCCTATCACATCACCGCGCGCGCCGGCCCCGCCGTCTGGGAGGCGGTCGTCTGGCTCACCGGCGACCCCGCGCAGCCTCTGCTGCTGCGACGCTGGCGGCGCGCCCCGCCGCTGGCCGCCGAGGCTATCGATTCCCGATAGTGCGTCCTATACTTCGCGTTCGCGTGACGTCGGCTATTGGCCGAAGGGGGGACGTATGACACGCAGTTCCGGCCCGTTTTGCGCCGCCGCGATCCTGGCGGCCTTGTCCGTGTCCGGCTGTTCGCTGCCCAGCATGTCCGGCTGGTTCGGCGGCGATGAGCCTGCGCGGACCCTGACCGTATCCAACGCCCCTGCCCCCTCGACGTCCACCAGCCGCGCCGCGCTGGCCGACAGCGCCGCCGCGCAAGGCATGATCGTGGACGCCCAGAGCGGCTGCGGCACCTCGAACCCATTCCCGCAGCCCAACGAGCGCATCCGCTGGTATGGCGGCTGCGCCGACGGCAAGCTGGCCGGAAAGGGAACGCTGATCTGGTATCGCGGCACGGTGGAGACGGAGCGCAATGAGGGTCGCTTCCGTGCTGGCGAATTACACGGCCCGGCGATCACCACTTATCCGGACGGCCGCTTCATCGTCGGCAGCTACAGCAACGGCGCGCGCGATGGCGACTTCGTCATCAACCGTGGCGAAGGCCTGCATGTCAGCGCCGCCTATCAGAATGGTCGGCTGGTCACACAGCGCGAGATGGCGCCCAGCGAGGTTGCCGACTGGCAGCGCCGCCGCGCCGGGGGCGAGCCGGTCCAGCTGGCCGAAGCGCCAGCACCCGCATCCGCCTCCGTGGCCCTTTATACAGCGCCGCAGGTCGCTGCCGTCCCGTCGACGCCGATACCGCAACCGGCACCGGTCGCGCCCGCCGCCTCACCCGCCGCCCTGCCTGCCTCATCCCAGCCACTGGCCGTGGCAAGCGAACAGGTCGCCCGCGCGCCCGGGCTGACCCCGTCGAGCAGCTACCTCGACCCGCGCTGGCAAACGGTGAGCCCAGTGGCGGTGCCAATCCCTGCCGCCCCCGCCTACCCGGCCCCGCCAGCCCCGGCGGCGGTGGCGATCCAGGGTACGCCGGGCAGTCAGCTCGCCCAGCTGTCGGGGGCGGTGCGGGCGGCATCGATGCCGGGCGTGTCTGCCGGCACCATGGCGGCCGCAGACAGCCTGTTCGCCGAGGCCTACCAGTTCGAACGCGCCGGTCAGCCCGCCGAGGCGGCCCGGCGCTATGACGAGATCCTGCTGCGCTACCCGTCGGCGCCCTCGGCGCTGCTGGCCAACGCGCGGCTCGGCGCGATTCGCGGCGGTGGCGCAGTCACCACGCCGGCAGCGACCCCGGTCGCCGCAGCCGTGACCAACCAGCGCCGGGTGGTGCCGGTAAATGCGCCAAGCCCGGGCAACACCCAGCGCCCGGCCTCGCTCAACCCCAGCCTGGTAGCGGATTCGCCAGCGCTCTACCGCACCGTCTGTACCCGCGACGGCCTGTATGAGAGCAACTCCGGCTGGTGCGGCGTGGTTACCGGGGTCGAGACGGCGCATTACCGGGTCGAGATACGGCGCATCCACCTGCGCGGCTTCATGAATATCGGCATCACGCGGTCCACCTGCACCGGCAACACCTTCCTGAATTGGTTCTCGCGCGGTACCCAGGTGCGGGTGCCGCAGCAATGCGTGCTGTTCCGGGGCTAGGGGGCAGGCGATGAACCGGCATCTGCGCACCCTCGCTGCCGCTGCGGTCCTCGCCCTCGCCGTGGGCGGCGGTGCGCAGGCCGCGGAGCCATCGATCCGGGTCACCGGCGGCGGCGCGGCGGCATCGAACTATGACGCCTTCCTCGGCCAGGTCACTGACCTGATCGCCGGCCAGGCGGCACAGGCGGCCGCCAGCGCCGGCGATGGCGGCACCTTCTATTTCGACCTCAATGCGCCGCTTGGCGGCAATGCGGGGTTCGCGTCACTCGGCGCGGGGGACCAGGCGCTGGCCCGCGCTGCCAAGGCCACCTACGACCTTTATCGGGCCCTGGGCGGCCAGGAGCTCAACAGCGCCGCCTTCATCGAACGGCGCGACAACCGTTTCTATGTCGGCCTCGACGGAGAGGGCGGGCGCTGGCTGGCGACGCCGGAAGAGGCGCTGGCCAGCCTGGTCGACCAGATCCAGGCTTACCAGTTCCGTTTCAGCCGGGGCGGACCCGGCAGCATGAGTTGCCCGCTCGATTTCCGCTGCCTGCTGAAGGCCACGTATGAGGGCGCGCTGGAAACCACTGCCTACGCTCCGCGTGGCACCACGGTGGAGCTGGAAATGACCGGCGAGGGCTTTGCGCAAAACGATGGGCCACCCGTGCTCAAGGTACCCGCCGGGATCACGGTGCACACGGTCACCTTCGTCGATTCGGAGACCCTGACGGCAAGGGTGTCGGTCGGTGCGAACGCGGCACTTGGCCTCAACGCGCTCTATGTCTTCAACGAGGGCACCGCCTTCCGCACCACGGGCGCCTACGGCCTGCATGTGGTGGCAAGCGCGGCCGAGCTGCAGGCGCTGCTGCTGGAGCTGACCACCGGGATTGAGACCGCCGAGGCAGAAACCGGCAGCGCCAGTGACGCCAGCCTGCCGACGGCTTATGACGGCCCGGCGCTGCTGTCTGGCACCGGCGAGACCGAGACACTTACCGACGAGGCCGGCGACGACAAGGCAACGGCGGCCGCGCTGACGCTGGGCACCACCCTGTCGGCGCGCCTGGCGGAGAGCGGCGACGAGGACCTGTTCCGCATCGACCTCACCGCGCCGGGCACGCTGACGCTGGCCTCCGCAGGGCCGACCGACACACTCGGACGGCTGGAGGACGGCGACGGCACGGTCCTGCTGTCAGACGACGACAGCGGTCCCTGGTACAATTTCCGGATTTCCGGCGCCCTGCCGGCGGGCAGCTACTATTTGCGCATCAGCCACTGCTGCGCCGGCGCTGGCGGCTACCGGCTGACCGGCAGCTTCAGCGCCGACTGACCGGGCCGCTGCCTAGCTGGCGGGACGGTAGCGCGCGAAGTCGACCTTCTGGTCGTCGCCCCAGATTCGCTCGATGAACTGATAGCGGCCCGAGTTGTGGGTGTAGAGCCGGTAACGGAACGGGCTCTTCTTGTAATAGTCCTGGTGATAGTCCTCGGCGACGTAGAACGGCCCGGCCTCCACCAGTTCAACGGCCAGCGGCCGGTCATAGCGGCCGGATTCGGCGAGCGCCTTCATGCTGGCCTGGGCGGCGGCCTTCTGGGCCGCGTCGTGATAGAAGATTCCCGGCCGGTACTGCGGCCCGCGGTCGACGAACTGACCCTTGCCGTCGGTCGGGTCCATCATCCGCCAGAACGCCTGCAGCAGGCCTTCATAGGTGATCACCGACGCATCGTAATAGACCTGCACCGCCTCGGTATGGCGCGTCATGCCGCCGGCGACCTGACGGTAGGTCGGGTTCGGACGAATACCGCCGGTGTAGCCGGAGATCGCCGCCTTGACGCCGGGCACCTTCTCGAAGGCAGCCTCGACACACCAGAAACAGCCGCCGGCGAAGGTGGCCAGCGACAGGCCTTCCAAGTTGGGCTGGGCCTCGGCGTTGCTGGCACTGTCGGCGGACGGCGTGGTGAAGCCGATCATGGCCACCATCACGGCGGCGATTGCGGCGGTCGAAAGGGCGGTGAAGCGCATGGCGTTTCCTGTCGCTATGACGTGCGTCTGCGCCTGAATGTGGCACAGCGGCGCGGCGGCGCAATGGCTGTGCGCTCAAGGCGCGATCACAATCGCGCCAGCGGCTAGAGCGCGTCTTCCTTCAAAATCCGCCGAGGCTGGCGGATTCCAACGCGTTCGCGCTGCATCAGCGTGAGGAACTTCTGCTTGAGGTTGGCGGTCACCACCCGGGCGTCCTCGGGGCTTTCGACGATCACCGGGCGGATCAACACGACCAGTTCGGTGCGCTGGGCGCTGTTGCTTGTGGTCCCGAACAGGGCACCGATCACCGGCAGTTCGTGCAGGATCGGGATGCCGGACTTTGAGTCATCGGCGCGCTCGCGGATCAGCCCGCCGAGCATCACCGTCTCGCCGCTCTCGATGGTGACGGTGGACAGCAGGCTGCGGTTCTGAATCGTCGGCGAGTTGATGGTCGACGTGGTGGTCGTGACCACGTCACTGACCTCCTGGACGATGTCCAGGGTCACCATGCCCGAAGCGTTGACCCGCGGCGTCACCTCCAGGTTCACGCCGGTGCCGCGATACTGCACCGTGTTTACGATCAGCGGATTGTCGGTAACCGCGCTGGTGGTGGTCTGGGTGACGATCGGCACCTCGTCGCCAACGCGCAGCTGCGCCACCTTGTTGTTCAGCACCACGATGTTGGGCGACGAGATCATGTTGACCTCGGTCAGCTCAGACAGCGTATCGACGATCAGCCGGCTGTCGGACGCGCCCTCCACAGTGAAGTTGAAGCCCGGCAGGATCGGCGCGATCACCGGGCGGACGATAGAGCCGACGCCGGTCGCCGTCGCGGTACCGCGGCTGAGCGCGATCAGCCCGTCCTCCGCGACCCCGAGCCCGCCGTTGGAGACGGCATACTGGATGCCGTAGCGCAGGCTGTCATTGAGCGCGACCTCGAAGATGCTGGCCTCGATCATCACCTGCAGCGGCGGGATGTCGAGCTTGGCGAGCACGTCCTCGATGATGCGGAAGCGCGCGGGCGTGGCGGAGATCAGCAGCGCGTTACGCTCCTGGTCGACAGCGATGGTGAGGTTGCGGGTCTGGATCGCCTCGGGCGCATCCGCCGGGGCTTCGGCCGCGGCAGGGGTCGCGTCCGGCGCGGCTGGCGGCGCCGCAGCGGCGCGGCGCGCAGCCAGCCGGGCCGCGGCCTGGCCGTCGTCATCGCCGACGGTGGTGACGATATCGCGCAGCGCGCCGGCGAGATTCTCCGCCTGGCCATGCTGGACGTAGTAGACGAACAGCCGCCGCTCGGTCGGATCGCGGCTGCGGTCAAGCCGGTAGATCCAGTCGCGGGCCTGTTCCACATGCTCCATGTTGCGCGACAGCACCATCACCGCATTGAGCCGGTCCACGGCGATGAACTCGGTCACCGCACGGGAGGCAGGCGTGTTGCCCGACGCGCCAAAGATGGTCTCGATCTCCTTTACCACCACCCGCGGGTCGGCGTTCTGCAGGCCGAGCAGCAGCACATGGCGGCCGGCCATGGCGTCGACATCGAAGATCTCCACCGTCTCGGCTGCAAGACGCAGGTCACCCCCGGGGCCGGAGACGATCAGCAGGTTGCGGTCCGCGTCGGTGTAGGAGACAGCGCCAGCCGGCAGCATGGATTCCAGGACCGTCTGCATTTCCGCCGCACCGATATGGGTCAGCGGGAAGACCACGTAGCTGGCGCCCCGCGCCGCATCCGCCGCGCCGACGCCGATGCCGCCGCCGCCCTGGCGCGCGTTGGCGCGGGTCACCCGGTAGGTGCCGGCCTCGTTGGCGATGCGCGCGCCGATGCCGGCCAGCGCGGTCTCCAGCGCCGGCAGCAGGGCGCCGCGCGACAGCGGCCGGTTGGTCGCCAGCGTCACGGTGCCGGCGACATTGGCGTCGATGGCGTAGTTGACCTGCAACAGCTCGCCCAGCACCACGCGGGCGACCTCGCGGACGTCGGCATTCTCGAAGTTCAGCGTGATGTCACCGGTGGCGGGGCTGGCCGCAATGCCCGAGGGACCCGTACGGCGGCCCTGGCCGACATAGAGTTCCTCAATGCGGGGATCCGGCGCATCCGACAGGCGGGTGCTGACCGTGGCTGTGGGGCGGGGTGCGACGGCGGCGGCCGGCGGCGCGACCGTCGGCGCCGGCAGCTGGGGCGGCGGCAACTGGGCGATGTCCTGCACCGGACGCGCGGTGCAGGCGGCCAGCAAGGCCACGCCGGCAATGATGAGCGTATGGCGCAAGGCGTCCCCCGTTTGCCCCGTTTGTTGGAATCGAAGCCTAGAGCAAAACGCCCCGGGGTTGAACACGCCCGTGCAACCGCCCGGAACGGGGGATCAGCCGCCGCCGTCGTCGAGCCGGATAACCCGGCGATCGTCCTTGCTCTCCAGCACGATGCGCGCGCGGGTCACGTCGGCCACCAGCCAGCCACCGACGGACTCACCTTGGGCCACGCGCAGGGTCTTGCCGCTGTCCGCCTCGCGCAGCAGCACGATGCGCCGGGTTGGCGTGACCACCACACCCGACAGCCGGTAACGGCCGAGCAGCAGGTCCCCGGCGTCGGGTTCCGCCGCCGCCGGTGCTGGCCGCCGGCTGGCGGTGAACAACGGGCGTTCGATCATATCGGTGAAACTCTCTGCCGCACGGGCGGGCGGTATGGCGGGCGGCACGGCACCGGCGGACGCCGGGGACGGCGGTGGGCTCCAGTTGGCCGGGCTCAACGCCCAAGGCACCGCCGCGCCAGCGGCGAGGGTCAGCCAGAAAAGGGTGAGCACGGTGCGGACCATCAGCCGTTCTCCGGCTGCAACGCGGTCATGTCGAAGCGCACCGACAGCGGCCGGTCCGCGCCCACCGCCCGGCCCGACAGGGCGCGGATCGCCACATTGTCGATCAGCACCATGGGTGCACCGTATTCCAGGCTGTGCAGAACCGCGCGCAGCCCGGGCGTGTCGAGGCGCATCTGCACGCGCAGGGTAACGCGGCGGACGCCATCGACGGACTCGGCAGGCAGCGGCTCAACGCTTTCCATCGCGCCGCCGGCCGCCGCGGCAGCGGCCTGGACCCGGCGCTGCAGCGATGCGGCGGCGGCGCTGGCCGGCCCCGGCGGCAGCAGCAGCGCGGGATCGGCCGGCGCGGCGCCGCGGTCCGCGGCGATGCGCGCCAGTGCCGCATCCGCGCCGCGCAGCTCAGCCACGGCGATGCGGTAGGCGTCGGTGACCGGGCCGGCCGCAAGCCACACCGGAAGGGCGAGGATGGCGGCGAGCAGCGACAGCGCCAGCAGCCGGGCGGCGGGGGTGCCGGACGCCGGCATCATTCACGCCCCGACAGCGTGACGGTAAAGCCGAAGCGCTCGCCCCCGCCGACCGGATCGCGGGTCACCGGTGCGGCATAGGCGACGGCGGCAACCCGGGGCGCCGCCTCAAGCCGCCCGACCAGGTCGACGGCGGACTGGGTGCGGCCTTCCAGCGCCGCCTCTGGCCCGGTCATGGCGAAGCGCATCAGCCAGGTGCCGTCCGGCAGCAGGCCGGACAGCGCATCCAGGGTCGCCAGCACGGTCGGCCGCTCGGCGCGTGCCGCGGCCAGTTGGGCAACTGCGCGGGCGCTGCGGGCGGCCGCATCCCGGCCGCCGGCTTCGGCGGCGAAGGCGCGCTGGGCGGCGGCAGCCTCGGCACGCCGCGCGTCGGCGGCGTACTCGACCCGCCACAAGGGCGACAAGAGCACCGCGCCGACCAGCAGTGCGGTGACCGCGACCGGCAGCAGCGGGCTGGCCGGAGGGCCGTCCGTCCCTTCGTCCGGCAGGGAGAGGGGCGCGTGCGCGGCATCGGGGCGCGCCAGCACCTCCGCGGGTGTCAGCCCGTGGGCGTCAAGCCCCGCGCACAGCGGATCGAGGATGCGCCGGGGCACCGCCACCAAGTCGACGCCGACATGCTGCGGGTCGTCCTGGGACGGGTCGGGCCGCCAGGCATAGGCAACCTCGTCGGCGCGGAACGGGGTATGGCGCTCGATCTCAAAGGACAGCACACCTTCGAGTTCCTGCTCGGCGGCGCGGGCCACGCGGATCTGGCGGCCCAGTGCCTGTCCGGGCGCGATCTCGAGGATCACCGGACGGCCCTCGGCGGCAGCCGCAGCGGCGGCCTTCAGGGGTGCGCCGGCCAGGGGCTTGCCGGCCTTGCCAATCCTGGCCTTGCCGGCGGGCTGGCCGTCGGTCTCGATATGCAGGCTTTCGCCGTCGAGACGCAGGCGCACGGCGCGGCGGGAGTCGGCGGGCCCGCCGGGCAGCAGGGCGGCGAGTTCGCCACCCCACCAGGCGAGGAAGCCGGCCGGACTCACGAGCCGGACCCGTCCCCGAACAGCCGCGCGCGCAGCGATGCCAGCAAGCCCTTCGGCGGCGGCGGCGCCTGGGCGGCGGTGGCGGCCTCGGCGGCGCGGGCCTCCGCTTCTATGGTGGGCGGCGGTTCGGCCATTTCGCGGCCTGCAAGCGCCGCCTGCGCCTCATCCTCCGCGGCCCGGCCCTCCAGATTGACGAAGCCGAGCCGGCGCCCGGCCTCGAAGCGCGCGGGCATATCCACATGCATCAGCACGCAGCGCCCGGGGTCCAGCGCCGCCAGCCGGGCGGCCAGCGCGCCGATGTCCTCGCCGGCCATGGCCTCGTCCCAATCGATCTTGAGCAGGCCGGTAATGCCCGTGGGCGGCGCCAGGTCAGCCAGTGCCGTGGCCGGGATGGCATCCAGCGTCGCGCGAATCTCAAGGGACGCCAGCCGCTCCAGCGCCTGGGCGGTGTCCTTGGGGTGCAGCATCACGTCGGTGTGGGACAGCTCGACGCTGAAATTGCCCGAATCGCCCACCGGCAGCCCGGCAATGAAGGACATGAAGTCATTCGACAGCACCGAGGCGGCATGCAGGTTGATGGCGAAGCGGCCATGCTGGTGCCCGGGCTCCTGAAGGATGTGGGACATCATGCGACGGTCGAGGATCGACAGCACCTGCTCGAACAGCCACGGGGTGCGGCGCACATCGATGCCGGCGACGACGCTGAGATCGGGCACCGAGGTCAGCAGCTCGCGCTCCAGCAGCACCGGCTGCGCCGGATCGGCGAATGACCAGACCGCGCGCTCGCGCACCAGGTTGGACAGGTCGGCGGTAGCCAGCATGTCCTCCAGGTCGATCAGGTCTTCCAGGTCCTCGGCGGCCTCGGTGTCCGCATCCGGCGGCGGGGCGACCGCGCCGTCATCGCGCAGGGCGCGGCAGAAGTCGAGGAAGGCTTCCCCGTCGCGCGGCAGCTCGTAGATCTGCCAGGACAGCCGGCCATGCCCGTGGCCGGCGAGGAAATCCGCCAGCTCGCGCAGCCGCTGGCTGCTCTCCTCGCCCGCATGCCCGGCCATCGCCAGGGCGACCCGATGGTGCATCAGGGTGAAGCTGTCGGCGACGTCACCGCCAAGGCGGTCGCGGATCGCCTGGGCGACGGCGCGCCACAGGGTGGGATCATCGATATGGGCAAGGCCGGAGAAATCCGCCACCAGCACCGTATGGTCCGCGCCGTCGGCAAGCAGGCCGCGGGCCGCGTGGAGCAGGCGGTGTTCCTCGGTCTGGGTCGGGGTGGCGGGCGTAGCGGCCTCCCTGCCGGCGGCGGCCGGCACCGTGCGGTCGAGCGGGGTCGGATCGTTCCGGGAGTATAGCCGACAACCGCCCCGGGGGGCAGCCACAGCCCCGGTCAGCTCAGCGCGCGCGCCCCGAAGTAGCCGAGCGTGGCGGAGACGCCGGTGATCACGCCGCCCCAGATCATGTCGACGACGCTGACCTGCCAGGGCCAGCCCTTGAGGGTGGCGAGGTTGGTCATGTCATAGGTGCCGTAGGCGAGCAGGCCGAGGATGACGCCGTTGATCGCCGCGGTGCGCCACTGTCCGTCGGCGAGCGCCGGGGAGACGGCGAACCAAACGATGCCGGCGACATAGAACAGATAGAACACGGCGGCCGGCGCGATCATCGGGTTGTCGCGCAGCAGCGGGCCCAGGTTCGACACATAGAAGCCGCGCGCGACGATGCCGAGCCAGATTAGGTCGATCACAAGAAACGCGGCGAGCGTGACGCCGTAAGCCTTGGCGAAGGTCATGGGAACTCCTGCATGCTGGGCGCGAAACGCCATAAAGACTGGCACCAGAAACATGGGTACGCCCCACGCCCGGCTCCAGATCATCCGCGCCGCCGCGCTGGTGCGCCCGGCAGGATTCGAACCTGCGACCCCAGGATTAGGAATCCTGTGCTCTATCCGACTGAGCTACGGGCGCGGCGCGGCCTTGCGGCGGCGGCGCGCCGTTATACCATCATGGACGGGGGAGCGGCAGCGCGGGCGTGGCGGCGCGCGGGGCTATTTCGCCGTGGCTTCCTTCAGATAGGCGAGCAGATTGTCGATATCGGCCTGCTTCTTCAGCCCGGCGAAGGCCATCTTGTTACCCTTGATGAAGGCCTTCGGCTTGCGCATGTATTCCGCGATCGTCTCGTCGTTCCAGACGAGGCCATCGGCGCCGGCCTGCTTCATCGCCTTGGAATAGCGGAACTTGGGCACCGTGCCGGCGGTACGCCCGAACACACCCACCAGATGCGGGCCGACGCTGTTGCGTTCCTTGGCCACCTGATGGCAGGCGCGGCACTTGTTGTAGACCTTCTTGCCCTTGGCCGCGTCGGCGGCGAGCGCAGGCGCACCCGAGACCGCCAGCAGCAGGGCCAGCAGCAGGGCGGCGATGCCGCCCGGACGCGCTATTTGCACTTGAAGCGGTCCTTCAGGGTATCGAGCAGCAGGTTTGCCGCCGGCTCCTTGCGGCGGTCAAAATGCTGGTTCACCCAGTACATGTAGGCCCAGCGCACCTCGTCCGGCCGGTTCTGCTCGGGCAGGCAGATGCCCTTCAGCGCGCCGGCGACGATCAGGGCGTCGGTGAAGCCGGTCATATACTGCTCGCACTCGGTCTCGGCGGCCTGACCGACCAGCCGGGACTCGTTATCGGCGGTGCGGCAGACATCCAGCAGCGCATCGCCCCGGTAGTCCCACGGCTCCGCGGCCTGGCCAGCGGCGGGCAGCCACAAGGCGGCGGCGAGCGCCAGCGGCGCCAGGATGCGGCGGCTCATTGGTCACGCTCCCTGGCGTAGGACCGCAGGGCCCGGTCCATCACATTGCGGTGCTGCTCGTTGTTGACGAACTTCTCGGAGTTCACCTTCGACCACAGATCCTTGTCGGCCATGTTCTGGTGACAGCCCATGCACAGGCCGGTGCGCTCCATGCGCTCGCGCATGGCGGCCGGCAGCGGCCCGGTCAGCGGCCAGTGCGAGCCCACCGTGACCAGCTGCTCGTCGTCGCGGGTAACGATCTGCGACAGGTCGTGGTCCAGCGACGGCACCGGCTGGGACTGGAACTGGGTGTTCTTCGGGATCGTCTTGCCCTGGGCGGTTTCCAGGTCGACCACGAAGCCGTTCTCGTAGCCCTGCATGAAGCGCCCGTCGGAGATGCCATAACCCAGCGCCTTGGGGTTGTTATGGCAGCTTTCGCAGCTGCGCGCTTGGCGCCCGGCGGTGTGCGGCTGCACGGCGGCATGGTCGAGGCCCTTGCCTTCCGGCGTCATCCAGGTCTCGTTGTGGACCACCGTATTGCCGTCCTTGTCGATCACCGTGGTGATGACCTGGCAGCCCGGCATCATCGGGCTGACGCGGCCCTCGCCGTTGATGCCCAGGGTCGGCTCCTCCCAGCGCAGGTAGGAGCGGGTCTCCGACACCTTGCCCGCGCTCTTCAGGCCGTTGGTGCCCAGATCGTTATCGGGCGTCAGACCGTCCTCGCCGCGGGCATTGGCGTTCTTGATCCAGTCGATGTCGGTCTTGCCCTTGGAGTAGTCGACGGTGATATGGCAGCCGTAGCACTGCGGCGCCCAGTCGGCGTGGCAGGCGTAGCACTCCATGCTCTCCATATGCTTCTCGACGCTCGACATGGCGACCAGGGCGTTGATGTTCTTCCAGTCGTTGTCGACGGCGAGCTGCTTGAGCACCGGCACCTCGAAGTCGAGGCCAGAGGCCGAGTGCATGATCACGCGCTTGCCCTTCTTGACCACGTTGCCCAGCGGGTTGCCGCGCGCGGACAGCAGGTAACCGTCCTCGGGCTCATAGACCGTAGCGAACAGCATGAAGTCAGGCAGCTCGTCGGTCAGGCCGCGGGCCTTGTCGGGCAGCGGGTTGTCGTGTTCTTCGCCATGGCCGAGCGGCAGCTCCCACGGATACTTGCTGACCGTGCCGTGGCAGTCCTCGCACTCGATCTCGACCTGGGCCAGCGTGGTGCCCGGCAGGTTGCCGTCGCCATGCATGTCGATGGAGGTGTGGCAGTCCTGGCACAGCATGCCGCCGCGCGGGTTGCCCGGCCGGCTGGCCTGCTGGTGGTGCAGGTCGTCCTTGATGAAGACGTAGTTCTTGGTGTGCAGCTTGGGCTGCTTGCCGCCCTTCTCGTTGTACGGGCTGCCGTAGGGGAACTCCATGATGCCCTGGTAGCTGACGCCGATGCGCTTGCCCCGGTTATGGCAGGAGTTGCAGCTCTCGGACGGCACGCCGGAATACTCCGTGTCGTGCACGGTGACCTTGCTCTTGCGCGTGCCCTGCATGCGGTGGACCAGCAGCTTGCCCGGCTGCTCCTTGGTCACCGTGGGGTCGCCGCCTTCATACAGGCCCTCGTTGGAATAGGGCACATGGCAGGACGAACAGCCGGTGCCGCGGAAGTCGCCGCGCTTCTCACGCCCGGTCACGCCAACGTGGCAGCGCTGGCACTGCTGGCGCGAATAGGTGATGCCGGCGAGGTTGGGATGCTCGGAGATCGCGTTCACATCGACCTCGGGGACCTGCTTCATCTCGCTCGGCATCTGGTCGGGATGCGCTTCGACGAAGGCGGTCATGTATTCCCTGTAGGCCTCGGTACCCACGGCGGGGACCGGTCCGTCCTCATCGACTAGGTCGTAGTTGCCCCAGACCACCTTCATGTCCTGCTGCACGCCCCAGGACCACAGGTTGCCCTGCAACTTGCCGGCCTCGGTGTTCATCAGCGACTTCTTCAGCCGCTCCGCATAGCCGTCATGGCACTGGCCGCAGGCCTTGTCGGCGATCCAGACGCTGCCCGGATCCGGATAGAAGGTGTGGGGGCCACCGCCCTCGGTGATGTCCTTGGGCGCACCCTTGTGGGCGGCGTCCTTTGTGGTGGCCTTGGGGTCGCCGCCGTGGCAAACGACGCAGCCGCCGGGATCGCCCAGCTCCGCGCCGATGCTCTCGATGGTTTCCTGCATGTCGCCGTCGGAAAACCGCTCAATCCCCTCATGGCAGGACTGGCAGCCCAGGGTATTTGCGCGCTGGGACGAGACCGTATCGAACGCGGCCCCTGCGGGCGCGGCGTTCATGGTCAGCAGCAGCGCGGCGGCGATCCAGAAAGTCTTGCGCATCATCGTTCGGTCCCCCCAGAACCTGGCCGCCGTGCAGGCGCATTGAACAGGCGCACCTTTCCCGACGGCCCTGACACGATGACGCGGCCCTGGCCACCCCGCCCTGACCTAGGTCAGACGGAAGCGATTTTTCGGCTGACCGGAATTATCCCGCGCAGCGCGGGCTTGATCTGCATCAACGCGGCGGACAGCGCGGCAGGCAACGATTATCCTGCCTTGTGTCAGAACCGGCTCGACGGGGGGAGGAGATGCCGGATCAGGACGACCAAGCCTGCGACGAATGTGGCCTGCCGCGCTGTGGATTTCGCGCCAGCGTGCTCGAGGATCCGGCAATTTGCGCGGGGATCGCACGCCACGAGGTCGTGCTGGAACGGGGCGCGCCCCTGCCGGTCGAGAACGCCGGCGACAACACGGTCTGGCTGGTGGTGTTCGGCGCAGTGATGCTGGATTGCGTGCTGCCCGACGGCCGCCGCCAGGTTCTCGCCTTCGTCTATCCGGGAGAAATGCTGTCACCGCCGTCGGGGGCGGCGGACTTGCCCTGCGGCGCAGAGGCGCTGGTCCAGACCCGGCTGTGCCGGGTCACGGTGCTGAGCAACGATGGCGGCGATGCACTGGCCAGGCTCACCATCGCCGACGACCGGGCGCGCGCGGCGGAGCTGACCCGCCGGCTGGTAATGCTGGGCCGGCTAACCGCGCGGGAGCGTCTCGCCCGCTTCCTGCTGGATGTCGCGCGCCGCCTCGGCAAGCCGCTCACGGACGGACTGCTGGTGCCGCTGGCGATGAGCCGCCAGGACATCGCCGATTATCTCGGTCTGAACGCGGAGACGGTGAGCCGGAACTTCAGCCGCCTGCGCGATGATGGGCTGATTGCGCTCAACACGCCCCATTATGCGGAACTGTGCGATGTGGCGGCGCTGTCCGATCTGGTGCCGCTTGATGGTGAAATGCCGCAGGACGAGGCCGGGCGCAGTGGTGCTGCCGCCAGCTAGGCCGCGGCGTCCGGGCTTTCGGCGCGGAACCGTTCGGTGGCACTGATCAGCGCCTCGCAGACGCCGGGCTCCAGCGCCGAATGGCCGGCGTCGGGGATCACCTGATAGTCTGCCTCGGGCCAGGCCCGGTGCAGGTCGTCGGCGGTGCGCATGGGACAGACCATGTCGTAGCGGCCCTGCACGATCGTCGCGGGCACGTCGCGCACCGCGCCGATGCCGTCGAGCAGCGCCCCGTCGGCCATGAAACTGCCATGCATGAAGTAGTGGGCCTCAATGCGCGCGAGGCCGAGCGCGGTGCGCTCCTCACCGAACACCGCCACGGTGTCCGGGTTTGGCATCAGCGTCGAACAGCTGCCCTCGTAGCGGCTCCAGGCCAGCGCGGCCGGCAGATGCACCGCCGGGTCCGGGTCGGTCAGCCGGCGATAGTAGGCGGCCAGCAGGTCGCCCCGTTCATGGGGCGCGAGGAACCCGGCGAACGCGGCGTGGGCCTCCGGGAAGAACTGGCCCATGCCGTAGAGGAACCAGTCGATCTCGCTGCGCCGGGACAGGAAGATGCCGCGCAGGATCAGCCCGGCGCAGCGCGCCGGGTGGGCCTGGGCGTAGGCCAGTGCCAGGGTCGACCCCCAGGAGCCGCCGAAAACCAGCCAGCGCTCGATGCCGCGATGCTCGCGCAGCCGTTCCAGGTCGGCGATCAGGTCGGCGGTGGTGTTGCGCTCCAGTGCGCCCAGCGGCAGCGATCGACCGGCACCGCGCTGGTCATAGACCAGGATGCGGTAGTGATCCGGATGGAAAAAGCGGCGGTGAATCGGCGACGCACCGGCGCCGGGCCCGCCATGCAGGAACACCACGGGCAGGCCGTTCGGGTTGCCGCACTCCTCCCAATACATTGCATGCAGCCCGTCGAGCGCCAGCATGCCGGTGGCGCTGGGCTCGATCGCGGGAAACAGGTAACGCGGCAATTCGGACATCACGGGCCGATTGTTCCGCAAAGCACCAACGGTTGCAAAGCCCGGCCTCCGCGCCGGACACTGGCGCCATGATCTGCCGCGCCCTGCTCATTGCCGCCACCCTGTGGACGGCCGCCGCGACCGCGGCCGCCAACACCCTGCCCCCGCTGCCGCGCGACGGCCTGACGGACGGCGGCGCCGGGGTGGCGGTGGAGGTGGTCGATGGTGACACCCTGATCCTGGAGGATGGGGTGCAGGTGCGGCTGGTCGGCATCCAGGCGCCGAAGCTGCCCCTGGGCCGCGAGCGGGTGAAGAAGTGGCCGCTGGCCGATGAATCCCGCGACTTGTTGACGCGCCTGGCGGTAGGCCGGCGCCTGACCCTGCATCATGGCGGTGCGCCGGTAGACCGCCACGGCCGCAGGCTGGCCCACCTGGCTGACGCCGACGGGGTCTGGGTGCAGGGCGCGCTGCTTGCCGCCGGGATGGCGCGGGTCTACAGCTTTGCCGACAACCGCGCCTTGATGGCCGAGATGCTGGCGCTGGAGCGCGCGGCGCGCGCGGCGCGGCGAGGCATCTGGCGGCTGGAATGGTACGCGGTACGCCGCGCCGATCCCGACCCGCTGAACCGCATGTCGGGCAGCTTCCAGCTCGTCGAGGGCCGGGTGCGGGCGGCCGACAATGTGCGGGGCTGGCGCTACCTGAATTTCGGTGATGACTGGCGGCGCGACTTCACCATCTCGATCACGGCGAAGGACTGGGCGGCGTTCGCGGCGGCCGGTTACAGGCTGGCCGACATGGCGGGCCGTCAGGTGCGGGTACGCGGCTGGTTGCAGCGGCGCAACGGGCCGGTGATCCGTGCCACCCATCCAGAACAGATCGAATGGCTTGACGGGCCGCCGCCTAACCGGCCGCGGCCTGGCGCCCCTTCTCGCTGATTAGCTTGGCAGCGAGCTGCACCTCGCCGGCGGCAGCGTCAAGGAAACTGTCGAGCTTGGCCCGGGCCGCCGGGCTCAGCGCCACCAGGCGCGAGCGCTGGTCCTCCGGGTTGTCCCATTCCTCGACCACGCCCCGGCGGACCGCCTCGTCGAGATACTTGCCCGCAGTATGGGGGCTGCGGATCGCGCGCATCAGGCGCAATGCGTCGGTCTTGCGCACCGGGCCGCCGGCGCGCCACAGCTCGGTCAGCAAGTCCCAGTAAACCGCCGAATAGAACGCCGGATCGTTATCGAACAGGTCCATCCAGACCTGGCCGACCCGGTCGATCATTTGGAGGTATTCGAGGCGCTGCTGGGCGGTGTAGGGCATGGAAATCCGGGGCTTGCGAGGTTGTCCGCATTTTTGCCCGCATTTTTGCCCATATCAAGGCTGGCGCGCTTGGCAGCCGCGTCGGCGCGCACCTATCATGACCCGCACTGGAGCGAGGGCGGATACGGTAATGCAGGCGAAGACCAAGACCCGATGGCGGCGCGCCGCCGCCCTGCCTGTCCTGCTGGCCACGGCCCTGTCGCTCGCCGGATGCAGCACCAACCCCGCCACCGGCGAGCAGAGCTTCACCGCCTTCATGAGCCCCGACCAGGAGATCCAGGTTGGGCGCGAGGAGCATCCGAAAATCCTACGCGAGTTCGGCGGCGCGGTGAATGACCCGCAACTCGCCGCCTATGTTGATCGTATCGGGCAGCGGCTGGCAGCACAGTCCGAGCTGCCGAACCTGAAATGGACTTTCACGGTGCTCAACGATCCGGGGGTCAACGCGCTGGCCCTTCCCGGCGGCTACATTTACGTGATGCGCGGGCTGGTCGCGCTGGCGGAGAACGAGGCGGAGCTCGCCGGCGTGCTCGGCCATGAGATCGGCCATGTCACCGCGCGGCACACGGCGCAGCGCTACAGCCAGGCGGTGGGCCTCGGGCTTGGCGCGGCGATCATCGGCAGCGTGCTCAACGTGCCCGGGGTCGGCCAGATCGCCCAAACCGGCTCGGAGCTCTACCTCGCCGCCTATTCCCGCGACCAGGAGTTCCAGGCCGACGGCCTTGGCGTGCGCTACCTGCGGCGCACCGGCTACGACACCCAGGCGATGGCCACCTTCCTGCGCAAGATGCAAACCTATGGCGCCCTGAAGGCACAGGAAGCAGGGCGCGACAGCAACAGTGGCGGGCAGGACTTTCTCGCCACCCATCCCCGGACCGCCGCGCGGGTCCAGCAGGCGATCGCGGCAGGCGATGGCCCGGTCGCCGGCGCGGCGATCAACGAGGGCGCCTACCTCGCGGCCATTGACGGGCTGATCTGGGGTGACGATCCGGCCCAGGGCTTTGTGCGCGGCACCCGCTTCATCCATCCCACCCTCGGATTCCGCTTCCAGGCACCGGACGGCTTCCGGCTGATCAATACGCCGTCCAAGGTGGTCGCGGTCTCGCGGGGCGGCGCGCAGATCCAGTTCGATGCTGCGCGCGGCGCGGTGCAAGACGACCTGGTCACGTATCTGCGTGACGGCTGGGGCGCGAAGCTCGCCCTGCGCAATGTCGAGGCAATCGAGGTCAACGGCATGCCGGCGGCCACCGGGGCAACCCGGATCAGCACCAGCCGCGGCGACATGGACCTGCGCCTCGTCGCGATCCGCTACAGCGAACGGCGGGTCTATCGATTCAGCTTCTTCAGCCCGCCGGCGCAGACCCCCGATCTGTCGGTGCCGTTCCGGCGCACCACTTACAGTTTCGCCCGGCTGGGCGCGGAGGAAGCGGCACGTTACCAGCCGCGGCGCATCCGCCTTGTCCTGGCGGAACCGGGCGACACGGTGACGAAGCTTGCCGGACGGATGCAGGTCGAAAAACTGCCCAACGCCTGGTTCCGGGCGATTAACGGGCTGGGGCCAGACGAGGGCCTGAAGGCAGGGCGCCTCTACAAGATCGTCAGCCAGTAGGCCGCCGGCCTCAGGCCTCGATCACCTCCGCGATGCTGCCGTCGGGCAGCAGGCAGACGCACAGCAGCCCACCCCCGAAGCCGCAGCCCGCATCCATGCTGATCGCCACCGGGGTTTCGACGAGGCCGCTATGGCGCGGGTCATAGCCGCGCACCACCCGGCGGAAGCCGGCAAAGGGTTCAGACATCTCCGTGAAACCCGGCGCGCCCCACCAAAAGCTATCGCGCTGGGCGTCCAGCGGGCGGCGTGGGTCGACGCCGGCATGCACCAGCAGCACCGCACCGTCGTCGCTCACTGCGGCACGGCGCACCTCGGCCATGTAGCGGTCGTGGCCCGGATGTGCGCGCAGACCGTCTCGGAGCGCCCCGGTCCAGCGCGACAAGGCTACCGTCCCCTCGCGGGCCGCCGCGAGGCCCGCTTCCGGGTCGCCACCATAGGCGCGCAGGGTCTCGCCGATGCCCTGGCCGATCATCCACTCGATCACATCGGCGGGGTTCTGCGCGAAGTGGACCTGCAGCAGCTTTTGCCACATCTCCTCCTGCGCGCCGCGTAGGAAGACCACATCGGCGGGGTCCATACCGGGGCGCGCCAGCACCGCGCGGCGGAAGAGCAGCGCCTCCTGCACCGTGTCGGCGACCGCGGGGCCGCGGCCCAGCAGATTGCCGAGATAGACGATGCGGTCACCGCGGCGTACGGCGCCCTCCAACCGGCCGTGGATCGCGGCCAGCCGGTCGCGCTCGCCGTGAACGGCGGCGATCGCCCAGATTCGTTCGGGCTTGTAGAGGGTGGCGAAGCGGTCCTGGTCGGGCATCGGTCGGCGGACGGTCCCGGCATGGAAAAGGGCCGCGGCGTCTCCGCCGCGGCCCTTGTATTATCGCCTTATTCAGTCGGCCTTGAGAACTGTCGCCAGCTTCTCGTTGGCCTTGTCCTTGTCGATCCGCTCGATTGCGGCCAGCTCGCAGGCCAGGCGGTCGAGCGCCTGCTCGTAGATTTGGCGTTCCGAGAAGGACTGCTCAGGCTGGCCGGCGCGGCGGTGCAGGTCCCGCACCACCTCAGCGATGGAAACCGGGTCGCCGGAGTTGATCTTGGCCTCATACTCCTGGGCGCGGCGGCTCCACATTGTGCGCTTGATGCGCGCGCGGCCCTTCAGGGTAGTGATCACCGAATCCATCACCTTGCGCGAGCTGAGCTTGCGCAGGCCGGACGCTTTCGCCTTGGCGACAGGAACCCGCAGGGTCATGCGACTCTGGTCGAAGTTGATGACGAAAAGGTCGAGCTTGTCGCCCGCGACCTCGCGGCTCTCGATGCCCATCACCTTGCCGACCCCGTGGGTCGGATAGACGACGAAGTCACCTTCGCTGAAATTCTTCTGCACTGCTGGCATAACGCACCCTCTGCCGCTCATGTTGTCGTTGCCGGCGCAGCCCCTACCACCGGACTGCGCCTAAGCTGTTGCCCCAAGGACGCCTGATTGCCGGCTAAGATACCGGCCAACGCAAGGCGCCAACGGCCCGACCCGACGGGCCGCGTGTGGCGAATGCGTCGATGAGGGGCGGACATCCCCGCGGGCCTAAGCCCAGGGATGGCGCCGCGCGTGACGGTCGCCTTCGTTGAGGCGCGGGGCCACGCTGTCGCGCTTTCTCCGCACCGCAGAATATAGCAGTTTTCTTACGGAAATAACAGGGGGCGCGCCCTCAAGGGGTGTCGGCGGGCAACCCGAGCGCCGCCAGGGCGCGCTTGCGCGCCTTACCCGATTGCCGGTCGGGTACGTAGATCAGCCCGCAAATACGGCGCACCAGGTTGGACTCATAGGCGTGGGCAGTGCCGTCGGCATAGACCACCTGCCACAGCATCTCGACCACTTCCTCGCGTTCCTCGGGGGTGAAGGCGTCCTTCACCTTGCGGGTAAAGCCATGCAGTTCAGCGGCATGGCGGACCTCGTCCTCTGCCTTCTCGACCAGCAGGGCGAGTTCGTCGTCGGCCAGGCCGAAGCGGCCGCGCAACTGCGCTTCGATGCGGTCGCGTTCATCCCCGGTGAAATGACCGTCCAGCATGGCGATTTCGACCAGCAGGGCGGCGGCGGCGAGCTGTACTTCGTCGACCGCATGGGCGCCGCCACCGGCGGCCGCGCCGTCGCGCTCGAAGAAGAGTCCACGGATACGATTGAGCATGGCGAGGACCTAGCATCCGGCGCCGTGTCCGGCAACGGTCAAACGCGGCAGCGCGTGCTAGTGTGCGGCCCGCGATGACCGACCCCGCTGCCCTTTCCAGCCCCGCCGCCCTGCGCAACCGCGACGCCATTCGCGATGCGCTCGCAGGCCTGCTGCCGCCGCACGGGCTGGTGCTGGAGATCGGCAGCGGGACGGGCGAGCATGTCACCCACTTCGCTGCTGCCTTCCCGTCGCTGATCTGGCAGCCGAGTGACCCGGACCCAGACGCCATCGCCAGCATCAACGCCCATGCCGAGCCGCTGGGTTTGGCCAACCTGCGCATGCCGCTGCGAATCGATGCGCGCGAGACCGGCTGGCCGCCCGCCCAGGCCGACGTGATCTACTGCGCCAATGTCATCCATATTGCCCCCTGGGCGGTCGCCGAGGGGCTGTTAATGGGCGCCGCGCGGGGCCTCAGTGTCGGCGGGATGCTGCTGCTCTACGGGCCGTTCATGCGCGGCGGGGCGCATACCGCACCGTCCAACGCGCAGTTCGACGCGGCGCTGCGGGCGCAGGATCCGGAATGGGGGGTCCGTGATCTGGACGCCGTGGCGGCCACCGCCGCCGAGCATGGTCTCAGCCTGAGCGGCACCATCGAAATGCCGGCCAATAACCTGATCGTGGTGCTGCGACCGGGCTTGCAGCGCGCCCGCATCCGCGGGCCGCGCCAGGTGCCCCTGGGTTAGTGAGCGCTAGTCGGCGCCGGCAGCGCTGACGCCGAGGTCCTCATATAGCAGCCGTGCCTCGGCATAGGCGCCGCGCTTGGGCGCCAGCCCCAGCACCCGGACCACCCGGATCACCCCGCCCTGGGGAAAGGTCAACACGTCACCGATGCGCAGGCTGTGCGCGGGCTTCTGCACCTTGCGCCGGTTCACCCTGACGCCGGCGCCAGCGCACAGCCGTGTCGCGGCACTGCGCGAGCGGAAGAAGCGCGCGACCCAGAGCCAGCGGTCAAGGCGCTGGGTATCTGCGGCGTCCGTCTCGGTGGACAGGTTGGACTGGGGATCGACGGGCAGATGACGGGTGTGTTTTGTCACTTGGCGGGCACCAGATCCTTGAGTTGGGCAAAGGGAGAGTCAGTGGCGGGCCGCCGGCGCGCGGGCGCGGCGGGGTTGCGAGTCTTGCGGGATTTACGGCGTGTGGGACGCAGCGCCAGGACGCCGGCGTCGGCCTCGGCGACCCGGTAGCCAAGGTCGCGCAGCATCGCCGCCAATTCGCCGCCGCCACAGCCGGCCATGCCGGCGAGCCGGGCGGGGTCGGCACTGCCGCGGCGCGCGGCGCGGCGCGCCTCGCGGGCAATCTTCTCGACGATGTCGACGCGCACCATGCGCCCGCCGAGCCGCCGGTGGCCGACGCTGGACAGCAGCGTGGCGCAGGTGGCGCGGTCCACCGGCGCCGAGGGTTGCCCCTCGGGCGGCATCGGCGGCGGCGCATCGAGCCGTGCATGCAAGGCGCACAGCCGCGCGCGCAGGGCGGTGACCCGCGGCTTGAGCAGCGACGGGAAGAACACATCATGTTCGCCAAACCGCACGCCCAGACTGCGAAGCTTGGCGCGCTGACGCTGATCGAGACTGTGCATCAACTCGGCGAGCGGCCCTTCGCGCCGCGCCGTCCCAAGTCCCTGGCGCAGGTGGTAGACGACACCGCGCGACGGGCCCTTGAGGTCCGCGGCCAGCGCCCGGTAGAGCGGCGCGAACACCCGGCGCAGATGGGCCTCCACCCAGGCCGCGAGGCGCACCCGAAGCCGTTCGCTGCGCGCCCCGTCAAGCAGGCTGCTCGAGAGCGGCTTGACCCGCGGCGCCAGCGCATCGCGGTCGCCGAGCAGCCGCGCCACCGGTGCGCCGCGCCACAGCAGCCGGCCGCCGGCATCGAGGTCGAAAGCATCGTCGCCGTCGGCTTCCAGGGCCAGGATCCGGCGGTCGATCTCGCCGCGCAGGGCGCGCTGAGCGGCTGCCGCAATGGCGCGGCCGTCATCCGCCGCGCCGTCCAGGTCGCCGGAGAAGATGAAGCCGTCGAGCCGCCCGACCGGTTCGCCCTCGACGATCACCGCGCCGTCCGGCTTGACCGCCGACAGCAGCGGGCGGTCCTCCCGCATGCGGCGCTTGAGCACCGTGGTGCGCCGGTCGACGAAACGCTGGGTCAGCCCTTCATGCAGGGCGTCCGACAGGCGGTCTTCGATGGCGCGGGTGCGGCCCTGTAGTTCCGCCGGATCGTCGACCCAGTCGGGCCGGTTGGCGATGTAGGTCCAGACCCGGATGTTGGCGATGCGCCAGGTGAGCGTATGGATGTCGCCGCAGGTGCGGTCGAGCCGCGAGACCTGGCGGCCGATCCAGTCGGCGGGCAGGCGCTCCTCCGGCCCCGACAGGAAGCGGTAGACCCGCGCCAGCAGGCTGGCGTGGCTGTCACTCATCAGCTTGCGGAAATCGGGGATGCGGCAAACTTCCCACAACAGGGAAATCGCCTGCGGGCCCGCGGCGCGGCGGCGGATGTCCTCGTTGCGCGCCAGCGCCGCCAGCGCCAGTACGTCATCGGCGTCGCGCGACCGCTCCAGGCCCGGCACGCCGGACGGGCGGCGCAGGCTGTGTAACAGGCCGTCCAGCGACCCGAAATCGAGGTCGCGGCTGCGCCATTTCAGGCCGCGCAGCGGCTGGAAGCGGTGGTTCTCGACCGCTTCGGCGATCGCCGGGTCAATCGGGCCGACGTGCAGCGCGGTGCCGAAGGTGCCGTCGTTGGTGTAGCGCCCGGCGCGCCCGGCGATCTGCGCCAGCTCGGCGGCGCGCAGCGGCCGGTGGCGGTGGCCGTCGAACTTGGTCAGACCGGCGAAGGCGACATGGTCGATATCCATGTTCAGGCCCATGCCGATGGCGTCGGTGGCGACCAGATAGTCGACGTCGCCGTCCTGGAACAGCGCCACCTGGGCGTTGCGGGTGCGGGGGCTCAGGCCCCCCATCACCACCGCGGCGCCGCCCTTGTGGCGGCGGATCATCTCGGCGGTCTCATAGACCTCAGCGGCAGAGAAGGCGACCACTGCGCTGCGCGGCGGCAGCCGGGTCAGCTTACGCGGGCCGCTGTAGGTCAGCGCTGAGAAGCGCGGGCGTCGCTCGATGCGCGCCTCGGGCACCAGGCGCTGTAGCAGCGGGCGAATCGTCTCCGCGCCGAGGAACAGGGTTTCCAGCCGGCCGCGCGCATGCAGCAGCCGGTCGGTGAAGACATGACCGCGCTCCGGGTCGCCGCACAGCTGGATCTCGTCGATGGCGAGGAAGTCGACCGCAACATCCAGCGGCATCGCCTCGACGGTGCAGACGAAATAGGACGGGTTCGGCGGGACGATCTTCTCCTCGCCGGTGATCAGGGCAACGCGGCCCGGCCCTTTCAGGCGGACGATGCGTTCGTAATTCTCGCGGGCCAGCAGGCGAAGGGGAAAGCCGATCATGCCAGAGGCATGACCGAGCATGCGGTCGATGGCGAGACGGGTCTTGCCCGTATTGGTGGGCCCGAGTACCGCCCGCAGTTCCGGCGGAGCAGCGCCTGCCTGCATGGGCAGGATCATGCCGTGAACCGACCCGCTGGCACAAGAGTCGATCTGTGACTCATTTTCTACATCCAGTATCCAGCGGGCGTCCTTCATACATCGTCTAGGGTCACCAGGGGCACGAAGGCGACGGGCAGCAGGTCCTGGCGGGCGACCGTGCCGGCGGTGTCCTTGGTCACCAGGGCAAGGGTCTGCGCGCCGAGCGCCGGGGCCCCGGGATCGTCGACCGGGATCACCATGCGCCCGCCCGGCACCAGCTGCTCGACCAGGGCCGGCGGCAAGCGCCGCGCCGCGCAGGTAACGATGATGCGGTCGTACGGCGCGCCCGCCGGCCATCCGCGCGCGCCGTCGGCATCATGCACCGCGACATTGCCGCAGCCGTCGGCCGCCAGCGCGGTCCGCGCGCCTTCGGCGAGCTCCGGTACCGTCTCGATGCTGTCGACATGGGCTACAAGGCGCGACAACACCGCGGCCTGGTAGCCCGACCCGGTGCCGACCTCCAGCACCCGCGCATCGGGCGCGGGGTCAAGCAGCGCGGTCATCACGGCCACGATCAGCGGCTGGGAGATGGTCTGGCCGTGCCCGATAGGCAGCGGACTGTCGCGGTAGGCGTCGGCGCGGTTGTCCGGGCGCACGAAGCGTTCGCGGGCCACATCCAGCATCGCCTGGCGCACCCGTGGGCCGATGCCACCCTCGGGCAGCGCCGCGTGCAAAGGCCCGCGCGGATCGTCGAGCCACCGCGCGATATCCGCGACCAGCCGCGCGCGCCGGTCGGCCATGGGGTCAGTCGCCGCGCCGGCGCGCCTTGTGATCCTTCACCCGCCGCTCGGCGATATCAAAGGAGTCGCGGACCGCCAGATAGATGTCCTCATGGGTGTGGGGGTCCTTGGGATCATGGCTGACGGCGATCTCCGTGCCCGGCACGGTGATATCGATGCGTACCCGGTAGATGTGCTTCTTCACCGCGTGATGGTGGACGCTGTCGACGGTCACGTCGCATCGGGTCATGCGGTTGTCGTACTTCTCCAGCTTGGCGATGCGCTCGCGGATGCGCGCCTCGACCGCATCGGAATGCTCAACCTCGTGGAAGGTAACGGTGGCGGGAATTTGCATATCGTGGTCCTCCTCCCTGCCGTGGCCGCGAACCGCGGCCTGCTCTAGTTCTCTACCCGCATGCGGACAATGCGGCTGGGGCTGCGCGGCGGCTCGCCGCGGGCAACCTTATCGACCGCATCCATGCCTTCGACCACTTCACCCCAGACCGTGTACTGGCCGTTCAGGAAGGGGCCGGCGGCGAACATGATGAAGAACTGGCTGTCGCCGCTGTCGGGCGACTGGGCGCGGGCCATGCCGACAGTGCCACGCTCGAACGAGGTGCCGGTGAATTCGGCCTTCAGCTTCTTGCCCGACCCGCCGGTGCCGGTGCCCGTGGGATCGCCGGTCTGGGCCATGAAGCCCTCGATGACCCGGTGGAATATCACCCCGTCATAGAAGCCCTGCTCGGCCAGTTCGATGATCCGCGCCACATGATTCGGCGCTAAATCCGGGCGGGTACGGATGACAACCCGGCCGGTGTCCAGTTCCAGCACCAGGTTGGCGGGGCTGGCCTGGGCCACAGCAGGCTCCGGCGCGACCGCGGTGTTGAGGCCGAACAGCGCCACGGCAGCGGCGGCGATACGGGTGAAAGGGCGAAACAGGCTTCGCAACAGGCTGGACATGGATTCTCCGTCGTCTCGGGTTCGTTCGTGGCGGCGCCATCTTGCGTCCGACACGGCATCGTCACATATAGCGCATCATTCGAAAATTTCCCGCCCCCTTAGACGTGCAAGGGACTGCAATCGCCATGACCGATGCCAAGGCAGATAGCCCCGCGGGCAAGGAGACCCGGCGCTTCGAGACCGAGGTCTCCCGCCTGCTCGATATCGTCATCAACTCGCTTTACGCGCACAAGGAAATCTTCCTGCGCGAGCTGATCTCCAATGCCTCCGATGCCTGTGACCGGTTGCGCTACGCGGCGCTGACCGAACCGGCGCTGACCGAGGGCGATCCGGACTTCCGCATCCGCCTGTCGGTGGCCGAGCGGCCGCGCCGGGTGATCATCGAGGACAATGGCAGCGGCATGGACCGTGGCGAGCTGATCGAGAATCTCGGCACCATTGCGCGCTCCGGCACCGCGGCCTTCGCCGATGCGCTCGCCGAACAGGCCGAGGCGGCAAAGGAAAAGGCCAAGGGCGACGCGGCACCGTCGCTGATTGGCCGCTTCGGCGTCGGCTTCTATTCCGCCTTCATGGTCGCTGAAAAAGTCGAGGTGATCAGCCGCAAGGCCGGCACCGACGAAGCCTGGAGCTGGTCGTCTGACGGCACCGGCGAATACGCCATCGAGCCGGCGGAACGCGAGGGCCGCGGCACCACCATCACGTTGACCCTGCGCAAGGACGCCAAGGAATTCGCCGACCCGGCGCGGCTGCGCGAGGTGGTCAAGCGCTACTCCGACCATATCGCCCTGCCGATCCTGATGGAGCAGGACGGCGAGGAGACCACTGTCAACGCCGCCCAGGCCCTGTGGCAGCGCCCGAAGCGCGAGATCAGCGACGAGCAATACACAGAGTTCTATCACCATGTCGGCCACGTCCATGACGAACCCTGGCTGACCTTGCACTGGAAGGCGGAGGGCAAGATCGAGTACGGCGCGCTGCTGTTCGTGCCGACCATGCGGCCCTTCGACCTGTACGATCCGGCGCGCAAGCACGGCATCAAGCTGTATGTGCGCCGCGTCTTCATCACCGACGACTGCCCGGACCTGGTGCCGGCCTGGCTGCGCTTCCTGCGCGGTGTGGTCGATTCGGAGGACCTGCCGCTCAACATCAGCCGCGAGACCCTGCAGCACAACGCGATCCTGAAGCGGGTCAGCGACGGGGTGGTGCGCCGTGTGCTGAGCGAGCTCAAGAAGAAGGCGGAGAAGGACCCGGAAGCCTATACCGCCTTCTGGGACGCCTTCGGCCCGGTGCTCAAGGAAGGCCTTTACGAGCAGCCGGACAAGGCCACCGACCTGTTCGGGGTCTGCCGCTTCCGCTCCACCGCCGGCGAGGACCTGACCTCCCTGTCGGACTATGTGGCACGCATGCCCGAGGGCCAGGAGTCGATCTTCTACATCACCGGTGACGACCCGGATGCCCTGCGCAAGAGCCCGCAGCTCGAAGGCTTTGCCGCCAAGGGCGTCGAGGTTCTGTTGCTGACCGACCCGATCGACCCGTTCTGGTCCGAGCGCATCGGCGACTTCGAGGGCAAGCCCTTCAAGTCGGCGACCCGGGGCGGCGCAGACCTCGACAAGATCGCCGCCAAGGACACGGATGAGGCGACAGACAAGGATAGCGAGAAGGATGAGAGCGACGGCGCCGGCACCGACCTTCTGGTCGCCGCCTTCAAGTCCGCCCTGGGGACCGCGGTACGCGACGTACGCACCTCGTCGCGGCTGACCGAAAGCGCGGTCTGCCTGGTGGCCGAGGAAGGCGATCTGGACATGCGGCTGGAGCGCACCCTGCGCCAGCAGGGCCAGTTCGACGCGATCCTGCCCCGCGTACTGGAGATCAATGCCGGCCACCCGCTGATCCGCAAGCTGGCGGAAACCGCGGAGGCCTCGCCGTCCGATCCGGTGCTGGAGGAAGCAGCCCAGGTGCTGCTCGACCAGGCGCGCATTGTCGAGGGCGAAACCCTG
Source organism: Alphaproteobacteria bacterium (assembly GCA_965601735.1). Classification (GTDB taxonomy): domain Bacteria; phylum Pseudomonadota; class Alphaproteobacteria; order JBBDQX01; family JBBDQX01; genus JBBDQX01. Next base: position 1,162,875 of record OZ271840.1, on the reverse strand, counting down.
CCCGACCCGGCGGCCTTCGCAACCCGGCTGTCGGCAGTGATGCAGCGCGCGCTAGGCGCTTAAGGAAGATCCGCGCTTAGGGGGCGAGACGGGCCGCGCCGATGATGCGCTGGTGCCCGGCCGCCTGGACGATGACGGCGCAATGCTCGCCGCCGGCCATCGCCTCGGCGGACACCGCGATGGTGCCGGCCTTGCCATCCCAGGTGCCGATCTTGCGCCAGCCGCGCACCACGTTGGTGTAGGTCAGGGCGCGCCCGCCGTTCTCACCGCGGCGGATGTCGGTGGTATGGCTGCTGTCGTAAAGCGCCAGGTAGACGTCCGCCGGTCCATCGACCATGCCGTCGCCGAAGCGTATCTCGGCGCCATCGCCGGCGCGCGCAATGCTGACCGGCGCGGGCATCGCCTCGCCATGGGCGGTCTCGATCATCCGGCGCACCCAGGTCGGGCGCGCACCGCCCACCTGGGACAGGCCGTGCACCACCATCGCCGGGGTATAGACGTAGCGCTCGCCGAAACGCTGGGCCCAGGCGCGCTGCCGCGTCGTCGATTCGGGCAGGGCGAAGGGGTCCTTCCAGCCGATGTAGTCCCAGTAGTCGACATGGAACGACAGGGCCAGCACGTCGTCGCGCTTTGCCAGTTCACCGAGCAGCCGGTCCGCCGGCGGGCAGGAAGAGCAGCCCTGGGACGTGTACAGCTCGACCACTGCGAGGCCCTCGGCGCGCGCGTCGGAAAGCGGCGCGGCGAGCGCGGCGGCGGCCGCCAGGGCGGCGAGCAGGAGCGTGATGCGTTTCATGGCGCCCAGTGTTCGCCGCGCTGTTCCAAAAGACCAGCCGATTCCGCATCACCCCCGATCACATGCGGGTGAGCAGCCCCCCAAACGCGTGAGGGCCCGGCTGCTTGCGCAGCCGGGCCCTCGTCCGGTCTCCCACCAGACGTGTGGCCTGATTTTATGCGGCCATCATGTCGCGCAGCACGTACTGCAGGATGCCGCCGTGCTTGTAGTACGCGACCTCGTCGATGGTATCGATGCGGGACATCAGGGTGATCTCCTCGCTCGACCCGTCGGCGCGGCGGATCACGCAGGTCACATCCTGGCGCGGCTTCAGCTCGGCATCGGCCAGACCGACGAAGTCGAAGGTCTCGGTGCCGTCGAGCTTCAGCGTCTTGCGGTTCATGCCGTCCTTGAACTGCAGCGGCAGCACGCCCATGCCGACCAGGTTGGAGCGGTGGATGCGCTCGAAGCTCTCCACGATCACGACCTTGATGCCGAGGATGTTGGTGCCCTTCGCCGCCCAGTCGCGCGACGAGCCGGTGCCGTACTCCTTGCCGCCGATGACGACCAGGGGCACACCCTCCTTCTGGTAGCGCGCGGACGCGTCGAAGATCGACATCTGCTCGCCCGACGGCTGGTGCGTGGTAAAGCCGCCCTCGACACCCGGCACCATTTCGTTGCGCAGACGAATGTTGCCGAAGGTGCCGCGCTCCATGACCTCGTGGTTGCCGCGTCGTGAGCCGAAGGAATTGAACTCGTTGCGGCGCACCTGGTACTCGGTCAGGTAAGTCCCCGCTGGGCTGTCCTCCTTGATCGAACCGGCCGGCGAGATGTGGTCGGTGGTAATCGAGTCGGCCAGCAGGCACAGCGGCCGCGCGCCGATGATGTCGCTCACCGGTTCCGGCTCGGGCTTCATGCTGTCGAAGAAGGGCGGCTTCTTCACATAGGTGCTGGTGGGATCCCACTCATAGATGTCGGAATCGGGAATCTCCATGCTCTTCCAGAACGCGTCGCCCTCGAAGACGTTGCCGTAGCGCTCGCGGAACATCTCCGGGGTGACGGAGTGGCTGACGGCGTCGGCCACTTCCTGGTTGGTCGGCCAGATGTCCTTGAGGAACACCGGGTTGCCGTCCTGGTCCTCGCCCAGCGGGTCGTTGAACAGGTCGACATTCATCGACCCGGCCAGCGCGTAGGCCACTACCAGCGGCGGCGAGGCGAGGTAGTTCGCCCGCACATGCGGATGCACCCGGCCCTCGAAGTTGCGGTTGCCGGACAGCACCGCGGCGGCGACCAGATCGCCCTTCTCGACCGCGTCGGCCACCGGCTCGTCAAGCGGGCCGGAGTTGCCGATGCAGGTGGTGCAGCCGTAGCCGACCAGGTGGAAGCCAAGCGCATCCAGGTCGTCCTGCAGCTCGGCCTTCTCAAGATAGTCGGTCACCACCTGGGAGCCCGGGGCCAGCGAGGTCTTCACCCACGGCTTCACCGACAGGCCCTTGGCCCGCGCGTTGCGCGCCACCAGGCCGGCGGCCAGCATCACCGAGGGATTGGACGTGTTGGTGCAGCTGGTGATCGCGGCGATCGCCACATGGCCATGCTTCATCGGCCAGTCGGCGCCCTCGACCGGCACCTCCACATCGCCGTCGGCGACGCCGAAGGTGTCCTTCAGGTCCTTGGCAAACTGCGGCGCGGCGTCGGTCAGCACGATCTTGTCCTGGGGCCGCTTCGGGCCGGAGATGGTCGGCACCACGGTCGCGAGGTCCAGCTCCATGGTCTCGGTGAATACCGGGTCGGGGCTGTTGCTGTCGCGCCACATGCCCTGGGCCTTGGCGTACTCTTCGGCCAGCGCGATGCGCTGATCCTCGCGGCCCGACAGGCGGAGATAGTCGACCGCTGCGTCATCGACGGCGAAGAAGCCGCAGGTGGCGCCGTATTCCGGCGCCATGTTGCCGATGGTCGCCCGGTCCGGCAGCGGCAGGTCGGCGAGACCCGGGCCGTAGAACTCGACGAACTTACCGACCACGCCGAGCTGACGCAGCATCTGCACGATGGTCAGCACCAGGTCGGTCGCCGTGGTGCCCTCGGGCAGCTTGCCCGTCAGTTTAAAGCCGACCACCTCGGGGATCAGCATGGCGATCGGCTGACCAAGCATGGCGGCCTCGGCCTCGATGCCGCCAACGCCCCAGCCCAGGACGCCCAGGCCGTTGACCATGGTGGTGTGGCTGTCGGTGCCAAAGCAGGTGTCCGGGTAGACCAGGGTCTTGCCGGCTTCCTCGCCGGTCCAGGCGCCCTGGGAGAGATATTCCAGGTTAACCTGGTGGCAGATACCGGTGCCCGGCGGCACGACACGGAAGTTGTCGAATGCGTTCTGGCCCCAGCGCATGAAGGCGTAGCGCTCGCCGTTGCGCGAGTACTCGATCTCGACATTCTTCTTGAAGGCGTCGGCGGAGCCGTAGACGTCCACCATCACCGAGTGGTCGATCACCAGATCGACCGGCGACAGCGGGTTGATCTTGTTTGGGTCGCCGCCCATCGCCTTCATCTGCTCGCGCATCGCAGCCAGGTCGGCAACACCCGGAACGCCGGTGAAGTCCTGCATCAGCACCCGGGCCGGGCGGTACGGGATTTCCGCGTCCGACTTGCCGCCGTTGGCGACCCAGTCGGCGAACGCCTTGGCGTGGTCCACCGTGGTGGAGCCGCCATCCTCATAGCGCAGCACGTTCTCAAGCAGATACTTGAGCGAGACAGGCAGCCGGTCGGCGCCGTCAATGCCGGCCTCCGCCGCCGCGGGAATGCTGAAATAATCGTAAGACTGCCCGTTCACGTCCAACGTGCGGCGCGTCTTCAACGAGTCCTGACCCGACAAAGCCACGGCAACCTCCAAGCCCAATTGCGTCATTGAAAAGCCGCAGCCGGCCGATGGGGTGCCGGCGGCCGCGGCATGAAACGTTTCTGTGCCGGGTTTGCACCATATTCCGGCGGCGAAGTCCAGACCGGGCGGGCTTCGGCGCGACCGTCAGCCGCGATATCGGCTATGCTGCGGCCCGGTTGGGCGAGGGGCACGGGGAGCGACAGGACCCGGTGACGGAATTTCGCGGAGAAGAGCTGCACTGCTGGCGCGGCGGGCGGCCGGTGTTCGCCGGGCTCGCGTTCGCGCTCGGGCCGGGCGACGCCCTGCTGGTGACCGGCCCCAATGGGGCGGGCAAGTCGAGCCTGCTGCGCCTGATGGCGACCCTGATCGCGCCGGCCGAGGGCGCGCTCTACCGCGACGGCACAGCAGTCGCCGATGACCCCGCCGCGCATCGCGAAGGGCTGCACTATGTCGGCCATCTCGACGCGGTGAAGTCGGATCTCAGCGTACGGGAGACCCTGCGCTTCTGGAGCCGGCTGGGCGGCAGCACGGACAGCGCGGCGGACGCACTTGGCCGCTTCGGCCTCGCCGCCCTGGCAGACCTGCCAGGGCGCATGCTCTCAGCGGGCCAGAAGCGCAAGCTGGCGCTGGCACGTTTGTTCTGCCGCCCCGCCGGTTTGTGGCTGCTCGACGAACCGACCTCGGCGCTGGACGCCGCCGGCATCAAGGAACTGGAAGCGGCGCTGGCAGCGCACCGGGCCGCGGGCGGCATCGCGGTGGTGACCACCCACGGCGACATCGCCTTGCCCGACGCAAAGGCGCTCGACATCGCCGCCCACGCGGTTGCCGCCGAGGCGCTGATATGAGCGCGGCCGCCGCCCTGCTGCGCCGCGACCTGCTGTTGGGCTGGCGGCGGCGCGGCGACATGGTCACCGTGGTGGTTTTCTTCCTGCTGACTGTGGCGTTGTTCCCGCTCGGCCTGGGGCCGCGTCTGGATGTCCTGTCCGGCGCGGCGCCCGGGATCATCTGGGTGACCGCGTTGCTTGCCGCGACCCTGTCGCTGGAACGCATCTTCCTTGCTGATTACGAGGACGGCGCGCTGGAGGCGATGGCCCTGGCCCCGGTGCCGCTGGAGCTGGCGGTGCTGGCGAAATGCGCCGCCCACTGGCTGACCACCGGCCTGCCGCTGACGCTGGCGGCGCCGCTGCTCGGCCTGATGCTCAACCTGCCGGCGGACGCCTATCCGCCGCTGATGCTGGCGATGCTGCTAGGCACACCTGCGCTTAGCCTGATCGGCGGAATCGGGGCGGCGCTGACGCTCGGCGCGCGCCGCGGCGGGGTGCTGTTGCCGCTGCTGGTCCTGCCCCTTTTCATCCCGGTTCTGGTGTTTGGCGTCACCGCCATCGACGCGACGCTGGCCGGCCTGTCGCCGCGTCCGCACCTGCTGATACTCGGCGCCATGCTGCTTGGCGCGGCGGCGCTGGCACCCGTCGCCGCTGCGGCCGCCCTGCGTCAAGCCCTCGAATAGGAAATTTTTGGCGCAACTTCGCCATTGCCAAGGGCGGATTCGACCCTAAAACAATAGGGTAGATAAAGTACGGGGAACGTCCACGCCGATGCACCGACTCGCCAATCCGGCGCGATTCATGCGGCTTTGCCGCGACCTGCTGCCGTGGACTGCGGCGGCCACCGTGCTGCTGTTCGCGATCGGGCTGCCCTGGGCGCTGCTCTATGCGCCCACGGACTACCAGCAGGGCGAGACCGTGCGCATCATGTACATCCATGTGCCGGCAGCCTGGATGGCGCTGTTTGCCTACGTCACCGTAGCGGGCGCCAGCGGGGCGGCGCTGATCTGGCGCCACCCGGTGGCCGACCTCGTGGCGCGCGCCGCCTCGCCCGCGGGCGCTGCCTTCGCCCTGATCTGCCTGACCACCGGGTCGCTCTGGGGCAAGCCGATGTGGGGCACCTGGTGGGTATGGGACGCGCGTCTGACCTCGATGCTGATCCTGTTCTTCCTCTATCTCGGCCACATGGCGCTGCTCAACGCCTTCGAAGACCCCGAGCGCGGCGGCAAGGCCGCGGCCGTGCTGGCGCTGGTCGGCGTCATTAATGTGCCAATCATCAAATTCTCGGTCGATTGGTGGAACACCCTGCATCAGCCGGCCAGCGTGTTCCGCATGGACGGCCCGACGATCCAGGCCGAGATGCTGTGGCCGCTGCTGGTCATGGCGCTGGCCTTCAAACTACTGTTCGCGACCGTGGTGATCGTGCGCGCCCGCGCGGAACTGGCGGCACGCAAGCTGCGGCTGATGCAGATGGCACGCGCGGCCGAGGCTGCCGCGGCAACACCGGCGGCGGCGGCATGAGCGCGTTCTTCCACATGGGCGGCTACGCGATGTTCGTCTGGCCGGCCTACGCGATCGCCGCTACCGCCCTGGTCTGGCTGTTACTATCCAGCGTGCGGGCCATGCGCGTGAACGAGGCGGCGCTGGCCGAGGCGGAAGCAGCGCGCGGGCCGCGCCGCCGCCGCAGACAGGAGGCCCCCGATGGCGATGACGCGTAAGCGCCGGCGCATGGTCTGGGTCGGCATGATCGGCCTGGCGCTGGCTGGCGCGGCGGCTCTGGTGCTGACCGCGTTGGAGGAAGAGATCGTCTTCTTCTACAGCCCCAGCGACGTGCTGGAAGGCACCCGGGACATTCCTGACGGGCGGTTCCGGCTTGGCGGCATGGTCAAGCGCGGCAGCCTGGAGACCACCTGGGAACGGTCCGATGGCCTGCCCACCGTATCGTTCCTGGTAACCGATTTCCGCAGCACCGTGCCGGTGTCCTACAGCGGCGTGCTGCCCGACCTGTTCCGCGAGGGGCAAGGCGTGGTCGCGGAAGGCGCGCTGGGCGCAGATGGCACTTTTGCCGCGGCCCAAATCCTTGCCAAGCATGACGAGAACTACATGTCGCCCGAGGTGGCAGACGCCCTGAAGCGCGCGGGCATGCACCCGGACGGCACGCCGAAGGCCGGCGCCGGCAACGGCGCCAGCTACGGGACCGGTTACGGAGGCGCCAAATGATCGCGGAACTCGGCCAGTACGCCCTCGTCCTGGCGCTGGTGATGTCGCTGTTGCAGGGCTCGGTGCCGCTGCTCGGCGCGGCGCGCAATGACGCGGCCTGGATGGCGGTAGGCCCGGCGGCGGCGCTCGGCCAGCTGCTGTTCACCGCATTTTCTTTCGCGGCGCTGACCTACCTTTACGCGGTCTCGGACTTCTCCGTCCTCAACGTCGTGCAGAACAGCCACTCAGCGAAGCCGATGATCTACAAGATCAGCGGCGTGTGGGGGAACCACGAGGGCTCGATGCTGCTGTGGGTCCTGATCCTCGCCCTGTTCGGCGCCGCGGTCGCGGTGTTCGGCGCACAGCTGCCGCCGACCCTGCGGGCGCGCGTCTTGGCGATGCAGGGGCTGGTCGGGCTCGGCTTCTATGCCTTCATCCTGCTCACCTCCAACCCGTTCCTGCGCATCGACCCAGCGCCGGGCGACGGTCAGGACCTCAACCCCCTGCTGCAGGACATCGGTCTCGCCGCCCATCCGCCGTTCCTCTATCTCGGCTATGTCGGCTTCTCCATGGCCTACTGCTTCGCCATGGCAGCGCTTCTGGAGGGCAGGGTCGATGCCGCCTGGGGCCGCTGGGTGCGGCCCTGGACGCTGGCCGCCTGGGCGTTCCTCACCATCGGCATCGCCCTGGGCAGCTTCTGGGCCTATTACGAGCTCGGCTGGGGCGGCTGGTGGTTCTGGGACCCGGTGGAGAACGCATCCTTCATGCCGTGGCTTACCGGCACGGCGCTGATCCATTGCGCCGTCGTGCTGGAGAAACGCGAGGCGCTGAAGGCGTGGACCATCCTGCTCGCCATCATCACCTTCAGCTTCAGCCTGCTCGGCACCTTCCTGGTGCGCTCGGGCGTGCTGACCTCGGTGCATGCGTTTGCGGTCGATCCGGACCGCGGCCTGTTCATCCTGGCGCTGCTGGCGATCTATACGGGCGGAGCCTTCGTGCTCTACGCCCTGCGCGCCCCGGCGCTGGCCGGGGGCGGCCTGTTCGCGCCGATGTCGCGCGAGGGCTCGCTGGTGCTCAACAACCTGCTGCTGACCACGGCGACGGCGACGGTGCTGCTGGGCACGCTCTACCCGCTGATCGTGGAGTTGTTTGGGGTCGGCAAGATCTCTGTTGGCCCGCCCTACTTCAACGCCACCTTCGTGCCGATCATGATCCCGCTGCTGGCGGCGATGGGCGTTGGCCCGCTGCTGGCCTGGAAACGGGGGGATCTGGCCGGCGCGCTGGGCCGCCTCAAGGTCGCCTTCGCGCTGACCGCGGCGGTGCTGGTGGCGACTCTGGCAGTAGCCGGCTACACGCAGATCTTCCCGGCATTGGGCATGGCGTTGGCCGGCTGGGTCATCGCCTCGGCACTGGTCGAGTTCAGCGACCGCATCCGCCTGTTCCGCATCCCCGCAGGCGAGAGCTGGCGGCGCGCGCGCGGCTTGCCGCGGGCCGCGGTGGGCATGACGCTGGCCCACGCCGGGGTTGGCATCATGATCGCCGGCATTGTCGCCACCACCGCCTGGACCACCGAGAAGGTGCAGGTGATGCAGGCGGGCGAGAGCATCGATGTCGCCGGCTACTCCTTCACCTTCGAGGGCGTGCAGCGGGTCCAGGGCCCGAACTTCTTCGAGGACCAGGCGCGCTTCACCGTGCGTGATGGTGACCGGATCATCGACGTCCTCACGCCATCACGGCGGATGTATCCGGTGCGCAACCAGCCAACGACCGAGGCCGGTATTCGGGCGGTCTGGTCTGGCAACCTCTATGCCTCGATCGGCGACCCGTCGGTCAGTGGCGGCTGGGTGACCCGTCTGTGGCACCACCCGCTGGTGACCTGGATCTGGATCGGCTCGCTGATCATGGCCTTAGGCGGCTTCTTGGCGATGTCCGACCGGCGCCATCGTGTCGGGGTCCCGTCGCGCCGCCGTCAAGCGGCCGGCGAACCCGCACCCGCGGGCGCCTGAGGCCTGCCGATGCGCGCGGTCTACCTCCTCCCGGTGCTGATCTTCACCGGCATCGCCGGGGCCTTCGGCGCTTATCTCGCGCTTGGCATCCAGCCCCAGGAACTGCCGTCCACGCTGATCGACCGGCCGGCGCCGGAGTTCGCCCTGCCCGACTTGCCGGAGCGCCCGGAAGGCAAACCGACCGGCGGGCTATCGACCGCAGACCTGGCGAACGACGGGCCGCTGCTGCTCAATTTCTTTGCCTCCTGGTGCATTCCCTGCCGCGCTGAGCATCCGCTATTGACCCGACTCGCCCTGGAGGAGGGCATCACCATCCATGCGGTTGCCTACAAGGACCGGCCCGACGCCTCGATACGCTGGCTCGACGAGCTAGGCGATCCTTTCAGCCGCATCGGCGTCGACCTGGACGGGCGGGCCGGTATCGAGTGGGGCATCACCGGCGTGCCTGAGACCTTCGTCATTGACCGCGACGGCCGGGTGCGGCTGCGCTATCAGGGGCCGATCACCCGCGAGGTGCTGGAGGAGCAGATTCGCCCTGTGCTGAGGGAGGTAGGCGCCCCATGATCCGGTTTGCCACTGTGCTGCTCGGTGCGTTGCTGCTTTCCGCGCCGGCGAACGCCGTCGAGCCCGACGAGATGCTCGCCGACCCGGCTCTGGAACAGCGCGCGCGCGACCTCAGCAAAGGGCTGCGCTGCCTGGTCTGCCAGAACGAGTCGATCGACGATTCCAGTGCCGGTCTGGCGCGGGACCTGCGCTTGCTGGTGCGTGAACGACTGAGCGCGGGTGATAGCGACCGCGAGGTGCTCGACTTCGTTACCGCGCGGTATGGCGACTTCGTGCTGCTGCGCCCGCCGGTGAAGGCCTACACCCTCGCGCTCTGGCTCGGGCCGTTCATCGTACTGCTGATTGGCGCGGGTTCGCTCGCAGTATGGTACCGGCGGCGCGCCGCTGCCGCTGCGGTGGAAGCCCCTGCGCCCCTGAGCGATGCGGAGCGCGACCGCCTGCGCCGGCTGATGGACCGCGACGAAAAGGATGGGAAATCCTGATGATCTGGGCCCTGTTCGGTCTGATGACGGCCGCGGCCCTGGGGCTGATCTTGTGGCCGCTGCTGCGCCGCAATGAGGCCGGCGAGGCGCGCGCGGTCTACGACCTGGCGGTCTACCGCGACCAGCTCTCTGAGATTGATCGCGACAGGGACAATGGCCTGCTGTCGCCCGAGGAGGCGGCGGAGGCACGTGTTGAGATCGAGCGCCGGATCCTGGTGGCCGAGGAGAAGAATGAGCCCGCGGCGATCACGGCCCGGCGCAGTGCCTTGAAGACGGCATCGGTGCTGGCGCTGATCATCCCCATCGGCGCGGCGCTGATTTACAGCGAGACAGGCGCGCCCTACCTGCCCGGCGTGCCCTTCGCCAGCCGCGGCGCCGACGCACCGGCGACACGCACCGCCCAGGCGGCTCCGGGGCAGAACGCCGAGCTGGAGAACATGGTCGCCGACCTTGCCAAGCGGCTGGCGCTGGAGCCTGAGAACACCGAGGGCTGGCTAATGCTGGCGCGGTCCTACCGCAGCCTCGAGCGGCTGGCCGAGGCGATCAACGCCTACCGCCAGGCGCTGAACGCGGGGGCATCACCACGGGCGCGCTCGGAAATGGGCGAGGTCATCGTCATCATGTCTGACGGCATCGTGGTGCCGGCCGCGCACACCGCCTTCGAGCGCACCCTGGCAGATCGGCCGGGCGACCCCCGCGCGCGCTACTTCCTCGGTCTGGCGCGGCTGCAGGCCGGCGACGTGGAAGGCGCGCTGGACCGCTGGACCGCGCTGCGCGCCGACTCGCCGGCGGATGCACCGTGGCTCGACCATCTCGACAGGCAGATCGCCGGCGCCTCTGCCGAACTGGGCCAGCCGGTCCCTGAGATCGCGGCCGCCCCGCAGCCCGCCCCGGCGGCGCCCGCCGCGGGGCCGCGCGGGCCGACGTCCGAAGACATCGCGGCCGCCGGGCAGATGTCCTCGGAGGACCGCCAGGCGATGATCCGAGGCATGGTCGGCAACCTGGCCGCCCGCCTCGCGGACAACCCAGACGACTTCGAAGGCTGGATGCGTTTGGCGCGGTCCTACGGTGTGCTGGAAGACTTCCCCAAGGCGCGCGACGCCTGGGCGCGGGCCTCGGCGCTGCGTCCGAACGACCCGGATGTGACCCTGGGCTACGCCAGCGCGATTGCGCGGGCCACGCCGGCGGGCGCGCCGCTGCCCGAGGTCCGTACGCTGGCGGAGCGGCTGCTGGCACAGGACCCGGACCGGGCCGAGGGCCTGTGGTTCCTGGGCCTCGCCCATGCCCGCGCCGGCGCAACCGACCAGGCCCGCGCGGTCTGGCAGCGCCTGTTGGACCGGCTGCCGCCGGGCACGCCCGCGCGTATCGAGCTGCAGCAGCGGCTCGACGCCCTGGGCGGCTGAGCCATGGGCTTGCTGCGCCCTCTCGCCGCCGTCCTGTTTTTGACCGTGGCGATACCACTCGCGTCGGCGGGCACGGATGACGCCCTGCTGGCCCCGGCGGAGGCAGCACGCGGCGATCGGTTGATCATCGACGTCCGTACGCCGGCGGAGTGGCGCCGCACCGGCATCCCTGCGGGCGCAGCCACCGCAGACTGGCACCAGCCTGGTGGCCCTGATGCCTTCATCCGCGAGGTGCTGGCCAAGGCAGGCGGCCGCGAGCGGCCGGTCGCAGTGATCTGTGCGTCTGGTTGGCGCTCGGCCCATGCCCGCGCGGCACTGCAAGCTGCTGGCTTCACTGACGTCAGCGACGTGCCCGAGGGCATGATGGGCGGGCGCCATGGTCCCGGATGGCTCGCCCGCGGCCTGCCCCGGACCCCCTGCCCTGACTGCTGAACCGGCGCCGCGACGCGCACGATCGAGCCAAGGAGAGACGCCATGTATATCGCCATGAACCGGTTCAAGGTCGTCGCCGGTGCGGAAGAGGAATTTGAGGAGGTCTGGCGCAACCGTGACTCTGCCCTGAAGGAGGTGCCGGGCTTCGTTGAGTTCCGGTTGCTGCGGGGCGCGGCCGCGGATGGCTACACACTGTATGCGTCGCACTCCACCTGGCAGGACCAGGAGACGTTCCTCGCCTGGACGAAGTCCGAACAGTTCCGCCGGGCCCACGCCAACGCCGGCGAGACCAAGCCGCTGTATCTCGGCCCGCCGGCGTTCGAGGGCTTCGAGACGGTCCAGCGCGAGGGCGCCGGCGACAGCTGACCGTGCGGACGCCCGCTCAGCCGGCTTCGTCGTCGAGATAGACCAGGCGTTCGTCAGCGACCAGGGGCCGCAGATCATGGGGCGAAACGAGGTAGTCGCTGCCCGCGCCATCACTGAGCAGCAGGTCGATGGTATCGGTCTCCGACAGCCGGTAGGTGCCGGGCGGCACCACGACCCGGTTGCCATGGACGATGCCGTGCAGATCGGCGCCAGCGGCGACACGGACCCGCCATTGACGGCGCCCCGGCGGCGCACGCATCACGCCGCATCCCCGCCGCTCACGTCCGGCAGCGCGCCGGGACGCGGGTCGGGCATGCGATAACCGCGCTCGCGAAACAGCCGCGTGCAGGCGTCCACCACATCGGCGTCGAACAGCCGGTCGCGTCCGCGGATCACTTCATCGAGCGCCGCCTCGACGCCGTGGCCGGGCCTGTAGGGACGATGCGAGCTCATCGCCTCAATCACGTCGGCCACGGCGGTAATGCGCGCTTCCAACACGATGGCTTTGCCCGAAAGTCCCTGCGGATAGCCGCTGCCGTCGAGCCGCTCATGGTGCTGGTGGGCCACCTCCGCGACCGGCCAGGGGAAGGCGATGTTACGCAATACGGCATACCCTTGGGCGGCATGCCCTTTCACCAGGGCGAACTCGGTGGTGCTCAGCCGACCGGGCTTGGTAAGGATTTCTGACGGTACGGCGATCTTGCCCACGTCATGGAGCGCGCCGGCGACCCGCAGGCCGCGCTGGGTATTCTCGTCCAGGCCCATCTCCTGCGCGATGGCGGCAGACAGGTCGGCGACCCGCAGCTCGTGACCGGACGTGTAGGGGTCGCGCATCTCGACCAGCTGCGAGACGGTACGCACCGTGTGGGTCAGGGACTCCTCAAGCTGGCGCAGATAGTCGCGGATATCGGCCTCGGCCCGGACCCGGCCGGTAATGTCCTGCAACACGCCGAGGATCTTCCGCTCGCCCCCGGTTTCGGTGACCTTGCCGTGGACGCCGACGATGATCTCTTTGCCTTGCTTGGTGATGCCGGTGAATTCGTAGCGCGCCTCCTGCAGCCGCCCCTCCAGGCGCTCGCGCACCAGCCGCTGCACGGTGGGCATGTCGCGCGGGGAAACGAATTGGGAGATCGGCTTGCCGGCGGCTTCGCCGGTGTCATAGCCGAAGATCTCCTCAAAGCGGGGGTTGGCGTAGGTCAGTCTATCGCCCTGTACCTGATAGACGCCGACCAGAGACTGTTCCGTCAGGCCGCGGAACAGGGCCTCGCTCTCGCGCAGCTGTTCCTCGGTTCGGCGCCGTCCGGTGACGTCGAAGCCGACCGTGATCGCCAGCCGGCGTCCATCTGGCGCATGGCCGAGGGCCACCGCGCTGAACGCCCAGGTTTGCCGGGTGCCGTCCTCGCAGGTAATGCCGAGCTCGCCCATATCGGTCCGTGCCCCGTAACTGTAGGTGCGGGCGATCGTCTTGCGCGCATCGGCAGCTTGGCCGGGAAAGGCCCGATCAATCCAGTCTTCCGTGGTTCTAAGGTCGGCGCGGCGGTAGCCCGTCTCCTCGAGCCAGGAATCGCTGAGCGCGATAATCTCGCCGTCGTCGGCATGCACCATGGTCGGGTGGGGTGAGCCCTCGACCGCGCGACGGAACCGTCGGTCCGCTGCGAGCAGGGCCGGCAGGGTGTTCTCGCATAGCAAGGTGGCGACGCGCATGCGCCGTCCGTCGACAGGCACATGGCCACTCAGCATCCAGACACCTGGCAGCTCGGGCCGGCTGCGCACGCTGCGGGCAGCGCCGTCCGCCCGGGCGCCGGCGACCAGCCGCGCCAGCGCCGGATCGAGGTCGGCGCAGGGCATGCCTGACACTGGGCCGGCGGGCACACCGAGGACCGCTGCCGCCGAGGCGTTGACTGCGGTGATGCGGTTGGTGGACGGATCGACCATGAGCAGCGGTGCGGGGTGCTCAACGAAAAGCGCCCGATGCCGGCTGCTCTCAAGCCGGGAATAGAGGATCAGTATGATACTGGCGGCCGCCGCGGCAAGTACCACCAGCAATAGGGTGCCGGCGAGGGTCAGAACCGGCTGCCCGGCGCTGACATGGCGCAGCAGACCCCAGGCCAGGGCCAGCACGGCAGCCCCGACGCAAAGGCCCGCAAAGGCCAGCGCCACGGTCCTGGTTCGCATCGTGGAACCCCTTGCCTGCCATTATTGGTTGGCAGGGCATCAGCGATTTCTAATATGCGTTGTTTCTAATTGATTGTTACAACTATGTTGGAACCACAACTTCTGCGCGTCGAGTCCGAAATTGAATCAATTTCATATGAATATTGTAAACGTTGTAACGCCCGGAACCGCGCGGAGCGGCGGGTCCTGGTGCGTTGGTCCTGGCGCAGAAAAGGGATGTGTTCGCCGGAAGGCGGGGGCGGGTGGTGGAGCCGAGGGGATTTGAACCCCTGACCTTCGCGTTGCGAACGCGACGCTCTCCCAACTGAGCTACGGCCCCGCACCAAGCGCACATGCCGCGCCCCGGCGGCCCGGGGGCGGCGCGGGCGGGATAATGGTGAGACCGCCCGGCCCTGTCAAGCGCAGTGCCGGGGGCTTGCTTGCCCCGTGCGCGGACCAAGGTTAGGTTGCGCGAAACCTCCTTGGAACCGAGACGATGCACGCGATGAACCCCTTCCTATGGCTGATCGATACGGTCATCCAGCTGTATATCTGGGCGCTGATTATTTCGGCGATCCTGAGCTGGCTGGTGGCGTTTGACGTCATCAATACCCGCAACCGGTTCGTCTACATGGTGGGGGACTTCCTCTACCGGATTACCGAGCCGGCGTTACGCCCAATCCGCGCCGTCATGCCCAACCTGGGTGGCGTCGATATCTCGCCGCTGATCCTCATCCTGCTGCTGCTGTTCATGCAGCGGCTGTTGTGGTCGATGTTCATATGACACGGGGCCCGGGCCGATGACCGAAGTGGTCGGCCAGGGCCGGCTGATCGATGGCAAGGCGAGCGCCGCGGCGCTCCGCCTGCGTATTGCTGGCGCCGCGGCCGGGCTGCAGGACCGGCACGGCCTGGTGCCGGGGCTCGCGGTGGTGCTGGTCGGCGACGACCCCGCAAGCCAGGTCTATGTCCGCAATAAGGGCCGCGCCTGCGAAGCCGCCGGTCTGCACAGCGAGATCCACCGCCTGGCCGAGGACGTGTCCCAGGCGGAGCTGTTGATGCTGATCGAGCGGCTGAACGCCGACGCCGCGATCCACGGCATCCTGGTGCAGTTGCCGCTGCCGCCGCAGATTGCGGAACGGGCGGTGATCGAGGCGATCGCGCCGGCCAAGGACGTGGACGGCTTCCATGTGGTGAACACGGGGCTGCTGGCGATCGGCGGCGACGCCCCGGTGCCGTGTACACCGCTCGGCTGCCTGATGCTGCTGCGCGAGACGCTCGGCGACCTGACCGGGCGCGAGGCAGTGGTGGTGGGCCGCTCCAACATTGTCGGTAAGCCGATGGCGCAACTGCTGCTGCGCGCCGACTGCACCGTGACCATGGCCCATTCGCGGACCCAGGACCTGCCCGCCGTCTGCCGCCGCGCCGATATCCTGGTGGCGGCAGTCGGCCGCCCGCGCATGATCGGCGGAGACTGGATCAAGCCGGGTGCGGCGGTCATTGATGTCGGCATCAACCGAATCGAGGAAGACGGCAAGACCCGGCTGGTGGGCGATGTGGATTTCGACGCGGCGGTAAAGGTGGCCGGGGCGATCACCCCGGTGCCAGGCGGCGTCGGGCCGATGACCATCGCCTGCCTGCTGGCCAACACGCTCACCGCCGCCTGCCGCCAACACGGCATCCAGCCGCCGAGCCTGGCGGCCTAGTCCTCCGACGCGCTGGCCAAGAAGTCCAGCACCAGCGGTTCGAACGCCTTGCGGTACTGGTCGAGCGCGCCATGGCCTCCGCCTTCATAGAGATTGAAGGCCGCGCCGGGAATCATGTCGGCGGTGTCCTGCATCAGGTAGGGCGGAAACACCGGGTCCTTGGTGCCGCCGGTCACCAGCGCCGGCATGTCGAGCGCCCGCAGCGCCTCTTCGCCATCATGGTCGAGCATGGCGTCGATAGAGACGAGGAAGTCGCCGGGATACTCCGGCTCACGTCCAAGCCAGCCAAAGACGGCGGCGTACAGGCCACGCTTCCAGCCGGTGAAGCTGGCGCGTGCGGAATCCCGGTAATAATCCTTCCAGGCACCGGCCTCGCCCATGCGATGCCAGCGGGTGAGAATCTCACGCGCCTCGCCGCCGGCCCGCGCCGGTGCGGCACAGAGCACCAGGCTCTCCACCAGGTCCGGCCATTCATGGGCGAGGTGCTGCGCCGCCATGCCGCCGGTGGAGATGCCCATGACATGCGCCGCGCCGCCGATCTGCTTTTGCATCGCATCGGCATAATCGGCCGCCATGTCGCGGGTGGAGAAGCCCTTTGGCAGGTCCGGGCGGCGGCCGACAATCCAGAACTCGTAGCGGTTGGCGTAGGCACGGTAGTGCCGCGCCAGATAGCCCAGCGCGCCGCGCACGTCGCCGAGTGAATCGCTGAGCGACGGGAACATCACCAGCGCCTGGTTGCCGTAGCCCATGCGCACGGCCGGCAGGCCGTTGCCGACGGTGCCGGCCTCGATGGCCTTGCGGCCGGACTCCTTAGCCATCGCGGCGCGCCATCCGGGCCAGGCGCAGGCGCAATGCATTGAGCTTGATGAAGCCCTGCGCATCGCGCTGGTCGTAGACCGCGTCCTCCTCAAAAGTGACGTAGTCCTGGGCGTACAGGCTGTCGGGCGACTTACGGCCGGCGACGCTCACCGAGCCCTTGTAGAGCTTCACCCGCGCGGTACCGTTGACCCGGGTCTGACTCTCGTCGATCGCCGCCTGGATCATCTCGCGCTCGGGCGAAAACCAGAATCCGTTGTAGACCAGCTCGGCATAGCGCGGCATCAGCTCATCCTTGAGGTGCGCCGCACCCCGGTCGAGCGTCAGACTCTCCACTGCGCGGCGCGCGGTCAGCAGTACGGTGCCGCCCGGAGTCTCGTAGACGCCGCGCGACTTCATGCCGACGAAGCGGTTCTCCACCAGGTCGAGCCGGCCGATGCCGTGCGCGCCGCCCAATTCGTTGAGCCGTGCCAGCAGCGCCGCCGGTGACAGTGCCTCACCATCGATGGCCACCGCGTCGCCGCCCTCGAAATCGATGTCGACGAACTGCGGCGTATCCGGTGCCTGCTCCGGCGCGACGGACCGGGTGAACATGTCCTCATCGGGCGCGACCCAGGGGTCTTCCAGCGCCTTACCCTCATAGGAGATGTGCAGCAGGTTGGCGTCGGTCGAATAGGGCGCCTCGCCCCGCTTGTCGCGGGGGATCGGAATCTGGTGCGCCTCGGCGTAGGCGACGAGCTGCTCGCGCCCGTGCAGGTCCCATTCGCGCCAGGGCGCGATCACCTGGATGTCCGGGTTCAGCGCGTAGTAGCCGAGCTCGAAGCGCACCTGGTCGTTGCCCTTGCCGGTGGCGCCGTGGGCGACCGCATCGGCGCCCACTTCTTTCGCGATCTCGATCTGCCGCTTGGCGATCAGCGGTCGCGCGATCGAGGTGCCAAGCAGGTAGACCCCTTCATACAGCGCGTTCGCCCGGAACATCGGGAAGACATAGTCGCGGACGAAATCCTCGCGCAGGTCCTCGATATAGATCTCCTGCACGCCCATCAGTTCGGCCTTGGCGCGGGCGGGCTCCAGCTCCTCACCCTGGCCCAGGTCGGCGGTGAAGGTCACCACCTCGCAGCGGTAGGTCTCCTGCAGCCAGCGCAGGATGATCGAGGTGTCGAGGCCGCCCGAATAGGCGAGCACGACCTTCTTGACGGAATCGGTCATGGCGTGTGGTCCGGATGGTGTCGCGGGTCAGCGCAGGCGGCGGAGTATAGAAAACCGGCGGCGCGCGGCAACCTTGTCAGGCGGCTGGCTGGTCGGCGGCGGCGCGGCGGCTGCGGCGGGCGCGCTCGCTCGCCGACTTCAGCTGGCCACAGGCGGCGAGGATGTCGCGCCCGCGCGGGCGGCGCACCGGCGAGGCGTAGCCCGCGCGCAGCACGACATTGGCGAACTTCTCGATGGTCTCATCGGACGAACATTCATAGGGCGCGCCCGGCCATGGATTGAACGGGATCAGGTTGACCTTGGCGGGCAGGCCGCGGATCAGCCGAACCAGCTCCTTCGCCTCGGCCTCCGAATCGTTGATGCCCTTGAGCATGACGTATTCGAAGGTGATGCGCCGGGACGGGTTGTGCGTGGCGTATTCGCGGCAGGCGTCGAGCAGATCGGCGATCGGCCATTTGCGGTTGATCGGCACGATCTCGTCGCGCAAATCGTTGTCAACCGCGTGCAGCGAGATTGCCAGGTTGACCCGCAGCTCGCGGCCGCAGCGGCCGATCTCAGGCACGATCCCCGACGTGGACAGGGTGATCCGGCGGCGCGACAGGCCGATGCCCTCACCGTCCATGATCACGCCCAGCGCCTCGGCCACGTTGTCGTAGTTGTAGAGCGGCTCGCCCATGCCCATCAGGACGATGTTGGTGATGCGCCGGTCCTCGCGGCCGCTCGGCCACTCGCCGTAGGAGTCGCGCGCCACCATCATCTGGCCGACGATCTCGGCTGCCGTCAGGTTGCGCACCAGGCGCTGGGTGCCGGTGTGGCAGAAGGTGCAGGTCAGCGTACAGCCGACCTGGGACGACACGCACAGCGCGCCGCGATCTTCCTCAGGGATGTAGACCGACTCCACCTCGCGCTTGTCGTCGAGGCGCAGCAGCCACTTCCGGGTGCCATCCACCGAGGTCTGCTCGGTGCTGATACCAGGCCGGGCGAGGGTGTAGCGTTCGGCCAGCTTCTCGCGCAGCGGCCCAGCGAGTGTGGTCATCGCAGCGAAGTCGGTGACCCCGTGATGATAGATCCAATGGAAGATCTGCCGCGCACGGAAGGCCGGCAGGTCCATCGATGCCACTTCCTCGGCCAACCGCGCACGCGACAGCCCAACAAGGCTCGGTCGCGGGTCGGTGTCCGCCGGGGGGGTGGTCTGGGGTTGAGTCGTGCTCATGACCGCCACGATATAGGGCCGCGGGGCCGCTGCGCCAAGCGCCGTTTGGCGTGGCTCAGGACAGGGCGCGGGTCTTGCAGGCCCGGCTGATCGCCCGGTAGGCAGCGGTGAAGCCGCGCAGGGAATAGGTGTCGGTGGTCAGCGTGCCAAAGCGCGACGTGCCCTTCACCACCATGGTGGCACCGCGAATCATGGCGCGCACGAGGGCAGCATCGGCGTTCTTGGTGCGCGCCCAGGCGGCATCGGCAGCGGTGAACAGGTCGAACCGGCCGCTGCCGATCCGCACGTCCACGCCACTGTCCTTCTTGTAGGTGTAGCCGGCGTAGAAGCTGACCACGTCGCGGCTCTTCTCGCCGGGGCGGTGGGTCACCATGGCGAACACATCGCCCCGGCGCTTGTAATTGCCCTGCTTCTTGGTCGGCTGACTGACCATGTAGCAGACCGTCTGTCCGCCTTCCTTGTAGGAGTAGGCTTCCCAGGCATTGAAGGCGCCGATCTTGCGGAAGGAATCGGCCGATCCACTCTGGGCTTGGACGGGGCCGGCGGCGAGAATCGCGGCTAGCACCAGGGTTGCAAAAGCAGTCATTACGCGCATGGGCTATAGATACGGTCTGCCCCCCCGCTTTGCCAAGACCGCGAGGGTAAGAAATGAACGATCAAGCCTCCTCAAAAAGTCCCGAATCCGCCAATCCGGTACTCGTGACCGCCAGCCGGGGCGGCGCGGTGGAAAGCCGGCACCGCGGCGCTGCCGCTTTAGTGGGTGCGGACGGGACGGTCGTCGCTGCTTTCGGTGATATCGAGCGGCCGGTCTTCCCGCGCTCCGCCCTGAAGCCCCTGCAGGCGCTGCCGCTGTTGGAGACCGGGGCAGCGGACGCGCTGGACCTTGGCGACCGGGAGCTGGCGCTGGCCTGTGCCTCGCATAACGGCTCGGCAGTTCACCTATCGGCGGTGCGCGGCTGGCTTGACCGGCTCGGGCTTTCGGACGGCGACCTGATATGCGGCGCGCAGCCTCCCTCCGACCCGCAGGAATCGGCCCGCCTTGCCGGTGGGGGCGAACAGCCGTGCCGGGCCCACAACAACTGCTCCGGCAAGCATTGCGGGTTCCTTTCGGTAGCCCGCGAACTGGGCGCCCCGGCGGCGGGCTATCACGACCACACCCACCCGGCGCAGCAGCGCGCCCTAGGCGCGATTGAATCAATGGCGGGGATGGAGCTGGACGGGCAGGCCCGCGGCATCGACGGCTGCGGCCTGCCCGCCTATTCCCTGCCGCTCGGCAACCTGGCCTTGGCAATGGCCCGCATGGCCAATCCCGACAGCTTGCCCGAGGCCCGCGCGGCTGCGGTGGCGCGGCTAGGCAAGGCAATCGCCGCGGCGCCGGAGATGATCGCCGGACCCGGGAGGGTGGCGACCGAAATCATCCGCGCCACCCGGGGGCGGGTGTTGGCGAAATCTGGCGCCGAGGGGGTGTTCGTCGCGGTGCTGCGGGACTTTGGCTACGGTCTGGCGGTGAAAATCGACGATGGCGCGGCACGCGCCGCCGAAGTCGCGATCATCGAGATGATCGACCGGGCGGGTGCGCTGGACGCGGACGCCCGTGCCGCCTTGGCGCCGCTGGCGCGCCCGGTGCTGGCAAACTGGGCCGGCGATGCAGCAGGCAGCCTGGAGCCCGCCGCCGACTGGTAGCCCGGAATCAAAAAACCGCCCGGCGATTGCCGGGCGGAAGGGGTCTCGAGGGAGGATCGTTCAGAGAGCGTTACGCCAGGGCGGACGCGTGATCCGGGGGGACCGCCGCCAAGGCGGAGACGAAGAAGCGGGCGTCAAACACCCATCATGAAGGACAGGAAAGACAGGGTGGCGCCACCGGCCAGCACAAGCTCGCGCTTGTCTTCGGTCAGGAGGGTCGCCAGCAGCGTGAACGGGATCAGAACGATAGCCATGTCTCTCTTCCTTCAAACTCGTTTCGTAGGTTGATCATGCCCGGTGCGCCCGGTGCGGGATGTGACCCGCGTCACTCTTTAGAAAAAATTTTCCGCTTTTTTCCTTAAAGCGCGCTTAACCCGGTCTTTCCTGATCCCCTGCGGTTACCAATTTGCCGGTTGCCTTGTCGCAAAATGGGAAAAATAGTGCCGAAACGCCGGCAAACTCCCGATCTACGCCAACAGCCACCAGACTGTTGCGTTTTTGGAAGCAAGGATCGGGCCAGAAAGGGCCGGTTTGTCGGGGCTTTAACTGTCGCCTGGTGGCGTATCGCGGAAGGGCGCGGCCCGGTGGCGGAACCGCGGATCGCCGAACACATGGGCGGGCATCGGTTCGGCCGGCCCACCGGGTGCCACCGGACGGCGAGCAAAGGGCGTCAGGCTGATGGTGCGGTCATACATCAGGATCGCACCCGCCATGCCCACATTGATCGAAAACTTGGTTGGAATGCGCACCACATGCGCGCAGCGCGCCAGCATCGCCTCGGTCAGCCCCCCGCGTTCGGCGCCGAAAATGTAGGCGGCCCGGCGCGGATGGCGGAAGCTCGGCAGGTCGACCGCATCCTCGGTAATCTCGACCCCCACTAGATCGCAGCCGTCCGGCAGGACCAGGGTGGATGCATCGGGGAAGCTGTAGAACGGCAGCCGGCCTAGCGATTTGGAGGTATCGGCCTTGCCGCCAGCGCCGCGGGCATAGTTGGCCGCCACCGTGAAGACAAAGCTCGCTCCGAAGGCATGGGCGGACCGGAACAGGTTGCCGACATTCATCGGCTTACTGACATGTTCGATGCCGACCGCGAAATAGCCGCGGGCGGACGGTTTCGCGCTATCCTGCATCACGCTCGCCAGGTTCCTTCCGCTCAGGGCGCATCATAGCGCCCGCCGGTCACGCCGCCATGTCTGACAACGCCCCCGATCCGGTCGCCGCCCAGTATGCGGACTATCCCTACCCGGCGCGCGATCCGCGTGACGAGGCGAAACGCCTGATTACCGGATCGCCAAGCCATCTGGCGGAGCTCACCCATCACGGGTTCGGCGGCGCACTGCCGGCGGGCCGATCGTTCCGCGCCCTGATCGCCGGCGGCGGCACCGGTGACGGTGCGGTCATGCTGGCCCAGCAGCTTGCCGGGGCCGGAGCCGACGCGTCGGTGCTGCATCTCGACTTGTCGGCGGCGTCCCAGGCGGTGGCCCGCGCCCGGGCCGAGGCCCGGGGCCTGTCCAACATCGCCTTCGTCCAGGGCAGCCTGCTGGACGCCGCCGCGCTCGACGGTGCGCCCTTCGACTACATCGACTGCTGCGGCGTGCTGCACCATCTGGAGGACCCGGCGGCAGGCCTCGCGGCCTTGAAGGCCGCGCTGCGGCCGGAGGGGGCCATGGGGCTGATGGTGTATGGCGCGCTAGGACGCACTGGCGTCTATCCTGCACAGGACATGCTGAGGCGCCTGGCGCCGCCATCAATGCCGCCGGCGGACCGGCTGGCCGCTGCCCGGCGGCTGCTCAAGGCGCTGCCGCAGAGCAACTGGCTGAGGCGCAATCCTTATATCGGGGATCATCTGGACGGCGGCGACGCCGGATTGTTCGACCTGCTGCTGCATGCGCGGGACCGGGCCTACCAGGTGACGGAACTCGCCGCGCTGGTCGACGGCGCGGGGCTGCGCATCGCCGCCTTCATCGATCCGGCGCGCTACGACCCTGACCGCTACCTTGCCGACCCGGCACTGCGCCGCGGGCTGGCGGACGCGGACGCCACCGCGCGCGCCGCCTTCGCCGAACAGCTCGCCGGCGACATCACCAAGCATGTGGTCTATGCGGTCGCCGCCGAGAATCCGATTACCCCGCCCGATCCTGCAGACGACGGCCTGATCCCCGTCTTTCGCGACGACGAGACCGCGGCGGCAGCGGCACAGATCAAGGCGGGCGACCCGCTGGCGCTCAGCCTCGGCGGCCATCGTTTTCGGCTGCCGCTACCGCGCCTCGCGCCAGCGATCTTGGCGCGCATCGACGGGCACCGCAGCGTTGGCGAAATCCATCAGGCCCTGTGCGCGGACACCCCGCCGGGGCCGCCGGCGGATGCCTATGGGCGCGCGTTCACGGAGACATTCAACGCCCTCAACGGCTTCGGCAAGCTGTTCCTGCGACGGCCCTGAGGCGGCGTCAGGCGGTGGCGGGTGCGTGCAGCGGGCGCTCGCGCACCGGCAGATGGACGATCGCCGAGAATACCGCCAGGCCGGCTGTGAGGTACCACATCTCCAGATAGCTGCCGGTCATGTCGAACAGCACCCCGCCCAGCCAGGCACCGAGGAAGGCGCCGACCTGGTGGCTCAGGAAGACGATGCCGAACAGGGTCGACAGGTAGCGCGCGCCGAATATGGTGGCGACCAGCCCGCTGGTCACCGGCACGGTGGCCAGCCAGGTCATGCCAAGGAAGGCGGACGCGATGATCACGGTGACCGGGGTTATCGGGATGGTCACAAAGGCAATGATGATCAGCATCCGCGAAGTGTAGAGCGCGCTGAGCAGGTACTTCTTAGGAAAGCGGTCGCCGAGGTGGCCCACCACCCAGGTGCCCAGCATGTTGAACAGGCCGACAAGCCCGATGGCCCAGCCCGCCAGTGACGGCGGCATGCCACAGCTTTCCAGGTAGCCAGGCAGATGCACCGCGATGAAGGTGACGTGGAAACCGCAGGTGAAAAAGCCCAGGATCACCAGCCAGTAGCCGCGCTCGCGGAACGCCTCGGCCGTGGCAGCCAACACCCCGCCGGCGTCATGCTCTGCCTGTACCGGACTGCCGCCGGCTTCGTCGTTGGCGGCACCTGCAGAGCGCACCATCAGGGCCAGGGGGACCACCAGCATCATGGCCGCCGCCAGAACCCAGGTGGTCAGGCTCCAGCCGAAGCCACCGATCAGGCCCTGGGTCACCGGCGCCATGACGAACTGCCCGCCGGAGCCGATCGCCGTGACCACGCCGAAGGCGCTGGAGCGGCGCTCCGCCGGCACCAGGCGCGCGACGGCGCCCAGCACGATGGGGATGCCGGTGGCGCTGATGCCGAGGCCAACCAGCCAGCCAGCGCCGATGTTGAACAGCAGCAGGGTCTCACCCTCGGCCATCACCGCAAGGCCGACGCCATAAAGCAGC
Source organism: Alphaproteobacteria bacterium (assembly GCA_965601735.1). Classification (GTDB taxonomy): domain Bacteria; phylum Pseudomonadota; class Alphaproteobacteria; order JBBDQX01; family JBBDQX01; genus JBBDQX01. The sequence goes on along the minus strand of OZ271840.1, from coordinate 1,138,751 downwards.
CCGCCCGCGAGCAGCACCCACACTGGGCCAAAGCGGTCGGCGACCATGCCGAACAGGGGCTGTGCCAGGCCACGAATCAGGTTCTGCACCGCCAGCGCAAACGAGATCGCCGAGGCGCTAAAGCCGAGGTCGACGATCACCGGCGAGATGAACAGGCCAAAGGCATGACGTACGCCCATGCTGAGCGCGAGGATCAGGGAGGCGCCCGCGAGGACGATCAGGGCAAGTCGGGTCATGCGTGGCTCCGGCAGCAGCGAGATAGCAGCGTACGACGGGGCAGCGGCGGCGCGACACCCCCGTTCGCGCATGGCAGAGATGTGATTCAACCATAGCAGCCGATTGCGTATGATCCGCGGCGTTCGCGGACATGCCGCAACTGGAGCGTGACCATGAGACGTTGGGCCCTGGGCCTCATCCTGCTGCTCGGTGCGGCGCCTGCCGCCGCCGACGATCCGTTCGCCGGCATCGCCGGGCGGGCGCTGTCGGAGTTCACGGTGACGCGGCCCGGCATCGTGGTCGCCGAGCCGGCAGCGCGGCGCGAGGAGTTGGCGCGCCTCGGCGCACAACGAGCAGAGGCCTGGTGCAAGGTGCCGGTGTCGCGCTCCAAGCGGATGCTGAAGCCGATCACCGACCTGCAAGGCAAGGCGCGCTACGGCGGCACCGACAAGACCGTCACCGACTTCGACTGGTCGGTGACCCACCTGTCTGCGGCGGCCTTCGGGGCAGGCGACCGCACGGCGGCGAAGGACCTGCGCGCCCTGCTGGTGAACTGGTCGCGGGTCGGCGCGATGACCCGCATCCGCGACGACCGCAAGGGCTCCAACCACAATGTGCTGTTCGGCCTAAAACGCAGCCTGAACACAGTGATCCCGGCCTGGTCAATGTTCCGCGACGACCCCGTGCTGGAGCCGAACAAGCGGGCCGAGATCGAGGCCTGGATCGGCCAGCTGGTGGCACTGGCCGACGTGAACACGGGTACCAAGAAGAGCCGCGACAAGGTGCGCAACTGCCCCGGTAACGAGAACAACTCCAACTGCAACAACCACCGCTATCTGCGTGATTCGATGAACGCCATGTGGGGCGCGTTGAGCGGCGACGATGCGCGCTTCCAGAAGGGCATTGAGCGCTATGTGGTGGCGCTGGCACAGATGCGCCCGGACGGCAGCCTGCCGCTGGAAACCCAGCGCGGCGCCCGCGCCCTGTGGTATCAGCGCCACGGTGTCACCAACCTGGTGGTGATCGCTGAGGTCGCCGCCAACCAAGGCTACGACCTCTATGCCCTGAAGGGGCCGCAGGGCGCCGACCTGCACACCGCCGTCGATTTCCTGATGCGGGGCATCGCCGACCCGTCCCTGGTACTGGACTACGCCAAGGCCAACTACCGGCCTGGCCCCAGCAACAACTGGCGCGAACAGGACCTCGGCTTCCTGATCCCGCGCGGCCGCAACCGCTACATGGCGTGGGCGGAGCCCTATATGCGGCGCTTCCCGCATCATCCCAATACCCAGGCCCTGCGCAACCTGGTGCATGAGGACATTGCCCTGGTCGATCAGCGGCCGCTGGCCGCCCGCATCGCTGGCGGCAATGCCACCTGCTGGTGGGCGCTTAACTAGGGCGGATTCAGTCCTTCAGCTCGGCGAGGCCGGCGTAGAGGTCGAGCGCCTCGGGGTTGGCCAGCGCTTCCTTGTTCTTCACCGCGCGGCCGTGGACCACATCACGCACCGCCAGTTCGGTGATCTTGCCCGACTTGGTGCGCGGGATATCGGCCACCTGCACCACCTTCGCCGGCACATGGCGCGGGGTGCAGTTCTGCCGGATGCGGGTGCGGATGGTCTTGATCAAGTCGTCGTCCAGCGTGACCCCGTCGCGCAGCCTTACGAACAGCACCACCCGGGTGTCGTTGTCCCAGTCCTGGCCGATGACCAGGGATTCCAGCACCGCGTCGATCTGCTCGACCTGACGGTATATTTCCGCCGTGCCGATGCGTACGCCGCCCGGATTGAGGGTGGCGTCGGACCGACCGAAATGGATTACCCCGTCATGCTCGGTGAGCATCACATAGTCGCCGTGATGCCAGATGTTGGCGAAGCGCTCGAAATAGGCGGCGCGGTAGCGCGCCCCGTCCGGATCGTTCCAGAAACCGACCGGCATGCAGGGAAACGGCCGGGTGCAGACCAGTTCACCCTGTTCGCCGCGCACGGAGTTGCCGTCGTCGTCGAATACGTCGACCGCCATGCCCAGCCCGCGCGCCTGGATCTCGCCGCGCCAGACCGGGCCGGTCGGGTTGCCGAGCATGAAGCAGGAGACGATGTCGGTGCCGCCGGAGATCGACGACAGGCAGAGGTCCGCCTTCACCTTATCGTAGACGTAGTCGAAGCTCTCCGGCCCCAGCGGCGAGCCGGTCGACAGCATCGCCTTCAGCGCCGACAGGTCATGGGACTTCACCGGCTCGGCCCCGGCCTTGGCCAGCGCGTCGATGTATTTCGCCGAGGTGCCGAAGACGGTCATGCCTTCCTCGCCGGCATAGTCGAACAGCACCTCCCAGCCCGGATGGAACGGCGCGCCGTCGAACAGCAGCAGGGTCGCGCCGGCGGCGAGGCCGGAAATCTGCCAGTTCCACATCATCCAGCCGCAGGTGGTGAAGTAGAACAGCCGGTCGTCAGGGGTGATGTCGGTGTGCAGCACATGTTCCTTGATGTGCTGCAGCAATGTGCCGCCGGCGCCATGCACGATGCACTTCGGCGCGCCGGTCGTGCCCGACGAATACATGATGTAGAGCGGGTGATCGAACGGCATCGGCGCGAACGACAGCGCCGGGTCCATACCGGCAGTGAAATCCGCGTAGGTCACCGCGCCGGGCAGCGATGACAGGTCGGGCGCGTCGTCGACGAAGGGGATCACCACTGTCTTCGGCGCGGTGTCCAGCCCTTCCAGCACGCCGCGCACCTTGGCCAGGCAGTCGTGGCTCTTGCCGTTGTAGACATAGCCGTCGACGCAAAACAGCACCGACGGCGCGATCTGCCCAAAGCGGTCGAGCACCCCGCGCTCGCCAAAATCGGGCGAGCAGGATGACCAGATTGCACCGATGCTGGCGGCAGCCAACGCAGCGACGATGGTCTCTGGCATGTTGGGCAGGTAGCCAGCAACCCGGTCGCCGGGACCGACACCGGCCCCGCGCAAGGCGTTGGCCAGCCGGCCCACCGCATCGGCCAATTCGGCGAAGCTCATCTCGGTGCGCAGGCCGTCCTCGCGCCGGAAGATGATCGCCGGAGCATCGTCGCGGCGGCGCAGCAGGTTCTCGGCGAAGTTGAGCCGCGCCTGCGGAAAGAACTGCGCGCCGGGCATGCGATCGCCATCGGTCAGCACGGTATCGCCCCGGGTCTCGGCGATAACACCGCCGAACTCCCACAGCAGCGACCAGAAGCCCTCGATGTCGTCGACCGACCAGCGCCACAGGTCGCCATAGTCCTTGAGGGCGAGCCCGTGGGCCGCATTGGCCCGCTCAATGAAGGCGGTGATGTTGGCCGCGGCGATGCGCTCGGCCGACGGGCGCCAGAGCGGTTCCGTCATCGCGTCCTCCCTGTCCTGCCGGCCGTTGCTGCGCGGCCGTCTGCTTTATGCCTATTGTTATAGGCTGGAAGCCGGGCATGACGCCACGACCCGGCACCCCTCGCCCGGAACCCGTCCAATGTCCCTCGCGGACCCCTTACTCGCCGCCTTCCGGCGCCTTCCCGTCTCTGCCCGGGTCGGCCTGCTGGCGGGCGGAGCGATGCTGATGTTCGCCATCGCCAACGGGTTCATCCGCTATACCAGCCAGTCAATCCCGGCGATCGAGGTCGCGTTCTTCCGCGCCCTGTTCGGCACCATCTTCATGGCGCCGATCCTGCTCCGCACGGGCCTCGCAGGCCTGCGCACCGACCGACACGGCCTGCTGCTGCTTCGCGGCGCGCTGGTCGCGGTACAGAGCGGCATGTGGATGTACTCGCTCTATCTTCTACCGATCGACAAGGCGACGGCGCTCAACTTCACCGTGCCGATCTGGGCCACCATCGGAGCAGCGCTGATCCTGCGCGAACGGGTGCGCGCGCGGCGCTGGAGCGCTGTCGGGATCGGCATCCTGGGCAGCCTGGTGATCCTGCGTCCCGGGCTGGAGGCCTATGAGCCGGCGTCCCTGGTGCCACTGGCCGCCGCGGTGGGCATGGCCCTGTCGATGCTGATCGTGAAGACCCTGTCGCGCACCGAGCCAGCGCACACCATCGTGCTTTATATGGGCATCTACTCGACGCCCTTCCTGCTGCTGGCGACACTGCCGGTGTGGCAGACGCCGGATACCACGATCCTGGGCCTGCTGTTCGTGCTCAGCGCGTTCGGTGCCACCGGCCAGTACATGCTGACGCGCGCCTTCGCCATGGCCGAAGCCTCCGCCGTCGTGCCCTATGACTTCTTCCGGCTGCCCTTCGGCGCCATCGTCGGCTGGTTCTGGTTCGGTGAATTGATGGATTTCTGGAGCTGGGTCGGCGCCGCCGTGATCTTCGCCGCCGGCGCCTACATCGCCCATCGCGAGTCGCAGGTCGCGAAGGCCGCACGCACCCGCAGCGAGGACGGCCCGTGATCGCCGCCCTGTTGCGGCCGTTTCTCGCCCTGCCGGTGCCGGTGCAGGTCAGCGTCTGCTGCCTTGGCGCGGCGACCTTCCAGTCGATCATGAACGGCTGGATGCGCTACCTGAGCCAGGACTGGCCGGCGCTTGAGGTCGCTTTCTTCCGGCTGTTCTTCGGCCTGGTGTTTCTGGCCCCGGTGCTGGTGCGCCTCGGCTTCGGCGCCCTGCGCACGACCCGGCAGCCGCTCTACATCTTCCGTGGCTTCGTCGCCGCAGTCGCCACTGCGCTTTGGGTCTATGCGCTGATGCTGCTGCCGGTGGACAAGGCGACGGCGCTGAACTTCACCGTACCCTTGTGGGCAACGATCGGCGCGGCGCTGATCCTGCGCGAGGCTGTCGGCCCCCGGCGCTGGGCGGCTGTCCTGGTCGGCATTGTCGGCAGCCTGATCATCATGCGGCCGGGGATCGGCGCCTTCGAGCCGGCATCCCTGGTGCCGCTGGCGGCCGCGGCGCTGATGGGTGGATCGCTGCTGATCGTCAAAGTGCTGTCGCGCACCGACCCGCCCCACACCATCGTCCTTTATATGGGTCTGTACTCGACACCCTTCGCACTGGTGATGGCGCTGCCGGTCTGGGTCACCCCCACGCCCGGCTTCCTGCTGGCCACATTCCTGCTCGGGGTGATGGGCTCGTGCGCACACCTGCTGATCGCCCGGGCGCTGACTCTCGCCGATGCCTCCTTCGTTGCGCCGCACGATTTCCTGCGCCTGCCGCTGGGCGCGATGATCGGTTGGATCTGGTTCGGCGAATTAATGGATGGCTGGAGCTGGGTGGGTGCCGGGGTGATCTTCCTCGCCGCCGCCTTCATCGCCCGGCGTGAGGCGCAGCTGGCCAGGGCGAAACGGCCGTGAAGCGGGCGGTGGCGCTGTTCGAGCGGGTGCCGCCTCCGGTCCAGGCAGCACTGGCGATGGCGCTGGCGACGCTCTGCGCGGCCATCGTCAACGGCTTCATGCGGCACTGGAGCCAGGAATTCCATCCCTTCCAGGTCGCCTTCCTGCGCATGCTGTTCGGCCTGGTGTTCGTCGCGCCAGTGCTGCTCTACACCGGCCTTGCCCCCCTGCGCAGCCAGCGGCACGGCTTGCTGGTGCTGCGCGGGCTGGCGACCGCGGCGCTGACCGCGGGATGGGTGTTCTCGCTGCAATTGCTGCCCATCGACAAGGCCACCGCGCTCAACTTCACGGTACCGATCTGGGCCACCCTCGGGGCGGCCCTGTTCCTTGGCGAGCGCGTGGGGCCGCGGCGCTGGGCCGCCGTCGCGATCGGCGTGCTGGGCAGCCTGATCATCCTCAGGCCGGGCTTCGCCGCCTACGAGCCGGCCTCCATCGTGCCGCTGCTGGTCGCCGCGATCATGGGCTCGGTGATGCTGATGGTACGCGCGCTCAGCCGTACCGAATCTCCCACCACCATCATGCTGTACATGTATCTCTATGCGACGCCGTTCCTGCTGCCCGCTGCCCTATGGGTATGGCAGGCGCCCAGCACGGCATTCCTGATCGGCGCGCTGGCGATGGCCGCGACCGGCACGGTGGGCATGACGCTCTACACCATTGCGTTCAGCCGCGCGGATGCCTCGGTGGTAGCGCCGCTCGACTTCCTGCGCCTGCCCTATGGCGCGATGGTCGGGTTGATCTGGTTCGGGGAACTGATGGACCTGTGGAGCTGGATCGGTGCCGGGGTGATCTTCACCGCCGGTGCCTATATCGCGCACCGCGAAGCACGGGCGAAGCGGCGCGGTTCCTGACGCCTGCGTTGTGCGCTGCGACGGTGCGTACCACAATGATGCAGCGCAACCTAATTTGCCCCGCCGAGACAGCAGCCTTTGCACGAACCACACTCCCCGAAGCGCCCGGCGTCCTTCGTTGAGTCGATTCCCGGCAACGCGCGCGGGGCCGCTTGGGTGTCCTTGGCTGCCATGGCCTTCGCCCTCCAGGGCATGGCGATCAAGATGCTGGGCGAGGATTACGACCCATTCCTGCTGACGTTCCTGCGCTCGATCACCATGCTGGCCGTGGTCATGCCCGCAGTGCTGCGGGTCGGCGCCGACGCCTTCCGCACCCGGCGCCTCAAGGTCCATGCCCAGCGCGGCGTCGCCAGCGGCATTTCCCTGTTCTGTCTTGTCTACGCCTTCACCTACTTGCCACTGGCGGAAGCGACGGCGTTCACCTTTACCAAGCCGCTGTTCATGACGGTGCTGATCGCCTTGATGCTGCCAGAGATCGTCTCATGGCAGCGCTGGGGGGCGGTGGCCGTGGGCTTCCTGGGCGTGCTGATTATGATGCGCCCGGGCGTGGGTGGCCTTGATCCGGGGGCGTTCGTTGCGCTGGGCGGCGCCTTCTTCTTTGCCGTGGTCAATGTGCTGGTGAAGAAGCTCTCAGCCACGGAGCGGCCCGTGACGATTCTGCTATACGCAGGGATTTTCACATCCCTCATCTCCTTCCCGCCGGCGCTATTCGTTTGGGAATGGCCCAGCCTGTATGGCTGGATGCTGGTGCTGTTAATGGCGGTGATGAGCGCCGCGAACCAGTATTTGATGATTCGCGCCTGGCGCATCGCCGACGCCAGTGCCGTCGTCCCCTTTGATTACACCCGCCTGATCTGGTCCGGGCTGATCGGTTGGATCGTGTTCAGCGAACTGCCGGATATGTTCACGCTCGCCGGGGCGGCCGTGATTGTGGCCGCGGCGCTCTATATCGCTTTCCACGAAGCATTGCAGGGCAAGCGGCGGTGAACCAGATCTCAGCCCGGCTCTCGGCCTGGGCCGAGACGATCCCGCCCAACGTCCGCGGCGCGCTGTGGATGATCATCGCCGCGGTCTCGTTCGCCATCATGGCGACCATGATGAAGGTGCTGGGCGAACAGTTTCACAGCTTCCAGGTCACCTTCTTCCGTGCCGTCTTTGCGCTGCTGATCGTGCTGCCGATCGCCGTCAGCGTCGGACGGACCGGCTTTCGCACGCAGCGGCCAGGCCTGCACGCGGTGCGCGGTCTGACCGGCGCGATCTCCAACTTCTGTCTCGTGTTCGCCACCGCGGTGCTGCCGCTGGCCGACGCCGTGGCCTACACCTTCACGAAGCCCCTGTTCATGACCATGCTGGCGGCGGTGATGCTGGCAGAAGTGGTTGGCCGGCACCGATGGGTCGCGGTCGCGGTGGGTTTCATCGGCGTGCTGGTGATGATGCGACCGGGTGGCGGCGGGGTGCAGCCGGAGGCCTTCGTCGCGCTGGGCGGCGCCTTCATGTTCGCGCTGACCAACATTCTGGTGAAGCAGCTCTCAGAGACGGAGAAGCCGGTCACCATCATGCTCTACGCGGCCTGCACCACGACCCTGCTGCTGGCGGTTCCGGCTGCGCTGGTCTGGCAGACCCCGGACATGGAAGCCTTGATCTTCGCCGCCCTACTTGGGCTTGCCGGTACGGTGAACCAGTACTTCATCATCCGCGCCTTCGCGGTCGCAGAGGCCAGCGCGGTGATCCCGTTCGACTACACCCGGCTGATCTGGTCGGCGCTGATCGGCTACATGTTCTTCAGCGAACTTCCCGATTCCTTCACGATCGCCGGGGCAATGATCATCATCGGCGCGGCCTATTACATCGCCCGGCGCGAGGCGCAGCTGGGTAAGGCGGTGCGGCCATGACCGGTGGCCTGTCGCCCAACTTGCGCGGCATCATGTGGATAATGCTGGCCAGTATTAGCTATCCGACCATGTCGGCACTGGTGAAATGGCTGGCGCTGGAGGGCTATCACAGCCTGCAGATTACCTTCTTTCGTTGCGCCTTCGGGCTGCTGGCGGTGCTGCCGCTGATCGCCGGCAACCTCGGCGAGGCGCTGGGCACCCAGCGGCGCGGTATGCACTTGGCCAGTGCGGTGACCGTTCTGTGCGCGATCTTCTTCTCGATCTACGCCTTCATCGCCTTGCCCCTGGCCGAGGCGGTGGCGCTGACCTTCACCAAGCCTTTGTGGATGACCATCCTGGCGGTGATCCTGTTCGGTGAGATTGTTGGCTGGCGGCGGTGGAGCGCGGTGTCTGTCGGGTTCTTGGGTGTTCTGATCATCACCCGCCCGGGGATTGAGGAGATTTCCTTCGGCGCGATCGCCGCGCTGATCGCAGCGCTCGGCTACGCGCTGCAGGCGCTGCTCGGGAAATCCCTCTCGACCACCGAGGCGCCGTCGACCATCGTCTTCTATTCGGTCGCCGGCACCGCGGTGCTAAGTCTGTTTCCGGCGATTCCGGTCTGGAAACCGGTGGGCTGGGACGTTGTCGCGGTAGGCGTCGCCATCGGCATCCTCGGTACCGCAGCGCAGATGTGCACCATCCGTGCGCTGAAGGTAGGCGAGGCTAGCGCAGTGGCGCCGTTCGACTATTTCCGGCTGCTGTTCGCCACCATCTGGGGCTGGCTGCTGTTCAGTGAACTGCCCGGCCCGTTCACCTGGCTGGGAGCGGCAGTGATCGTATTCGCCACCCTGTATATCGCCCACCGCGAACGCGCCCGCGGCGGCGGTTCGTAGGCGGGCGGCCGGGTGCCCGCGCCCGCTGGCCTGTCGCCAAACACCCGCGGTGCATTGTGGATTTTGACCACCGCGGCCGTCGTGGCTGTGATGGGGGCGCTGATCAAGGCAACCAGCGGCCAGGTCCATACCCTGCAGTTGGTGTTTATCCGCAGCGTGGCTGCCGTCGTCATCCTGCTGCCGCTGGTCGCCCACAGCGGCATCGCGTCTCTCCGCACCCGGCGCCTGGGTACCCATTTCCTGCGCGGCGCGGTCAGCGCGCTGGGCAACGTCGGCATCTTCTACGCCTTCATCAACCTGCCGCTGGCGGAGGCCACCACCTACGCCTTCACCAAGCCGCTGTTCCTCACTGTGATGGCGGTATTGCTGTTGTCCGAACGGGTCGACCGGCGGCGCTGGCTGGCAACCCTGGTTGGCTTCTTCGGCATCCTGGTGATCCTGCGGCCTGGCATGGAAGCGGTACAGCCCGCCGCCCTGGCGGCGATTGGCGCCGCGGTCTGCGCGGCGGGCGTCATCGTGCTGATCAAGAAGCTCGCAGCGACAGAAAACGCGACCGCGGTGCTGTTCTACGCGTCCCTGTTTTCGCTGATCGCCACGGCACCGGGTGCAGCCGTGGTGTGGCAGTCGCCGCCGATGTGGGATGTCGCGGTGGTTTCGGCGGTGGCGCTATGCGCCATCGGTTCGCAGTACTTCAACTTCCGCGCCATGCGGATCGCAGAGGCCAGTGCGGTGATCCCGTTCGACTATTTCCGCCTGCCGTTTGCCGGACTGCTGGGGTTCGCACTCTTCGGCGAGGTACCCGACGTCTACACCGTGGTGGGCGCGGTTTTCATCATCGGCGCCACGCTGGACATCAGCCTGCATGCGCGCCGGAAAAGCGCACCGACACCGCCAGCAGACAGAGGCCGAGGCTCGCCACCACGAGGCCGCTGAGCGGCCGGCGCAGGGCGCCGTACCAAGGCGGCGCTAGCCCATCGCGAACGGCCCGGGCGTCAGCGAAATAAGCCAAGGCGAAAGCGGCGGTGAGCAGGCCTAGGCCCGGCGCTAAGGCCATCAGGTTCGCCGCCCATCCGACCAGCGCTGGCAGAATGCTGAGGATCCAATGCATCGATGTTGGCGGCCCGCCATAGCTGGCTGCCGCCAGGCCCCAGCGCACCCCACCAAGAAATGAAAGGATCACCGCGCCATAGGCCACTGTCGCGCTGAGCGCGAGCACCGCCGGCGCTGGCGCCATCAGCCAGGCCGCCCCCGCCCCGGCGACGAAAGGCACCACGCCGCCAAAGCCAAGCCAGAGCGCGGCCCCCGGGGTGTCCGTCAGCCGCCGGTTCATCTCGTCACTTGGCAAGGCCATCCATCACCTCGGCGAGCGTGATATCGAGCTGTGTCACTCCACCAGCATCGTGGGTACTGAGCGTGACCTCGACCCGGTTGTAGACGTTGAACCACTCGGGATGGTGATCCATCTTCTCAGCCACCAGTGCCACCCGAGCCATGAAGCCAAAGGCGGCGTTGAAGTCGGCAAACTGGTAGGTGCGGGTGATCGCATCGCGGCCCTTGACCGGCGACCAGTCCGGCAGCCCGGCCAGTGCCTGCGCCCACTCATCGGTCCCGAGTCTCTCCGCCATCGCCGCCTCCATCATTACTGTCCAGCGCGACAATGGGCTGGCTTGGCGGCGGGTTCAAGCGGCGCTAGGGTCGCGGCCATGCCGCGCCGTATCGCCCATGCCCCCACCGCAGCGGAGATCGAGGCCCTCGCCGAAGAGGCGCTGGCGTCTATCCCACCGGAGCTGCTCGCCCATGTCGCTGGGGTGTCGATCCAGGTGCATGAGTTCGCCGAAGAAGAGACTCTGCGCGACCTGGGCATCGAAAGCGCGTTCGAATTGCTCGGCCTCTATCACGGGGTCTCGCTGGACCAAAAGAGCGTCACCGACCTGCCGCGCGAGCCCGACCGAATCCTGCTCTACCGGCGGCCACTGCTCGACTACTGGTGCGACGGCGAGGACGATCTGCTCGCCGTGGTGCGCAACGTGCTGATCCACGAGATCGCGCATCATTTCGGTTTCAGCGACGACGAGATCTACCGCATCGAGGCCGAGGGCTGAGCCCGGCTACTCGATCCAGTCGTCGGGATCCGGCGCCAGCGCCTTGGCCCGCTGTGCGGGCAACATGCGGTGCAGCGGCAGCAGCTGCGGCACCGGCTTGGCAATGGTCTCGCGCACCCGGCGCTGCAACTCTGGCACGGCTTCTTCGATGAACCATGGATTGCGGCCAATCCAGCGCGCCGCCCGCCAGGCCGGGTTGGGGACGGGAAAGAACTCCGGCAGGTAATCGCGCCAAGCGGTGACCATCTGGCTCATGGTTGGGTGGCCCCGGTCGCCGAGGAAGAAGCTCTGCGCCGCGCCGCCGGCCAGCACGGTCAGTTCCACATTGGGCAGGGCGGCGCGGATACGTGGATGCCACGCCGGGGCGCATTCCGCGCGCGGCGGCTGGATGTTGCCGCTGGATGCGTAGCCCGGGAAGCACAGGCCGATGGGCAGGATCGCTACCCGCTTCTCGTCATAGAAAGCATAGCGGTCGAGGCCAAGCCAGTTGCGCAGCAGGTCGCCGGCTGGGTCGTTGTAAGGCACGCCAGTGCGGTGGGATTCGATGCCCGGCGGCGGCCCGACTATCAGCAGCCGAGCGGTTACCGAGGCGCGCAGCACCGGGCGCGGCTCGCCCGGCAGTGACAGGGCGCAGGTCTCGCAGGCGCGCGCGTCCTCGACGATGCGGTTCAGCATCCGCCGCTCTGCCTCACCTGGGGAGCGGGGCTGCTGAACCCGTCCGCCGAGCGCCGCGAGAAGCCGGAGCCGCTCCATCAGCCGGGCACCCCATCGGCAAGCAGGCGCTCGACATAGGCCGGCACCACCGTTGCGGCTGGGCCGAGCACCGACTCGGCGAACAGGCTGTGGCCCTCGGAAGGCTCTAGGTTCAGCTCAGCTGTGTGGGCGCGGCCCATCGAACGCGCCAGGTCGACGAAGCCGGCCGCCGGATAGACGGAGCCCGACGTACCGATCGACAGAAACAGGGCGCATTCGGCGAGCGCGTCATGGATGCGGTCCATTTCCAGCGGCATCTCGCCGAACCAGACCACATGGGGCCGCATGCCGCCCACCGCGCCGCAGGAATCGCAGACAAGGTCGACTGAAAGATCGTCCACCCAGGGCGTTATCGCGCCACAGCTGGCACAGCGGGCCTTGAGGATCTCCCCGTGCATGTGCAGCACCGCGCGGCTGCCGCCACGCTCATGCAGGTCGTCGATATTCTGGGTGACTACGAGGACATCCGCGGGCCATTCGCGCTCCAGCCGGGCGAGCGCCGCGTGGGCGGCGTTGGGCCGCACGGACGGGCCGCGCAGCTGCTGGCGGCGCGCGTTGTAGAAGGCGTGCACGCGGTCCGGGTCGCGGCGGAACGCATCCGGGGTCGCCACATCCTCGATGCGGGTGGTCGCCCAGATGCCGTCCGGGTCGCGAAAGGTGTGCAGGCCGGACTCCCGGGAAATCCCGGCGCCGGTCAGCACAACGATCGGGCCTTGGCCTGCGTTGCTCATCACATCTTTATAGTAGCGGGCGAAGGGTTACCGGAATGACAACAACCCACACCGGCCGGCCAGCAGGAATCCTCTTCGTCTGCTCGGGCAACATCTGCCGCTCGCCAATGGCCGAGGGGCTGCTGCGGGCGCTCGCCGACGACGCTGGCCTGACAGACCGGCTGCATATCGATTCTGCCGGCACACACGGTTTCCACCGCGGCGAGGCGCCGGACCCGCGGGCGCGCCGGGTGATGGCGGCGCGCGGCATCGACATTGGCCGCCAGCGCGCCCGCGCAGTCGCGCCGCGGGACTACACGCGCTTCGACCAGATCGTCGCCATGACCCGCGAGCATGTCAGCCAGCTGCACGGCCAGCGGCCGCCGCGCGCCCGCGCCGAGATCGTCCTGCTGATGGATTTCGCACCCGACGCGCTGTCCCGCGACGTCCCCGACCCCTATTACGGCACGCCAGAAGGCTTTGATAAGGCGCTGGCGCTGATTGAGGCGGGCTGTCGGGGCCTGCTGGCGCAATTCACGGCAGCGCCCTAGGCGGCGTCGGCCAGCGGGTAGAATCCGAGCGCCTCGTAGTGCGCTGCCTCGCGACCGAGGTGGCTGCGGAACAGGGTGAAGCCCTCCACGGGGAACGGACCGGCGCGGAACAGAGCATTTCCCTCAAGCCAGTCGACGAGGTGATGGCCGGGCCGTTGCTTCAATCGGCCCAGGGTGACGTGCGGCTTGAAGCGCCGGCCTTCCGGCTCCAGACCGGCGCGCTGGGCCGCAGATTCGATGCGGCCATGCAGTTGCGCCAGTGCCGGTTCCGCCGCCACGCCAGCCCACAGGGTGTGGGGATGGCGGCCGCGCTCGAACACACCCACCCCCGACAGGGTCAAGGCGAAGGCGCCGCGATCGATGCTCGCCAGCTCGGCATCCAGCTCCTCGGCGGCAGCACCGTCGACCTCGCCGACGAAGCGCAAGGTGAGGTGCAGATTCTCCGGCGGGGTCCAGCGCACGCCAGGAACCCCTCCGGCGAGCCCGACCAACCGCGCCCGGATGTCGTCTGGCAGATCGAGGGCGACGAACAAGCGCATGTCAGGAACCGTGCGGCGCGGCCCTCACAGGAACAGCGCCAGCACCCCGGTATATCCGTACAGGCGGTTATTGGAGATCTCGCCGTTGGCGTAGAAGCCGGCGAGCGGGATGTCGCCCAGCGCATCGCGCAAGATCGCCAGTTCGCTGCCCTTCTCGCCGAACATGTTGGGACCCCGCGCGACACAAGAGAAATACAGCGCCGCCTGGGGCGCCCGGTCGAGCCGCCGCTCCAACCCGGTGAGCATCCGCGCCATATCGTCGCGCGCCGCTTGGGCATCCCGGCGGCAGAACATTACCCGGTCGCCAGTGCCGACCATTTCTCCGACCGCCAGCCAGCCGCGCTCGGAGTCCACACCCAGGATGTTGCGCACCAGGTAGTCGCCTGTGTCGTCACCGGAGACGGGAAAGGCGGCGTGGATATAGCCCATGGTGCGTTCGAGCTGGCGTGACAGGATGTCGCCGATCTCGCGCTTGAACACATCGAGCGCCGGCTCACCATCGAGCGATACAATGATGTTGTCGGCGCCCTCGGTCACCTCGTGCACATCGCCGATGGGCATACAGCCCTGGCTGAGCCCGGTTGCGACCGGCACCGACGGGCCAAGCACGACGCCGGATACACCGCCGCTGGTAAGCCCGCCGGCAAGCTGAAAGTTCTCGCCGCGCGATGCGGTCAGGCCGCCAACCAGGAATCCGCCGCTGACCTCGGCCAGGGTCTCGACCACGTCGGGCACGCCGGCGAATGTCGGGTCGCCATGGACGACTCCGAACACCGGCTGGTTGTCGGCAAACCAGCCACCATGCCAGTCCAGCACCCGTTTCAACGGGCCGGTTACGGTGGGCAGCAGGCGGAAGGAATCCTCGGGCAGGGCGCAGACCAGCATCGCGATGGCGGGCTCATCGTGGAACTCCTGCCCGGCGGCGCAGACGCCCATGCCAATCGTGCCCGTCCATTCGGCGATGCCAGTCTGTTCGCGCACCATGTCGATGATGCTCGGCATCGCATGGGCCAGCACATCGGTGACATAGAGGAAGCCAAGGTTGGCGCCCTCGGGCGGTTCGCCGAGGTCGTCGAGCGCCGCGGCACAGACGGTCTGCCACTCCTGCGAGCCGCCGGCTGCGCCGGCGGCGAATGACCCGGTCATCGCTCCCCTCCCCCGGTCTCGGACGCTGGCGCGTAGCCGAACGCCCGGACGTACGGATCAAGGATTCCCAGCACCGGTGCAAGATGTTTCTCATAGCGCCGCCAGCGGCCGCTCGCGCGTTGATGGATCGGCCCAGTCACATCCCGGTAGCTGGGCGTCGAAATCGCGCGCGCCTGGGCAGCCTCGGCATAATCCAGCACGGCGGGCGACCAGGCCTCTCCGACATGGGTGATCAGCCGCCTCGCCGCGGCTTCCACGTCCGCCACCACATCCTCATAGCGCGATTCCAGCACCGGTGGATCCATAGCGTCGCGCCAGCCGCGCCACAGGTCCATGGCGGCGGCATAGAACCGCGCGGTGCTGTCCAGCGCAAAGAACGGCGCCATCGCGGCGTTGGGCGCGAACTGCTGCATCAGGCAACTCAGCACGACATCGCGCGGGTCGCGCAGCGCGAGGATCACGGGCGCTCCGGGGAAAAGCCGGCGCACCAATGGAAGATGCAGCAGGTTGAGCGGCAGCTTATCGACGGCACGGCGACCGTCGAGTGCGGCGCCGAAATGACTGTGTAGTGCATTACGGTAGCGGCCACGCAGGCTTTCACAGGCCGCGGCATCGAGGTCGGAGAGACGATGCGGATAGGGCCCGCCTGTGAGCGCCGGCCAGTCGGCAAACAGGTCGGGCAGAAAAGGCTGCTCGTCGGTGGTGATTAGGCGCGGATGCGCGGCCAGCAACTGCTCGGTCAGCGTCGTGCCCGAGCGCGGGAAGCCCACCAGGAAGACCGGCGTGTCCGGATCCGGCGCAGCAGCTGGCGGCATCGGCACCGCCGCGAGTGCCTCGATCAGCCGGAACACCGCTTCGGGATCAGCGCCCGCCGCCTCAGGCGTACGCGCCAGCAGCGCCTGCCCTTCGACGAAGGCGGCAAAGGCTGCATCTGCATCGCCGTCCCGGTCGGCAGCAAATCCAAGTTCGACCAGCGCCGCCCCGCGCGCGCCCGGCGGTGTGCCGGCATGGGTGGCAAGCACGTCCGTCAGCCGGGCGCGCGCGGCGGCGGCTCGTTCGGTGCGCCGCTCGATACGGGCGAGTTTGGTGACCGCGGAAAGGTCGCCCGGCGACAGCGCGAGCGCAGCCGTTGCCGCCACCTCGGCTTCCGCGAGCTGGTTTTGGCGTTCCAGTGTTTCCGCCAGCAACGCTTGGACCGTTGCCTGCTCGGGGAAGCGGCTGGCGGTTTCATCCAATAGGCCCGCGGCTTCTTTGAGGCGGCTGTGGCGCAGCAGCCACTGGGCCCTTGCCATGGCGAGCGGCAGCGGGGCGTCGGTACCGATGCCATCGACCAGCGGAGCGGCGCCCGCATCGTGGCCGGTTTCCAAGAGCGCCTGGGCAAGCCAGCCGCGTGCGGTGGCATCGTCAGGGTCGCGGTCAAGGGCGGCGCGGAAATGGTTCGCGGCCTCGCTTGGGTCACCAGCGCCGACGGCCGCCAGCCCAGAGAGGAAATGTACCCGGGCGGCATCTGGCGCGGCACGGCGCAATTGGGCAAGCAGCTCGCGCGCCGCGTCGGCGCGCCCGGCGCCGAGGTCGGCCGTCGCCTGGGCCAGTGCCTGCTCGAGGACCGGGCCGGAGAGCGAGGGCGGGCGAGTCATCCGCCGCCAGTTGCGGCGAGCAGACGCTCCACGTCCGGCAGGATTCGGCTGACGATCTCATCCACCCCCTCGGCGTTGGGATGGATGCCATCGGCCTGGTTGAGCGCCGGTATCGCCGCCACCCCTTCAAGGAAGAAGGGGTAGAAGACGGTGGCCTTTTCCTTGCCCAAATCGGCGAAGGCCGTGTTGAAGGCGGTACCGTACTCACGCCCCAGGTTCGGCGGCGCCAGCATGCCGGCCAGCAGCACCGGAATACCCCGTCCCTTGAGGCCCTCGAGTACCGCGTCGATGTTGGCGCGCATCTGACCAGGATCGAGGGCGCGCAGCGCATCGTTGCCGCCGATTACGACGATCGCTGCGTCCGCCGGCTCCGACAGCGCCCAGCCGAGCCGGGCGCGCAAACCTGCGCTGGTCTCGCCGGAAACGCCGGCATTACGGACCGCGACATCACGACCCCGTTCGGCCAGCGCGCGGCCCAGCGCCGCGGGGAAGGACTCGCTATTGGGTAGGCCGTAACCCGCGACCAGGCTGTCACCCAGTACGACGAGGCGAGTCCCCGCCTCAGCCGGCGCAGCAAGCACCAGCGCCAGAAACAGCAGCAGGGCAGCGTTGACAGCGCGCGCGCGCCGCCCATATCGGCTGCGTACGGCGCGTGCCGCGAGGCGGGCGGCGAAAGGCTTTGGTTTACCGGTCTTCATGGTTCAATGAATAGTTCCGCTATCGCTGCCGCCGCGCAGGCCGATCCGGCCGACGCAGCAATCCTCTTAGAAGATGTGCATCTTACCCTCGGAAGCGAGGCTGGTGAGGTGAATATCCTGCGCGGGATGGATCTCTCTGTCGCGCGCGGCGAATCCGTCGCGGTGATCGGCCCGTCGGGTTCGGGCAAGTCAACCATGATGATGGTGATCGGCGGGCTGGAGCGCCCGACTGCGGGCCGCGTCGCGGTCGCGGGCACCGAACTGGGCGCTCTGGATGAGGATGCGCTGGCAGAGTTCCGCCGCGACAATATCGGAATCGTGTTTCAGAGCTTTCACCTGATCCCGACCATGACGGCGCTGGAGAATGTTGCCGTGCCGCTGGAGTTCGCCGGGCGGGACGACGCGTTCGACCGCGCCCGCGTGGGCCTAGAGGCAGTCGGCCTCGGCCATCGGCTGACCCATTATCCGGGCCAGCTGTCGGGTGGCGAGCAGCAACGCGTGGCGCTGGCGCGCGCGTCTGCGACCGAGCCGGCGATCCTGCTGGCTGACGAGCCTACCGGCAATCTGGATGGTGACACGGGCGCACGCATCATGGATTTGCTGTTCGGACTGCATGAAAGCAGCGGTACCACCCTGATGCTGATCACTCACGATCCCGCGCTGACCGAACGCTGCAGCCGCGCCGTCCGGATCCTTGACGGCCAAATCGGGGCGGTCGAGCCGGCTTGATGAACGGCGGCTGGCACACCCTTTCTCTCGCCTCGGTCCTGGCGCGGCGCGAACTGCGCGGCGGCCTGTCAGGCTTCCGCGTCTTCCTCGCCTGCCTGGTGCTCGGCGTGGCGTCCATCGGGGCGGTCGCCTCACTGTCCGCCGCCATGCAGGCCGGGCTTGAGCGCGACGGCAGCGCTCTGCTTGGCGGCGATGTGTCCCTGTCGCGCACTCATGAGGCGGCAAGCGCGCCGGTGCGCGCTTGGCTTGCCGCAGAGGGGCCGGTGTCCGAGCGCCTGGAGATGCGCGCCATGGCGCGGCGGCTGACGCCGGCGACCCGGCCGGAAAGCACCGACCGCACCGTCGTCGAGTTCAAGGCGGTCGACGACGCCTATCCGCTCTATGGCACGCTGGTCCTGTCCGGTGGCGTCAGCCAGGCGGAGGCGCTGGAACAGCGCGACGGGATCTTTGGCGCAGTGGTCGAGGACCGCGTCCTGGTCCAGCTCGGCATGGAACCGGGCGCACGGGTGCGGGTCGGCGATGCCGAATTGGAAGTCCGCGCCGCTATCGTCGATGAGCCAGACCGGGTGTCCAGCCGTTTCGCCTTCGGGCCGCGCATGCTGGTCAGCCGGGCAGCGCTGGATGCCACCGGCCTGTTGCAGCCGGGCAGCCTGGCGCGCTTCCGCTACGCGGTTCAACTGCCCGAAGGTACCGACGCGGACGCCTGGGCAGACCGGTTCCGTAGCGCTTTCCCTGAGGAGAGCTGGCGTATTCGTGACGCGCGACAGGCCGCACCGGGGCTGCTGCGGGTTGTCGATCAGACCACCATGTTTCTCACCCTGGTGGGCTTCGCCGCGCTGCTGGTTGGTGGCGTCGGGGTTGCAAACGCGGTGCGCAGCTACCTCGACGGCAAGACCCGGACTATTGCCACCCTGAAGGGCCTGGGCGCGTCGTCACGGCTGATCTTCACCGCCTACCTGATGCAGACCCTGGCGCTGGCATCGCTTGCTATCGTTATCGGGCTGACCGTGGGCGCAGGGGCGCCGGCGCTCGGCGCCTGGCTGCTCGGGTCCGTTTTGCCCGCGCCTATCGAGGTCGGCCTGTACCCGCAGGCCCTGGCCCTGGCCGCGGCTTACGGTGTCCTCGTCACCCTGGTGTTCAGCTTGTGGCCACTGGGCCAGGCGCGCCGCGTGCCGCCGGGCAGCCTGTTTCGTGAGTCCATCGCACCGTCTCAGGCCGGGCCGGGGGTGCGGGTTGCGCTCGCCACGGCTGCGACCGCAGCCCTGCTGACCGTGCTGACCATCGCCGCGGCGGCGGATCCAGTTTTTGCCGGCTGGTTCGTGGTCGGCGCGGTCGGGGCGCTTCTGGCCTTCCGGCTCGCCGGCCGTGGCATTGTCGCGCTCGCCGCCCGTGCTGGACGGCCACGCCGGCCCGCGCTGCGGCTGGCATTGTCGAATATCCACCGGCCCGGCGCGCCGACGCCGTCGATTGTGATGTCCCTGGGTCTGGGCCTGACCGTACTGGTCGCCGTCGTCCTGGTGGAGGTGAACCTTAGCCGCCAGCTCGCCGACGAATGGCCGTCGCGCGCGCCGGCCTTCTTCTTTATCGACATCCAGGCCGATCAGGCGGAAGCGTTCGACGAAGTCGTCGCGGCGGTGCCCGGCGCGGGCGCGGCGGAACGGGTCGCCAGCCTGCGCGGGCGCATCGTATCGGTCAAAGGCGTCGCGGCAGAGGACCTCACTGTGTCGGACGATGCGCGCTGGGCGCTGCGGGGCGACCGGGGGCTCACCTTTGCGGACCGGCCACCGCGGGGCACGCAGCTCGTCGCCGGCGAGTGGTGGCCACCGGATTACGCCGGACCGCCCCTGCTGTCGATGGATGCTGAGATCGCTGAAGGCTTTGGCGTCGGCCTCGGTGACACGGTCACGTTCCGCATCCTCGGGCGCGAGATCACCGGCACCATCGCCAACCTGCGCACGGTGGACTGGCGTTCGTTCGGCATCAACTTCGTCTTCCTGTTCTCGCCGGGCATCCTCGATGCCGCGCCCTACACCTTCATCGCCACGGTGGAAGCGCCGCCGAGCGCCGAGCGCGCCCTGATGACGGCGGTCACCGACCGCTTCGCCAACATCTCCGCGGTGCCAGTGCGCGATGCGCTAGACACGGTGAACCAGCTGGTCCAGCGGCTGGCCGGTGCGGTGAGGGCGACCGCCGGCGTGGCGCTGCTGGCCGGCGCCTTGGTGCTGGCCGGCGCCCTGGCTGCCGGACATCGCCGGCGCATCTACGATGCGGTGGTGCTGAAGGTTGTCGGCGCGACACGGCCGACCGTGGTTGGCGCCTTCATGCTGGAGTACGTCATTCTGGGCGCCGTCACCGGCCTGCTGGCCGCGGTGGTCGGCAGCGTGGCCGCCTGGGCCGTTATCGCCCTGATGATGCAAAGCCCGTTCGTGCTCGAACCCCTGGTGGTGGGGGGCACGGTGCTGGGATGCATCGCGATCACCATTGCCTTCGGGCTGGCCGGGACGTGGCAGGCGCTGGGCGCGAAGGCGGCGCCGCTGCTGCGCAACGAATAGACGTCCTGCTACACCAACATACGCAAACAGCGATTACCGTTGAAATACCGCCACTTTCCACCATATAAAGCGGTGCTGTGGCGGCCCGGCGTGGCCGCGCGCGGCAGTTGCGGACACTTATGCTGAAATTGAGGGTTTAACGATGGTTACCGGTCCCGACGACAAGTTCATGACCCGCGCCCAGGCGGAGGCCGCCGATATCGATGTCGGCCTGCGCAGCTACATGCTGGGCATCTACAACTACATGGCCTCCGGGCTGGCGCTGACTGGCGTTGTCGCCGCGTTTTCCGCCAACACCCCGGCTGTGCTCAGCCTGCTCTACAACTTCACGGATCAGGGCCAGTTCGCTGGCGTGACCCTGCTGGGCATGTTCGTGATGTTCTCGCCGCTGATTTTCGTGATGTTCATGTCCTTCGGCGTCGAGCGATTCTCCTACAGCGCGCTGCAGGGAATGTTCTGGGGCTTCAGCGGGGCGATGGGCCTGTCGCTAACCCACATCTTCCTGTTGTATACGGGCGAGAGCATCGTGCGTGTGTTCTTCATCGCGGGCGCCACTTTCGCCGCGATGAGCCTCTACGGCTACACCACCAAGCGCGACCTGTCGGGCTGGGGCTCGTTCCTGTTCATGGGCCTGATCGGCATCTTCATCGCGATGATTGTCAACATCTTCCTGGCGTCGAGCGCGCTTCATTTCGCCATCTCTGTGATCGGCGTGCTGGTGTTCACCGGGCTGACCGCCTACGACACCCAGCGCATGAAGGTCATTTACTACGAGGGCGACTCCAGCGAGGTCGCCGGCAAGAAGACCATCATGGGCGCGCTGTCGCTCTACCTGAACTTCATCAATCTGTTCATCATGCTGCTGCACCTGCTGGGTGACCGCCGCTAGGGCAGCATCTTCCGCAGCATTGTGATCCGCCTTCGGGGCCCGGCTGAAAAGCCGGGCCCTTTGCTTTTTGGGCCGGGTGGTTTTTGGTGACTCAGGACATGCTTTACGTATGCTGACCGCCGCGCGCCACCCCGGCGCAGGCCTTCCTGAGACATTCGGAGCCGCCGACACAGACCACCGACACGGCACCCGTTCTCCGGGCAGGACACACCAGCAAAGGATTCTCGCGCCGGCCGCGTCCGGCGCCCGCCACACCGACGAGGAACTCATGGCCAAGAAAGCCAGCCGCAAGCCGAAGACCCAAATCCGCATCGCCGTCGACATCGGCGGTACCTTCACCGATGGCGTCGCCGAGGAAGTCCCCGGCGGCCGCATCTGGGTCGGCAAGCTGCTGACGACTCCGGACGACCCCGGCCGCGCGGTCAGCGATGTCACGCTTGCCCTGCTCAATCAAATTGCCGGTGACGGCGGCAAGACCGATCCCGGCCAGGTGTCGGAAGTGGTGCACGGCACCACCCTGGTGACCAACACGATCATTGAGCGCAACGGCGTGAAGAGTGGCCTGATCGTCACCAAGGGCACCAAGGACGCCCTCGATATCGCCCGCGAGGTTCGCTACGACCTCTACGACCTGAACCTGGAACTGCCGGACCCGCTGGTGCCGGCGCGGCTGCGCCACGAGACCAGCGAGCGCCTCGATGCTCAGGGCAAGGTGCTGACTCCGCTGGACGAGAAGGAGATCGTCTCGCTGGTCGGCAAGCTGAAGAAGCAGGGCGTCGACGCCATCGCTGTCTGCCTGCTGCACGCCTACGTCAACGACGCCCACGAGAAGAAGATCAAGCGGCTGATCAAGAAGCACCTGCCGGGTGTCAGCGTCAGCATTTCGTCGGAGGTGGCACGTGAAATCCGCGAGTACGAGCGGATGTCGACCACCACCGCAAACGCCTATGTGCAGCCGCTGATGGAGAAGTATCTGGCGCGGCTGGAAGGCCGGATGCGCGAGATCAAGATTCCGGGGCCCCTGCGCATCATGGTGTCCAGCGGCGGCTTTACGTCGTCGAAGGCGGCAGCCGAGGTGCCGATCCTGCTGCTCGAATCCGGACCCGCGGGCGGCGTGCTCAGCGCGGTCAATGCGGGGATGCAGAACAAGGTGAAGGATGTGCTCGCCTTCGACATGGGCGGTACCACCGCGAAGGCCTGCGTCTCGGTCAATGGTGAGCCGGCGCTGGCCCACAGCTTCGAGGCCGGCCGCGTGCACCGCTTCAAGAAGGGTAGCGGCCTGCCGATCCTGATCCCGTCGATCGACCTGATCGAGATCGGCGCGGGCGGCGGCTCCATCGCCCACGTCAACCAGCTCGGCCTGCTCAACGTCGGCCCGCAGAGCTCCGGCGCGCAGCCGGGCCCGGCCTGCTACGGCCAGGGCGGTAAGGACGCCACCGTCACCGACGCTTGCCTGTCGCTGGGCTATCTCGACCCGGACAACTTCCTCGGCGGCGAGATGAAGCTCGACACCGGTCTGGCCAACAAGGCGCTCGGCAGCCTGGCCAAGAAGCTCGGCATGAAGACCAACGATGTCGCTTGGGGCATCTACAACGTGGTCTGCGAGAACATGGCCGCCGCTGCGCGCGTCCATATCGCGGAGAAGGGCCTCGACCCGCGCACCTTCACCATGGTGGCCACCGGCGGCGCCGGCCCGGTCCATGCGGTGGAGGTCGCCGCCAAGCTGCAGATCAAGAAGGTGATGTGCACCATCGCCGCGGGCGCGGGCTCCTGCCTCGGCCTGCTGGCGGCGCCGGCCCGCGTCGACCGTTCCTGGTCGAAGGTGGCGCTGGTCGACGACATCAACTGGAACGAGGTCAAGCGGGTGCTTGGCCGGCTCCACAAGGAAGCCAGCGACGAGCTCGGCAGCGCCGGCGCGCGCGGCGAGAAGATCACCTGGACCATCGGCGTCGAGGTCCGCTACGCCGGCCAGGGCAACACCGTGCAGGTCGATCTGCCTTACAAGAACGTCGGCCCGGGCATGGCGAAGAAGCTCGTTGCCCAGTTCGAGGAGCGCTACAAGCAGCTCTACGGCCAGACGGTGCCGAACGCGGTCCCGCAGGCGGTGACCTGGCGCCTGACCGGCAGCTCCGACGTGAAGACCCGCAACTTCACCCTCGCTGACCGCCGCCACGCGCCGGGCAAGGGCAAGAAGAAGGCCGCGCCGATCGGCAAGCGCCCGGTGTGGCTGCCGGAGAAGGGCAAGTTCGGCGACGTGCCGGTCTATCACCGCTACTCGCTGGCCGCCGGCACCAAGCTGAAGGGGCCGCTGGTGCTGCAGGAGCGGGAGTCGACGGTGATTGTCGCGCGCCCCGCGACGGTGGAGATCCTCAAGAACCTGACGGTTCTCGTCACCCTGAAATGACCCGGCGCCGGCCCCTCGATCCGGTCAGCCTCGAGATAATGTGGGCCCGCCTCGTCAGCATGGTTGACGAGGCGGCGGCCACCTTCGTGCGCACCTCGTTCTCGATGCTGGTGCGCGAGGCGAACGACTACGCCATCGTGCTGACCGACACAAAGGGGCGGTCGCTGGCGCAGTCGTCGCTGTCGATTCCGTCCTTCATCGGGACCTTGCCGGCAACCGTGAAGCATTTGCTGCGGCTGTTCCCGCTGGACACGCTGAAGCCCGGCGACGTGCTGGCGACCAACGACCCCTGGCTCGGCACCGGCCATGTACACGATGTGAACATCGCCACGCCGATCTTTTACAAGGGCCGCCCGGTGGCGATCGCCGCGATCACGAGCCACATGCCCGACATCGGCGGGCGGCTGCGCAGCGGCGGTATTCGCGAGATTTTCGAGGAAGGGCTGCAGCTGCCGCCGGTCAAGCTGATGCGCCGGGGCAAAGCCGACGAATCGGTGATCGAGATCATCAAACGCAACGTGCGTGTTCCCGAGCAGACCATCGGCGATATCTACGGCCAGGTCGCCGCGGCGCGGATGCTGGAAGAGCGGCTGGTCCGGCTGCTGGATGAGACGGGCATCGACCTCGCCGACCTGGGCGCGGAGGTGCGCAGCCGGTCGGAGAAGGCGATGCGTGCGGCGATCCGCGCCTTGCCTGATGGCACCTACCGCCGGGTTGTCGCCTATGACGGCTTCGAGGAGCCGACCACCGTCGACTGCACGATTGCCATCAAGGGCTCCGACCTGTCGATCGACTATTCGGGCTCGTCACCGCAGTTGCCGAAGTCGGTCAATGTGGTGCCCAACTACACCTTCGCCTTCTCGGCGTTCGCCCTAAAGGCGATCCTGTCGCCGGACATCCCGAACAACGAAGGCAGCTTTTCGCCGATCCGCACCTGGGCGCCGGAGGGCAGCATCTTCAACCCGCGCTATCCGGCGGCGAGCGGCGCGCGCGGCATGGTCGGGCACATGATGGTGCCGGCGATCATGGGCGCGCTGGCGAAAATCGTACCGGACCGGGTGGTCGCCGACGGCGGCGGCAGCTGTTCATTCGCCATGGGCGGCGAGGAGGACGGCCACCGCTTCGGACTCGTCGCTTTCATGGGCTCTGGCCACGGTGCCAGCGCCCAGGGGCCGGGCATGACGGTGAAGAGCTTCCCGTCGAACCTCGCCAACCTCCCGATGGAGATGATGGAAGCGGAGGCACCGATCCTGCTGACCCGCCGCGCGGTGCGGCGCGGCTCCGGCGGGCATGGGCGCCATCGTGGCGGCGAAGGCCAGGCCCAGGAATTTGTCTACCGCGGCAAGACGCCGGCGCAGATCGCTTTTGTGATGACCCGCCTGTCGATCCCGCCCGCCGGATTCCGTGGCGGCGAGGCTGGCCGCGCCGGGCGGCTGCGGCTCAACGGCCGGCCCATAGACCATACCCGCCAGTGGGTGCTGAAACAGGGCGACCGGCTGCTCTGTGAGACCGCTGGCGGCGGCGGCTTTGGCCGCCGCACGCGCCGATAGACAACCGATAACGAACCGCAAACGATAGAGACCGAAAAATGGCAAAGACCACCTTCGATCCCGTCACCCTCGAGGTCCTCTGGGGCCGGCTCGTGAGCATGGTAGACGAGGCATCCGCCACCTTCGTGCGCACCTCCTTCTCGACCCTGGTGCGCGAGGCCAACGATTTCGCCGTGGTTCTGACCGATCCCCAGGGCCGGTCGCTGGCGCAGTCGAGCATGAGCATTCCGTCTTTCATCGGCACCCTGCCACGTACGGTGAAGCACTTTCTGGACGTCTACCCGCTGGAGACGCTGAAGGACGGCGACGTGCTGATTACCAACGACCCCTGGATGGGCACCGGCCATGTGCATGACATCACCGTCGCGCGGCCGATCTTCTACAAGGGCAAGCCGGTCGCCTTTGCGGCAGTAACCAGCCACATGCCGGACATTGGCGGGCGCATCCGCAATTCCGGCATCCGCGAGATCTTCGAGGAGGGGCTGCAGATCCCGCGCCTCAAGCTGATGCATGCGGGCAAGCCGGACCAGGCGGTGGTCGAGATGATCGAACGCAACGTGCGCGTCCCGGCACAGACCATGGGCGACGTGTGGGGCGAGGTGGCGGCGTGCCAGATGCTCGACGAGAGGCTGTGCGCGCTGCTCGACGAGACCGGCCTCGATCTGCCGCGCCTCGGCGAGGAAGTGCGCGGCCGCTCCGAGAAGGCGATGCGCCAGGCGATCCGCGCCATCCCTGACGGCGACTACCGCTATGTCATCCAGCATGACGGCTTTGAGGATCCGATCACCATCGACTGCAAGGTGAATATCAAGGGCACCAACCTGGCGATCGACTACTCAGGCTCCTCGCCCCAGCTGCCCCGCTCGGTCAACGTGGTGCCGATCTACACATTCGCCTACTCCGCCTACGCGGTGAAGGCGCTGCTGTCACCGGACATCCCGAACAACGAGGGCAGCTTCCTGCCGGTCTCGACCTGGGCGCCGGAAGGCACCATCTTCAACCCGCGCTACCCCGCCGCCAGCGGTGCGCGCGGCATGATCGGGCACATGATGGTACCGGCTATCATGGGTGCCCTGGCGCCGGTACTGCCGGACCGTGTGCTGGCGGAAGGATCCGCCAATTCCTCCTTCACCATGACCGGCGCCCACAAGGGCCAGCGCTATGCGGTGGTGAACTTCATCAACGCCGGCCAGGGCGCCAATGCAGCGCGCGACGGTCAGTCGGCGATCAGCTTTCCGTCAAATCTGGGCAATACTCCCATCGAGGTCATGGAGTCGCTGGCGCCGATCAAGATCCGCCACCGCGGCTTCAACGCGCGGAGCAACGGCCGCGGCAAGAACAAGGGTGGCCAGGGCATCTCCATCGGCTTCGACTTCATGGGCGATGAGCCCGGCCTGTGCTCCTTCATCATGACCCGCATCCGCATCGCGCCGCGCGGCCTGATGGGCGGCGGCAATGGCCGCGCTGGCAAGGTGCTGGTCAACGGCAAGCCGGTCGACGTGGCTGAGCACCAGCTGCTGCACAAGGGCGACAGCGTGTTGATGGAAACCGCCGGCGGCGGCGGCTTCGGCCGCGGCTGAGCGGCGAGTCAGTCCCGCGCCGCAGCGGCGCGGGGCTCCAGCGCCCGCGTCATGCGGCCGCGGCGCAGGGTCGCGAGGCCCCAGGCCAGCACGCAAATCGCCGCGCCGCAGACCATGGGCAGGGCGAAGCCGACGCGCTCGGCGAAGGCACCCATCAGCAATGCGCCGATCGACGGCGCACCACGCACAATCAGGCCGTAGAGGCCGAGCACCCGCCCGCGCACCTCCGCGTCGACCGCTGCCTGGATCAAGGTCTGGATCCCCGCACCGTTCACGGTGATCACGAATCCGAGCACGAACACCGCCACTAGCCCGACCCAGAAGATGCCGGTCGCGGCAAAGGCACAAAGGGTGGCGGCCAGCATCAGCAGGTTGGTGATGACCACACGGGTCAGGCCATCCAGCGTCGGGCGCTGGGCGAGCCAGGCCCCGCCGACAATGGCGCCCACGCCCATCACCGCGAGCAGGGCGGCCAGCCCGTCGGCCCCGCGCGCGAATACCACGTCGGCGATCCCGGGCATCAGCTCGATAAAGGACCGCGCGCCGAACGCCGTGAGCGAGAGCATCAGCAGCAGTGGCCCGATGCCTTGATGACCAGCGGCGTAGCGGTAGCCCTCCAGGGTCTGCTGCAACAGGCCGGCCTTGGGCGCCAGCCGGTCCGGCTCATTCAGCTGCACAAAGCCGGCCATTATCGAGAAGGACAGGAAGCATAGGGCGTTGACCGCGAACAGCGCCGAGGTGTCGCCGCCGACCAGAAGCACACCGGCGATGGCCGGGCCGACAAAGCGCGCCGCATTGAAGATCATCGCGTTGATGGCAATCGCCGGCGCCACATCCTCGGTGCCGACAAGGGCTGAAATCAGAGACAGCCGCGCCGGCTGGTTGAACGCGAGAATGATGCCGCGCACCACGGTCAGAGCCAGCAGCCAGACGATGGTGATGTGATCGAGGTAGATCAGCGCCGCCAGCGCCAAAGCCTGCAAAGCAACGAGCGCCTGGGTGACCCGCAGCAGCCGCAGCCGGTTGATGCGGTCCGTCACCGTCCCGGTGAGCGGGCTGAGGATAACGGTGGGGAACATGTCGGCGAACGCGATCAGCCCGAGCCAGGTCGCCGAGCCGGTCAGCTCCCAGGCGAGCCAGCCGACGCCGACCCGCTGCATCCACAGGCCGATGGTCGACAGGGCGTTGCCGCCGGCATAGAGCCGGTAATTGCGGTGTCGAAAGGCCCGGGAAAAAGCCGAGAAACGGTCGTAGAGGCTCATGACGGCCCCGGCTCGGCGCCGGGTCCCCACTGGAGTGGCTGGCGCGCCGCGCTTACCGGTTGCCGCGGCCGCCGGCAGGCGCGCGTTCCAGCGCGCGTTCCAGCGTCCGCCGGCGCAGCGCGGCGAAGAGGCAGGCAAGCAGACACAGTATAGCGCCCAGCGACAGCGGCAGGGCGAAACCGTAGCGGTCGGCCAGCGCCCCCATCGCCAAAGCGCCCAGCGCAGGGCCGCCCCGGTTGATCAGGCCGAACAGGCCGAGCACCCGGCCACGCATTGCGGGGTCCACCGCCGACTGCACCAGGGTCTGGGTGCCGGCGCCGTTGAGCACCTGGGCGAAACCCAGCACCAGCACGATGATCAGGGCAAGATGGAAGGCGTCCACCGCCCCGAAGGCGAGCAGCGCCAGCGCGATCAGGCATAGGTTGGCGATCAGCACCCGGGTCAGACCGGCGATACCACTGCGCTGGCCAAGGTAGAGACCGGCGGCGATGGCACCGACGCCCATCGCGGACAGCATGAGACCAAGGCCGTCGGCCCCCTGGCCGAACACCTTGTCGGCAATGCCAGGGAACATTTCCACCACAGGCCGCGCACCGAAGGCGGCGAGCAAGCGGACCGGGATCAGAGGCCCGATGCCGGGGTGACGCGCCGCATAGCCATAGCCCTCGACCGCCTCGGCGATCAGGCCGCTGTCCGACGCGGCACGACGGTGCGGCGGCAACCGGATGAAGGCGAGCATCACCACGAACAGCAGGAAGCTCGCGGCATTAATCGCAAAGACCCAGACCAGTCCGCCTGCGGCGATAACGAAACCGGCAATGGCGGGGCCGATGAACCGGGCGCAGTTGAAGATCAGTGAATTGATGGCGATGGCCGGTCCAATGTCGTCGCGTCCAACCAGACTGGGCACCAGGGCCTGGCGCGCCGGCTGGTTGATCGCGAGGATCACCCCGCGCAGCAGCATCAGCCCAACCAGCAATTCGATGGTCGCCGTTCCCGAAGCGACCAGGACCGTGAGCGCCAGCGCCTGCAGCGCATTGAGGGCCTGGGTCAGGCGTAATAGCAGCAGCCGGTCGAGCCGATCCGCGATGGCGCCCGCTACCGGCCCTAGGATGACGGTGGGGAACATGTCGGCGAAAGCAATGGCGCCGAGCCAAGCGCCCGAACCGGTCAGCTCCCAGGCGAGCCAGCCAACCCCGACGCGTTGCATCCAGGTGCCGATCTGCGACAGCGCACTGCCCGATGCGAAATAGCGATAGTTGCGGTGGCTGAAGGCGCGCCGGAAGCCCTGGAATCGGTCGAGAAACGCCATGCCGTCTGCCGCCTCCACGCGGCGGGACGCGCCACGGCGATCGCCGGGGTCAGCGCCGGGTCTTGGCGCGGGCCGGCAGGGTCACCGGGTCCGCGGTAGGCTGGGGCGCGCCGAGGAAATAGCCTTGACCCATATCGACACCGATCTGGGTGAGCAGGTCGAGCGCCAGCTGGTCCTCGACCATCTCGCCGATGGTCCTGAGCTTGAGGTCGGCGCACAGGTTGGCGATGGCGCGCAGGAATGACTTGCCGAAGGGCGAGGCGAAGGCGTCGTGCAAGTAGCTGCCGTCGATCTTCACGAAGTCGATCTGCAGGTTGCGCAGATACTGGAACGCCGCCGCCCCGGCGCCGAAATCGTCGAGGCAAACGGTGAAGCCCTGCTTGCGGATCTCCTGCAGCAGCTTGTTGGCACTGGACAGGTCCTTGATCTCGAAGGACTCGGTGATCTCAAACATCAGCAGCTTGTTGAGGCCGCGATTCTGCGCCAGCAGGGACAGCAACTCGGAGACGAACCGCTGGTTCAGCAGCGAGCGGCCCGACAGGTTCACCGCAATAGAGGTATCGGCGGGAAAGTCGTCCTGTTGCAACAGACCGATGGCCTTGCGGAGTACCGCTAGGTCGAACTCGCTGACCAGGCCGATATCCTCGGCGAACACCAGGGTGTCGTAAGGCGAAGCGCCGGAGTCGTCTTTCTCGAAGCGCGACAGCACCTCGAAGTGGTGCACCTTCCACTCGCGTAGCGAGACCACCGGCTGGAACACGAAGCTGAACTGATCCGACTCGGTCAGTGTGCGGAACTTTCGCACCCGCGCGATGGTGTCGTCGAGCATCGCCTTGTAGCCGTCGGCCAAGGTGCCGAAGCCGGAATCGGAGCCACCCTCCGCGGCGAACTTGTTGATGGTGTAAGCCACCGCCTGGACCATCTCCTCCGGACTCAGCTCACCGCCCTCGAAGCTGACGCTGTTGCTCTGTACCGCCAGCCCCTCGCCCGACGGATCGGCCTCGGCGGCAAGGGTGTTGATGCGTTCCTCGAGCTGCTCGGCAGCTACGGTGCCGTCGTGGATGACACCGTAGCGCGTGACCTCGCCCGTCGGGCCGGTGGCGAGCCGGCCGACCGAGGCGCCGGCTACCGACCAGGCCCGCAGCTGTCCCTCGATGTCGTCGGCGAACTGCTCGGCCCCCTCGGTGCCGAGTCGCTCGTAGAATTCCTCACTCTCCAGATCGAGCATGGTGAGGCGGTAATCCTCGCCCCGCGCCGCCCCCTCGGCGAGCCGGCCTTTGGCCAGTTCGATGAAGCTGTCCTTGGTCAGGGCACCTGCGGCCGGAACGTGGCGATGCTGCGCGCCGCCGGCGGAGCGGGCGAACCGCAGTACCAAGCTGCAAATGCCGGGACGCTGCGGCAGCATAATGCCGTTGAGTTCGGTCACCGTCTGACCGCCGGTCTTATGATTGATGGCAATGCTCAGGCGCTCGATCCGACCGGTAGCGCGCAGCCGCGCCATCGCCGCGTCGAGCATCACCTTGTCTTCCTCGGCGACCGAGGTGGCCAGCGTCATCCCAACCAGGGTCTCAACCGGCTCACCGAACAGGTTCTCGGTAGCACCGGCGCAATACTGGATGTGGCCTTTGTCGTTGGTCTCGATCAGCACATCGGCCGCGGCGAACGCAAACGCCAGGAACCGGTCACGCTGCTGCTGCGCAGCGTGTACCTGCTGATCCGGGTTCGCGCTGGAAACGGTGGACATCCGGTCCGACCCTGCCGCGGCTAAAGACACACATGCGCGCGCCTCTGCCGATGCGGCAAAGGCGGCGCGCAATCCATCTATTGTCCGCCTTCGCCGGAGTGCTTGCAAGCGGACCCGCGGCAACAAAACCGCCGCGATCCCACAAGAAAAAATTCACGGAGCGGTGACCGATATGTCGTGGGGGCGAATGTATAAGCCACCACATGTTGCCGTTCTGCCGAAGCATCTAGGTGTCCAACTCCGCCGTGGCGACGCACTACCGGGCCATCTGGATTTCGGACATCCACCTCGGCACGCGGGGTTGCAAGGCCGATATCCTGTTGGATTTTTTCCGCCACACAGAGTCCCAGTACCTCTACCTGACCGGCGATATCGTTGACGGGTGGCGGCTGCGCCGTTCGTGGTTCTGGCGCCAAAGCCACAATGACGTGATCCAGAAGATCCTGCGCAAGGGCCGCAAGGGGACCCGGGTGATTTATGTGCCCGGCAACCATGACGAATGCATGCGGCTGTACACAGAATTCAGCTTCGGCGCGCTGACCTTGCAGGATGATGCCACCCATGTGACGGCGGACGGCCGCCGGCTGCTGGTGCTGCATGGCGACGCTTTCGACGGCGTGGTGCGCTACGCCAAGTGGCTCGCCCTGCTGGGCGATGCTGCCTACGAAACAACGATGTACGCCAACGCGGTCTTCAACCGGGCGCGCCGCATGCTCGGTTTTCCTTACTGGTCGCTCGCCGGCTACATGAAGACGAAGGTCAAGAACGCCGTTCAGTTCATCAGCAACTACCGCGAGGCGGTGGCCCACGAGGCGCGCCGCCGCGGCTATGACGGGGTCGTCTGCGGCCATATCCACGCCGCGGAGATCACTGATGTCGACGGCGTCCTCTACTGCAACGACGGTGATTGGGTGGAGAGCTGCACCGCGCTGGTGGAGCATCACGACGGCCGTCTGGAGATTCTGCGCTGGGCCGAAAGCCGGCAATTGTCGCTGTTCTAAAGGAGTGAGAGAGATGGCATCGAACCTGCTCAACAAGGCGGTCTACAACAGCCCGGCGATCACCCGGAAGGGCATGCTGGACCGGCTGTTCACCCTGGCCTTCCGCCGGTTCGTCTACAACCAGATCTGGGAGGATCCGCGCGTCGACCTGACAGCGCTGCGGATCACCCCCGAAAGCCGGATCATCACCATCGCCTCTGGCGGCTGCAACGTGATGAACTACCTGCTGGCAGAACCATCCGCCATTGTCGCGCTCGACCTCAACCCGGCGCATGTGGCACTGACCCGGCTCAAGGTGCAGGCGGCGCAGCGGCTGCCGGACCATGACACTTTCTTCCGCTTCTTCGGCGCCGGCGACGACCGCGCCAACCGCGCCGCCTACGATACTCATCTGCAGCAGCACCTGGACGACCACACCCGTGAATTCTGGGACAAGCGTCCGATGCTGGTGCGCCGGCGCATCGACTATTTCGCCAGCGGCATCTACCGCCGGTCGCTGCTGGGCCAGTATATCGGCTGGCTGCATCGCTTTTGCAGAGTCGCCGGACGGCACCCGTCACGGCTGCTGCGCGCCAAGACGCTGGAGGAACAGGCGGCGCTGTTCGAGGAGATCATTGCGCCGCTGTTCGACCTCAAGGTGGTGCGCGCCGCCTGCCGGCTGCCGGTCACGACCTACAGCCTGGGTATCCCGCCAGCGCAGTTCGGCCTGCTCAGCGCCGAGGCGGCGGGCGATGTCGCGTCCCTGTTTCGCGAGCGAGTGCGGCGGCTGGCCTGCGACTTCCCGATCTCCGAGAACTACTTCGCCTGGCAGGCGTTCAGCCGCAATTACGACCGCGATGAACGTCAGGCAGTGCCCGACTATCTGCGTGCGGAGAACTTCGGCACCTTGAGTAGCCGCGCCGACCGCGCGCGGGTCGAGCATGCCTCGATGACCGACTACCTGGCGGAATCCGAGGACGGCAGCTTCGATCGCTATGTCCTGCTGGACGCCCAGGACTGGATGGACGATGCCCAACTCAACGCTCTGTGGACCCAGATCGACCGCACCGCGCGGCCAGGCTCGCGGGTGATCTTCCGCACCGCCGCGGAGCACTCGCCGCTGGAGGACGCGCTGGCGCCCGAGCTGATGGGCCACTGGACCGCCGAGAGCGACCTCGCGCGCCAGCTGCACGCCCAGGACCGCTCAGCCATCTACGGCGGCTTTCACATTTACAGCAACGCGCCCGCCGCCTGAGGACCGCGCCCATGATCGACGCCACCAGCGTCCGCATGGACCGCATGTACCGGCTGCAGCGTCACATCTACGACGCCAGCCGGAAGTTCTACCTGCTGGGCCGCGACCGCATGCTCGATGAACTGGTGATCACGCCAGGCGACAGAGTTTGCGAGGTCGGCTGTGGTACCGCACGCAACCTGGCGCGGCTGGCACAGCGGCACCCGCAGGCGCACTTTTTCGGTGTAGATGCCTCGGAGGCCATGTTGGCGACGGCGCAGCGCAACCTGCGCCGCGCCGGGGTGACGAGCCAGATCCGTCTCACCCATGGCCTGGCGGAGTCGGTGGATGCCACAGCAATGTTCGGAGAGGACAAGCCATTCGATATGCTGCTGTTTTCTTACGCCTTCAGCATCTTCCCGGAATGGCGCCCGGCGGCCGACCGTGCGCTTGCGGCAGTAAGGCCGGGCGGTACCATCGCCGTGGTTGATTTCGGCACCCAGAACCGGCTGCCCCGCAGCTTCCAGCGAGGGCTGCGGCGCTGGCTCGCGCTGTTCGGAGTCGCGCCGATCCCCGACCTCCGCGACCATTTCCATGCGCTTGCCGATTCCGGCCGCGGCCGGCTGGAGGACCGCGACCTCTATCGCGGCTACGCCTTCACCCTCACCTTCACCACCGTTGGCTGACCGGCGACGCGCCGTGGCGTAGACTGCCCGCCGCATCAGGCGGGGAGAACATGACATGACAGCACTGGCAGGCAAGACAGCGATCGTGACCGGGGCAAGCCGCGGCATCGGCCAGGCGGTGGCGACAGAACTGGCGGCCGCCGGAGCGGCGGTGGTTCTGGCGGCACGCTCGGTGGAAGCCTGCGCCGGGAACGCCGATGAGATCCGCGCCGCGGGCGGTACTGCGGAGGCGATGGCCTGTGACGTGTCCGACCCGGACCAGGTCGCCGGTCTGATCGCCGAGACTGCGGAGCGCCTGGGCGGGCCCGACATCCTGATCAACAACGCCGGCATGGTCGAACCGATCGGGGCACTGGCGGATTCCGATCCAGCCGCCTGGGCGAACAACATCGCGGTCAACCTGCTGGGGGTCTATCACGGCATCCATGCCGTGCTGCCCCGGATGCAGGCCGCGGGCGGCGGGGTGATCGTCAACATCAGTTCCGGCGCCGCGCACAACCCGCTGGAAGGCTGGGCCGCCTATTGCAGCGCCAAGGCGGGGGTCGCCATGCTGACCCGCGCCACGGCGCTGGAATACGGCACGCAGGGCATCCGCGTGTACGGCTTCGGGCCCGGTACGGTCGACACCGACATGCAGGTCCAGATCCGGGCGTCAGGAATAAACCGGGTCAGCCAGATTCCGCGCGAGAACCTCGCCCCGGCCTGGCAGCCGGGCCGCGCGGTAGCATGGCTTTGCAGCGAAGAG
The DNA here is from genome assembly GCA_965601735.1 of Alphaproteobacteria bacterium. Lineage (GTDB taxonomy): Bacteria > Pseudomonadota > Alphaproteobacteria > JBBDQX01 > JBBDQX01 > JBBDQX01. Next base: position 1,103,786 of record OZ271840.1, on the reverse strand, counting down.
GCCGCCGACCTCGCCGGACAGGAGCTATCGATCCGCGATCCATCCCTGCGGGCGCGTGCCGGACTGCCTGCGGCTGACGCCTAGGGCATCTACCTCAGGCGGCGTGCTCTCGGATCATCTCGCGCAGGTCGGCCCGCTCGACGCTCGGCTCCATGAAGGCGCTAAGCAGGGTATCGAACACCACCGCCACACCGTCGCGCGAGGCGTGCCGCCCGTCCTCGTGAAACAGGTCGTGGCGGGCGAACAGTTCGTAAGTCGGCATGTAGTGGGCGCGCGGATACTCCCGGGCAAGCTGCCCAGCGACGGCGCGCAGGATCGACTTGCTCTCCATGTTCGCGACGATCACGTCCTGATCAGAGAAGGTGCGGTGCAACGCCACCGGCGACACCGTCAGCAGCACGTCGCGCTGGGCGTTGGCCGCGAACAGCATGTCGAGGGTCCGCTTCAGGTTGGCGTAGTTGTCGGCAAAGCTGCTGAGCCGCAGCCGGCACAGGCCTGCGCCGCCGGTCTTGCCACCTGGCGGGCCGGCAACATACAGGCCGTTGGCTAGGTTCTGCCAGGCTTCTGTCAGTCCGAGCGTGATGACGAAGACATCCGATGACGCGACACCGTCGGCCATAACGTCCGAGAGCTGAGCGCTGGCGCTGAGGATCGCCGCCTCATCACGGCCATAGACGTTCTTGCGATAGGGATCCTGAAACACGGTGGCCTGGCGGAACAGGCTGTTGATCGGTCTTCCGCTGATTCGCCAGAAATCTTCCAGGCCGTAACGGCGGCCCTCCACCGCGTGCTCGATCTCCTGACGGATGGTGAAGGTGTCGTAGTAGTTGAGGTTGAGCTTGTCCGGCAGGGCGTTGATCTTCTGGCGCGCCGGATCGATCTTGAGGGTGTCGTAGCGCGGATACATCGCAAAGCCGCGCCGCGCCAGTTCGTGGCGCACCTCCACGGCAAAGCAGCTGCCGATGGTGAAGATGTTGCTGTCGGGTCGGATAACTGGGTTCGGCGCCAGGCTGATCGCCTGGCCGCGCCGGGTCTCACCCCATAGCGGGTTGGGGTTGTCGTCGATGCGGATTGATCGCCGGGCCGTCTCGATCTGCTCGTAGCGCAGCCGTACCCGGTTGAAGCGTTTGCGCAGATAGGGGTTCTCCGGCAAGGCGCGAACCAGGTCGCGAAACTCGCCGATGGCCTCGCCATAACGCCCAAGCTGTAACAGCACTTCCGCCAACGCGGCCTGTGCCTTGCGCCATTCGGGCCGCAGGCCGAGCGCCTGGCGCAACAGGCCCTCCGCCTCGCCCCAGCGCGCCTGCTGATAGAGCGATAGCGCCAGGCCGCACAGAGCCTCGGCATCCTCGCCGTTGCCGGTCAGCGCACGCCGGAAATGGAACTCCGCGGCATAGATGTCGCCGGCGTCCAACTGGGCGAGGCCTTCCTTGGCGGCCTCGCGCACCGGTACGGCCAGCAATTCGGGCTCGCGGCCGTAGAGCCGGCCCTGGTGATGATGGCGCGAGATGCGCGGCAAATACTGATCGATGCTCATCGGCTCACCACTCCTGGTCCGGGCTTGGCCTCATGCCACACCGGCCCCCGAAGAAATCCTCCAACATTGCCCGGCCGATTCCGTGGCCGGACTAACACAGGCTGCAGAGCATGCCGCCGCCATGCTTAAGAAAGCGTTACCGGTTCTTGGCCTTCCGGGCGGCGTGCCGATGTGTATGCTGTGCGGCGCATCACCGCAGCGCCCGAAAGGAACCGTCATGGCGCGTCTGAGCGATTTCGAGGGGGCTGAGCGCGCCTACTTCGAGAACACCGAGTGCCCGACTTTCGACACCACGCCGTGGGCCGCCCCACCTGCGCTGTCGGATGCGCGAGTCGCCATCGTCAGCACGGCCGCCCTGCAGCGGCGCGGCGAAGCGGCCTTCTACAGCGGCGCCACGGACTATCGGGTGATCCCCAGCGATGTGGCGCCCGACGACCTGGTAATGAGCCACTCCTCGGTCAACTTCGACCGAACTGGCTTCCAGCAGGACATCAACATTGCCTTCCCGCTCGACCGGCTAAAGGAGATGGCGGCCGAGGGCACCATCGGTTCAGTGGGAGATTTTCACTACACTTTCTATGGCGGCACCCCACCGGAGAAGCTGGAGCTGGCGGCGCAGGAGATCGCCGCTCTGCTCAAACGCGATGCGGTCGATGTGGTGTTGCTGGTACCGATATGACCGATGTGCACGCGCGCCGTGGGCGCGCTTGCGCATTATCTGGAACGCGAAGGCCTGGCCACGACCGGCATCAGCCTGATCCGGCTGCACACGGAAAAGGTGCGCCCGCCGCGCGCCCTTTGGGTGCCGTTTGAGTTGGGCCGCCCGCTCGGCGCACCGAACGACATCTCTTTCCAGCGCAAGGTGCTGGATGCGACCTTCGCCTTGTTGTCCGCGAACGAAGGGCCGGTGCTGGAGGATTTCCCAGAGGAAGCGCCAGCTGACACCGACGCCGCGGAGGCGATGGTCTGTCCGGTCGACCTCAAGCCGCCGCCGGTAGACATCGATGCGGGTGGCGGTTATCGCGCGGCCCTGGAGGAAGAGGTCGGCCGCCTGGCACCATGGTATGAACTCGCCCAGCGCGGGCGTGGGCGCACGACCTTCGGGCTGAGCGGCCTGCAACCGTCGGCATTGCCGGGGTTTGTCACGGCCTTTCTCGACGGCGAAACACCGGACAACCCGATTCCGGACCAGCCGCTCGCGCGCAGCCTCAAGCTGGCTACCGACGACCTCAAGGCGTTCTACCAGGAAGCAGTCACCGCCCAGCCGGGCAGCGCCACAGGCAGGCGGGTCGACGACTGGATGTGGGACGAAACGGTTCTGGGCCGGGTGCTGTTCGCGCTGAGCGACGTGTGCGGCCGGAGCGACGATCCGGTGATGGCGCGCGTCGGCACCAATTCACTGGTGCCGCGCCGGGTTGCCGCGCGCCGCGCTGCGGGTCCGTGAGGGTGGGGGCGGGAGGCGTCCAGTGACGGACTCCATACTCCGGGACGGGGCAATCGACGCATCCTTCCACACCCTGGTCGATGATTTGCGGGTCGGGGTGCTGATCACCCGCGACGACAAGATACGCTACGCCAACAGAGCAGCAGCGGCGCTTTTCGGATTCGATCGGACGGATGAGCTGCTCGGCTTGGACGTGACGGAAACTTGTGCGGCGCCGCACGAGCGCGCTCGGGTGCGCGGCTATGCCAACCAGCGCCGGGCGGGCCAGGCGGCCCCTGAACGCTACGAACTCGCCGCCCAGCACCGCGACGGCAGCCTGTTCTGGGCTGCCTACAACGTCCATGCGACGGTCTGGGAAGGTGAGCCCGCGATCGCGGTCGCGGTAACCGACATATCCGCGCGCAAGCGCAGTGAACTCGCCCTGCATGACAGCCAGTCCCGGTTCCAGGACTTCGCGGAGCTCGGCTCGGATTGGCTTTGGGAGATGGATGCCGACCTGCGCTACACATACCTGTCGCCGCGCTACACCGAGATCACAGGCAAGCCGGTCGACCGGCTGGTCGGCAAGACCCGCCGCGACATGTACAAGGGTACCCTCATCGAGGAGCAGCCCCGGTGGGAAGCCTTCTTCGCCGCGCTGGATGCGCGCGAGGACTTCGACGATTTCATCTACACCAACTGGCATGCCGACGGCCGCCCGCTGACCATGACCAACAGCGGCCGGGCGTTGTTCGACGCAGACGGCACCTTCATCGGCTATCGCGGAATCGGCCGCGACCTGACCGAGCAGGTCGCAGCGGAGGCGCGCCGGGAGGCGGCGGCCAACGCCGCCCGTGTCGCCCAGCAGCAACTCGTCGATTCCATTGACGGCATCAGCGACGCCTTCATCCTCTACGACAAGGAAGACCGGCTGGTGCTGTGCAACGAACGGTACCGGGAATTGTATCCCTATTTGCCGCCGCGCTCGGAGCTGGCGGGCAAGACATTCGAGGACCTGATCCGGCTCGGACTAGAGAACCGGGTGGTCGACGATCCGCTGCAACGGACCGACCCGGAGTCCTGGCTGCGCCAGCGTCTGGAGGCACACCTCAACCCGACCGGTGAGCCGATCATCCAGCACTGGAACGATGGCCGCACCATCCTGATCCGCGAATGGCGGACCCGCGATGGTGGCATCGTTGGTATCCGCTCCGACATCACCGCCCTGAAGCGCGCCGAGCAGCGCCTGACCGACGCGATCGAGAATATCGACGAGGGCTTCGTGCTATGGGACCGGGGCGGCCGGCTGATCCTGTGCAACGACAAGTATCGGGACTTCAACAAGCATGTGGCCCATCTGCTGAAGCCAGGGCAGAGCTTCGAGGTCGTCATCCGCACGGCCCTGCAGATCAATCCGAACATCGCGGATCGAGATATTGACGCGTATGTCCGCACCCGGCTGCAGGAGTTCGCCACCGGGGCGGGCCGTCGGTTCGAGTGGAAGCTGCCGGATGGCCGCTGGGTGCTGGGCACCGAACGGCGCACCACCGAGGGAGGCATCGTCGCGGTTCGCACCGATATCAGTGCCCTGAAGGAGCGCGAGGCCGAGCTGTCGGAGGCCCGCCGCCGGGCGGAAGAGGCGGCGGATTTGCTGGCCCAGCAATCGGCAGAGCTCGAACGCTCCAATCGGGATCTGGAAGAGTTCGCCCATGTCGCGTCCCACGACCTAAAAGAGCCGCTACGCAAGATTGTCGCCTTCGGCGAACGCCTAGAGACGCGTTACGCCGATGCCTTGGACGAGGACGGCCAGTATTACGTGACCCGCATGGCCGCCGCCGCGACCAGGATGCAGGACCTGATCACCGGTCTGTTGAACTATGCGCGTATCGGCAAAGGAGACACTGCTTTCCGCCCTGTCGACCTTGGAGAGAGCGTCAACCGGGTGGCGGCCGATCTGGAGTACCGGCTGCAGGAGAGTGGCGGCGAGATCACCGTTGACGGCTGCGGGACCGTCGATGCGGAGCCCGGGCTGATCCATCGGCTGTTCCTGAACCTGATCGGCAATGCTCTGAAATTCCGCCGCCCGGACACGCCGCCGCGGATCACCATTAGCCTGGCACCGGTCACCCGCGATGGAGAGGCCTATTGCCGGGTCACGGTGGCCGATAATGGCATCGGATTCGAACCCGCGATGGCGGAGCGGGTGTTCCGCCCCTTCCAGCGTCTGCATGGCCGTGAGGAGTATGAGGGCACCGGGATCGGGCTTGCCATCGTGCAGCGCGTCGTTGAGCATCACGGCGGCACGATCTCAGTAGAGTCCGAGCCGGGCGTCGGCACGGTTTTTGCGTTTGAGCTTCCAGTTTCGCACGGCGACGGCATGGGCGACGGGGACCAAGAGGGCGTGGAACAGGCGACATGACGAGGGAATTGCAGACGGCCGCGGATGAACCGCCGGTCCGTTACCTCTTGGTAGCGGACGACGATGAGGATGATCGGCGGCTGATTGCCGATGCGCTCCATGAAAGCCACGATCGGATCGCGATCCAATTCGTCCGCGATGGCCGTGAGCTATTGAATTACCTCAAGAATCAAGGGCCCTATGCGGGCAACGAGGCAGCGGTTCGGCCCGACATCGTTCTGTTGGACCTCAACATGCCGGTGATGAATGGCCGCGATGCATTGAGCGCGATGAAAGCCGACCCGACCCTGCGCGAGATTCCGGTAGTGGTCGTCTCCACCTCGAACTCTGAGGAAGATGTCCGGACCTGCTATGGCCTCGGCGCTAATTCCTATATTGCGAAGCCTTCCGGTTATCGCGACTTGGTCGACGCCATGGCGCGGCTACGCGCCTTCTGGCTGGAAACCGCGGAGCTCCCCCCGTCATGATGTTGCAGGTACCGCCCGTAGACGGCACCTTGCGGATTCTGCTGCTTGACGACGACAGCGAGGACCGGCGCCTGGTCTGCGATATGCTCGATAGCATTGATGGTGCGCCGTTCGAGGTCGAGACCGCCGCGACGCCCGAGGAAGCCACCGCCCTGTTTGAGAGGGACGGCTTCGATGCCTGCCTGCTCGATCATGACCTTGGCGCCGAGACCGGTTTCGACGTGATGGCGTCGCTCGTCGAGCGCGGTATCGATGTGCCGGTGATCCTGCTGACCGGATCGGTCAGCCGCGAACTCGACCTGCAGGCTATGCGCCGTGGCGCCTTTGGCTATCTGGTAAAGGACGAGATCGGCCCGTCGCTATTGGAGCGCTCCCTGCGATACGCGGTGGAGCGGAAGCGCTTGCAGGACCATCTGGTGATGGCGGCGCTCTACGACGACCTCACCGGCCTGCCCAGCCGCCGGCTGTTCATGAACCTGTTCGATCAGGCGATTGCGCGTTCGCGCCGCTCCAAGGCGCCGTTCTGCCTGGCCTTCATCGACCTCAACGGCTTCAAGCCGATCAACGACACCCATGGCCATGATGCCGGCGATAGTATGCTGCGCACCATCGGCGAACGCCTGTCCCACGGCGTGCGGCGGTCCGACTCCGTAGGCCGGGTGGGCGGCGATGAGTTCGTATGCCTGCTGGAGAATTTCGACCAGCGAGACAGTGCGATGAAGGTGGTCGCGAAGCTTGCCGACGATATCGCCGAACCGGTTTCCTACAGCGGCAAGGACTTGCGTGTCACCGCCTCGATCGGGGTGGTGTTTTTCCCCGAGGATGGCGACAACGCAGCATCGCTGATGGCGGCCGCCGACGAGTTGATGTACGAGGCGAAGCGCGAGCGCGGCGACGGTTCGCAAGGCTGCATCCGGGTGCGCACGGGATAGAATCCCGGACTCGCTCTACCCTCAATCGAATGCCATAGTCGTCGACAGACGACACGCCTAGGCACTCAACCTGTCGAAAAGAGGTAGAGGCTGTTGGCGTTGCGCGCCTGGGTGACGATGGAGACGGGCTGACCTTGCGGACCAGACCTGCGGACGGCAGCGCCGGGGTGGAAGCAGCCCCCGAGTTTACGCCGCCAGACAACTTCGAAGTTGAACTCAAGCTCGCTGCGGACAGGAAGGCGCTGGCGGCGCTGGCAACCTCTGAGCCGTTGCTCAGTCGTGCCGTTGGGCATGGGGTCGAGCAGCGCCTGCGCTATGCCTATTTCGACACCGCCAACTTCGACCTGCGCGCCCGCGGGCTGGCACTGCGCGTGCGCCAGGAAGGCCCGCGTTATGTGCAGACCCTGAAGTCCGGCGATGGGCCGGCAGGCGGGTTACAGCGCCGTGGCGAATGGCAGGTCGAGGTGCCGAAATTCGCCCTCGACCTCACGGCGTTCGTTGATCCGCATGCCCGGGCTTGGCTCGACGGCATTGATGCGGACAGCCTGAAACGGGTGTTCACCGGCACCGTGCGCCGCAAGAAACAGGTGCTGAACAGTCAGGATCCCGACGGGGTAGTCGAAATCTGTTTCGACGAAGGCGAAATCCGTACCACCCGTGGCAAGTCGCCGATATGCGAGGTCGAACTGGAGCTGCTGCGTGGTGGGCCGGGCGCGCTCTTCGACCTGGCACTGGATCTGCACGCGGTCAGCCCGCTGCGGGTCGAGACGTTGAGCAAATCGGCCCGCGGCTACCTGCTGGCGACTGGCACGCCTCCGCCCTGCCGCAAGTCGGACAAGCCGGCCCTGCGGCGTAGCGCGACCGTGGAGCAAGCGCTGGAGCAGACCCTGCGCAGTTGCCTCGACCACTGGACCGCCAACGAGGCCGCCGTGCTCGATGGGCGGGACCCGGAAGGCGTGCACCAGATGCGCGTTGGCCTGCGACGTTTCCGCTCGGTACTGGCGCTGTTCCGCGATGTGATCACGCCGGGCGACTTCGGCGCCTTCAACGACGATGCGCGATGGGCCGCGCAAGGGCTCGGCAATGCGCGAGACTGGGACGTATTCGTCAATACAACCCTGCCGCCAGTCATCGATCACCGCGGCGATGATGCGGGCCTCCAGGCGCTCAAGGCACTGGCGGAAGCGAACGTAGCGGACGGATACGACCAGGCACGGGCGGTCATCACAGCGCCGCGATACACCACCTTCCTGCTCAAGCTGTGCGCCTGGATGGAGACGCGCGGCTGGCGCGCCGAGGAGACCGCGGCAGCCACGCTTGACCAGCCGCTGGAACGCTTTGCCGGCGCGCTGCTCAGTAAGCGCCACAAGCGGGCGATGCGGCTTGGCAAGGGATTTGAGCATCTGTCGATGCCCGACCGTCACCGCTTGCGGATCGCGGTGAAGAAACTGCGCTACGCGACCGAGTTCTTCCGAGGCCTTTATCCGAAGCGCCGGTCGCGCGCCTACCTGATGGCGCTGGAGGCGCTGCAGGAGGACCTGGGCGCACTCAATGATGTCGCCGTGGCGGAGGAACTGCTGAGCGCGCTCACTGTACGCAAGCCCCGCAAGGCCGCAACCGAACTGGAGCGGGCCGCCGGTCTGGTGATTGGCTGGTACGGCCACCAGCTCACCGCGTCGGAGCGTCGGATGGTCGAGGACTGGCACACCTTCGCGGCAACGCCACCGTTCTGGACTGCCGGTGGCCAGTAGGCCGCCGGACTCCTCAATCCCAGGATTTACCCACCGGGTTATCGACCGGACCGATGGCGCTCAGCCCGTCGCGGTCGGGCGCAATGATGCCGGCGCGTGTCAGCGTGCCGATCACATGGCCGTGGAATTCCTCGAAGCGCGATGACTTTACCACCAGCGCAGTGACGCCGGCGCGCTTCGCTGCCTCAATGCTGGTCGCGTCAGGTCCTTCGGTGACCATCATCACCGGCACCAGCTTGCTGGCGTTGGCATCGTCGCTGCGCAACGCGCGCACAAAGGCGTCGCCGCTCATCGGCGACATGCGGATATCGGAGATCACAAGGTCGACCCGGGCGGACTGGAGAAACGCCAACGCCTCTTCGCCGCCCGGCGCCTCATAGGCCTGGCTAACGCCCATGTCGGACAGGTAGTCCAGCATCAGCTTGCGGGACTCCGCATCGTCATCGACGATCAAAACCCGCAGGGACCGCAGATCGTGCTTCGCCACAAGCTCCTCGTGTTGGCAACGGTCGTATTATATCGCGCCGGTGATTGTCCGGCGACCGCCGCAAGCGGTGAATAGGGAAATGCGCCAATGACCGACTTGGACGCCAGTACGATCGTCCGGATGCTTGACCTTACCCGCCACCCAGAGGGCGGCTGGTATCGGGAAACCTACCGGCATAAAGCAGGCGGCGACGCGCGCGGTGCGTCGACCGCGATCTACTACTTGCTCGAGGCCGGCGACCTCTCGGCCTGGCACCGGGTGACCGACGCTGACGAGGTCTGGCATTGGTACGGCGGCGCGCCGCTGGCGCTGACCATCTCGCCGGACGGTGACGATGCCACCGCATGGCGGCTTGGTCCCAACCTGATGCGCGACGAGCGGCCCCAGGCGGTGGTTCCAGCCGGGCACTGGCAGACCGCCGAGTCGTTGGGCGCTTGGACCCTGTGCGGCTGCACCGTGGCCCCGGCCTTCAGCTTTGACGCCTTCGAGATGGCACCAGCTGATTGGCGCCCCAGGCCCCGCGGCGAATGACATGGCCCACGGCGACAGTTCCCGGCTAGACTGCGGCCCTGTCAGACAACCGTCTTGAGACACCACCATGAACCTGCTGCGCATCATCCTTGCGATCTTCCTGCCGCCGGTCGCTGCTTTCCTGACCGTTGGCCTGGGCCTGCACTTCTGGCTCAACCTCCTCCTCACACTATTCTTCTTCGTGCCAGGGATGATCCACGCCCTGTGGCTGGTGGTGCGCCGCGCCGGCGCGGCGGGAGCCTAGCACCATGCGGATGCTGATCCTCGCTGCCCTCGCCCTTGCCCTGACCACGCCGGCCGCCGCCGCGGACGCCGACCGCTATCAGATCGTCGAGGCCACCGAGAACCGGGTCTGGCGGCTCGACAAGCAGACCGGTGAAATCTCGGTCTGCACGCTCCAGGGCGAACGGCTGTTGTGCGCCACCTCCAGCGAGGCGGTCAGCGCGCCACAGCGCAGCTATGAGCAGCTCAACGCCGAACGCACCGCCAACGAGCAGGCCGAGAAGGAGCGCCAGCTCGCCTTCCTCGACAAGGTGTTCGAGATGTTTCGCGAGCTGATGCGATTCGCGGTCGAGAACGAAGGCGGCGGCGCACAGTGACCAAGGCCGTCGGGCTGGTCGGTCTCGGCAACGCGGGGCTTGCTGTCGCCACAGCGATGCAACGCCAGGTGCCGGTGGTCGGCTATGACCTCGACCCGGCACGGCGCGGCGCCGCGGCCGAGGCTGGCATCACAGCAGTGGACTCGCTTGATGCGGTCGCCGCCGGGGCGCATGTCGTGATCTTGTCGCTACCGAAACCGGAAGCCTCGACCGCGACGGTCGAGGCCCTGTTGGCTGGCAACAATCGTCCGGCATTGATTGTCGAGACCAGCACCGTTACCCCCCAGACCGCCCAGGCCTGCGCCGCCGCCTGCGCCGAGGCCGGTACCGGGTTTGTCGATGCCGCGATCGCCGGCGGGGTGGCGAGCATGGCCGCGGGCGAGATTGTCTTCTTCCTTGGCGGTGACGACGACGCCAAGCAACAGGCACGCGATGTTCTGGCGCCGGTCACAGACCGGGTGGTCGATCTTGGGCCTATCGGCGCGGGCATGGGGGCAAAGGTTGTCCATAACGGGGTGATGCATGCGCTGATGGTGGTGCTGATCGAAGCCTTCGCCATGTCGTCGAAGCTCGGCATCCCCGAGCGCACCATGGTCGACATTCTTGGCCGCCCCGAGGCGCTGATGCGACCGCTGCTGCATCGGGTCGCCGAGCGCATGCTGGCGGGCGACTACGCGGGCGGTATGTCAGTGTCAAACGCGCGCAAGGATTCCGTGCTGGCGCTGGAGACCGCCCAGCAGCTTGGCGTGCCGCTGTTCGCGACGCTGGCCGCCCACACCCCTTATGAGCTGGCGGAAGCGGCCGGGCTGGGGGAGCAGGACTACGCGGTGCTGGCAACGCTCTGGGAAGAGTGGGCGGACGTCAGCTTCGACGAGAAGGGTGCTTAACGCCGTGCCCAAGGACCGGCGCATTCGCCTGCATATCCAGAACATGCGGCTGGATTCGCCGCCGCTGCCCACCGGCGAGCCTGACAGGGCAGCGGACGTCGCGTTTCAGGTAACGCCGGAGCGGTTCGCGGCCGCCTGTGAGCGCCACCCGGACGCCGCCGCTTGCCTCGACGCCACCATCAGCGACGACCTGGATGTGATGGCCGAAGCCATGCGCGAGGCCGAGGTGGTGCTGAGCAAGACCAAGGTCTTCAAGGTCCATTTCCCGGTGCCCGATGCGCCCAAGCTGAAATGGGCGTTCGTGACGTCCGCGGGAGTCGAGACCCTGCTGCCCCTCGACTGGCTGCCGCCGGGCGTCGACCTGATTAACGCGCGCGGCACCCATGAAGACAAGGCGGGCGAGTTCGCGCTGACCGCAATCCTGATGCTGAACGCGCGGATCCCGTTTTACGTGACGCGTCAACGCGATGCCCGATGGGACCCGGTTTTCGCCACCGGCGCACGGGGTAAGACAGTGGTGGTAATCGGCACCGGCGGTATGGGCGGGGCGGCGATGCAGCGGGCGCGCGGCGCGGGCCTGCGCACCATCGGCGTGAACCGCAGCGGCCGTGCCCATCCAGACGCCGACGAGATTGTACCCATCGACCGCCTCGCCGAGGTGCTGCCGCGCGCGGACTTCGTGGTGATGGCCGCGCCTTCGACCGCCGAGACCCGGGGCCTGATCGGGGCTGCGGAACTCACCCTGATGAAACCTGAGGCGGGGTTGGTCAACATCGCCCGTGGCCATCTGCTGGATCAGGAGGCGCTGGCCGATGCGCTCACTCAGGACCGGCTCGCGGGAGCGGTGCTCGATGTGTTCGATCCAGAGCCGTTGCCCAAGGATTCGCCACTCTGGCGCACGCCGAATCTGATCATGACGCCGCATGTCTCCTGCGACGATGCGGAGACCTATACGCCACTCTGCCTGGACATCTTCTTCAAGAACTTGGCCGCCTATCTCGAGGGCCGGCCAATGCCCAACCGGGTCGACCCGGACCGCGCCTATTAGGCCGCGACCCATGCATCCGCGTCTCGGCAAGGACGCGATTGCCATCAGCTGATATCGGGAAAATGGTGCCGGCGGCGTGATTTGAACACGCGACCTACTGATTACGAATCAGTTGCTCTACCCCTGAGCTACGCCGGCCCTGAATCGTCGGGAAGATAAGGCCGGCGCCAGGCCACTGCAAGCCGCGCCGCGCCGCGCCAATGCGGGTTAGCTCTCGGTCGGGGCGCTGTCAGGTCGTGCCAGCGTTCCGGGCTGGGTCGAAAGTGGTAGCGCGGCGACTGGGACGCCGCGGCGGGGCGGCTGCCAGGCATAGCTGTCGAAGCTGGCGCACTCACCGCAAACCGGCGCCCAGTGACGGGTCGCCGCGCCGCAGTTTCGGCAGGTCCAGACCGGGTCGGGGTCCGCCGCCGCGGCGCGTTCGAGCCAATCACGCACGGCTGCGCCATCGCCATGCTCACGCTCCTCAAGCTGAGCCAGCAGACGGTAGACGCGGGCGGTCGGCATCGTACGTTCGGCCGCCTCAAGATGCTGGCGCGCGGGGCCCCAAAGTTCTGCATCAAGGTTGGCCTGACCAAGGGCCACATGGCTCTCGGCGTGATCCGGGTTGCTGCCGGTCAGGCCACGCAGCCGCTTCACCCGCTGCAGGGGGCTGTCCTCGCTAAAACAAGCGTCATGCAAGGGCACGAAGTCCGGGTGCGGCGCCCGGCGCCACGCCTCACGCAGGATGTCGGGCACGCGGCGGCGGCGGCCGCGGTCGAGTAGCAACTGCGCATAGCGTACCGTCGCCGGCACCAGGTCGGGCGCCAGCTCATGGGCGCGCCGGCTCAGTCGGAACGCCTCGTCACCAGACACGCCGGGGATGACTTCCAAACTGCGGCGATAGAGCAGGACCGCCTCGCGGCGGCGACCGGCGTCCCGGGCGATGAGTTTCCGGCGGGTTGCCTCCTCAATTGTCATGGTAGCCGCGGTCCAGTCGCCGCGCCCGACCTGTAGATCGAACATCGCCATCATCGGCCAGGCTGCCGACGGCTTCATCTTGCGGGCCCGCTCGGCGAGTTCCAGGGCCTTGCCGGTGTCGCCCTCGCGCATCGCCTGGGTCAGCAAGCCACGCAGACCAAGGAACGCCATCTCAGGCTCGTCCAGCATCGCGGTGAAATAGGTTTCAGCCGCCCGGTCATCGCCATTGAGCTGCGCTGCCTGGGCGGATAGCAGCATGGTCAGCGGCGGCTCGCCAAGCAGGCCATCAGCGCGCCCAGCCAACCGGGCAGCGGATTCGGCATCGCCAGCAGCAACCGCGACGAGGCCCTGGGTCAGCGCCGCGTAACCGCGGCGCCGGCGCCGCGCCTCGCGCCAGGTCCGAAAGTCGCCCGGTGCCCGGCGCAAGGCGACCAGCAGTCGGGCCAGAAGCCCGGACACCGCTGCCAGGGCAACGGCTGCTACCACCAGCACCGCCACCGGCGTCTCGATGCGATAGCCAAGCCAGTCGATGGTGACACTGCCTGGACGTTCAGCCAGCCACACGGCGCCGGCCACCGCCACCGCGAGCAGGATGAAATAGCGAATGGCGCGGAGCACGCTCAGCCCCTCGCGGCTGCGCCGCCCGACAGCAGGGCGGCCTCCAGGGCACGAATCGACTCAAGCGCAGCAAGACGCCGGGCAGCATCGTCGAGCCAGGGCTGCGCCACACCGCGTGCGGTTTCCGGCAACGCGCCGAGTTCGGCCACCGCGGCGGCAAGATCGCCGGCTGCCAGGTGCGCCTGGGCGCGCAGGAGGATGGCATCGGGGCTGTCGCCGGTGGCGATATCGGTGCGGCGGATCGACACCATCGCGCCGATCCGGTCGACGAGCTCATCGACCCAGCCGCTACCGCCAGGGCCTGTCCGCGCGACCCCGGCCGCCAGGTCTTCGAACCGCCGCTGCAACGCGACCAGGGTTGGCACCCCTGAGGGCGCCGCCGTGCGCAACGCGGACACATGGGGCTGCAAGTCGCTGCGCTCCGAGGCGAACCGCGCCACAGTATCGAGTTCAGATGCGAATCCGCCGCCGCTCTCAACCGCTCGGCGTAGGGCAGAAACTGCAAGCACAAGGGCGCTTGGTTCGGTAAATCGGCTGGCCTGGCGTTCGACATCGTCCTCCAATGCCGCCAGCCGATCCGCCACGGTTTCAAGCCGCTGCAGAAGTGCCGCCTTATCCTGCTCCAGCGCCTCCAGCCGACCGCCATCGACCCGCCGCCCCGCGTCGCCCTGGGCCCGCAACTCGTCGAGCCGCTGGGACAAGTTACGCCTCAAAGCCTCAAGATCGGCACGGGCGGCATCGCGTTCGGCAGCGCCGTCTCCGGCTTCTACCTCGGCACGCAGGGTGCGCAGGGCCTGGTCGATATCATTAACCCGCCCGACAAGACCTGCCATGTTCTCGCCGAGGCGGGCTCCCTCCGCGCGCAGGGTATCGATGGCCGGCGCGGCGGCTTCCTGTTCGGGCACGGATTCCAGGGCCGCGACCCGGGCGCGCAGGTCGGCCAACGGGTCCGGCGCGGCCTCCATGCCGAGCAATTGGCGCGCGTGGGCAACCAGGGCGGGCTCCCAATAGAAGCGGGTGGCCACGAGGGCGCCGACGACAGCAACCAGCAGGAACAGGGCCGCGGCTGCGCCCGCAAAAAGGGCAGCCTGACGGCCTCCGCCGTCGTCGCTAGACGCAGGCTGTGCGGGCGCGGTTTCAGGCACAGGCTGCGGTTTCGGCGCAACTTTCTTGGTGCGCTTCTTGCCGCGATCCGCCGTCTTCGCGCTGGTCGTTTTGCTTTCCTTGGGCGCCTTGCTCATGGGTGTCCTGGTTCGTCCAACTTGCCGGCAACGTCAGGAAAGGCCGCAGCAACCAAATCCGCCATCGCTGCCCGGCCCGGCCGCGCAGCGCATTCGACCGCGCGCCAATCGAGCGCAGCCGCAGCCTCGGCAACAGCGGCGCTGATACATAGCGCCAGGGCATGACGGCAGCCGCCGGCGACCTCCGCGCGACGCGCGAGAGTAACAAAGGTCGCTGCACTGCGCGGAGAAAAAAACAAGACAGCGTCGATGGCCGCAGCGGCCAGGGCGCTGCGTGCGGCCTCTGGCAGGGCTTCTGAGGGCCGCGCTTCGTAAACGATGTGCCGCCGCAGAGTGAAACCGGCCGCGTCAAGTATTCCCCCGAGGTCGCCCGCGACCGCGCGGCCCGACAGGTGCAGAATGGCGCCCGCTGCCGGGTCGCAGGCGCCGGCCACCAGCCGACCAAGATCGGTGGCGTCGCCATCAGCGCTGGTCGCTTCGGCGAAGTCCGCTGCGCTGGCGGCCTCTGCTGTCGCATCGCCCACCGCGTATACGGGCAATGCAAGCAGTGCATCATTGTTGCCAGCAAAGCGCGCAGCAGCGGCACTGGTCAGGACGACCGCCTGCACTCCGGCAACATCTGGCGGGGGGCCGCCCACGGGTCCAATCTCAAGCATCGGTGCCTGGATCGTCTCAAAGCCATGCGCGGCGAGGTCCGCAGCCAGTGCGGCGCCTTCAGGCTGCGGCCGCGTGACCAGGACCCGCGGCACTCGGGCCGTCATGAAAAGACGCGCTCTCCCGCCGCCGCGCGCAGGGCAGCGCCGACCCGCGCGCCAAGCGCCAGGCCTTCTTCGGCAGATGCCTCGCCTGCCTCGGTAAACAGGGCGGTGCCATCCTCGGTGGCAACCAGGCCGCGCAGGGCCAGGTTACCGCCGTCGAGCGCTGCTAGGCCGCCGATCGGCGTCTGGCAAGACCCGTCGAGCGCCGCCAGCATGGCACGCTCCGCATCGACGCAAAGGCCGGTGTCACGGTCATGCACACGGGCTAGCAGTTCCCGCGTGGCAGCGTCGTCTTCGCGGCAGGCCAGGGCAACTGCGCCCTGAGCAGCGGCGGGCAGCATCTCGTCAGGGTTGAGGACGCCGGTCACCTTGTCCGCCATGCCTAGTCGATCAAGACCGGCAAGGGCGAGGATCGCAGCATCGACGGTGCCATCGGCAACCTTGCTGAGCCGGGTCTGGACATTGCCCCGCAGCGGGACGATCTGCAGGTCCGGCCGGCGGTGCAGCGCCTGAGCAGCGCGGCGCAGCGACGATGTGCCCAGCCGTGCGCCTTCCGGCAGGTCGGCGATGCTCGCGGTGCCGTCGGCGGCGATCAGCGCATCGCGGACATCCGCACGCGGCAGCATCGCTGCGATGACGATTCCATCGGGAAGCTGGGTCTCTAGGTCCTTGCAGGAATGCACCGCGGCGTCGACACGACCGTCCAGCAAGGCAGCGTCGATTTCCTTGGCAAACAGGCCCTTGCCGCCGATCTCGGCCAGCGGCCGGTCAAGTACGGCATCTCCGGTGGTGGTGATGGGTACCGCGGTAACGGCACCCTCTTCGTTCAGGGCCGGTTCGACCGCTTGCAGCGCGGCAGTTGCGGCTTCGGTCTGGATACGGGCGAGGCGGCTGGCACGGGTGCCAAGACGCAGCAGCGGTCGGGGTGCAGATTCGGTCATGCGATTTGTGTACGACAGCGGCGCAGCCGTGGGAAGGGCCGCGTCCAAAGTGGTGATCGCCCGGACCAGCGTGTAAGGTCCGGCCATGATCGTATTGGGCATCGAAACCAGCTGTGACGAGACCGCCGCGGCGATCCTGCGCGCCGAGGACGCGGGTGGCGCCACCATCCTGTCGGAGCGCCTGCTGTCCCAGACCGAGGCACACGCCCCCTACGGCGGAATCGTGCCGGAGATCGCCGCGCGCAGTCATATCGACCATCTCGACAGCCTGATCGCAGAAGCCATGGACGAGGCCGGCCTTAGGTTCGACGCGCTCGACGCGGTCGCCGCAACCGGCGGGCCAGGCCTGATCGGCGGAGTCATCGTTGGCATCACAACCGCCAAGGCCATCGCTGCGGCGAGCGGGTCGGCGTTCCTGGCCATCAACCATCTGGAAGCCCATGCGCTGACCGCGCGGCTGACCGACGATCTCGATTTTCCCTACCTGCTGTTGCTGGTTTCCGGCGGCCACAGCCAGCTGCTGGCCGTCGAGGGCGTGGGTCAATACAAGCGTCTGGGCACGACCATTGACGACGCGGTCGGTGAGGCATTCGACAAGACGGCGAAGCTGCTTGGCTTACCCTATCCCGGCGGGCCCCAGATTGAGCAGCTTGCGACGCGCGGCGATGCGAGCCGGTTTGCGCTACCGCGGCCGATGAAGGGGCGGGACGGCTGCGATTTCTCGTTCTCAGGCCTGAAGACCGCAGTCCGACACATTGTGGAGGCACACGCGCCCTTGTCGGAGAACGCCCGGGCAGATATTGCCGCGAGCTTCCAGGCGGCGGTGGCCGAGAGTCTCGCCGACCGTACCGCCCGCGCTATCGCAATCTTCGCTGCCGACCATACGGACGCGCGCGACCTGGTCGTCGCTGGCGGGGTCGCGGCCAACGCGGCGTTACGCACAGCGCTGGGAGAGACGGCGGCTGCCGCCGGGTTCCACCTGACTGCGCCACCGCCGCGCCTGTGCACCGACAATGCGGTGATGGTCGCCTGGGCCGGTATCGAGCGCCTGCGCGCGGGCGCCACAGACGGGCTGGATTTCGCACCCCGTCCGCGCTGGCCACTTGACCCGGATGCGCCGGCCGCCACAGGCGCCGGGGTCAAGGCATGAGCATGGACCGCCTCGCCGTCGTTGGCGCGGGTGCCTGGGGCACCGCGTTGGCCGTGGCGCTGCGGCGGGCGTCCGCGACGGAGGTGGTGCTATGGGCGCACGAGCCAGAGGTTGCGGACCGAATTAACTCAGACCACGAG
Source organism: Alphaproteobacteria bacterium (assembly GCA_965601735.1). Classification (GTDB taxonomy): domain Bacteria; phylum Pseudomonadota; class Alphaproteobacteria; order JBBDQX01; family JBBDQX01; genus JBBDQX01. The sequence continues at coordinate 1,085,900 of OZ271840.1, read as the reverse complement.
AACCCGGATTTCCTGGCCGGCATTTCGCTGGATCAGGGAATCAGTGCGAGCAGCGACCCGTCGGCCATCAGTGCTGCGGAAGCAGTCCTACTGGTCGTGCCGTCCCAGTTTCTGCGAGCGGTGGCGGAGCGGCTGCGCCCGCACTGGCCGACCAGCGCGGCGGCAGTGATCTGCGCTAAGGGCATCGAACAGCACAGCGGTGCGCTGATGACAGAGGTCATTGCAGAAGCCCTGCCGGGGATCCCGCAGGCGGTGCTCTCCGGTCCGACCTTTGCGCGCGAGGTGGCCATGGGCCTGCCAACCGCAGTGACCCTGGCCTGCGCCGATCCCGCACTGGGCCAACAGCTGGTCGCAGCGATCGGTGGCCGCGCCCTCCGGCCCTACCTGTCGGACGACCCGGTGGGGGCGGAGGTCGGCGGCGCGGCTAAGAATGTGCTGGCCATTGCCTGCGGCATCGTCGATGGACGCAAGCTCGGCGACAATGCGCGCGCCGCGCTGATCACCCGCGGCCTGGCCGAGATCGTGCGGCTCGGCGCCGCGAAGGGCGCAAGACCGGAGACGCTGATGGGTCTTGCGGGGCTGGGCGATCTGACCCTTACCTGCAATGGGCACCAGTCGCGCAATATGTCGCTGGGGATGGCGTTGGGCGAAGGCCGCACCCTGGCCGAGATACTGGCGGAACGCCGTTCAGTGGCCGAAGGCGTCGCCAGCGCGCCGGCGGTCGTGGCGCTGGCAGCGAAGCTAGGGGTCGATATGCCAATCTGTTCGGCCGTCGCCGGCATCGTGACCGGCAAGCTGGATGTCGACGCGGCCATCGAGGGTCTCCTCAATCGCCCCCTGCGGAGCGAGGCGGTCGGCCGCTGAGCGTTGCGGCGGCCAGTACAGGACACTAGGGTACGCGGCCTGCGGAGAAGCAAGGGAGACAGCGCGCGATGAACTACTGGCTGGTCAAATCAGAACCCGGCGCATGGTCCTGGGATGACCATGTAAAGGCCGGTACGGCGGAGTGGGATGGCGTGCGCAACCACCAGGCCGCGAACAACATGAAGGCGATGAAGAAGGGCGACCGCGCGTTCTTCTATCACTCGGTGAACGAGAAGCAGATTGTCGGCACCCTGCAGGTTTCTAAGGAATACTACCCGGATCCGACGGACAAGAGCGGCCGCTTCGGCATGGTCGACTTCAAGGCGATAGAGGCACTGAAGGCCCCGGTTACTCTCGCCGATATCAAAGCGGACCCGCATCTCAGTGAGCTACCGCTGGTTAAGCAGTCGCGGCTTTCGGTCATGCCGATCGACGCCAAGTCCTGGAAGTTGATTTGCAAGATGGGCGGCATCAAGCCCTAGGAACCGGCAACCGAATGGACCTTAAGGACAACGAGCGGCTGCTGTGCCGCCTCGAAGAGATCGAGGACGGCGCAACCCGGGGATTCGCCCGCGTCGACGGCATCGACGCGCCGGCCGGCCTGTTCTTGTTGCGTCAGGGCGACGGGGTCAAGGCGTACATCAACTCCTGCCCGCATCTTGGAACGCCGCTCAACTGGCAGCCGGACGTCTTCCTGACACAGGACGGCAGCCATATCCAGTGCAGCACCCACGGCGCGCTGTTCGAGGTTGAGGACGGTGAGTGCATCTCTGGTCCCTGCTATGGCGAGTATCTCGAGGTGCTGCAAGTCCGCGTTACCGACGGCGCCGTGATCGTCGCCCTGCCCTGATCAGCAGCACCGAGGCGCTTGCTTGTCTGCGGCGCCGCTTCCTCCGATAATCCGCGCATACGGCCCGAACAAGAGCCGACCGAAGCGTCTAGGGGAGGAGATCATGAACGAGGAACTGACGTTCCCGGTGCCCGCTGAGATGGCCACCAAGGCCTGGGTGGACGCAGACAAATACGCTGAAATGTACGCGCAGTCCGTCTCGGACCCGGAGGGTTTTTGGGGTAAGCACGGCAAGCGCATCGACTGGATCAAGCCCTACAGCCAGGTGAAGGACGTTTCTTACACCGGCGATGTGCATATCCGCTGGTTCCTCGACGGCACCCTCAATGCCTCGGTCAACTGTCTGGACCGGCACTTGGAAGCCCGCGGCGACAAGACCGCGATCATCTGGGAGGGCGATGACCCCGCAGATGACCGCAAGGTCAGCTATCGCGAGCTCTACGAAGAAGTCTGCCGCTTCGGCAACGCGTTGCGGGCACTCGGCGTCAAGAAGGGCGACCGGGTCACGATCTATATGCCGATGGTCGTGGAAGCGCCGGTAGCGATGCTCGCCTGCGCGCGAATCGGCGCGATCCATTCCGTGGTGTTCGGGGGTTTCTCGCCCGACAGCCTCGCCAACCGCATCCAGGACTGCGAGTCGGAATTCGTTATTACCGCCGACGAAGGTCTGCGCGGCGGTCGGACCGTGCCACTCAAGGCCAACACAGACAAGGCGCTGGAGACCTGCCCCGGCGTCAAGAAGGTCGTGGTGGTCAAGCGGACCGGTGGGGACGTCGCGTGGGATGACAGCCGCGATGTCTGGTATCACGACGCTCTCGCCGACCAGCCAGCGGAGTGCCCGCCTGAAGAAATGAACGCGGAGGATCCGCTGTTCATCCTCTATACCTCTGGGTCGACTGGAAAACCGAAGGGCGTGCTGCACACCACCGGCGGCTACATGGTCTACACCTCGATGACCCACCAGTACGTCTTCGATTATCACGAGGACGACGTCTATTGGTGCACCGCTGATGTCGGCTGGGTCACCGGCCACAGTTATATCGTTTACGGCCCGCTGGCCAACGGGGCCACGACCTTGGTCTTCGAGGGCGTGCCGAATTACCCGGATGCGGCGCGCTTCTGGCAGGTCTGCGACAAGCACCAAGTCGATATCTTCTATACCGCGCCGACTGCGATCCGCGCGCTGATGCGCGAGGGCCTGGCGCCCGTGGAGAAGACCAAGCGTACGTCACTCCGACTCCTCGGCTCGGTCGGCGAGCCGATCAATCCAGAAGCCTGGATGTGGTACTACAACTGCATCGGGGATGAGCGCTGCCCCATTGTCGATACTTGGTGGCAAACCGAGACCGGCGGCATCCTGATTACACCGCTTCCCGGTGCAACGACTCTAAAACCCGGCTCAGCGACGCTGCCATTCTTCGGGGTACAGCCGGCGATCGTTGATGGCGAAGGCAACATCCTCGACGGCGCGACCGAGGGCAATCTGTGCATCGTCGACTCATGGCCCGGACAGATGCGCACTGTCTATGGCGACCACAAGCGCTTCGTCGAAACCTATTTCTCGACCTTCCCGGGGAAGTATTTCTCCGGTGATGGGGCGCGGCGCGATGCCGACGGCTACTACTGGATCACTGGCCGCGTCGATGACGTAATCAACGTCTCTGGTCATCGTATGGGTACGGCAGAGGTGGAGAGCGCGCTGGTTGCCCATGCCAAGGTCGCCGAGGCTGCGGTGGTCGGCTACCCTCACGAGATCAAGGGCCAGGGGATTTACGCCTATGTCACCCTGGTTGCCGGCGCGTCGCCCTCGGAAGAGCTGCGAAAAGAGCTGGTGCAATGGGTCCGCAAGGATATTGGCCCCATCGCCTCACCCGATCTGATCCAATGGGCGCCGGGCCTGCCGAAAACCCGCTCAGGCAAGATCATGCGCCGTATCCTCCGGAAGATCGCTGAGAACGATTACAGCAACCTGGGCGATACCTCGACGCTGGCGGAACCGCAGGTCGTCGACGACCTGATCGACAACCGGATGAACCGTTAGCGGCGACGCGCCAACGAGCAGAGCGGCTCAGAAGTCGCTGCAGCGTCCTTTCTGCTCCCAGTCGCCATAGCGGGTGGGTTCAGGACCCTTTGGGCCGTTGATCTCTTTCGCCATTGGCTTGCCGGTCAGCGGATGCACCTTGGCCTTCTCTGCGTCCGGCTTGGCGGCTTCTTGCGCCCCGGCGGTTTTGGGCGCGTCTGTATTTTCGGTCATGTGTGTTCTCCTGAGCCGAAGATGGCGTGCCCGGCGCGCTGCCGCAAGGGCCGCAAGCGGTTGAATTCGCGGGCCGTGATGCCCATTCCATAGACATTATGGGATACGCACGCACCGCTCTCCTTCTGGCCGCTATGACTGCCCTGTTCATGGCGGTTGGCTTCATGCTGGGCGGCGAGGCCGGCATGTTGATGGCGCTGGTCTTCGCCGGCGGCATGAATCTGTTCGCGTACTGGAACTCCGACAAGATGGTGCTGCGCATGTATGGCGCGCGCCAGGTGGACCGCAGCAGCGCCCCGGCGCTCTACGGCATCACGGAGCAGCTGGCGCGCAACGCGGATTTGCCGATGCCCAAGGTCTATATCATCGAGAATGACCAGCCGAACGCCTTCGCCACTGGCCGCAATCCTGAGAATGCGGCGGTCGCCGCGACGACAGGCCTGCTTCGCAGCATGAACCACGAGCAGGTCGCCGGCGTGATGGCCCACGAGCTGGCCCACATCGAGAATCGTGACACGCTGATCATGACGGTAACCGCGACGATCGCGGGCGCCATCTCGATGCTGGCGAACTTCGCCCTGTTTTTTGGCGGCAACCGCAACAACCCGCTCGGCATCGTTGGTGTGGTGCTGATGATGATCCTCGCCCCTATGGCGGCGATGCTGGTTCAAACGGCGATTTCGCGGACCCGGGAATACGCCGCTGACCGTCGTGGTGCGGAGATCTGCCGCCAGCCACTCTGGCTGGCCTCAGCGCTCGAAAGCCTCGACTCCGCGGCCAAGCGGATCGACAACCACGCGGCTGAGCACCATCCGGCAACGGCGCACATGTTCATTATCAATCCGCTGCATGTGCACAGCATCGACGGTCTGTTCTCCACGCACCCGCCCACCGCCAGGCGCATTGCGAAGCTGCGCGAGATGGCGGGTCAGTCCCCATCGCAGGGCACCGGCCCCTGGGGTTAGCCCGGGCGGCGCTTGCCTAACGCCGCGTGCTCGGGCATCACCGCCCGATGAATCAGGAATCAGAGTCCTCCCGGCCTGCACCGGGACAGGCCGCTCGGGCCACAGCGGCCGGCCTTCTGGATGCCGTGCTCTCGCGCAACACACCGCTCGACGATGCCATTGCCGGCAACACCAGTCTTGCGGCGATGGAACCCCGCGACCGCGCCTTCGCCCGGCTGCTGGCGTCCACGGTGCTGCGCCGGCGCGGCGAGATCGACGCGGTGCTCGACGCCTGTCTCGACAAGCCCTTGCCGCGCCGTGCTGCGCCCGCAATGCAAGCCCTGCGACTCGGTGCCTGCCAGCTGCTTTTCCTCGGCACCCCGGCCCATGCCGCAGTGGACGGGGCGGTGCGCATGGCTGCACGACGGGCCGCGCCGTTCCGTGGGCTAGTCAACGCCGTATTGCGGCGCATCGCCCGGGATGCCGACTCCCTGTTAGGGAACCTCGAGACGGACCGACTGAATCAGCCCGACTGGTTATGGCAGAGCTGGGCCGAGGCCTATGGCGAAGAGACCGCCCATGCCATCGTGATGGCCCATCGGGCAGACCCGCCGCTCGACCTAACCGTGAGGGCCAATCCGCCGGACTGGGCCGACAGGCTTGGTGGCATCGCCCTGCCCACCGGTACGGTCCGGCTGCGGCAGGCCGGCCCGGTACCCGAGCTCGACGGCTTTGCGGAAGGGGCCTGGTGGGTGCAAGATGCTGCCGCCGCATTGCCGGCACAGCTGCTGCTCAATACGCTGGGCGGGGCAGAAGGCGGCCATGTGATCGATCTTTGTGCTGCGCCAGGCGGCAAGACCGCACAACTCGCAGCCGCCGGCAAAGCGGTCACGGCCGTGGACAGAGACAAGCGCCGGCTCGCCCGCCTTTTCGAGAATCTCGAGCGTCTCGGCCTCAAGGCGCGCGCGGTGGCCGCGGATGCTACTGCGTTCTCACCCGATGCCCCCGCGGACGCTGTGCTGCTGGACGCGCCCTGCACAGCCACCGGGACGATCCGTCGCCATCCTGATATCCCCTGGCTCAAGCAGCCGGCCGACGTGTCGGCACTGGCGGCGCGCCAGAAACAGCTACTACGCGCCGCCCTGGCCATGACTTCCGCAGGTGGGACTCTGGTCTACGCGGTGTGCTCCCTGCAGCCGGAAGAAGGGCCGGATCAAGTCGCGGCGGTGCTGGCGGAGGGCGGGGTGCGGCGCATTCCAATCACGGGTTCGGAGGTGCCCGGACTGGTCGAGGCGATTACCGAGGACGGCGATTTGCGCACCCTGCCTTGTCATATGGAAGCGGACGGGGGTATCGACGGCTTCTATATCGCGCGGCTTGAGCGGGTGTGACGGGGCTCCTTGAACGCCCATTCTCAAGCTGGTACCACACATCCATGCAGCAGGCCGTCAGGATCGCGCCGTCCATCCTATCCGCTGATTTCGCGCGACTGGGGGCCGAGGTCGCCGCCGTCGATGCTGCTGGTGCTGACTACATCCACATCGACGTGATGGACGGCCATTTCGTGCCCAATATCACGATTGGCCCGGATGTCGTCGCAGCCCTCCGTGACCACTCCGCCAAGCCGTTTGACGTCCACCTGATGATTGCGCCGGCGGACCCCTATATCACCGCCTTCGCGGAAGCCGGCGCGGATATCATAACCCTGCATCCGGAAGCCGGACCGCACCTGCATCGTAGCCTCCAGCTGATCAAGGGCCTGGGCAAGAAAGCCGGTGTCTCGCTCAATCCGGCGACACCGGTCGAGATTCTCGACACGGTGATCGGCGATGTCGACATGGTGCTGATCATGACAGTCAATCCGGGCTACGGCGGGCAGGCCTTCATCGAATCCCAGCTCGACAAGATCGCGGCCGCGCGCGCCCGCATCGACGCCCATGTGGCGGCCCATGGCGGCGTCATCGATCTGGAGGTCGATGGCGGCATCAACTGGGAAACGGCGCCACGCGCCGTCGCCGCAGGCGCGGATGTCCTCGTCGCCGGCACCGCCACCTTCAGCGGCGGCGGCGATGCCTACGCCGCCAACATCGCGGCGCTGCGCGGCGGCGGCTAGCCCCCGATGCCGGCGGATACACCGCTTCGGCGTATGCGGCGGCCAACCAGTGGCCCTGGTGTCGAAGCGCTCTGGCAGCGCTTCAACCAGATGCTCTGGCGCAGTCCGTTCTACCGAATTGGTACAAACCGCTCGCGGGTCGAACAGCCGCTGGTCGGCTTGCGCGATCCCTGGCCCGGAGACGCAGAGCGTGGCGCGGCCTTGCTGAACGGCGATTTCAGTTTCGGTGGGCGCCGAATGGAATGGGGCGGCAGCGGCGTTGCCGCGGATTGGATGCCCGGCGGTGCACCTGACTTCTGGATCGCCGGCCTGCATCGGTTCAATTGGCTGCGCGACCTGCGCGCGGTGGGCACCGACACTGCGCGGCGCCGGGCCCGTGGATGGATGTCCGACTGGATCGACCGAAATCGGCGCTGGCACCCGGTAGCGTGGCGGCCCGACACGATTTCCTCGCGGATCGCTGCGTGGCTCGGTCACTACGACTTCTTCGCGTCCAGTGCTGATGAAGAATTTCGCCAGCGCATGCTGGCCAGCATCGAGGCCCAAGCGCGACATCTCGCCCGGGCACTGCCAGGCGAAGCGCGCGGCGGGGCGCTGTTCTCTTCCTTGCGCGGACTGATCGCGGCGGCGGCTTCCTTGCCAGGTTGCAGCCCTCTGCTGCCGAGGGCATTGCGGCTGCTGGAGCAAGAGATTGAACAGCAGATCTTCGCCGACGGTGGTCACGCGGAACGCAGCCCGGGACAGCATCTCATCGTGCTGCGGGACTTGATCGACATGCGCACCGCATTGCTGGCTGGCAATCAGCCGCCGCCGGCCAATCTCGTCTCGGCCATCGACCGACTTGGACCGATGCTGCGCTTCTATCGCCATGGCGATGGCGGGCTGGCACTGTTTAACGGGTCGACTGAAAACAACCCGATGTTGATCGACCTCGTCCTCACCCAATCGGGGGCCAAGGGCCGCGCGCCACTATCGGCACCTTATGCGGGTTTCCAGCGGCTAGTGTCGAACCGCACCCTGGTGATCGTGGATTGCGGCGCGCCCCCTGCGGCCGGTTACGACCAGCGCGCCCATGCGGGATGCCTCAGCTTCGAGATGAGTGTAGGCAAGCAGCGGGTGATCGTGAATTGCGGCGCCATGACCGGCGAGAACGCCGACTGGCGGCAGGCCCTGGGCGCCAGCGCTGCCCACTCAACGGTAACCATCGCAGACCGCAACCTCACCGAGGTATTGGACGCAGGCGGCCTAGGCCGACGACCGCGCGACGTCACCTGTCAGCGCGAGGAAGGCGGCGGGAATGTTTGGGTCGATGCCAGCCATGACGGATATGCTGAGGTCTCCGGCATCCGCAATCGGCGACGGCTTTATCTGGCGTCAGGAGGGGCCGAGCTGCGTGGCGAAGATGTTCTGGCTGGGCCGGCGGGGGTTGCCTTCGCCGTCCGATTCCACCTGCATCCCGCGGTTCAGGCGTCGATGGTGGAAGGCGGTCAGGCCGCCTTGCTCAAGCTACCGAGCGGTGAGGGTTGGCAGCTGCGCGCCAGCGGCGGTGCACTGTCGCTGGAAGAAAGCGTCTATGTCGGCGATGGCGCCGCGGCTAAGCGTACCGCCCAAGCGGTGATTGCCGGGGAGACTGTGGCTGGAGAGACCACGGTCAAGTGGATGCTGCAGCGCCTTTGACCGGCAGCAGATCAAGGTAGGTCTGCGCGACGGCCGCAGGCCGGTGTGGCGCCAAGAGGGCTGAGACTGCCGGGGCCGGCACCGGCGCTACCTGGGACAGCCAATCCGCCAGCACATTTACAGATGCCCCGCCGTCACGCGTCGTCAGCGCCGCCGGGTAGTCTGCAAGGAACCGCGCACTGCTATCTGAGTCGATCTGGGCGAGGTTGAGGATCGGCCGGCCGGTCGCCGCATACTCGAATATCTTGCTGGGCAACTGGAATGGCGTCGTGTTGCCGATATTCACCAGGACACCTGCGCGGGCCATTGCCTCCGCCGCGTGCGCCGGGTCCAGCAAACCGTGAAACCTTACGCGCCCGGTAAGTGCTGCGGGCGGCGCCTCGATCAGGTCGGCGCAATCGTTGAGGTCCCCATAGATATCGAGGGTCACCTCCCTTCCGCGCTCCGCGAGCCCGGCCAGTAGTGCCAGCATGCCCGAGGGATTGCGTAGGCCACGATAGAAACGGCCGAAGAATGCGAAGGCGGTCAGCGGAGCCGGGGCGCCCTCTGTCACGGGCATCGCCGCTACCGGCGGCACGACAGTGAACTTCGCCGCACTGTCAGGGAACGCCTCGACGTAGAGATCGCGGCAGGCCTCGACGGTGAGCGCGACCGCGTCCGCACGGGCCAGCACCCGGGCCTCGGCACGGCGGTTGAGCCCCCGATAGAGCGCAGCGTTGTTCAGCGGAATGTCCTCGAACAGGCTAAATGGGTCGCCACAATCGGCGATCCAGGGTAGGTCCGGCGATGCCCGCCGCGCTGCATGACCCACCAGATGTGGGGTGAAAGGGTGGGAGACTGTCACCAGTGCATCGGGCGGCGCAGAACCGCCTAGAGCCTGGCGCACCGCGCGCGCCGCAGGCCAGTACCAAGGCCCGGCGAAATCCGGCCAATAGATCCGCCGCCACGTCGCCCGATAGACGGCGCGGACAGCACCGCCAACCAGTGCTCGGAAACCACCCTGCGATGCCGCGCCACCAACCGCTGCGCGTAGCCGTGCGCCCCCCGCTCCACCGGCCCGGATAACGGTCAGGGCGCCCTCCTGCTCGCGGGCGGGCTGTCCCGCCTGGCCGCGGGTGACGACCGTGACCTGATGGCCAGCGGCGAGCCATGCCGCTGTCACCGATGACCAGCGGAGCGCCCGGGCATTTACGTCAGGCGGCCAGTAGTAGGAAACCAGCAGGAGATGCATCCGGTCAGCCGCCACGCCGCTGCAGGCCGTAGCCGGGCGAGTAAGGGATGGGCGCTGCAAGGGTGTCGCGCACGGCATCCCGCCCGGTGAGAGTTCGGTCTGCGCCGTCGCCAGGGGAATCGATGATCTCCACTGCATCGTCTTCGACGACGACCCAGCGGGTGACCGTATGTCCGAAGCCATCATGGGCCCCAGCGAAACCCTCCAGCCCGAATCCCAGGCAACGCGCTTGCGCACTGTCCTCAAGCCAGAAATCGCCGAGGTCGAGCCGCGCCGGCTCCAGGTGGCCCTGCCGGGGCGCGGCGTGGGCCGAGATGGATCGGTAGGCGTCTCGGGCAGTCCGGTCGGCCGTATAGAGATAGCTGCCGGGGTCGGCGATCCAGTCCTCGCCATCCACCGCCAGTTCGATCGCGAGCTGGTCGTTGTGGGCGTGGCCGCCGCGGCCGTTCTGGCCGTTCTGGCCGCATCGTACCAGCAGATACAACCGATCTGACCGGAACAGGAACAGACCGAACGCCGGCCAGCAGCGGGTCTCCAGCCCATTGCACAAGCACCCGCCCGGCACCTCGATGCGGGTTCGTGTCACGTCGTCCGGTGGTGCAGGCAACGGGTCGCCAAAAGAACTGTCCGGCGCTGCCCTCGTAGCCGGAAATAGGTTATGCCGTGCCAGCCCCCGCAGGACGGCGGCATCAAGGGTTTCAACAGGTGCGCCTGTGAACAGCGCCCCTAGTGCCGGGGGCAGATGTCGATGATCGCAGGCATCCTCATCCCAAAGCGGGGTTTCTGCCGGCGGCGAATCAGGGAGCGGTGGTCCGGCATACCGCGCGGCGATCTCGCCAGCACTGCGCCGGACCACGGCCGGGGCCAGTTTGAAGAAGCGGCCGCTGTCGTTGTCGCCGATCTGGGGCATGCGGCCATCGGGCTTCTCCAGCCCCGCCGTAAAGGCAGCAGCGCGGGCCAACATCCCAGCCATTGATGCGGGTACAAAGGAACGGACCGCCGCGCGCTTACCGTCTGGCAGGCCAAGCGTCAGTGCCAGCCCGAAGGCAACCATCTCGGCCGACAGCCGGTGATAGGCGGTCGACGCTTCGAAATTGCCGCCATCGGCTAAAAACTGGAAATCCGCTTCGACCGTCAGGGCAGAGACCGCGAAGGCGAGCCAGCCGTCGGTCTCGTCATTACGCGGCAACACCGCCGCGATGAATAAAAGGCCCGTGATATCGGCGAGGTAATGGTTGGCGCGGTATTCCGGGTCCCATTCGAGATGGGTGAAGACATGAACGCCATGGCGATAAAGGCTGTCGCGCAGCGCATCCTCAAAGGGCACGTCGAACACAGCGCCAAACGCGCGGAACAGGCTGTAGGCCATTGCCCAGTTGGCGGCGCGGATCGCCACATCCATGGGGCAGCGCCAATTCACGCCAAAGCGTGGCGGGTTCGTCGCAGTGAAATCCAATATCTGGTTGCGGAAGGCGCGAAGGCTGGCAGCCGCCTCTTCGCCATCGCCTCCATGTAGGCCGTAGCAAAGGGCCAGCGTGGTGAGATGGTGCATCCGCGCCAGCTCCCACGGCACCTTCACGTCCGCGCCGGGCCGGTGGCCGATCGGAATGTCCGCGTGCCAGGTCTCCTCCGGCCAGCGGTAGCCGGACTTGAAATCGAGATGCCAGTCGACCGGTTGGTAGGGCTGTTCAATCAGCGCCCAAAGTTCACGGGCTGACCTCCGGTTCGACGCAACCATCCGGGAATCGAGCCAGCTTCCCGTCGGATCCGCGTCGACCGCAGGCCCGGTGTTATAGCAATGGCCAGCGGTCCCACGGCAGGCCATACCGTGACGCACCTGCACCCAGCCGGATCCGAGCATGTCGAAGCGGTGGTTGCGGTGGAGGGCCGCCATACCGCTGATCCAATCGCGATTTGCCGCTAGCAGGGTGGCATCGGGCCGGGTATGGAGCAGCGGGTTGAGTTTACCGGTCATCGCGCCGCCAAACGTGCCATCCCGCAGGTCCCGGGCGCGCTGCTTGCTTCGGGTCCAGGCGCCGCCGAGCCGTTCGGCAACCTTACGCGCCACGGCCCGCGGCGGCAGGGCCATCACCCGGCGCAAGAGATGCAGGGTGCCGGTCAGGCCAGCCCCCAACGCCGTTCGTTCAGCCAGCGGCGGAACCGCGCCCAGGCATGGCGCCGGTAGCCTCGGGGTGCATCCACTGGTGGGCCAGTGCGCCGGGCGACAAACATCCAGGCGCTTGCCATGCAGGATGGCAACCAGTCGGATACCCGCGCGTTCCAGGCATAGAAGCGCGGTCCTGTGAACAACTGATCGAAGCCGAAGCCGCAGACAAAGGTCCGGGCGCGGAAATCGATCGGTGCTAGCCCGGCCTCCCGGAGCAATCGCTCCACGTCACGCCGGGTGAAAAAGTTGAGATGTGGGCTGACAGCGAGGGTATCACTCGCCGCCGGGCCGGTGGCTGTGCCAGTGAGCCACCTCTTCACGCGACGCAGCAGGTCGTAAAGGCCACACCACCACAAGAGGCTCTCGATGGTCTGGGACCATTCGAAGGGGCCGTAGCCGTTGGGCGTGGTCAGGATCAGGTGGCCATCCTCGGCCACGTTGGCTGCCAGGGTGCGCAGGAAGCCACCGGGGTCCTCCACATGCTCGGCTACCTCCGACAGGATCACCGCATCGAAGCGCTCATCTTCGGGCAGGCCAGTGCAGTGAAAGGTGACATTGGGCGGGTGCGGCTGGCCCTGTGCATGGGCGATGCTATCCGCATCGTCATCGATGGCGAGGAAAGTCGCATCCGGCAAACGCTTGGCCAGCGGCACCGTCAGCTCGCTGCCCGACCCGCAGCCCACATCCAGTACCCGGCGAGCACCGACCTGCTTCAGGGTTTTCTCCATGAAAGCAAGGCGCTTGGCACGGCCGTAGCTGTTCTCAGCCAGCGACATGGTGCTTCCACCAAAGGGCAAAGTTCAGCAGGTACCAGGGCTGAGGACCCGGGCCACGCTGGAACACCGATTTGACCGTCGAAGCATCGAGGAAATCAGTCTCGCGCATGAAGCCGTCGAGACTCTCACGCGCCTCGTCGCCGAGCCGGTCACGAAACCAGTCCCGCACAGGCACGGCAAAGCCTTGCTTGCGCCGATTGACGATGTCGTCCGGCAGCAGGTCGGCCACCGCGTTCTTCAGGACGTGCTTGAGGTTTCCGTTCCGGGTCTTGGCAGCCTCCGGCAGGCTCATCGCGAGCGTCACCAGTTCGTGGTCGAGGAACGGCACCCGTGCCTCCAGGCTGACACCCATACTCATCTTGTCCACGCGCATCAGCAGCAGCTCGGGCAGGCGCAGCGACAGGTCGAGGTAGGTCATCCAGTTGAGGAAAGACGGCTCCCACGCCTTCTCCTCGAATCGCTTGCGGATCGGGGCAATGGCCTCCCAGGAACTGAAGTCCCGATATGTGTCTCGTAGCCGGGGCGACAGCAGGGCCTGCTTGTCGGCCTGCGAGAAGGCCTCCGCCCCGCCCCAGAAGATCGATTGGCCCTGACCCGCGCGCCGCAGCATCTCCACGGAGGCGCGGCGTCCCTGCCCCGCGGCACCGAGCAGTCCGGCCCCGGCCTGTTTCATGAAGCGCGGCACCGGCAGGCGGTTGGCGCGCTCAAGCCAGAGGAACGCCTTCCAGGCGGGGTAACCCCAGAATAGCTCGTCCGCGCCCTCACCCACCTGGGCCACGGTGACGCCGTTGTCCCGCGCCAGCTTCGACAGGTAATAGACCGGCACGCAGACCGGATCGGCGATGGGCTCATCCTGCAACTCGATCATCCGCGGCAGGAAGTCGAGCAGGTCTTCCTGAGTCAGACGAATCTCATGATGCTCCGCGCCGACCCGCTCCGCCATCATCCGCGCGTAGGGCAGTTCGTCAGCGACGCTGTCGCTGCCTGCGGCGTAGCCGATGGAGAAGGTCTTCACCGGCCGAGTCTCACCTTCGGAGAACAGCGCCACGTTGGTGCTGGAATCGATACCGCCGGACAGGAACACCCCGATGGGCACGTCGGCGACCTTGCGGCGCGCCACCGCAGCGGCCAGCGTGTCGCGCACCGCCCCGGCCATGGCATCCTCGTTCATGCCGGGCAAAGGCGCAGCATGGTCGAGCACGTCCCACCAGCGCCGCTCCTCTATGCCGCCGTCGGCGCGCAGGCGCAGCCAACTGCCGGCGGGCAGCTTGCGGATACCGGCGAACAGAGTCTGTGGCGCCGGAGTGGTGAGGAAAGACAGGTAGTGGAAGAACGCTTCCTCATCGACGGCGCGCGGCACCGCCGGGTCCTGCAGGATGGCCTTGATCTCGGAAGCGAAGCATAGGCGCCCGCCGGCCTGGGTGTAGTAGAGCGGCTTCACCCCGGCGCGGTCGCGCACGAGCCAGAGCTCCCGGTTGCGCCCGTCCCACAGGGCGAAGGCAAACATGCCGGCAAAGCGGTCGAGGCAGCCGATTCCCCACTCCTCGAACGCATGCAGGATGACCTCGGTGTCAGAATGATCGGTCCGCCATTTGTGGCCGCCGATGGCCTCCAGCTCGCGGCGGATTTCCGCGTGGTTGTAGATTTCGCCGTTGAAGACGATCTGCAGGCTGCCGTCCTCATTGGCCATCGGCTGAGCCGCGGCCTCGGACAGGTCGATGATCGACAGCCGCCGGTGGCCAAGGCCGACCCGCCCGTCTGGCGCGCACCATAAGCCATGGCCGTCGGGTCCGCGATGGGCCAGCGTCTCCGTCATCCGCGCCAGCAGGGCCGGATCGACCGGCGGGGCGGAGTCGGCAAACGCGGCGATGCCGGTGATGCCGCACATATTATTTGCGCGCGTGGATGATCAGGAAGGAGCCCCAGGCGTCCGGGAAACGCCGCGCGAGCCACGTCGGGAAGTGCTGCCGGTCATAGACCGTGATCGCCTTCTCGACCCGGGAATCCGCAAAGCCGTCGAGCAGCCGGTACATCTCCTTCACCGTATAAGCCTTGGTGCCGACGCTTTCGAAATGGTGCCACAGCACGTCCGAAAGGCTGCGCCAGGGGCGGCCGCGCAACAGAGCGTGCTTCACCCATTCCTTCAGCACCGCGAGGGAATAGCGGCCGTAGAACATGCCGATAAACACACCACCCGGCTTCAGCACCCGGCGTACCTCGGCGAGGATCGCATCAGGCCGCTCGGCGTGATGGATCACGCCCCAGGAATAGACCAGGTCGAAATGGCCGTCAGGAAATGGCAGGGACTCCGCGTCATGCCGGCGCAGGTCGGATTCGAACCCGTACAGCGCAAGGCGTGCGCGAGTCGTGTCGATGGCCGCGTCGGTGAGATCGACCCCATGACAAACGCAGCCGGCGCGCGCCCATTGCAGATGGTCGGTGCCAGCGCCGACACCGATCTCCAGCATCACCGCACCGCCATGGCGGGTGAACTGGGCAGCAGAGTGGATCATCGGTTCGCAGGCGTAGCGGTTTTCCTCGACCCGCTCGAACCATTCCCGCGACCGGGGCTCCAAGTCCCCGGTAATGCGCCTATCCGTGCCCACGGGCCCCTGTTCCCAGAAGGCGCGCACCTGTGTGTTCAGACTGTCGCCGCTCATGCCGCCCTCGCCGTGTCGATCAGGGTCTGCCAGAAACGCGGTCGGACCACCGCCGCATCGTGGTCGGGCAGCGCCCGCGCCGCCGCCGCCGTCAGGTCCGCCCGCAGGCCCATATCAACGAGCAGCGGCCCGATGGCCCGGCGCAAGCTCTCGGTGTCGGGCGCGGATACCACCCGGCCCCAGCCCGCGTCCCGGGCGTAATCGACCTGGGCCACCCCGGCCGGCCCGAATACCAGAACGGGGGTGCCGGACGCCAGATAGGCAGGCACCTTTGTCGGCATTGAATATCGGATGAAAGCGACGCTGCGCGCATCAAAATTGACCGGCAGCAGCAGGATGTCGGCAGCCGCGAGCCGTCCGAAAAAGGCGTCATCGTCGCTCAGCGGCGGCAGAAGGCGGACTCCCGGCAGGTCGAGGCGTCGCCGGAACGGGGCGAGCTGAAAGTCGGGCGCGTGGATATCCAGGCCGATCCCCTCTCCGGCGGCCGCCATTGCCGATACCGCCCCAGCAGCCATTGCTAGGCTCTCGGCCTGGGCATCGCCGTAGACTGAGCCGGCATAGATTACCGTGGCGGGCGATCCCGCCGGCCGCGCCGCGGGCGCCGTGCGCGACGCGAGGTCGACAGGATTCTGGAAGGGCTCGAAGGGCCGGCCATAGCGTGCGGCGAAGGCGGCGCACATGCTCTCACCGATGCCGAGGCATGTCTCCGCATCGTCGACCAGCCGGCGCACAAGGCGATCCATCCGCCGACGCTCGAACACCGATACCAGCCCGCCCCGATAGATCACCGATGGCCAGTCATCCATGAAATGTACCGCCATTGGCAAGCTGAACCGGGCGGCGATGGCTTCCACCAGCTCCATCATCGGATTGCCGCCGAGGATGGTGTAGAGGGCGTCCGGCGCAAACGCCTCGATCCAGTCAGACAGCTTGGGGGTGAGCCGGCCCCGCCGGGGCGCACCGTCGCCGAACAGCCATTGCTTCACCCATTGGCGTGGGCCAGGCGGTGGAGGCATCGCTTCCGCTGACATGCTGCCCACCACGGCCGCTTCGCCACCGGCAAAGGGACGAAGCCAACCGGCGAGGCCGATCTCCTCGGGGCCGAGCCGGTAGTAGTGTGTGCAGACCTCGTTCGTTGTCGGCACCGGGTCATTGTGCACCGTCGCCAGCCGGTCTTGCGGCCAACCCTTGAACAGGTTGGTAAAGGTCACGCCGCCGCCGGTGACCTTGTTGAAGGCCGCGGGGGTCACGAACAAGATGCGGGGCAGGTCAGCCACGTGCGCGCCCTTCTGCGGCCAGATCGGCATACAGGGACGCGAAGCGCTTTGCCTGTAGACTGGCCTCGAATTCGGCCTCAATGGTACGACGCGCGGCCGCACCGTACTGGCGGCGCAAGGCTTGGTCAGCAAACAGCGCCGTGAGTCCCTCCGCCAGCCCGGCCGCATCGCCAGCGGGCGCGAGCCAACCGTTCTCCCCATGTGTTACCGCGTCACGGGTGCCGCCGGCATCAAACGCCAGTACCGGCGTGCCGCAGGCCATGGCCTCCAGCAGCGAGTTGGACAGATTCTCCGCGATCGACGGCACCGCCACCACATCGGCCGCGGCATAGGCCGCCGCCAGCAGCCTGTCGTCGCGCACGTAACCCAGCGTGTGGACGGGCCAGGGCGACTGGCTGGCCAGCTTGCCGCCATCGACGCCGAGCAACAGCAGCGTGGGCGGCGTGTCGGTCTTACAGTGCGCCAGGGCCTGCATCAGCAGATGGCCGCCCTTGCGCGGGTTGTCGTCCAGCACATGCGCGGCGAAGGCTAGCACGGGACGCGCCGGATCGAGCCCCAGCACCGAACGGGCCGCCAACTTGTCGATGGGCTTGAAGGTGGTGAGATCCAGACCGTTGGGAATGCGGTGTACGGCGCAGCCTTCGAACAGTGGGCTCGCCTTGGCGATGCCCTCAAGCCAGCGCGATGGCGCGACCACCGTCAGGTCGGTGGCCGCGTAGGCACGCTGCTTCACCCGCCACAGCATCGCCGTGGTATCGCGGGGCAGCGGCGGATAGGTGGCGAGATCGGGGCACGCGCCACAGCCGTCGCGCCAGCGTTCGCAATCGCCCGCATAGGCACAGTGACCGGTAAGCGGCCACATATCTGACAACCGCCAGACCACCGGCGCGCGCCGCGAAATCGCGGGCAGCCAGCGATGACTGAAATAGCCGCCATGGGTGTTGTAGAGCTGCACCACGTCGGCGCGGGCGAGCCAGGGATGGCGCAGCACCCGGGAGCGCGACGGGTAGTAGAGATACTGCCAGCCAAGCCGCCGGGTTGCTTCCTCTGCGAGCCGATCCTTGAGCCGGCCCAGGCCGCCGCCATGCACGGTGTCCACATCTGCATCCATGCCGTCCGCGGTGCCGACCAGCATGCGCGACTCGTGGCCCAGCGCCTTGAGGCCGCGATGAATGCGCCAAGCCGCGCGGCCCGACCCGCCCTCGTTCTGGGCTGTCGAGACATGCAGCACCGAAAGCGGCGCGGTCATTCCGCCAGCTCCGCCAGCGAGAACCCCGGCCGCGCGCCGCCGTCCTCGATGAACACCCGGAACCAGAGCTGCGCCATCAGCGCCGCCCAGACCCGGTTGGTGTGATCGGCCCGGCCGGCCAAATGCGGTTCGACATAGCGGTCGTGGAACTCTGGGCGGAACAGGCCCTGGTCGGCCAGCCGCTCTGGTGCCAGCAGCCGGCGGCAGAGCGGCGCGAGCCGGCCCCTTAGCCATAGCTTCAACGGAATGACGAATCCCTTTTTCGGGGCATGAACCACGGTATCAGGCAGCAGCGGGGTGACAGCCCGGCGCAGCAGGCCCTTCAGGTCCCGCCGCGCGGTGCGCCTGTCGGCGGGGATCGCAAGCACGGCCTCCAGGAAACGATGGTCGAGGAACGGCGTGCGCGCCTCCACCCCATGGGCCATGGAGAAGCGGTCGGTCATAGTGAGAAATTCGTCAGGTAGCTGGGTGGCGATGTCCGTATGGGCAACGCGGTCGCGCAGCCCCAGGTCGGGACGGCTGTCATGGACGGCGGCAAGCAGGTCCGCCGTGGAGGCCCCCGGCGCGGCATGGGACGGGAAGACCGCCGCCTGCTTCTCGGCATCGCTGAGATAGTAATAGCGCTCGACAAACTCGCGGCGGAACCGGTCAGCAGGATCGCCCTTAGGCATCAGGCGGGCGAGCCAACTGCCCTCCAGTTCACGCCATTTCCCGTAGTTGCCGAACAGCTCGTCGCCGCCGACCCCGGTCATACCGACCTTGACCTCCGTACCCATCGCCTTGAACACCGCCCAGGACGGCAGGCCCCCCCCATACGGTTCGTCGAGATGCCAGACCATGTCGGGTAGATCATCAAGCAGGCTCTCGGGGTCGAGCACGATCTCGCAGTGCTCGGTACCCCATTTCTCCGCCACCGCACGAGCATTGGGCAGTTCGTCCCAGTCTCCCTCGCCATCACCGGAAAAGCCCACCGAGTAGGTCCGTACCTTGTGGCCCGCCTTGGACAGCAACGCCACAACCGACGAGGAGTCGAGCCCGCCAGACAAGGAGCAGCCCACCGGTACATCCGACAGCGACCAGCGCGCCACCGCGTCGGCAAGACCCTCGCGCACCCGTTCCTCGGCATCCGCCCCGTCCCCGCCGCCGAATGCCGGCTGCCACCAGCGCTCGATGCGCAGGGCGCGGTCGGCGAGGCGATAGGTCAGGTGATGGCCGGGCGGCAGGCGCCGCACCCCGTCGAGGATGCTGTCGGCGCCCGGCACGTACATGAGGGACATGTAGTGGTAGAGCGCGGCCGGGTTGAGCCGGCGCTCCAAGAAGGGCAGCGCCAGCAGCGACTTCAGCTCGGAGGCGATCGCCAGCCGCCCGGCCATGTCGGCGTAATAAAGCGGCTTGATGCCGAGCCGGTCGCGGGCACAGAACAGGGTGCCCTCTTCCCGGTCGTAGCTGGCGAAGGCGAACATGCCGTCGAGCCGGTCGAGCCCCGCCGCACCGTCGGACTCCAACAACCGCAGCAGCACCTCGGTGTCGGAATGATCGGTGCGGAAGCGATGCCCCGCCGCCTCCATCTCGGCACGCAAGGCCGGCGCGTTGTAGATCTCGCCATTGAAGACCAGGGTATGGCGGCCGTCCTCTGTCGCCATCGGCTGATTACCGCCCTCGATGTCGAGGATCGCAAGCCGCCGCATCGCCAGTGACAGGCTGGCATCCCGGTCGCGGAATACGCCGGCGTCATCGGGGCCGCGATGCAACTGCCGCGCGTTCATGGCCTCGATCCAGCCATCTCCTTGGGGTCCGTGCAGGGCGACAATGCCGCACATGGGCTAGAGCGTTCCGTCCGCCATGAGGTCGTCGCTCCCACTGGCGATCCAATCACCGATCCGGCGGGCGTCCGGGGCATCGAGCAGCGCCTCCCGATCGGCTGGCAACAGCCGGGCATCCATCGTCGCAGTGGCATCGTTGCGGAAGGCAAAGTCGAGGCTGTCGAGTGGCAGCGCCCGTCCGACGAAGGCGGCATAGGCATAACGCCGCGCCAAGGTGATTTCCGCCTCAGTCATTGGCGGCATGTCCTGAAGTTCGGACAGCGCGGTGAGATATGTGTCGATCTGATCGAAATCGCTGGTGAAGCCGCGCCGGTCATAACGGCCGGTACCAGCAGTCAGCGTTCGAATGCCACGGCAAGCAGCCTCGACGCCAACAGTGCCGCGCACGGTTAGGCAATAATCCCCCACCGCAAAGACCGACGCCGTACTGATGTCGCTGTCCGGTTCGATGAGGTGGATATGGGGCGGCGGGTCGCCGAGTTCGCGCCGGATCGCAAGGCTCTCCGAGGATGCACCGGCAATGCCGTCACGGGCTGCCTTCACCCGGTTTGCCGGATGAACCTTGATCACCCAGTTCAGGGCGTCGTTGGCGGCGGCGGCATGCAGGACCCGGACGAACCAATCCTCGTAATCCTCAAACAGGTCCTCGCCCCAAGCGAAAGTTGCGTCCCAGAACATATGTGGGAACAGCAACACGGTCTTCTTTTCGGGATCGAGGCCCAGCTTCGTGGCCAAGGCGGTGCGGTCGTAGACGCGGGTGCCAACCTGTGTGCCAACGCTGGCAAACCACTGGCCGGATTCGTAACCATCATTCATCACGGCGAAGAGTCGGTCTTCATGAGCCGGCGTCCAGTCCATCGCCTGCATATGCTCCCAGGTTTCTAGCGACAGGCCGTAAGGGTGCTCGCTGGCATTCCCGGCATGAAAGCGCTTAACAAAAACAGTGCCTGGCGTCTGTGTGGTGTTCCACAGGAATACCGGTATGTCTTTCTGCACCGCGAGGTCGAACAATTCGCCGAACGGGGTATAGGCGTTCTCTGCCAGTAGGATGGCATTGGGATTCAGGTCAGCCATCACCGCGCGGGCGCATTCAAGTGCATCCAGACTGTCACTAAGCGCCGCGGCAACCCCAGCGCGCGTCGGATCATCCGACAGGTCCAAGCGGCCGCTGCGGGTCATACGCATCATTGTCGCCGCCGCATACGTGCCGACCCGTACCCCGTCGATCTGAAAATCGACTACGTCGCTCTGGCTGTTGAAGAAGGTGGCAAAGTTCTCAGCCGCGCCCTCAGGTGCGGGCGCGCCGAAGGCGGCGGGCGAGAGCAAGCGGTCGATGCCCAGCCATCGGTAGGCCTGCCGTTGGGGCCAGGCGTGGGAGATCAGCACGGCTGGGCTGTAACCAGCGCGCTCGAAACCGGCGAGCAGCACCCGCTCCAGCAGCGCGGTCGCGACATCCCCGAAACCGACGAGCAGCACTGTCCGCGGCATGTCCGCGTTACTGCCGGAGATCGGCTCGGGCGTTGTTGCCTGAAGCCGCCTTAGGGCGTCGAGCTGCGGGCGCAAACGGCTGCGCCAATCGGCGCTTAGCGCATACCGCCCCCAGAAGGCCGCGGCGGCCAGTGCCGGAAGCCGTGTCGCCAGCCGGTCACGAAGTTCAGGCGACAGCATCGTGCGGGACGGATTGCCTCAGTAGGTGCACTGCTTGTCCATCAGGGCACGGTCGAGCGGGATATCGCGCAGCAAGGCGCAGATTCGGGCGCCGCTGCGCCCATCTCCGTAGGGGTTCTCCGCCTTTGCCACATCGGCCGCCACGTCGGCGTCGTTCAGCGCCCGACCAATGGTCGCGGCGATGGCGGCGCGGTCGTGCGAGCAGTTCAGAATGTTCGATGCCTGGGGCCGGCCCCGCTGGCGCTCGCCGATATTGACCACGGGCACCATGAAGGACGGCGCCTCCAAGATGCCGCTGGAGGAGTTGCCGACCAGGGCAGCGGAGTTGGCCAGCAGCCGGAAATAGTCGTGGCGCTCGACGTTGCGCAGCACGGCGATCTGTTCGTCGCTCGCGTAGCCCTCCATCAGGTCGAGGATGCCCTGGAAGCCGAGGTCGGAGTTCGGTGCGATCCAGACCACCCGTAGCCCGCTGTCGCGGCACGCCTCGATGGTGTCCCGCATTTGGGTCGCGGCATCGTCCCGGTCGATCATCACCGGATGCTGCACCACCAGCAGGTAGGGCGCCGCAAGATCCAGCGGCACACCATCGATGGTGACGGAGTCCGCTCGGTAGTCCGCACCGACGATATCGTCAAGCTGGGGCGCCCCGACATTGTGGATACGGGCTTCCTGCTCCCCCATGCGCCGCAGGCGTTCGGCGGAATCCTCGCAGGACGCGAGATGAATATGCGCCAGCTTGCCAATGGCGTAGCGGGCGGCGTCGTCAATATGACCCGACCGGTCGCCCGCCTGAATATGCGCGATGGGCAGGCCCATATAGGCCGCCGCCACACAGCAGCCCAGGGTCTCCGCCCGATCACCCGAAAGCAGTACGATGTCGGGCTTCAGCTCTTCATAGGCCGTAGCGAAACCGGCGATGGCAGTGCCCATAGCGCGCGACCACGCGCCGCGGGACTGATCCGCCGGTGTCATTTCCACGGTTGCCGAGACCGGGAAGCCGTCTTCCTTGATCAGATCGATGCTGTTGCCGAGTTCCGGCATCAGATGCATGCCGGTCACCAAAGTGACCGGCTCTAATTCTGGGAAATCGCGCATCGCCAGCAAGACGTTCTTCGCATACCCGTAGGTGGCCCGCGATTCGAGCGTCAGCAAAATGCGTCGCTTCACCATCAGGCGAGCTGGTCCCAACGTATCTGGCGGTCGGCCGCGATATCAGCGGCAGCGGTCATACCAATCACTGCGTCCAGGTCCTTCGCCGGCACCACACCGTCCCCAGGGCTGGGCCGCTTGACGGTGACCATGTCACCGGTGATGACGGTGCCCTTGGGGATATCAGTCTCGCTGACGACGCTTTCGCGCGCCCAGGCGACGATCTCGCGCTCCTCGGGGAAGATCTCGCGCTTCTCGCCGCGTGCCTCGAACACGGCGCGGCAGCCCTTGACCAGTTCCCCCAGCTCGTAGGGTTCCAGCGAAGACTGATGGTCGGGGCCCGGCAGGGTGCGGTCGAGGGTGAAGTGCTTCTCCACCACACACGCGCCCACTGCCACAGCACCGAGCGACGTATAGATGCCGACGCTGTGGTCCGACAGGCCAACGGGCACATCGAACATCTCGCGATAGCGCGGGATATTGCCGAGGTTCACCCGGTCGTAAGGACAAGGATAAGCGGACACACAATGGGTCAGGGCGAACGCGACGCCGGTGTCCTTGAGCGCGGCGACGGTCTCCGCCACCTCATCCAGCTCCGTCATGCCGGTGGAGACGATCATCGGCCGCCCCTTCGACGCGATATGCCGTTGCAGCGGAATATTGGTGAGCTCGCCGGAGCCAACCTTGAAACCGATGATGTCGAGGTCATGGAGCAGATCCGCCGACGCCTTGGAGAACGGCGTGCACATGTAGTCGATGCCGATCTCGGCACACAGCGCCTGTAGTTCGCGATGCTCGTCCAGGCTTAGGTTGGTCTTGTCCAGCGTGTCGTAGAGGGGTTCGTCGAAGTTGGCCGACTGGGGCGCCTCGCGGAGCATCTCGTCGGACAGCACATGCAGCTGGAACTTGATCGCGTCGCAGCCCATGGCGCGCGCGATGTAGGTCATCTCTCTCGCCACAGCGATCTCGCCGCCATGATTGATGCAGGCTTCGGCGATGATGTAGGGCGGCTGGTCGTCACCGATCAGCCGGCTGCCGAAGGGGATGGTCTTGCTCATACGTCTCGCTCCCTTGCCGCGAGCATCGCCTCGGCGATGGCGAAGTCGGTCTCGCTGTTGATATCGACGGCCTCGTCCTCGGGCACCGGCAAGGCCAACCAGTCGGCGGCGACCAGCGTGCCCGCAGCCCGCAGATGACCGACACGGCAGGCGTAAACCGTGCCGCTCTCGACGTAAAGGGGCGCACGCTCCTGCCGCCGGCGAGGCAGGTCCGGGAACAGCGGCCGGAAAACACCGCCCTCCAGGCGGCCGTAGTTCGAACGGCTCTCGATGACCGTCATCAGGGACGGCTCAGGCCGTGACGCGAGCATCTGAAGCGCCGCCGATACGGTGGCCGGCCGGCGTAGCGGCGCCGTGGGCTCCATGACCGCGATAAGGTCGAAGGGTGCCTCCCCCGCCGCCTCAAGCGCATCAAGCGCATGCAACAGGGCAGGCTCGGTCCGTGCCTCGGCGGTCGCCAGCGCGGCGGGCCGGTCAATGACGTGCGCACCGGCGGTCGCCGCAACAGCCTTGATCTCCGCATCGTCGGTGGAGACGACGGTCAGGTCGATCTCCGGCACCGCGCCGGCATGGCGCAGGGTATGGACCAGCAACGGGACGCCACCGAGCAGACGGATGTTCTTGCGCGGCACCGAGACCGATCCGCCCCGGGCGGGCACCACCGCGACGATGCGCTGGCCATCAATCATGCTCAGGCGAACTCGGCGCTCGGCCAGTCGGCGTGGATCGCACCGGACTCGGCAATACGGCGGATGCCTTCCTCAACGGTGACCTTCGGGGCGTAGTCGATATCGGCGGCCGCGCGGCTGGTGTCGCAGACGCGGCTAAACACCTCGCGCTCGGGCGACCGGTCGGTCCCTTCGAAACCACCGAGAACATCGACCGCGAGGCCGCTGTCAGGCGCCAGCACATCGATCACCTTCTGGGCTAGTTCCTTCAGCGTGTAGACCTCATTCGAATTGCCAAGATTGTAGACCTTGCCCCAGGCGGCCTCGCTCTCGAGCAATGCCACCAGCCCGTCGGTGACGTCATCCACGTGTCCGTAGGAGCGCTGCTGGCTGCCGTCGCCGTAGACCACCGGGTTCTTGCCTTCAAGCACCTGTTTGACAAAGCGCGCGATGACGAACTGCGCGACCTGCCCCTCACCGTAGGTGTTGAAGAAGCGCACAATGGTATGGCGCAGCCGCGGATACATCTGATGGTGCCCGATCAGCAGCTCCTCACCGGCAAGCTTGGAAACGGCATAGACCGTCTTGCCCTTGGTCTCGTCGGTCTCGCGGATCGGGTTACGGCTTGGTTCGCCATAGACTTCCGAGGAAGACGCAAACAGAACCCGCTTGATGCCCGCGCTGACGCAGGCGCCGAAGACGTTCGCCGAGCCGTCGATGTTGATGCTGAGACAGCCGAGCCGGTCCTCCTCGGTGCGCCGCACGCCGAGCATGGCTGCGAGGTGGAACACACCTTCGCAGTCCTGCATCGCGCGCTCCACGTTGATGCGATCCAGGATGGTGCCAACCACGATGCTCGCACCGCCGGTGGCCCGCAGGTCCTCGAAAAACGGTCGGTGACGAACGAATTGCTCATGCAGGTCGAAGCAGACCGGATGGTAGCCAAGGGCAACCAGCTTCTTGGCCAGCTCCCGGCCGATAAAACCGGCACCGCCGGTGATCAGGATCTTGCCGCTCATGTCGCCGGGTCCTCCGTGGCGCCGCGGGCGGCGCTTTCCAATGCCGCGTCAATATAACGGCGGCGCACGATCATCGAATGGGCCGCGCGGATCATGCCAACAGGCGAGCCTGCACCAGCGGTCTCAAAGGCATCGGGTCGCCGCCAGGCGCAACGGATGTCGTCACGATCACGCGCCGGCGTCTCGGGCGGATAGCCGAGCGCCGCGCGGTAAGGTTCGGTCCGGGCCAAGATGAAATCGCGTTCCCGCTCGGTCACAACCTCGCTACGCGACAACGGATCGGTGGTCGTGTCACGCACGTCACGCGGCGTCGCCACGCCGGCCTCGCTAGGGTTTCCAGGCATCTCAGTGAAGTCCAAACCGCCGAGGGTGGTTTGTCGGGCCGGGTCGGGCGGCGGTGCGGCCCCGAGCCATGCGCATAGCGACCCGACTTCCCCGACGGGATCGGCGACCAGGGTCTCGAAGCGCAGAATGCGGTGGCGCGGGTCTTCGGCATGGCGCAGCGCGGCCTTGGCATGGGCGACCCAACGATACTCGATCATCGCGCGCAGATTGTCCGATGCGAAGTACCAGGCGGGGCAATCCTTGCGTAGCAGGGTGCGTTTCGCCGACGCCCAGAAAGTCAGCGGATGGCGCACCAGATGGACGAGCCGCATTTCAGGAAACAGCCGCCCATAGTCTTCGACAAAGGGAGCCTCGATGGTCTTGAAGATATGCATGTCCGCTGGCCGCGACGGCGAAAGCCAGCCGGCCATCGCGGACAGGAAGGCAGGTACGAAGTCCGCCGCCGTGTAATTTTCTCGCTGCTCCAGAACTGTACGCGGCACAGGGCCAAGCGCCGGTTTCGCATCGACGTTGGCGAGGTGGCCCGCTTCGATCTCTTTGGTCTGGTGTTCATAGAACGAAAGCAACCGGCCCGCCGGTACCGGCCGGGACAAGCGGTGCAGGGGGCGCACCGTGACGTTGGCCTGGGTGCTACGCCGCACCCAGCGGCTGACCGCCAGCTCGTCGATAGCGCTGAGAAAGGTCACCTCGAGCGGATGAACATATGCGCCTCGCATGCCGTCGAGCAGGCGGGTGAGCAAGGTCGTGCCGCTGCGCCCGGTGCCGAACAGCCCAACCAACCGCGCGGTCACGAAAGATCCATCCCGTATTGCTGCGAGAGGATCTCACCGATTCCATCCGCGAGCGCCGTCGCCGGTGCGAAGCCCAGGTCGGCACGGGCACAGGAGATGTCTGCGAGCGAGTGCGCGATATCCCCATGGCGCGCGGGCCGCTGTTCGGGACTGCTGAACGGCAGGGAGACACCGCGGGCCTCCAGGGCGGTGCGGATTGCTGCGAACAAGTCGAGCAGGCTGGTCTGCACGCCGGTCCCGACATTATAGACCGGTAGCGCTGGCGGCCCGGCGCGGCCTCCGAGCTCGGCAATCAGTGCACAGACATCGCCGACAAAGCAGAAGTCGCGGGTCGCGCTGCCATCACCGAACATGACCGGCTGGTCGCCACATGCGCAAAGCTCGATCCATTTCGGGATCACCGCCGCATATCCACCACGGTGGTCCTGCCAAGGGCCGTAGATGTTGAAAAGCCGCAGGCCGATCAGGTCAGGACCGGTGCCACGCCCGCGAAGCACCTGCGCATATTGCTCGTTCGCCAGCTTGGAGACCGCGTAGGGGCTGAGCGGCTGCGGCTGCTCACGCTCGGCCAGCGGCAGCGCCGGATTGTCACCGTAGACGGCGCAGCTTGACACATAGATCACGCGGGGCACGCCCGCCGACTCGGCTGCCATAGTCACGGAGAGGAAACCAGCAACATTGATCGAGTCCGTGTGACAGGGATCGTCGAAGGACTTCGGCACCGACACCTGGGCGGCGAGATGCGCAACTGCCCCGACGCCATCCATTGCCGCGGCGATTGCGGCGCCATCGCGAATATCGCCACGTACTAGGTTGAAGCGGGGCCCCCCCAGCGCCTCCAGTCGCGCGACGTTGGCCTCTGTGCCGGTCGATAGATCATCGAAACCGATCACCCGACTACCCTGTGCCAAGAGGTGCGCCGTAAGGTTCGAGCCGATGAAACCAGCGGCGCCGGTAACCAGCCAGGCATCCCGGCTCATGACCAACCCCTCTTAAGTTGAAGCCGTAGCTCACCGAGCGGCCGGCGGCCGGCGATCGCCACCAGCGTCAGCGCAGCCGCAAGGCCGAGCGCACGCAAACCGGCCGACGGCGCGGTACTTTCCACCAATGCTACGGCCCCGGCGATCAGAGCGACCCCAGCCAGTACCCAGCCATCCTGGAAAGGTGTGTCACGCTCCTGGCGTGCCGCCCACCAGAACATTGCGCGGGTCATCGCTGCTTGGATAAAGGCGGCCGCCACCGCGCCGGCAAGGCCTATTCGCGGCACCAGCAGCAAGAGCACGGCAATCGCGGTGCCATTGGCGACAATGCCGATCTTGGAGATCGCGTATCCGCGCCCGTTGGCGAATAGGGTCGCGAGCTGCGGGCGGCCGGACAGCCGCACCAGCAGTAACCCCATCCACAGCGCGGCGAACGGTCCGGCAGCCTCGAACTTGCCGTGGGTCAGCAGGCCAATGAGATCCCGTCCAAAAGCCGCCATCAGCAGGCCAGCCCCGATCAGCAGAAGATGCCCGACCGACCAGGCTTGGCCAGTCCGGGTGAACGGGCTTGCGGAATCCCGCGCCTCGGAAAGAGAGACCGGCCAAACCGCGCGGACCAGTGGCTTGATGCCGGCCTGGGCAATGTTGAGGTAGCTCTGGGAATGGCTGTAGATGCCGAGGTTGGCGAGGCCGACCTGCGTCGACAAGAGGGCCCGTTCCGTCAACGTGGTTGCGATATCAAGCAGGTTCGACAAGCTGAGCGGCAGACCCATCCCGGCGGAATGGATTGCCAGCGCCCGGTCGAAGCGCAGCCGAAGCCAGGGGGCGAGGCAAACGCACGCGCCGATGCCAGTCGCGGCAGCCGCAGCAAACGCACCGGCGAAAAGAGCCACGCCCCCAAGGTCGAAATAGAACAACGCGGTGAGCGATGCTGCTGCCGCGCAAACGGTCTGGGTCAGCATCACCACGGCAAAGGCCAGCGCGCGGCCATCCAGCGTCAGGACCTCCGATGCGATAAGCCACGGCACCGCAAAGAAGACGCCGGCAGCCGCCAGCCGGATTGCCGTTTCCGGCACCGATGCGGCGACAGTCCACTGCGCCGCCGCCAACTGCCACAGCCAGGGCATCAACAGCGCAAACAGGCATGCGAGCACCACCGACAGCCCGAACAGCGAGCTGACCAGAGCGCGACGCGTGTCGGCATCCGCCTCAGGCCAGCGCTGGGCCAACACGAAACCGGCGCCAAGCGTGCAGAGCGCCGTGCCGAACGACGTCACCGCCGTCACCAGCGCGAAGGCGCCATAATCGGCCGGGCCTAGCACGAGCGTCATCAGCGGCAGCAGGGCGAAAGACACCGCGCTCTGGATCGCCGGCGGCGCGGAAAAAAGCAGGACCCGGCGGTTAAATGACATGGCTGCCATTCGTTAGCCTCGCTACGTCCATCCGCAGGTCATGACAGCACCGCGCCACAGGCGACCGTGATCCGGTCCGCCACATGGGAGGCTGTAAAGTGATCCTGGAAGGTTTGGTAGCCACCGGCGCCAAGCTTTCGGCGCAGCGCCGCGTCTCCTGCTGCCTCGGCGATGAGGTCGGCGATCTCGGCGATGCTGTCGCCCAGCAACGCGTTCTCGCCATGGACGATCTCCGGCATCGCCTGCGCCGCGTTGCGGTGGGCGACCACGCAGCAGCCGAGCGTCCAGGCATGTAGGTAGCGCGTGTGGCCGACGTTGTAGCTGCTGGCGTTGTTGAGGCAGAGGAAGACCTCCGCATCCAGCATCTCCGCATCGATATCGTCGACAAAACCGCGAAACCGGACTTCGGGCTGTTCGAGCGCCTGCCGGAGCTGGGGGTGGTGATGGCCGGCCCCGATAACCTCGACAGTGTAGCCCTGCCCGTTCATGGCGCGGCGCAGTTCCGGCAGCAGCGCCTCGCCGAGGATTCTGAGGCCATGCATGTTGGCAGTGTGTCCGACATTGCCGATGTTGCCGATGATGCGAACCGATTCACCATTGCCGTCGGTGCGACGCGCCTCCCAGCCGCCATCAAAGCGGTCGATCCAGATGTTCTGGATATAGAAAGCGTTGGGATGGCCGTTTGCCCGGTAATACTCGGCATCGTTGGCGGCGACATTGCCGAGGCAATCAAAGCCGCGCATCTGGGCGAGATGAACCGCCTCGAAACGGCGGTCATAGAGCGCCTGCCGCAACCGCATTGATAGGCCGGGTCCACCGCCAGCTTCTGCATAGAAATCGCGCTGGGCCTGCCGGTTTTTCGGCGGCGGGTTGCCGTAGTAGGCAAACTTGGGGACCGGCAAAGCCGCGGCCAGGGCGGTGAGCCACTCGCTCCAGGGAATCAGGACGATGTCCGCCCCGCAGTCCGCGACGGCTGCATCCAGCAGCGGGCGGTGGGCAACCTCGGGGATGTAGTCGGCCTCGATGGGCGAGAGGGCCCGCAGCAGCGCCGGACGGCGCGGCGGCTGTGGCGGCAGGGCCAGGGGCGTGGCGACAGTGACCCCGGCAGCGCGCATCCGTGCCTCGCCGTCGGCCTCGTCCTGGGTCAACGGCGGCGGCGGTCCGCGATGAACCCGCAGGCAGGCCACCTCAATGCCGTCCTGGGCAGCGAGCGCCATGATCAGCTGGTGGGCGACGATATTCGCCGCCTGCACCGTGTGGGCGGGATGAGGCGCCAGATCGGTGAGCACCAGAATTCGCATCAACCACGGACCGCGATGGCGTGGATGTCGTCAACCAAGGCCTGTACCCGGGCCCCGGCGGCAAAGTCGGGTGTGCAAGGTCCACCCTCCCGCGCCGCGGTGACGAATCGCCGGGCCAGCTGGATGAAGGGCGGCAGGCGCCCGTCTCCGTCAACGGCTGGCTCCTCGGCGCGGTGCGCCACATCACCGGACGGATCACGCAGGATAAGGGTAAAGCCGCCCATATAGTCAGCCGAGCTGTTCTCGAGCGTCGCTTGCCCGCCGTCGAATGCGACTGCCCAGCGATGAAGATGTTCGCCCGGCGCGGCATTCGTCACGGCGATCCGAACCGGCACGCCCGCCTCTGTCGTCAGTTTCAATGCCGCTGCTTCGGCAGCCGGCTCGGCGCCCGGCGGCGCGAAGGCAGCGGTGGCCTGGCTATCAAGCTGGGCTTCCGTGACGACGACCGGGCCGAACAACCACTCGATCAGATAGAGCAGGTGAGTGGTGAGAACGCCGATCACACCGCCGCCACGCTGGGCGTCGGTCTTCCATGACCAGTCCCGGTGACGCTGCGCATAGGACTCCACCCGCCAGACGATGTCGACTGATTGCACCGGGCCGATGCTGCCATCGTGGATCGCCGCCGCCAGCGCTCGGAAGCTCTCCAGCTCGGCGAATTCGAAATCAACTGCAGTGGTCACGTCCGCTGCCAATACGGCCAGCCGGTGCGCGTCGGTGCCATTGGGCGCCAGGGGCTTTTCCGACAGCACCGCGAGCCCGCGATCCAGAGCGGCAGCGACAGCTTCGGGATTTGCGTCAGGCGGCAAGGCAAAGGACACGGCATCGAGTGGCCGGTCGAGCAATGCGCCGATTCCGGCGCACGCGACCGGCACACCTGCGCGGGCGGCGGCCAAGGCCGCCGAAGCCTGGGTGGAAGCAGCCAGCGCGACAACCTCGACACCGGGCACTGCACGGAACCCCGCCACATGCACCGCGGCGCCGAATCCGCCTCCTGCCACCGCCACCCGAAAGGGCGCAGCTGTCATTCGGTGACAATCCTTGGCTCAGGCAGGGGAATGATGAACTGCCCCTGATAGCCGTTCTTGCGAAGGATGCGGATCAGATCGTCCGCGATGTGCCACGAAAGCAGTAGGGCATATTCGGGCTGCTCATCGAACAGCTTCTGCTCGTCGAGTACGGGGATCCGGGTACCGGGAACATGCTTGTCGAGCTTGTGGGAGGAAGAGACCTCCATCACCGCGTCGATCAGCCCGTCGTCGAGGCCGACATAGTTGACCAGGGTGCTGGCGCGGGACGGCGCGCCAATACCGAAGATGCGCGCGCCGTCACGCTTGAGCGGCGCCAACAGCGCATGCAGGTCGAGCTTCGACTGCACGACCCGCTCGCGAAAACCCGCAAGGGCGCTGCCATCGGCGATACCCCGCGCCTCCTCGTCTGCGCGGCGTTCGGCGACCGAGGGCTCCACCGGATACTGGCCGGTGCGCGCAGCGTAGACCCGGATTGAGCCGCCATGGGTCGGGATGCGCTCTACATGGAACACCTCCAGCCCGTGGGCAGCTAGCAGGTGGGTCAGACTGTCCAGGGCGTAGTGGCGTAGATGCTCATGGTAGATCGTGTCGTATTGCAGCGTCTCGATCAGGTCGAGCAGATAGTGGGACTCCGAGACAAACACCCCGTCCTCGGAGAGCAGTGCAACGATGCCGTCCACCACCGAGTGGATGTCGCCGATATGGGCAAAGACATTCGCCGCCGTGACGACACGGGCGGGACCGTACTCGGCCCGCACCTTCTCGGCGCAGTCGCGGCCGAAATAATCGGTGAGCGTATCAATGCCCGCCGCGCGGGCCACATCGCCGGCCTGGGACGGCTCGACACCGAGCACCCTGTGGCCGCCCGCGTGGAACCCTGACAGCAGGGTGCCGTCATTCGATCCGATATCGACCACCAGATCGTCCGGCCCAAGGCCAAGCCGGGTCGAGACCTTTTTATAGAGGTCAGCAAAATTCTCCCGCAGGATCCGCGTAGTGCCGCTGAGATAGGGATAGCTGTGCGGAAACAGCACCTCGGCGTCGACTTCCAGACCAATCTGCACCAGCGAGCAGTCGCCGCAGCGGCGCAGCTCAAGCGGATAGGCGGGCTGCTCCTCAGCCACGGACCCAACCGCCGGCATAGTGTTGACCGGCGGGATGTAGCCCAGGAACAAGACAGGGCTGAGATTCTCGCTGTCGCAGATCTGGCAGCGATAGATCGGGGTCGAGGTCGCGGTCATGCAGCGTCTCCGGATGTGGCATCGCGCAGATGGGCGTTGTCGCGGTACCAGGCCACCACATCAGGCAACCCGTCGTTGAGCGGAATGCGCGGCGCGAATCCGAGCGCCGCCAGTCGCGCAATATCTGGGCAGCGGCGCGGTGTCGCGCCGGCGGGTTCGGGGCCGGGCTGGATATCGGCGGTACGCCCAAAGGCGGCGACGACGCTGGCTGCCAGGTCGGCGATGCGGACTTCTTCCATGGTGCCGATGTGGTAGATCGCGCCGTGTGCGCCCTTGTCGATCACCGTCACCAGACCGTCTGTGAAGTCGTCAATGTGGATGAAGGCGCGGGTCTGGCTGCCATCGCCCTGGATCGGGAACGGAACCGGACCCTCGGGGTGAGCCGCGACCTGTTCGGCCGCCCGCATCGCCAGCTGAGGGATCACATGCTCCCAGCCCATGTCCGGCCCGTAGACATTGTGGGGCCGGAAGACGCACACCCGGTCAAAGCCATTGCGGCCGTAATTGAGCGCCACGAGCTCGGAGACGATCTTCCCGCCACCATAGGAATAACGGGGATTCGAGATGTCGGGCACCGCAAGCGGCGCGGTCTCGTCGGTCGGCACCGCCGGCGGGGTCTGATAGACCTCGGAGCTGGAAGCGACCACCAAGTCACCGATCCCGTGAGCGCGGCACGCGTCTACCACGTTGAGGATGCCGCGCAAGGCGACATCAAGCACCAGCTCCGGTTTGCTGTAAAAGAACTCGGTCCCGTTGACCGCGGCGAGGTGAATGATCCGGTCCACGCCCGCGGCGGCGCCGGAGACAGCGTCCGGGTCGCGCACGTCACCGACCACCAACTCGATCTCCCCTTGGGCCTCCGCGAGTCGGCGCGGCGCACCGCGGGAGTTATCGTCTAGGACCCGGACAGTCTGCCCGGCAGCGGCCAGACGGCGCACCAACGCGGCGCCGATGAAACCACTGCCGCCGGTAACAAGGACCTTGCCGGTCATGCCGGACCACCCGGCATCAGCCCCACGCCGTGGCCACCCAACGCGACATAGCCGGTACCCTCTGGAAGCTCGAGATCGGCAGCGTCGAAATGGTTCCACAGATCATAGATAAGACCGGGCCTGTTCATGTGCCTGGCGAGCAGCTCGAGCGGCATCGCCTGGAACACCGGATGGTTGTTCAGCACCAGCACCAGGTCTGCGCCATCGAAGGCGGACTCAAGACTCGGCCGCGGGTCCAGGCCGAAGTCGGCAATCAAGGCGTCTTCCACCATTGCGTCGTAACCGGTGAAGCGCGCGTCCGGAAAGGCCCGGGTCATCGCTGTCAAGATCGGCCGCGCCATGGTGCCTCGGAGGTCATCGGTGGCAGGCCTGCCTTTAAACGCGATGCCGGCGAGGCAGATCGACGGCGCCTTTGGGAAGCCGGGCGTGGCGGCTAGGCGCATGCCTAGCCAATCGGCGACCTCATCGGGTTGGCGCTCGTTGATGCGCCGGGCGGCAAGTGTCATTTCCGGCACCACTCCGGTCGTCTCCAGCCCCTCGGCCAGGATGTAGGGGTCCTTCGACAGACAGGGACCGCCGACGGGACCAGGCAGCGGCAGGTTGGTACGCGGGTAGGCTAGCTTGCCAGCGCGGATCACCTCCGCTGCGCTTACATCGACTGCATCACAGATACGCGCCACCTCATTGGCGAAGGCGAAGTGGACGTCGCGCTGTGCATTGTCGATCATCTTGATCATCTCGGCGGTCTCGGCATCGCGTACGCGCACAATGGTCGGCGTAACGAACTGGAAAAACTGGGCCGCCCGGTTGGTCGCCCGATGGCTCAACCCGCCCACGATCTGGGGCAGGCTGCGAAGCTCCTCTAGGGCGCGGCCCTCAAGGGTGCGCTCGGGACAAAAGGCTAGGTCA
The DNA here is from genome assembly GCA_965601735.1 of Alphaproteobacteria bacterium. GTDB lineage: Bacteria > Pseudomonadota > Alphaproteobacteria > JBBDQX01 > JBBDQX01 > JBBDQX01. The sequence continues at coordinate 1,051,451 of OZ271840.1, read as the reverse complement.
TAATCCGCGTCCGTACGATCAAGGATGGGGACCACCACATCCCGTGTGGTGCCCAGCTTGACTGTAGATCGCATGATTACCATCACACCTGGCCGCATCCGATCGGCCACTTCGCCGGCTGCCCGCGTGACCATGTCGAGCCGGGTACGGCCCGCTTCGTCGAGTGGCGTGCCCACGGTGATAATGTAAACGCCAGCGGCGCTATCCTCTGGGATGACTGTCGCGAAGCGCAGGCGTCCCGAGCCGATGAGCCGGGCGAGCTGGGCATCCATGCCAGGCTCGTGGAAATGGGCGCGGCCATCGTTGAGCTGGTCGGTGACGTCGTGGCGCACTTCCACCCCGGTGACGTCGAAGCCGCAACCCGCGAGGGTCACCGCGAGGGTGAGGCCGACATAGCCGCAGCCAACAACGCAGACGGCGCGATCCGGGAAATCATCAGGCACCTGGGTCATGTCAGATCAGTCCGCGCATTCGGGCGAGACCAATCAACGCGATATGCAGCGCCATTGTGAAGCGGCCCGCCTCGATTGCAGAAATGAGTTCATCAGGTGTCATTGCTTCTCGGGAGACGCCTGGTTCGGGCTGCCAGCCCGTTATCATCTCGGTCTGTGCGGCAAAGAACCCCCAGAACTGGTTTTCGAGTCGGCCGCTGTCCGGGTCGAAGCAGCCGAGGGGGATAAGCGGCACGATGGGCCGCAATCCCGCCTCCTCTTCGAGCTCGCCGCTTGCAGTTTCAGCCGGCGTGCCGCCACCGTCATGCAAGCCGCCCGGGAGCTCCAGCGTTTCGCGGCCTACCGCCGGACGGAATTGCCTGACCAGCGGTATCCGTCCCTGAGGATCCAGCGCAAGCACCGTGACATAATCATGCTGCCGGAGCGCATGATAGACTTGCGGGCTTTCGCTGCCAGGCAGCCGGACGCGTTTTGCCGCAACCGTTACCCATGGCGACAAGACGGCCTCCTCTTCATCGATGATAGCGGCGCTTTGCCTAGAAACGCTCATCAGGGGCGAAAGGTGGGGTAGGTGCGCTGACCCGTATGGAAGGAATAGGAGATGTCGATCACCAGAGACCAGGCATGCTACCGCACTCCGGGTGACTCTGGTCGCCGGAGTGCGGTCAATCGAAAGCACGGTGTTTTACCATGTTCATGAAACGAACGTCAAACCGCATGTTCACAACACGAACAAAACAAGATTATGATTTTCTTATTATTTTTGACTTGTCCACAGGCGAAAATGGCCGTATGTTCATCGTTTGAACGTACTAGCCGGACGTAGGACGTGGCCCAGCCTAAGGACCTCGCCAGCGCGCCCGATGGGGCGAATCTCGACGCTGAGGCGGAAATCACCCTCGGCTTGCTGAACGCCGTGCATGAGGACCGCCGCCTGACCCAACGCTCGGCAGCGAGCCGCCTCGGTATCGCGCTTGGCCTAACCAACGCTTACCTTAAGCGTTGCGTCACGAAGGGCCTGATCAAGATTCAGCAGGTTCCGCCCAATCGTTATGCCTACTACCTGACCCCGAAAGGGTTCGCCGAAAAGAGCCGCCTGACGGGCGAGTTTTTCAGCCAGTCATTTCGCTTCTTCCGCGTTGCGCGCAGTCAATACAGTGACCTACTGGGTGCTGCGGCGAGCCGCGGCTGGCGGCGCGCGGCACTGTGTGGGGTTGGAGAGCTGAGCGAGGTTGCTGCGATCTGCGCTGCGGACGTCTCAATCGAGTTGGTCGGCGTCGTCGACCTTCCTCCTACGGGCCGGCAGCGCCACGCCGGGCTGCCGGTGCTACCCAACCTCGCGGCGGCCGGCGAGATCGACGGAGTGATCCTCACGGATTTCCAGCAAGCCCAACCGACCTACGATGCATTGTGCAGCGACTTAGCGCCCGAGCGCGTGCTGGTGCCGCCGATGCTTTCCGTCGACCGGTATGGGGCCGCGCCATGAAGCGCTGGTACGTGGCTCGCACACAACCGCGCGCGGAACAGCAGGCGCGCCGGCACCTGCTGCGCCAGGGCTTCGAAACGTACTTGCCGCGCTACCGGAAGCAGAGGCGACATGCGCGCCGCGTCGATTGGTGCCAAGCTCCCCTCTTTCCGGGCTACATCTTTGTCAGCTTCGACCGTGCGGCCGCGCGCTGGCGGGCCATTCATTCGACCATCGGCATTAGTCATCTCGTATGTCAGGGTGAGCGGCCCTCCCCTGTGCCTGCCGGGGTGGTCGAGGATATCCAAGCCAGCGAAGACGAGACCGGGCTGGTGCCTTGCCCGGATCCGCTGCCTGCTCCGGGAGACACAGTTTCTCTAGCCGGCGGGCCGCTCGCTGGGTCGATCGGCCGGTTCGTTCGACTTGCCGACAACGAGCGGGTGTTCGTGCTTCTCCAGCTGCTCGGCAGTCAGGTGCGCGTGTCGGTGCCGCGTGACGTGCTGCACGCCGCCCCAGCGGCTTGACCGTCCGCGTCCTCGTCAACGGGCTGCACGCCAAGAGTGGCGGCGGCGTCACGTATTTGCGGCAGATCCTAGTACCGCTTGCATCGGACCCTGAACTGGACGTGCACCTGCTGGTGCATCCAGCGCAGGCGTCACTGATCGCCGATTCAGGTTCAGGCGTTACTGTGCACCTCGCTAATTACCGACCTGGCTTCGTTCGGGAGATGGCGTGGGAACAATTGCGCCTGCCCAGGCTGGCGCGACGGTTAGGAGTCGACGCGACCTTCTCTCCGGCCAACTTCGGCCCGCTCATGGCACCCGGCAGTGTGGTTCTGCTGCGGAATGCGCTGGCCGTAGGCGCCGTCGATCCGCGGCCCGCCAAGCGGCTGTATTGGTCAGTGCTATCTGCGATGACGTTCTTGTCAGTTCTGTTCTGCCGGCAGGGCATAGCGGTCTCCGCATACGCTCGCGAAACGCTTGTCCGACCGCCAAGCCTGCGTCGCAAGGTGACGGTCGTGCACCACGGCGTCGACACCAGGTTCCGCACGTCTACCGCATCTGGGCGCGAAGCGTTCTTGCTCGCCGTCGCCGACCTTTACATCCAGAAAAACCTGCTAACGCTCGTTGATGCCCTGGCAGTCCTGCGTGCGGATCACCCTGGCCTGGTCTTGCAAGTGGCGGGTGCCGAAGTCGATCCGGATTACGCTGAGCAAGTGCGCGAACGGATCATCGCGCACGGCCTTGAAGAAGCTGTGATCCTGCTGGGTCCACAATCACCAGATGCCTTGGCGGATCTATATGCCCGTTGCGGCGTTTTCGTTTTCCCGTCGACGGTTGAAACATTCGGCCAGCCTCTCGCTGAGGCCATGGCATCCGGCGCGCCAATCGCCTGCGCGGACGCCACCGCCATGCCCGAGGTCCTCGCGGATGCAGGCCTCTATTTCGACCCAGCCGACGCGACGGATATGGCCCGCACGATCGATCGATTGCTTCGCGACCGAACACTCGCTCAACGGCTTGGCGCGGCAGCGGCAGCGCGGGCAGGCCGTTTCGATTGGCGCCGTACTGCCGCGGAAACAGCCACAGCCCTGAAACAGGCGGCAGCGGGCGCACGTATCCTGCCGCCGCCGCATGGCTATCTGCTCGCTGGGGCCTGGACCTGGGTCATCGCCGTGTTTGCCATTTATGGCTGGCAGTTTCGCGGATTGTTGGGTCCGATCCTGAACCGGTTGGGCCTGTCATGATCACTGCCCTGCAGGCGTGGGGTAGCGTTCTGCTGATGGCATCGGCGGCCATGGGCGCCGGCGCAGCAGCGCTTGCTGCCATTGGCGTGCTTGGTCGGTTACGCCGGGATGAAGCGACCGCATGGTCTTTTGCCATAGGGTTCGGCGTGATGGGCTGGTTGGTTCTGCCGATGGGAGCGGCTGGGGCGATCGGGGTTGCGCCGATGGTAGCGGTATGCGTGGCGCTGATTCCGGGATTGGTGCTGATCACGCGATGTGCTCCTGCACCCACCGTCCCACAGATTAGCCGAACGTCGCTGCTGCTGCTGCCGATTGCATTGGCGGTTTTGTTTGATTTAGCCGAAGGCTTGGCGCCACCGGTAGATGCCGACAGTCTGGCCTACCACTTCGCCCTGCCAAAGCAATTCCTCGCCGAGGGTGTCATTCGATTTGTACCCCGCGCGGTCGATGGAGCGGTCCCGCTAACTGTGCAAATGTCCTACTTGCCTGCCCTTGCCCTCGGCGGCGAGAGGGCCTTGACCTTGTGGACCATGGTAAGCGGCTGGGCTGCGATCGTATTGGCCTATCTGCTGGCGCGGCGGCATCTGGTGAGAGGCTGGAGTCTCGCTCTAGCGGCCCTGCTGATCACAACGCCCGCGGTGGTGTATGGCGCTGGCGCTGGCCAGATTGAGGCACGTGTTCTTCTTTTCACCATGACCGGAGGATTCGCGACCGCCTGGGCAGTTGGTGCGCGCGGCGGAGCCGCTTGGCGGTGGGCGTTGCTGGCTGGCCTTTGCGCCGGGTTCTTCGCCGGGAGCAAATACACCGGCCTGCTGTTTGTCGCCGCATGCGGACTGACTCTTTTGGTAGCACCCGCACCGCGTCACGAATGGGTGACCCGCGTCACGGCCTTTTGCGTGGCGGCCGCACTGGCGGGGAGTCCATGGTACCTGTGGAATGCTTGGCACACAGGCGATCCCATTTTTCCCATGCTCTACGGCATCCTGCCCTATGTCCCCGGCCTGGCTTGGGGAAGCGATCATGCCGACGCTTTTCGCGAGGTCATGTTCAGTGTCGAGCGTGGCGTGCCCCCGTCAATCGGATGGTTTTTCGCCTACCCGTTCCTGGCAACCCTGGATGCGCTGCCGCAATGGGAAGCGCGCCGCACCGGCTTGGGGCCTGCCTGTCTGTTGCTCCTGCCTTTCGCGCTGGGCGGCATGTGGCGTTGGCGGGACCGGATCGCGTCCAGCCCGCTTCTGCCGGTGGCTTGCGTCGTGCTGCTCTTTTACACCCTCTGGTTCTTCCTAGGCACGGCGCAGCGAGTACGACACTTGCTACCGGTCTACCCGCTGCTGCTGTTGTGCGTCCTCGTCGCCGCGGCGCGCTGGCAGACCCGGGTCGCCCTCGCCCGACCTTGGCGAAACCCGGTTCTAGGCGTGGTGTTACTCTCGCTTGCAATCCAGTTGGCGGGTCATGGCCTGTTCGCGCTGAGTTACCTGACCAGGCTTGCCGACGGCGAGGACCGCGACGCCTTTCTCAGCCGCACACTAGCGAACCACTCTCCAGCGGTGCCTTGGATCAACGCTTCACTCTCAAGCAGCGACCGCTTGCTATTGAGTGAGCGCCAACTGATCTACCATCTGGATGTACCCCTGTTTTACGGACACCCGCATTTTCAGGCCGAAGTCGACTCACGTCCGAATGCATTCGATCCTCCAAAGTTCTGGCGTGATGCGCGGCGCCTCGGCATTACCCACGTCTTGTTTCGCGGCACCCTGTCGGACGACCACCCGGTCGACGATACCGACGGGCTTCGCACCCAGGTCCTTGCGCTTGCGAAGGCGGGCTGCGCCAGGTCGCTTCAGGTTTTCACCGGCCGGGACTTTGCATCGCGCACGCTGCAAACAATTGCGAGCGCGGACCTGCGCCTCACTCTGGCGGCCCTGACTCCGGGAGGCTGTCCTCTTGCAAACGATGAGACGCGAGGGCTAGAACCGGCAGCAGCGTCGGCGGAAGGCGCAGGATGAACCATTGCCGTGGCATGACAGCCGTTACCGTGTCCGTCATCGTGCCGGCCTTCAACGAGGACCGCACGATCATCACCGTGCTCGAGGCCGTACGCGCGCAGAAAGTGGACGGCGCCACCTTTGAGGTGATCGTTGTCGATGACGGCTCGACGGATGGTACTCCCGCCCTGCTTCGGGACCATCCTAATCTGTACGAACGGCTTATCACTCTGCCATACAACCGCGGCAAGGGAGCCGCGGTCCGTGCCGGCCTGGACGCTGCCAATGGAGACGTTGTCCTGTTCCAGGATGCGGACCTGGAGTACGACCCGTCGGAGTTTGCGAACCTGCTCAACCCGGTGCTCCACCACGGCGCTGAACTGGTCATCGGCAGCCGCATGCTGGGCCCCCGCTATACCCGAGTGCATTACTTCTGGCACAAGCTCGGCAATACCGTGATCACGCTCCTGTTTAACATCCTCAACAACACGACCTTCACTGACGTCTACAGCTGTTATCTGCTGTTTCGCCGCGGGCTTCTCGACCCGGCGGAGCTGGCAACCCGCGGCTGGGAGCAGCAGGCGGAGATCCTCGGCAAGACGGTTCGGCGGGCTGAGCGGATTTACGAAGTCCCGGTTTCATATGCCGGGCGAACCTACGCTGAAGGCAAGAAGATCAAGGCCTACCATGTAGTGGCCATCATCTGGGTTATGGTGCGTGTGAGGCTGTTCGGCCGCCACCACAGCCAACCGAGGCCGCCCGAACGAAAGGAGAGCCCGACTTGAGTAAGGACTGGAGCGAAAGCCAGTTGCTGCGGCATGACCCGCAAAACTGGGATGGCGAGGTCATCGTCCCCCCCGACGCACCTTTTTCCGATGCGCGCGGCGACATTATCCCTCTCGCCGATGCACATATGCGCAGCGCGGTTCTGATCACCTCGGCCAAGGGGACCTTGCGCGCTAACCACTACCACAAGACCGACTGGCATTACTGTTACGTGCTCGAAGGAGAAATCGACTACTACCATCGGGCCGTCGGGGACACGGGAGTGCCCGAGAAGGTGACAATTGGCAAGGGTGTGATGTTCTTCACCCCGGCGATGGTCGAGCATGCGATGGTGTTTACCAAGGACACCGTTTTTCTCACTCTGGGCGGCAACCCCCGAGATCAGGAAAGCTACGAGCGTGACTTGGTCCGCGTGGAACTGGTCGATCCGGCCTCATTGGCGTGACAGGCTGCCGGCGCCGCGCCGATTGCCGCCTGTGCGGCAGCACCGATCTTGGTCTGGTCCTGTCGCTCACGCCGACACCGCCAGCGAACGCTTTCGTCGCGGCCGATCGCTCCGGGCACGCCCAAGCCGCCTTTCCGCTTGATGTCTTCTTTTGCCGTGGCTGCGGGCACGTCCAGTTGCGCGATGTGGTCGACCCGGACGAGCTGTTCCGGGACTACGTCTATGTGTCTGGAACCTCGCCCGTCTTTGTCGAACATTTCGGGCGGTTTGCGGCAGATTGCATAGCGCGGATCGGTATCGGATTCGGTGACAAGGTGGTGGAGATCGGCTCCAATGACGGCACCTTGTTGCGTTTCTTTCAGGAAGCGGGGGCGGAAGTACTGGGGATCGATCCAGCGCGCGAGATAGCGAATGCAGCGTCAGCAGCCGGCATTGAGACGCTGAACGAGTTCTTCTCCCCAGAGTTAGCCGCCCGGATACGGGATTCTAGAGGCCGCGCCAAGTTGATCGCGGCGAACAACGTGCTGGCGCACATTGACGACCTCGCGGCCGTTATCGACGGTGTGGCCATGCTGCTCGACGACGATGGCGCGCTTGTGTTCGAGGTTTCTTACTTACTAGATGTCTTCGAGGACACTCTGTTCGACACGATCTATCACGAGCATCTGGACTATCACGCGGTGGAGCCACTCGCCGGGTTTATGGCGCAGCATGGAATGCGGCTGTTCCGCGCAGAACGGGTCGATACCCATGGTGGCAGCATACGCTGCTTTGCGGGTCTCTCGGATGGCCCACATTCTGATGACGGAACGGTAGCGGCCCTTATCGCGGCGGAGCACGCGGCCGGCCTGCATCAGGAAACAGCCTTGCTAGGCTTCGCCGCACAGGTTGATGCGGCACGTGCGGCGCTTGCTAACCATCTGCGAGAGCGCAAGGAGGCGGGGGCGACGATTGCGGGATATGGTGCACCGGCGAAAGCAACCACTCTGATGCACCATTTCGGCTTGGGCTCGGAGGTGATCGATTTCATCATTGACGATAATCCACTGAAACAGGGCTTGCTGTCCCCTGGCTTACATATCCCAGTCGTCGCGTCGGACGCTTTGTATGACCGCCGACCGGACGATGTGGTCGTGCTCGCATGGAACTTCGCGGGGCCGATCATGCGCAATCACCGGGCGTTCGCTGAACAAGGCGGGCGCTTCATCGTTCCGCTGCCCGAACTGGGCCTCTATGACAAGGATACCCTACCGGCATGACATTCGATTTCTGTCTCGACAGCGACATCGCCGAAATCGTTGACCGGCTCGGCGAAGAGGCCAGCGCCTTCGAGGGCAAGACCGTGATGCTGTGCGGCGCACAAGGCTTCCTTGGGCGCTATTTCATCGCGTGCTTTGAGCGGCTCAATAGTGTCGTGCTGAAGCAGCCCTGCACGGTGATCGCCCTAGACAATTTCATAACCCGGTCCGATGGCCAGGCTGTGGAAACGTCGGAGCATGTGGTGTTCCATCGCCACGACATTACCCGACCGTTCGTGTACGAGCAGGGGATCGATTTCATCATCCATGCGGCGGGTATCGCGAGCCCGTTCTATTACCGGGCGTATCCACTGGAGACCCTGGAGGTGTCCACCACGGGAACCCGGAACCTGCTGGAGTTGGCGGTCAACAAGCAGGCTAAGCTCCTGTTTTTCTCGTCCAGCGAGATTTACGGCGACCCTGACCCCAAGCATGTGCCAACTCAGGAAAGCTACCGCGGCAATGTCGCCAGCCAAGGGCCGCGGGCGTGCTACGACGAGAGCAAGCGTCTTGGCGAGACCTATTGTTACGTATTCCATGAGAAGTTCGGCACCCATACGAACGCGGTACGGCCGTTCAACGTCTATGGTCCCGGAATGCCGGAAAAGGACTATCGCGTACTGCCGAACTTCGCCAGCCGTATCAAGGCAGGCCGCAAGCTCAGTGTGTATGGCACTGGCAGCCAAACCCGCACGTTCTGTTATGTGACCGACGCCCTGCTCGGCTTCTTCAAGGTGCTGCTTCGCGGTGTCCCAGGTGAGACATACAACATCGGGAATCCAAAGCCCGAGATCTCGGTGCTTGACCTGGTCAAGAACATCGAGGCGGCACTGGGCCGACCAGTGGACTACGATGTCATCGAGTATCCTGATAGTTATCCTGCGGATGAGCCGATGCGGCGTTGCCCCGATATCCGCAAGGCGGAGCTGCAGCTAGACTACGCACCGCAGGTCAAGCTCGAAGAGGGTCTGCGCCGTTTCTTCGCCTGGACAGACGGCGCTTATCGTGGCGAGGTCTGATGCCGGCCAGGCGGCCACGGATTGCTGTGATCGGCGTTGGCAGCTGGGGCCGCAATATCGTCCGCGCAATCCATCGATGCGATGGGGTCGAACTGGCCCGGGTCTGTAACCGCCGTCCCCCTGCTGAAGGCGCGATTCCCTTCGGCGTCCCCGTAGACACCGATTGGCGAGAGACCATTGCGGCAGACATTGATGGTGTAGCCGTTGCTACCCCGCCTTCGAACCATGCAGAGATCGGGTTGGCCGCACTTGGAGCGGGCTACGACCTGTTCATCGAAAAGCCGCTCGCCCTGAACGTCAGCGATGCCAGTGGGCTACTCGTCGCTGCGGAGGCGTCTGGCGCCGCAGTCTTGGTCGATCACATCTACCTTTATCATCCAGCCTGGCCGATCTTGCTTTCCGAAACAGCCCGTGGGCCGCAAGCAGTGGATGCGACCTTCGGACAGACTGGCCCCTTCCGGAAGGACACGACGGTCCTTTGGGATTGGGGGCCGCATGTGCTGGCATTGTGCCTCGATCTATTTGGCGCGCCGCCGGACCAAGCCACGCTCGACCGCGCCGCGCTCACCCCCATGGCGAAAACACCCGGCGAGACCGTCGAGCTGCGACTAGCCTTCGGTGCGGCCTCGGCCACGATCACCATAAGCAACCAGCTTCAAGAAAGGCGCCGGCGCTTCACGGTCCATTGCGAGCCGCAGAGCTTTACCTTCGAGGATGGTGCGCCACAGCCGCTGACCGTCGAAGACGGTCGCGAGAAAACGGCAATTCCTGTGCCGGATGGCGCCCCGCTCGATATTGCGATCGCCCGATTTGCCGAAGAGATAGGCAAGCGGCGAGCTGGACGCGGTACAGACCTCGCCCGCCTTCGACAGGCTGTAGAGACGATCCGAATCCTCTCCGCGCTCGACCCTTGCCCGACTTAGCGGGCTGGTGTCCTATGCAGCCGCGATGAGCGAAGCACCAATCCTCTGTGTCGCAGGTGCGCGGCCGAACATGATGAAGATTGCACCGGTCCTTGGCGCGCTTCGGCGCAGCTGTGACAGGCCGGTGCGGCTGATTCACACTGGTCAGCATTACGACGCCGAGATGAACGACGTATTCTATCGTGACCTCGGCATCGATCCTCCAGATGTGGCGCTCGAGGTCGGATCGGCGAGCCACGCGGTAATGACTGCAACCATCATGACCCGGTTCGAACCGCTGGTGGTGGAGCAGCAGCCGGCACTGGTGATTGTCGTCGGGGACGTCAACTCTACAATCGCGTGCGCCTTGGTAGCCGCCAAGCTGTGTGTCCCCGTCGGCCATGTGGAGGCGGGCTTGCGATCGTTTGACCCGGCGATGCCCGAAGAAATCAACCGGGTCCTCACCGACCGGATCTCCGACCTACTTTTCGTCACCGAGCCGGCCGGTGTGGCGAACCTGGCGCGAGAAGGCATCGACCCCAAGCGGGTGCATCTTGTCGGTAACGTGATGATAGACAGCCTCCGCGCCAACATGGCGCGCGCCGTTTCGCCCGCTGATACAATCCAAATCCATGGTGATCGCGACGCTGCGGCACAGGTCGCCAAGCGATTCGCGCTGCTGACGCTGCACCGCCCGTCTAATGTCGACGACGCAGCGACATTGGCAGGAATCCTTGACACGGTGGTGACGCTCGCGGCCTCAACGCCCGTTGTATTTCCCGTCCATCCGCGGACTCGGCAGCGGATCTCTGAATTCGCACTGACTGACCGTTTGACCCGCCCGGGTATGATCCCCTTACCGCCAGTAGGCTACCTGGAGGTCTTGGGCCTCATGCGCGAAGCTGCGGTCGTGCTGACAGACTCCGGCGGAATGCAAGAAGAGACCACCGCTTTGGGCGTCCCATGCCTGACATTGCGCAATAACACGGAACGCCCGATCACGATCGATGGCGGTACAAATATGCTGGTCGGCAACGAGCCAGCGCGCCTGCATGCGGCCATTGCAGAATTTCGAGCAACGGGCGGCAAGGCCGGCCGCGTTCCTGAACTCTGGGATGGGCGGGCGGCGGACCGAATTGCCAAGATTGTCGTTCGCTGGATAGCAAAACAGTCATGACTGGCTGGGGCCTCGCCGGTGCCGCCCTAATCGCACCGCCGCTGGCGTTCTTATCTGCAAAGGCCCTGGTGCCACTCCTCGCGCTTGGCGTCCTTCTTGAGGTTCTTGCGCGGATACGGACCGGCGGTTCCTTGCCTCGACCGCCGCTCTCCTGGGCGTGGCCCTTGTTAGCGTTGGTGGTTTGGGGCGGCCTGTCAGCTCTCTGGTCCGTAATCCCGGAACGAAGCGCGACCGTCACCCTCGCGCTCGCCGGCACCACGTTGCTTGGCCTTGTTCTTGTTGGCCTGGCCCGTGATCTCGATACGCATGCCCGAGAACGGATCGGACTCGCCCTTTGTAGCGGAATGGTCATTGCTGCTGCGTTGTTTGCGGTGGAGTTGGCAAGCAATGCCGCATTGCATTTTGGGCTGAGGGATTTCGTTGACGACTTCATTGGCCGGGATACTGCAAACCGCCCGCCGGCAGATTACCGCTATGTCTTGAATAACGGGGCGACGGTCATCGTTCTGATGAGTTGGCCCGCGAGTCTCCTTCTTTGGCAGCGGTATGGCTGGCTGGGGGCGTTACCGGCCGTCGGTATTGGCTTGGCGGTGGGGCTCACGAGCGACAGCGGCGCCGCGGCGGCGGCGGCCCTCGGGGGGCTCACGGTCCTACCGGTTGCTTTGTTGCTTCGTTGGTTCGCCGGGGGAGGCTTGGCCATCGCGCTCGCAGCAGCAATTCTGATTGCACCAGCGGCCGTCGACTTTATGCCACGCCCCGATCGGCTGGCTGAGCATGCGCCATTTTTGTCGAATTCGGCCTACCACCGTCTCCTCATTTGGGACTTTACCAGCTCTCGGATCAACGAGCGGCCGCTCCTGGGCTGGGGCCTTGACGGATCGCGCGCGATTCCCGGCGGTAGCACCGAAATCGTGGCCGTGAAGCCTATGGCTGGCGGTCGCACCATCGAAACGCGAGGTGAGTTGCTGCCACTCCATCCACATAATGCACCATTGCAAATATGGCTGGAACTCGGTGTCATCGGCGCCCTGCTGGCCGCCTTATTTGCCGTTCGTATGGTGCGCGCCGTGGCGGCCCATGGGTTTTTCGCGATCCGCGCCGCCGGACTTGCCCAGATCACTGCCGGCTTCACGGTCTGTGCGCTTGGTTACGGGTTATGGCAAAGCTGGTGGCTGTCGGCCCTCTGGCTTTCTGCCGCCTGCTTCGCCGCATTGGCCGGCGCAAAAGAAAGCAACCAGGGGATCGATGCCGCTTCCCGGCCCGAGTCCTAAGGCGTACACTATGCGCCTATGTCTTTGCTGACCCTGGTGCTCCTGCCGGTGGGGGCATGCGTGGGCGCCCTCCTGGCGACGCCGCTGCTGATCAAATTGCTGAAGCGGCAGCAAATCCTCGACCGGCCAAATGCCCGAAGCAGCCATGAAATCCCGGTGCCCCGAGGCGGTGGCGTAGCGATTTTGCTGGTTACGCTGCCCATCTGGGGCTTGGCAGTGATGCAGGGAGCCACTTTGTCGGCGCTACATGCCCCTCTCGCTGCTGCCACGGCCGGCGCGATCCTGTTGGGGGCAGTCTCATGGGTCGATGACATCAGGGGACTAAGCCCCCTGCCGCGGCTGATTGTTCAAGCCCTCGGCGTATGCCTCGGCTTAGCCGCGCTACCCGGCGAAATGCTGGTCCTTCAGGGCCTGGCGCCATTCTGGCTGGACCGGCTGTTTTCCGGTTTCGCGTGGCTCTGGTTTTTGAACCTCTACAATTTCATGGACGGCATTGACGGTATTGCCGCCAGTGAGACTGCCTGCATTGGTTTCGGGATCGCCGTCATCAGTCTCGTCGGGGCCGTTGCACCTGAGACTGGTCTCCTTGCTGCCACGCTCGCTGCCTCCGCAGTTGGCTTCCTACGGTGGAACTGGCAGCCAGCAAAGGTGTTCCTGGGCGACGTCGGCAGCGTTCCAATCGGCTATCTCACAGGGTGGTTGCTTTTGATGGTTGCCGCACAGGGCGCCTGGACAGTGGCCGTACTCTTGCCTCTCTATTTCCTGGCTGATGCGACAATCACCCTGCTGCGCAGGCTCCTCCGCGGCGACCGTATATGGCATGCGCACCGCGAGCACTACTACCAGCAGGCAGTCCGCGCCGGCCTGACTCACGCCAAAGTAGTTCTCGCCATGATGTGCTGCAACGTCGTGTTGGTGGCGATGGCTCTGGCCGCCGCCACCGGACCGGCGTGGGCGAATTGGGCGGCACTGGCCGGCGGCGCGACGGCGACAACGGCGCTTCTACTCTGGATGGGCGGCGGACGACTCTTCGGAGCGCCGAAACAGGGGGCGGCGCGATGAGGATCATGTTCTTCTCCGACAACTTTCCGCCGGAGACCAACGCCGCCGCGACACGTGTGTTCGAGCGCGCCGTCTATTGGGCACGGTGGGGTCATGACGTGACGGTGATTACCTGCGCGCCCAACTTCCCTGACGGCAAAGTGTTCGCCGGTTATTCAAACCGATGGCGATACATCGAGAATTTGTCCGGCATCCGAGTCGTCCGGGTAAAGACCTATATGGCGCCCAACGCCGGCACCCTTCGGCGCACGCTGGACTTCCTGAGTTTCATGATCAGTGGATTTATCGCTTCTCTGTTCGAGAAACGGCCGGACGTTGTGGTTGCCACGTCACCGCAGTTTTTCGCGGCAGTCGCGGGGTGGGCCGCAGCAGCATCACGCTGGCGGCCGTTCGTTTTCGAGCTCGGCGACCTGTGGCCAAAGTCAATCGCAGCAGTCGGCGCTTTCCGTCCTGGCTTGGTTCTGCGAACGCTTGAGCACTTGGAACTGTTTTTGTACCGGCGAGCGGCGTGTGTGGTGGCGCTTACTCATGCTTTCCGCGACGACTTGATCGCGCGTGGGATCGATGGCGACAAGGTCGCCGTGGTGGTCAACGGCGTCGATATCTCCCGCTATGGGCCGCGACCTAAGGACCCAGCGATGCTGGATGCATGGAAACTGAAAGATAGGTTCGTGCTGGGATATGTCGGCACCCACGGCATGGCACATGGTTTGGGAAATATTCTCGACGCAGCGGAGCGCCTCCGTGATGCTCCGGAGATCGGGTTCCTACTGGTTGGCAATGGCGCCGAGCGACAGAGTCTCATCTCCGACGCGCGAGCGCGCGGCTTGGAAAACGTGACGTTTGGACCGCCGCAGCCAAAGCACAAGATGCCTGAGGTTTGGAGCCTCTGCGATGTTGCCTTGGTGCATCTGCGTGATGCGGAAGCGTTCAAGGAGGTGATCCCCTCTAAGATGTTTGAGGCCTTGGCAATGGGCCTGCCCTTGTTGATGGTGCTGCCGAAGGGAGAGGCAAGCGATATCGCTGAACGCGAGCGCGTCGGGCTCTGGGTGCCCCCGGAAGACCCGGATGCCCTTGCCCAAGCTGCCCGCACCCTGGCAGGTCAGCCGGAGCTTTGCCGCGGGATGACCGTCCGCACCAAGGACATTGCTGAGAAGTACAGCCGGGAAAAGCAGGCCCGCCGCATGCTGGCCGTCCTACGTGTTGCAGCTGAAGGACGAGGCGGTGAGGTCGCGTCTGTCATCGGCGTCGTGCCGGGAGCCCGTTGATGCAAGTGCTGGTCACCGGCGCCACCGGCTTTATTGCCGCCGCCGTGATTCCGGCCCTACAGGCCGCCGGCCATCAGCCCGTGGCTGCCGTGCGACGCAAGACGAGCTTGAAACTACCCCTCCGCTATGTCGGCGATATCGGTCCCGAAACGGACTGGTCAGAAGCCTTAGCGGAGATTGACGCAGTGGTGCATCTTGCCGGCCTGGCACACCGCGTAGACGGAGAAAGTGAACACGCCTTCGACCGGATCAATGGCGCGGGAACCGCACGACTTTCGGAAAGCGCCGCGTCGGCCGGCGTTCGCCGGTTCGTCTTCGTCAGCTCCATCAAGGTCCACGGTGAATACACACCGGCTGACGGCCCGCCTTTCTGCGATACGGACACGCCTGCCCCATCGGATGCATATGCGCGCTCGAAGCTGGCAGGGGAAAAGGCGCTCCTCGGCTCAGCTGAGGGCAGTGGCATGACTGCAACCATCATCCGCCCGCCACTGGTCTATGGCCCGGGTGTTCCCGCCAATTTCCGCTCACTGATGCACGTGTGTGACCGGGGCCTACCGTTGCCACTTGCATCGGTGCGGAATCGGCGGAGTCTGATAGCATCAGCCAATCTCGCTAGCGCCATCACAGCATGCTTGGAGAAGCCGGCTGCGGCGGGGCGCATCTTCCCGCTCTGTGATGGTGAGGACTTTTCGACCCCAGGCTTGATCCGTGCCATTTGCAACGCGCTGGGGCGCCCGTCGCGGCTGTTCCCCTTTCCTGTTTCGCTGTTGCGGCTTGCCGGCACGCTGACCGGCCGCGGGCCAGCCGTCCAACGCTTGACCGAGTCCCTCGCCGTCGATGCCAGCGCGATCCGCGGCACGCTTGGTTGGCGACCCCCATTCAGCGTCAGCGCTGCTCTAGCCGAAACCGCCGCAGAGTGGCGGACCGAAGGCTGAACCAGCCTTGTCGACTATGCTAAGTTCTTTGCGATCTCATTTGTCAGGCCATGGCCGAAACCCCTGAATCTCCGCCGCCGGATCCGAACGGCTTAATGCGCAAGCCCATCTTGCATCTGGGCCATTTCGCGTTCGCGCATGATGTGATCATGGCGGCCATATCAATGCCGCTTGCTCTATACCTGCGGCTGGGAGACCTGGGTCCCTGGATCGCGCCCGGTCAACTCGCACTCAGTACGGCGCTGTTAACCGCAATCGCTGCCGTCGTTTTCTGGATGACCGGGCTCTACCGCGGCGTCTGGCGCTATGCCTCGGCGAGTGACATTGTCGCCATCGCGCGGGCCACGGCACTGGTCCTACTGATCTTTTTCGCCGCGTTGTTCTTGTTCACACGGCTGGAAAACTTTCCGCGCACTGGGCTGATCATCAATTGGTTTGTCTTGATGGCGCTGCTTGGCGGGCCGCGGCTGGCCTATCGCATCTGGAAGGACCGCCGCCTCTCCTTCAGCGAGACTGCTGAAGAGGCATCGCGTGAGAAAGTCCTGCTCGCAGGCGCGGGCGACGATGCCGACCTTTTCATTCGGGAGTCCGGACGGTTGCGCGATGCGTGTGAGGTCGTGGGTATTCTCGATTCCCGCAGCGATTGGGCTGGCCGGAATATCCGTGGCATTCCGGTCCTGCCCTGGGAGCCTGGGGATGGGGCGCTGGGCAGACATATCGATATGCTGGAGCGGCGCGGCCAACGCCCGGCTCGCGTTGTCCTTACGCCGGCAATCAGTGACGGCGCAGTGGTGCGCCGGCTGGTCGATCGCAGCGCAGAATTGGGCCTCTCTTTATCGCGGATGCCAAAGATCGCCGATCTACGAATCGGAGGCGGCGCAGAGTTGCAACCGATTGCCATTACCGATCTTCTTGGGCGCCCACAAGCAGCACTCGACCGCGAGGCAATGAAGGAGCTCATCTCCGGCAATCATGTCCTGGTCACCGGCGCCGGTGGTACGATTGGCTCCGAGCTGGTTCGACAAATCGCGGACCTGGAGCCGGCGTGCGTCACGCTGTTTGAACTCTCAGAATTCGCGCTCTACGACATTTCCCAGGAGCTCGCAGGCCGGCGCCCCGATTTGCAGGTGACTGCAGTCTTGGGCGATGTGCGCAATCTTGGTCATTTGCAGCGCGTCTTTCAGAAGCGCCCGCCGGATCTCGTATTTCACGCTGCAGCGCTCAAGCATGTTCCACTCGTTGAAGCCAACATCACCGAGGGGGTCGCGACCAACGTGCTGGGCACCGCCAACGTCGCGGAGGCCTGCCGGGCCACCGGTGTAAAAGCGATGGTGCAGATTTCCACCGACAAGGCGGTCAATCCGGCCAATGTGATGGGTGCATCCAAGCGGTTAGCGGAGAGCTACTGCCAGGCGCTCGATCGCGCCGACCAAGGAGATGAGGGACGGACCCGATTTGTGACGGTGCGCTTTGGCAACGTGCTGGGTTCGAGCGGGTCCGTCGTGCCGCTCTTCGAAAAGCAGCTGCGTGAAGGCGGCCCCCTGACCGTGACCCATCCTGAGATGGAACGCTATTTCATGACCGTTCACGAAGCGGTCGAGCTCGTGCTGCAGGCATCAGCGCTTGGCGTACGCGACAGCGGCAACGAAGGGCGCATCTTCGTGCTCGATATGGGCAAGCCAGTCCGCATCCTTGATCTCGCCCGGCAAATGGCGCGGCTTGCCGGCCTAGAGCCTGATAGTGACGTAGAGATCAAGATCACCGGCTTGCGGCCCGGAGAGAAGCTGCGCGAGGAGCTGTTTCATGACACCGAGTCCCTCTTGCCAGCAGGACACCCTGGTCTGCAATTGGCCCAGCCGCGCCATGCAGATATCGCGGTCTTGCGTACCGCTATGACACGAATATCGCGCGGCTACGAACAGGGCGACGCAAGCGCCGTGATCGACTTGCTCCGCGACCTTGTTCCGGAGTACCAACCCGCAACCGAAGCTGCCAACCTAACCACATCCGTGACGCCATGACCGACCACTCCGCCGCACCCATTCGGCGTGCGCTGATCTCCGTCTACGACAAGTCCGAGCTAGTATCGTTTGGTAAGGCGCTTGCTTCGGCGGGCGTTGAAATCCTCTCAACAGGGGGATCTGCCAAGGCCCTAGCCAATGCCGGTGTCCCGGTTGTGGAGGTATCTGATTACACTGGATTTCCCGAGATCCTCGACGGACGGGTGAAGACCCTGGTCCCCAAGATCCATGGCGGTATCCTGGGGCGCCGGGACCTGGAAAGCCACCGCGACCAGATGGCAGAACACGAGATCGGCCCCATCGACCTGGTTGCCGTCAACCTCTATCCCTTCGAGGCAACCGTCGCCAGCGGCGCCGACGAGGAGACCTGCGTAGAGAACATTGATATCGGTGGCCCAGCGCTCATACGAGCCGCCGCGAAAAACCATGCCGCTGTTACCGTGGTGACCGATCCGGCCGACTACGCCCGGGTGCTTGCGGAGATGGATGCCAATAGTGGAGCGACAACTCTGAAGACCCGGATTGCCCTGGCGGGAAACGCCTATGCGCGTACCGCGGCTTACGACGCTGCCATCGCCCAATGGTTCGCTCGAGGTAATGACGAGCCACCCGCGAGACTGATCGTGTCCGCGGAATTGAAACAGGGCCTGCGGTATGGCGAGAATCCCCACCAGCGCGCCGCGTTCTATACATCCCAAGAAGCACGGCCCGGGATCGCCACATCAGAGCAGGTTCAAGGCAAGGCGCTGAGTTTTAACAATCTCAATGATACCGACGCCGCCTATGAACTAGTGGCCGAGTTTGAAGAGCCGAGCGTCGCCATCATCAAGCATGCCAACCCATGCGGGGTCGCGAGCGCAAGCTCCCTTTCCGATGCTTACGACGCCGCGCTCATGTGCGATTCGGTCAGTGCCTTCGGCGGCATTGTCGCGGTGAATCAGTCGTTGGATAAGGCCACAGCGGAGAAGATTGCCGGGCTCTTCACAGAGGTGGTGATTGCGCCGGCCGCTGACGCAGATGCGCGCGCATTGTTGGCACAAAAAAAGAACCTGCGGCTCCTGATCGCGGGCAGCCTGCCGGACCCTTCGGCGGCAGGCCCGACATTGCGCAGTGTGGCCGGCGGCTTCCTGCTCCAGGACCGGGACAACGGGCGCCTCGATCTGGATGGCTTGGAGGTGGTTACAAAGCGCGCGCCATCGGACCGCGAGATGGCAGACCTACTGTTTGCCTTCCGCGTATGCAAGCATGTGAAATCGAATGCGATCGTTTACGCGCGAGACAGCGCCACCGTCGGTATTGGCGCGGGCCAGATGAGCCGCGTGGATTCCGCGCGCATGGCAGCGTGGAAAGCGGAAACGGCTGCGAAGGAAGCTGGTGAAAGAGAGCCGGCAACACGTGGATCGGTCGTAGCGTCAGATGCCTTCTTTCCCTTTGCCGATGGTCTGCTCGCCGCCGCCAACGCCGGGTCGACTGCTGTCATTCAGCCCGGTGGCTCCATCCGCGACGACGAGGTCATCGCTGCCGCTGACGAGCATGATCTCGCGATGGTATTCACCGGGATGCGCCATTTTCGTCACTGAGCCGAAGGTCCCGATCTGGGCTCCCGCACCCCAACCAAGAGCGCGGCGCCGATCACGAAGAAGAGTAGGATCGTTGCCATGCCGGCGCGCTGGCTGTCGAAAACTAGCGTTGCCCAAGCGAGCAGGGCCGGCCCTGCAAATGCGGTGATCTTGCCGGACAGGGCGTAGAGCCCGAACATCTCTGTCCGCGTCTCCGCAGGTGCGAGACGCCCCATCATGGTCCGGCTCGCTGCTTGAACCGGACCGAAGAACAGGCTCAGCGCCAGGCCGAATATCCAGAACATCTCTTGCGATTCTATGACGAGCAGGACTCCGCCGAAGCAAATGAGCGCCACGATAGAAAGCAAGATCGTGCGCTTGGGACCGATCCAGTCGTCGATCCAACCGAAGGCCGCTGCCCCGATGCCCGCAGTGACATTCATCGCAATTCCGAACTGTATGATTTGTGCGAACGACATGCCAAAGGTGCCGGCGGCGTAGATCCCGCCGAAAGAGAAAAGCGTGTTGAGGCCATCGGTGTAGATCATCCGCGCCAGCAGGTATCGCAGCAGGACGGGGTGGGCACGCAAGTCGCTGACCAGACGGGCGACTTGGGCAAGCCCCTCCCGGGCCGCCTGAAGCCAACGCACGGGCGCGCCTGCGCGACGGTGCTCGGGCGTGAAAATGAAGAGCGGCCAGGCGAACGCTGCGAACCAGACGGCAACAAGCAGTGTCGTCGCGCGGACATGCTCTGCGTCCGATTTATCCAACCCGAACGGGGGCGTATCGGTTTGCACAAGACCGAATAGTGCGACCACCAGACAAACCAGCCCGCCAGCGTATCCGGTCCCCCATGCCCAGCCAGACAAGCGGCCCATACGCGATGGGGCCGCCAGTTCGGGCAACATGGCATTGTAGAAGACAGTTCCGACCTCGAACGCGACTGTCGCCAGTCCCATCAAAAGCAGTGCCGGCAGGACAAAGGATGGGTCGGGCTTGATGAACCAGAGCGATGCGGTCGCCAGTACGCATACCAGAGAGGCGATGAACAGCCACGGCTTTCGCCGCCCCATGCGATCCGCGGCAGCGCCGAAGACAGGACTCAAAACGGCGATTAGGACAGCTGCGATGCTGACCGCGTAACCCCACTGCGCTGTACCGCGCGTCTCGTCCTCTGCGACCGCAGTGGTGAAGTACGTGGCGAAGACGAAAGTCGAGATGACCGTCGGAAACGCTGAGTTCGCCCAATCGAAAAAGCACCAAGCGACAACGGCCCGTCGGCCTGCAGGCACGCGGGCGGGATCAGCCAATGGACCGGCCGTTAGCTACTGACCAGCGTACGCAGCTGCCGGTTGGCTACCGCCAGCATCGCTAAGTCGAGGGTTTCCTTGCCACCGGTCAACTCTGCTATCAATTGCTCGGTGCGGCCAACTTGGGCAGCATTCTTCGATACCCAAGCATCAATGGCTTTGTCGCCGCCGCGCTTTCTTCCTCCGCCACGTAGGATGTCTTGGGTCAGCGCACGTTGCTGAGTTGCCAAATCCTCGAGCACCGCGCCCACCGCCATGCGCTGCCAATGACTCTCTGGCTCGAGCCGGCGAGCTCCCTGCCTTAGCCACTCATGGCCGAACCGGCTCCCCACGGCGAAATAGGTACGCGCCACTTCGACCACATCGACTTGATCGGACATTGCGATACGGGCGACATCACAGCCGGAAGTGTAGAGGTCGAGGCGCGCAACTGCCCGCGCAAGCTGATCCGGCAGCCCCGGCGCGGCAAACTGAGCCGCCTGTGCATCAATCCGCGCGAGGGTTTCCGCAGGCACGATACCGGCACCACTACCCACCACTCGACCCAATGCATCGCGGTAATCGGCAACCACCGCCCCGATGTCCAGAGGCAATTCGGCATTGCGTAAGAACCACATCGCTCCGGCCTCCGCGGCACGTGCCGTAGCCAGAAGGACATGCGCCTGAGCATCTGCCGGCGCCTTGTTGTCGAGAGCTGCCACGTCAGCCCACAGTTCGCGGAGGCCAAACGCGTCGCGCGCGACCAAATAAGCGCGTGCAATATCTTGTGGCGCCATACCGGTGTTCTCGGAAAGACGCGAGACAAACGTCGCACCGACCCGGTTCACCATAGAGTTCATTACCGCATTGGCGATTAGTTCTCGCCGCAGGCGGTGGCGCTCGATGTGCTTGCGGTACTTCTTCTGTACAGGCGCGGGAAAGTATCGGATCAGGTCATCAACCAGGGCGGGGTCGTCCGGCAGGTCCGAGTCGAGAATGACCTTGAAGAGCCAGATCTTCGCATAAGAAAGCAGGACAGTCGCCTCCGGGCGCGTGAGACCCTCACCTCGTGCAGCCCTGTCCTGGATCTCCTCCTCGTCCGGCAAAAACTCCACCGTACGGTTCAACTCGCCCTGGCGTTCGAGGAAGCGCATCAGCCTTGCCTGCTCGTCGAGCTTCTGCGGTCCCATGCGTTGAATCAGGCTGATGACCTGGCTTTGCTGGTAATTATTACGCAACACCAAGTCCGCGACTTCGTTGGTCATCTGACGCAGCAAGTTGTTGCGAGCCTTTACGCTAAGCAGCCCGTCGCCGACGACATCATCAAGCAAGATCTTGATGTTCACTTCATGATCGGACGCGTCGACGCCTGCCGAGTTGTCGAGGGAGTCGGTATTCAGCCGGCCCCCGTTCCGGGCGTACTCGATCCGGCCAAGTTGGGTGCATCCAAGATTGGCACCCTCGCCAATGATCTTGCAGCGCAGTGCCTTGCCGTCGACCCGAATTGCGTCGTTGGCTCGGTCACCCGCATCAGCATTGGATTCCTCCGCCGATTTGATGTAGGTGCCGATGCCCCCGAACCACAACAGCTCGACATCCGCCAGCAGGATGGCCCGCATCAGTTCATTTGGCGTGACGACATCTTTCTCAAGGCCAAATACAGCCCTGATCTGAGGCGTGAGCTTGATGGTCTTTGCAGCACGCTCATAGATCATCCCGCCCTTGGACAGCAGCTTGGTGTTGTAGTCCGTCCAGCTGCTGCGCCCCATCTTGAATAGGCGATCGCGTTCGGCGTAGTTCTTCGCTGCGTCGACAGGGTCGGGGTCGACGAAAATGTGCATGTGATTGAAGGCCGCGAGAAGACGAATGTGCTTGGATCGGAGCATACCGTTCCCGAACACGTCGCCGCTCATGTCGCCAACACCCACGACGGTGAATTCCTCTGATTGAGTGTCCTTACCGACCTCGCGGAAATGGCGCTTCACCGCCTCCCAGGCCCCGCGAGACGTGATCCCCATTTTCTTGTGGTCGTAGCCATTGCTGCCGCCGGAGGCAAATGCATCGCCAAGCCAATAACCTCGCTCCACGGCGATGCTGTTGGCGAGGTCGGAGAAGGTTGCCGTACCTTTGTCAGCCGCTGCCACGATGTAGCTGTCGTTACCGTCGCGGCGTACGGTACGCGGAGGATGAACGACCCGCTGACCCTTTAGGTTGTCGGTTACATCGAGCATCGCGTTGATCAAGTAGCGGTAGCAGGCAATGCCTTCCTCGAGGAAGGCTTCGCGCCCACCCTCTGTTGGCGGTTGCTTGAGCACGAAGCCGCCCTTCGCACCAACCGGCACGATTACCGTGTTCTTCACCTGCTGTGCCTTCATTAGGCCCAGTACCTCGGTGCGGAAATCCTCAAGCCGGTCGGACCAGCGGATACCCCCGCGCGCGACCATGCCTCCACGCAGGTGGCAGCCCTCCATCCGCGGTGAATAGACAAAGATCTCTGCCATCGGACGCGGTAGTGGCAAATCTTCGATATCGCCGCTGCGCAGTTTGAGCGAGAGGTAGGGCTTATGATCAGTGCCGTCGCCAAACTGGTAGAAGTTCGTCCGCAAGGTTGCTTCGATGGAGGTCAGCATGCTGCGCAGCATGCGGTCCTCGTCAGGGTTGACGACCGAATCGAACGCCTGCCGGAGCTTGCCGCGCACGGCCGCGGATTTGCGCGTACGGTCGCCCTTGAGGTCGGGGTCAAAAAGAGTCTGAAACAATTGGACTAGAAGGCGCGCGATTGTTGGATTTCTCGCAAGAGCGCCTTCCACGTAGGCTTGGCTGAATGACACGCCCGCCTGTCGCAGGAACTTATAGTAAGCGCGCAGTATCATCACCTCGCGGGCCGTCAGACCTGCGGCCACCACGAGCCGATTGAACCCATCATTCTCTTGCTCGCCGACCCAGACCTGCCGAAACGCATCGTGCAAATCAGCGCGGATCGCTGAGACGTCGATCTGGCCGCCCGCCCCCGCGGTAACGCCAAAGTCATGGATCATGACGACGCCAAGTTCGGCACTCTCCACGCGGAAAGGTACTTCGTCCAGGACTCGGAACCCGAGGTTCTCGAGCATGGGCAGAACGTCGGACAGATAGACTCCTTCGTTCGGCCGATAGATCTTGAAGCGAAGCTGCTCCGGGCCCTTGGTATCGGACTTGTAGAGGTGCAGCCGCATGCGGCCTTCTTCCGCCGCGCTGGCCACCATCTCGACATCGAAAACCGCCGCATCAGCGGCAAATCGCTCAGTGTAGCCCGCTGGAAAAGCCCCGGTGAAACGGCGATGCAGCGAAAAGCCAGCGCGCTCCCCCTTGGCCGCCACCAAAGCATCGAGCAGTCGATCCTCCCAGGAGCGGCTGGCCTCTACAATCTGCGCCTCTATGGCCTCGATCTTGTAATCGGGAATGTGGCCGGGCTCGGTCCGAACGATGTAGTGCACGCGCGCCAGCGGCGAATCCGTGACCTGAGTGTAGTAGGCGCTGACTTCGCCCTGGAATGCGTTTTCCAGAAGTCCGTGAGTCAACTCCCGCAAGGCAGTGGTGTAGCGGTCCCGAGGGAAATAGACTTGGCAGGAGGCGAATCGCTCGAACGAATCGATGCGAACGAACAGCGCGATTCGTTGCCGATCCTGTAGATGCAGGATACCTAGGCCGATTTCCAGCAGATCGTCTTCCGAGATCTGGAACAGTTCGTCACGCGGAAAGGTCTCGAGAATATGGGCGAGCGCCTTGCCATCGTGACTTGCAGGAGCGAAACCAGTGCGCTCGATTGCGCGGCCTATCTTGTGGCGGAGCACTGGAATTTGGCGCGGACTCAGGCTGTAGGCGACTGACGTGAACAAGCCGACGAACATGCGGATCCCGATGACCCGGCTCTTCTCGTCGTAGCGTTTGACGGCGATCACATCCATGTGCACCGGCCGGTGCACCGTTGCCTTGATCGTCGCCTTGCTGATCAGGAGCACTTCCGGCTGGTCGACGAAGTGACGCACCTCCGCAGGCATTGAACCCAAGTTGCGCAGGGCATCGAAGACAACGCGATCCTTGTCGCGCAACACGCCTAGGCAGGTTTCGTCATTGACTCGCACAACCGGTTTGCGCTTTCGCCGATCGAACTCGTAGTCGCGGAACCCGAGGAAGGTGTAATTGTCGTCATGGGCCCATTGCAGGAAGGCGGCGGTCTCGTCGATGTCGGCCTTCGGCACAGAATCTGGGGCCTGGGCAAGACCACCGATGACTTCGAACATGCGACCGCGCATTGCCTGCCAATCGGTCACGGCGGCGCGTACATCCTTGAGCACACCAAGGATCTCTTGCCGCAGCCCTGCGATATCGCTTTCCTCGACCGCTTCAGCGATCTCGATATGCATTACCGACTCGCGGAGCGTGCCCTCCGCCTTAGCATCGGCCAAGGCAAGAAGCCGACCCTTCTTGTCACGCTTGGTCCGCAAGATCGGATGCACCGCGATCGCCACAGTGAAGCCGCGGCTATTGAGGGCTGCGGTGATAGAATCCACGAGGAACGGCATGTCATCATTGACGGTCTCGACGACCGCCCGGTCAGACTGCCAGCCATCACGCCTGGTGTCGGGAATGTAGACCCGCACCTCTGCCGAGCCCGGCGCCCGGTCTTGCAGCAACGACCAGACGGATGCCGCTGCGCCTTGCAAGCCCTCGGGCAGACGCTCTTGGAGATCGTCCGGCGGAATGCTGCCGAACCAAGTTCGAAGGAACCGCTCGCAATCAGCAGATTTGGATTTCGGAAGCTTGCGCCGAGTGCTGGAGATCAACTCTTCCAGCAGGGCGGCCTTTTGCCGCTCGCCGTCAACCGCACGCGCCATGGCCCGTCTCCCTGTGGGAAGGTCATCCTTCCTTCTGACCAGAATGAGGCTACCGCAATGACCGGCGAATACAAGCCGTTGCAGCATAAGGGGTTGTTCGCCGCTAACGTTTCACCCGACGGTCCCCCCGATCCATGCCGCCACTAGCAACCCCGCTTCCCGGGCGGTAAAACGGCAAGCATCCGGGAGCGGGAGGGCAGTCATGCCGATCAAGAGTTTCGCCGACATCATCGCGCCAATGAGCGAAGCTGAGTTCTTCGCCGAGTACTTCGATAAGAGGCCCCTGCATATCAAGGGATCGCCGGAAAAGTTCGCTGACGTCATGTCGTGGCGTCATTTGAACGATATTCTCAATATGACCCATATTTGGTCAGCAAAGACCCTTCAGCTGGTGCTTGATTGTACACCGCTGCCCCCCGAGTGCTTTTGTCGGCAAGCAGAAGACCGCGACGGAAGGCAAATCCTGCAACCCGACCCGGAAAAGGTCATCGAACAGCTCCGGCGGGGCGCGTCACTCGTCTGCAACGATATCGATTCATTGGCGCCCGGCCTCTCTGCCGTGTCAAACGCCCTGGAAGAAGCACTCCTCGGGAAGGCACAAGGCAATCTCTATTGCTCTTGGCAGCAGCACAAAGCATTCCCGCCGCACTACGACACACACGACGTTTACGCTGTGCATGTCGAAGGCACGAAGACGTGGAACGTCTACAGCGGCCGCGCGGACCATCCAATTGCGCACCCGCTGTTCAAAGGCCTGCCCCAGGCGCACCATGAACAAGCGAAGGGCGACCTTTTGATGGAGGTGGCGCTAGAGCCGGGCGACCTGCTCTATCTGCCCCGCGGCCAGTATCACGACGCCTTGGCCTCGACCGAGGCGGTGATCCATGTTGCCTTCGGGGTCCACCATCCGTTGGGTATGGACCTGATGAATTTACTCTACGAGCGCGTTGCGCATGAGGCGCTGTTTCGCACCCCAGTGGCGCGCCTGAATGCGCCGGACGGTGAATTGCTCCTGCAGCAACAAATGAAGCAGATGGGCCAGCGCCTAGCGGAGCTTGCGGAGGACCCGGGCGTCGTGAACGCCTTCAAATCCTTTATTTCGGGATATCAATTCCCGCGCGGCGGCTTCGCCTTGCCAAAGCTGGATGAGAGTGCGCGGTTCATTGTTGCGGCATCAGGCTTGCGGGTCATTCGCCGCGGCGCAGGTTTTGCAGTCAAGGCATCGGGCGGCATGATCCCGGTCCCGGAGGGCGGCCAGGATATTGCCGCCTGGATCCTTGCTCGAGAGAGTTTCAGCGAGGCGGAGCTAGCGGCGTCCTTCGCGGCCCTTGCCCCGGATGCGCGGACCGCCGTGATCGAGGCGATGCGGGGCGCTGACCTTATCCGGGATGCCTGACCATGGGTCACACCGCTAGCGACGCGCCCTATCCCGCGACGGAAGCCCTTGCACAGTTCGTCGCAGATCTGACCTACAGCGACTTGCCCGAAGCGGTTCGCGCACAGGTGCCAACACTCATCGTTGACTATTTTCGCGTCGCTTCCGTCGGACGCGCGGCGGATTGGACAGTACGGACAAGGAGTGTGTTCGATGCCCTAGGCGGTGCTCCTACAGCGTCCGTCCTTTACGAAAAGACACGGACCGACCCAGTGCGTGCCGCTTATTTGAACGGGATCATCGCTGGCAGCCTCGATTGGGACGATACCCACGTTGGATCCATGCTTCATCCCGGTGTGGTCACCTGGCCGGCGGTTTTCGCGATAGGCGAGATGGTTGACGCCAGCGGCGAGGACATGATTGCCGCTGCGGTAGCCGGTTACGAAACTACCATCCGAATTGGGCTGAGCGTGCAGCCAACCCACTTTTACCGCGGTTTTCACTCGACAACGGCTGTTGGCCTGTTTGGCCCGGCGGTTGCCGCAGCCAAGTTGCTCGGCCTCGACAAGGACGGAATCCGCGATGCCCTGGCATTGGCGACTGGGCATGCTGGCGGCACCGCGCAGTTCTACCTCTCGGGGTCCCTTATCAAACGCATCCAAGCGGGGAAATCTTCCGCTCAAGGCGTCGAGTGTGCCCTCATGGCGCAGACCGGCATCACCGGCCCCCGTGACGCGATCGAGGGAGGCGCGGGCTTCGGCAAATCCCACTCCGACGATTATGATCCTACGCCAATCCGCGACGGTCTCGGTGACCGCTTCCGGATGCTGGATTTGCAGATGAAACCCCACGCCGTGAGCGCCCGGGTACTGGCTACCATCGAGACCGCATGCGACATGGTGGACCAGCAGGGCATCGTTGCTAGAGATATCAAGTCCATCGAAATCGGCATACCGGAGGTCGTACAAGGGCGCCTGACTGGCAATGCACCTCGCCAGCTTCAACAAGCGCAGATGAGCATCCCGTTTGGGGCAGCGCTCACGTTCGCAACCGCAAGGGATAAACCCCGCCCGCTGGTTTTCGAGGTGACCGATTTCGCGCGCGGGCTAGAGAATCCTGAGGTCATCGACCTAGCCGCGCGGGCTCAGTGTGTGCTGGACCCGGAGATCGAAGCGGGTACGACAATGGAGTATGTGCCCTCGAAGATTACCGCGACCCTCTTCGACGGCACCTCCGCGGAACACCGGGTGATGTTACCGCTCGGGTGTCACAAGCGGCCCATGAGCTTCGCGGATGTTTCAGATCGCTTCCGACAGGTGGCTGGACCACAGCTCGAAAGGTCAGCCATGGAAGCCTGGCTGACACTCGCGGCATCTCCAGAAAAGGCATCAGCGCGGGAACTGATGGACCTGCAGATATCTGCTGGCCGCCGTGCCTGAACCGGAAATTCATATGTCGTGAGAAAATGGAGCGGGCGATGAGATTCGAACTCACGACCCCAACCTTGGCAAGGTTGTGCTCTACCCCTGAGCTACGCCCGCTCACAGCGCAAGGCGCGGTGATACACGCCGTCGCCTGCGAAATCAATACCGTGTGGGCTGAGAATGAGGCTGCCGGCGCGTGTCTGATCCACTAGCCGCAACCCCGATCGAGCTCTTTGCGCGCCTGGACGCGCTCGGTATTCATCACCGCACCGTCGAGCACCCGCCCCTTTTCACGGTCGAGGACAGCAAGGCGCTGCGTGGAAGCCTGCCAGGTGCCCACTGCAAGAGCCTTTTCTTGAAAGACAAGAAGGGTGCCCTCTGGCTGGTCGTCTGCCTTGAAGACCGGCGGCTGGACATGAAAGGGCTCAGCGACGCCATCGGTTCGGCACGGCTGTCATTTGGCAAGCCGGATTTGATGGAGCGCGTGCTTGGGGTAACGCCGGGTTCGGTCACCCCCTTTGCGTTGATTAATAGAACCGCCGGAGATGTCCGCGTGGTCCTCGATGTCGCGATGCTCAGGGACTACGAGACTCTCAACTACCACCCACTGGTCAACACGCAAACCACCGCCATCGCTTCGTCGGACTTGCTGCCCTTTGTCGCGGGCTGCGGCCATGAGCCGGTGCTGCTCGACCTGGACCGAGTCGACCGAAACAAGGCCTAGCCCCGTGGCCTTGCCAGCCGCACTGGCAGGTTCCATCTTTAGGCGTGTTCCGGGGTTGGCTGGAAACCCCGCCCCTCAAGAGCAAGATCAAGAAGGCAGCGACACCATGGCGTTCATCCTCGACCCGAACCAAGCGCCGACGGAGAGCGATGCGGCGACCAACGTGAAGGACACAACCACAGAGACGTTCATGGACGATGTCATCCAGGCATCGATGCAAACGCCGGTCATCGTGGACTTTTGGGCACCTTGGTGCGGACCATGCAAGCAACTAGCGCCACTGCTGGAGAGAGTGGTTCGCGAGGCTGGCGGTCGGGTAAGCTTAGTGAAGATGAACATCGAAGATCATCCGGAGGTCGCACAACAACTCCGCGTCCAGTCCATTCCTGCGGTTTACGCATTCAAGGACGGCAGACCGGTAGATGCCTTTGTCGGCGCCCAATCGGAAAGCGAGATTCGAGATTTTGTGGGTCGACTGGCCGGTGGGCCCATCACCTCACCGGTCGACGAACTGGTTGAATCAGCCCGCAAGGCTTTGGAAAGCGATGATATTGCGGGCGCGGCGGATCTCTATTCCCAGGCCCTTGCCCAAGACGGGGCGAACGCCGCAGCAATTGCGGGTCTCGCCCGCTGTGCGCTTGCCGCCGACGATACAGAGGGTGCGCGCGCGATTGTTGATGGCGTCACCGACGAAGTAGCGGAACATCCCGATATCGTGGGCGTGAGAGCGGCCCTGGACCTAGCGGAGCAAGGCGGCGGCGATTTAGCGCGCCTCGAAGCGACCGTTGCAGCAGACAAGACTGACCAACAGGCGCGCTTTGACCTGGCGATGGCGATGTTCTCGGCGGGCCGGGAAGAGGCCGCAGTCGAGACTCTGGTCGAGAGTGTTCGCCTGGACCGGGAGTGGAACGAAGAGGCTGCACGCAAGCAATTGCTTCAGTTTTTTGACGCAATGGGTGCCTCGGACCCCAGAACTGTTGAGGGCCGTCGGCGCCTGTCGAGCGTGCTCTTTTCGTAAGGCTCAAGCATGTCGGACATCCCTCAGCCGTTGTTTACCACCAGGCGGGAAGACCTTCCTGACGACCTGCCCGTCTTTCCCCTGCCAGGGGCCCTACTGCTGCCACGCGGCTGCCTGCCGCTGAATATCTTCGAACCGCGATACCTGCATATGGTCCTGGATGCGTTGGCAAATGGCAGGCTGCTGGGAATGGTCCAGCCCCGTGTCGCCGGCGACGAGAGCGCACATCCAGGGCTGTACCCCACCGGCTGTGTGGGTCGGATCACATCGTTCGACGAGACCGATGATGGGCGCCTGCTGATCACACTGGTCGGTGTTTGCCGTTTTCAGATCGAAAGAGAACTGGAAGTGCGCAAAGGGTATCGCCGGGTGTGCGCCAGCTACGGCCCATTCGTCGGCGACATGGAGGCGGACGCCCGGAGTGTCATCGACCGGGACCGCTTCACCAGCATGTTGCGCGTGTTTTTCGCGCGTCAGGGTTTGGACGTCGACTGGGACGCGATCGGAAACGCCCCGGACGAGGCCTTGGTGAACTCTTTGGCGATGATTTGCCCTTTTCTGCCAGAGGAGAAGCAAGCCCTCCTTGAGGCACCAGGCCTGGACGAGCGCTATGCGACGATGACGGCGCTACTGGAAATGGCGATCCATGCCGGCCCTGAAGACGGAGCTGCGCGTCAGTAGAAAGCGCCCGAGAGGAACTGTGAGCGATGGATGATTCGCGTCAGCGCCGGGTCGACCCAAGGTTGTTGGAGGTCCTAGTTTGTCCGATGACCCGCGCTCCGTTGCGCTACGACTCGGTGCGTCAAGAATTGGTAAGCCCAGCCGCGCGGCTTGCATACCCCATCCGCGATGGCATCCCCATTATGCTCGTCGATGAAGCGCGGACACTGGATGACGGCGAAACAGACAGCGCTCGCGGGGGCGGTACCTGAATCATGGAGTCAATCGCACCCCCGCGGGAATTGCGCTATAGCCGTACAGAGCGATGCTTGCTGGTGGCATTTTCGGACGGAGTATCTGTCTCCTTTCCTGCTGAATTCCTCCGGGTTCACAGCCCGTCGGCGGAGGTGCAGGGCCATAGTCCGTCGCAACGGCAACTCGTGGCAGGCCGACGGCATGTCGGCATCATCGAAATGAGTCCCGTGGGGAATTATGCGGTGCGGATCGGTTTTGATGATCTGCACGACACAGGCATTTTCACTTGGGCCTATCTCCGCGAGCTGGCGGATTCGCATGACAGGCTCTGGGAAGACTACCTGGACGCGATGTCAGCGGCTGGCCTTAGCCGTGATCCTTGAGACTGGATCAGGCACGCTCCTCGCGCATTAGACGGGGCAAGTCTCCGACCACGCCCATGGCGTGGCGCATGAACACTCTTTTGAGCGGGTTAACTCGGTTCACAGCACCGAGACCTATGTCGCGTAGAAGCCGCAACGACACGAGGTCCGTTGAGAAGAGCCGGTTCAGCCCGTCGGTCATACCCAGCATCATGGCATTGTCAAAACGCCGCCAACGGGCATAACGGCTCAGCGCAGTATGGTCGCCAATGTCGAGGCCAAGGCGTCGCTGTTCAGACAAGACCTCCGTTAGCACTGCGACATCGCGCAAGCCCATATTGAGGCCCTGACCAGCGATCGGATGCATCGCGTGGGCTGCATCGCCCACGAGTACCATCCGCAAATCAGTGTAGCGGGCGGCATGGAGTGCGCCGAGCGGGTAGCGCCAACGCATGCCAACCGCGCGCACATCGCCCAAAAAGGCGCCAGTGCGCCGCCCTAGCTCCCTATCGAACCCGCCATCATTCAGGCGCATTGCCGCGTCGATGATGTTTGGCCGGTCTGTCCAGACCACAGCCGAGCGGCGTCCCGGCAGGGGCAAGATGGCGAACGGTCCGCCGGTCAAGAAGCGTTCATGGGCAACACTGCCATGGTCTGTCTCATGATCCATCGCGCCGACGATCGCGTCTTGACGGTACCGCCATTGATTGACCCGAATGCCGGCCGCCCTGCGTAACGCCGAACCGCGGCCATCGACGGCGGCCAAGAGGGGCGCAAGAATTTGTCGGCCATCCGCCAAGGAAAGGCGAACGCCAGAGGCCTCGCGTTCAACATCATTCAGCTCGACCGGCGCCATGCGGTGGATGCGAGCTTCAGCGCGCAACGCGGCATCGAGACCGCGGCGCAAATCGACGTTTGGAAGCATGTAGCCAAGCGGTGCGTGTCCTACCGCACGATGATCGAAATGCAGGAAGAATCCAGATGTACGGGCGTAGCCTGTCGGCTGCGAAGTGTTAGGGGCAACACGCCCGTCAGACACTCGGATATCCCGGATTGCGCAGGCATGCTCTGCCAACCGCGGCCACAAACCGATGGCGCTGAGCAAGCGAGAAGAGCTCAACGCTATCGACGACGCCCGACCGTCGAACGCCGCGTTGGTTAGATCCTCGGGAGCGGCGCGGTCAAGAACGGCGACCTCAAAGCCTGCATCAGCCAGCGCGACAGCCAGCGTCGCGCCAATTGGTCCAGCGCCGACAATGGCGACATCGACCTTCACAGCCTCCGCCCTGAGCCTTTTCCGGGATGTAGAGTTCATACCGCCAACATCGGAGCTTGGACGCACTCTGTCCAGTGGCAGAGCTCTATGTTGCGCCGCACAATCAAATGGCACTGCCCGCCCAAATTTTGGGCATGCGCCTGCATGTTCAGCAGTTGGGTCGGGGGCAAGTCCGGCAAAGTATTGAATCTATTCGACAAAGCTGTTCCGGCAAAACCGGCACGGTTCTTGATACGAGGGGCCCGGAGGTAACCCGTTTGGCATGCCCGGTGAGGGCGGCCAAGCCGGCGGTCAACAGTGCCGTTGGCCGGCTGTTTCGGGGGATAAGCAGGGACCGCGGCCACATCGGCAGGCGGCCCGTGACATCGGAGGCGACACATGCAGCGTGACGCGACAACCAAGTTTTTTGCGCTTGTCCTGGGGGCGGGCGTTTTCCTAGCGGCAGGGCCGGCTTATGCCGAAGTCTCTGGCGAAACCCAATATGTATTGAACACCTTTTCGTTCCTGGTGCACGGCTTTCTGGTGATGTTCATGGCGGCAGGCTTCGCCATGCTCGAGTCCGGCCTAGTGCGCACCAAGAATACAGCGGCGATCTGCCTGAAGAACATCGCGCTCTACTCCGTGGCCGGGATCATGTTCTACATCATCGGGTACAACCTGATGTACGTGGATGTGCCCGAAGGCGGCTTTATGGGGTCGTTCTCGCTTCTCTATAACCCCTCTGCCGACGAACTCGCCCTTCTTAACGCCGACGAAGCCACCGCCGAGCAGGTGGCTACGGTTGTTGATAGCGGCTACTCGGTCGCGTCTGACTGGTTCTTCCAGATGGTATTTGTAGCCACCGCGGCCTCGGTGGTCTCTGGCACCATTGCCGAGCGCATCAAGGTTTGGCCGTTCCTGCTATTCACGGTCATCCTTGCGGCCTTTATCTATCCGATCCAGGCTTCTTGGGTCTGGGGCGGCGGCTGGCTTGCCGAGATGGGCTTCAGCGATTTCGCGGGCTCTACGCTGGTTCATTCGACCGGCGGATGGTGTGCGCTTACAGGCGCTATCATCCTCGGTGCCCGAGCCGGCAAGTTCGGACCGGACGGGAAAGTCAACCCGATGCCGGGTGCCAACCTTCCGCTGGCAACTCTCGGCACGTTTATCCTTTGGTTTGGCTGGTTCGGCTTCAACGGCGGGTCCCAGCTGGCGCTAGGCAGCGCAGCTGATGCCACATGGATGGCCATCGTCTACGTCAACACCAACCTGGCGGCCGCCGGCGGTCTGGTAGCAGCCCTTGTGCTAACCCAGCTGCTGTACGGCAAGATGGACCTCTCCATCGCCCTGAATGGCGCGATTGGTGGATTGGTTGCAATCACGGCTGGTCCCGACCTGACCAACCACCTGATGGCGATCATCGTTGGTGCCATTGGCGGCGGTTTGGTTGTGGTTGCCGTGCCTCTGATCGATAAGTTGGGAATTGACGATGTCGTCGGCGCCATCTCTGCTCATCTCGTTGCGGGCATCTGGGGCACGCTTGCGGTCGGCATTTTCGGCGGTGGCAGCTTCGTCACCCAGCTCATCGGGGTGGTCTCCATCGGTGCCTTTGTCATTGTGACCAGCGCAGCTGTTTGGCTGGTCCTGAAGGCTACGATCGGCATCCGGGTCAATGACGAGGAAGAAGACCTCGGCCTCGACAAAGCAGAACTCGGGATGGAGGCCTATCCCGAGTTTGGCCGCGGTTCTCAGACTCTCTGACTCTTCCCGACACCTAAGGGGACGGTGGCGCGTGCTGCCGGACACAGAAGGAAAACACCGATGAAGCTCATCATGGCGATTATCAAGCCCTTCAAGCTCGACGAGGTCCGCGAGGCCCTCGGAACCTTGGGCGTGGAGGGGATGACGGTCAGCGAAGTGAAGGGTTATGGCCGACAAAAGGGCCAGACCGAAATTTATCGCGGCGCGGAGTACGTCGTAAGCTTCTTACCCAAGGTGAAGCTGGAAGTCGTGGTAAAGGACGACCAGGTCGAGGGGGCGCTTGAAGCAATCAAGAGCGCAGCCGAGACTGGCAAGATTGGCGACGGCAAGATCTTCGTTGTCGATGTCGCCTCCGCTATGCGGATCCGAACAGGTGAGACCGACGGCGAAGCTTTGTAGCCGCTTCGCCCGCACTTTTTGCTTTGAATGGCCCTCTGGGATTGTCCCAGGGGGCCATTTTTTTGCCTGTTCTCTTGAGTCGAATCTGAGCAATCACTGATTAGGCTCTGATTCATAAGCAAAAGTGCTGGTCGGCAATGTTGCCGAAATTGCAGATTCCAGCTAACATTGCGATCAATAGATGTTGGTTTTTCGCTGGAATTGGAGCCCAACACATGGCGCGCGCCACTGCTGCCGCACGCAACCCAATCTTGCCTGACGCTCTTCGTCAATTCCTTGTGGATAGAGCGGGCGAGTTCGCAGGACTGGCGCTTTTGACCGCGGCAATGGTGCTGCTTGCGGCG
This sequence comes from Alphaproteobacteria bacterium, assembly GCA_965601735.1. Taxonomy (GTDB): domain Bacteria; phylum Pseudomonadota; class Alphaproteobacteria; order JBBDQX01; family JBBDQX01; genus JBBDQX01. The sequence goes on along the minus strand of OZ271840.1, from coordinate 1,016,313 downwards.
ATCTTCACGTTCAGCGGGGCAGATGCATCGTGGAACACCGCAGATGCCGGGCCGGTCCAGAACCTTGCGGGGCCTCCCGGCGCGGTGATGGCTGATCTGCTCTTGCAGACCCTTGGCTACGCGGCTCCGGTCCTAGCCATTCTAGTCGGCCTCTGGGGATGGCGGCTTATACGTCACAAGGGCCTTGGCCTTGTTTGGGTTCGGATGCTCGCACTTCCGACCAGCCTTCTTGCTGCAGCGGCGGCGCTCGCGGCAGCCCCGGCACCAACTAGTTGGCCTTTCGACGCTGGCCTGGGCGGCGTTGCCGGCGACATCCTCTTCAATCAGGCCTCGGCGGTTGCTGCACCGTTCCTCGCAGATTGGACCACCGCCACCATCGGCTTGGCCTCCGCGGCGATGGCCTTGGTAATGGTGGTATTGGCCAGTGGTATGGGGATCAACGAGTGGCGTGCGGCGGGCGCTGGCAGCGCGCGCGCTGCCACTGCGAGCCTCAATGTCCTGCGCAAGGCGCCGGCAGCATTGCCAGCCGGGCGCGCCGCGGTCGAACGGCTCCGCGGCAGCCTCACCCGGACCGTCCCCGACGATGAGAAACCGCAGCCGCAACGTTCTGCTGGGCGTATTGAACCGAAGCTGTTCTCTGGGGCCGAGACGCAATCCTTGCCGGAGCCGTCAGCCGCTAAGCTCGTTGTGCCGCGCGCTGCGCCACCCAAGCCCGGGCGGCGCGCCGTCGCGGAGCGACAAGGCAAGCTGGACCTGCCGTCGACGGACGGACAAGCAGACTATTCCCTGCCGCCCCTTGAATTGCTCGCCGAGGCAATTGCTGAGAAGGCGCCAGAAACCCACGCCGAAGAGGCGCTGGCGCGAAACGCCCAGCTACTGGAGTCGGTCCTCGAGGATTTCGGCGTCCAGGGCGAGATTGTGAAGGTCCGGCCCGGACCAGTTGTCACGCTCTATGAACTGGAGCCCTCACCTGGCACCAAGTCCAGCCGGGTCATCGGACTCGCAGACGACATTGCGCGTTCCATGAGCGCGGTCTCTGTCAGAATCGCCGTAGTCCCGGGCCGCAACGTCATTGGGATTGAACTACCAAATGTGACGCGTGAGACGGTATTCCTCCGCGAGCTGCTGGAATCGAAGGAGTTTGAAACGCCTGCGGCTCGGTTGGGTCTTGCTTTAGGCAAAGATATTGGTGGCGCGCCGGTCAGTGTTGATCTCGCCCGAATGCCGCACTTGTTGATCGCCGGCACCACGGGCTCGGGCAAATCTGTCGCGATCAACACGATGATCCTGTCGCTGCTCTATCGCCTCACGCCCGAACAGTGCCGGCTCATCATGATCGACCCGAAGATGCTGGAACTTTCCGTGTATGACGGGATCCCGCATTTGCTGGCGCCGGTTGTGACAGAACCGGGCAAGGCGGTAGTCGCCCTCAAATGGGTCGTAAAGGAGATGGAGACCCGTTACCGGGCGATGTCCGAGCTGGGCGTTCGAAATATAGCCAGCTACAACAGCCGAATTGCTGATGCGAGGCGCAAAGGCGAGGTGATTCTGCGCAAGGTGCAGACAGGGTTTGATTCCGACACCGGCAAGCCGATCTTTGAAGACCAACCCCTAGCGCTCGACCCGCTTCCCTTTATCGTCGTCGTGGTCGACGAGATGGCCGACCTGATGTTGGTTGCGGGCAAGGATATCGAGGCAGCGGTACAACGGTTGGCACAGATGGCACGCGCCGCTGGCATCCACCTGATCATGGCCACACAGCGCCCGTCCGTCGACGTCATTACCGGCACCATCAAGGCTAATTTCCCGAGCCGGGTGAGCTTCCAGGTAACCTCCAAAATCGATAGCCGCACAATTCTGGGCGAGCAAGGCGCGGAACAGCTGCTGGGTCAGGGCGATATGCTCTACATGCCCGCGGGCGGACGACCGATGCGGGTTCATGGCCCCTTCGTCAGCGATGGTGAGGTGGAGTCAGTCGTGGCCGCGCTGCGCGCGCAAGGCGAGCCAGCCTACGTAGATTCTGTCACAGAAGAGGACGAGGTCGCCGGGTTCGAGTTTCCCGGCATGCCGGCCCCGGGCGCTGGCAACAGCGGCGACGCCCTCTACGACCAAGCCGTTGCATTGGTTACGCGTGAGCGCAAAGCATCGACCAGCTTTGTGCAACGCCACCTCCAGATTGGCTACAACCGGGCAGCCCGACTGATCGAACAAATGGAGGCTGAAGGTGTGATCGGCGGCGCCAACCATGTCGGCAAGCGCGAAGTGCTGGCTGCGCCACCGCCGGGGGATTGAGAAACCAAATTCCTTGCCCAGAGGCCGGAGCATCGCCATTTTGCGAGCATGTTGCGTTTCCTTATTTCGGCCTTCGCGGTCTCGGCTGCTCTGCTTTTCCCTGAGGGGATCTACGCCCAGTCCCAATTACCCGCAGTCGCTGTTCCTGAACGACCCGAGCCCCGCGCCGTTGGAATCTCTCCAGCACAGCGGGCCGATATCGCGCGAGCCGAACGGTACTTGAACGGCATCCGGACCATGCAGGCCCGCTTCTCTCAGACCGACAATCAGGGCGGTTTTGCTTCCGGCACCCTCTACATGGCTAGGCCTGGCCGATTGCGGCTAGAATACGACCCGCCGTCACCAGTTCTGATGGTCGCGAATGGTCGCTACCTGGTCTATCAGGACCTTGAGCTCGAGCAGACCAGTCATATTCGGCTTTCCGACACACCTTTTGGCGTGTTGCTTCGTGAAGTGGTCTCTTTGCATAACGCTGGCGCGATGGTCACAGCAGCGCACCGCGAACCTGGGCTGCTGCATATTAAGCTGGTCCGCTCTGAGGATGTCGAGGCGGGATCTTTGACCCTGACATTTGCCGAATCTCCCATGCGCCTGCGTGAGTGGACAACTGTGGACCCTCAGGGCACCGTTGTGCGAGTCGCCCTACTTGCCAGCCAATCAGGCGTGGCGCTTGATGCGAAGCTGTTCGAAGCTGAGGATCTGACGTCCCCCGACGTTCGAGATTGACCACGAGGGGCTGCCGCCGATAGCCTTGCCGCGCTTGACGGAGACCCGATGCCCGCAACTAACGCCACAGGCCCGAGCCCGCTGATCGGCATTTCCTGCTGCATCAAGGACTACAACGGCACACCCAACCACGCCGCGAGCGCAACCTATGTGGAGTGGACCACAGAAGCTTGCAATGCGATTCCTGTCCTGCTGCCAGCCTTGGGGCGTCGCTCCAGAACCGAGGGCCTGCTGTCGCGCCTGGACGGCTTGATGTTGACAGGAAGCCGGACGAACGTTGAACCGCATCATTATGGGGCAGACCAACATCCAGAGGCTGAACCCTATGACGCGGAGCGTGATGAGGCGGTGCTTCCGCTGATCCGGGGCGCCCTAGATACCGGCATACCGGTTTTTGCAATTTGCCGGGGTTTTCAAGAACTCAACGTGGCTTTGGGGGGAACCCTACATCGCCGGGTTCAGGCTTTACCCGACCGATTCGACCACTCAACGCCGCGCGAGCAGACCCTGGAGGTCAAAACGGCGTTGGCGCATCGGGTCGACCTGGTGCCCGGTGGCGTCTTTGCGCGTTTGCTGGGAAAGACCAGCGTTCGGGTCAACTCGCTCCATAACCAAGCTGTAGACAAGCCGGCCGAGCGCTTGATCGTCGAGGGCGTCGCGCCCGACGGCACCGTAGAGGCGGCGCGTGTCGCGGACTGCCCAGGATTTGCCATTGGAGTGCAGTGGCACCCTGAGAGGCGCACCTTGGATGATGAAGACGCGGGCAGGCTCTTTGCAGCGTTTGGCAAAGCGGTGCACGCCTATGCGCGCGGCGAGGCAACAGCCGCGGCCTGAACAGGGCCCATCGACGACCGCAGTTGGTTCAGGCAGCCTTTCCTGCAAATCGGCATTCGCTTAACATCCGCGTCCCTCTTGAGGCCGAATCAGGAACAATTGATGGTTGATTTTGTCATCCCGCTGCCAGCGGTGCCCACTCTCCCTATCGCAGGCACGGACGCCAAGTTCCCGGTCCGGCGCATTTACTGCGTGGGTCGCAATTACGCTGAGCATGCCAGGGAAATGGGGCATGACCCGGACCGCGAACCCCCTTTCTTTTTCGCCAAACCCGGTGATGCTGCGCCGCATGATGGAACAGTGCCGTACCCGCAAGCGACGACCGACCTGCACCACGAGATCGAGCTCGTCGTAGCGATCGGAAAGCCCGGCATCGATATCCCAGTCGAGTCAGCACTCGACCATGTCTTTGGCTATGGTGTCGGTATCGACTTCACGCGCCGAGACCTCCAGGCGGAAGCCAAGAAGATGGGCCGGCCGTGGGCGACAGCCAAGGGTTTCGACCACAGCGGACCATGCGGTGAGCTTCGCCCGGCATCCGCCATCGGCCACCCGGACAAGGGACGAATCTGGCTCAAAGTAAACGGTGAAACCAGACAAGATGCTGATTTGTCTGACTTAATTTGGAAGACCCCTGAGGTGATCGCACACCTGTCCGGCTTATTTCGGCTTGAACCTGGCGATCTGATCTATACCGGCACCCCGGCAGGCGTTGCGGCGGCGGTCAAAGGCGACAGATTGGAAGGCGGCGTGGAAGGGGTGGGCGATCTGTTAGTCGAGCTCGTCTAGCCTCCGTGCCGTCGCACTCCGCCAAGGCGCACCTGCGCCTCGCCACATGGAACATCAACTCTGTACGGCGCCGTATCAGCCTGCTGGCAGCCCTGGCTGAGGAGGGCGGGGCTGATATCGTCTGCCTGCAAGAGACCAAGGTCCAGGACGACTCTTTCCCACGTGCGGCGGCCGAAGCTCTGGGCTACCGGCACATCGCTGTGAATGGGATGAAGAGCTATAACGGTGTCGCGATCCTCTCTCGGCTGCCGTTCGAGCGCATTGAATGCCGCGGCTGGTGCGACAAAGAAGATGCCCGGCATGTGGCGGTCGAAATCGACGGAGGGGGCGCGCTGGGTCACTTCGAGTTGCACAATTTTTATGTCCCGGCGGGCGGCGATGTGCCGGACCCCGAAACAAACCAGAAATTCGCCCATAAGCTCCAATTCCTGACAGAGGTGTCGAACTGGTTCTCGGCGCGCAAGCGTGCCAGCAACAGGCTCATCATCACTGGCGACCTCAATGTTGCCCCTCTTGAAACCGATGTTTGGTCTCACAGACAGCTGTTGAAGGTCGTCAGCCACACGCCGGTGGAAGTGGAGCACATGCAGCGCCTTGCCCGATCCCACGATTGGGTCGACGCTGTGCGTCATTTCGTGCCCGCTGAACAGAAGCTATTCAGCTGGTGGAGTTACCGTTCGCGCGACTGGTCGGAGTCCGACCGGGGCCGGCGACTAGATCACGTCTGGGTCACGCCAGCCCTCGTGGACCGCCTTGCCGGGGCGCAAATTCTGCGCGACGCCCGTGACTGGCCGTCGCCGTCAGATCATGTCCCAGTGATGATTGATCTTGGTCGCTAGTAACAACCATTACGGCGCAAGGCGATAGCCACCCGGTTCCGTAACCAGCAGCGTCGCATTAGACGGATCAGCCTCGATCTTCTGGCGCAGCCGGTAGACGTGGGTCTCGAGGGTATGTGTCGTGACTCCCGCGTTGTAACCCCAGACCTCATTTAGGAGCACGTCCCGAGACACAGCGCGCGGGCCGGCCCGCATGAGGTACTTCAGGATCGCTGCCTCCTTCTCCGTCAAGCGAACCTTGCCCCCGCCCTCCTTTTCGACCAGTAGCTTGGCAGCCGGCTGGAAACTGTAGGGGCCGATTGTAAAGACCGCATCTTCGCTCTGCTCATGCTGCCGGAGGTGCGCGCGGATGCGCGCCAGCAAGACGCCCAGCCGAAAGGGCTTTGCCATATAGTCGTTGGCGCCTGCATCCAGCCCCAGGATCGTGTCGGCATCGGTATCGGATGCGGTCAGCATGATGATGGGGGACTTGATGCCATTGCGGCGCATCAGGCGGCAAACCTCGCGGCCATCCATGTCTGGCAGACCAACATCCAGCAGGATCACATCGAAATACTCGGCTTTGGATGCCTCTAGGCCCGCGGCGCCGGTATCGGCGTCATGAGTGGTGAACTCCTCGTGCAGACGCAGTTGCTCACACAAAGATTCACGCAGCGCGTCATCGTCATCGACAATCAGCACCCGTCGCTCAACCGTGCTGCTCACGCCCACTCCCTTTATAGCTCTCCGGCCCGCTCGCCGGCCTCATCCTCGATAGTGACACCATCGTAGAATGCAACATGCCCGCGGATATGGGAGGCCGCCTGTTTCGGGTCAGGATAGTACCATGCGGCGTTGACGTACTCGACGCCCCCGACCCGGAGGGTGTAATAGCGTGCTGTGCCCTTCCACGAACACTCAGTGGTGTGGTCACTGGGCACCAAGAATGCTTGGTCGACGCTGTCAGCGGGGAAATAGACATTGCCCTCGACACGCTCGACAGCATCAGATTGGGCAATCACTCTTTCGCGCCACAGCGCCCTTGCCATTGGAAGCCCCCCGGGCATAGTCGTTGATCTCCTGTGTGCATGGGACATTGCACCGAAAACTGAACCTGGCTGGAACCCCGGCATTGCGATGAGTATATCCGCCCCCCCAGACGGTCGCGACGCATTCACCAGTGTCTCTGGACGCGACATGTTGCGCAGCATCGACCTCGCCATCGCCGATATTCGCCGCGGCGGCGCAGTAGCGATCGATAGCGGCCCCGGACAAAGCGCGGTGATGCTAGCGGCTGAAACGGCTTCAGATCGCGCCCTGACCCAGCTCTCAGAACTCAGCGGCACTGATCTCGGCATCGTCATGCCGCGCCAGCGGGCAGCGGCCCTTGGGCTTTCGGAAGATGGTGTCGGGCCGGTTCTCCTTGCGCCGCGGGAAGGGCTCGACATTGATACAGTTCGCATGGCTGCCGATCCAACAGCCATCACGCTTGCGGAATTCAGAGCCTGGCGGGAGATATCCGCAACGGGCTCGGAGACCGCAGAAGCCGCCGCGCTGGGGCTGATCAAATTGGCCCGCCTCTTGCCGGTAGCGGTGATGTCGGGCCTCGATACGGATATGGCTCCCGATGCGGCGGAATGGGCGATGGCCCGTGGTCTTCGCTGGGTGCGCGCAACTCAGGTCGACGACTACGCAGAAGCTGCTGCGCGGGCCATGACCGCGGTGGCGGAGGCGCGAGTGCCCCTGTTGGACGCGATTGATGCCCGCGTCATTGCGTTTCGGCCGGGTGGCGGTGAAGTGGAGCACCTGGCCATTGTTGTAGGCAAGCCTTCCGTCGACGCGCCGCCGCTGGTGCGCATTCACTCAGCCTGTTTCACGGGTGATGTCTTGGGGTCGCTTCGGTGTGACTGCGGCGACCAGTTGCGCGGTGCACTCCAGGTCATGCGTGATTCTGGCGGCGGGGCGATCCTCTACTTGGCGCAGGAGGGCCGGGGCATTGGTCTGGTCAACAAGCTGCGCGCCTATGCGCTGCAAGATCAGGGTGTCGATACGTTCGATGCGAATGAGCTGCTGGGATTTGGTGCTGATGATCGCCTCTATCTGCCGGCAGCAGAGATGCTGCGTCACCTCGGCATCGCCTCGGTGCGGCTGCTGACAAATAACCCGGAGAAGGCGGCAGCGCTCGAGGCTTGCGGAATTCCCGTGGCAGAGCGGGTTCCTCACGCGATCCCAGCCAACGGGCACAATGATTTCTATTTACTGACGAAGGCAAGGCGACAGGGCCATACGTTGGACTAGCGGTGCTTTCTGCCGGGCCAAGCCGGTTTGGTGAGGCAGAAGTTTCCTGTCGTGGGCTCTGCATAATCTCTAAGTCTTTGAAATTTAAACCATCGAATCTGGCACAACTCCTGCAGCTTCGGCCGCGGATGTTGATGAGATGATTTTGGATTCGATACAGAACCCCGCGCCGGGAAACGGCGCCATCCGCTCCGCGGCTTTGCCGGGCGCTGCAGGGCGTAACGCCGATCCGCTCGAGGGCGGAAGCGGGCAAGAGGCGCTTGGGTTCTTTGATCTCCTGGATATCGTCAACCCCTTACAGCACATCCCGGTAGTCTCTACCGTCTACCGTCAGGTAACAGGCGATGAGATCAGTGCCCCTGCGCGCGTGCTGGGCGGCGCATTGTTCTTGGGTCCGATCGGCTTTATCACCTCGGCTTTCAATGCCGCCGTGGACGCAGTGAGCGGAAGCGATGTCGGCGAGACCGTATGGGCTGCGTTCTCGCCTGAACCAACGGATATACCGACCGTGCAAACGGTCGCCGCTAAGCAAGAGACCCCGCAGTCTGCAACGACATCCCCTCCTGCCGTCGAAGCGATCCCTGTAACGGTGACGTCCACCAGTGCCGCTACGACGAACGCGCCACGGGGCCTCTTCTTTCAGGAGATGAAAGCCCAAGGCCGGGTGCTTGCACCTGTTGAGGTTCCCGCGAGGGCGGCGGAGGCACAGCCTGCATCAGACAGCGATGGCTTCCACAGTGCGATGATGGAAGGGCTGCGCAAGTATGAGTCGATGCTTCGGAATCGCAAGGCGGCGGAAGAGGCTGCGAGGTTTCGTTTTAACGAGACCCTCTGACCCCCTTTCCGCGGCCCTGTCCAAACTCCTATAACCGCCAAATGGACATCGCGGATATTCTCGTCTGGCCCACTGGTGCCGCCACCGGAATCTGCCGTTGGCCCGGCGGCCAGGCACGATGCGCCCTCGGACGCGGTGGTGTTACCAGCAACAAGAAGGAAGGTGACGGAGCAACGCCACTCGGGACCCTGCCCCTATTGCGGATCGTCTACCGTGCCGATCGGGTTGCCATACCGAACACCGCTCTGACAGTGGAACCCATCGCCCCAGGTGATGGATGGTGCGACGACCCACAGCATCATGACTACAATCAGCCTGTGTTGCTTCCCCATCCTGCCAGCTGCGAAGACATGTGGCGCGCCGATAATCTCTACGACATCGTTGGCATCCTCGCTTGGAACACCGACCCGGTGGTATCGGGGCGCGGGAGCGCGATTTTCCTGCACGTGGCGCGGCCCGATTTCGGTCCTACGGAGGGATGCGTCGCCCTCGCACTGGTCGACTTAAAGGACCTTCTGAAAAGCACCAGACCCGGAGCGAGCGTCTGTATCCTCGAGGCCCCGCCTCGATAGGCGCCTCACCCGGGCGGCGGCCTACGCGCCCCAAAGATCGCCGATCCAACACGCACATGGGTCGCACCTTGTGCGATTGCGGTCTTGTAGTCTGCGCTCATGCCCATGCTCAGCACACCGAGATGATTGCGCCGGGCAATCTCTCGAAGCAGAGCAAAATGAAGCGCCGGTGCATCCTCAACCGGCGGAATGCACATCAAGCCCGTGACGGGTAGGCCAAGGGAGTCGCGGCATTCGGCGATGAAGCTGTCCGCATCGTCGGGCAAGACGCCCGATTTCTGCCGCTCAGCCCCAGTGTTAACCTGAATAAGGCAGGCTGGTCGGCGCCCCAGTTTTTCCATGCTCGCGGACAAGGCGCGCGCGAGCTTCGGCCGGTCAACCGTCTCGATCACATCAAAGAGCGCGACCGCATCGCTTGCCTTGTTGCTTTGCAGTGAACCAATCAGATGCAGTTCGATGTTCGGAAAATCCGCCCGGAGCGCTGGCCACTTGCTCGCGGCTTCCTGCACGCGATTTTCGCCGAACACCCGATGGCCTGCTTCAAGCGCCGGCCGGATATGACCGCTGTCAAAGGTCTTGCCTACCGCAACAAGCGTTACCTCTTTGGCGTTCCGACCTGCCTCGCTGGCACACAGGGCGATTTGCGCCTTGACGTCTGACAAGCAAGCGGCAACGTCTGAGTTATTCTGTGTCGAGGAGGCCGTCATATCACTCAAAGGACCTGAGATTTGAAGAAGGGCGGCAGCCTAGCAGAGGCGTTGGGGCGCCTCCAATGCGCGGCGCAGCCATGCTTGCCGCGCCTGTTCATGATTACGGATGAGACACGGCTCCCGGACCCGTTGCCCGCCGCGGCGCGGTTGCCGTCAGGAAGCGGTATCATCCTGCGGCACTATCATGACCCCGGAAGGCCGGCGCTCGCCCGCGCGTTGTCCAGCCTCGCCCGGCGGCGAGGCCTCCGCCTATTCATCGCCGATGGGGTAGATCTCGCACGCAGCGTGCACGCAACCGGAATCCATCTGCCAGAACACCGTGTGCATGCCTTGGTGAGAGGAGGACAAACTGCGCCCCGGCCGAACGGAGGCCTCGTGACGGCCGCCGCCCATTCGCCGGCGGCGATAAGGCTGGCTGCACGCGCAGGCGCCGACGCAGTCATCGTCAGCCCAGTTTTTGCCACTGCCAGCCACCCGGGCAGCAGACCCATCGGCACAGCGCAATTTCGTCGTTGGGTGCGAACAGCGTCGCTTCCCGTCATCGCGATGGGCGGACTCGATGCAGAGGCGTTATCATTTCTTGAAGGCTGCAGGCTGCACGGCGTCGCGGCTCTTGGCGCGCTTGCCGGTCGCTGACACCGGCTTGGTTCCGGCCTAAACTGCGGTCTGCAACCGACCGCACTGAGGAACCGACATCCCGTGACGAAGAAGCCAAGAGGCCCGCGTGGTGCCGCGCCACCCTGGGCCAAAGTGCCGCCAGCCTCACCAGTGAGTAACACGCTCATGTCCTATGGCATGGGCAAGGCAACGCCGGTCACAACCCGCCTGCAACGCAGCGAGCCACAAATCTTCGCGGAAGCGGCCCAATTGGTCGAAGCAGGTGACCTCGGCCGCGCGGATGGACTGTTGCGAGAACTGCTCGACAGGCGACCGGATCACCCACTCGCACTGCACGAACTCGGGCGCATTGCCAACCGTCTCGGCGACCCGGCCCGTGCTGTCGAGTTAATTGGCCGGGCGGTAGACGCAGATCCGTCGATGCCAATCTTTCACCTTAACCTCGGCAACGCTCTTAGCAGTCTTGGCAAGTCAGTCGAAGCGATAGAGGCCTTCCAGCGCAGCGCGGAGCTCGCCCCAGCTATGCCCGAAGCACACTACAATTTGGGCTTGGCTCTCTTCCAAGAACACCGGGTAGACGAAGCGGCGGACGCATTCAAAGAAGCGCTTAGCAAACGACCCGGCTATGTCCGTCCGATGGTCGCTTTGGCCACTATTTCCCAGGCCGGCGGCGATATGGAAAACGCGCGAGCGCTTCTCGATCAAGCGCTGGAAATCGAACCCGACAATGTGGCTGCCCTGGGCCTGCGGGTCGCTTTGGACCCAGCGGAAATCGATAGCCCATACTTCAACAAGCTCGAGGCCGTTCTAGAAGAGCCCGTAAGATCGCCTGATGATCGAAATCGCGCGGCCTTCGCCCTTGCGAAGATGTACGACGATATTGGCGATTACAAGCGCGCCTTCGAAGCGGCGGAGGCGGGCAACCAAGCGCGGCGCGCGATGCCTGACATGGCTTCATCCACGGCCGACTTGGATCGATTTGAGCAGTTCGTTGATCGGACGATCGAATTGATCGACCGACCGTTTCTAGACTCGCAATCCAGCGGGACGGCTTCCGAGCGGCCCATTTTCATCGTCGGAATGCCCCGGTCCGGCTCGACGCTGATAGAGAGCATCCTGGCAGCGCATCCGGATATTTCCGCGGGCGGAGAGGCACTTTGGCTCGAACGGTCGAAACAGCGGGCTGAGGAAAACCTCGGTATGCCATACCCGGATTGTGCGTCGGCCATGTCGGGTGATCTCGCCGGCAATCTTGGAGAGCACTACCTGGCACAGCAGGGGGCCTCGGTTGGCGACGCCAAGCGTCTGACGGACAAGATGCTCCTTAATTTCCAGCTCCTTGGCTTGGTGGCACAGATTCTGCCAAATGCCCGCGTTGTTCATTGCCTTCGAGACCCCCGCGACACATGCCTGTCCTGCTTCATGACCAACTTCACGGACGGTCTGCCATACACGACTGACTTGGAGCAGCTCATCCGCTTTTACCGGGCATACGAACGGCTGATGGACCATTGGCGCGTGGCCTTGCCATTGTCGATGATGGAGGTCTATTACGAGGATCTGGTCTCGGACCAGGAATCGGAGAGCAAAGCACTGATCGAATTCTGCGACCTGCCTTGGGACGAGGCGTGCCTGAATTTCCAGTCAGCGGCAGGTTACGTCCTCACCGCGAGCGACAGGCAGGTTCGACAAGAGGTTTATCAGACCTCAGTAGGGCGTTGGCGACAATATGCAGATCATCTGGGGCCTGCACTTGACGCGTTCGGGCGCGACTGAGTGGTGATGGTGGTGTCGCCGCAAAGCCCTAAATGAGCGAGTTGCAGGCACTGGCAAAGCGCGCGATACCGACTGCACCGGGGTCCGTTGGCGCCAGGGACCCCTTTGTTTTTGTCCCATCGCTCGTACACTTCGCTGACGCGCCCTAACCTCCTTGGGCAAGACTGTCTAGACCATGGCCAAGCGGATGAGCGAGCGGGCAGCAGCGAAGACCCGGCATCAACTCGCCAAAGCATGGCAAGTCTTTCAGGACGGTGACGTGGACAGCGCGGAAACCGGCGTGCGCGCAGTGCTCAGGCGCGCGCCGCGAGACCCGGATGCACTTGGCTTCCTGGGTGCCTTGCTTATGCAGCAAGGGCGCATGAGCGAGGCCGTCCCGCCACTTCAGCGTGCCGCTGCATTAAGGCCTGACGATCCTGCGATCTCCTACAACTTGGGCAGCGCTTTGGCGGGACTCGGTCGGTCGCAAGAGGCAGCGCAAGCGCTGCGCCGTTCATTGGACGAGGACCCGGTGCAACCAGAAGCATGGGTCAACTTGGGCAATGTCCTGCAAGGCTTGGACGATCGTCAGGGGGCCATCGACTGCTACGAAACGGCGCTGAGACAGGCGCCTCAATTGGTCGAACCTAGGAACAATATGGGGGCGGCGCTGCTCTATGAGGGCCGCCTAGACGACGCGGAGGCTGTCCTACGCGAGGCCGTACGCCTTTCAAAGGGCTATGCGGCGGCCTGGAATAACTTGGGCAGCGTTCTGAAGAGCCGCGGCGATCTCACGGGCGCCGCCGATGCCTTGCGGCAGGCGCTACAGCTGGAGCCGGGAATGGGCGAAGCGCTTGCCAACCTTCTCGATATCGATCCTGAGGCCGGCTCGACGGAGGATGCGTTGCAGCTTGCTGCTGTCGCAGATAGTGAGGCGGCCAGTCCCGAGGACAGGATCGCTGCCGGGTTTGCGGCCGGCCGGCTGTTCGCGCGCCTGGGCCGATATGACGAAGCGTTTGGGGCCTATTGCAATGGAAACGCCCTGCGTGCCGAAGCGGATCGCGCTCGCGGCCAGGGATTCGATCGAGATGCACATAGGGCATTCGTCGACGACCTGTTGGCCAACTATCCCGCGTCGGGGCAATCGAATGTGCCGCCCATCATCGATGCCGACCAGACACCGCTGTTCGTTCTCGGCATGCCGCGCTCCGGCACTACCCTGGTGGAGCAGATTCTCTCCTCACATCCAAGCGTTACAGGCGCGGGAGAGGTGCCTTACTTGGCGGAGGCGGTCGCCGCGGTCGGAGGCCCCGCGGCAGCAGCAGCTTTGCAAACGCAAGAAGCCTTGTCCGTGGGCGAAGTGTATGTCGCAAAACTGCGCGCCCTCGCGCCGCCCGGCGCGGCAAGAATCACAGACAAGACGCCCACCAATTTCCTGCATATCGGTGCACTTGCGCGGATGCTGCCGGGCGCCCGGATCATCCATTGCCGCCGGGATGCCGCTGACACGTGTCTTTCCTGCTATTTCCAGAACTTCGGTCGCGGACATAGCTTCACCAATGACCTCGTGGATTTGGGCAGCTATTACAGCGACTACCGGCGCCTTATGGACCATTGGCATGCCGCCCTGCCGGATCGAATCCTAGACATCGATTACGAAGCGCTCGTCGCGGAACCTGAGCCGGAAATCCGCAAGTTGCTGGGCTTTTGTGAGCTTTCCTGGGAGCCGGCTTGTCTCGAATTCCACAAGAACCCGCGCGCTGTATTGACCGCCAGCAATGCGCAAGTGCGACGGCGCCTGTACAGCACGTCGGTGGCAAGATGGCGCCCCTATGAGGCCCATCTCGGTCCACTGTTTGATCAGTTGGGACCGGCTGCCCCCGATTAGAGCCTCGGTCACTGTGTGGCTTTTCCGCCACAGTGTTGCGGAAATTGCGCAACAATCGGGGCTCTATCGTTGAAATTGGCGGAAAATCCGTGTGTTATCCGGGTGTCCGCGTGCCTTGAGGTGCGTGGACTATGGTGCTGGCGCGTCCGGGGGGACCGCCTGCACCGTTTTTGAAACCCGGCGCGCCACTCCGAAGGGGGGCCGCCTCATCTTCCAATCGGAGGGCAAACTGAGATGAAGAAGCTTCTTCTCTCCACGTCCGCTCTGGCTGGTGCTTCCGTCCTCGCGGCGGGTACTGCCATGGCGGCCGAGAAGCCGAGCGCTTCCCTGCGCGGCTTCTACGACTTCGCTTACGCTTACGCGGACGAGGATGCGGACACCGCAACCAACGAGTACGCCGACAGCGTCTTCTACGTCGAGTACGAGTTCTCGGTCCGCGCCAAGGGCAAGGCCGACAACGGCCTGGAGTACGGTGCCAAGTTCGAAGTTGCGCCGGACGCCAACACCACCCGTGACGAGGCTGGCTTCTACCTGAAGCATGCCAACTTCGGTACCCTGGAGCTTGGTCAGGACGACGGCGTGACCTCGAACATGTCCGTCTACTACCGTGCGGCTTGGGGCATGGGCGGCGCCGACGGCGACTACGATGAAATCGTGCAGGGCGGTGACGCCACCGCGAACGGTGACATCAAGCTGGTTGGCGGCGACATGTCGCTGGGTGACTCCACCAAGATCAGCTACTACTCGCCGCGCTTCGCGGGCTTCGACTTCGGCCTCAGCTACCAGCTGAACGCCGTTGAGACCGACGATGCCCGGAACAACAAGGAGATCAAGAACGGCGGCAACACGTCCGACGAGTCGATGATCCAGATGGCCCTGCGCTACACCGGCAAGTTCAACGACGTCGGTGTGAAGGCTGGTCTGACCTACGCGTCGATCACCACGCAGGAAAACCGGACTGGCAGCGTCAACACCCAGGCGTTCGAGGATCCCTCGGGCTACCAGGCGGGTATTGAACTGACCATGGCTGGCTGGACCTTCGGTGCAGGCTACGTCGAGTGGTCTGACGTCACCGACGCTCACGGCAACCCGACCGCGGCCGCCAAGGGCGTTTCGGTTGACGACGCCACCAGCGTCAACGTTGGTGTCCACTACAAGATGGGTCCGTGGACCATTGGCGCCAACTACCTCGCTGAAGAGGCTGATGGCACCGCTGGTGACGGCCTGACCAACGAGAACGAAGCTTATGCTGCTGGCTTCCGTTACCAGCTGGCGCCGGGCCTGCGGCTCGTCGGTGAGCTCACGTTCTTCGACCACTCCGGTGGTGGCACCGCGACCAACGCGACCAACGACGGTACGGTGTTCCTGATCGGCACGCAGTTCAGCTTCTGATCTGCACCGTCGAAAGGCATTTGCCGGGAAAGGGGCCCTTCGGGGCCCCTTTCTTTTTGTCTTTCTGCCCGCAAGGGAAGGTCAAAAGGGTATTTTTGTTCTTCTGCCACCACGCCGGACGGGTTAATGATGACAGGCTTGGGGTTGCCCAATGCTCTCCGGGCTAGTGTTTTTCTATTGGACGGGAATCAGCGTGCGGACCGAAAGGTGCTTGAGGGCGGCAACTATGATCTTGGCGGTGGGGTTTCTCGCAGCCTGCGGCAGCTTGCCGCGAGGGGAGTTGCCCGCCCCTGAGGAATACAACAGCGACAGCAAGACCGACCGGGATTCGTCCATCCTCGGCGGCGATGGCCTCGTAATCGGCGGCGAGCGCCGGCGCACTCTTGATCAGGGTGGCGCGGGAGGCGGGCTCGGCGTGAACGCGTTCCTTTGGCGGGCCAGTCTCGATACCCTGTCGTTCATGCCGCTCAATTCCGCCGACCCGTTTGGTGGTGTCATCATCACCGACTGGTACGCCCCGCCTGAAGCGCCCAATGAGCGTTTCAAGATGAATATCTACATTCTCGGCAGGCAATTGCGCGCGGACGGGATCAAGATCACGGTGTTCCGCCAGCAACGTGGCAGCGGCGGCTGGACCGACGCGCCCGTGGATGAACGGACGGCAACAGACCTTGAAAACCAAGTGCTGATCCGCGCCCGACAGCTGCGCTTGCAAACCGCAGGCACTTAGGCTGAATTTCCGCCCCCGCTAGCCGTCGAGGCCGTCCCGGCGACGGCGTCCCCAGGAGCGTCATGTCGCGATACAACGTCAAACAAACCGAGGCCCGCTGGCAGGCCGCCTGGGAAGATCGCGGCTGCTTTCAGTGCGTGGACGATCCTGACCGGCCGAAATACTACGTCCTCGAGATGTTTCCCTATCCTTCGGGACGCATCCATATGGGCCATGTCCGCAATTACACATTGGGAGATGTCGTAGCGCGCTACAAGCGGGCGCAGGGTTACAATGTCCTGCATCCGATGGGTTGGGACGCCTTCGGCCTCCCGGCAGAAAATGCGGCGCGGGCGGAAGGCACCCATCCTGCCGCATGGACATACGGCAACATCGACACCATGCGCGGCGAGCTTAAGAGCATGGGCTTGTCGATCGACTGGTCCCGCGAGATAGCAACCTGCCATCCAGGCTATTACGCGCAGCAGCAAGCTCTGTTCCTCGATTTCCTCGAGACGGGTTTGGTTTATCGCGATGAAGCGTGGGTCAACTGGGACCCGGTCGACAACACGGTTTTGGCGAACGAACAGGTGATTGACGGGCGCGGCTGGCGGTCCGGTGCCCCGGTCGAACGGCGCAAGCTGCCGCAATGGTTCTTTCGAATTACTGCCTTTGCGGACGATCTGCTGGAGGCACTGCCATCGCTGGAGCGCTGGCCTGACAGGGTTCGCCTGATGCAGGAGAACTGGATCGGCCGGTCGGAGGGGGCCAGGGTGACCTTCCAGTTCGCAGACCGGGACGGAAGCCTAGGAGTTTTCACTACCCGACCTGATACGCTATTCGGAGCGTCGTTCTGCGCCCTGTCGCCGAACCATCCTCTAAGTGCAGAGTTGGCAGATGAGACCCCGGAACTCGCGGTTTTTATCGCAGAGTGCAATAGCATGGGCACCAGTGAAGCCGTCATCGAAGCGGCAGAAAAAAAGGGGGTCGATACGGGCCTGCGGCTCCGACACCCCTTCTTGGAAAACGTCTCCTTGCCGCTCTACATCGCGAATTTCGTGCTGATGGATTACGGCACGGGCGCGATCTTCGGTTGCCCCGCGCACGACCAACGCGATCTTGATTTTGCCCGGGCCTATGGATTGCCGGTCACGCCCGTAGTGTGTCCGTCAGATACAGAGCCAGACGACTTTGAGATCGAAGAAGAGGCCTATGTCGGTGACGGCAGGCTGATCAATTCAGATTTCCTGGATGGCCTTGACGTTACAACTGCTAAAGGCGCCGCGATTGAGCGGCTCCAGGCGGTGGGTCAGGGTGTCCAGGAAATCAACTTCCGTTTGCGCGATTGGGGGGCGTCGCGGCAACGCTATTGGGGCTGCCCTATTCCGGTGATCCATTGTCCGTCGTGCGGAGCTGTTCCGGTGCCGCGTTCGGACCTCCCGGTTGTCCTTCCCGACGACGCTGATTTTAGCCAGCCAGGGAACCCGCTAGCCGCCCATCCGACATGGCGGCATACAAGATGCCCGTCGTGCGGCGGCCCGGCAGAACGGGAAACAGACACGCTCGATACCTTCGTTGATTCCTCATGGTATTTCGCTCGGTTTTGCTCACCGCGCGCAGATTTGCCGGTAGGCCGGAAGGCCGTCGATTACTGGCTGCCCGTAGATCAGTATGTTGGTGGAATCGAACACGCGATTCTTCATCTTCTCTATTCCCGCTTCTTTACCCGGGCGATGCATCAGTGCGGGCATCTAGAGATCGATGAACCATTTGCTGGATTGTTCACCCAGGGAATGGTCTGCCATGCCACCTTCCGTGATGATTCGGGAGCCTGGATCTATCCCGAGGAGGTGGAGGTGCGCGCCGACGGGGACGCGGTCGTCGCGGCGACAGGGGCGCCGGTTACGGTGGGCCGTTCTGAGGCGATGAGCAAATCTAAGAAGAATGTGGTCGTGCCCAGTGCCATCATTGAAGGATATGGCGCCGATACGGCTCGGCTGTTCATGCTTTCTGACAGTCCGCCTGAGCGGGATCTGGATTGGAGCGAGTCGGGCGTGGAGGGCGCTTGGCGCTACCTTAACCGGTTGTGGCGCATGGTCGTCGAGCCCGCGATCCCGCTGTCGGCCGTGGGGGCGCCGGCAACAGAAGCGGAAGGGGCTGCCCTCGAACTGCGCCGGTTGATACACAAGACCATTGATGGGGTTACGGCAGACATTGAGGGGTTCCGTTTCAACCGCGCGGTGGCGCGTGTGCGGGAGCTAACGAACGCCCTTTCGGATCTCCCAACTGAAGCACCCGGTGCTGGGGCAGTCCTGAGAGAGGGGCTGGAGACAGTTGTTCGTCTGGCAAATCCGATGGTGCCCCACATCACAGAGGCGCTTTGGGAACGACTGGGCCATGGCACCTGGTTGGTCGACACCCCTTGGCCCGAGGCGGACCGAGAGCTGTTGGTGGAGGAGACAGTGACGGTTGCCGTTCAGGTAAACGGAAAGCTGCGAGGCACCCTGGTGCTGCCGCAAAATGCTGACTCGGCCACAGCGGAAGCGGCGGCCATGGCTTTGCCAACGGTGAGCGGCGCGATTGCCGAGAAGACGGTTCGAAAGGTGGTGGTCGTACCAAACAAGATTGTGAACCTTGTGGTCGGGTAACGGGGTATGCGGGCTTGGTACGTTCTGTTCATCGTCTTGATCTCTGCGGGGTGCGGGTTCCAGCCACTGTATGGGGAACGGGGTGCTGGCCAGGGGTCGGCGCTCCACTTGGCGGAAATCGAAACCGGGATTATCCCAGATCGGACAGGCGCTTTGTTGCGGGGGTTCCTCGAAGAGGGAATGAACCCATATGGGCCGGCCCAGAAGCCGCGGTTTCGGCTGACGGTGGAGTTATCCGAGGGGGAAGAAGAGATCGCTTTTCGCCGGGACGATACGGCGACCCGTGTACGGTTGAACGTGACGGCCACCTTCGAGTTGCGGCGGAATCTGGATAATGCTCTGGTTCATGGCGGCAAGAGTCGTGCCGTCGGCAGCTACAATATCCTTGATGATTACTATGCGACGCTGACGTCACGGGAACAGGCCCGGCGGGTGGCGGCAGAGCAGATCGCACGCGATATCCAACTGCGTCTCGCAGTTTTTTTGGAGCGCAACCCGGGAGCTTGATGACGGCCATGAAGCTTACCGGCGCCAAGCTTGCGGCCTTCTTGAACAAGCCAGATCCCGCTGTGCGGGCGGCGCTTCTTTTTGGGAGCGACGAGGGTTTGGTTCGAGAGCGTGCTTTCGGGCTGATAACCAAGATCGCGGAAGACCCGGCGGATCCTTTTCGGGTTGTAGATCTTGATGCGGCGGAGATTCGGGCGGAACCGGCCCGGCTGACTGACGAGGCCGCGGCGATTGCGATGACTGGGGGCCGGAGGGCCATTCGTGTCAGAGGGGCCAGCGATGGTTTGGCGAAAGCAACGGAGGCAGCGCTTAAGGTTCCTGCAGATAGCTTGATGATTTTCGAGGCCGGAGAACTGCCTCCCAGGTCGGCGTTGCGCAAGCTCTTCGAGAAAGAAAAGTCTGCAGTCGCGATTGGGTGCTATGGCGATAGCGGCCAAGCGTTGGAGCAGGTTATTCGGCAAACTCTTGCTCAATTCGAGGTCGAGGCGGAGGCCGACGCTATCGCCTATTTATGCGATCGGTTGGGCGCTGATCGGATGATGACTCGTTTGGAGGTGGAGAAACTGGCGCTGTTCGCGGGGCGGGGTGGGGCAGTTGGCCTTGCGGACGCAGTCGCCTGCGTTGGCGATAATGCCGGGTTGTCGCTTGATGATGCCCTGTTTGCCGCGGGCGGCGGTGATACTGCGGCCCTGGAGCGCGCGCTAGACGAGGCGATGGCAGGGGGGGCCGCACCAATTTCTGTTTTGCGTGGGGCCATGCGGCATTTCCAACGCCTTCAGCTGGCGTTGGTGCATAAGGACGCCGGTGCGAGCGATTCGGAAGCAATGTCGCAACTACGGCCGCCGGTGTTTTTCCGTGTCGCGGATCGTTTTCGTGTGGAAATGCAGCGTTGGTCCCTAACTCGAACGTCAAAAGCGTTGGAGGCGTTGGTGGATGCGGAGGAATCGTGCAAATCCGCCGGAGCGCCAGTGCAAGAGATTTGCCGCGACGTGTTGCTACGCCTGGGGCGCGCTGCAGCCCAAGCGGGGCATCGAGTGCGTTAATCCAGCTTGGGCGGTGGGAGATCGTCAGGGATAGGACCGACGATCTGTTCCAGTTCCTTCAGGAACTTTTCGGTTTCTTCATCGGGTTCTTCCGTCTCATCGCTCCCTTCGATTGGGCCAATTTCAACGTTCTGGCTAGCAGTGTCACCGTGGATTTCGGGTGGCGGTAGCTCTTCGCCAGCATCGATGTTGGCTTGCGGCTCAATGGGCTTTGGTTCGTCAGTAGACGTCTTGGGCTCGACTTCTGCGTCACCTCCGAGCATCTCCTCGATTTGTGCAAGCAGAGTGTCGGGGTCGGTATTGGCCCAATCTGGTACCCCATCATCCTCATTTCCGCTTTCGGTCGATGTTTCTGCAAGCTGGGTGACCGGCTCGTCGGGTAGTGGTTGGACGCCATCGTCGGGCGCCGCACCGGACGCGGGTATTGCTCCGCCGGACAGTCGTCCCAGAACGGCTTCAAGCTGTTCGAGGGTGTGGTAACGAATGACGACCCGTCCGCCCTTTCCAGTGTCATCGATAGTCACGGCAAGTCCGAGGATGGCGGAAATATTCTCCTCGACGGCGCGGGTATCAGGGTCTTTAGCACGAGATTGGCGCTTGCTTGCCTTGGCGGGCTTGGACTTGGCCGCGAGTTTTTCGGTTTGCCTTACACTCAATCCCTGCTCTGCAGCGCGGCGGGCCAGGGCGATGGGGTCATCCGAGCCAAGAAGCGCTCGGGCGTGTCCAGCGCTTAGGTCGCCAGCAGCAAGGAGAGCTTTGACGGGTTCCGGAAGACCCAGCAGGCGCAGGGTATTGGCGACATGGCTGCGGCTCTTGCCGACAGCCTGAGCCAGTGCCTCTTGCGTGTGGTTGAACTCGTCCATGAGGCGCCGGTAGCCAAGAGCCTCATCCAGGGCCGAGAGGTCTTGCCGCTGAAGGTTCTCAACGAGTGCGATCTCAAGGGTTTGCTGGTCCGTAAGTTCCTTGATGACCACCGGGACATCGTGGACCTGAGCCATCTGGGCGGCACGCCAGCGCCGTTCACCCGCGATGATCTCATATTTTTCCGGCTCGCTTGGATCCGAGCGGACCAAAAGGGGCTGAAGGATTCCTTTCGTACGGATGGAATCCACGAGGTCACCGAGAGCATCAACGTCTATTTCGCCGCGCGGTTGGTACTTTCCGGGATGGAGCAGTTCGACCGGAAGTGTGGTTGGCCCTCCGTCTCCGGCACTTTGGGCTGCTGGGGGGACCGCTGCGTCCTCGCCAAAGAGTGCATTGAGGCCGCGGCCGAGATGTCGTCGCGGGGCAGAGTCGTCGTCTTGGCCCTGAGCCGGCGGTTCGTCCGAAGGACTCATGCGCGCATCACCTTCTCTCGCTTGATGACCTCACTGGCCAGGTGGAGATAGGCGCGCGAGCCAGCGCAATCAAAATCATAGAGCAACACGGGCTTGCCGTAGGAGGGTGCCTCGGAAACTCGCACATTTCGGGGGATCACCGTCTCGTAGACCTTATCGTGGAAAAAGTCCCTGACGTCCCGCTCGACCAGCTCTGAGAGGTTGTTGCGTTTATCGAACATCGTCAGAACAATGCCCTGGATCTCTAGGTGCGGATTGAAACTGCGTTTTACGCGCTCAACGGTCTTCACAAGATAGCTGATGCCTTCCAGCGCGTAGAACTCGCACTGAAGGGGCACAAGAACAGCATTTGCCGCAGTGAGCGCATTTAGTGTCAATAAACCCAGGGCTGGTGGGCAATCTATCAATACGTAGTCGAAATGAATCTTGCTGGCTGACATCGCATCGCGAAGCCGATACTCACGGCGCGGCAGATCAACAAGCTCCAACTCTGCGCCTGCGAGGTCAACCGTTGAGGGGATCAGGTGGAGGTTAGGGATTCTGGAAGGCTGAACGGCCTCCGAGACCGGAGCATCCGAGAGTAAGAGTTCGTATGAACTGACCCGACGTGCATGCCTGTCAACCCCCAGTCCCGTACTTGCATTGCCCTGAGGGTCTAGGTCGACGATCAATACCTTCTTATCGATGGCCGCCAGGGCCGTCGCCAAGTTGATGGCTGTGGTTGTCTTTCCCACCCCTCCTTTCTGATTGGCCACAGCAAGAATACGAGGCTCCGGCGAAGAAGGGAGGGTGATGTCATTGGGCACGGCATATCTCCTGGATGCGCAGGATCACCCCTGCGGAATCACTGAGACTGGGATAACGGTTGACTGACATCTTCCAGTTTTTTTTGGCTGACGTCAATTCGGTCTCCACACTTGCGCCCTTTAGAAACAGGCAAATGCCTTGCTTAGAAAGGAAAGGGTGACCGTATGCCAGAAGCTGATCGACGGGCGCCAGAGCCCTAGCCGTGACTGTAGCCACAGAAATCGGCTGCATGGCGTCGATGCGAGTGGCGTGAACCATCACCGTGGTGCCTGTGGCACGGGCGGCCTCACGCAAAAAGACAGCTTTTCGCTGATTCGCCTCGACAAGATGCACATCTTCGACGCCCAAGATTGCGAGCACAAGGCCTGGCAGCCCAGCGCCTGACCCTAGATCCACCAGGCCGCCCCTGGGATTGGGGATCAATTGAAAGAGCTGCCCGCAATCAAGAATGTGGCGCGTCCAAATTTCTGCAACCGTTGTACGCCCGACCAACCCAATACGGCGGTTCCAAGCCAACAAGATATGAACAAAGGCCTCCAGACGCTCGGTCGTTTCACGTGAAACACCGAGTGCCTCTTGGACGTCTTGGGGGCAGGCAACTCCTGTTCCGGTCACGCGGAAGCCTGCGGTCGTCGCTTCACATGCGCCAAGAGGGCGGTCAGCGCGGCTGGGGTCACGCCGGGGACACGGGCAGCCGCCCCCAATGTTGTGGGCCGCGCCAAGTCTAGCCGCTCCTGGGCCTCGACTGATAATCCGGGCACCGAGGCATAGGAAAGAGCCGCGGGCAGAGCCAGGGCCTCGTCCTTCTTAAAGGCCGCAATATCCGCTGCTTGCCGATCGAGATAGCCCGCATATCTACCTTCGATCTCCAGCTGTCGGGAAACGCGCGATGAGAGGCTAGCAATCTCCGGCCAAATGCGGACCAGTTTGGTGAGGGTGATGTCGGGATAAGAGAGCAATTCAAAGGCGCTGCGTCGAACGCCATCTTGAGCGACCTTGAGACCGAACTGCGCGAGAAAATGAGGCGTTTCACTTAGCCGGTCGAGCAACTTGCGCCCAGCGGCCAACTTCGTCATGCGTGCACGAAATGCTGCCTCACGCGCATTGCCTACGCACCCCACTTGAATGCCCAGTTGCGTCAATCTCTGGTCGGCATTGTCAGCCCGGAGCGTCAAACGAAACTCGGCCCGAGACGTGAACATCCGGTAAGGCTCATCCGCGCCGTTCGTGACCAAGTCATCGATCATCACGCCGAGATATGCCGTGCTTCGGTCCAGCACGAATGGCGTTGCGTCCGAGCCCCGTAGGGCGGCATTGATCCCCGCCATCAACCCTTGGCCGGCAGCTTCTTCGTATCCAGTGGTGCCGTTAATCTGTCCCGCTAGGTAGAGCCCCGAAATCAGTCGGGTTTCTAGGGTGGGATGAAGCTCCCGCGGATCAATGAAGTCATACTCGATTGCGTAGCCCGGCCGGGTTATCACGGCAGCCTCCAGCCCCGGAATCGTTGCGACCATGGCGGCCTGTACGTCCTCGGGCAGGGCGGTCGAGATGCCATTGGGGTAGACCGTATGATCTTGAAGGCCCTCAGGCTCAAGGAAGACTTGGTGGCTTGGTTTCTCCCCAAAGCGCACAACCTTATCTTCGATGGAAGGACAATACCGCGGGCCGCGCCCTTCAATCTGGCCGTCATAGGACGGCGCTCGGTCGAGATTACCCCTGATGACGTCATGTGTTTCAGCAGAGGTGTGGGTGATATGGCATGGCCTTTGGGGGGTCGTTATCTTTGTCGTTAAGTCCGAAAAAGGGACCGGCGGGTCATCGCCTTTCTGCACTTCAAGCACATCAAAATTTATTGTCCTACCGTCCAGGCGCGGTGGAGTACCGGTCTTCAGGCGGCCCATTCGAAACCCTGCTTTTGAGAGAGATTGGGCCAGGGCGATCGTCGGCGATTCGCCGGCCCGTCCAGCTTTTATCCGCCGCGGCCCAATATGGATCTCACCACGCAAGAACGTGCCCGTTGTAAGGACAACAGCACGGGCGCCAATTCGTTCACCATCTTCCGTGACGACACCCTCCACCACCCCCGCCCTGTTAATTACGAGATCGGCGACAGCGCCCTCGATCACGGTCAATCCGGTTTGGGCATTCAATATCTCTTGCACGGCCGCCCGATATAGGGACCGATCGGCCTGAGCGCGTGGCCCCTGAACCGCTGCGCCTTTGCTCAGATTGAGGACCCGAAACTGAATGCCCGCCTGATCAATAGCCCGCGCCATCACGCCGTCAAGAGCATCGATTTCACGCACCAGATGCCCTTTTCCCAATCCGCCAATAGCCGGATTGCAAGACATTTCGCCGATAGTTGTCTTGCTATGTGTAACCAATGCTGTATCGGCACCTATCCTGGCGGCGGCCGCCGCAGCTTCGGTGCCAGCGTGTCCACCGCCGATGACCACGACATCAAAGAAACTACGCCCCCCCGTTTTGGGGGTTTCACGTGAAACATCATTTGCCAAGACAGAACTCGCCAAAAATTCGATCCAACACGTCGTCTACCCGCACCGCACCTGTAAGAACGCCGAAGGCCCGCACGGCCTCACGGACATCCTCCGCCACTAGGTCAATTTGTCCAGCAGAGACACCCCTGCGCAACGCGTTCTCTACCCCGCGAAGTGCCTCCCGATGCCTCGCCCGCACCAACATCCCAGCGCCTTCTGCAGCGCATTTGCGGCTGACACGCTCTTGGAGCCCCCTAAGAAACTCCTCCATCCCGGCACCGGTCAACGCCGAGACCTTCCAGGAAGGTATATCCTCCACTTGAACGTTAGGAGGCCCCAGATCTGATTTGTTGTAGAGGATCATCTCATCGACCCCCTGCGCCTCGATCAGGACTCCCGCTCGATCTTCAGCTGACCCATCGCGCACCAATATCCGCAAATCCGCCGACAGCGCCCTAGCCCTTGCCCGCCGAACGCCCTCTTGCTCCACTTCGCTACTTGCTGAACGCAAGCCCGCCAAATCAAACAGCCTTATCGGAAACCCCCCTAACTCTATTTGACACTCCAAGACATCCCGCGTTGTTCCTGCCTCTGGCGACACAATCGCCACATCGCGACCGGCGATCCGGTTCATTAAGGTAGACTTCCCCACATTGGGCGCGCCCACCAATGCAACGGTCACCCCATCCCGAACCCGCTCCAAGGGCTTTGCACGCTCTAAATATTGAACAACCTCCAGCAGGACACCCTCTATCTTGATACAAGCGCCCTCAACCAAACCGTCCGGTAGCTCCTCATCAGAAAAATCGATCGCAGCCTCGAGGTGGGACAGTACCGTTAGGAGTTGCTCGCCCCAGTCCCGATATTGCGCCCCGGCGTGGCCCTCCATTTCCAGCAATGCCTGACGACGCTGTGCGTCCGTTTCCGCCATCACCAGATCCGCAAGGCCCTCGGCCTCCGTCAGATCTAGTTTTCCCGCCTCAAAGGCCCTCCGCGTGAATTCCCCTGGATCCGCCAACCGCAAGCCCCGCTGTGCACCCAAGGTGCTCAAGACCGCGGCAAGAACAGCGCCACCGCCATGCAGATGGAACTCGACGACATCCTCGCCCGTGAAGCTGGCTGGTCCAGGAAATTGAACCACCATGCCGTGGTCCAGAAGCTCCCCTGTCTCCGGGGCTCGAATTCGCGCTCGCCTTATTTCCCGTGGTGGCGGCAAGCGACCGCAAAGGCGCCCGGCAACGGACAACGCGTCGGGGCCAGACATCCGAACTACCGCTACCCCCCCCTTCCCAACGCCAGAAGAAAGGGCAAAGACGGTCGCCCCCACGCCCGCGCTCGGTGTCTGCCGTTCAGCGACTGTCATCCCCCTTCACAGCGGCCGAGGCCATTACACTCCAGAATTGCTTCTGCAACTCTCCCACCCCCTCGAGCCCACCGGGCATCCAAAGCCGCGCAAGACTCTCGGCATCCATCCCGGAAAGGCCTGCCTTAAACCGCTCCTGCGCCTCCTTCAGCATCGCCTCCTGCATCGAAGAAACATCCGGCAACCCAAGAAAGCTGCGTGCTTCCGCTGGCGTGCAATCAATCTCAATATGGATTTTCATGGTGGCCTACTGCTCCTTGCAACCCGCAGAATAGGCCCAACCTAGTCAGCAGTTTTCGGTCACGCAACACACTGACGCTGTCTTTCCCTATGTCTCAAAACCGCCTCTCCGATCAGACCAGCCCTTATCTTCTCCAGCATCAGGACAACCCGGTCCACTGGCGCCCCTGGGATGCCGCCGCACTCTCAGATGCCCGCCAGCGAAACGTCCCGATCTTGTTGTCGGTTGGCTACGCCGCGTGTCATTGGTGCCACGTCATGGCTCACGAGAGCTTCGAGGACGCCGAAATTGCGGCGGTGATGAATGACCTCTTTGTCAATATCAAGGTCGACCGTGAAGAACGACCTGACATCGACGGTATCTACCAACACGCCCTTGCGCTGTTGGGTCAACAGGGCGGCTGGCCGTTAACGATGTTTCTCACACCAGACGGAGAACCGTTTTGGGGTGGCACCTACTTTCCGCCCACGACCCGCTACGGCCGGCCCGGCTTTGCCGATGTGTTGCGCACGGTAGCGGCCGCCTACAGCGAGGATCCCGACAAGATCGCTGACAATGTGGCAGCACTCCGACGCGCGCTTTCGAATCTTGCCAACCCAAAGCCAGGAAGCCGCATCCCGGAGTCCATCGTTATAGCGGGCACCGCCCAACTCCTCGGCAACATCGACCGCACGCATGGCGGCCTGTCAGGAGCCCCCAAATTCCCCCAGCCTGCTCTCATGCGCTTGTTGTGGAGCCGATACCACCGCGCTGACAACACCGATGCCCGAAACGCCGTCTTGCACTCCCTTAATCGGATGCTCCAAGGGGGAATCTATGACCATATCGGCGGCGGCCTGGCTCGCTATTCAGTCGATGCCGAATGGCTGGTGCCCCACTTCGAGAAAATGCTCTACGACAATGCACAGCTATTGGAGCTTCTTTCCCTCGGGTGGCAAGAAACCCGTGACCCCCTGCTTGTCGCTCGCGCAGAGGAAACCGTCACTTGGCTGATGCGTGACATGCGGGCACAGCCCGCTTACCCCGATGGTCCAAGGGCGTTCGCGAGTAGCTTGGACGCTGATAGTGAGGGCGAAGAGGGACGCTATTACGTTTGGGCGGCCTCCGAAATCTCCGCTGTGCTTGGAGCAGACGCGACGTTTTTCAACGCTTCATACGACGTCACAGATGAGGGAAATTGGGAGGGCAAGTCCATCCTGAACCGCAGCCATGCCCCGTCTTTGGCGCCGCCCGAGGAAGAGGCGGTCTTACAACGGTGCAGGGAGGCCCTCCTCGCGGTACGCGAGACCAGGGTACCGCCAGGGTGGGACGACAAGGTCCTGACAGACTGGAACGGCCTCATGATCGCTGCCCTGGCGCGCGCAGCATTTGCTTTCGAGCGTCCAGATTGGCACGCGGCTGCAAAGGAAGCATTTCGTTTCATAAACGAAACGATGGTCTCCGGCGGCACGCGGTACCACAGCTGGCGCGGTGGCCGGGCGGGCACCCGAGCACTTCTCGACGATCACGCCCAGATTGCCCGTGCGGCACTGGCCCTTTACGAGACTGGCGGCGACCCAGCAGACCTAACAGCCGCCGAGGACTGGGTGGCGGATGCCGAAGCGCGCTTCTGGGATCCAATTTCCAGCGGCTACTTCCAGACCGACGCCGCCACAGATGATTTGCCCCTTCGGCCCAAGACCTGCTTAGACGGCGCAACCCCCGCGGCAAACGCGACAATGGCAGAGGTGCATGCGCGGCTCTATCACCTTACGGGAAAATCAGAGCACCGCGAACGCGCCGAAGCCACGATCGCCACGTTCACAGGCGACCTCGAGAAGAATTTCTTTGGGCTGCCCACCCTGATTATGGCCCAACAGGCGCTTGAGAGCGCAAGCCTCCTTGTCATCGCTGGAGAGCCTGAAGACGCAAGGACCACGGCATTGCTCAATGTCGCGCGGCGATGCTCCGACCCGGCGCTGATCCTGATTCAGGCGGCTGGCACGCCACCAGTGCAGGCCAACCACCCGGCGTACGGAAAGGGTATGGTGGATGGTGCCCCGGCCGCCTATTTGTGCGCAGGCGCGACCTGCTCTATGCCTGAAACCGACCCCATTGCACTCGCAGACTTGCTTGGCATGCCTTCGCCTTAAGGCTGGCCCGGCGCTATAACCAGATACCATCGCATTTGCTATCGGGAGGAGACCATGCCCAAGGCTATTCGCATCCACGCAACCGGCGGCCCCGAAGAAATGCGTTGGGAAGAATTCGACCCTGGCTCACCAGGCCCGGGCCAAGTTCGCATTGCCCAGAAAGCCGTCGGGCTCAACTTCATCGACGTTTACTTCCGTACGGGCCTTTATCCCTTGGGTGACCTGCCGGCGACACTGGGAATGGAAGCGGCGGGGGTCATTGAAGAAGTGGGGGACGGCGTAGAGGACCTTCGGCCCGGCGACCGAGTTGTCTACTGCAGCAGGCCCGTGGGCGCCTACGCCGAGCATCGCGTCTACCCAGCGGATCAGTGCGTGCCGCTACCTGACAGCATCGATTTTGCTACGGGTGCCGCCATGCTGCTCAAAGGCATGACAACCGAGTACCTGCTGACCCGCACTTATCCCGTCAAGGCCGGCGATACGATTCTCTTTCACGCAGCTGCCGGAGGCGTCGGGTTGATCGCCTGCCAATGGGCCAAGGCAATCGGCGCGACCGTCATTGGAACTGTCGGAAGCCAGGAGAAGGCCGAACTCGCCCGGGCGCACGGCTGTGACCACCCGATCATCTATTCACAGGAGGATATCGCCGAGCGGGTCAAGGAGATCACCGGTGGTGCGAAAGTTCCAGTGGTGTACGACTCCGTCGGTGCATCAACCTGGAACGTCTCCCTGTCATGCCTCCAGCCACGCGGCACGATGGTGAGTTTTGGCAATGCTTCGGGCGCCGTCCCGCCGGTAAGTTTGGGCGACCTGGCCACAGGTGGCTCACTCTATGTCACCCGCCCGACCCTTTTCTCTTATGTCGCTACCCGGCCGGAATTGCTGCAGACCGCAAAGAATCTTTTCGACATGGTCCAAGCGGGCTCCGTGAACATCGAGATCAAGCAAACCTATCCCTTGTCCGAAGCCGCTCAGGCCCACCGTGACCTCGAGGCGCGGCAAACCACCGGCTCGACGGTCTTCGAGGTATAGCTCATCGCTTGCCAGGCGCGAGCCGCCGCTGCGCCTCCAGCGCTGCCCGTCCTTCGGCGCAGGTTTGATCGAAGAGCGTATCTAAAGCCTGATTGACGCCCCGGCAAACGATCACAACTGCTTCCGCCCAAGCGAAATAGTCCATCTTCCGGTCAAATTCCCAATGCGCCGGCGGGCTGACGACGAGCCCTCGGAGATTGCTGATCTTGTCCGCGATTTTGATTTGGCGTGCGCGCTCCGAATGGCTCGCTGCAGTTTCGATCTGGAGGCGCTTTCGCTCCTCTCTAGATAGTGTTTTGTCGTCGGTCATTTCCGCAACTATGGCCGCGACCTCTTGGCCAAATTCGGCATCTAGTTCCGTTTGGCAAACGCGCGTGTCTTCCAGCGTGTCGTGTAGCATCGCCGCTTGCAGCAATATGGAATCCTCGTCCCCGCCGCACTCGGCGAGGATCGCGGCGACTTCGATCAGATGCTCGATATAGGGTTCCTGTGCCGCGCCCTTCCGGCGCGTTCGGCTATGTGCTGCCGCGGCGAAACTCGTCGCGCGCAAGAGGGCGCGCACACCATTTGCGCCCTTTGCAGTGGGGGAATGACCCGAGGCCATTGCGCGCGGCTTAAGTATTCATCGCCTCGAAGAAATCGGCATTGGTCTTCGAGTCCTTTAGCTTCTCGACCAGGAAATCGACCGCGTCGGCCGTTCCCATCTGGCCCAGAATTCGGCGCAGCACCCACATCTTCGATAGGGTGCCCTTGTCCACGAGCAGTTCTTCCTTACGGGTCCCGGATTTCGCGATGTCAATCGCAGGCCAGGTCCGCTTGTCGGCAAGCTTCCGGTCAAGAATGATCTCGGAATTGCCGGTGCCCTTGAACTCCTCGAAGATAACCTCGTCCATCCGGGAGCCCGTATCGATCAGCGCGGTAGCAATGATGCTGAGTGAACCGCCCTCTTCGATGTTTCGGGCAGCACCGAAAAACCGTTTAGGCCGCTGTAGGGCATTCGCGTCGACGCCACCCGTCAGTACCTTGCCCGAGGAGGGCACAACCGTGTTGTAGGCACGGGCAAGGCGCGTAATGGAATCGAGAAGGATGACGACATCGCGTTTGTGCTCTACCAGGCGCTTGGCCTTCTCAATGACCATTTCCGCTACCTGCACATGCCGCTGTGCCGGCTCGTCGAATGTAGAGCTGATGACTTCGCCGTTCACCGATCTTTGCATGTCGGTGACTTCCTCCGGCCGCTCATCGATGAGCAACACGATGAGGTACACCTCGGGATGGTTCGCTGAAATAGAGCTGGCGACGTTCTGCAACATGACAGTCTTGCCAGTGCGCGGAGGGGCCACGATTAGGGCGCGTTGCCCCTTACCCAAGGGCGCCACCAAATCGACTACCCGGGCCGTCCTGTCCTTGATCGTCGGATCATCGACTTCGAGCCGCAAACGCTCATCCGGATAGAGCGGCGTTAGGT
The DNA here is from genome assembly GCA_965601735.1 of Alphaproteobacteria bacterium. GTDB lineage: Bacteria > Pseudomonadota > Alphaproteobacteria > JBBDQX01 > JBBDQX01 > JBBDQX01. Next base: position 985,001 of record OZ271840.1, on the reverse strand, counting down.
TGTCGAAGTTGATCCGGTGGCGAACCTCTTCTGGCTCACCAAAGTTGATCTTGTTGACCTTAAGAAGGGCGAAGTACCGCTCGCCATCCTTGGGAGCCCGAATTTCCCCTTCGACGGTATCTCCGGTCCGCAGGCTGAAACGCCGAACCTGACTCGGAGAAACATAGATGTCGTCAGGGCCCGGTAGATAGTTCGCCTCTGGTGATCGGAGGAAACCGAAGCCGTCCTGAAGAACCTCCAAAACGCCGCCACCGAAGATGGCTACGTCGTTCTCTGCGAGTTGCTTGAGGATCGCGAACATCATGTCCTGCTTTCGCAGAGTCGATGCGTTCTCGATCTCAAGCTCCTCAGCATAGGCAAGGAGGTCTTGGGGCGTCTTATTCTTCAATTCTTGCAGGTTCATGGGCGTTCTCGTGAACCGATCGCAAAAGCGTTCTGGATTGGAAACTGCCGTTATCGGCGCCCGCCGGGCGCCCGGTGCTTGGCGAAGTCGTTCGGCGATTGAGCCGTAAGCAAGCAGTCGGTCCGGCGATGATGGGAGGATGTGCCGCCCTGGGAGCGGCTCGTAGACCTAAGGATAAGGTCCAACGGTGCAGGAAAGGTAGTGACGGGAGCCAAGGAAGTCAAATGGCTCTTGCATGACAGCGCGTGACCCCGAAATCGCCTTATAGAGGACGAACGACTACCATGATTACGACGACGATCATAAGGATCGTCGGCACCTCATTGGCGATCCTGAAGAACCGCGATGAACGGATGTTCCGATCTTCAGCGAAGGCCTTTCGCCAAGCTCCCATAAACATTTGCGCAACAGTAAGACCGATGACTGCCGCCAGCTTCACCGCGAACCAGGGGTCAGCAATCGCCGCCACACCTGGCGTCATCCAAAGCAGCGCACCGAACAGCCAGGTTGCTGCCATCGCCGGGTTCATGATGGCCCGCAGCAAGCGGCGTTCCATTACTTTGAAGGTCTCGGCCTTATCCGAGCCGGCAGGCGCCTCACAGTGGTATACGAAAAGGCGCGGTAGATAGAGGAGGCCGGCCATCCAGGAGATTACGCTGACAATGTGCAGCGCCTTGATCCAGAGATACCAGTCCACCAACACATCGCCCATGTGTTAGCGGCTCCGTATCAAATCGACCAGCTCCGCCACATGGGTCGGCGGGGTCTGAGGAACAATGCCGTGCCCAAGATTGAACACGAACGGCGCCCCCGAGAGCGTATCCAGAATTCGATAAACCTCGTCGCGCATGACAGTTCCCCCGGCAACAAGGACAAGCGGATCAAGGTTTCCTTGAACAGCGCAAGAAGGTTGCAAATGATCGCGCGCCCAAGCGAGCGGCATGCCGGTATCAAGGCTCACTGCGTCGACGCCAGTCTCGGCGACATAGTCGGCATAGAGTGCCCCGGCACCTCTTGGAAAGCCGATTATTGGAACGCCGGGCAGTTCTTCTCTAAGCCTCTGGACGATGCGACGCGTCGGATCGATAACCCATCGCCGAAAGCCACTCTCTGACAAAGCGCCAGCCCAACTATCAAAAAGCTGCACGACATCGGCGCCTGCATGGACTTGCCGGACGAGGTAATTGGCCGTCGCATCAACAAGCAGATCCATCAGGAGACTGAAGCCTTCAGGATCTTGATAGCACCAAGCTTTTGCTTGCGCGAAGTCCCGGCTGCTACCCCCTTCAACCATGTAAGTGGCAACAGTCCAGGGCGCACCAGCAAAGCCGATCAGGGTAGTCTCTTGCGGTAACTCGCGGCGCAAAATGCGCAAGGTCTCCATCACCGGATCAGTTGCGCGCACAAACTGATCTATATCGTTCGGTGGGATCGCATCCGCCGTTCGAATGGGCGTCAGCTTTGGTCCCTCCCCGGCAACGAACCAGACCTCCTGGCCCAAGGCATGGGGCACAACAAGGATATCTGCAAATACGATCGATGCGTCGAAGCCATATCGACGAATCGGCTGTAAAGTCACCTCGGCCGCTAAGTCAGGCGTATAACAAAGCGTTAGGAAATCACCAGCCTTCGCACGCACCTCACGGTATTCAGGCAGGTACCTGCCTGCTTGTCGCATGAGCCAAATCGGTGGAATGGGCTCTGTCTCACCCGACAGAACGCGCAAGAGGCTCCGCTCTGTTTGAGGGACTGACTGGTCAGGCTGATCGTTCACACGCTTACCCCTATAGAATCCTAGAATCTTATAGAATCTGTTGTAGTTGTAGTTGCACGCGGGATAACGGGGATCAACGGTGATTGCCTATTCAATCCCCGTGCATCGGCGAAAATTGCTGCGGCAGCGTTCAGTTTGGGGAAAACCCACCGTTCGTGATCGGGAAATTCTAAAAGTCGCATCATCTATCGGCTTTCGGAGTGCGGGGATCGATGTGAATCCCAAGGATGAATTTCGTAACGAGAATCACCTATCCGCGTTTTCCTCGTTATGTTTTCGATGTCGTCTATGTCGTCAGACGATATGAATGATCTTGCGGGCATTGTTGACCAATTATCGCGAGTCTCACGATTGGTGGTCTTGTCAGATGTGGCTCCTAATTTATCCCCAAGGAGAAGGGGACAAGACTGCAACGTTATGCCTCGGTGTTCAGTGAACACAACTGCATGACACACACGCCAACGCTATGATGTCCGCGTGACTGACAAGTTCCAACCGCTAACCGGATCGGCGCGGCTCGCAGGAGTCATTGGCTGGCCCGTGTCCCACTCGCGATCTCCCCGCCTCCATGGCTATTGGCTTGCGAAGTACCAGATAGACGGCGCTTATCTGCCACTCTGCGTGTCGCCTGAGAATTTTGCGGAAGCAGTGTCGGCTTTGCCATTGCTTGGGTTTGCCGGCGCCAACGTAACAGTGCCTCACAAGGAAGCAGCCTTGGCGATAGCCGATAGGACCGAGGAATTCGCCCAGCGAGTCGGTGCTGCGAATACACTTGTCTTCGGTGCTGATGGGCGGATCCACGCGAGTAATACTGACGGCTACGGCTTCATGGAGAACTTGCGTGGCAACGCACCATCCTGGCGGGCAAAGTCCGGCCCCGCTGTTGTGATTGGTGCGGGCGGCGCCAGTCGGGCAATTATCGCCGCGCTGTTGAATGCAGGTGTGCCAGAGGTGCGAGTTGCTAACCGCACCATGGAGCGTGCTGATGCAGTCGCCTCCCAGCTGGGCGGTGCGATCAAAGTCGTCGATTGGGAGCGCCGAAATGAGTCCCTCGACGAAGCCGGCATCCTCGTCAACACAACGAAACTTGGAATGGAAGGGGCACCGCCGCTGGATATTCGTCTCAAGGGCCTGCCAGACGATGCAACGGTTTGCGACATTGTCTACACGCCGCTTGAGACAGCGCTGCTCGCCAACGCGCGTGCGCGCGGCCTGACGGCTGTCGATGGCCTGGGTATGTTGTTACATCAGGCCCGACCGGGATTTGCGGCCTGGTTTGATCGCCAGCCCGATGTGGATGAAGCCCTCCGACAATTTGTCCTAGAGGATCTGGCTTAGTGGAGATAGTCGGGCTAACTGGCTCGATCGGTACTGGGAAGTCGACGGCAGCATCGATGCTGGCCGATATGGGCCTGCCCGTGTTCGATGCAGACGCCGCGGTACACCGCCTCCTCGGCCCTCGTGGCAGGGCTCTGCCGGCGATTGCCGCGGAGTTCCCCCAGGCGATCGTCCGGGGACCCGAGGGCCCATCCGCTGACCGTAGCGCGCTCGGAGCTCAAGTTTTCGCGGACAATGCAGCGCTGTCTCGCCTGGAAACGATCCTCCATCCGTTGGTTCGAGGGCTTGAGCGTGATTTTCTTGCCAGAACTCGGCGCCGCAATGCGTCTGTTTGTATTCTCGACATCCCGCTCTTGTTCGAGACCGGCGGTGACCGGCGGTGTGACGCGACCATCGTTGTTACTGCGCCATTCTTCTTGCAGGCCCAACGTGTTCTGCGCAGACCGGGGATGTCACAGGAACGCCTGCAGCAAGTCCTCGCACGGCAAATGCCGGTATCGGAGAAATGCCGGCGTGCGGACTTTGTCGTGCCTACTGGTCTCGGGTTTGCGGACACGCGGCGCCGCCTTAGTTGGATCGTTACCCACCTGCGTGGAACCCCCTAGGAGCCTCCATTGCGCGAGATCGTCCTCGATACAGAAACCACCGGCCTTGACCCTGATACCGGCGATCGACTGATCGAGATCGCGTGCGTTGAGCTCATCGACAAGGTCCCGAGCGGTGCGGTCTACCATCAACTCGTTAACCCTGAACGAGACGTACCTGCGGAGGCTGTCGCGGTTCATGGAATCACGACAGAGAAGCTGGCGTCTGAGCCCATCTTTGCTGTCGTCGCGCCGGACTTCGTTGCGTTCATCGGCGATGCGCCGCTCGTCATCCATAACGCCGCATTCGATATGCGCTTTCTGAATGCCGAGCTCGCGTTGGCGCAATTCCCAACACTCCCGATGAGTCAGTCAGTAGATACGCTCGCCATAGCGCGCAAGAAGTTCCCCGGATCGCCGGCCAGCCTGGACGCGCTCTGCCGTCGCTACGGCATCGACCTTTCTGGGCGCGATAAACACAATGCGCTTCTCGACGCGAAGTTGCTCGCGCGGGTTTACCTTGAGCTCGTCGGTGGAGCGCAGCGGGGCCTCGACCTCGCCGCTAGGGAAGAGGCTGTGGAGCAAAACCCAGGTCGCGCGACACCTACCAAACGCGATTTCAGGGAACCGCGCCCCCACGGCATCACAGAAGATGAGGCACAGGCGCACGCCGCCTTGGTCGGACGACTTCGCAATCCGCTATGGGCGATGGGGGGCCCAGGCGATAGCTAGCGGACGCTACCCCGCGTCGTCGCCGCCGTCATCGTCCTCGGGAAGCGGCGTTCCGTATTTCTCGACGTAGAGTGCAACAAAATCGATTGGTGCAATCATCAGAGGCGGGAAGCCGCCCTCTCGCGTCATATCTGCGACCACGTTTCGCGCAAACGGGAACAACAGCCGTGGGCACTCAATTAGGATGAGTGGCTGCACCCTGTCTTGCGGTATGCCATTCAGCGTGAATACACCCCCGTAAGACAGCTCGACGACGAACGCCCTCTCGCCCTTGAAGGTGCCCTCGGCACCGATTTCCAACGTCACTTCGTAGGAATTGTCCGTGATCGGGCGTGCCTCGACGTCGACCTTGACCGCAACCTGGGGGGCTTCGTCCAGGTGCGCGAACATCTGCGGTGCCCCGGGCACCTCAAAAGACAGGTCCTTGATGTACTGAACATTCACAACCAGCGGCGGGAGCTGGAGCTCGTCCGCTGCCTGTCCGTTTTCCTCGGCCATGGGTAGAACTCTTAAACTATGGGCGCCGGTACCAGGACGGTCCGGCGAGCGCAGGGACGGGTATCATGGATGCTTGTCCGGAACAACCGCGAGCGCGCGGGGGTCAAACGGAAGCAGGGCCCCGTTCTCGAGGCGCTCACCGGTCATCTCCCGAATAAAGCCCCAGTGGGAGACCACCAAGAGCGTGTCCCATTCCCCTGCGGACACCACTTCGTTGCAAAACAGTCGCGCACGGTCTTTCACTTCGTGCTCGTTTTCTTCCAGCGCTGGCCACCAGATCTCATCGACGTGACTAAAATCGTACTGAGGCCAGTCTCGCGCCAGCTCGGATGCCGGTGTGCCGATATCGCAGACAAAAGCAGCCCGCTCGCGCACAAAGGGGTTGATCGACACGGGCACATTCAACGCTTCGGCTAGGAAGTCTGTGGTCTGCAGGGCACGTCGGTACGGGCTGGAAATGATCCTCTCGATCCCCCGGTTTAATAACTTGTCTGAAAGGGCTCGGGCCTGACGCTCGCCCTCCTGGGTAATGCCGGGATCGACGATGCCGGGGTCCTGGCGCGTCTTTCCAAAGACCGCGTTGAATTCCGACTGCACATGACGGGCGAGGATCATGTGAGGCGGCCTCCGCTGTTACCGTTTGAGGGGCCGCCATTAGTCAGGTCTTTGTAATCTCCATCGATAACCGTGCCGCGTTCTCCCGTCGGCCGGGGACCAGGCTGGCGGTGATTTTGCATCCGCACAGAAATCCGGTGCAGGAGGGCAAGGGCGATGGCTGCTCGCACGGGCGGCAAGAAGAGCAAGAAGCCCACTGCGTCCGTCATGAAGCCGGGTGTCAGCAGCGCTACGCCAGCCACCAAGAGGCAAACACCATCGAACAATTCAGTGACCGGCAGCTCGTCGCGCTCAAGCGTGGCGCGCAGCCGATTCAGTACTGATAGGCCCTGTCGGCGCAGTAGCGCCGTGCCCGCGATGGCTGTCAGGACCACAGTTGCGAGCGTTGCCCAAAGGCCGATTAGGTCACCAACCTGGATAAACAGGCCGATCTCGATGATAGGCACGCCGATCAACAGCGCGAAAATCAGTAGTGGCACCATGCTTGAGAAGACTCTGACTAGGGCTTATGTCTCTAACTTAGCCATTGAGTTGGTATTTGTCGGTAGCAACGGAAGCCCCTTGCAGCACCGGCGTGGCACGGATGCATGGGCATACGGGCCGACACAGGAGACGATCGCACCATGGGCGGCGGTATTCAGTTTCTCGACATCGTTTTTTTTGCTGCGGTTGCGGCGTTCCTGATATTCCGCTTGCGGAGTGTCCTTGGCCGCCGCACAGGCCATGAGGAGCAGCATGCAGAAGGCCACGTGCGCCGCCGTGATCGCATCGGCCATGGCGAGGCGGGCGATCCGCCCACGCCGACGGGGCCGATCGATGTCGATGCCGTCGAGCGTGAGATGTCTCTGGCTGCGGGCCCGGGTGCATCGAAGGACACCGCGGCAGGGCTGACCCAGATCAAGCTGGCCGACCCTGGATTTGACCCCGAGGAATTCATTGCCGGCGCTCGCAGCGCTTTTGGGATGATCATCGGCGCCTTCGCTTCTGGAGACCGAGATACCCTTCACCAGCTCGTCAGCGACGATGTACTCGCTGATTTCCTCGCGGCGATTGATGCTCGCGAAGCGGCAGGTGAGTCGATGGAGCACACCCTGAAGGCCCTGAACTCCGTACGGATCGCAAGCGCCGAGATGCGCGGCCGCAACGCCTTTGTTGAAGTGGAGTTCGTCAGCGCGCAGATCAATGTGGTGCGTGACTCGGAGGGCGTGGTCGTAGAGGGCGATCCGGACGACGCGAGTGAGATCGTCGATCTTTGGACGTTCTGTCGAGATACTGATGGCAACGATCCGACATGGACCCTCGTTGTCACTGAGAGCGATTAGCGCCCTGCGCCGCCCCCTCGTCGCTGCCGTTGTTACGCTACTCGCCGGTTGCGCGGGCGATGTTCCCGCGCCCGAGCTGCAATTTCAGCCAGCGACATTCTCATCACTTGAGGGCTGGGAGGGGGGTAGCCAAGCGGGGGCGCTTCAGGCCCTACGGCGAAGCTGCGCCCGCTTCGCCAAGCGCCCAGCCGAAAGGACGGTCGGTCCTGATGGCATCGCCGGCACAATTGCTGATTGGGCACCGGTCTGCGCTGCTGCGCGGCATGTGCCCGCGCAAGACGGCGAGGCACGCGCGTTTTTCGAGAAGCACTTCCGGCCTTTTGCAGCCATTGCCAACTCGGGCGCCAATGGGCTCTTTACCGGATACTACGAGCCGGAGCTGAACGGCAGCCGCACCCCCAGTGCGGCCATGAGCGTCCCAGTCTATCTCCGTCCGCCTGAGCTCGTACTCGTCGACCTTGGGCAATTTCGCGACGCCCTTAAAGGAGAGCGCATCGCCGGTCGTGTTGAAGAGGGCCGATTGAGGCCGTTTGCCGATCGCGCAGCGATCGATGCCGGCGCACTGGCCGGCCGCAGCCTCGAGGTGGCCTGGGTGGATGATCCGGTCGCACTCTTCTTCTTGCATATCCAAGGCTCCGGAAGGATCGCTCTCGACGATGGCTCGACATTGCGCATCGGTTACGACGGCCACAACGGCCACGTTTACGTCGCCATCGGACGTGTGCTCGTTAAGGAGGGGGCGCTCTCGCGGGAGGAGGTGTCCCTGCAATCCATTCGCGCCTGGTTGCGTGCGAATCCAGACCGAGCTGCAGAGGTTATGGCGGCGAACCCGTCCTACATTTTTTTTCGCGAACTCTCTGGGCCAGGGCCCGTCGGGGCGATGGGCGTGGCGCTTACCCCGGGACATAGCCTAGCCATAGATCGCCGCTTCATGCCGCTTGGGGCACCCGTCTGGCTTGATGCAGAGGACCCCATCGATCCTACGCAGCGCCTGCGACGCCTGATGGTCGCGCAAGACACCGGAGGCGCTATTCGTGGCCCGGTACGGGGCGACGTCTTCTGGGGCCCTGGGGTGGAGGCGGAAGAGCGCGCTGGCAAGATGAAGAGCCGCGGCCGCTACTGGCTGCTGCTTCCGTCAGCGGTGGCAGAACGCCGGTTGCGCAGCGCCCCAGTTGCACAAACCCGACTCGGTGTGCGGTTTGGCGCGGTTTCGCTGCGATTTTGAGCGCTGCGTGAGGCTTTCCAAGCTAGTCCCCGTCCGCTAAGACCAGCAGATGAGCAATACACACGGGCCTTCCGTCGGGCTGTTTGTTACCTGCCTCGTGGACCTGTTTCGCCCCAGCGTCGGCTTCGCCGCTGTGAGACTCTTGGAGCTTGCCGGCTGCAAGGTAGCGGTGCCTGAGACTCAGACCTGTTGCGGACAGCCCGCCTACAATTCAGGCGACAAGCGTGACGCCAAAGCGATCGCCCGTGGCGTCATCGACGCCTTCGCCGGGTACGACTATGTGGTGGCACCCTCGGGATCATGCGCCGGAATGGTCAAGCACCACTACCCGGAACTGTTTGCTGACGAGCCTGAGACACAGGCGCTTGCCGAGGACTTGGCCGGGCGGACATGGGAACTGGTCTCCTTCCTTGCTGATGTGCGGGGCCTGAAGGACACGGGGGCAACATTCGAAGGACGGGTCACCTATCATGACTCATGCTCCGGCTTGCGCGAGCTTGGTATCAAGGCGCAGCCGCGCGCCCTGCTCGGGGCGGTCGAGGGTTTGGAGTTAACAGAACTGCCAAACGCCGAGATTTGTTGCGGTTTTGGTGGCACATTTTGCGTCAAGTATGCCGAGATTTCGGATCGCATGGTGGGCAACAAGGCGCAGGACATCGCCGAAACCGGGGCCGGCACCCTGCTTGCCGGAGACCTCGGCTGCCTCATGAACATCGCGGGAAAGCTCAAGCGGATGGGATCCTCGGTCGAGGTCCGGCACATCGCTGAGGTATTGGCCGGGTCGGCAGCAGGCACCGCGCCTATTGCTGGATCAGACTAGGGAAACCCTGGTGATGCAGCCGACAAGTTCCGCCTTCAAGAGCAATGCCCGCAAGGCGCTTGACGACAACGACCTGCAGCGTGCCCTGGGACGGGCAAAATCCCAGTTCCAAGCAAAACGCGCGCAGGCGGTCGACAGCTTACCGGAGTTCGAATCGCTACGTGACGTCGCCCGAGACATCAAGAATCACACGCTCGCCAACCTTGATTTTTATCTTGAGGCCTTTGAGCGCAATGTCGTGGCCTCTGGGGGCCATCTGCACTGGTGCGCTGACGCGATCGAGGCACGCGCGGCCGTGCTTGAGATTTGCCAGAAGGCCGGCGCGCGGACGGTCACAAAGGGAAAGTCGATGATCGGCGAGGAGATGGGGATCAACGCCCATCTTGAGGCGAACGGCATACAGCCGATCGAGACCGATCTGGGTGAGTACATCATCCAACTCCGCAATGAGCCACCCAGTCACATCATTGCGCCCGCGTTCCATCTGAATAAAGAGCAGTGGGCGCAGAGCTTCCTGGAACATCACGCGGTCTATGGCAAGACGCGCCTACTGCGCGAACGAAAGGAGCTGGTGGATGAGGCCCGCGATGTACTGCGCGGTCAATTCCTCTCGGCGGATGTCGGCATTACAGGCGCGAATTTCCTGATCGCAGAGACGGGCAGTTCGGTGATTGTCACAAACGAGGGAAATGGCGATCTGACCCAGACCTTGCCGCGGGTCCATGTCGTGCTCGCGAGTCTCGAGAAGGTTGTGCCGACTCTTGAAGACTGCATGTCAATTCTTCGCCTCCTTGCGCGGTCAGCGACCGGACAAGACTTCTCTACCTACACGACCTTCTCCACAGGGCCCCGCCGCGCCATGGATACCGACGGGCCGGAGGAGTATCACGTGGTCCTGTTAGATAACGGTCGTAGTAGCATGCTCGGCACCGAGTTTCAGGACATGCTGCGCTGCATACGCTGCGCCGCATGTATGAACCACTGCCCCGTCTATGGTGCGGTCGGAGGACACAGCTATGGCTGGGTCTATCCAGGACCAATGGGGTCGGTACTGACTCCATCGCTCATCGGAGTCGACGCAGCGGGCCACCTGCCAAACGCATCGACCTTTTGCGGGAAATGTGCGGAGGTCTGTCCGATGAAAATCCCGCTGCCAAAGATGATGCGGCATTGGCGGGAAAGGGAGTTCGAGCGGCATCTGTCGCCGGCATCGGCCCGATTCGCACTGCGTTTTTGGGCCGCCTTCGCGCGCCGGCCGCGCCTTTATCGTTGGGCAACGCGCGTTGCCACAAGGGCACTGGCGCGGCTTGGCGGGAAACAGGGACGCTTGCACTCGCTCCCCTTTGCAGGTGGCTGGACACGCCATCGCGATTTTCCAGCGCCTGAAGGCGATACATTCATGGCGCAATGGCGCGACCGTGAGAGGGCCTAATCATGAGCAGCCGTGAGGCCACTCTCGCTGGCATCCGCAGATCCCTGCGGCGAGGGCCGCTCCAGGGAGAGGCGCTTACCGCGGTCGAGGCAAGGCTCTCGAAACATCCCCGCCACTCATTGCCGGCGCGGTCAAGAGACTCCGGTGCGGCGGCCGTCGATCGGTTTGTCACCATGGCTGAGAGGGAATTCGCTTCGGTCGACCGGGTCGCATCCGTGGATGATGTGCCGCGTGCGGTCGCCGAGTTCCTGGCCGACAACAATCTTCCCACTGGCCTCGCTGCCGCCCCTGATCCGCGGATTGATGCGATGCCCTGGGACAGCCAGCCCTTGCTGCAGCTTCGTCGCGGCCCGGCCGGCGCGACCGATGAAGTGACACTTACCCACGCCTTTGCTGGCGTGGCTGAAACAGGGACCCTCATGATGCTCTCGGGCCCGGAGACTCCCACGACGCTGAACCTCCTGGGAGATTCGTGCATCGTCGTGATTCGCCATGGCGATATTGTTGGCGCCTACGAGGATGCCTGGGACCGCTTACGGCAGCGCGCAGAAGACCACAGTGGTTTTATGCCGCGTAATGTCATGATGGTCACCGGTCCATCGCGAACAGCCGACATTGAACAAACCATCGAGTTGGGCGTGCATGGCCCACGGCAGTTGCATATTGTTTTGATTGAAGAGGACTGAAGCGGCCATGCCTGGGGGAAAAGATGATGACGCGGCGCTTTGGGACCGGGTCACCCGGGATGTATCCCCTTTGCGCAAGCGTCGCCAGGCACCAGAAGTAGCGTCTTCGGGCCGCGAGGCCCCACCGAACAAGAAGACAATCGATTCCATGCCTCCGCCGAGGTCTCGGACATCAGCGTCAACCGCGACGCTTCCGGGACCAGTGGAACGGGGCCGGATGCCCGGCCTTGATCGCCGCACGGCCGACCGGCTCCGAAGGGGCCAATTGCCGATTGATTCGCGGCTCGATTTGCATGGGCTCAATCGCGAAGAGGCACACCATGCGCTCGCCGCTTACATCCGTGACAGCCAATCGGCCGGTCACCGGTGCGTGCTTGTCATCACTGGCAAGGGAGCACGCAGCGCGCCTGATGATTTCGGCCGGCCGCAACGCACCGGCGTTCTGAGGGCTTCGGTACCAGAATGGCTCGCCGAGCCTGACCTCGCCCGGCGCATCCTAGCGACGGCGCCCGCCCGCCCCCAGCACGGCGGAACTGGTGCGCTCTACATCCTGTTGCGCCGCAATCGATGACGCCTTTTGGTGTGAAGGTGCGCGCCCTCCGGGCGGGCCGGGGAGTTTCACTACAAGATATGGCTGCTGAACTGAAGGTCTCAGCCGCTTACCTCTCGGCCCTCGAACACGGCCGGCGTGGCCGGCCCAGCGCCGGGTTGATGCATCAGGTCTGCGAGTACTTCGATCTCATTTGGGATGACGCAGATGAGTTGCGCCGGCTTGCGGAACTGTCGCACCCTCGTGCGGTCATCGATACCGGCGGCCTCAGCCCCGACGCGACAGAACTCGCCAATCGGCTTGCAGAATCCATCGATCGCCTTTCTCCGGATGCTTTGCGCCGAATGCTGGCTGAGCTCAAGCTTCGGAGCGATTAGGCAACCTCGCCTAGAGGATGAATTTCGAGAGGTCTGCGTCTTTCGCGAGCTCCGCTACACGCTCGTGCACCATGGCGGCATCAATCTCTACTTCCTTCTCGCCACCATCGCCGGCGTTGAAGCTGATTTCTTCCAGAAGGCGCTCTAATACAGTTTGGAGGCGACGTGCACCGATATTCTCCACCGTCTCGTTGATTTCCGCAGCCAGGCTCGCCAAGGCATCAATTGCCTCGTCCGTGAAGCGCAGCGTGACATCCTCGGTTGCCATGAGGGCAACGTACTGCGTGACCAGGCTCGCCTCAGGCTCCACTAGGATCCGCTTCAGATCCTCACGGGACAACGGCCTTAATTCGACGCGGATTGGTAACCGACCCTGAAGCTCTGGCAGCAGATCGGACGGTTTGGCGAGATGAAACGCACCCGAGGCCACGAACAGAATATGGTCGGTCTTTACCGCACCGTGTTTTGTCGCGACAGTCGTGCCTTCGATTAACGGTAACAAATCTCGCTGTACGCCCTCACGGCTCACGTCTGCACCATGTCGGTCTGCGCGGGCGCAGATTTTGTCGATTTCGTCGAGGAAGACGATGCCGTTGTTCTCCACGCTGGAAATCGACTCTCGCACCACCCGCTCCTCGTCGAGGAGTTTATCGCTCTCCTGTCCGACCAGCACGTCATGGGCCTCAGCCACGGTCATTCTGCGGGATTTCTCACGACCGCCCATGGCCTTGCCTAGGATGTCATTGAGGTCGAGCATCCCCATCTGTGCGCCCGGCATGCCGGGCATGTCGAAAGTTGGCAGATTGAACTGGGGGCCATCGGCAACCGAGACATCAATCTCTTTGTCGTCGAGCTTGCCCTCGCGCAACAGTTTTCGGAACTTCTGCCGGGTCTCCTCGGATGCCTTCTCGCCGACAAGGGCGTCGATCACCCGGTCCTCGGCATGAAGCTCGGCGCGGGCCCGCACTTCCCGGCGCATCCGCTCGCGGGTCATCGCGATCGCCGCTTCGACCAAATCGCGCACTATCTGTTCTACGTCGCGCCCGACATAGCCCACCTCTGTGAACTTGGTGGCTTCCACCTTAATGAACGGCGCCTGAGCTAGCCGCGCCAGCCGTCGAGCGATCTCCGTCTTGCCTACACCGGTCGGCCCGATCATCAGAATGTTCTTAGGCAGCACCTCTTCCCGCAGCTCCTCTGGAAGCTGCTGGCGGCGCCAGCGGTTGCGCAAGGCTATGGCGACGGCGCGCTTGGCGTCGTCCTGACCAACGATGAATCGGTCCAGTTCGTGGACAATCTCGCGGGGGCTGAAATTCGTCACAGGGTTTCGACCGTGATCTCGTGATTGGTATAGACGCAAATGTCGGCGGCAATCCCCATTGCGCGGCGGGCAATATCTTCGGCGGACATATCGTCGCGGTCAGCTAGCGCACGGGCAGCTGCCAAGGCGTAGCTTCCACCGGAACCGATACCGATCAGGCCGTCGTCGGGTTCTAGCACATCACCGGTGCCGCTCAGCACGAGGCTCACCTTGGAATCGGCGACCGCCATCATCGCCTCAAGCCGGCGTAAGTAGCGGTCGGTTCGCCAATCTTTGGCAAGCTCGACACAGGCCCGCGTGAGCTGCCGGGGATACTGCTCAAGCTTGCCTTCCAGCCGCTCAAACAGAGTAAAGGCGTCGGCCGTCGCACCAGCGAAGCCGACCAAGACCCCGCCATCATCGCCGAGGCGCCGCACCTTGCGGGCACCGGACTTTATTACGGTCGGACCGAAAGAAACTTGGCCGTCGCCGGCGACAACCACAGTGTCTCCTTTGCGGACCGAAAGGATGGTCGTGCCGTGCCAAGCCGCGCTGTCAGATGAGGTCATGTTCTGTCCGAGAAGCTTGATGGGTGCGGGCTACGCTCCTGAGGCTGTCCATGTTGGCGCGACAAGGTTCGCGGTCAAGACCGCGCCGCTGGCAAGCCTGTGGTCTGCCTGCTAAACAAGTCGGTCCCGTCTAGGCGCCCCGGCGCCCGCATCGAGGACTAAAGCCATGCGCCAGGCCAGCGTCGCCCGCAAGACGCAAGAAACCGACATCGCCGTCTCCGTCAATCTCGATGGAACGGGTGAGAGCGACATCGACACGGGCATCGGGTTTCTGGACCATATGCTCGACCAGTTGTCGCGCCACGGATTGATCGACATTGCATTGCGCGCGAAGGGCGATCTCGAGATTGATGCCCACCACACAGCAGAGGATTGCGGCCTTGCGCTGGGTGAGGCCGTTCGCGACGCACTTGGGGAGCGTCGGGGCATACGCCGTTACGGCTCGGCGCTGAGTCCGATGGACGAAGCGCTGGCCCGTGTGGTGGTCGATTGTTCCAACCGGCCCTTCCTAGTATGGAACGTGCGCTTCAATACGCCCAGGATTGGGGGGCTGGACAGCGAACTGGTGCGCGAATGGTTTCATGCGTTTGCGCAGTCGGCTGGCCTCACCCTGCATGTCGAGGCGCTCTATGGGGACAACAACCACCACATCGCAGAGGCTTGTTTCAAGGGCCTTGCCCGGGCTCTACGCGAAGCAGTAGAGCCGGACCCGCGACGTGGCAACACCGTACCGTCAACCAAAGGCACGCTGGCCGGTTCCCTGTAGGCACGACCATGCGCATCTATACCGCCCATGTGCGGCCAAGCGCCACCGCCCCGGATCGAGACCTAAAGCTGATCCCCGAGGGATTCTGCTGGCCTGCAGCCATCGTGCCCGTGTTTTGGGCGCTGTGGCATCGGATGTGGATCGTCGCGGCGCTTCTGGTTGCGGTGAGTTTTGCGGCTAGCGCAGCATTGCAGGCCCTCGCGATAGGGCAGGGCCTCATGGTCCTGTTTTCCGCGGCGGCAGCCCTTGTCCTAGGGCTCACCGGCCACGATCTGCGCCGGTGGTCGTTGGCGCGCGCTGGGTGCGATGAGGTTGCGGTCGTCGGCGCCAGCGATCCGGATAGCGCCGCACAACGGCTCATGGATGAGCAGCCCGAGTTGTTTGCAAACAGGCGGATCGTTGATTCCCAGCCAGGGACCGCGCTGGGCGGCTGGAATTCAGCTTGGCCTGATCCCTTTGGTCCGCGGCTGGGCAGAGACCGAGATAATGCTGGCTGGCGACCGGCACCGGGAGGTGGAGGAACGTGATCCGCGCCGCCATCATCGATTATGGCTCCGGCAACCTGAGATCTGCTGCCAAGGCTTTCGAGCGGACGCTAACGGATATCGGCGCAGGCTCAGTTGTAGTCACAGCGGAGCCTGATGAATTGCGCAAGGCCTCACACATCGTACTGCCCGGTGTTGGCGCGTTCGCTGACTGCATGGCCGGTCTATCGGCCCTGCCAGGGATGGTCGACGCGCTGACCCGCGTGGTGCGTGAGGATGCCCGCCCCTTTCTCGGCATTTGCGTTGGGATGCAGCTGATGGCGGACGTGGGGCGCGAGCATGGCGAACACCCAGGTTTGGGATGGATTTCCGGCGCAGTGGTGCCGTTGCGACCGGCGGACCCCACCCTTAAGGTTCCTCACATGGGATGGAACGATCTTGCCCTTGGCGAGACGAAGCACCCGGTTTTCGAGGACCTCGCGCCAGGGACCCACATGTATTTCGTCCACAGCTATCGTTTCGAGTGCGCCAATCCCGCGGATGCCGTGGCGACTGTGGATTACGGTGGTCCCCTGACGGCCGCCGTGGCGCGCGATAACATGGCCGGGACACAGTTTCATCCCGAGAAGAGCCAGGCAGCCGGTCTGCGCCTGATCGGCAGCTTTCTCCGTTGGCGGCCCTGAACTTATGGATGAGGTCAGCCCGACCCTTGGCGTGGAGCGCTTGGAGGAGTTATCCGACCAGGATCTCAGTGACCTTTGTGAGGCAACCGAAGGTGCGATCCTTGATGGCGGCGGGTTCGGCTGGGTCAAGCCGCCACCGCGCGATACGCTAGAGCGTTACTGGCGCGGGGTCTTGCTTGTACCCGAGCGTGAGCTCCATGTCGCGCGCCTGAACGGCACGATTTGTGGTTCCGGGCAACTCTACAGAAACCCCAAGAACAACGAGGCTCAGGGTTTTGCCTGTCAACTAACCAGCGCTTTCGTCGCCCCCTGGGCGCGCGGGCATGGGTTGGCCCGCATGCTCACTGAATCGATCGAGACATCTGCCCGCGCCAAAGGATTTCGCGTTCTGAACCTAGATGTACGTGACACCCAGCGCGCCGCCATCGCCCTGTACGAATCCATGGGATTTGTGAAGTGGGGCCATCACCCGCACTATGCCATGGTCGACGGCAAGGAGATCGGAGGCGGTTTCTACTACAAACTCTTGGATCAGGCCCCGAAATGATCGTGTTTCCCGCCATCGACCTGAAAGACGGTAGTTGTGTGCGTCTGCTGCGCGGCGATATGGCGGAAGTGACCGTCTATAACGTTGATCCGGCTGAACAGGGCCGTGAGTTCGCCGAAGCTGGCTTTGACTGGTTGCATGTCGTCGATCTCAACGGCGCCTTCGAGGGGCGCCCCGTCAACGATGCCGCCGTCGCCGGGATTCTGGGCGCCGTTGACGTCCCGGTGCAGCTGGGTGGCGGCATTCGTGATATGGCCACCATTGAGCACTGGCTGGGTGCCGGCGTAAACCGGGTAATCTTGGGTACTGCGGCGTTGCGTGATCCCGATCTGGTTCGCGAGGCCTGCAAGCACTTCCCGGAGCGCATTGTCGTCGGCATTGACGCCCGGGAAGGAAAGGTCGCCGTTCAGGGCTGGGCCGAGACGTCAGAGGTGCGTGCGCTCGACCTGGCCTTGCGATTCGAGGACGCGGGCGTCGCAGCAATTGTCTACACGGACGTCAACCGCGACGGCGCGATGGTCGGGCTCAACATCGAGGCGACCGTAGACTTGGCTTGGGCGTTGACCACGCCAGTGATCGCGTCAGGTGGGTTGTCCTCGCTCGACGATTTGGTCGAGCTCAAAGGCCACGAAGAGGCAGGCATAGCAGGGGTGATTGCAGGCCGTGCCCTCTATGACGGCCGCATCGATCCTAAGCGGGCGGTCGACATCGCGGCAGGCGATACCTGACGATGCTGAAGACACGGATCATTCCTTGCCTGGACGTCAAGGACGGCCGCGTGGTCAAGGGCGTGAACTTTGTTGACCTCGTGGATGCCGGCGATCCCGTGGAACAGGCCCGTGTCTACGATGCGGAAGGAGCTGACGAACTCTGCTTCTTGGACATCACCGCCAGCCATGAGAACCGCGATATCATCTTTGACGTTGTCCGGCGAACGGCCGAGGTGTGTTTCATGCCGCTCACGGTGGGCGGCGGTGTGCGCAAGGTTGAGGATATCCGCGCGCTGCTGTTGGCGGGTGCCGACAAGGTGTCGATCAACACCGCCGCCGTCGCGACGCCGGAACTGGTTGGCGAGGCATCGCGCAAGTTTGGCACCCAATGCATCGTCGTCGCCATCGACGCCAAACGGATCGGGGAGCGGCGTTGGGAGGTTTTCACCCACGGCGGCCGTCGGGAAACCGGCCTCGATGCCATCGACTGGGGGCGGCGGATGGCCGATCTCGGCGCAGGCGAAATCCTGCTGACCTCGATGGACCGCGACGGCACAAAGGCTGGTTTCGATATCGCACTGACGCGAGAGGTAGCGGACGCAGTCGCTATTCCGGTGATCGCGTCTGGAGGTGCCGGCACGCTCAATCATTTGGCGGAAGCCGCCACTGAGGGCCACGCTGCAGCGGTGCTGGCCGCGTCGATCTTTCATTTTGGTACCCATTCGGTGCGCGAGGCGAAACAGGCAATGCGTGACGGCGGCGTCCCGGTGCGCCTGGAATCGGCGGCTTAGGAGGGGCGGCAGCGATGGCCAAGAAGCAATTCGACGC
The DNA here is from genome assembly GCA_965601735.1 of Alphaproteobacteria bacterium. GTDB lineage: Bacteria > Pseudomonadota > Alphaproteobacteria > JBBDQX01 > JBBDQX01 > JBBDQX01. The sequence continues at coordinate 966,757 of OZ271840.1, read as the reverse complement.
GACCCTACTGGAGGCGCTCTACGAGACAATCGAGGCGCGGCGGGGAGCAAACCCGGACGAATCTTATACGGCCAAATTGTTCGAGCGGGGTACGCCGAAGATCGCCCAGAAGCTTGGCGAGGAAGCGACTGAGGCGGTGATCGAGCTGGTGCGTGGCGATCGCGCTGCTCTAGCCCAGGAGAGTGCCGACCTGCTCTATCACTTACTGGTCGCGTGGGCCGATGCTGGCGTGAAGCCTCAGGAAGTCTGGGCGGCACTGGCCTCGCGCGAAGGCGTCTCCGGCATTGTCGAGAAGAAGGCCCGAAAGACCCGCAGTTGCCGCGCCTCCAACACAAAGACGCGTGGGACAAAGAAGGGGTAAGGCCGATGGCCTATGACGACGAGAATGTCTTCGCCAAGATCCTTCGGGGTGAGATTCCTTGCCACAAAGTCTATGAAGACGACCACACGCTCGCCTTCCACGACATCAATCCCAAGGCGCCAATCCATGTCCTGGTGATCCCGAAGGGGAAGTACATCTCGATGGAGGATTTCTCGGCCAATGCGTCGAGCGACGAGATCACCGCATTGATCCGTGCCGTGGGTGAGGTTGCCCGGCAACTCGGCGTTGCCAAGGAAGGCTACCGCACTTTGGTGAATGTGGGGACAAACGGCGGCCAAGAGGTCCCCCACCTGCATTTCCATATCTTTGGAGGCCGTCGCCTAGGGCCGATGTTGGCGACAGGATAGCTAACCCATCTGCGCCGTGAGCCCGCGGCCCGGCGCAATACGGCGGTAGCTGAGCGCCTCAGCGATGTGCAGGCGGCTAACTGCATCCCGCCCGGACAAGTCCGCCAAGGTTCGGGCCACCCGCAGCACCCTGTGATAGCCGCGCGCAGACAGGCGCATGCGCTCGGCTGCATGCATAAGCAGGTCGCGGCCAGCCTCGTCTGGGGAGGCGACGTCTTCCAGCAGCGTGCCATCTGCTTCGGCGTTAACGCGTACCTGTTTGCCGCCCACGGTTACGTCTGCATAACGCGCCGCTTGCACCGCGCGCGCCGCCGCGACTCGCGCGGCGACCGCGTCCGACCCCTCGGCCGCAGGCGGCAAGGACAGGTCGGCCACGTCCACCGCAGGCACGTCAACATGCAGGTCGATGCGGTCGAACAGGGGGCCGGAAATGCGCGACTGGTAGTCGAGCGCACATTTGGGCGCACGACCGCACTCCATCCCGGCGTCGCCGAGATAGCCGCAGGCACAGGGGTTCATTGCCGCAACCAACTGCACCCGCGCCGGGTAGGTGACGTGGGCATTCGCCCGCGCGACCGTCGCATGGCCGGCCTCCAGGGGCTGGCGCAGGGCTTCCAGAACCTGCCGGGCATACTCCGGCAGCTCATCCAGGAAAAGCACCCCGTTGTGGGCCAGCGAGACCTCGCCGGGCCGTGCCCGCATGCCGCCACCGACAAGAGCGGCAACGGACGCAGAATGATGCGGATCGCGAAACGGCCGCTGCCGGGTCAGCCCGCCGTCTTTCAATGCGCCAGCCAAACTGTGGACCATGCTGACCTCAAGTGCCTCCTGCGGAGAGAGCGGGGGCAACAAGCCGGGCAAGCGCGCCGCCAGCATCGACTTGCCTGAACCCGGTGGCCCGATCATCAGCAGGTTGTGCCCCCCGGCGGCAACGACTTCTAGTGCCCGCTTGGCGGTTTCCTGCCCCTTGATGTCGCGCATATCGGGGTAGGGGTCGTTGTCCTCGGCCAGCTTCGGCTCCGGCGGGCTCAGCACCTGCGTACCCTTGAGGTGATTGAGAAGGGAAAGCAGGGTAGGCGCCGCGATGATCTCCATCTCGCCGGCAAACGCCGCCTCGCCACCCTGGGCGGCCGGACAGATCAGGCCAAGGTCGCCGGCGTTGGCATGAACTGCCGCTGGCAACGCGCCGGTGACCGGCGCGAGGCTACCATCGAGCGCCAGTTCGCCAATGGCGCAATAGCCATCAATGGTGTCACTTGGCACGGCTTCCATTGCCACAAGCAGACCCAAGGCGATCGGCAGGTCGAAATGGCTGCCTTCCTTTTGCAGATCAGCGGGGGCGAGGTTCACCGTGATTCGTTTCGGCGGCAGGGACAGACCGAGCGCGTGGAGGGCGGCACGGACGCGCTCGCGGCTCTCTGCGACAGCTTTGTCGGGCAGCCCGACGATGGTGAAGGCGGGCAGGCCCGAGGACATCTGCACCTGAACATCAATGTCCCGGACTTCGATGCCCTGAAAGGCGACCGTTAGGATGCGGGCGACCATGCTTTAGAGATGCGCTTTCTGGTGGCAGTGACTGAAGTAGATACATCCTTAGTCTAGCGCCGTCGCATGCACAGCGCCGCAACTTTGCGGTCCAGCCTTCTGTCGATCGGGGGGCCTGCCGGGTTATAGTGCCGGCGAACACCGCCCCGGAGCCCTGCATGACTCGTGTACTGGTCGTCCTTTTGTTCGCCGCATTGGCGGCCGTCCCTGCATTGGCACAAACACAGCCAAAGGCGACCAACGCGGCGGCTAAGGCTGCCGGTGGGGACCGCCATGCCGGGTACTACTATCCGCCCCCCGGCACCAACGAGACATATGTCGCGCGTGCGCCGACAATGCCGAATGCCGGACGCGGCATGCGGATCGGCTTTGTCACCGGCTTCACACAGCAAATGAGCCAACGTCCGTACCGACCTGGCTATGTCATGTTCGTGAAGGGCGCTGACGCGGAAAAGATGCTCATTGTCGCTACTGAACAAGGCTTCATATCCACGCTCTTTCAAGCGCGCGCGCTGCTGGCCGAGATGACCGGTGTTGCACGCGCGTCGCCGCTTTTTCGCGATCTTGGTGTTGCCGTCGACTACACCTTTCTTGATCTCGCTAAGATGCTTGGCTTTCGCAAACTCACGATCAGCGATGGCGCAAGCTATGCGCACGAGATCTTCATCGACTGATTTCCTCCCGGTTCGACTCTCTAGCGGCTGCAGAACATGACCGACTCCCCTGAATCCCCAGACCTCACTGTCGAAGAGGCCCGTGCACTCCATCTGGAGGGACGCTTTGACGAGGCCGAGCAGGCCTACCGCCGCATTATTGCCCAGGACCCCGCAAGCGCAGAGGCGATCCACTTGGCAGGGGTCCTATCGCTTCAACGTGGCCGCGCGACGGATGGTCTCGCCCTGACAAGTCGAGCAGTCCGCCTCGACGGAAGGCAGCCGCGCTACCACAACAGTCTGGGCAACGCCCAAATGGCGTCGGGACGCGCTGGTGAGGCGGCTGAAAGTTTCGGCAATGCCCTGGCGATTGATCCTGATTTCTCCGAGGCGCGCTTCAATCTTGGTTGTGCCCTGCAGTCACAAGGCAAGGTCATTGATGCCGAGCGCGTCTATCGCGAAACGCTGGCGCGGACCCCGGAGCACACAGGCGCGCTTGTGAACCTGGGAGCTCTTCTTCAGGTGTCAGGCCGCACCGAAGAGGCTGGCGACATGCTGGAGCGCGCCGTCGCCTCGGCGCCGGATAATGCCGAAGCCCTATGGAACCTCGGCAATCTCCGGGCTGCCCAGGACCGAATTGAGGATGCCGAGGCTGCGGTTGGCCGACTGCTGGAGGCCGCGCCGGGGCATTTGCCTGGTCGGGTGCTGGAGGCGCAGTTGATGCGTCGCCGCGGACGGCTCGATGAGGCGCTGGATCAATTAAAGAAGCTTGTCAGCGATACCATGCCCGAGGTCTCGCTCATCGAGGCCATGTTCGAGCTTGGGCAGGTATACGATGCCCTCGACAAGCCATGGTTGGCTTTTGAAGCATTCGAGGAGGGCAACCGCCGCCGGGCAGCGACGCCAGGATACCAGGCCTCACAGCCGGAACTCTTCATAGCCAGGGTCCGTGCCTGCCGAGACTATTTTTCGTCTGACCGCCTGGCTGAACTGGCAGATATCGGCGGTTCGGCTGCCGGGAGCGATGGCCCCATCTTCCTCGCCGGCTTTCCGTGTTCCGGGGAAGTTGAGATTACGGGCGCCTTGACACGGCATGCTGGCTTGAACGTTGGTGCGGAGCGTGCGCCTTTGGCGGCAGCACTTGCGCGACTCAATGCGGAGACCGGGGACGGGCCAGATTATCCGGCCCGATTGGATGCGCTGACGCCCGAGATTGCGTCGGCATGCCGGAGTGCATTCATGGAGGCGGCGGGTGAGGGCACGGCGGTAGATCCCCAGCCTCTCAATATTGCGGATCTTGGTTTCGTCAACGCCGTCTTACCGTCGGCGAGGGTCGTGCTGCTCATGCGTGATCCGCGCGACGTCGTGCTCAACTGTTTTTTCACCCGGTTTCGGCCCAGCGATGCGACGGCGAATTTCGCCGACTTGCAGCACGCAGCAGCACTTTACGACAACGTCATGGGCCTGTGGCGGCACTATGCACCGTTACTGCGGTTGCGGGTGCACGAGGTGCGTTACGAAGCACTATTCGCTGATCCCCGTAGGTCGATTCAGCAGCTGCTGCAGGATTTGGGTGTGGACCGCGACTCCGAGATGGATGCATTGGGAGAGCCCGTCGCCGGCCCGCCCGGCACCTGGCGGCGCTATAAGGGCCTTCTGGACCCGGTGATGCCGCTGCTCGCGCCGTACGCCGAAGCGTTCGGCTACGAACCGGGTTAACCCCGTGGCCGGGAGCGCGCCGCAGTACTCGGCGCTTCTCGAGCAAGTTCGGACCCATGAGCTGGCTGGCCGCTACGGTGTCGCCGCGGCGCAGCTGGATCAGGCGCTCTCCTCCGATCCAGATAACGCTGACCTCCTGAGGCGGCGTGCGGGTCTGTCGCTGTCGCTCGGCGATCCGCAGGAAGCGGCGCGTCGCTATGCCGTAGTCTTGGAGGCTGATCCAAACGATGTCATTGCGCGAGCCGGCTTGGCGGAGGCGGCGCGCATGCTCGGCGATACCCCGGCGTCTCGGGCCCATCTCGACGCGGCAATGGCAACTGCAAAAAGCGCGCGGGACTGGGGCGTGATCGGAGATGGGTTGCGCAAGCTGGCTGCCCACCGCCGGGCGGCCGTAGCCTACGAGAACGGCCTGGTGATTGATCCCGACAACCCAGCGATCCTCAACAACCTTGCCGTGACCCGGCTTGAGGAAGACCGGTTGGAGGAGGCCGAGGCCCTCTATCGTCGGCTTATCAAAACTCTGCCAGTCGGCAGTTCAGCCACCGACCGGGCCCAGTTTTCTCAGGCCAGCCTGTTGGAGTTGCTAAATAGGACCGAGGAGGCAGCGCAGGTTTGCGATGACCTTCTCTCGCGCTACCCGGAAGACTTGGCTCTTTTGACGCTGAATGGCCGGCTTCTGCGCCGGGCTGGAAATCTGGATGCAGCAGAGGCAGCGCTTCGTAAAGCGCTATCAACATCGGGACAAACAGTTCTTGGTCCACCCGGCAAGGCCCGGCTGCAACAGGCCGCAGTTTGGACCGAGCTGGGACAGGTGTTGGACCGGCTGGATCAGCCGGATACCGCAATCGACGCTTTCTCGAAGGCGAACAGCCTGCATCGCGATGAAGACGGTGGTCGCCACAACGCGAAGCGCTTCATGGCCTACGCTGCGGCATGCCGGAGCTGGTTCAATACCCAACGCATATCTGAATTCGCTATCCAGCAGATCGGCGTCGACCAAGGTGCAAGGCCCATCTTCTTCGTGGGGTTCCCGCGATCGGGTACAACGCTTGCCGAGCAGGTCCTTGCTGCGCATCCGCGTTTGGCCACGACAGGGGAGCACAGCCCCCTCGAGGCAGTAAAGGCGGATTGGACCGCACTCACCGGTCTGCCGCTGTCCTTGCCGGATTGCCTAGCCGATCTCTCCGCAGAGGCAATTAACGCCTGCCGGGCACGTTTCCTGGCCGCTGCAGAGGCCGTGACCGGTGGGCTGTCAGGGCGGCGGGTGGTCGACAAGCTGCCTCTCAACCTCGTCGATATCGGTCTGATAAACCTGCTGTTTCCGGACGCTCGCGTCATAGTCGCCCTACGCGATCCACGTGATGTGGTGCTGAGCTGTTTCATGCAAGACTTCCGGATTAACGACGCCATGGCGGCCTTTCTCAACCGGGCAGATACCGTCGCGCTTTACTGCGAGGTGATGTCCCTATGGCAGCATTATCGGGCCGTGGTGACGCTGCCGTGGATTGAGTACCGCTACGAGGATCTCATCGAAGACTTTGCCGGCACCGCCCGGCGGTTGGTCACCTTCACCGGCGAGACGTGGGATCCAGCCATACTTCAATACCGTGAGCAAATCGCTGGGCGGTCGATCTCAACGCCCAGTTACGCTGCGGTGGCTGCGCCTCTGCATTCCCGGGCGAAAGGCCGCTGGCGGCGCTATCAGGCGTGGTTGGCGCCCGATGCCGCAGCCCTTGAACCGTTCATCGAAGAGTTCGGATATTCGATTTAGTGCAGCCTGTTCAGGCGCTGTGCCGGTCCGGCGCGCTGGCTACCTTCGCTTCAATCGCGTCCCAGATCTGAGCTTCGAGATTGACGTCGTCGAAGCGATCGATCTCTTGCAGGCCTGTCGGTGATGTCACGTTGATCTCGGTCAGGAAGTCCCCGATCACATCAATGCCGACGAAGATCATGCCTCGCTCGCGGAGGGCTGGGCCTATGGCCTCACAAATCTCTATGTCTCTCGGAGTGAGCTCGGCTTTCTCTGCGCGCCCGCCAACATGCATGTTTGACCGAGCCTCGCCGTCTGCCGGGACACGGTTCACGGCCCCGGCGGCTTCACCATCGACGAGGATAATCCGTTTGTCACCGGCTCGCACATCGGGAAGGTAGAGTTGCGCAATGATAGGTTCGCGATACAGTTCGGTGAAGAGTTCCAGCAGCGCGTTCATGTTCTCGTCTTCTGGCGTAATGTGAAAAACGCCGGCACCGCCATTGCCGAAGAGCGGTTTTAGGATGATGCTGCCATGTTCGCGCCGGAACGCATCGATCTCCTCGCGCGATGAGGTGATCAGAGTCGGCGGCATCAGCTCTGAGAAATGCGTGACGAACAGTTTTTCGGGCGCGTTGCGGACATGGACCGGGTCATTCACGACGAGCGTTTCTGGGTGCACATGCTCCAGTAAATGCGTTGCGGTGATATAGGCCATGTCAAACGGCGGATCTTGCCGCATCAGCACCACATCGACGCCTGCTAGGTCGAGAGACTCGCGCGCGCCATAGGTGAAGTGGTTGCCTGGCTCACGACGCACTTGCAGGGGGCTGGCGGCGGCACGGACTCTATCCTCACGAAACACCAGGTCTTGAGGTAGGTAATGGAAGAGAGCATGGCCGCGCTTTTGCGCTTCCAGCGCCAGCGCAAAGGTGCTGTCGGCATCAATGTCGATGCTCTCAATCGGATCCATCTGAATGGCGACGGCGAGGCTCATGAGGGCTCCTTTCCATTGGCCCGGCGCGGTAGCGGTCAATGCAACCTGTTGCGCAACTCCTGGATCAGCATAGAGGTTCGGTAGCGGCCGCGCTCGTCGGTCGCAGTAGCCATATAACGTTCGAGCCGATCTACTGCTGACAACAGGTTTCCCAGCCGAGCGTCGAGGATTCCTGCTTCGCGCCAGAGGTCAGTTTCGAGGGGGGCCAAAAGAAGCATGCGCTCAAGGATCTCCAGCGCCCTGGTCAAGTCACCCGAACGCAAAAAGCGCGTCTTGATGTTGTTCTGCAGCCGCAACAAGACCTGACGATCACTGACCTCCGCCACGAGGCCAGGATCCAGCTCTGCCTCGTTGCCCACCATCGTCTTGAGCATATCTCGCAGCCCGTGTGCTTCGATCAGCTTGCCACCGTTGAACGGATCGACGATGGCGCGTTGCCCCCCGCTGTCGAGTCGAATCACGAAATGACCCGGGAAATTCAGCCCGGCAGCGTGACACCCCATGCCGCGCGCGGCATGAATGAAGAGAATGCCCAGCGCCACCGGAAGGCCGCGGCGACGGTCGATGACCCGCAAGAGATTCGCATTCTGCTGGTCGTCATAGGTTTGGTCGTCTCCCGTGTAGCCATAGTGACCACACAGCACCGTCTGTAGGGCCTGCGCCAGCCGGTCCGACGCGGCCTGATCTGCGAGGCCAAGCCGCCCCGCTTCCGCCGCAGTTTCGACCGCGAGGCTGTCAAGGTGTGCAGCGTACCGATCCAAGGCGACGCCTGGACGATCTAGTGCGCCCAGGGCTAGTGCGCAGCCGCCGAGGTCCAACGCGTCATCGGCTGTGGCTCCTGCCGCACGCAAACTCTCCAGAGCAGCGCGCCTTCCAGCACCTAAGGGTCCGCACGGTGGTGCTGTGTCGTTGCGGTTGCTATCGCCTGACACAGAGCGTCACCGTGTCCGCCGCGGGTCGCTTCGCAGCCGCACATAATTGACGACACGGTTTACGAAACGTACGTCCCGTGCATGGCGGACCACCCTATCGAGCTCTATCTGGTCTTGCGCCACGCCCATCAGATAGACGACCCCACGGACGGTATCGACGCTGTAGTTGATCGACGAAATCTCCTGATCAAACAGCAACCGCCCCGCCAACTGCGCAGTGATCCAAGCGTCTTTGGCTCCTCTTGCGCTGTCAGCTCGGTCTATAACGATCTCGTTGATGATTTCGCGCACGCCCTCTGCTTGCCATGCGAGCCGGACCGCGCGAATCCGGGCATCCGCGTCAGGCACCACACCGGTCAACAAGACCCGGCCTTCGACCACATCAATCCCGATCTTGCTGTAGAGCGAGAGGTCATCGTCAATCAGCAGACCATTCACGCGCGCATAAACGGCTGCGTCATGCGCGGCACCGGAGATTCCGCGCTCCTGCATGGCCGCAGTGCTGGCTGTAGCGCCCGCACCTGCGGCCACGCCAACGGCGGTGCACCCGCTTAGCCACAGGGCAACGAAGGCAACCAGCAAAGGGGCGAGGCGATCTTGCAATGGAATCACGGGCATCCCGGTTCGTATTCTAGGCATCTAACTATCGGCGCGGAAGGCGTCGGGAATATGGCGTGGCACCCGCCATGGCACGACCAAAATCGCATCGAAGCGGACATCCCGGGTCATTGCATCTCGCGCCAGCCAGTGCGCAGCAGCATCAATTAGCCGGCGTTTCTGGCGGTTCGATACGGCCTCTGCCGCGGCTGCAAGATCACGGCGCGCCTTGACTTCAATGAACGCCGTGATCGCCCCACGGCGGGCGACGATATCGATCTCGCCCGCCGGCGTGCGGAAGCGCCGATCGAGTACCCTGTAGCCTCGCAGACGGAGCGACCAAACGGCCAACCCCTCGGCAAACCGCCCCCAACGTTCTGCCCCCTGTCGGTCAGTCATTGTCAGACGACAGGTCCAATGCCAAGCGATAGAGGTCACGGCGCGGCAGGCCGGTCTCCCGCGCAAGGACCGTTGCCGCATCCCGCACGCCTGAACCTGCGTTGAGCATAGCTGACAGGCGGGCCTTTAGGGCCGCCTCCGTCGGAGCTTCGCGTTCGAGCGGCGGGCCGGTCACGACCACGACCTCGCCTTTGGGCGCCCCGACCTCTGCATAATGCGCCGCCAAGCCCATAAGGCTGTCACGGCGGACCTCTTCGTGTAGCTTGGTCATCTCACGCGCAACGGCGGCGGGCCGATCGCCGAGTACTGCCGCCATGTCTGCCAGCGCGTCGGGTAAGCGGCGCGCGCTTTCATAAAACACTAGGGTGGCGGAAATAGCGGCACATTCATCCAGCGCGTGTCGGCGCGCTGCTTTGCGCGACGGCAGGAAACCGGCAAACAAGAAGCGGTCGGTGGGCAGGCCGGAAAGAACCAAGGCCGCCAGCAGTGCTGAGGGCCCCGGCACGGTTGAGACCGGCAGCCCAGCATCGATTGCGCTACGCACGAGTTTGAGGCCAGGATCGCTGATCAGTGGCGTACCTGCATCGGATACCAGGACCACAGTTTCGCCCGCTTTCAGGCGTTCGATAATCCGTGGCCGAACCTGGTCCGCATTGTGGTCGTGATAGGCGATCTTCTTGGTACCGATATTCAAATGCGACAGCAGCCGACCCGTAACCCGGGTGTCTTCACAAGCGATCAAGTCAGCCGATCGGAGCACTCGTTCCGCCCGCACCCCCATATCCCCCAGGTTGCCAATGGGTGTCGCGACCACCATCAATCCCGCAAGGTCGCCCGGTTTACTTCCGTCCAGGCTACGGCTAGCCTCCTTTTCCCCGGCTCGCGGTATCTGGCGACTGTCCTTGTGTCCCACCGGCTGTTCCTCAATCTTGCCTTCCGGCGCACGCTACCGCTCTTCCTGAGCATAGCGCTCTTGGCTGGCTGCGAAACGACCGACCTCGGCAATCGGCCGTTGGTCGCGGCCTCGCCGCCTGAGCCCGCACCGACTGCTGCGCCTGCACCCCAGCCTGCGGCTGTGGCCGCGCAGGAGGTGGGACAGCCGTCTGCAGCGCCAGCGCCTGAACCAGCGCCCGAAATCGATCCCGCCGCTCCGGACCCGCTCCAGTTGATACCGCCCCCGGGCTATCAAGAACAGGTGCGCGTCGGCTTGCTGCTGCCGATGTCAGGACCGGATGCAGCAATCGGCCGTGCCTTACTGAATGCTGCCCAGCTCGCCCTCTTCGATCTGGACAGCGAACGTCTGCTCCTTTTGCCCCGCGATACGCTGGGCACCGTCGAGGGCGCTGTAGCGGCGGCCGATTCGGTGCTGTTCGAGGGTGCCGATCTGATTCTCGGCCCGTTCTTTTCTGCTTCGGTAGCTGCGGTGGCACCGCGCGCGCTCGCCGCCGGTGTGGACGTCGTGGCGTTCTCGACGGACCGAAATGTGGCACGACCGGGTGTCTACATCATGGGGTTCTTGCCTGGTGACCAGGTGCGCAGGGTGGTCGATTACGCTGCTGGGCAAGGTCTCCGGCGTTTTGCAGCGATGGCTCCGGATACCGAATATGGGCGCCGAGTCGTATCTAGCTATCGGGACAGTGTGCAGCGCGCCGGAGGCGGTCTGACCCAGGTCGAGCTGTACGCCCGCGATGCTGCCTCCGTGAGCGAGATCGTCCGGCAGCTGGCAAACTATGATGCACGCAGCGCGGCCTTGCAGGCTCAGCGCAAGGCACTTGAGGAGCGTAATGACGAGGTTTCTCGGCGCGCTCTTGCCAGGCTGGAGTCCCTCGACACCATCGGCGACGTACAGTTCGACGCGGTGATTATTCCTGACGGCGGAGAGCGCCTTCGCGCCGTAGCCGCGTTGTTCCCATTCTATGATGTCGGCCTGCCCGCAGTGCGTTTGTTAGGCACTGGGCAATGGGATGATCCTGCGCTGGCCTCCGAGCCGGCCCTGATTGGCGGCTGGTTTGCGGCACCTGATCCGATCCCGCGGCGTGAGTTCTTTGCCCGCTACGAACAAACCTACGGAATTGCCGCGGCACCGCTCGCCACGCTTGCCTATGACGCTACCGCCCTCGCGGGGGTGCTCGCTAACGCAGCCGAGGCCGGCAAGGTCGATGCAAGTGAGATTGTTTCGCCGAACGGCTTCTGGGGCATCGACGGCATCTTCCGCTTTCGGCCCGATGGAACCGTGGAGCGCGGGCTCGCAGTACTGGAGATGACGGGCGAAGGGCCCAAAGTCATAGCGCCCCCACCTGAGACTTTCGAGGCGCTGATCAACTGACGCTCGCTGGCGCTCCCATCAATGAAGCGATCACCGCATTCAGCCGCAGCCGCCCAGCGGCCGTTGCGCGGATGCCCGAGTCGTCAGCGACGATAAAGCCGCCCTCCTGCAACCGTGCGAGGCGCTGGCCTTCGATCGCGTCCCACAGCGCTGTGCCCGATAGCGCGCCGAACCGCCCTGCATCGACGCCTTCCCTTAGCCGCATGCCGCACAAAAGCAATTCCTCGATCCGGCCGTTGCTGTCGAGCGCCGTGCTTTCAGCGTTGCCATGGCCTAAGACCTCCACCTGGCGGAGCCAAGCCTCCGGCAGCCGGGTCTGATAAAGGGCAGTTGCAGTGCCATCCAGGGTTACCCGGCCATGTGCACCCGGGCCGACGCCAAGATAGTCCTCGCCCCGCCAAGCATCGCGGTTATGCCGGCATTGGGCGCCTTGCCGCGCATGGTTTGAGATCTCATAGGCTGGCAGGCCGGCGGCTTCGCACAACTCCTGCGTTGCCTCGTACAGACCGACCGCCAAATCATCATCGGGGACTACCAAGTCACCGCGGCGATGTAAGCGGTGAAATGCGGTGCCTCGCTCAATGGTCAACTGATAAAGCGAAAGATGCTCCGTTTCCAGGCCAAGGGCACGCGCGAGCTCATCGCGCCACGCACTCTCGGCCTGACCGGGGCGCGCGTAAATTAGGTCAAAGGACACACGCGGCATGACTGAGCGCGCTGCTTCCAGCGCTGCTATTGCCTCGGCGACATTGTGCAGTCGTCCCAAGAATCGCAGGGCCTCGGGCTCTAAGGACTGGATACCGAGCGAGACCCGGTTAACTCCAGCCGTCCGATAGCCCGTGAATCGGCCTGCTTCGGCTGAAGACGGATTGGCTTCCAGCGTGATCTCGACATCTGGCGCGATCGGCCAACGCGCCGCGATCAGGTCGAGGACAGCCTCAACCGTCGCCGGCCCCATTAGAGACGGCGTGCCACCACCGAAAAAGACGCTGGCTACCGTGCGTGCCTCGCCGCAGAGCAGGTCGGCACCCCACGTCAGGTCGCGCAGCAAAGCTTCCCTGTAGCGGCTTTCATCGACTTGCGCGCGAACATGGCTGTTAAAATCACAGTAGGGGCATTTGTGCTCGCAAAACGGCCAATGGACATAGATGCCGAGGGGCCGGGAACGGGGCGCAGCCATCGTCTAACCGAAGCAGGCAGCAACCAGTTTCGCGAAGGCGTCGGCGCGGTGGCTCATTGCGTGTTTGCGAGCCGGATCCATCTCGCCGAAGGTCTCAGGCTCGTCGGCAGGTTGGAACATCGGGTCGTATCCGAAACCCTGATCTCCCCGCGGGGGCCAGACCAAGACGCCATCGACCCTCCCTTCAACGGTCTCGCGATGGCTATCGGGCCAACAAAGGCAAAGTGCGCACGCGAAATGCGCACTGCGATCTGGCAGCCCCACAATCTGCTGCTCAATCAGCTCCATCGCCGCGTGAAAATCGCGATTGGGCCCCGCCCAGCGCGCCGACAATATACCTGGCGCGCCGCCCAGCGCGGTGACCGCCAGGCCGGAATCGTCGGCCAGCGCCGGCAGGCCGGCGGCGCGTGCCGCCGCCTCGGCTTTGAGTTCGGCGTTGGCAATAAACGTCGTGCCGGTCTCCTCAGGCTCAGGCAGGCCAAGGTCGCCTGCAGAAACCACGTCGGCTCCGTAGGGTGCCAGGAGGTCGGCGATTTCCGACACTTTGCCCGGATTGTGGCTGGCAATAACGAGCCGACCGCCGTCGAAGCGCCGCGCCATGGGCTACTCTAGCCCAAGCGCTTGGCGCTGCAGGGTGCTCAAGGTTTGAACACCCTCCGCCGCCAAATCCAAGAGGCGGTCGAACTCGGCACGGGGGAAGGGTTTGTCTTCAGCCGTACCCTGAACCTCAACAATGTCGCCTCTGCCAGTCAGCACGAAGTTGGCGTCGGCCTGTGCAGTGCTGTCCTCTGCGTAATCAAGGTCGAGCACCGGGACGCCCTCGTAGATACCGCATGACACCGCGGCCACCTGATCGGTGAAGGGCAGCTTCTCTACCGCACCGATCTTGACCATTTTGGCGAAGGCCTCATGCAGGGCGACGTAACCGCCTGTGATCGCTGCAGTCCGTGTGCCGCCATCCGCCTGTAGTACATCGCAATCAACTCTGACCTGCAGTTCTCCTAGCGCAGAGAGGTCTGTCACCGCGCGCAGGCTTCGCCCAATCAAGCGCTGGATCTCAACCGTGCGTCCGCTCTGCTTGCCGCGCGCCGCTTCCCGGTCCATTCGTTCCGATGTAGAGCGCGGCAGCATGCCATATTCAGCGGTGACCCAACCGCGCCCGGTATTGCGAAGCCAGGGTGGCACCCGGTCTTCAACGCTGGCCGTACACAGCACATGGGTATCGCCGAAGCGGGTCAGGCATGATCCTTCAGCGTATTTAGCGAAACCAGGCTCCAGGGAGACGGTGCGCAGCGCGTTGGGTGCGCGCCCCGATGGGCGCCCGGTGTCGGTATTGCCAGCAGCGGTCATGGCGGCATTCCGGTCTTGATGATTTGCGGGCGGCAAACCTAGCCTTGGGCCGCCGCGGCGTCCAGCGAAGCCCGGTCCGTTGAACCGCGCCACTCGGCACACTAGATTCGCAAGCTGTGCTGTAACATGAGACCGACAAGCCGTCCGCCATGATCCAGGACCTCAACGAACGGTCGCGCGAGATTTTCCGGCTCATCGTCGACGCATATGTGGAGACGGGCGAGCCTGTTGGCTCACGAACGCTCGCCCGCCGCATGGGTGCAAGCCTGTCGCCTGCGACGATCCGGAATGTAATGGCAGATCTTGAGGACCTAGGCTTGCTCTATGCTCCCCATGTATCTGCCGGACGATTGCCAACCGATAAGGGCTTAAAGCTGTTTGTCGATGGTCTGCTGGAGCGCGGCGGTGCGCTCAGCGACGAGGAGCGGCGCAGCATCGATAGCCAGTGCGCCGTCACCGGGCGCAGCATCGATCAGGTTTATGATGAAGCGAGCGGGATGCTAGCGGGCCTGTCGAGCTGCGCCGGCCTAGTGTTGGCGCCAAAGACGGATGCGCCGCTCAAGCACCTTGAGTTCGTGTATCTCAGTGCGCGCCGAGCCTTGGTCGTGCTGGTGACGCAAGACGGGGTCGTCGAGAATCGTGTCATTGAACTGCCGGAAGGTGTGCCGGCGTCAGCCCTGCGGGAGGCGACCAACTACCTGAATGCCCGGCTCGTCGGCCGGACTCTGGACGAGGCGCTCGCGGGTATCCGCGAGGAGCTGGCTCTGTCGCGCGCGCAGCTTGATGAGATATCGACGCGGGTTGTCGAGGCGGGACTTGCCACCTGGGCCGGTAACCAAGACACCGGAAAGCTGATCATTCGTGGGCAGTCGCGCTTGCTCGAAGACGTCACCGCAGTGGAAGACCTAGAGCGCATTCGGCGTCTTTTTGAGACCCTTGATACGAAAGAGACCATGGTCCGGCTGTTGGAGCTGTCCAGCACAGCGGATGGGGTGCAGATCTTCATTGGCGCGGAGAGCCAACTGTTTGATCTCGCCGGCTGTTCGGTCGTGGTCTCACCTTTTCGCGGCGCAGACGACAACATCGTCGGCGCCATCGGTGTAATCGGCCCGACGCGGATCAACTACGGTCGTATCATTCCCATGGTCGACTATACGGCGAAGGTTGTGGGCCGGTTGCTCGGGCGCGGGGAGGCTCCCTCGCTGCGCATCGCAAACTCAAACGACTGATACGGATCATGATGAACGACCCCGAGAACGGTCCTGGCCGAGACCAGGATCTGCCGCCTCAAGACGCCATACCGGAGGAAGCCATCGCGCCCGCGACGGAAGCGGAGGTTGAAGCCCCCGCGGCGCCGGATGAGGCACTGTCGCTCCGCACACAGCTTGAGACCCTGGAAGGCGAGCTGGTGGAAACAAAGGACGCCTATCTTCGGGCCATGGCCGAAACCGAGAATCTGCGTCGGCGCGCCGCGCGTGAACGTCAGGACATGATGCGCTATGCCGCTGCCGATCCGATCAAGGATTGTCTCGCCGTGGCAGACAATCTGCGCCGCGCGATTGACAGCATTGATGCGGACGCGCGGGAGTCCGACACTCGCCTTGCCAGCCTGCTGGACGGCGTCGAAGCGACCGAGCGACAGCTTCTGCAAGCATTCGAGAAGCATGGCGTGGCTCGTGTTGAGGCGCTGGGCAAGCCCTTCGATCACAAGGTTCACGAGGCGATGTTCGAGATTGAAGACCCGAGCCAGCCCGCCGGCACGGTGCTGCAGGAAATGGCACCGGGTTACATGTTGCATGATCGGCTCCTGCGCCCGGCTATGGTTGGTGTCTCCAAGGGCGGGCCCGCGCGCGCGGCGGCTGACGGCCAGCAAGAAGAAGACCGCCGCACTGACAGTGCCGACCCGTATGGCGGTCCCGAGCGGCGCGGAGATCCAGAATTGGATACCAACGCCTGAGGCCGCTACCGGCGCCACAAGCATTGCAGCGAGAGGCCGGGGTTCCTATATAACCCCATGTTCGCCAAAGCGTATTTCCCGATAACCCTGCGAACGTTGGGGGTTTCGCGCGGCGCTTGGATCAAGGCCGCGACAGACCCGCCGCAAGAATGAGGTTCGACATGAGCAAAGTGATCGGCATCGATCTCGGTACCACCAACTCCTGTATTGCGATCATGGAGGGTTCCGACCCCCGCGTGGTTGAGAACGCCGAGGGCAACCGCACGACCCCCTCGATGGTCGCTTTCACCGAGGATGACGAGCGGCTGGTCGGCCAGTCTGCCAAGCGCCAGGCGGTGACCAACCCGGCGAACACCCTGTTCGCCATCAAGCGGCTGATCGGCCGTCGCTTCGAGGACGATACCGCGAAGAAGATGGCCGCGAGTGTCCCCTTTGAGGTGGTCAAGGCGGACAACGGCGATGCCTGGGTCAAGGCTGGCAAGGAGAACTACAGCCCAAGCCAGATCAGCGCTTTCATCCTCCAAAAGATGAAGGAGACCGCTGAGGACTTCCTGGGCGAGAAGGTGGAGCAGGCGGTTATAACCGTGCCGGCCTATTTTAATGATTCCCAGCGTCAGGCGACCAAGGACGCGGGCAAGATTGCCGGCCTGGAAGTGCTGCGTATCATCAACGAGCCGACTGCGGCAGCCCTTGCCTACGGCCTCGACAAAAAGAAGGCTGGCAGTATCGCGGTCTATGACCTCGGCGGCGGTACCTTCGACGTTTCGGTGCTCGAGATCGGTGACGGTGTGTTCGAGGTGAAGTCCACCAACGGGGACACCTTCCTCGGCGGTGAGGATTTCGACGCTCGAGTGATCGATTACCTCGCGGACGAGTTCAAGAAGGAAAGTGGCATTGATCTGCGCGAGGATAAGCTCGCGTTGCAACGGCTGAAGGAAGCCGCTGAGAAGGCCAAGATCGAGCTGTCCAGCTCTCAGCAGACCGACGTCAACCTTCCTTTCATCACCGCGGATCAGTCGGGCCCGAAGCATCTCAACCTCAAACTGACCCGCGCCAAGTTGGAGTCCCTGGTCGACGACCTCATTGCGCGCACCATGGAGCCGTGCAAGGCCGCGCTAAAGGATGCCGGCATTTCGGCGGGTGAGATTGACGAGGTCATCCTTGTCGGCGGCATGACTCGCATGCCGAAGATCCAGCAGCAGGTGCAGGAGTTTTTTGGGCGTGAGCCCCACAAGGGTGTAAACCCCGATGAGGTCGTGGCTTCAGGTGCCGCGATCCAGGGCGGCGTCCTACAGGGTGACGTAAAGGACGTGCTGCTGCTGGACGTGACCCCTCTGAGTCTGGGCATCGAGACCCTGGGCGGCGTGTTTACTCGGCTGATCGACCGCAACACCACGATCCCGACCCGCAAGGGCCAGGTCTTCTCTACCGCCGAGGACAACCAAAGCGCAGTAACCATCCGTGTCTTTCAGGGTGAGCGCGAGATGGCAGCCGACAACAAGCTGCTGGGTCAGTTCGATCTGGTGGGGATTCCGGGCGCACCACGCGGCGTGCCCCAGATTGAGGTCACTTTCGACATTGATGCTAACGGCATCGTCAACGTGTCCGCGAAGGACAAGGCGACCTCGAAGGAACAGCAGATCCGCATCCAGGCGTCGGGTGGGCTGTCCGACGACGAGATCGACCAGATGGTCAAGGATGCCGAATCGCATGCCGAAGAAGACAAGCAGCGCCGCGAGTCGGTCGAGGCACGCAACCAAGGCGAAGCTCTTCTGCACGCAACGGAGAAGAACCTTGAGGAGCATGGCGATAAGGTGGACGCCGCCGACCGCGAAGCGGTGGAGGGGGCAGCCCAGTCGCTGCGTGACACCCTGGCGTCGGAAACCGCGAGCGCCGAAGAGATCAATGCCGCCGCGCAGGCGTTGAGCGAGGCGGCAATGAAGCTCGGCGAGGCCATCTACAAGGCCCAACAGGAGGCCGAGGCGACCGGCGCCGATGCGGCGCCTGATGCCGACATGGGCACCGAACCGAGCACGAACGGCGGTGACGAGACAGTCGTCGACGCCGACTTCGAAGAGGTCGACGAGAACGGCGACCAGGACAATCGCAAGGACGGTACGGCCTGACGGCCGACCCAGTGTGACGGGGGGGCGCGCAACACAGTTGTGCGGTCGGCCTTTGGCCGCCGCCCCCCCCGGTCGCGCCACTGCGCGGGGCAGCAATGGCTAAGAAAGACTTCTACGAAGTCCTCGGGGTTGGGCGCACTGCGTCAGCCGAGGAACTCAAGAAGGCGTACCGCAAGCTCGCCATGAAGCATCATCCGGACAAGAACCCGGATGACAAGGAGGCCGAACAGCGCTTCAAGGAGGTCAACGAGGCCTACGAGGTGCTGAAGGACGACCATAAGCGCGCGGCCTATGATCGCTTCGGCCATGCCGCGTTCGAAGGCGGCGGCCCTGGCGCGGCCGCCGGCGGCTTCAGCGGTGGGGCCGCGGGCGGCGGCTTTGCAGATATTTTCGAAGAAATGTTCGGCGACTTCATGGGCGGCGGTGGCGGTGGACGCCGCGGTGCGCGCGGTGGCGCAGGCCGGGGGGCTGACCTCCGCTACGACATGAACATCACCATGGAGGACGCTTTCCGGGGCCGGAAGACCGACATCCGTGTTCCGACCTCTGTCATCTGTGAGGCCTGCGATGGCAGCGGCGCTGAAGGGTCCGCCGGCGCCGAGACCTGCGGTACCTGCCAAGGTGCCGGCAAGGTCCGAAGCCAGCAGGGTTTTTTCACCATTGAGCGCACCTGTCCGACCTGCGGTGGCCAGGGCGTGGTGATCAAGAACCCCTGCAAGGTCTGCAGCGGTGCCGGCCGCGTCCATAAAGAGAAGGTTCTCCAGGTCAACATACCTCCTGGGGTCGAAGACGGCACCCGCATCCGGCTGGCCGGTGAAGGCGAGGCGGGCGTGCGTGGCGCTCCGCCGGGAGATCTCTACATCTTCTTGACCGTGAAGACCCATCGCATGTTCCAGCGCGATGGTGTCAACGTGCTCTGCCGCGTACCCATCCCGATGACCACCGCCACACTTGGCGGCAGTATCGAGGTCCCGACTATCGACGGCTCGCGGGCGCGCGTGACCATACCTAAGGGCACCCAGAGCGGCAGCCAGTTTCGCCTAAAGGGGAAGGGCATGACGGTACTGCGCAGCGATGCGCGCGGCGACATGATCATCCAGGCGACCGTCGAGACTCCCGTGAACCTGACTCGTAAACAAGAAGAGGTGTTGCGGGAATTCGAGAAGGCCGGTGGCGGCAAGACAACCAGCCCGCAGTCCGAGGGCTTCTTCACCAAAGTGAAGGAGCTGTGGGAGGATCTGCGCGAGTAGCGCGCCTCTTCAGGCGCCAAGGGGGAGAGGCGCGATGAGCAGCATTAAGGTCGGAATAGCTGGCTGCGGCGGGCGGATGGGCAAGATGCTCACCGCTGCCGTTATCGCGGCTGGAGATTGCGTGCTGGCTGCCGCGACGGCACGGCCGGGCAGTGATACGGTTGGTAGTGATGCTGCCACGCTCGCTGGGCTAGCGCCCCAAGGCTTGCTTGTCGGCGATGACGTCGCAGACTTGTTTGATAATTGCGACGCGGTCATCGATTTCACCCATCCTGAGGCCAGCCTCGCCCATGCCGAAGCTGCCGCGGCGCGGGGCACGCCGCTCGTGATCGGCACGACCGGCTTCGATGCTGCCGGAGAGGCGGCTCTGGTCGCAGCCGGTAAATCTGCGCCAATTGTTTTCGCCCCCAACACGGCCGCTGGCGTGAATCTGTTGTTCGCGCTGTCGCAGCAAGTTGCTCGCGCACTGGATGATTCCTTTGACATCGAAATCGTCGAAATCCATCACCGCAACAAGATCGATGCTCCTTCGGGGACGGCGCTGGAGCTCGGTCGGCGCGCAGCTGCCGGCCGTGGTGTCGCCCTTGAGGATGTGGCCGAAAGGGGCCGTGATGGTGAAACAGGGGTGCGTGCCCGGGGCAGCATCGGTTTTGCGGCGCTGCGCGGCGGTGACGCGGTCGGCGAACACACTGTCGTGTTTGCAGGCGCAGGCGAGCGGATAGAGTTGACGCACCGAGCGTCCGACCGGTCAATCTACGCCAGTGGTGCTGTCCGGGCGGTGCGGTGGCTTCAGGGACGTCCGCCTGGTCTCTACAGCATGTTCGATGTGCTTGGGCTATCTGTCGACTGAGTCGGCGGTGGGAACGCAGCTTCAGTCCGCACCGCTTCAAAGGCCAAGAGGGCCCGTTTCCGGGTGGGGCCCCAGTGGTAGCCGCTGACATAGCCGCCCTTGCGGATCACCCGGTGGCAGGGCACGACAAGTGAGATCGGATTGCGGCCGACTGCGCTAGCGACAGCGCGCACAGCATCCCGGCGGCCAATTTGCGTTGCCAGGTCCTCGTAACTCACCAGCGCGCCTTCTGGAATGCGCATCAGCGCTTCCCAGACCCGCACCTGGAAGTTGGTCCCACCCAAGAGCAGTTTGAGCGGCGCATCGCTCTGGCTCGTGCTGCCGCACAGGGCGGCATGGATTTGCCGCATCGCCGGTGCAGTCGCCGACGTGTCTTCGGTTAGACTGGCCAACGGCCAGCGGCCGGCCATATCGGCCAACGCAACGGCTTCCCCGCCAGGGTCGGCAAATGCAAGTCCGCAAAGGCCGCGTGACGTGGTCAGCAACAGCGTTAGTCCGAATGGTCCCGGGTGGAAGCCATAGCGAATTTCGAGGCCCGCACCACGGGCCTTGTACTCTCCCGGTGTCATGGCCTCGTGGGTCACGAACAAGTCGTGTAGTCGCCCGGGGCCAGATAAACCCACATCGAGCGCCGCGTGGAGGACGCTCTCAGTCGCTGCCAGCCGGTCACGTGCGTGTCCGAGCGTCAGAAAGTGCAGGAACCGGGTCGGGCTGAGGCCGACCCACCGGGTGAATAACCGCTGGAAATGCTGTGGACTCAAACCGGCGGCTCCCGCGATGGTCGCGAGGTCCGGCTGGGCCGTTACATTGGCTTCGATATAACGAATGGCCTCGGCGATGCGGGCGTAATCGCGCGCAGCGGCTGGCAGGTCAGCCTCGGGGGCCAGATCAGGCGCTTCGGTCATGGAGCCACGTTAGGCGGCGGGCATGCTTGCCGCCACCCGGATCATGCGCCGCTGGTTGGGCCGCCTACCGAAGCCACCGCGCGGCGCAGTGCGTGGGCGAGGTCTTGCCTTTCCGGCGGGCTGAGAAAAGTCCCTACGGTGACCGCCTTGCCGTGGGACCGGAGTGTGAGGGTACCGTTGCGCCCCTCTGGCCGATCTTCCTCGATGCGAAGCCAAAAAGTCTGGAAGGCATGGGTGGTCTCCCGACCGTTTGCAGCGCGCTTGCGGACTTGTGTATCGCGGCAGTCGATGCGGATATGCTCACGTTCCCGTGCAGCCCGGTAGTTCAGCTGAAACAGTACATAGAGCAGCGCGACTTCCAGGCCCAGGAAGCCCAACACCGGCCAGGCGCCTGCCGCAACAAACACCCCGCCATAGACCGCGACGATAAACACCATGACCGCCATCATCGTCCGAAAGCCCCGCGCGCCCAGGCTGCGGTGCGGATGAAGGTTGGCGACGAAGGGCAGGGTTGTCTCGTTGGCGGTGGTCATAGCTGCGCTACGTGGCGGCGGGTATCCCGGATCATATATGGGTGTCCGGGGCCATGCGACAGCCTGTTTGGCTGCCTCCCGCCCCACAGGTAAGCTGCCCACCCGCTCCTCTTCCCAGCGAGCCAGCCATGCCCCGACGAATGACCAATGCTCAGGTTCAGACCTTCTTCGAACGTCTTTCTGGCGCTAATCCGGAGCCTGTAACCGAGCTAGAATACGTCAATCCTTACACCCTGCTGGTCGCCGTGGTCTTATCCGCACAAGCGACGGATATTGGCGTCAATAAGGCAACTGGCCCCCTGTTCACGAAGGTCGATAACCCCGCGGCCATGGTTGCGTTGGGCGAAGAAAAGCTGCGCGGCTTCATTAAGACGATCGGCCTGTTCAACACCAAGGCGAAGAACGTCATCAAGCTGAGCCAAATTCTCCTCGAACAGTATGGCGGCGAGATCCCGCGAGACCGGGCTGCGCTGGAGGCCTTGCCGGGCGTTGGGCGAAAGACCGCCAACGTAGTCCTGAATGTGGCGTTCGGCGAGCCGACGATCGCCGTTGATACCCATATCTTCCGGGTCTCCAATCGCACGGGGCTCGCGGCTGGCAAGACGCCGCTGGCAGTCGAGAAGGCGCTGGAGCGGCGAGTGCCCGACGTTTTCCGCCGCCACGCCCATCACTGGCTGATCCTGCACGGACGCTACGTCTGCAAGGCGCGAAAGCCGGATTGCCCGGCGTGTGCTGTGGCCGATGTTTGTGGATTTGCGGGGAAGAG
Source organism: Alphaproteobacteria bacterium (assembly GCA_965601735.1). Taxonomy (GTDB): domain Bacteria; phylum Pseudomonadota; class Alphaproteobacteria; order JBBDQX01; family JBBDQX01; genus JBBDQX01. The sequence continues at coordinate 944,193 of OZ271840.1, read as the reverse complement.
TACCGCCTGACCGCTGACTCAGCTGCTGGCGGCTAGGCTCCGGCTCCGTATGAGGCCAGCGAGGCAATTATCGTCGCGTATCTGCTGAACGCCGCTCGGGCGGCGCACAAGGACTTCATAGACCCTGTCGTCCCCCCGGTCCTGGAACAAGAAGATATCGACAATGCAGCTGCCGCCCCGGTACTGCCAAACCATGGCCGGGCTGTCGATGCGCCGGAAACTCGGAATGCCAAGCCTTCCAACCAGTTCCCCGGCGGTGAGACCGACGAATTGCCTCGGGTCGGTGTTGACTGGCGGCAGGGGCGCCGGCGCGGGTGCGCGCATCGCCGGCGGCGTTGGCGCTGGATCGGGCGCGATGTCAGGTGAAATCTCCGGACCGGCTGCGGCTGTCGACGCAGGTGCCGCGGCGTCGGGCGGCGGCGAGGCACAGCCTGCCACCAGCAACACCAAGCAGGCGGCGACAAATCGGCAACATGATGGGCCGGTAGTCGGGATCATTGGCGGAGAGTGCGTGCAGTGCTACTTCGAGTCGTCGGGCTTGTCGTCGTCGCCCAGAACGTCAATGTCGCCGCTAAGCTGGCCGCCGGCCTCGATCTCCACGGCGCCGTAGCGAATGTCGCCTTTGACCTGCCCGCTGCCACGGACGATCAGCTTGCGGCGCGCCCGCAGCGTGCCTTCGAAACGGCCGCTAATATCCGCCTCGTCGATCTCGATGGTGCCCTTGAAGTAGCCGCTGTCAGTGATTTCGACACGCCGCCCTTGGGTCAGAGTGGCTTCAACCCGCCCCTCGACGATCAATTCCTCACACGACGTGATCTCGCCTTGCAGCGAGATATCCCGTCCGACCGTAAGCACCTTGCCCTCCGGTGTCGTCGTTGCCCGTTCAGGACGCCGGGCGCCGGGCAGATCGAAGGTGCGCCGCGGCATTTCCGGGCGATATCCAGTGGACGACGGTTGCTTGGCCATATGGGAGCCCTTGCGCGAAAAGGGTTTGAGCGGCGGTGGGCTAGTCAGGACTTCGCCGTCTTCGGCGACGTCTTCCAGCATGTCCGGAGAACTCTTGTTGCGTCGAAACACCGAACTAACCACCGGTTCTATGAAAGAGTCTAATGAAAGTCCGATAACAGCCTGAATTAGCTTCAATATACATGTTTTTTATTGCCCTGCAACGGTGAACTCCCGGCGACCAGGGATGATTTATCGGCGCAGGCACCCCCGCTATACTGCGGCGTCATGAAAACCCCTCATTCTGCTTCCAGCGCTGCAGCGCCCGTCGATGTTCTGGCGATCGGCAATGCCATCGTCGATGTCTTGTCCCAGGCCGAGGACAGCTTTCTGGCTGCACAGGGGCTGCATAAGGGCGCTATGGCGCTCATCGACGCTGAGCAGGCCGAGAGCTTGTATGACGCCATGGGCGCTGCGGTGGAGTGTTCCGGCGGCTCGGCGGCCAATACCGCAGTCGGCATTGCGTCGCTCGGTGGCGGCGCCGCCTTTGTTGGCAAGGTCCGCGACGACCATCTCGGCGGCATCTTCCGACATGACATCCGTGCCGCGGGCGTCACGTTTGAGACCGCGCCCGCCCTCTCCGGCCTGCCGACGGCGCGCTGTCTCGTGTTGGTGACCCCCGACGCAGAGCGGACCATGAACACCTTCCTGGGTGCTTGCCATGCGATCGGTCCGGAAGACGTCGACCCCGCACAAGTGCAGGCGGCGGGCACGGTGTTCTTTGAGGGCTATCTGTGGGACCCACCGGGCGGTAAGCAGGCCTTTCACAAGGCTGCGGAAATTGCTGCAGCCGCGGGGGTGCCTGTCGCACTCAGCTTATCCGACGCTTTTTGCGTTGATCGGCATCGAGGTGATTTCCGCGCCCTCATCGATGGCCATGTCGACCTACTATTCGCCAATGAGGAGGAGATCGTCTCCCTGTTCGAGGTCGACAGCTTTGATTCGGCGATGCAGGAGGTCAGGGATATCTGCAAGACCGCTGCACTTACCCGCAGTGCCAAGGGCTCTGTGGTCGTTAGCGGTGACGAGGTGCATGTCATCGACGCCGCGCCCGTCGACCGGGTGGTCGATGTCACAGGAGCTGGAGACCTCTATGCCGCCGGGTTCCTGTACGGGATGGCGAGGCAGCACGCGCTCGCCGATTGCGCCCGCATCGGTGGAATCGCGGCAGCAGAGATCATCAGTCATATGGGTGCCCGGCCTCAGCGACCTTTGGCCGGGCTGATCCCGGCGGAGCTGCGGTAGCCTGGGCGCCCGGGCGCCAGCACGCAGCTGGGCCGATGCCGCCCGGCTTTACGGCGACCGGCGCGTCCTGTCGCTGTTTTTTTTCGGCTTCTCCAGCGGGCTACCGCTGCTACTCACCCTTTCTACGCTCAGCGTATGGATGGCGGAATCCGGCGTATCGAAGGCCACGATCGGCCTGTTTGCCGCAGTCGGTCTGCCCTACGCGCTGAAATTCATCTGGGCGCCCTTGGTCGATCGGCTGTCGCTGCCGCTGCTCACGGCGATGCTGGGGCGCCGGCGGGCCTGGCTGCTGCTCAGCCAAGTTGCGGTTGCAGGCAGCTTGCTTGGCCTCGGTCTTGCTGATCCAGCCGCAGACCCCTGGCGGACTGCCTTGTGGGCGTTCGCTGTGGCCTGGTGGTCCGCCACGCAGGATATTGTCATTGACGCATACCGGGTCGAGATCCTCGATGAGGCACGCTATGGCGCTGGCGCGGCCACGACCGTGTTCGGATACCGGATCGGCATGATCGCGGCTGGCGCCGGCGCCCTCTATATCGCCAGTGCTGCAGGGTGGGTGGTTGCATTTGTCGCGATGGCCGCGCTGATGGGGGTGGGCGTCCTGGCGACCTTGCTTTGTCCCGAGCCAGCAGCACCAGCGGCCGAGGCCGCTTCCGGGCCGGGTGTCTTGGCGTGGCTGCGCGGCGCGGTGGTAGCGCCGCTACAGGAATTCATGGCACGCGAATCGGCTTGGCCCGCCATTCTACTGTTTGTCCTGCTCTACAAGCTCGGCGATGCGTTCATCGGGCCTATGGCCAACCCGTTCTACATTGAGATGGGCTTCTCCAAGGTTGAAATTGCCAACGTCACCAAACTGTTTGGTGCGGCGGCGACCATTCTCGGCAGTTTCGCCGGCGGCCTCCTGGTGGCGCGCCTGGGGATCATTCCCGCGCTCTTCATCGCGGGGGGGCTGCAGGCTGGTTCCAACCTGATGTTCGTGGTGCAGGCGCTCGTGGGTCACGACGTGGCCGTCCTGGCGCTAACCATTGCGGTGGAGAACGTGGCCGGCGGCATGGGAACCGCCGCGTTCGTCGCCTACCTCTCAGCGCTGTGCAATGTCGCCTACACCGCGACTCAATATGCTCTCCTATCCTCACTGATGGCAGTTGGCCGCACCTTGTTTACGACCACCAGCGGTGTGGCTGCGACCGGATTGGGCTGGGTCGGTTTCTTCCTGCTGACAACCGCGCTCGCGCTGCCAGCTCTGGCCTTGCTATGGTGGATGGTGCGGCGTCACGGAGGCCTCCGCGCCGCGCCAGCCTGAGCCCCTGAAGGATTTACGCCATGCATGTCGGCGTGCCGAAGGAGACCAAGACCCATGAATACCGGGTCGGCCTGGTACCGGCGAGCGTCCGCGAACTCGTCCATGCTGGCCATGTGGTTTTTGTAGAAACGAATGCCGGCATGGCGATCGGATTTGATGATGATGCCTACCGTGCCACTGGCGCGACGGTCCTGGAAGACGCTGCCGCGGTGTTCGGCGCGGCCGACATGATAATCAAGGTCAAGGAGCCGCAGCCGCCGGAAGTGGCGATGCTGCGGGAGGGTCAGGTCCTATTCACCTACCTGCATCTCGCTCCGGCTCCGGACCTTACACGTGGGCTAATGGATAGTGGTGCGATAGCCATTGCCTACGAGACGGTCACCGCGCCTGGTGGCGGGCTGCCGCTGCTCGCACCAATGAGTGAGGTCGCCGGCCGGATGGCGATACAGGTCGGCGCGCATTGCCTTGAGAAAGAACAGGGCGGTGCAGGTGTCCTGCTAGGTGGCGTTCCCGGGACGCCAGGGGCGCGTGTGACGGTCATTGGCGGTGGCGTCGTCGGGTCTAATGCCGTGCGCATGGCCGTTGGCTGCGAAGCACGCGTCACCGTCCTTGACCGCGCCCTGACAGTGCTGGACCGGCTTGACCGGCAGTACGGCGCGGCCCTGAACACGGTGTTTGCCACCCGTGAGAGCGTTGATGCTGCTGTTGTCGACGCAGACTTGGTGATCGGAGCCGTGCTGGTGCCGGGTGCGGCGGCACCAAGGTTGGTCGATCGCAGTCAGGTTGCGCGAATGCGGCGCGGATCGGTGATGGTCGACGTGGCAATCGACCAGGGCGGTTGCTTTGAGACCAGTCGGCCGACGTCGCACGCTGACCCTACCTTCGTCGAAGAAGGGGTCGTGCATTACTGCGTCACCAACATGCCAGGTGCGGTGGCGCGTACGTCAGCCGTCGCACTCAACAACGCCACCCTGCCCTTCGTGCTCGCTCTCGCTAATGACGGCACGCGCCGAGCGCTTGCCGAAGACGCGCATTTGCGCGCTGGCCTGAACGTCCATACCGGGGCGGTGACGCACAAGGCCGTGGCCGATGCCTTGGAGCTACCGTTCCGCGCGGCAGAAGAAGCCATTGGAATCTGAAGCGGCCGATCAATCTGCGGCATCGCTCGCAGGCAATTCGGCGCGTTCGCGCGCGGCGGGGAAGTAAGCTGTGAAGGTGCTGCCCTCACCAACCTCACTATCGATGGCCAGCGTCCCCCGGTGCCGGTTGAGGATATGCTTCACGATAGCTAGGCCCAGTCCGGTGCCGCCCAGTTCGCGCGACCGTGCCGCGTCGACTCGGTAGAACCGCTCAGTCAGCCGGGGGATATGCTCGCGTGGGATGCCCTCCCCCTGATCAGTGACCGAGGCATAAACCTGCCACTTGCTGTGGCGCGGGCTGGCGTCGCCGGCACGGTCCTCGACCCGGCCGACAGCGACCCGGATGGTTGAACCTTGGTCTCCATACTTGATGGCATTGTCGATCAGGTTCTGGAACACCTGCATCAGTTCGTATTCGTCGCCCGCAATCGGCGGCAAGCCAGCGCCCAACTCTACATCGATGGTGACGCCTCTCTGCCGGGCCCGCAGTTCGAGTACTTCGGCGGCCTTGAGAGCGATCTTGTCGACGGCGACGGGGTCGACCGGCGCGCTGTGCTCGTTCAGCTCAATGCGGGACAGGGACAGCAGGTCGTCCACCAGGCGGGACATGCGATCCGCCTGCTCGCCCATAATGGCGAGGAAACGGTCTTGGGCCTCCGTATCCCCGGCGGCCGGGCCGCGCAGGGTTTCGATATAACCGATCAGCGCGGCAAGCGGTGTGCGCAGCTCATGGCTCGCATTCGCGACGAAGTCGGCCCGCATCTGCTCAGAGCGCTTCATCGCAGTCACGTCATAGAGCGTCAGCACCACGATGCCGCCGTCCGCCATCGGCGCAGGCAGGGCGCGAACGCGGGCTATGAACTGCCGCTCCACAGGTACCGGCAGATCAAAATCAACATCAGTCTCACTGTGCTGTGTGACCGCGCCGTCGACCGCGGCAAGTACAGAGGGGTCGCGTAGGGTCGCACCAAGGTCGCGGCCTAGGAGTCCATCGCCCAGCAACCGGCTCGCCGCGGCATTAGCGCGCACCACCCGCCTGTCTGTATCGATCACCAATAGTGGGTCTGGCAGCCGCTCCAGCGCTGTCTCCGATGCCGACAAGCGCTCGCGCAGGGCATCGCTATCTTCCTGCCAAGCCCGTCCAACCTGCAGGATGCCGCTGAACAGCGGTGCGCTTGAAGGCAGCTGCGCGACAGCTGACTCTGCTACGCCGCTCTCGCGCAGCCGCTGCAATAGGAAGGCAGCGCGATTGACGTCCGAAAGCCACAGGCGCGCCGACACCACGGCGGCGCCCACCACGATAGCCAGACCGCCTAGTGCCATCCGCCAGTCCAAGGCATCGAATCCTGCCAAGCCGATCAGGACGGCCGCAGGTACGAAGGCAAGCTTCGTCGTTACCGAAAGGACGGCGGTTAGAGGGACTGCTGGCTGTTCGCTTTCCACTTCGGGCACGGTTGTCGCCGTCTGCCGGGGTTGCGCGGTTCGACCTGTGTGGAACGGCCATTGTAACATATGCCCCCATACGGTTCATGGGCCGGAAGGAGATGTCCCTATGTCGTCATATTCGCGCTGCATCCCGACCCGCGCCCTTGCCGCCGCGCTCCTGCTGATGGTCATGTCCTCGTCTGGCAACGCCCAGCATGCGGAGCCGCGCTACGCGCCATGGCCGGGAGACCCATCCCACAGTACCGAGCTCTTGCGTGACCTTCGCGCGCTGATCGAGCGAGCCGAACGGGACCGCGCGGCCAGCCCCGCCTTTCTGGATGACCTGCGGGCGCTGGCCGATCGCCATGACGGGCTGCCGCGGCGTGCGGTCCTTTCTGAGAGCTTTGCCGACGGCGATTACCTCCGGGATCCGGCCTGGACGGTCGCGCGCGGGGAGTTCTTCATCGAACGCGGCTACGGTCTGCGCAGCATCGTCAACCCGCCGCCCGACGCCGCGGCGGCCGCCAGTGACGGCGGACAGCCACCGGGCGCCGAGCAGATTCTCGGTGCCATCCTGCAACAGGTCATCGAGAGCAAGACCGGTGGCGGCACTGCTACACCTGCCAAGCCGGTGGCGACTGATGCGCTGATCCACACCCGGCTGCGCGCCGGCAACGGTTTCTCCATTGAGATGGAGTTCTGGACTGGCAATGAAAAAGGGACGTTTGAGGTTGGCGTCTTCCAGGGCGTCACGCCGGGGCCTGGCTATCGGCTTTCCCTGTTGCCGGGGGAGCGCCCATCTCTTGTCCTCAGCCGGGTCGGCGCGCGCGGCGACGCCGTCATCGACACTGCGATCCGCCAGCTAAGGCTGGAACCAGGCAAATTGCATTCCCTGCAGTGGACCCGCGGCGATCAGGGCAGCATGACTGTCACTGTTGATGGCCAGCAGCTGATGCGTGGCAGCGACCGCAGCTTCCGGGATGCCTGGGAGGGGGTGTTTCTACGCAATGGCGGAGGCGATTTCACCGTCCGCCGGATCGTCCTGCGCGCAGCGTCCTAACTGGCGGTCGACGCGATAGCGCTCGATACGGATTCGTCCAGGGCAACATCGGGCAACGCATCGTGCGCGGCAATTGAAGCCATCTGGACGATTTCCGAAACCGTCGCGTTCATCTGGCAAATCTGGACGGGTTTCTCCAGGCCCATCAGCAGCGGGCCTACAACTGTCGCCCCGCCGAGCGCTCCGACCAGCGCCGCAGAGATATGAGCGCTGTGCAGACCCGGCATAACCAGCACGTTGGCTGGCCCCGACAGGCGGCAGAACGGATAGACGGACATGAGCTCAGGGGTAAGCGCGACGTCTGGCGCCATTTCGCCGTCGTACTCAAAGTCCACATTGCGCCGGTCCAGTTCCTCCACCACGTCGCGCATGCTGTGGTCGTCGGTGCGCTGCGGGTTGCCAAAGTTCGAGAAGGAAATTAGTGCCACCCGTGGCACATGGCCGAATCGTCGCGCCGCTGCGGCGGTCTGGATTGCGGTGTCGGCAATCTCCGAAACGGAGGGGTTTGCCTGCACCGCCGTATCCGAAATAAACACCGTGCGACCTGGCGCGATCACCATAGTCATCCCGAACAGGGGGCAGGCCGGCTGCGGTTGCAGCACCTGTGTCACCTCTTGCAACGCCACGTGATAGTTGCGGGTCAGGCCCGTAACCATGGCGTCGGCGTGGCCGGCATCAATCATGCAGGCGCCGAAAACGTTGCGGTTCTGGTTGACCAGGCGCTGGCAATCCCGGCGCAGCAGCCCGCGTCGTTGCTGACGCTCATAGAGCGCCTCTGCGTAGTCATCGTTGGAATCTGAAATCCGCGCATTTTGGATTTCGAGGTCGGCCGAGGTGCCAAGGCCGAGAGCGTCAAGCGTGTCGCGGATTCGATCTTCCCGGCCGATGAGCACGGGCGTACCGTAACCCGCGCTGCGGAATGCCAATGCCGCACGAATCACCTTGGCCTCCTCGCCCTCTGCAAAGACGACCCGGCCGCCCTCTGAGCGGACCCGGCGCCCGATGGCCTGCATGCTTGAGGCGGTCGGGTCGAGGCGTGCTCTCAGTTCCAGCGTGTACTCGTCCCAATCGGTGATCTCTTTCTGAGCGACCCCGCTGTCCATCGCCGCGCGGGCCACCGCGGGAGGGACATCGGTGATCAGCCGGGGATCAAACGGTACCGGGATCAGATACTCCGGCCCGTACCGCAAGCGGCGCCCCGAATAGGCCGCGTCCACCTCGTCGGGGACATCCTGACGCGCCAGTTCGGCGATGGCGTTGACCGCGGCGATCTTCATCTCGTCGTTTATGGTCGATGCCCTCACATCCAGCGCACCACGGAAGATGTAGGGGAAGCCCAGTACGTTGTTTACCTGGTTCGGATAATCCGACCGGCCCGTAGCCATGATCGCGTCGTCGCGCACTTCGGCAACATCTTCAGGTGTGATCTCAGGGTCCGGGTTGGCCATAGCGAAGATGATCGGCTGCTTGGCCATTGAGGCGACCATCTCCCGGCTCACGGCGCCCTTGACCGACAGGCCGATCATGACGTCTGCGCCTTTCAGGGCGTCTTCCAGGCTTCGCAGGGGCGTGTCGACTGCGTGGGCCGATTTCCACTGGTTCATGCCGTCTTCGCGGCCCCGGTAGATCACACCGCGGGTGTCGCACATGATGATGTTCTCAGCGGGCGCGCCCATGCTCTTGATCAGCTCGACACAGGCAATCGATGCCGAGCCCGCGCCGTTCACGACCATCTTTGTGTCCGCCAGCTTGCGCCCGGTCAGGTCGAGCGCGTTGATCAGCCCCGCTGCGGTGATGATCGCGGTGCCGTGCTGGTCGTCATGGAAGACGGGGATATCCATCAGTTCGCGCAGGCGCTGCTCGATGATGAAGCAGCCCGGGGCCTTGATGTCTTCCAGGTTGATGCCGCCGAAGCTCGGCCCAAGATGGCGTACTGCCTCGATGAATTCGTCGACATCTTCTGTGCCGATCTCAATATCGATGCCGTCTATGTCCGCAAAGCGCTTGAAAAGCACCGCCTTGCCTTCCATCACAGGCTTCGATGCCAGCGCACCCAGGTTGCCCAGACCCAAAACCGCCGTGCCGTTCGAGATGACCGCAACGGTGTTGCCTTTGGCGGTGTAGTCGTACGCGGTCCCCGGATCCTCGGCGATCTTGAGGCAGGGGGCCGCGACGCCCGGTGAATAGGCGAGGGTCAGATCGCGCTGGGTCAGTAGCGGCTTGGTGATATGCAGCGCGATCTTGCCGGGTCGACCCGACGCGTGCATCTCCAGCGCATCCCGCTCAACGGATTTGGCGTTGGCTCTCTCGGGCATGGCTCAGCGCCCCTTCTCTTGGCCGGGCAGCGCTGCCCAGGCACGGTTCCTCCATACGCGCGCGCTTCGGCCCGATAGCCTGAAAGGCGCGGGCCGTGCGGCTTTCAAGGTCATAATGACGCAGCAACAGGGGATGTCAAAGTGCGTCGCGGCGCGTTGCAGGCGGGGCGGCGCCCCGTGGTAGGCTGTCTGAGGTGCCTTTTCCGAGCGCAACATCGTGACTCCAGCAGACGACATGACGCCGCCCAAAGCCGATCCGACGACCGCTGACAAGGGCGCGACGCCGATGATGGCGCAGTATCTGGGCCTCAAGGCCGCGCATCCCGATTGCATGCTGTTTTACCGGATGGGGGACTTCTACGAGCTGTTTTTTGAAGATGCCGAGAAGGCCGCAGAAGCTCTGGATATCGCGCTGACCAAGCGCGGCAAGCATGCGGGCAAGGATGTGCCCATGTGCGGGGTACCGGTGCATGCCTGCGACGGATACCTCGCCCGACTGATTCGCAAAGGCTTTCGCGTGGCGATTGTCGAACAGACCGAGGATCCGGCTGCGGCGCGCAAGCGCGCCGGTGCCAAGGCGTTGGTTAACCGGGAAGTGGTCCGGATCGTGACGCCGGGGACGCTCACCGAAGACAGCTTGCTGGAAGCCCGTGAAAGCAACTATCTGGCAGCCCTCGCGGATGCTCAGGGCTCCCTGGGTCTTGCATGGCTAGAGCTGTCGACGGGGGAGTTCACCGTTCAGCCCGTCGCGGCAGACGGACTGGCGGCTGCCTTAGCGCGCCTCGCCCCACGCGAATTGATCCAGCCCGAACGACTGACGGGACGGTCCGAGACCGCGGGTGCGCTGGCCGAGTGGTCCGAGATTACCACACCGCTGCCGTCCAGCCGCTTCGACAGTGCCAACGCGCAGGCGCGCCTGCAGGACTTCTATGGCGTCGGCACCCTTGATGCCTACGGTGACTTCGGTCGTGCGGAAGTCGCTGCCGCAGGCGCGCTGCTGGATTACGTCGAGCTGACCCAAGTAGGGCGGCTTCCCCGACTGCAGCCGCTTACGCGGTTCGGCGCGTCAGCCGTACTTGAGATCGACCCTGCGACCCGCCGCAATCTGGAACTGGTCCGGACCCTCGACGGCAATCGCGTCGGCAGCTTGCTCGGCGTTACCGACGAGACTGTGACCGGTCCAGGGGCCCGGCTTCTGGCGGCGCGCCTCGGTGCGCCTTTAACCGAGCCGGATGCGATTAATGCGCGGCTTGATGCCGTGCAGGCGCTGGTCGCAGACGCGGCGCTGCGCGACGACGTACGCGATGCATTGCGAGGCACCCCTGACATGGCCCGCGCCCTGTCGCGGCTGACACTGGGGCGCGGCGGACCCCGCGATCTGGCAGCGATCCGTGACGGTCTTACGGCGGCGGGCGCGCTACGGGCGCGGCTGAGCAAGGATGAAGCCCTGCCTCAGTTGCTGTTGGAGGCCGCCCGCGATCTTGGTGAACACGATACCCTGCGCGACCGCTTAGACCGGGCGCTGGGACCTAGCCTGCCGTTACTGGCCCGTGACGGCGGCTTTATCGCCCCGTCTTACGCGCCCCAACTGGATGAGTTGCGCACCTTGCGCGATGCTAGCCGCAAGCTGATCGCGGGGTTGCAGGCACGCTATGCCGATGAGACCGGAATCGCGTCACTCAAGGTGCGTCATAACAACGTGCTCGGCTATTTCGTCGAAGTGAGCGCCGCGAATGCCGGGAAAATGCCCACCGATGGCGAACGCTTCATCCACCGCCAGACTCTGGCAAGCGCGGTCCGGTTCACCACGGTGGAGCTCGGCGAGCTGGAGAGCCGCATCACCAGCGCTGGCGACAAGGCGCTGGCTCTTGAGCTTGAGCTGTTTGCAGATTTATCGGGCGAGGTCACTGGTCGAGCGACCGAGATCGGTTCCGCGGCGGATGCCCTAGCCCGCCTGGATGTCGACGGCGGTCTGGCGGCGCTCGCAGCACGCCGCGACTATTGCCGTCCGGCCGTCGATAACAGCCGAACCTTCCGGGTGACAGGGGGCCGGCACGCGGTGGTCGAAGCAGCGCTTGAAGTGGGTGGCGGCGACGCAGGTCAATCGATCACGGGGCGCTTCGTACCGAACGACTGCGACCTTGATCCTGCTCAGCGGCTCTGGCTGCTCACCGGGCCGAACATGGCCGGCAAGAGTACCTTCCTACGCCAAAACGCGTTAATTGCGATCCTTGCCCAGGCAGGCGCTTTTGTACCGGCCGCCGCGGCGGAGATCGGCGTGGTCGACCGGGTGTTCTCGCGGGTCGGGGCCGCCGATGATCTGGCGCGCGGCCGCTCCACATTCATGGTGGAAATGGTCGAAACCGCCGCCATCCTGAACCAGGCTACAGACCGCTCACTGGTCATCCTCGATGAGATCGGCCGCGGCACGGCGACCTATGACGGCCTGTCAATCGCCTGGGCGGTGGTGGAGTGCTTGCACGAGACCACGCGTTGCCGAGCCCTGTTCGCCACGCATTACCACGAACTGACCGCCCTTGCGGCGCGGCTCGACGCACTGTCCTGTCATGCCATGCGGGTCAAGGAATGGCGCGAAGAGGTCATCTTCCTGCACGAGGTAGGACCCGGTGCGGCGGACCGTTCTTACGGAATTCATGTGGCGCGGCTCGCTGGTCTGCCGCCTGCAGTGCTGGCGCGCGCCGAGGCGGTCCTCGACACTCTTGAGCAGGGTGAGGCGTCGGGCGCGCTGACCCGCCTCGCCGACGATCTGCCCTTGTTTGCCAGCGCACCCGTCGGGCAGGCCGTGGAACAGACAGAGGCTGAGCCAGCACTGGCAGCGCTTGCGGGCGTCAATCCAGACGAGCTGACGCCTCGGGGCGCACTGGACCTGCTGTACCGCCTCAAGGCGCTTGCGTCCGGCGAGGACGAAGCATGACTAGCCGCGCCGCCGCACGCCGGTTGGAAGACCTCGCGCCTGCGGGCGGCGCCCCATTGCTTCGGCGCCGGCGGCCGATCGACGAGGCGGCACTGGCTGCCCAGCTTGAGGAGATCCGCACGGAAACTTCCCCCGCCACCGGCGCGGGCCGCAAGCAGGTGCTTGACGCTCTGCGCGGCGCCCATGACGCCGCGGCGGCAGAGATTGCAGAACGCTTCCACGCTGGGCTTTCTGGACTGGAAGCGGCACGCCTCACCGCGCGAATGACCGATAGCCTGCTTGGAGTTCTGTGCGACTTCACACTGCGCAGGGTCTACCCGGTCGGGGTGGCGATAGACGCCGACCGGATCGCCATGGTCGCCACTGGCGGCTACGGCCGCGGCGAGATGGCCCCGAAGTCGGATATCGATCTGCTTTTCCTCATACCCTACAAGGTCAATCCGCGCGCCGAGCAGGTGATCGAGTACGTGCTTTACATGCTCTGGGACCTGGGCCTGAAAGTCGGCCACGCGACCCGCTCTGCCGACGATTGCGTGCGCGCGGCGCGGGGCGATGTGACCATCCGCACCACCTTGCTCGATGCCCGGCTGATTGCCGGGGACAAGCCACTGTTTGAGGAATTCACCGAGACCTTTCAAAGCCAGGTCATCGAAGGCACGGCGCTCGCTTTCGTCGAGGCGAAGCTCGCGGAGCGCGATACGCGGCACCGTACCATGGGTGATACCCGCTATCTGCTTGAGCCGAATATCAAGGAAGGCAAGGGCGGGCTCCGCGACTTGCACACGCTCTATTGGATTGCGCGCTACGTCTACGGCGCCCGAACGCCGGCCGCGCTCGTTGAGGCAGGCGTGATGACCCGCAAGGAGGCCGCGGCGGTGACCAAGGCCAACGGCTTCTTCTGGACCCTGCGGTTCAACCTGCATCTCTGGGCCAATCGAGCCGAGGAGACGCTTACCTTCGACGCTCAGAAGGCCATCGCCACCCGCATGGGGTATACACGCCATCGCGGCACCAGGGCCGTTGAGCGGCTGATGAAGCACTACTTCCTGACCGCGCGCCAGGTCGGCAATTTGACGCGGGTGCTGTGTGCTGGACTGGAGGCGCAGCTAAAACGCGCGCCGCTTCTGCGCATGCCCCGGCTGCGCGCGCGCTGGGACCTGCCGGAAGCATTCCAGATCGAAGGCGACTGGATCACCGTTGCCCAGGACGATGCGTTCGTCCGCGACCCGGTTTTGATGTTGACCCTTTTTCGCGAGTCGGGAGAGCGGCAGCTTGATATCCATCCGACCGCGCTGCGCCGGCTGGCGGCAGACCTAAAGCACCTTGATGCGTCGGTGCGCCGGAACCCGGAGGCCAGCGCCGTCTTCCTCGAAATTCTCACCGGCGGGATTGCGCCTGACACGACCTTGAGGCGGATGAACGAGGCGGGTGTACTGGGCCGATTCCTGCCCGATTTCGGGCGCATCGTTTGCCAGATGCAGTTCAACATGTACCACCACTATACGGTGGACGAGCACACGATCCGGGCCATCGCCATGCTCGACCGGATGGAGAAGGGCACCATCGGTGATGTGTCGGAGGGCATCCTCGGCCAGTTCCGGCAGATCAGCTCCCGGCGAGTCCTCTATGTGGCGATGCTGTTGCACGACATCGCCAAGGGCCGTGGTGGCGACCATTCAGAGCTCGGAGCTGAAATCGCAGCGCGGGTTTGTCCGCAGCTTGGCCTCGCGCCCGAGGAGACAGAGAGCGTGGTCTGGCTGGTGCGCCGGCACTTGTTGCTCAACGATTTCGCGGCCAAGCGCGATGTGGAAGACCCCAAGACCATCCGCGACTTGGTCGCCGAGGTCCAGTCACCGGAGCGGCTCCGGCTGCTTTTGCTGCTGACCGTCGCGGATATCCACGCAGTGGGTAAGGGCGTGTGGAACAATTGGAAGGGCACCCTGCTGCTCAACCTGTTTCAGCGTGCGATGGATGCCCTTCTTGGCGGCATGACGGCGGCGCGGATTGATCGACGGGTGGCGCAAATCAAGGAAGCTGTGCGCGCCGAGTTGTCCGACTGGGATGACGCCGCATTCGAAGAGGTCGCAGCGCTGGGCTATCCCAATTACTGGCTGGCCTTCGAGCCAGCAGCCCATGGACGACATCTGCGGCTGATCGCCGGCGCCGAGGCCGAGGGTCAGCCGCTGCGTGTCGACACCCGGGTCGACCGCAGCCGCGGCGTGACTGAAGTGACCGTCTACGCCACTGGCCATCCTGGCTTGTTCGCGGCAATTGCCGGAGCGCTGGCACTCGGCTCCGCGACGGTGGTGGACGCACGCATCTTCACCATGACAAACGGGATGGCGCTGGACAGTTTCTGGGTGCATGACATTGATGGCGGGCCCATCGACCAGCCGTACCGAATTGCGCGTATTTCGGCGATGATTTCCAAGGCGCTGGCGGGCACTGTGGACTTGCGCGCCAAGCTGGCCGACCGCGTTTCCGGGCCAAAGCGTGCCAGCGCGTTTACTGTCTGGCCCCGGGTGATGATCGACAATGAGGCCAGCGCCCACCATACGGTCATCGAGGTCAACGGCCGTGACAGGCCGGGCCTGCTTTTCGACGTGACCGACACACTCACCCGGCTTGGCCTGCAGATCGGTTCGGCTCATGTCGCGACCTTCGGTGAGCGCGCGGTGGACGTCTTCTACGTCAAGGACATCTTCGGCATGAAGGTGGCCAATGAAACCAAGCTGGCCCAAATCCGCACGGCGCTTGGCGCCGCGCTGGGCGATTCGCCCGCCCCGGCCAGCGAGGACGCCTGAGCCCCGTGGCCTTGCTGCGCTCAGTCGCCACCGTCGGCGGCTACACGCTGGTGAGCCGGGTGCTGGGTTTCGTGCGCGATGTACTGATGGCGGCGATGCTGGGGGCCGGCCCAGTGGCCGACGCCTTCTTCGTCGCTTTCAAGCTGCCAAATTTTTTCCGTCGGCTGTTTGCCGAGGGCGCGTTCAATGCTGCCTTCGTGCCGCTCTATGCTGGAACACTGACTACCGAGGGCCAGGCGTCGGCCCGTGCATTCGCCGAGCAGGCGCAGGCGGTGGTCGCCGCGTCGTTATTGGTTCTGGTCTTGGCACTGGAGCTGGCGATGCCATGGGTGGTCGCCGTGATCGCGCCGGGCTTCACGGAGACGCCGGCGCGGTTCGCGCTGGCCGTGGACCTCGCGCGCATCACCATGCCCTACCTGTTTTTCATTGCTCTGGTCTCGCTGATGGCCGGCGTGCTGAACGGGCTAGGCCGGTTCGCCGCGGCCGCTGCCGCACCGATCCTGCTCAATTTGTGCCTTATCGCTGCGCTGCTCTGGGGCGCGCGCTTTGCGCCGACCGCGGCTCATGCGCTGGCCTGGGGCGTTGCGGGCGCCGGGCTGGCGCAGTTCATATGGATGGCCGCCGCCAGTCTGCGGGCCGGTGCCCCCCTGCGGCCGCGCCGCCCGCGCCTGACCAAGAAAGTGCGCAGGTTGGTGGTGCTAATGGTGCCCGGGGCGATTGGCGCCGGCGTGGTGCAGATCAACCTGCTGGTCGATCTGGTGATCGGTTCGCTGTTGCCGTTCGGCTCGATCTCCTACCTGTTCTTTGCTGACAGGCTGAACCAACTCCCGCTGGGTGTGGTGGGGATCGCGGTCGGCACCGCCTTGCTGCCGCTCCTCTCGCGCCAGCTCAAGGCAGGCGATGAGGCAGCGGCGATGAACAGCCTCAACCGCGCTATCGAGGTCGGCATGCTGCTGACTCTGCCGGCCGCTGCAGCGTTGATTGCGATCCCATGGCCGATCGTTACGGTGTTGTTCGAGCGCGGCGCCTTCGGGCCCGAGGCGGCGGCAGCCACCGCCGCGGCGCTTGCCGCCTACGCCGCCGGGCTGCCGGCCTATGTGATGATCAAGATCCTGGCGCCTGGCTTTTTCGCCCGTCAGGACACGGTCACGCCGGTCAAGGTCGCCTCGGTCTGCGTCGCGATAAACATCGTGCTCAACCTGTTGCTGATGGAGCCGCTCGCGCATGTCGGCATCGCGGTTGCGACCGCGGTAGCGGCATGGATTAACGCGCTGACCTTAGCGGCGCTGCTGCGCCGGCGGGGCCACCTTACAGTAGATGCGCGGCTGGCGAGCCGGTTGCCGCGGGTCGCGTTTGCCAGCGCCGTCATGGCCGCGGGATTGTGGGCGGTCGCCGGTCTGCTTGGCGGCTGGCTTGCCGGGCCGCTTGCGCTCCAGGTTCTGGCGCTTGGGGTGCTTGTCGGCGGTGGGCTCATTGGTTTCGCCCTTCTTGCTCTTCTCACCGGCGCGGCAACGCCCGCCGACTTGCGCGGCTTCCTTGACCGAGAATGAAGCAAGGGCGATAAAGCGCGCCCCGCCGCCAGCTTGGATAGCGAAATGAGCCTGGTCTTCTCGGGCGTCCAGCCCACCGGCAACCTGCATCTCGGCAACTACCTTGGCGCGATCCGCAACTGGGTCCGCCTCCAGGACAGCCATGACTGTCTGTTCTGCGTCGTCGATCTGCACGCCATCACCCTGTGGCAGGATCCAGCCGACCTGCGTGCCAGCACCCGCGAGGTTGCGGCTTGCCTGATCGCGGCGGGCATCGATCCGGCGCGCCACATCCTGTTTAACCAGAGTCGTGTCACCGCCCACGCGGAACTGGCCTGGGTGTTCAACTGTGTCGCGCGAATCGGCTGGCTCAACCGCATGACCCAGTTCAAGGAAAAGGCGGGCAAGAACCGGGAAAATGCGTCCGCGGGCCTGTACGTCTACCCGAACCTGATGGCTGCCGATATTCTCGCCTACAAGGCAACACATGTGCCGGTTGGCGAAGATCAGAAGCAGCATCTCGAGCTAACCCGCGACATTGCACAGAAATTCAACCACGACTACGGCGTGGACTTCTTTCCAACTGTCGAGCCCCTGATTCAGGAGGAGGCCGCGCGGGTGATGAGCCTGCGCGATGGAAGCGCCAAGATGTCAAAGTCCGATCCCTCGGATTATTCGCGCATCAACCTGACCGACACCGCTGATGCGATTGCCCAGAAGATTCGCAAGGCGCGCACCGACCCTGAGCCGCTGCCCGAAGCGCCCGAAGGGCTAAGCGACCGTCCCGAGGCCCGCAACCTGGTGACCATCTACGCGGCGCTTGCCGATTCCGACCAGGCTGCCGTTCTGGGTGAGTTCGGCGGCGGGCAGTTCTCGGACTTCAAGCAGCAGTTGGCTGACCTAACTGTGGCGCGGCTAGAGCCGATCACCAGTGAAATGCGGCGCTTGCTTGAAGCCCCAGACCATGTGGATGCGGTGCTCCACGATGGGGCACAGCGCGCCCGTGAGAAGGCAGCCCCCGTGCTGCGGGACGTGCACGAGATCGTCGGCTTCCTAGACCCCTGATCCCCGAACCGCAACGAACGTTGCCGGGATTTGCGCTTGCAAATCGGCCGGGCGAGTCGCAGAAGGGGGACCATGCAAATCTATCTGCCGATCGCTGAAATCTCGGTCAACGTGATGTTGATCCTGGGGCTCGGCGGCGGCGTGGGGTTCTTGTCCGGCCTGTTTGGCGTCGGCGGCGGTTTCCTGACCACCCCGCTCCTGATCTTCATTGGTATCCCGCCAGCGGTCGCGGTCGCCACTGAGGCCAACCAGATTGTGGCTGCCTCGGTATCCGGTGTGCTGGCTCATCTGCGGCGCGGTAACGTCGATATCCGCATGGGGCTGGTGCTGCTGGTGGGCGGATTCGCCGGGTCCAGCTTCGGTGTTTGGCTCTACAGCCTGTTGCGTGGCATCGGCCATCTCGATCTGGCCATATCTATCTGTTACGTCGTCTTCCTCGGCATCATTGGCGGGCTGATGCTGCTCGAGAGCGGCCGCGCCATTCTGAAGCGGCGCAAGGCGGCGAGCCGCGGCAAGCTGCACCAGCACTATTGGGTGCATGGCCTGCCCTTCAAGATGCGCTTCCGCCGCTCCAAGCTCTACATCAGCGCGATCCCCCCCCTTGCCATCGGCTTCGTCGTTGGTGTGCTGGCAGCGATCATGGGTGTTGGCGGCGGCTTCATCATGGTGCCGGCGATGATCTACCTCCTCGGCATGCCCACTTCGGTGGTCGTCGGCACGTCGCTGTTCCAGATCATCTTCGTCACCGCCAACGTGACCTTCCTGCAGTCGGTCCAGAACCAAACCGTCGATGTCATGCTGGCGCTGCTGCTGATGGCGGGCGCGGTGATCGGCGCACAAATCGGCGCGCGGGCCGGCTCGCGCCTGCAGGGTGAGGAAGTCCGCGGCCTGCTCGGCCTCATCGTCATGGCTGTTTGCGTCAAAATCGCCTGGGACCTGATAGCAACGCCGGCTGAACTTTTCTCCCTCGGTGTCGGGGGGCTTCTTTGATGCGCCGCGCGCTCTCAGGAAGCCTTGTAGGGTTGGCTGCCTTGGCGGCACTGGCGACCTTTGCGGCCACGATCAGCAGCCGTGCCGCCGACTTGGCTGTCGACCTCTCCGATCACTTGATCGCCATCACGGCCGGTTTCTCCGGCACCGATTTGCTGTTGTTTGGCGCGACCGAAGGAGAGGGTGATGTGGTGGTGGTAGTCCGCGGACCACCCACGACAGTCGCCGTCCGTGAGAAAGTGCGCATGGCCGGCATCTGGGTGAACGGCCCCAGCACGGACTTCGCAGACGTGCCGTCCCTTTATATCGTGCGCGCAAACCGTCCTCTGGACGAGATTCTCGGTGTGGAGATGCGCCGGGCGCTGAGCATCGGGTTCGACGCGTTCATCGCGCGTCCCGCAGAACCGCTGCGCCCCGGAGAGAGCTTGCCATTTCGCGAGGCGCTGATCCGCCTCAAGCGGGAAAACGGCCTCTACAGCGACGAGACAGGGATCGAATTCGTCGACGACCGGCTGTTCCGCACGAACATTCGTTTCCCCGCCTCGGTGGCAACAGGCGACTACCGGGTCGATGTCTATCTGGTCCGCGATGGCCGTGTGGTGAATACCCGGACGACGCCGCTTCAGGTGACCAAGGCCGGGGTCGGGGCTGCGATGTATGATTTTGCCCACCAGTACAGCGCCCTCTATGGCATCATCGCCATCTTCATGGCGTTGTTTGCCGGCTGGCTGGCGAACGCCATGTTCCGGAGGTCCTGACGCATGAGCGAACCGACGGAAGACCAGACGCAGGCTGTGGATGAGCGTGTTTTCCTCGTCGTGGTCGACGAGACCGACGAAATGCACGCTGCGCTCGTTTTTGCTTGCTTGCGGGCACGCAACACAGGCGGGCGGGTAGCACTGCTGCGGGTGATCGAGCCGGTTGAGTTCCAGCATTGGGGTTCGGTGGCGCGGCTGATGCGTTCGGAGGCCCGTGAGGAGGCGGAAGCCTTGTTGCAGCGGCTGAGCGAAGAGGTCTACACGTTGTCGCGCAAGATCCCCCTACTGCATATCCGCGAGGGCGCAGCGCCGGAGGAGGTCCTGCAGCTGATCGATGAGGACCCCAATATTTCTATCCTCGTGCTGGGCGCCGATGTCGGCCCTAGCGGCCCCGGGCCGCTGGTTAGCCAGTTCACCGGCAAGCTGATCGTCGGCTTGCATGTGCCAATGACCATCGTTCCCGGCAATATGAGCGATGACGATATCCGCCGCATGACCTGACGGACCCGAATGCCACGGGGGTTGAACCCGGTCCAACGGCGGCCTATCTGCAT
Source organism: Alphaproteobacteria bacterium (assembly GCA_965601735.1). GTDB lineage: Bacteria > Pseudomonadota > Alphaproteobacteria > JBBDQX01 > JBBDQX01 > JBBDQX01. The sequence continues at coordinate 924,069 of OZ271840.1, read as the reverse complement.
GGGCTGAACCAGTGCGTCACGGACAGGACACAACGACATGTTCATCCAGACCGAGCCAACCCCAAATCCGGCGACTTTGAAGTTCATCCCTGGCCGCGAAGTCGGAGGGGCTGTAACCGCCGATTTCGCCGATGCCGCAGAGGCAGAGCGCTCGCCTCTGGCGCAGCGGCTTTTCGCAGTAGATGGGGTGACCGGCGTGTTCCTCGGCTCAGATTTCGTCACCGTTGCCAAGGCGGAAGACCGGGAATGGCAGGTGCTGAAGCCTGAGGTGCTCGGCGCGATCATGGACCATTTCACCTCCGGCCAGCCGGTGCTGCTGGAGACTGCCGCAGACACTCTAGAGGCAGACGAGGACGAGGATGAGATCGTCGCCCAGATCAAGGAGCTGCTGGATACCCGGGTACGCCCGGCGGTGGCGATGGATGGCGGCGACATAACCTTTCGAGAATTCCGCGATGGAGTGGTTTATCTGCACATGCAGGGCGCTTGCTCTGGATGCCCGAGCTCTACGGCGACATTGAAGTACGGCATCGAGAACATGTTGCGCCACTACGTGCCGGAGGTCGTCTCGGTGGAGCCCATCGAGGCCTGATCCGGTTTGCCGCGACCGCCATCGCACGGCCGCGGTTTCCGTTCTAGAATGGAAGCGATTGAGGGTTCCCGGACCCACGGGGAGGCCGCCGCCTACGGCGCGGCTTTGGGTCTGTGTGGGGCAGGAGGGTATCGATGAGACTGCCTTTGTTTGCGCGGCGCGGAGACGCCGCGGACCGTTTTCATGGCCGCGCCGTTGCCCTGCTGCTGCTGATGGTGGCGGGGCTTTATGGCTGGGCCCTCTATCCCGGCGGCGGCGCAGTAGACCATGTCGAACTCGCCCTCGTCTCTGGCAAGGTTCCTGCGACCCTGGTTCGTCCCGCCGACCCGAAAGGATGGGCGCTCGGCGGCGTTCGCAAGGTTGCGGTTACGGCCATCAACACCGCAGCTGGCCAAGAAAAGCTAAACGACAAGATCGGCTTCGACTGGGCCGATGTACGCAGCGGGGCAGCGCCGGTCCCGCGAATGCTTCTGGCGAGGCTTCCGCGCGATCTTGCTGGGGTACAATCGGTCGACGAGCGCAAGCGCCTGTTCTTCCAAGCCATGCTGCCTTTGATCGCACGGGTCAACGAGGTGGTGCTGTCGAAGCGCCAGCGCATCGAGGATTTGCGCGCGCGTGCCGCTACGGGCCGGGTCCTCGTCGCCGAGGATCAGGCTTGGCTGGACTCAATCAGTGACCGCTATGGCGCTGCGCGAGGCGATTTCGATGACCTGCTGTCTCGAGTCGATGTGGTCCCGCCGTCTCTAGCGCTCGCGCAGGCAGCGAAAGAAAGCGGCTGGGGCACGTCCCGGTTTGCCCAGGAAGGCAATGCCATCTTTGGGCAGCGCACCTGGCGCGGGAACGGCATTGTCCCGGAAGACCGGCCCGAGGATGGCACCTTCAAGGTGCGTGCCTTCGACACCTTGATCGACTCGGTATGGTCTTACGTCACCAACCTCAATACCCATGAGGCCTATGCCGACCTGCGCCGAGACCGCGCCGCCATGCGCGCTGCGGGCCAGTTGGTAGATGGGGACCGGCTTGCCGGAACGCTGATCCGCTATTCGGAGATCGGGATGGCTTACATCGACGCGTTGCGGACCATCATCCGGGTCAACAAGCTCGAAGAACTGGACCGCGAACCGCTGCGCATCGCCGGCCCGGAAACCCTCGCCTAATCGGTCAGCGCCCCACCTAGCGCGGCATCACATAGAATTGGCGCCCGTACCAGCGCCAGCGATTCTCGGGGCCCGGCATCGTACAGTTGATGCGTGCTCGGCCGCGCGGCAGTGGCTCCTCCAACCTGACCTCAACGCGCCGCTCGCCGAGTCGCTCAAGCCGCGCGCGTCCCTGACCAGAGGCGTAGCAGGCAAGTCCCGCCAGGTCGCCGAGGCCCGGATCGACCGTGAAGCCGAATGCCGGCAGTTGGGTTCGCAGCAGCGGGTCCGAGGGAGTCACGTCACTGACCGGCAGCGGCAATGCCCCCGCCCCCAGTACAAAGCGCGCGCGGTCGCCGAACTGTTCGTTCAAAGCGAAGCGCGGCAGGTAGAAGCGGTGATCCCCCGGATGCACGACACCTGAATGCTGTCCGAAGGCAGCCTCGAAGCCGATCTCTTCGGCTAGCGCCATGATCGCCGCGCTTGTCTCGCCGTATGGGTAGGCGAGCAAGGTCGGCGCCGCGCCAAGTTCTGCCTCGAAGCGAGCGTTCGACTTCTCCAGCTCCGCGCGATTGCGATCCAGCGAGAGCGTTGGCATGTGCGGGTGCGTCGCCGTCTGGCTGCCAATGGTGACACCGGCATTGGCCAGCTCCCTGATCTGTCCCCAGCGCATATAGCCGCCGGCGCGCCGGTCGATCGGATCAGTGGCGACGAACAAGGTAAATGGCAGGCCCGCCGCCCGCAGCCGCGGCCAAGCCGCTTCATAGACCGACGTGAACGCGTCGTCGATGCTGATCGCGACGGTGCGGTCAGGGAGGGCCTCGCCCGCGCGTACGCGGCGGACGATCTCTGGCAGGGCCAACACCGTGTAGCGCCCGCTGGCCAGCTCCTCCAGATGCGCCTCGAATTGCTCAAGACGGATATTGGTGCTTGGGTGGGTGGTCTCGCCGAAGCGGTGGTACATGAAGACGACCGCGGATTGTGCCGCGATCGCTGGCGGCGCCAGCAGGCCGAAAAGGATGGCCAGGATCCAAGCGGCCGCCCGAAGGCGCCGGTGCACGTAAGCGGTCGTAATCGTATTCATACCATTCAGCGCTCGTTATCTCCGGTACGCACCGCTATTGTGGCCGCCGTCTCGGGGTCCGACAAGACGCGTTGAAACGCGGCTGCGGCCCGGGCCTTTCCTGCCGACTGAGAGAGCTACGCCATGGGGCAGCCCGTTGATCCTTCGACCCTCGACACCCTGTTTCACGAAGCGCGAACCTTCAGCCATTGGGCTAGCCGCGACATCGCAGACGACACCCTGGAAAGGTTGTACGCGCTGGTGCGCATGGGCCCAACCAGCGCAAACTGCTCGCCGGGCCGCTTCATCTTCGTGCGGTCGCCCGAGGCGAAGGCGCGCCTTAAGCCCTGTCTGATGGACGGGAATGTGGACCAGACCATGTCCGCACCAGTCACAGTGATCATCGGCCATGACAGCCGATTCTATGACCGGCTGCCCGATCTCTATCCCCACACCGATGCACGCGCTTGGTTCGCCGACGACCCCACAGTCGCCGCGGAGACGGCGTTCCGCAACGGCACCCTGCAGGGAGCCTATCTTATCATGGCGGCCCGGGCGCTCGGGCTTGATTGCGGTCCGATGTCCGGCTTCGACAAAGCGGCCGTTGAGGCGGCCTTCTTTCCGGATGGTCAGGTGCAGGCGAACTTCCTTTGCAACCTAGGCCACGGCGATCCGCGCGGCCTGCATCCGCGCAGCCCGCGCCTCGACTTCGGCGAGGCGTGCCAGATCGCGTGACCGTTCCTACGCGCGTTCTCGCCGTCGAGTGCGCCACATCCGCCTGTTCGGTTGCTGTGACAGTGGGCGGCCAGGTCACCGGTGCTTGGCGGCGTGAGGCCCGTCAGGGTCATGCCGCCTTTTTGCTGCCCGGCGTGCTTGAGGCGATGGACGTTGCAGGTCTGGATTTCGCAGATCTCGACTTGATCGCAGCGGGAGTGGGCCCCGGCTCGTTCACCGGGTTGCGTATCGGCCTTGCCGCCGCGCGCGGGATTGCGCTGGCTGCCGCGCTGCCCCTTGCCGCCGCCACCAGTTGCGAGGCCGTCGCGGAAGCCGTGAGGGCCGAAGCGGTCGGCAGGCCCATCGCCGTACTGATCGATAGCCGTCGCGGCGATCTGTTCCTTCAATTGTTTGCACCCGACGGGCGGGCCGCCGCCGATCCCACCGTCGTCACAGCCGAGGCTTTGGCTGACCATCTGCCAGGAGGGCCGCTACTGGTGGCTGGAGATGGCGTCTATCTGGCACAGGCGGCGGGCCTTTGGAATGCTGGCCAGGCGGGGCCAGATTCCCCGTTGCTGCGCCCGCAGCCGCCCGACGCGGCGGCGGTCGCACGAGTTGCGATACGGCGGCACCTCGGGCAACTGCCGGAGCTGGTACCACGACCGCTCTATTTGCGCGCGCCTGAGGCGAGACCCAGGAGCAGTCCTTGAGTACGCCCACTGTGGCGGCGGTGGACGCATCTGCAGCGGCCGCGCTGGCGGAACTTCATCGCCTTTCCTTTGAGCGCAGCTGGTCGGCGGAAAGTCTGCACGGCTTGCTGCGCGGCCCTGGCGCCTTCGCCCTCGGTGCCGATTGGGAAGGAACCGCGGCCGGGTTCATCCTTTGTCGCAGCGCGGCGGCAGAGGCAGAGATCATCACGCTTGCGGTGCGTCCTGAGACGCGGCGGCACGGTGTGGGCGCTGCGCTGGTGGCCGAAGCCCTCCGCCATGCGTGTCGGGAGGGCGTCAAGACGATGCATCTGGAGGTGGCAGCGGACAATGCCGCCGCGTTGGCCCTTTACCGGCACTGCGGCTTCGCCGAGACTGGACGGCGCGCGGGCTACTATGCGCCGCAGCCAGGCGGGTCCGCGCGGATCGATGCCGTATTGATGGCGCGGGCGGCGGGCTAGCCAGTCCGCTTTCGGATACGTACCAGATGTATGGCGTCGGCATCCTCGCCGGCGCTCTCTGGACGGATATCGATCACCTCATGCCCATGATCTCGGGCTGACCGTGGCACGTTTTCGAGCGGCTCAGCACCCTTGAGGCGCACTTCGCATACGGCACCAACCGGCATCCCTTCAATCAACAACTTGGTGCGAACGAAGGTCATCGGACATAGTTCTTGTGTTATATCGAGGTAGAAGCGTGCCGTTTCAGCCATCTTGAGTCTGCCTGACACAAGTCAAATTAAATCTAGACTCTTGAATAATGAAATAGTTATTGCAGCAAAGAATAGATGATTCTATAAGATGCTCCTCGTCTCGACGGGAGAAAGAATTCATGTCCGACCAAGCCAATGCGAGTGAACTCCTCGAGCTGACAGCGGAAATCGTTTCCGCACATGTCAGCAATAACACGGTCAACGTTGGGGAGTTGCCGCAGCTCATTCAAGATGTTTACCGGACTTTGGCTCTGGTCGGCACCAGCGCGTCTCAGCCCGAGCGCCCACAGCCCGCGGTTCCCATCAAGAAGTCGATCACGCCCGACTACATCATTTGTCTCGAGGACGGCAAGCAGCTCAAGATGCTCAAGCGCCACCTCAAGACCGCTTACGACATGACCCCCGAGGAATACCGCGAACGCTGGAACCTGCCGCCGGATTATCCGATGGTGGCACCGAACTACGCCAAGCATCGCAGTAACTTGGCCAAGAAGATCGGCCTCGGCACCAAGCCGCGGGGCCGCCGCATCGGCGTCTGATTTTAGCGGCGTCGGGCCTATAGGCTGCGCCATACCTTTCGGTTATACTCCGCGCCATGGCATCGCCTGCGGAAAAACGCGCGCCGGTCTCCCGGATCGAGCAGCTTTGTATCGACAAGGGTATGAAAATGACTGAACAGCGCCGGGTCATCGCCCGCGTGCTGTCCGAGTCCAGTGACCATCCCGACGTTGAGGAATTGCACGCCCGGGCGACTGCGCAGGATCCGCGGATCAGCCTGTCGACCGTCTACCGCACGGTGCGGTTGTTCGAAGAGGCTGAGATCCTCGACCGCCACGATTTTGGCGGCGGTCGGGCGCGGTATGAAAGCGTCCTGCATGGCCATCACCATCACCTGATCGACGTCGACAGCGGCGAGGTCATGGAGTTCGAGGACGAGCGACACGAGCAAATCGCGCGCGAGATCGCGGAGCGCTATGGTTTCGATCTGGTCTGCCATCGGCTCGAACTATTCGGGCGTAAGCGGCCCAAAAGCACGTCATAAAACGTTTATGTGAATGCCGGCGTAACATCGCGCACCATCCGCCAGTTTTGCTGGTGCGGTTACCCTGGAGGCCCTGAATGATGCAGTCCGACGCGACGACCACACGCGCGGACGCCCTTCGATTCAAGAGCTTGGAGGTTCGGCTCGCCGAGGACGAAGCCGACGTCCGTGCCGCGCAAGCCCTACGTTACAGGGTGTTCTACGGCGAGATGGACGCCCAGCCCACGGACCGGATGGCAGAGCTTGAGCGCGACTACGACGCGTTCGATCCGATCAGCGATCATCTTCTTGTCATCGACCACGACTTGGGCAAGGGCGCGGAATCCGTCGTCGGGACTTACCGTTTGATCCGCGGTGCCCAAGCCGAACATCATGGCGGTTTCTATTCCGCCGCCGAATACGATCTGGCGCCACTTATGGCCTATCCAGGAAAGCTGCTCGAGCTGGGCCGGTCCTGCGTGCACGCCAACTACCGAAACAAGCCGACGCTGCAGCTGCTGTGGCGCGGCATCGCCGCCTACGTGTTCCGCCACGACATCGAGCTGATGTTTGGCTGCGCCAGCTTGCCCGGCATCGATGTTGATGCCTTGGCACCGCAACTTGCCTATTTGCACCACAATCACCTGGCACCGGCTGCCATGCGGCCCCGAGCTTTGCCCGACCTTTATGTGGACATGAACCTGGGGCCTGACGATGGTGCCATGCGGCCGCGCCGCTTCGCCTCACTGCCGCCGCTGCTGAAGGGGTATCTTAGGCTGGGCGGTCATGTCGGGGATGGCGCAGTGATCGATCCCCAGTTCAACACCACGGATGTGCTCGTGATCGTCCAGACTGACAAGGTGACCGACAAGTACTACCGGCACTACGAACGGTCGGTCGGGGACCGGGCGCGCGGCTGAGCCGGTGCCTGCAACGGCGCTTTCCGTGCCGGCAGCCACGTTGCCAGCACTCGAATCCCGATGGCGCGCATTGCGGCGTGCGGCCTGCGCCGCAGGCTGGACCTTCTTGCTGCTCCCCATCCAGGGCTTGCTGCTGGTTACCGCACAGCGGCGCTTGTCGGCACGTCTCGCGCGAATATACCACGCCGGCCTGTGCCGCCTGCTCGGGCTCGAGGTTACGGTCTCCGGCGCGCCCGTATCACCCCATGCGCTGTTCATCGCCAATCATTGCAGCTATCTCGACATTCCCGTGTTCGCCAGCACCGTGCATGCCGCCTTCGTAGCGCGCCACGACATCGCCGGCTGGCCTGGGATCAACTTGCTCGCCGCACTCGGCCGCACGGTTTATGCCGAGCGCCGGGCGGTACGATCCGCGGGCGTGCGCGATGCAATGCATGCCCGGCTGGCCGCCGGCGACAGCCTGGTACTTTTTCCCGAAGGCACGACAAACAATGGCGTTCGGCTGCTGCCTTTTCGCAGCGCCTTGTTCGGCGCCGTCACAGGCGCTGGCGCGGGCGGCGCCAGCGTGCCGGTGCAGCCAGCGGTAATCGCCTACCGGCGGGTCGGCGGCTTACCGATGCCGCGCTGGCTGACCCCGGCCTTCGCCTGGTATGGCGACATGTCGCTGGCGCCGCATCTATGGGGCGTTCTCAAGCTCGCGCCGCTGCGGGTGGAGGTAACGTTCTTGCCCGAGGTCTCTGCCGACGATTTCCCCGACCGCAAAGCGCTGGCGCAGCATTGCGAGGAACGCATCGCCGCCGCCCTCGTGGCCGCCAGGCGCGAGCCGCATCCTTGACTCGCCGGAGCGCAATGATACTTTTCCACAGGGCCCTGCCGGTTGCGGGCCCTGCGTATGCGGCGGTTTCCGCGCGACACCGGCGGACGGCCGACGAGGCCGGGTGATTTGACCAAACGGCTATTCATCAAGACCTACGGCTGCCAGATGAATGTCTATGACTCCGACCGTATGGCGGACGTCATGGCGCCGCATGGCTATGCCCGCAGTGACGACCCGGCAGATGCCGACCTAGTGGTCCTCAACACCTGCCATATTCGTGAAAAGGCTGCGGAAAAAGTCTATTCTGAGCTTGGCCGGATGCGGGCCCTGCAGGAAGAAAAAGCCCGCACTGGCGGGCGCATGCTTCTTGCGGTTGCCGGGTGCGTTGCTCAGGCCGAAGGCGGTGAGATCATCGCTCGCGCGCCGCAGGTCGATGTTGTGGTCGGTCCACAGGCCTACCACCGGCTGCCCGAGATGGTCGCCAAGGCGCTAGACCGCAAGGGCGGTGTGGTGAATACCGATTTTCCCGCCGACTCCAAGTTCGATCACCTGCCCGCGCCTCGCGCAGACGGCGCGTCGGCGTTCGTTACCGTGCAGGAGGGCTGCGACAAGTTTTGCACCTTTTGCGTGGTGCCCTACACCCGCGGCGCCGAGCATTCGCGCCCTGCTGCCGATATCCTCTACGAGGCAGGGGAACTGGCGGCGCGCGGGGTGGTCGAGATCACCTTATTGGGCCAGAACGTGAATGCGTACCACGGTGCCGGGCCGGACGGTGGCGAGTGGTCGCTGGCGCGGCTGATTGAGGCGCTGGCGGATGTCCCGGGCGTCCACCGAATCCGTTACACCACATCGCATCCGCGCGATATGCGCGACGATCTCTACGCCGTGCATCGCGACATTCCGGGCCTGATGCCCTATCTGCATCTGCCGGTACAGGCCGGCAGCGATACGGTACTTGATGCGATGAACCGGCAGTACACCGCGGACGACTATCTGCGGATCGTCGAGCGCTTGCGCACGGCACGCCCGGACATCGCGTTGAGTTCCGATTTCATCGTCGGATTCCCCGGCGAGACCGACGCTGACTTCGACGCGACCATGGACCTGGTCCGCACGGTTGGCTTCGCCCAAGCCTATTCCTTCAAGTACAGCGCGCGCCCCGGCACCCCGGCGGCGGCATTGGGCCGGCGGGTACCGGATGAGACGTCCGCGGCCAGGCTGGCCGCGTTACAGGAACTGCTGTCAACGCAGCAGGCCGACTTCAATCGCGCTTGCGTGGGAGAGGAAATGGACATTCTGCTCGAACGACCGGGCCGCCAGCCCGGCCAGCTCGTCGGACGCAGCCCGTGGATGCAGGCAGTTCATGTCGATGCGCCGGACGCCCTTCGCGGACGCATTGTTCGTGTCCGGGTGGATGCGGCCGGACCGAATAGCCTCGCCGGCACGCTGCTGGCGCCGGACGAGAGGGCCTGCGCATGACGCGCGTTGACGCGCCGGAAGCGGGCGGCGCGGCGCCCGAGGCGCTGCATCTCGAGTTCGACGACAATTCCTTACTCTCAGCGCTGTATGGCGAATATGACGAGCATCTGGCGCGCATTGAGCAGGAGCTCGGTGTCTCGCTCGCCTCGCGCGGCAACCAGGTGGCGATCACCGGTTCGGCCGGTGACACCGAGATTGCCCGCGATGCGCTGCGCTCGCTTTACGACCGGCTGAAGCGTGGCCTCGCTGTTGGGCCGGCCGATGTTGATGCGGCAATGCGCATGGCCCAGGCGGGGCTAGCTGCCACCGGCGACGGCGATACGGAAGCGGGCGATGTCCACATCCATACCCGTAAGCGCCGCATCGAGCCCCGTTCGCCGACCCAGGCGGTCTACATCCGGGCGATGCAAGAGCACGAGTTGGTATTCGGCCTCGGCCCCTCGGGCACTGGCAAGACCTATCTGGCGGTGGCAACGGCGGTGTCCATGCTGCTCAGCGGCCAGGTCGACCGGCTGATCCTATCCCGCCCAGCAGTAGAGGCGGGTGAGCGGCTTGGCTTCCTGCCCGGTGACCTGCGTGAGAAGGTCGACCCCTATCTGCGCCCGCTCTACGACGCCCTCTACGACACCATGCTGGGCGAGCAGGTGGTGCGGCGGCTGTCGAACGGGGAGATTGAGGTCGCACCGCTCGCTTTCATGCGCGGGCGAACGCTGACCAACGCCTTCATCATCCTCGACGAGGCACAGAATACGACGCCCATCCAGATGAAGATGTTTCTTACCCGGCTGGGCGAGAACTCCCGCATGGTGGTTACCGGCGACATCAGCCAAACCGATCTGCCCGGCGGCGCCCGCTCCGGCCTGCAGGACGCATCCGACACCCTGTCGGACGTCAAGGGTGTCAGCTTCGTCCGGTTCAGCCACCGCGACGTTGTGCGCCATAATCTGGTGACCCGTATCGTGCGGGCATACGAGCAGCAAGAGCGTGGACGCACAGAAAAGGACTGAGCCGGATTTGCCTACGGTGACCGTCGCAATTGACGCACCAGGCTGGCACACAGCCGTGACGCGAGCCAAGGCGTGCGCCACCGCTGCGGCCGAACGGGCATTGGCCTGTGGTGCGCCCTATCCGCCGGGCGGGGAGGTCTCGTTGCTGCTGGCCGATGATGCCGCATTGCGTGCGTTGAATCGCGATTACCGCAGCATCGATAAACCCACCAACGTGCTCTCTTTTCCAATCGACGCGCCCGATCCGGCGCGTCCCGCGTGGATGCTGGGCGAGGTCGCCGTGGCGCTCGAGACCGCCTTGCGGGAAGCCGAAGAAGAGGGCCGCACGGTCGAGGGGCACCTCACACATCTGGTTGTCCATGGTGTGCTGCACTTGCTGGGTTATGATCACATCGACGATGAAGATGCCGACCGTATGGAGGCGCTGGAGGCGCGGCTTCTGCGCGATCTGGGCGTGACACCCGCCGAACCGGTGCGAACAGCATGAACGACGAGCCCTCCAGTACGATCCCCCGCGTTGCGGGGACCGCACAGGGAGATGCCAGTGCCGGCGGCTCATTCTGGCAACGGGCTGAACAGCTGCTGCGCGGACTGTCTGGGCGGCCGCGCCCGGAAGCGCCTTCCCAGACCCTTGAGGAACTGATCGATGGCGGCGAGGCGGCGATGGCCGCGCTGGGCACCCATGAGCGCCAGCTCCTGTCCAACATCCTCAAGCAGCGCGAGATGACCGCGGAGGACGCGATGGTCCCCCGCGCCGATATTGTCGGCGTGGAAGATACAGCGTCGCTTGACGAGATCGTGGCCCTGATGTCCGACACAGCCCATTCGCGGCTGCCGGTCTATCGCGGCACCCTCGACGACACCATTGGCATGGTCCACATCAAAGACGTGCTCGCTGCCGGTGGCCCGGAGAATTTCCGCCTCACCGATATCCTGCGGAAGCCACTGTTCGTAGCGCCGTCGATGGCGCTGCTCGATCTGCTACTCGAGATGCGCATGAAGCGCATGCATATGGCCCTGGTCATCGATGAACATGGCGGGATCGACGGACTGATCACCATTGAGGATGTGGTCGAGGAGATCGTCGGAGACATCCATGACGAACACGATACGGTTGAGGCGCCACTATTTACCCGCCGCGACGACGGCCATGTCGACGCCGATGCCCGCGCGCCTGTCGAGGATGTAGAGGCAATGATCGGACCCTTCCTGTCCGACGAGGAGCGCGAAGAGGACATCGACACCCTGGGGGGTCTGGTGTTTCGGACCGCCGGGCGGGTGCCGGGCCGCGGCGAGTGCATCACCCATCCCTCGGGGCTGGAGTTCGAGGTGCTGTCCGGCGATCCCCGCCGGATCCGGCGCCTGTTCGTGCGCGTTCCCGAGACCATTGGCGAGGCGGACGCCGAGGCTGGCGCGGCCGCCCGCGACTGACTGGCAGGCGTCACTGATGACCGCCGCCCGGGCGCGCGCCGCCATCGCCGCCCTGGCCGGCTGGCGCAGGGTGGCTGTGGCTGTGGCCGCCGGTGCGGCCGCTGCCGCTGCCTTGCCGCCGGTCCACGCGGTGCCAGTACTGCTGCTCTCCGTGCCGGTGTTTTTGTGGCTCCTGGAGGCGCCGGCACGCCGGCCGTTGCGGGCCGCCTTCTTGATCGGCTGGCTGTTCGGAACTGGCTTCTTTGCCGCCGGACTTTACTGGATTACCCACTCGCTGCTGGTTGAAGCGGACCGCTTCTGGTGGCTTGTACCGCTGGCCGTACCAGTGCTCGCTGCGGGACTCGGACTTTTCTTTGGCTTCGCCGCCCTCGCGGCCACGGCGACCACCCCGGCGGGCAGCGTGGCTCGCCCGGTCGCACTTGCGGTGGCCTGGACCATCGCGGAGTGGCTGCGGGGCTGGGTGCTCACGGGTTTTCCCTGGAACCTGATCGCCACGGCCTGGACTGGGACCGAGGCGATGATGCAGTCCGCCGCCTGGATTGGCGCCTACGGGCTCAGCCTGGTCACTATCCTCGCTGCCGGCCTTGCGGCGCTGGTGGCCGATTCCCGTCCCATGGCGCGCCGGGCGGGACCGGTCCTGGCGCTGGGTCTGCTCGTGGCCCTATGGGCCGCCGGGGCTGCCCGGCTCGCGCTCTCGCCGGACGCCACGGTGGCGAGTGTCCAGCTTCGAATTGTTCAAGGCAATGTCCCGCAGGCTGAAAAGTGGGACCTTGCCTTACGTGAGACGCACCTCGCCAACTACCTTCGGCGCAGCACCGCCCCGCCTGTCGACGGTGCGCCGTCTCCAACCCACGTGATCTGGCCCGAGACTGCTGTGCCCTATTTCCTGGAAACCGACCGCGCGCGACGCGCCCAGGTTGCCGCCGTTGCACCGCCGGGCGGGGCGGTCCTGACTGGGGCGGTGCGGCTACGCCGCCAGCCGGCCTTTCAGGCCTGGAACAGCCTGCTCGTCATCGACGGCACGGGCGATGTGGCGGCGGTTTACGACAAGGCGCACCTGGTCCCGTTTGGTGAGTACGTCCCCTTGCGCGGCGTCCTGCCGGTGGAGCGGATTGCCCAGGGCCAGGGTGACTTCACCTCCGGGCCGGGGCCGCGCACCCTGACAGTCCCGGGGTTGCCGCCGTTCAGCCCGCTGATCTGCTACGAGGTGATCTTTCCGGGCAAGGTCGTGGCCGCCGGCGAAATGCGTCCGCGCTGGCTACTGAATGTCACCAACGACGCCTGGTTCGGAGACAGCGCGGGCCCTTATCAGCATCTCGCCGCCGCCCAACTTCGCGCGGTCGAGGAGGGCTTGCCCCTCATCCGCGCGGCCAATACTGGAATATCGGCCGTCATCGACGGCCATGGCCGGGTGCGCGCGCGCCTCGGCATCAACGCGGGTGGCGTGATCGATCACCCGCTGCCGGAGGCACTGACGCCGACGCCTTTCGCCCGATGGGGCAACGCCACCGCCGCGCTCGCTATCCTGCTGGTCGGAACCTGCGGGCTCTTGGCGCGGCGGCGGGAGCGGCAGCAGCGGCCCGGATAACCCCGGAATCGTGCCTGTTGCATAGCGTTTTATGTTGCCGCATATTCCCCGCCCTCCGGTCAACGAGCCGGGGTAAAATAAAGACGACAGGGGGCCTGCCATCGCGGCGTGCGGTGGCGGCAAAAAAAAGCGTAACGAGTTCAGGTCAGACGAATGATTGAAACCAAGACCGGCCGCCGGTTTTCGTCCGAGCGGCCCAACCCGATCGACATCCATGTCGGTAGCCGGGTTCGACTGCGGCGCAATCTTCTTGGCATGAGCCAGGAAAAGCTCGGTGAGGCACTGGGCCTTACCTTCCAGCAAATCCAAAAATATGAACGCGGCGCTAACCGCGTCGGTGCCAGCCGCCTGTTCGAGATGAGCAAGGTTCTGGGTGTCACCGTCTCCTTCTTCTTCGAGGACATTCCCGACGAGAGCATTGCACACGCGCCGGGCCTCGCGGAGGGGGCGGAGCCGTTTACCGACGACCCGATGAAGCGGCGCGAGACGCTGGAACTGGTGAGGGCCTATTACCGGATTCGCGATGGCCGTGTCAGGCGCCGGGTCTTTGACTTGCTGAAGACCCTGTCCAACGCGGACAGCCTGGAGCCCGTAGAAGACTGACGCCGCTGTTGGGCAGGGGTTGACCACCTGTTCAATCCCTGCCAAACCTCCCGCGCGTTCCGCCAGACGGCGCCCCGCCCGGCGGCGCCGGAACGCGCCATCCATCTATCTGCCGCGGGGGGCCAGTGGTGTCCGAAAACTTTCTGTTCACGAGCGAATCCGTCTCTGAGGGCCATCCTGACAAGGTGTCGGATCGCATCTCAGATACCCTAGTCGACGCCTTTCTCGCTGGTGAGCCGGAAGCGCGCACGGGCATTGAGACACTGGTCACCACCAACCGTGTGGTGATCGCCGGGGAGGTGCGCGGCCCCGAGGATATTGATGCCGCGGCCATGGAGCGCATGGCGCGCGAGGCGATCCGTGACATTGGTTACGAGCAGGACAACTTCCATTGGGAAAAGGCTGCGGTGCAGGTCTATGTGCACAAGCAGTCCACCGACATCGCGATGGGCGTTGACGCCAAGGCGGAGGCTGACAAGGACGAAGGCGCTGGCGACCAGGGCCTTATGTTCGGCTACGCCTGCACCGAGACGCCGATGCTAATGCCGGCGCCTATTCATTACAGCCACGAGATCCTGCGGCACATGGCATTGGCCCGCAAGGCTGGCAAGTTGCCCGGCATTCAGCCTGATTCCAAGAGCCAGGTAACCCTGGAATATGAGGGCGGCAAGCCGGTCCGCGCCCGCTCTGTTGTTGTCTCCAGCCAGCATGACGAGGCGCTTGATCAGAGCGATGTCCGCGAACTGGTGCGGCCCATCGTCGAGCAGGTCCTTCCCGACGGCTGGATGTGCGCCGAGGACGAGTTCTACGTCAATCCGACCGGCCGCTTCGTCATCGGCGGGCCGGACAGCGACTGTGGCCTGACGGGCCGCAAGATCATCGTCGACACCTACGGCGGCTCGGCTCGTCACGGGGGCGGCGCATTCTCCGGCAAGGACCCGTCGAAGGTCGACCGCTCCGCCGCCTACGGCACTCGTTGGGTAGCAAAGAATGTGGTCGCTGCGGGCCTCGCCGAGGCCTGCACCATCCAGGTCGCCTACGCCATCGGTATCGCACAGCCGCTGTCGCTCTATGTCGACCTTCACGGGACCGGCCAGGTCGATACGACGAAGCTGGAAACGGTTTTGCGCGATCTCGTGGACCTGTCGCCGCGCGGCCTACGGACGCGGCTTGAGCTCAACAAGCCGATCTATGCGCGTACCGCGGCCTACGGCCATTTCGGCCGCCAGCCCGAGGCCGACGGCGGCTTCTCCTGGGAGAAGACCGACCTCGCCGACGAGCTGCGCGCCGCCTTCGCCTGACGCCGTCCGGGCGGCGATGGTTGAACGCGGCGAACGCGGCCCCGGCACAGGACCCCGCTTCTACGGCCGCCGCCGCGGCCATCGCCTGCGGCCGCAGCGCCAGTCCCTCATGGATGCGGTGCTGCCGCGAGTCGCCATCGTGCTGCCGCCCGGCGCCGGTACCATCGACACGCGCACCCTGTTTGACCCGCTGCCCACGCAGGTTTGGCTAGAGATCGGCTTCGGCGGCGGCGAGCATCTCGCTAATCAGGCGGCGGCGCATCCGGATATCGGCTTCATTGGCTGCGAACCCTTCATCAATGGTGTCGCCAGCCTGATGCGCCACGTCGACGAGGAGAACCTCGGCAACGTGCGGGTCTGGCCGGAGGATGCGCGGCTATTGCTGCCGCGGCTGCCCGACGCGTCTATAGACCGCGCCTTCGTGCTGTTCCCTGACCCCTGGCCGAAGCGCCGCCACCATAGCCGGCGGATCCTCGGCGCCGCGGGACTGGCGGAATTGGCAAGACTGCTTACCGATGGGGGCGAGCTGCGCATCGCCACGGACCATCCAGGCTACCGGGACTGGATCCTGATGCAGCTGGGCCGAACCGATGCTTTTACCTGGACCGCACGCGGCCCGGCGGACTGGCGCGAGCGGCCCGCTGACTGGCCGCCCACCCGCTACGAAGAAAAGGCCCTCGGGCGCGGTGCAGCCTGCACTTACCTGCGCTGGTGCCGCCGCCGCCGGAGCGCGTAATTCACTTGAATTGAGCGCCCGCCGGGCTAATATCCGGCCATCGGATCACGCATTTCCGATCATCCAGACCTGATTTGGTAAGGGTGGGCCTCTGGCCCACTTTTTTATTGGCCGCCCGCGAACTGCTGCGGGCGCCGCCGCCGCAAGAGCCGATGACGCACGTCGAAGAAAGAATTGAGGAGATCATCGCGGATTCCGTAGCCGCTCTTGGCTACGACATTGTCCGTGTTCTGGTCTCGGGCAAGCAGCGCCGGGTGTTGCAGATCATGATCGAGCGCCGCGACGGTGCGATAATCACGATCGACGACTGCACGGACGTGAGCCGCACCGTGTCAACCCTGCTGGACGTGGACGATCCACTGCCTGGGGCTTATTCGCTGGAGATCAGCTCGCCGGGCATCGACCGGCCGCTGACCCGCCCGGCGGATTTCGACCGGTTCGCCGGCTTCGACGCCCGCGTGGAGATGCGTGCGCCGATCGACGGACGCCGCCGCTTTCAGGGCAAGCTGCTGGGCCGTGCGGGAGAGGATGTGCGCCTTGAGGTTGATGGACAGGAAACACGGCTGCCGCTGGCCGAAATCCAGCGCGCGAAGCTGCTGCTGACGGACGAACTGGTTGCTGCCACGACCGGCTGAGCCGTGGTGCAATCGAGACACCCATTGCATCGCCACACGAGAGGATTTCGAGGCTGATGGATAGCGATACCGCAACGATGAACCGGCCGGAGCTGCTCCAGGTCGCTGACGCCGTGGCGCGCGACAAGAGCATCGACCGCGCCGAGGTTCTGGAGGCCATGGAGCAGGCGATCCAGAAAGCCGGCCGGGCAAAATACGGCGCCGAGCACGATATCCGCGCGCGCATCGATGCGCGTACCGGCGATATCCACCTAGCTCGCTACCTCGAGGTGGTCGAGGAGGTCGAGGACGAGCATACTCAGCTCACCCTCGACCAGGCCCAGAAGAAGAAGGCGGACGCCGCGGTCGGCGAGTTCCTGGTCGAGGAGCTGCCGCCGATCGATTTCGGCCGCATTTCTGCCCAGACCGCCAAGCAGGTGATCGTCCAGAAGGTCCGCGAAGCAGAGCGGCGTCGCCAGTATCTGGAGTACAAGGACCGCATCGGCGAGATCGTCAACGGCATCGTCAAGCGGCTGGAATACGGCAGCCTGATCGTGGACCTCGGTCGATCCGAAGCCTTGCTGCGCCGCGACGAGATGATTCCGCGGGAGTCCTATCAGACCGGCGACCGCATCCGCGCCTACATCTTCGATGTGCGGGAGGAGCTGCGCGGCCCGCAGATCTTCCTGTCGCGCACCCGCAACGACTACATGTCAAAGCTGTTCGCTCAGGAGGTGCCGGAAATCTACGACGGCATCATCGAGATCAAGTCGGTTGCCCGTGACCCGGGCAGCCGGGCAAAGATCGCGGTGCTGTCGAACGATTCCAGCATTGATCCGGTCGGCGCCTGCGTCGGCATGCGCGGCTCGCGTGTGCAGGCTGTGGTCGGTGAACTGCAGGGCGAAAAGATCGACATCATCCAATGGTCGCCCGATCCCGCGACCTTTATCGTTAACGCGCTCGCCCCGGCCGAGGTCACTAAGGTGGTGCTCGACGAGGAGGTCCAGCGCATCGAAGTGGTGGTGCCTGACGAGCAGCTCAGCCTGGCGATCGGCCGGCGCGGACAGAATGTGCGCCTCGCGTCGCAGCTGACCGGCTGGGACATCGATATCCTGACTGAGGCGGAAGAGTCTGAGCGCCGGGTGGAGGAGTTCCGTCAGCGCTCGCAGATGTTCGCCGACGGGCTCAACGTCGATGACGTGATCGCCCACCTGCTGGTCACCGAAGGCTTCTCGTCGGTTGAGGAAGTGGCCTATGTGCCGGTCGACGAACTCGCCCAGATCGAGGGCTTCGAGGAGTCGGTCGCTGAAGAATTGCAGGAGCGGGCCCGCACGTTCCTGTCACAGCAGGAAGCGGAGCAGGCTGAACGCCGCCGGGAGCTGGGTATCGCCGAAGATCTTGCCGGGGTAGCCGGTCTGACGCCGGAGATGATCATCAAGCTCGGCGAAAACGAGGTTCTGACCCGCGACGACCTTGCCGACCTGGCCAGCGACGAGATGCTGGAGCTGCTAGGCGAGACCGCTGGCGGCATGGGCATGGAAGAGGCCAACGAGATAATCATGGCGGCCCGCGCGCACTGGTTCGCCGAAGAGGACGCGGCCAAGGCGGCGGCGGAGGAACAAGCCGATGGCGAAGCCGGCGAGGGGGAAGCCGCCGCGGCGGAAGAAGACAGCGCGGCCAAGCCCGAAGACGGCAGCGCCTGACGGCAAGGGTCCGCGACGGCGCTGCATCGTTACGCGCAATCCGGCGCCGCGTGCCGGGCTGCTGCGCTTCGTCGCCGGGCCGGGCGGAGAGATCGTGCCCGACCTGGCGGGCCGCCTGCCAGGACGTGGCTTGTGGGTCACCGCCAGCCGTCCAGTGCTGGAGACGGCGGTGACCAAGGGGGCATTCGGACGCGCAGCGCGCGTTGCGGTCCGGGTGCCCGACGGTCTTGCCGACCGGGTTGAGGAACTGCTGGCGCGCAGTTGCGTCGGCCTGTTGGGGATGGCGCGCTCCGCTGGTGCGCTGACCTTCGGCTTCGACCGGGTGTCGGCGATGCTGTCGCGAGGCGAGGCGGGGCTGGTGCTGCAGGCGCCGGACGGGTCGTCCGGCGGCCGCAGGCGCCTCGGAGGACAGGCCGGCGACGTGCCTGTTGTCGCAGCGCTGAGCGCCGGCGAACTGGGTGAGGCAGTCGGCCGCGAGCGGGTGGTGCACGCCGCCATTGCCCGCGGACGGATGGCGGAGCGGGTGGCTGCCGAGGCTCGCCGCCTTGCGGGCTTTCGACCGGGGCCGGATTGCGGTCCCGCAACTTAGGTGCTAATGGCAAGGGCCTTATGACCGAGACCAAAGAACAAAGCCCGAAGAAGAAGCTGACACTGTCGGCGCCGGGCAAGCTTGAGCTGCAGAAGACCGTCGAATCCGGTCAGGTGCGCCAGAGCTTCAGCCACGGCCGTTCTAAGGCCGTGAAGGTCGAAGTGCGCCGCAAGCGTACCTTCGCTCAGGACAAGGACGGCGCGATGGTCGCCGTGCGGGAGCGCGATGCGCTGGCCGCCGAGGCCGAGGCCGAGGCCGCGCTTGCCGAACCCGAGCCCGAGGCCGAGCCGCCCGTCGAGGAAGCGCCGCGGACTGCCGAGACCTTGAGCGAGGCGGAGCGCGCAGCCCGAGCGCGCGCGGTGCAGGACGCCCAGCGGCGCGATGCCGACTCAGACGCCAAGGCGGTTGCCGAGGCCGAGGAGCGTCTGCGCAAGCAGACCGAGGAACGCCGCCAGGAAGAAGCTGCGCGCAAGCAGGCCGAAGAGGACGCCGCAGCGAAGGCTGCCGCCGAGGCCGCCGAGGCCGAGGCCGCAAAGGAGGCGGCCGAAGCCGCCAAGGCCGCCGAGGCAAAGGCTGCCGAGGCGCCGCCCGCTGACCGTGCCGCTAAAGACACTGCCGCCCGCCCGGCGCGCGGCCGCGCTGCGGAGCCGGCCCCAGAGGGCGATGACCGCCGCAAGCGCCGTTCCGGCGGCAAGGCGGACTCCCGCAAGCTTTCTTTGGGCGGGCGCCGTGGCGAACCGCGCCGGCGCGATCAGAAGCTATCCGTCACCGCCGTGCTTGATGACGGCGATCAGGAGCGGGTCCGCAGCCTCGCCTCGATGCGCCGGGCGCAGGAGCGCGAGCGCCGTCAGCAGCAGGCCCAGGCCTTGCGGTCCGGCGAGCACAAGGTGGTGCGCGAGGTCATCATTCCCGAGAGCATCACCGTCGGCGAGTTGGCCAACCGCATGGCCGCGCGTGGCGCGGATGTGATCAAGTCGCTGATGCAGAGCGGCATGATGGCCACCATCAACCAGACCATCGACGCCGACACCGCCGAACTGATTGTCACCGAATTCGGCCACAAGCCGAAGCGGGTGGCTGCATCCGACGTCGAGGTTGGGCTGAGCGGGCCCGAGGACGACGATGCAGCAATGCTGCCGCGCGCGCCGGTGGTCACCGTGATGGGCCATGTCGACCACGGCAAGACATCGCTGCTGGACGCCCTGCGTGCCACCGATGTGGCTGGGCGCGAGGCCGGCGGCATCACCCAGCATATCGGCGCCTACCAGGTGCGGCTCGAGAGTGGCGCCGCCATCACCTTCATCGATACGCCGGGCCACGCTGCCTTCACCCAGATGCGGGCGCGCGGCGCGCGGGTCACCGACATTGTCGTGCTGGTGGTCGCCGCCGACGACGGCGTGATGCCCCAGACCATCGAGGCGATCAATCATGCGCGCTCGGCGGAGGTGCCGATCATCGTCGCGGTCAACAAGATCGACGTGCAGGGCGCCGACCCAAGCAAGGTGAAGCAGGGCCTGCTGCAGCACGAGCTGGTGATCGAGGAGCTGGGCGGCGATGTGCTGTGCATCGAGGTCTCCGCGCTGAAGCAGCAGGGCCTCGACAAGCTCGAGGAAGCGATCCTGCTGCAATCCGAGCTGCTCGACCTCAAGGCCAACCCGGAGCGCGCAGCAGACGGCGTTGTTGTCGAAGCCAAGCTGGAGCAGGGCCGCGGCGCCGTCGCCACCCTGCTGATCAAACGCGGCACCCTGAAGGTTGGCGACATCTTCGTCGCCGGTTCCGAATGGGGCCGGGTGCGCGCGCTGGTCAACGACCGCGGTGAGAATGTGAAGGAAGCCGGGCCATCAGCGCCGGTTGAAGTCCTCGGCTTGCAGGGCGTGCCGTCCGCTGGCGATGAGTTCGCCGTGGTCGAGGACGAGGCCCGCGCTCGCAGCGTTGCGGAGTACCGTCAGGATATCGAGCGCCAGAAAAAGGCCGAGGCTGGGGCGCGCGGTACGCTTGAGCAGATGTTCGACCAGATCGCCGCCGGTGAGGCCAAGACCCTGCCGCTGGTGATGAAGGGCGACGTCCAAGGCTCGATCGAAGCGATCCAGGGCGCGCTGGAGAAGGTCGGCAACGACGAGGTCAAGGCGCAGATGCTGCACACAGCCGTGGGCGGTATCAACGAGTCCGACATTACGCTCGCCAAGGCATCGAATGCGATCCTCATCGGCTTCAACGTCCGCGCTAACGCCCAGGCCCGCGAACTGGCCCGGCGCGAGGGTGTCGAGATCCGCTACTACTCGATCATCTATGACCTGATCGATGACCTGAAGGGCCTGATGTCCGGCATGCTCGCGCCGGTGATCAAGGAGCACTTCCTCGGCTACGCCGAGATCCTGCAGATCTTCAACGTCAGCAAGGTCGGTAAGGTGGCGGGCTGCAAGGTCACTGAGGGCAACATCAAGCGCGGCTCGGGCGTGCGCCTGCTGCGCGACGATGTGGTCATCCACGAAGGCCGTCTTGCTACCCTCAAGCGCCACAAGGACGAGGTCCGCGAGGTCGCCGCCGGGATGGAATGCGGCATGTCCTTCGAGAACTATCAGGACATCCAGGCCGGCGACCTGATCGAGTGCTTCGAGACCGAGGAAGTCGAACAGAGCCTGTAGGCGCCGGCGCACGCGGCCGGCCCGGCAAAGTCCCGAGGCTGACATGACTGCTCATCCGCATCGCGGCCCGACCCAGCGCCAGCTCCGGGTCGGAGAAGAGATTCGCCACGCACTGGCCGAAGTGATGGAGCGTGGCGACTTCCGCGACCCGGCGCTGACCGATGCGCGGGTCACGGTGACCGAGGTACGCGTCAGCCCCGACCTGCGCAACGCCACGGTGTTTGTCACCCCGCTGGGCGGGATCGGCGACCGGGCGGTGCTGCTTGAGGCGCTGAACCGGGCTGCCGGTTTCCTGCGCGGCCAGCTGGGCCGGCGCATCCGCACCAAGTTTACCCCGGCGCTGACCTTTACCGCGGATACCAGCTTCGACCACGCCGAGCGGATCGACGCGGCGCTGCGGCGCCCCGACGTTAGCCGCGACCTCGGGGCGGACGACGGCGGCGATGGGGCGTAAACGCCGCGGCCGGCCGGTGCATGGCTGGCTGGTGATCGACAAGCCCCTGGGCCTGAGCTCCGCGGACGTGGTGGCGCGGGTGAAGCGCTCCCTCGACGCACAGAAATGCGGCCATGGCGGCACCCTCGATCCACTAGCCACCGGGGTGTTGCCGATTGCGCTGGGCGAGGCCACCAAGACCGTCTCGTACGCCATGGACCGGGCCAAGACCTACCGCTTCACGGTGCGCTGGGGCGAGGCGCGCCGTACCGATGATGCCGAGGGCGCGGTCACCGAGACCAGCGATGTAAGGCCAGATGATGCCGCCATCGCGGCGGCCCTGCCGCGCTTCACCGGCGAGATCGAGCAGATCCCGCCGGCCTTCTCGGCGATCAAGGTGGACGGCGCGCGGGCCTACAAACTCGCCCGTGAGGACAAGCCGGTGGACCTGCCGCCCCGGACGGTTCGCATCGATGAACTGCGCCATCTGTGCGACATCGACGCTGATCATGCAGAATTTGAAGTGACCTGCGGCAAGGGAACCTATGTGCGCAGCCTGGCGCGCGACCTCGCCGTGGCGCTCGGCACCTGCGGCCATGTCGCGGGGATGCGTCGGACCCGGGTTGGCGGCTTCACTGAGGCGGAGGCGATTTCGCTGGAAACTCTGCTTCCTCTCGGTCATAGTGCCGCCGCTTTCGAGCTGCTGAAGCCGGTCGAGACCGCGCTGGACGACATCCCGGCGCTGGCCGTGACCGGCGACGAGGCCAGCCAGCTTCGCAGCGGACAGCCGGTTTCGGTCGTCCGCATGCTGGGCCGCCTCGCGGCGAACGCCTCGGCGCTCGACGAAATCGAGAGCGGATCCATCGTGGTCGCCATGGAGCGGGACAAGCCCGTGGCGCTCACACGTGTGGATCGGGGGCGGCTCTGTCCGTTCCGCGTTCTCAACCTTTAGACGGGGCGGCACAGACCGCACCGAACGACGTAGGAGACCATATACGATGTCGATTACGGCAGAGCGCAAGCAGGCGCTCATCAAGGAATATGCGCGTGGCGAAGCCGACACTGGCTCGCCCGAGGTCCAGGTGGCGATCCTCAGCGAACGGATCCGCAACCTCACCGAACACCTCAAGACGCACAAGAAAGACACGCATTCGCGCCGCGGCCTGCTGATGATGGTCGGCCAGCGGCGGCGACTGCTCGACTATCTGCGCCAGAAGGACCGCAGCCGTTACGAGACGGTGATCGCGGCCCTCGGCCTGCGGCGCTGATCGGCCCGCCGGGCCGTCCCCGGCATCAACAGGCATCGGAGCGGGCTGCGCCCAAGGGGGCCGGCCCTCGGACGACATGCTGATTTTCGGCGTTTCCGGCCACATGGTTCCCGCCGCCGGCCACCCTCCTGGGGGCGGCCTGCAGCGGTGCGGCGCCATGCAGCCCGAAGCGCCGGGAGACCGTCGTGCCAGCGGTCCGATGCCGCGACCGTACGAAGAGGAATAGACGCGAGATGTTCAATATCCACCGCAAGGAACTGACCTGGGGCGGACGCCCGCTGGTCATCGAGACCGGCAAGGTCGCCCGTCAGGCCGACGGCGCGGTTATGGTCACCTACGGCGAGACCCAGGTTCTGGTCACCGCCGTCGGGCAGAAGCAGCCGAAGCCCGGCATCGACTTCTTCCCGCTCACCGTGAACTACCAGGAAAAGACCTTCGCCGCGGGCAAGATCCCCGGCGGCTTCTTCAAGCGCGAGGGCCGTCCAAACGAGAAAGAGACGCTGACCTCGCGGCTGATCGACCGGCCAATCCGCCCGCTGTTCGCCAGCGGCTACCGCAACGAGACCCAGGTCATTGCCACCGTGCTGAGCCACGACCTGGAGAACGACCCCGACATCCCGTCGCTGGTCGGCGCGTCCGCCGCGCTGACCATCTCGGGCATGCCGTTCCTGGGCCCCATCGGCGGCGCCCGGGTCGGCTACGTCAATGGCGAGTATGTGATCAACCCGACCGCCGCCCAGCTTGAGGAATCGGACCTCGACCTGGTGGTCGCCGGCACCCAAGAGGGCGTCCTGATGGTCGAGTCCGAGGCCCATGAGCTCACCGAAGAGGTCATGCTCGGTGCCGTGATGCACGGCCACAAGGAGTACCAGCAGGTGATCCAGGCGATCATCGAGCTGGCCGAGCAGTGCGCCAAGGAGCCCTGGACCGTGCCGGAGCCGCCGGAAGGCAAGGCGGCGCTGGAGACCCGCATCCGCGAGATGGCAGAGGCCGACCTGCGCACCGCCTACGCCGAGACGGTGAAGCAGGCGCGTGTCGAGAAGGTCGCCGCGGTCAAGCAGTCGGTGATCGACGCGCTGGCCGAGGACGAGGACGTACCGGCCGATCTGGCCGGCTCGGTCTTCAAGTCGCTGGAGAAGGACGTGGTGCGTGGCGCCATCCTGCAGACCGGCGGCCGTATCGATGGCCGCGACACCAGCACGGTGCGCCCGATCGAGAGCGAGGTCGGCATCCTGCCGCGCTCCCACGGCAGCGCCTTGTTCACACGTGGCGAGACCCAGGCCCTGGTGGTCACCACGCTCGGCACCGGCCAGGACGAGCAGATCATCGATGCGCTCGAGGGCGAGTACCGCGAGCACTTCATGCTGCACTACAACTTCCCACCCTACTCGGTGGGCGAGGCGTCGTTCCTGCGCAGCCCGGGCCGCCGCGAGATTGGCCACGGCAAGCTGGCCTGGCGCGCTCTGCGCCCGCTGCTGCCCGAGAAGGAAGCCTTCCCCTACACCATCCGCGTAGTGTCGGAAGTGACCGAGAGTAACGGCTCGTCCTCGATGGCGACCGTCTGCGGCACCTCGATGTCGCTGATGGATGCGGGCGTGCCGCTCAAGGCGCCGGTCGCGGGTATCGCCATGGGCCTGATCAAGGAAGGCGACGACTTTGCGGTGCTGTCCGACATCCTCGGCGACGAGGATCATCTCGGCGACATGGACTTCAAGGTCGCCGGCACCGCCGAGGGCATCACCTCGCTGCAGATGGATATCAAGATCACCTCGATCACCGAGGAGATCATGCAGATCGCCCTGGGCCAGGCCCGGGACGGCCGGCTGCATATCCTGGACC
This sequence comes from Alphaproteobacteria bacterium, assembly GCA_965601735.1. Taxonomy (GTDB): domain Bacteria; phylum Pseudomonadota; class Alphaproteobacteria; order JBBDQX01; family JBBDQX01; genus JBBDQX01. Next base: position 899,148 of record OZ271840.1, on the reverse strand, counting down.
GCATGCAGAGCGCCATCGAGGAGTCCCGCGAGGCGGTCTCCGACTTCGCGCCGAGCATCGAGATGCTCCAGATCCCGAAGGACAAGATCCGCGACGTCATCGGCACCGGCGGCAAGGTGATCCGCGAGATCTGCGAGACCACCGGCGCCAAGATCGACATCGAGGACGACGGCTCGGTGAAGGTTTCCGCCGTCAACCGCGCCGCCATCGAGGCTGCGGTGAAGTGGATCAAGGACATCACCGCCGAGCCCGAGGTGGGCGCCTTCTACGAGGGCAAGGTGGTGAAGGTCCTCGACTTCGGCGCCTTCGTGAACTTCATGCCGGGCCGTGACGGGCTGGTCCATATCAGCCAGCTCACCCAGGGCCGGGTCGAGAAGGTGACCGACGTGGTCAACGAAGGCGACATTGTCCGGGTCAAGCTGATCGGCTTCGACGACCGTGGCAAGGTCAAGCTGACCATGAAGGATGTCGAGCAGGACGGCGTCGCCCAGGGCGACGCTGCCGAGTAACCGCGCTGCCGCGCCGGGTTTGGGGCACCTCCCCGCCCAGCGCGGCCCGTGGCTGCTCGCGCTGGCGCTGCTGCTCGCGGCGCCGGCAGCCGTCGCCGACGGTCCGGATGCGACCCTGACCGCGGCCGGCTGGCAGGAACTGCGGTTCGACGACAAAACCCCTAACAGCTACAGCGCGCTGGAAGACGGTGGTGTGCGCATCACCACCAACGCCAGCGTCTCCATGCTCTACCGGCCCGAAACGGCGGCTTCCCTCGCGCAAACGCCGATGCTGCGCTGGCGCTGGCGGGTGCTCGAGGCCGGCCCCGCCACCGACCTGACGGTCAAGGGCGCGGACGACCGTCCGGCCGCGCTGTATGTGAGCTTTCCCTATGATTCCGCGCGCGCCAGCTTCTGGGAGCGGATGCGCCGACCGCTGGTCGAGATGAGCCAGGGCGCCGACGCGCCGGGCAAGGTGCTGGTCTACGTCTGGGGCGGTAAGCAGCCGCGCGGCACCCGCTTCGACAGCCCCTATATGGGTTCAGCCAGCGGTAACTGGGTGCTCCGGTCCGGTGCCGCGCCGACCGGGACGTGGTTCGAGGAGGCAGTGGATTTGGTGGCAGATTTCGAGGCCGCGTTCGGTTACGCCCCACCAGATCCGGTGCAGATCGCAGTCAGCGCCGACAGTGACGATAGCGCCGCGCGCAGCGTTGCCGAGATAACGGAAATCCGCTTCGCCGCGCGGCCCTAGCTGTCGTCGTCCTTGCGGGTGGGAATGCCGATGGTGTGGGCGCCGCTATCGACATGGACGACCTCGCCGGTTACGGCGCCTGCCAGACGGCTGAGCAAGAACACCCCGGCCCCGCCGACCTCTTCCAGCAGTACGTTACGGCGCAGCGGCGAATGGGCTGCGCTCCAGCGGTAGACGTAGCGCGAGTCGCCGATCACCGCGCCAGCGAGGGTGCGCATCGGCCCGGCGGAAATCGCGTTGACCCGCACCCCGTCGGGGCCCAGATCAGCAGCAAGGTAGCGGACGCTCGACTCCAGCGCCGCCTTGGCAACGCCCATGACGTTGTAGCTCGGCATCACGCGCTCGGCCCCGGCATAGGTCAGCGTCACCAGGCTACCGCCATCGGGCATCATCGCCGCGGCGCGCTGCGCCACCGCGGTGAAGGAATAACAGGAGATGTCCATGGTGCGCAGGAAGTTGCCGCGGCTGGTGTCGGCGTAGCGGCCCTTCAGCTCGTCCTTGTCCGAGTACGCGATGGAATGGACCAGGAAGTCGATGGTTGGCCACCGCCCAGCCACCGCCTCGAACATGGCGTCCATGCTGGCGTCGTCGCAGACGTCGCAAGGGACGCACAGATCTGAGCCAACAGATTCCGCCAGCGGCCGCACCCGGCGCTCAAACGCCTCGCTCTGATAGGTAAAGGCCAGCTCCGCGCCTTCCGCCGCCAGCGCTGCGGCGATCCCCCAGGCAATCGAATGATCGTTTGCCACCCCCATCACCACACCCCGCTTGCCGGCCATCAGGCCGCCGTCGCGGGCCGCCGGGCTGCAGGGGGCAGGGGCGGGATCGTCAGCCATCGTAGCGGCGGAACGTCAGGCTGGCGTTGGTACCCCCGAAACCGAAGCTGTTGGACATGACGCAATTCAGGCCCGCATCGTCCTCGCGCTCGCGCACGATGGGCATGCCTTCGGCGTTCGGGTCGAGCTCCTCGATGTTGATACTGGGGGCGATGAAGTCGCCTTCCATCATCAGCAGACAGTAGATGCTCTCCTGCACGCCCGTGGCGCCCAGGGAGTGGCCAGTCATCGACTTGGTCGAGCTGATCTTGGGAATGTCGTTGCCGAACACGGTGCGGATCGCGCCGAGCTCGCGTTCGTCGCCGACCGGGGTGCTGGTGCCGTGGGCATTGATGTAGTCGACCGGAATGTCGAGGTCTGCGCGCGCCATGTTCATGCAGCGCACCGCGCCCTCGCCCGACGGCTGCACCATGTCGTAGCCGTCCGAGGTTGCGCCGTAGCCGACCAGCTCAGCGTAGATCTTTGCGCCGCGCGCCTTGGCGTGCTCCAGCTCCTCGACCACCAGTACGCCCGCGCCGCCAGCCATGACGAAGCCGTCCCGCTTGGCGTCATAGGCGCGCGAGGCCTTCTCTGGCGTGTCGTTGTAGCTCGACGACAGGGCGCCCATCGCGTCGAACAGCACGGTCATGGTCCAGTCCAGCTCCTCGCCGCCGCCGGCGAAAACCACATCCTGCTTGCCGAGCTGGATCAGCTCCGCGGCGTTGCCGATGCAGTGGGCGCTGGTCGCGCAGGCTGAACTGATGGAGTAGTTCACGCCCTTGATATGAAACGGGGTGGCCAGGGTCGCGGAGTTGGTGCTCGACATCACCCGGGGCACCATATAGGGGCCGACCCGCTTCGGGCTCTTCTCCCGCGCGGTGTCGAAAGCCTGCAGCAGGTTCTTGGTCGATGGGCCGCCAGATCCCATGATCATGCCGGTGCGCTCGTCGGAGACTTCGCTCTCCTCGAGGCCCGCATCCGTGATCGCCTGCTCCATGGCCATGTAGTTATAGGCCGCGCCATCGCCCATGAAGCGGCGCAGCTTTCGGTCGATCACGTCGTCGAGGTCGACATCGATGGCGCCATGGATATGACTGCGAAAGCCCATCTCGCGATAGGTGTCGCAGAAGCTGATGCCGGAACGGCCCTCGCGCAACGACTCTGTGACCGTCGCCTTGTCAGTGCCGATGCACGACGTGATGCCGAGGCCGCTGACGACCACCCGGCGCAGGCCGCCGTTATTACTCATTGCCGCCGCCCATGCTGTCAGTGTCCGTGAACAGGCCGACGCGCATGTTCTTCGCCTCGTAGGCGGGCACGCCGTCGATCAGCATGGTGCCGTCGGCAATGCCCATCACCAGCTTGCGCATGATGACGCGGCGGATATCGAGCTGATACGTGATCAGCTTGTTGGTCTGCAGCACCTGGCTGGTGAACTTGACCTCCCCGACGCCCAGCGCCCGGCCGCGCCCCTGGCCGCCAAGCCAGCCAATATGGAAACCAAGCAGTTGCCACATAGCGTCGAGCCCGAGGCAGCCCGGCATCACCGGGTCGCCCTCGAAATGGCATTCGAAGAACCAGAGGTCTGGCTTGATGTCGTATTCGGCAGTCAGGGCGCCCTTGTCGTAGGCGCCGCCGGTGTTGGTGATCGACGTGATGCGGTCAACCATCAGCATCGGCGGCAGCGGAAGCTGCGCATTGCCGGGGCCGAACAGCCGCCCGTGGCCGCACTCAATGAGTTCCTCGTATGAGAAACTGCTCTTGCCTGTCAGTGGGCCATCCATACCTTGTCGCTTTCGCGGCCTAAGCGGCGCCGCCTGGTCCGGGGTTCCGGCCGCCGGTCATGCCGTCAGCCACGAATAGTATAGCGCCCGTCGGCGCGCAACCGGCTTACACGAGCCGACCGCTCCGACAGGTCCGTCACAAAAATGCCTTATAACCGACGGTCTTCCCACTATATAATTATGCCGACGATGAATACCGCCCGTCCCTTCAAGTCGGCGCTCGACCGGCTTCGCGCGGCAGGTCTGCGGCCAACCCGGCAGCGGCTTGCCTTGGCACGATTGCTGTTTGAGCGTGGCGACCGACACCTGACGGCCGAGGACCTCCATGGCGAGGCCCAGGAGACCAACATCCGCGTCTCGCTGGCGACCGTCTACAACACCCTGCACCAGTTCACCAGCGCAGGGCTACTGCGGGAGATCACGGTCGATTCTGGTCGCTCCTACTTCGACACCAACACATCCGACCACCACCATTTCTTCCTGGTGGACGAGGGCCGGCTGCTCGACATTCCGGGCGATGCGGTTTCCATCGACGGCCTGCCGTCCGCGCCCGACGGCAAGCGCATCGACCGGGTCGATGTGATCGTACGGGTGCGCGAGGCCGACTAACCGCCTTCGCGGGGAGCCACAGCCCCCCAAAGCGCAGCGCCCCGAACCCAGCCATCCACGCCTGAGAAGCTGATTTCGCACCACGCGACACCCTCGGTGCAACTGCGCAGCATGCCGATGGCGCCCTGTTCGGCACGGGCGCGCAGGCGCGACTCCTCCGATGCGCGTGCACGGACTTCAGCGCCGTCGGCCATTACCATAACCGTGCGCCGGGACGACAACATGCTCTGATGCACCCAGCCGGTGGTGCCGTCCGCGTCGCGGATGCGGCGCCAGTTCTCCAGCCTGCGCAGCACGACGACCGGCAGGTTGCGGCGCTGGAACTGCCACTCGATGGGATAGCGCATACCGGGCCCGGCGCGAAGATTGACCTCCGAGGCGCGTAGTGAGGCGAAGCGCGCGGGGTCATCTTGAGCGCGCGCGTCAGGCGCCAGCGCGAGAAGTGCCAGGAGGCAGCACAGGAAGCGGAGCGGGATCATACGGAACGGCTCGGCGGCTGACGGACAGTGCCCGCAGAGTCCCGCCCTGGCCCGGCGCCGTCAAGCGCGCCGGTCACACCATCAGAAGACGGCCGTCATCTCCCGTATCGGCCAGCATGCCCACGACCCCGCCCACGGCAATCGGCAGGTCGCTGCGCAGCGCGTCCGCCGCGATGTCTTCGGCGCGGAGGCCGCTTTCGCAGACACTGAAGGCCACGCCCAGCGCGCCGCAGGCTTCCAATAATTCCTCGATGCCGGCCACGCCCTTGGCGCGCAATGATGCATCCCGGTCCGCCGGGGCGGTGCCGCTGTCGCCGGGCCGCAGGCCCTGCCAGCCGCCGTCGGGTAACAGGGCGCGGATCGCCCCCATGGTGAAGAACAGTGCCACCGGTGTGCCTACCGCGGCGGCGCCGCTGGCCAGCACCAGTGCGTAGTGGACCCGCTCGTAGTCGCCCGCCAGCACCACGATAGACAGGCCCGCGCGGCGGCTTTCAGGCGGCATCGTCGGCGCTCCCGCCGGTGAAGTCGGTGATGCTCGGCGCCTCCCCGCACAGCGGGCAGCCCGGGTCCCGGCGCACCTTCACGGTCCGGAAGGTGCCATCCAGGCCGTCATAGATTAGCAGGCGGCCCGCCATACCGGTGCCGATTCCCAGCAGTTCCTTCAACACCTCGGTCGCCTGCAGGCTGCCCAGCGTGCCGGTCAGCGCGCCCAGCACGCCGGCCTCGGCGCAGCTCTGGGCCCAGCCGTCTGGCGGCGGCGCCGGAAACAGGCAGCGGTAACAGGGATAATCGCCGGCATGGGGCTTATAGGTCGCCAGCTGCCCCTCGAAGCGCAATACGGCGGCGGATACCAGCGTCTTGCGCAAGAAATAACACACGTCGGCGACCACGAAGCGAGTCTCGAAATTGTCGCTGCCGTCCGCCACCAAATCGTAGCCGCCAATCAGGGACGCGGCGTTCTCGCGGGTTAGGCGCGTCCGATGCGGGACCAGCTTCACGTCGGGGTTCAGGGCTGCGACCGTGCGCGCGGCGCTATCCACCTTCGCCTCGCCAACCCGCTCGGTGCTGTGCAGCAGCTGGCGCTGCAGGTTGCTCAGATCGACCGCGTCATCATCGACCACCCCGATAGTGCCGACCCCGGCGGCGGCGAGATACATCACCAGCGGCGAGCCCAGCCCGCCGGCCCCGATTACCAGGACGCGGCTGTTGAGAAGCGTCGACTGCCCAGTGCCGCCGACCTCCGGCAGCAGGATGTGGCGGGCGTAGCGCTGGATCTGGTCTTCGGTGAAGTCCATGGCGCGCCTAGAGGCCGTCGAACAGGGGGGTCGAGAGGTAGCGCTCGGCGAACGAAGGCAGGATGACGACGATCATCTTGCCCGCCATCTCCGGTCGGGCGCCGACCTCAAGCGCAGCACTCAATGCTGCGCCCGATGAAATTCCCACCGGCAGGCCCTCAAGCCGCGCTGCCTGACGCGATGTGGCGAACGCGGTGGCGTTGGCGACGCTCAGCACCTCATCCAGCAGGTCCGCATCCAGCACTGGTGGCACAAAGCCCGCGCCGATGCCCTCAATCTGGTGCGCCCCCGTACGACCGCCCGACAGCACCGCGCTGTCCTCGGGCTCGACGCCGACGAGTCGCAGCCCGGGCCGGCGCGGCTTCAGCGCCTGGCCAATGCCGGTCATGGTGCCACCGGTGCCGACACCGCCGACAATCACGTCGACCTTACCTTCGCTGTCGGCCCAGATCTCCTCCGCGGTGGTATTGCGATGCACCGCCGGATTCGCCGGGTTGCGAAACTGCTGCAGCATCACCGCGCCCGGGGTTTCGGCGACAATCGACTCGGCGCGGGCGATGGCGCCGGCCATGCCCTGGGCCGCCGGTGTCAGCACTAGCTCTGCGCCGAGCAGCCGCAGCATCTTCCGCCGTTCCTCCGACATACTCTTGGGCATAGTGAGGATGAGGCGGTAGCCCTTCGCGGCGCAAACGAAGGCGAGCGCGATACCGGTGTTCCCCGAAGTCGGTTCCACCAGCACGCTGTCATGTCCGAGGCCGTGCAGCCGCTCTTCTGCCTCGATCATCGCCAGGCCAATGCGGTCCTTCACCGACGAGAGTGGATTGAAGAACTCGCACTTGCCGACCAGCGTTGCAGCGATGCCGGCATCAGCCGAGAGCCGGTCGAGGCGCACCATCGGTGTGCCGCCGATGGTCTCGGTGACATTGTCATAGATGCGCCCGCGCGGGCCGGCGGCGGCGCCGGGGTCGTTGTCAGGGGCGGGCAGGGCATCGGTCATCAGCGTCAGATCGCGAAGTCGGCCCGCTTGTCGGCTTCCGACGAGACCGATTCGCCGCGGGCCCGGTCGCAAAGCTGCTGGACGGTCACCCCGTCGATCTGGGCCATCAGCCCGTCCTGCATTTCCGACCAGAACGGCCGCACCACCTTGCGGCTGATTTCCGACCCAGTGTCCTGGTCCAGCAGGTCATCGCCGTTTTCGGCCTGTTGGATGACGCGGACGATGTCGCCGATGGTGATACGCCGGCGCTCGCGCGCCAGCCGGTAGCCCCCGCGCGGACCGCGTACCCCGGTGAGGATACCGGCACGCACCAGCTGCTGCAGTGTCTGCTCCAGATAGCGCCGCGGGATGCCCTGGCGCCGGGTAATTTCGCCGCTTTGCACCGTCTCGCCGCCGGCGTGGTACGCGATGTCGACCACCGCCTCGATGGCAAATAGCAGTTTCTTGCTGGGTCGCAGCATCAGCCGCCGCCTTTGCCGGTGGAGCCGAACCCGCCGGCGCCGCGCGCGCTGTCGGGCAGGCTATCGGCCTCGGTCCACACGGCACGGCTGACGGGTGCGATCACCATCTGGGCGATGCGCATGCCGCGGGTGACGGTGAAGGCCGCGCTGCCGTGGTTGATCAGGATGGCCCCGATCTCGCCGCGGTAATCCGCATCTATGGTGCCAGGGGCATTGAGCAGGGTGATCCCATCGCGCAGGGCGAGGCCCGAGCGCGGCCGCACTTGGGCCTCGTAATCGGCGGGCAGGGCGATGGCGATGCCGGTCGGGATCAGTGCCCTTTCGCCCGGCGCCAGCACCACCGCCTCATGGACGGCCGCCAGCAGGTCCATGCCCGCCGCCTGATCGGTCTCATAGGCCGGCAGCGGCAGGTCGGTGGCTTCGGGCAGTCGGCGGATGGTGACGCTGACGGTGTTCATTCCGCTGCCTCCTCGGCAGGGCCGGACAGCGCGGCGGCGATACGGCCGGCCAGGCGCGCGGCCGCGTCGGTTTTCGACAGTTCCGGCCAGTCTTCGACCGGGCCGTCGCCGGTGATTAGGTGGAGCCGGTTGCGCTCGCCGCCGAAGGTGCCGCTGGCCGCCGAGACGTCATTTGCCGCGATCCAGTCGCAGCCCTTGGCGGCGCGCTTGGCGCGAGCGTTGGCGATCAGGTCGTCGGTCTCTGCCGCGAAGCCGACCACGAGAGTTGGGCGCGCCGGGCCGGGGGCCGACAAGGCGGCCAGAATGTCCGGGTTGCGGCGCATCGCCACGGTCAGCCGATCACCCGCATCTTCCTTCTTCAGCTTGGATGCCGCCGGGTCCACCGGCGTCCAGTCGGCGACCGCAGCCGCGCACACCGCGATGTCCGCGGGCAGCGCTGTGCGGCAGGCGGCAAGCATCGCGTCCGCCGTCTCCACCGGCACCACCGTGACCCCGGCCGGCGCGGGTTGGGCCGTCGGCCCGGTGACCAGCGTGGTATCCGCGCCCAGCGCGGCGAGCGCCGCAGCGATAGCATGGCCCTGCTTGCCGGAGGAGCGATTGGCGATATAGCGCACTGGATCGATCGGCTCGTGGGTCGGCCCACTAGTGACCAGGGCGCGGCGGCCCGCAAGCGGCTGGGATCCAGCGCCGTGGTCCAGCATTGCCAAGGCGGCGTCAATGATCGCCTCAGGCTCGGCCAGCCGGCCCGGCCCATACTCGCCGCACGCCATCGGTCCCTCGTCCGGCCCGACCACCGCGACCCCGCGCGCCCGCAGCGTCGCCAAATTCGTCTCGGTAGCGGGGTGTTGCCACATGCGTACATTCATCGCCGGGGCCACCAGCACCGGCTTGTCCGTTGCCAGCAGGGCGGTAGAGGCGAGATCGTCGGCCAACCCGTGGGCCATCTTGGCCATCAGATCAGCGGTCGCCGGCGCAACCACGAGCAGGTCAGCATCGCGCGACAGTTCGATGTGGCCCATCTCGCTCTCGTCGGTTAGCGAGAACAGGTCGCTGTAGACCTTGTCCTCGGTCAACGCCGCAAGCGACAGCGGTGTAACGAACTCCGCGCCGGCGCGGGTTAACACCGCGCGCACGGCGATGCCGCGCTTCTTCAGGCCGCGCGCGACTTCCAGCGCCTTATAGGCGGCGATTCCGCCGGCCACGATCAACAGGACCCGTTTCACATCAAGCCACGTGAGATTATGAATAAAATTACGAGCGGAATATGTGGTTTCGGGGCGCCGACGTCAAACCCTAAGGGTTGCCACGCCTAGAGCCGCCAGCCCCCGTGCAGGGCAACGATACCCCCGCTGAAGTCCTGCCAGCCAACCCGTTCCAGCCCGGCCGCTTCGATCATCGCGGCGAACTCCCGCTGCGGCGGGAAGCGGCGGATGCTCTCCACCAGATATCGGTATGCGTCGGCGTCACCCGCCACCAGGCCTCCCAGGCGCGGCAGCAGGCCGAAGGAATAGGCGTCATACAGCCGGTCGAGCCCGGTTGCCTCGACCCGGCTGAATTCCAGGCAGAGGAAGCGGCCGCCCGGGCGCAGCACCCGGCGCGCCTCGGCGAGTGCGGCATCGAGCCGGGTGACGTTGCGCAGGCCGAAGGCGCAGGTATAGACGTCCACGCTGGCGTCCGGCACCGGCAGCGCCTCCGCGTCCGCGCAGAGCCAGTCGAGCCGGTCAGCAAGGCCGCGGGCTGCCGCGCGCTCGCGCCCGACCGCCAGCATCGCCGGGTTGATGTCGCTGACCGTGACGCGGCCCGCCCCGCGTTCGGCGAGGCGGAAGGCGATGTCGCCGGTGCCGCCGGCCACGTCGAGCAGCTTCATGCCTGGCGACAGGGACAGGCTGCGGACCATCGCCGCTTTCCAGGCCCGGTGCGCACCCAGACTCATCAAGTCGTTCATCAGGTCGTAACGCGACGCCACCCGCTCGAACACGCCGCGCACCATCGCGGTCTTTTCCGCTTCGCTGACCCGCTGGAAACCGAAATCGGCCGCCGCGTCATCCTGTTGTGCCCGTGCCATCGGACGAGGATAATCCGCCGCCTTCGCGCCCGCCACTGGAACCCTAGCCATGCCCGAACTGCCGGAAGTTGAAACCGTTTGCCGCGGCCTCGCCGCTGCGATGGAAGGCCGGGTGATCGCCAATGCCGAGGCACGGCGTCCCGATCTGCGGTTTCCACTGCCCAAGGATTTCGCTGAGCGGCTGTCCGGTCGGCGTGTCGAGTCGGTGTCCCGGCGCGCGAAATACATGCGGCTGTTCCTGGACGACGGCTGGGTGCTGGTGGGGCATCTCGGGATGTCCGGGCGAATGACCATCGATGCGCCGGGCGCGCCGGCGGCGACGGCCCGGCCCCATGAGCATGTGGTGATGACGCTGGATGACGGGGTGCGCATCGGCTTCACCGACCCGCGCCGGTTCGGCTTCATGGGTCTGATCGCCGCCGATGCCCTCGAGGCCCATCCCTGGTTCGCGCGGATGGGGCCGGAGCCGCTCGGCAACGCGTTCAGCGCTAAAACCCTGTCTGACGCCCTGCGCGGGCGGCGCACACCGATCAAGGCGGCGCTGCTGGACCAGCGGGTGGTCGCCGGGCTCGGCAACATCTATGTCTGCGAGGCGCTGTTCCGCGCGCGTATCTCGCCCCGGCGCCTCGCCGACTCGGTGGCGGGCCGGCGCGCGGCGCGGCTGGTCCCCGCCGTGCGCGATGTGCTGCAGGCGGCGATCGCGGCAGGCGGCTCGACACTGCGCGATCATGCCCAGCCGGATGGCGAACTGGGCTACTTCCAGCACAATTTCCAGGTCTACGGCCGGGAGGGAGAGCCATGCCCCGGCTGCGACTGCGGTGGCGCGGTGAGGCGGATTGTCCAATCGGGCCGCTCCACCTTCTATTGTCCGGCCAGACAGCGGTGATATAGTCCCGCCCGCCCCGGCCCCGGCTCAGGTGCATAGCCCATGCGTTGCGTCGACAGACGCCATACCTTCATTCCCGGCGTTCTGCTATTCGCCGCCGTGCTGCTGATCTTGCGCTGGGCCGGCCCGACGGCGGCCCAGGCGGACTTCCTGCGCGGCTTCGCCGATCTGCCCCTGATGCCCGGCCTTGAGGAACAGGCCGACGCCACGGTCAGCTTCGATTCCCCTTATGGCCGGATCGCCGAGGCGGTCGCCGCTGGTGCGGTGACCCGCGCCGATGTACTGGCCTTCTATCGTGAGACCCTGCCGGCGCTCGGCTGGCGCCAGACCGGCGATGCCCGCTTCCGCCGCGAGGACGAGGTACTCGAATTGCGCTTCGCCCAGGAGGCGCGCCGCCTGGTGGTTCGTTTTTCCCTCGCGCCGCCGGGCTCTTGACCCGACGCGCGCGTCTCAACCGATTCCTATCGCATTTCTACCCGGAGCAGCCCGATGGCTTACGAGAACATCATTGTTGAAACCCGCGGTCCGGTCGGCCTGATCACGCTGAACCGCCCCGACGCGCTGAATGCTCTGTCGAACGGCCTGATCGCCGACCTCGGCGCAGCGCTCACAGGCTTCGAGGCCGATGATGAGATCGGCGCGATCGTGATTACCGGCAGCGAGAAGGCCTTCGCCGCCGGCGCCGACATCAAGGAAATGCAGGGCCTGTCCTACATGGACGCCTACATGTCCAACTTCATCACTGATGGCTGGGAGGCGGTGACCCATTGCCGCAAGCCGGTCATTGCCGCGGTCGCGGGCTACGCACTGGGCGGCGGCTGCGAGGTGGCCATGATGTGCGATTTCATTCTGGCTGCCGACACCGCCAAGTTCGGCCAGCCCGAGGTCACCATCGGCGTAATTCCCGGCGCCGGCGGGAGCCAGCGCCTGACTAGGCTGGTTGGCAAGTCCAAGGCGATGGAGATGGTGCTGTCAGGCCGGATGATGGACGCCGAGGAGGCGGAGCGCGCCGGCCTCGTCAGCCGCATCGTGCCAGCCGATCAGCTGGTGGAGGAGGCGGTGAAGACCGCCACCAAGATCGCCGGCCTGTCGCGTCCCATCGTGATGCTGGCCAAAGAAGCGGTCGATGCGGCCCACGAGACGACCCTCGCCGAGGGCGTGCGGCTGGAGCGGCGGCTGTTCCATTCCTGCTTCGCCACCGAGGACCAGAAGGAGGGCATGGCTGCCTTCGTTGAAAAGCGCCACGCGGATTTCAAGAACCGCTAGGCGCGCCGCGCCCTCGGGCCGCTTGACGGCACGGAAGGCCACCGATATAACCCGCCCCTCGCGCGTCGCCCTCGGGCGGCGCCCTTGTTTTTCGGCCCTTTTGGCGTGCCTTGCGCCCCGGGCCCCGAATTGACCGGAACGTCATGGCGAACATTCGATCGGCCAAGAAGCGCATCCGTCAGACCGCGCGGCGCACCACGGTGAACCGCAGCCGCCTGACCCGCGTGCGGACCTTCATCAAGAAGGTGGAGACGGCGATCGCTGCGGGTGACAAGCCTGCGGCGGAGGCCGCGCTGCGCGCTGCTGAGCCGGAGATCGTCCGCGGCGCGCAGAAGGGGCTGTTCCACAAGAACCGCGCCGCGCGCAAGATCTCCCGCCTCTCGGCTAGCATCAAGAAAATCGGCGCCTGATTTCGCGCTGACGCGCGATGCAGGAGCGGCGGACCGGTGAGACCGGGCCGCCGCTTTTGGCGTTTGTCTTTTCCATAAAATCTTATGCTTCTGTCGCCCGTTCGCGGGTGTATGGACAGAGCCCTTCGATTCCCGTGGCTTGGCGCCAGCCGTTGAGTCCTGCCGCCAGAGTCGTGCCGTAACCGAGTCATCATTTTTTCGTCGCGTTCGCTTTTCGGACCCGTTGTCAAAGCCGGCCCCTTGGCAGTACTGTTTCGACCCTCGGCACTGGGGCCGGGATTAAGTCAAAAACAGAACTGTCAAAGTCATAATGATGGCTTCACGTGAGTTTTTGTTGGAAGGTGCCGCCTTTTACACAAAAACACCCAAAAATAATAACGCGTTTGCTTCGGTCGTATCTGAAAAGCGCGCCCGCGGGTGCGCAGGGCAGTCGGCAGAGTGGGGAGGCGCGGCGTTGCAAAGGCGCCGTACCAGGCCGCCGACGCCCAGTTTGCGTCTCGCCTGAATCCGCCTGCGCCGGCGGATCACCCCGTCGCTGATCGTCGTTTCCAACCGGTCTGCGGCGTGGATTGGTCGCCAGTGCGGGAGTCTGGTTCGGGGGACCGAGGCAGGGGTTGTGCCCGGGCCGCACAAGCGGCTGCGAGGCGCCCGGCCCGCCAGGGGGCCGGCAAGAACAAAGAAGGGGACGGCACGGCATGGACGACCATCACGGCAATCATTGGGCCCGAATCCGCGGACATCTCCGCGCGCAGGTGGGCGATGCCGAGTATCGCAGCTGGCTGAAGCCTCTCGCGCTGGTCGGCGTGGACGACGGCGCGGTGCGGATTGCCGCGCCGACCCGCTTCCTGTGCGATTGGGTGCGTGAGCATTACGGCGAGTCGATTCGTGCGCTCTGGGCGAGCGAAGATTCCGCCGTACACAGCGTCGATTTCGTCACCCAGTCCGCGGGCGACACGGCGATGCAGGATGTCGACCTTCGCGCCGATGGCACCGTAACGGTAGTGCCCCAGGACGCCGCCGTGGTCGCCGGCTCTGGCCGTGATCTGGGCGCGCCGCTCGACCCGCGCTTCACCTTCGGCAACTTCGTCGTCGGTAAGCCCAACGAGTTCGCCTACGCCGCCGCCAAGCGGGTCGCCGAGACGTCGCGCGTCCAGTTCAACCCGCTGTTCCTGTATGGCGGGGTCGGCCTCGGTAAGACCCATCTGATGCACGCCATCGCTTGGGAGATCCGCCAGCGCACGCCCGAGCGCACGGTGCTCTACCTGTCGGCGGAAAAGTTCATGTACCGGTTCATCCGGGCGCTGCGCGACAAGAACACCTTCGACTTCAAGGAGCAGTTCCGCTCCGTCGACGTCCTCATGGTCGATGATGTGCAGTTCATCAGCGGCCGCGACGCGACACAGGAAGAGTTCTTCCACACCTTCAACGCGCTGGTGGATATCGGCCGGCAGATCGTGATCTCCGCTGACAAGTCGCCCTCCGACCTGGAAGGTATGGAAGAGCGGCTGCGCACGCGCCTCGGCAGTGGCCTCGTCGCCGACATCCATGCCACCACCTACGAATTGCGCCTTGGCATCCTGCAGGCCAAGGCGGAGAACCGCGGCGTGGTGGTACCGTCCAAAGTTCTGGAGTTCCTCGCCCACAAGATCGCCTCGAACGTGCGCGAACTGGAAGGCGCGCTAAACCGCGTCATCGCCCACGCCCAGCTGGTCGGTCGCCCGGTGTCGCTGGAAAGCACCCAGGAGCTGCTGCACGACGTGCTGCGCGCCTCGGATCGGCAGGTCACCATCGAGGAAATCCAGAAGAAGGTGGCCGCCCACTTCAACATCCGCATGGCCGACATGGCGTCGTCGCGTCGCGCCCGGGTCGTCGCCCGGCCGCGACAGGTCGCCATGTTCCTGGCCAAGCAGCTCACATCGCGCTCGCTGCCGGAAATCGGGCGCAAGTTCGGCGGCCGCGACCACACCACCGTGATGCACGCGGTGAAACGGGTCGAAGAACTGGTCGATAAGGACCCGTCGTTCGCTGAGGATGTGGAGCTGCTGCGCCGAATGCTGGAATCCTAGGCAGACGGCGGGTTTTCGGGCCGCCAGTTCGCTGTTTCCCCGCCACCGATTCTGCTATAGTCAAAGCCTTGCTTTCGGTGGGGTGGGAGGGCCCGCCGGACCGGGTTCTTGCCCCGCGCCACGGGGGCTTCTCGGTCCTCTCCGCAACACCCCGCTGTCGAGCCGTCCGTCTGCCCTTCCGGCCGGCCGGTATGGCCCGGCGACCCGCCTTTCCGGCCACTTCCCGGCCGTCCGGGGCGATGCCGCGTCCGATCCCCGCCGCAGCAAGACACAAGGCCCTCGTCGGAGCGGCCGCACGACAGTTGGAAAGAGTCTGAGACCATGAAGCTGACCATCGAGCGCGCCACCCTGCTCCGCTGCCTCGGCCATGTGCAGAGCGTCGTCGAGCGCCGTAACACCATTCCCATCCTTTCCAACATCCGCGCCGAGGCGAGCGGCGATACGCTCAGCCTCACCGCCACCGACATGGACCTGTCGATCGTCGAGGCGGTGGCCGCCGATGTCGCCCGCGAGGGCACGACCACGGCGCCTGCGCACACGCTCTACGACATCGTGCGCAAGCTGCCCGAAGGCAGCCAGGTGGAGTTTGATGCGGCGCCAGACCACGGCATGCTGACCCTCACGTCGGGCAAGTTCCGCACCACCCTGTCCTGCCTGCCGCCGGAGGACTTCCCCGCGATGGCGGAAGGCGCGCTGCCGCACGGCTTTACACTGTCCGCGGCTGACTTGCGGGCGATGATCGACCGCACCCGGTTCGCCATCTCCACCGAGGAGACGCGCTACTACCTCAACGGAATCTATATGCACGTCACCGATGCGGACGGCACGGCGGTGTTGCGCGCAGTCGCAACTGACGGTCATCGGCTGGCCCGGGTCGAATTGCCGCGCCCCGACGGCGCGGACGCGGTGCCCGGCATCATCGTGCCGCGCAAGACGGTGCTGGAACTGCGCAAGCTGATCGACGAATCGGCCGGCGATGTCGAGGTTAAGCTCTCGGAGACCAAGATCCGCTTTGCCTTCGACGGCGTGGTCCTTACGTCGAAGCTGATCGACGGCACCTTCCCGGACTATGAGCGGGTGATCCCGGCAGGCAACGACAAGGTGCTGGCGGTCGACCGCCAGACCTTCACTGACGCCGTCGACCGGGTCTCGGCGATCTCCACCGAGAAGTCCCGCGCCATCAAGCTCAGCCTACAGGACGGCGCGCTGGAGCTCTCCGCCACCAGCCCGGACGCCGGCAGCGCGAGCGAGGAGTTGGAGGTCGACTACGCCGAGGGGCCGCTCGAGATCGGCTTCAACTCGCGCTACCTGCTCGACATCACCCAGCAGATCGATGGCGATGGAGCGGAATTCGTGCTCGCAGACGGCACCTCGCCGACCATCGTTCAGGACGCCGGCGACAAGAGCGCCCTGTACGTGCTGATGCCGATGCGGGTGTGACGGGCACCCGGTGACCATACCGGCCCTGGACAGGGCGGCCGCTGGCGCCGCCGATGGCGCGCCGCGCAGCGCGGCCGCACCACGCCCGGGCCTCGCGGTGCGCCGGCTCTCGCTGACCAACTTTCGCTCCTACCCCGCGCTGCGGCTGTCGCTGGACGCCGCCCCGGTGGTGCTGACCGGGCCGAATGGCGCGGGCAAGACAAATATCCTCGAGGCGCTGTCCTTCCTTGTGCCGGGCCGGGGATTGCGCCGCACCCGCCTGGGCGAAGCGCGCCACGCGGCGCCCGGCGCCGAGCCCGCCGCCGGTGGATGGGGCATTGCCGCGACGCTCGATACACCGGGCGGCCCGATCGAGATCGGCACCGGGCTGGAGCCGCCGGCCGAGCCCGGGGGGCGCGAGCGCCGGGTGGTGAAGATCAACGGCGGCCCGCCGCGCGGCCATACCGGCCTGGCGGAGCATGTCTCGGCCGTCTGGCTGACACCCGCGATGGACCGGCTTTTCGCTGACGCGCCGGGCGGCCGGCGCCGCTTCCTCGATGGGCTGGTGGCGGCGCTCGATCCGGGCCATCCGCGTCGCCTGTCGGCCTATGAGGACGCCCAGCGCCAGCGCAGCCGGCTGCTGCGAGAGCAGGGCATGGGCGCCGACGGCGCCTGGCTCGCCGGGTTGGAGGACGTGATGGCATGCAACGGGGTGGCAGTGGCCGCCGCCCGGCTGGAGACGGCGCGCCGCCTGAACGGCGCCGCCGGCGGCGAGACCGGCTTCCCGGTCCCGGTTCTGGCCGTCGAGGGCAGCATCGAGGCGGCGCTGGACGGCAACGCCCCGGCGCTGGCGGTGGAGGAGGCCTACCGCGACCGGCTCTCTGCGGCGCGTGCACACGATGCGGACACCGGCACTGCGGAAGGTCCGCACCGCAGTGACCTGGCAGTCGTCTACCGCGACAAGGGCCAGCCCGCTGCGCTGTGCTCGACTGGCGAGCAGAAAGCGCTGCTGATCGCCATCGTGCTGTCGGCATCGCGGCTGCTGGCGGAGGATTCGGGGCGCACGCCCCTGCTGCTACTTGACGAGGTGGTGGCCCATCTCGATGCCGAACGCCGTACGCGGCTGTTCGATACCCTGCTGGCGCTTGGCGCCCAGGCCTGGCTGACGGGGACCGACAGGGCCCTGTTTGACGGTTTTGGCGGCGGTGCGCAGTTCTTTGCCGTGCGGGACTCCGCCCTCACGGCGCAATAACGGCGAGGCTATGACGCAGGATCCGACACTCGACCCGGTCGAAGAGGCCAACCCGGACGGCGAAGACTACGGCGCCGATTCCATCAAGGTGCTGCGCGGCCTCGAGGCCGTGCGCAAGCGGCCGGGCATGTATATCGGCGACACCGACGACGGTTCGGGCCTGCACCACATGGTCTACGAGGTGGTCGACAACGCCATCGACGAGGCGCTGGCCGGCTTCTGCGACCTGATCTATGTCTCGTTGAACGGCGACGGCTCAGTCACCGTGCGCGACAACGGCCGCGGCATTCCGGTGCAAATCCATGAAGAGGAAGGGGTCTCCGCTGCCGAGGTGATCATGACCCACCTTCATGCCGGCGGGAAGTTCGACAGCTCCAGCTACAAGGTTTCCGGCGGGCTGCATGGTGTCGGTGTGTCGGTGGTGAACGCACTGTCCTCGACGCTTGAGCTGCGCATCTGGCGCGAGGGCAATGAGCACACCATGACCTTCGCCAATGGCGAGCCCGAAGCGCCGCTGGCCATCGCCGGCCCGGCGCCGGAGGAGAACGGCGAGTCGCGCACCGGCTCGGAAGTCACCTTCACGCCGTCCGAAGATGTCTTTACCGGCACCGAGTTCGAGTTCGGTCGCCTGGAACACCGGCTGCGCGAACTGGCCTTCCTCAATTCCGGCGTCGCGCTGCAGCTCGTCGACAACCGGCCGGTGGAACCGGTGGTCGTCGACCTGCATTACGAGGGCGGGCTGGAGGCCTTCGTCAATTGGCTTGACCGCTCCAAGACGTCGCTGCTCGACGGACCCGTGGTCGCCACCGGCGAGCGTGACGGGGTCGTCGTCGAGGTCGCCTTGCAGTGGAACGACAGCTACCACGAAGCGACGCTCTGCTTTACCAACAACATTCCCCAGCGCGACGGCGGCACCCATCTGGCGGGCTTCCGCGGCGCGCTGACGCGCACCATAAACGCCTACGCCGCCGAATCAGGCATCGCCAAGCGCGAGAAGGTGTCGCTGACCGGCGACGACGCCCGCGAGGGCCTGACCTGCGTACTGTCGGTGAAGGTGCCGGATCCCAAATTCTCCTCCCAGACCAAGGAGAAGCTGGTGTCGTCTGAGGTGCGGCCGATCGTCGAGAGCATCGTCGGCGAAAAGCTCGCCCAGTGGTTCGAGGAGCACCCGGCGGAGGCCCGCAAGGTGGTGGGCAAGATCGTCGAGGCGGCGACCGCGCGCGAGGCGGCGCGCAAGGCGCGCGAGCTGACCCGGCGCAAGGGCGCGCTCGACATCGCCTCCCTGCCCGGCAAGCTCGCCGAATGTCAGGAGCGCGACCCGGCGAAGTCCGAACTGTTTATCGTCGAGGGTGATTCCGCCGGCGGCTCGGCCAAGCAGGGCCGCGACAGGGGCTTTCAGGCGATTCTGCCGCTGAAGGGCAAGATCCTCAATGTCGAGCGGGCGCGCCTCGACAAGATGCTCGGCTCCGCCGAGATCGGCACGCTGATCACCGCGCTGGGTACCGGCATCCGCGACGATTTCGATCTGGAGAAGCTGCGTTACCACCGGGTCATCATCATGACCGACGCGGACGTGGACGGCGCCCATATCCGTACCCTGCTGCTGACCTTCTTCTACCGCCAGATGCCCAGCCTGATCGCCGGCGGGCACCTGTACATCGCCCAGCCGCCGCTCTACCGGGTGAAGCGTGGCACTTCGACCGAGTACCTCAAGGACGACCGCGCGCTGGAGCGCTACCTGGTGGAGACCGGTTTGAAGGATGCGGTGCTGGTGCGCCGCGACGGGGCCGAGGTCGCCCATGGCGAGCTTGCCGAATGGGTCGAGGAATCGCTGGCGGCGAAGCGGCTGCTGATGCCGATGACCCGCCGGGTGCCGCTGGAGCTGGCGCAGCGCGCTGCCATCCTGGGTGCCTTCAAGACCGAGATCGTCGACGACCCGGCCCAGGCCGAACAGGCCGCCCAGGTCATCGCTACCCAAGTTGATGCCCTGCTGCCGGCCGAGGAGAAGGGCTGGACTGGCGAGACCACCCCGGACGGTGGCATGGCCTTCGGCCGCACCCTGCGCGGCGTAACCGAGCGCCACGTCATCGATGGGGCGCTGATCCGCTCATCCGAGGCGCGGCGGCTGGACGCGCTCGCGCCGTCGCTGCAGGCGCGCTACGCCCATCCCGCGAACCTGCGCTGGAAGGACGGCGAGCAGCGCATCACCGGTCCGATGTCGCTCGCCGACGGGGTCATCGCGGTGGGCCGCAAGGGCGTGTCGATCCAGCGCTACAAAGGCCTGGGGGAGATGAACCCCGACCAGCTCTGGGAAACCACGCTGGACCCGAACATCCGTACCCTGCTGAAGGTCGAGGTCGACCACATGGAAGAGACCGAGGACCTGTTCGCTACCCTGATGGGCGATGTGGTGGAAACCCGGCGCGAGTTCATCCAGGCTAACGCGCTCAAGGTCGCGAACCTGGATATCTAACGGTCCAGCATCTTGCGGATGCCGCCCTCATCGAGCTTCCAGACGTCCAGGTCCCTAAGGTCGCGGGCGAGACCTTCGTAAAAGCCGCGTGCCTCGCGGTTGAGCCGGAAGCTCACCCACCAGACGAAGTCGCCGCCATCGTCGAGCGCCGCCTGGGCCACCGCTGCCAGCAGGGCGCGGGCTGTGCCGCGCCGCCGCCGTTCCGGCAGCACGAACAGGTCATGCATAAACAGGCCGCGCGCGCCGCGATCATAGTCGTAGGACGGCATCCAGACCGCATAGCCTTCGAGGCCGTTCGCTCCCTCCGCCACGGTGACCGAAAACCGCCGGTCCGGACCGAACCCGTCGGCAACGAAGCGGGCTTCGGTGATATCCGGGCGCGGTGCACGGACATGGGCGTTCAGCGTACGACCCATGGCGAGCACGGCAGCGGCGTCTTCCGGGCGGGCGGGGCGGATGATGGCGGACATGGCGGCGCCTATTGTCGGCATCCGGCGCGGCGGCGCAACCGGCCCGATGTCTCTCCGTAGTGGTCTGATCAACGCGAAACCGCTACATCTTGCGCGATGGCCCGCGCCCGAAAATCAACTGCCAAGAAATCCGCCAAGCCGGCGGCCCGCGCTGCCAAGCGGCCCGCGCGAAAAAAGGCGCCGCCGCGCAAGGCGAAGGCTGTGCCGCCGCGCCGCTCCTGGCTTGGCCGGGTGCTGAAATGGGGCTTCGTCGCGGTACTGTGGGGCACGCTCGGCGTGGGTGCAATCCTCGCCTATTACGCCTGGGACCTGCCCGACGTAGAGGCAGCGCTGGCAGCGACCCGCCGGCCCTCGGTCGCCGTGACCGACCAGCAGGGCCGCATCATCGCCAGCTATGGCGACCTCTACGGCAGCCCGGTCACGGTCGCTGGCCTGCCGCCGCATCTGCCCGAGGCGGTGCTCGCCGTGGAGGATCGGCGGTTTTACAGCCACCCGGGGGTTGATCCCCTCGGCATCGCCCGCGCGGCCGTCGCCAACCTGATGGCCGGACGGGTGGTGCAAGGCGGCAGCACCATCACCCAGCAGGTCGCCAAGAACCTGTTCCTCACCCCGGCGCGTAACTTCAAGCGCAAGGCCCAGGAACTGCTGCTCGCCCTGTGGCTCGAGCACCGCTTCACCAAGGACCAGATCCTCGCCATCTATCTCAACCGGGTCTATCTCGGGGCCGGGGTCTATGGCGTTGACGCGGCGGCGCGGCGTTTCTTCGGCCGTCCGGCCGCTGACGTCACCTTGTGGCAGGCCGCGGTGCTGGCGGGCCTACCCAAGGCGCCGTCGCGCTACAACCCGGTGGCTGCGCCTGAACGCGCCGCCGGGCGGGCGCGCCAGGTGCTCGCCGCCATGGTCGCCGCCGGCTACATCGGCCAAGCCGACGCGGACTCGGCAAAGCCCGCCGGCGCCGCGCCCGCAGGCCGGGGCGGCGCGATCCGCTACTTTGCCGACTGGGTGATGGCCCAGGTGCCCTCCTTTGCCGGTCCGCCGGCGGGCGACCTGACCGTGGTGACCACGCTGGATGCTGACCTGCAGCGCGCCGCGGCGGCACGCCTGAAGGCGCTGCTCGATGGACCCGGCAAGGCGCGCCGTGCGGGCCAGGGCGCGGTGGTAGTGATGACCACCGACGGCGCCGTGCGCGCCATGGTCGGCGGGCGCGACTGGCGCACCAGCCCGTTCAACCGGGCGACCCAGGCGCTGCGCCAGCCGGGCTCGGCGTTCAAGCCGCTGGTCTACCTCGCCGCGGTCTCTCAGGGCCTTCGTCCGGACGACACCCTCGTCGACCGGCCGGTCACCGTCGATGGCTGGACACCGACCAACCCGGAGGGCGGCCATCGCGGCGCGGTCACGGCGCGCGAGGCGATGGCGCGTTCCCTCAACACGGTCGCCGTGCAGGCGATGCAGCGCGCGGGGCGGCAGGCAGTGGAGGCGGTGGCACGGCGCCACGGCATCACGGCGGACCTCAATCCGGGCCCCGCGCTGGCGCTGGGGGCGAGCGAGGTGACGCTGCTGGAGCTCACCGCCGCCTACGCGCCGTTCGCCAATGGCGGGCTCGGCGCCTGGCCCTATGCCGTCCTTGAGATCCGCGATGGCGACGGTAACGTGCTCTACCGGCGCAGCGGCGGCGGGCCTGGGCCGGTGGCTCAGGCCGGCGACATCGCGGTGATGAACGACATGCTCCGCGCGGTGGTTGCCTGGGGCACCGGCAAGCGCGCGGCGCTCAGGGGTCACCCCGCCGGCGGCAAGACTGGCACCAGCCAGAACCACCGGGATGCCTGGTTCGTCGGCTACACCGCGCATCTGGTGGGCGGGGTCTGGCTCGGCAACGACAACGGGTCGGCGATGGACGGGGTTGGCGGATCCGGCCTGCCGGCGACCCTGTGGCGCGAGGTGATGACCGCGGCGCACCGGGGTCTCACGCCGCGCCCGCTGCCTGGCCTCGCCGCGCCTCAGCCGTAGCGGTGCAGCCGGCTGCCTTCGTCGCGCAGCCAGGCGCGCGGGCCCTCGATGCCGTCCGCCGCGTCGGCCAGCGCCGCGCATAGCGCCCAAAAGCGCGGCCCGTGGTTCATTTCCGCCAGATGCGCCATCTCATGGGCGACCACATAGTCGAGCACGTCCGGCGGCGCCAGCAGCAGACGCCATGAAAACGACAGACCGCCGGACGCCGCGCAGCTGCCCCAGCGTGAGCGGGTATCCCGCACGGTGATACGGCCCGGCGGCCGTGCGGCGGGTGCGTGTTCCGTCAGCCGCGCCGCCTTTGCCGCCACGGTCTCGGTCAGCACCCGGCGGGCCTCGCCGCGTAGCCAGTCGCGGGTGCGCCGGGCGAAATGGTCCGCGTCTCCGCTGACCAACAGCCGGCCATCCTCGCGCCAGACGCCGCGCCGCGCCGCGGGTGCGTGGGTCAGGGTCACGGTCTCACCGTGCAGCTGCAGCTGCGCGTCGGGTGCAAACGGCACCGCCGCGCCCAGCGCCGCCAGCCGGTCGCGCACCCAGTCCGTCTGGGCATCCAGGAAGGCGCGCCCGGCGCGCCGGGACGCACCCGGGGGCAGGGTCACGGTGATGCCGCCGGCCCGGGCGTCGACCCGCAGCGAGATGCGCCGTGCCCGCCGGTCGGGACGGAAGCGCACGGGCACGTCGGCGCCGTCCAGCGCCACCGTCTCGGTCTCGTCTCCACCGCGTTCCATGGCACCGGCATAGCCCGCCGGGAGTCGTCCGCGCAAGCCGCGATGCGGCGATGGCGCGCGGCGCGGCGCTGGGGGTACACTCCGGGCCGCCCATGGCCGCATCGACTCCTCCTTCCGCCCCCGACGCGCCTCCCGCCCGTCCCGGTATCGAGCCGGGGCCGCTGGTGATGCTGTTCGCCCTCGGCCTGCTGTGGGGGGCAACACCGCCGCTGGGGAAGATGGCCGCCGGCTATGGCATCCATCCGATCGCCTTTGCCTTCTGGCAGTCGGCGGTGGCGGCGACGATCCTCGGCCTGGTGGTGCTGCTGCGCCGCCGGCCGCCGGTCTTCGACCGCCAGCACATCGTCTATTACCTGATGAGCGGCATCCTCGGCCTCGGCGCGCCCAACGCGATCTCGTTCGCGGCGCTGTATCACCTGCCGTCGGGGATCATGTCGGTAATCATCACCACGGTGCCGCTGATGACCTATGCGATGAGCGTGCTGTTCCGGCTCGAACAGGTGCGCTGGCGCCGGGTGGTGGGCATCGGCATCGGGTTTACCGGCTGCCTGCTGATCCTGCTGCCGGGCGCGAGCCTGCCCGACCCGGCCCTGGTGCCCTGGGTGCTGTTCGGCTTCATGACGCCGACGCTGTATGCCATCACCAATGTCTGGGTCGCGCGCTACCGGCCGGAAGGCTCGGATTCGCTGGCGCTCGCCTGCGGGATGATGATCGCGGCCGCCCTGTGCATGGGCCCGCTGGCGCTGCTGCTGGGCGTGTTCTACACCATGGCGCCGCCGTTCGGCGGAGCGGACGCGGTGGCCGTGGCCCATGGCACCATCGCCAGCATGGCCTTCGTGATCTATTTCGCGCTGATCCACCGCGCCGGGCCCGTCTATCTCAGCCAGGTCGGCTATATCGTGACCTTGACCGGACTGGTTTGGGCGATGCTGCTGTTCGGCGAGCGTTATGGCGCCGGGGTATGGGGTGCGGTGCTGCTGATCTTCGCCGGACTCGCCCTGGTCAACCGCGACCGCCGCATCGCCGAACGCGAGCAGCGCGCGGACACCTCCTGAAACGCAACCGGCCCGCATCCCCTTGGCGGGGATGCGGGCCGGCAGTCGCTAAGCGCTGTCGGCTCAGGCGGCCTTCGGCAGCTCCAGGCCGGTCGCCCCGAGGCGGCTGACGTAGTCCTCGGCGGTCGCCGAGTCCAGCGGCATCCAGGGCGGCCGCATGTTGCGCCAGCCAGCGGAGCCGGTATGCCGCGCCATCATCTCCTTCAGACCCGCCACCGGCGGCACCGAGGTGGTGACCTTGCGTACGTTGGTCAGGATATCCTGGGCCTTGTCGCCCTCGGCGTTGTCGCGGTTGGCGAAGGCATGCGCCGAGACGCTGCAGCAGATGTTCGCCGCCGCGGTGATGCAGCCCGCGCCGCCGGCGCGCATCAGCGGCACCAGGAACTCGTCCGACCCGGTGTAGACCTCGAAGCCGGGGAAGTTCTGCGCCGCTGCCTTCATGTTCTCGAAGTCGCCGGAGCTGTCCTTCATGCCGACGATGGTGTCGGGATAGCTCTCGCGGAAGCGGGCCAGCAGGTCGAGGCTGAACGGCACCGCCGACATCTGGGGGAAGTGGTAGACGAAGACCTTCAGCTTGGCATCGCCGATGCGCTCGATGACCTCGGCGAAGTAGGCGAACAGGCCGTCGTCGCTCATGTTCTTGTAGTAGAACGGCGGCAGCATCAGCACGCCGCCGGCGCCCACCGCCAGCGCCGCCTTGGTCAGCTCCACCGTCTCGGTGATCGAGCAGCAGCCGGTGCCCGGCATGATGCGGTCAGCGGCGATACCGCCATTGACCACCGCTTCGATGATGTCGATGCGCTCGCCGACCGAGAAGGAGTTGGCCTCGCCGGTGGTCCCCAGGATGCCCAGGCCGTCACAGCCATTGTCCAGTAGCCACTGGCAGTGGGTCACCATGGCGCCGAGATTGGGCGACAGGTCGTCCTTCTGCGGCGTCAGCACCGCCGCGTTGACGCCGCCAAACAGCGGCTTCTGGTCACTCATTGACTCCTCCTCATCCCCAAAATATGTGAGAAAACAATGCCTTGCCGGTTTTCCGGCGGCTGTCGGCGCTACTTTAACCGATGCCCCCGGATGGGTCCAGCAGACGCGTCAGGCGGCCAGCGTTACCAGCACCCAGCCAAGCGCGCCCATTTGCAGCAGGTTCACCATCACCGAGGTGCGGTGCAGGCCGTTGAAGTGCTTCTCCGCACCCGGCACCCCCTGCTTCATGGCGTCACGCAGGAAGTTGATCCGTGGCAGGGCGAACTTGCGCATGAAGATGAACATCAGCGCGACCATCGCCAGCACCCCTGCATCCTCCGGGTGGCTGGACACCGCCAGCAGCGCCGCCGCCAGCCCGGCTACCGCCATTGTCAGGTAGTAGACCGGGAAGATGGCGCGAATCAGCGATGCCGCGTTCTCCTCGTCGAGGGTGCGGAAGATTGTTGGTGCCAGCACGGCGGCGAAGAACACCATGCCGCCGAACATTGCAGCGGAAACGAGCAGCGCCCCGCCTTGTAACAGTACTGTCGTGTCGGGCATGGGCCAGACATGCTATGCCCACCGCGTTCCGTCAAGAACCGCACCGGTTCCGTCGTCATGCCCGACCAGCCCGCCGCTGCGGCGCGTAGCGGCTTCTTCGAGATTCTCGCCATCTTCACCCGCCTCGGCTTCACCTCGTTCGGCGGGCCGGTTGCGCATCTGGGCTATTTCCGTGACGAGTTCGTCGCGCGCCGCAAGTGGCTCGACGAGCGCGCCTACGCCGACCTGGTGGCGTTGTGCCAGTTCCTGCCCGGCCCCGCGAGCAGCCAGGTCGGCCTGTCTCTCGGCCTGCTGCGCGGCGGCTATGCCGGGGCAGCGGCGGCCTGGATCGGCTTCACCCTGCCCTCGGCGGTGGCGCTCGTCGCCTTTGCGCTGGGCGTTGCCGCGGTCGGCGAGGCGGCGGGGGCCGGGTGGTTGCACGGGCTCAAGATCGTCGCCGTTGCGGTGGTTGCCCAGGCGGTGTGGGGCATGGCCGGCGCGCTGTGCCCGGACCGGCTGCGCGCCAGTCTGGCAGTCGGTGCGATGGCGCTGGTGCTGCTGTTCGCCGAGGCCGGGTTCGGTACCCATGGCCAGCTGCTGGTGATCGTCGCGGGCGGGCTGATCGGCTGGCGGATGATCGCTGTGGAGGGCACGGCGGGCGATCCGCTCCCGCTCACCGTCGGGCGCACCACGGCGGTGTGCGCGCTGTTTCTGTTCTTCGCCCTGCTGGCGGGCCTGCCGCTTGCGGCCGCCGCACTGCAGCACGAGGCGCTGACCCTGGTCGACCGTTTCTACCGTGCCGGCTCGCTGGTGTTCGGCGGGGGCCACGTGGTGCTGCCGCTTCTACAGGCGGAGATGGTCGACCCCGGTTGGGTCAGCCGCGATGCCTTTGTGGCTGGTTACGGTGCTGCCCAGGCGGTGCCGGGCCCGCTGTTCACCTTTGCCGCCTTCCTCGGTGCGGCCGCCGAAATTGGACCCGGCGGCTGGGCCGGCGGCGCCATTGCGCTGGGCGCGATCTTCCTGCCCTCGTTACTGCTGGTGGTGGGCGCATTGCCATTCTGGGATGCGCTGCGCCGCCGCCCGGCAGTGCAGGGTGCGCTGGCCGGGGTCAATGCCGCGGTGGTCGGGCTGCTGCTGGCCGCGCTGTACGATCCGGTGTGGACCAGCGCCATCCTGTCGCCGGTCGATGTGGCGCTGGCGGCGGCCGCCTTCCTGCTGCTGGTGTCCTGGAAGGTGGCGCCATGGGCGGTGGTCGCCCTGTGCGCCCTGGGCGGCGCGGCGCTGGGGATGATCTAGCCGCCGCCTTGCGCGATTGACGGGCTCAGCGCCCTTCACCATCCTTGGGCGATGCTGGGGGTGGGATTCTTCGACGGGGCCTATCCGTTCGATCCGCTGCTGCTGTTGCTGCTGGCGCTGATCGTCGATGCGGCCATCGGGCGGCTGTCGCCGCTGTGGTCGGTGCTGCCGCATCCGCTGGCCGCCGTGGCCGCCTTTGGCCGCGGCGCGGAACGGCGCCTCAACAAGCCGAAGCGCAGCACGGTCGACCGGGCGATCCGCGGCCTGCTGGTGGTGCTGTTCGCCGCCGGCTGCGCCGCCGCGCTCGGCTGGGGGGTGGCGATGCTGGCGCGCATGCACCCCCAGGGCGCGGCGCTGGAGCTGCTCGCGGTGCTGCTGGTGATCGATCAGCGCTGGCCCTGGTCACGGGCCCGCGCGGTGCGCCGTGCGCTGCGCCAGGGCGAGGTCGACGCCGCGCGCGCCGCGGTAAAACCGATGATCGGCCACGACCCGGGGGGGCTCGACGCCCACGGGGTTAGCCGCGCCGCCATTGCCGCACTGGGTGAGGGATTCGCCGGCCGCGTCGTTTCCGCCGCTTTCTGGTACCTGCTGCTGGGCCTGCCGGGGCTGTTCGTCTACGCCACGGTGCGGGCGCTGTCCGGCGCCATTGGCCTGCCGGTGGAGCGGCTGCGCGCCTTTGGATTCACCGCCTCGCGGCTCGATTTCGCACTCGGTGCGATTCCCTTCCGGCTGGCTGCGCTGATGATCGCCATCGCCGCCCTGTTTGTGCCGCGTGCCTTGCCGGGCCGGGCGCTGGCGGCGGCTGCGCGCGACGGTGGCCGCCATCCGCGGTTCAATCTCGGCTGGCCGCTGGCGGCAATGGCCGGCGGGCTTGGCATCTGCCTCGGCGGCCCGGAACAGCGTGGCGACGACCGGCTGATGGTACCGTGGCTCGGCGACGGCAGCGCGCGGCTGCGCTCGCCGGACCTACGGCGCGCTGCCTATCTGTACATGATTGCCTGTTTGCTCGGCTTCGGGGTGCTGGCCGCGCTCGCCTTCGCGCGCTTCGCCTGAGGCTCAGCCGCCCTTGGCCAGCACGTCGCGCAGGGCGTTGGCGTGTGGGTTGCGGCCCTGCTGGCCGATGACGATGGCTTCGGGCTCCAGCGCCTGGCCGTAGTAGGCCTGGGTCCACTCATTGCGTGCAGTCAGGACTGCCCCCTCAATGGCACCACCGCCGAACACGCCCCGGCCCTTGCCGTAGGTGATGATGTCGGCATCCAAGTTGGTGGTGGTTGAGCCGCCGATACCGGCGCCCACGCCGCCGACAGCAACGGATGCGTCCGCGCCGAGCTTCAAACGGTTCTTGAGCATCGCCTGTAGTGCACCGTCATTCATGATCAGCAGCACCAGCTGGATGTCCTGAACGCCGATCTGCAAGCCGATTGAGCCAGCGGCCATGGTGTAGAAGGCCGGATAGCTCCAGCCGCCGGTGCCGTCGCGGGCCAGTAGCACGCCGTTGCCTGCCGCGCCGCCGACCACGAAACCCGCCTTGAAGAAGCGTGGCACGATCAGCACGGCACGGGCTTGCCTGAGATGCTCGTCGATACGGCCGAGGTTCTTGTCGGCCAGGACCTCCTGGAACGCGACCTTGGCGCGTTCGACCACCTGTTGCGCCTCTGCGTTGTCGTCGGCGGTGGCGGGCGCGGTGAGCGCCAGCGCGAATCCGATGGTGAGGGCCGCGAGCATCTGTCGCATAAGAGCACTCCTGCTGAGGGCTTGCCGGTCGCCGGTCAGTTTGCGGACCCGCCGCCGCGCGTCAAGGGCGGCGGTCACAGTCGCGCCCATCACGCCGGTTCGCTGTGCCCGTGAGGCTGGATGTTGACGCCGGTGACACGCCAGGTCGGTGTCTCGCCGGCACGATCGACATGGTCGATGCGGGTCAGCGAAAGGGTCTCGGTTCGGAACGCCAGCGCGCGCTCCGGCTCAAGGCCCAGCGCCATGCCGAGCGCTGCGCGGATCGAGCCGCTATGGACAACGCAGACTACATCTTCGCCGGTATGGTCGGCCACCAGCCGGTCCATCGCCCCGCTGACCCGGGCGATCACATCGACGAAGCTCTCGCCGCCAGGCGGGCGCTCCTCAGGCGCAACTTGCCAGAACGGCGGCTTCGGGCGGGTGCGGTGCTGCGGCATTTCGTGCTGCGGCAGGCCCTGCCAGTCGCCGAAATGCTGCTCCGCCAGGTCCGCTTCGGTGCGGGGCCGTTCCGCCGGATAGCCCGCCGAGGCGATCGCGCGGGCGGTTTCCTGGCTGCGCCGCAAATGGCTGGTGACCATCACCGCCGGCCGCGGCAGCAGCACCGCCAGCGCCGCCAGTGGCACCGAGGAGTTTTCAAGCACCGCCGGCAGGTCGTCATGGCCGTAGATCAGCTCGCGGGCTTCCGCCGGCACCGGCGCATGCCGCACCATCCAGAACCGGGTGGTGGTCTCGCTCATGGCCGTGTCCTCATTCTCCGATGTTAAGCAGCAGGCCGCGCTGGCGTGCCGCCCGGAACGCCCACAGGAATACACCCGCGCCGGCGGCCATGTAGGCGACGTTGAGGGCGGCTGCCGCCATCAGGTGGTCCCGTGCAATCTGGCCCTCAAACATAGCCGCGCGCATGCCCTCAAAGACATGTGCCGACGGCAGTGTCCAGGCCAGTGGCTGTACCGCCTGCGGCAGCACGTCGATGGGATAGTAGATGCCGCTGAGCGGCGCCAGCGCGAAAATGACCGCCCAGGCGAGGCTTTCCGCCCCCAGCCCCTGGCGCAGCACCAGGGCGCAGACGAACAAAGCGATGGCCCAGCCCATTAACAGCAGGTTGGCGAAGAACACCACCAGCACCGGCCCCATCTCCAGAATGTTGAAGGCATACAGCGCCCAGGCCAGCGCGGTGGCGGGGACAAGCCCGATCAGGGTGCGCAGCGCGCTGACCCCCATCAGGGCGGCAACGAACTCCCAGGGACGCAACGGGCTGACGAACAGGTGGCCGAGGTTGCGTGCATACATCTCTTCGAAGAACGAGATCGACATGCCGATCTGGGCGCGGAACAGGATGTCCCACAAGATGACAGCACCGATCAGCACGCCAGCTGCCTGGGCGACCCAGTCGCTGTGCCCGGCGAAGAACTGGCTGATCAGCCCCCACAAGACCATCTGCACGGTTGGCCAGTAGCCGAGCTCCAGCAGCCGCGGCCAGGATGCGCGGTAGAGATAAATATGACGCAGCATCACCGCGCCGATGCGCCGGGGCGAGAAGGCGGCCGCGGTCATGGCGCGTCCTCGCGGCGGCGGTCGCGGGCGATATCGAGGAAGACATCCTCCAGGGTCTCGCGGCCATAGCGGCGCAGCAGGGCATCCGGCGCGCCGGTATCGACGATGCGCCCGCCGCGCATCATCATCACCTGATCGCACAGCCGCTCGACCTCGCCCATGTTGTGGGACGCCAGCAGCACGGTCGCCCCGGTCCGCGCACGGTAGGCCTCGATGTAGCTGCGTACCCAGTCGCCGGTGTCCGGGTCGAGCGATGCGGTCGGCTCGTCCAGCAGCAGCACATCCGGCTCATTCAGCAAGGTCTTGGCCAGTGCGACGCGGGTGCGCTGGCCCGCCGAGAGCTTGCCGTAGGGCCGGTCGCGCAACGCCTCCAGGTCGAGGTCGGCGATCAGCGTGCCGATGCGCTCCGCCAGCCGGTCGATGCCATAGAGCATGCCGTAGACCTGCAGATTCTCCCGCACGGTCAGCCGATGCGGCATGTCCACATAGGGGCTGGAGAAATTCATCCGCGGCAGCGCCGCGTATCGCCCGTGGGTCATATCGGCGCCAAGGATGCGCACCGATCCGGCCGTCGGGATCAGGAGGCCCAGCAGCATCGAGATGGTCGTGGTCTTGCCCGCGCCGTTGCCGCCCAACAGGGCGGCGGTGGCACCGCGGCCAACGGTGAAGTCGATGCCGTCGACGGCAACCACGTCGTCATAGCGCTTGGACAGCGCCGCGACTTCGATGGCGGGGCGTTCGGCGGCGGACACGGCGGTGGCGGGCGGCTGGGGCGTCAGGCTTTATTGAGGCCAGGCGTCGTCTTCAGCCGGGTCTGTTCTGTTACCATCTGCTCGATCTGGCGGCCCTGGAACAGGGTGACGCCGATCTCGGTGCCGAACTCCAGCGCCTCCGCGCTGCCGCAGCGGCACAAGATGATGCGGGTCTCGCCAGCACGCTTCAGCCGGCGGCGGAAATCGTCGCCATGCTCGCCATGGGCATGGCGGGCCAGCTCGGGATGCCAGACCAGCTTCAGCAGGTCGACGCCCAGCTTCTCGCGCTGCACGAACGGCAGGGTGCGGTGGTTCAGCCCGTCGACGCAGATGCGGTAGCCGCGCTCATGGGCGAAGTCGCGGGCGAACAGGAAGGCGGCGATGTCGGAGAAGATATCGACCACCGACACTTCGAGCACGATCGTGCCGCGCATGCCGGCCTTCACGTTGTCGTCGAATTTCAGGAAGTCCGCGCCCAGCATGGTGCCGACATTGAGGTTGATGCTGATGTCGCCGAACACCGAGGCGTCGTCGTTCTTCACCAGCAGCGACAGCATGCGCCGGTCCAGCGTCTCGGTCATGTGCTGGAACAGCCAGTGGTTGCTCTTCACATCGACGTGCGGCAGCAGGGTCTGGCGCAAATCCGAGATAGAGATATACAGCTCCGAGAACACCGGCTGCGGCGGCGCGTTGCCGATGATGGCGCACACCGACTGGCGGCGCATCAGGTTGGAGACGTCGGCGCTGGCGAGCGAGGTCTCGATGCGCGCGAGGATTTCCGGCGTCAACGGGTCGCCGCTGAGATCGTCCTCGTCCTCGACCACCGGGCCCTCGTCTTCGTCGGTGGTCTCCTCGACCGCGCGGGCGTCCTGAACGTAACGCTGGGCGAGCCGTAGCAGCGTGTCGAAATGGTTCTCGATATTGTACCAGGTGACGAACGGGTCGCCCTCGTCGCCACGGTCGTCTTCGTTGCCGTCGAGCAGCGGGTCGTCGCGGAACAGGAACTTCAGCTTGAAGATTGCCGCCTCAACGTCGTCGCGGCCGGGGCCGCGGAAGGCGAAGGCGATATCGCCATTATGCAGGGCGAACATGTTGCCGCCGATGCCGCGGGTCTGGCCGTCGAAGCTGGCGAGCGCGGTGCGCAACTGATTGTCGCGCCGGTTCTGCGGCTGCAGCTTCGACATATGCACGAGCACAGCCTGACGCCCGCTCCGCGCATTCTCGAAGCTGCGGACGAGATCGACGAAGGCCGCTTCCTCACGGCCCGGTGTCTGTGCCTGTGCGCTCTGCAGGGACGCCATACCCCAAAAGCCCTTGCGTCGGGGGTGCTGGAATAAGCCCTACCATATGGACATGTGCGGGCCGATTCAAACCCTACCGGGTCGGTGCGAAGGCCGCCATCACCTGTTGCGCCCAGCCGCGCAGGCCGCGCCCGACCGCCGCCCCGCCATCCGCCATCAGCCAGTCGCGCACGGGGATCGCGAAACCGGTCTTGGGACGCGCCAGCAGGGCCTCGGGCAGCGGCCGCGCGGGTGCCGCCGCCAGGTCCGCCTTGCCCGGCGGGTTTGGCCCCGCCAGCGCCGGTAGCAGGGCTTCCAACAGCACCGCATCGACGAGCGGGGTACGGATTTCGATGCCGTGCGCCATGCCCGCCCAGTCGGCATCGCGCAGCAGCTGGTTGCGCAGATATTGCGCGGTTTCCAGCCCGGTCATGCGGATCCGGTCGCTCCTTCCGGCCTCCCAGAGCGCTGCAAGCCCGGCCAGGGGCGCCAGCGTCTCCCAGCCCTCCCTTGCCATCTCGGGGTCCATCACGGCGGGCAGTTCCCAGGGCATGAACAGTCCCCGGCGCAGCAGATAAGCGGTGGCCGGCCGGCCGCCCAGCTCGATCAGGCCCGCCGCCTTGCCCGGCACCCGTCCGCCGAGCGCTGCCAGCAGTGGCGCGGCGGCCATGCGGAAGCCACGGCCTAGGCCCGGCACCGCCGCCAGCGGGGCCATCGTGCCCGCCAGCCGGGGAACCTGCCGGAAACTGTCATAACCGCCGAACAGCTCGTCGCCGCCGATCCCCGACATCGCGACCTTCAGCCCGGCGCGCCGGGCGGCGCGGGCGACGAACCAGACATTCACCCCGTCGATGCTCGGCTGGTCCATGTCGGCCAGCAGGGCATCACGCGCGGCCGCGAAATCGGCGGCGCGGACCGTGTCGGTAACATGGTCGGTGCCGAGATCGGCGGCCACGGACTCGGCCAGCGGGGTCTCGTCCGCTGCGGTGCCGGCGAATTCATCGAAGCGCAGGGTCAGCGTGCGCAGGGTAGGTGCGCCCGCCGCTGCGAGCTGTTCGGCTGCCAGCGCCGCCACGGTCGCCGAATCCCGGCCGGCCGACAGGAACACGCCCACCGGCACGTCGGCGACCAGATGGTGCGCGATGCTGTCGCGCAGCAGCACGGGCAGGTCCGCATTCATATCCTCTGGGCGGGCAGCGGCGATGGCTCCCGCCAGGTCGAAATGCGCCTGGGGCGGCTGCGGCCCGCTGCCATCGATCCACTGGCTGTGGCCGGCCGGCAGCGCCCGGATGCCGCGATACAGCGTATGGGGTTCAGGCACGCTGCCCCACAAATAGAAGCCGGCATGGCCCGCTGCATCGGGCGCGGTGTCCAGCGCCGGTCTGGCGGCGGCGAGCAGCGCCTTCACCTGGCTCGCGGCGCGCACCACGCCGCCCGCGTTGGCGACATAGAGCGGTTTGATGCCCAGCGGGTCGCGCGCCAGCAGCATGCCGCCCTTGGCGCCGTCCCACAGGGCGAAGGCGTACATGCCGCGCAGCCGCCGCAGCATCCCCGCCCCCTCGCGGCGGTACAGCGCGAGCAGCACCTCGGTATCGCTCTCGCTGCGCAGGGTGACGCCGTCGGCGACCAGGTCCTCACGCAGGGCCCGGAAATTGTAGATCTCGCCGTTGTAGGAGATCGCCAGGTCGCCGTCGGCCTGGGTCATCGGCTGGGCGGCGTCGTCGCTGAGGTCGATGATCGACAGGCGGCGGTGCGCCAGGCCCGCGCGACCATCCGGCGACAGCCAGACGCCGTCGCCGTCGGGGCCCCGCGCCGCCATGGCGTCGCACAAGGCCGTCAGTTCGCGGCGGTCGGCCGGGCCGCCGCCATAGGCGAAGATCGCGCCCAGACCGCACATGCCAGAGGCTTAGCCGATTCCCCCGCGCCGCGCACCCGCCTTGTCACGGTGCGGGGGTGCGTTTCCTCCGTTGCGGCGACTCGGCTATAACGGCTCACCGGGCCGCGCGCCCGTTCCGGGGGACCATCGCCGATGACAGATACTGCCGAAATCGCCGACCTGCTGGACCGGCTGAAGAATGCCAAGGTCGCCTGCGTCGGCGACCTGATGCTCGACTGGTTCATTGACGGTGAGGTGGAGCGCATCTCGCCCGAGGCGCCGATCCCGGTGCTGCGGATCATTGAGGAGCGCGCCATGCTGGGCGGCGCGGGCAACGTGGTGCGCAACGCCGTCGCGCTCGGCGCCACGGTCTCGTTCGCGTCCGTTATCGGCTACGACCAGGCGGGGCGCGAGGTCACCGCCCTGCTGGAGCGTGAGATCGGCCGCACCCCCGGATTGCTGGTGGAGCCGAGCCGCCCCAGCACCATCAAGAGCCGCTATTTCGCCGGCGCGCAGCAGATCCTCCGTGCCGACAAGGAAACCCAGAGCCCGCTTGGCACCAAGGCGCAGGACGACCTGCTCGGCCGCTGCGTATCCGTGGTCGACGGCGCCGACGTGCTGATCCTGTCCGATTACGCCAAGGGCGTGCTGACACCGACCGTGATCGAGGTGCTGATCGCCCGGGCCCATAAGTCCGGCACGCCGGTGGTGGTCGACCCGAAGGGCGCCGATTACAGCCGCTACCGCGGCGCCCACCTGATCTGCCCCAACCGGCGTGAGCTGCATGAGGCAACCGGTCTGCCGACATCGACCGACGAGGATATCGTTGCCGCCGCACGGCACCTGCGCGACGCCTGCCGGTTCGAGCATGTACTGGTGACCCGCAGCCAGGACGGCATGACCCTGCTGTATGGGGACGAGGTGCATCACCTGCCGGCGCTGGCCCACGCGGTGTTCGATGTCTCCGGCGCCGGGGACACTGTAGCCGCGGCATTGGCGACCGCTTTGGCGGTGGGCGAATCCCTGCCCAAGGCGGCGGAGCTGGCCAACATCGCCGCCAGTGTGGTGGTCGGCAAGGTCGGCACCGCGGTGGCCCATCCCAGCGAGATCATCCGCGCCCTGGAGCAGCCCGCGGATGCCGGCAGCGGCAAGGTGCTGACCGCCGACGCTGCCGCCGAACGGGTTCGCCAGTGGCGCCGCCAGGGCCTGCGTATCGGCTTCACCAACGGCTGCTTCGACCTGCTGCATCCCGGGCATGTTTCGCTGATCGAACAGGCCCGCGCCAACTGCGACCGGCTCGTGGTCGGTCTGAACAGCGACGACTCCACCCGGCGGCTGAAGGGCGAGGGACGGCCGGTCCAGCCCGAGGACTCGCGCAGCGCGGTGCTGGCCTCGCTGGGCGCGGTCGACATGGTGGTGGTGTTCTCCGACGACACGCCCCTGGCGCTGATCGACACTTTACGCCCCGACCTTCTGGTGAAGGGCAAGGACTACACGGTGGAAACGGTTGTCGGCGCCGAAGAGGTGCAGTCCTGGGGCGGCGAGGTGATGCTCGCGGATCTCGTCGACGGGGAAAGCACCACCAACACCATCTCACGCATCGACCGCTGAGGGCGCGGTGAGCGCCCATGCGCTGGCCGCCTTGTTATGGGTCGGCTTTGGCGCTGTGCATTCCCTGCTGGCAGCCGAGGGTGTGAAGGCGCGTCTCGCGCCGCTGTTCGGGGCGCGGCTGCGGCTGGCCTACAACCTGTTCGCCATCGTCCATCTGGGGGCGGTGCTGTGGCTGTGCCAGATGCTGTTGGCCGATGCGCCGCCCGCGATCGCGCTGCCCGCCTGGGTCTCTGCGATGCAGTGGGCGATGGTCGCCGCCGGCGCCTGGGTGCTGTGGCGGGCACTGGCGGGATACGACCTGGGCCGGTTCATCGGCACTGCGCAGGCGCGCGCGGCCGCTGCCGGTGCGCCGATTGCCGAGGACGAGCCGCTGCGCACCGGCGGCATCCACGGCCGGGTACGCCACCCCCTGTATCTTGGCAGTATTCTGCTGGTGTGGGGTCTGGTGGATAACGCCTTCATGCTGTCCACCGCGTTCTGGGTGACGGTGTATTTCATCGTCGGCATCCGCTTCGAGGAAGCCAAGCTGATGGGCCTCTACGGCGACGCCTACCGCGCCTATTGCCGCCGGGTGCCGATGCTGATCCCCCGTCTGTGGGGGTGAGCGCCAGCAGCCCCTTTCCCTAGGCCTTGATCCCCTTGTTGGGCGGCGTGCCCGGCTCGCCCATGTCCCAGTAGAAGCCGGCCATCGCCTCCAGCCCCTCGCGGAACATCGACTTCAGGCCGTGCTCGTCGGGCCCGTGCTGTTTGCAGCCCTTGTAGCTGTGGGGAATCTTGAACGCCGGTAGGTCGAGCGCCGCGCGGAAATAGTCCGCCGGGTTGCTGCCCGGGGCGTTCGGTACCACGTTCGGCGCGACCCCGGTGGACCGGGTCAGCGAGTCGACCGCCCAGGCAACCCACGGGTCGTCCGGGTCGGTGCGCGAGGCGGGGAACTGCTCGCGCTCGATGCTGCCCTCGATCTCGACGATGCCGAAGCCGCGCTCGTCCAGATGCTTGCGCAGGGCCGGCATGAACGCCTCGCGCGGGACATCGGCGGTGTGGCGGATCTGGCCGCGCGCCTTGGCGTAGGACGGCACCGAGTTCACCGGGTTGTCCGGGTTGCCGGTGCGGTAGGCGAGGATGATGAAGCTGGTGTTGGCCATCACCTTCTCCAGCATCGACAACTCGCTATGGCCCCATTCCGGGTCGGGCTCGGGCAGGCC
The DNA here is from genome assembly GCA_965601735.1 of Alphaproteobacteria bacterium. Taxonomy (GTDB): domain Bacteria; phylum Pseudomonadota; class Alphaproteobacteria; order JBBDQX01; family JBBDQX01; genus JBBDQX01. The sequence continues at coordinate 862,109 of OZ271840.1, read as the reverse complement.
CTCGACCGGGTCGACCTCCAGCTTGCCGATTGCCTCGATCACCGAGGGCGGCACCGACTTGGGGAGCCAGTCGTCGATCAGGATGCGCCCCTTCGGCGTGGTGATGGTGCTCAGCGCCTGGGCCAGGATGATGCCGGCATCGGGCATGACACCGCCCCAGTGCCCGGAATGCAGCCCGCCCTCGCGCTTGAGGTCGACGACGAGGTCGAAGAACACCCCGCCCCGGCTGCCGCAGTCGATCTCCTGGCGGCCCTTGGCGAGGCGCGGCCCGTCTGACCAGACCATCAGGTCGGCGGCGAGTTCCGTGGTGTGCTCCTGGATGAACTGCTTGAGGCCGGGGGAGCCCTGTTCCTCGCCGGTCTCGATAAGGAACTTGGAATTGAAGCCGAGGCTGCCGCGTTCCTGGATCACCGCGTGCTGGGCCGCCATGCAGAGCTGGAACTGGCCCTTGTTGTCGGATGTGCCGCGTCCGTAGAAGTAATCGCCGTCCTCTTCCAGCACCCAGGGGTCGAGCCCCTCGCTCCACTCTTCCTTGAAGGCGGTGACCACGTCGCCATGGCCGTAGGTCAGCAGGGTCGGCTTGGCCGGGTCTTCCATGCGGCTGGCGATGATGATCGGCCCGCGCTCGGCCACCGGGTTGTCATAGATGGTCGACGAGAATCCCATCTCGTCGCAGTAGGGCTTCACGAAATCGGTGATGAAGCGGTACAGCTCCGGGCGGCTTTCCAGCTTCTGCGCCTCGGTCGGCACGGCAACCCACGCGGCCAGCCGCTTCAGGAAATCGCCGTTGTCGAAATGCTCTCGCGCGCGCTGCACCGCGCCGTCGCGGCTGCCGGCCATGCCGTCCTCCCTCATCGAATATGTTGGGCAGCCCGCGGCTGCGGCCCGCCTGCCCCGCAGCCTAAGCGGGAAGCCGCCCGGCGTTCAACCGGATCGGGCGGTGATGGGCGGGTCCTCAAGATGGCGCAGCCGGCGGCTCGCCGCCATGGCGAAGCGCAGCAGCAGGGTGCGGCGGCGGCTGGCATGCAAGGGCCGGGGCCGCGCCTCGCGCAACACCGTGGCACCATAACCGTCGGCGACGATCAGCCCGTGCTCACCTGGCAGCAGGTCGCGGGGAAAATCCGCGTCCACCGCGAAATAAAAACGGTCGCAAAAGTCGATGTACTCGCCCCACTTCCGGTCGGCGCGGAAGTCCGCCCGGCAGGACTTGATCTCCACCAGGGTGAAACGGCCCCCCCGGTCGAGCGCCATGACATCGGCGCGGCGGCTGTTGTGCAGCGGGAACTCGGTCACCGTGCCCTGGCCCAGGTCGCGGAACAGCCGGCACACCCCGCGGCTGATCGCGGCGGCGGCGTCGCTCTGCCAGGCGGCGCCATCGATCTCGTTCATCGTGAAATCGTTCCCTGTATGTTCCTTGTTCGCGACTCCTACCGCGCCGGCGGCGGCCGGTCAACCGCGCGCACTGGACTCGCGGCCCGGCGTGGTTTAACCGGGCGGTTCGCCGCAGCAGGGGAGGGCAGCGCCATGGATCTCGAACTCACCGGCAAGACCGCCGTGGTTACCGGCGGCTCCAAGGGCATCGGTCTGGCGGTCGCCCAGGGGCTGGCCGCCGAGGGCTGCGCCCTGCATCTGGCCGCGCGCACGGCGGCCGATCTTGAGGCCGCCCGCGACGCCATCGCCCAGCGCCACAACGTGCCGCTCACCCTGCACGCCTGCGACCTGTCCGACAGCGCCGCCCAGGCGGACCTGTTCGCTGCCTGCGGCGACGCCGACATCCTGATCAACAATGCCGGCGCAATTCCCGGCGGCGACCTGGCGTCGGTGGACGAGGCGACCTGGCGCGAGGCCTGGGACCTCAAGGTGTTCGGCTTCATCAACCTGTGCCGCCACTTCCACGGCGCGATGACGGCGCGGGGCGGCGGCGTCATCGTCAACGTCATCGGCCTCGCCGGCGACCGGCCCAATGCTGGCTATATCGCCGGCAGCGCCGGCAACGCCGCCCTGATGCAGTTCACCTGCGCGCTCGGCGGCGCGTCCGTCGACCAGGGGGTGCGGGTGGTCGGCGTCAATCCCGGCGCCACCGAGACCGACCGCATGCTCACCATGCTGCGCGGCCGCGCCGAGGTGGCGCTCGGCGATCCCGAGCGCTGGCGCGAAATGCTCAAGGGCGAGCCCCAGGGCCGCGCCGGCCAGCCCGAGGAGATTGCCGACCTGGTGGTGTTCCTCGCCTCGGCGCGGGCATCTTGGATCAGCGGCACGGTGATCAACGCCGACGGCGGCAAGGCGTCGCGCTGACCATGAAACGCCATGGCGGCATCGTCCTGCTCATCCTGACCCTGGGCGCGATGCTCGCCCTCGCGCTGTGGGTGGCGTGGGAAAGCTGGTTCTCGATCCCGGACACCGAGATGGGCTTCCACGGGGTGCTGGCGCTGGTGCTTGGCGCCGTCGGGGCGTTTGTTGTCGGCGCCGGTCTGATGGCGCTGGTTTTCCTGTCGAACCGCGGCGGCCACGACCAGTAGGCCAGCGACTCCGCCGGGCACCCGGTGCTAGATTGCCCGGGTTCGCGCGGCCGGCATCCGCCGGCGCGTTTCCCCGACCCGGCTATCAGGAGTTCCCGGCGTGACAGGCATCTCGCTCGGCATCGATATTGGCGGCACCTTTACCGACATCGTGGTGCATGGCGCCGGCCCCGCCGCGCTGACCCACAAGGAACTGACCACCCCCGACGACCCGGTGCGCGGCGTCGTCGCCGGCATCGAGCATGTCCGCGACAAGCATGGCCTCGACCTGTCCACGGTCGACCGGCTGGTGCACGCCACGACCCTGTTCACCAACGCGCTGATCGAGCGCAAGGGCGCGCAGACCGGCATGATCGCGACCGAGGGGTTCCGCGACATGCTGGAGATCCGCCGCGAGCATAAATACGAGCTCTACGACATCTTCATCGAGCTGCCCGACCCGCTGGTGCCGCGCCGGCACTGCCTCGAGGTAAAGGAACGCATTGCGCCGGACGGTACCGAGGAGACGCCGCTCGACGAGGCAGGCCTGCTGGCCGCCGCCGACCAACTGGTGGCCGAGGGCTGCCGCGCCATCGGCATCGTCTTCCTGCACGCCTATGCCAACCCGTCCCATGAGCAGCGCGCCGCCGAGCTTATCGCCGAAAAACACCCGGACGTGTTCGTTTCGACCTCGAACGAGATCGCCGCGGAGATCCGCGAGTACGAGCGCGCCTCGACCACGGTGGCCAACGCCTATTTGCAGCCGCTGGCGGCGGGATACCTGGAGCGTCTCGCCGAGGCGGCCAAGGGGCTCGGCATTGGCGCACCGCTGTTCCTGATGCTGTCGAACGGCGGCCTCACCCATGTCGCCGAGGCCAAGCGCGCCCCGGTGCAGATGCTGGAATCCGGCCCCGCCGCCGGCGCGCTCGCCGGGTCGTGGTTCGGCGGCCAGTGCGACGCGCAGCAGGTACTCGCCTTCGACATGGGCGGCACCACCGCGAAGCTCGCGGTGATCGAGGACGGCGAACCGCTGATCGCGCACCATTTCGAGGCGGCGCGCCAGAAGCGCTTCATTTCCGGCAGTGGCCTGCCGATGCGTATCTCCACCATCGAGCTGATCGAGATCGGCGCCGGCGGCGGCTCGATCGCCAGCATCGACGATCTCGGCCTGATGAAGGTCGGCCCTGAGAGCGCGTCGTCCGATCCCGGCCCGGCGTGTTACGGGCGCGGCGGCACCCAGCCGACGGTGACCGACGCCAACCTGCTGCTCGGCTATCTGGACGCCAAGTCCTTCGCCGGCGGCCATATCCAGATCCACAAGGATGCGGCCGAGAAGGCGCTCGCCGATCTCGGCAAGCAGGCCGGCCTTTCGGCGGTGGAGACCGCCTGGGGCATCCATGACGTGGTCAACGAGACCATGGCCGGCGCGGCGCGGGTGCATGTCGCCGAGCGCGGCAAGGACCCGCGCAGCCACACACTGCTGGTGACCGGCGGCGGCGGGCCGCTGCACGGCTCGGAGCTGGCGCGCAAGCTCGGCGTCTCAAAGCTGATCTGCCCGAAGGCGGCGGGCGTCGCGTCCGCCGTCGGGCTGCTGATGGCGCCGGCGCGCATCGACCGGGTCGCCACGGTGGCGCAGCGCCTCGACCGGCTCGACTGGGCCGAGTTCGAGGGCGTCTTCGCGCGCCTCGAGGCGGACGCCGCCCAGGTGATCGCCGAGACCGGCCTCGACCCGGCGCAGGCCACCGTCGAGCGCTTCGCCGACATCCGCTATGTCGGCCAGGGCTTCGAGCTGGTGGTCGAGCTGCCCGCCGGCCCCTATGACGCCGCGGCCATGGAGGGCATCGTCGCCGCCTTCGAGCGCGACTATCTAGATATCTTCTCCCAGACCCTCGAAGGGGTGCCGATGGAGGTGATCAACGTGCGCGTCGCCACCCGCGCCGAGGCCGCCGAGGCGCCGGTGGCGCTGGCCGCCACCGGGGGCGCCGCGGGCAGCCCCGATGATGCGCGCAAGGGCAGCCGCCCGGTCTGGTTCCCTGATGCGGGCGACTATGTCGATACCCCGGTCTACGACCGCGCCGGCCTCGCCGCCGGCATGGAGGTCGCCGGCCCGGCGGTGGTGGAGGAGCCGGAGTCGACGCTGATCCTGGGCGCCGATTCGCGCTTCACCGTGGATGATTACGGCAACCTCATCGTCTCCATCGGTGAGGCCCGCACGGTCAGTGTCGAGGACGGCTTCGACGCGGTGACGCTGGAGGTGCTGTGGCGCCGGCTGATCACCGTGGTCGACGAGGCGTCGGCCGCGCTGGTGCGCACGGCCTTCTCCACCGTGGTGCGCGAGTCGGATGATTTCTCCTGCGTGCTGACCGACGCCAAGGGCCGCTCCATCGCCCAGGCGACGAAGAGCGTGCCGGTCTTCATCGGCAGCCTGCCGGCCACCGTGAAGGCGATGATCGAGCATTTCCCGGTCGAGACGCTGAAGGACGGCGACGTGCTGGTGACCAACGACCCGTGGATGGGCACCGGCCACCTGTTCGACATCAACATCGTCAAGCCAATCTTCTACGGCGGCAAGCTGGTCGGCTTCTCCGCCTCGACCGCGCACGCGCCGGAGATCGGCGGCAAGCTCGACGTGCACGGGGTGCTCGACATCTTCGAGGAGGGCTTCCAGATCCCGCCGATGAAGCTGTACCGCGAGGGCGAGCTCGACGACAGCATCGTCGCCTTGCTGCGCGCCAACGTGCGCGCCCCCGAGCAGGTGATCGGCGACCTGTTCGCCCAGATCACCGGGGTGCGGCTGATGGAGAACCGGGTGCAGGGGCTGATGGCGGAGTTCGGCCTCGCCGACTTGGCGCCGCTGGCCGCCGAGATCCAGGGCCGCTCCGAGACTGCCATGCGCGAATCAATTCGCGAGCTGCCCGACGGCACCTACCGCACCCAGCTCGACACCGACGGCCTCAAGACCCCGGTGCATATCGAGATCGCGGTGACCATCGACGGCGATTCTGTGGACATCGACTTCGAGGGTTCATCCGACGCGGTGAAGGGGGCGATCAACGTCGCCTACCCCTACACCTACGCCTTCACCGCCTTCGCCGTGAAGTGCATCGTCTCCCCCCATGCGCCGAACAACGAGGGTTCGTTCCTGCCGGTCTCGGTCAAGGCGCCCAAGGGCTCGATCCTCAACCACGAGTTCCCGCTGTCCGGCGGCCAGCGGGTGAACACCGGCCACTATCTGCCGATCGCGGTGTTCGGTGCGATGGGCCAGGTGGTGCCCGAGCGGGTCACCGCCGGCGCCGGCTCGCCGCTGTGGTCGTTCCTGCAGACCGGTGTGCGCGACGGCAAGCCCTACGCCACCAAGTTCTTCTTCAACGGCGCGACCGGCGCGACCTGCCGCTCCGACGGCTCGGACGTGCTGAGCTGGCCGTCCAACGTCTCCTGCACGCCGGTGGAGATGATGGAGATGCTCAGCCCCTTCCGCATCCACGCCAAACGCTTCCGCGACGGCACCGGCGGCGCTGGCAAGTTCCGCGGCGGCAACGGCCAGGAGCTGGTGTTCGAGTGCATCTCCGATTCGCCGATCTCGATCACGTTCAACGCCGACCGCACCCGCAACCCCGCGCCGGGGCTGGCTGGGGGCGAGCCGGGTGCCTGCGGCGAGATCCTGTTCAACGGCGAATGGATCGATACCCGCCGCCAGCTCAACCTGGAGGCCGGCGACGTGCTGACCATCCGCACCCCCGCGGGCGGCGGTTACGGCGACCCGGCGGAGCGCGATCCGGCGTCGGCGGAGAAGGACCGGCAGGCCGGTTTCTCCTGAAAACCGTCGGAATTTCGATTCAATTTTTTACAAACTGTGGATCGAACCTTGCGGCGCGGTGGATAGCCTCTTCCTCTGGTGAAGGCCGGGCAACGGCCTGCCTGATGACGTTGAGGCATTGCAGCGAGGCAAGGCATGCGCAAGTTCGCGGAGAGGCTGTTCGGCGGCGCCGGCAAGGACCGGCGCGAACATCCCCGGTTTCCCGGCGGTTCGGCCCGCGCCACGGCGAAGGTCCAGCTTGGCGAGACCGTTTTTGAGATCAAGGACTTCAGTCTGTCGGGCTTCAGCCTGGCCGGCTATGACGGCCCCCTGATCGAGGGTGAGAGCTTTACCTTCACCTTTATCCTGCCTGACGAGAGCGCGGTGCCCTGCATCGGCACCGTCAGCCGCATCGAGGGCGGCACCCTGGCGGCGCGCTACATTCGTCCGGTGCCGGAGATGCTCAGCCAGCTCGAGGCGCATATCCCCGACGCGGCCTGAGCGCCGCGCCGGCGGGCGCGCTCAGTAGCGGCCCACCACACAATCGATGTTGCGTTCGCGCAGCCGGCCGCAGAGCTGGCGCGCGGCGCGTGGCGAGTCCATTTCGCCGACGAACAGCCGGTAATAGACCCCGCGGGTCCCGCCCAGGTCGACGCGCACGATGCTGTGCTCGAACCCGGCGAGCACCGCGCCGGCCCGCGCATTGATCCGGTCCCAGCCCCGGGCCGCGTGGGCCTGGCGGCGGTAGGAAGCGAGCTGCAGGCCGAGCCGGTTGCCCGGCGCCATCGCCTGCGTTGCCATCGCGGGTGCGGCGGCCGCCGGCGCGGCGGTGGGCGCGGCGGATCGGCCCATGGTCGCGGTGGGCGCGCGCATCGCGGACTGCGGCGGCGTCGCGGGAGCGGCCCGTTCGGCCATCGCAAGCGGCGGCGCCAGCCGGGCCGCCAGCCGCTTCTGTTCTGCATCGGTGATGACGCCCGCGGCGCGCAGGCTTTTCAGCCCCTCCATGCCCGCCTCGCCCGGCGGCAGTGCCGGCAGCGGCGCCGCCGGCAGGACCCGGTCGAGCACGATGGCGCGCAGCGCGCCGTACTCCTCCGCCGACAGGTCGCCAAGCTGGTAGCGCGACAGCAGCTTCACCAACAGTGACTCGGCGTCGTCGATGGCTATCTCCGGCGGTGCACCCGCCCCCGGCACAGCGGCAGCGAGGTTGGCGTCACGGCGGCGGATATACTCCTCTGCGGTGATCAGGCCACGGTCGCGGAGCCGCTTCAGCACGGCAAAGCGCGCCCCGCTTCGCGGCCAGTCCTCGCGTCCCTTTACGCTGCTCTGCGCCAGTTGCGCCCGGTTTGCCTCGGCCAGTTGCGCCACTGTGCGGCCGCGTCCGCCACCGTCGGTGCTGCGGGTGACCACCGCGGTCTTGCCCAGTTCCTGGGCCCGTTTGAGATAGGTCTCCGCCATTGCGCGCTCGCCGTCCTGGGCCGCGACCACGCCGCGATTGAGCGCCGCATAGGGGTCGCCGCGATTGAGCGCCAGTGCGGCGTCGGCATAGATGCCGGCCATCAGCCAGTCGCCATTGTTCATATGGCCGACCGCGATGCCGTTGAGCCGGTTGTCGGTCTGCACGCGCCCATCGAGCAGCACCAGGTTGCGCCGGGCGATCGCCGCGATGCTCTGCCCTGCGGCGGCTGCGTTGTTGCTGCGGGTGGCCTGGGCGGCCGGGTCCTCGGCAATCAGGTCGACAAGGATGCGCCGGGCCTCGGCCTCGCGGCCCGTGTTCTGGTAGACAACGGACAGGTTCAGCCGGGCGTAGGGGTCGCCGGGCTCGTCGCGCAAGCGTTCGCTAAGCAGCACCTCGGCTTCTTCGTAATCGCCGGCGGACAGGGCATCGAAACCGCGGTCGCCGCTGTGCGCGGTGGGCCAGGGGCGCCAGGCGCAGCCACCCAGGGAGACCATCGCCAGCACCGCGGCCATCGCCGCTGCGCGCCCCAGCCATTCCCCGCGCCGCTTGGCCATCGCCTGTCCTCCCCGGTTTCCGACTGCACCATCATAACGCGCCGCGCTGCCGCCTCAATCGGGCGCCACGTCACGCCGCCGCAGGGCCCCGTAATAATGCCACATCAGCCGCGCCGCCGCGCTGCGATACGGCCGCCAGGGCGCTGCGATGGCGTCCATCGCCGCCGGGTCCGGGTCGCCGTCGAGCCCTTTCGCTGCCGCCAGCCCGCGCCGCACGGCCAGGTCGCCGGTCGGCCAGATATCGGGCCGGCGCAGCGCGAAAAGCAGATAAATTTCCGCCGTCCAGCGGCCAATGCCCTTCACCTCGGTCAGCGCCGCGATGAAGGTGTCATCGTCGCACCGGCGCAACGCGTCCAGGTCGAGGCGGCCTTTGGTGACCGCCTCGGCGGCGGCGCGGCTATAGGCGATCTTGGAGCGGCTGAGACCGACGGCACGCAGGGTATCGTCGTCGAGCGCAAGGAACGCCTCCGCTGTCATCTCCGGGCAGGCGGCTTCCAGCCGGGCGCGGATGGCACGGGCGGCCCCGGCGGCGATCTGCTGGGCGACGATGATCCGCGCCAAGCCCGCGAACCCTGCCGGATGCGGCCGCGGCGGCGGGGCACCGTGTTCGTCGAGGATCCGCTGCAGATCGGCGTCCCGCGCCGCCAGCTCCGCCAGCGCGCGTTTCAGCGCCACCGGGCGGCGGGGCGGGCTCACCAGGCCCTCGAAGATGACGGGTTCGCTTCTGTGACCCGCATCACTGCCCGGTTGCGTCCGCTCCCGGATACTCGCGCCGTAAGCCAGGGGAGAGGCGAGGTAACGGGCGCGGCACATGGGCGCGCCTTTTGGAGGAAAGCGTGAGTCACATGTTCAGCTCTGGCGAAAGGACGACGTTCCCCGCCGGCACCACCATCTTCGATGAGTCCGACCCGGGCGACGCCGCTTATGTGGTCCAGTCCGGCATGGTGGAGATCTCCAAGGCCCGCGGCAATGGTGAGATGGTGCTCGGCCATATCCGCCCCGGCGGCATCTTCGGCGAACTGGCGCTGGTCGACAGCGCGCCGCGCATGGCGCGCGCCACTGCTATCGACGATACGGTTTGCACGGTGGTGTCCAAGCGCGAGCTGCGCCAGCGCCTGGCGACCGCGGACCCGTTCGTGGAGGCGCTGATCGCGCTGCTAGCCAGTGACCTGCGGTCGATCACCGAGGATCTGTCCCATTGCAGCCGCAAGCTCTACCAGGCCACCGGAGAGCGCGCGGGTGCCAGCGGCCAGGACCGGCTCAGCCGTAACCGCTGGAACTTCAACGGCTAGACCGGCGCAGGCCGCGCCAGCCATTCACTCGGCGCGGGTCAGCGTACCCTCGACACGGCGCAGCAGCTTGCCCTCGCGGTAGCGCGAGAAGGCGAGGGCGAGACCCTTCTCTGTCAGCGTACGGTCGTAGACCTGGACCTCGTAGGTGCCGGCCTCGTCGATCACCAAGGCAAACACGCTCAAGGTGTCGTCCTTCAATCGCGCCCAGACATAGGGGTCGCCCCCCAGCGGATCGTTCGGCTCCATGCCGCCGAACATGTTGCGGCGCTGTACTGCCTTGAAGGTCGTGGGATTGTCGGTCGGCTTGAAGTTCGAGGTATAGGATTTGCGGGCCGCGCTGCCGTTGGCGCGCGGGATTAGCGCCGTCCAGGTCAATGTGAAGCCGTTCTCGAACGCGCCGATCTCCACAGAGATGTCGCGCTTGGTGACGCCCCCGCCGTCGACCGAGACGCTCTGCCCCTCATAGCGACCGAAGAAGGGCTTTACCGAGTCGGCAGCCAGCGCCATCGGGGCCAGCAGCATCACCGCCATCAGGGCGGTCAGGGGAAGGGTGCGGACGGTCAGGGACATGCGGCGCTCCGGATTGCCTGCCGGCATGGCGGTGTGTGTGCCGGTTAGGCTAAACATCGTGTCGAGGGGCTCAAATCACAAGCAAGTGCGTGGGAGGTGAGGCAATGGGCGAGCAACAGCGCACCGTCGGGTTCGTCGGCGTTGGCGACATGGGCGGGCCGATGACCCGCAGGCTGCTCGATGCGGGCTTCGGCCTGGTGGTCCATGACATCATCGAGGCGCGCCTCGCGCCGCTGGTGCAGCAGGGCGCGGTGGCTGCCGAAAGCCCTGCCGCCGTAGCCGATGCCGCCGATCTGGTGCTGGTCAGCCTACCGACGCCCGACGTGGTCGAGGCGGTCGCGACGGGGCCCGGCGGGCTCGCTGAGGGCGGCGCGATCAAGGCCTATATCGACCTGTCCACCACCGGCGCGGTGGTGGCGCGCCGAGTCGCCGCCGCGTTGCAGGAAAAGGGGATCGAGACCCTCGACTGTCCGGTCAGCGGCGGCAGCACCGGCGCCGGCAAGGGCACTCTGGCGCTGATGTGCGCCGGGCCGGCGGCGCTCTACGAGGCCGCCGCCCCGGTGCTCGACATCCTCGGCAAGCGCTTCTATGTCGGGGCCGAGCCGGGCATGGGCCAGACCATGAAGGTGGCGAACAACTTCCTTTCCGCCATCGCCAATGTTGCCACCGGCGAGGCCATGGTGCTGGGCGCCAAGGCGGGGCTGGACCCGCAGGTGATGATCGACGTTTTCAATGCCTCCTCGGGCCGCAACAGCGCCACCGACGACAAGTTTCCGCGCTGTGTGCTGCCGGGCACCTTCCAGTCGGGCTTCACGGTGCGGCTGCTGCACAAGGATGTCGCCCTTTGCATGGACGAGGCGGCGGCGTCCGGGGTGCCTATGTGGCTTGGCGCGGCGGTGCAGCAGTTCCTCGCCTTCGCGCTCAGCCAGGGCATGGCGGAAGACAGCACCACGCGCCTGGTGAACCTGCCCGAGCGCTGGGCCGGGGTCGAGGTGCGTAGCAAGACAGCGGAACAGGGAGGCTGACATGGCCGGACGGCTACAGGACAAGGTAGCGATCATCACCGGCGCGGGCTGCGTCGGGCCGGGCTGGGGCAACGGCCGGGCGGCGGCGGTGCTGTTCGCCCAGGAAGGTGCGAAGATCTTTGCCGTCGACAAGAATCCCGACGCCATGGCCGAGACCCTGTCACGCATCGCCGACGTCGGCGGCACGGTGGAGACCGGCGAGGCCGACGTCACTGACAGCGACTCGGTGGCCGCGATGGCCCAAGCCTGCCGCGACGCCTTCGGGCGCATCGACATCCTGGTCAACAATGTCGGCGGGTCGCGCGCCGGCGGGCCGGTGGAACTGTCCGAGGACGACTGGGACGCCCAGGTCGCCTACAACCTCAAGAGCGTCTTCCTGACCTGCAAGCATGTGCTGCCGGTGATGGAAAGCCAGGGCGGCGGCGCCATCGTCAACACCGCGTCCACCTCGGGCCTGCGCTGGACCGGCGCGGCGCAGTGCGCCTACGCCGCCACCAAGGCCGGGGTGATCCAGTTCTCCCGGGTCACCGCCGTGCAGTACGCCAAGAAGGGCATCCGCGTGAACACGGTGGTGCCCGGCCAGATGCATACCCCGATGGTAGAGGTGCGCCTCGCCGGCCAGCGCGCCGGCGGTGATGTGGACAAGCTGATCGCCCAGCGGGTCGGGCGCATCCCCATGGGCTTCATGGGCGACGGGCGTGACACTGCGAACGCCGCCCTGTTCCTGGCGTCCGACGAGGCGCGCTTCGTCACCGGCACCGAGATCGTTGTCGATGGCGGCATGACCGCCAAGTGTGACTGAATAAGCGCGACGATGCTCGTTGCGCCGGTCACAGGCGCATCAGCACAAGCCCGACACAGACGGCGAGGGCGGCGAAAAGCCGGCGCCGGCCGAACCCCTCGCCGAGGAACAGTCCGCCGATCAGCGTGGCGAAGATGACGCTGGTCTCGCGCAGCGCCGCGACCGGCGCGATGGGCGCGACGGTCATCGCCCAGATCACCAGCCAATAGGCCGCGACCGACATGGCGCCGCCGCACAGGCCCGGCAGCGCCTGGTCGCGCATCAGGCTGAGCGCCGCGCGCCGCCGTACCGCCAGCACCACGGCCACGGTCAGCACCCCGTCGCCGAGGAACAGCCAGGCGACGTAGCCGTGGGGGTCGCCGGCGATCCGCGCGCCCAATCCGTCGACCACGGTATAGGAGGCGATGAACACGGCGGTGCCCAGTGCGAACAGCATCGGGCGCGGGTTGTCGCGCAGCGGCGCGCCGCCGCGCAGGGCCAGGCTGGCGACCGCCAGGGCGATCACTGCCACAGCGGCCAGGGTCTGCGGCGCCAGCGGCTCGTCGAGCCACAGCAGGCTGACGCCGGTCACCAGTAACGGCGCAGTGCCGCGGGCCACCGGATAGACCTGGCCAAGGTCGCCGTCGCGATAGGCCTCGGCCAGGAACAGCTTGTAGCCCACATGCAGGGCGACCGAGGCCGCGAGCCAGGGTAGCGCGGCGGCATCCGGCAGCACGACGAAGGGCAACATCGCCAGAGCACATAGCGTGTGCCCTGCCGCGATCAGGCCCATCACCGCCAGGCGGTCGCCGGCGATCCGCACAACGGCATTCCAGCCGGCATGGAGCAGGGCCGCCGCCAGCACTACCGCCACCACATCGCCCGTCATCGCCTTGCTCCTCTGCCGAATCTGGCCGGCAGCATAGCCAGCAAAAATATATACATCTAGATGAATAGCCGGTTGCCCACCCATCGTCGTCCGTCGCGGGTTCGGCTATGCTCGGTGCGTGATATCGAGGGAGCCCCGATGACCCTGAAGCAATGTCTCGCGCCCCATGCCGACACCGCAACGCCGGCGTTCACGCCGCCGCCGGATGCCTGCGACGCCCATATGCATGTGTTCGGACCGGCGGACCGCTACCCGGCGGCGCCGAGGCGCGCCTATGACGCGCCGCCAGGCGCGCTGGCAGACGACTTCGAAGCCTTGCAGGCGGCGCTGGGTTTCTCGCGCGCAGTGCTGGTGCAGTCGGCGATCTACGGCGCGGACAACAGCGCGACGCTCGATGCCATCGCCGGCAGCGGCGGGCGCTGGCGCGGGGTCGCCGTGATCGATCCCCACAGCGATGCCGACACCATCCGCAGGCTCGACGCTGGTGGCATGCGCGGGGCGCGCTTCAACCTGGTCAGCCATCTCGGGCCGGGACCGTCGCTCGACGCCATGCGCCGGGCGGTCGACGCCATCGCGCCGTTCGGCTGGCATGCCCAGTTCCATATCCAGGACGAGGGCATGGACCGCTACGCCGATTTCTTCGACAGCCTGCCGGTGACCGTGGTGATCGATCATATGGGCCGGGTGCCGGCGTCCGGCGGGCTGGCCCAGCCGGCGTTCCTGACGCTGCTCGACTTCGTGCGGCGCGGCAAATGCTGGGTGAAGGTGTCGGGCAGCGACCGGATCACCGCCGAAGGCCCGCCCTATGGGGATGCGGTGCCGTTCGCGCGGGCGCTGATGCAAGCCAACCCGGAGCGCTGCGTCTGGGGCACCGACTGGCCCCACACCAACATGGACCCGGTGCCGCGGGACGAACCGCTGGTCGATCTGATCCCGCAGATCGCGCCCACGGCCGAGGAGCAGCATAAGCTGCTGGTGGCCAACCCGGCGGCGCTCTACGGCTTCTAGCTCAGCGTTCGGAGGCCATGCGCAGTTCGAGGCCCTCGCTGGCGCGGATGCCGGTGACCAGCTCCATGTCCTTGCCGGTCATCGCCATCAGCTTTTCCACCGAATAGTCGCCGCTGCGTGGATTGGGGAACTGATCGTGGCGGCAGCCGACCACCAGGCGGCGGATGCCGGCGAGCCAGATCGCCCAGCAGCACATCGGGCAGGGCTCCATGGTGGTGTAGAGCGTTGCCCCGGACAGATCCTCGTTGCCCAGACGGGTGCAGGCGTCCTGGATCGCCACGGTCTCGGCATGCAGGATCGGGTCGTGCTTCTCGTTGACCAGGTTGCGGCCGCGGCCGAGGACCTCGCCGTCGCGCACGATCACCGACCCGACCGCGAAGTTGCCTTCCGCGAGGGCCGCGCGCGCTTCGGCCAGCGCTTCACCCATCCAGTGCAGGTGGCCTTCTTCAGCCATTGGGCTCGGCATTGCGCGCGGCGGCGATCGCCTTGCGGCGCAGCTCGCTGTCCGTGCCGGGGGTGGTCTCCAGCTCGTCGACAACGCTGTGCTCCCACAGCGGCACGCCGGCACGGTACCCGGCGCGGCCGATCATGTGGGCCGCCACCGGCGCGGTGATCAGCAAGAAGGCGATGGCAGCCAGCGCGCGGGACGCCACCGACAGGTCGCCGAAATGCACCGCCACCGCCAGCAGGATCAGCCCGGCGCCGAGCGTGCCGGCCTTTGTGGAAGCGTGCATGCGGATCATCAGGTCGGGCATGCGCACCACGCCGAGCGCGGCGGCCGCCGCGAAGAAGCCGCCGGAGACCAGCAGCAGGGCGGTGATCAGGTCGATCATCGCTGCGCCTCCTCCTTCTTGGCGGTGGAATCGGCCACCTTGTCGCGATGTGCGCTGAGCAGGCTGCGCTCCGCAAACCGCGCGAACGCCACCGTCGACAGGAAGGCGACCAGCGCCAGCGCGATGCCGACGTCGAGATAGTTCGGCCGATCCCAGGCGACCGCGAGCACGGCGATGAACGCCACCGTGAGGAAGCCCAGCAGGTCCAGCGCCACCACCCGGTCTGCCAGGCTGGGGCCGACCCACAGCCGCACCAGGGTGAGCAGGATACCCAGCAACAGCAACCCGAAGGTGACCGCGACTGCGATGTCGAGGATCTGGGCGCCGAATGCACTCATCGCATCACCTCGATGATCTTGGCTTCGAAGCCTTCCTTGATCTCACGCTTCAGGGTCTCGACGTCATCGTCGATGAACATGGCGTGGATGAACAGCGTCTTTCGGTCGTCCGACACATCCAGGCTCAACGTGCCCGGGGTCAGCGTGATCAGGCTGGCAAGCAGCAGGATCTCCGCGTCGGTCTCCACCTCCAGCGGCAGCGCGATGATGCCGGGCCGGCTGTAGATCGGCGGCGTGATCACGTCATGCACCACCCGCAGGCTTGAGACCACCAGCTCGTAGAGGAAGAACAGACCGAGCCAGATGCCGAGCCACAGCTTCCGGAAATAGGCGTCGCTGGTGAAGATCGGCCGCGCCGCATAGAGCGCCAGGTAGCCGATGATGAAGCCGGCGAGCAGGTTGCCCGCCCCGTAGGAGCCAGTCACCACCGCCCAGCCGAGTGCCAGGAACAGGTTGAGCAGGAACAGACTCATCAGGCGCCTCCGCCCAGCACGGCGCGCACATAGGGCGCCGGGTCCATCAGCTCCTCCGCCGAGACGATGGCGTAGTCGAGGAACGGCGCGGCGAACAGACCGATAATCACAGTCAGCGCCGCCAGCCCCGCGATCGGGCCCATCAGCTGCCACTTCTGCCGGCTGGTCAGACCGCCTTGGGTGGCCGCCGCGTCACCGTCCGGATGCGGCTTCCAGAACGCCTCGCCCCAGATCTTGGTCATCGAGAAGATGGTCAGCAGGCCGACCACCAGCGCGGTCGCGGCAATGGCGTAGGATTCCGCCTCCAGGCTCGCCTTGACCAGGATGAACTTGGCCCAGAAGCCGGACAGCGGCGGAAAGCCCGCGAGCGAGAAGGCGGGGATCAGGAACAGCACCGCGAGCAGGGGCTGCGACTTGTACAGCCCGCCGATGCGGCCCAGCGCGTCGCCGCCCGCGACCCGCTCCGCGACGCCGGAGACCAGGAACAGGTTCGCCTTCACGATGATGTGGTGGATCAGGTAGAACACCGCGCCCGCGATCGCCAGCGGCGTATACAGCGCCAGGCCCATCACCATGTAGCCGATCTGGCTGACGATGTGGAACGACAGGATGCGGCGGAACGCGCTCTGGCACGCCGCGCCAAGAACCCCCGACAGCATGGTCAGGCCGGCCGCCACCAGCAGGATGCCGTGGGTGTAGGGGGTATCGCCGGTAAAGATCAGCGTGAACATGCGGATCAGCGCATAGACGCCGACCTTCGTCAGCAGACCGGAGAACACCGCGGCTACCGCCACCGGCGGTGTGTGGTAGGAGGCGGGCAGCCAGAAGAACAGCGGGAACATCGCCGACTTGATGCCAAACGCGACGATGAACAGCACGGCGATGACCGCGACCAGCCCGTCGTTGTCGACCTCCTGAATGCGCAGATGCAGGTCGGCCATGTTCAGCGTGCCGGTCATGCCGTAAAGCAGGCCGATGGCGGCGAGGAACGAGATCGTCGAGATCAGGTTGAGCGCCACATACTTCACCGCGCCGTCGAGCTGCGCCTTCTCCCCGCCCAGCACCAGCAGGGCGAAGGAGGCGATCAGCATCACCTCGAACCAGACATAGAGGTTGAACAGGTCACCGGTGAGGAACGCGCCGCACACGCCGCCGAGCAGCACCTGGAGCATCGGGTGGAAGCCGAAGCGCATCCGGCCCTCGTCGATGTCGGTCAGCGCATAGACGCTGACCGCGACCCCGACGATGGCGGTGATCACCACCATCGCCGCGCCCAGCCGGTCGGCCACCATGGTGATGCCGAACGGCGCGGCCCAGGTGCCCATCTGCACGGCCAGGATGCCGTTGTGCCAGACTTCCCACATCAGCAGGAACGACAGCACCAGCAGCACCAGCGATCCGGCGACCGCGATGCCGCCCTGCACCGAATGGCGCGCGGGGGCGAGGAAGGCGAGGATGCCGACCGCGATCGGTACGATCGCCGGCAGGATGGTCAGCCACTGGGTCATTTCGCCTGCTCCGACAGGCGGCCCGCATCGGGCTCAGCCGTGCGCATGGCGTCGGTATCGATGGTGCCGAGCTCCTGATACGCGCGGTAGGCCAGCACCAGGGCGAAGGCGAGCAGGCCGAAGCTGATGACGATGGCCGTCAGGATCAGCGCCTGCGGCAGCGCGTTGGCCACCGGCCCGTCCGGCTCCATCATGCCGCTGGGCACCAGCGGCGGGGCGCCGCGGGTCAACCGTCCGGAAGCAAAGATCACCAGGTTGGCGGCGTTGCTGATCAGCACCAGCCCGAACAGGTAGCGGATCAGGTTACGGCTCAGCATCAGGTAGACGCTGGCGGCCATCAGCACGCCGACGAGCAGCGACAGGGCGGCTTCCATCTCAGTCCTCCTCCTCGATCGGCAGGAAGACCGCGATCACCGCGCCCAGCACCGTCAAATAAACGCCGACATCGAACAGCAGCGGCGTGCCCAGCGGCAGGATGTCCTTCCACCACAACCCGGTGAGAAAGGGATCGCCGGTCAGCGTCGGCATCAACCCGGCGAAGATTGCGACGCCGACCCCGGCCATCGCCAGCTTGCGCGGATCGACGACGAGCGCGCGGCGCACCGAGGCCGCGTCCTCGGCGATGGCGTAGACCGCAAACGCGATGGCCGCCACCAGCCCGCCGACAAAGCCGCCGCCCGGCAGGTTATGGCCCCGGAACAGCAGATAGATCGAGAACAGCAGGATCAGGCTGACCAGCAGCCGTGCCGCGGTGCGCAGGATCATCGAGTTCATCGGCTGTCCCTCCCGGGCCGCAGCCGCACCAGCGCGTAGGCCGCCAGGCCCGCCATCGCCACCACGAGGATTTCACCCAGGGTGTCGAGGGCGCGGAAGTCGACCAGGATGACGTTGACGATGTTGCCGCCGTGGCCGCCGGGGACGCTGTTGGCCGCGAACCAGTCGGGGATGGTGGTATCGAGCCCGCCCGCGGTGACCGCCAGCATCATCGCCGTGGTCACACCGCCCGCGGCGATGGCCAGCACGGCGTTGCGCACCCGCTCGCCCGGCGCGGTGCGCGGCGCCGCGGTCATCGGCGGCAGCTTCAGCAGCACCACCGCGACGATGACCACCACCAGCGTCTCGACCAGCAGCTGGGTCTTGGCGACGTCGGGCGCGCTGAACATCAGGAAGATCAGCGCCACCCCGATGCCGACCATGCCGAGCGCGAGGATCGCGGTCAGCCGCGACTGGGTGCGCAGGGTCAGCAAGGTGGCGACCACGATGGCGCCGATGATGCCCCATTCCTGGAACTGAATGCCGGTGAAGTCAGGCGCCGGCACGTCCGCGCCCTTGAAGATCAGGGTGCCGCCGACCATCAGCGTCATGGTGGCGAACACCCAGGCGACGTAGCGGCGCTGCGAGCCGCTCTGCAGGATATCGGTCTGCCAGCGCGCCGCCGCCAGCATGGCGCCGACCACCCGGTCGTAGCCGGCCTCGCTGTCCCAGCGCAGCGCCGTGTGCGCGCGCGTAAGGCCAGCGGCGATGGCGTCGCGGCCGCGGTAGATGAGGACGCCCAGCGCAACGGTGATGACGCTCAGCAGCAGCGGGATATTAAAGCCGTGCCAGAGGTAGAGGCCCTTGTCGATCGGCGCGCCGGCGACGGCAGACGCGCCGGGGATGATCAGTGCCGTGCCGACCCAGGGTAGCGCCAGGCCGAACACCAGGCCGAGCGCGGCCAGCGTCAGCGGGCCGATGAACATCGCCACGGGGGCCTCATGCGGCGTCGTGGGCGTCGGCGCGGTCTCCCCCAGGAACGGGCGCAGTGCAATGATCGCCGCAGCGGCGAACATCAGGGCATTGGCGGTCAGCGCGGCTGCCACCGCGAACCAGCCGAGCAGCGGCGCATTCACCGCCGCCTCGTACATCAGCTCCTTGGCGCCGAACCCATAGAACGGAATGATGCCCGCCTTCGACAGCGCGGCGAGCCCGGCGGCGGCCGCGGTCAGCGGCATCAGCGCCGCCAGGCCGCGCAGCCGGCGCACATCGCGGGTGCCGGTGCCGTGGTCGATGCTGCCGACGCACAGGAACATCGCGCCCTTGTAAAGCGAGTGCGCGAGGATGAAGGCGACAGCCGCGGTGACGCCGGCGGTGGTGCCGATGCCGAGGAACAGGGTTATCTTGCCCAGCGCCGTCACCGTGGTCTGGGCCAGCAGCATCTTCAGGTCGGTCTGGCGCAGCGCCAGCATCGCGGACAGCACCGCGGTGATGCCGCCAGCGATGATCAGGGTCCAGCTCCACACCTCGGTGCCGCCCAGCGTCGGGCTCATCCGGGCCAGCAGATAGACGCCGGCCTTTACCATGGTGGCGGAATGCAGATAGGCGCTGACCGGCGTCGGCGCGGCCATGGCGTTCGGCAGCCAGAAGCTGAAAGGGAACTGGGCCGACTTGGTGAACGCGCCCGCCAGGAACAGGATCAGGATCGGCAGATACAGCGGATGCGCCTTGATCGCCGCAGCCTGGGTGGCGAGCTCGGATATCTCATAGGTGCCGCCAACGAGGCCGAGCAGGACCGCGCCGGCCAGCAACGCCAGACCGCCCGTCGCGGTGACCAGCAGCGCCTGCAGGGCATTGCGCCGGGCCTTCGGATTGGTGTGGTCGAAGCCGATCAGCAGGTAGGAGGTGACCGTGGTCAGCTCCCAGAACACGAACAGGGTGATCAGGTTGTCGGCCAGCACCAGGCCGAGCATCGAGGCCATGAACAGCTGCAGATAGAGCAGGAAGCGTCCGCGCCGTTCGTGGCCGGCCATGTAGCGCCCGGCATACAGGAACACCAGTGCGCCGATGCCGCTGATCAGCAGCCCGAACAGCAGGCTCAGCCCGTCGAGCCAGAACGAGAGATCGATGCCGAGCCCCGGGATCCACGGCACAGCCCAGCGCAGGGGCGTGCCGCCGGCAATCGTCGGGATCGTCGTGCACAGGGCGACGAAGATCGCGGCCGGCAGCGCCACGGTCCAGGCGCGCCAAAGCCGCGCCCCCGGGCCGTTATCGGTTATCGCGTCTGCGCTTGCAGCCACACATGTCTCCCTTGCGGCGGCCCGTGGGCCCCGCTGCTGCACCGGCTAATGCCGTGCCTGTCTACTTGTTAGCGTGTTCGTTCAGGAACTTTTCCAGGTCCACGACCGCAATGCGCCACTCGCGGCCGAACTTGATCGCCCGCAGCTGCTTGTCGCGGATCCAGGCTCGGATGGTCGCTTCCTTGACCTGGAGCATGTCCGCCGCGTCGTGAACCGTCATCAGCGGTTTGCTGAGCATGGTCGGTTTCTACTCCCGCGCGGTGCTGGAGGGTTCTTTATATCTGTTTGTATCGGTTTCTGACAACGCAAACAGATCGAAATGGACCGGGTCATTCACGGAATAGCTCCCCAAAGCCGCCGGTTTTGACGTTCGTTGACGTGTATTTGTAGTGGTTCTCGTCGGTTGTCAACGTTTTTTATGTTCTTGTAGCCGCAATTCGCTTGACACGGCCACGAATCACCTTATTTATGCGTTTACGGCGATATGAATATGTTTGGAAACATTAAGCGCCGTTCGCCGCGGGATTGCGGTGTTTTTGAGGGCTTTTAAAGATGGTTGATCGTTTCGCCATTGCTGAGAAGCTTGAGACCGGCCCGATTGGCGAGCCAGCCGACGCCGCGGTCGAGCCCGCGCGCGCCTGGCAAGGCCCGCGCCGTATCGCTGTCGTCATCGATGGCTCTGAGGACAGCAGCTCGGCCTGGCAGAGCGCACTCAAGCTGGCCGCCGATCACCAGGCCCGCCTGTCGGCCCTGTGCGTCTTCGACCCGGCGACGGCGATCCCGCGCCAGGCAATCTCCGCCGGCGCGATTTCCTTCAAGGCACGCGGCGACAAGCGTCCCATCATCGAGGCGCGCAAGCGCATGGCCGACGCCGTGGTGGCATTTGAGCAGGCCTGCGCAGCCCTGGACGTGACGCCCGAGATTACCCGTCTCGAGGGTGACTGCCTCGCTGTGCTGCGCGAGCGCTGGACCGCCTTCGACCTCATTGTCATTGGCCATGGCGGCCGCAGTAACGTGCCCGGCGCGATTCGCAAGCGCACCATGTACAAGATGATTCGGGAATGCCCGCGGCCGATCCTGCTGGCAACCGACCAGGTTCAGGATGCCGAGGACCGCTGCGTGGTGGCCTACAACGGTACCGCCCAGGCGAGCCGCGCCTTGCACATGTTCCTGCTGCTGGGCCTGGCCCGCGACAGGGTGCTGCATATCGTGACCGCTCACCAGGATCCGGCCCGGGCCCGCGCCATCGCCGCCGATGCCATCGGCATCTGCGAGGCCCATGGCCATCGGGCCGAGGCCCAGGTGGTGCGCGCCGGCCGCACGGCGATGCCGGCGGTTGTCGATAAGATTCTTGGCCTGCGACCGACCATGCTGGTCATGGGCGCATTCGGCGAAACCGCGTTGGGCAAAATGGTATTCGGCTCGGCGACGCAGATGATGCTGAAGCGTAACCGCGGGCCGCTTTTCCTCGTGGGGTGATGAAAACCTGAACTCGCCCCTACCCTACCGGCCCCGCGGTTGGTCGCCCCCGTCCGCCGCGGGGCCGGTCTTTTCTCTCTCCTGACCCGTCCTGAGTACGCCATGTCCGACGCACAGATCACCACCTTGCAGGCAATGACCGCCCAGCTGCCGATGCTGGCCGCGCTGCAGCAGGCTGCTCAGCAGCCGCCGGTGATCGACGACCGCCCGGACGACAACGGGCCGAGCGACCCGAACCGCGGCCAGGTGCTCGACATCCGCGTCTGATCCGCCCGCCCGCCGGGCGGTTGTTTTACAAGAAATAATTCCTATATTTGCTGACGGCACCGGAGTGCCGGGAGGGCTGTCAACATGGGCGCAACATCGCGCGCGCGGATGAAGCAGGAATGCCGTGGAATCAGCGGCTTGGCCCGTGGCCTGTCAACAATTGACAACATTTCCGCGAAAAGGCTGGCGGACCCGACAGGATTCGAACCTGTGACCTCTGCCTTCGGAGGGCAGCGCTCTATCCAGCTGAGCTACGGGTCCCTTGGCCGCCGCGGCGCGACCTTACTGCACCGCCGGGCGGCTGTAAATTGTGCCCGGCGCGCCTGTCGAAGCCGGGGACCGATGCCGCCCGACGCTGTGGGCAATTCTCGCCGAATTCCCCGAAACGCCGTGGGATCAGGTACTTACCAGGTAAATGCCTGTGGACAACCCGGTGGACGGAAAACCCCGCGGTGCAAGCGCCAACCCATTGGAGAACAACGGCTTTTCCTGCTAATCTCGGGCCATGGCTGAGACCGCTGAACAGATCGCGCCGACCGGGGCGGCGGCGGCCGCACCGCAGACCGGGGTGCTGCCCTCGCCGGAGATCGCCGAGATGGTGGCGCGCGGCGAGATCGCCGCCGATACCGCCATCGCGGATGCCCAGATCCAGCCGGCCAGCCTCGACCTGCGGCTGGGCGCGCGCGCCTGGCGGGTCCGCGCCAGCTTCCTGCCCGGCCCGGACGCGGCGGTGGCGGACAAGCTCGCCGACCACGCCATGCACGAGATCGACCTGACCGGCGGCGCGGTCCTGGAGAAGGGCTGCGTCTACGTTGTCCCGCTGATGGAGCGCCTCGCCCTGCCGGGCAGGATGTCGGCCCATGCAAACCCGAAGAGCTCGACCGGGCGGCTCGACATCTTCACCCGGCTGATCGCCGACCGGGCGACCGCCTTTGACCGCATCGAGCGCGGCTACAGCGGGCCGCTCTATCTGGAGATCGCGCCGCGTGCCTTTAGTGTGCTGGTGCGCGCTGGCTCGCGGCTCAACCAGCTGCGGCTGCGCCGGGGCAGCCCGGCGATGAGCGAGGCCGCCCTGCGCCGGCTGCATGCGCGCAGCCCGCTGGTTGATGCCCCAGGTGAGCGCGTCACCATCGAGGGCGACAGGCTTGGTCTCACCCTCGACCTCGCTGGCGATCCGGACAGCGGGCTGGTGGGTTTCGTCGCCAAGAAGCATACAGATGTGGTCGACATCGACCGGCGCGGGCACCACGACCCGCACGATTTCTGGGACCCGATCCATGTACGGCCAGGCCGCGGCATTGTCCTCAACCCGGATGACTTCTACATCCTGGCGACCAAGGAATCGGTGGCCGTGCCAGCCGACCATGCCGCCGAGATGATCGCCTATGACACCCTGGTCGGCGAGTTCCGGGTGCACTATGCCGGCTTCTTCGATCCCGGCTTCGGGGTCAATCCCGGGGGACGGGGCAGCCGCGCGGTGCTCGAGGTCCGCTCACGCGACGTACCCTTCATGCTGGAGCACGAACAGATCGTCGCCTGGCTGCGCTACGAGAAGCTCGCTGCCGTGCCGCCACAGCTCTATGGCGCGGAGATCGGATCGTCCTACCAGGAACAGGGCCTGGCGCTGGCCAAGCAGTTCGCGCCTTACGACCTGCCCTAGGGCGCGCGCCAGGCCGCTGCCCGGGCGTCGGCGCCTGAAGGCAGCGGCGCTGCTGGATCGGCAATCCAGGCAGCCACATCCTCGATAACCACCTGCGCCTGCAGGTCGCGCAGCAGCATGTGGTAGCCAGCCTCATAGCGCGCGAGCCGCAACCGGTCTGCGGGCAGCTGGTTCAGCAGGTCGCGGGTGGCGCGCGCCGGCACCAGGTCGTCGGTCGCGCCGACCAGCAGCAGCGCCGGCACCTGCAGGCTGCCCGCCGCGTTGAGCGCGTCGTCCATCAGGCCGACCAGCCCCCATATGGCCTCGACCCGGGTATGCTTGATCACCAGCGGGTCGCGTCCTAGGCCCCGCAGCATCTCGACGTTGTCCGACGGGGTCGCCATGTTCTCGCCAGTGACCTGCAGGCCCGGCACGGTGTGGGCGAGTAGCCACAGCAGGGCGCGCTCCCACGGCCACATGGCATTGCGTCCCCGCACCGCTGGCGCCGCTAGAATCAACCCATCGGCGGCTGGTGCGTCGGGACCGGCAAAGGCGCTCACCGCCACAGCCCCGCCCATGCTCTCCCCCAGCACGTAAAAGGGCACGCCGGGGTGGCGCGCGGCGATCAGCCCGGCTGCGGTGCGCAGATCGTTGACCATCGCTGCGGTGCCGGCCCAGCGGCTGCGGATCGCGGTCTTGCCGAATCCGCGCTGGTCGTAAGCGTAGGTCAGGATGCCACGCGCTGCCCATGCTTGCGCCGGCGCCTCAAAGGCAGCGCCATAGTCGTTAAAGCCGTGCAGCGCCAGTACCACCGCCTTGGGCACATCGTCGGGCGCCCAGCGGCGCAGCGGCAGGACAAACCCGTCGGCCGCAGTGATGCGGTGCTCTGCCATCACCGGCGGGGCCAGGGGCGGCCCAGCCACCCGCACTGCCGGCGCGCAGGCGGCAAGCAAAACCGCCAGCAAGGCCAGGCCCCAGCCGCGACGCATCCTCAGCGTCCCGCCGGTCCGCCGCCGGTGAGCTGCAGGAAGACGTCCTCCAGGTCGCTTTCCACGGTGCGCAGGTCGGCGATGCTAAACCCGGCGGCATTGACCGCAGCCAGAAGTTCCGCGGCCCGTCCGTGGCGCGGCCGGTAACGGAAGGTCAGCGTGCGTGGCGGGCTGAACACCGGTTCGTAGTGCGCCAGCGCCGGCGGTACGCCGTCTAGGTCATGATCGACCGTGACCGCGATCTCCTTGACGTCGACCCGGCCGAGCAGCGCCTCAGTCGTGTCGCAAGCAACAACCCGGCCATGGTCGATGATCGCCACCCGGTCGCACAGGCGCTGCGCTTCCTCCAGGTAGTGGGTGGTCAGTAGGATGGTGGTGCCGGCATCGTTGAGCGCCCGCAGGTTGGCCCAAAGTTGCTGGCGCAGTTCGATATCAACCCCGGCGGTTGGTTCGTCGAGAACCAGCACCGGCGGATTGTGCACCATCGCCTTGGCCACCAGCAGGCGGCGGCGCATGCCCCCCGAGAGCTTACGGGCATACGAGTCTGCTTTGTCCGCCAGCCCGACCAGTTCGAGCAGCTCCATGGTACGGCGCTCGCTCCGCGGCACGCCGTAGAAGCCCGCCTGGACGTCGAGTGTCTCGCGCGGTGTAAAAAAGGCGTCGAGGTTGAGTTCCTGGGGTACCACCCCGATGGCGAGGCGGGCGCGCCGCGGATCGGCCTCGGTATCGTGACCCCAGATGCGGGCGCTGCCGCTAGACTTCACCACGAGCCCGGCAAGGATGTTGATAAGGGTGGACTTGCCCGCGCCATTGGGCCCCAACAGCCCGAAGAAGGCACCGCGCGGGACCGTCAGGTCGACCGCATCAAGCGCCGGCCGGTCCATGCCCGCATAGGTCTTGGACAGGCCGTCCGTCTCGACC
Source organism: Alphaproteobacteria bacterium (assembly GCA_965601735.1). Classification (GTDB taxonomy): domain Bacteria; phylum Pseudomonadota; class Alphaproteobacteria; order JBBDQX01; family JBBDQX01; genus JBBDQX01. Next base: position 836,740 of record OZ271840.1, on the reverse strand, counting down.
GCCGCGGCGGGCGGGGCGGCCGCACCGGAAGGCCGGGCGCCGCCAGCGTTGGAGGTTTCGTCGGGCATCGCCGCCATTGCCGCTGGATGCGCGCGATCCCTTTGACCGGCGCGCGGCAATGGGTATCATCGCCGACCGCAGCGGTCAAAACCGGCCGCGCAAAGCCCCGGGAAGCGCCCCATGGACGCCGACGCGATCGAGCCCACAGACGTGATCGAAACCAATACCCAGCGCGTCGCCTGCGATGGCGGCGGCGGGCCGCTCGGCCATCCGCGCGTGTTCATCAGCCTGCGCACCACGGGAGAGGGTACCTGTCCCTATTGCGGTCGGCACTATGTCTATAGGCCGGGCGCCGGGGAGGGTGGCGGCCACTGATGGCCGTCGGCGCGCCCGCGCATGTCTTCCTGATCGACGGCTCGGGCTTCCTGTTTCGGGCCTTCCACGCCCTGCCCCCGATGACCCGGCCGGACGGCACGCCGGTCAATGCGGTTTACGGTTTTACCTCGATGCTGCTGAAGATGATCGAGGATACCGACGCCGACCATGTGGCGGTGATCTTCGACGCCGGCCGCCGCACCTTCCGCAATGACCTCTACGCCGACTACAAGGCGAACCGGCCGCCGCCGCCCGAGGAGCTGATCCCACAGTTCGACCTGGTGCGCGATGCGACCCGGGCATGCAACGTCGCCTGCGTCGACATGCCTGGCTTCGAGGCCGACGACCTGATCGCCACCTACGCCCGGCAGGCGGCCGAGGCCGGCGCCGAGGTGACCATCGTGTCCTCGGACAAGGACCTGATGCAGTTGGTGGGCGGCACTGTCGGGATGCTGGACCCGATGAAGAACACGCCGATCGGCCCCGCAGAGGTCGAGAAGAAGTTCGGCGTCGGCCCCGAGAAGGTGGTCGATGTGCAGGCACTGGCCGGCGATTCCACCGACAACGTACCCGGGGTGCCCGGGATCGGTGTGAAGACCGCGGCTCAGCTCATCGGCGAGTATGGGGACTTGGACACGCTGCTCGCCCGCGCCGAGGAGATCAAGCAGCCCAAACGGCGCGAGAACCTGATCGCCCACGCGGACGATGCGCGGGTAAGCCGCGACCTGGTGCGCTTGGTCGATGACGTTGCAGTGGAAACGCCGCTGGCCGACTTCAAGGTCGCGCCGCCCGATCCGGACACCCTGCTGGGCTTCTTGCGCGAGCAGGGCTTCCGCAGCCTAACCGCCCGTGTGGAGGGGCGGTTCGGCGGCGGCGGTTCGGCAAGCGAGACGGCAGACAAACCCAAGTCGGAACCGCCGGGGCCAGAGGCTTACGAGACGGTGCGCGACCACGCGACCCTCGCCGGCTGGGTCGATTCGGCGATCGCCGCTGGCTGGGTCGCGTTTGACACCGAGACCACATCTTTGGACGCCATGGCAGCGGACCTAATCGGCCTGTCGATGGCGCTGCCCGACGGTCGGGCTTGCTATGTACCGCTCGCCCATGTGGCGCCGGCAGGTGAGCAGTCGAGCTTGCTGGAGGATGACGGCGGCGACGAGGCAGCACCCGAGCAAATTCCCCTCGATGCAGCGATGGTGCTGCTCAAGCCAATGCTGGAACACCCCGCGGTGCTCAAGGTCGGCCAGAACATCAAGTACGACATGCTCGTGCTGTCGCGGCCGGAGAACGGTGGCGTGGCGCTGGGGCCGGTTGATGACACCATGCTGATGTCCTACGTGCTGGAGGGCGGCAGCCACGGCCACGGCATGGACGAGATCGCGCGGCTTTATCTCGACCGCGAGACCATGTCCTACACCGACGTCGCGGGCTCGGGCCGAAACCAGATTCCCTTTGCCCAGGTCAGCATCGAGGACGCCACCCGGTATGCCGCCGAGGATGCGGAGGTAACCGGTGCCCTTTGGCGATCGCTGAAACCGCGGCTGCTGACGGAGCGCATGACCGCGGTCTATGAGCGGCTGGAGCGAGCACTGATCCCCGTGCTGATGTCGATGGAGCGCACCGGGGTACGTGTCGATGCCGCGGTGTTGAAGGAGTTGTCCGACAGCTTCGGCCGCCGTCTCGGCGATCTGGAGGCCGAGGTGCATGAACTGGCTGGCCGGGAGTTCAATGTCGGCTCCCCCAAGCAGCTTGGCGAAGTGCTGTTCGAGGACCTTGCCCTGCCCGGCGGCAAGAAGGGCAAGACCGGCGCCTGGGCGACCCCGGCCAATGTGCTGGAGGAGCTGGCCGCCACCCATGATCTGCCGGCCCGGGTACTCGACTGGCGCCAGCTGTCCAAGCTCAAAGGCACCTACACGGATGCGCTGCAGAAGCAGATCAATCCGCAGACCGGTCGGGTGCACACCTCCTATGGCATGGCGATCGCCTCGACCGGGCGGCTCAGCTCTACCGACCCCAACCTTCAGAATATTCCGATCCGCACTGAGGAGGGGCGCAAGATCCGCACCGCCTTCGTCGCTGATCCCGGCCATGTGTTGCTCAGCGCGGACTACTCACAGATCGAGCTGCGGCTGCTGGCGTCGGTTGCTGATATCGACAGCCTCAAGCAGGTGTTCCGCGACGGTCATGACATCCACGCCATGACCGCATCGGAGGTCTTCGGCGTGCCGCTTGCCGAAATGGACGGCGACACCCGGCGCAAGGCCAAGGCGATCAACTTTGGCATCATCTACGGCATTTCCGCTTTTGGCCTGGGGCGCCAGCTAGGCATCGCGCGCGGTGAGGCCCAGGCCTATATCGACACCTATTTCGAGCGTTTCCCGGGCATCCGCGCCTATATGGACCGCACCGTGAAGCAAGCGCGCGAGCGCGGTTTCGTCGAGACGCCCTACCGGCGGCGCATCCATACGCCAGCAATCAATGACAAAAACCCGGCGCGCCGTGGCTTCGGCGAGCGCGCCGCGATCAACGCTCCGCTACAGGGCGGCGCAGCGGATATCATAAAGCGCGCCATGGTCCGCCTGCCGGATGCCCTTACCGATGCGGGCCTCAAGACCCGGATGCTTCTGCAAGTTCACGACGAGTTGGTCTTCGAGGTCCCCGAGTCAGAGGTCGAGGACGCGCGCGCGGTAATCACCGCTGTGATGGAAGCGGCCAACGATCTCGACGTGCCGATGGTGGCGGAAACCGGCGTCGGCCCCAACTGGGACGACGCCCACTAGGGGCGGGGTGTCAGCCGACGGCGGCGGACCGGCGCGCCGGGGCTGGCGGCATTTCTGGCGCTTCCAGCCGGTAGCCGCCGCATTCCAGCCGATAGGCCAGTTCGGCAGCGCGTTCGCGCCCCTCATCGCGGGCATTCCCTGCCGGCAGCAGCCAGGCCAGCAGGCCGTCGGCATGGTCTTCCCGGCCATGCTGGAAGGCAGCAACAAGGTCCAACAGAGCGCGTTCGTCGGCCGACAAGGTGACGTGCCCGGGGGCCATGACGTTGAGCGCGCGTGGCCGTGTTGCCAGTGCGTCCATCAGCCCCTTCAGTGCGCCGACCACCGGCCCGCACAGCCCTGTGGCCAGCGCCCGGCGCATCGCCCACACGGCAGGGCAAACGGTGTTGGGATCGGCGGACCAGCGCCTCAACACCACGAGCAGCAGGCGCGCTGACGGTTCCAGCGATGCCAGTTGCGGCATGGGCCGGCAGACCGGGATCGACCCCGCGGGCGCCAACGCCCCGTCAGAAATTTCGAATAGCTCCGCCATGGCCGGCAAGGCTCCTGTTCTGTCGCTCGAACAGACAGGAATTCTCAAGTGATTTCAAGCGATTAAATCGGCTTTCCTTAGAATCGTTCTAAACCGATTTTAAACACCGCGCTAAGCCGCCGAGGCGCTGCGGGAATCGTACGCCGCTTTAGGCGGCGGCGCGGATACCCGCCGAGACGATGCTCGCGTCGACCGAGCCCTCGAACTGCTTGAAGTTGTCTTCGAAGCGCTGTGCAACGGCGATCGCCGCCTCGTCATAGGCCGCCTTGTCGGCCCATACGTTACGCGGCATCAGCACCTCGTCGGGCACGTCGGGGCAGCTGTCGGGCACCCAAAGGCCGAACACCGGATCGGTGGAGCCGCTGACCGAATCGAGCGCCCCTGACAGGGCCGCGCGCAGCATGGCGCGGGTATGGGCGATCTTCATGCGATGACCCGTGCCGGCACCGCCGCCGGTCCAACCGGTGTTGACCAGCCAGCAAGACGAACCATGGGTCCGCACCAGCTTGCCCAACAGATCCGCGTAGACGGTGGGCGGGCAAGGCATGAACGGCGCGCCGAAACAGGTGGAGAAGGTCGCCTCGGGCTCAGTCACGCCCTTCTCGGTGCCGGCAACCCTGGCGGTGTATCCGGACAGGAAGTGGTACATCGCCTGTTCCGGCGACAGCTTGCTGATTGGCGGCAGTACACCAAAGGCGTCCGCGGTCAGCATGACGATGTTCTTGGGGTGGCCACCGACGCCGCCATCGCTGGCATTGGGGATGAAGTTCAGCGGGTAGGACGACCGGGTGTTCTCGGTCAGGCTGTCATCGTCGAAATCGCACAGGCGGGTTTCCGGGTCGGTCACCACGTTTTCCAGGATCGCGCCGAAGCGCAGCGAGGCGTCGTGAATCTCCGGTTCCGCTTCCTTGTCGAGGCGCACCACCTTGGCGTAGCAGCCACCTTCGAAGTTGAAGATGCCGTTGTCCGACCAGCCGTGCTCGTCATCCCCAATCAGGGTGCGCGAGGAGTCGGACGACAGGGTCGTCTTGCCGGTGCCCGACAGGCCGAAGAACAAGGCGACGTCCCCGTCCGCGCCCATGTTGGCCGAGCAGTGCATCGGCATCACGCCCTTTTGCGGCAGCAAATAATTGAGCACCGTGAAGATCGATTTCTTGATCTCGCCAGCGTAGGAAGTGCCGCCGATCAGCACCATCTTGCGCGCAAAGTGGATGGCGATGAAGGTCGACGACCGGGTGCCGTCTTTCTCCGGCTCGGCGCGGAAGTCGCCAGCATGCAGGACGGTGAAGTCAGGCAGGAAATCGCCCAGCGCGTCGCTCGGCGGAGTAATGAACATGTTGCGTGCGAACATGCTGTGCCAGGCGTGCTCCGTGACCACCCGGACCTTGAGCCGGTAGTCCGGATCCGCGCCCGCGTACAAATCCTGCACGAACAGATCCTGGGCCTGATAGTGCGCTTGGATCTTGCCCAGCAGGCTATCGAACTGCGCCTCGGACATTGGCTGATTGACGCTGCCCCACGCGATCTTGTCCTGGCAGCTCGGCTCCTCGACGATGTACTTGTCCTTCGGCGAGCGCCCGGTGTGTTCACCGGTGGTGCAGACCAGCGCGCCACCCTTGGTAAGGATGCCCTCGCGGCGCTGCAGCGCCTGCTCGTAGAGCGCCGACGTACGGAGGTTCCAGCGCGCCATCCGCCACTTGGTGACGCCGTGCTGATCAAGGCCGTGGCTGCTGATAATCGTACCGACTTGTTGCACCGTTCCAGTTCCCCAAATCATCTGTAACGGCAATAGGACGGGTGGGCCGCCCGCATGGCTAACGCCAGCAGGCGCCGCTTCCCGGCCAGGAGATTGCCGCGAAAAACGTTTCTTTCGGGGGCTGCGGGCCGAAAAATGGGCCGCGCGCCCTCCGATGCGGGACGTTATGTAACACAGCCTGCCGTCAGGGGAAACAGAGTCTCCGCCGCCGCTCAGCCCTTCGCCGGGGTCGCTTCGCGGGCGGCTTTTGCAAGGGCGACGAGCACATCACGGGCCGCCCCCGCGGTCAGTACTGCGGTGGGAAAAGCAATCCGTGCGCGCCGCCCCGCCAGCATCAGGTCACATCCGTCCGGATCGATGCCAGTCATCTGCCAGCCGCTGCCGCGGCGGCGCAGCAGGCGGTTCGCCATCAGGTCGACCGCGTCTCCATGGTCCTCGTTCATATGGTCGACGATGCCGTCTTCCGCGGCCGCCAGCGCTGCCACCTCGTCCGCTGGACGCACCAGCGCCTTGCCCGGCAACGGCCTTGCCCGCGCGAAGCCGCCGACATAATGCAGGCTGTCTACCGTGATGCGCCAAAAGGAGAAATCACCGAAATCGGCGTACAGCGCCGCGCCTGGATGGCGGGCCAGGAAGCGTGCCCGGCAGCCCGGCGCCTCCGTCCTCTCGGCGCGGCCGATGACGGTGACCCGCGGACCTTCCTGAGGATTGGCGCGGTTTCCGGTCCCGTCGTAAAGCAGCGCGGCGCGGCCATCGGCCATCAGGTTGCGGGTATGGGCCGACAGCGTCGACAGCAGCAGCAGCGGCGCTCCGCCCATGTCGCAGGCGACCGTAACGAGCGCCGCGTGGGGCGCGCCCGGGTCGCGCGCTGAACTGGTCGCCAGCGCCGCCTTCACCCCGCCGCGCACCAGATTGCGCGCGTCCGCGGACATTGCCTCATCGTCTGCGGTCATACCTGCCTCCACCGCCGCGCCTGACCGTGCCGTTTCCAAGGCACGGCTTCAATATTTTCGCCATAATAGAGTGGTGTCATCCAATCCGACGCCGTTTCGGCGGCTGCAGGCGGAGTGATCCACGTGACCCATACGATTGGCCTAGTCGACGACGACCGCAACATCCTCACCTCCGTGTCGATGGCGCTGGAGGCCGAAGGGTTCAAGGTGCGCACCTACACCGACGGCGAGTCAGCCTTGCAGGGCCTGACAGCGCAGCCGGTCGATGTTGCGGTGCTCGACATCAAGATGCCCCGGCTCGACGGTATGGAGCTCCTGCAGCGGCTGCGCCAGCGCACCAGCATGCCGGTCATTTTCCTTACCTCGAAGGACGACGAGGTCGACGAGGTGCTCGGCCTGCGGATGGGCGCGGATGACTATATCCGCAAGCCGTTCTCCCAGCGCCTGCTAATCGAGCGTATCCGCGCCGTGCTGCGCCGAGAGGAACTGTCGCGCAGTGAGGGCAGTGGCACGCCGCAGACCGGCATCCTTCAGCGCGGCCCGCTGGCGCTTGACCAGGCGCGCCACGAATGCACCTGGGACGGCACGCCCGTACGCCTGACGGTCACCGAGTTTTTGCTGCTCACCGCGCTTGCAGCGCGGCCGGGCATGGTGAAAAGCCGCGACCAGCTGATCGATGCGGCCTATGGTGAGAACGCCTATGTCGATGACCGCACGATCGACAGCCACGTGAAGCGCCTGCGGAAAAAGTTCAAGGACATCGACCCTGATTTCGCCGCGATCGAAACTCTCTACGGTGTCGGCTACCGCTTCAACCAGACGGGCGACGACGCCGACGCTGCCCCGGAAGCTGCCGCCGCCGAGTAACCGCAGCGGCCGGCTCCACGGGGCCGGGCCGTGAGCGTAAACGGCGGCCGGGTGCGGCGGCCCGTCTCTCCCCTGCTGCGCCGTATACTCTTGGTCAACGTGTTGCCGCTGGCGGTACTCGTGGCCGGGCTGCTGTATGTCGACCAGTACCGCCGCGCGCTGATCCAGTCCGAAATCGATGCCCTGCGTTCCCAGGCCGAACTGGTGGCAGCGGCGCTCGGTGAAGGCGCCGCGGCCGCCAGCGATCCGATCTCCGACCGGCTGGTCGCAAACGTGGCACGCCAGATGGTGCGGCGGCTGAGCAGCATCGCCGGCGCACGCACCCGTCTCTACGCGCTGGACGGACGCCTCGTCGCCGACAGTGTCGACCTTGCGCCGCTCGGCGGGTCTGTCGAGATCGAGGAACTGCCGCCGCCGGGGCCGCGGCGGCTCTATGACCATGCGGCGGAGAAACTGCGCGGCCTGTTCTCGATCGGCGAGGATCTGCCGCGCTACCGCGAGCGCCAGCCCGGACGCGCGGCAGACTATCAGGAAGCGGTGATGGCGCTGAATGGCGAGCCTGCAGCGCGGCTGTGGCGCGCGCCCTACGGCGGTGGCCTGGTGGTTTCGGTCGCCGTGCCAGTACAGCGCTTCAAGCAGGTCCTGGGCGCCGTACTGCTGACCCGCGAGGGTGACGCCATCGAGGACGCCATGTTCGCGGTGCGCCTGAACATCCTCAGTTTCTTCGCCGCGGCGTTAGCGCTTACGGTGCTGCTGTCGATCTACCTCACCGGCACCATCGCACGGCCGCTGCGCCGCCTAGCCTCGGCCGCCGAGCGGGTGCGCGGCGCGCGCGGCCGGCAAGAGCCGATACCCGACCTGACCGGCCGCGCTGACGAGATCGGCGACCTGTCGGGTGCCCTGCGCGAGATGACAAATGCGCTCTATGCCAGGATGGACGCCATCGAGGCCTTCGCCGCGGACGTTGCCCACGAGATCAAGAACCCGCTGACCAGCCTGCGCAGCGCGGTGGAGACGGTGGCGCGGGTCAGCGACCCGGACCAGCAGCGCAACCTGATGGCGATCATCCTGGAAGACGTACAGCGTCTCGACCGGCTGATCAGCGATATCTCTGACGCCTCTCGGCTCGACGCCGACCTGTCGCGGATCCAGGCCGAGCCGGTGGATATCGGACAGATGCTTGCGGGGCTCGCCGAGGCCATGGCCGCCACCGCCGAGGGCCGCGACGTGACCCTGAACCTCACCACCGATACCGGTACGGCCCCCCGTCCGGGCCGCTTCGTGGTGATGGCGGGCGAGGAACGGATGGGCCAAGTGTTCCGCAACCTCATCGCGAACGCCGAGAGCTTCAGCCCGCCAGGCGGCACGGTCGGCCTGCGGCTGTCGCGCGAGATCAACCCGACTGGTGATGTGATTGAACTGCGGGTCGAGGATACCGGTCCCGGCATTCCCGAGGGCAAGCTGGAGGCAATTTTCGAGCGCTTCTATTCGGAGCGGCCGGAGGGCGAGAAGTTTGGCACCCATTCGGGGCTCGGGCTCAGCATCTCGCGGCAGATCGTCCAGGCGGCGGGCGGGAGCCTTACCGCCGAGAACCGCCGCGACGGTCCCGGCGCCCGCTTTACCGTACGGCTGCCCGCGGCATGACCGGCGGGGTCGTCTGCGCCAGGGACAGCCACGCGGAAAACGGGTAGGCTGGGGCCATGGCGGACACGGGCAAACAGAACGGCGGCCCGGCGGCGGTCACGATCGTCACCGGGGTTTCCGGCGCGGGTAAGAGCAGCGTGCTCAACGTGCTCGAGGATCTCGGCTACGAGGGCATCGACAACCCGCCGCTGGGCCTGATCGAAACCATCCTCGCGCCTGACGGCGTATCCGCTGGCGGCGGCGCCGTGGCGGTCGGGGTCGATATCCGCACCCGGGATTTCGACGTCACCGGTTTGGCGCGGATCGTCGAGAACCTCCGCGGCCGCGAAGATATCCGACCGCGGCTGCTGTTCGTCGACTGCGATGACGAGGTGTTGCTGCGCCGCTTCACGGAGACCCGCCGCCGCCACCCGCTGGCCGACGGCACCCAGGTTATCCAGGGTATCCATGATGAGAAGCAGCTGCTGGAACCGCTGCGCAAGATCGCCGACACGGTAATGGACACCACCTCGCTTAGCACCAACGGCCTGCGCCGCGAGGTCGGCGGTGCCTTTGGCCTCGACCGCACCGCGCTGGCGGTGGCAGTGATGTCGTTCTCCTATCGCCGCGGCGTGCCGCGCGAGGCCGATCTGGTTTTCGACGTACGGTTCTTGCGAAACCCCCATTATGAGCCGGCGTTGCGGCCGCTCACCGGACGCGATGCAGAGGTCGGCGCCTATATCGATGGCGATCCGGACTTTGATCCATTCCTGGAACGGCTCACCGCCCTACTGGCGCCGCTGCTCCCGCGCTACCACGCGGAGGGCAAATCCTACCTGACGATCGCGGTGGGCTGCACCGGCGGCAAGCACCGCTCGGTCTATGTTGCCGAACGGCTGACCGCCTGGCTCGCGGAAGCCGGCCAGGAGGCCGAACTGGTCCATCGGGACGTTACCGTCTGATCTGATCGCCCGCCGGGCGGTTGCGGCGCCGCGGCGCGCTTGCTATACGCGCGCCGGACTCGCAACGCCTGTCTGAATCCCGCCACCGGAGAACCCAATGACCGACTTCACCGACTACAAGGTCGCCGACATCTCGCTCGCCGACTGGGGCCGCAAGGAAATTGCGATCGCCGAGACAGAGATGCCCGGCCTTATGGCGGTGCGCGAGGAGTATGCCGGCAAGCAGCCACTGAAGGGTGCGCGCATCACCGGCTGTCTGCATATGACGATCCAGACCGCCGTACTGATCGAGACTCTGACCGCGCTGGGCGCGGAGGTTCGCTGGAGCTCTTGCAACATCTTCTCTACCCAGGACCATGCGGCGGCTGCGATCGCGGCGACCGGCGTACCGGTGTTCGCCTGGAAGGGCGAGACCGAGGATGAATACTGGTGGTGCGTCGAGCAGACCATCCAGGGTCCGGACGGCTGGGCGCCCAACATCCTGCTCGACGACGGCGGCGACCTGACCCAGCTGATGCACGACAAGTATCCGACGCTGCTGGAAGACGTGAAGGGCGTGTCCGAGGAAACCACCACCGGCGTGCTGCGGCTGGCGGAGATGGCGAAGGCGGGGACACTCAAGGTGCCGGCGATCAACGTCAACGACTCGGTCACCAAGTCGAAGTTCGACAACATTTACGGCTGCCGTGAGAGCCTGGTGGATGGCGTGCGCCGCGCGACTGACGTGATGATGGCCGGCAAGGTCGCCGTGGTCGCCGGTTTTGGTGACGTGGGCAAGGGATCGGCGGCATCGCTCCGCAACGCGGGCTGCCGTGTCGCGGTCACCGAGATCGACCCGATCTGCGCCCTGCAGGCGGCGATGGAGGGTTACGAGGTCGTCACCATGGACGACGCCGCGCCAATGGCCGACATCTTCGTCACCGCCACCGGCAACCGCGACGTCATCACCGTCGACCATATGCGGGCCATGAAGGACCGGGCGATCGTCTGTAACATCGGCCATTTCGACAACGAGATTCAGGTCGACGGCCTGCGCAACTACAAGTGGGACAACATCAAGCCGCAGGTCGACGAGATCGAGTTCCCCGACGGCAAGCGCATCATCCTGCTGGCGGAGGGTCGGCTGGTGAATCTCGGTTGTGCCACCGGCCATCCCAGCTTCGTGATGAGCGCGTCCTTCACCAACCAGGTGATGGCACAGCTTGAGCTCTGGGAGAACGCCGAAGACTACCAGCGTCAGGTCTATGTCCTGCCAAAGCATCTGGACGAAAAGGTCGCCCGGCTGCACCTGAAGAAGCTGGGCGCCCGTCTGACCGAGCTCAGCGACGAGCAGGCCGAATATATTGGCGTGTCGCAGCAGGGGCCGTTCAAGAACGACCACTACCGCTACTAGGCGCGCCGCGGCAGGCGTGCCCTAGGCGAGCAGCGCCTTGAGCGCCGCCACCAGGCGCGCGATCTCGTCCTCACTGTTGTAGTAGTGCACAGAACAGCGGGTGAGCTTCTCCAGCCCGCGCGCTTCCATGTCCAGCCGCGTCGACGGCCGGTGCGAACGGTGCACATTGAAGCCCTGAGGCCGCAGGGCTTCCATGATCGCGACGGGCTCCAGCTTCGGGTTAGCGAAGGTAACGATGCCGCACGGCTCGGTGCCGGTGTCGGTCACCGTCACGCCGGGGATCGCCGCCAGTTCGGTGCGCAGGGTGGTGGCCAGCTCACGGATTCGCCCGTAGGTCACGCCGACGCCCAGGTTATGGGCATAGTCCAGCGCGACGCCGAGGCCGATCTTCGCCGCCAGATTATTCTCCCAGTTCTCGAATCGGCGGGCATCACCACGCACGCTGTAGCTGTCGCGTCCGGTCCATTCGGCGGAAAAAAGATCGAGAAACGGCGGCTCCAGTTGCTCGATCATGGCGCGGCGGACATAGAGCAGCCCGGTACCGCGGGGGCCGCGCAAGTACTTCCGTCCCGTGGTCGACAGCATGTCGCAGCCGATGGCCTCGACATCGACAGGCATCTGGCCGACCGACTGGCAGGCGTCCACCAGGAAGGGGATGCCGGCTGCCCGCGCCACCGCGCCAACCTCAGCCACCGGATTGACGAGCCCGCCGCTGGTCGGCACATGGGTGACAGAGACCAGCTTGACCCGCTCGTCGATGCGCGCGCGCAGGGCGTCGATGGCGATCTGGCCGTTCTCGTCATTGGGCACCACGTCAATCTCGACCCCGGTCTGCCGCGCGCGCTGCAGGTAGGGAATGAAATTCGATGCATACTCCGCCATCGACGTCAGGATGCGGTCACCTTTGGCGAAGGGCATCGCGTAGAAGGCCATGTCCCAGGCCACCGTCGCGTTTTCCACATGTGCTATCTCGTCGCGCCCGCAATTGAGCAGCTGCGCCGCGGCGTCGTAGACCCGCTCCACCTTGTCGGCGGCACGCGCCGCCGCCTCATAACCGCCAATCTCCGACTCCAGCGTCAGATGCGCTGTCACCGCATCCAGCACAGGGCGTGGCATCAGGCCGGCGCCGGCATTATTGAAGTGCGCGACATGGGCGCAGCCGGGTGTCTCCCTGCGCAGGGCGTCGATATCAAGGGTCATGGGGTCAACCTGTATTGGCGCGGCGGGCAGTGGCGCAGTATACCATCGACCCAATGCCGGCGCCTCGAACCCTGATGCTCGACCTGGACCTGCCGGACCCGGCGGCGACCGATGGTTTCGCCGCCCGGGTGGCCGGCCTCGCGGTTCCGCGCGATGTGATTGCCCTGCATGGTTCCCTCGGCGCCGGCAAGACAGCCTTCGCCCGCGCCTTCATCAACGCCCGCGCCGCCGCGCCGGTCGAGGTGCCGAGCCCCACCTTCACTTTGGTGCAGACCTATGCCCTGCCGGAAGCGACAGTCTGGCATTTCGATCTCTACCGGGTGGAGACACCCGAGGAAATCCACGAACTCGGCTTTGACGAGGCGCGCGAAGAGGGCATCAGCCTGATCGAGTGGGCTGAGCGGCTGGGCGCGCTGCTGCCGGCGGAGAGGCTCGATATTGGTTTTGATTTTGGGGACGCAGCCGATGCCCGGCGCGCCCGGGTTATGGCGTCGGGCGGTTGGGCTAACCGCATCGGCGGTCTGACGGAGGGCGGCGGTGGCTGACCGCGGGGCGGCCATGGAAGGCTTCCTCGCTGCCGCCGGTTGGGGCGGCGCGCGGCGTGCGCCACTGGCAGACGACGCATCCTTCCGGCGGTATTTCCGGCTGCACCGAGGCAACGAGACTACGGTGCTCATGGATGCACCGCCGCCGCAAGAGGATGTCCGCCCTTTCCTCGACGTGGCGGCGCGGCTAGCCCGCCTCGGCTATAGCGCACCCGCAGTATTAGCCGCCGACGAGAGCTATGGCTTCGTGCTGCTGGAGGACCTCGGCGACGACACCTTCACGCGCGTGCTGGCCACCGACCCGCGCCGCGAGGCGGTGCTCTACGAGTTGGCCGTCGACCTGCTCATCGACCTGCATCGCCGCGCGCCCGATATCGCGGGCCTGCCGGCCTATGACCCGGCCATGCTCCAGGCCGAGGCTGACCTCTTGGTCGACTGGACGTGGCCCGAGATCCTCGGCGCGCCTTGCCCGGCAAATGTGCGGGCCGCTTGGCAGGCGGCCTGGGCGCCGCTTCTCGATATGATCGGCGCCGTGCCTCACACCCTTGTGCTGCGGGACTTTCATGTAGACAACCTGCTCTGGCTCGACGGCCGCAGCGGGGTCGCGCGGTGCGGATTGCTCGACTTCCAGGACGCGGTTGCAGGGCCGGTCAGCTACGACCTGGTGTCGTTGCTTGAGGACGCTCGCCGCGATGTGCCCGCGGCCCTCGCAGATCGGCTGAAGCGGCGCTATCTTGCCGCCATGCCCGCGCTCGACCCCGATGCATTCGAGGCTTCTTACGCCATTCTTGGTGCCCAGCGCGCCGCCAAGGTGATCGGTATCTTCACCCGACTGTGGCGGCGCGACGGGAAGCCCGCCTATCTCGCTCATATTCCACGGGTATGGCACTGGCTGGAGGGAGACCTGCGCCATCCTGACCTAACTGAGGTCGCTGCCTGGGTCGACCGGTACTTTCCGCCCGAGACCCGGATCGCTCCGGCATGAACAGTGCTCCCCGACGTGGCATGGTGCTGGCCGCCGGACTCGGCGAGCGCATGCGGCCGATCACCGATACCCTGCCCAAGCCCCTGATCCCCATCGATGGCAAGCCGATGCTCGACCATGCGCTCGACCGGCTCGCCGCCGCCGGGGTGCATGATGCGGTGGTCAATACCCACCATTTGGGCCAGCAGATCACGGACCACCTCGCCGGACGGTCCGATCTGTCGGTCTCGATCTCCGATGAGAAGGACCGGCTTGAGACCGGCGGCGGGGTCGCCAACGCGCTGCCCCTTCTCGGGGATGATCCGTTCTATGTGGTCAACGGCGATGCGCTCTGGCTTGACGGGGCGACGCCCGGACTGACGCGCCTCGCTGAGCAGTGGGACGATGACCGCATGGACGCGCTACTGCTGGTCTATCCCACCGCCCGTTGTGAGGACTACCGGGGGCCGGGGGACTTCGTCCTCGACCCATGCGGCCAGACCCGTCGGCGCCGGGAGCGCGAGGTCGCCCCTTTCGTGTTCACAGGGGTGCAGATCCTGCATCCACGGCTGTTTGAGGACGCGCCCTCTGGCGCCTTCTCGCTCAACGTCCTCTACGACAAGGCGATCGAGGCGGAGCGCCTGTGGTCTGTGGTGCATGATGGTATCTGGCTGCATGTGGGCACGCCTGACGCCATCGCCCCGGCGGAGGCCATCCTCAGGCGGGGCAGCCCAAACGACTTCGTATGGTAGGCGGCAAGCCCGCCGCGACTGTCTTCAGCGTCCCCGCCGGCGTGCCCTTCGCCGACGCCCTCGCCGCCGGCCTGCTTGACCGGGCCGATGATGACGTGGCGCTCGCGCGTACCGTGGTCCTGCTGCCGACACGTCGCGCCTGTCGCACACTGGCAGATGCCTTCCTGCGTCTGTCCGAGGGCCGCCCGCTGCTGCTGCCACGCCTCTGGCCGCTCGGCGATGTCGACGAGGAACAGTTGCTCGCTGACGGCGCTTTTGCCGGTATGGCGGACGACTTGCCGCCGGCGGTCACGCCCTTGCGCCGCCAGCTGATGCTGACCCAGCTGGTCCTGGCTGCCGGGGCGCGGTTTGGCGCCGGCGGACCGCCGAGCCACGACCAGGCAGCGCGTCTTGCTGCCGCGCTCGCCAGCCTGCTCGACAGCGTTCAGACCGAACGAATCGACTTTGCGCGACTGGCGGAACTGGCCGGCGAGTTCGCCGAGCATTGGCAGGTGACGCTCGATTTCTTGCGCATCGTCACCGAGCACTGGCCCCATGCGCTGGCGGAAATGGGGGTGATGGACCCGGCTGCGCGGCGCAATCGCCTGCTCGAACGCCAGGCGGCCGCTTGGCGTGCCGCGCCACCGGCGCACCCGGTCATCGCCGCTGGCTCGACCGGCAGCATCCCTGCTACGGCTGAGTTGCTCGACGTGGTCGCCAGGCTATCCAATGGCTGCGTGGTGCTGCCGGGCCTCGATCCTAGAGAGACCGCCGACACCGACTCAGGTCTGCCCGAAACCCATCCTCAGTCTGGCATGCGGCGGTTGCTCGATAGCCTCGGCACCACGCCCGATGCGGTGGCGGACTGGGCATCCGACGCCGTCACCCGAGCGCGCCTGCCGGTCACCCCGGCGGCGCGGGCCCGGCTGGCGGCCGAGGCGATGCGCCCGGCCGAGACCACCGGCGCCTGGCGCACTGCCGATCTCAGCATCAAGGGCGCAATGGCCGATGTGACGCGTATTGATTGCCCCGCCCCGCGCGAAGAGGCAGCTGTCATTGCCCTCGCCATGCGTGAGGCGCTGGAAGCGCCCGGCAAGACCTGTGCCTTGGTCACACCCGATCGGGCGCTGGCCCGGCGGGTCACGGCTGAGCTGCGCCGTTTTGGTGTCGAAGCGGATGATTCCGCCGGCCGGGCGCTGGCCGATACGCCGCCTGGCGTATTTCTGCGGCTGGCGGCGGTGGCGGCGGCGGAACGGTTTGCGCCGGTGCCGCTGCTCGCCTTGTTGAAACATCCGATCGCTCAGGGTGGTGCCGAGGCGGGCAGCTTGCGCGCCCGGGTACGGTTGCTCGAGCGCCGGCTCCTGCGCGGGCCGCGTCCGGCGCCTGGCTTCGACGGGCTTGCTGCGGCGGTAGGAGCGGCTGAACTGCCGGACGGCGAACGGCAGGATCTCGGGCAACTGGTCGCTAACCTTGCGGAAGCGTCCGCCAGTTTCACCGCAGCAATGGACGCGCCAACCGCACGCCTTGCCGATTTGCTGCGTAACCACCTTGCGTTCGCCGAGGCGCTGGCCGCGGGGCCCGACGGAGATGGCGCCGCACGACTTTGGGCAGGCGACGCCGGCGAGGCCGCACATGGTTTCGTCAGCGAATTGCTCGACGCGGCGGGCAGCCTGCCGCCGCTGTCGGGTCGCCACTATGCCGGGCTGCTACAGGCGCTTCTGCGTGGTCAGACCGTCCGGCCCAACTTCGACCGGCACCCCCGACTGTTCATCTGGGGTGCGCTGGAAGCGCGGCTGCAGCGCGCGGATCTGATGATCCTCGGCGGACTCAACGAGGGGACCTGGCCACCGGAACCGGAGACTGATCCTTGGATGAGCCGCCAGATGCGCGCCCGCTTCGGCCTGCCGCCAGCGGAGCGGCGGGTGGGTCTGTCAGCCCACGACTTCGTCCAGGCCTTCTGTGCGCGTGAGGTGTTGCTGACCCGCAGCACCCGGGTGGAGGGCACGCCCACCGTACCGTCGCGCTGGCTGTTGCGCCTCGAAGCGTTCTTGCGGGCGCACGATGCAGACGTCGATACCGGCGCTGGCAGCGACCTGCTGCATTGGCAGGCGGCGCTGGACGATAGCGGGGCGCCTGTGCCGTCGCCGCCCCCGGAACCGCGCCCCCCGGTCGCCGCCCGGCCGCGCCGCCTTTCAGTGACCGGTGTGGAGCGCTGGATGCGCGATCCTTATGCGGTATATGCCCGCGACATCCTGGGGCTGCGGCCGCTTGAGCCGATCGACCGTCAGCCCGAAGCGTCGGACTACGGCAACCTGATTCATGCCGCGTTGGAGCGCTTTACGGAATCCTGGCCAGATGACTTGCCCGATGACGCTGAGGCCAAGCTGCTGCATATCGGGGCGGAGGTCTTCGAGCCGCTGCGCGCGATGCCCGGCGTCATGGCCTTCTGGTGGCCGCGCTTCGCGCGGATCGCCGCCTGGTTCATCGTTCACGAGCGCAGCCATCGGCAGACTGTCACGGCACTGGCCAGCGAGGCGAAGGGCGAGATCAAGATGGACGCGCCCGGCGGGCCGTTTCGTCTGACCGCCAAGGCCGACCGGATCGAGGCGCGGCACGATGGCAGCATCGCCATCGTCGACTACAAGACCGGCCGGGTGCCCACTGGCCCGGACACCAATGCCGGCTTCTCCCCGCAGTTGCCGCTGGAAGCAGCAATCGCCACTCGCGGCGGCTTCGGCGATGCGGCAGGCGGCGCAGTGTCTGCGCTGGCGTTCTGGCGGCTCAGTGGGGGCGATCCGCCCGGTAAGGTGCATCCGGTAAAACCGCCGAAGGACACGGCGGAAGAGGCACATGTAACCACGCTCGCGGCGGAATCACTGGACGGGCTTGCTGCGCTGGTCGCCGCCTTCGACGACCCCGATACTCCCTATCTCTGCCAGCCCCGGCCAGACAAGGCCCCGCCCTACGGTGACTACGACCATCTGGCGCGGCTGCGCGAGTGGTCGGCTGCGGAAGGCGGCGAATGACCAGCCACCCGCGCATCGCGGCCGCTGACGCGGCGCAGCGCGCGGCTGCTGCGCCCGGCGCCTCAGCCTGGGTCGCGGCGTCTGCCGGTACCGGCAAGACAAAGGTTCTGACCGACCGGGTCCTGGCCCTGATGCTCGGCGGCACTGCGCCAGAGCGTATCCTCTGCCTGACCTTCACCAAGGCCGCTGCGGCGGAGATGGCAAACCGCCTCAACCAGCGACTTGCCGCCTGGGCTATCGCGCCGCCTGATGCGCTTGACCGGCAGCTGTTAACCCTGAGCGATCAGCCGGTGGACGAGGCGCTACGCGCTGAGGCGCGGCGGTTGTTCGCCCGGGTGCTCGATGTGCCCGGTGGCATGCGCATCCAGACCATTCACAGCTTCTGTCAGGCGCTGCTCAAGCGCTTTCCGCTGGAGGCTGGGCTCGCACCCCATTTCGAGGTGCTGGATGATCGCACCGCCGCCGAACTCCTCGACGAGGCGCAGAAGACGGTGGTCGCTGCCGCCCATCGCGGCGCCGATACGGCGCTGGCCGACAGTCTCGCGACCGCTAGCGGCTGGCTGCATGCGGACGACTTCCGCAATCTGATGGGGGAGTTGGTGTATGGCCGGGCTGCCTTGCGCCGCACTTTGCAAGGCGGCGTCGAAAGCGCGGTGGTGGCGCAATACGCTGCCCTCGGCCTTACCTCCGGTGAAACCCCCGACAGTCTGCTGGCTGATGCCTGTGCCGAAGACGCTTTCGACGCTGCGGGGCTGCGCCAAGCCGCCGAGGCGCTCGCCAAGGGCAGCAGTACGGACACCAATCGCGGCCAGGCCATCATCGGTTGGCTCGACAGGGATGCGAAGGCCCGCGCCGCTGGCTGGGACGACTATGTCGGTCAATACCTCACTGGCAGCGGGACGGTGCGGAAAACACTCGCGACCAATCCCGTAGCAGATGCCGCGCCCCAGGTCCGCGGCATCCTCACCGACGAGGCGGAGCGGGTGCGGGCGGCGCAGCGCCACCGCGACAGCGCTGCGGTTGCCGCCGCCAGCGCCGCCGCACTGCGCCTCGGCGCACGGGTCCTGGAGCACTATGAAGCGGCCAAATCCGCGCGCGGCCTGCTGGACTATGACGATCTGGTGCTGGCGACCCGGGACCTACTGGACCGCGACGGCGGTGTTTCCTGGGTGCATTACAAGCTTGACGGTGGCATCGACCATATCCTGGTAGACGAGGCGCAGGACACGAACCCGGACCAGTGGGCGGTGGTCGCTGCCCTCAGCGACGAGTTTTTCGCTGGTGAGGGTGCGCGCGAGGGCACGCGCACCGTGTTCGCCGTGGGCGACGAAAAGCAGTCGATCTTCAGCTTTCAGGGCGCCGACCCGGATGCTTTCCGCGGTATGCGCGACCGCTTCGCCGACCGCGTGCCCGCCGGCGGTGGCACCTTCACACCGGTCGACCTCACGGTTTCCTTCCGGTCTGTGCCGGCCGTGCTGCGCCTGGTTGATGCGGTGTTCGCCGGGTCGCCCGCGCGCGACGGGCTGAGCGCGGACGACGCGCCCGTCCATCATGAAAGTGTACGCGAGGGCGAGGCTGGCCGGGTTGAAATGTGGCCACCGGTCGCGCCGTTGCCCGCGCCGGACACGCCGGCCTGGAGCCCGCCGGTCACCCGCCATGCCGCCCAGTCGGCCGAGGCGCGGCTGGCCCGCGTCATCGCCGGACGCATTCGCCGCTGGATCGACGACGAAGAGCCCTTGCCCGCGAAGGGACGCGCCATGCGGGCCGGAGACATCATGGTGCTGGTGCGACGGCGTAGCGGCTTTGTCGAGGAACTGGTCCGCGCGCTCAAGGCCTGCGACGTGCCAGTCGCGGGGGTCGACCGCATGGTGCTGAGCGAACAAATCGCCGTGATGGATCTGATCGCGCTAGGTCAGGCCCTGCTGATGCCGGACGACGACCTGACGCTGGCAACAGTGCTGAAGAGTCCGCTCTTCGGCTTTGATGACGACGACTTGTTTGCGCTCTGCCACGGCCGGGGAAAGGCGTCCCTGTGGCGCCGGCTGGCGTCTGCCGCTGCGGACGATCCGAAGGCAGCGGCGGCCCAAGACGCCCTATCGGCCCTGCTTGCCCGCGCCGATTTCGTCTCCCCCTTTGATCTCTACGCCGAACTGTTGGGTGCCGGGCGGGGCCGGCAGAAGCTGTTGCAACGCCTGGGGCCGGAGGCCAACGATCCCATCGACGAGTTCCTTGCGCTTGCTGAACTCTATGAGCGCGCCAATGTCCCCTCGCTGCAAGGCTTCCTGCACTGGGTGGCGGCAGGCCGGGCGGAGATCAAGCGCGATTTGGAGCAGGCGGTGCGCGACGAGGTGCGCATCATGACCGTGCACGGCGCCAAGGGGCTGCAGGCCCCGGTAGTGATCCTGCCGGATACCATGCAAACGCCGCAGATACGCAACCGGCTGTTCTGGCCCGACGGTGGCGCGCCGCCCCTGTGGCCGCCGCGCGCCGCCCATGCCGACAGCGCTTGCCCCGACTTGCGCAGCGCCGCCGCGCGCCGGCAAGCCGAGGAGCATCGCCGCCTGCTCTATGTCGCACTGACCCGCGCGGAGGACATGCTGTGCATTGGCGGCTGGCAGACCCGCAACGCGCCGCCCGAGGACTGCTGGTATCGGCTGGTGGAGGCCGGTATGGCCCAAGCGGGGGCAGCGGAGACCGAGATGGAGATGGCGGCCGATGCGGCGGCGGCCACCGCGTGTGGTCTGGCGGTGGCGGGCTGGAGCGGCCCCGGTTACGTCCTCGCCGACCCGCAAAACGCGCCTGCCCCCGAAGCACCGGCGTTACCTGGCAGCGAGGCCCCGCCGCCGCTGCCTGATTGGGCCCGGGCCTTGCCGGCGGCAGAGCCAGATCCACCGCGGCCTTTGCTCCCGTCGCGTCCAGCCGCCGAGGCCCCGGCACCCGCGTCGCCGCTGGCTGGCGATGCCGGCGCAGGCTACCGGCGCGGGCGTTTCGTGCACCGGCTGCTGGAAGTGCTGGCGCCACTCGACGATGCTGCACGTGATGACGCGGGCGCGCGCCTGATGGCACAAGCGGGCCATGGCCTGTCGGCGGACGAGGCCAGCGCGGCCCTGGCGCAGACCCTGGCGGTGTTGCGGGACCCGGCCTACGCTGCCTTGTTCGGGCCCGGCTCGATGGCCGAGGTGCCGCTGATCGGGCGGGTTGGTACGGTGGTCATGTCAGGTCGGATCGACCGGCTGCATGTGGTGGATGACGCGGTCCATGTCATCGACTTCAAGACCGGGCGGACCCCGCCGGCCGAGGCCGCAGAAGCGCCGGCGGCCTATCTGCGCCAGCTGGCGGCCTATCGGGCGCTGCTGCGGGGCATCTATCCGGACCGCGCGGTGCGTTGTGCGCTGCTGTGGACCGACGTGCCGCTGCTGATGCCGGCGCCGGATACGGTGCTCGACCGGCACGCGCCTTGAAGCGGCCCCGGCGACACGTCATATATCGATGCACGCCTTTTGCGGCCCCGGGGCCGCCAACATCATTGCCGGGAACAGTTCCATGAGTGTCATCGAAGTCAGCGACTCCTCTTTCGAGGAGGACGTCCTCAAGGCCAGCGCCCCCGTTATTGTCGATTTCTGGGCTGAGTGGTGCGGTCCCTGCAAGCAGATCGCCCCGGCGCTCGAGGAGATGGCCTCGGAGATGGAAGGCAAGGTCACCATCGCCAAGGTGAATATCGACGAGAACCCGGAAACGCCGAGCAAGTACGGCGTGCGCGGTATTCCCACCCTGATGCTGTTCAAGGACGGCCAGCTCGCCGCCACCAAGGTCGGCGCGGTGCCGAAGGGCCAGCTCGTCGAGTGGGTCGAGTCCGAGCTCTAGGCGCCGCAGCTCAGCTGTTCGTCCGCAACACGGTGCCGGCCAGGTAGAGCGACCCGCAAATCAGGATACGGCCCGGTGGTCCGCCCGCGGCCGCAATCGCCAGCAGCGCTTCGGCGATGCTCGTACAGGCCGTCACGTTGAGGGCCACGGCAAGGTCGCCTGCCGGCATCGCGTTCTCGTAGCCCGGGATGTCGACCGCGCGCGCCGAGGCCGCGCGTGTCAGCAGTGGTCCCGCGAAGCCGTGCGGATCCTTCGCCCCCATCATGCCGATGACCAAATGCGCCGGACGGTCTGTCCAGCCATCCAGGGTATGCGCCAGCGCCGCCCCGGCGGCGGGGTTATGGCCACCGTCGAGCCAAAGCTCCCAGCCCGCCGGCAGGCTGGCGGCCAGGGGGCCGCGGGTCAGCCGCTGCAGCCGCGCAGGCCAATCGACGGCGGCAAGGCCACGGCGGATCGCCGCGCCGTCCGGGCGCAGGTCGGGCACCGCGTCGAGGCAGGCCAGCACGGTGCCCGCATTGTCGACCTGGTGCGCGCCGGGCAGGGAGGGCGCGGGCCAATCCGACCCGTCATAGCGGAAACCGCCGGCCGCCGGCGTGACCGACCATTCGGTGCCCAGCCGCAACAGTGGCGCGCCAACCTCGGCGGCCCGCGCCGCAATCACGGCGGCGGCGGCCGGTACCTGGCGGCCGATTACGGCGGGCACGCCGGGCTTCAAGATGCCGGCCTTTTCGAAAGCAATGGCTTCCAAGGTGTCGCCCAAATAGCTCATATGGTCCATCGAGACCGGGGTGATGACGCACAGCGCTGGGCGGTCGACCACGTTGGTCGCATCGAAGCGCCCGCCAAGCCCAACTTCCAACAGGGTCACGTCGGCCGGGGTGCGTGAGAAAGCCAGCAGCGCCGCCGCCGTGGTGATCTCGAAATAGGTAATCGGCGCGCCGTCATTCGCGGTCTCGCAGTCGATCAGGGTCTCGTAGAGCACCTCTTCGCTGATCAGATCGCCGGCCACGCGGATGCGTTCGTGGAACCGCACCAGATGCGGCGAGGTATAGACGTGGCAGCGCAGACCGCCAGCCTCAAAAGCCGCGCGGAGCATCGCCACCACCGAGCCCTTGCCATTGGTGCCCGCGACATGGATCACCGGCGGCAGCGTGTCCTGGGGCCGGCCGAGACGCTCCAAGAGCCGCTCGATCCGGCCAAGTGACAGGTCGATGAGCTTGGGATGCAGCCGGTTCAGCCGTTCGAGAACGGTCTCGCTGGGCGCGGCGGCCGCCGCGGGGCCGGTCAAGCGGGTGGGGCGGCCGATTCGCCGTCGCCGCTGGCCTCTTCCGCCGATACCGCTGGCAGGCCCTGGCGCGGATTGCGGAGCAGATCGATCAGCCGGGCCAGGGTGTCGCGCATCTCGCCACGCTTTACGACGATATCGACCATGCCGTGCTCATGCAGATACTCGGCGCGCTGGAAGCCATCAGGCAGCTGCTCTCGGATCGTCTCCTGGATCACCCGGGTGCCGGCAAAGCCGATCACCGCGCCGGGCTCGGCAATGGCGATATCGCCCAGCATCGCGAAGGACGCGGTCACGCCGCCGGTGGTTGGGTCGCACAACACAGCAATGTAAGGCAGCCCGGCTTCCTTCACCTGGCGCACCGCCAGCGTCGTGCGCGGCATCTGCATCAGCGACAGGATGCCCTCTTGCATCCGCGCGCCGCCCGAAGAGGAGAATGCGATCAGCGGCGCGTCCTGGAGTTTCGCCAGCTTGGCGGCGGTGAGCAGCGCCTCGCCCACCGCGATGCCCATGGAGCCGCCCATGAAGCTGAAATCGAACACAGCAGCGACCGCCTCATGACCGCCGATCTTTCCATGGGCAACGATGACCGCGTCGTCTAGCTCGGTCTTGGTCTGGGCTTCCTTCAGACGGTCGCTGTAGCGGCGCAAGTCCCGGAAGCGCAGCGGGTCCGTCGGCACCTGCGGCAGCTCCACCTCGGTGAACGCGCCTTCGTCGAACAGGAAGGTCAGCCGCTTGCGCGCCGGCAGCCGCATATGGTGGCCGCAATGCGGGCAGACATAGAGATGCTTGTCGAGCTCACGATGGAAGATCATCTGCTCGCAGGCTGGGCACTTGTGCCACAGGTCGTCGGGTACGTCGCGGCGGCCCAGCAGGGTGGCGATCTTGGGCCTGACGAATGAGGTCAGCCAGTTCATGTGCCGCTCCCTTACCCGCCGCTGCGCGCCGACCGCACGCCGCCGGCCAGTTCCGCCACCTTGGCGCCCACCGCCTCGACCAGTCCGGCCTGGGGCCGACCGTCCGCGTCAATCCGCCCGGCGATCTCCTGGACCAGCGCCGAACCGACCACCGCGGCGTCCGCCGAGGCGACGATCTCCGCCGCCTGCGCGGCAGTCTTGATGCCGAAACCGACGCCGACCGGCAGGTCGGTGTGGTTTCGGATCCGCGACACCGCATCCCGTACCGCATCCGCCGCGGCGGAGCGAGTACCCGTGATGCCGAGGATCGCCACATAATAGACGAAGCCGCTGGCATTCTCGACGATGCGCGGCAGGCGTGCGTCATCAGAGGTCGGCGTGGCCAGCATGATCAGGTCAAGGCCAGCTGCACGCAGTGGGTCGAGAAGCTCGTGATGTTCCTCGGGCGGCAGATCAACGAGGATCACGCCATCAATCCCGGCCTCTGCCGCGTCCCGCGCGAAAGCCGCGCCGCCATATCGGTAGATAGGGTTGTAGTAGCCCATCAGCACCAGCGGCGTGTCCGGGTCCTCGGCGCGAAATGCGCGCACCAGGTCAAGGGTCTTGGGCAGGGTCACGCCAGCGCGCAGCGCCCGCTGTGAAGACAACTGGATCGCCGGCCCATCTGCCATCGGATCGGTAAACGGCATGCCGATCTCGATCATATCCGCGCCGTTGGCAACCGCGCTGCGCAGAATCTCGAGCGACGTTTCCAGGTCTGGGTCACCGGCGGTGAAGAACGTAACGAGCCCGCCACGCCCTGCGGCGCGCAGATCGGCGAAACGCCCGGCAATGCGGCTGCCGCTCATAGGTCGACGCCCAGCGCGGCGGCGACGGCGAACACATCCTTGTCGCCCCGGCCACACATGTTCATCACCAATAGGTGGTCGGACGGCAGATCGCCCGCGATGGTCGCCACATGCGCGAGTGCATGAGACGGCTCCAGCGCCGGCAAAATGCCCTCTAGCCGGGCGCAGAGCTGGAACGCGTCGAGTGCCGCCTCGTCGGTCGCAGACGCGTACTCGACTCGGCCGATATCGTTGAGCCAGGCGTGTTCCGGCCCGATGCCGGGATAATCAAGGCCAGCCGAGATCGAGTGCGCCTCGGTGATCTGGCCGTCGTCATCTTGCAGCAGGTAGGTGCGGTTGCCATGCAGCACGCCGGGCTGACCGCCTGTGATCGAGGCCGCGTGCTCACCGGTCTCGATCCCCCGGCCCGCTGCCTCAACGCCGATCATGCGCACGTCCGGTTCATCGAGGAATGGGTGGAACAGGCCCATGGCGTTAGACCCGCCGCCAATGCAGGCGACCAGGCTGTCGGGCAGCCGGCCCTCGGCCTGCATCATCTGCTCGCGGGTTTCGCGGCCGATTACCGACTGGAAGTCGCGCACCATTGCCGGATAAGGATGCGGCCCGGCGACCGTGCCGATGATGTAGAAGGTGTCCTCCACCGTGGCCACCCAGTCGCGCAGGGCCTCATTCATCGAGTCCTTCAGCGTCGCCGAACCGGCGGTCACCGGCTTCACCTCGGCGCCCAGCAGGCGCATGCGGAAGACGTTGGGCTGCTGCCGCTCCACGTCGGTGGCACCCATGTAGACCGTACACGGCAGGTCGAACAAAGCGCAGACGGTGGCCACCGCCACGCCATGCTGGCCCGCGCCGGTCTCGGCGATAATGCGGCCCTTGCCCATGCGCCGGGCCAGCAGGATCTGTCCCAGCACGTTGTTGATCTTGTGCGAGCCGGTGTGGTTCAGCTCGTCGCGCTTGAGATAGATGCGCGCGCCGCCGAAATGGTCGGTCAGCCGCTGCGCCAGATAGAGCGGGCTCGGCCGCCCGGCATAGTGGGCGAGGTAGTAGTCCAGCTCATCGCGGAATGACTGGTCCGCGCGTGCCTCCTCGTAGGCTGCCTCGACCGACAGGATCAGCGGCATCAGCGTCTCGGCCACGTAGCGGCCGCCGAAGATACCGAAATGGCCATCCTGGTCCGGGCCGCCGCGGAAACTGTTCGGGCTGGGTACGCTGCTGTTCATGTCAGGGGTCCGAAAGCGGGGAAACCCGCTGAATACAGGAGATACGGGGTGATCACAAGGCGTGCACGGCGTCGATGAAGTGCCGGATCAGTGCCGGGTCCTTACGGCCGCGGGCGCGCTCGACGCCCGATGACACGTCAACGACGGCCGCACCGCTGCGCCGCACCGCATCGGCTACCGTCTCTGCGTCCAGTCCACCGGCCAGCATCCAGGGCTTATCCCACTGCCGACCTGCCAGCAGGTCCCAGTCAAAGCTGATTGCATTGCCGCCAGGCAGGGCGTCGTCCCGGTCCGTCGGGGGCTTGGCGTCGAACATCAGCCAGTCGGCGGCGTCTGCATAGTCCGCTGCCGCGTCAAGGTCGGCCGCCGTACCAATACCAAGCGCCTTCATCACCTTCCGCCCTGTCAGCGCACGCACTGCGGCAGTGCGTTCGGGCGTCTCGTGGCCGTGCAACTGGATCATGTCGAGACGGGCCTCTGCCAGCGCTGCCTCCAGGGCCGCGTCGTCCGGATCGACAAACAAGCCTACGGTGGTGATGCCGTTCGGCGCAGCCGCGGTCAGCGCTGCGGCCTGGGTAGGGGTCACCGCACGCGGCGACGGCGGATAGAAGACAAAGCCGGCAAATGCCGCCCCGCCGTCAACCGCCGCTTCCAGCGCATCCGGCGCGTTGATGCCGCATATCTTGACCTGCGTTGTCATGCTGCCGTGGCGGTGCTGGCGATCTCTGCAGCAATCCGGGCTGCGGCTTCCGCCGGATCGTCGGCAGCGGTAATGGGTCGGCCAATAACCAGGCTGTCCGCGCCCAGCGCCACCGCCTCCGCCGGCGTGGTGACCCGCTTCTGGTCATCGCCGCTCGCGGACCAATCGGGGCGAATCCCGGGGACCATGAGGATGAAGTCCGGCCCGCAAGCCTCCCGCAGCAGGGCGATTTCCCGCGGTGAGCAGATCACCCCGTCGCAGCCCGACTCCTGAGCCAGCAGAGCCAGACGCTTAACCGCGCTGTCCATATCGCTGTCCATGCCGACCGCGGCCAGGTCGTCGGCCGACAGGCTGGTCAGCACGGTGACCCCGAGGATCGCCGTGCGCGGCACGCCGGACTTAACCGCCGCCTCATGCGCGGCGTCAGCGGCGGCGCGGAGCATCGCCGGGCCGCCCGCGGTATGCACGGTCATGAAGTCGGGCGCCATCGTCGCGGCCGAGCGGACCGCGCCGGCCACCGTGTTCGGGATATCGTGCAGCTTGAGGTCGAGGAACAGTCGCCGGCCGCCGCCAGCTTCGTCCATTACCCGGGTCACGCCTTCAGGGCCGTTCGCTACGAAGAACTCCTTGCCAAGCTTGATGCCTCCGGCATGTGCGCCGATCCGACCTGCCAAGTCCGCGGCACGGGCGACGTCCGGCGTATCGAGGGCGCAGAAGATGCGGGCGGCGGGATCGTTGCGGGACATGACGGCTCCTCTGCTGGCATGGCGTTGTCGGTGGCGCGCGGCCTGTGCTACCAAATCCGACGGCCCCTGTAACCTCCTGCCCTCCCCCGATGACCGAGAAATTGCATTTCAAGCAGTTTGAGCCCGATGCGGCATGCCCGCTCGATGGCGTGCGCGTGCTCGATCTCAGCCGGCTTGTGTCTGGCAACATGCTCAGCCTGCAGCTCGCCGACTTCGGCGCCGAGGTGATCAAGATCGAGGATCCGGTGAAAGGCGACCCGCTGCGTCACTGGACCGTCGAAGGCGAGAACATTTCCTGGAAGGTCTATGGCCGTAACAAGAAGAGCGTGACCCTCGACCTGCGCAGCGGCGAGGGGGCCGACCTGCTGCTCAAGCTGGTCGGCACCGCTGACGTGCTGATCGAGAATTTCCGTCCCGGCACCCTGGAAAAGACCGCGTTCCCGCCCGAGACCCTGAAGGCCGCCAATCCCAGCCTGATCCTGGTGCGCATCTCTGGCTGGGGCCAGACCGGGCCCTACCGCCACCGCCCAGGCTTCGGCTCGCTGGTGGAGGGGATGTCAGGCTTCGCGGCGGTGAACGGCTTTGCCGACCGCGAGCCAGTGCTGCCGCCGCTGGCGCTGGCAGACATGATCGCTGGCCTCTATGGCGCGTTCAGCGTGATGGTTGCGCTGCGCCACCGTGATGCCACCGGTGAGGGCCAAGAAATCGACCTGTCTCTGCTCGAGCCTATTTTCTCCACGCTCGGGCCGCAGATCATGGACTATCGGCTGACCAACCGGGTCAAGGAGCGGACCGGGTCGCAGTCCCACACCGCCGCGCCGCGCGGGGTTTACCAGTCGAAGGACGGGAAGTGGATCTCCATGTCCGCGTCGATGCAGACCATGGCCGAGCGGCTGTTCCGCGCCATGGGCCGCGAGGACCTGATCGAGGATCCGCGCTTTCTCAACAACGAACTTCGGATCAAGAACAACCACGTGCTCGACCCGCTGGTGCGCGCCTGGATGGCTGAGCGCACCCTGGAAGAAAATGTCGCGATCTTCGACCGGGAGGGCATCACCGCAGCGCCGGTCTATGATGTGTCCCAGATGGAGGACGACCTTCACTTCCAAGAGCGCGAGGTCGCCGTAGACATGCCTGACGCGGCGCTGGGCCGTGTCGCCATGCATAACGTGATTCCCCGGCTGTCCCAGTCGCCAGGGAAACTGCGCCGCCCGGCGCCGGAACTGGGCGAACACAATGCCGAAATCCTCGGCCAAGTCGGCGTCGACGCCGACGACCTGCCGCGTCTCGCAGAGGCCGGCGTCATCCGCGAGGGAGATCAACCATGACCGCCGACCGCGCGCTGCCCTGCTGGCGCTCCATGCTCTACGTGCCCGTGAATGTCGACCGCTTCGTCGACAAGGCTCATACCCGTGGCGCCGATGCGATCATCCTCGACCTCGAGGACAGCATTGCCCCCAGCGCCAAGGAAGAGGCGCGCACCCTGGTGCCGGCGGCGGCTGAGAAGGTGCGCCGCGGTGGTGCCGATGTGGTGGTCCGCATCAACCGGCCGTGGCGGCTGGCGGTGCGCGACATCGAAGCCAGCGTCGGGCCCCTGGTCGATGCGCTGGCCCTACCGAAGCTGTCGGGCGCAGATCATGTGCGCTTGATCGACGAGGTGGTCACCGAGATGGAGGAGGCCCAGGGCCTGCCCCTCGGCCACACCCGTTTCGTTGCCATGATCGAGACCGCGGACGCTTATCTGCGCATGCAGGAAATTGCCACTGCCAGCCCCCGCATTGCCGGCCTGACCCTCGGCGGTGAGGATTTCTCCGCCGACCTTTCGATGGCGGCGTCATCAGATGCCCTCTACGTGCCGAAGATCCAGACGGTGATCGTCGCCAACGCCGCCGGTGTGCTGCCGCTAGGTTTCATCGGTTCGATTGCCGATTTCAATGACACCGAGGGGTTCCGCGGCATCGTCGAACGCTCCCGCGAACTGGGCTTCGCAGGCGCCGCCGGGGTGCACCCCAAACAAATTACCGTGCTGAACGAGGTGCACCGGCCCACCGACGCCGACGTCGACAGCGCGCGGCGCATGATCGACGCCTATGACGAGGCCTACGCCCAAGGTGTCGGGGCGGTCGTATTCGAAGGCAAGATGATCGACGTGCCGGTCGTTGACCGTGCGCGCGCGGTCATCCGCCGTTATGAGGCGATCCTGGCGCGCGAGGCGCGGGCCGCAGGCGGCTAAGACTGGTCTTTCGGTGCCGGTGCGTGGTCGAGCAGCGCGCCGGCCGGCGCCGGCGGCGTGCTGGCGGCCTCGGCGCGGGCTTCCGCCGCCGCCAGTTTCTGCTTGAGGTCGCCGACTTCTGCTTCGGCGCGAGCCGACTGTTCTGCAGCCCGCCGGGCGCGCCGGCGGGCGCCAACAGCCGACGGCCACACCACAGCTGCACCCACGAAGAAGCTGGCCAGCGCTCCCAGCAGCACCAGCAAATAGAGCGGCGTTTCAAGCGCGAACGGGAATGGCTGTAGCCGCACGGTCACCGACTCGAGGTTGGAGACGGCGAAGGAAATCACCAAGGCTGCGAAGGGGAGCATCACGAGCCAGCGGATCAGGCGCATGGCGGCGGGGTCCGGGTTGCGGGCGCCGCGCGTTCGGCGCGCGGCTGCCGGTCTAGTTGTTCAGCCGCTCGCGCAGCTGCTTGCCGGTCTTGAAGAACGGTACGAACTTCTCCGACACATGTACGGCGGCGCCGGTGCGGGGGTTGCGGCCGATACGGGCGTCGCGCTGTTTGACGGAGAACGCGCCGAAGCCGCGCAACTCAACCCGGTCGCCTTCAGACAGCGCGGCCGCGATCTCGTCGAAGATGGTCGCGACGATGCGCTCCACGTCCCGCTGGTATAGATGCGGGTTCTTGGCCGCCAGCCGTGCGATCAGTTCGGACTTCGTCATCTCAGCACCCCGGTCCTCTGACCCCGATAGCGCCGGGCGTCACCCTGGCGGGACGGCGCTCGCCACCCAACCTATTGCCGAGGGTGCCAGACGGAAATCAGACCGTCAAGACTAAGCCGTTCAGATAACAAAGCTTTTCCAGCCCCGGTCGCCAGCTCCTCGAGCAGGGTCTCGGCTGTGTCCTCGGGGTCGATGTCGCGGACCGGCAGGTCGCTATCGACGCCCCGCTGGCCTTCCAGCCAGCGCCGGGCTTCGCGCTCGCCGCCGATCCCGTCGATCAGCCCGGCATCCAGTGCCTGGCGGCCAGTGAAGATACGCCCGTCCGCCATCGCCAGCACTGCGTCGCGGTCCAAATCCCGGCGCTCCACAATCATATCCACGAACATGGCGTACATGTCGCGCACCACCGCGGCGGTGGCAGCGCGGCCCTCATCGGTCAGTGGCTCAAACGGCGAGGGCACCCCCTTTAGCGGCCCGCTGCGGATTGCCTCCTGGGTAATGCCCAGTTTGGACATCAGGCCCGACAGGTCGGTCGCATGGAGGATCACCCCGATGGAGCCGGTCACCGTGCTGCGCTGACCCAGCACTTGGTCGGCTGCGATCGCCACCATATAACCGGCCGAGGTGGCGACGTCCTGCATCACCGCCACCACCGGTTTGTCCTGAGCAAAGCGCCGGACCGCGCGGTATAGCTGCTCGCCGCCGGCAACAGTGCCGCCGGGGCTGTCCACATGAATGATCAGGGCGCGGACGGTTTCGTCGCGCTGGGCGCGGGCAATGGCGCCCAGAACCTCGCGGTCATTGAAGATAACGCCGCTAACCGACAGACGGGCGACATGGTCCTCGTCACCGATGCCCGGCAGGTCGGCAACATGGACGCCGATGCCGGCGACAAGCGCCAGCACGGCGACCACGCGCCAGAAAGTCAGGCGGCGTTTAAGCCGCCGCCGGTCGATGAGCGCGTCGGACTCGAGCGCCATTCAACCGCGCCAGCGGGTCAGGCGGACTTTTCGCCGGTTTCGCCGTCGCCGGCCTCGGCATCCGCCTCGGCTTCGGCCTCTGCCTCGGGCGCGGCTTCCGCCGCGGCCTCAGCCGTATCCTCGGCGTCGGTCTCACCGGCAGCCTGGGCCTTCTCTTCCTCGGCCTTCTGCAGCGCCGCGCCCAGGATGTCGCCCAGCGAGGCGCCACTGTCGGCGGAGCCGTAATCGGCCATCGCCTTCTTCTCTTCCTGGATTTCACGCTGCTTGATCGACAGCAGCAGACGGCGCGTCGTGCGGTCGAGCTGGGTGACCATGGCGTCGATGCGCTCACCCGGCGCGAAGCGGTCCGGACGCTGCTCGCTGCGCTCGCGGCTGAGATCGGACTTGCGGATGAAGCCCGGCGCACCGTCGCCGATGTCGACCTCGATGCCGCCGTCGGTCACCGACTTAACGGTCACGGTGACGATGTCGCCCTTCTTCAGCTCCGAGGTGCTGCTGGCGAAGGGATCCTCGCCGAGCTGCTTGATGCCAAGGCTGATGCGCTCCTTCTCGACGTCGACATCGAGGATCTTGGCCTTGACCGTGTCACCCTTCTTGAAGTCGGCGAGCACTTCCTCGCCGCTGCGCTCCCAGGATACGTCGGAGGTGTGGACCATCCCGTCGATCTCGCCGGGCAGGCCGATGAACAGGCCGAACTCGGTGATGTTCTTGACCTCGCCCTCGACCTCAGCACCCACCGGGTGGTTGTCGAGGAACTCTTCCCACGGGTTGGACAGGCACTGCTTGAGACCCAGGCTGATGCGCCGCTTCACCGGATCGACGTCGAGCACCATTACCTCCACCTCCTGCGAGGTCGAGACGATCTTACCCGGATGGATGTTCTTCTTGGTCCAGCTCATCTCCGAAACATGCACCAGACCCTCGACACCGGCTTCCAGCTCCACGAAGGCGCCGTAGTCGGTGATGTTGGTAACGCGGCCCTTGAACTTGGTGCCCACCGGGTACTTCGCCTCGATGCCGTCCCAGGGGTCGGCCTCCAGCTGCTTCATGCCGAGGCTGATGCGCTGGGTCTCCGGGTTGAAGCGGATGACCTGGACCTTCACGGTCTGGCCGATCTGCAGTGCCTCGGTCGGGTGGTTGATGCGCTTCCAGGAGATGTCGGTGACGTGCAGCAGGCCGTCGACACCGCCCAGATCGACAAAGGCACCATAGTCGGTGATGTTCTTGACGATGCCCTCAAGCACCTGGCCCTCGGTCAGACTGCTGATCAGCTCCGAGCGCTGCTCGGCGCGGCTCTCCTCCAGCACCTGGCGGCGCGAGACCACGATGTTGCCGCGCGAGCGGTCCATCTTGAGGATCTGAAAGGGCTGCTGAGTGCCCAGCAGCGGCGTGATGTCACGCACCGGGCGGATGTCCACCTGGCTGCCCGGCAGGAAGGCGACGGCGCCATTGAGGTCGACGGTGAAGCCACCCTTGACCCGGCCGAAGATCACGCCAGTGACCTTGTCGTTGCCGGCGAACGCCTTCTCCAGCACGTTCCAGGCCTCCTCGCGGCGCGCCTTTTCGCGGCTCAGCACCACCTCGCCGTTGCGATCCTCGTAGCGCTCGACAAAAACCTCGACCTCGTCACCGGGCTGAAGCTCAACGGTTTCGCCGGCGCTGGAAAACTCGCGCAGCGGCACGCGGCCCTCTGACTTCAGCCCGACATCGACGGTGACGGTATCGCCATCGACGGCAACAACGGTGCCCTTGATGACGGCGCCTTCGAAGCGGTCGTCCTCGCCCAGAGTCTCATTGAGCAGGCTGGCGAAGTCGTCCATCGGCGGCAGCGCGTCGCCGGAGTCGGGGGTCGGGGTCGCAGTGGTATTGGGGTCGGCCATGTATAAACCTTCATCGAACAGGGTAGGCGCACGAACCGGCCCCTCGGCCGGTGCTCTCGCACGGCTTGGCCGGCCGCCCGGGGGCGCCGGCCCATGATGATTGCTCCTAGATCGCGTGTCCGGGCCGCGCGGTTAATGTCCTGCGCGACGGTCCGGGCCGCGAGTCATAGCGTTTCGGCCCGTGGGGTCAAGGTTTTCCTTGCATCCCCGCGCCCGGAGCCCGCGCCTCGACGATCCCTTGCGCGATGGCAAACACCGCATCCGCGTCGTGGCCATCGGTGTTGATTTGCTCCGCATCGGGCGCCGGCTTGAGCGGTGCGGCAGCTCGCTCCGCGTCCTGGCGGTCACGCGCGCGGATGTCCGCGAGGATGGCGTCGGCGTCCGCGGCCTCGCCGCGCGCGACCAATTCACGGACCCGGCGGTCGGCCCGAACCTCCGGGCTGGCCGTGACAAACAGCTTCACCGGGGCATCGGGACAGACCACGGTGCCAATATCCCGGCCATCCAGCACCGCCCCGGCCATTCCCTCTGGCGGGCCGGCGGCGAACTCGCGCTGAAAGTCGAGCAGTGCGGCGCGGACGGCTGGAATCGTGGCCACCTTGGCGGCCGCATTGCCGACCGCCTCGTCGCGCAGGTTCGGCGCCTCCAGCGCGGCGGGCTGAAGGGCGCGGGCGGCGGCTTCCGCTACCTGCGGGTCAGCCGGGTCGGCGCCCTGGTGCAGCACTGCGGCAGCGACTGCGCGGTACAGCCGGCCGGTGTCGAGGTAGGCCAGGCCATACGCGTCCGCCAGGCGGCGCGCCAAGGTGCCCTTGCCGGCGGCGGCGGGGCCGTCGATGGCGATGACCAGCGGCGCGTCAGGCAGCATCGCTGTCGCAGTCCTCGGTGATATCAGCGCCAAGCGCGCCCATCATGCCGCCAAAGTCAGGAAAGCTGGTGTCGATACAGCGCGCGTCATCGATCCGCACTGGCTGCTCACTGGCCGTGCCGAGCACCAGGAAGGACATGGCAATCCGGTGGTCCAGTTCGGTCGGGATCAACGCCCCGCCAGGCGGCGGGCCGCCGCAGCCATGTACCACCAGGCTGTCAGCGGTTTCTTCCACTTGGACCCCACAGGCAGCCAAGCCTGCGGCGGTGGCGGCCAGCCGGTCGGTCTCCTTGACCCGCAACTCCGCCAGGCCGGTCATCCGGGTCGTGCCCTCGGCGTAGGCGGCTGCGATGGCGAGAATGGGATACTCGTCGATCATCCGCGGCGCACGCTCTGGCGGCACCTCGATGCCGCGCAGCTCGGATGCTTCAACGGTCAAGTCCGCCAGCGGCTCGCCGCCATCCTCGCGCGGGTTGGCCTCGGTGATCTTGCCGCCCATTTCGCGGAGGCATTCATAGAGCCCCGCCCGCAGCGGGTTGAGGCTGCAGCCCGGCACCTCGATGCGCGAGCCAGGCGACAGCAGGGCCGCCACCACCGGGAAGGCGGCCGATGACGGGTCGGCGGGCACCGAAAGGTCACGGCCGGCGAATTCCGGCTGGCCGGCCAGGGTGATCTCGCGGCCGCCACCATCCATCTCGGCGACCCGGATATCGGCGCCGAAGAAGCGCAGCATCTTCTCAGTGTGGTCGCGGGTGGCCGCCGGCTCCACCACGGTGGTCTCGCCCGCCGTGTTCAGCCCAGCCAGCAGCACCGCCGATTTTACCTGCGCGGAGGCGACCGGCAGCTCGTAGCGGATCGGCGCCAGCCCGTCGGTCCCAAGCACCGCCATTGGCAACAACCCGCCCTCGCGTGTCACGAAGCGCGCACCCATCTGGCTTAGCGGCCCTGCGACCCGGTCCATCGGCCGCGAGCGCAGCGACGCATCCCCAGTCACGAAGGTGGTAATGGGATGACTGGCTAGCACGCCTGACAGCAGGCGCGCCGCGGTGCCAGAGTTGCCCAGGTCGATCACGTCCACCGGTTCCACCAGTCCGCCGATGCCGCGGCCTGCCACATGCCAAGTTCCCGCATCGTCGCGCGCGACCTCCGCGCCCAGCGCCCGCATAGCCGCTGCCGTGCACAACACGTCCTCGCCTTCCAGCAGTCCTGTGATGCGGCTCTCGCCGACCGCCAGGGCGGCAAACATCAGGCTGCGGTGGGAAATCGACTTATCGCCCGGCACCGCCGCGCGGCCGGTGAGGGGTCCGGCGCGCCGCGCGATCGCCGGTCGGATCGGGGCGGGTGCACTCATGGTCGTGGCTCCGGCAAAGGGTTGTGCGCAGGCGCGGGAGGTCTAACACGCAGGCCAGGCACAGGCCAGCGTCCGCACGGCTTCTCGGTCCAGTGCTTTTTCGTTTTGACAGACGGGCGCGGAACGTGGAAAAGGCTCCGCGAAATCTTCGGACCACCGCAATCTTTCCAGGGAGTCACTGTGGTCAAAGCGGAATGGGGCACGAAGCGGACGTGCCAGAGCTGCGGCGCGCGTTTCTATGACATGAATCGCACGCCCATCATCTGTCCCAAGTGTGAGGCAGAGTTCAAGATCGAAGCGCCCAAGCCACGCCGGACCGCCGCCGCGCCTAAGCCGGCACCGGCGGAGAAGCCGAAGGCCGAGCCGCCTGAGGAAGAGGCGCTCGACGACGAAGACGCGCTTGAGGCCGATGACGACGGCGACGATCTGCTCGAGGCCGAAGAAGACATGGACGACGAGGACGACGTGCCGATCGTTCCCAAGCGAGAAGGTGAAGAAGACACTTGAGGAGATGACGGTGCGGTGACGCTTCGGCCTTGGTTCGGCGGGCGGGGGCGTCTATATAGACGGCTCGGCGCGCCGGAAACGGTCGCCAGCCTGCCCGCCAAAGCGGGCGACGGGGCCATAGCTCAGTTGGGAGAGCGCTACAATGGCATTGTAGAGGTCCGGGGTTCGAATCCCCGTGGCTCCACCAGTTTCCAGAAAGGGCCGACCGGGTAACGGTCGGCCCTTTTACTTTTCCGCCGCGCCGATCCGCGCCGGGACCGTGGCCGTAACCAGCGCGGATGAGACCAAGGGAGGAGTCGCGACGTGGACCTGGCGATGGCCGCCACCGTCTATCGCAATGCCGTGATCGGCGGTGCGGGCCTGCCTTGGACAGGCGCCGTGGAGAGTCAGCTCTTTGCCGATGTGGCAGCGGGGAGGCCGCTGATCATGGGCCGCAAGACTTATGAGCAACTGCGCGGCAACATGCCGCTGCCGGACACGGTGGTGATCAGCCGAGACATGGGGTTCTTTCCGCGCGACGTCATGGTGCGCACCACGATCAGCGCCGCCTACAACGTCTGCGCCCGCATCGCCAAGGGATTGGGCGCCCGCGAATCGGTGGTCATTGGCGGGGCACAGATTTTCCATCTCGCGCTGCCCTGGGCCGATCGGCTGTATCTCGCCTCGGTCGACGCGCCGCAGCAGGGGCCGGGGCATTTCCCACTGCTGCGCCCGGCAGAATGGGAATCCCTGCCGGCCCGTGCCGAGCCGCCTGCCGCCGGCCACCCAGGCTACGAAATGCGCACCTACCAGCGGCGCACCGGGCCTGCCGCCCGGGCCGCGATGGTCTACTAAGCGTCGACCGCGATATCGAGGGAGAGATCGAGGTTGGGCGCGCTGTGGGTCAGCCAGCCGACCGAGATCAGGTCCACACCGGAGGCGGCGACGGCGGCAACGCTGTCGGGTGTGATGCCACCGGATGCCTCGGCGATCATGCGTCCGCCGATCCGGGTGACCGCCTCGCGCATTTCTTCGGGCGCCATGTTGTCCAGCAGTACCGCATCCGCGCCCAGTGCCAGCAGTTCGTCCAGTTGATCCAGGGTATCGACCTCGACCTGAATCTTCACCATGTGGCCAACCTGGCCACGTACCCGCGCCACTGCGGCGGTAATGCCGCCCGCGACCGCGATATGGTTGTCCTTGATCAGCACGGCGTCATCAAGGCCGAAGCGGTGGTTGAGCGCGCCACCCATGCGCACGGC
This sequence comes from Alphaproteobacteria bacterium, assembly GCA_965601735.1. Taxonomy (GTDB): domain Bacteria; phylum Pseudomonadota; class Alphaproteobacteria; order JBBDQX01; family JBBDQX01; genus JBBDQX01. The sequence goes on along the minus strand of OZ271840.1, from coordinate 799,697 downwards.
GTATTTCTGGAGTGCGCGCAGGCCTGGCGTGGTCTTGCGGGTGCAAGCGATATGGCCGGCAAAATCACCCGCTGCCGCCATCATGTCGCGGGTCGCCGTGGCGATGCCCGACAGGTGGCCGAGGAAGTTGAGGGCGACTCGTTCTCCGGTAAGTAGGGCGCGCGCGTTGCCGCTGAGCGTCGCCACCGTGCCGTCCGCTACAACATCGCCGCCATCGGCGACCGCGATGTCCGCGGCAATGTCCGAATCGAGCAGGCGGAACGCCAGCAGCGCCACGTCGAGTCCGGCAATGCGGCCCGGCTGTCGCGCGAGAATAGTGGCGCGGGCGGTGCTGTGCTCGGGGATGACCGCGTCCGTGGTGACGTCGCCGGCGCGGCCGAGGTCTTCCAGCAGCGCCGCACGCACCGCCTGCTCATAGAGCAGCGGGGGCAGCCGCGCCGGGGTCATCAGGTCAGGCCGGCTTCACGTCGAGCATGCGCTCGACTGCCTGACGCGCGCGCGCCTGCACATCCACCGGCACTTCGACCGCCGGCGACAGGGTTTTCAGGCTCTCAAGGATCTTCGGCAGGGTAATCCGCTTCATGTGCGGACACAGATTGCACGGGCGGATGAATTCGATGTCATCGTTGCCGCTGGCCACATTGTCGCTCATGGAGCATTCGGTAACCATCAGCACCTTGGCCGGGCGCTCGTTCAGCACGTAACTCTGCATGCCCGCGGTGGAACCCACGAAGTCCGCTGCGTCGAGTACATCGGGCGGGCATTCCGGGTGGGCGATGACCACCAGCCCGTCGACGGACCCGCGATAGGATTCGATCTGCTCGCCGGTGAAGCGCTCGTGCACCTCGCAGTGGCCCTTCCAGGCGATGATCTCCACATCGGTGTTCTGGGCGACGTAATTGGCGAGATATTCGTCGGGCAGGAAGATGACCCGGTCTGCGCCGAGGGACTCAACGACCTCCTTGGCGTTGCCCGACGTGCAGCAGATGTCGCACTCCGCCTTCACCGCCGCCGAGGTGTTGACGTAAGTGACCACAGGCACGCCGGGGTACCGCTCGCGCAGCAGCCGGACATCGGCCGCCGTGATCGACTCCGCCAGTGAGCAGCCGGCTCGCTCGTCCGGGATCAGCACGGTCTTTTCTGGGCACAGGATTTTCGCGGTCTCGGCCATGAAATGCACACCGGCCATGACGATGACGTCGGCGTCGGTGTTCTGGGCCTCACGCGCGAGCGCCAGCGAGTCGCCGCGGATGTCGGAAACGCAGTGGAAAATCTCCGGCGTCATGTAGTTATGCGCCAACAGCACGGCGTTGCGTTCCTGCTTCAGCCGGTTGATCTCGGCGACGAATGGCGCGTGGACAGGCCACTCGATCTCCGGAATGACGTGCTTGACGCGGTCATAGAACGGAGCTGTCCCCGTCGCGATGTCGGCGGTGTATTCCAGGGGGTCTGCCAAAGCCATGGAGGTCTGCCTTCCGGTGGCACGCTATGCTCACCATGAGCATATCCACGACACATACTCGGAATGCGCGGGTCCGATGTCAAGGACCTGTCATAAACCTGCCGGGAATCGGGTGGGGCGTCAGTCGCCGCGCAGGGCTGGCAGTCCAACACCGGGGGCCGGGCGCTCGCGCAGCACGTCGCGGCGGAAGCGGAACAGCGCGGCCGGCCGGCCGCCGGTGCGCTTCTCCAGCCGGCCCGTGTCCTCCACCAGCCCGCCGCTCACCGCAAGCCGGCGGAAGTTCTGTTTGTGAAGCCGCACGCCCGACAGCGCCTCGACGACCCGCTGCATGTGAAGCAGGGTGAACACCGGGGGCAGCAGCTCAAAGACCACCGGGCGGTATTTGATCTTGCCGCGCAGCCGCGACATGGCGGTCGCCAGGATGCGGCGATGGTCGAGGGCCATCGCCTCGCCCGGCCCGGTGGCATCGGGCATCGCCCCGGCGTCGGCTGGATCAGCGCCCAGCGCAAGCCGCGCGGCGCGGTCACGGCCGGCCTCGGCGACCACGCCCGCCTCGTAGAGCAGTTCGTAGCGTTCCAGTACCCGCTCATCGTCCCAGGCGGCGTCGGCATCGCCGAAGGTGATCGCGACCCGGTCGAGCCGCCCGGTGCGTTCGCCGCCGTTCGGGGCCTGCTCGATCCAGCGTTCCAACCCCGGCAGAATGGTGGCGTCCAGCACCGCCGGCCGCCCGGCGCGCCAATCCTCCCACGGCAGATAGTCGAACCAGCTGCGCCAGGTCGCGCCATCCTGGCCGCCCGGCGTGCCGCCATGGACCAGCGCGAGATAGCCGATCGAGGCAACGCGGTTGCCGTCGGCCAGTTCGCGCGGGTCGCGGTATTGGTCGGCGAATGTGTAGAGCTGTTCGACATACCCGAGCGAAATACCGGTTTGCGCCTCCACCCAGTCGCGCACACCGAGTTCTAAAGTGCGATGGCGGCGGGGGTCGAACGGTCCCGAGGGCAATGCAGCGTCCGCCGCCGGGTCGCGGTGCACGGTGAGAATTCGCGGCTCATCCTCGGCCACCGAGACGATCACCGCGTTCAGCCCGATCACAACCGGCGGCTGGCCGCTGCCGAGCAGCGTATCGAGGTCAAACGGGGAGGGTCGCTTGATGGTCATGGCGCCTTGCTGCGGGTTGTCCTAGGCCCGGCGCAGTATACACGCCGCCGTCGGCTTGGCCGCAACGGGTTGATTGCACGGCAAAAAAGCTTAAATAATCCATTGCGCCACGTGCCAGCCTACGGGCCAGACGCCGCGCCGGAATGCCGATTTCGGGTTCCGAGACAGTGTACACCGCCACTCGCTTTCGAAAAGGAGGAGCGGCATGACTCGTGTTTCGCTTTTCAGTTCCCCGCTGTTGCTGGGCTTCGATCATTTCGAGCAGGTGCTCGACCGGATCTCGAAGAGTTCCGCCGAGGGTTATCCCCCCTACAACATCGAGCAGATCGGCGAGAACGGCCTGCGTATCACCCTGGCCGTCGCCGGGTTCGCGCTCGACGATCTCCACATCGTGGTCGAGGACAATCAGCTCATCATCCGTGGCCGCCAGGCGGCGGAAGACGAGGAAACGGTCTATTTGCACCGGGGTATCGCCGCGCGCCAGTTCCAGCGTGCCTTTGTCCTTGCCGAGGGAATCGAAGTGACGGGCGCCAGCCTCGACAAGGGGCTGCTGCATATCGACCTCAACCGGCCGCTGCCCGAAACCCGAAGCAAGACGATCGAGATCTCTTCCGGTGCGCCAGACGGCGGCGACGGTGCCGCCACCATCGACCTTCAGCCCGCCAAGCCGGGGGCCTGAAGGCACCACCCACCCGACCCCGGGCCGCCGCAATGGGACCCGGCAAGGAGGAAATGATGAACGAACCGACCAACGCCCCGCCCGCCAGCGATTGGCGCAGCATGCTGATCTCGCTCTCGCCCGAAGAGATGGCCCTGCTGGGCCTCGAAGAGATGGCGTATATCCGCAAGGTGGTCGATGAGCACGGCGTCGAGGGCTATGCCATCCATCGCGCCGAGGGAAGCCACATCGCCGTTGTGCCGGAGCATGCGCTCGCGGCCGCGATGATCAAGCAGAACGGGTTGGAGCCGGTCAGCGTCCACTGACCGTGACGCGCGGCCTCAGGCGGCGCGGCTCTTTTCGCTTTCCAGCAGGATGTCGGCGAGCGCTTCTGTCGAGGGTGCGTTGCGCAACCGCGCGCATACGTCGCCGTCGCGCAGAACCCGTGATACCCGCGATAGGGCGCGCAGATGGTCTGCGCCCGCTTCTTCGGGTGCCAGCAACATGAAGACGAGGTCGACCGGCTGGTCGTCTACCGCCTCGAACGAGACAGGCCTCGCGAGCCGGGCGAACACCCCACAGAGCCGGTCGAGACCGGCAAGGCGTCCGTGCGGGATGGCAACGCCACCGCCCACGCCGGTGCTGCCAAGGCGCTCGCGCTCGAGCAGGATGTCGAAGATCTGGCGCTGGTTGCTGCCAGACACGTCAGCACCGGCGCGTGCCAGTTCCTGCAGGACCTGCTTTTTGCTGTTGGCATCCAGGTCCGGAAGAATCGAATCGGCTGTCAGGAAATCGCTGATAAGCATCGTTGCGTAAGGGCTGGTCCGATTATGAAACGACGGGGCCGTGCCCCCGGGTTCAGGCGATCGGTGCGTGAAGGCGGCGGAAGATATGCGGGGCATCCCGGGGAGTCAACGGGTCCCCTATCCCATCGAAAGGGTTGTATTCACATGGCCCGGAAGGGCTTGATTTCAATTGTGTTTCGGCGCGCTATGCCGGGGCGCGTTCGCGGTTCGCGGCGGCCCGTGCCTTGAGTCGCCGGCGCTGCACCGAGGATGGGATGCGCATGGCCTCGCGGTACTTGGCCACTGTACGCCTGGCAATATCGACGCTCTCAGCGCGCAGCAACTCCACCAGCTTGTCATCCGACAGCACCGCGCCGGGGGTCTCGGCGTCGATCAGGCTCTTGATCCGGTGGCGCACCGACTCGGCGGAATGGGCGGGTCCCCCTGCCGACGAGCTGATCGCCTGACTGAAGAAGTACTTCAGCTCAAACATGCCCCGGGGCGTGGCGATGTACTTGTTCGATGTGACCCGGCTGACCGTGCTCTCATGCATGTCGAGTGCGCTGGCGATGTCCCGTAGTACCATCGGGCGCATGTGCCCGACTCCGTGGGCAAAGAAACCGTCCTGCTGGCGCACGATTTCGGTCGCGACCCGCAGAATGGTGGTGGCCCGCTGGTGCAGACTCTTCACCAGCCAGCTCGCCGACTGATACTGCTCGGTGATGAACTGCTTGTCGGCGCGGTCCTTCACCTGCTTGGAGACCACCGCGTAGTAGGCGGCGTTCACCAGGACACGCGGCAGGCTGTCGGGGTTAAGTTCGATCAGCCAGCCGCCCGCCGGCTGCACCTTCATCAGCACATCGGGAATGATCGCCGCCGCCGGTGGCGCATCGAAGCCATAGGCCGGCTTTGGGTTGCAGGCGCGGATATCCGCGAGCATGTCGGCGATATCCTCGTCGTCGACGCCGCACAGCCGCGACAAGCCGGCAAAATCGCGCTCGGCCACCATCTCCAGGTTGTCGAGCATCACCGCAATCGCCGGGTCGTAGCGGTTGCGGTCACGCAGCTGCAGCGCGAGGCATTCCTTTAGGTCCCGACAGAACAGGCCCGCCGGCTCGAAACGCTGCAGCCTGGCGAGCATCGCATCGACCGATGCCACATCACAGCCGAGTTGAGCGGCGGCCTCGTCGGTGTCAATGCGCAGATAGCCGCTCTCGTCCAGGGAATCGATCAGGAACAGGCCGACCATCCGTTCTGTCTGGTCCTCGGTCTCCATCTGAAGCTGCTCGACCAGGTGCTCGCGCAGGGTCTTTTCCTCGCTGAGCGTGTTCTCCAGGTTCAGGTCCGGATTGTCGAAGTCACGTCGGCCGCCCGAGCCCCCGGCGCCGCCGAAGCTGGCGTCGCTGCCGCCCGGCGCGGGCGGCGGTGCGGATTCGGCCTCGCTGTCATTGGTGTAGGTGCTGTCCTGGTCCGCGTCGAAGGGGGTCGCGTCGGTGGCGGCTGCCGAGTCCATGGATTCGAAGTCGGCGGTATCCGGCGCATCGGGCGCATCACCGAAGCCGTCGGCCTCGCTGTCGGCGTCCGCCGGCGCGTCGCCGCCGTCCGCTTCCTCGCGGCCGTCCTCGCGCTCGAGCAAAGGATTCTGCTCGATCTCGCGCTCCACGTACTCGGCCAGCTCCATGTTCGACAATTGCAGCAGCTTGATCGCCTGCTGCAATTGCGGCGTCATCACAAGGGTCTGGCTCTGCCGCAGGTCCAGTCGTTGCTTCAGGGCCATAGCGCCAAAAACCCTAGAGGCTGAACCTTTCCCCGAGGTAAACGCGCCGGACATCCTCGTGGGCGACGATTTCCGAGGGCGCGCCCTCCATCAGCACCGTCCCGTCATGCAGGATGTAGGCGCGATCGATGATATCGAGGGTCTCGCGGACGTTGTGGTCGGTGATCAGCACGCCAATGCCCCGGTCCTTGAGATGCGAGACCAGGTCCCGGATTTCGCTGATCGCGATCGGATCGATGCCGGCAAGCGGCTCATCGAGCAAGATGAAATGCGGTTTAGAGGCAAGTGCGCGGGCGATCTCGACGCGCCGGCGTTCGCCGCCTGAAAGAGCCAGCGCCGGCGTGCGGCGCAGGTGGCTGATGGAGAACTCCGCAAGCAGCGTATCAAGCATCGATTCGCGCCGGTCGCGCTCCGGCTCCGCGACCTCGAGCACGGCGCGGATGTTGTTCTCGACCGACAGACCGCGGAAGATCGACGCTTCCTGCGGCAGATAGCCGACGCCGAGACGGGCACGGCGGTACATCGGCAGATCGCTGACATCGCTGCCATCCAGGCTGATGCTGCCGGTATCGGGCGCGATCATGCCGGTAATCATGTGAAAGCAGGTCGTCTTGCCGGCGCCGTTCGGGCCGAGCAGGCCGACCGCCTCGCCACGTTGTAGGCTGAGGCTGACATTGCGGACCACGGGGCGGCGCCGGAAGCTCTTGCCGAGGTTATGCGCCTGCAGGCCCGGCGTCTCTGCGACCAGGCGTGGGCCCGATTTGCTGGCCGCTGCCTTCTTGTCGGCGCCGCGCCGCGCAGGCTTGGCGGTACTATCCTTGCTGGCCTTGCTAATCGGTCCGCTCCTCGCTGCGCATATGCATGCCCGTTCCTACCGTGGCACCGGCGCGGTGCCCTCCCGGTCCGCCCGTTCGGGACGGATCAGGCCAAACACCCGGCTGGGTTTGCCGCCGCTTGCGGCCCGAAGCCGGCTGACGCCTGTTGCCAAGTTGACCTCGGCGAAGTCGCCGTTCAACTGGTTCTGGCCCCGGGTGATCTTAACCGAACCGGCCAGCGACGCGACACGGGTATCAAGCTGGTAGACCCCCCGGTCGCTTCGCACCACTTCCTCGGCGGTGCGGATCTCCACATTGTCGAACGCCTCGATGCGGTCTATGGCGTCCTCGCCGGTGCCGCCGTCGCGCTCAAAGCGCGCGGTCAGCACGTCGGCGCTGAGCAGCCGCTGTTCGCCGAAGGCACGGGCGCCGCCGCGGGCCACCGCCAGCTGCCTCTCGGCCCAATACTCCAGACTCTCCGTCGCGGTGATGCGGGCCTGCGGCGTAGTAAGCGCCAGATCATTGCCGGTCAGCACGAAGACCTGGCGGTCGATGTCGTAGATCGCTGAGTCGCCCACTGCCTCCTCGCGGGTTGAGACGATTCGGACGTTCCCGGAGGCTTCGAGCCGGTAGATCTCGACATTGCCGCCGTTATCTGGCTCGCGGTAGCGCGCCAGCAGCTGGTCGGCGTGTACGGTGACATCGCCGCGCTTCGCCCGCGCATTGCCCTCGGCGATGAAGAGTTTCTGGTCGCGCTGCCATTCGATGCCGCCGTCGGCCAGCACCTCGAGCGGCGCGTCGCCTTCCAGCGCACCGAGACCGAGCGACTGGGCCGCGGCGGGGCCGGCCGGCAAGGCCAGCAGCAGCGCGAGCGCAAGGGCGGCGGGCCGTATGGTCATCGTGTTGGAAGCTCCGCTCCGGGGCGAATCTCCAGCCGGCTGCTGCCCAGCAGGCGGATGCTGCGGCCCTGATCGAGGATGCGGAAGCCCTCGGCGCGCATGTCGCCGAACGGACCCTGGCCAACCACCGGGTCATCGCCGGACACGGTACCGGCGCCCAGGTCGATGGTGGCGCTCTCGGTGCTGATCTCGTAGCCCCGGTCGTGGAACAAATCGACGCCGCCAACCAGGTCGAGGCGCTCGCCGGTGCGGTCGTAGACGCCGAAGTCCGATTGCAGCGCCAGCCAGACCCCGTCGGTCATGGTCATGTCCGCCTGCAGGCGCTCCATTGCGATCTCGGCGGAGTCGTTGCCGAGCTGGTTGGCGGTGTCCGCGGTGATCGTGTAGGGGCGGTTTTCATTGTCGAAGCCGGTAAAGCGCGGCTTGACCATCTCCATCGACTCCGCGTCGACCGCCGGCATCGCGGTGAAGCTGAGCCGGAAGCTCTCGGCGGTCTGGCGGATCTGCGGCCAGGTGAACAGGCTGGCGAGCAGGCCGGCGGCGAGCAGCGGCAGGATCAGCTTCATCCAGTTGACGAAGCGGGTGTAGCCGGCGGGCAGGCCGGCTGGTAGTGGGCGAGGATGCAGCAGCCCCGGCTCCGGCGCCGCGGCGGCCGCGGTCTGCCGTGCGCGGGCTGGCTCGCTCATGCCACCCCTTCGCGCAGGCAGTCGTGGATATGGATGATGCCGACCGGCCGGTTCTCCTCGACGACGAAAAGGTTGGTGATGCCGCGCGCGTTCATCACCGCCAGCGCTTCGGCGGCCAGTGCGTCCGGCGACAGGGTCGTGGGCGCCGGGGTCATTACGGTTTCCGCCCGCGCCGCGATCAGCTCGGGCGACATATGACGGCGCAGGTCACCGTCGGTGATGATCCCGACCAGTGCGTCTGCATCGCCAATCACGCCGACGCAGCCAAACCGCTTGGCCGTCATCTCGATCAGGACGTCTGACATCACCATGTCCGGCGTCACCAGCGGCAGCTCATCGCCAGAATGCATCAGATCAGCGACCCGCAGCAGCTGGTGGCCGAGCCGTCCGCCGGGATGGAAGTCCTTGAAGTCGACTGCCGAGAAGCCCTTGCGCTCCAGTAGGGCGACCGCGATGGCATCGCCCAGTGCCAGCATCGCCGTGGTCGACGTGGTAGGCGCGAGGCCCATCGGACAGGCTTCCTCGCTATCGGGCAGCACCAGGGCAATGTCCGCACGGCGCGCCAGCGTGCCCTCGGCGTTGCGGGTCATGCCGATCAGGGCAATGTCGAAACGCCGTGTGTAGGCGATGAGATCCGACAGCTCTGCGGTCTCGCCGGAGTTGGACAGGGCGAGCACCGTATCGTCCGGGGTGATCATGCCGAGGTCGCCGTGGCTGGCTTCACCCGGATGAACGAACATCGCCGGGCTGCCGGTCGACGCCAGGGTCGCGGCGATCTTGCAGGCGATGTGCCCGCTCTTGCCCATGCCGGTCACCACGATGCGCCCTGAGGTCGCGCCCAGCAGGTCGAGGGTGCGCGAGAAGGTCTCGTCGATGCTGCCGATCAGGTCGGTTACGCCCTTGGCCTCGGCCTCCAGCACTCGGCGCGCGGCAGCGATGCCGGTGCCGGCCGGCGCGATATGGCCGGGTGGTGCGCTGCGGCGGGGACGGGACGTGGCGGCCGACATGCGGTCCAGGGCTCCGGTTCGGGCATTCGTCGGGCGCAGGAACGCCCGCGGTGAGAGTATGGGCGCGGGCGCCGGAAGAATCAATAAAACCCGAGGTTTATCGAGGGTCTTTCAGGCCCCGACTCGGGCCGTTCGGGCCGGTCAATGCGCGAAGATATCCGCCTGGTCCCAGCCCGCGAGATCAAGCGCGGCGCGTGCCGGCACGAAGTCGAAGCAGGCCTGGGCCAGCGGACCGCGGCCATTGCGCGCCAGCATCGCGTCGAGCTTGCTGCGCAGCCGGTGCAGATGCAGCACGTCGGAGGCAGCGTAGGCCTGCTGTTCGGGGGTGAGCTCGGCGGCGCCCCAGTCCGAGGATTGCTGCTGCTTGGAAATGTCCTCGCCGAGCAGTTCGCGGCACAAGTCCTTGAGGCCGTGCCGGTCGGTGTAGGTGCGGCTCAGCTTCGAGGCGATCTTGGTGCAGTAGAGAGGCGATGTTTCCACACCCAGATAGCGCGACAGCACGGCCACATCGAAGCGCGCGAAGTGGAAAATCTTGGTCAGGCCGGGGTCGGTCAGCAGCGCCTTGAGCCGCGGTGCGGCATAATCCGGCGGGCCGCCCTCTTGAGCGAACTGAACCAGGTGCGCGGTGCCGTCGCCGGCTGACAGCTGTACCAGGCACAGCGGGTCGCGGTGCGGGTCCAGGCCCATGGTCTCGGTATCGATGGCGACGCCGTCGGGAAACGTGAGACCGTCGGGAAGGTCGCCCTGATGCAGATGGATGGTCATGGCCGCTCCGGCGTGTGCGGAAATGGTGCCCAGGAGAAGACTCGAACTTCCACGGCCTTGCGGCCACTGGCACCTGAAGCCAGCGCGTCTACCAATTCCGCCACCTGGGCTAAGGCCGGCGTTACCGGCGCGACGCCGCGTGGGCGGCGGCCGCCGACCGGTCGGCGAACGGATCAGTTAGTCCCAAGCGCCCGTGATGTCAACTGCGGCTCGGCAGCGCGGTTGACCGGCACAAGGGTGCGGTGTAACTGACCGGGGTCCGGCAGATGCCGCCGGACGCATCGCAACGGGGACGACTCATGCAACGTCGACTGGTCACTGTATTCGGCGGTTCCGGATTCATCGGTCGTTACGTGGTGCAGCGGCTGGCGCGCAGTGGCGCCGTGGTCCGCGTCGCTGTCCGGTCGCCCGAGCAGGCCAGCTTCCTGCGGCCGATGGGCAATGTCGGACAGGTGGTCCCCACCGCCGCCAGCATCCAGGATCCAGACTCTATCACCCGGGCCGTGGCCGGCGCCGACCAGGTCATCAACTTGGTGGGCATCCTCTATGAGCGCGGCCGCCGCAGCTTCGAAGCGGTCCATTTGCGCGGGCCCGAGCGGCTGGCCGCCGCGGCCACTGAGGCCGGGGTGCGCGACCTGGTGCATGTCTCAGCTCTGGGTGCGGCCGTGGACTCGCCGTCCGCTTATGCCCGCTCCAAGGCGCTGGGTGAGGACGCGGTGCTGAAGGGCTTTCCCAAGGCCGTCATTCTGCGGCCGAGCGTGGTGTTCGGCCCTGAGGATTCGTTCCTCAACATGTTTGCTTCTATGGCGCGGTTCTCGCCGATGCTGCCGGTGTTTGGCTGTCCCCCGCCGCGCGTTGACCCCCGTGGTGAGCCGCCGCTCGATCTGTACGGCGATGGCGGCACCAAGTTCCAACCGGTCTATGTTGCCGATGTCGCAGACGCGGTGATCGCCGCGCTCAGCACGCCTGCTGCCGCGGGCAGGACCTACGCGCTTGGCGGCCCGCGGGTATACAGCTTCAAGGCACTGATGGAGCTGGTGCTGCGCGAGACGGAACGCCGCCGCTTGGTGCTACCGGTTCCGTTCTGGGCCGGCAACCTGATGGCCGCGGTGCTGGAGTTCCTGCCCAAGCCGCTGCTGACCCGCGACCAGTTGCGGCTGCTGCGCAGCGACAATGTGGTACCCGAGGGGGCGGCTGGCCTCGCCGATCTTGGGGTGGCGGCAACGCCGCTTGAAGCAATCGCGCCAGAGTATCTCTCGCTCTATCGCCGTGGCGGTAGCCAGGACGTTCGCCACGCCTGACCAGGGGGTCAGGTTCCGTAGACCCAGATCAGCAGCCCGGCCCCGAGCAACAAGCGGTAAACCACGAACGGCGTGAAGCCGGCGCGGCGCAGCCAAGCCATCATCAGCGCGATGGCCAGCAGCGCCGTCAGGAAGGCCAGCCCGCCGGCGATAAACGCGTCGAGCCGCAGCGCCGCATCGCCGCTCTGCGCCAGTTCGAGGCCCGCCAGCGTGCCCGCGGCGATGATCGCCGGGATGGACAACAACATCGAGAAGCGCGCTGAATCTGGCCGCTCCATACCGATCAGCCGCGCTGCCGTCATCGTTACCCCGGCGCGGCTGGCGCCAGGGATCAGGGCCAGCGCCTGGGACAGCCCGATAAACAGCGCCCCGGCATAACCGAGATGCTCGAGCCGCCGCACGGTCATACCCGTCCGGTCGGCGATCCACAGCAGCACGGCGAAGCCGATGGTCGCCCAGGCGATGACCTCAACGCTGCGAAGCATGTCGGCGCCACCGGAGTAGTAAAGCGCCGCGCCCGCGGCTACCAGGGGCACGGTGCCAAACACCACCTTCAGCGCCAGATGCGCCCCGGCGCTGAGGTTGCCGCGGACCAGGTCATAGGCCCCGATCATCATCACCAGCAGGTCGCGCCAGAAATAGACCATCACTGCCAGCAGGGTGCCGACATGCACCGCCACATCCATCAGCAGCCCCTGGTCGGCCCAGCCGAGCACGACCGGTGCGAGGACCAGATGCGCCGACGAACTGATGGGCAGGAACTCGGTAATGCCCTGCACGGTCGCCAGCACCACGAGATGTAGAAGCGGCATGACTGGAAGATACCAGATCGGGGGGAGTGCGCCCAGTATCGCCCGACACGCTCGCGCGTCCAATTAGTACCAAATCGGGACTTTGTGGCGGATTCGCACTCGCGTGGGTGTCCGCCAGATTCGCCGCCGCGCCGGCGAAGTAGGCAGTTAGGTCAGCAATAATGCCCTAAAAGCCGGTTTTTTCTGGCACTGGCCGCCGCCATCGCGTATAGACAGCCCCGGGAGAGAGATCGCCGCCGTCCGCACAGCGGTCGGGCAAGGCGCGCGCCGCCCGACAGGCCGGCGCACCTGAACAACAATTCGACCGCGATGCCGGGACCTTGAATAAGGCCGTGCCGGCGCGCCGGTGACGACGGGAGGACGAACCATGGCGCAGGACATGTTGCGCTTCGTCAAGGTGGCGGCCGAGCGGCCCGAGAAGCGGGCGGCCGAGGTGCGCCGTGCCGACTTCGGCGAAATCTACGAGGAGTTCCAGCCGCGCCACGCCGAGACCCAGGCCTCGCGCTGTTCCCAGTGCGGCATTCCCTACTGCCAGATCCACTGCCCGCTGCACAACAACATCCCCGACTGGCTGATGCTGACCGCGGCCGGGCGGCTGCAGGAAGCCTACGAGGTTTCGTCCGCGACCAACGACTTCCCAGAGATTTGTGGCCGCATCTGCCCGCAGGACAGGCTGTGCGAGGGCAACTGCGTCATCGAAAAGGGCTTCGAGTCGGTGACCATCGGTGCGGTCGAGAAGTTCATCACCGAGACCGCCTTCGAGAAGGGCTGGGTGAAACCAGTAAAGCCGCCGCAGGAGCGCAGTGAGAGCGTTGGCATCATCGGCGCTGGGCCGGCCGGCCTGGCCGCCGCCAACCAGCTGCGCCGCCGTGGCTACCAGGTACATGTCTATGACCGCTATGACCGGTCTGGCGGTCTGCTGATTTACGGCATTCCCAACTTCAAGCTTGAGAAAGAGGTGGTGCTACGCCGCCATGCCCTGCTCACCGAGGGTGGCGTCACCTTCCATCTCAATTTCGAGGTCGGGCGCGATGCCAGCCTGGCGGAGCTGCGGGCGCGCCATGATGCGCTGCTGATCGCCACCGGCGTCTACAAGCAACGCGACATCGCTGCCCCGGGCTCCGGCCTCGGCAACATCCATCAGGCGTTGGACTATCTCACGGCGTCGAACCGCCAGGGCCTCGGCGATACCGTGCCCTCCTTTGACGACGGCAGTCTCAATGCCGCAGGCAAGAACGTGGTGGTGATCGGTGGTGGCGACACCGCGATGGACTGCGTACGCACCGCGGTGCGTCAAGGCGCGAAATCCGTGCGCTGTCTGTACCGACGCGACCGGGCCAACATGCCCGGCTCCATGCGCGAGGTGTTTCACGCCGAGGAAGAAGGCGTCCAGTTCGCCTGGCTGTCCGCACCACTCGCCTTCCACGGCGACGGCGATGTCGACGGCGTGCGTGTCGCCCGCGTCCATCTGGGCATGCCCGATGCCAGTGGCCGCCAGGCGCCTCAAATCATTGAGGACGAGGCCAGCACAGTCGGCGCCGACCTGGTAATCAAAGCGCTCGGCTTCGACGCCGAGGACCTGCCCGCCCTGTTCGGCGAGCCGGGACTGGAGGTGACCCGCTGGGGAACCCTCAAGACCAGCTTCCGTGACCTGTCGACCAGCCTCGATGGGGTGTTCGCCGCCGGCGACATCGTGCGCGGTGCCTCGCTCGTGGTGTGGGCGGTGCGCGATGGCCGCGACGCAGCCGCCGCGATTGACACATACATCCAGAACAACACCGGCGATCGCGCCCGGGAGGCCGCATGACCGACCGTTTCATTCAGCGCTGGCGCGAAGGCGCCGCCCGGCTGCAGGCTGGTCATCTCTACAACCCCGCCGACGAGCATGACGCTTGCGGCGTTGGCTTCGTCGCTTGCCTAGACGGCAAGCCGTCGCGCGCGGTGGTTCAGGCCGGCATCGATGCGCTGAAGGCGCTGTGGCACCGCGGCGCCGTCGACGCCGATGGAAAGACCGGCGACGGCGCCGGCATTCACGTCGAGATCCCGCAGGACTTCTTCAAGGAGCAGGTAGAGCGCACTGGCCATGAGGTCGGCCCCGGGCGCCTTGCCATCGGCATGGTGTTCCTGCCCAAGACCGATTTCGAAGCCCAGGAAAACTGCCGCTGCATCGTCGAGAGCGAGATTCTGAGCTTCGGCTATCAGATCCACGGCTGGCGCCAGGTGCCGGTCGACGCAAGCGTCGTCGGTGAAAAAGCCAACGCGACCCGGCCCGAGATCGAACAGATCATGATCGAGAACAGCCGGGCCGTTGACGACGACGAGTTCGAGCGCGACCTTTTCGTGATCCGCCGCCGAATCGAAAACGCGGTGCTCGCCGCCCACATCACCGACTTCTACATTTGCTCCTTGAGCTGCCGCTCGGTGATCTACAAGGGCATGTTCCTGGCTGAGTCCCTGCCAGAGTTCTATCCCGATCTTGAGGATGAGCGCTTCACATCGCGCTTCGCGATCTACCACCAACGCTATTCCACCAACACCTTCCCGACCTGGGAACTGGCGCAGCCGTTCCGGATGCTCGCCCATAACGGCGAGATCAACACGCTGACCGGCAACATCAACTGGATGAAGAGCCACGAGACCCGGCTTGCCGCGCCGCTGCTCGACGACTACATGGCCGACCTCAAGCCGGTCATCCAATCGGGCAGTTCCGACTCCGCGGCGCTGGACGCCGTCTTCGAGCTGCTGGTGCGCGCCGGCCGCGATGCTGCGACCACCAAGTGCCTGCTGATCCCCGAATCGCTCGGCAATCCGGAGATCATGCCCGAGGCACACCGCGACCTGTTTATGTACTGCAACACGGTGATGGAGCCGTGGGACGGCCCTGCCGCGATCTGCGCGACCGATGGCAAGCGGGTCATTGCCGGCATGGACCGCAATGGCTTGCGACCGCTGCGCTATTGCATCACCAAGGACAACCTGCTGATCGTCGGCTCCGAGGCCGGCATGGTCAGGGTGCCTGATGCCGATGTGGTCGAGAAGTGGCGCGTCGGGCCGGGTCAGACCGTCTGCGTCGACCTGGACACCGGTCAGTTCATGCGCGACCAGGAGCTCAAGGACTCCCTCGCGGCAATGCATCCCTACGGCGACTGGATCGGGCGTACCACGCCGATCGACAGCCTGATCCGCGAGGGTACGTCGGAGCGCGCCGAGATCACCGGCGACGACCTGCGCATGCGCCAGGTGGCCAACGGCTTTACCCTTGAAGAGCTGGAACTGATCCTCCACCCGATGGTGGAGACGGCCGGCGAGGCCGTTGGCTCCATGGGCGACGACACCCCGCTGGCGGTCCTGTCCGACCAGTATCGCGGTCTGCACCATTTCTTCCGCCAGAAGTTCAGCCAGGTCACCAATCCGCCCATCGACTCCCTGCGCGAAAAGCGGGTGATGACCCTGAAGACCCGGCTCGGCAACCTCGGCAACATTCTCGAGGAGTCGGCCAACCAGTGCGACATTCTGCTGCTGGAAAGCCCGGTGCTGACCAACGCCGAGTTCGAGGCGATGCGCATCCACATGGGCGACACGGCGGCCGAGATCGATTGCACCTTCCCCGCCGGCAGCGGCGAGCAGGGCATGCGCGATGCGCTCGACCGAATCCGCGCGGAGGCGGAGGAAGCGGTCCGCAGGGGCTGTGTGCATGTCATCCTGTCGGACACCGGCGCGGGGCCGGAACGTACCGCCCTGCCGATGATCCTGGCCACGGGCGGCGTTCACACCCACCTGGTTCGCCAGTCCCTGCGCACCTTCACCTCGCTGAATGTACGCGCGGCGAGCTGCCTTGACGTGCAGTGCTTCGCAGTGCTGATCGGCGTCGGCGCCACTGCCGTCAATGCTTATCTCGCGCAAGAGACCATCGCGGACCGCCACCGCCGCGGCCTTTTCGGCGACCTCACACTGGACGCCTGCCTGCAGCGCTATAAGCAGGCGGTCGACAAGGGGCTGCTCAAGGTGATGTCGAAGATGGGCATCTCCGTCCTCAGCTCCTATCGCGGCGCCTACGCCTTTGAGGCGGTGGGCCTGTCGCGCTCGCTGGTCGCCGAGTTTTTCCCGGGCATGACCTCGCGAATCTCCGGCATCGGCCTGGCGGGCATCGCCCAGAAGATCCACGAGCTGCACGAGCGCGCGTTCCTGCAGGACGCCGCGGCCCTGCCGGTCGGCGGCTTCTACCGCTACCGCCGCACCGGCGAGCGCCACGCCTTTGAGGGCCGCTCGATCCACACTTTGCAGACCGCGGTGGCGACCGATTCCTACGTCGTCTACAAGCGCTACAGCGAGGCGGTCGGCAAGATGCCGCCGATCCATTTGCGTGACCTGCTGGGCTTCAAGCATGTCGACAAGCCAGTCGAGATCGAGGAGGTCGAATCGATCACCGAGATCCGCAAGCGGTTGGTCTCGCCCGGCATCTCATTTGGCGCACTGAGCCCAGAGGCGCACGAAACCCTCGCCATCGCCATGAACCGCATCGGCGCGAAGTCCGATTCGGGCGAAGGGGGTGAGGATCCGGCGCGTGCCCGGCCGCGCCCGAATGGCGACAACGCCAATTCGGCAATCAAGCAGATCGCCTCGGGCCGCTTCGGCGTGACGGCGGAGTATCTCAACAACTGCCGCGAGATCGAGATCAAGATGGCTCAGGGAGCCAAGCCCGGCGAGGGTGGCCAGCTGCCTGGCTTCAAGGTCTCCTCGGTGATCGCGCGGCTGCGCCACTCCACCCAGGGGGTGACGCTGATCTCGCCGCCGCCGCATCACGATATCTATTCCATCGAAGACCTGGCGCAGCTGATCTACGACCTGAAGCAGATCAACCCGCATGCCCGGGTCTGTGTGAAGCTGGTGGCGCGCAGCGGAATTGGCACCATCGCCGCGGGCGTCGCCAAGGCCAAGGCCGATACCATCCTGATTTCCGGGCACTCCGGCGGTACCGGCGCCAGCCCGCAGAGCAGCATCAAGTATGCCGGCCTGCCCTGGGAGATGGGCTTGTCCGAAGTGCACCAGGTGCTGACCCTGAACAGGCTGCGCCATCGCGTGACGCTGCGGGTCGATGGCGGCATCAAGACGGGCCGTGACGTGGTCATTGCCGCGCTGCTCGGCGCCGACGAGTTCGGCATCGGCACTGCCTCGCTGGTGGCCATGGGCTGCATTATGGTGCGCCAGTGCCACTCCAATACCTGTCCGGTGGGCATCTGCACCCAGGATGACGCCCTGCGCGAGAAGTTCGACGGCTCGCCGGAGAAGGTAGTGAACCTGTTCTCCTTCATCGGCCGCGAGGTGCGTGAGATTCTCGCTGAGCTGGGCATCCGCAGTGTCGCCGAGGCGATCGGCCGCACCGAGCTGCTGGCCCAGGTCAGCCGCGGCGCGGCGCATCTCGACGACCTCGATCTCAACCCGATCCTGGTCAAGGCCGACCCGGGCGAGGAACCGGCGCACAGCTCGCTGGAAGGCCGCAACGAAGTACCCGACACGCTGGATGCGCAAATGCTGATCGACGCCGAGCCGGTGTTCCGGGAAGGCGAGAAGATGCAGCTGCACTACAATATCCGGAACACCCAGCGTGCGATCGGCGCGCGGCTCTCCTCGCACATCGTGCGCAAGTACGGCATGACCGGCCTGCAGCCGGGCCACCTCACCGTGCGGATGCAGGGCTCGGCCGGCCAATCGCTCGGCGCCTGGGCGGTACAGGGGCTGAAGCTGGAGGTGCTGGGCGACGCCAACGACTATGTCGGCAAGGGTCTGTCCGGCGGCACCATCGTGGTGCGCCCGGCGCCCTCTAGCACGCTGGAGACCACCGAGAACGTCATTATCGGCAATGTCGCGCTCTATGGTGCGACCCTGGGCAGCTTGTTCGCGGCGGGCCACGCAGGCGACCGCTTCTGCGTGCGGAACTCCGGCGCGTCCGCGGTGGTCGAGGGCTGCGGCGCCAATGGCTGCGAATACATGACCGGTGGCACCGCAGTAATCCTCGGCCCTGTCGGCGATAACTTCGCCGCCGGCATGACCGGCGGGATGGCCTTCGTCTACGACCCGAAGGAGCTCTTGCCCGCGCGCATCAATGGCGAGGATGTGATCTACCAGCGTATCCAGGCGCCCCACTGGGACGCCGTGGTGCGCCGGCTGATCGCCGAGCATGGCCGCCAGACTCAGTCGCGCTTCGCCGAACGGCTGCTGAACGACTGGGAGCGCGAACGCCGCCACTTCTGGCAGGTGGTGCCGAGCGAGATGCTGGGGCGCCTTGAGGCGCCGCTGGCACCGCAGGAGGAAGCTGCCGCCGCTGGCGACGATTAGGTTCGCTACGCGCGCGGGCGGCTTTTCCCGCCACGCGCGTTGGTGTACATCGGCGGTCCGATGCGCATCCTCTATCACCTCTGGCTGTCTCCCTTCTCCCGCAAGGTGCGGATCGTCCTGGCGGAGAAGAATCTCGACTTCCGGCTGAAGGCCGAGAATGTCTGGGAGCGGCGCGACGATTTCCTGCGCCTCAACCCGGCCGGTGAGGTGCCGGTGCTGGTCGACGAATCCGGCACCGTGGTAAGCGACAGCGCGGTGATCTGCGAGTATCTGGAGGAGACCGTCCCGGAGCCGGCGCTGATCCCCGGCGATCCGGTGGCGCGCGCCGAGGTGCGGCGGCTGGCTGCCTGGTTCGACGGCAAGTTTGACCGGGAGGTGACCCAGAACCTGGTCGGCGAGAAGATGATGAAGCGCTTCCTCGGCCTGGGGAACCCGGACAGCGGCGCGATCCGCGCCGGTGCGCAGAACCTGCACACGCACCTTTCCTATGTCGGCTGGCTCAGTGAGCGGCGGCGCTATCTCGCCGGCGATGCTTTCTCCCTCGCCGATGTCGCGGCGGCGGCGCACCTCTCGGCGGTTGATTATCTCGGTGACGTGCCCTGGGGCGATCATCCAGCGGCCAAGGAGTGGTATGCGCGGGTGAAGTCGCGGCCCAGCCTGCGGCCGATCCTGGGCGATTATATCGCCGGCGCGCCGCCGCCGGCGCATTACGCCGATCTGGATTTCTGAGCGCGTACCGGACCGCCGCCATGCCCCCGGTCACCGCCTTCTACGCCCGGCCCGGCCTAAATGTGGAAACCTACGACGCGCGTATGGCCGCGGATTCGGTGCTGTTCGCCGACGACCGGCCGGTCTGGCGGGCGCTGGCGGCAGAGACGGGCGGCCCGGTCCTCGATATCGCCAGCGGCACCGGACGCATCGCCATCGACCTGGCGAAACGGGGCCTCCCGGTCACCGGCATCGACAACGCGCCCGCCATGCGTGCCGCCGCCGAGGTGCGGCGCGCTGCACTGCCCGATGACGTGGTGGCACGGCTGCGGTTTCTCGATGGCGACATGGCGGCGCTGGACGTACCGGGCCGGGGCGCATTCGCGCTGGCGCTTGCGCCTCAGCGCGCCTTCCAGCTGCTACCAGATGCTGCCACGGGCGCGAGCTTCCTGGCCGCCGTGCGCGACCATCTGCGGCCCGGCGGGCGCTTCGGTTTCGATCTGCTTGATGCCCGCCCCCGCGATGGGGACGGCGCGGGGGAGACCGAACTGCCGGGCGTGCGCAATCCGGAGACCGGACATTTCGTGCGCATCTTCGCCGGCCCCGCAGTCCTGTCGGACGGGGAACGTCTGCTCACCGAGACATGGCGGTTCGTCGAGGAAGGCGGCGGCACGCGCCGCGAGGAGACCGAGCGCCTGACCCTGCGCTGGACCCCTGCGCCGGAGATGGCAGCAATGCTGGCCAGGGCGGGCCTGCATGTTGTCGCCTACCGGCCCGGCTTGGATGCCGCGCCGGCCCAGCCGCGCGGCGGTGACCGTGCCCAATTATGGATTTGCGAGAGGCCCCGCCCATGAGTGCATCCAAGCTGTTCTGCTTTGGCCTTGGCTACAGCGCCGGGGTGCTGGCCCGGCGGCTGGCGGCGCAAGGCTGGATCATCGCCGGAACCAGCCGCGCCGCGGAGAAGCGCGCTGCGCTGACAGCGGAAGGCTTCGAAATGCACAGCTTCGGCCCGGGCGCGCCGCTCACCGACCCAGTGGCGGCGCTTGACGGGGTCACCCACATCCTCACCAGCATCGCGCCGAATGAAGAGGGCGACCCGGTGCTCGACGCCCATCGCGCGGCCATCCAGTCACTGCCCGGCCTGCGCTGGGCCGGCTACCTGTCGACCACCGGGGTCTATGGCAACCGGGACGGCGGCTGGGTCGACGAGGACAGCGAGACCTTGGCGACGGCTCCGCGCGGCCGCCGCCGCATCGCCGCGGAGGCCGATTGGCGGGCACTCGACGGCCCCGGGCTGCCGGCGCACGTATTCCGTCTCGCCGGCATTTATGGCCCCGGCCGGTCGGCCTTCGACCAGGTCCGCTCCGGGGGGGGGCGCCGGGTCGACAAGCCGGGCCACCTGTTTTCCCGCATCCATGTGGCCGACATCGCCGCGGTGCTCGAAGCATCGATCGCGCGGCCGAACCCGGGCGCCGTCTACAATGTCTGCGACGACGAACCCGCGCCCAGCGCCGACGTCATCGCCGAGGCCAGCCGTCTGCTCGGGGAGGCGCCGCCGCCGCTGGTGCCCTTCGCCGAGGCCGAGGCGTCGATGTCGCCGATGGCGCGCAGTTTCTGGGCCGACAACCGCCGGGTCCGCAATCGCCGCATCCGCGAGGAGCTGGGGGTCGCGCTGGCCTATCCCGACTACCGTGCCGGGCTGGCGGGCATCCTGGCAGCCGAGTCCGGTGGCTGACCGAGTTGGTCGAGCAGCGTGCCCACGGTCCGGCAGAGCCGGTCGATATCGTGTGGTTCCGACAGCCGATGATCGCCCGACTTGATCAGCGTGACCTCGACATCCGCCGAATCGATATGCTCAAGGATGTCGAGTGCCCGGCGCCACGGCACGGCGTCATCCAGCATGCCCTGCATGATGCGCACCGGGCAGGTCACTGGCAGCGGCGTCCGCATCACCAGCGAGTTGCGCCCCATCTCGATCAGCTTGCGGGTGTAGACGTGGGGTTCGTCGCTGTAGGGGGTCGGTTCCTCGAGCCGTCCGTCGCGCATCAGGATGTCGCGCTGTTCGGCAGTCAGCCGGTCCCAAAGGGAGTCCTCGGTGAAATCCGGGGCCGGCGCGATGCCGACGAGGCCGGCGATGCGATCGCGGCGTGCCCGCGCGCAAAGCAGCATGATCCAGCCGCCCATCGACGAGCCGACCAGCACCTGCGGCCCTTCGGTCAGCGCGTCGATAACCGCCAGGGCGTCGTCCGCCCATTCACCGATGGTGCCGTCCTCGAAGGCGCCGGACGAATCGCCGTGACCCTGGTAGTCGAAGCGCACGTAGGCCTGGCCGCGGGCGCGGCAGAATGCCTCCAGGGCCAGCGCCTTGGTGCCTTGCCGGTCGGACCGGAACCCGGGCAGGAAAACCACTCCCGGACCGGACCCGGGCAACCGGTCGTAGGCGATTGAGACCCCCTCGCCCCGTGTTAATATCTCGGCCATTCCACTCCCATTCGCGAAAACCGGACGGCTAGCGTCCGCAACCCTATGAACGCTTCCGAGAATCCTAACATCGTCGAAGCGGACGGGGCCATGCCGGCCGACCGCCGGGACGGCCCGGTGATCCTGCAGGTGCTGCCGCGCCTGGAGACCGGCGGGGTCGAACGCGGCACCGTCGATATTGCCCGCGCCATTGTCGAGGCCGGCGGCCGCGCACTCGTGGCCTCCGCTGGCGGCGGCCTTGTGCGCGACCTGGAACGCGCCGGCGCGGAGCATGTCACCCTGCCGGTGCATTCCAAGAACCCAGTCGTCATGTTCCGCAACGTCGACCGGCTGGCGAAACTGGTTCGTGCCGAGGGTGTCGACCTGATCCACGCACGGTCGCGCGCGCCCGCGTGGAGCGCCCATTTCGCGGCCCAACGGACCAAGCGGCCGTTCGTCACGACTTTTCATGGCACCTATTCCGCGGGCAGCGCGCTGAAGCGCGCCTACAACGCGATCATGATCCGCGGCGATCTGGTGATCGCGATCTCCGATTTCATCGGTCTGCATGTGATGCAGTTTTACGGCGTACCGCGCGAGAAGGTGCGGGTGATCCATCGCGGCGTCGACCTCGCTAGCTTCCATCCCGACCGTGTTTCTGCCGAGCGCATCATCCAGCTCGCCAATGCCTGGCGGCTGCCTGACGACATGCCCGTGATCATGCTGCCTGGGCGGCTGACCCGCTGGAAGGGCCAGACCACGGTGATCGAGGCGATCGCCGAACTGGGCCGGCGCGACGTACGCTGCCTGCTGATCGGGCCGGACCAGGGGCGCGTGCGCTACCGCAGCGAGTTGGAGGAGATGATCCGCGACCGGGGACTCGACGGTGTGGTCCACATCATCGACGACTGCCGCGACATTCCTGCTGCGCTGATGCTGGCAGACGTGGTGATCTCTGCTTCCACCGACCCCGAGGCGTTCGGCCGGGTTTCCGCCGAGGCACAGGCGATGGGCCGGCCGGTGATCGCCACCGACCATGGCGGCGCCCGCGAGGTGGTTCTGCCCGGCGAGACCGGCTGGCTGACGCCGCCGGGCGACGCGGCGGCGCTGGCAGCCACCATCGAGAGGGTACTGGCGCTCGACAGCGCGGCGCGCGAGGCGCTGGCCGACCGCGCCATCGAGAATGTCCGTAAGCGTTTTTCCCGCGATGCCATGTGCGCCGCCACGCTCGGCGTCTATCAGGAACTGCTGACGGGCGCCGCTACCGATGGCTGACGCGGAGGGCGGCCGCCGCGTCCTGGTCATCAAGCTGGGGGCGCTGGGCGACTTCGTGCAGGCGTTTCGCGCCTTCGAGGCGATCCGGCAGCACCATGCGGCGAACCCCATCACCCTGCTGACTGGCCCGGCGTTCGGAGATTTCGCCCGCCGCGCACCCTGGTTCGACGATATCTGGATCGACGAGCGCCCGCCATGGTGGCAGCCCGGCGCGTGGCTCGCCCTGCGCCGGCGACTGCGAGAGGCTGGATTTGCGCGAGTCTACGACTTGCAGACCTCAGACCGCTCGTCCGGCTATTTCCGCCTGATGGGGCCAGGCGCCCGTCCGGAATGGTCGGGCATCGCACATGGTTGTTCGCACCCCCATGCCAACCCGGACCGCGATGCCATGCACACGCTGGACCGCCAGGCCGAACAGTTACAGATGGCGGGCATCGCCGACCAGCCGGCGCCCGATCTGGCTTGGCTGGAGACCGGGCTCGCGCGCTTCAGCCTGGAGGGTCCGGTGGCGCTGCTGGTCCCCGGTGGCTCGGCGCACCGGCCGCGCAAGCGCTGGCCGGCATCGGCCTACGGCGCGCTGGCATCCGCGCTGACGGAACGCGGGATCACACCGCTGCTGATCGGCGGGCGCGATGAGGCCGACCTCCACGCACAGATCATGGAGGCCGCCCCAGCGGCGCGATCGCTCGCTGGACAGACCGCGCTGCCTGACATCGCCAGCCTTGGCGTGCGTGCCCAGATTGCCGTGGGCAACGATACCGGGCCGATGCATCTGATCGCAGCGACCGGCTGCGCCAGCGTGGTGCTGTTTTCCGATGCTTCGGACCCGGCCTTGTGCGCGCCGCGCGGCCGCCATGTGACGATCCTGCAGCGTCCCGACCTCGCCGATCTCGACGCCGGTGAGGTCATCGATCATTTACCTTTATAATCGACACTGGCGGCACCACCTTGACAGGCTGCCGCCAGCGGCCACAATCCGCCGCTTTCGCCGCGCCCGCGCGGCTGCATGTCCAACCGGAAGACCGCCATGAGCACGACAGAACGCGCCGTATCCGAAGTCGCCATCACCCTGCCCGACGGCAGCGTGCGTACCTTCGGCGGCCCGGTCACCGGTGCCGAGATCGCCGCCGACATCGGCCCCGGCCTTGCCAAGGCGGCGATTGCCGTGACTGTGGACGGTGACCTGACGGATCTTTCGGCGGCCATCGACCGGGACGCGGCGGTCGCCATCGTTACCCGCAAGGACGACGCGGCGCTGGAGCTGATCCGCCACGACGCCGCCCATGTCATGGCCGAGGCGGTGCAGGCGCTTTATCCCGGCACCCAGGTGACCATCGGCCCGGCCATCGAGAACGGCTTCTATTACGACTTCGCCCGCGAGGAACCGTTCACGCCCGACGATCTTGAGAAGATCGAGGCGAAGATGCAGGAGATCATCGCCGCTGACGCCGCCTTCACCCGCGAGGTGTGGGACCGCGAGGAGGCGATCCATTTCTTCAAGGACCGGGGCGAGAAGTACAAGGCCGAGCTGATCCAGGACCTGCCGCGCGACGAGACGATCTCGATCTACCGCCAGGGCGACTGGCTCGACCTGTGCCGCGGCCCGCACATGCCGTCCACCGGCCATGTCGGTAAGGCGTTCAAGCTGATGAAGCTGGCCGGTGCCTACTGGCGCGGCGACCACCGTAACGCCATGCTCCAGCGTATTTACGGCACCGCCTGGCGCGACCCGAAGGAGCTGAAGGCGCATCTGCGCATGCTGGAGGAGGCGGAGAAGCGCGACCACCGCCGCCTGGGCCGCGAGATGGACCTGTTCCACTTCCAGGAGGCCGCGCCGGGTGCGGTGTTCTGGCATCCCAAGGGCTGGCACCTGTTCCAGACCCTGGTGAACTACATGCGCGAACGCCAGCGCCGCGCCGGTTATGTCGAGATCAGCACGCCCACGGTGATGGACCGTTCCCTGTGGGAGGCGTCCGGCCACTGGGATTCGTTCCGCGAGCACATGTACACCACCACCACCGAGGACGACCGGGTGTTCGCGCTCAAGCCGATGAACTGTCCCGGCGGTGTGCAGGTTTTCAAGCAGGGCGTGACCAGCTACCGCGACCTGCCCAAGCGCATCGCCGAGTTCGGCCGGGTCAACCGCTACGAGCCGTCCGGTGCGCTGCACGGTTTGATGCGGGTGCGCGAATTCACCCAGGACGACGCCCACATCTTCTGCACCACCGAACAGATGCAGGAGGAATGCCGCGCCGTCATCGCACTGATCATGGACATCTACAGCGACTTTGGCTTCGACGATGTGCGTATCAAGTTCGCCGACCGGCCGCCCAACCGTATCGGCTCGGACGCGGTCTGGGACGGGTTGGAATCCGCGCTGAAGGGCGCGCTGGAATCCACCGGGCTTGCCTATACTCATAATCCGGGTGAGGGCGCGTTCTACGGCCCGAAGCTGGAGTTCGTGCTGCGCGACGCCATCGGCCGTGACTGGCAGTGCGGCACACTGCAGGTCGACCTCAATCTGCCGGAGCGGCTCGACGCCTCCTTCGTCGGCGAGGACGGGGCCAAGCACCGCCCGGTGATGCTGCATCGCGCCCTGTTCGGCTCACTTGAGCGCTTCACCGGCATCCTGATCGAGCATTACGCCGGGCGGCTGCCGTTGTGGCTGGCGCCCACCCAGGCCGTGGTGGCGACGATCACGTCCGATGCCGACGATTACGCCCGCGAGGTCCATGGCGCGCTGCGCGCCGCCGGCCTGGAAGCGGAGATCGACCTGCGAAACGAGAAGATTAACTACAAGGTCCGCGAACACAGCCACGCGAAGGTACCGCTGATCCTGGTCGTTGGCCGCCAGGAGGCGGAAAACCGCTCGGTGTCGCTCCGGCGGCTCGGCGGCAAGGATCAGGAAGTGCTTGCCCTCGATGAGGCTGTGGATATCCTTGTGGAAGAGGTTGCCGGCCCGCTTGGCTGACACGCCAGCACCGCGGGGCGGCGCTTTTGCGTTCGGGTGCGACGCTATTTGGATTAACTGAAGGGGAGACAGGCTCATCGCCAGACACTATTCGCAGACGCCGCCGGCCAAGACCGGGCCGCGGGTCAACGGGGACATCGACGCGCCGCAGGTCCGGCTCGTCGATCCGGAGGGGGAGATGATCGGCGTGGTGTCGCTTGGCGACGCCCTTGACCAGGCCGCGAATGCCGGCCTCGATCTGGTAGAGATTTCGCCGAATGCTGATCCGCCCGTGTGCAAGATCCTCGACTACGGCAAGTTCAAGTATGTTGAGCAGAAGAAGAAGCACGAGGCGAAGAAGAAGCAAAAAACGATCGATCTCAAGGAGATAAAGCTCCGTCCGAACATCGATCAGCATGATTACGACGTGAAGATGCGCAACGTCCGCCGGTTCCTGACCGAGGGCGACAAGGTCAAGGTGACCCTGCGCTTCCGCGGCCGTGAGATGGCCCATACCGATCTTGGGATGAAGGTGCTCGAGCGCGTGCGCTCGGACATGGACGAGCTCGCGAAGGTCGAGCAGTTCCCCAAGATGGAAGGCCGTCAGATGATCATGGTGATGGCCCCGCGCTAGGCCGCGCGCGACCACCACATCCGACCCTCGAAAAGACGGACCCGCGACCGGCGCAAAGCCTTGCATTGCGCCGGTCGCGCCGGTATAACCCGCGCTTTCCGAAAACAAGCGGGGCCGTGGCCGCACGGGCATGCCCGGTCTTTCCGCACCTATCCACGTTTCGGCCGTTAGAAAGGAAACGAAATGCCCAAGATGAAGACCAAGGGCAGCGTGAAGCGCCGCTTCAAGCTGACCGCCTCCGGAAAGGTGCGCATGAGCGCCTCGGGCAAGCGACACAACCTGCGCAAGCGCACCCAGAAGCGGAAGCGCCAGGAGCGCGGGACCACGATCATGTCGCCGCAGGACGCGAAGATCGTGAAGAAATTCATGCCTTACGCCTAGGAGGACCGGTATGTCGCGCTCTACCAACACGCCCGCCAGCCGGGCCCGCCGCAAGAAGGTCCTGAAGCTCGCCAAGGGCTTCCGCGGCCGTCATAAGAACTGCTACCGCATCGCCATCGAGCGGGTGCACAAGGGTCTGCAGTACGCCTACCGCGACCGCCGCGCGCGCAAGCGGACGTTCCGGGCACTCTGGATCCAGCGCATCAACGCCGGCGCGCGCGCCCATGGACTGACCTATTCCCAGTTCATCCGTGGCTGCAAGGAAGCGGGCATCGCGCTCGACCGCAAGGTGCTCGCCGATCTCGCCGTGCGTGAGCCGGACTCGTTCAAGGCCGTCGTCGAACAGGCCCAGTCGGCCCTGTCCAAGGCCGCCTGAGGGCGGTCCGGCATAAGGCGCGCCGGCTCTACCCGGGCGCCGCGCCGGAGCGGGGACGATGCAGGAGCTCCAGCCCCTTCGTGACGAACTGATCGCTGCGGTTGCCGCGGCGGCGGACCTCGACGCGCTCGAGGCGATCCGCGTGGACGCGCTCGGCCGGAAGGGCCGCATCACCGCGCTGATGAAGGGCCTGGGCCAGATGGACCCGGACGCGCGGCGCGAGGCCGGCCAGGAACTCAACCGCGCCAAGGAAGCGGTGGCCGAGGCCATCGAGGCCCGCAAGGCGGCGCTGGAAGCGGACGCGCTCGATGCGCGGCTCGCCAGTGAGCGTCTCGACGTTACCCTGCCGGCGCGGCCGGAGGAGGCGGGCCGGGTGCACCCGATCACCCAGACCATCGACGAGTGCGTCGCGATCTTCGGCGAGATGGGCTACGCCCTGGCCGAAGGGCCGGAGATCGAGAATGACTTCGCCAACTTCACCGCGCTCAACATCCCGCCGGAGCATCCCGCCCGGCAGGAGCACGACACCTTCTATTTCCCGGAGAAGGACGACGGCAGCCGCCTGGTGCTGCGCACCCACACCTCCACGGTGCAGGTGCACACCATGCAGGACCAGACGCCGCCGATCCGCATCATCGCGCCGGGCCGCACCTACCGCAGCGACTACGACGCCACGCATTCGCCGATGTTCCACCAGATCGAAGGCCTGGTGATCGAGGACGGCATCCATATGGGACATCTGCGCGGCTGCCTGGCGGAATTCTTCCGCGCCTTCTTCGGCGTCGAGGTGCCGCTGCGCTTCCGCGCCAGCCACTTCCCCTTCACCGAGCCGTCCGCCGAGGTCGACATCCTCTATCGCCGCGACGGCGACAGCCTGATCATCGGCGAGGGCGAGGACTGGCTCGAAGTGCTGGGCTGCGGCATGGTCCATCCCAACGTGCTGCGCAATTGCGGCCTGGACCCGGAACGCCATCAGGGCTTCGCCTTTGGCATGGGGATCGAGCGCATCGCCATGCTCAAGCACGGCATTCCCGACCTGCGCCCGTTCTTCGAATCCGACATGCGCTGGCTGCGCCATTACGGCTTCGCGCCGCTCGACGTGCCCGGCATGGTCGCGGGGCTGGCGCCATGAAGTTCACCCTGGGCTGGCTGAAAGAGCATCTGGACACCGACGCCGACCTGGAGACGATCTCCGAACGGCTGTCGATGATTGGCCTCGAGGTCGAGGAGATCGCCGACCGCGCCGCCGACTTCCAGGGCTTCGTCGTCGCCCATGTGGTCGAGGCGCGCCAGCATCCCAACGCCGACCGGCTCAAGGTCTGCATCGTCGATAACGGCGCGGAGCAGGTTCAGGTGGTGTGCGGCGCGCCCAACGCGCGCACCGGCATGAAGGGCGTGTTCGCGCCGTCGGGCAGCCACATCCCCGGCACCGGCATCGACCTGAAGCCGTCCAAGATCCGCGGCGAGGACAGCAACGGCATGCTGCTGTCGGAGCGCGAGCTCGGCCTCAGCGACGACCATGACGGCATCGTCGACCTGCCCGATGACGCGCCGCTGGGCGGGTCCTACGCCGAATGGGCGGGCCTCGACGACCCGGTGATCGAGATCGCGATCACGCCGAACCGCGCCGACTGCCTCGGCGTGCGTGGCATCGCCCGCGACCTCGCGGCCGCCGGCCTCGGCACGCTGAAGCCCGACCCGGTGGCGGCCACGGACGGCGGTTTCGACAGCCCGGTGGCCTGGCAGCTCGACTTCCCGGCGGATGCCGCGGACGCCTGCCCCTTCATCGTCGGGCGCACCATCAAGGGCGTGACCAACGGCCCGAGCCCGGCCTGGATGCAGGACCGGCTGCGCGCCATCGGCCTGCGGCCGATCTCCGCCCTGGTCGATATCACCAATTATGTCGCCTACGACCGGGGCCGGCCGCTGCATGTCTATGATGTGGACAAGCTCAGCGGCGATCTGACGGTGCGTTTCGCAAAGGCAGGCGAATCCTTCGCCGCGCTCAACGACAAGAGCTACAAGATCGACGCGGCGGCGGCCGACAGCGGCGTCATCGCCATCACCGATGCCTCGGGCCTGCTTGGCCTGGGTGGCATCGTCGGCGGTGAATCCAGCGGTGCGGACGAGACCACCACGACCGTGTTCATCGAATCCGCCCTGTTTGATCCGATCCGCATCGCGGCGGCGGGCCGGCGGCTGCAGATCGATTCGGATGCCCGCTACCGCTTCGAGCGCGGCGTCGATCCGAACACCGCGCTGCATGGCATGCATCAGGCGACGCAGCTGGTGCTTGATCTCTGCGGCGGCGAGGCAAGCACCATCGTCACCGCCGGGGCGCAGCCCGCGTTCGAGCGCAAGATCGCCTTCGACCCGGCGCGGGTCCGCGCGCTCGGCGGCATCGACATCGACGACGGCGCGGTGGCGGACATCCTCGAGGCGCTGGGCTTCGTCAGCGGCCCCGAGGTCGCGGTGCCGTCCTGGCGCGGCGACGTGCACGGCCCCGCCGACCTGGTCGAGGAGGTGATGCGTATCCACGGCTACGACAGGATCCCCGAGACGCCGATGCCGCGGCCCGCGCGGCTGCCGGACCCGTCCCGCGATCCGGCCCAGCGCCGCGCGGCGCGGGCGCGACGGTCGCTGGCCAGCCGCGGGCTGGTGGAGGCGGTGACCAACTCCTTCATGAAGGGCGACCACGCCGCCCTGTTCGGCGGGGTGCCCGAGGCTATCCGCCTAGACAATCCGATTTCCACCGATCTGGACACGATGCGCCCATCGATCCTGCCGAACCTGGTGGCGGCCGCCGGGCGCAACGCCGACCGGGGCTTCCCGGACCTGGCGCTGTTCGAGGTCGGGCCGCAGTTCGCCGGCGATGCACCGGAAGAGCAGGCGCTGGTCGCCGCCGGCGTGCGCGCCGGCAACAGCGGCCCGCGCCACTGGTCCGACCCGCCGCGCCCGGTCGATGCGTTCGACGCCAAGGCCGATGCGCTGGCGGTCCTCGCCGATCTCGGCGCGCCGGTGGCCAAGCTGCAGACCAAGGCCGAGGCGCCCGCCTGGTACCACCCGGGCCGCAGCGGCACGCTCGGCCTCGGCCCCAACGTGCTGGCCCGCTTCGGCGAGCTGCATCCGGGCGTGCTGCGCGCCATGGACGTGGACGGGCCGCTCGCCGGCTTCGAGGTGTTCCTCGATGCGATCCCCGAGCCGCGCCGCAAGGGCGGTGCCAGGGGGCTGACCCTGTCGCCGTTCCAGCCAGTGGAGCGCGACTTCGCCTTCCTGCTCGACGCGGACGTGGCGGCGGAGACGGTGGTGCGCGCGGCGCGCGGCGCGGACCGGGACCTGGTCGACGACGTATCCGTGTTCGACCTCTATGCCGGTGCGCCGATCGCGGAGGGGCAGAAGTCGCTGGCCATCTCGGTGACACTGCAGCCGCGCAAGGCAACGCTCACCGACGAGGAGATCGAGGCGGTGAGCCTGCGCATCGTCGCGGCGGTGGAAAAAGCGACCGGCGGCACCTTGCGTGGCTGACCGCCGCGGCGCCGTTGCAACCCGGCGCCGGCGTTCCTATTTTCCCGGCAGTCCGGCTTCCCTCCGACCCTGACGCGGCGCATGAACGAACTCGCCCATATCCGCAACTTCGCGATCATCGCCCATATCGACCATGGCAAGTCGACGCTGGCCGACCGGCTTATCCAGGTCTGCGGTGGGCTGACCGAGCGCGAGATGCGCGAACAGGTGCTCGATTCCATGGATATCGAGCGCGAGCGGGGCATCACCATCAAGGCGCAGACCGTGCGCCTTACCTATACCGCCAAGGACGGGGTGACCTATCAGCTCAACCTGATGGACACGCCGGGCCATGTGGACTTCGCCTACGAGGTCAGCCGCTCGCTCGCCGCCTGCGAGGGTGCGCTGCTGGTGGTGGACGCGAGCCAGGGGGTCGAGGCCCAGACCCTGGCCAACGCCTATCTCGCGGTCGAGGCGGACCTTGAGATCGTCACCGTCCTCAACAAGGTCGACCTGCCGGCGGCCGAGCCCGAGCGGGTGCGCGCCCAGATCGAGGATGTCATCGGGCTTGACGCCAGCGAGGCGGTCGAGATTTCCGCCAAGACCGGCATCGGAATCGGTGATGTGCTCGAGGCGCTGGTGCAGCGCCTCCCCGCGCCCACGGCGGATGCCACCGAGACGCTGACCGCCCTGCTGGTGGATTCCTGGTACGACCCCTATCTCGGCGTCATCACCCTGTTACGGGTGCGCTCGGGCGAAATCCGCAAGGGCATGCGTATCCGCATGATGGGCACCGGCGCGGTCTATGACGTGGACAGCGTCGGCGTGTTCACGCCGAACAAGCAGCCGGTCGACGCGCTGGGCCCCGGCGAGATCGGCTATATCACCGCCAGCATCAAGAGCGTGGCCGACACCCGCGTCGGCGACACCATCACCGACGACCGCAAGCCCGCGCCCGAAGCGCTGCCCGGCTTCCAGCCGTCGATCCCGGTGGTGTTCTGCGGCCTGTTCCCGGTCGATGCCGCGGATTTCGAGGATTTGCGCGAGGCGCTGGAGCGGCTCCACCTCAACGACGCCAGCTTCAACTACGACATGGAGACCTCGGCGGCGCTGGGGCTCGGCTTCCGCTGCGGCTTCCTCGGCCTGCTACACATGGAGATCGTGCGCGAGCGGCTGGAGCGTGAGTTTGACCTGGAGCTGGTCACCACCGCGCCCAGCGTCGTCTACAAGGTGCATTTCACCAGCGGCGAAACCATCGACCTGCACAACCCGGCGGACATGCCGGACGTTACCCGCATCGCCTCGATGGAAGAGCCCTGGATCAAGGCCACCATCATGGTGCCCGACGAGTATCTCGGCCCGGTGCTGCAGCTCTGCACCGACCGCCGCGGCGAGCAGATCGACCTCACCTACGCCGGGTCCCGCGCGCTGGTGGTCTACCGCCTGCCGCTGAACGAGGTGGTGTTCGACTTCTACGACCGGCTGAAGTCGATCAGCCGCGGCTACGCCAGCTTCGACTACCAGTGGGAAGGCTACGAGACCTCCGAGCTGGTCAAGGTCGGCATCCTGGTGAACGGCGAGGCGGTTGACGCGCTCAGCTTCATCTGCCACCGCGCCCAGGCTGAAAGCCGCGGCCGGCAGATCTGCGAGCGGCTGAAGGACCTGATCCCGCGCCAGCTGTTCAAGGTGGCGATCCAGGCGGCCATCGGCGGCAAGATCATCGCGCGCGAGACCCTCGGCGCCCTGCGCAAGGATGTCACCGCCAAGTGCTACGGCGGCGACGTGACCCGGAAGCGCAAACTGCTGGAACGCCAGAAGGCGGGCAAGAAGCGCATGCGCCAGTTCGGCGAGGTCGAAATCCCCCAGACCGCCTTCATCGAGGCGCTGAAGATGGGCGACGGCTGAAGGCTCGCTTGATTCCCGGCTCCGGCCCACGCCCCCACCCGGCCACCCACGGCAGTATCCTATTGGGTGGCCGGGTGGGGGCGTGGTCCGGAACAGCGCCTAGCGAGGGTCTTTCTTTTCTTTCTCCGGATCTTCCGGGATCGAGTCCATCAGCGCCTGGATCGATTCCGGGTCCAGGTTGGTGTCCTCGGCGTCCGGCTCCGGGCGTTCCAGGGCGGCCTGGATCAGCAGTTCTTCCTCGCTCGGCGGGGTGCGCGAGCGGGTGACGTAGACCAGCCCCACCCCCGGCGCGCCGAACAACAGCCAGGCCGGCAGGATGAGCAGCAGCCCGATGCCGTAGTCCCAGCCCGCCGCGCCCAGCGTCATGCGCACGCCGGTGCGGAACTCGCGCAGGCTGTAGGGGGCGGCGTAGTCCCACAGTTCGGTGGCGGACATGGTGCCCCAGTCCTCGCGCGCCATCAGCACGCCGGCCTCAATGGCCGCGGCGATCAGCGCCAGCGCCACCAGCCCCCATCCCAGGGCGCGGGCGGCCAGCATCAGAAGGGTCGGGCGCGGGGCATCGGCCATGGTCCGATTGTAGCCCCGCGCGGGCCTGCGCGGCAGCGCTTTCGCGGCGCGGGCGGCGGCTTGCCGCTCCCCGCCGAGATGCGTAAGGTGCGCGCCGCAGCGGAGGGATGGCCGAGTGGCTTAAGGCGCACGCCTGGAAAGCGTGTTCACCGAAAGGTGTCGGGGGTTCGAATCCCCCTCCCTCCGCCACGCGCACGCTCGTTCCGCACCGCGACCCGTTATCCGTCGGCGCGCTTTGCTGCGGCGATGTAGCGCTCCACATCTTCCGTCAGAAGAAAGCCCTGCCGGTGCAGGTCGCGGGCGGCTTCCTCGACCTGCCGTACATAGTCTTCCGTGGTCGGGTAGCGCGCGGCGAGACTGGGCCGCGCGTCATCGGCTTCTGCGCGCGCCGCCTCGGTCTTCACGAACGGCAGATAGCTGCCCGTGATGCCGTACATCGCCTTTGGGCCCACCGCCGCTGCGCGCATGTTCCACCCGGTATAGGTCGCGCGCGGCACCATCACATCGGGTGTGCGGAGGCCCGGGATGTCGTTGCCATCTGCATCGATCATCGGCACGCCGACGGCATATTCATGGGCGCGGTCAACATGGGGCGGTTCCACGGTGGCGATGCCGTCCCCGTATAAGGGGCCGTAATCCTGCGGAAACAGGCGATTGGGGCTCAGGGGCGGACGCACATCGCCGATCTTCGGGAACCGGTCGATCGCGGCGTCGCCAGCAACGAGCGTACCGTCATCACGCCGCGGCACCGCGCTCGACGGCGGCGGTTCCCCCGATGTCGCCCATGCATCAAGCCGCACCAGCAGCGCCCGCAGCAGCGCGCTGGTGTTCAGGGCGTTGGTCAGGTTCTGGTGTGGTCCCGGCTGCGGTGGGACACCGGGGGCCGCGTGATGCTGGCTGCTGGCGAACAGGTAGATCCGCACCCGCGGATGGTCTTCAAGGTCGTTGCCCTGCGCATCCGTATGCACCAGGGAGCCGCGCCGCTGCCAGTACTCCGAAGCGGTTTGCGTATGCAGGATGAGCGGATCGGTCTCTGGATGCCGCAACAGCGCGTCTGTCTTTCCGGAGGCCGGATCGGTACAGGGCACATAGGCGAAGGGGAACTGATCGGACGGATAGAGGTGCTGTTCGTGCTGCCGGGGATAGCGGTCCGGATGCCCGAAACGGAGGTTCAGGGCAAGGCGGCCTCCGCCGGTCACATGCGGCCACACAGCGTCGAAAACCGGGCGGCCCGCGCGGCCTGCGTTCCAGCCCTGATAGACGAACTCCCGCAGGTATCGTCCGCTCTGGGACCGTCCCCAGGCATAGGCCTTCTCGATCATCGGGCGGCCCGTGTCATCGGCGAGCGGGTTCGGGGCGCCACGGCCGTCCGCCTGGTCGTGCCTGAGCATGTCGACGAGGTCCCGCACCGCCGCGAACCCGAGACCGAGGATCTGCGGGTCCTTCGCGGTGAGGATGGCTTCGTAGATCCAGCCCGGTCGGAAGCCACTAGGGAGGTACAGATCGGTGTCTGACGGTTCCGGCTCGCCGTCCGGCCCACACCGTGCGAACTGCCAGTCGCCGGGCGGAATCTCCTGGCGTTCGTCGGCCTCATACTGCCGGCAGGTCAGGGATGCCTTTACCGTGTCGCGGGAGACGGTCGGATGGCTGCGGGTTGTCGGCTTGCCGGAGATCGGCACGGAGACGATGCCCGCCTCCTCAACGATGATCTCTTCGCGCACGATGCCGGTGATGGCCTGATCGCCGTCCCGGGCGATCGGCACCGTGAGGGTCAGCCGGCCATCGCCCGGCAATACATCCGCCTGCCAGCCGCACCACAGGATGCTGTACCCCTGCCGCATCAGAAAGCCGTTGCCCGCATCGCCAGGCGCGGTCGGATCGTTGGAGGCCGGCGCGTCATTGAAGAACTGGAGCGCCCGCTTGTCCCCCCGGTTGACGACCTCATAAAGCAGGCGCCGATTGCCCTGCGCCATGTCCAACGGTTTCAGCAGGTAGATGTCGGTCTCGTAGCGAACCCGGCCTTGCGCGTCCCGGGGCGCATGGGCGAGATCGACGACCTTGGCGTAGTGCGGCGAGTCCGGGTCCAGGAAGACCTCGGCGCGTCCGACGATGCATTCGTAGGGACCGGCCGCCCCGAACGGCGCCCCGTCGGCAATCGGTGCGCGCCGATCGATGTGCAGATGAAGCTCATACGCCATTGACCTGCCCCTCATGGTGGGTTCGGCTGGACGGAGAGAGCGCAGAAGGAGAGATCGTAGGGCGGCGGTGTTCGCCCGGGCAAGGCCGGCTCGGGTTGCTCGCCCCCTGCGCCAAGATCAATCCGCCAAGAGATTTGCCCCCGCCGGGTATTCAAAGGGGCGCGGGCGTCCCTACATTCTCCTTCAAATGGCTCTGACGGTCTTCGATTGAGGAGAGAGCGACGTGACCATCAAGAAACCCACCCGCCGCGAGGTGCTTGCGCTGGCCGCTGGCGCGGCGCTGGTCGCTGGCGGGCCGGCCTGGGCGCAGGGTCTGGCGCACACGCCGACCATGCGCGGCGGCGCCAACAACTACCGCCCCGGCGCGCCCATCGTCGAGCGCATCGGCGGCGGCGGCTTCTGGATGACCGGCACCGTGCGCCGCGCCGGGGATGGCGCGCCGCTGGCCGGCCGCCGGATCCAGATCTGGGCCCACACCACCGAGGGCCATGAGCGCGACCAGCGCAGCCACGGCGCGACGCTGACCGCCGCCGACGGCACCTTCCGCCTGGAAATGCCGCAGATCGTGCCCGCCTTCGGCCAGGCGCACGGCCATCTCGCCTACGATGCCAAGTTCGACGACGGCGGCTTCGAGACCGTGTTCCTGCGGCCGCTCATGGGCAGTTCCCGGGACAAGACCCTGCACGCGGACTTCGTCCTCCGCCCGGCCTGATGGAGCGCGGCGCCGGAAGCGCCGGCGCGGTCCTGGCCTGGGCCCTGCTGGCCGCGGCCATCGCCGTCCCCGTCGCCATTGCGGCCACCAGCCCGCTGCTGGCCTGGCGCGAGCCGGTCTATATCGCTGCCGGCCTCGCCGGCGTCATCGGGCTGGTCATGCTGCTGCTGCAACCCCTGCTGATGGGCGGCTACCTGCCGGGCCTGCGCGGGCGCCGGGGCCGCAAGGTGCACGCCTGGACCGGCGTGACACTGATCGCCGCGGTGGCGGTCCATGTAGGCGGTCTTGCTATCACCAGCCCGCCCGACGTGGTCGATGCCCTGCTGTTTCGCTCACCGACGCCGTTCTCCGCCTGGGGGGTGATCGCCATGTGGGCGGTCGCGGCGGCCGCCTGTCTCGCCCTGCTGCGCGAACGCACCGGCCTCAACAACGCCGCCTGGCGGCTCACCCATCTCGCGCTTGCCGCCGTCACCGTGCTCGGCACCGTCATCCATGCGCTGCTGATCGAGGGCACCATGGGCATGGTGTCGAAGGCCGCGCTCTGCGCCATCGCTGTGGCCGTGTTGTGCAGGCTGATCAATGACCGCCGCGCCCTGATCGTCGCCCGGATACGCCGCGCCCGCGGCTAGTGGCCGTCGCCGCCGCCGTCGTCCTGGTCGTCGGCCTCCGCCGCGTCGGCTTCAGCGGTCTCAGGGCCCGCCTGCCCGGGTTGCCCGTCCTTGCCAGCCGCCATGCGTTCCTTGCGCTCTTCGTAGTAGCTCATTTCCTTATCGCTCGGCGGTGCAAAGCCCCGGCTACGCGGCTGGGCGCAGGTGGTGCAGTCCCAGACCCGGGTCTTCGGGTTCCAGTGGTAGACGTCGGGCATGATCTGCCCGAGATGGTTCATCGGCTGCAGCCGCGGCGGCTCGGGGACACCGGGGTTCTTGGTTTTCCAGGCGCTGAGGCCGCGATAGGCGCCGGGGACGTGGGGCTTCTTGACGCGGACACCGGTGGCGGGATCGGTTTCACCCGGCTTCGGGCTGACGCAGCCGCCAAGCAGCAAGGCCCCGCAAAGCGCAGCCAGGAGCAGCGTGTATCGAAGCCGGGGCATCTCGGCGTCAAGGGACGGTCCGGTACAACACATGGTCTGGACAGCGTAAGTAGCCGTGCTGGCAGGCGCGTTGATCAGGATCAAGCGCCCGCATCGCCGCGTCAGGTTGCCGTATAACCCCCGTCGGCCAGCAGATCGGTGCCCGTGACAAAGGAAGAGTCGTCACTGGCGAGGAACACCGCGGCGGCGGCGATTTCCTCCGTGCGGCCGATCCGCCCCAGCGCGGTGCGCGATCCCATGCGCGCGTTAGCGCCGTCCATGCCGCCATAGTTGGCGAGGATGCGTTCGGTGCCGATGGGGCCCGGCGACAGGCAGTTGACGCGGATATTGTCGGTGGCGTGGTCGACCGCCATGGTCCGGGCGAGGCCGAGGAGCCCGGCCTTGGCGGCGCTGTACCAGCTCCGCCCCGGCTTGCCGACATGGGCGAGCTGGGAGGCCATGTGCACGATGCTGCCGCCGCCCGCCGCCGTCATCGCCGGGATGGCGTGCTTGCTCATCAGGAAGGCGCCGGTGAGGTTGACTGCCAGCGTCCGGTTCCAGTCCTCGGCGCTGATCTCGGTCACCGGCATCTCGTCGATCCACAGGGCGGCGTTGTTGATCAGCACATGCAGGGTGCCGAAACGGTCCACCGCCGCCGCCACGGCCCGCGCCGCGTCGGCCTCGCTGGCCACGTCGCAGGCCTGGCCCAAGGCGCGGTTGCCGGCCGCCGCGGCGGTCTCTTCCGCGGTCTCGCCATTGATGTCGGCGCAGACCACGGCGGCGCCCTCCGCGGCGAAGGCGAGGCTGATGGCGCGGCCGATGCCCGAGCCGGCGCCGGTGACCAGCGCGGTCTTGCCGGCAAGCCGGCCCTTCGGTTCATCCATGGCGGACCTCCTTGTTCGATGCTGCTGCCGCAGGCGATTCCCCCCGCGCGCCGGGCGCCGCGCCGTCCCGCGGCCTTGACGGCGGACGCTCCCACGGCGGATCGTTTGTGCCAACATGCCGGGTCCCGGCCAAGCAACAAACAGATCGGAGGAAGGGTCATGCTCGACTATCTGGAGTATGTCGGCGAGCACGACGTCATGGTGCCGATGCGCGACGGCGTGAAGCTGGCGACCGACATCTACCTGCCCGCGAAGGACGGCAAGTTCGTCGGCGGCCAATTCCCCGCGGTGATGGTGCGCACGCCCTACGACAAGACCCGGCTGGGGGATTCCGCCTCCATCGTGCGGCTGCGCGAATACGCCCTGCACGGCTATGCGGTGATCGCCCAGGACTGCCGCGGCCGCTACGCCTCGGAAGGGGACTTCTACCCCTTCGTCAACGAGACCAACGACGGCCACGACACGCTGGCCTGGATGGGCGAACAGCCCTGGTTCAACGGCAAGTGCGGCACCATCGGCACGTCCTACAACGCCCAGACCCAGTCGAGCCTGGCGGTGACCGACCCGCCGCACCTAGCGTCCCAGTATGTCAGCCAGGGCTACAGCAACTATCACAAGACCCGGACCCGGACGAACGGTGCCTTCAACCTGCACCGCTTCGAGTGGTTCCTGCGCATGGCGGTGGACAGCCACGAGGCCAACGCCGACCCGGCGCTGAAGGCCGGCATCCAGGACATGCGCGACAACCTCTACGAGATCCTGCGCGACAGCTTCCCGATCCGCCGCGGCCAGACGCCGCTGGCGGGCGCGCCGTCCTATGAGCGCGCCCTGTTCGACTTCATGACCCGAGCCACCGACAGCGACTACTGGACCGATCCCGGGCTGAACCTGGAGCCGCATTTCGACGCCTACAAGGACGTGCCGATCACCTGGCTGGGCAGCTGGTACGACGGCTATAGCCTGGACACGGTGCGCAACTACGAGGCCATGGTGGCGCGCAAGAAGTCGCCCCAGCGCCTGATCATGGGCCCCTGGCCCCACGGCATGGGGGCGGAGGCAAAGTCCTTCACCGGGCAGGTCTCGTTCGGCGAGCCGGCGGCCTTCTCCACCTTCGAGGAGCGGCTGGCCTGGCTCGATCACACGCTGAAGGGCATCGACAACGGCCTGTCGGACCGCGCGCCGGTGCGGCTGTTCATCATGGGCGGCGGCAGCGGCAAGGTGCTGCGTGGGCCGCGCTACGGGCACATGGTGCCGGGCACCATCGACCATGGCGGCCAGTGGCGTGACGAGCAGGAATGGCCCCTCGCGCGCACCCGGAAGACGCCCTATTTCTTCCACGCCGACGGCACCCTGGCGCCCGACGCGCCGGCTGGCGACGCGCCGCCATCGACCTACCATTTCGATCCATCCAAGCCGGTGCCCTCGCTGGCCGGGCCGGGGAAGAAATGGACCGAGGCCGGCGGGCCGTTCTTCCGCGCCGGTATGTCGTTCCACCAGCGCGACCACCGGCGCAACCAGCACGGCCTGAACGGCCTGCCCATGTCCATGCGCAAGGACATCGTGGTGTTCCAGACACCCCCGCTGGAGGAAGACGTCGAGGTAACCGGCGTGATCGAGGTGAACCTGTTCGTCTCGTCGTCCGCCGTCGACACCGACTTCACCGCGATGCTGATCGACCAGTATCCGGCGTCCGGCGACTATCCCGAGGGCTATGCGCTGAACCTCTGCTTCTCGATGCAGCGCTGCCGCTACCGCAACGGCTACGCGGCGGAGGAATTCATGGAGCCGGGCACGGTCTATCCGCTCTCTTTCGTCATCCCACCGACTGGCAACCTGTTCGCCAAGGGCCACCGCATCCGCATCGATATCTCCAGCAGCAACTGGCCGGAGTGGGAGCTCAACCCCAATACTGGCGAGCCGCTGGGCACCTACCGGCGGTCCATCGTCGCGGCCAACAGCATCCACCACAGCAAGGACCACCCGTCCCACGTGGTGCTGCCGATCATCCCGGCGAAGTGAGTCCGCGCGCCGGCTGATCCGGCCCCAGCGCCGGCCCGTAGCGAGCATGGGGGCATAAACCGGCGGAACGGCGATGGATATTGAACCCAGTGGCCTGAAGCGGCTCTTGGCGCTGGCGCTCGGCATGCGGCATCCGCGGCCGGGCAGCGGGCGGATCGCGTTTGCGCTCGCCTGCGGCGCCCTTGTGCATGGCCTGTTCGCGGCTGCCGTGATCGCCATGATCTACGCCATGTATGTCGGCATGACCGCGGGCCTCGGCCGGGTGGCCTGGCCGTGGGCGGCGCTCGCCAATGCGGCCCTGGTGCTGCAGTTCCCGCTGGGCCATTCCTTCCTGCTGACACGGCGTGGATCGCGCTGGCTGGCGGCGCTGGCGCCCGGCGGCCACGGCGCGACGCTGGCTACCACGACCTACGCGGCCATCGCCTCGCTGCAGCTCTTGGCGCTGTTCGCGCTGTGGACGCCGTCGGGCATCGTCTGGTGGCGGGCCGAGGGCTGGGCGCTCGGGCTGATGAACGCGGCTTACGCGGCGAGCTGGCTGCTGCTGATGAAGGCGACCTACGATGCGGGGCCGGAAGTGCAGTCGGGCGCGCTGGGCTGGATGTCGCTGATGCAGGGCATCAAGCCGCGTTATCCCGACATGCCGACGCTGGGCCTGTTCCGCATCATCCGCCAGCCGATCTATGTCGCCTTCGCACTGACGCTCTGGACCGTGCCGGTCTGGACGCCGGACCAGCTCACCCTGGCGCTGACGCTCACCGCCTACTGCCTGCTGGCGCCACGGCTGAAGGAGCAGCGCTTCGAGCGGCTCTACGGCGCACGCTTTGACGATTACCGCCGCCGGGTACCCTACGCCGTGCCCCGCCTGCGCCTGACCCGCGCCTAGCGCCGGCAATCGCTTGCCGGTCCTCGCCGGGATGCGTAAGGTGCGCGCCGCTTGTGGCCGCGCCATTTTGGCCGCCACGCGACCGTGTCCCGAAATCGTTCCGCCAACCGTAGGAGCGCGCCAGGATGGAGCTGCTGCTGGAATTTCTCGCGCGCTTTGTCGCGCAGTTTCAGTCGCCCGCGCTCGCCTTCCTGCTGGGCGGCATGGCGGTGGCGGCGCTCGGCAGCAAGCTCGAGGTGCCCGACGCCATCTACAAGTTCGCCGTGTTCATGCTGCTGATGCGCATCGGCATGGACGGCGGTATGGAGCTGCGCCAGGGCGACCCGGTGGAGATGGTGCTGCCGGCGCTGTTCGCCGTGGTGATCGGCTGCGGCATCGTGCTGCTGGGCCGGGTGACTCTGTCACTTCTGCCCGGCGTGCGCGCCGAGGACGGGATCGCCACCGCCGGCCTTTTCGGTGCGGTCAGCGCGTCGACCCTGGCGGCCGCCATGGTGGTGCTGGACGAGGAATCCATCACCTTCGAGGCCTGGCTGCCGGCGCTGTATCCCTTCATGGACATCCCGGCGCTGGTACTGGCGATCGTGCTGGCGAACCTCTACCTGACCCGGCGCGAACGCGGCGCCGACGAACCGGTACGGATCTGGCCGGTGGTGCGCGACAGCCTGCGCGGCTCGGCGCTGTCGGCGCTTCTGCTTGGCCTCGCGCTGGGCCTGCTGACGCGGCCGGACGTGGTGTTCGAGGGTTTCTACGATCCGCTGTTCCGCGGCCTGCTGTCGGTGCTGATGCTGATCATGGGGATGGAGGCCTACGCCCGGCTCGGCGAGCTGCGCAAGGTGGCGCACTGGTACGCGGTCTATGCCGCGCTGGCCCCGCTCGCCCACGGCCTTCTGGCCTTCGGGCTGGGCTATCTGGCGCATCTCGCCACCGGGTTCAGCCCCGGCGGCGTCATCCTGCTGGCGGTGATGGCGGCGTCCAGCTCCGATATCTCGGGCCCGCCGACCCTGCGCGGCGGTATTCCGTCGGCCAACCCGTCGGCCTATATCGGCGCGTCCACCAGCATCGGCACGCCGGTCGCCATCGCGCTCGGCATCCCGCTATATGTCGCCCTCGGCCAGGCGGTGTTCACGCCCTAACCACGGGCGTCCATCGCCTTCTCGTACCAGACCGACGAGATGCGCCGGCCGTGCTTCAGGGCGTACTGGTCGAAGATGCCGATCTGGCGAAAACCCATCTTCTCGTGCAGCGCGCAGGACGCGGGGTTCGGCAGCGCCACGCCGGCATAGGCCCGATGCACCGGCGCATCACGCAGGCAGGCGAACAGCGCTTCGTAGAGCCGCGTACCGAGGCCGCCGCCGCAGGCCTCCGGCGCCAGCATGATGCTGGTCTCGACGCATTCACGGAACGCCGGGTGGCTGCGGTAGGGATGGCTGGCGGCGAAACCGCGCACGCCCTCCCTGCCGTCCCCGGGTGTGACGGCAACCAGCAGCCGATGCGGACCGTCAGGGCGGTAGCGCGCCATCCATTCCGCCGCCGCGTCCATGGACCGCGGCTCTTCATCGAACAGCGCGTCGCTCGCGCCGACATAGTGGTTGTAGATCCGGTTGATGCCGGCGAGGTCGCCGGGGCCGCCCGGCCGGATCACCGCCTCCGCCATCGCGCGCCCTCCCGCGGATGTTGTCATTTGTTGACAGGCCCGCGCCTAAGTTATTGATCTAACGAAATTTACCGGGCTGCCCTGTCAACAGGCCCGGCGGCAAATGCCAACAAATCGGGGCAATGTTAACAGTCATGTTGGCAGGCGCGGGGCGGGCGTTGACCCTTTCGATATAGGCGCAGAGTCCTAAGGCGCAACCCCTCAGAAATGCTCCGCGCGCAGCACCTCGACGTCGGACAGGTAGACGATACCGACCCGGTCGCGCAGCAGGGACTTGGTCTCTTCCAGCAGCCGCTCGGCGGTCTCGGCGGTGGTGATGACGACGATCATCGCGTTGTCGAACACGCCCGAGACGCCGGCGCCATGGCGTTCGCCGTGGTGCCCCTTGCCCGAGACATGGCGGACCACCGAGTAGCCGGTGGCGCCGAGATCGTCGATGGCGCGGATGATCTGCGGCAACACCGATTCCTCGACGATCCATTCGATCTTCTTGCGCGCATGCATTTCCATTGTGCGTCCCTCCGGGTGGGCTAGCCGGCCAGCGCCATCGCCGCGGCGAAGTAGAGCGGGATGCCGACCATCACATTGAACGGGAAAGTCACCGCCAGCGACAGGGTGACATAGACCGCCGGGTTGGCCTGGGGCAGTGTCATGCGGATCGCTGCGGGCACCGCGATGTAGGAAGCGCTGGCTGCCAGCACCGTCAGCAGCATCGCGCCGCCCGGCGACAGGCCGAGCAGCAGCGCCGTGCCAAGCCCCGCCGACGCGCCGAGCAGCGGCATATACAGCCCGAAGGCGAGCAACCGCGGACCCAGCTGGCCGAAGCCATCGGACCGTCGCGCCACCAGCAGCCCCAGGTCGAGCATGAATAGGCACAGCACGCCGGTGAAGGGCGCCTTGAAGAACGGCCCGACCGCCTCCATCCCCTGGGGCCCGGCGGCCCAGCCGATCAGGAAGCCGCCGACCAGCAGCAGGATTGAGCCGTTGAACAGCACCTCGCGCAGCAGCCCGCCGCCGCCATGAGCCGGCGCGGGCCGGTCGCCGGAAAGATGCCGCTGGGCCAGCAGCAGGCCCGCAACGATCGCCGGTGTCTCCATCAGCGCCAGCATCGCCACCAGGTGGCCTTCGTGGCTGATGTCACGGGCATCGAGGAACTGCGCCGCGGTCGCGAAGGTCACGACACTGACCGAGCCGTAATGGGCGGCCACCGCGGCCGCGGTGATGCCATCCGCGCCGCCGGCGGTACGCAGCAGCGGGTAGGCCACGAACGGCATCAGGAAACTCAGCGCCAGCGCTGCTGCCAGTGCCGGCAGGATCGCCACCGCATCGCCCGCCTCGGCGAGGCTGACGCCGCCCTTCAGGCCGATGGCGAACATCAGGTAGATCGAGATGCCCTTGGCGATGGCTTCGGGGATCTGCAGGTCTGAGCGCACCGCCCCGGCGAAGATGCCGAGAATGAAGGCAAGGATGACCGGCGACAGCAGGTTATCGAGCGCGGCGGCGAAGATCAGGTCCATAGGGCGTCCGGTGCGGCGTCGGGGCGGGCCGGGGCATCC
Organism: Alphaproteobacteria bacterium; assembly: GCA_965601735.1. GTDB lineage: Bacteria > Pseudomonadota > Alphaproteobacteria > JBBDQX01 > JBBDQX01 > JBBDQX01. The sequence goes on along the minus strand of OZ271840.1, from coordinate 755,501 downwards.
GACCCTGGCCCCGCCATCCTAATGCTTGTGATGCATATGTCCGCCATGATCCGTACCGTCGCCGCCCGCCGGGCCGATGCTTACGGGCACGGTCACGCTGCCTGCCTTCTCGAAGGTCAGCGTCAGGTCGAACGTGCCGCCTTCCTGCAACGGTCCGGTCAGGCCGATCAGCATGATGTGAAAACCGCCGGGTTTCAGGTCGACGGTACCGCCGGCCGGCACGTCGATGGCCGGTACCTCCCGCATGCGCATCACGCCCTCGCTCATCGATACGGTATGCAGTTCCACGGTGGTGGCGGCCGCGCTCTCGGCGGACAGCAGCCGGTCCTGGGTTGCCGCGTCATTGCGCAGGGTCAGGTAGGCGGCGCCCACCTGCTGGCGCGGCGGGGTCGCCCGCGACCATACATGCGCGATGGTGATGTCACCCACCCTGGCGGCAGGGCCGTGGTGGCCGTCGCCGTGATGCAGCATGTGGATGGCGCCATAGGCTGCGGCTGCCACCGCCAGCAGCGCGGCGCCCAGCCACGCGGCTCGGGATCGTGTAAGCGTCATGGTGTCCTCGCATCTGTCATCTGGGCTGTCTTGTCGGGCAGCGTCAGGCGACAGGCGGACCCCGCGGCGGGTGTGCCAGAAGGATCGCCGAAGCGAGCGCCGTCTCTGGCGCCACGGCGAAGGCGGGGGCAACGAAGGCGGGCCGCGCTGTGACCGCCGGCGGCGGGGTTCCCGGCGCCCAGGCGGGGCCGAGGCAGAACGGGCAATGGGGGCCGGCGTCCAGCGCCGTGTCGCCGGTGCCCGGCACGGGGACCAGCCGCAGGGAGCCGTCGGCGGCGCAGATTTCCATCCACATCGGCGCGGCCTTGGCGGCGGCCAGCGCCGGTGCCAGGGTCTGCGTCAGCAGGATGGCCAGCACGGTCAGCAGCGCGACCGGGCGTCGGGTCGGTGTAGGGCGCGTCATCGTTCCCGATATGTAGGGGATCGCCCCCGCCATTGCCACGGCGGCCCTAGAAGGACGAGCCCGGCTGTTCCAGGAAGGCGGTTTCCTCCGCCGTTGATTCCCGGCCGAGGATGGCGTTGCGGTGGGGGAAGCGGCCAAACCGCGCAACGATGTCGCGGTGCCGCACCGCGTAGTCGAGCAGCTTCTCGTTGCCCAGCGCCGTGAACAGGGCCACGCAGCGCTCCTGGTCGGCGAGGTCCTCGCTGTGCTCGAAGGGCATGTAGAAGAACATGCGCCAGGTTTCCGGCACCGCGGCATCGAAGCCGCGCGCCAGCGCCCCGTTGGCCACCGCCACCGCCTTGGGGTCGGCGGTGAAGGCGCGCGGCGTGTCCCGGTGGATGTTGCGCGGCACCTGATCGAGCAGCAGCACCAGCGCCAGCGCTGATTCCGCATTATCGAGCCAGCCGTCGAGCCGGCCGGCCAGCGCGGCGTCGTGAGCGTCGCCGAAGCGCGCCCGCAGGTCGGCGTCGACGGCGTCGCTCTTCTCGAACCACCATTTGCGGAAACCTGTCCGCTCCGGATCTTCCGCCGGGCCGAACCAGGTGTCGATCACCGTCTGCGCATCGACGCTCATGACCGGCGCGCCTTCGCCAGGGCGGCCTCGCGGCGGGCGATATAGAGCGTGGCCGCCGCGATCACGGCGGCGCCGACAAAAGTCCAGACCGTCGGCAGTTCAGCGAACAGCCAGAAGCCGATCGCAGCGGCCAGCGGCAGGCGGGTGTATTCCATGGGGGCGATCACGCTTGCTTCTCCCAGCTTGGCGGCGTGCGCGAAAAACCAGTGGCCGAGCGAGCCGAACAGTGCGCTCGCCGCCAGCCAGAACAGGGTCTCGCCGCTCGGTGTCTGCCAAAAATACAGCGCGGGGCCGATGCCGAAAACCACCGACAGCGCCTGGTGGTAGAACATGATCCGCACCGGCGGCTCCGTCGACGACAGGGCGCGCACATAGACGATGGTCAGCCCCGAGAAGAAGCCGTGGCCCAGCGCCAGCAGCGCGCCCGCCTCCATCGCCCCTTCGGGCCGCACCATGATGAGAACGCCGGAAAAGCCGATCAGGGCGGCGATGCCGCGCGGGACGTCGAACACCTCGCGCAGGACGATCGCGGCGATCACGATGGCGAACAGCGGCCGGGTGAAGCTGATCGCGGTCACGTCTGCCAGCGGAATGCGGGTCACCGCCAGGATGAAACAGGTCAGACCGAGATAGCCGATCACACCGCGCCAGAAATGGGTCCAGGGCCGGCTGGTGCGCAGGCTGCCGACCCCGTCACGCAGGATCCACGGCATCAGGAACAGCACGCCGAAGAGCATACGGATGGTGATCGCCTGCATCGGCGGCAGGTCCAGCGCCGCGAGCTTGAGCAGCGCCTCCATCAGGGTGAGGCAGATCAGCGCCACCACCATCAGCGCCATCGCCTTGAGGCTGTCGGGCAGGGCGGTCATGTGGCGCGCTCGCGCGCCAGGCGGGCCTCGCGCCGGGCGATATACAGGCTCGCCCCCGCGATCAGGGCGGTGCCCGGTACGATCCAGATGCTCGGCACCTCGCCGAACAGCACGAACCCGATTCCGGCAGCTGCGATCAGGCGGGTGTACTCCATAGGCGCGACCACCGTGGCGTCGGCCAGCTTGCAGGCCCGGGCGAAACAGAGGTGCCCGGCGGTGCCGCAGAACGCGCTCACCGCGATGATGGTGCACTGGGCCAGCGTCGGCGTCTCCCAGAAATAGATCGCCGGGCCGAGGCCAAGCAGGAATGACAGGGCCTGGTGATAGAACACGATGCGCGCCGGCGGTTCGGTCGACGACAGCATCTTGACCAGGATCAGCGTCAGGCAGGCGCCGAAGGAATAGACCAGGGCGATCAGCATCGCCGGGTCCATCTCGCCGCTCGGGCGTAGCATCACCATCACGCCGGCGAAGCCGACCAGGGTTGCCATGGTACGCCGCCAGCCCACCGTTTCGCCCAGCAGGATGGCGGCCACCGGGATCACCCACAGCGGCCGCGCGAAGCCGATGGCGGTGACATCGGCGATGGTCAGCTGCCCCAGCGCATAGACGAAGCAGGCCAGCGCGATATAGCCATTCAACGCGCGCGCGAAATGCAGCCCGAAGCGCTTGGTGCGCAGCGACGACAGGCCGTTGCGCACCACCCAGGGCGCCAGCGGCAGCAGCCCGAAGACCATGCGCACCAGGATCACCACCAGGAACGGCAGCTCCAGCGACACGAACTTCAGCGCCGCCGCCATGCCGGAGAAGCCGGTCACCGCGACGATCATCAGCAGCATGCCCTGAATGTTCGGGTTCAGCGCTTCGAACCAGCGCGGCGTGCGCAGGTGCCGTTGCAGCGCGGCGATCACGGCTTACCGCCCTCCGCCTTCGCCTCGCGCCGGCCGATGGCGAAGGTGGCGGCGAAGATCACCGCCGCGCCGCCCAGCGTCCCCCAGGTCGGCGTCTCACCGAACAGGACGAAGCCGATCACCATCGCCAGCAGGATGCGCGAATAGTCCACGGGCGCGACCACCGTGGCGTCGGCCACCGCCAGCGCCCGGCCGAAGGCGTACTGGCCGATGCTGCCCGCAATGCCCCCCGCTGCCAGCCAGACCAGATGCTCCAGCGTCGGCTGGTGCCAGTCCCACATCGCCGGGCCGATGGTGAACAGGATGCTGAAGAAGGCGTAGTAGAACAGGATGCGGGTCGGCGGTTCGGTCGCCGCCAGCCGCTTGATCCAGATGAGCGACAGCGCCCCGAAGAAGGCGTAGTTCATGGCGACGAACAGGAACGGGTCCAGCGTCCCCGTCGGCCGCACGATCAGCAGCACGCCGCCAAACCCGATCAGGGTGAACAGGCCGCGGTGCCAGCCGATGGTTTCCTTCAGCAGCACCGCCGCGATGAGCACCACCCACAGCGGCTTGGTGAAGCCCACCGCGGTGACGTCGGCCAGGGGCAGTGCGCTGAGCGCAAAGACGAAGCCCGCCAACGCCAGGAAGCCGAGGATCGAGCGGATGAAGTGGGTGCCCAGGCGGCTGGTCTCGATCGCGCGCGGGCCGTTGCGCAGCAGCCACGGCGCCAGCGCGATCATGGTGAAGATCATGCGCCACAGGATCACCGTGGCCAGCGGCAGGTCGTCGGAGACGAACTTCAGCGTCGCCCCCATGGTCAGCAGTCCCGACGTGGCGGCAAACATCCACAGCATGCCGCGCAGGTTCGCGGGCAGCCGTTCAAGGCTCTTTACGAGGGGTAGGTTGAGTCGCGTGGTTCGGGCCGCCGGCTAGGGCGCGGGCCGCGACAGTTTGCGCACCGGTCTGCCGGTCGCCTTGAGCTGCGCCTCGCGCCAGGTGATGTACCAGGTTGAGGCGATGATGACCGCCGCGCCCGCGAAGGTCCAGATGCCGGGGAACTCGGCGAAAATCACCAGGCCCGCCAGCGTCGCGAACGGCAGCTTGAGATACTCGTAGACCGCCACCAGGGTGGCCTCGCCGATGGACAGGGCGCGCGCCATGCAGAACTGCCCCATCGCCGCGCAGCTCCCGGCACCCGCGATCCAGGCGACCTCCACGATGGTTGGCGTTTCCCAGGTCAGCGCCGCCGGGATCGCCGAATAGGCCATGCCGGTGAGCGCGTAATAGACGACGATCCTCGCCGTCGGCTCGGTCTGGGACAGCCGCTTGATCAGGATCATCGCCACCGCGGCAGTCATCGACCCCCCGACCGCCAGCAGCATCGCCGGCTCGAAGTCAGCCCCCGGGCGCACCATGATCAGCACCCCGGCGAATCCGATCAGGGTGGCGATGCCGCGGCGCAGGCCGACCCGCTCGCCGAGGAACAGCACCGCCAGCACCAGAACCCACAGCACCTTGGAGAAGCTGATCGCGGTGACGTCGGCCAGGGTCAGCAGGGTCAGGGCGTAGATCCAGAACAGCAGGCCGCCGGTGCTTACCGCACCGCGAATCAGATGGTCGCCCAGCCGCTTGGTCCGCATGCCGGCGCGGCCGTGGCGCACGATCCACGGCAGGAACGGCACCAGGGTCATGGTCATGCGCAGGAACAGGAACACGAAGATCGGCATCGCCGAGGCGACGTGTTTGATGATCGATCCCATGGCGGTGAAGGCGAAGATCGACAGCAGGGTCCAGACCAGCGCCTGCAACGGCGGCGGCAGCGCGGCCAGGGGCGTGGCCAGCGCCTTCAACGCGCGGCGCCGCGGGCGCGGGTGGTCAGCGCCAGGCCGCCCAGGATCAACGCGATCCCGGCGCCGTGATAGACCTCGAAACGTTCACCCAGAAAGGCGATGGCAAGCAGCGTGCTGAAAACCGGCATGAGGTGCAGGAACAGTCCGGCGCGGCTCGGGCCGACCGCCGCGACCGCACCGTTCCAGCAGAAGTAAGCGCCGATGGAGGCGAACAGCGCGACATAGCCGACCACCAGCAGGCTGTGGCCATCGACCGGCATCGGCCGGCCCCACAGCGCCTCGCCGGCATAGAGCGGGATCAGCAGCGCCCAGCCGATGCCGACCAGCAGGGTCAGCTGGCCCACCGGGCTGAGCCCCGGCGGGCGGCGTTTCAGCAGGGTGGAGTAGAGCGCCCAGCTGGTCACCGCCAGCACCATCCACAGGTCGCCGGGGTTGAGCGCCAGGCCCAGCAGCACCGCCGGATCGCCGCGTCCGACGATGGCCACCACCCCGGTCAGCGAGGTGGCGATGCCAACCGCCTGCAGCGGCGTTACCGGGTCCCGATACATCGCCCAGGAGAAGGCGACGATCAGCACCGGGGTGATCGAGATCATCAGCACCGCGTTGATCGTCGCGGTCCAGTTCAGCGCCAGATAGGCACAGGTGTTGAAGGTGGCGACCCCGGTCAGCGCCAGCATCAGGAAGATCCAGCGGTTGGCCCGGATCAGCGGCCAGTTGCGGCGCAGTTCCGCGAAGCCGAACGGCAGCAGGATCGCCAGCGCCAGGGTCCAGCGCCAGAAGCTCAGCCCGATCGGCGGGATGTCGGTGCTGACCGCGCGGCCAATGACGAAGTTGCCCGACCAGAACAGGGTCGCGGCAACCAGCATCAGGTAGGCCAGCGCCGGGCCGACGGCACCCCGGTGACCGGTGTCAGGACCGGCCATGCGCGTTCAACGCTCCTGCCGCTCGATGGTCCAGGGCTCGTCGCGGGACAGCGCCACCCATTCCGCCATCTCCGGCATCGCCATCACCGCGTCGACCCAGGCCTGGGCCTCGGGCTCCAGCGGCACCGCGTAGGTGCGCATGCGCGAGGCGTTCTGGGCGTGGATCGCGTCGGCGATGCTGAAACGCCCGAACAGGAAGTCGCCGCCAGCGCCGAAGCGGGCACGGCAGTCGGTCCACAGATGCTCCAGCCGGGCGACGTCGGCCTTGGCGGCGTTGTCCTGGCCGTCCGGGCCGAAGCCGCGTCCCGGAAGGTCGGCGCGGGCGTTGAACGGCATCGACGCGCGCATCGCCGGGAAGCCCGCGTGCATCTCGGCCGCCGCCGCGCGGCACTGGGCGCGTGCCTCGGTATCCTCAGGCAGCAGGCCCGCCTCGGGGTGGGTGTCGGCGAGGTATTCGAGGATCGCCAGGCTGTCACACAGCACCCCCTCGGCGCGCACCAGCACCGGCACCCGGCGCGACGGGGAATGCTCCGCCAAGGCCGCGGCGGTCTCGGGCCGCTTGAGCGAGATCACCGTCTCGTCGAAGGCGACGCCGGCACGGCGCAGGCCGAGCCATCCCGCGAGCGACCAGCCCGAATAGTTGCGGTTGCCGATGACGAGGCGGGGTCGGTCCATCACGCTTCTCCGGTGTGGGGGCTTCGGTGGGTGCGAGACTGTCGCCGCCCCCGCGCCGCGTCAACATCGCCCTTTCCCCGCTTCGGCGAAGCCGCCAGACTCAGGCCTGCCGACCCGCACCGGAGGACCGCCGTGACCCTGCCCTGTTTCGCCGATAACGCCCGCAACGCCATCCCGATCACGCCGCTCGCCAAGGCGGCGCTGGCCGGCTGGAGCAAGGCCCAGCCCGCCGCCGTCCGCCGCTGGGTGAAACAGACCGGCTTTACCGCCGGCCATGGCGCGGTCTGCCTGATCGCTGCGGAAGATGGCGCGATCGCCCGGGTGCTGGTCGGGCTGGGCAGCGGCGAGGGGCCGCTGGAGCCGGTGATCTGGGCGTTCGGTGGCCTGCCCGCCAAGCTGCCGGCGGGGCGCTACCGGCTCGACGGTGGCGCGGACATCGACGCCACGGCGGCCGCCATCGGCTGGGGCCTCGGGGCCTACCGCTTCGGGCGCTACCGCAAGGGCGGGGCGAAGAAACGCGCGGTACTGGCGATGCCCGCCGGGGCCGATGCGAAGGCGGCCGAGAACGCGGTGGCCGGCACCTGGCTCGCCCGCGACCTGGTCAACACGCCCGCCGCCGACCTCGGCCCGGCGGAGCTCGCCAAGGCCGCCATGGCGCTGGGCAAGGAATTCGGCGCCAAGGCGAAGACCGTTTCCGGCGCTGCCTTGCGCAAGGGCTATCCGGCGGTCGCCACAGTCGGCGGCGGCAGCCCGCGCAGCCCCAAGGTCGCCGATCTGCGCTGGCAGGGACCGGGCGGGCGCAAGGCGCCGCTGGTGGTGCTGGCCGGCAAGGGAGTGGTGTTCGATACCGGCGGCCTCGACATCAAGCCCGCCAGCGCCATGAAGCTGATGAAGAAGGACATGGGCGGCGCCGCCCAGGTATTAGGCCTGGCGCGCATGATCATGGCGGCGAAATTGCCGGTGCGGCTCCGCGTGCTGATCGGCGCGGCGGAGAACGCGGTATCCGGGCGCGCCATGCGGCCCCTCGACGTGATCCAGACCCGCGCCGGCAAGACCGTGGAGATCGGCCACACCGACGCCGAGGGCCGCCTCGTGCTGTGCGACCTGCTCGACGACGGGGCCGCCGACAAGCCCGCCCTGATGGTCGACTGCGCCACGCTGACCGGCGCTGCGCGGGTGGCGCTGGGCACCGACCTGCCGGCGATGTTCGCCAACGACGAGCGCATCGCCGAGGCGCTGCTCGCCCGCGCCGCGGAGACCGACGATCCGCTATGGCGGCTGCCGCTGTGGACGCCCTATCGCCGGCTGCTCAACAGCAGCGTGGCCGACCTCAACAATGTAGGCTCCGCGCCGATGGGCGGGGCGATCACCGCCGCCCTGTTTCTCGCTGACTTCGTGCCGCCGGACATTCCCTGGGTGCATCTCGACCTGATGGCCTGGAACACCGCCACCCGGCCCGGCCGCCCCGCCGGCGGCGAGGCGATGGGCCTGCGCGCCCTGTTCCGGCTGATCGAAAAGGATATCGCCGGCAAATAGGGCTGCGCGGCGTCGGGATTTCCGTTACGATAACGAAATGAGTTTGCGGCTCGCTCCGGAACAGGCGCTTGGCCTGTGGCATGCGGCCACCGCAGCGCTGGTGCGCGGCGACGGCCCGGACCTCACCGCGCGCCAGACGGCGATCCTGCTGCGCGTCTATCTCGAGGACGGGCCGCACACGGTCCGCGGGCTGGCAGCCGAACTGCGCCTGGTGCGTCCGGCGGTGACCCGGGCGCTGGACAAGCTTGAGGCGCTCAACCTGGTGCGCCGCCATACCGAGCCCCAGGACCGCCGCTCGATCACCGTGCAGCGCACGGTCGCGGGGCTGGATTATCTCGGCGTGCTGGGCGCGCTGGTCGCCGCCGCCGCTCAGGATGCGGAGACCGCCCGCCCGCTGCTCTAGGGCCGCTAATAGCCGCGCGCGAGATCGACCTGGTTGAGCAGGGGCTCGCCCGCCTCGACGCGGCGGATGTTCTCGATGATCTGCGGCGCCACCGAACGCGCCACCGTATGACTGGCCGCATGGGGCGTGACCAGGACCTTCGGGTGCGTCCAGAAGGGATGGTCGCCGGGCAGCGGCTCGGTGCGGAACACATCCAGGGTCGCGCCGGCGATATGGCCGCTGTCGAGCGCCGCGATCAGGTCGGCATCGACCACATGGCCGCCGCGCGCCGAGTTGATCAGCCGCGCCCCCTTCGGCAGGGCGGCCAGCACCTTGGCGTCGATGATGTCGGTGGTCTCCGGGGTCAGCGGCAGCAGGCAGACCAGATAGTCGGTGCCGCTGAGGAACTCGCCCAGACCGTCCGCGCCGTGAAGGCAGGTGACGCCGGGAATGTCCTTCGCCGTGCGCGACCAGCCCACCGTCTCGAAGCCGAGGTCGGCGAAGCGCCGCGCCGCATCGCCGCCCAGTTCGCCCAGGCCCATGATCCCGACGCGGGTGCGCGCCGTGTCCGGCGTCGACAGGGTGACCCACTCGCCGCGCGCCTGGGCTTCTTCGAACTCCGCCGTCTGGCGGTGGTAGCGCAGCACGTGGGTCAGCACATACTCGGTCATCGCCGTGGTCAGCAGCGCGTCGACCAGGCGCACGCAGGGCACGCCGTCGGGCATCTGGTCGTCGCGCAGGAAATGGTCGATGCCCGCGCCCATGGAGACCACCAGCTTGAGGTTCGGGAAGGCGCGCAGGCAGCCCGGCGCGTGGTTCCAAGTCAGCGCGTAGAGCACGCCGTCCGGATCGTCGGTCTCCAGCCCGTGGCGCAGCTCCAGGTCCGGGGCGATCGGCGTGATCGCGTCGGTCCACTTCGCCGTGTCCTTGCCCGGATTGATCACGATCAGCGCCATGGCGGCGTTCCTCCCCTCGGTTGTTTCTTGGTGCACCGCCCGGGGGGCGGCGCGGATCAGGTCTCGACGATGCCGCTCTCGTCGGCCTTCAGGTCGAAGGCGGCGGCCATCAGCGCGCGGGTATAGGGCTCGCGCGGGGCCTCGAAGAGGTCCGCCGCCGGGCCCTGTTCCACTACCTGTCCGCCGCGCAGCACGATCAGGTCATGGGCCAGCGCGCGCACCACCTTCAGGTCGTGGCTGATGAACAGGTAGGCCAGCTTGTGCCGGGTCTGCAAGTCGCGCAGCAGGTCGACGATCTGCGCCTGCACGGACATGTCCAGCGCCGAGGTCGGCTCGTCCAGGATCAGGAAGCGCGGCTTGAGGACCAGGGCGCGGGCGATGGCGATGCGCTGGCGCTGGCCGCCGGAGAATTCATGGGGGTAGCGGTCCTGCATCGCCGGATCGAGACCGACTTCCTCCAGCGCCGCGCCGATCAGGTCGCGCCGGTCGCCGCCGCCATCGCCGATGCGGTGGACCTTCAGCCCCTCTTCGACGATCTGCCCGACGCTGAGCCGCGGGCTGAGGGAGGAGTAGGGGTCCTGGAAGACGATCTGCATCTCGCTCCGCAGCGGCCGCACCTGCGACCCGCTGAGGCCATCGATCGCCTCGCCGTTGAAGCGGATCGCGCCCTTCGAGCGCTCCAGCCGCAGCAGCGCGAGGCCGAGCGTCGTCTTGCCGGAGCCGCTCTCACCCACCAGGCCCACGGTCTGGCCCGCGCGGATGTTGAGCGTCACCCCGTCGACCGCCTTTACATGGCCGACGGTGCGGCGCATGACGCCGCGCTTGATGGGGAACCAGACCTTGAGGTCGTCCGCCGCCATCACCTCCGGCGCCGCGGTGTCGGCGGGCACCGGCGCGCCCGACGGCTCGGCGTCCAGAAGCTGGCGGGTGTAGGGATGCTCCGGCGTCTCGAACACGGTGGCGACCGGGCCGGATTCGACAATCTCGCCCTTCTGCATGACGCAGACGCTGTCGGCCATGCCGCGCACGATGCCCAAGTCGTGGGTGATCAGCATCAGCGCCATGCCGAACTCCGCCTGCAGGTCCTTCAGCAGCTTCAGGATCTGCGCCTGGATGGTGACGTCCAGCGCGGTGGTCGGCTCATCCGCGATCAGGATGTCGGGCTCGTTGGCGAGCGCCATGGCGATCATCACCCGCTGCCGCTGGCCGCCGGAAAGCTGGTGGGGATAGGCGGACAGCCGACTTTCCGCTTCGCGCAAGCCCACCTTCTTGAGCAGGTCGAGCGTGCGCGCGCGGGCATCCTCGCGGGTGATCGCGCGATGCAGGAACATCGCCTCCGACACCTGCTTCTCGATGGTGTGGAGCGGATTGAGCGAGCTCATCGGCTCCTGGAAGATCATCGCGATGTTGTTGCCGCGCACCTCGCGCAGCGTCGGCTTGTCCGCGCCCATCAGCTCATCATGGCGGAAGGTGATCTTGCCGCCCGGATGGAACGCCGCCGGGTAGGGCAGCAGCTGGAGGATCGATAGGGCGGTGACCGACTTGCCCGAGCCGCTCTCACCGACCAGTGCCATGGTCTCCCCCCGGCGCAGGTCGAAGGACACACCGCGCACCGCCTCGACCACCCGGCCCGATTGACGGAACGAGGTCGACAGGTCGCGCACCCTCAGCAGCGGCGCCTTGTCGTCGCCGGCGGTGCGGGGTTCCTTGCGCGGGGGCGTGATGCTCGACACGGCGGCGATCCTAGCCCAGCGCCTTGCGCGGGTCGAAGGCATCGCGCACCGCCTCGCCGATGAACACCAGCAGGGTCAGCATGATCGACAGCACGAAGAACGCGGTGAGGCCGAGCCACGGCGCCTGCAGGTTGTTCTTGCCCTGCTGCACCAGCTCGCCCAGCGACGGCGAGCCCGGCGGCAGCCCGAAACCGAGGAAGTCGAGGGAGGCGAGCACCGTGACCGAGCCCGACAGGATGAACGGCATGAAGGTCAGCGTCGCCACCATGGCGTTGGGCAGGATGTGCTTGAACATCAGCACCGCGTTGCTGACGCCCAGCGCGCGCGCCGCGCGGACATAGTCGAAGTTGCGCGCGCGCAGGAATTCCGCACGCACCACGCCAACCAGCCCCATCCAGCTGAACAGCAGCAGGAACAACAGCAGGATGGCGAAAGTGGGCTGGATCACGCTGGCCAGGATCAGCAGCAGGTAGAGCTGCGGCATGCCGGCCCAGATCTCGATGAAGCGCTGGAACGACAGGTCGACCCAGCCGCCGTAGAAGCCCTGCACCGCGCCTGCCGCGATACCGATCACCGAACTGAGCAGGGTGAGCGTGAGTCCGAACAGCACCGACAGGCGGAAGCCGTAGATCAGCCGCGCCATCACGTCGCGCGCCTGGTCGTCGGTACCGAGCCAGTTCTGCGCCGACGGCGGCGACGGGGCCGGCTGGTCCAGGTCGCGCACAACGGTGTCATAGCTGTAGGGGATCGGCGGCCAGATGATCCATCCGTCGGCCTCGATCAGGCCGCGCAGATAGGGGTCTCGGTAGTCCGCCTCGGTTGGGAAATCGCCGCCGAAGGTGGTCTCCGCATAGTCCACGGCGAACGGGGTGTAATAACCGCCCTTGTATTGCACCAGCAGGGGCTTGTCGTTGGCGATCAGCTCCGCGCCCAGGCTGAGGATGAACAGCAGGGTGAATACCCACAGCGACCACCAGCCGCGCCGGTTGGCACGGAAGTTATGCAGCCGCCTTTGGGTCATCGGCGACAGCCGGCTGGGCGCGCTCACCGCGCTCACGAGTCGCGCCCCTCGAAGTCGATGCGCGGGTCGATCACCGTGTAGGTGAGGTCGCCGATCAGATTCAGCAGCAGTCCCAGCAGGGTGAAGATGTAGAGCGTGCCGAACATCACCGGATAGTCACGGTTGATCACCGCCTCGAAGCCGAGCAGGCCAAGCCCGTCGAGGGAGAAGATGATCTCCACCAGCAGCGCGCCGGTGAACAGGATGCCCACGAAGGCGCTGGGGAAGCCGGCGATGACGATCAGCATGGCGTTGCGGAACACGTGGCCGTACAGCACGCGGCTCTCGGTCAGCCCCTTGGCGCGGGCGGTAATCACGTACTGCTTGCCGATCTCGTCGAGGAACGAGTTCTTGGTCAGCAAGGTCAGTCCGGCGAAACCGCCGATCACCAGCGCCAGCACCGGCAGCGCCATGTGCCAGAGATAGTCGAGGATGCGGTCCGGCCAGGACATCTGCTCCCAGCCCGGTGAGACGATGCCGCGCAGCGGGAACCAGTCGAGATAGCTGCCGCCGGCGAACAGCACGATCAGCAGGATGGCGAACAGGAAGCCTGGCACCGCGTAACCGATGATAACGACGCCGCTGGTCCAGACGTCGAAGCGGCTGCCGTCGCGCACCGCCTTCATCACGCCCAGCGGGATCGAGATCAGATAGACCAGCAGGGTGGTCCACAGGCCAAGCGAGACCGACACTGGCATCTTGTCGCCGATCAGCTCGATGACGCTGCGGTCGCGGAAGAAGCTCTCGCCAAAGTCGAAGGTGGCGTAGCTCCACATCATGTCGAGGAAGCGTTCATGGGCCGGCTTGTCGAAGCCGAACATCTCCTCGATTTCGGCGACCAGCTCCGGGTCCAGGCCCCGCGCGCCGCGGTAGCGGCTGTCGCCCTCGGCCGGCGTCGCGGCGCCCTGGGCGCTGGCCCCCGGCGCGATATCGGCGCCTGGCCCGGTCAGCCGCGCCGTGGCGGAGACGCCCTCGCCGCGCAGCTCCGCGATCATCCGCTCCACCGGCCCGCCTGGCGCGAACTGCACCACGGCGAAGTTGATCACCATGATGCCGAGCAGCGTCGGGACGATCAGCAGCAGCCGGCGGAGGATATAGGCAGTCATGTCCGGGGGCGTTGTCCCGCCGTCACTGTCCGCGGCGCTGCCGCGACATGGTGCGGATCATGGTGAAGGCGAGGATGATGCCGCCGGCGATCGCCAGGATCATCGACAGCCGGCTGTTGCCCGCCGGGGTGTCCGGCGGCGTTTCGGCCTGTAGCTCGGCGGTCTGCTGCGGCGCTGGTGCTGGCGCCGGCACGGGTTCGGCGGCGGCCGACGGTTCAAGGGTGCCGTCGGCGGCCGCGGTTTCCAGCGCGCCGATGCCCTCGGCGAGCTGACTGGCGGCGGCCGCGTCGACCCACCAGGTATCCAGCCCCAGGCTGTATTTCGGCGAGCGCGCCGGCCGGTCGAACTTGTTCCAGTAGGCAACCCGGTAGCTGCGGCTGTGCCAGTTGGGCACCACGAAATGGTTCCACAGCAGCACCCGGTCGAGCGCGCGGGTGCGGGTGATCAGCGCCTCGCGGTTGGGCGCGGAGATGACCAGCTCGATCAGCTTGTCGATGGCCGGGTCCTGAATGCCGATGATGTTGCGGCTGCCCTGCTGGTCGGCCTTCTCAGAGCCCCAATAGTCGATCTGCTCGTTGCCGGGCGACAGGGACTGGCCGAAGCCGCCAACCACCATGTCGAAGTCGAAGGCGTCGAGCCGGTTCTGGTACTGGGCGGTGTCCACCGTGCGCACGCTGACCTCGACGCCCAGGCGCTCCAGGTTGCGGGCATAGGGCAGGACGATGCGCTCGAAGGCGGGCGAGACCAGAAGGATCTCGAAGGCCATCGGCGCGCCGGTAGCGGTGTTGATCAGCTTGCGGTCCTGCACCTCCCATCCCGCTTCTTCCAGCAGGGCGAAGGCGTCGCGCAGGTTGTCGCGCAGGGTGCGCCCGTCGCCGGTGCGCGGTGCGCGGTACTCACGGGTGAACACGTCGTCCGGGATCTGCCCGCGCAGGGGCTCAAGGATCTCCAGCTCCGCCGCTGAGGGCAAGCCGCTGGACGCCAGCTCCGAGTTGGAAAAGAAGCTCTCGGTGCGCGCGTACTGGCCGTAGAACAGGTTCTCGTTGGTCCATTCGAAGTCGAAGGCGTGGGCCAGCGCCTGGCGCACCCGCGGGTCGCTGAAGAACGGCCGGCGGGTGTTGAACACGAAGGCCTGCATGCCGGTGGGCAGCTCGTTGGCGATCTCCTCGACCTTGACCAGCCCCCGCCGCGCGGCAGGGAAGCTGTAGGCGGTGGCCCAGAGCTTGGAGTTGTTCTCCTGGCGGAAGTCGAAGGCGCCGGACTTGAAGCCCTCCAGCGCCACCGTCATGTCGCGGTAGTACTCATAGCGCAAGGTCGCGATGTTGTGGCGGCCCCGGTTCACCGGCAGGTCGCGGCCCCAATAGTCCTCGACCAGCTCCAGCGTCACCGCGCGGCCCGCCTCAAAATCGGCGACACGGTAGGGGCCGCTGCCCAGCGGCGGCTCCAGGATGGTGGCGGTGAAGTCGCGCCCCTCCCACCAGTGCTTCGGCAGCACTGGCAGCTGGCCGACGATCAGCGGCAGTTCCCGGTTTGCCCCGCCGCCCGCGAAGTCGAAGCGCACGGTGCGCGGCCCGGTCTGGCGCGCGCCGATCACGTCGCGGTAATAGGCGCGATAGAACGGGCGGCCGTCACGCTTGAGTGTCTCCAGCGAGAAGATCACGTCATCCACGGTGACCGGCTTGCCGTCGTGCCAGCGCGCCTCTTCACGCAGGGTAAAGGCGACCCAGGAGCGGTCGTCCGGCATCTGGATCGATTCGGCGAGCAGGCCGTACTCGGTGAATGCCTCGTCGGGCGAATTCACCAGCAGGGTCTCGTAGACCGACGCTACCGGCCCCGGTGTGCCCTTGAGAACGAACGGATTGAAGGTGTCGAAGGTGCCGATGGCCGATAGCACCATCTCGCCGCCCTTTGGCGCGTCCGGATTGACGAAGTCGAAATGGGGGAAGCCGGGACCGTGTTTCGGTTCCCCGTGCATCGCCAGCGCGTGATAGACCGGCGCGTCCTGAGCCGCCGCGGGAGCAGCAGCCAGCGCAGTGAGCACCGCCAGTCCGGCGGCTAGCGCCCGCAGCGCGGGCGTGGTCGGGCTTTGTGTCATCGCACCCATATCCAAGGCCTCGGGATCATAATGTGCCCCCGGCGTGACGGTCTAGGACCGGCCTATGGCGGAAATGGGGCGGCTCAGCCCGCCAGCGCGGCCCGCGCCGCGCGATGCAGCGCCGCATCGCCGGCTGCCAGCACCCGGCCATCCGACCCCAGGCCCAGCGGCGCGCCCGACCAGTCGGTCATCACCCCGCCGGCCCCGTTCACCACCGGCGCAAGCGCCATGTAGTCATACGTGCCGAGCCCCGCTTCCACCACCAGGTCGACCCAGCCGCTAGACAGCTGACCGTAGGCGAAACAGTCCGATCCCCAAATGGTGTAAAGCGCGGCGTCCGCAACCCTCGCGAACGCATCCGCGTCCGCGCCCTGGAACATGTCCGGCGCCGTCGCCGACACAATCGCATCCTTGAACGCGGTGCCAGCGCGGCTCCGTGCCGGTGCGCCGTTGTGGCGGGTGGGATGGCCAGCCGCGCCGATCCAGCGGTCCCCCAGCGCCGGATGGTCGATGACGCCGAGCAGCGGCGCGCCCTTGTGGGCCAGCGCGATGAGGGTGCCGAAGGTCGGCTTGCCGGCAACAAACGACTTGGTGCCATCAATGGGGTCGAGCACCCAGACATAGTCGGCACCGGTGTTTTCCGCGCCGAATTCCTCGCCCAGGATGCCGTGGTCGGGAAAGCGCCGGGCGATCTCGGCGCGGATCGCGCGCTCCGCCTCGCGGTCGGCTTCGGAAACCGGGGTGCTGTCGGCCTTCAGCGCCACATCCGGGTCGGCGCGGAACAGCGGGCGGGTGATGCTGGCGGACAGGTCTGCCAGCGCGCCGGCGGCCTCGATCAGGTCAGGCGGGCAGGGGTCCGACACGGTCCACGGGGTCCGGGCCGCCCCGGGCTCAGGAGCCGGGAATCGGCGGCGGGTTCTCGGTCACCGACATGAGATACTTGATCATGTCGGCGCGCTCCGATGCGCGCTTCAGGCCGGAGAAGGCCATCCGCGTGCCCGGCACATACTTGCGCGGGTTGGCGAGGAAGGCGTTCAGCTCCTCATACCCCCACACGCCTTCCATCTCGGCCAGCGCGCTGGAGTAGCGGAACCCATCGACATGGGCCTTGGAGGCGCCAACGGTGTTGTAGAGGTTCGGACCTGCCTTGTTGGCGCCACCCTGCTCGAAGCTGTGGCAGGCGGTGCACTTGCGCGCCACGACCATGCCCTGCTCGGCGCTGGCGGCGGCCAGCAGCGGCGCGATCGGGTCGAGCGCCGGCTCCTCGGGCGCTGCGGCGGCGGCAACCGGCTCGCCCACGCCCTCCACGGTATAGGCGGTAACCTCGGGCACATACTGGTGGACAAGCATTCGCGACAAGAAGCCGGTGACCATCGCGATCAGTCCCGCGACCAAGACTGCGGCCACGATCTTGTTGATTTCAAAGCTGTCCATCAGATGTACGGGTCCTTCCGGGAACGGGCGCGCGCACTTTACCCGCGCCGTCCGCCCCGGTTCAATAGGCTTCACCGACTCAAAGGCCACGGAATCCGCCCCATGAGCGCCGAGCGCGCGAAGCCCCTGGAGACCTGTGTTGTCGTACCCGCGCGCCTGGCGGCGACGCGGCTGCCGCGCAAGCCGCTGGCCGACATCGCCGGGGAGCCGATGATCGTCCATGTCTGGCGCCGCGCCGTGGCCGCCGGCTGCGGCCCGGTGATCGTCGCCTGTGCCGAGTCCGAGGTGGCCGACGCCGTGCGCGCGGCGGGCGGCAGCGTCGCGATGACCGACCCGGATTTGCCGTCGGGCAGTGATCGGGTGCGCGCCGCGCTCGACGCCGCGGACCCCGAGCGCCGCTTCCAGGCAGTGATCAACCTGCAGGGCGATCTGCCGACCATCGATGCAGACGCGGTGCGCGCGGCGCTCAACCCGCTGGCGGACCGGGCCGTCGACATCGCCACCCTGGTCGCCCCGATCACCGACCCGGCGGAACGCGACGATCCCAACGTGGTCAAGGCAGCCTGCGCCTTTGCGCCCGGCGCGCGCACCGCGCGGGCGCTCTATTTCAGCCGCAGCACGGTGCCGTCCGGCGCGGGGCCGCTCTATCACCATATCGGCCTCTACGCCTTCCGCCGCGACGCGCTGGACCGATTCTGCGCGCTGCCGCCCGGTCTGCTCGAACAGCGCGAGCGGCTGGAGCAGCTGCGCGCGCTGGAAGCGGGCATGCGCATCGACGCCGCCCTCGTTGACACCGTTCCGCTCGGTGTCGATACTCCCGCCGATCTTGAGCGGGCCCGCGCGATGCTTGCGCCGCCCGCGGCAGCAGCCGATGTCTGATTCCGACAGCACCATCAGTTTCCAGGGCGTGCCTGGCGCCTATTCCGACCTCGCCTGCCGCGAGGTATTCCCGGACATGCGCACCCGGCCGTGCAAGACGTTCGAGGACGCCTTCGCCGCGGTTGCGGAGGGCCGCGCACGCCACGCCATGATCCCGATTGAGAATTCAGTGGCCGGACGGGTGGCCGACATCCATCACCTGCTGCCCCTGTCCGGGCTGCATATCGTCGGCGAGCATTTCCAGAGGGTGAACCATCAGCTGCTGGCCCCGCCGCGCGCCAGCCTGAACACCGTCAAGCGGGTGCATTCCCATCAGATGGCCCTGTCCCAGTGCCGCGACATGATCCGCGAGCTGGGCCTGGAGGCGGTGGTGCACGCAGATACCGCCGGCGCGGCCTCGGACGTTGCCGCCCGTAATGACCCGGCGGAGGCCGCGATCGCGTCGAAGCTGGCGGCGGAGACCTACCGGCTGCAGATCCTCAAGTCGGACATCGAGGATGCGGAGCACAACACCACGCGCTTCGTCATCATGGCGCGCGAGCCGCTGGCCATCGGCCGCGACGACGGCCCGACGATCACCAGCTTCGTGTTCAAGGTGCGCAACGTGCCCGCCGCGCTCTACAAGGCGCTGGGTGGCTTCGCCACAAACGGCGTGAACATGACCAAGCTGGAGAGCTACATGGTTGGCGGCGATTTCTACGCCACCCAGTTCTATGCCGATGTGGTCGGCCACCCCGAGGAGCGGTCGCTGGAGCTGGCGATGGAGGAGCTGCGCTTCTTCTCCTCGGAGGTCACGATGCTCGGCACCTACCCGGCGCATCCCCACCGGGATTCGGCCTAGCCCTCGTTCAGCCAGTCGTAGATCAGCCGGCGCGAGATCGATTCGGAGCGCGGCATCAGCTCCAGACGCCGCCGTTCCTGATCCGCCAGCTCGTCGCGGGTAAACCAGCGGCAATCGACCAGCTCCTTCGGGTCGAAGTCGATCTCGGTTGTCTCCGCCTCGCCATAGAAGCCGACCATCAGCGAGCGCGGGAACGGCCACGCCTGGGACGAGTGGTAGCGCACGGCGCCGACGCGCACGCCTGATTCCTCCTCGACCTCGCGGCGCACCGCGCCTTCCAGGCTCTCGCCCACCTCGACGAAGCCCGCCAGCGTGGAATACAGGCCTTGCGGATAGCGCGGGCTGGCCCCCATCAGGGCGCGGTCGCCATCGGTAATCAGCATGATCACGGCCGGGTCGGTGCGCGGGAAGTCGGCCGCGTCACAGGTCCGGCAGCGCCGGGAATGGCCGCCGTCCGACGGCGCCATCGGCCCGCCGCAGCGGCCACAGAACAGATGGCGTTGGTGCCAGTAGGCAAGGCCGCGGGCGTAGGCCAGCACGGCGGCCTCTTCGTCGTCGAGCAGCGCGCCGACCTGGCGCAGGTCGACGAATTCGCGCCCGTCGGCGAGCGCCAGCGCCGCCGGCTCCTGGTCTGGCGGCAGGTCGATGGCGAAGACCGCGGCGCCGTCGCGGGTGCCCAGCAGCACCGGATCAGACGCACCGGCCTCTCGCAGGTCGGCGGCCACGGCGCCGTCGAGCAACGCCGCCGCCGGCGCGTCCGCGCTGCCGGTAATCAGGTTCTTGCCCTTCCACACGGCAACATAGCGGCTTGCCGGATCGGCCAGCCGTTCGGCCAGCCAGTCGCCGTCGCCGCGCTCGCGTGCGCTGCGGTCCAGGCCGGGGTTGCTGTAGTAATTGTCGTCCCGGCGCATCACCGGGACCCATTTGCCGGTCTTGTCGTCCTGCATGGGCGGAACGTCGCACAGCCGGGCCCGTCCGTCCATGGTCCGCCCGGTTTGCGGCGGCGGCACAGGCCGCTACAATCCAACCATTGCGACCGATCAGGGGGAGAGCGCGCATGCGGTCCGCCAGTAAGATATTCCCGGCGATTCTCGCCGCCGCCGTCATCAGTATTACAGCCGGCTGCACCAACGTCGTCGAGCCGTTGACCCAGGACGAGGCCAATGATCGGCTCGACCAGATCGTCGGCTGGTTCGACTACCGCCGCGAGGCGCGCGCCGATGCCGCCGAGCTTGCCGGGCGGACCGACTGGTCCCAGGCGCGGTCGCTGGAGGTGGTGGTCGATAACGACCGCTTCGAGCCGACCTACGTGCTACTGCGCGCCAATACGCCCTACAGCCTCACCTTCCGCAACGACGGCGCGCGCGCATACCGCTTCCAGGCGCGGCGGTTCTTCAAGGATGCTGCCCTCGGCCCCGACGCCGCGGCGGACGCCATGGAGCGCATCGAGCTGCAGCCCGGCGACAGCGCCACGGTGGCTGTGGTCGCTGACCGCACCGGTACCTACCCGCTGCGCGGCGCCGGCCCGGACGGCTGGTTCCTCGGCCTCGTCGGCACCATCGAGGTGCATTAGCCGCCGCGGTGCGCGACTCGGGTTGCGCCGGGCGCCCTGTGGGCTGATATAGTCTCCTCGGGAGGCTGGCGGCGGACGGACCCCTCGCCAACCCGGTCAGGTCCGGAAGGAAGCAGCCGTAACGAGTTCGGCCCGGGTCGTTTGTCCAGTCTCCCACCGGTAACGGTCAGATTTCACCCATGGCGGCCGCGGCGCCGCCCCATGGCAGGGGCCGAATGAGCGATTCCGACCTGCTTGGCGATGAACCGGGCGCGGCCGAGGCGGGCGGCGACTACCGGGTATTGGCGCGCAAGTACCGGCCGCGCACCTTCGACGAGCTGATCGGCCAGGAACCGATGGTGCGCACCCTGCGCAATGCCATCGCCGCGGGGCGGCTCGCCCATGCCTTTATCCTCACCGGGGTGCGCGGGGTCGGTAAGACGACCACGGCGCGGATCATCGCCAAGGCGCTGAACTACGCCGGACCCGACGGCACCGCCGGGCCGACCGCCGACCTCAAGGACGACTGCGACCACTGCCGCGCCATCGACGAGGGCCGCCACCCCGATGTCATCGAGATGGACGCCGCCAGCCGCACCGGCGTCGACGACATCCGCGAGATCATCGAGGGCGTGCGCTACAAGCCGACCTCGGCGCGCTTCAAGGTCTACATCATCGACGAAGTGCACATGCTCTCGCGCAACGCCTTCAACGCGCTGCTGAAGACGCTGGAAGAGCCGCCGGAGCATGTGAAGTTCATCTTCGCCACCACCGAGATCCGCAAGGTCCCGGTGACCGTGCTCAGCCGCTGCCAGCGCTTCGACCTGCGCCGCGTGGACATTGAAACCCTGACCGCCCATTTCGCCGGCGTCGCGGGCAAGGAGGGCGCCCAGGTCGCCGACGCCGCGCTGGGCATGATCGCGCGCGCCGCCGACGGCTCGGTGCGCGACGGCCTGTCGCTGCTCGACCAGGCCATTGCCCATGCCGGACCCGACGGCACCGTCGGCGAGGGCGAGGTACGCGACATGCTGGGCCTGGCTGACCGGGCACAGGTGTTCGACCTGCTCGACGCGTTGTTCGCCGGCAAGCCGGACGCGGCGCTGGCCGCTTTCTCCGAGATGTACACCGCCGGGGCCGACCCCGGCACGGTGATTTCCGACCTGCTTGAGCTGGTGCACTGGCTGACCCGCATCAAGGTCACCCCCACGGTAACCGAGGCTGCCGGGGTGCCGGAGCTGGAGCGCGCCCGCGGCACCGAGATGGCGGGCGCCCTGACGATGCCGACCCTGACCCGCGCCTGGCAGCTGTTGCTCAAGGGCCTGGGCGAGGTGCAGCACGCCAGCAATCCGCAGCAGGCCGCCGAGATGGTGCTGGTGCGACTCGCCTTCGCTGCCGACCTGCCCGACCCGGGCAGCCTGATCCGCAAGCTGGAACAGGGCGCCGCCCCCGCCGCCGCGCCACCGGCGGCCCCGCCCGCGCCGGCCCCTGCCGCGCCCGAGGCCCGTGCCCCTGTCGCGGAGCCCGCACCCGAACCGGCGCCTGCGTCCGAGCCGCGGCCTGCGCCGGAACCTGCGCCGGAACCCGCGCCCGCGCCTGTCACGGCCGGCGACTTCGCTGCGGTGGTCGAGCTGTTCCGCGAAAACCGCGAACCGCGGCTCTATGGCGACCTGGTCAATAATGTGCGCCTGGTGCGCTTCGAGCCGGGCCGCATCGAACTGCTGCTCGAAGAGCAGGTGATGGAGAACAAGCTGGCCAACCGGGCCGGCGAGCTGTTGAGCAACTGGACCGGTCGGCGCTGGATCGTGGTCAGCGTGACCCCCGGCCCGGACACGGCGGCGCAGCCGACCCTGGCCGACCAGCGCCGCGCCGCCGAGAAGGCGCAGAAGGAGGACGCCGCCCGCCATCCGATGGTGCGCGAGATCCTCGACGCTTTCCCCAATGCCACGATCCGCGCGGTGCGCGCGGCCCCGGCAGAGACGCCGGACGAGGCCGCGGCCGCCGAACCCGACAAGAGGGAGCAGGCACGATGAAGAACCTTGGGCGCCTGATGCAGCAGGCCCAGGAAATGCAGACCAAGATGGCGGAGTTCCAGGAGCAGCTGCTGGAACGCGAGGTCGAGGGCGCCGCCGGCGGCGGCATGGTTGCCGTCACCCTCAACGGCAAGGGCGACGCCAAGGCGGTGAAGATCGACCCGGCGCTCGCCGACCCCGAGGACATGGAGGTGCTGGAGGATCTGGTGGTCGCCGCGATCAACGACGCGCGCGCCAAGATCGACGCCATGACGGCGGAAGAGATGTCCAAGATGACCGGCGGGCTGAATCTGCCGCCGGGCATGAAGCTGCCCTTCTAGCCGGCCGCCGATGGCAACGCCGGAGATCGAGCGCCTGGTCCAGCAGCTTTCCCGGCTGCCGGGGCTGGGGCCGCGCTCGGCGCGCCGCGCCGTGCTCTATTTGCTGAAACGGCGCGAGACCCACCTGCATCCCCTGTCCCAGGCGCTGACCGAGGCCGGAGATCGGGTCCGTACCTGCTCCATCTGCGGCAACCTCGACGGGTCCGACCCCTGCGCCATCTGCGCCGATCCGGAGCGCGACGGCAGCACGCTGTGCGTCGTCGAGGACGTCGCCGACCTTTGGGCGCTGGAACGCGCGGGCGTGTTCAAGGGCCGCTACCATGTGCTTGGTGGCACCCTGTCCGCGATTGACGGGGTCGGGCCGGAAGACCTGCGCATTCCCGACCTGCTGGCCCGCGCCACGGCGGGCGGCGTGACCGAGGTGATCCTCGCCACCAACGCCACGGTGGAGGGCCAGACCACGGCGCATTACATCACCGAACGGCTGGAATCGGCGGGCGTCACCGTCTCACGCCTGGCCCAGGGGCTGCCTGTCGGCGGCGAACTGCATTATCTCGACGACGGCACACTCAGCACCGCGCTGCGGCTCAGGCGGCAGGTCTAGCGGGGGCTCAGAGCCCCTGAAGGATTTCGCGCTTCTTCGCTTCCCAGTCCTCGCGCGTTATCAGCCCCTGATCGAAGAGCGATTTCAGCGTCGCTAGGCGTTCCGTGATATCGCCGCTACCGGCTTCCGTTCGCGCGGCACTTGCAGGGGCTGGAGGCTCAGGCGAAAGACTCTCCTTGACCCCACAGTCCAGGTTGCGGCGTCGGGCCTCTGCGACCTCTAGGGCGTAGTGTGCTTGGGTTTCCCAATGCCGGCCGTCGCTCTTCCGGTTCGTGGCACGAAAGCAAATCTGAGCGTCGGTGAAGGACCGCACCAACTCCTCGTCGGACATTGATCGAGCGTCGCTGTTCGACTGGGTGCCCATTCGTGTTGCTGCATTCTGTAGCCTCCCCAACGCCACACCGAATGCGATGCGGTCTTTAACCAGAGCGACCCGGCCAAGAGCTGTCTTAAACTCATCCCAGTTGAGGGAGTTGTCGCAATAGTGGCCGTTTAGGACCGTGTCCGGCTGCCCCCGATCATTGTCGAAGATTGAACCGACATGGATGCGATAACCGGCGAAAACAAAAGCGCAACTCGAGGAGGCCATGTTGACTACACCAACATAACCAGCAGACCCATAATCTCGATGCTGAATTTGCTCTACATCTACTAAAGAAATAAATCTAGAACCAAAATAAACCTTCGCTCTTCTTTCAAATTCTGACCTTGTAAAAAGCGAATCACTAAATACAAAATCTAAATCTCTGCTTATTAAAAACTTTGATCTTATGTTGGGCAAAGAGAATTCTTGTGATTGTGTTCTGGCATCCACAAGGCGCTCCCTGGCTGAAGTAGGAGCGCTGCCCAAGAGTAGCGGCAGATCCAATATGATCTCTTCGGCTGGTATCTCCCGCCATTTGGTAGCGGACATCGTGCCGCCGCTGCTGGAACGGATACTCTCGGTATCGGTAGTCTGGCAGCCGGAAAGGAGCAAGGCGCCAGATACGAACGCGCAGGTAAACCAAACCCTCGTCATCGACCTCATCCGCCACGCTACACGTACAGGTTGATGAAACCCGCTCAGGTTGGTCGAGTCAATCGGGCGCCCGGTCGGGCGGGGCGAGGTCGCCGGCGGGGCCATCCTCGGGCTCACCCAGCTGCAGGCTCTCGATCTTTGCGCCGCGGCTCGCGATTTTGCTTGCCGAGGTCTCGATCTGCTCAATGTCCTTGGCCGCCTGGTCGAAATGCCTGCGCAGGTTCTCGGTGCGCTTATCGAGGCGGTCCACGTCGCCCATCATCGTCGCCACCTCGCGCTGGATGACGCTCGCCTGCTCGCGCATCTGCACGTCCTTGAGCACCGCGCGCACGGTATTCAATGTCGCCATCATCGTCGTTGGCGAGACGATCCACACCCGCGCCCGGTGGCTGTCCTCCACCACGTTGCGCAGGCTGGCGTGCAGCTCCGCATAGACCGCTTCTGAGGGCAGGAACATCAGCGCCGATTCGGCGGTCTCGCCGGGGATGATGTAGCGCTCGGCGATGTCGCGCACATGGGTGCGCACCGCGGTGCCAAAGGCGCGCAGCGCGGCCTTTTCCGCTGCCTCATCCGGGGCGGCCCGCAGCGCCTGGTAGCTTTCCAGCGGGAACTTGGCGTCGATGCAGATCGGCCCCGGCGGGTTCGGCAGCCGCAGCAGGCAGTCCGCGCGCCGCCCGTTGCTCAGGGTGACTTGGAACTCGTAGGCGTCCGGCGGCAGGGCGGCGGTCACCAGGTCGTTGAGCTGGATTTCCCCGAACGCCCCGCGCGCCTGCTTGTTGGCCAGCACGTCCTGCAGGCTGACCACCTGCTCGGACAGCTGGGTGATGTTCTGCTGCGCCATATCGATGCGCGCCAGGCGTTCCTGCAGCGCCGACATGGTCTTGTGCTGCTTCTCGCTGCTCTCGGTCAGGCTGTCGCCGACCCGCTTGCCCAGCGCGGCAAGCCGGTCGTCGAGCGACTTGGTCAGCGCCCGTTCCTGGGTCTGGAAGCGTTCCTGCAGCCGCTCGCGCCCCTCGTCCTGGCGGCGCTCGAGATGGTCGAGCCGCTCATGCAGCCGTTCGGCCAGCACCGTCAGCTCGGCGGCCCCGGCGCGGGTGCCGCCCATGCGCGCCACCAGCAGCGCCGCAACAGCGGCGGCAGCGATAGCCACGATCAGCACAAGGAGCAGGTTTGGATCCATCGAAGGCGTTCCCATGTTGGCTTTACACAAGCGCCGGGCGGGACGCAAACTCCGCTGCCGCGCCCATGGAGGACGCCATGCTGAAGCCGCTCGCCCTCGCCGCCGCCCTTGCCGCTCACATCGCCTGGCCGCTCGCCGCCGCCGCCGAAACCCCCGTCGCCGCCGCCGACCGCAACGCCCTGTCGCTGACGGTCTATCAGGGCGGTTTCGCGCTGGTCGCGGACACCAGGCCGCTGCCGCTGGCGGCCGGCGAGACCCGGCTGCGCATCGACGGCGTGCCTGTCCAGGCCCAGGCCGACAGCGTCTTGCTGCGCAGCGCCGCGCCGCTCACCCTGCTGGCGGCGCGCACCGCCGCGGCGACCCTCACACCGGGCGCGCTGCTGCGCCGTGCCGTCGGCAGCACCGTCACCCTGGTCACAGCCGACCCGGCCACTGGCGCGCGCCGGGAGGAGACCGCCGAACTGCTCGCCGCCGGGCCCGGCGGGCCGGTCTATCGCATCGGCGGGCGGATCGAGCCGAACCATCCGGGCCGCCCGGTATTCGACAGCCTGCCGCCGGACCTGCGGCCATACCCGGCGCTGCTGCTGGATGTCGCCGCCGAGCGCGCCGGCCCGGCGGTCGCGACACTGAGCTATCTCACCGGCGGCGTTGGCTGGCGCGCCGACTACGCCCTGGTGCTGGCGGCGGACCGGAACCGCCTCGACCTGCGCGGTCATGTCACGGTGGAGAATCGCACCGGGGTCGCCTTCGACGGGGCATCGGTCGCGGTGGTAGCAGGTGAGGTGGGGCGGGTGCGCCCGGCGCCGCGCCCGGAGATGGCGGCGGACGGCGCGGTCGCCATGCGGGCGATGGCGTCGGCCCCCGAACCGCGCCGCGCCGCGCTCGGCGACTACCACCTCTACCAGCTCGCCCGGCCGCTTGATCTTGCTCCCGGCGATAGTGCGCGGGCCGCCCTGGTTTCGGCGGACGCGGTCGCCGCCAGCCTGCTGCACGAATTGCGCGGCAGCGCGGCGGTGAGCCGCCCGGCGCGCGGCGTGGCGCGCCAGCCGGTGGCGCTGCGGCTGAGCTTCGCCAACGACAAGGCCCGCGGTATGCCGTTACCGGCCGGGGTGGCGCGGCTCTATCAGGCGGGCCCGGGCGGTGCCTTGCGGCTGCTGGGCGAGGACCGGCTAGCGGCCACGCCCATCGGCGCGGAGGCCTCGCTCGATATCGGGCGCAGCTTCGAGGTCACGGCGACCCGCCGCCAGACCGCGTTTAGCCGCGTCGCTGAGCGGCGCAGCGAGACTGGCTGGGAGATCACGCTGGCCAACGCCAGCGCCCGCCCGGTGGTCGTCGATATCCATGAGACGATCCCGGGCGACTGGCAGATGATCGAGGAGAGCCGCGCCCATACCCGGACCGACGCCGGGACCGCGCGCTGGCAGGTGCCAGTACCCGCGGGCGGCGAGGCACGGCTGCGTTACCGGGTGCGCAGCCGCTTCTGAAGCCGCGTCGGCGCTTGCCTTCCGCGCCGCGCTGGACGAAATAAGGGGCATGGCCCTGCGCGACATCCTCCTCGTTCCCGACCCGCGTCTGAAGGCGGTCAGCGCGCCCGTCGGCGTCATCGACGACGCCCTGCGCGCGCTGCTCGACGACATGGTCGAGACGATGTACGCCGCCCCCGGCATCGGCCTGGCCGGTCCGCAGATCGGCGATAATCGGCGCATCATCGTCGTCGACAACGGCCCGGACGACGACCCGGACGCGCCACGCGCGCCGGTGAAGCTGATCAACCCGGAGATCGTCTGGACCGGTGGTGAGCAGGTCACCGCGGAGGAAGGCTGCCTGTCGGTGCCCGGCCACTACGCCGATGTTACCCGCCCCGAGGCGGTGCGCGTGCGCTACCTGGACCCGGCCGGCGCGGAGTCCGAGATTGAGGCCGACGGCCTGCTCGCCCGCTGCCTGCAGCATGAGATCGACCATCTGGACGGGGTGCTGTTCCTCGACCATCTCTCGCTGCTCAAGCGCAACATGATCCTGCGCAAGATGCGCAAGGCCCAGCGCGATACCCGCGCGGGCGACCGGCGCACCGCCTGAGTTTCCGGCCATGAACCGGTTGCGCCTCGTTTTCATGGGCACGCCGGACTTCGCGGTGCCGGCGCTGGACGCGCTGGCCGAAGCGGGCCACGACATCGCCTGCGTCTACACCCAGCCGCCGCGTGCCGCCGGGCGCGGCCAGAAGCCGCGGCCCTCGCCGGTGCAGCGGGCGGCGGAGGCGCGGGGCCTGGCCGTCCGATCCCCGCGCGGCCTGCGCAAGGATGCTGCGGCGCGGGCCGACTTCGCTGCACTGGAGGCCAATGCCGCGGTGGTCGTCGCCTACGGCCTGATCCTGCCCGCCGACGTGCTCGCCGCGCCGCGGCTCGGCTGCGTCAACATCCACGCTTCGCTGCTGCCGCGCTGGCGCGGTGCCGCCCCGATCCAGCACGCCATCCTCGCCGGTGATGCCGAAAGCGGCGTCACCATCATGCAGATGGACGAGGGGCTCGATACCGGCCCGATGCTGCTCAGCGAAGCGGTGCCCATCGGCCCGGACACCACCGCGTCGGACCTGCATGATGTGCTGGCCGCGCTGGGCGCGCGGCTGATCGGTCCGGCGCTCGACGGGCTGGCGGACGGCAGCCTCGCGCCTGAAAGCCAGCCCGAAGAGGGCGCGACCTACGCCGCCAAGCTGACCCGCGCCGACGGCGCCCTTGATTGGTCCCAGCCGGCAGACGCGCTGGACCGGCAGGTGCGCGCGCTGACCCCCTGGCCGGGAACCTGGACGCAGCTCGGCGGCGCGCCCCTGAAGGTGCTGGCCGCCGAACCGGCAGGCGGGGCCGGCGCGCCGGGCACGGTGCTGGACGGCGCGCTCACCATCGCTTGTGGCACCGGCGCGCTGCGGCTGCTGCAGGTGCAGCGCGGCGGCAAGAAGCCAATGGCGGCGGACGCCTTCCTGCGCGGCCAGCCGGTCCCCAAGGGCACGGTGCTCGGCTGATGGCGAAGTACAAGCTCACCATCGAGTACGACGGCGCACCCTTCGTCGGCTGGCAGCGGCAGGAGAATGGTCCCTCGGTGCAGCAGGCGCTGGAGGAGGCGGTCACCGCCTTCTGCGGTGAGACGGTGACGGTGAACGGCGCCGGGCGCACCGATTCCGGCGTCCACGCGCTCGGCCAGGTCGCCGACATCACACTCAGCGCGGGCCACAGCGGCGAAACGGTCCGCAACGCGCTGAACTTCCATCTCAAGCCCGCGCCCATCGTGGTGCTGGCCGCCGAACCGGTGCCGGACGATTTCGAGGCCCGGTTCTCGGCGCGCGAACGCGCCTACCGCTACCGCATTCTCAACCGCCGCGCACCGCCCGCGCTGGAACGTGACCGGGTGTGGTTCGTGCCGCGCGAGGTCGACGCGCAGGCGATGCACGACGCCGGCCAGCTCTTGGTCGGCAAGCATGACTTCACCAGCTTCCGCGCCGCCCACTGCCAGGCGAAGTCGCCGGTGAAGACGCTGGATACCCTCTCCGTCGCGCGCCAGGGTGAGGAGATCCACATCGAGGCCCGGGCACGCTCTTTCCTGCACCACCAGGTGCGCAACATCGCCGGCACCCTGCTGCTGGCGGGCGAAGGGAAATGGACGGCGGATGACGTTTCGGCCGCGCTCGACGCCCGCGACCGGGCCGCCGCAGGACCGACTGCGCCAGCCTGCGGGTTGTATCTGCTGTCGGTGGGGTATTGAGCGCGGCTTAGAGCAGGCCCGACGCGATCCCCGTCAGGATCAGGCCGAGGAACAGGTCGAGCATCACAACCACGCCGGCCTGCACGCCCGTGATATCCAGGGCGACGGATGCGATGTACCACTTGTACCAGAGCACCGCAGCCAGCGCGCCGATCATCGCCAGCGAGCCGAAAGTCCCGGTCAGCACCCCGCCCGCCGACAGGACGCCGAACAGCAGCAGCAGGCCCACCTGCAGGATGGTGGCCCAGTTGTTTACGGTGATGAAGGTGAACAGCCGTTCCTCGCGGTCGAAGATCTCGGTCAGCGTCACCATGGCCAGCGGAAAGATCACCCAGCCAATGACGTACTCGATGCTGTAGACCGCGAAGTAGCGCGCGGTACCGACCTCGACACCGGGCGGCGGCGGGGTCATCAGCCGCAGCAAGATGAACATCGGGAACGTCGGCAGCGCGGCGTAGAACGACCGCCACATGCCGTGTTCCGAGACGTCGAACCAGGAAAGCGCGCTCTGGTCGCGCAGCGCCAGGCGCCAGCTCGCGATTACGCCAACGGCGATCTCCCGCCCGGTTATCATGCCCGCGCCGCGAAGTAGCGCCGCAGCAGCGCGGCATAGACCTGGGTCAAGCTCTCCATATCCGCCACCGACACGCGCTCGTCGGCGGCGTGCATGGTCTGGCCGACCAGGCCGAATTCCGCCACCGGACAATGGGCCTGGATGAACCGCGCGTCCGAGGTGCCGCCGCCAGTATCCAGCGCGGGCCGCCGCCCGGTCACTTCCTCGGTGGCATCTGCCAGCAGGTCGGCAATGGCGTCCGGTGGCGACAGGAAGGATTCGCCCGAGACCTTGACCTCCAGGTCGTAACGCGGGGCGTGCGCCGCGCAGACCGTGTGCAGATGCGCCTTGAGCGAGTCGCCACTGTGCCGGTCGTTGAAGCGGATGTTGAAGCGTGCTTCGGCCTGGGCCGGGATCACGTTGGTCGCCGGGTTGCCGATGTCGATGGAGGTCACCGCGAGCGTCGAGGGCCCGAAATGCTCACTGCCCTCATCCAGCGGCGCTGCGGTCAGCGCCCCCAGTGCCGCGATGATCCGGTGTGCCGGGTTGTCCGCCAGGTGCGGATAGGCGGTATGGCCCTGGTCGCCATGTACGGTGAGGTGGGCGTTCAAGCTGCCCCGCCGGCCCACCTTGATCGCATCGCCAATGGCCTCGGGGTTTGTCGGTTCGCCGACGACGCAGGCGTCGATCGCCTCGCCCCGGTCGGCCAGGGCATCAAGCATGCGCACCGTTCCGTCGACGGCGTCGGCCTCCTCATCGCCAGTGATCAGCAGGCTGACCGATCCAGGCGGCGGGCCACCGCGCGCTGCGATATCGCGCGCCACCGCAGCCACGAAGCAGGCGATCGCCCCCTTCATGTCGGCGGCGCCGCGGCCCCACAGCATGCCGTCGCGCAACGCGCCGGAGAACGGGTCGTCCGACCAAAGCGCCGAATCGCCAGGCGGCACCACGTCGGTATGGCCGGCGAAGCAGAGATGCGGCCGCCCGTCGCCGAGCCGCGCATAGAGGTTGTCGATGGGGGCGTGGCCGGGCGTCTCGAAGCGCATCGGCGCGCAGCGGAAGCCCAGCGCTTCCAGCGCATCGGCGAGGATCGCCTGGGCGCCGGCGTCCGCCGGAGTCACGCTGGGGCAGCGGATCAGCGCCTGCGCCAGTGCGACCGGGTCGGCCGGATCGGCCATGCTAGTCGCGCAGCAGCTCGTTGATGCCGGTCTTGGCGCGGGTCTGGGCGTCGACCCGCTTGACGATGACCGCGCAGTAGAGCGACGGGCCGGGGCTGCCGTCGGGCAGCGGTTTGCCGGGCAGGGAGCCGGGCACCACCACCGAATAGGAAGGCACACGGCCCATGTGGATCTCGCCGGTGGCGCGGTCGATGATCTTGGTCGACGCGCCGATATAGACACCCATGGCGAGCACCGCGCCATCCTCGACGATCACCCCCTCGGCGACCTCGCTGCGCGCGCCGACAAAGCAGTTGTCGCCAATGATCACGGGCTCCGCCTGAAGCGGCTCCAGCACGCCGCCAATGCCGGCCCCGCCGGAGATGTGGCAGTTCTTCCCGACCTGGGCGCAGGAGCCGACGGTGGCCCAGGTGTCGATCATGGTGCCTTCGTCGACATAGGCGCCGATGTTCACGAAGCAGGGCATCAGGACCACGCCGGGCGCAATGAAGGCGGAATGGCGCACCACACAGTTGGGCACCGCGCGGAAGCCGGCCGCCTCGAAGCGCGCCGCGTCCCAGCCCTCGAACTTGGAATCGACCTTGTCGTACCACGGCGCGTTGCCGCCCGGACCGCCGGGGACCGGGGCCGAATCGCGCAGGCGGAAGGACAGCAGCACCGCCTTCTTCAGCCACTGGTTGACGTGCCAGTCACCGTCGCGCGGCTCGGCAACGCGGGCCTCGCCGGCGTCGAGCAGGTCGAGCGCACGTTCGATGGCGTCGCGGGCATCGCCCGTGGTGTCCGGGCCGATGGCGTCGCGGCCCTCCCATGTTTCGTCGATGATGGCCTCGAGACGGGCGTCGCTCATGGTGAAAATCCTGGCAGTCGGTGCGGCGGGACCGGCAACATGCGGCAGCCCCCCGGGGGTGTCAACCAGCCGTCCGCCGTGGCAAAATCCCTTCCGCCGCCGGACTGCGCCCCGGCGGGAGACGGACCAAGGGGGCATGCTCTGTCGCGCAACGGGCAAGATAACGGCGGCCGCGGGGCCGCGGACGCGCTGAACGTCGATCTCGGCGGTGATGCCCTGTCGGGCTTCCCGGGGCCGGCGCTCGTGGTCGGCACCGATGGCACCATCGAACCGGCGAATCCGGCGGGCGAATCGCTGACCAATGCGCTCGGCGGCGCCTTGCCGCAGCCGCTCACCGACCTGATCAACCAGGCGGTCGCCAGCGGCATTATCCGCCAGGGGGCGCTGCAGTTCGGCGACACCGACCCGCCCGTCTTCCTCGACGCCACGGCCATCGCCATTCAGGGGACCCAGTCGGCACTGGTGCTGCTGCGTGACCTGTCGCTGGAGGGCCGGCTTCGCGCGACGCTGGTGGAGTCGCGCCAGCGTTACAAGGACCTGGTGGAGGTCTCCAGCGACTTCGCCTGGGAGACTGGCGCGGACGGCTCCTTCGTTTTCGTCTCGCCGCGCGGCGCGCTGGGCTGGCAGGCCGACCAGCTGGTCGGAAAGCGGCCCGATGAGTTCATCGTCGGCGACGTCGCGGGTGAGGACAGCCCCTTCACCGCAACCCGACAGCACGAAGAGGTGGAAATACAGTTCCGCCGCGCCGATGGCGCGGTCGCGATTCTGGAAGCCTCCGCCGGACCGGTGTTCGGGTCCGACGAGGCCTGGTCGGGCGCGCGCGGCGTGTGCCGAGACGTCACCGTAGAGCGCGAGCAGGAGCGTGCCCTGGCCCGCGCCCAGCGGCGCGAGGCGCTGATCAACCGAATCCTGCGCGCCATGCGCGAGGAGATCGACCCGGTCAACATGCTGCAGACGGCGGCCGCCGCCATCGCCGAGACGCTGACCGCCGCCGGCGTGCTGATCCTGCGCGCCCGGGACGGCGCCTTCGAGGTCGGCGCCAGCCATGCCGGCGATTCGCGCATCGAACTGGTCGTTGGCCTGGCAGATGGCATGGCCGGTGAGGGCGGAGAAGCGCGGCTGCAGACCATAGCCGACGGACTCGACCTGATGGCGCATCTGTCGGACTACGGCGGCAAGGTGAACGGCGCGGTCGCCATGTGGCGCGAGGACGGCGGCACCGCCTGGCCCGAGGAGACCGACCTGCTGCTCGCCGAGGTGGCCGGCCAGCTCGGTATCGCCATCGAGCAGATCGCGGCCCACGAGAGCATCGTCAACCTGTCGCGCACCGACGGGCTGACTGGGCTGCTCAACCGCCGCGCCTTCTTCGGCGATGTGGAGCGCCATGTGCGGCGGCTGCAGCGCGACGGCGATAGCGCCGCGCTGATCTATGTCGACCTGGACAACTTCAAGATGGTCAACGACGTGCATGGCCACGAGCGTGGCGACGAGGCGCTGCTCGGCGTGCGCGACCTGCTGCAGAACCACACCCGGCCCGGCGACCTGATCGCGCGGCTCGGCGGCGATGAGTTCGCGCTATGGCTCAGCAACACCGATGAGGAAACCGCAGCGGCGCGCGCCATCCGCCTGCTCAACGAGAGCCAGGCGCTGCAGTCCTATTCCGGCGCACCGGACAAGCCGCTGGGCATGTCGCTGGGCATCGCGGTTTACGAGCCGGCAGCGGGCGAGGAGCTGAAGGGACTGCTGGCCAGGGCCGACGCGGCGATGTACGAAGTGAAGCACTCCGGTAAGGGCAGCTACCGCATCGCGCCCGCCGCCGGGACCGAGGCCGGGAACGCGTAGATGGCATCGTTGCTGCAACGGCTGTTCGGCAAGCGCCGCAAAAAGCCGATTACCTACGAGGAGGCGCGCGACATCGCCGGCGAAGGCGACACCGCCACCCGTGTCGAACTCGCCAGCCGGCCCGATGTGACGCCGGAAATCCTCTACTATCTGTCCGAGGACCAGGACGCCGAGGTGCGCCGTGCCGTCGCCGTAAACCCGGTGACCCCGCCGCAGGCCGACCTCAAGCTTGCGGACGATACCGATGATACGGTCCGCCAGGGCGTGGCGGAGAAGATGTCGGAGCTGTTCCCCGGCCTCAACGAGGCGGAGATGGAGCGGCTGCACCGCTCCGCCCATGAGGCGCTGGAGCGGCTCGCCCGCGACGAGATGGTGCGGGTACGCGCCACCATCGCCGATGCTCTGAAGGACCTGGAATTCGCACCACCGGAAGTGATCCGGCAGCTTGCCCGCGACGACGCCATCGAGGTGTCGGTGCCGGTGCTGGAACTGTCGCCGGTCCTCACCGATCAGGACCTGCTCGATATCATCGAGGGCAGCCCCGCGACCGCCCGGCTGGCTGCCATCTCGCGCCGCGATCAGGTCAGTGATGGTGTCGCCGACGCCATCGTCGCCAGCGACGACATCGACGCCATCAGCGACCTGCTGGGCAATTCCAGCGCCCAGATCCGTGAGGAGACCCTGGACCAGCTGATCGACAAGGCGCCCAGCATCGAATCCTGGCACGCGCCGCTGGTGCGCCGGCCCAAGCTGTCGCCGCTGGCCGCACGACGGCTGACCAGCTTCGTCGCAAAGGGGCTGATCGACGTACTGCGCAAGCGCGACGACCTTTCCGACGAAGCGATCCAGGCGGTGACCGAAGCGGTGAAGGAGCGCCTCGACGTGGAGCCCGACGCGCCGGAGCGCACGCCATTGCCGGAGCTCAATGAGCCGGCGGCCGCGGCCGGCCCGACCGAGGAAGAGGCCTCCGAGCGCGAGTCGGCGATGCTGCGGGTGCAGCAGGCGAACCGTAACAAGCAGCTCAACGAAAACATGATCTACAACGCGCTGGCGGACGACGACGCGGCCTTCGTGGTCTGCGCTCTGTCGCTGCGCGCCGGGGTGCCGCTGGAGGTGATCGACCGGGTGATCGCCGCGCGCAGCCCCGAGGGTATGACCGCGCTGACCTGGAAGGCCGGCATGACCATGCGCATCGGCGTCAAGCTGCAGCAGTATCTGGCAATGGTGCCGACCGAGAAGGTGCTGCAGGAAGGCGAAGAGGACTATCCGCTGAGCGAGGCGGAGATGGCTGCCGCGCTGGCAGAGTTCAGCAAGCCTGCGTGAGCTCGTCCGCGGCCTCGGCGCCGCCGATCAGCGTGCCCGCGCCCCGCGCGGTGAAGATCTCCAGCAGCAGCGCATGACGCACCCGCCCGTCCAGGATGACGGCAGCGTCGACCCCGTCGTCGACCGCCGACAGGCAGGTCTCGATCTTCGGGATCATCCCGCCATGGATGGTGCCGTCCGCGATCAGGTCGCGCGCCTTATCCGCGGTCATGTCGCGGATCAGCGCGCCGTCCTTGTCCAGCACGCCGGCGATGTCGGTCAGCATCAGCAGGCGGCGCGCCTTCAGCGCCCCGGCGATGGCGCCCGCCGCGGTATCTGCGTTGACGTTGTAGGTATGCCCGTCGGTGCCGATGGCGACCGGCGCGATCACCGGGATCGTGGCGCTGCCGGCGAAGCTGTCCAGCACCTCGGTGTTGACCCGCACCGGCTCGCCGACGAAGCCCAGGTCGAGCACGCGCTCGATGTTGCTGTCCGGGTCGCGCACGGTGCGGTGCAGCTTCTCCGCCTCGATCAGCCGGCCGTCCTTGCCGCACAGGCCGACGGCGCTGCCGCCCGCCTCGTTGATGGCGGAAACGATCTGTTTGTTGATGCTGCCGGCGAGCACCATTTCCACCACCTCCACGGTGGCTTCGTCGGTGACCCTAAGGCCATCCACGAACTCACTCTTGATCGCCAGGCGCTCCAGCATGGCGCCGATCTGCGGGCCGCCGCCATGTACCACCACAGGGTTGATGCCGGTCTGCTTCAGCAGCGCCACGTCGCGCGCGAACATCGCGGCCAGCGTGTCGTCGCCCATTGCGTGGCCGCCATACTTCACCACCACCGTGCTGCCGGCGTAGCGGCGCATGTAGGGCAGCGCCTCCGACAGGGTGCGCGCCTTCTCGAACCAGATCTCGTCCTCGGCGACGGCGGTGGGGGTCTTGCCGGTCATGATGTGGTGCTCCCGGGGATGGGAAAGCGGAAGGGTCTAGCCGGTTTCGGCGAGGGCGGCAAGGTCGGCGCGCAGCACGTCGATGCCCTCGCCGGTGCGTGAACTGGTGGCGATCACCCGCGGATAGGCCGCGCCGTGGCTGGCCGCTGCCTGTGTCGCCTCGGTGATCCGGGCGTCGGCCTCGTCGGCCTTGATCTTGTCGCGCTTGGTCAGCACCAGCTGGTAGATCACCGCCGACTCATCCATCAGCTTCATCACCGCCAGGTCGCTTTCCTTGATGCCGTGGCGGGAGTCGATCAGCAGGCACACCCGCGCCAGCGCCGCACGGCCGCGCAGGTACAGGCGGATGGCCCGGCCCCACTGCTTCGCCACATCCTTGGGCGCCTTGGCGTAGCCGTAGCCCGGCAGGTCGACCAGCATCAGCTGGCCGTTCTGGTTAAAGAAGTTGATCTCGCGGGTGCGGCCCGGCGTGTTCGACACCCGGGCCAGCGAGGTGCGCCCGGTCAGCGCGTTGAGCAGCGAGGACTTGCCCACGTTGGAGCGCCCGGCAAAGGCGATCTCGGGCAGGGTCTCGGGCGGCAGTTCCTTCGCCGACGGCGCGCCGCGCACGAAGTCGCACGGACCGGCGAACAGCAGCCGCCCTGCCTCCAACGCCGCCGCCGAGGGCGGCTGGATGGTGAAGTCCGGTTCGGCGCCCGGGTCCCCGGTCATCGCCGTCAGGCGGCGCCGACCCGTTTCATGATCACCCACTGCTGGGCGATCGACAGCACGTTGTTGATCGTCCAGTAGATCACCAGGCCGGCCGGGAAGCTGGCCAGCAGGATGGTGAAGACGAAGGGCATGAGCAGGAAGATCTTGGCCTGCACCGGGTCCGGCGGCTGCGGGTTGAGCTTCTGCTGCAGGTACATCGACACGCCCATCAGCACCGGCCAGATACCGATCGGCGGCAGCCATTCGGGCGGGATGTATGGCAGCAGCCCGAACAGGTTGAACATCGATGTCGGGTCCGGCGCCGACAGGTCGGTGACCCAGCCATAGAACGGCGCGTGGCGCATCTCCAGCGTCACGAACAGCACTTTGTAGAGCGCGAAGAACACCGGAATCTGGATCAGGATGGGCAGGCAGCCGGCCGCCGGGTTGGCGCCCTCGCGCTTGTACAGCGCCATCATCTCCTGATTCATCCGCATCTTGTCTTCGCTGAACTTCTCGCGGATCTCCATCATCTCCGGCTGCAGCTTCTTCATCTTCGCCATCGCCCGGTAGGACTTGTTGGCGAGCGGGAAGAAGGCGAGCTTGATGGCCAGCGTCAGCACGATGATGGCGAGGCCGAAGTTGCCGAGCCAGCCATACAGCCAGGTGATGGCGTAGAAGATCGGCTTGGTCAGGAAATAGAACCAGCCGAAGTCGACCGCCTTGTCGAAGTCCGTGAAGCCGAGTTCCGCCTGGTAGCGGTCAAGCAGGCTGACCACCTTGGCGCCGGCGAACAGGTGCGCGCGGCTTGTATCGAAGCTGCCCGCCGCGATGGTCTGGGCGTTGCCGAGGAAGTCGACCTGGTAGCGGTCCGCCTGGTCGGCGCCCAGCAGGTGGGTGTAGCGGGTGCTGACCGGGGTGTCCGGGTCCAGGGCCAGCGCCGCCAGCCAGTACTTGTCGGTGATGCCGAGCCAGCCCCCGGTGCTCTCATGCTTGACCAGCTTGTCGTCCTGCAGGTCGTCGTAGTCGATTTCCTCGAGGATGCCGTCATGCACCCCGATCAGGCCCTCATGCAGGATGAAGAACTGGGTCACCTCCGGCGTGCCGGTGCGCGATACCAGGCCAAACGGGTAGACCGTCACCGGCTGGGCGCCATTGTTCTCGACCCGCTGTTCCACGGTGAACAGGTAGTCCCGGTCGATGCGGAAGGTGAGGAGGAAGGTCAGGCCCTGGCCGTTGTCCCAGCGCAAGGTGAGTGGCCGTTCCGGGGTCAACGCGTTGCCGTTCGCCTGCCAGACGCTGTTGTCATCGGGCACCACGATGCCCTGGGCGCCGGGCGTCCAGCCGAAGCGCGCGAAATAGGCCTTCGACGCGCCCGGCGGTGAGAACAGCACGATGCGCGGGCTGTCCTCTTCCGGGTTGGTGCCGTAGCGGCTCATCAC
The DNA here is from genome assembly GCA_965601735.1 of Alphaproteobacteria bacterium. Classification (GTDB taxonomy): domain Bacteria; phylum Pseudomonadota; class Alphaproteobacteria; order JBBDQX01; family JBBDQX01; genus JBBDQX01. Next base: position 717,441 of record OZ271840.1, on the reverse strand, counting down.
CAGGTCGTCGATGCGCGCCCCGGTCAGTGCGATGGACCCGGTCAGCCCGTCGCTGCGGATCGATACCCGCGGGCCGGACTGCAGCAGCGCGGTGCGCGCGGCGATCTCGGCACCGACCGCGGGCGGCAGCGACCCGGGGGTCGGCGGCGCGCCCGCGGCGCCCGGCACCGGCGGAACCCCGGCGACGGGGGCCGGCTGCGGCGTCGCCGAGGGCTGTGGCGTTGCGGACGGCTGCGGCGCGGGGGCCGGCGCGGCATCGCCCGGCGCGGGCGCCGGAGCGGTGGCGGTCGCGGTGACGGCGCCTTCCGGCGTCTCCTCCGGCGGCGGCGGCGCGAAGAACGCCTCCCAGCTCAGGATGATCAGCAGCGAGACGCCGATCGCCAGCACCAGGTTCTTCTGATCGCCCATCATGTGGCGTCTCCCCGGCTGGTTTCCGGCACCGGGTCGTAGCCCTCGCCTCCCAGCGGATGGCAGCGCGCGATGCGGCGCATCGTGAGCCAGCCGCCCTTCAGCGCACCATGCTGGGCCAGCGCGTCCAGCGCATAGGCCGAGCAAGTCGGCTGGTAGCGGCAGCAGGCCGGGAACAGCGGCGACAGGATCAACTGATAGCCGCGCACCAGAAGGCGCAGCAGTCGGGCGGCGGGAGTCATGGCGAGGCGTCTTCCGTTGTTTCGCGTCTCAGGGCGCCGACCCGGTCGAGGGCCGCTTCCAGATCACGTTTCAGGGACACATAGGGACGGCGGCCGGTGGCCGCACGGGCGATCAGCACGTAGTCATAGCGGGCGGCGGCCCGTGCGGGAAGGATTTCGCGCGCGACGGCGCGCAGCCGGCGGCGCGCACGGTTACGCACGACGGCGCCGCCGACCCGGCGGGTGGCGGTGAATCCGACACGCATGGCAGGGTTTTCCTTGGCGTCAGGCGCCTCGCCATCGCGCCACGCACGGGCCTGCAGCACCAGGCCCGGCATCGCGCATTTGCGGCGCGCGCCGGCGACGGCAAGGAATTCAGACCGTTTGCGCAGTTGCCCGACAAGGGGCCGCCCGCTCATGGCCAGGGCTCCGGCGGGCAGGCGCGGCTAGGCGGAGAGGCGCTTGCGCCCCTTCGCGCGACGGCGCTTCAGGACCTGGCGGCCGCCAGTCGTCGCCGTGCGCGAGCGGAAGCCGTGGCGGCGCTTGCGGACCAGGCGGCTCGGCTGGAAGGTGCGTTTCACGCTGCTCGCTCCTTGAAATCCGGGACTTCTCCAATGGGCTGCGGTGTATAAGGTCAGTGAAAATCGAAGTCAACGCCGCAGCCCGGCGGTGCGCACGGGCCGGTAACGGGAATATTATTGGCCCGCGACGCGCCCGCAGCCTATCTAGGCTCGGCAAGAGCGAATTCCAAGCCCGCGTTGCGATTCCCGACGGTGTAATGACAATGACACAAGAAACCGACGCCGCGGCCCCTGCCGGTCCCGATACCGGCACTGACGCCGATAACGACGCTGACACCCCGAGCAAACCCGCCAAGTCGCCCATATGGCGCATGCTGCCCCTGGTGGCGCTGGTCGCCGGGCTGGGCGTGGCCTACACCACCGGCCTGACCGACTACATCAGCCTTGAGACCCTGCGCGAGCATCAGCAGGCGCTGCAGGGCTTTGTTGATGCCAACCTGCTGGTTGCCGCGCTGACCTACACCGCCGCCTATGCGGTGATGACCGCTTTCTCGGTGCCTGGCGGCCTGTTTATGACGATTGCCGGCGGCTTCATGTTCGGGCCGTGGTTCGGCAGCCTGTTCGCGGTCTCTGGCGCCACGGTCGGCGCGATCGCGGTGTTCCTGGCGGCGCGCTATGCCCTGGCCGACCTGCTGCGGGCCAAGGCGGGCGGCGCCATCCGCCGCATGGAGGCGGGTTTCCGCGAGGACGCGCTGAGCTACATGTTCGTGCTGCGCCTGGTGCCGCTGTTCCCATTCTGGCTGGTCAACCTGGTCCCCGCCTTCCTCGGCGTCAGCCTGCCGGTCTACATGCTCGGCACCTTCTTCGGCATCATCCCCGGCGCCTTCGTCTATGCCTCGGTCGGCAACGGGCTGGGCGCGGTGTTCGCCCGCGGCGACGCGGTCGATACCGGCATCATCTTTGAGCCCACGGTGCTCGGACCGATTCTCGGTCTCGCGGTGCTGGCGCTGATCCCGGTGGCTTACAAGAAGCTGCGCCGCCGTGGCGACCCGGCCGCTTCCTGACCGCCCAAAGACTTCGGAGAACACCAATGGTCGAACGCATCGACACCGATATCTGCATCATCGGCGGCGGCTCTGGCGGCCTGTCAGTGGCTGCCGGCGCGTCCCAGATGGGCGCGCCTACGGTCCTGATCGAGCGCGGCAAGATGGGCGGCGATTGCCTCAACTATGGCTGCGTGCCGTCGAAGTCCCTGCTGGCCGCCGGCCATCACGCAGCCGCTGCCGGCGAGGCGCCGGAATTCGGCGTCGACATGGCCGCGCCCGAGGTCGCCTTCAAGCGGGTTAACGCCCACGTCCACGGCGTTATCGGAGCCATCGCGCCGCATGATTCGGTGGAGCGCTTCGAGGGCCTCGGCGTCAACGTGATCCAGGGCGCGGCGCGGTTCACCGGCCCGCGCAGCGTCGCCGTTGGGGACAAGGAGGTCCATGCCCGGCGCATCGTGATCGCCACCGGCTCGCGCGCCTTCGTGCCGCCGATCCCCGGTCTCGACGACACCCCCCACTTCACCAACGAAAACATCTTCGACAACACCGTGCTGCCCGATCACCTCATCGTGGTCGGCGGCGGACCGATCGGGCTGGAAATGGCCCAGGCGCACCGCCAGCTCGGCGCGCAGGTGACCGTGCTGGAGCTGTTCTCAATCATGCCCAAGGACGACCCGGAGCTGGTCTCCGTGGTGCGCCAGCGCCTTGACGACGACGGCATCGACATCCGCGAGGGCGTGAAGATTGCCCGGGTCGAGCGCGACGGCGACGGCATCGCCGTGGTGCTGGACGCCGAGGGCGGCGAGACGCGCGTCGCCGGTTCGCACCTGCTGATCGCGGCGGGCCGCCGGCCCAACGTCCAGGGCATGGACCTGGAAAAGGCCGGCATCGCCTATTCCGACAAGGGCATCGAGGTCGATGCCCGGATGCGCACCACCAACAAGAAGGTGTTTGCCATCGGCGACGTCGCCGGCGGGCTGCAATTCACCCATGTCGCCGGCTATCACGCGGGCGTGGTGATCCGGAATGCCTTGTTTCGTATGCCAGCGAAAGCCGACCACAGCGCGGTGCCCTGGGTCACCTTCACCGACCCGGAACTGGCCCAGGTCGGCATGAGCGAGTCGGTCGCACGCGATGTTCACGGTGACGACCTGCGCATCCTGCGCTGGTCTTTCGACGAGAACGACCGCGCCCAGGCGGAGCGCCGCACCGAGGGCAAGGTGAAGGTGGTCACCACCCAGAAGGGCCAGATCCTTGGCGCGGGCATCGTCGGCAAGAATGCCGGCGAGCTGATCCACCCCTGGGTGCTGGCGATGAGCGCCGGCCTCAAGATCGGCGCGATGGCGCAGTACATTGCCCCCTATCCGACGCTGGGCGAGGTCGGCAAGCGCGCCGCAGGCAGCTTCTACACGCCGAAGCTGTTCAGTGACCGGACCCGCTCGATCGTCCGTTTCCTCGCCAAATTCGGCTGACCGCTGCGCCTATCCCGGGCATTTCGGCTGGTGTAGGCTCCCGCCATGGCGGCGGATCGAGGGACCCATACACCCCTGCTTTCGAGCCTTTCAGCGCGGCTGCTGGTGCTCACCATCGGCTTCGTGATGCTCTCGGAAGTGCTGATTTACGCGCCCTCGGTGGCGCGCTACCGGCATGTCTATCTCGAGGACCGGCTGTCGGCCGGGCATCTCGCGACCCTGGCGCTGGAAGCGACGCCCGATCACATGATCGACGAGGCGCTGGAGGCGGAGCTGCTGCGCCATTCGATGGCGCATCTGGTGCGGCTGCGCAAACCCGGACGCAGCGTGCTGCTGCTTGGCGGATCGATGCCGCCGGCGGTCGACCTCACGGTCGACCTGCGCGAGCAAGGCTTCCTCCAGCTAATCGCCGACGCCTTCGCCGCCATGGTGCGCACCGACAACCGCGTGCTGCGGGTGATCGGCACCTCACCGCGCTACCCCGAGATCGGTGTCGAGGTGGTGATTGACGAGGCGCCGATGCGCGCCGCCATGCACGACTTCTCCGAACGCATCCTGGTGCTGTCGCTGCTGATCTCGCTGATTACCGCCTCGCTGGTTTACCTGTCGCTGCAGTGGCTGATGGTGCGGCCGATGCGGCGCATCACCGACAGTATGGTCACCTTCCGCCAGGCGCCGGAGGATGCCGCCAACGTGGTCGGCACCAGCGACCGCACCGACGAGATCGGCGTCGCTTTCCGCGAACTGGCGATGATGCAGGCCGACCTGCGCGCAGCCTTGTGGCAGAAGACGCGGCTCGCCGCGCTGGGCCAGGCGGTGACCAAGATCAACCACGATCTGCGGGGCATTCTGTCGACGGCGCTGGTGGTGTCCGACCGGCTCGAGAACAGTGCCGACCCGGAGGTGCGCCGGGTGACGCCCGCGCTGGTCAGCGCCATCGACCGCGCCGTCGACCTGTGCCGCCAGACCCTCGGCTATGCTCAGGAAGGCCCCCCCGCCCTGGCGCTGGCGCGGTTTCCGCTTGCTGGTCTGATCGACGAATCCTGCGCCGCGGTGCGCGCCCCGGCGGTCCGGTTCGTGACCGAGGGGCCGCCGGGCCTCGCGGTCGAGGCCGACCGGGATCAGCTCTTCCGGGTGCTGTTCAACCTGCTGCGAAACGCCGTGCAGGCCGGCGCCCGGACCATCCGTATCGCGGTGGAAAACGGCCATGAGGGCGTTTCCATCCGGGTGCGCGACGACGGCTCCGGCATCCCCGAAATGCTGCGCGAGACCTTGTTCCAGCCGTTTGCCGGGTCGGGCAAGACAGATGGCTCCGGGCTCGGTCTGGTGATCGCGCGCGACTTGATGCGCGCCCATGGCGGCGATATCGAACTGGTGACGACCGGGCCGGACGGTACCGAGTTCGCGCTTCATCTGCCGCCGGCGCGCGCCGCCGACCCCGACTGAAAGGATGCCCCGTGACGACCTGGGACCCGACTCAATACCTGAAGTTTACCGACCTGCGCCGCCGGCCCGCGCTGGACCTGCTCATGCAGGTTCCCGCCGAATCCCCGGCCAGCGTCTACGACCTGGGCTGCGGCGCAGGCAACATCACGCGGCTGCTCGCCGAACGCTGGCCGGACGCCGCGGTCACCGGGGTCGACTCGTCCGCCGACATGCTGGGCAAGGCCCAGGCGGGCGCGGGCGGCGACGCCATCGCCTGGCAGCAGGCCGACCTTGCGGGCTGGACGCCCGATTCGCCCGCCGGCGTGATCTATTCCAACGCCGCGATGCAGTGGCTGCCCGATCATGAAACCCTTTTCCCGCAGCTGATCGAGGGGCTGGCGCCGGGCGGCGTGCTGGCGGTGCAGATGCCGCGCATGACCGAGGCCTGGACCCATCGGGCGCAGGAAGAGACCGCCCAGGAGGGCCCCTGGCGCGACCGGCTGACGCCCTCGCCCAGCAACCTCACCGACAATCCGCCGGCCTTCTACTACGACGTGCTGACCCCGCTGGTGAGCCGCCTCGACATCTGGCAGACCGAATATCTGCACGTGCTGGAAGGCGAGAACCCGATCACCGAATGGGTGAAGGGCACCTCCCTGCGGCCCTATCTCGACCGCCTGGAGGGCAATGAGGAGACCGAGTTCCTCGCCCGCTATTCCGAGAAGGTGGCGGCGCATTACCCGCCGCGGCCCGACGGCTGCACGCTGCTGCCGTTCCGCCGCCTGCTGCTGATCGCGGTGCGCTGACAATCGCGTGAGGCGGGCGCCCTGCGCCTTGCCGCGGCCCGCCGCCACGCCTATTCCAGAGGGGTACGGAAACAACCGGACGGACCCCGCCATGACCCATGCCCTGCGCCGTTGTGCTGTCCTGCTCGCCGTCACGCTCTGGCTCGCCGCGCCGCCGGCGCTGGCGGCGCCCAAGGCCGAGTTGTGGGAGCGCTGGACCGCCCATCAGGCCGGATCGGCGCAGGACGTGGACCACGGCCCCTGGACGGCGTTTCTCAGCCGCCATGTGGCGGTTGCGGCGGATGGTGTGGCCCGGCTGCCCTATGGCGCCATTCCCGCGGCCGATAAGGCGGCGCTGAAGGCCTATCTGGCGACTTTGGCCGCCACCCCGGTGGATAGCCTCGACCGGCCTGCGCAGTTCGCTTTCTGGGTCAATCTCTACAATGCGCTCACCGTGGACGTGGTGCTCGACCACTACCCGGTGGACAGCATCCGCGACATCGACATTTCGCCGGGCTTCTTCTCCAACGGGCCATGGGGCAAGAAGCTGATCACGGTGGCGGGCGAACAGCTCTCCCTTGATGATATCGAGCACCGCATCCTGCGGCCGATCTGGCGCGATCCGCGCATTCACTACGCGGTCAACTGTGCCTCGATCGGCTGCCCCAACCTGCTGACCGAGGCGTTCACAGTAGCCAACACAGAAGCGATGCTGGATGCAGCCGCGCGGGCTTACATCAACCACCCGCGCGGCGCATCCGTGGTGGATGGCAGGCTGGTGGTGTCGCGCATCTATGACTGGTTCCGCGAGGATTTCGGCGACAGCGAGGCCGGTGTCATTGCCCATCTGCGTCAGTACGCGGCGGCCGATTTGCAGGCGAAACTGGCCGGAATTGCCGATATTCGCGATCACGCCTACGACTGGGGGCTCAACGACTTGCGCCAATAACCCGTCAGGCAGGGCATGTTGCAGCGCACAAAAATGCTTGGAACCCGGCCCCCGGAGCGCTAAATACTAAGGCATTCGACGCGGCTGCGACGCCCGCGCCGTGATTCGGCAAAGCCGTCGACCCGCTATCCGGAGGCCCGGACCGTGAGCGCCCAGAGCCGCGTGAAGCGAATCACCCCCCCGAAGATCCGTGCCCGCAAGGGCGGCGACAAGGTCGTCTGCCTGACCGCCTACACCGCACCGGTGGCCAAGCTGATCGACCAGCATGCCGATCTGTTGCTGGTTGGCGATTCCCTGGGCATGGTGGTCTACGGCTTCGACAGCACGCTTTCGGTCACCACCGATATGATGATCGCCCACGGCGCTGCTGTGGTGCGCGCGTCGAAGAAGGCCTGCGTCATCGTCGATATGCCCTTCGGCTCTTATCAGGCGAGCCCGGCCCAGGCGTTCGAGAATGCGGCCCGGATCATGGCTGAGACCGGTGCCCAGGGCGTCAAGCTTGAGGGTGGCCAGGCGATGGCCGGCACCATTGATTTTCTTACCAGCCGCGGCATTCCTGTGTTCGGCCATGTCGGCCTTGAGCCGCAGTCGGTGAACACGGCGGGCGGCTACCGGGCCCGCGGCCGCACCGACGACGAGGCTGCCGGCATTATCGCCGACGCGCGGGCTGTGCAGGACGCTGGCGCTTTTGCCGTGGTGATCGAGGCGACCCTCGAGCCGCTGGCGCGGCGCATCACCGCGGACCTCGACATTCCCACCATTGGCATCGGCGCATCTGCGGCCTGCGACGGCCAAGTGCTGGTAACCGACGACATGCTCGGCCTGTTCCCGGACTTCACCCCGAAGTTTGCCAAGCGCTATGCCGAGCTTGGACAGGCGGTCGAGGCGGCCGCCGCGGCCTATGCGGCGGATGTGCGCAGCGGCGCCTTCCCGGCCCGCGAGCACTGTTACTGGCCGAAGGCCGACAAGCCGGTCCAGCCCGACCATCCGTCCTGGCGCAAGCGCGCCTGACCGCGCGGGCGGGGGCGTCCGCGCCGTGGTCCAGTTGGTGCGCGACCCGGCCGGCCTGCGCGCCGCCATTGCTGCCTGGCGCGCCGACGGCCACAGCGTCGGCCTCTTCCCCACCATGGGCGGCATCCATGACGGCCACCGGGCGCTGACCACCCTGGCGGCGGACCGCGCGGACCGGGTCTGCGCCACCATCTTCGTCAATCCGCGGCAGTTCGGCCCGAACGAGGACCTCGCGCGCTATCCCCGCGACGAGGCTGGCGACGCCACCGCGCTGGCCGATGCCGGGGCCGACCTGATCTATGCCCCGGCGGTCGATGCGGTCTATCCCGATGGCTTCGCCACCGAGGTGCGAGCCGGGCCGCTGGGCGATTGCCTGGAAGGCGCCCACCGGCCGGGCTTCTTCACCGGGGTTGCCACCGTGGTCACCAAGCTGCTGCTGCAGGCACTGCCTGACATCGCGGTGTTCGGCGAGAAGGACTTCCAGCAATTGCAGGTGATCCGCGCCCTGGTGCGCGACCTGGACATCCCGGTCGACGTGGTGGCCGGGCCGACCGTGCGGGAGGCCGACGGCCTCGCCTGGTCGTCGCGCAATCGCTATCTGTCCGACGCCGAGCGCGCCGCCGCGCCCGCGCTCTACCGGGCGCTGTGCCAGGCGGCGGCGGCGCTGGCCGGCGGCGCGGACCCGGATGCGGTGGCCGCCAAGGGCAGCACCGCGCTGACGGATGCGGGCTTTGAGGCGGTGGACTATTTCGCGGTGTGCGAGGCGTCGGCGCTGGCGCCGCTGCCGGCGGATTGGCGCGCCCGCGGGTTCACACCGCGGCTGCTGGCCGCCGCGCGGCTGGGCGGCACCCGGCTGATCGACAATGTCGGGCTGGAGGCCGCCGGGTGAGGCCGGCGCTCACGCGGCTGGTGCTGTGGGTGGTGGTCGCCGCCCTGCTGGCCGTCTTCGTACTGCTGACCAACGCCTAAGAGCCGGACCGCCGGCGCAACAGCACCAGCCCGGTGGCGGTGACGATCAGCGCCAGCGCGCCCATCTCGCCGACCGCCAGGGGTTCACCGATCAGCAGCGCGCTCAAGGTCACCCCCGTTACCGGCGTCAGCAGCGCGCCAATCGACGCCACCGTGGCCGGCAGGTGGCGCAGGCTCCAGAACCAGAGCACGTAGCACAGGCACAGCGGGTAGACGGAAAACAACACGAACCGCCCCCAGGCCGCTGTCGGTACTGCGGCCCAGTCCACCTGTTCCAGCGCCAGCCCGGCCAGCAAAAGCGGCGCCGCACCGATGCCGATCTGCCAGACCAGCAGGGCGGGCAGCGGGATCTGCGGGTCGTAGCGCTTCATCAGCACGGTGCCCAGTGCCCAGCTCACCGCGGCGCAGATCACGAAACCTGCGCCAACGGGATTGGCGGCAGCCGCCGGCAGGCCGGGCGCAAACAGCAGCGCGACGCCGGCCATGCCGCACAGAAGCGCCAGCCCGGTGCGCGCATCGAGCCGGTCGCCCAGCACCACGGCGGCGAACAGGGCGGTCCAGGCCGGCATGGTGTAGGCGACGATGACCCCGTGGGCGGCGTTGATCAGTTGAACGCCCAGGATGGTGAACAGCAGCCACCCGGTGATGTTGAGGACCGCGGTGGCCGCGAGCATCGGCCACAGGGCGCGCGGCACCGCGAGACTCACCCCCGTCAGCCGCACATAGATCAACAGCCCGGTGAGGCCGAGATAGGCCGACAGCCCACGCAGGGTCAGCGGCGGGAAGTCCGCCAGCAGCAGCTTCATCATCGGCCAGGCGCCGCCCCAGCCAAGCGCCAGCGCGGCAAAGGCCGCGACCATCACGGCGGGGCCGGGAACAGGGCTCAGGTCGGGGATTCCTCGGGGCTCAGCAGGACGCAGCCATTGATGCGCCAGGCGCCGGCATCGTCGCGCTCCATGCCGTAGAGCGCCACCACCGGTACCCCGTCGGGACCGGTGACAACGGCCTTCTGCACCACCTCGCTGCCCTCGCGCACCAATTCGCGGAAGGTGACCCGCTGGGACCGGTAGACCGGCTGATAGCTCTGCGCGACCATGGCCATGAACTGCTCGGCGTCGCCGAACATGCGCTGGATCGCCGGCGCGGCGATGGCGAACGCAGCCGCCCCGTCGTCGCGGCGGAAGGCGTCAAGCTGCCGGGAAATGGTGTCGCGGATGGCGGCGGCATCGCCAGCGTCGGAAGCCTCGGCGGCCGGCGCGAGCAACAGCAGCAACAGGACGGGGACGGCGTGGCGCAGCACGGTCGCTCCCTCGCGGCGGTGGGGCGGGGCCGGAACCGGCCCGCGCGGTCAGCGCACCAGGATGTGGACTTCGCTGGTCTGCGCGGTCGGGCTGTTCATCGCCGACAGCGCCACCCGGTTGGCCGGCAGGCCCATCTCGGTCAGCGCGCGCAGCACCCGCTCGGCATTGCGCTTGGACGTGGTGTTGCCCAGCGCGACATTGGCCGGGCTACCGGTCAGCGGCGTCACCGCGACGATCTCGAACGCGGCGTCGGGGCGGCGCTCCAGCGCGCGGCTCACGGCCGTGTAGAGTGCCTGCTTGTATTCGACGTTCGGCCGGTCGAAGCGCACCACCACCAGCGGCCGCTGGCCGGGCAGGGGACCGCCGGCGGCAGAAGGCCGCAAGGCGCCGCCCGTATCGCCGCTAATAGCGGCGGATGCGAAGGCCCGGTTACGCAGGCTCTGGCCGTAGAGCTCGCCATTCTTGATGGCCAGCGCCAGGGTGGTCAGGTTGGTGCGCTCGTTCTCGACATACTGGTTCTGGCGCGAGATGTCCTCGCTGAGCTCGTTGAGCAGCCGGTCGATCACCACCACGGTGCGGTTCACCTCGTCCTCGAGGATCGCTAACTGACTGTGGTCGGCCTCCACCGCGCCGGAAAGGCTGTAGGCCGCGCGCACGGACTCCAGCAGATATGCAGCCAGGGTGGAGTCGGCAGCCACCGCGGTGGCCAGGGTGTTCATCTGGGCGATGTCGTCGCCGATGGTGTTCAGCTCGGTCTGCGCCTTGTTCCACTGCTGCACCAGGATCGGGTTGCCCGGCGTGGTGCCAACCTGGAGGCGCGCATTCACCGCGGCGATCGTGCCGTGGTAGCGCTGGGAATTCTGCACCGTGGTGTTCCGGCGCTCCTGGAGGCGCTGGTTGTGCTGGGCCAGGGACTGCTGCAGCTGACGCAGCTCGCCGCGCATCTGCACCACCTTCTGGCCGACGAAAGTGCCCGTGGCGGCGCCCGGCGTGACGGCCGGGGCGGCGAAGGTACCGCTGCCGAGGGACGGCGGCGGCGCGGCGGGCGCAGGGGCGGGGGCCGGCGCGGCGGTGCGCTGCACCGGCGCGGGCGCGGCGGCCTGCTGCGGTGCGGGCGCGGGCGCGGCCTGGCGCGATTCACCCGTCAGCGTGGGCCACAGGGCCTCTTCAGTGAACGAGCATCCAGCGAGCAGAAGCGCCGCCCCGCAAATAACGGCATGAGCAATATTTTTCGGCATTTAGACTACCTTGAGAAGCCGGCTCCGGCGGGCTGCGACCCGGATACTTTCGGAAATATTCCAAAAAGCTTCAGGAAACTCCGTCAAGCTCTTGATCCCCCTGCCCCCCTTGAGGGTCGGAGGATATTACTCAAACGCAACAGATGCCACAAGCGCCTTGGGCGGCTAGCATTTTGGAGGCGCTTGCGTTTTCGCCGCCTTATGATTAGCTTCCGGCTTCCTTCGCGGGGGGCCGCACCCATATATTTCCGGTCATATCCGGTTATTCCGGCCCTGGGCGCCCGTAGCTCAATTGGATAGAGCGTCTGACTACGGATCAGAAGGTTGGGAGTTCGAGTCTTCCCGGGCGCGCCATTTTCGTCCCGTTTCCGCGGCATAACCCTTTGTTAACCGGCGCGGAGTCACTATCGCGCTGGGGAGCGTGTGCTGCGGGTGGCCATCATGTGCGACGGTCAGGCGCCTGACGTGATAGAAACGATCACGCGGTGGAGACCGGTATGGCCGTAGAGACCAGCGGCGAAACAGCGACATTCAGCGGCTTTCGGCCCGCCGGACAGGCGGAATGGTCCGAAACTGGCGGATTCGGCCCGGCGCCGACGGTGATCGAAACCGCTGGCGATGCCCCGGTGACTGTGCCCGGCGGCGCGTTCCTGCTGACCGCCGATTATGAGCGCTTCGGCCCCGACCTGATCCTCAATGGCGATGACGGCGGCCAGATCGTCATCCGCGGCTTCTTCACCACCGACACCCCGCCCGACCTGATGACCGAGGGCGGCGCGCGCATCACCGGCGCGCTGGCCGAGAAACTGGCCGGCCCGCTGGCGCCCGGCCAGGTCGCCCAGGCGGCGTCCGGCACCCAGCCACAGCCTATCGGTACGGTGCAGAGCGTCAGCGGCAGCGTCGAGGCAGTGCGTGCCGATGGCACCACGGTGCCGCTGAACACGGGAGACCCGGTGTTCCAGGGCGACACCATCGAGACCTCTTCCGACGGCGCGGTCGGTATCATCTTCAACGACAACTCGACCTTCTCGCTGTCCGAGAGCGGCCGCATGGTGCTGGACGAGTTCGTCTACGATCCGGGCACCCAGAGCGGCAACTCCGCGACCTCGCTGATCCAGGGCGTGTTCTCCTTCGTGTCCGGCCAGATCGCCAACAGCGGCTCGGACAACATGACCGTGACCACACCGGTGGCGACCATCGGTATCCGTGGCACCACGGTGGCGGGCCGCGCCGCCCAGGAGGGCGAGATCAACGCCATCGCCCTGCTGCCCGACGTGGGCGGCGGGGTTGGCCAGATTGCCGTGTTCAACGGCGCCGGCGTGCAGCTGCTGTCCCAGCCGGGCCAGACTGTCACGCTGACCAGCTTCAATGAACCGCCCCCGTCGCCCGATCTGCTCGACCCGCAGCAGATCGAACAGCAGTTCGGTTCGGCGCTTGCCGCCCGCCCGCCGCAGCGGTCCGACGCGGAGCAGCAGCAGGAAGAACAGCAGCAGCAACAGCAGCAAGGCGGCGGCGACGCCCAGGAAGGCGACAGCGAGGAAGCGGGCGAAGCCGAGGGCGAAGGCGAAGGCGAGGCAGAGGGCGAAGCGGCAGAGGGCGAACTGGCCGAGGGTGAGCTCGCAGAAGGGGAGCTCACAGAAGGTGAGTTGGCCGAGGGCGAGTTGGCGGAAGGCGAGTTGGTGGAAGGCGAGCTGGCCGAGGGCGAGCTCCCTGAAGGCGAGCTGGCTGCCGCGCCTGTCGACGGGTTCGCCACCGATGGCTTCGGCGGCGATGGCTTTGGCGCCAGTGGCGATGCCTTCGACGACGCACTGGGCGACGACTTCGGCGATGGCCTGGACGACCCGCTTGGCGGTGACGACTTCTTCGATGATGTCTTCGGCGGCGATGCGCTGGACGACCTGTTCGAGGACAGCACCGTCATCGACGACTCCACCGCCGCCGACGCGCAGGCTGAAGAGGATAACGACGACGACGACATCATCCTGGTCGAGGAGGAAGAGGAAACCGGCACCAGCCTGCCGGACGCCGGCGGCAGCTTCACCGGCAGCGCCGGTGCCGACGTGATTACCGGCGGCGCGGGGGTCGACATCATCGACGGCCTCGGCGGCGCGGACATCATTTCGGGTGCTGGCAGCGGCGACACCCTGTTCGGCGGTGACGGTGACGACCGGCTAACCGGCGACGACGGCGATGACACCCTCGAAGGCGGGCTTGGCAACGACACCCTTCAAGGCAATACCGGAACCGACGAGGCGGTCTATTCCAATGCGCCCTCGGCGGTGTTCGTGAACCTTGCAAACGCGACAGCCACCGGCGGTGACGGCCACGACACGCTCGAAGGCATCGAGAACCTGCTCGGCTCCGACCATGACGACGAGCTGACCGGCGACGACAGCAACAACCTGATCGGCGGCCGTGACGGCGCGGACACCATTGCCGGCGGCAACGGCCAGGACGAGCTGGTCGGCGATGGCGGCAACGACACCATCTACGGCAATGACGGCGACGATTCCCTCAGCGGCAACACCGGCGACGATCTGGGAATCGGCGGGGCAGGCAACGACACCTACGTCTACAGTCTCGGCGACGGCAACGACACGGTGCGCGATAGCGGCGGCACCGGCGACATGTTCTCCTTGCCCGGCAACGACACGCCGACCTCGATCCTGAACGACGGCAACGGCAACCTGGTCATCACCTTCAACGATGGCGGCACCGTCACCGCCGAGGACCATTACAACGGCAACGAGATCGAATTCGTCCTGGTGGATGGCGACACGCTTGCCATCTCGTCCAGCGTCACTGGCGACGGCACCCTGATCGCGGGCACCAGCGGCGTCGACTCCTTCGTCGGCGGAAATGGTGACGACGCGATCTTTGGCGAGGCAGGGGACGACACGCTTGAGGGCAATGCGGGCGGCGACTTCCTGTCCGGCGGCGCGGGCATCGACCTGCTGAAGGGCGGCGCCGGCAACGACGACCTGGAAGGCGGCGACGGCGACGACAGCCTGTTCGGCAACGACGGCCGCGACCAGATCTTTGGCGGCAACGGCAACGACAGCCTGTTCGGCGGCAACGGTACCGACAGTCTGGCCGGCAACGATGGCAACGACACCCTGTTTGGTAACGAGGACGACGACCAGATCTTCGGCAATGCCGGCGACGACTTCCTGCACGGCAACGACGGCGACGACAGCCTGTTCGGCAACGACGGCAACGATAGCCTGTTCGGGGACGACGGCAACGACAAGCTGGAGGGTGGCGCCGGCGACGATTCCCTCGATGGCGGCAACGGCACGGACCTCGCCAGCTATGACGACATCTCCGGCGCCATCACGCTGGACCTGTCGGCCGGCACCTCAAGCGGGGCGGGCGGCAACGACACACTGATCAACATCGAGGGCGCGTTCGGCTCCGACTTCAACGACACCCTGCTGGGCGGCTCCGGTGCGGAGACCTTCCTCGGCGGCGACGGAATGGACAACATTCAGGGCAACGGCGGTGACGACACCCTGTTTGGCTGCTCGGATGCCGATTTCCTTGCCGGCAACGACGGCAACGACGAGCTGTTCGGCAATGAAGGTGACGACACCCTGATCGGTGGCAATGACACCGACAAGCTCGATGGCGGCGAGGGCGACGATAACCTTCTCGGCCTCGACGGCGATGACAGCCTGTTCGGCGGGCCTGGCAATGACACCCTGCAAGGCGGCACCGGCAACGACACGCTGACCGGCAGCAACGGCACCGATGTCTTCCAGTATTCCAGCGTCGTCCATGTCGTCGGCCAGACCGACACCATCACCAATTACGACGCCGGGGTCGACCAGTTCGATTTCAGCCAGTCGAGCTTCGGCTTCAACAGCACCGGCAACGCCGAGGGGCTGGGCCTGTTCCTGGAAGCGTCGGCGGCCTATGACGGGCTGGCGGGCAACGGCGTCTCGCTCGATGGGCCGGCGCCGGGTACGCCCTTCTTCGTGGTGTTCAACGATTCCGCCAACAGCCAGCAGTTCCTCTACTTCGAGAACGACGGCGGCGGCGGCAACTTCGAGACCGTCGCGGTGATCCAGGGCGACACCATCGACGGCAACGACATCATTATCAGCTGACCGCCCGGGCGTGGCCCGCGTCAGTAGGGCTGGTAGGACTTTTCCTCGACGATGCGCGAGCCGAGCCGGTCGTTGATCGCGCGCTTGAGCCGCGCGCGCTCGTCATTGCGCCGGTAGACCGCGCGCGCCAGCTCGATAAAGCGGTCGCCGAAATCGTTGGCGCGCTCCTGGTCGCGGATCGCGTCCTCGATCTCCCACAATTCCTCGTTCACGGCCTTCAGCTCAGCAGTCAGCCCGGCAACCGTCTCGTCCGGCGCGATGCCGGCGTCGCGGGCGGCGCTCAGGGTCTCCAGCTCGCGGCGCACATTGGCCAGCTGGCCGGCGTCGCTCAGCCGTTCGGCCTTGATCTCGAGGATGGTGATCTTGTCGATCAGCTCTCCGGCGGAGACTTCGACTTGGATCGGGTCGAGCGCCATCGGCGGGCTCCCGGTTGGTTGGCGGCGGGTGGCCGATCTATGCCGCCTCGCGCGGCGGCGCGCAACCGGCTATCCGCCGATTTCCGCGATCAGGTCCTCCAGCGCGTCCGCATCCTCGGCGTCGATCACCGTGCGCGCGATCTCCAGCGCGAAGCCCTGACGCGCCAGCGCCGCCAGGTCCCGGTCGCGGCGCTCGGCGCGCTTCAGTGGGTCGCGGTATGGGCCGAGCCGCCGCCGACGGGCGGCGCGGGCGGCGGCGCGCAGGTCAGCGTTGCCGTCGTCCGCGTCGATCTCGCGCAGCGCCGCGGCCACGGTCTCGCCGTCAATGCCCTTGGCGCGCAGCTTGGCGGCGACCTGGCGGGCGGAGTCGCCGCGCCGGCGCAGCGCCGTGCCCTTCACCCGCGCATAGGCCGCGTCGTCGACCAGCCCCGCGGCGGCGAAGCGCGCGACGATATCCTCGGCCAGCGCCCGGCCCTCTTCGACGTCGGTGCCGTGCTCGCGCGCCGAACGTATCACCCGGCGCATCAGGGTACGGCGCAGGCTGTCGGCGGTGCCGCCGTAACGGTCGACATACCAGCGCGCGACATTGTCGAGGTGGCGCGCCGACGCCTTGCGCGCGGGGCGGCGCCGGGAGGTGCGGGATTGCGTGGGCGCTTCGTCGTCCATCGCCGCAGGGTGGCGGGCGCGGGCGGCGGCGGCAAGCCCGCCGCTTGTGCCCGGCGGGCGCGGCGTCATAATCCGACCCATGGACGCCCCCGCAAGCAGCCCCGCGCCGCGCACCCTCGGCACGATCAACTGGATCGGCCTGTGGACGCTCTATGAGCGTGAGGTGCGGCGCTATATGAAGATCTATCTGCAGACCCTGTTCGCGCCGATGGTGACGACGCTGCTGTTCCTCGCCATCTTCACCCTGGCGCTGGGCCGCGCGGTGGAGACCATCAACGGCGTCCCCTTCTCCCAGTTCCTGGCGCCTGGCCTGGTCATGATGGCGATCGCGCAAAATGCGTTCGCCAACACGTCCAGCTCGCTGGTGATCTCCAAGATCCAGGGCAACATCATCGATGTGCTGATGCCGCCGCTGCGCCCGGCGGAGCTGGCGCTCGGCTTCGCGGGCGGTGGCGCGACCCGCGGTTTGATGACCGCGCTCGCGGTCGGCGTGGCGATGGCATTCTTCGTCACCGTGGAAATCCACGCCTTATGGGCGGTGCTTTACTACGCCATCGGCGCGGCCTGCATGATGTCGCTGATCGGCCTGATCACCGGGATCTGGGCCGACAAGTTCGACCATGCCCAGGCGATCACCAACTTCGTGGTCACGCCGCTGGCCTTCCTGTCGGGGACCTTCTATTCCATCGACCGGCTGCCCGGCATCTGGTACGCGGCGTCCCAGTTCAACCCGTTCTTCTACATGATCGACGGTTTCCGCTACGGCTTCACCGGTACCGCTGACGGCAACCTGTGGGT
This sequence comes from Alphaproteobacteria bacterium, assembly GCA_965601735.1. Taxonomy (GTDB): domain Bacteria; phylum Pseudomonadota; class Alphaproteobacteria; order JBBDQX01; family JBBDQX01; genus JBBDQX01. The sequence goes on along the minus strand of OZ271840.1, from coordinate 700,106 downwards.
GGGCGCGGCGGTGATCGCGGTGGGCAACCTGCTGCTGTGGCTTTGGGCGCTGCACATGATCCGGCGCGGATACAAGCTCAAGGCCTGAAGCGTCACATTGCGGGCGTTGACTGCGGCGCGGGCCGGCACGATACTCGCCGCCTTTTTTCGGGACCTGAACGAACCCATGGAGCGGCCGTGATGTCGGCGTTGATGCCCAACTACGGCGCGCCGCAACTCGCTTTTGACCGGGGCGAGGGCGCGTATCTCTTTTCCACCGACGGTCGGCGGTTCCTCGACTTCGCCTCGGGGATCGCCGTGACCGCGCTTGGCCACGCGCATCCGCATCTGGTGGCGGTCCTGCGCGAGGCGGCGGGCAAGCCGTGGCACGTCTCCAACCTGTTCAAGATTCCCGACCAGGAGCGCGCCGGCGCGCGGCTGACCGAGGCCTGCTTCGCCGACATGGTTTTCTTCTGCAATTCCGGCGCCGAGGCGGTGGAGGGCGGCATCAAGGCGATGCGGCGCTACTACGCGTCGAATGGCCAGCCGGAGCGCTACCGCACCATCACCTTCGAGGGCGGTTTCCACGGCCGGACACTGGCGACCATCAGTGCCGGCAAGCAGGAAAAGCACCTGCAGGGCTTTGGCCCGCCGGTCGACGGCTTCGACCAGGTCGCCTTCGGCAACCTCAACGAACTGCGCGCGGCGGTGACCGAGCAGACCGCCTCGATCCTGATCGAGCCGGTGCAAGGCGAGGGCGGCGTGCGGCCGGCGGATGCGGAGTACCTCCAGAGCATCCGCGAGGTCGCCGACGAGTTCGGCCTGCTGCTGATGTTCGACGAGGTGCAGGCCGGCATGGGCCGGACCGGCAAGATGTTTGCGCATCAGTGGAGCGGCGTGACGCCGGACGTCATGGCCTGCGCCAAGGGCATCGCCGGCGGCTTTCCCATGGGCGCGGTGCTGACCACCGCCGAGGTTGGTCAGCACATGACCGCTGGCAGCCACGGCAGCACCTTCGGCGGCAACCCGCTGGCGTCCGCGGTGTCGAACGCGGTGCTCGACGTGCTGCTGGAGGACGGCTTTCTTGAGCATGTCTCCGCCGTCGCGGCGCATCTCAGCGGCGCGCTGGACGGGCTGGTGGCTGCGCATCCGAAGGTGTTCGCCGGCCATCGTGGTAACGGGCTGATGATCGGCTTGATGTGTACCGCGCCGAACATGGACGTTGTCGCCGCAGCCCAGGAGGAAGGGCTTCTGACCGTCCCCGCCGGGGATAATGTGGTGCGGCTGCTGCCGCCGCTGACGATCGAGACCAGCCACGCCGACGAGGCGGTGGCAATGCTCGACCGCGCGGCGGCGCGGATCGGCGCGGCGGGCTGAGGACGCGCCATGTCGCAGCGGCATTTCATCGACCTGCGCGACCAGGACCGTGCCGCCCTGCGCGACATGCTGGAGACCGCGCGCGCCATCAAGGACGGCAGCACCGACGGCCACGCTCTGCTTGCCGGCAAGACGCTGGCGATGATCTTCGAGAAGCCCTCGACCCGGACCCGGGTGTCCTTCGAGGTCGGCATGCGCCAGCTCGGCGGTTCCGCCATCTACCTCAACAGCGGCGACATGCAGCTAGGCCGCGGAGAGACCATCGCCGATACGGCGCGGGTGCTGTCGCGCTATGTCGACATCATCATGATGCGCACCGACCGGCATGAGAAGGTGGCGGACCTGGCGCGCCATGCCGAGGTGCCGGTGATCAACGGGCTCACCGACGACAGCCATCCGTGCCAGCTGATGGCTGACGTGATGACCTTTGAGGAATGGCAGGGGCCGATCGCCGGTCAGCGCGTCGCCTGGACCGGCGATGGCAACAATGTCGCGCGCAGCTGGATCGAGGCTGCCGCCCAGTTTGAGTTCGAACTGCGTCTCGCGTGCCCGGAGGAACTGCACCCGCCGCAGGAGGCGCTCGACTGGGCGGTCGGCAAGGGCGGGGCGATCAGCGTCACCCGCGACCCCAACGAGGCAGTCGAGGGCGCGGCCTGCGTGGTCGCCGATACCTGGGTATCGATGGGCGACGAGGAGTCGGAGAATCGCCATAATCTGCTGGCTCCCTACCAGGTCAACGAGGCGCTGATGGCGCGCGCCGCGGAAGGAGCGATCTTCATGCATTGCCTGCCGGCGCATCGCGGCGAGGAAGTGGTGGATGCGGTTATCGACGGTCCCCGCTCGGCGGTCTGGGACGAGGCGGAAAACCGCCTGCACGCCCAGAAGGGCGTCCTCGCCTGGTGCCTGGGGGCCGTGCCGGAGCGAACGGGCTGACCCGATGGACAGCTACGCGCCGCTGAGCGGCGATTTCATCCTGCCCTTCAACATGCTCAGCCGCTATATCCGCGGCCGGGTGATCAGCCTTGGCGGCGTCGCGGAGGAGATTGTCTCCCGGCGTGATTATCCCGACGCGGTCTGCCACCTGCTTGGGGAGGCGCTGGCGTTATCCGCCGGACTTGCCAGCACGTTGAAGTTCGACGGCACCTTCAGCGTGCGCACCCGCAGCGACGGGCCGATCTCCATGCTGCTGGCGGATGTCACCAACGCCGGCGATATGCGCGCCTACGCCCGCTATGACGCGGACGCGCTGGCTGCGGCGCTCGCCGCCGCGCCCGCCGTCAACGAGGACGCGCCCTCGCTGCCGCGCTTGCTGGGCGCGGGCCACATCGCCTTCACGGTGGACCGCAAAGACGGCAAGGCGCCCTATCAGGGCATCGTCGATCTGGCCGGCCCGACCCTGGCCGACTGCGCCCATGCCTATTTCCAGAATTCCGAGCAGCTCGACTGCGCCATTATGCTGGCCGCCGGGCGGCCCGAGGGTGCGGCCGGCTGGCGCGCCGGCTGCCTGCTGCTGGAGCGGCTGCCCGCCGAGGACGGCACCGATGACGCGGAGCTGGAGCGCCGCGATGAGGACTGGCGCCGGGCGGTCATCCTGCTGGGCACCTGCACCCGCGAGGAGCTGCTCGACCCGGCGCTGGCCAAGGAGACCCTGCTGCACCGGCTATTCCACGAGGAGGGACTGCGGGTGATGGGCCCGCGGGGTCTGGCGGCGCGCTGCCGCTGCTCGCGTGAACGCATCGAGGGGGTGCTCGCCAGCTTCGATCCCGCCGAGCTGGAGGATATGAAAGAGGACGGCCAGCTCACCGTGACCTGCGAATTCTGCGGCCAGGACTATGCCTTCGATGATGCAGACCTGGCGTCGGCCGCCGCCGGGGAGCCAGAAGGGAGATCGACATGACGCGCCTTCTCTCGCGCCGCGCTTTGGTCCTGCTGCCCCTGTTGCTGGCGGGCTGCGCGTCGGCGCCGCCGGCCGCGACCCTGCCGGAGCTGAGCTTTGCCCACCTGCCGCCGCTGATGCTCGATGCCGCCACTGTCGAGGTGCGGCAGGTCTACAAGCCACCGCTGACCGCGCCCAATGTGGAGCATCAGTTTCCCTTGCAGCCGGCGCTCGCCGCCGAGCGCTGGGCCCGCGACAGGCTGCGCGCAGCAGGCGGGGAGCGCCGCGCCGTGTTCTCGATCCTTGATGGCTCGGTGATTGGCACCGCGCTGCCGACCCAGACTGGGCTGCGCGGCCTGTTTACCGCCGAGCAGACGGTGCGCTACGAGGCGCGCCTCGCGGTGGTGCTGGAGATTCTCAGCCCCGGCGGGCGGCAGCTCGCCCAAGCAGAAGCGCGCGCCACACGCTCCCGCACCTTGGGTGAGAAGTACTCGGTGAATGAACGCCGGCGCGCCGAGTTTGAACTGGTCGAGGCGCTGATGCGCGACCTCAACACCGAACTGGAAACTCAGCTGCGCCGGCACCTGTCAGGCTACATGGCCGGTCCGGTCCGCTAGCCAGGGGTCAACGGCGCCAGAAGCTCGGCGATAGCATCACCAGCACGGTGAACACCTCCAGCCGGCCGAGCAGCATGCCGGCAGACAGCATCCACTTGGCCGCGTCGGGCAGCCCGCCGAAGTGGCCGGTCGGCCCGATCTCCGGTCCCAAGCCCGGGCCGACATTCGAGATCGCGGTGGCTGCGCCGGAGATCGCGGTGATGAAGTCGAGCCCGGTCAGCCCCAGTCCCATCGCCAGCAGCACGAAGCACAGCGCGAAGACGAAGAAGAAACTAAGCACCGATTCGGAAACCGCCTCGGGGATTGGCTGGCGGTTGAAATAGGGGATGAACACCCCGTGCGGCACAAGCAGATGGCGGAACTGCACCGTGGTGTGGGCGTACAGCACCTGAAAGCGGAAGATCTTGATGCCGCAGGTGGTCGATCCGGCACAGCCGCCGACGAACATGATCAGCAGGAATACCGCCACCGCGAAGCCGCCCCACTGGTCGTAGGCTGTTGTGGTGTAGCCGGTGCCGGTCATGTTGGAGACGATGTTGAACATGGCCGCGCGGATGCCTGGCTCCAGGTCCGCGCCACTGGTGGAAATGTGCCACCAGGACATCAGCGCCGAGGCGCTGAGAGCGATCGCCAGGAACCAGCGCACCTGGGTATCGCGCAGCAGCGGTCCGGGGCGCCCGCGCACCGCCTGGAGATAGAGCACGAAGGGCAGCCCGCCGGTGAGCATGCCGGCAATGATGATCCACTCGATGGCGGCGCTGTCGAAATGCGCGATGGAGGCGTCACGGGTCGAGAAGCCGGCGGTGGCGATGGTGGTCATGGCGTGCGCCACCGCGTCGAACGGCGTCATGCCCGCCGCCCACAGCATCGCCGCCCACACCACGGTCAGCGCCACATAGATCACGCCGATGAAGCTGGCGACCTGGGCGGCGCGCGGCATCGCCTTCTCGCTGGTGTCCGAGGATTCCATGCGGAACAACTGCATGCCGCCGACTCGCAGGACAGGCAGCACGGCGATCGCCATGACGATGATGCCGATGCCGCCAAGCCATTGCAGGATGGCGCGCCACAGCAGGATGCCGGGCGGACTGTTGTCGAGTCCCGTCATCACCGTCGAGCCGGTGGTGGTGATCCCCGACATCGCCTCGAAGAAGGCGTCGGTAAAGCTGAGGTCGAGGTCCGCGAAGGCCAGCGGCAGCGAGGCGAACAGCGCGATCGACAGCCAGCTCGTGGTTGTCAGCACGAAGGCGCTGCGGACATTGAAGCGGAAATCGTCGGTATGGCAGCTCAGCGCCAGCGACACCCCGATGAACAGGGTGACGCAGGCGGCTGCGGCGAAGACCTGCCAGTCGGACGTGTCGTAAATCAGGTCGACGATGGCCGGCACCATCATGCTGACCCCAAGCGTGGTCAGCAGCAGTCCGATGACGAAGAAAATCGGCCGGAAATCGATCACGGCGGCACGGCGCCCAGCGGTTTACGGGCCGCCATGATCGGTCAGCGGGTTAGCGGGTGTCCATGCCTTTCGGCGCGGGGCCCGCAGCCTGGGTCAGACGAAGAGGCTCTCGCCGCTCTTGGGATTGCCGATCATGGCGAGGAACTCGCGCCGGGTCGCGGCGTCGTCGCGGAAGGCGCCCAGCATGCGGCTGGTCACCATGGAGACGCCGGGCTTGTGGATGCCGCGGGTGGTCATGCACTGGTGCGACGCTTCGATCACCACCGCGACGCCCTGCGGCTGCAGCACGTCCTGCACTGTGTTGGCGATCTGCGCCGTCATCTTTTCCTGGATCTGCAGCCGCTTGGCATAGATCTCCACCACGCGGGCCAGCTTGCTGATGCCCACGACCCGGCGGTGCGGCAGATAGGCCACATGGGCCTTGCCGATGATCGGCACCATGTGGTGCTCGCAGTGGGATTCAAAGCGGATGTCGCGCAGCAGCACGATCTCGTCGTAGCCGTCGGTCTCCTCGAAGGTGCGCTGCAGCACCTCCGCGGGGTCCTCGCCATAGCCACTGAAGAACTCCTCGAAGGAGCGCACCACCCGGTCCGGCGTTCCAAGCAGGCCCTCGCGGGTGGGGTCATCGCCGGCCCAGCGGATCAGGGTTTCCACCGCGGCCTCGGCGGCGGCACGGTCGGGGCGCTGCTCGGATACGGCGGAACCGGCGGCCGGCGCCGCGCGCGAAAGGTTCTTGTTCATGGTCACCTGCAAATCGGTGCCGCGGCGTCTTGGCGGCGGCGCGGGATTAATTAAGCCGCACTTCCTGATGCGGACTGTCCAAGGAGAAGGCCGGAATCTCGATTTCGAGCTGCTGGCCTCGCTGTGTCTCCATCTGATACGCACCAACCATGATTCCGGATGGCGTCGGCAGCGGCGTACCGCTGGTGTATTCGAAACTGTCCCCGGGACCGAGCACCGGCTGCTCGCCCACGACCCCGTCGCCGTGGACCTCCTGCACCTGGCCCAGCGAGTCGGTGATGCGCCAGTAGCGCGTCTTGAGCTGCACGGTTTCCGCGCCGCCATTCTCGATCCGGACCTTATAGGCCCAGACATAGTGGTTCTCATCCGGCGCCGACTGGTTGTCCAGGTAGGTCGGCTCGACGGAGACGAGAATGCCGTGGGTCGTGGAACTGTACATAGGGCCGCAAACTGCAATTCGAAGGTCGCGGCGCGCGGATAGCTGCGCCGAACTGGGCCGAAATCCTAGAACAACCGGCCGCTCTGGCCAAGATGGGCAGCATGGCCCGGAAATGCCAGGGGCGGCACCACAAACGCGGCACCGCCCCTGGTTACGCGGCCGCGATCCGGCTGGATCACGGCATGCTACGCCGTCCTACTGGATGGTAATGACGACGCGGCGGTTCCACGGCTCCTTGACGCCGTCATCGGTGATCACCGCCGGCTGGTCTTCGCCGACAGCGTCAATCCGGATGACGCCGGCGGGCACGCCCGCCTCCATCAGCAGCGCGCGCACGGTGGCGGCACGACGGATGGACAGCGTCTCGTTGTAGTCGGACGCGCCCGCCCGGTCGGCGTGGCCGACAGCGGTCATCTGCGCCGACTTGGTGGCACGGGCCTTACCCTTGACGTCACGCTTCGCGGCCTCCTCGGCGGCGGCCTTGATGACGTCAGCGCCACCTTCAGTCAGGTTCACCGAGTCGAACTCGAAGTAGACGGTGAACTGGGCCGGGGCCATCTTCGGCTCCGGTGCGGCGGCCGGGGCCGGCGCCGGGGCAGCAGCGGCAGGTGCCGGCGCGGAGGAGCGCTCGGCCAGCAGCTTGCCAATGGCGTCCAGGAAGTCGGCACGGCAGGCGGCGATCTCGTCGGTCTGCCAGCCTTCCTCAAGCTGCTCGAGCCAGCAGTCGTACTTGGTCTGCGCCTCGGCAGACAGGCTCGGACGGCGGCTGCGCCAGTTACCCTTTTCCAGCAGGCCCAGCAGAATCTTGCGGTCCTGCTCGGCGTCCTTCGTCAGGTTCTCCGGCAGCGCGCGGCTGCCCGGCTCGTCCGGCTGCACGTCCTCGCCGGCGAAGGCGGCCAGCGCCTTGTTGGCGTAGTGCTCGGCATCCGCCCAGTCGTTCATGCGGTTGGCTTCGTAGTTCGCGAGATCGCGATACTTGTCGCCCAGCGCACGCTGGAAGGCATTGGTGTTGTCGCCCGGCGAGGCGGAATTGATCTGGTTGAGGCTGCCGGTGCACGCCCCCAGCAGCACGGCCGTTCCAAGAACGGCGGTCAGTTTGATTGCTCGCATGTCGTGAACCTCCAACGTTTCGACTTGTGAGTTACCCTGTCGATGACGCACCCCAGGCGCGCCTATGCCCAACGCGGACTGGCGCGGCGACACTTCGTTATTGTGTCGTTATCCCCCAAAAGCCCCGCGATTATAGGACATAGAAACGCATAAACCACCGCGCGGGCAAGGATTCTCAAATCCGCGCCAACGCTTGCGCGAGGTCTTCTTTCAAGTCCTCCACATCCTCCAGCCCGACCGACAGGCGCACCAGCCCGTCAGAGATGCCAAGCTTGGCGCGTTCCTCCTCGCCGATGCGCTGGTGGGTGGTGGTCGCGGGGTGGGTGATGATGCTCTTGGAATCGCCAAGGTTGTTGGAAATATCAACCAGCCGCAGGCTGTTCTGGAAGGTAAACGCCGCGTCCTTGCCGCCCGGCAGCTCGAAGCTGACCAGCGTCGATCCGCCCGACATCTGCTTCTTCGCCAGGTCGTATTGCGGGTGGCTTTCCAGGAACGGGTAGAGCACCCGCGCGATATCGTTGCGCCCGCTGAGGAACTGCGCGATCTCACCGGCCGCTGCGGTCATCGCCGCAACGCGCATCGGCAGGGTCTCCAGACCCTTCATCAGCAGCCAGGCGTTGAACGGGCTCATGCTCGGCCCGGTGTTGCGCATGAAGGGCACCAGATGCTCTTCCAGGAATTCCTCGTCGCACAGGACCACGCCGCCCAGCGCCCGGCCCTGGCCGTCGATATGCTTGGTCGCGGAGTACATCACTACGTCGACGCCGAATTCCATCGGCTTCTGGTAGATCGGCGTGGCGAACACGTTGTCGACCACCACCTTGGCGCCCGCCTTGTGGGCCAGCGTGCAGACGGCCTGCAGGTCGACCAGGTCCAGCGTCGGGTTTGACGGCGTCTCCAGAAACACCGCCTGAGCCGGGGTCGATAGCGCCGCTTCCCATTCGTCGAGGTTGGTGCCGTCGACGAACACGCTCTCGATGCCGAAGCGCGGCAGCAGGGTCGAACAGATGTAGTGGCACGAGCCGAACAGGGCGCGGGACGCCACCACCCGGTCGCCGGCCTTGAGGAAACACATCAGCGCGGCGAACACCGCGGCCATGCCGGTGGCGGTGCCGCGCGCGGCCTCCGCGCCTTCCAGCAGCGCCATGCGCTTCTGGAACATGTCGACGGTGGGGTTGGAGAAGCGTGAGTAGATGAAGCGCTCGCGCTCGCCGGCGAACGCGCCCTCGGCGTCCTCGGCGCTGGGATAGACGAAGCCCGAGGTCATGAAGATGCCCTCGCAGGTCTCCGCGAATTCGCTGCGCGTCAGGCCGCCGCGAATCAGTTGGGTTGCCGGGCGCAGATTGGCCGGCTTGTCCGCCTTGTCGTTCATGGTCCCCGTTTCCTCGCTCGCAAACGAAAAAGCCCCGACCGGCGATAACAGGTCAGGGCTCACGCGCCGACCTTTTAGCTGCTTTGTTTAACGTGGCCGCAAGCCGGTCGCTCAAATCACCACGAGGCGCGGAGACTAGTCCCCGCACCCCGCGGCGTCAATCGCGTCTGCGGCGTCAGGCCTTCGGCGTGCCCGGCTCGCCCAGGTCCCAGAACAGGCCGGCCATCAGACCCAGCGCGTCGCGCGAGACCGACAGCAGCAGGTGCTCGTCCGGGCCGTGCTGCTTGCAGCCGCCGTAGGAGTGGGGAATGAAGATTGACGGCATGCCCAGGATGTCGAGGAACACCTGGGTCGGCAGGCCGCCGCTGGCGTTGGGGCAGATATGCGGCTTTTCGCCGGCGGTGCGCTCCAGGGACGCTGCCGTCCACACCACCCACGGGTCATCCACGTCGGCGCGGGTGGCGGGGAAGAAATGCTCCTCGTCCCACGCGACCTCGATCATGCCGAAGCCGTTGTCGTCGAGATGCTTGCGGATGGCGCCGAGGAAATCGCGGTAGTCGGTATCGACGGTGTAGCGCATCTGGCAGGTCGCCTTCGCCGACGGCGGCACCGCGTTGACCGGGTTCTCCGGGTTGCCGCACTCGTAGGCAAGGATGTTGAAGCTCGACCAGCCGTAGAGCCGCTCCGCCGGCGTCAGCCCCGGCTCGCCGATCGCCGGGTCGGGTTCCGGCGCATCGCCGCCGGGATCGACGACGCAGTCGGCCAGCGCCGCGCGCACCGAATTAGGGATCGAGGACGGCTTCAGCGCGTCCACCAGGATCTGCTCGCTGGGCGTGGTGAAGCTGGCCAGCGCATGGGCCAGCGTGATCCCCGGGTTGCGGATCAGCCCGCCGTAATGGCCCGAATGCACCCCGCCCTCGCGCAGGTTGAGCGTCAGGGTGAAGATGTAGGAGCCCCGGCTGCCCAGCGTCAGCGCCGCGCGGCCCGGCGTCAGGCGCGGGCCGTCGGATGCGATCAGCACATCGGCGGCAAACAGGTCCTTGTTCTGCTCGGCGACCTCGGTGAGGCCGGGCGAGCCCGGCTCCTCGGACATCTCCAGCATCATCTTGCAGTTGAAGCCCAACTTGCCGCGCGCCTTCAGCACCGCCTGCAGCGCCGCCATGTTGATGGTGTGCTGGCCCTTGTTGTCGGCCATGCCGCGGCCGTACAGCAGGTCGCCCTTCTGGGTCGCGGTCCAGGGGTCGAGGCCGTCGGACCATTCCTCGGGGATGCCGCGGGTAACGTCGCCATGGCCATAGGTCAGCACGGTGGGCAGGGCGGGGTCTTCGATGCGCCCGGCATAGAGCACCGGCCCGCCATGGGCGACCGGGTTCTCCAGAATCTGCGTCTCGAAGCCCATGGCCTCGAAGGCCGGCGCGATGTCGTCGGTGAGGTAGCGGTACAGTTCCGGGCGCTGCTCGGGCACATGGCTCTCGGTGCGGAACGCGACCCGGCGGGCCATCTCGTCGACGAAGCCCCCGTCGTCGAAATAGGCGTGGGCGTTGGCGATGGCGTCGTCGCGGCTCATGGCGGAGCTCCTTCGGTGCAGTAGCCGCGGCGCTTGCCGCGTCCGGGGTGCTTGCGTATATCACGGATGCCGGACGGCGGCGCTTGGCGCCCCCCGGGCGGGTGTAGCTCAATGGTAGAGCAGGAGCTTCCCAAGCTTAAGACGAGGGTTCGATTCCCTTCACCCGCTCCACCGTCCCGGCCTGTTTTCTTGCCATAGATCAACGACGCCCCATCCGCGCTGCGATAGCGTCGGTCCATGCGGATCGTTCGGCGGACACTGTGGATCGGCCTGTTCTTGGCCGTCGCGGCGGGGGCGGCATGGGCGTGGCGCGCCTATTCCCTGCCCGAGGTGACGGTGGCGCTGGCCGAACGGGGCACCGCGGTGCATGCGGTCTACGCCACCGGCGTGGTGGAGCCGGAGCACTGGGCCAAGGTCACGCCCCTGGTGCGTGGCCGTATCGGGGACATCTGCGCCTGTGAGGGCCAGGCGGTGGCGCGCGGCGCCTTCCTCGCTCGCCTCGAATCCGGCGAGGAGGAGGCGGCCTATGCCGAGGTCGAAGCCGAGGCCCGCTTCCTCGCCGACGAACTGGCGCGGCAGCGCGACCTGTTCGAGCGTGGGGTCGCCAGCACCGCGGTCTACGACCGGGCGCTAAGCGCCTTTACCAAGGCGGAGGCCGCGCTGGCGGCGGCGCGCGAGCGCATCGAGGACCTCACCCTGCGCGCGCCGCTTGATGGCGTGGTGCTGCGCCAGGACGGCGAGATCGGCGAGGTGGTGGAACCCGGCGAGGTGCTGTTCTGGGTCGGCCAGCCGGTGCCCCTGCGGGTCGAGGCCGAGGTCGACGAGGAAGACATCCCCGACGTCGCGCCGGGCCAGCAAGCCCTGATCAAGGCCGACGCTTTCCCTGGCCGGGTGTTCGAGGGCCGGGTCGCGCAGATCACGCCCAAGGGCGACCCGCTGAACAAGAGCTACCGGGTGCGCATCGCCTTGCCTGCCGACAGCCCGCTGCTGATCGGCATGACCACCGAGGCCAACATCGTCATCCGTACCGTGGATGACGCCTTGCTGGTGCCGACCGGGGCGCTCGACGGCGGCGCGCTGTGGGTGCTCGACGCCGAGGGAAGGGTGGCGCGGGTCAGGGTCGACACCGGAATTCGCGGTGATGCGCGGACCGAGATCACCGGCGGGCTGGAGGCAGGGGCCGCGGTGATCGATACCCCGCCCGAGGGCCTGCACGATGGTGTCCGGGTGCGCCGCACCGCGGAGGACGGGTGAGCGTCACGCTGACCATCGCGCTCGCCCACCTGCGCGGGCGGGTGCGCCAGACCGCCGTCTCGGTCATCGGGGTTGCCACCGGCGTGGGCTTCTTCATCGCGGTGGCTGCGCTGATGGAGGGCTCCCAGCAGGATTTCGTCGAGACCATCATCGACGCCACGCCCCACATCACCGTCACCGACGAATTCCGCACCCCGCCGCCGCAGCCGGTGGCGCAGGCTTTCCCCGAGGCAGCGATCCGCCTAATCGGGGTGAAGCCGAAGGACGAGCTGCGCGGCATCCGCAATCCCAAGGCGCGGCTCGCCATGCTCGACGGACTCGACGGGGTCTCCGCCGCGCCGACCCTGCGCGGCCAGGTGGTCGCCCGGTTCGCCGGCAAGGACGTCGCCGGCACCGTGGTCGGCATCGACCCGCGCCGCGAGCGCCGGGTCTCTCAACTTGCGGACGACATGACGGCGGGCGCGCTCGACGACCTCTATGGCGCCGCCAACGGCCTGATCGCCGGGGCCGGCTTGATCCGCAAGCTGGGCGCGCGGGTCGGCGACACCCTGTCAGTGTCGTCCCCCGCCGGGGTGCAGATGAAGATGAAGCTGGTGGGCAGCTTCCGCACCGGGCTGGTCGCGGTCGACGAAAGCACCGGCTATGCCCTGCTGAAGAAGGTGCAAATCCTGCAGGACCGCCCCAACGTGGTGAACGAGATTCGCCTCAAGGTCGGCGACGTCTATGCCGCGCGGCCGCTGGCGCGGGCCATCGAGGCGCGCACCGGCTACAAGACCGATTCCTGGGACGAGGCTAACGAGGACATCCTGCGCGTGCTCGAGGTGCGCAACATGATCCTCTACTCCGTGGTGCTTGCGATCCTGGTGGTCGCCGGCTTTGGCATCTTCAACATCATCTCCACCGTCACCTTCGAGAAGGTGCGCGATATCGCCATCCTGAAGTCGCTCGGTTTTCCCGAATCTGATATCCGCCGCATCTTCGTGGTCCAGGGCCTGGCGGTCGGCTGCATCGGGGCGGTGCTGGGCTGGGGGCTCGGCTACGGCCTGTGCCGGGTGCTGGCCAGCATCGAGTTCGAGGTCGCCGCGATCACCGAGGCAACCAGCCTGCCGCTGTATGAGGCGCCGTCGCTGTATGCGGTCTCCGGCGTGTTCGCCCTGGCGACCGCGGTGTTCGCCGCCTGGCTGCCGGCGCGCCGGGCTGCCCGGGTCAACCCGGTCGAGATCATCCGGGGGGCGGCATGACCGTCCCCCGTATCGAGACCCGCCACGCCACCCGTATCCTGCCCGCCACCGTGCCGGTCACCCTGGTCGCGGATGCCAGCCTGAAGGTCGAACCGGGCGAGTTCATCGCCATCACCGGGCCGTCCGGGTCGGGCAAGTCATCGCTGCTCTACCTGCTTGGCCTGCTTGACCGGCCCACCGAAGGCGAGGTGCTGCTTGAGGGCCGCGAGACGGGCGACCTCGACGCTGACGACTTGGCGCGGCTGCGCCTGGAATTTCTCGGCTTTGTCTTCCAGTTCCATTTCCTGCTGCCGGAGTTCAGTGCGCTGGAGAATGTCCGCCTGCCGATGCGCCGGCTGGGCGCGCTGGACGAGGCGGCGATGACCGCGCGCGGCAACGCCATCCTCGACGACCTTGGCCTCGCCGAGCACGCCACCAAGCGGCCGGACCAGCTTTCCGGCGGCCAGTGCCAGCGCGTCGCCGTTGCCCGGGCGCTGGCCAACGACCCGGATGTGATCCTCGCCGACGAGCCGACCGGCAATCTGGATACCCACAGTGCGGCCACCGTGTTCGATATCTTCGCGGGCCTTGCGCGCGATGCCGGCAAGGCGGTGATCGCGGTCACCCATGACCCGGACCTGGCGGCCCGTACCGACCGGCGCATCCATATCGTCGACGGCCGCATCGTCGAGGGCGGCAGCGCTTGACAGCCCGCGCCCGCGCCATTTGACTTCCCGCACACGCGCCGGCCGTCTGTGGCGCCAATCAAGCGATCAGGGAGGCGTCACCCGTGGCGGAGAAGGTCGTTCTCTGCGAGTGCTTCGCGCGCGATGGCTTGCAGCATGAGCCCGATTTCGTGCCGACCGAACAGAAGGTCGCCGCGATAGACCGTTTCACCGCGCTGGGCTTTCCGCGCATCGAGGCGACGTCTTATTCCAATCCCAAGGTGGTGCCGCAGTTCGCGGATGCCTCCGACGTGCTCAAGGCGATGCGCCGCGGCGCGGGCGTTCACTACAAGGGCACCTGCGCCAACCTGCGCGCGGTCGAACGCGCCGTTGCCGATCTCGACGCCGGTTGCGGCCCGACCGAGGTCAGCCTGCTGGTCTCCGCCACCGAGGCGCACACCCAGAAGAATCTGCGCACCGACCGCGCGGGTCAGTGGGAGCGGGTCGCCGCCATGGCCGAGGCGGCACGCGGCCGCTTTCGGCTGGTCGGCACCGTCTCGGTCGCCTTCGGCTGCCCGTTCGAGGGCGCCGTCGATCCGGGCGCGGTGATGGACGATGTCGCGCGCTTCGGCGAACTCGGCGTCGAGCTTGTGGCGCTGGGCGATACCACCGGCATGGCCAACCCGCGCATGGTCGCCGACCTTTTTGCCCGGGTGTTGCGCGAGGCCACGGGGGTCACCCCCATCGCCCATTTCCACGATACGCGGGGCGCGGGGCTCGCCAACTATGTCGCCGCCTTCGACGCCGGCTGCCGGCATTTCGATTGCAGCTTCGGCGGCACCGGCGGCCATCCGGCCAAGGTGCAGTACGGCGGCGGCTACACCGGCAATGTCTGCACCGAGGACCTGGTGGCGCTGTTCGAGTCCATGGACATCGACACCGGCATCGACCTGGACGGCCTGATCGATACGGCCCGCTTCTGCGAGGAGCTTCTGGGCCGGGAACTGCATGGCATGGTCACCCGCACCGGGCTCGGCCTGCTGGAAGGGAGCGCCGCGCATGGCTGACGACGTGCTGCTGATCGAGGACCGTGACGCGGTCCGCATCCTCACCCTCAACCGGCCCGACAAGCTGAACGCGCTCAACCATGCGCTGGCCGGCGCGCTGATCGAGGCGCTGTACGCCGCCGACGCCGACAAGGCGATCCGCGCGGTGGTGCTGACCGGCGCGGGCCGGGCGTTCTGCGCCGGCGCCGACCTGTCGGAATTCAAGGACCTCAAGCCCGGCGACAACCAGGACTTCGTGAATGAGCGCGCCGAGCAGTCCTTCACCGTCAACACCATGCTGACCAAGCTGCGGGTGCCGGTGATCGCCGCCGCCAAGGGCCATGCGGTGGGCGGCGGCGCGGGGCTGTGCCTTGGCTGCGACATGGTGGTGGCGGGCGAGGGGCTGAAGCTCGGCTATCCCGAGCTCAAGCACGACATCGTCGCCGCCGTGGTGATGACCGGGCTGACCCGCCAGGTCGGCCGCAAGATGGCGTTCGAGATGCTGGCCACCGGGCGCATCCTCAGCGCCGCCGAGGCCTTCGAGCTGCGCATGATCAACCGGGTGGTGCCCGACGACGCCATCGTCGAGGAGGCCGCCGCGCTGGCGGCGCAGCTCGCCGCCGTGGCCGAGCCAGCGATGCGCACCACCAAGGAGCTGTTCTACCGGGTCTGCGAGATGCCCTACGACGACGCCATGCTGGCGGGCCGCGACACCAACATGATCATGCGCGGCTTCCGGAAGGGGAAGGACTGATGGCGAAACCCCTCGACGGAATCAAAGTGCTGGATTTCTCCCGCGTGCTCGCGGGACCGTTCTGCACCACCGCGCTGGCCGAGATGGGCGCAGACGTGGTCAAGATCGAGCGCCCGGGCAGCGGCGACGAGGCGCGCCGCTGGGAGCCCTTCGTCGGCGGTGAGGTGGACCCGGAGAAGAGCGCCTACTTCTATACGTTCAACCGCCAGAAGCGGTCTATGACCCTGAACCTCAAGGCGCCCGAGGGGCTCGAAATCGCGAAGCGCATGGCGCGCGAGGCCGACGTCGTGATCGAGAACCTGATGCCCGGAGGCATGGCGAAATTCGGCCTCGGCTATGAGGACCTCAAGGCTGACAATCCGAGTCTCGTCTACCTGTCCAACACCGGCTTCGGCCAGACCGGCCCCTACAGCAACCGCAAGGGCTACGACACCATCTTCCAGGCAATGGGCGGGGTGATGAGTCTGACCGGCGAATATGGCGGCGGGCCGGTCAAGGTTGGCACCCCGGTGGCGGACCTGACCGCCGGTCTGTGGGGGCTGATCGGCATCCTGTCGGGCCTCGCCGGGCGCCAAAACAGCGGCCATGGCTGCTATGTCGACCTGTCCATGTACGACGTGCAGGTCAGCCTGCTGTCGATGGCGGCGGCGACCTATTTCACCTCCGGCGAGATCCTGCCGCGCTCCGGCACCGAGCGGATCGGCCGGGTGCCGACGTCGGGCTTCGAGTGCCAGGGCGGGCGCTGGCTGCAGATCAGTGCCAGTGACCAGCACTGGGAGGCGCTGTGCCGGGTGCTCGGCCTCGACGACCTGTGGGCGAACGAGCCACTACGCGACAACAATGTGCGGGTGAAGCGCCGCGAGGAAGTCTATGGCATCTTGCGCCCGGCGATCCTGAAATGGGACCGGGATGAACTGCTCGCCGCCTTCGAGGCGGCCGATGTGCCGTCCGGGCCGATCAACCATGTCGACGAGATCATGGACGACCCGCACACCAAGGCGCGCGACCTGGTGCAGGAATTCGTCCATCCGGTGGCCGGCAAGTTCCCGGCGCTGCGCCAGCCGCTGCGCTACAAGGACTACGACAACCCGGACGTCGGCCGCCCGCCGATGCTGGGCGAGCATACCGAGGAGGTGCTGGCCGAGTGGCTGGGCCTCGACGCCGACGCGGTGGCGGCGCTGCGCGAGAAGGGAGCGGTCTAACGATGAAGCAGGATTTCGAAACCGTCAGCGTGTCGACCCGCAAGGGGGTGGCGACGCTGATGCTCAACCGCCCCGACGCGCGCAACGCGCTGAACCTGCAAATGTGCTTCGACCTGCTCGACGCCATCACCGGCCTGCAGGCGGACAAGCGGGTGCGGGTCATCCTGATGCGCGGGGCGGGCACGGTGTTCTGCGCCGGGGCCGATCTGAAGGAGCGCAAGGGCCGGACGCCGGAATGGCTCGCCGAACGGCGCAGCCGATCGTTTGCCGCTTATGGCGCGCTGGATGCCTGCGACAAGCCGATGATCGCCGTGGTCCACGGCCCGGTGGTCGGCTCGGGCTGCGAGCTGACCTCGGTGTGCGACTTCGCGTTGGGCAGCGAACGGGCCAGCTTCTGCTATCCCGAGGTGGTGTGGGGCAGCGTCGGGGCGACCCAGCGGCTGCCGCGCATCGTCGGCCCGGCAATGGCGAAAGAACTGCTGTTCACAGGCCGTACCATCGACGCCGAAGAGGCGCACCGCTTGCGCCTGCTCAACCGTATCGTGCCGGAGAAGGACCTGGCGCGCACCGCCCGCGAGATGGCGGAGAAGATCGCCGGCGCGCCGCCGCTCGCCCTGCGGCTGGCCAAGAAGAGCATCGACCTGGGCCACGACACCGACCTGTCGCGCGGTGTCGCCATCGAGCGCATGGCGATTGACCGGGCGCTCGCCGACAACGAGTGGAAGTCGGGTGTCGATGCCTTCATGAAGCGCAAGCGGCCGAAGAAGAAGGCCTGAACATGGCCGGCGCGCCGGAAGACGCGATCCCCGAGACCTACCCGGCGGCGCTGGACCGGGCGGCGCGGTTATGGCCGGACGCCGACGCATTCGTGATGGGCGACACGCGGCTCAGCTTCGCGCTGCTGTCGACGCGGGTAGAAGAAGCGAGTGCCGCGCTTTCCAGCCTTGGGGTGGAGCGGGGCGATCATGTTGCCATCTGTCTCGGGAACGGGCCGGAGTGGCTGGCGCTGCTGCACGCGGTGACCGCGCTGGGCGCCGTCGCCGTGCCGATCAACACCCGGCTGAAGGAAGACGAGATCGCCTATCAGCTGGGCCAGTCCGACGCCCGCTTCCTGTTCATCTGCGACCAGTTCCTGAACATAGATTTCATCGCCATGCTGCGGCGCATCTGCCCGGCGATCGACAGCACCCTGCCTGATCCCGCACTGCCCCGGCTCGAGACCGCGGTGGTGGTGGGCGAGGACGTGCCGGACGGCGCCATCGGCTGGGAAGAGGTGCTCGACATGGCCCTGGTGGCCATCCATCCGGACGTTTCGCCCGACGACCCGGCGCTGATCCAGTACACGTCCGGCACTACCTCGCGCCCCAAGGGGGTGCTGCTGACCCACGGCAACATGGTGCGCAATGCCTGGCATGTTGCCGAGCGCATGGGCGTGCGCCCCGGCGACCGCTATTTCAGCCCGCGTCCGTTCTTCCATGTCGCGGGCACTACCCTATCGATCCTCGCCGCCCTGTGCGGCGGTGCCTGCCTGCTGACCACCCCGCGCTTCGAGCCCGGCCGGGTTTTGAAGCTGCTGGCGGATGAGCGCTGCACCCTGTTGTCGGGCAACGACACGCTGCTACTGATGCTGCTCGGCGACCCCACCTTCGGGGACCATGAATACTGCCTGCGCGGCGGCTGGGCGGCGGCCTCGCCCTCGGTGATGCGCCAGCTCGTCGAGCGCTTCGGCGCGGCTGAGACTGTGATCGCCTATGGCCTGTCGGAAGCCTCGCCGAATTGCGCCATGTCCGACTGGCGCGATCCGATTGAGGACCGTATCAACGGTCTCGCCGGCCCGCAGCCGGACGTCGAGATTCGCATCACCGATCCGGAAACGGGGGCCGAACAGCCGGCTGACACACCGGGTGAGATCCTGGTGCGCGGCTGGAACGTGATGCGCGGTTACTACAACAAGCCCGAGGAGACGGCGGAGGCCATCGACGCCGAGGGCTGGCTGCATACCGGGGACCTCGGCACCCTGTCGGCGGACGGACGGCTGACTTTCCGGGGGCGGCTGAAGGAGATCATCCGGGTCGGCGGTGAGAACCTCGCCCCGGCGGAGGTCGAGGACTGCATTCTCGCCCATCCGGCAGTGGCCCAGGTCCAGGTGGTCGGCGCGCCCGACCCGCGACTGGTGGAAGTGCCCGTCGCCTATGTGGTGCTGCGCGACGGCGCGGCGGCGGACGCGGAGGCGATCATCGCCTGGGCCAAGGAACGGCTGGCCGGCTTCAAGGTGCCGCGCCATGTGCTGTTCCTCGACGGCTTCGAGGCGGTCGGCATGACCGCCAGCGGCAAGGTCCAGCGCGACAAGCTGCGGGCCCGCGCACCGGACGATTTCGGCCTGAGGACCGGCCCGGCGGCTTGAGCCCCCGGCACCGGTCCGCGGCCGAAGATCACGCCAGGGCCGTCTGGCGGGTGCGGCCGAGCAGCGCACCAAGCGGCGGCAGGTTCGGCGCCAATGCGCCGTTGCCGAGCAGCCCCTGCGCCACGGCGCCGACGATCAGGAACAGCGGAAACTCCCAGCCGCCGCCTTGGGCGGAGAACAGCCAGCCGTTCGGCAGGTGCACCAGCAGCGCGCCAATCAGGATCGGCAAGGTACCCAGCGCCACCCAGCGGGCGTAAACGCCAGCGATGAGCAGCAGCCCGGCGATGGTCTCGCCGCCAATCACCGCATAGGCGAACAGGGCGGGATAGCCCAGCGACTCGAAGAACTGGACTGTGCCCGGCACGCCGAACACGAAGACTTTCAGATACAGGCCATGGGCCAGAAACATGACGCCGAGCGCGACACGAAGCAGCAGCGCGGCGTAGGGGGCAGTACGGGTATCGACCATCGGGTCCTCCTAGGGTGTCAGTGGATCGCGGCATCGCCGCGATGTCTGGCGCGGACCCTATCGATTGCGTTTACGCCTTGGAATTAGCAAAATAGGCAAAATGACTTTGCATTTTTGCAAATGAGCGGCTGGGACGATCTGCGCTTTGTCCTGGCGGTCGCGCGGGCCGGCAGCCTCGCGGGCGCGGCGCGGGCGCTGCGGGTCAACCATTCCACCGTGTTCCGCCGGCTCGCCGCTGCGGAGGAGGCTGCCGGCCAGCGCCTGTTCGGCCGCACCGCCGACGGTTATGTGCCGACCCGCGCCGGGGCCGAGGCGGTCGCCACAGCCGAGGCCATGGAGGGCGGCATGTTGGCACTGGAGCGCCGGCTCGCCGGGCGCGACCTGCGCCTGGGTGGCACGGTGCGGCTCAGTACCACCGACGATCTGGCACTGGGCCTGCTGGTGCCCCATGTCGCCGCCTTCCGCGATGCCCATCCGGGCATCTGCGTCGAGGTGGCGACCGCCAACGTCATCGTCAGCCTGACCCGCCGCGAAGCCGACGTGGCGCTGCGCGCGGTGGTGCGGCCCGATGGGGCGATGGTCGGGCGGCGGCTCTCGGGCATTGCTTTCGCCATCTACGCATCGCCGGCCCTGGCAGACGGCGGCGGGCCGCTGCGTGGGCCTGCGGACCTGGACGGCCGCCCGGTGATCGCCCCGGACGAGGGAATGGCGCATCTCGCCGGCAGCCGCTGGCTCGCCGAACATGCCGCCGGCGCCGACGTGGTGCACCGGGCCAACAGCTTCCTGCTGCGCGCCGCGGCCGCCCGCGAAGGGCTCGGCTACGCCCTGCTGCCCTGCTTCCTTGGCGACGGGGACGCGGGGCTGGTCCGCGTGCTTGACCCGGTCGCGGACCTGGACAGCGGCCTGTGGCTGCTGACCCATCCGGACCTGCGCCGCACGCCGCGCATCCGCGCGCTGCTGGACTTTCTCGGCGACAGCCTGACTCAAGAGCGGCCACGGCTGGAAGGGCGCGCGCCGACACGGCAGACTGCGCCGGGCAACGGCAGGAGGAAAGGCAAGCCATGAGCATTGACGGGGTGAAGGCGCTGACCTTCGATGTATTCGGGTCCGTGGTCGACTGGCTCGGCTCGGTATCCGACGAGGTCGCGGCGCTGAAGGCGGCGAAGGGCTGGGACATCGACCCGGCGGAGTTCGCCGTCGAATGGCGGCGGCTCTACAACCCGTCGATGGACCGGGTGCGCAATAGTGAGGAGCCTTGGAAACATCTCGACACCCTGCACCGGGAAAGTCTCGACAGCCTGCTCGCCCGCTACGGCATCGCCAGTGACCTCGACGCGGCTGAGATCGGCCATCTGAACCGGGTCTGGCACCGGCTGCGGCCATGGCCTGATTCGGTCTCCGGCATGTCCCGTCTTGCCGAGCGCTACGTGCTGTGCAGCCTGTCCAACGGCAACTTCGCGCTGCTCACCAACCTCGCCAAGCAGGGCTCCCTGCCGTTCGACGCGATCCTCGGGGCGGAGAACTTCCTGCACTACAAGCCGGATCCGGAGGTCTATCTCGGCGCCGCCGCGCTGCTCGGCCTGGAACCCCACGAGGTGATGATGACCGCGGCCCATAACGAGGACCTGACCCACGCCCGCGAACAGGGCCTGCGCACCGCCTACATCAACCGCCCCTATGAATGGGGCGATGCTCAGCACAAGGATTTCGAGGCGGCGTCGGACTGGGACGTCATCGCCGACGACTTCAATGACATGGCCGACAAGCTCGGCCTCTAGCCAAGCCTTTAGACCGCGGGCGTCCAGGCCACGGCTTCGGGCGATAGCGGCTGGCCCTGCTGCGCGGTCTCTGCGTCGGGCAGGATGTCGCAGTTGGGCCACAGGCCGGTTTCCAGCGCCGCCGCGTAGCCTTCGGGCAGCTTCTCTTCGCGCATCCGTGCCGCCGCCGCGCCATGGTCGTAGTCGAGCGGCTTGAGGGCGAGGCGCAGGCCATCGTCATCGGGCAGCAGCAGCGCGTACCAGACCCGCGGGGTGCCGTCGTTCGCCGGCAAGCCAATGGCGCCCGCATTCAGCCACGCCCCGTCGCCGTCGCGCGCGAGGAATGGCAGCCCCGCATGGCCGCCCACCACCAGGTCCGCACCCAGCAGGGCACGCTGGCGCGTACGGTTGGCGGCCGCGCCCGAGGCGAAGACATAGCCGTTGATGCTGTCCGCCGCGCCATGCACCACGGCGATCCGCCGCCCGGCGAAGGTGAAGGACAGCCGCCGCGGCAGGCCGCGCATCCAGGCCTTGGTGTTTGAGTCGAGCCGCGCGCGGCAGTAGGCGAACCAGCGCGCGGACATCACGTCGCAGGCGCTGCCGTCGTCGAAGCCGCAGCCGCAGTCGTCCTTGTCGAAGCCGAGGGATTCCTCGCAGTTGCCCATTACCACCCGCACGCCCGCCGCGCGCAGCAGGTCGCAGACCGGCTGGGGGTCGGCGCCATAAGCGGCGCAATCGCCAGTGCAGATCAGGGACGGGCCATCGATGCCGCGCCGGCGGGCTTCCGCCAGCAGCGCCTCGGTCGCCTGCAGGTTGCCGTAGGGGCCGCCGAACAGCAGCAGCGGGCCGTCCAGCGCGCCCAGGTCCTCCGCCGGGGCCAGCGGCGTGCTCACGCCGCCGGGGCCGCGCCCGCGCGGTTGCGCTGCTGCCACATGCCGATGGCGAAGGCGGCGTTGCCGATCACCAGCACCGCGATGCAGATCGCCAGCAGCTTGTTGTACTTCACCATGATGCCGAAGGCCGGCTCCATCAGGCTCCAGTGGCCGCCGGCCTCGGCGAAGTACAGCGCCGCGCCGCCCACCGCTGCGACGAAGGCGGTGAGATAGCTCCACAGCGGAATGTCGCGGACGTTGCCCCAGATCGAGAAGAAGATCACCGGCGCGAGATACATCGAGGCGGTGCCGCTCACCGCGACCGCGCTGTAAAGGTCGTTGCTGCCACCGAACAGGAACGCCAGGCCGCCGGCCATGAACAGCGCCATCGCCTTGCGCCCGTTGGCGACCGTGCGTTCCGCCACCCCCATGTCGACGATGGCGAGCTTCGCCGAACTCGACAGGGTCGAATCCAGGGTCGAGACGGCGGACACGATCAGCGCCAGATTGATGAACAGCATCGCCTCGCTGCCGAGCAGCCGGGTCAGCACCGCCATCATTTCCTCGCCCGGCATCTTTTGCAGGCCCGCATGCACCCCGAGCAGCGAGAAAGCGAGGATGCACAGCACGCTGATCCACCCTGCATGCCAGAAGCTGCGCAGGGTGGTGCGCCGGTCGGAGATGAAGCCCCGGTCCATCATCACCGGGTCGTGCAACGGATAGCTCCAGACCTGCAGCAGGGCGACCAGCAGCAGGTTCCAGCCATTCTCCAGCGCCAGAGGGCTGCTCGAGACGATGGCGCCCGCCGACCAGGTCTCGGTCGACAGCAGGTGGTAGAGGATGATCGCCAGCAGCACGAGGAAGGCGGACATCTGGAACACGTCGGTGCGCAGCGAGGCGCGCAGGCCCCCCAGCATCGAGTAGCCCAGGGTGATCGCGGCCAGCACCACGATCGCCACCGCGTAGGCGAGGCTGCCCGACTCGCCGAAGATCATGCCGATCACCAGCAGGTTGGCGAACACCTCGCTCAGCAGCCGAAGGCTGACGACGAAGTTGTAGCACCACACCCCGCGGGCCCCGAACCGGGCGGTGAGGAAGGCCTGCACGCTTTCATAACCATGGCGGAACCGCAGCGACGCGATGATCGCGCCGCCGGTGAGGAAGGACAGGTAGTAGGCCGCATAGGCGAGCCCGCCAGCGATGCCGTAGTAGTAGCCGAGGATCGCGGCGGTCAGCAGCGAGCGCGCGAAGATCCAGGTGGTCACCTGGGACAGGGTCAGGGTCAGCAGCCCTGGCTGCGCGCCGTCGTCCGACCAGCCCTTGAAGAAGGCGTCGGCGGCGTGCACCCGCGGCGACAGCAGGAAGGTGACCACGGCCAGCGCGGCCAGCGCGCCGATCAGAATCGGATCCATCGGGTTTCCCTTGGACGGCGGTTCAGCGTCGCGAGCGTGCCAGAGGGTGGCGGGCGCGACAAGCGGCGGGTCGGCTCACGCAGGCACCGCCAGGAAATGCACGCTGAACAGGCCATCCCGGTCGGTCCAGGCGCATTCGGGGGTGAAACCGGCCTGCCGGGCGATGCTCTGGAAGGCCTCCAGCGAGAACTTGTAGGAGTTCTCGGTATGGATGGTCTCGCCCTCGGCGAAGGCGAAATCAGTACCGCCGACCCGCGCGGTCTGAGGGCTGTCGGCGCGGATATGCATCTCGATACGACTCTTGTCGCTGTTCCACACCGCATCGTGGCTGAAGCCGTCGGGGTCGAAGTCGGCGTCCATTTCTCGGTTTATGCGCTCCAGCAGGTTCAGGTTGAACGCCGCGGTGACGCCTTCTGAGTCGTTGTAGGCCGCACGCAGGATGTCGGTGTCTTTCTTCAGGTCGGCGCCGATCACCAGCGCCCCGCCTGGCCCCAACGTCTGCGCGGCGGAAGCCAGGAAGCTGACTGCCTCGTCCGGCGTGAAGTTGCCGATGGTAGAGCCGGGAAAAAACCCGACCCGGCGGCCGTCCGCGTCCGGCACCTCCGGCAGTTCGAAGGGCTGGGTGTAGTCGGCGCAGACCGCCATCACGGTGACGTCCGGATAGTCGGCAGCGATGGCGTTCGCCGCCGCCTTGAGGTGCTCGCGGGAGATATCGATGGCGATGTAGCCGGCGGGGTCTTCCAGGGCATCGAGCAGGATGCGCACCTTGACACTGGCGCCGCTGCCGTATTCCACCAGCACCGCCTCCGGCCCGGCCAGGTCGGCGATCTCGTCGGCCCGGTCGCGCAGCAGCGCCAGTTCCGTGCGTGTCGGATAGTACTCCTTGAGCTCGGTGATCTGGTCGAACAACTGCGACCCGCGCGCGTCGTAGAGCAGCTTGCTCGGCAGCTCCTTCTGCGGCTTCGACAGGCCCGCCAGGACCGCTTCGCGGAAGCTGTCCGCCGGTGGATGCAGGTCGACGAAGCGCGACAGTCGGCCGCTTTCGGTGCTCTCGTCAGCCATCGTCCGCCAGCCTCAGTCCGGAGAACTGCCAGCGCGCATCCGGCGGGAAAAAGTTGCGGTAGGTCGGCCGGATATGCTCTGGCGGCGTCGCGCAGCTGCCGCCGCGCAGCACCATCTGGCTGCTCATGAACTTGCCGTTGTATTCCCCGACTGCGCCATCGGCGATCGTGAAGCCGGGGTAGGGCAGGTAGGCGCTGGCGGTCCATTCCCAGACATCGCCATAGAGCTGCGACAGGCCGCCCGCCTGCGCCGCGTCCCCCGCGGCGCGCGGACGCAGATAGCCATCCGCCAGCATGTTGCCGGTCATTGGCGCGCCGCGGGCCGCGACTTCCCATTCCGCTTCCGTCGGCAGGCGCTTGCCCGCCCAGCGGGCATAGGCCGCCGCCTCGTAGAAGCTGACATGACAGACCGGCGCATCCGGATCGACCGGGGTGCGGCCATTCAGGGTGAAGTAGTCCCAGCCGCCGTCCTCGCCCGCGATCCAGTAGAGCGGTGTTTCCCAGCCCTCGGCGTTGACCGTGGCCCAGCCGTCAGACAGCCAGAACTCGGGCCGACGGTAGCCACCATCATCGATGAAGGCCTGGTACTCGGCGTTGCTTACCGGGCGGCTGGCGAGGCGGTAGGGCTCCAGCCAGACCTTGTGGCGGGGTCCCTCGTTGTCGTAGCCGAACGGGCCGTCGTCGGGCGCACGCCCGATCTCCGCCAGCCCACCCTCGAAGCCGATCCAGTCGAGTGCCGCCGGCGCTGGCGTGTCGGTCGGCGCGGTCGGCTTGTAGGCCGGCCAAAGCGGATTGCATGACAGCACATGCTTGATGTCTGTGACGGTCAGTTCCTGGTGCTGCTGCTCATGGTGCAGGCCGAGCTCGACCAGCGTGGCGATTTCAGCGAATGCGGACTCCGAACAGCCGCCGATCAGCCGCGCCATCGCGGTGTCGATATGGCGGCGGAACGCCTTAACTTCCTCGGCGCCGGGACGCGAGATCAGCCCCCGTTCGGGCCGCGCATGGCGTGCGCCAAGGGCCTCGTAATAGCTGTTGAACAGGAAGTGGAACCGCTCATCCAGTGGCACATAGGCCGGGTCGTGCTCCTTGAGGATGAACGCCTCGAAGAACCACGAGGTGTGCGCCAGGTGCCATTTCGTCGGGCTGACGTCGGGCATCGACTGGATTGTCTGGTCTTCCGGCGACAGGGGCCGGGCCAGGGTTTCACTCCAGCCGCGCACGGCATGGAAGCGGTCTAGGAGGGTTAGGCGGGCCTGCGGGAGGTTCCGCGGCTGCGCTTGCGTATGAGCCTTCGCGACGATTGTGCTGCTCCCCTATCGCGCGTTCATCCAATCCACTCCCCACTCCCCGATAGGTAGGATAGCATCCTTCCGGTTGAAGACCACCGTGGGCACCTGCCCATCCGGAGACCTGCCATGACTCGCCGCAATAGCCTGCCTGACCGCCGTGCCGTCGTCGCCGCCCTGGCGGCTGCGCGCGGGGACGCGGCCATCGTCTCCTCGCTCGGCTCACCGACCTGGGACCTGGCCGCTGCCGGCGATGACCCGCGCAACTTCTATCTGTGGGGGGCCATGGGCGGCGCGGTGATGACGGCGCTGGGCCTCGCGCTGGCCAAGCCGAAGCGCCGCACGGTTGCCCTGTGCGGCGACGGCGAGATGCTGATGGCGCTCGGCAGTCTCGCCACCGTGTCGGTCCTGAAGCCGCGGAATCTGGCCATTCTTGTGCTCGACAACGGCCACTATCTGGAAACTGGCGGCCAGCGCAGCCACACCCAGCGCGGCTGCGACCTTGCAGCGATGGCGCGCGGCGCGGGCTTCCCCGTCGTGAAGGCCTGTGATGACCCGGATGCGGTTTCCGCGGCGGTCGATGCGGCGCTGCATGCCAAGGGGCCGGTGTTCGTGGCCGTGCGGGTCGGGGCGGAAACCCCGCCCCTGGTGTTGCCGGAACGCGACGGCCGGGTGCTCAAGGAACGGATGCGCGCCGCCCTGGCATGACCCGATCGATGGGGGTAGTGTCCGGCGCCGTGACTCTTACATTTTCAGGATAGTTTCGTTACGATCCTGTCCCGGATTTCCCAACCCCTCGGAGGCGGTGAATGGACGTTGAGTCGATCAAGAAGGTCTACGGACGCCATGCCGGGTCCTACGACACATTGTTCGGCCTCGTCGCGCGCGCTGGCCGCCGCGCTGCCGTCAAGACGCTCAACCGCCGTCCCGGACGCCGGGTGCTGGAGGTTGGGGTCGGCACCGGCCTGTCGCTGCCGCTCTACCGTCCGGACATGCGGGTCGTCGGCATCGACCTGTCTGCAGAGATGCTGGCGCGGGCCCGCGAGCGGGTCGAGCGCGAGAACCTCGACCATGTGGAGTCACTGCTGGAGATGGACGCCGAGGCGCTGAGCTTCGCCGACGACTCCTTCGACGCAGTGGTCGCCATGTACACGGCCTCCGTGGTGCCGCATCCCGAAAAGATGCTGGCGGAGATGCGCCGGGTCTGTGTGCCGGGCGGCGACATCGTCATCGTCAACCACTTCATGTCCAAGGGTGGTGTGCTGGAGCCGCTGGAGCGCGCCATGGCACCGCTGTCGCGGAACCTTGGCTGGCGCCCGGACTTCCAGCTCGACAGCTTCCTCGACCCCGCTGAGATCGATGTCCAGGAAGTGCGCTCGGTCCCGCCGCTGCAGCTGTTCACCATCGTGCGCTGCCGCAACGCGGCGCCGTCGCAGCCCGGGGACCTGGCCTATACCGAGGATGAAGCGGCGGCACCCACCGCCCGCGACGCCGGTCCGACGCCCGAGGGACCGCGCGCCTAACGCGCGGCCAGCGCGGAACGCAGCTGCCGCCGCCGCCGCCTGCCTGCGATCATGCCGTAGCGCGGCGCCAGCACGATGGTCGCCACCAGCAGCGCGCCCGCCAGCACCGCCATCATCCCCGCGGCGTTCAGCGAGTCGCTGCCGCCAACCCAGAACGGCCCGAACGCCGCCAGCACGTAACCGCCTGGCCCGATGGCGAGGGCGGCGACCAGGCTGAGTCCGATCTGTACTGACAGCCGGTCGGTCAGCAGCCGGGCGATCGCCGCGGGAATGATCAGCATGGCAATGACCAGGATCGAGCCGACCGCCTCGAAGGCGGCGACGCAAGCGATCGCCACCATGGTCATCAGCCCGTAGTGGAACAGCCGCGACGAGATGCCCAGCGTCGTCGCCAGGTCCGGGTCGAACGAGGTGATCTTCAGCTCCTTGTAGAAGGCGGCAATCATCGCCCCGCAGATCAGGAACACCACCAGCAGCGTGATGACCTCGCGCGGCATGTCGGCCCAGACCGCGGGGTCGGCAAGTGAGGCCCAGCCGGTGGGCGCGAGCCAAAGGATGTCCTCGATCTGGCCGTAGAGCACACAGTCAGCATCCAGATCGATGTTGCGGGCAGCGGCCTGCTCGATCAGCACCACGCCGAGTGCAAACATGATCGAGAACACCACGCCCATGGCCGCACCTGGCTCGACCCGGCCGAGCCGCCGCACCAATTCGATCAGCACCGCGGCCAGCACCCCGGCGGCGAGCGCGCCGCCAACGACCGGCACCACCGCCCGCGACGAGAACAGCAGGAAGCCGATGACGATGCCCGGCAGGATCGCGTGCGAGATGGCGTCGCCCATCAGGCTCTGGCGGCGCAGCACCAGGAAGTTGCTTAGCAGCCCGCAGCTGGCGCAGGCGAAGAACGCCGCCAGCAAGGCCGGTACGTCGATCTGCAAGAAATCCTGGACGGTCATTTCCATCATGCCGCCCCCGCGCCGACCGGATGCGCGCTCGGCGGCATCGTGTCGGGGCTTGGCCGCCGCCCGTCGCGGGCCAGTTCCGCCTCCAGCTCCGCCACCAGGTCGGCGGTCAGTACATGCTCTGCCAGTTCAGCCGGGCCGTGCACATGGGATGGCGCGATGTCGGCGTGGGTGGTGAGGTATTGCTCCCACAGGCGGTGCAGGCGGGTGATGCGGAAGGCTTCGGCGCGGCCATGCTCAGTCAGCGCCACCGCGCCGCCCTCAAGGTTGACGAGGCCGCGCAGGGCCATCAGCCGCAGGGTCAGCGCGAGCGTACGCGTCCGCCAGCCGCGATGCCGCCGCAGCGCCGCCACCGGCAACCAACTGTGCTCCCAGTCGCCGTAGGGGCCCGACTCGAACAGTTCAAAGCAGCTCCGCAGCACATGGTCGCGGGCCATGCCGTGGCGCATGCGCAGGCGGCGCGCCAGGTCCGCCAGTACGCCGCGGCGCGGCGCCAAGAACATACTGACCAGGAAAATCGTGCCCGACACCAGCACGATGACCCCACCGGTCGGCAGCTTTGGCAGCAGCGCCGAGACGCTTGCGCCGAGATAGCCGCTGGCGCCGCCAAAGACCGCGCCCAGCACGGTCATGGCGCCCAGCCGTTCGGTCCAGAACCGCGCCGCCGTAGGCGGGATGATGACGAAGGCGACAATCAGCAGCAGCCCAACCGCCTGCAGGCCCACCACGGTGACGACCACCACCAGGCTCATCATTAGCAGGTCGATTCGTGACACTGGCCAGTCCTGGGCGTGGGCGAAGGCCGGGTCAAAGCAGACGGCGCGGAACTCCTTGAACAGCAGCCCGGCGGCCAGCACCGCGAACAGCGCAACCCCGCCCATCAGCAAGGCATCGCCGCGCTTCATCGCCGCGGTCTGGCCGAGCATGAAATGGTGCAGCCCGCCAGCCGACCCGGTGCCCATGGACTGGATGTAGCTCAGCAGCACGACGCCAAGGCCGAAGAACACGCTCAGCACCACGCCGATGGCGACATCCTGGCGCAGCCGCGAGTTGCTGGTGATGAACTGGGCAAACAGCACGCCGGCGATGCCTGAAACGGTGGCGCCCACGATCAGCACCGGCAGGCTGCGGCCGCTCATGCCGAGCGCCGTGGCGACGATGAAGGCCAGGCCGATCCCCGGCAGGGTGGCGTGGCTTACGGCATCACTCATCAGGGCGCGCTTGCGCAGCAGCGCAAACGTGCCGACGACCCCCGCGGCAATGCCCAGCATGGTGGTGCCGAGGACGACGCTGGCGGCGTTGTAGCCGGCATTCAGGGTGAGCACCGCCAGCACCTCTGCCAGGCTTGGCCAGACGAGGGCGTCGGCGCCGGTCATACGCTGCGCGCCAACGCGTCGCCGGCCTGCTCGAGCAGCGCCAGGCGGCCGCCGTAGGTCTTTTGCAGGTTCTCGCGGACAAAGGCTTCGGCCACGGTGCCGGCGGCTACGACCCGGTTGTTCAGCAGCAGCACATGGGCGAAGTAGTCCGCTACCGTGTCCAGGTCGTGATGCACGCAGATCACCGTCCGGCCCTGGTCGTTCAAGGCCTGCAGCACGGTGATGATGGCGCGCTCGGTCGCCGCGTCGACGCCGGCGAAGGGCTCATCCATGAAATAGAGCCGCGCGTCCTGTGCCAGCGCGCGAGCGAGGAACACCCGCTGCTGCTGGCCGCCGGAAAGCTGACCGATCTGGCGGTCGGCGAAATCCGCCATTGCCACCTTTTCTAGATAGCCCATTGCCTCGTCCCGGTGGCGCTTGCGCACCGGGCGCAGCCAGCCGATGCGCCCGTAGAGGCCCATGGTGACCACGTCGAGCGCCGAGGCGGGAAAGTCCCAATCCACCGATTCACGCTGGGGCAGGTAGCCGATCAGCCGGCGCTGGCGGTGGGCCGGCGCACCGAAGGCGTCGATCCGCCCCGATGCCGCTGGCACCAGCCCCAGGCAAGCCTTGATGAGCGTGGACTTGCCGGCCCCGTTGGGGCCGACCACGGCGATCAGGCCGCTAGCGGGCGCGTCGTAGTTGATCTCCCACAGGACCGGCTTGTCCCGGTAGGCGACCGTGAGATCGCGAATCCGCAGCGGCCCATCGCCGGCTTGGTTCACTTGGCGAGCTTCCCGTTCATGCCGCGCTCCGGCGCGTCGCCGCCCAGCGCCCGGGCGACGGTGGTGACATTGTGGTCGATCATACCGATGTAGGTACCTTCATAGGTGCCGGGCTCGCCCATGGCGTCTGAGAACAGCGAGCCGCCGATGCGCACCGTGTGGCCGCGGGCCGCCGCGCCCTCAATCAGCGCGCGGATATTGCGGTCCGATACGGTCGTCTCGACGAACACCGCGCTGATGTTCTGGGTGACCAGCCGGTCGACCAGGTCGGCGATCTGCTTCACCCCGGCCTCTGACTGGGTGCTGATGCCCTGGATGCCAACCACCTCAAAGCCATAGCGCCGGCCGAAATAGTTGAAGGCGTCATGGGCCGTGACCAGCACGCGCGACTGCTGCGGCACGGAGTTCAGGACCCTCTCGGCATAGGCGTCGAGCGCCATCAGCTTGGCCTTATAGGTTTCCGCGTTGGCGGCATAGGCGGCGGCGCCGTCGGGGTCGAAGGCGGCCAGCCGGTCGCGTACCACATCGACCGCGCGGGTCCAGGCCGCCGGGTCCATCCAGACATGGGGGTCGAAGTGGCCCTCGAATTCGGGCGGCTCCAGCAGGAAGGCCTCGTCCAGCAGCTCGGTGACCGGGAACACCGGCTTGCCGCGGGTGGCGACACGGATCAGCGCGTCGCTCATTTTCCCTTCCAGCAGCAGGCCGTTGTAGAACACCACGTCGGCCCGCAGCATGCGTGCCGTGTCCGACCGGGTCGCCGTGTAGATATGCGGGTCGACCCCGGTGCCCAGCAGGTTGTCGACCTCGGCGCGGTCGCCTGCCACCGCGCGCGCGATGTCGCCCACCATGGCGATGGTGGTGACGATCCGGTAGCTCGCCTCGGCACGGATCGGCAGGGCGGCGGTCATCAGGACGGCGATGGCAAAACAGAGCAGGGCGCGGCGGGTCGTCACGGTCAGGGGCCTCCGATGGTAAATATATGAATCATTGTTCAAGTGTATATGTGTATGAATAAACAAATGTATAATTAAATACAAAATGAATATTCAAGAACATATACGGAGGGCGGCGACAATATTTGTTTATATTTGCGTTGACAAGTGATCATCCTGTCATGCGTCGCCGCCGCTGCATAATCGCCCTAACGCGCGCCGGTTGCGGAGCGCGCGCGGCTGTCCTTAGAATGGTTCTAATCTGCCGGCGTGCCGGCATCAGTGGTTTGGCAGGGCCATGTTGAAGGACACCCCGAAGGCGGGCGACAGCGGGCTGCGCGTCAGCGACGACGACATCGTCGAGCTGGCCGAGATGTTCCGGCTGATGAGCGACCCGACGCGGCTGGGCATTATCCTGACCTGCCTGACGGAGAAAGTGTCGGTTGGCGACATGGCGGCGCGGCTCGGGCTGTCGCCCTCTCTGGTTAGTCACCATCTGCGCCTGCTGCGCGCGGCGCGCCTGCTGCAAGCCGAGCGCCAGGGCCGCCAAGTCTTCTATCTCGTCGCCGACGAACATATCCGCAGCATGCTGACCGATATGATGGATCACGTCGAAGAGGAGAACGGCGACCTCGAATCGCCGTGATCCAGACCCGCACGGGCGGGCGGAGGCACCAGGGTGAGCGCCATGCCGGACGATAGATCCCAGCCGCCGCAGGCCGGCGATGCCGATTTTGCCCCTTATCTCGAACTGCTGGTGATGCTGACCGAGGAGTTTGGCCACACCCTCGATGTGGAGCAGACCGTCCGCCGCGGGCTTGAGCGCATCACCGAAATCCTCGACGCCGAAGCCTCGTCGCTGTTCATGCTCGAAGAGAACGCCGATGGCGGCGAAGAGGTCGTATGCACCGTCTGTATCGGCCCGGTCGACATCACTGGCCTGCGGCTACCCATCGACCAGGGCATTGTCGGGCGGTCGATCCGCAATAACAGCTGCGAGATGGTCCGCGATGTGCGCCTGGATCCCGAGTTCGGCGCCCAGGTCGATGAGAAGACCGGCTTCACCACCAAGTCGATCCTGTGTGCGCCGCTCGCCATCAAGGACCGCTGCATCGGCGCCATCGAGCTGATCAACAAGATCGGCGGCGAGGGCCTGTTCGACAGCCACGACCAGGGGGTGCTGCGGGTGCTCGCCTCGACCGCGGCGATGGCCTTCATCAATGCGCGGCAGGCGCGCGCCCTCGTCGACCAGGAGCGGCTGCAGCGCGAGCTCGAACTGGCCGCCGAGATCCAGCGCGCCCTGCTGCCGCGCACCGACGAGAGTGACCTGCCGATCTTCGGGATCAATTTGCCGGCGCGGCGCGTCTCTGGCGACTTCTTCGATCACATGCCGCTGGATGACGGCACTGTGCTGTTCGCACTGGGCGACGTGTCGGGCAAGGGTATGGATGCCGCCCTGCTGATGGCTAAGACCGCCAGCGTGTTCCGCGCCATCGGCAAGACCGAGCCGGACCCGGGCCGGCTGCTCGCGCGGGTCAACGAGGAAGTCTGCGAGACCGCCACCCGCGGTAAGTTCGTCACCATGGTGGCCGGCCGCTTCGACCCAGCCGCGGGCACCGTGGTCATGGCCAATGCCGGGCACGAGCCACCGCTGCTGCACGGTGCGGACGGCGGGTTCACGGTGTTCGAGGCGGCGCAGCCGCCGCTCGGCATCCTGCCCGGCCTCGAATTTCCCGACGAGACCGTGCACATCGAGGACGGCACCCTCTACATCTTCACCGACGGGGTGACCGAGGCATCGGAGCATGAACAAATGCTTGGCAGCGAGGGCTTCAAGGCGCTGATCCGGTCCTATCGCTACATGCCGCTGGACGAGCGTGTGCGGTCCATCACTGCGCGAATCCGCGGATTCGACGAGGACCTGCACGACGACCTCACCATCCTGGCGATTGGCGCATGAGTACCAAGACCTCCCCCAAGTCGG
Source organism: Alphaproteobacteria bacterium (assembly GCA_965601735.1). Lineage (GTDB taxonomy): Bacteria > Pseudomonadota > Alphaproteobacteria > JBBDQX01 > JBBDQX01 > JBBDQX01. Next base: position 666,626 of record OZ271840.1, on the reverse strand, counting down.
CCGCCGGCGCGCTGCCGGCCGCACCGGCGGTTTCAGACCCGGACCTGCCTTGCGGCGATGCCGAGGTGCTGGCTGAGCTGCGGGTGCCAGCCCGGCCTGAACGGCTGCGCCTACTGCGTGCTGGCGTCGCCGCAGCCGCAGAGTCCTGCGGTTTCGCCGGCGATGATCTGTGCGACGTGGTGCTCGCCGTCGACGAGGCCTGCCAGAATGTCATCCGTCATGCCTACAAGGACCGCACCGACGGGGTGCTGCTGGTGGCGCTGCTGCGCGATCCAGCGAACTTGATCATCCTGGTGCGCGACTACGCGCCGTCGGTCGATGTCAGCGCGGTCAAGTCACGTGACCTGGATGACGTCAAGCCGGGTGGGCTCGGCGTTCATCTGATGCATCAGGTGATGGACGAATGCGGCTTCTTGCCGCCGCCGTCGGGGCAGGGCAACCTGTTGCGCATGGCGAAGCGCTTGGTCACAAAGGGGAGCTGACGGCTTTTCGCCGGGAGGGGGCAGATGAAGCACGAACTGAACGACGCCGGTGCCGCGACGGTGATCGCGCTGCACGGCGACATCGACCTGTCGACCTCACCCGAGGCGCGCACGCTGCTGCTTGAGCAGATCGGCAAGGGCAAGCCGGTGCTGGTCGACATGGGCGGTGTGACCTATATCGATTCGTCCGGCGTCGCCAGCCTGGTCGAGGCGCTGCAGGGCGCGCGCGAGAACAGCGTCGGATTCGCACTGGCCGGCGTCAGCGCGGCGGCCATGCGGGTGCTGTCGCTGGCGCGGCTCGACCAAGTGTTCACGATCCACGACAGCGTGGAGGACGCACTGGCGGATGCCGGCTAGCGGACGCACCGCGAACTTTCTCGATTCAGCCGAGCGGGTCGGTCGGACGACGGTCGCCGGCGTCGCCGAGGTCGGCTTCGCCGCCGCCCTGCTGGGCGAAAGCTTGGTGTGGGCCGTCACCGGGCGCCGCCGCCGGCAGCCGGTGCGCCTGTCTGCCATCGTCGAACAGATGATGGAGATCGGCATCTTCGCCATTCCCATTGTCAGCATCCTCGCGCTCACCATCGGCGTGATGCTGGCGATCCAGGGCATCCACACCCTGCGCACCTTTGGGGCAGAGGAGCAGGTGACGCTGGGCGTCGCCCTGTCCGTGACCCGCGAGTTCGCGCCGCTGATCACCGGCATCCTCGTGGCCGGGCGCTCGGGCTCGGCGCTGGCGGCGCGCATCGGCACCATGACCATCAACCAGGAGGTCGATGCGCTCACCGTGATGGGCATCAACCCGGTGCGCTTTCTCGTTGCGCCGCCGCTGTTCGCGATGATGGTGATGCTGCCGACGCTGACCATCTTCGCCGACCTGGTGGCGATGTTCGGGGCCGGCCTCTACATCTGCGCCGAACTGGGCATCTCCATGGCGGTCTATGCCGACCGGGTGGTCGAGGCGCTCGACGTGAACGACGTCATGCACGGGCTGGGCAAGAGCGTAATCTTCGCGGCCCTGGTAGCACTGATCGGGGTGGTCAACGGCGCGTCAGTAGCCGGCGGCGCCGAAGGGGTGGGCCGCGCGACGACCCGCGCGGTGGTGCAGGGAATCAGCGCCATCGTCATCACCGACATGATCTTCGCCTTCGTCATTACCCGGTAGACCCGCAGCGATGACCCGCAAAGCCGCCCCGAAGAAGGACAGCGCGAAGAAGGAGAGCGCCAGGAAGGCTGCACCGCCGTCCGAACCGGCGGCCCCGCCGCCCGAGGCGGTCATCCAGGTGCGCGACCTGGTGAAGTATTACGGCCCGCGCAAGGTGCTCAAGGGTATCAACCTGGATATCTACGACCGCGAGATCATGGTGATCATGGGCGGCAGCGGCTCGGGCAAGAGCACACTGTTGCGCCACCTGATGGCGCTGGAAACCGCGACCTCCGGCTCCATCGACTTCCTCGGCAAGGACCTGTGCCAAATGTCCGGCGCAGACCTTTATGAGATTCGCAAGCGCATGGGCGTCGCCTTCCAGGGCGGCGCGCTGCTCAGCTCGCTCACCGTGGGCGAGAACATCATGCTGCCGCTGCACGAGCACACCGACCTGGACGAGCAGACCATGAAGGTGATGATGCGGCTGAAGCTGGAAGTGGTCGAACTCGCCGGTTTCGAGGACCTCAAGCCCGCCGAGCTGTCGGGCGGCATGCTGAAGCGCGCTGCCTTCGCCCGCGCCGTCATCATGGATCCGCGGCTGCTGTTTTGCGACGAGCCGTCCGCTGGGCTCGACCCGGTGGTGTCGTCCGCGCTCGACGACCTCATCCTGCGGCTGCGCGACGCACTGGGCATCACCATCGTGGTGGTGACACATGAACTGGATAGCGCCTTCAAGATCGCCGACCGCATCACCTTTCTCGACCGCGGCGAGATCCTCATGGTCGGTACCGTCGACGAGGTCCGCAATGCCAAGAACGAGCGGGTCCAGAACCTGCTGAACCGCCGCGCCGAGGACGCTACACTCGACGTTGAGGAATATCTCGCCCGCCTCACGGGGGCGAACCAGCCTGCAGGCGCTCCATGAAGACCCACCGCATCAACTACGTCATTGTCGGCCTGTTCGTGATCGCCATGATCTCGGCGCTTCTGGTGGCGGTCGCCGTGCTGACCGGCCGCACCGGTGACATGGCCAGCTACCACACCCTGTTCGACAATGTTGGCGGGGTGAAGAGCGGCACCCAGGTGCTCTATGAGGGCTACCCCGTGGGCCAGGTCGAGGCGATCCGCCCGGTCCGGGAGGATAACCAGACCCGCTTCCGTATCGAGATGTCACTGACCTCGGACTGGCAAATCCCCAAGGACAGTCTCGCGCGGCTCACCGCGCCCGGGCTCCTTGCTGCGATCACCATCAACATCGAGGGTGGCGAGAGCAACGAGGTGCTGTCCGAGGGCGACCGCATCCCCAGCATCCAGGGCGGCGACGTGTTCGCCATCGTCGAGGATGTGGCAACCGAGGTGCTCGACCTGTCCCAGAACAGCATCAAGCCGCTGCTCGGGAACCTCAACCGGCTGGTTGAGACCTTCGGCGACGCGGGCGAGCCGGCGATGGTCGACATCGTGGAGAACCTGCGCCAGGTGGTCGCCGACATCGCTGAGGCCACCCCGGTCGTGCTGGCCGATATCGAGTCCTTCTCCAGCACCATGGATTCCACCGCCGTGCGGGTCGACGGCCTGCTCAGCGAGGACCGGGTCGCGCAGATCGACAACATGCTGGCGGATCTGGAGGCGACCGCCGGTAACTTCGCCGACCTGTCGGGCGACCTGAACGACAGCCGCGCCCAGCTCACCGCGGCCATCGATCAGGTCAGCACCATGGTGCAGGACAACCGCAGCGACCTCACCGAGTCGATTTCAGACCTGCGCTACGTGCTCGACAGCCTGGCGCGGCATGTCGATGCGGTCGCCTACAACCTCGAGGGAACCAGCCGCAACATGTTGGAATTCAGCCGCCAGGTGCGCCAGAACCCCGGGGTGCTGATCCGCGGCACCACGCCCGAGGAGGATGACGGCATCGCGCCGGCGCTGCGGAGGGCGGCCCAGTGAGGGCGCGCAGCCTGGCCGCAGCCCTCATCGCGCTGTCGCTCACGGCCTGCGGCGGCACCGCCGAGGCGCCGCGTGACCAGTTCTACCGGCTTTCGGTCGCCGCACCGCAAGCGGGCGCGGCGCCGGTGCTCAACGGCACTGTGGAGGTGGAACGCTTCCTCGCCGAGGGCCTGATCACCGAACGCGCGCTGCTCTATGCCGCGGCGGCAACGCCGGACCGGCTGCTCCAATACAGTTATCACCACTGGACCGATGCCCCGCCACGCATGCTGCAGGAGCAGCTCGTCGCCTATCTGCGCGGGGTGCGCGCCGCCGGCACGGTAGTCACCACCGAGCACCGCGCCGAACCCGATTACATCATCAGCGCCAAGGTTCGGCGCATGGAACAGCTGGTCGGCGGCGGCAATCCGTCGGTCGCCCTGTCCATGGAACTCAGCGTTCGGCGCGAGCGCGACGGACAGCTGGTCCTGATCCAGGTCTATGACGTGGAGCGCGCCGCAGCCAACCGCAGCATGGCCGGGACCGTAGCGGCCATGAACCAGGCGCTCAGCGCGCTTTACGGCGCCTTTGTCACGGATCTCCGTGGCCTCAAAGGTTAACGGCCCGCGCCGAATCCGCTTGGATTCCCCTGTGAATTCCCTATATTTCCAAATTGTGCGCACCCGATAGCCGCGGTCACGGCTGTGTCGCACGGGAAAAGCGGCAGCGCGAATCCCGCCCACCATTCGCCCACCCGCGCGATTGGTTTGGTTGAATAAGGATGATTCGCCCCGTCTAGAGGGGTTCCAGGACCGGGACTCCGTCCGATAGACGCCATAATGCAGGAAGCGTCGCGCCGCGCGTGAGTTGCGCGTGGGGCGAGAGGCGAGGGTAGCGGCCATGTCGTTATGCCCGATTTCCTCACGCTGGGCCTCAATCAGAGGCTGATCCAACAGACGTTGTCTGATCGCACCCGGGTGCCGCAGGTGGCCGACCCGGCGTTCATCACGAACACCGTCGAGAATGCGCTGAACGGCCTGTTGCAGAACCGGCTGAGCGCCGAGAGCATCCTGGTCGCCCAGGGTGGCGACAACGCACGCCAGGCGACTACCGTACTGCCGAACGTGTCCGATGCGCTCGACCTGATCGACCTGGCGCTCACCGAGCTTGAGACACTCGCCACCACGGCTGCGGACGACGAGACCACCGATACCGAGCGCGCCTTCCTGGACATCACCTTCCAGGCGACGCTCGACCGCATCAACGACATCGCCGAGCGCACCGAGGAAGATGGCGTGAACGTGCTTGCGGGCACCAACACCTTCTCTGCCACCAGCGTTGGTGCCGACCTCGAGGTGGCCGACGGGTTCACCGCCTTCAACTTCGACTCGGTTGCCACCGGCAACCTGGAGAGCGGCGATTCCTTCACCCTCGGCTTCGATTCTGCTGCTGGGGAGTTCACCCTGACCAACACCACCACGGGCCGGGTGGAGCGGGTCGACGCGCCGGCCACGGCGCCGGGCACGGGTGACACGGAGAATATCTTCTTCGTCGATTTCGGTATCACCGCCGTGATCAACGAGAACTTCAATACCGCCGCGGACATCGACGCCTCCGGCGGCAACGCCGGGTTCGACGTCGCGGGCGCCCTGTCGGCGCGCGGTTTCGACGTACAAGTCGGTACCGAGACCGAGACCGGCGATACGGTCGCGGTGTCGCTGGAAGCGGCGTTCACCGGCTCACTCGCCGCCGCTCTGCGCACCGCCGACATCACTAGCAGCGCCAACGCGACCAGCGCCGCAACCGCCATCGACAGTGCCCAGTCCGCGCTCGCCGAGCAGCGCGGCGATGTTGCCGGCATCCGCCAGCAGCTCGGCGATGTCTCCTTCGAGAGCGGGCGCACCGAGGGCGTATTGCGCGACAGTGCGGAGTCGATCCTGCGCCAGGCGGACCAGCGCCGCGAGCTGTTCAAGATCCTCTCTGACCTGGCACTGAACTACGTCACGCCGGGCCTGGCCCAGCCTTTCCGGGCCACGAGTCAGTCCGCCGATCCGTTCCAGATCGTCGCTCAGCAGTCCGCTGTGGCGTCGGCGCGTGCGGTCGCGGCGGTCGACGTCAACGCCTGAGGTTCCACGCGCGCGGCGGTGCGCTTGTAAATCCGCCGCCGCCCCGCTATTCACTGCGGCGATGGACCATCTCGACGCGCTCGAGCACGAGAGCATCTTCATCTTCCGCGAAGCGTTCAATCGGTTCGGCCGGCTCGGCATGCTGTGGTCGATCGGCAAGGATTCGAACGTGATGATCTGGCTCGCCCGCAAGGCGTTCCTGGGTCACATCCCGTTTCCGGCGATGCATCTCGATACCGGGGCCGAGTTCCCCGAGACCTACGCCTTCCGCGACAAGTACGCGGCGGAGTGGGAGCTCAACCTGATCGCCGATCCCTGCCCGCCAATCGAGGCTATCGACCCCAGCCTGCCGCCGGCGTCTCGGTTCGCTGCGCGCAAGACCGCGGGCCTCAAGGAAGCGATCGAGAAGTACGGCTTTGATGGCATCTTCGCCGGCATCCGCCGTGACGAGCAGCCGATGCGCGCTAAGGAGCGCTATTTCAGCCCCCGCGGAAGCGAGGGCACCTGGGACTTCCGCGACCAGCCACCGGAATTCTGGGACCAGTACAAGACGGACTTCCCGCCGGGCACCCATATCCGCATCCACCCGCTGCTGCATTGGACCGAGGTCGACATCTGGCGCTACATCAAGCGCGAATCGATCCCGGTCGTGCCGCTGTATTTCGCCCGTGAGGGCAAGCGTTTCCGGTCGCTTGGCGAGGTCGGCATCACCAACCCCATCGACAGTCCCGCCAGCACGATCGACGAGATCATCGCTGAACTCGAGGTGACCCGCGAGGAAGAGCGGGCAGGGCGGGCGATGGACCACGAGGCCGAGAATGCGTTCGAGCGCCTGCGCGCCGAAGGCTACATGTGAGGCGCCGGTGACGAGCGAGCCCAACCCGGCGCGCGGCGCACCGATGCGCGTGGTCTTCGTCGGTCATGTCGACCACGGAAAGTCGACTCTGGTGGGCCGGCTGCTGCACGACACCGATTCCCTGCCCGACGGCAAGGTCGAACAAATTCGCGCCAGCTGCGACCGCCGCGGTATGCCCTTCGAGTGGGCGTTCGTGCTCGACGCCCTGCAGGCTGAGCGTGATCAGGGCATTACCATCGAGACCACCCAGACCTTCTTCAGCACCGACAAGCGCGACTACGTCATCATCGACGCGCCGGGCCATAAGGAATTCCTGCGCAACATGGTGACCGGCGCGGCCCGCGCCGATGCCGCGATCCTGGTGGTCGACGCCAATGAAGGCATCCAGGAGCAGTCGCGCCGACACGGCTACCTGCTCCACCTGCTCGGCGTGCGTCAGGTACTGGTCGCGGTCAACAAGATGGATCTGGTGGGCTATGCGCTGGACCGCTACGCCGATGTCGCCGCCGACATCCGCGCCTATCTCGCCGGCCTCAACATCGTACCTACCCATATTGTGCCGGTTTCAGGGCGTGAGGGTGACAATGTGGTCAGCCACGCCCGCGAGCACGGCCATATGGACTGGTATGAGGGTGCCACCCTGGTCGGCGGCATCGATGGCTTCGACCCGCCGGTCTACCTGTCAGACCTGCCGCTGCGCATGCCGGTGCAGGACGTCTACAAGTTCGACGAGCGCCGCCTGATTGTCGGCCGCATTGAGAGTGGCCGCCTGCGCAGTGGCGACGAGGTGCTGTTTTCGCCCAGCAATGCCACCGCCCGAATCGAATCCATCGAAACCTGGGGCGGCGATGAGCCACTGCTGGCGGTGACCGCAGGGCAAAGTGCCGCGGTCACCCTGGACCAACCGCTGTTTATCGAGCGTGGCGAGGTGATGAGCCACGCCGAACGCCCACCGCTGCTGACCAATGTGTTCCGCGGCCGCATCTTCTGGCTCGGCAAGCAGCCGCTCCGTGTCGGCAGCCGCTATACCGCCAAGCTCAACACCGCCAGTTTCCCTGTCGAGGTCGAGGCCGTGGAAAAGGTGATCGACGTCGGCGACCTGTCCGCCGGCAGCGAGGGGGAGGTGGAGCGCAACGCGGTCGCCGAGGTGATCCTGCGCAGCCGCGCCACCGTCGCGCTGGACCCCTATTCCAATGGCCCGCGCACCGGCCGCTTCGTGCTGGTCGAGGACTATGACATCGTCGGCGGCGGCATCGTCGACATGCGCGGCTACCCGGATCAGCGCCATGCGCTGGGCGTGAAGTCGACCAACATCTTCAGTGTCGAGCATGAGGTCGACCTGGAGGCGCGCTGGAACGCCAATGGTCACCGCAGCGGCATCCTGTGGTTCACCGGGCTCAGCGGCGCGGGTAAGACAACACTGGCGGTGGAACTGGAGCGCCGGCTGTTCGCCCGCGGGTATCAGGTCTATGTGCTCGACGGTGACAATATCCGCCACGGTCTCAGCGCCGATCTCGGCTTCTCACCCGAGGATCGAAACGAGAATATCCGCCGGGTTGGTGAGGTCGCGGCCCTGTTCGCGCGGGCCGGCGTGTTGGTGATCACCGCTTTCATCTCACCCTACCGCAGCGACCGCGACCGGGTGCGCCATATCGCGCCCGACCTGTTCCACGAAGTCTATATCGAGGCCGACGTCGCGACCTGCGAAGAGCGCGACCCCAAGGGCCTCTATGAAAAGGCGCGGCGCGGCGAGATCAAGGAATTCACGGGTATTTCTGCGCCTTACGAGCCGCCGGACAGTCCCGAACTGGCGGTCGATACATCGGCGCTGTCGGTCGAGGATTCGCTGGCGCGGCTGATGACCTATATCGAGACCCACCTCGACATGTCGTCCGCCGCGCGGCGGACCGCCGCAGGCCGATCCGGCGGCGGCGGCGCGACGTAGACTCAGAGACGATGTGTACGGCCAACCAACACCACGCCAATGCCTGTAATTCTGCCGAAGGCAAGGTTGTATTAGTGCAGACGCATTAATATGATCGGCGCCGCCGGACCGGGTATGTTCCCGGGTCCGATCCGGGTGAGGACAAGACAAGCGATGCGGATGATATTCGGTTTCCTGGTGGCCGCGGCCACGCTCCTTGCGGGCGAGGCGGCGCTGGCCGCCGCGGCCGAGCCCTGGCAGCTGGGGTTCCAGCCGGCAGCGACGCCGGTGATGGAGAGCATCAACAGCCTGCATAACCTGCTGCTGGTGATCATCGTCGCGATTTCGATCTTTGTGCTGGCGCTGCTGCTCTACTGCGTCGTTCGCTACCGCGAGAGCGCCAATCCCACCCCCTCGAAAACCAGCCACAACACGCTGATCGAGGTGATCTGGACCGTGGTCCCGGTAATCATCCTGGTGGTGATCGCGGTGCCGTCCTTCCGGCTGCTCTATTTCGCCGACGTCATTCCCGAAGCGGATATGACCGTGAAGGTCACCGGCCATCAGTGGTACTGGAACTACGAGTATCCCGACCACGGTGAGTTCAGCTTCGACAGCAACCTGATCCCGGACGACGAAATTCAGCCTGGCCAGAAGCGTCTGCTGTCGGTCGACAACCCGCTCGTCGTGCCGGCCGGCGCCACGGTGCATGTGCTGCTCGGCGCCGCCGATGTGCTGCATGCCTGGGCGATCCCGTCCTTTGGCGTAAAGACCGACACGGTTCCCGGCCGCACCAACAACACATGGTTCCGCGTCGACAAGGAAGGCACTTACTACGGCATGTGCTCAGAGCTGTGCGGCGTCAACCACGGCTACATGCCGATCGAGGTCCGCGTCGTCTCGCCCGCGGCCTTCGAGGCCTGGGTCGCGGAAGCCAAGGTCCGATACGCGCGCGCGGACGACGCGCCGGCGACACAGGTCGCCGCGGCGCCCGCCGACTGAGTCGGACGGGCGGTCCGCAAGCCAAACGATTTCAGCGCCACGCCAGCCGTGTGGTGCGAAGCTAGGGGTTAGACGACATGAGCTACGGCGGCAGCGCACACGCGGACGATCATCACGATCACGTCCCCGGATTCTTCACGCGTTGGTTCCTTTCCACCAACCATAAGGACATCGGCACCCTCTACCTGATCTTCTCGATCGTAGCGGCGCTGATCGGCGGCTTCTTCTCCATCGTCATGCGCATGGAGCTGCAAGAGCCGGGGGCCCAGGTGCTTGGCGGTGACGGCCAGCTCTGGAACGTGTTCATCACCGCCCACGGCCTGATCATGGTGTTCTTCGTGGTCATGCCGGCGCTTATCGGCGGATTTGGCAATTGGATCGTGCCGCTGATGATCGGGGCGCCGGATATGGCCTTCCCGCGGATGAACAACATCAGCTTCTGGCTGATCGTCCCGGCCTTCCTGCTGCTGCTGCTTTCGGCGGTGGTCGATGTCGGCGCCGGTACCGGCTGGACCATCTATCCGCCACTGTCAGGCAGCGTCGGCCACGGCGGCCCCTCCGTTGACCTGGCGATCTTTGCGCTGCATCTGGCGGGCGCGTCGTCCATCCTCGGTGCCATCAACTTCATCACCACAATTCTCAACATGCGCGCGCCGGGCATGACCCTGCACAAGATGCCGCTGTTCGTGTGGTCGATCCTGGTGACGGCCTTCCTGCTGCTGCTGGCCCTGCCGGTGCTGGGCGGTGCCATCACCATGCTGCTGACCGACCGCAACTTCGGCACCACCTTCTTCGTGCCCGAAGGCGGCGGTGACCCGATCCTGTTCCAGCACTTGTTCTGGTTCTTCGGGCACCCCGAGGTCTACATCATGATCCTGCCGGCCTTCGGCATTATCAGCCACGTGGTATCGACTTTCTCGCGCAAGCCGGTGTTCGGTTATCTCGGCATGGCCTATGCCATGGTCGCGATCGGCGTGATCGGCTTTATCGTCTGGGCCCACCACATGTTCACCGTTGGCCTGGACGTGGATACCAAGGCCTACTTCACGGCGGCGACGATGATCATTGCGGTGCCTACGGGCATCAAGATTTTCTCCTGGATCGCCACGATGTGGGGCGGCTCAATCCGCATGACCACGCCGATGCTGTGGGCGATCGGCATGATCTTCATGTTCACCGTCGGCGGTGTCACCGGCGTCGTGCTGGCCAACGCCGGCGTCGACACCGTGATGCACGACACCTACTACGTGGTCGCGCACTTCCACTATGTGCTCAGCATGGGCGCCGTGTTCGGCATCTTCTGCGGCTTCTACTACTGGTTCGGTAAGATGTCGGGCCGACTGATCCCGGAATGGGCCGGCAAGGTCCATTTCTGGCTGTTTTTCATCGGTGTAAACGTCACCTTCTTCCCGCAGCACTTCCTCGGCCTCGCCGGAATGCCGCGGCGTATCCCGGACTATCCGGACGCCTACGCGCCGTGGAACGAGATCTCGTCCTGGGGCTCGTATCTGTCGGGTGTCGCGACGGTGTTCTTCCTGTTCATCGTGCTGCGCGCGCTGGCCAGCGGCGAGAAGGCGGCCCCGAATTACTGGGGTGAGCACGCCACCACGCTGGAATGGACGGTGTCTTCGCCGCCGCCGTTCCACACCTTCGACGAACTGCCCCAGATCCGCTAGCACGCGGGGCAGGAGGAACCATGCCCGAGGGTAGCGCCGCCATCGATCGCACCGCGCTGGAGCTGGGCTCGCCCGCCCACGTCACGGACGTGCGCGACTATGTCGCCTTGCTCAAGCCGCGGGTGATGTCGCTGGTGGTCTACACCGGGCTGTGCGGCCTGCTGGTTGCGCCGGGCAGCCTGCATCCGGTGCTGGCCGCGGTGGCGGTGCTGTGCATTGCGCTCGGCGCCGGTGCGGCCGGGGCCATCAACATGTGGTACGACCGCGACATCGACTCCGAGATGCGCCGTACCCGGAGCCGGCCGCTGCCTGCCGGCCGGATGCCTGCGGGCGAGGCGCTCAGCTTCGGTGTCGCCCTGGCGGTCGCCTCGGTGCTGCTGATGCAGCTTGCCGTCGGCTGGCCCGCCGCGGCCATGCTGACGCTGAGCATCGCCTTCTACGTTTTCGTCTACACCATCTGGCTGAAGCGCAGCACGCCCCAGAACATCGTCATCGGCGGGGCAGCTGGTGCGTTTCCGCCAGTGATCGGCTGGATCGCGGTGACCGGGAGCCTGAGCCTCGAGCCGCTGCTGCTGTTCGCCATCATCTTCTTGTGGACGCCGCCGCACTTTTGGGCGCTCGCGCTCTATTGCGCCGACGACTATGCCCGGGTCCGGGTGCCGATGCTGCCGGTGGTCGCCGGCCGCCGCAGCACCGAGCGGCAGATCGTCTATTACACCGTCGCCACCGTGGTGGCCTCCTTCGCGCCGGTCGCCATCGGCATGTCGGGGCTGCTCTATGGCGTCGCTGCGGCGTTGCTGGGCGGGCGCTTCCTGTATGGCGCGGTCAAGGTCTGGCGCGGCCAGGACGTCAACGCGCCGCGCCGGCTTTTCGCCTATTCCATCATCTACCTGTTCGCCCTGTTCGGCGCGCTGGTCGCCGACCTGGTGGTCCGCAGTGTCTGACCCGATGACGATGGACCCCGAAACCCGTGCCGAGCGCGACCGCCGCATCCGTAAGCGGAACCTGGTGCTGCTGGGTGTGCTGGTCGGGGTCTGTGTCCTTTTCTACATGATCACCGTGGTGCGCATGTCCGGGGGAGCGGGATGACCATGCCGCGCCGCAATATGCGCCGCCGCAACGGCACCGTAGGCCTGGTGCTGCTGGGCATGGTCGCGGGCATGACGGGCCTGTCCTTCGCGGCTGTGCCACTTTACGACCTGTTCTGCCGGGTAACCGGTTATGGCGGCACGACCCAGCGGGCCGAGGCAGCGCCAGCCGAGACCGGCGAGAAGATGGTCACGATCCGCTTCGACGCCAACGTCAATCCCAAGCTGCCCTGGCGTTTCCGCCCCGAGCAGCGCGAGGTCACCTTGAAGGTTGGCGAGCAGGGCCTCGCTTTCTATACCGCGCGCAACATGGCGGCGCGGCCGGTGATGGGGGTTTCCACCTTCAATGTCACCCCGGCCAAGGTGGGGCGCTACTTCAACAAGGTGCAGTGTTTCTGTTTCATTGAGCAGACGCTGGCGCCCGGGGAATCGGTAGAGATGCCGGTTGCCTTCTTCGTAGACCCGGCGATCGCCGACGATCCGGCGACGCGCGACGTGAAAACCATCACGCTGTCCTATACATTCTTCCGGTCGCTTGACGACCTGCCGGTCGACGGCGACGAGGTCGCCCAGGCGGGCGTCCGGCCAGACAACGCGAGACCCGAAAGCCCCGGGGCTGGAGACTAGATACATGACCGACGCGCACGGCCACGCCGAGCCCAAGCACTCCTACCACCTCGTCGACCCCAGCCCCTGGCCGCTCGTCGGTTCACTGGCCGCTTTCGTGTTCGCGCTCGGCATGATCGGCGTGATGCACTACGACACCTTCGCGGTGCTGTTCGCCGGTGTGGTCGGCATTGCCTTTACGATGTTCATGTGGTGGCGCGACGTGGTGCGCGAGGCGGAGCACCAGGGCCATCACACCCCGGTGGTCCAGATCGGCCTGCGCTACGGGATGGCGCTGTTCATCGCCTCGGAAGTGATGTTCTTCGCCGCCTTCTTCTGGGCCTATTTCGACGTCGCCCTGTTCCCCGATTTCACCGATGCGCGCGTCGAGGCGCTGGGTGGCGTCTGGCCGCCCGAGGGCGTCATCACCTTCGACCCCTGGGACCTGCCGTTCCTCAATACCCTGGTGCTGCTGCTGTCGGGCTGCACGGTGACCTGGGCCCACCATGCGCTGCTCCACGGCGACCGCTCCGGAATGATCAAGGGCCTGTCGCTGACGGTGGCGCTGGGTGTCGCGTTTACCGCCCTGCAGGCCTACGAGTACAGCCACGCCGCCTTCGGCTTCACCGACGGCTACTACTCGTCGACCTTCTTCATGGCCACCGGCTTCCATGGCTTCCACGTCATCATCGGTACGATCTTCCTGTTCGTCTGCCTGATCCGGGCGATCAAGGGCCACTTCAAGCGGGACCACCATTTCGGGTTCGAGGCGGCGGCCTGGTACTGGCACTTCGTTGACGTGGTGTGGCTGTTCCTGTTCGCCTGCATTTACTGGTGGGGCGCCGGGAGCAACTTCGGCGGCCACTAGGCCCTAGCCCGCCCGCGCGGACGATGACCGGCATCGCTGCGCCGCCCCGCCCGTGAGCGCGGCCCGGGCGCCCGGCGCCCTGATCACCACCCTGACGGTGCTTTTGGCGATGGCCATCCTGATTGGCCTCGGTACTTGGCAGGTGCAGCGCCTCGCCTGGAAAGAGGACCTCATCGCGCGCATGGCCGAACGGCTGGCGGCGAAACCCATTTCCCTGCCGGCGCAAGTCATCCGGCCCGACGACTGGGACTTCCGCCCGGTGGCCGTTCGCGGCACCTTTGATCCGTCCGCCGTGCTCTATGTCGCCGGGCGCACCCGGGGCGGCGAACTGGGCTACGATCTGGTCATGCCCCTGCGCCGCGACGATGGCGCGGTGCTGCTGGTCAACCGGGGCTGGGTGCCGCTGGCGGCGCGCGGCGCGGCTCCGGCGCCTGCCGCCGGTCCGGTCACGGTGCGCGGCGTGGCGCGCATGCCCTTACCGCCGGGTGCCTTCGTGCCGGACAATGAGCCGGCGGCGAACAACTGGTTCAGCATGGACCTCGACGCCATGGCAGCGGCTGCCGGGGCGGGGGCTGTGCAGCCGGTCTATCTGCTGGCAACAGCGGAGAGCCCGGCAGAGCCTGATACGCCGCAGCCCCATCGGGTCAGCGCCAACCTGCCCAACAATCACCTTGGTTACGCCATAACCTGGTATGGGCTGGCGGCGACGCTGGCCGTCATATTCGTGATATATATGCGCGGCCGGCGCGGCAGTGACGCCGGCACGGCTGGCTAGGGGCCCCCGGGACATGTCCGCCTACGGCGATTCAGAGCTCTGGTTCAAGCGATTGGGCGACCTGGATGGTGCGCGCAGCGTGCTGTCGTGGGACACCGCCACGCTGATGCCGCCGGGAGGGGCGGAGCCCCGCGCCGAACAGATCGCGACTCTGGAAGCGATCTCACATGCCCTGCTGACGGATGCGCCGCTGGCTGAGTTGCTGGACGCGGCGGAGGACGAAGAAGGGCTCGACGACTGGCAGGGCGCCAATCTGCGGGAGATGCGCCAGGTCTGGCGCCACGCCACCGCGGTGCCCGCGGACTTGGTGGAGCGGCTGAGCCGCACCGTGACCCGCTGCGAGCTGGTCTGGCGCCGGGCACGTCATGCCAACGATTTTGACCTCGTCCGCGAGCCCTTGGAACAGGTCGTCGCGCTGACCCGCGAGGTTGCCGAGGCTAAGGCCGAGGCGTTCGGCTGCACCCCCTATGATGCTTTGCTCGACCAGTATGAACCCGGCCTGCGCAGCGACATCCTCGACCGCATCTTCGGTGATCTGGAGGCGTTCCTGCCAGGCTTCCTGCCGCGTGTCATGGAGCGCCAGGCGGCGGACCGCCCGGTGATCGAGCCCGAGGGCCCATTCCCGCTTGAGGCTCAGCGCGCCCTGTCCAAGCAGGTGATGGAGGTGCTCGGCTTCGATTTCCGTTTCGGCCGGCTCGATCTCAGCGCCCACCCGTTTTGCGGTGGCGTGCCGTCCGACGTCCGCGTCACCACACGCTACAGCGCCGACGAGTTCATCCAGGGCCTGATGGCGGTGCTGCATGAGACCGGCCATGCGCTGTATGAACGCGGCCTGCCCGAGGCCTGGCGCACACAGCCGGTCGGACGGGCGCGCAGCTACACGGTGCATGAGAGCCAGTCGCTGTTAATCGAGATGCAGGCTTGCCGCACACGCGTCTTCATCGCCTTCATCGCGCCGCTGCTGCGCGCCGCCTTCCAGAAGGAAGGGCCGGCCTGGGAGGCGGGCAACCTCTACCGGCTGGTCTCGCGGGTGAAGCCGGGTTTCATCCGCGTGGAGGCGGACGAGGTCACCTACCACGCCCACATCCTGTTGCGTTATCGGCTGGAGAAGGCGCTGATCAGTGGCGACCTCGCGGTGGCCGACCTGCCCGCCGCCTGGAACGAGGAGATGCAGAACCGCCTCGGCATCACGCCCACCACCCCCGCCGAGGGCTGCCTGCAGGACATCCATTGGTTCTACGGCGCGTTCGGTAACTTCCCAAGCTACAGCCTCGGCGCGGTGCTGGCGGCCCAGCTGTTCGACGCCGCCAGCAAGGCCAATCCGGGCCTCACTGCCGCCATCGGCCGCGGCAGCTTCGCACCGCTGCTCAACTGGCTGCGCGTGAATGTGCATCAGAAGGGGTGCCTGCTGACCACCGACGCGCTGATTGCCGAGGCGACCGGCAAGGCGCTGGGCACTGAGGCGTTTAAGACCCACCTTCGCAACCGCTACCTGCCCTGACGGTCCCGCCATGCGATACATCAGCACCCGCGGCGCCGCTCCCGTCCTGCCGTTCGACGATGTCCTCCTCGCCGGACTGGCGCGCGACGGCGGCCTCTACCTGCCGGAAAGCTGGCCCAGTCTGAGCGCCGGCGACCTCGCGGCCCTCCGTGGTGTGCCCTACGCGGAAGCTGCGGTCCGGGTGATGACGCCGTTCCTCGGCGGCACCATCGCCGAGGACGACTTTGCCGCCATGGCGGCGGACGCCTATGGCGGCTTCGGCCATCCGGCGGTCGCGCCGCTGCGCCAGCTGGACGCCAATCTTTGGCTTCTGGAGCTGTTCCACGGCCCGACGCTGGCGTTCAAGGACGTCGCGCTGCAGCTTGTCGGCCGGCTGTTCGACCATGTGCTGGCCCGGCGTGGCGCGCGTATTACCGTGGTCGGCGCGACCTCCGGTGATACCGGCTCGGCCGCCATCGAGGCCTGCCGCGACCGTGATGCGGTGGACATCTTCATCCTGCATCCCGAGGGCCGGGTCTCAGAGGTGCAGCGCCGCCAGATGACCACGGTGGACGCCCCCAACGTCCACAACATCGCCATTCAGGGTACCTTTGACGACTGCCAGGACCTGGTGAAGGCGATGTTCAACGACATCCCCTTCCGCGACGCGCTGAATCTGTCGGCGGTCAATTCGATCAACTGGGCGCGGATCATGCCCCAGATCGTTTATTACGTGACCGCCGCAGTGGCGCTGGGGTCGCCAGACCGTCCTGTTTCCTTCACCGTGCCCAGCGGCAACTTCGGCAACGTGTTCGCCGGCTATGCGGCGCGGCAGATGGGGCTGCCGGTGGATAAGCTGGTGGTAGCGTCGAACCGCAATGACATTCTCACGCGTTTCTTCACCACCGGCACCATGGCCATGGAGGGGGTGGCGCCGACCTGGAGCCCCAGCATGGACATCCAAATCTCGAGTAACTTCGAGCGCTACCTGTTCGATCTCTACGACCGGGACGCCGCTCTGCTGGCCGAGGAAATGAAGGCCTTTCGCGAGACCCGCAGCCTGTCGGTGGGCGAGAACCGTCTGGCCGCCGCCCACGCCCTGTTCGCAGCCGGGCGGGTCGACGACGACGGTACCCTGGCAGAGATTCGCCACCAATACGACGCCACCGGCGAGACCGTCGATCCGCACACCGCCATCGGCCTCAAGGTCGCGCGCGACCTGGCCGGCGACCCGGCGGTCCCGATGGTCGCGCTCGGCACCGCCCATCCCGCCAAGTTCGGTGATGCGGTGGCCAGTGCCATCGGCGAGCGCCCGGCCCTGCCGCCGCGCCTGGCCGATCTGATGGACCGCCCCGAACGCATGGCCAGCCTGCCCAACGACCTCGCCGCGGTACAGGCCCATGTCCGCGATACCGTGGCGGAGGCGGCGTGATGGCGGGCCGCGCCGGGGTCCCCGACGCCCGCATCACCACGCTGGAGAACGGCCTGCGGGTGGTGACCCGCGAGATGGCCGATGTGGAGAGCGTCTCTCTCGGCCTGTGGGTGCGCGCGGGAACCCGCGACGAAGAGGCCGAGGTCAACGGCGTCTCCCACCTGCTCGAACATATGGCCTTCAAAGGGACCGAGCGGCGCAGTGCGCGGGCCATCGCCGAGGAGATCGAGGCGGTTGGCGGCCACCTGAACGCCTATACCTCGCGCGAACACACCGCCTACTACGCCAAGGTGCTGGCCGATGACGTGCCGCTGGCCGTCGATATCCTGGCCGACATCCTGCAACACTCGACCCTCGACGAGGAGGAGCTGGAGCGTGAACGCTCCGTCATCCTTCAGGAAATCGGCCAGGCCAACGACACCCCCGACGACGTGGTGTTCGACCGGTTCCAGGAAACGGCCTTTCCCGACCAGCCGATGGGCCGGCCGGTGCTAGGCCGCGCCGAGCTGATTCGCGCGTTGAAGCGTGAGGCGGTGCGCGCCTATATGGGCCGCTACTACAGCCCGTCGCGGATGGTGGCGGCCGCCGCCGGGCGCATCAGCCATGACGACTTCACGGCGCGGATCGCCGCTGCCTTCGGTGACCTGCCAGCCGACGACGAGCGCGCGCCCGAACCTGCCCGCTATACCGGCGGCGACAACCGCGAGAGCCGCGACCTCGACCAGGTGCATCTGGTGCTCGGCTTCTCAGGCCTCGCCTTCGACGATCCCGATTTCTACGCCGCGACGGTCCTGTCAACGCTGCTCGGTGGCGGTATGTCCTCGCGGTTATTCCAGGAGGTGCGCGAGAAGCGCGGCCTGGTCTACAGCGTCTTCAGTTTCACCTCCTCTTATGCCGACGGCGGTGTGTTCGGCATCTATGCCGGGACCGGGGAGAACGAGGTCCAGGAGCTGATGCCGGTGGTCTGCGACGAGATCAACGCGGTGCGCCAGGGCGTCAGCGATGCCGAGGTTGACCGTGCCCGCGCTCAGTTGCGCGCTAACGTCTTGATGTCGCTGGAAAGTTCCTCAGCGGTCTGCGAGCAGGCGGCGCGCCAGACCCACGTCTTCGGCCGTCCTGTGCCGGTCGCCGAGACTGTGGCGCGGATCGAGGCTGTCGACGCTGCCCAAGTAGCCCGTACCGCCGAGCGCCTGTTCTCGGGTGCGCCGACCCTCGCGGCGCTGGGGCCGGTGGGCCGGCTCGATCCGCTCGACGGGATCGCCCGCCGGCTGGTATGAGCCGGTCAGGCGCGTCCGGCCTCGCCCGACAGCAGCGAAGGGTCGATCCCAAGCTTGCGGATCGCCTTCTCCCACTTGCCGTCCAGTTCCGGATCGAACACCAGATCGGCGTCGGCCTCCACATGCAGCCAGGCATTGGCCTGCATTTCACCGTCGAGCTGCCCGGGCCCCCAGCCGGCATAGCCCAGCGCCAGCAGGCTCTTTCGCGGTCCGCCCCCGCCGGCCAGTTCGCGCAGCATGTCGACGGTCGCGGTCAGGGCGATGCCGTCGTCGACATTGAGGCTCGCTTCCTGCATGTAGTCGTCGGAATGCAGCACGAAGCCCCGGCTGGACTCCACGGGGCCGCCGAAATGCACATGGATATGCTTGGTATCAGGCCCATGGTCGATGTTGAGCTGTTCCAAGAGCTCCGAAAAACTCAAAGATTCCAGTGCTCTGTTAAGCACCAGCCCCATCGCGCCTTCGGGGGTGTGGGCGCACAAATAGACCACCGAGCGGGCAAACCGCGGGTCCTCCATCTGTGGCATGGCGATCAGCAGACGGCCCGGGATGTAGCCGCTTTGCGCGTCCTTGCCGATATCCTCCAGCATCGCCGGATCTCCTTACGACGGTGCGGCCGCCGCGCACCTTTGCAGCGCGTCCGTGGCCGCCGGCTCCCCGTCCCCATCCCTAATAATGCGCGCCCCCGCGCCGGTATCAAGGGCCGTTCTGCCGCGCACCCTGACGCAGTTGTGAGGCGTCTTGGGGTTTTGCCGCCGGCCGATTGGCCCCATCTTGGGGGCAGTGTTGCCCGCGCAGCTTCGGAGCCGGCTTGTTGAGATTGCCCGTCTGCCTATTCGCGCTCGTGATGAGCGTCTTCGCACCTGCCGCCGTCCTGGCTGATAGCGCGGCGTCCGATTGGGCGCGCACCGATCAGGTCGATGTGCGTCTGGTCTCCGCCGTTGCCGGCCCCGACGGCAACGGCGACGCCCGTCTCGGCCTGCATTTTCGCATGGCCGAGGGCTGGAAGATCTACTGGCGCACGCCCGGTGATGCCGGCTTCCCTCCAGCAATCGACTGGGAAGGCTCGGCCAATCTCCAAAATGCGGCGATGGCCTGGCCCGCGCCAAAGCGCTTCGAGCTGTTCGGCCTGCAAAACTACGGCTATGCCGGCGAGGTGGTGCTGCCGGTCACGGCCACCGTCGCGGATCCGTCGGCGCCGCTGCGTTTGCGCGCGCGGGTGGACTACCTCACCTGCAACGAGATCTGCATTCCCCATACGGCGAACCTGTCGCTTGACCTGCCGCAGGACGGCGGCGCGGCGACCCCGTTCGCGCACTTGATCGGCCGCTATGCGGCACAGGTGCCCGCCGGCGGCGAGGCCGCGGGGTTCGCCGTCGACCGGGTGCAGGTCAGCCCGGCGGGCGGCGGTGCAGAGCTTGCCGTGGCGCTGCGCTCCGCCTTCGCCATCGATAACCCAGACTTGTTTGTCGAAGGGCCCAATGGCCTTGAGTTCCTCGCCCCCGCGATCGCCGCGACGGAGACGGGCGGCCATGTGCTGCGGGTGCCGGTCCGGGGCGACAACGCCTTTGCCGCGTTGGCGCGCGCGCCGCTGACTCTCACCGTGGTCGACGGCAACCGGTCGGCCGAGATCACGGCCCGTGCCGAGCCCGGCGCGGCGCAGCCGGCCTACGGCTGGCTGGCGATCCTTGGCCTCGCCCTGCTCGGCGGCCTGATCCTCAATCTCATGCCCTGCGTGCTGCCGGTGCTGTCGCTGAAGTTGCTGGGCGTAATCAGTCTGGGCGGTGCGGAACGCGGCCCGGTGCGGCGCGCCTTCCTCGCCACCGCAGCAGGCATTGTCGTGAGCTTCCTCGCATTGGCCGGGGCGCTGATCGGCTTGCAGGCGGCCGGGGCGCAGATCGGCTGGGGCATCCAGTTCCAACAGCCGGTGTTCCTGTCGGCGATGATCGTGGTCCTCGTGCTGTTCGCCGCCAACCTGTTCGGGGCCTTCGAGATTAGCCTGCCTGGACGGGTCGCGGCGCTGGGCACGGCCGGACCCCAGCGCGGCCTGGGTGGTGACTTCCTGACCGGCGCCTTCGCCACCCTGTTGGCGACCCCCTGTTCGGCACCTTTCCTGGGCACCGCGGTGGGCTTCGCCCTGGCGCGCGGCCCAGTGGAGATTCTCGCCATCTTTGCTGCCCTCGGTGTAGGCCTGGCGCTGCCCTACCTGCTCGTGGCGGCGCGGCCCGCGATGGTGGCGATGCTTCCCCGGCCAGGCCCGTGGATGGCTGGCCTGCGCCGGATCCTCGGCCTTGCGCTGGCGGGTACCGCGGTGTGGCTGGGCGGCGTCCTGCTGGTCCAAACCGGTGTGCCCGCAGTGCTGGCGGTTGCGGCGGCAGCGCTGCTGATTGCCGGGGCCCTGGCCCTGCGCGCCTCCCGGTCAGGCGCTGGACGGCGGCTCGCCGAAGGCGCGGCCGGAGTCCTGGTGGTGGCGGCGCTGGCCGCGCCCGCGCTGCTGCCTGCGGCGATGACGGTAACCCCGGCAGTCGCAGGTCCGGTCTGGCAGCCGCTCGACCGCGCCGCAATTCCCGGCCTGATTGCCGAGGGCAAGACCGTGTTCGTCGATGTCACTGCCGACTGGTGCGTTACCTGCAAAGTGAACAAGACACTGGTGCTCGACAGCCCCACCGTCGCGGCGCGCCTGACGGCGCCAGACGTGGTGGCCATGCGCGGCGACTGGACCAGCCCCGATCCGGTGATCGCTGACTACCTCGCTGGGTTCGGCCGCTACGGCATCCCCTTCAACGCGGTCTACGGGCCGAACGCGCCCGCCGGGAAGCCGTTTCCGGAGCTGCTGTCGGTCGACGCCGTCATGGCCGGCTTCGACGCTGCTGGGAATAACTGACCGCGGCCAGGCCGGTGTAGTGCCTTGCGGGGTGACTCCGGCGCACCGAGACCCTATCTGATAGCCGGAGCCGCGCCGCCGCCGCGCCGCGCGGTCCGCCCACCAAACCGACAAGACGAGGGGATTCCACCATGGCGATTGACGTTGGCTCCAAGGTGCCTGCCGGCACCCTCAAGCTCATTACCGGCGACGGACCGAAGGACGTCGAGACCGGGGACTATTTCGGCGGCCGCAAGGTGGTGCTGTTCGCGGTGCCTGGCGCATTCACGCCGACCTGCTCCGAACAGCATTTGCCTGGCTTCGTCGCCAAGGCCGGCGATATCAAGGCCAAGGGCGTCGACGAGGTCGCCTGCATCGCGGTGAACGACCATTTCGTGATGAAGGCTTGGGCCGACCAGGGCGCCGTGGGCGATTCGGTAACCATGATCGCAGATGGCGCGGCCGACTTCACCAAGAAGCTCGGCCTGGACCTCGACCTTTCCGCGCCGGGTCTCGGTGTGCGGTCGAAGCGCTACGCGATGATCGTCGATGACGGCACGGTCAGCGCGCTGATGATCGAGGAGAAGCCTGGCTCGGTCGAGGCGACCGGCGCCGACGCCATCCTCGCCGCGCTGTAACGGACAGCCCGGGTCAGGCGTCGCCGCGCGCCTCGGCGACGCCGGCCCGGGCCAGTTCGTCGGCCCGCTCGTTCTCCGGGTGGCCGGCATGGCCCTTGATCCAGCGCCACTCCACATCGTGGGTCTGCATCAGGGCATCGAGGCGCTGCCAAAGATCAACATTCTTCACCGGCTTCTTGGCCGCAGTACGCCAGCCGCGCTGCTTCCAGCCATGGATCCACTCGGTAATGCCGTGGTGGACATAGGTGCTGTCGGTGTGGATGCGCGCCTTCACGGGCCGCCGCATGGCCTCCAGGGCGGCGATCGCGGCCATCAGCTCCATACGGTTGTTGGTGGTGTCCGCCGCGCCGCCATGCAGCTCCTTCTCCACCTCACCGAAGCGCAGGATCGCGCCCCAGCCGCCAGGGCCCGGATTGCCGCTGCAGGCCCCGTCGGTGAAGATATCGACAACCGATGGCGTTTCGCCCACCCGGCAGGCCCTCAATCCAGCCCGTAGGCGCCGGGACCGCTAAGGTCGCGGTGGAAGCGCAGCTTGCGGACGTATTCCATCGGGTCCTTCGGGGTCACCAGGGCGCCTTCAGGCTGGTGCAGCCAGTCATACAGCCGGGTCAGCAGGAAGCGCAGGGCGCTGCCGCGCGCCATCAGCGGCATGGCTGCGAGCTCATCGCCGCTGAGCGGCCGCACTGCGCGATAGCTGGCCAGCATCAGCCGCGCCTTGGTCACGTTGAAGCTGCCGTCGGGCTCGAAGCACCAGGCGTTGAGGCAGACGGCAATGTCGTAGGCAAAAAAGTCGGTGCAGGCGAAATAGAAGTCGATCAGCCCCGAAACGGCGCCATCGAGGAAAAAGACATTATCGGGAAACAGGTCGGCGTGGATGTTGCCTGCGGGCAGCCCATCGGGCGCTGGCCAGGCTCCTTCCAGCGCGTCCAGTTCCGCCGTCAGCTCCTCGGCAAGCCCCGGCATCACCTCATGGGCGCGTGCTGCGCTCTGCTCGAACAGTGGCCGCCAACTCGCCACAGACAGGCTGTTGGGCCTGCGCATGGGGAAGTCGGCCCCTTTTAGGTGCATGCCTGCCAGAGCGGCCCCCAGGGGGCCTGTGTGCTCCGTACGAATGCGCCGTGGCCAGACGCCGGGCAGGAAGGTGACGATGGCGGCCGGGCGCCCGCACAACCGGCGCAGCGCGCTGCCGTCACGGCCATGGATCGGGGTCGGGCAGGCCAGCCCGGCGCCTGCCAGGTGCGCCATCAGGCCGAGGAAATACGGCAGGTCTGCCGCTTCCACCCTCTTTTCGTAAAGCGTGAGGATGTACTGCCCGGCGGTGGTCTGGAGCATGTAGTTGGAATTCTCCACCCCCTCCGCGATGCCCTTGCAGGACACCGCCTCGCCGATATCGTACTCGGTGAGGAAGGCGGCGAGATCGTCGTCCGGGACCTCGGTATAGACCGCCACGGCGCAGCTCAGGCGCTCAGAGCGGCAGGCAGCTTGAAAGTCACATCCTCGCGGGTGACCGCCACCTCTTCGATGGCGATGGTATAGCGGTTGCGCAGCTCTTCGATGACGGCTTCCACCAGGCTTTCGGGCGCCGACGCGCCGGCTGAGAGGCCGACCCGCGCGACCCCGTCGAGCAGCGTCCAGTCGATCTCGCCGGCATGCTGGATAAGATGCGCGTTGGCGCAGCCGGCCTTGGCCGCCACCTCAACCAGCCGCCGCGAATTCGACGAATTCGGCGCGCCGATCACGAACAGCGCATCGCAGCGCGCGGCAATTGCCTTCACTGCCTGCTGGCGGTTGGTGGTCGCGTAACAGATATCCTCGCGCTTCGGCCCATGGATGTTGGGGAAGCGGCGCTGCAGGATGGCGATGATCGCCGCGGTGTCGTCGACCGACAGGGTGGTCTGGGTCACGAAAGCGAGCCGGTCCGGATCGTCCACTTCCAGCGCCTCGGCATCGGCCTCGGTTTCCACCAGTACGATCGCGCCTTCCGGCAGCTGGCCCATTGTACCCGCCACCTCCGGATGGCCGTCATGGCCGATCAGAACGATCTGGTAGCCGTCCGCATGGTGCCGCTCGGCCTCCCGGTGGACCTTGCTGACCAGCGGGCAGGTCGCATCGAGGTAGAACATCTTGCGCGCCTTGGCCTCCGCCGGCACCGACTTCGGCACCCCATGGGCGGAGAACACCACCGGCACATCGTCGGGCACCTCGTGGAGCTCGTCGACGAAGATCGCGCCCTTTTCCTCCAGGTCCTCCACCACCGTGCGGTTATGGACGATCTCATGGCGGACATAGACCGGCGCGCCGTATCGGTCCAGCGCTTGCTCAACGATCTTGATGGCCCGGTCGACACCGGCGCAGAAACCACGCGGCGCAGCGAGCAGGACGGTCAGCGGCGGCAGGGACCCCATAAGTCCTCCGGTCGGTGGGTGCCGCGTTGCGGCGGACACCGAACTCTAATACAACTCCTGATCCCGATATGGGAACCCTTGCGCGCCAATGCAGTCCGCCTTGATCCGATTTACCGACCTTTTTCGGCGCTACCGCCGCCGCCTCTTCGGGCTTTGCGCCGTGGTGCCGCTTGGCATGATGGCCGCCTGCAGCACCCTCGATGAGCCGGAACCGCCGTCCGCGCGGCCGTGTCCCCAGGCGCGGGTGCTGGGCAACGCCGATCAGGTCACATATTTCCGTGATGGCCCCGGGCGCGATGTCCTCGACATCGAATACGAAGCACAGATCATTGAGCTTGCGGGCGAGTGCGTCTACCGCCGCGACGGAACCCTGGCGGCCACTTTCTCACCGGCCTTCCGAATCACACTGGGGGCCGCCGACAACGACCGGCGGGCGGAGTTCTCTTATTTCGTCGCGATTGTGCGGCGCGCTGACAGCGCGGTCCTGAACAAGGAAGTGTTCCCCGTCGCCGTCGAGGCACCGCCCAACCAGAGCCAGATCCGGTTCCGCGATGGGGAGGTCTCGCTCTCCCTGCCGCTCAAGGAAGGCGAGACCGGCGCCGGTTTCCAGGTTCTGCTTGGGCTGCAGCTGAGCGAGGAGCAGCTTGAGTACAATCGCCGACAGGCGCGCGGCAGGCGATAAATCCGCTTCACCGGGTGGCGCGCCCCTTGCCCTCGCCCCGGTGCGTCTCTACCTTAACTCCACCCAGTCGAACCCTGCGGGAGAGACCGGCGCACCGCGCCGGCGCCGAAGGAGCAACCGGTCCTCGAAACTCTCAGGCAAAAGGACCGCGGGCGGATGGGTCTCTGGAAAGAAGCGCCGCAGGGGCACGATGCCCTCGGGGTTTCACCGAAGGAGTAAGCCGGGGCGCATCCCGCGCCGGTGAATCTCTCAGGTTCCGAGACAGAGGGGGACAACCGCGCGGTTGCGCGGCGTTGTCTCACGCAAGGGGGCCGGAGTGGCCGAGGACATCCAGCACGACGATCTGGCACAAACGCCACTGGCGGCGCTGCACGCCGAGTTGGGCGCGCGGATGGTGCCCTTCGCTGGCTACGCCATGCCGGTGCAGTACAGCGCTGGCATCATTGCCGAACATACCCACACCCGCACCGCGGCCGGCCTATTCGACGTGTCCCACATGGGCCAGGCATGGCTGCGCGGCGATGGCGCGGCGACCGCGCTGGAAGCCTTGGTCCCCGGTGATATCCAGGCGCTGAAGCCGGGCCGCCAGCGCTACACCATGCTGACAAACGACAACGGTGGCATCCGCGACGACCTGATGGTTGCCAATGCAGGCGAGGCGCTGTTCCTGGTGGTCAACGCCGCGTGCAAGGAAGCCGACTTCGCCCATATCCGCGCCCACATGCCGGCGGGCGTTTCCCTAGAGGAAATGCCCGAGCGGGCGCTGCTGGCCCTGCAGGGGCCGCAGGCCGTCGCTGTGCTCGACCGGCTGGCGCCAGGGGCGGCCAACATGCGTTTCATGGATTGGCAACAGATCACGGTCGCTGGCATCGCCTGCACCGCCACCCGCTCGGGCTACACCGGCGAGGACGGCTACGAGATTTCCGTCGATGGCGGCGATGCGGAGGCGCTGGCCCGCGCGCTGCTCGCTGATCCGGCGGTTGCGCCGATTGGCCTGGGTGCTCGCGATACCCTGCGACTCGAGGCGGGGCTGTGCCTCTACGGCAACGACATCGACGAGACCACCACCCCGATCGAAGCCGATCTCCGATGGACCATTTCCAAGCGGCGCCGCGCAGAGGGGGGCTTTGCCGGTGCCGATGTGATTCTGGGTCAGATCGCCGATGGCGCGCCACGCCGCCGCGTTGGCTTTCGCCTAGAGGGCCGCGCGCCGGCCCGCGCCGGGGCTGTGGTCGCGGATCCAGCTGGTACCGAGATCGGGCTGCTGACCAGCGGTGGCTTTGGCCCTACTGCCGGCGCGCCCATTGCCATGGGCTATGTCGACACGGCGCACGCGATTGCAGGCTCCGAGGTGGGCCTCCAAGTACGCGGCCGCACGCTGCCCGCCGTGGTGACGGACATGCCCTTCGTCGAGCATCGCTACCACCGGGGTTAACCGGACAAACAGGGGGACAAGAGAATGAGCGATCTGAAATACACCCAGGAGCACGAATGGGTCCGCATCGAGGGAAGCGAGGCCACGGTCGGGATTTCTGATTATGCCCAGCAGGCGCTGGGTGACGTCGTGTTCGTGGAATTGCCCGATGTCGGTAAGGCCTTGTCGCGGGGCGACGAAGCCGCCGTGGTTGAATCCGTGAAGGCGGCCAGCGAGGTCTATGCCCCGCTCGACGGCGAGGTCACCGCAGTAAACGAGGCGCTGCAGGATGACCCTGCCCAGGTCAACGCAGAACCCACCGGCGGCGGCTGGTTTTTCAAGATGACTGTGGCGGATACCGGCCAGCTCGACGGCCTGATGGACGCCGACGCTTATGCGGATTTCGCAAAGGAGTAAGGCGATGACCGAGGCCCGGCCCACCCTGGAGACGCTCGAGGACCGCACCGCTTTCGTTGCGCGTCATATCGGGCCGCGCCCCGCCGATATCGACACGATGCTCAGCGCCCTCGGGCTCGACTCGCTCGACGAACTGGTCCGCCAGACGGTGCCGCCGCGAATTCTGCACGACGAGCCGCTCGACCTCATCCCGGCGCGCGGCGAACGCCAGACCCTGCGCGATCTATCGGGTTATGCGGCCGAGAACCGGGTGATGAAGTCGATGATCGGGCTGGGGTACCACGGCACCGTTGTGCCCACGGTCATCCAGCGAAACGTGCTGGAGAATCCCGGCTGGTACACCGCCTATACCCCCTATCAGGCGGAGATCTCCCAGGGCCGGCTGGAGGCGCTGCTGAACTTCCAGACGATGATCTCGGACCTCACTGGGATGGACATCGCCAACGCCTCGCTGCTTGACGAGGGCACTGCGGTGGCCGAGGCGGTCACCCTGTGCCATGCCAAGGCCAAGGCCGGCGGCGACACGGTTTTCATCGCTGAGGACTGCCATCCCCAGACCATCGCGGTAGTCCGTACGCGCTGCGAGTCGGCCGGCCTGAACCTGGTCGTCGGCGACCCAGACGATGCGCCGCTTGCCGCCCGCCCGTTCGCCGTTGTGGTCCAGTACCCCGCTCGTGACGGCCGAGTGCGCGACTACGCCACTCTCGCCAATGAGGCCCATGACGCAGGGGCCATGCTGGTCGTCGCCGCCGACTTGCTGTCTTTGGTGCTGCTGACGCCGCCAGGGGCGTTCGGCGCTGATGTCGTCGTGGGGTCGAGCCAGCGTTTTGGGGTGCCACTCGGATTTGGCGGTCCGCACGCGGCCTTTATCGCAGTACGGGACGCCCACAAACGCTCGCTGCCGGGCCGAATCGTCGGTGTGTCCCGCGACCGCCGCGACCGCCCGGCTATGCGGCTTGCCCTGCAGACCCGCGAGCAGCATATCCGCCGTGAGAAAGCGACCAGCAACATCTGCACGGCGCAGGTGCTGCTGGCGGTGATGGCCGGCATGTACGCGGTCTATCACGGGCCTGAGGGCTTGCGGCGTATCGCCCAGCGGGTGCACCGCCTGACGGCCATTCTGGCGGCGGGGCTGGAGCGCCTGGGCTGCACGCTGCGTCATGACAGCTTCTTCGACACCCTCGTCGTCTCCGGCGGGGCGGGGACGTCCGATGAATTCATCGCACGCGCTGCCGACGCCGGCATCAACCTGCTGCGAATCGATGATGAGTCCGTCGGCATCGCGGTCGACGAAACCACCACGCGGGCCGAGGTCGAAGCGCTGTGGCGCGCGGCGTCCGGCCGTCAGGACCCAGGCCTCGACGTGGCGGCACTCGATGCCGAGACGCCGGACCGGCTGCCCGCGGGCTTGCTGCGCAGCGACGCGGTGCTGACCCATCCGGTGTTCAACAGCTATCACTCCGAGACCGAGATGCTGCGCTACATGCATCGACTGCAGGGGCGCGATATCTCGCTGACCCATTCGATGATCTCACTCGGCTCCTGCACCATGAAGCTCAATGCCACCACCGAGATGGTGCCGGTAAGCTGGCCCGGTTTCGCCGACATCCATCCCTTCGCGCCGGCGAATCAGACCAAGGGCTATGAGCGGATGATCGACGAGCTGGAAACCTGGCTCGCCGAATTGACCGGGTTCGATGCGGTTTCTGTACAGCCAAATGCCGGCAGCCAGGGTGAGTATTCCGGCTTGTTGGTGATCCGCGCGTATCACCGGTCCCGCGGCGAGGAAGGCCGCAATATCTGTCTGATCCCCAGCTCCGCCCACGGTACCAACCCGGCCAGTGCGGTGATGGCGGGCATGAAGGTGGTCGTGGTCGCCTGCGACGCGCGCGGCAACGTCGATGTCGCCGACCTGCGGGCAAAGTGCGCCGAACATGCCGACGCACTGGCCGCCTTGATGATCACCTACCCCTCGACCCATGGTGTGTTCGAGGAAGCCATCGACGAGATCTGCGGCATCGTTCATGAACATGGCGGTCAGGTCTATATGGATGGCGCCAACCTCAACGCCCTGCTCGGTCTGTGCAAGCCAGGCCTGTTCGGGCCCGACGTCTGCCACATGAACCTGCACAAGACCTTCTGCATTCCCCATGGCGGCGGAGGCCCGGGTGTCGGGCCGATTGGTGTCGCCAAGCATCTTGCACCGCACTTGCCAGGCCACCCGCTGCGCGATGGCGTCGGCGGGGCGGACGGCATCGGCGCGGTGTCAGCGGCGCCCTGGGGCAGCGCTGGTATCCTGCCGATCTCCTGGTGCTATATCGCGATGATGGGACGCCGCGGGCTGAAACGCGCGACCCAGGTGGCGATCCTCAACGCCAACTACATCGCCAAGCGCCTGGAGGGCCACTACGACGTGCTCTATGCCGGTGAGAACGGCATGGTTGCCCATGAATGCATCATCGATATCCGTCCGATCGAAGCCGCCAGCGGGGTCAGCAACGAGGACATCGCCAAGCGGTTGATCGATTTCGGCTTCCACGCGCCGACCATGTCCTTCCCGGTGCCCGGCACCCTCATGATCGAACCGACAGAGAGCGAATCCCTCGCCGAGCTGGACCGCTTCTGCGAGGCGATGATTGCAATCCGTGAGGAGACCCGCGCGGTGGAGCGGGGTGAGCTGGACCGGGACGACAACCCGCTGAAGAACGCGCCGCACAGCCTGGCCGACGTGATGACCGGCGAATGGGCCCGCGCCTACAGTCGGGAGCAGGCGGCTTTCCCGCTACCCTGGGTCAGCGAGGACAAGTACTGGCCGCCGGTGTCGCGGATTGATAACGCCTATGGCGACCGCCACCTGGTGTGCTCTTGCCTGCCGATCGACGCTTATCAGGAAGCCGCCGAATAGCCATTCCCAGCGCTGAATGCGAAAGCGCCGCCCGGTTGCCCGGGCGGCGCTTTTCGTTTCAATTGGCAGGTCTGCCGGCGTGCCCTAGTGGAGTTTCTCGGGCAGTTCCTTGATCGCGGCATCGACAAGCTGCACCGATTGCTCGGCCCCCAGGCTCTCGCGGATCACCTTGCGGGCGGCGCTCACCGCAACCTCGGTGGCGGCCTCCTGGATGTCCTTGCGGGCCTGCTCCTCGGCCTGGGCGATACGGTCGCGGGCCTGCTGCTCGCGCCGTTCCAGCATCTCGTCGAGCGACTTGGTCATCCGCTCGCTCAGAAGGGCAGCTTCCTCGGCAGCCTGCTTGCCGATATCGGCAATTTGCTGTTCCGCCTCGCCCTGCTTGCGCTTGGCTTCGGCCAGCATCTCCTGGGCCTCGGTCTTCAGCCGCTCAGCCTCGTCGATCTCGTCCTTGATCCGGGCGATTCGGGCGTCCAGGCCCGAGCCAATGGCGCTTCGCGCCTTGCTCCAGACCAATGCGACGAAGATGACCGACGCGACCAGCACCCAGAAGGTCGGATCTTCCCAGAAATGGGCGTAGCCGGCGGCTGCCCCGTCTGCGGCATGGGCCAGCATCACGCGCGCTCCTTCATAGCCGCATCGACGGCACCGTCGATCGCTGCCTGGTCAGGGGTTCCGCCGGTCAGCCGCGCAGTCACCAAGCCGGCGGCCTCCGCCGCCATACCCCGCAAATCACCCAGGGCAGACTCACGGGCCGCTGCGACGGCTGCCTCGGCTTCGGCAATCTGCGCGGTGAAGCGCTCTGCCGCCGCCCGCTGCCGTTCCGCGGATTCGCGGCTGGCGGCCTCGGTGGCGTCGCGGATCGTTTTTTGGGCTGTGGCACGCGCTTCTGCCAGGCCCGCCTCGTAGGCCTCGGTGGCGGCGTCGGCCTCCGCCTTGGCTTTGGCGGCCCGCCCGAGATCGTCATCGATCCGGTTCTTGCGCTCTTCCAGCACCTCGCCGACCCGCGGCAGGGCGACCTTCGCCATCAGCACGTAAAGCACGATGAACGTGATCGCCAGCCAGATCAGCTGGGGCGGGAAGCTGGTTGGGTCGAGTTGCGGCATCCGTTCCCTCCGGTCGCCCGCGGCCAGCCGCAGCCGGCAGCGCGGCGGGGCCTTAGGTGAACAGGATCAGGAACGCGATCAGCAGCGCGAAGAGCGCAATGGCTTCGGTCAGCGCGAAGCCGAGAATGCCGATCGGGAACACCTCGGAGCGCGCCGACGGGTTGCGGGCGATCGAGGTGATCAGGCTGGAGAAGATATTGCCAATGCCGACGCCGACGCCCATCAGCGCCACAACGGCAAGGCCGGCTCCGATCATCTTCGCTGCTTCGACTTCCATGGTCCCAGGTCCTTATGTTCGGGTTGGAAAGGGGTGATTAGTGCAAGTGGATCGCGTCGTGCAGATACAGGCATGTCAGGATGGTAAAGACGTAGGCCTGCAGGAAGGCGACGAGGATCTCGAAGCCGACCAGCGCGACATTGATGGCAAGCGGCGCCAGGCCGCCAAGGCCGAAGGTCACCGCACCGACGGAAATGGTGAACCCGGCAAACACCTTCAGCATGGTGTGACCGGCGACCATGTTCGCGAACAGGCGGACCGACAGGCTGATCGGCCGGGTGAGGTAGGAGATGACCTCGATCGGGATCAGGATCGGCGCCATCGCGATGGGCGCGCCTTCGGGGAAGAAATAGGTGAAGAACTTCATCTTGTGGCGCACCAGGCCGATAATGGTGACGCCGATGAACACCAGGAAGGCCATGGCGAAGGTCACCACGATCTGGCTGGTGAAGGTGTAGCTGTAGGGGATCATCCCGAGCAGGTTGCCCATCAGGATGAACATGAACAGCGAGAACACGAACGGAAAGTAGGGGCGCCCTTCCTTGCCGCAGTTCTCGCTGACCATCCCAGCGATAAACTCATAGGACGTCTCGACCATCGCCTGCCAGCGGCCCGGCACCAGCGCCCGGCGGCGCATGCCCAGCACCACGAACAGGGTGATGGTCGCCACGGCCAGCGCCATGAACAGAGAGGAATTGGTGAACGAGGCGTCGACGCCCGCGATTTCCAGCGGAACGATCGGCTTGATCTCGAACTGTTCGAGGGGCGATGCCACTTTGTCGCTATCCCTGACCTTCGCGGCCGCCGGACCGGGAATCGGTCTCGGCGTCCTGGTTGTCTCCGTCGCCCCGCCGCCGGTAACCGGGGCCAAGGCCGATGCCGCTCACCGTCCGGTAGACGTTGAGCACACCCGCTGCCGACCCGAGAAAGAAGAACAGCACCAGGAACCACGGTGCCGTCTCGAGCCAGCCATCCAGCGCCCAGCCGATGGCTACGCCGAGCAACAGTGCCGAGACCATCTCGACCCCCACTCGGAATGCCAGCCCCAGTCCGCGGTGCGGCACTGGGATGCCGGTCGCCGCAGGTCCGGTTCCCGGATCGCTTCTCGCGCGCGCGGCCTTTAGTCGCTCCTCGAAACTCGCTCGCCGTTCGGGGGACTGGGATCCGGGCATTACAAGACGCGACCGGGACGCCGACGGGCGGTTCTCCAATACGGAATGCCGCCGCCGCCGGGCCACGGGCGACGGCAACTTAGAAAGCCATCCATACCCTGTCAAGCGCCGCGCGGGTGCAGGAATTCCGTGCGTTTCAGAGGATTGTCAGCGGCCTTTCCGGCGGCCGCGCTCAGGCCGTCGCGCGGATCTCCTCGGCCTCGCCGAGATCGACCGAAACAAGCTGGGAAACCCCCGGCTCGCCCATCGTCACGCCATACAGCCGGTCCATCCGCGCCATCGTCATGCGGTGGTGGGTAATGACGATGAAACGGGTCTTGGCGCTGTGCGCGATTTCCTCGACCAGTGAGCAGAACCGGTCGACGTTGATGTCGTCGAGCGGCGCATCAACCTCGTCCAGGATGCAGATCGGCGCCGGGTTGGTCAGGAACACCGCGAATAGCAGTGCCAGCGCGGTCAGCGCCCGCTCGCCGCCCGACAGCAGCGACATCGCCTGCAGCCGCTTGCCCGGCGGGCTGGCCATGATCTCCAGGCCCGCCTCCAGCGGATCGTCCGACTCGATCATCTTGAGGAAGGCGCGCCCGCCGCCGAACAGCCGGGTGAACAGCTGCTCGAACTGGGCGTTCACTTCCTCGAAGGACTGCAGCAGCCGTGCCCGGCCCTCCCGGTTGAGCTCGGCGATACCGCGGCGCAGCTTGGCGATGGCAGCGCTGAGATCATCGCGCTCCGCCTGCATTTCCGCGATCTTCTCGGCCACTTCCTGGGCCTCAAGGTCGGCGCGTAAGTTGACCGGACCCATGTTGTCGCGCTCGCGTTTCAGGCGCTCGAGCCGCCGTTCCAGATCCTCTTCCGGCGGCAGCGGCTTTTCCGGATCGAAGCCTGCGAGCTCGGCGACCTGCTCGGGTCGGCATTCCAGCCGTTCGGCGATACGCTGGATCATCGCCTTCACGTGGTCTCGCGCCTGAGTGAGTGTACCCTCGGCGCGCACGCGCCCTTCGCGGGCCTGCGCCAGTTCCGCTTCGGTCTGCTTCAGCCGCTTGTCCGCCTCGCCCTGGCGCGCCTCGCCGGTGGCCAAGGCGTCGGCGGTCTGGCGTCGGCGGCCCTCAGCGCCCTCAATCTGGGTCAGCAGATCGTTGCGCCGGGCATCGATCTCGGCGGGACGGGATTCCAGCGCTGTTGCCTCCGCGGCGATGGCGGCAGCCCGTTCCTCAAGCCGTGCCGCGTGCGCCTCGGCTGCTTCGCTGCGCTGGCGGCTGGTCTGCATGGTGTTGTCGATCTCGGCCAGCCGGCGGGTGCGCTCGGCGCCGGCGCGCTGTAGCGCATCGCGGGCACCGCGCCGGACGATCTCGCTCTCCCGCGCCGCCGCCAAGGCGCCGCGCTGATCTTCGATGCCGGCGCGCAGGGCCTCGGTATCGGCAACTTCGGCCAGCGCCTGCTGGGTGGCGTTCTGCGCGCGGCGTGCTTCCTCGCGCTCGCCATCAATGCGCAGGGCAGTTTCTTCAAGCGCCGCGAGGCGGCTGTCGGCAGCGGCCGCTGCCTGGGCGATCTGCGTGTGGCGTTCACGGGCCTCAGTAACCGCGGTTTCGGCGGCGCGGTCGGCGTCGCGGGCCTCGTGCTGGGCGTCGCGGGCGGCCTCCACGGCCCGCACCGCATCCAGCAGCACCCGGCCCTTCGCTGCAGTCGTCTCGCCGCTGGCGTCCAGTTCACCGGCCAGCGCCGCCAGCCGGTTGCGCTGGGTCAGGCGGGTCGCCGCGGCCGTTGGCGTGCCCGGCGCGACGCTGTAGCCGTCCCAGCGCCACAGGCCGCCGTCGCGGCTGACCAGGCGCTGGCCGGGCCGCAGGCTGCCGGCCAGCCGCTTGCCCTGCTCAGCGTCCTCGACAATGCCGATCTGGTTGAGCCGCCGGGCCATAGCTTCCGGCGCGGCCACCACCTCAGAGAGCGGCTTCGCACCTGCGGGCAGCGCCGGATCGTCGTAGCCCGGCGCCGGGGGGGTCCAGCAGGTCGGCGCACCATCTTCCAGGGACGCGGTGAGATCATCGCCGAGCGCCGCGCCCAGCGCGGTCTCGAATCCGGTATCGACCCGCACTGAGTCGACCAGGGGCGGCCAGAAGCCGCTCTCATTATCGCCGAGGATGCGGGTCAGCGCCTCGCGCTCGGCCAGCAGCCTGGCGTGGTCGCGCTCGGCTCCCTGCTGCGCCTCGCGGGCGGTGCGTTCGGTACGGCGGGCGGCGTCGTGGGCCTGCTCCGCCGCTTCATGGGCTTCGCGGGCAGCTTCCAGCTTTTCTTCGGCGGCACGCAGGGCCGTGGCGGCGGCCTCGACTTCCGCAGGGGGGCGCATGCCGGCGCGGACCCGGGCGCGTTCCGCCTCCAGTTCCTCCGCCTGGCGGGCAAGGCGCTGCTCACGCGTTTCGATATCGGCGATCTGCTGGCGCAGCGCCCCGCGTCGCGAATCCGCCGCGGCTACCGCTTCCAAGGCGGCCGTGAGATCCGATTCGCACGACTGTACCGCCGCGCTGGCGTTGGTGAGGGCGGCTTCTGCCTCGGCGAGGCTGTCGCCGGCGCCGGCGCTTTCCGCTTCGATCCCTGCGCGTTCCTCGGTCAGAGCCGCGAGCGACCGGCGCGCCTCGTCGAGCAGGCCGCGCTCGCGTTCCAGGTCCTGGGCGGTCTGTTCCGCATGCTGACGGTTCTGCGCCCGCTCTGCATCAAGCCGCGCGGCGTCTGCGTCGAGCTGCTCACGTGCGATGATGAGCCGCTGCAGCGCCGCCGCCGCCTCGGCTTCGGCCTGGCGCAGGTCGGGCAGGGCTGCTGCTGCTTCCGCTTGGGCGGTGGCCGCCGTGGCGGCAGCCTGGGTGTGGTCCGCAACCGCCGATTCCTGCTCTCCGAACGCCGTCTTGGCTGTTTCAAGCCGCGCCAGCGCCTCGGTCCATTGCAGATGCAGCAGCTGCGCCTCGGCGGTCCGGATATGGCCGCTGAGGTTGCGGTAGCGCGAGGCCTGGCGCGCCTGGCGCTTCAGGCCCTGCAGCTGGGATTCCAGGCCGCCGACCGCGTCGTCGACCCGCTCCAGGTTGTTCTCCGCCGCCCGCAGCCGCAGTTCCGCCTCATGGCGGCGCGAGTGCAAGCCGGTAATCCCCGCCGCTTCTTCCAGCAGCCGACGCCGGTCCGCTGGCTTGGCGTCGATCACCGAACCGATCTTGCCCTGGCTGACGATGGCCGAGGACCGGGCGCCGGTAGCGAAGTCCGCGAACAGCAGCTGTACATCGCGCGCCCGCACGTCGCGGCCGTTAACCCGGTAAACGGAGCCGTTCTCCCGCTCGATACGGCGGCTGATCTCGATGTCGTCGAATTCGTTGAACGGCGCCGGGGCCCGCCGGTCGCGGTTATCCAGCGCGATCGTCACCTCTGCGACGTTACGCGCGGGCCGCGATGCGGTGCCGCTGAAGATGACATCGTCCATGGCGCTGCCGCGCATCTGCTTGGCCGACGTCTCGCCCATCGCCCAGCGCAGGGACTCCACCACATTAGACTTGCCGCAGCCATTCGGGCCGACGACGCCGGTAAGCCCCGGCTCGATGACCATTTCGGCGCCATCGACGAAGGACTTGAACCCGGAAACGCGGAGTTTGGTGAACTGCACGGGCGGCGGCTTTCCTTAGGTCCCCTTGGGGACGCCGAGCTTCTGATTGATCAGGTCGATGAAGGCGTCCGGTCCGCGGTCGCCGGCAATAGTCTGGCCGTTGATCACGAAACTCGGGGTCGACTGGATGCCGTGGCTGCGCTCACCGGTCAGGCGGTCCTGCAGCACGTCGCGCTGCAGCGCCTCGCTGGTCAGGCAAGCATCCACAGTCTCGCGGCTCATGCCTGAGAGGCGGGCGATGCCGGCGATGGCGGCGGTGGGGTTGCTGCTTTGCGACCAGCGCGACTGGCTGCGGAACAGGGCGTCAATGACGTTGAAATACTGACCCTGGGGCGCGCAGCGGGCGACGGTGGCGGCCTGGAGCGCAACCTGGTCGAGCGGGAAGTCGCGCATGATTAGCCGCACCTTGCCGGTGTCGATGAACATCTGCTTGATCGCCGGCAGAGTGTTGCGGTGGAAGCTGGCACAATGCGGGCAGGTCATCGAGGCATACTCGATGATGGTGACGGGCGCATCCGCGCGGCCCATCACCTTCTCCTGGGTGGCATGGGCCGGTACCTGGGCCTGAGCGGTTCCGATCATCAGGCCGAGAACCGCAATAAATAGTGTTACAGCGCGCAAAAAAGGGCTCCTGCCCACAACATCTTGAATCACTATAGCAACCGCCCCGAAGCGCCGGCAAGGGCTCCGTCAGGCGTCCTCATCGTCATTGGACCGGCCTGAAGGGTCGCTTGCATTTGTGGCGGAATTGGGGGGATTGGGACGATTCGCTGCCTGCGCGGCGACCGAGCGGCCAAGCCGCAGCAGCGATTCGCGGGTGTCCTCATCGGTAATATCGGCGACGGACCGGCGCACCGCTGCCTCGTCCTCAGGCGCTGGCGGGGCGGGGACGGGCTTGGGTTCAGGTGGTGGCGGCAAGTCGCCCGCGGCGATGGCGATGCGGCCCACCGCCCGATAGCCGAAATAACTGTTGATGCGCGCGACGATCTGCGGCGCCCGGTGCTGGATTTCCAGCGCCGCGCCACCGGCGACCTGAACATGCAGCACCCCGTCGCTGCGTTCGCCCCGCTGGTAGGCCAGGCGCACTGGCGCGGTGGTGCGCGCCAGTTCCTTGCCGACGATATGGGGCCAGTCTGTGATCACGCCCGCTTCGACAAGGCCGCGCTTGGCAAAGGCGGGCGCGGTCAGCTTGGGCAGGCGGCCGGCGAGTGGCCGGAGGCCGCGGGTGCGTTTGTCGGACACGGGCCTTCCCGATTGCGCAAGGGGTGCGGATGGTGGCGACTGCCCCTACTGTAGCGGCGATGACGGGCGTGGGGGAACTGCACACGGAGCTGCTGGGCTGGTACGACCGGCACCGGCGCGACCTGCCTTGGCGCGCCGCGCCGGGCGCGGACGCTGACCCTTACGCGGTTTGGCTCAGCGAGATCATGCTGCAGCAGACCACCGTGGCGACCGTCGGCCCTTTTTACGCCCGGTTCCTCGAACGCTGGCCGACGGTCGAGGCCCTTGCCGCCGCGCCGCTGGATGACGTGCTGACTGCCTGGGCCGGGCTTGGCTACTACGCGCGGGCACGCAACCTGCACCGCTGCGCCCAGACCGTGGCGGGCGACCATGGCGGGCGGTTTCCCGATACGGAGGATGGCTTGCGCGCCCTGCCTGGCATCGGTGCCTACACGGCTGCTGCCGTCGCCGCCATTGCCTTCGATCGCGCCACCGTGCCGGTCGACGGCAATGTGGAGCGGGTAATGGCGCGGCTGCATGCGGTCGAGACGCCGCTGCCGGCGGCCAAGGCCGAACTGCGCCGTCATGCCGCTGCCCTGGCCCAGCCGCGGCGGCCCGGCGACGTCGCCCAGGCGTTGATGGACCTTGGCGCGACCGTGTGTACCCCGCGCAAGCCAGCCTGTGCGATCTGCCCGCTCAACAGCCGCTGCGAAGGGCGCAGGGCCGGTATCGCCGAGAGCCTGCCGCGCAAGGCGCCGAAGAAGGCGCGGCCGCATCGTTATGGCGTCGCCTTCTGGGCGGTGCGACCGGACGGGCGGGTGCTGCTGCGCCGGCGACCCGAAAAGGGCCTGCTCGGCGGCATGATGGAGGTGCCCTCGACCGACTGGCGTGAAGCGGCGTGGAGTCTTGATGAGGCTTGCAAGGCGGCGCCACTCGCCGCCGACTGGCGCGCGCTCGACGGCGCCGTGCACCATGTCTTCACCCATTTCAGCCTCGAGCTGACGGTGCTGGCCGGCGAGACCGGGGCGGCGGCGACTGAGGGAATCTGGGTCGATCCTGCCGAATTTGCCGGCCACGCCCTGCCGACAGTGATGAAGAAGGTGGTGCGCCTGGCGCGCGATGCCGCCTAGGCGGTTGCCATCTCGGCGCGGATCGTCGCACGCAGGGCGTCGATGGGCTGCAGCCCGTCATCCGAGTCGAAGTGCCAGAACACCCAGCCATTGCAGGCCGGCAGCCCCTGTACCAGCGCGCCGACCTTGTGGATCGAGCCCCGGTGGGGCTTGGCGATCAGGGTGCCGTCCGCATGGACCTGGGCGGCGTAGCGCCGGCGCAGATCGGTCAGCGTCTGGCCCGGTTTCAGCAGGCCGCGCTCCAGCACCGCGCCGAAGGGCACCCGGGGCGGCTTCGGCGGCTTCTCGGTGGAGACCATGTCCCCCAGCGGCAGTTCCATGATCGACGCCAGCCGTTCTTCTGCCAGCGCGACATAGGCGGGGTCGCGCTCGATACCGAGATAGTTGCGGCCCAGCTTCTTCGCCACCGCGCCGGTGGTGCCGGTGCCGAAGAACGGGTCGAGCACCAGGTCGCCCCGCTCGCTCGACGCCATCAGCACCCGGTAGAGCAGCGATTCCGGTTTTTGCGTCGGGTGCGCCTTGTGGCCGTCCTTGCGCAGGCGCTCGCCGCCGGAGCAGATCGGCAGCAGCCAGTCGCTGCGCATCTGCAGGTCGTCGTTCAGCGCCTTCATCGTCTCGTAGTTGAAGTGGTAGCGCGCCTCAGGGCCCTTGGAGCACCAGATCAGCGTCTCATGAGCGTTGGTGAAGCGGGTGCCGCGGAAGTTCGGCATCGGGTTGGTCTTGCGCCAGACCACGTCATTGAGGATCCAGAAGCCAAGGTCCTGGAGAATGGCGCCGACCCGGAAGATGTTGTGGTAGCTGCCGATCACCCAGAGCGTGCCGTCGTCGGCCAGCGCATGGCGCGCGGCGGCCAGCCAGTCGCGGGTGAAATGGTCGTATTCCTCGAAGCTGGCGAAGCGGTCCCAGTCCTCATGCACCCCGTCGACGCGGGTATTGTTGGGCCGCACCAGGTTGTCGTGGATCTGCAGGTTGTAGGGCGGGTCGGCGAAAATCACCCGGGCGCAGCCCGCCGGCAGGCCCGCCATCACCTTCGCGCTGTCGCCCTGAATCACCCGGTTCCGGGAGATCCCCGCCACGTCGTTCATCCCACACCCTGCTCCTGCCAACCCAAGGCGGGGATTCTACATTTGGATTCAACAGATTGGAAGCCTTGGTTCTTGTATGACTTCAGCGACACGCCGAAACGTCCTGCGATGATGGGCGGTCACTCCCAGGCTTTCGAGGGCGGCGCAGTGCTCACGCGTGCCGTAGCCCATGTTGCGTTCCCAGCCATATCCGGGATGGGCGCGGGCAAGGTCGCGCATCAGCCGGTCCCGGTGCGCCTTGGCGACCAGCGAGGCCGCGGCGATGGACAGGCACAGCGCGTCGCCCTTCACTACGGTCTGCGCGGGGCAGAGGAGGTCCGGCGCTTTGTTCCCGTCGATCAGCGCCGCGTCCGGCGGCTGGGCCAGGCCGTCGCAGGCGCGGCGCATAGCCAGCAGGGTGGCCTGCAGGATATTGATCTGGTCGATCTCCGAGACGCTGGCGATGCCCACGGCAACGTCGGCGTGGCCGGGCAGGGCCTCGGCGATGGCATCGCGGGTGGCGGCGGCAACGGTCTTGCTGTCGTTGAGCTTGCCTGCGATTTCGGCGGGCAGCCGGTCCAGATCCAGCACCACCGCCGCCGCGACCACGGGTCCGGCAAGCGGTCCGCGCCCGGCCTCGTCGATGCCGGCGATGCGCTGGCCCGTGCCGGCGCCGAGCGCCGTTTCGCGGCTGTAGTCAGGCGCCACGGCGGCTGCGCCGCAGGCGGCGTATGCGGATTCGCGCGAGCCGTATGGCCCGGCCTGCGCTGACCGTGAAGCGGGTGCTGCTGGTGCGCAGCATCCGCAGTTCGGGCAGGAAGACTCGCTGGATCAGGCCCTCGAAGGTGTCGACCCGGCGAGACAGCAACCGGTCCGAGCGCCGCGCGATCAGCAGCCAGAACGGGCTTGCCACCAGGCTCAGCACGGTGACTGCAACGACCAGCCGGTGCGCCTCTTCGTCAATGATGCCATGGGCGGCCGCGGTCGTGACGATGAGGAAGGAAAACTCACCAATTTGAGCCAGCAGCGACCCAGTAAGGAAGGCCCGTGGCCAGGGCTCGCCCAGCAGGCGCAAGATGCCGACATTCATCGCTGTCTTGAAAACGGTAACGACAAACAGCAGCAGCAGCACCGTACCCAGGTTCTCCCAGATGTAGGCCAGGTCAATGAGCAGGCCGATCAGCAGGAAGAACACCATCAGCAGCACGCTCTGTACCGGCAGGGTGCTGACCATAATGGTAGAGCGGTCGCGGCTGTTGCCGATCACGAGGCCGGCGAGAAACGCACCGTAGGCCGGCGACAAGCCCATGGCACCGCTCAGTGTTGCCGCACCGAAGCAGTATCCCAAACCGACCAGTGGCGCGAGGTCAGGGTGTCCTTCGGCGACCTTGGCGAAGGGCAGGCCGATACGCTGGCGCGCGCTCATCACGAAGACCACCGCCACCAGCACGGCGAGTGAGAGCACAAGCTTGCCCAACACCGCGAGGCCGACCCCGTCACCGCCGAGGTTGGCGGCGATCAAAAGCATCGGCACCACCGCGAGGTCCTGGCCCAACAACACGCCGACGGTGATACGGCCGACCCGGGTGCGCAGTTCGTCGATGTCCTCCAGCATCTTCACCGCCACCGCTGTGCTGGAGATGGCGACACAGAAGCCGATGACGATGGCCAGTTCCGTCGGCCAGCCCAGCAGGATCGACAGCAGGTAGACCGCACCCAGGCTGCCGAGAATCTGAGCCGCAGTAGTCCAGACCGCGATTTGCCAGATTGTGCGAAAGGAGCGCAGTGACAGTTCGCTGCCGACGATGAACAGCAGCAACAGCACGCCGAGCTCCGCGAGCTCCTCCACCGCGCCCCGGTCGCCGATTAGCTGGAACCCTGAAGGCCCCAGGATCACGCCGGCGAGAA
Source organism: Alphaproteobacteria bacterium (assembly GCA_965601735.1). Lineage (GTDB taxonomy): Bacteria > Pseudomonadota > Alphaproteobacteria > JBBDQX01 > JBBDQX01 > JBBDQX01. Next base: position 625,134 of record OZ271840.1, on the reverse strand, counting down.
TGTAGCCGACGATCGCCGGCTGGCGCAGCCGGGTCATCACGAGGCCGCAGATCAGGGCGGCCAGGACGACCATCGCCACGCCGATCAGGGAATCGTGCGCATGCATGGGCGGCACTCTACCATCGCGCGCCCCGCGCGACAGGGCTTGCGGCTTTTCAGGTGCCGCTAGAGCAGGCGAAGCTGGCCATCGCGGGGCGGCGGCGGGCGGAATGCCCCGGTGTCCAGGTCCTGGCCACGCATCGACCGGCTGGGCCGATCCAATCCAAGGCGCCGGGCTGCTACACGAAAGCGCGTAGCCAGCAGGTCGGCGACCGGTCCGCTACCGCGCATGCGGCTGCGGAAGCGCGCATCGTTGAGCCGCCCGTTCCGGCACTGGCCGATCAGCGACAGCACCCGCGCCGCCCGATCCGGCGCGTGGGTTTCCAACCATTGGGCGAACAGGTCCTTCACCTCATAGGGCAGCCGCACCAGGATATAGCCGGCGCCGCCTGCGCCCGCCTTGGAGGCAGCTTCGAGGATCGCCTCCATCTCGCTGTCGTTGAGCCCCGGGATCATCGGGGCCGCCATCACGCTGGCTGGCACGCCCGCGCCAGCCAGCGCGGCAATCGCCGCCAGACGCCGGTGCGGTGCGGCGGCCCGCGGCTCGAGCCGGCGTGCGAGGGCTTTGTCCAGCGTGGTCACCGACAGGCTGACCTGAACTAGTCCGCGCGCCGCCATCGGCGCCAGGATGTCGAGGTCGCGGAGCACCAGCGCCGACTTGGTGGTGATGGTGACCGGATGGTCGCAGGCCGCCAGCACTTCCAGAATGCGCCGGGTCAGGCCTAGCTCGCGCTCAACCGGCTGGTAGGGATCGGTGTTGGTGCCCATGGCGATGGGCGAGCAGCGATAGCCGGGCTGCCGCAACTCCGCCTCCAGGAGTGCCGGGGCGTCGGGCTTGTAAAACAGCCGGGTCTCGAAATCGAGGCCCGCGGACAGCCCCATGAAGGCATGGGCCGGACGCGCATAGCAGTAGACGCAGCCATGCTCGCAGCCCCGATAGGGGTTGATCGACTGGGTGAACGGAATGTCGGGTGACTCGTTGCGGGTAATGATGCGGCGGCTGGCCTCCGCCGTCAGCGTCGTGCGGAGCGGCGGCGGATCGTCGTTGCCTGCGTCTTCCCAGCCGTCGAACACCGCGTCGCGGTGCTCCGTCTCGAAGCGGCCGTCCGGGTTGCCCACGGCGCCGCGGCCCTTGCGGGCCCGGTCCGGCTGGATGTCCATGGGCAAAGGATAAGCCGCAAATCAGAACAGAACAAGAACATTAAATCGGCCAAGTTCCGGTTGACGCGCTGCTCCCGTCTGCCGATACCGGGGCGATGGAGCCTCGACTGTCGATTGTCATTCCCACCCTGAACGCCGCCGCCGGACTGCCCGCAACCTTGTCGGCGCTCGGTGAGGCCGCGGATTGGCCGTGTGAGGTCGTGGTAGCTGATGGCGGATCCACCGACGCCACCGCGAAGATCGCGCGCACGGGCGGCGCGCGGGTCATCGATGCCCCGCGCGGGCGCGGCCCCCAGTTGATCGCCGGTGCCACGGCGGCCAAAGGGAGGTGGCTGTTGTTCTTGCATGCGGACACGGTGCTCGCACCGGGCTGGTCGCGGTCTGCTGCCGCCTTTCTCGACGATCCGGATAGTGGCGTGCGGGCCGCCTATTTCCGCTTCTTGCTTGACGACGACAGCGCGCCGGCGAGGCGGGTGGCGCGGCTGACCGACTGGCGCTGCCGCCGGCTCGGACTGCCCTACGGCGATCAGGGCCTGCTGATCAGCCGCGATTTCTATGACCGGCTGGGTGGGTACCAGCCGTTGGTGTTGATGGAAGATGTCGACCTGGTGCGGCGCATCGGCCGCTCGCAGCTCTTCGCACTTCACCATGACGCGGTGACCTCGGCGGCACGTTACCGGCGCGATGGCTACTGGGCGCGGCCGATGCGAAACCTGCTCTGCCTCACCCTGTTTATGCTTGGCGTTCCCGCCGGCCGCATCGCCCGGCTCTACGGTTAAGAAGGGGTCGATGCAGCGGCATGTAGTGATCTTCCTCAAGGTTCCCCGGCTCGGCAGGGTGAAGTCGCGCCTTGCTGCCGATGTGGGCATGACCGAGGCATGGCGCTTTCACCGCACGGCCAGCCGGGCGGTGGCCCGGCGGCTGGCGGCGGACCGGCGCTGGCGCTGCTGGCTGGCGGTCGCGCCGGACCATGGCGACCGGCTACCGTGGGATCAGGGATGTACGGTGCTGCCCCAGGGCGGCGGCGATCTCGGGGCGCGTATGGGTCGGGTGCTGCGCAGCCTGCCGCCGGGACCGGCGGTGATCGTCGGCTCCGACATTCCGGCAATCCGGCCGGTCCATGTCGCCCGTGCCTTCGATGCCCTGGCCGGCCGGGATGCGGTGTTCGGCCCGGCGCCCGATGGCGGTTATTGGCTGGTCGGCCTGCGGCGGCGCCCGCGCTTTTTCGACCCGTTCGGTGCGGTGCGTTGGTCGGCGCCCGAAACGCTCGCTGACACGCTCGCCAACCTCGCCGGGCGGAAGGTGGCGCTGGTCGATTCCCTAGAGGATGTGGACAGTGTCGATGCCTGGCGGCGGCAGCGCGGCCGCGCCGGGATGACGGTTACACCGCCGCGCCCGTGAGACCCTCGGATAGCCGTGGCATCAGTTCCACCAGATTGCAGGGCCGGTGCCGGTTGTCGAGCTGGTGCACCAGGATCTGGTCCCAGGCGTCCCGGCACGCGCCGGTCGACCCGGGCAGCGCGAACAAGTACGTGCCGCCGGCAATCCCGGCTGTCGCGCGCGACTGCATGGTTGACGTGCCGACGCTGTCATAGCTCAGCATCCGGAACAACTCGCCGAAGCCGGGAATCTCCTTCTCAAACACCGCGTGGAACGCCTCGGGCGTGACGTCGCGCCCCGTGACCCCGGTGCCGCCCGTGGCGATCACGACATGGATATCCGGATCGGTCACCGCGGCACGGAGGGCGCTTTCAATCTGCGGCCTTTCGTCTGCGACGATTCGCCGCTCGGCCACCACATGGCCCGCGGTGGCGATCCGTTCGGCGAGCAGCGCGCCGGACTTGTCGGTCTCCGGCGTACGCGTGTCCGATACGGTCAGCACCGAAATGTTCACGGCGACAAAGGGGCGGCTTTCGTCCAATCCTGGCATCGTTTGATTCCGCTGGTTCGGCGCGCTTGGCGGGGCTCAGGGGGCCGCCACGCGCCCATCGAGCGGCAGATAGGAAGGCCGTTGACCCATCGCAAGGGCGTCCAGCGATGGGGTCGGCTGACCCAGCCGGTGGCGATAGATCCAAAGGTTGGTCAGCACGCGTTCGATGAAAATGCGGGTTTCCGGCGAGGGGATGCTCTCGATGAACAGCAGTGGGTCCTCGTCGTGGTCGATCTTGTTGCGCCATTGTGCCAGCTTGCCCGGCCCGCCGTTGTAGGCGGCGGCAAGCAGCAGCAGATCGCCCTCCACCCCGTCGCCGCTCAACAGATAGGTGAGGTAGCGCTGTCCGAGGTCGAGGTTGAATTCCGGGTCGAAAAGCTTGTCGCGGTCCTTGCGGCGCAGCCGGCGATCCTTGGCGACGTAGCTGGCGGTTCGGGGCATCAACTGCATCAGCCCGCGCGCACCCGCGCGGCTCTTTGCCTCCGGGTTGAAGTTCGATTCCTGGCGCGCGAAGGCGAGCACCAGTGCCCGGTCCACGTCGAAGCCGCCCGCTGGCTGCCAGGGCGGTACCGGGTATCGGGCGCTGTCGTACGCTTGTCCGCCACCGGCCGCGAGGATGCCAGACAGCCGCATCGCCAGCGCCGGAAGCGGGCCGTGCGCCGCCACTGCGACGATCGCGTCCGCGAGGCTGTCCTCGGTGCGGGCATATAGCTTGCGCAGGTCCCGGTCGGCGAGGTCATCGCGGCCTACCTGGATCAGTGCCAGCGCCCGGCGTCCCGCTGGTTCGGCGGACAGCCGCTCGATATGCGACGCCGACAACGCCGGGCTGTCCCACTCGAAGCGCGTCTCCAGGCCAAGCAGCCGGCGTGCCAGCAGCCCGTAGAAGGTGCGCGGGTGGCGCGCCGCCACATCGAGCCACTCGTTGTAGAGCACCGGCTTGCGGGTCAGCAGGCTGGCGCGCGCCGCCCAAAAGGCGCCCGCAGAGCGCAGCCAAGGTGAGGCCGCTGGGCTCTCAGCCTGCAACTCGAAATGATGCCGTGCCTCGTCCAGCCGCCCGAGCCGCCATGCCGCCAGCCCGGCGGTCCAGTTGGCGGTCGCCAGCCAGCGCCCCGAGCGCTCTCCGGCAGCAGAGGCGAGTTGGAACGCCTCACGGTCCTTGCGGAAGGCGTAGTAGCCCATGGCGATGTCGGCGCGGGCGATATCGGTTTGCAGGCTGTTGAACAGCCCCGATACCTTCTTGCTCTCGAGGATTTGCAGGGCGCCGGTGGGCCAGCCGCGGCGGATGCGCGCGCGGATTTGGCGCGTGTAGCGCCGCACTTCCCGGCGCTGCGACCGGGTCTGTTTGCGGTCGGGCTCGTAGTCGTTGGGAATGGTCGTCGGGAAGTCATCCCCAGTGCCATAGAGATAGCCCGGCACCGGGGCCGTTGGACGCCGCGCCGACTTTGGCTTGCGCCGCAGTGCTAGACGATAGATGCGCCGCGCCTGGGGGTGGTCGTTGTAGACCGCCATCCAATCACGCAATTCCTTGAAGCGGGAGCGGTACTTGGTCGGATGCAGGTACTTCTGGGCCTGCACATGGCCCAGCAGCAGCTTGTCCTCGAGTTCGTCGATCAGGCGCTGGGCGCGCTTCCAGTGGCCGTCTTCCTGCAGCGCGAAGATCTTGCGGTAACGCAGCGCGTCCGCCGCCGACAGCACCTGCGGCAATTCCATCGCACGCGGCGGTTCCGCCCCTGCGCCGGGCAACGCTGCGACCGATTCAGCGCGCACGCCCGCTGGCATCGCCAGCGTCAGCGCAACGCAGGCGGCGATGATCCATGCGGCAGATGTGATCCGGATTTCCGGCACTCTCAGCACACTGCCTCCCTTTCCCCCGCCAGTAGTTAGCCTCACCCGGGCGGAGGGATCAACCGGCCTCGCGTAAGCCCTTGGATCAATGGCTGTCGAGTTTCTCGCGCAGCGCCAGGAGGTCGCGCCAGGCGGCCCTTTTCTGCCCCGGAGTGCGCAGCAGGTAAGCCGGATGGAACAGCGCCAGCGCATCGATCGGCGCTGGCAGTCCGGGGCTCGAGTAGCGCTGCCACTGGCCACGCAGGCGGGTAATCCCCTCACTGCGGCCTAGCAGGGTCTTCGCTGAGGTGCCGCCCACGAGCACCAGAACCTTGGGGTGCGCCAGCTCGATATGACGCTCAACGAAGGGCAGGCACATGGCGATTTCCGCCGTTGTCGGGTTGCGGTTGCCCGGGGGCCTCCAGGGCAGGATGTTGGTGATATAGGCGGTCGAGCGGTCGAGCCCGATGGCGCCGATCATGCGATCCAGCAGCTGGCCGCTTACGCCGACGAAGGGCAGACCCTGGCGGTCCTCGTCCGCACCGGGGGCCTCGCCGACGAACATCACGTCTGCCTCCGGGTTGCCGTCGGCGAACACGGTGTTCATCGCGGTACGCTTGAGCGGGCAGGCGTCGAACGCATCAAGGGCGGCGCGCAGCGCATCGATGCTGTCCGCCGCGGCAGCGAGCTCCGCGCCGGCGCGGGTCGCAGGGGGTGCCTCAGGCGCGGGTGCCGCCGGTGCCGGGGATGGTGCCGGTGCCGTCTGCGTGGGCGTCGGTGCGGGGGCAGCGGGCGGTTGTTCGGGTGCCGCGTAGCGGTCCACCGGGGCGTCGGCAATCGCCTCGTCGGCGCCGGCTTCCACCAGCCATCTCAATGTCATGAGGGCGTCGTGATGATCAGACATGGCATCCCGCTCGTAGCAACGCTATGTCTATGCCAATTCGTCCTGTAACAGAAGCGCGCGCGCGACGGTGGCCGGATGGCCCGCCGGTGACGCGGCTGTCGCAATCGAGGGAAGAGGTTGATGGAACGCGAATCGATGGAGGTGGATGTCGTCATCGTGGGTGCTGGCCCGGCGGGGCTGAGCGCGGCGATACGGCTCGCCCAGTGCGCCGAGGAAAGCGGCCAGGAGATCAGCGTCGTGGTGCTGGAGAAAGGCTCCGAGGTTGGTGCCCACATCCTGTCCGGCGCGGTGCTCGAGCCCCGCGCGCTCAATGAGCTGATCCCCGACTGGAAGGACAAGGGCGCGCCGCTGAACACGCCGGTCAGCGACGACCGCTTCTTGTTCCTGACCGAGAGCAAGGCTTACCAGCTGCCCGGCGTGATGCTGCCCAGCGTGCTCGACAACCATGGCAACTACATCATCAGCCTTGGCAACCTGTGCCGGTGGCTGGCGGAGCAGGCCGAGGCACTCGGCGTCGAGGTCTTCCCCGGCTTCGCGGCGGCCGAGGTGCTCTACCACGAGGACGGCAGCGTGAAGGGCGTGGCGACCGGCGATATGGGTGTCGGGCGCGACGGCGAAAAGAAGGACGGTTTCGAGCCCGGCATGGAGCTGCATGCCAAATACACCCTGCTGGCCGAAGGCGTACGCGGGTCGCTGACCAAGGGCCTGTTCGAACGCTTCAATCTGCGTGACGGGGTCGAGCCCCAGACCTTCGGCCTCGGTGTCAAGGAGCTCTGGGAGATCGATCCGGCCAAGCATCGCCTCGGCACGGTGACCCACAGCTTCGGTTGGCCCCTCGACAGCAAGACCTACGGCGGCGGCTTCATCTACCACCTCGAAGACAACCAGATGTCCGTCGGCTTCGTGGTCGGACTCGACTACTGGAATCCGCATTTGTCGATCTACAACGAGATGCAGCGCTTCAAGACTCATCCGGCGCTGCGCGGCATGTTCGACGGTGCACGGCGCATTTCCTATGGCGCGCGCGCGATTAACGAGGGCGGCTTCCAGTCGGTGCCGAAGCTGACCTTTCCTGGCGGCGCGCTGATCGGCTGCAGCGCGGGCTTCGTCAATGTGCCCAAGATCAAGGGAACCCACACCGCGATGAAGACCGGCATGATGGCGGCTGAGGCTGTGGCTGCGGCGCTGGCCGCCGGCTCCGAGGGCCGCGACGAGCTGACCGCCTACGCTGACGCCTATAAGGCATCCTGGGTGCATGACGAGCTAAAGGCGGTGCGCAACGTGCGGCCGTCCTTCCAGAAGGGCCTGCTGGCCGGCACGCTCTACAGCGGCCTGGACCTCAAGCTGTTGAAGGGGCGCGCGCCCTGGACCCTCGGCCATCACCATGACCATGAGAGCCTGGTGCCTGCCGATAAGGCGCCGAAGATCGACTATCCAAAGCCGGACGGAACGCTCACCTTCGACCGGCTCACCTCGGTCTCGCTGTCCAACACCAACCACGAGGAAGACCAGCCGGTGCATCTACGGCTGACCGAGACCTCGGTAGCGGTTGATCACAACCTGGCGCTCTACGACGCGCCGGAGCAGCGTTACTGCCCGGCGGGCGTCTACGAGATCGTGCGCGAGGAAGACGGCTCGAACCCGCGCTTGCAGATCAATGCGCAGAACTGTGTGCACTGCAAAACCTGCGACATCAAGGACCCGACCCAGAACATCAACTGGACGGTACCAGAGGGTGGCGGCGGGCCGAACTACCCCAATATGTAGGGGCCAACGTGGCCCGATTGCGGCAGTGGCCCGGCGTGGGCCGGTCCGCTAGGATCGCGGCGGCATTGCAACGCGGAGTTTCAGCCATGGCCGGCGCGGGTCATCGCGAGAACACAGGTCGGCTGGGTGCCCTTTCGGCGGCGCTGATGCTGGTTCTTGCCGCTACGGGCTGTGCCGGCGCGCCCGAGGCCCAGGAGGCCCAGGGCCGGGAAGGCCGTGCAGAAGTGACCGACGCCGGCGTGACAATCCGTGTGTCTGACACCGCTGCGGAACCGCCGGTCATGTCTGCCGCCGGGGCCTACCTTGCCGGTCGGCATGCCCAGCAGCTCGGCGAGTCGGGTGAGGCAGCCGATTTCCTCAAGACCATCCTGACGGCCGATCCCCGCAACGGCGGCCTGATGGAACGCACCGCCGTGCTGCTGATGATTGACGGCCGCCACGACGAGGCGCTGACTTACGCCCGGCAGTTGCTGGACGGCGGCGCGGACTCGCAGATGTCTCGGTTGCTGGTAGCGTCATCGCATCTGCGCGATGGCCGCATCGACGAGGCCAACGAGACCATCGCCAGCCTTGGTGCCAGCGCGTTCGGTTCCCTGCTGCGCCCGCTGCTGGCCGCCTGGGCGCGGGTTGGCGTGAATGATTTCGACGGCGCCATGGCTGCAATGGAACCGCTGTCGCGTGAGCAGCGCCACGCCCGCCTATACGCCCTGCACGCCGCCATGATCGCCGATGCTCTGGACCGACCCGACGCGGCGCTGGCCCAGTACGAAAAGGCGATCACCGATCCGGGCCGGGCGACCCTGCGGGCGGTGCTGGCCTACGGGTCGCGGCTGGAGCGCTCGGGCCGGGCTCAGGAGGCCGCCGCACTGTATGACGGTTTCCGTGATGCCCGTCAGGGGCAGTCCCTGCTGCCCGACGGGCTGCTCACCACCGGGGGACCCTATGCCGCCCGCCCGCTGGTCGCCGATGCCCGGGAGGGGGCGGCGGAGGCGATGCTCACCATCGCCGGCGCGGTCCAGCAGCATGATCTGCGCGATATCTCCCTGATCCTCGCGCGGCTTGCTCTCTGGCTGCGCGAAGATCTGAATTTCGCCCGCCTGATCGTCGCAGAGGTGCTGGAGGACGAGGGGCGGCCCGCTGCGGCGCTTGCCATGCTTGAGGAGATTGGCCCGGATACCCCGTACCACTGGTCGTCGAAGCTCGCCCGTGCCCGGTTGCTCTACGACCTCGACCGCCGCGAGGACGCGTTCGCGCTGCTGCGCTCCGCCGCCGACGTCAAGCCTGACACGATCAGCGCGCTGGTGCAGCTCGGGAACCTGCTGCGGGTCAGCGAACGCTGGACCGACGCCATCGATGTCTATGACAACGTGATGGCGCGCCCCGGGCCACATCCCTGGACCCTGCATTACCACCGCGGCATCGCGCTTGAGCGCGCCGGGCTCTGGGACCGGGCCGAGGCCGACTTTCTGCGCGCGCTTGAGCTCAAGCCCGATGCGGCCCTGGTGCTGAACTACCTCGGCTATTCCTGGGCCGATCAGGGCAAGAACCTGGACCGGGCGCTGGGGATGATTGAACAGGCTGTACGGCTGCGCCCCAACGACGGCTATATCGCCGACAGCCTCGGCTGGGTTCTCTACCGGCTCGGCAAGTATGAGCGCGCCACCGAAGAGCTCGAACGCGCTGTCGAAATCCGCCCCGAGGATCCGGTCATCAACGACCATCTCGGGGATGCTTACTGGCGTGTCGGCCGTGAGGTTGAGGCCCGGTTCCAGTGGTCGCGGGCGCTGGCGCTGGATCCGGAGCCGGAGCTGGTGGAGACCATCAAGGAAAAGCTGGCGCGGGGTCTGGGCGGCGGCCCAAGCCGAACGTTCGGCGACTCTCGCTAGTCGGCGGATGCCGGACTCCCTCCTGCAGGCCAACGCCCCGGCCAAGCTCAATCTCGACCTCTACCTCACCGGCGTCGTGGCGGACGGCCCGCACCGTGGCTATCACCGCATCGACAGCCTCGTGGTGTTCCTCGATTTGGGCGACAGCCTTGCCGCTGCGCCTGCGCCGGCGCTGAACCTCGCGGTGGACGGCCCCTTCGCGGCCGCACTTGAAGCCGATAATGACAACTTGGTGTTGCGCGCCGCCCGCGCACTGGCCGAAGCGGCGGGCGTCGAGGCCGGGGCGCAGCTGACCTTGACCAAGACGCTTCCGGTCGCGGCTGGCCTCGGCGGCGGATCTGCCGACGCGGCGGCTGCCCTCGGGCTGCTCGCGCGGCTATGGAACGTCCGTCTTGCGTCCGATGATCTCGCCGCCCTGGGGCTGCGGCTCGGCGCAGATTTACCGGTCTGCTTGTATGGGCGGCCCGCCATCGTCGGTGGGATCGGCGAGGTGATCACCCCCGCGCCGACCCTGCCACCGGGCCTGGCACTGGTGCTGGCCAATCCCGGCATACCCCTGTCCACTGCCGACGTGTTCCGGGCCCGCCAAGGGCCGTTCTCCCGCCCGCCCGCCCAGCGCGATGGCATTGGCGGACACAATGATCTTGAGCCGGCAGCACGGGCGCTGATGCCACAGGTCGCACCGATGCTGGACAGCCTCGCGGGGCTGCCCGGCGCGCGGGCCGCCCGGCTGACCGGCAGCGGGCCTACCGGCTTTGCCTTGTTCGATAGCCGCGCGGAGGCCGACGCCGCTGCGGCGCGGCTCGCTGCTGAGCATCCGGACTGGTGGGTCCGCGCGGCCAGCGTTGCGGGGGATTCCGCGAGCGGCTAGTTTCCCTCACCGCGATGGGGCGTAGCCAAGCGGTAAGGCAGCGGGTTTTGATCCCGTGATCGCAGGTTCGAATCCTGCCGCCCCAGCCATAACGCGGAGCCAAGATGAGATCTGTTCTTGCCTGTGCCGCCGTCCTGTTGAATCTCGCCGCGCCGGCCATTGCCGCCGCCGCCCAGGACAAGGCAACGTCGCTCACGCTCTACACCACAGACTTTCTGGGATTCATGGGGGGCGACGCGCCGCGCCCCGGCGTCCTGGTGGAGATGGTGCAGCTCGCGGCCGCACGCACCGGCTATACGATCCGGCAGATGGAACTGCCCTGGCCGCGCGCCATGATGCTGGCGCGGACCGAGCAGGTCGGCCTGATCGCCGGGCTGACGCGGCTGCCCGCGCGTGAGGCTAACTACACTTGGATCGTCCGTCAGATGGCGATTGAGAGTGTCTTTATTTCCCTTGGCCGGCGGGTCGATTCGTTCGCCCAGGCCAAGCAGCTGTCAGCGATTGGCGTGCATCGCGGCACGTCCTATGAGGTGGAACTGGAGGAACGCGGGTTCGAAAACATCCGCAGCTTCTCCAATACTGAGCAACTGGTGAAACTGTTCGAGCACAATCGGGTCGATGCCTGGTTCGGCGCAGCCCATGAGATCAGCAGCCGATTCAGAACACTCGATCCTATCAAGCGCCGCTCGGTCGTGGTCGGCACACCGGTTATGTCCGAAGAGATATGGCTGGCCGGCCCCAAGACCCTGCCGCCGCAGATCGTCGAAGATTTCAGCTACGGCACCCGCCTGATCATCGACGAGGGCCACCGCGAACGGCTGATGCGAAAGTACTTCGGCGGCAGCTAGGCCGCGCTGGCGCGAACGCGCCTAGGCGAACAGGTTCAAGATTGAACCGCGCGCGCGGTTGGCCTCGGCGATGGTCGCGGTCGCCGCCTCGTTACGCAGCGAGGCGTTGGCGAAGGCGCTGATGCCCTGGGCCACGTCGAGGTCGAGCAGGGTGCTGCGGGCGGCCTCGGTGTTGACGATGCTGTTCAGGGCGTTCTCGGTCGCCGCGCTCAGCCGGTTCTGGCTGGTGCCTACCTCGGCGCGATTGGCCGACACCGTATCAATGGCGCTGCGAATACCGTCGATGGCCGCTGAGGCGCCGCCTGCGGTGCTGATGTCCAGGCTGGTGACGCCTAGGGCATCGGTGGTCGCCGGGTTGATCTGCGCCGAGACCGTATCTTCCGCCGCGTTGGAACCAGTGCCAACTTGGAAGTTGACCGTCTCGGTCGTGGTGCCGCCGATCAGGTTCTGATCGTTAAATCGGGTGTCGCCCGAAATCCGGTTGATCTCCGACAGCACCTGCTGGAATTCGTCATTGAGAAAGCCGCGTTCGGTCGCGGACAGGGCGCCGTTACCGGCCTGCACAGCAAGCTGGTTGGCGCGCTCCAGAAGGCCTTGAACCTGGCCAAGGCCACCTTCGGCGGTGCGCAGCAGGGCCTGGCCCTGTTCCGCATTCTGTGCAGCGGCCTGAAGCGCCCCCCCCTCGGCGCGCAGGCGCGAACCGATAGCGAGCGACGCCGCATCGTCTTGAGCGCGCGAGACGCGCAGCCCGTTCGACAGCTGCAAGACGGCGCGGGTGAGCGCTGCATTGTTGCGCTGGGCCGCGTTGATCGCGCCCGCAGTCGCGAGATTGCCGTCAATTGGCATCGGGTCCATCCCTCCGGTCGTGCCAGCGCGGGAGCATAGCGCGGGCTTTCGCTAGGAATCCAGCCACAAAATCTGGGGTCCGGCTGTGACGGCTGTCACGGCCCCTGCAGACCTAGCCTGACGGGCCGGCGCCCGTTTTCGGCCCGAAGCCGAGGAAACCCTTGTCCGGATCGGGCGTTCCGCCGCTGGGATCCGCGTTGGCCGGCATTGCAGGAGCTGCTGGCGGGGCCGGCGCAGCGGTGGCCGGCGTTGCGCCGATCGGCGCGCGGGTGACTGGTTCTCGCGGCACCGGAGTCAGCCTGAAGCCGGCAAACCCGCCGGGCGCGGGTGCCGGTTCGGCCGCCGCCGCTGGCGGCGGTGCCGGGCCCTCCGCCGGGTCCGTACTGCGGAATGACATCAGATAGAATGCGATCTCGTAGCGGCCCAGATCCACGGCGAGATCGACCGCCGTCACGCCGAAGGCGTTGCGCGCCTCCACATCGGCACCCTCGTCGACGGCCAGCTTTACCGCTTCCAGTGCATTGGCGTTGATCGCGTCGAAAAGGCGCTGGTTCACCTCCGACGCAGTGCCCTGGGCGCGGCCATCTGCCAGTGGCGCGGCAAAGAGGCCGCCCGCCAGGGCCAACAGGGTGATGAGGGTCCGCAAATTCACGCCGTTCATGTTTCCCAGTTTTCTGCGGATGGCTTGCTGCCGCCGTCCCGCCTGCTAGATATGCCGATGACGCGCTTGTTTCAACTGCGGGACGCCGGGCGATGACCAGGACCTTGCGGATCGCCAGCTTCAATCTCGAATCTCTTGAGGCCGGCGATGCCACCGCGCTCGACCGGCGGATTGCCGCCTTGGCACCACGAATGGACCGGCTGCGCGCCGATATCCTGTGCTTGCAAGAGGTGTGCGCGGAGCCCGGCGGCAAGGGCCGCCCCCGCGTCACGGCTGCCCTGGACCGGCTGCTCGCGGCGACAGCTTATGCCGGTTTTGCATGCGCGGTGACCCGCAACCGGGCGGAGGTGGGGCCGGCCGAACGCCATAATTTGGCGCTGGTCAGCCGCTATCCCATCACCGAGGCATCGCAGCTATGGCATGGCATGGTGCCGCCCCCTGACTACGCCGCGCTGACTGCCTCGACGGGGGACGATCCCGTGCCGCTGGTCTGGGACCGGCCGGTTCAGACCGCCGAGGTCGTCCTGCCGGGCGGACAGCCGCTGCATGTCTTCAACCTGCATCTGCGCGCGCCCCGCGCGGCGTTCGTGCCTGGCCAGAAGGACCATGGCCGCTGGCGCACCCTGTCGGGCTGGGCGGAGGGCTTCTTCATCGCTGCGGTGAAGCGGGCCGGACAGGCGCTGGAAGCACGCCTGGCGGTGGAGGGCGTATTTGATCGCGACCTGGGGGCACTGATCGCCGTGTGCGGCGATCTCAACGCGGACGACCGTGAGGTGCCGCTGCGCCTGCTGCGCGGGGATGGCGGCAGGGGCACGGCGGCGCTTGGCGAGCGCCTGCTGACGCCGGTCGAGGCCTCGGTACCGGACGCGCAGCGCTACAGCGTGATTTACGAAGGGCGGCGCCTGATGCTCGACCATATCCTCGCCTCGCCGCGCCTGCTTGCGGGCTTGCGGGATGTGACGATCGACAATGCTGATCTCGAGGAATCGGCTTCCGGGAGCGTCGCTGACAGCGACCATGCTCCGCTGGTCGCCGAGTTCGCACTGGACGGATAGGCGGCGCTAGGCGGCCTGAAGCGCCTCGCGTCCGTGGGGTGCGGTGAAGTCCAGCGCCGGCCCCTTAGGCACCACGCCGGTGGGGTTCACCGTTTTGTGGCTCTCGTAGTAATGCTGCTTGGCATGGGGTAGATCGACCGTCTCCGCCACTCCGGGCACTTGGTAAAGCTCTCGGGTGTAGGCCCACAGGTTCGGATAATCGGCCAGCCGGCGCAGGTTGCACTTGAAGTGGCCGTGATAGACCGAGTCGAAGCGCACCAGGGTGGTGAACAGCCGCCAGTCCGCCTCGGTCAGCCGGTCGCCGGCAACATAGCGCTGCCCCGCCAGGCGCCCCTCCAGCCAGTCCAGTGTCTCGAACAGGGCATCGAAGGCCCCTTCATAGGCTGTCTGCGTGGTGGCGAAGCCGGCCTTGTAGACGCCGTTGTTGACGCAGTCGTAGATGCGCGCGTTGACCGTATCGATCTCGCCGCGCAGCGCTTCGGGATAGAAATCCAGATCGTCCCGCACGTTCGGCAGCGCATCGAAGGCGCTGTTGAACATGCGGATGATCTCTGCCGATTCGTTGCTGACCATGGTGCGGCCAGTCTTGTCCCACAACACCGGCACCGTGGCGCGCCCGCTGTAGTCGGGCTGAGCGGTGGTGTAGAGCTGGTGCACCGCGCTGGCGCCGTTAACTGGGTCTGCACCCTCCGCAAATGTCCAGCCCTGCTCGCCCATCAGCGGCTGCACATAGGACACGCCGATGGCGTCCCGCAGCCCCTTGAGCGCCCGAAAGATCAGGGTGCGGTGTGCCCAGGGGCAAGCCAGTGAGACATAGAGGTGGTAGCGGCCCGCTGCTGCCGGAAAACCGCTGGCGCCGTCCGCGGTGATCCAATTGCGGAACTGGCTCTCGCTTCGCTTGAAGGCGCCGCCGTTGGCCCGGGTATCGTACCAGCGGTCATGCCAGACGCCGTCGACAAGCAATCCCATCGGGTCCTCCTTGGCTCAGCCCGCCTTTTGTGGTGCTGGCGCGCTGCGCCCGGTTAGGCGCTCTCGCGCCGCCAGGCCAGCATCAGCCCGCCAAGCGCCAGCAAGAGCACCAGCAGGCCGGGCAGGAGTGGGACAGTCTCAACCCCAGTGACTACATAGTCCTCGTTGGCGCGCAGGCCGAGCCAGTCTCGCCCTGCGGTATCGCGGCCTGTAGCGACCCGGCGAATCTCCGGCAAGCCGCCGTCGGCAAGCCAGAACACCCCGCCGCCGCTGGCCTGCGACAGTGGCGCCAGCTTCTCGCCGGTGGCGCGCAGATCATCGAATTCCAGCGGATTGGCCGTACCCACGGCGGCGAATGCCGTGGCGCGGGCATCCGATAGGCGGTAGAGCCCCGGCTCGCCAACCTGGATCACAGCCTGTTCGATCCCGGGGGCAACGGCCTCGGTCTCCACTGTCTGTTCCTCGCCCGAGGGCGCGGTGACGGTGACCGGGGTATCGAAGGGTTCCAGGCTGCGTCGGCGGATGGTCATGCGGTCGCCCTCGACTCGGGCGCGCAGGGCTTCCTCCTCAAGGTCCGGTTCCTTCATCAGCCAATGCGACAGCCGGCGCAGCAATTCGGCCTGCGGTCCGCCGCCGTCATAGTTGCGCGACCACAGCCAGATATGATCGCTCAGCATCAGCGCGATGCGACCCTCGCCAAGGCGGTCGAGCAGCAACAGCGGGTTGTCCCGCGCGCCGTTGAGCAGCGGCGCGCCCCGCACGTTTGTGGCGTCGATCTGCCGGTACCAGCGGCCCCAGGGATCGCCCTCGGCATTGGTCTCGGGCAGGTCGGCGGTGACCGGATGGCGGCGTCCGACATCGGAGATCGTTGGCCGGAAGGGGGTCTCGGTGACCTGTCCGGTCGGCTCCGCCGGCAGCACCGAAGACAGCGGGGTGCGGTGCAGGCTGAACGGGGTAGCGAAGTCCGGCCCGACCGACAGCAGCACCGCGCCGCCATCTTCGACGTAATTGGCGATATTCTGCAGATAGACCCGCGGTAGCACGCCGCGGAAGCGGTAGCGGTCGAAAATGATCAGGTCGAACTCATGCAGCTTCACCTGGAACAGCTCGCGGATCGGGAAGGTGATCAGCGCCAGCTCGTTCAGCGGCGTCAGGTCGTCCTTCTCCGGCGGGCGCAGGATGGTGAAGTGGACAAGGTCGACGGATGGGTCCGCTTTCAGCAGCCGCCGCCAGGTGCGCTCGCCCTGATGCGGCTGGCCGGAGACCAGCAGCACGCGCAGCCGGTCGCGGACGCCATTCACGGTGACCACGGTGCGGTTGTTCTGCTCAGCCAGTTCGCCGGGGATCGGCTCCGCGGCTAGCTCCACGAGTACCGGACCGGCATGGTCGATGGGTACTTCGACAGTGTGCTCCTGGCCCAGGGTCACCGGTACCTGCAGCGGCTCCGCGTCGCCCTGGCGCAGCAGCACCGAGGCGCGCCCGGCACCGCCATGCAGATCATCGACGCGAATGGTGATCGGCACCGATCTTCCGACGATGCCGAAGCTCGGCGCACGCACGACCGACAGCCGGCGGTCCAGTTCACCCTTCTCGCCGGTCAGCAGTACATGCAGCGGCCCGTCAGGCGCCGCATTCTCGATCTCGCCGTCCGCCAAGTCGTGTACCTGTCCGTCGGTGATCGCCACCACGGCAGCCAGACGGTCCTGAGGGATTTCCGCCAGCGCCTGTTCCATGGCCGTTACCAGCCGGGTGCCACGGCCCCGCGATGCGCTGCTGCCGTCGCCAGGACCATTGCTGCCAGCGCGCACCACCCGCACGTCCAGGTCAGCGATGTCCTCAAGCTCCTCGCGCAGTTCGGCGAGGGCCATCTCAGTCTGCAGGGAGCGCTCGCCAATGCGCTGGCTCAGGCTGTCATCGACCAGCAGCAGCGCTACATCGGTCAATGGCTGGCGGCTTTCGCGCACCGCCAGCGGGTTCAGCAGCACCACCGCAAGTACGCTGAGCGCGAGAATCCGCGGCCACATGCCGCGCGCCCGGCGCCACAGCGAGAAGCCAATGGCGATGGCGGCGAGGGCCAGCAGCCCGGCGAGCAGCCAGGCCGGCAGCATCGGCGCAAACACAATGTTGGTGACGCTCTGGGTCATTGGCCAAGCCGCTCCAGGATGATCGGGACGTGCACTTGGTCGCCCTTGTAGTTTCCGGTCAGCGCGTACATCACCAGGTTGATGCCGAAGCGGTACGACAACTCGCGTTGGCGCGGGCCGCCGGGCACCACTGCGTAGAGTGGCCGCCCATCGGCACCCGTCGCCCAAGCCGCGGCCCAGTCATGGCTGCCGATAATGACCGAGGAAACGCTGTCGTTGGCGCGGTCGACGTCGCGCTGGAGCCACAAGGTGTCGCCGGTCCAGCGGCCCGGGAAATCCTGCAGCAGATAGAACGAGCGGCTCAGCACATGGTCTTCGGGTATCGGCGTCAGCGCCGGCATGCGCAGTCCCGCGGTCAGCCGGCGCAAGGCATCGACACCCTCCCGGCTGCTGCTGAAGGGAGACGTCCCGCCGCCATTGCGGTCGCGGGTGTCGAACAGGATGATGCCGCCGAATTCGAGATACTCGTTGAGGCGGCGGATCGCGTTTGCCGAGGGGGTTGGCTGATTCGCGACGGTCGGCCAATAGAGCAGCGGGAAGAAGGCCAGTTCGTCGCGTTCCAGGTCGACGCCGAGCGGCGGCGCCAGCGCCACGGCGGTGCGGTCGTTCACGTTCCGGCCAAGCCCCGCGAGTCCCGCGCGGCTGGTGTTGTCGACCAATGTATCGCCGGTGATCACGTAGCCGAGGCTGGTCTCAAGCGTCGCGGCAAACTCGCGCGGGCGGTCGGGCTGTGTACCTTGGGCAAGCGCCGGACCGGCCCCGAGCAGCACTGTCAGCACCGCCGCGGAACGCGCCACGGCCATACCATCGGACCGGCGCAGCAGGCCGCGCAGGTAGAGGCTGGCGAAGACGTCGGCGGCTGCGAGCAGCAGCACCGCTGCCAGCAGCCATGGCATCAGGCTGGTCGCGCTGCGGCCGCTGTACGGCAGGCGCACTGCGCCTGCGGGTAGTTCGATGATCGGGCGCAGTTCACCAGTGACGGGTCCGAGATTGAGCGCCCGGCGCACCGCGTCGGTGCCGTAAAAGCCCGGCGGGTGGATTGGTCCCGGGATCGCCTCGGCGATGGCGTCGGCGGCGATCACGCGCGCGCCCGGCGGCGGCGCGCCGAGTCCGCCGAAGCCGTCCACCGACAGCAGCGGGGGCAGCGGCTGGGTGCTGCCGCCTTCGACGACCCCGTGGCTGAGATCGACGATCCGCCGGAGCATGCCGACGAAAAGGCCCGACAGCGGCAGGCTCGACCAGTCGCCGTTCGCGGTGGTGTGGAACAGGATGACCCAGCCGTCGCCGCGCCGGTCGCCGGTGACCAGCGGGGTGCCGTCGCGCAGCCGCGCCCAGGTCTTTGCCGTGAGGTCGAGGGACGGTTCTGCCAGCACTTGCCGGCGCACCAGTACATCGTCGGGGATCTCCAGCGCCCGGAACGGGCCGGTCTCGGGGAACGGCGCCAGGGGGACTGGCTCCGACCAGGACATCGCGCCGCCGAGGATGCGGTCCCCGGCGCGCAGCCGCACCGGCAGCAGGCTATCGGCGCCGCGTGCCAGTTGCGGGCCAGCAAACCGCACGAGCACGCCGCCCGTCGCAACCCAGGCCTCCAGGGCATCGCGCTCGGCGTCGGTCAAGGTCGCGAGGTCGGCAAGCGCGATGACCGCAATGTCCCGCTCCAGCAGTTCCAGCACCTGACCGCGGCGCAACTCGGTAAACGGCCGGAGCGCGCGGTCAAGGTAGAAGAGGTTGCCCAGTAGGGGCTGGTCTGCACCCGCTGGTGTGCCCGAAACCAGGCCCACCGGGCGGCGGCGCCAGCGTTCGTCGAGCAGTACGACCGAGGCGGCGTGACGATGGTTCTCGATCTCGATCCGCGCCAGTCGGTTGCGGACCTCCTGGGGCACGGCGAGTTGGATGCTGGCATCAGCCTCGCCGGATTCGAAAACCAGCGGCTGGCGGGTTAGCACCCGGCCGTCGGTACCGCGGCCAACAATCTGCACTGGCTCAGCCGCACCCGGATGGCTGCGCGACGCGCGCACCACCAGGCCCGCCGCATCGCCCTCGGGCGCGCGCAGCACAAGGGCCGGGCGTTCCGCGCCCTCCATGAACACCCGCAGCGAGCCCATCTCCGCGAGGCGTGTCGAGAGCTGGGAGGCCAGGCCGTCGTCAAGCCCATTACTGAACCAGAAAACGTTGGCCGGACCGTCGAGTGGCAACTGGTCGATCCGGTCGATCAGCGCTTGCCGGTCCACTGCCCAGGGGCTCGGCGACAGCGCGCCGACGAGGCGGCGGGCATCCTCCGGGGACATCGGTTCGGGCGGCGCGTCCGCATCGGTGCGGTCGGTCCGCGCACTGGTCATCACTAGCACCTGGCGCCGGTCGCGCTCGGCCATGTCGAGGACGTTGTCGATGGTGACCCGCCGCGCCTCCCAGTCACGCGCTGAGGACCAGTCGTCGTCGATCACCAGGACGACCGGGCCATCGCCGGTCAGGTCGGCGGACGGGTTGAGCAGCGGTTGTGCCAGAGCCGTGATCAGCAGCGCCGCCATTGCAAGGCGCATCAGCAGCAGCCAGAGCGGCGTATTGGCGGGTGTCTCTTCTTCCGGGTTGAGGCCAAACAACAGGCGGATCGCTGGGAACCGGATCTGCTTGGGCGACGGCGGGGTAATGCGCAGCAACCACCAGATCACCGGCAACGTGGCGAGCGCCGCCAGCATCCAGGGCACCGCGAAGGCGAGGGGGCCGATGGTCCACATGGCCTACAGCCCCGCTTCGCCGCTCATCGCCATATACAGCGAGAGCAGTGGCACCTGCGGCGGCTGGTCGGTGCCGTGGATGATGTAGGTCCAGCCGAAGCGGCGCGCGATCGCATCGAGCGCCGCCTGCTGGGCGCGCAGGCGTCGGTCGTACTGGTCGCGAATGCTCTCGACGCGCGGGATCAGCGCCGATCCCTCGTCTTCCAAGCCCTCGAAGCGGACGCGCCCGCCGAACGGGAGTTCGAGCTCCGCCGGGTCCAGCACTTGCACGATATGGCCGCGCACACCCCGCGCAGCAAAGCGGCCTACCAGCTTGTCGATATCCTCTGGCGGGTCCAGGAAGTCTCCGACCATCAGCAGTGAGCCGTAGCGCGGCAGCGGTGCGAACGCCGGCAGGCTGTCGTCGGTCCGCGCCGCCGGCCCTTCCGGGTCGATACCGCGGCTGATCCGGTCCAGAACGCCAGCGCCATTGGCCGGCAGCGCGCCGCTGCCCAGCAGGGCGACCCGTTCACCGGCGCGCAGCAGCAGCGACGTCGCCGCAAGCAGCAGCAGCGAGGCCCGCTCCAGCTTGGTCGGCAGGGCATCGGCGGAGCGGTAGTCCATTGAGCGCGACCCGTCACGCCACAGCCAGACGCTTTGTGCCGCTTCCCATTCATGCTCGCGGATATAGACCCGGTCGGACTTCGCCGAACGGCGCCAGTCGATACGGTTGATCTGGTCCCCGGGCTGGAAGCGGCGGAACTGCCAGAACGACTCGCCTTGGCCCGCGCGGCGGCGTCCGTGGACGCCTTGCGCCACGGTGCTGGCGACATGCTCAGCGGCGACCAGCAGCGGTGGGAACACCGCCGCCAGCGATTCCGCGCGATATGCCGTCTGCAGCCGACCTTCGTTCATCGCCCGCGCCGCGCCCTCAAGCCAGGTCCTGGCATACGCGGTCGATGATATCGGTGATCCGGATACCGTCGGCGCGGGCGGTGAAGTTCAGAGCCATGCGGTGGCGCAGCACCGGATGGGCCAGTGCCAGCACATCATCGATCGACGGCGAGAGCCGCTCCTCAAGCACCGCACGGGCGCGCGCAGCGAGCACCAGCGCCTGGCTGGCACGCGGGCCCGGGCCCCAAGCGACATGCCGGCGCACATCGTCGATCTCAGAGACCTCCGGGCGGCAGCCGCGCACCAAGGTCAGGATCGCCTGCATCACGCCGTCACCAATAGGCACCCGGCGGACCAGCTGCTGTCCGGCCATGAGGTCCTCGGCCGACATCACCTGCACGGCGGTTTCCTGCTCCGCGCCGGTGGTCGCCATCAGCATCTGCCGTTCCGCCGCCTCATCGGGGTAGCCGACATCAATCTGCAGAAGGAAGCGGTCGAGCTGCGCTTCCGGCAGCGGGTAGGTGCCTTCCTGCTCCAACGGATTCTGGGTCGCCAGCACGTGGAACGGCTGGGGCAGCGGGTGATCGTGACCGGCGATCGACACACGGCCCTCTTGCATCGCCTGCAGCAAGGCGGACTGGGTGCGCGGGCTGGCACGGTTGATTTCGTCGGCCATCAGCAAGCGCGTGAATACAGGGCCGGGAATAAAGCGGAATGAGCGGCGCCCGCCCTCGCCTTCCTCCAGCACCTCGGAGCCCAGGATATCGGCAGGCATCAGGTCCGGGGTGAACTGCACCCGGTTGGTGTCCAGGCCCAGAACCGACCCCAAGGTTTCAACCAGGCGCGTTTTGCCGAGTCCGGGTACGCCGATCAGCAAGACGTGACCGCCGGCGAGCAGGGTGATCAGTGATTCGTCGACCACATGGGTCTGACCGAAGATAATGCGACCGACGCGGGCACGGACCTCGGCCATGCGCTTGCCGAGCACTTCGATCTCGGCGACGAGGGACGCCGGAACCTTGTCAGGGTCTTGTTCGGTAACGGAAACGGTCACAGCATCCTCTCTGGCGGTATGAATTGAGGCGACAGGTCCTATATAAACACTCGCCATGAAGAACGAAGCATCACGACCGAGTCCGAATCAAAATGTGGCGGGCGAGCCGCTTTGCAAGCCTCTGCCGCCACGCCGTCCGCCACAAAATTGTGGTGACATCGATATGCGCATTGCGCGAGACGGTACTTGGTTCTACCAGGGCTCGCCGATCGGCCGGAAAGAGCTGGTCTGTCTGTTCGCCTCGGTGCTGCAGCGCCGCGAAGATGGCGAGTATTGGCTGATCACCCCGGCGGAGATGGGCCGGATTCAGGTCGAGGATGCGCCGTTCGTGGCGGTAGAGATGTTTTGCTGCAAGAACGGGCCCGATCAGGTGCTCAGTTTCCGCACCAATGTCGACGAATGCGTCAGCGCCGGTGCCGATTGCCCGATTCGTGTTGCCTTCGATACCGAAACCGGCGAACCGCGCCCCTATATTCATGTCCGCGATGGGCTTGAGGCGCGCATCTCCCGGTCGGTCTATTACGAGCTGGTCGCCCATGGCCATGAGGAAGAGATCAACGGCGAGAAGCTATTCGGAGTATGGAGCGGCAGCGATTTCTTCCCTCTCGGCAAACTGGAAGAGGCCTGAACCCGGATTGGCTCGCCCGGCGGCTCGCTGACCAGCCCGAGCCCCATGCGCCCTCGGCGCCGGCGCCCCCGGTCGACATCGCCGGTTATGTCAGCGAAGAGGAGGCAGGCGCCCTCGTCGAGGCCGCCGTGCTGGTGCCGCTGGTCGACCGTCCCGAGGGCCTCTCGGTGCTGCTGACCGAACGGGCGGCGCATCTGGGTTCCCACGCAGGACAAATCAGTTTTCCCGGCGGGCGGATCGAAAGCCACGACGGCAGTGCCGCCGCCGCCGCGTTGCGCGAGACCGAGGAAGAGGTCGGTATCGCGGGTGATGCGGTCGAGCTGCTGGCCCGCCTCGGCAGCTACGTGACCGGGACCGGCTACCGCATCGTGCCGGTGGTCGGCCTGGTGCGGCCACCTTTTGCGCTGCGGCCCGACCCCGGCGAAGTGGCCGACATATTCGAGGTGCCGCTGTCGCATGTGATGGCACCGCGCAATCATCGCCGCGCCAGCCATGTCCGCGATGGACGGCGGCGGCGCTACTACACGATCGGCTACGGAGACCGGCTGATCTGGGGCGCGACGGCGGCCATCCTGGTCGGCCTCAGCCGCCTGCTGTTCGAAGAGGAGGATGGGAACGCCCGATGATCCGTACCGCGATCTACTACCTCGTGCCGCTGCTGCTGCCCACGGTGATCTATGTGCTGTGGATGCTCTATGCCCGGTTCCGGGCACGCGCGGTGCCAGAGGGCGAGATGCCATCGTGGGAGCGCACGCCCTGGATTCTGCTGTTCGGCTCCGGCGTGGTGCTGGCGGCTGGGGTGCTGTTCACCATCGCGTTCATCACCGGCGGCCAGCCCGGCGACGATTATGAGCCGGCGCGTTTGGAAGACGGCCGCATCGTGCCGGGCCGGATCGACTGACGCACCGGCAGGCCTTGGGGTAGTCTCTGGCCATGGCCGAGACCACCCGCATCGCTGCCCCCGCCTGGATGTCGGCGCCGCAGACCGCGGCGCTGCTCAACGCTGCTGCGTCCGCTGGCATCGTCTGCCGCTTCGCGGGCGGTTGCGTGCGCGACGCCATCCTGGGACGCACCGCGAAGGACATTGATGTCGCGACCCCGGCGGAGCCCGGCACGGTCACGGCTGCGCTGGAGCCCGCCGGCGTGCATATCGTGCCGACCGGCATCGACCATGGCACGGTCACCGCGGTCATTGAGGGGGCGCATTTCGAGATCACCACCCTGCGCCGGGATGTCGAGACCTACGGCCGCCACGCCAAGGTCGCCTTCACTGGCGACTGGGCGGCAGATGCCGCGCGGCGCGACTTCACCATCAACGCGCTCTACGCCGACCCGCCCGATGGCGGTCATGTCACCGTGCATGATTTCTGCGGTGGGCTCGCCGATCTCGCCGCGCGCCGGGTGCGCTTCGTCGGCGATCCCGGTCAGCGCATCACCGAAGACCGGCTGCGCCTGCTGCGGTTCTTCCGATTCCACGCCCATTTTGCCGCGGGGCCGCCGGACGCGGCCGGGCTCGAGGCGGCGTGCGCACAGGCGGCGGCGCTCGGCGAACTGTCCGGCGAGCGCATCCGCAACGAGATGCTGCGCCTGCTCGAAGCGCCCGATCCGGTGCCGACCTTGCGGCTGATGGCAAATCGCGGCGTGCTGCCCCATGCCCTGGCCGGCGCGGACCGATTCGACCGCCTTGCGGCCCTGCTGACTCTGCCGACGAGCGCTGAGCCCGACGCGCTGCTGCGGCTCGGCGCGCTGCTTGCTGACGGGGCCGCCGCGGCAGGGGCCGCCGAGCGGTTGCGCCTGTCAAACGCGCAAGGACGCCGCCTTACCGCGATGCTGGCACCCGGCCCGGACGCGGCGGCCGACGACGTCGGCGGCTGGCACCGCACAGTTTATGACGCTGGGCGCGAGGCGGCGGGCGACCGCTTGCTCTTGCGCTGGGCAGAGGCGCCCGACGGCGGTGACTGGGCGGGCCTACGCGCGGCGCTGGCGCGCTGGCGTGCTCCGGTTTTCCCCCTGAAGGGGCGAGACGTCACAGCGCTCGGCGTGGCAGCCGGTCCGCGGGTCGGGGATCTACTCGCCGCGGTCGAGGCCTGGTGGGTCGACCGCGGCTTCAGTGACGACCGGGAGTCCTGCCTGGTCCGGTTGCGCGCCCTGATCGGAGAGGCCTAGGGCCAGCGCACCTCTGGCGGCATCGACATCAGGATGGCTTCCGTGTTGCCGCCGGTCTTCAGGCCGAACTGGGTGCCGCGGTCATGGAGCAGGTTAAACTCCACGTAGCGGCCGCGCCGGATCAGCTGATGCTCGCGTTCCTCGGCGCTCCAGTCCTTGTCGAAATGACGGCGTACGATCGGCGGATAGCCGTCGCGGAAGGCGCGGCCGACATCGCGGGTAAAGGCGAAGTCGGCCTCCCAGTCGCCGGTATCCAGGTTGTCGTAGAAGATTCCGCCGACGCCGCGCGGTTCTTCCCGGTGCGGCAGGTAGAAGTAGCGGTCGCACCATTCCTTGAAGCGCGGATAGTAGTCCGGGTCATGGGCGTCGCAGGCCGCGCGCAGGGCGGCATGGAAGGCCGCCGTGTCCGCCTCGTCCGGCACCATCGGGGTCAGGTCGGCGCCGCCACCGAACCACGATTGGGTGGTCACGATCATCCGGGTGTTCATATGCACCGCCGGCACCTTTGGCGAGCACATATGCGCGACCAGCGAGATGCCGCTGGCCCAGAAGCGCGGGTCCTCTGACGCGCCGGGGATCCGCGCGCGGAACTCCTCGGAAAATTCGCCGTGCACGGCAGAAAAGTTCACACCAACCTTTTCGAACACACGGCCGCGCATCACCGACATCACGCCGCCGCCGCCGTCCGCGCCGCGCTCCCACGCCGTGCGCTCGAACCGGCCTGCAGGCTTTTCCGCATTGGGGCCGGCATGGTCGTCCTCGATCGCCTCGAAGGCGGCGCAGATATCGTCGCGCAATTCCTGGAACCACGCGCTGGCGCGCTGTTTGCGCTCCTCAATCAATTCGGTCTGCGGCATTCTTGTCTCCCGCCGGGTCTGCCTGGGGCCCGTCGCTCCCCGCCGCTGGCAGCGTACGCCGCGCGGTACCGATACCCAACACGATCGCCCGCGGCTCCGCAACGCTATGCGGCCACAACGTTGCGGGTGCTGCCGGGATCGATCTTGCGGGCTGTAGCTGGAGCCTTGAAATCCCTTGAGAAAAGCCGAAGGCGCGCTTGTCGCCAGTACTTTCTTTGAGTATACCGAAGCGCGCGCCGCCGCCGGCGCGCCCAATTGAGAGCGAATTTCGAGCCATCCGGAGCGCCCGGAAGGCTGGGGGAGAGACAGCATGACAGACTCGGCGCCCAAGGGGACGCAAGGTGAAGGGCCAGAAGGCAGCGGAGAAACGCGCCGCGATTTCCTGTATCTGGCCACCGGCGCGGTTGCCGGCGTCGGTATTGCGTCCTTCGCCTGGCCCTTCATCCACAGCATGAATCCCTCGCGCGACGTGCTGGCCCTGTCCACGACCACTGTCGATATGTCCGCCATCGAGGTCGGTCAGACGATCACTGTCGAATGGCAGAAAAAACCGGTCTTCATCCGCCGCCGTACAGAGGCCGAGATTACGGAAGCGCGAGACGTGGACCTGGAGCTGCTCCCCGATAGCGAAACTGACGAAGCCCGCGCCAGCCGCCCCGAGTGGCTGATCGTGGTCGGCGTCTGCACCCACCTTGGCTGCATCCCGCTGGGCAATAAGTCTGGTGAGAGCAAGGGTGACTACGGTGGTTGGTTCTGCCCCTGCCACGGCTCGCATTACGACACGTCCGGACGCATCCGAAAGGGCCCGGCGCCCGCGAACCTACCGGTTCCGCCGCTGGAGTTCCTCGACGACACGACCGTTCGGATCGGTTAGGAGACGCGATTAATGGCCCACGGCAACAGAACCTCCTTCAACAACCCGGTGATCGAGTGGATCGATTACCGGCTGCCGGTCTTCAGCCTGATGACCCGGGAATACGCTGAATTCCCGACCCCGAAGAACTTCAATTACTTTTGGAACTTCGGCGCTATCGCCATGGTCATCCTGATGGTGATGATCGTCACTGGGATCTTCCTGGCGATGCATTACGTGCCGCATGCGGATCACGCGTTCGACAGCGTCGAGCTGATTATGCGCGACGTGAATTATGGCTGGCTGATCCGCTACATCCATATGAACGGCGCCCACATGTTCTTCCTCGCCGTTTATATCCACATGTTCCGCGGCCTTTATTACGGCTCATACAAGGCGCCGCGCGAACTGCTGTGGATGCTCGGCGTGGTCATCCTGCTGCTGATGATGGGCACCGCCTTCATGGGCTACGTGCTTCCCTGGGGCCAGATGAGCCTGTGGGGCGCCACCGTCATCACCCAGCTGTTCGGCGCTGTTCCCATTGTCGGCGACCAGATCGTTACCCTGCTGTGGGGCGGCTTCGCGGTCGATAACCCGACCCTGAAGCGCTTCTTCGCGCTGCACTATCTGCTGCCGTTCGTCATCGTCGGCGTGGTCTTCTTCCATGTCTGGGCGCTGCATGTGCATGGGTCGAACAACCCGACCGGCATCGAGCCGAAGGGCCCGCAGGACACGATCCCGTTCCATCCCTACTACACGATCAAGGACACCGTCGGCCTGACCCTGTTCCTGATCCTGTGGGCGATGTTCGTGTTCTATGCGCCCAACGCGCTGGGTCATGCGGACAATTACATCCGCGCCGACTCCCTGGTCACGCCGCCGCATATCGTGCCGGAATGGTACTTCCTGCCGTTCTACGCGATGCTGCGTGCCATCACGTTCGACATCAGCATCCCGTTCACCGGCATCGTCCTGATCGAAGCGAAGCTGGGCGGCGTGATCGTGATGTTCGCCTCCATCCTGATCCTGTTTGCCCTGCCGTGGCTCGACACTTCGCCAGTGCGCAGCTCGCGCTACCGGCCGATCGCCCGGCAGTTCTTCTGGATCTTCGCTGCCGTGTGCGTGCTTCTTGGCTGGTGCGGCGCCAAGCCGGCGGAAGGCATCTACGTGATCATCAGCCAGATCGCGACAGCGTTGTACTTCCTGCATTTTCTGCTCTTTTTGCCGCTGCTGGGCTGGTTCGAGACGCCGCGGCCGCGGCCCGAGAGCATATCCGCCTCGGTGCTCGGCGGCGGAACAGCGGCCACAGGGGCTGCGCAGACGATGGAGAAACCGTGATGTTGCGCTCTCTCGCTGTTGCGGGCATCGCCGCGCTTGCCCTGATCGCCCTGCCTGCCGATGACGCCCATGCGGCCGGCAAGGCACCGCCGGCCCCGGCCAGGGACTGGTCATTCAACGGCATCTTCGGCACCTATGATCTGGCCTCCGCTCAGCGCGGCTTCCAGGTCTACAAGGAGGTGTGCTCGGGCTGCCACGCCATGGCCCTGCTGTCCTACCGGCATCTTGCCGACATCGGCTTCTCGCAGGAGCAGGTGGAGGCGATCGCGGCGGAGTACGAGGTCACAGACGGTCCGAACGACGAGGGCGAGATGTTCACCCGCCCGGCGCGTCCGTCGGACCGGTTCGTCTCCCCGTTCCCCAACAAGGCGGCTGCGCAGTTTGCCAACAACGGCGCCTATCCGAAGGACCTGTCGGTCGTCGTCGACGCCCGCGCCGGCGGCGCTGACTACATCCACGCCTTGCTGGTGGGCTACCGTGATACCGCGCCGGACGGTTCAGAGATGCCCCTCGGGATCTATTACAACGAGTATTATCCCGGCCATCAGATCGCCATGGCGCCGCCGCTGCTGGAGGACGCTGTCGAGTACAGCGACGGCACGCCCGCCACGGTCGAACAAATGGCCCATGACGTCACCATGTTCCTGATGTGGGCGTCGGAGCCGCATCTGGCGACACGCAAGCAGATGGGTATCAAGGTCATCCTGTTCTTGATCGTGCTGGCCGGCATGCTCTATGCCACCAAGCGCAAGATCTGGGCGGACGTCCACTAGAGCCGGACGGGAGCGCACCGTGGCAGACCGCGCCGTCATCGGCGTCATCGGCGGCAGTGGCGTTTACGATATCGAGGGCCTGGAGAACGCCCGCTGGGAAGCGGTCGAGTCGCCCTTTGGCACGCCGTCGGATGAGCTGCTGTTCGGGACGTTGGACGGTGTCGACATGGTGTTCCTGCCGCGCCATGGCCGTGGCCACCGGGTTCCGCCGTCCGAGCTGAACTTCCGCGCCAACATCGATGCCCTGAAGCGCGTCGGCGTAACCGATGTCATCTCGGTCAGTGCGGTAGGCTCGCTGAAGGAAGAGCTGTCACCGGGCACTTTCGTGCTGGTGGACCAGTTCATCGACCGGACCTTCGCGCGTGTAAAGAGCTTCTTCTCCACCGGCTTGGTTGCACATGTCTCCATGGCCCATCCGGTGTGCCCGCGCATTGGCGACGGGCTGGAAGCCTCCGCCGGCGGGCTGGACATCCCCATCGTGCGCGGCGGCACCTACCTGGCGATGGAAGGCCCGCAATTCTCATCTCTGGCTGAATCCGAACTCTACCGGTCGTGGGGATGCGACGTCATCGGCATGACCAACATGCCCGAGGCCAAGCTCGCCCGCGAGGCGGAGCTTTGCTACGCCACCGTGGCCATGGTGACCGACTACGACTGCTGGCATCCGGGTCACGATGCGGTATCGGTCGACTCGGTCATCGCGGTGTTGCTGGCCAATGCCGACAAGGCGCGCGCCCTGGTGCGTGCGGTTGTGCCGGCGCTCGCCGACCGGCCATTCCCGTGTCCGCATGGCTGCGACCGGGCGCTGGACGCGGCGCTGATTACCGCGCCGGACGCCCGCGACCCGGCGGTCGCGGCGCGCCTCGACGCAGTGGCCGGCCGGGTTCTCTAGCCCAACACCCTGGCGAAGAATTCGAGCGTCCGCTCGTTGGCCTGCTGACAGTCCGGCGCGCTGAAGGTCGCCCGGTCGTCGCAGCAGAAGCCATGCTGCGCACCTTCATAGACATGGATCGCCACACCCGGCTGGGCGGCGCGGATCAGCTCCACGTCTGACATCGGAATCGAGGCGTCCTCGGTGCCGAAATGCATCATCGCCGGGCCATTCGCGGCTTCCTCGCGGGCATCGACGATTTGTCCGCCGTAGTAGCTTGAGGACGCATCGAAGCCGAGACGAGTGTTACCCAGCCAGGCTACCGACCCTCCCCAGCAATAGCCAACGATGCCAATCGATGACGCACCGGCGAGGTGTGCCTTGGCGGCCGCGACATCGGCCAGCATGCCGGCCTCCGGCACCTGGCTGCGCAGCTCGCGGCCGCGCGTCATGTCCTCGGCCTCATAGCCCAGTTCCGCGCCGCGCTCGGCCCGGTCGAACAGCGCCGGCGCAACCACCGAATAGCCTTCGGCGGCATACATGTCGCAGACCCTACGCATATGGCTGTTGACCCCAAAGATCTCTTGGATAACGACCAGCCCCTTGGTGCCAGCGGGTGCCGGCCCGGCGGTATAGGCAGCCAGGGTGTGGCCGTCGCTGGCCGTGAGTTCGATCATCGCGCCCATGGTGAGCCCTCCTTCTTATGCGGCATTGCGCTGGCCGGACTCTAGCGCAGCCGGGGAAGGGCTCAAACGTTGAAGCGGAACAGCAGTACGTCGCCGTCGCGGACCCCGTAGTCGCGCCCTTCCTGGCGCATCTTGCCGGCTTCCTTGGCCGCTTGCTCTCCACCGAGGGAGACGTAATCGTCGTAACCAATCGTCTCAGCGCAGATAAACCCGCGCTGGAAGTCGGTGTGGATGCAGCCGGCCGCGTCCCACGCGGTGGCGTCGCGCTCCACTGTCCAGGCCCGCGCTTCCTTAGGGCCGGCGGTAAAGAAGGTGATCAGGTCGAGCAGATCGTAGCCCGCGCGAATCACCCGTGCGAGGCCGGTCTCCTCCAGGCCGAGGGCGGCCAGGAACTCTGCCTGCTCCGCCGGATCATCAAGCTGTGCGACTTCTGCCTCGATGGCGGCAGAAACCACCACGACGCCCGCGCCAATGGCCGCGGCATGCTCCGCCACCCGCGCAGACTGGGCATTGCCATCGGCGGCATCGCTCTCCGCCACGTTGCAGATATAGAGGACGGGCTTGGCGGTCAGCAGCTGCAGGGCGGCGAACAGCTTGCGCTCGGCCTCTTCCAGCGCAACCGTGCGCGCGGGTGCGCCCTCGCGCAGCGCCGCCAGCACGCGCTCTGCCAGGGCCAGTTCCGCCTTGGCGTCCCGGTCGCCGCCGCGTGCCTTCTTGGTCAGCGGTTCGACCCGCTTCTCCATGCTTTCCAGATCGGCGAGCAGGAGTTCCGTCTCTACGGTCTCGATATCGCGCAAGGGATCAACCGACCCATCCACATGGGTCACGTCGGGATCCTCGAAGCAGCGGGTGACGTGGGCGATGGCATCGACCTCGCGGATATGGGCGAGGAACTGGTTGCCGAGGCCCTCGCCCTTGCTGGCGCCACGCACCAGGCCGGCGATATCGACGAAATCGAGTGTGGTGGGTACTACCTTCGCCGACTTGGCGATCTGCGCCAGTTCATCGAGCCGCGGATCCGGCACCGCTACCCGGCCGGCATTCGGTTCGATGGTGCAAAATGGATAGTTCTCGGCCTGGGCGCTGACAGTGGCTGTGAGCGCGTTGAACAGGGTCGATTTGCCGACATTCGGCAGGCCGACAATTCCACAGGTAAAGCCCATCTCAGCCTTTCTTTCCGCCGCCGCGCCGGGGGCGGGCGGGCTTGGCATCCATCTTCGCGCGCAGCGCGCGCAGGGTTTCCGTAAAGGCCGGCGTGCCCGGCATTGGCGCCGAGGTGTCGCGCGCCGGCGCGGCCTTGTCCGCCGGCTTGCCTGACGTCTTTGCCGCTGGTGCGCGGGGTGGGGCGGTGTCCTGGGCCAGCTTGCTCATGAAATCGTTGTCGTTCCCCTCGGCGAGCAACGGCGCGAGGCCCGCCATCCCGTCGAGCAGTGGCTCCAGCCAGGCGCGCTCGGACTTGGGGAAATCACGCAGCACATGGCCCTGGACACGGCGCTTGTCGCCCGGATGCCCGATGCCGATCCGCACCCGGCGGAAGTCCGGCCCGATGTGGCTGCGGATGCTGCGCAGGCCGTTGTGGCCGGCAATACCGCCGCCGGTGCGCACCCGCACCTTGCCCGGCGCGAGGTCGAGCTCGTCGTAGAACACCACCACCTGGGCAGGCCTCAGCTTGTGAAAGCGCAGTGCCGCGCCGACGGACCTGCCCGACTCGTTCATGTAGGTCATCGGTTTTAGCAGCAGTACCTTCTCGCCGTTCAGACGGCCTTCAGCGGCCTGGCCCGAGAAGCGCGTCTTGAACGGGCTGAACCCGTGGCGCCCGGCGATTGCGTCGATCGCCATGAAGCCGACATTGTGGCGGTTGCCGGCGTGCTTGGCGCCGGGATTGCCGAGACCCGCGAACAGCAGCATGGCGAACACCTGCCGGAGGGGGAGAGAAGAGAAGCGGACGGCGCCCGGGCAAGGGCCCGGGCGCCGTCAGGGCCGTTAGCCCTCGTCCTTGTCCTCGCCGTCCTCGTCCGTCGCCTCGGCCTCTTCGCCTTCGACAGCCTCGGCTTCTTCGCCTTCGGCGGCCTCTTCGGCGGCTTCCTCGGCAACCACCGTCGGTGCGGCAATGGTGGCGATGGTGAAGTCGCGGTCGTCGATCGACGGGGTCACGCCATCCGGCAGCGCCACGGCGCTGATATGGAAGCTGTCGCCGATCTCCAGGCCCGACAGATCGCAGACGATCTGCTCGGGGATGTCCTCCGGCTTACAGATGACCTCCACCGTGTGGCGCACGACATTGAGCACGCCGCCGCGGCCCAGACCGGGGGACTGGTCCTCGTTCTCGAACACCACCGGGATCTCGACATTGATGGTGGCGTCTGCCGACAGGCGCAAGAAATCGACATGCATCGCCTTGTCGGTCACCGGGTGGACCTGCAGGTCACGCAGCAGCGTGCGGTGCTTGTTGCCGCCCACTTCCACATCGAACAGCCGGGCGAACACGCCAGGCTGGTTGATCTCCTTCTCGAGCACGCCAAGCTCGATGGAAATCGAAACGGGGTCTTGCTTATTGCCGTAGATCACGCCGGGCACATAGCCGGTGTTGCGTACGGCACGGGCTGCCCCCTTACCTGCCCGCTCGCGCAGCTGCGCGGGAATGACACGAATGTCAGACATGGTTTCTCTCCTTCAAACCCGCCGCGGCGGGCCAAAAAAACCAGTGCCGGCCTCCAGGGGTGCCGGCACGCGGTGGTCTTGCTAATCGATTTCGCCGGCAAATACCAGCGGCGATATCGGTTTTGCCTACTTGAACAGGCTGGAGACCGAGCTCTCCTCGCTGATTCGCTTCACCGCCTCGGCCATGAGCGGGCCGATGGTGAGTTGGCGGATGTTGTGCGCGACGCGAACCGCCTCGGTCGCCATGATGCTATCGGTCACCACCAGTTGCTCCAGCGGCGAGGCGGCGACTCGGGCAACCGCGCCGCCGGACAGCACCCCGTGCGTGACATAGGCGGAAACCGAGCTGGCACCACTGTCGATCAATGCCTGGGCGGCGTTGCACAAGGTACCGGCGGAATCGACGATGTCGTCGACTAGGATGCAGCGACGCTTTTCAACATCACCGATCACGTTCATCACTTCGGACACGCCGGCGCGTTCCCGCCGCTTGTCGATGATTGCGAGATCGGCTTCCACGCGCGTCGCGATCAGCCGGGCTCGGACGACGCCGCCGACATCCGGTGAGACAATGATGGTGTCGCCGTTGTCGTAGGTCTCGCCGACGTCGTTGCTGAAGATCGGCGCGGCAAACAGGTTGTCCACCGGGATGTCGAAGAAGCCCTGTATCTGTCCCGCATGCAGGTCCATGGTCAGAACCCGGTTGGCGCCCGCCTCGGTGATCAAGTTAGCGACCAGCTTCGCCGAGATCGGTGTACGCGGGCCCGACTTGCGGTCCTGGCGGGCGTAGCCGAAATACGGGATCACAGCAGTTATGCGGCGCGCCGACCCGCGCTTCAGCGCGTCCAGCGTGACCAGCAGCTCCATCAGGTTGTCGTTCGCCGGATACGAGGTCGACTGGATCACGAAGACGTCCTCGCCGCGGACGTTTTCGAGAATCTCGACGAACACTTCCATGTCCGAAAAGCGCCGGATGTTCGCTTTTGTCAGCGGAATATTGAGATAGGCGGCGATCGATTCGGCAAGCGGCCGATTGCTGTTACAGGCGACGATTTTCATGTCCTGGCTTCCCCTGCAGCCGGCCTGTTGGAGGCCCGCCAGCCGCCCCGGCGCGAGGCGGGCGCAATCTATCAACGTGACAATTAGATGTAAACGACCGGCAGCGTCCTTCCCGCTCTTAAGGCGCGGTTCCGGCCCGCGCGGCTACCGTTTCGTCGATCAGCGCCGCGATGGCATCCGCCCCGGCCTCGGCAACCGCCCCGGCTACCGGTCCCCAGACACCGTCGAGCCGGCCGACCGGCAGGGTGTTGGCCTGGCGTACGCGGCCCAACTCGCTGCCATCAGGCCGGATCAGGGTCCACAGAACTTCGATCTCCTCCCGGCCCGGCCCTGCAGGGATGCGGTGGACACTGCCCAGCAGCACCGCGGCGCCGTCCTGCCCCGTGGCGATGCTGACGCCGCGTTTCTGCAAGGCGTGACGCATGGCGGCGGTCAGGGCCGCGCTGCCATCGCCGGGCGCGCCATCCACCTTCCACAGCGCGACCGGCGGGCTGTCCGTTGCCGGCGGCGGTGCCGGAGCATCCGGGCGTAACGTGGCCAGCAGGTCAGGCACGCTGGCTGCCGCCAATTGCGAAAGCGCCAGCGGCGAGGCCAGGGCCCATTCACCCGCCGGAACAGCACCGATGGTTTCCAGGGTCTCGGTCGCGCCGGTGCGGGAGCGCAGCTCCCAGGTGATCGCGATGCGCACGATAGCCCCATCGGCTGGCTGTCCGTCGTTTTCGATCGCTCCGGCAATGCGCATGCCGCCGCCGCCGTCGGGCCGGGCGGTGGCTGGTATGCCGGAATCGCGCAGCCGGGCGGCAACCTCCCCGGCGAGGGCGAGGCCGCCGTCGCCAGGGGTTCCCGAAACCGGCAGTACCAGGACCGAGTCGTTGCCGAGATGCGCCGGCAGCACCGGACCGCCGGGCGCGGGTGCGCGATCGAACGGGCGAGGGACCGGCGCGCAGGCGGCTGCCAGCAACAGCAGCCCGGCGAGGGTGGCTACAGCACGCATGTGGCCAGCAAACCCACCATCAAAATCACGAAGAACATGATCATGTAGGGCATGGGCGCTCAGGCCAGGGCTATGGCCGACAGGCCGCGGCCGTAATCCGCGATCCCGTCGAGGCAGTTGCGGCGGTAGCTGAAGAAATCCGGATCAGCGCAGGTGTCGGCGGAAACATGGCCGACTGACCCCACCCCCGTGCCGCGCAGCCGCGTCAGGATAAATCCTGCCAGGTCAAACTGCCGCTTGTCGGGGCGCTCGCCCGGCGCGAAGTGGCGGGTGTGGTCCGGATGGTCGGCGATGAAGGCGTCGGCGAAATCCGCGCCCACTTCATAGGAGGATTGGCCGATGCATGGGCCGAGCACAGCGGCCATGTTGGCGCGCGTTGCGCCCAGCCCTTCCATCGCATCGATGGTGGCCTCCAGTACCCCCGCCTTGGCGCCGCGCCAGCCGGCGTGGGCGCAGCCAATGACCCCGGCTCCGGCGTCGGCGAAAAGGACCGGCCCGCAGTCGGCGGTTAGCACGCCGAGCGCCACGCCGCGGGTGCGGGTCACGAGGGCATCGACCTGCGGCGGCCCGCCGCACCAGGCGCCGTCTTCGACGGTCGCGACATGCGGGGAATGGACTTGATAGGCGGTGCGCAGGGCGTCGCCAGGCAGGCCGAGCGCGGCCATCGCCCGGCCCCGATTCTCCGCTACCCGTTCCGGATGGTCATTCGAGCCCGGGCCGCAATTCAGTGACTCGTACACGCCCTCGCTGACGCCGCCTTGCCGCGACCAGAAGCCGTGGCGCAGGGTTTCGGTGCCGTTGAGAAGGTCGCTGCTGCGGAAAGGGGCGGGCACGCTCATCCGTCGCTCTCGAAACCGGGCGGTACGGACAGGCCAGGGCCGGTTACCGCCAACACCTTGAATAAGGTGCCCATTCCATCTGGCCCAATCAAGCGGTCGCAGGCCGCATCGACGGCCGCCGTCTGGTCCGGGGCGGCCCCGCGCTTGAGCTGCTCCGCGCGCGTCTCAATGCCCAGTGCCCGCAGCCAGCCGCCCTGCTCCACCGGGCCATGGGGCCGCGCGCCTGCCGTGAGCGCGGCCCGCACCAGCGCCTCGAAATCCACATGGGCGGTGATGTCGGCCTCCCCCGGCGCCTCCAGCACCGGCACCGGTTGGTGCCGCCGCACTGCTTGCAGGGTGTCGCCGGGGTGGCTGCGGGGATACCCATAATCGAGAATCAGGGCCGCACCGCCGTCGCGTGCGAGGCGCGTAGCGAGCGTCGTCAACGTCGCCTGTGCCGCCTCGCCCCATTCCCAGACCGCACCGGGGGCCGCGGCAGAAGCAGCGCGCGGCAGGTCCGCCGGCGGTACGGCACCGGCCCGGGTGGTGAAGCAGAAGGCGCCTGACTCGTCGAGGCTGACCATGCGCTCGTCCCAGCCCGCCGCCGAGCGGATCAGCTGGCGGATCGGCAGGGCATCGAAGAACTCGTTGGCGATGACGATAGCCGGACCTGCCGGCACCGTCTCTAGGCCGTCGTGCCATTGGGCCGTGCGGCCTCCAAGCGCGGCGCGTTGGCGTTCGCGGAGTGCCGGGCTGGTCTCCACCAGGTGCAAGTCCACCGCAGCGTCCAGAGCGGGCTGGTTGGCCATGACCCGCAGCATGTCGCTCATCAGCGTGCCGCGGCCGGGGCCCAGTTCGACCAGCCGCAGGGCCGCTGGGGCGCCGGCCATCTGCCAGACCACGGCCACCCAAAGACCGATTAGCTCGCCGAACATCTGGCTGACTTCTGGCGCGGTCACGAAATCACCTTCCGTGCCGAACGGATCGCCGCGCCGGTAGTAGCCATGTTCAGGATGGCCGAGCGCCTCGGCCATGAAGTCGGCAATGGTGAGTGGTCCGCCATCGCGGATGCGCGCAGCGAGGTGCGCACTGAGGGGCCTCACTCCGCGCGCCGCCGCAGGGCAATGATGATGAGGCCCAGCCCGAACAGCAGCAGCGGCAACGACAGCAGCTGTCCCATGGTGATGCCCGGCAAGATGAAGCCAAGATGGGCGTCCGGCTCGCGGAAGAACTCCACGAACCCGCGCGAAAGGGCGTAGCCGGCGCAGAACACGCCGCCCAACAGCCCGGCCCGGGTACGGATCGCCGGACTGCGCGCCATCACCGCCAGCACGATGAACAACAACAGTCCCTCAAGCGCCGCCTCGTACAGCTGGCTCGGGTGGCGCGGCAGGGGGCCGCCGCGCGGGAACACCATGGCCCAGGCAACATCTCCGACCCGGCCGAACAGCTCGCCATTGATGAAGTTGGCGATGCGCCCGAAGAACAGGCCGATGGGCGCCACCACGGCGACCCGGTCGCCCAGCGCCAACACCGGCAGACTATGGCGGCGGGCAAATAGGATGATCGCCAGCACCACGCCGATCAGTCCGCCATGGAACGCCATGCCGCCCTGCCAGACCGCGAGGATCTCTGCCGGATGGGCGAGGTAATAGGCGGGCTGATAGAACAGGACGTAGCCAAGCCGCCCGCCGAGAACCACCCCGAGCGTGGCCCAGACCAACA
This sequence comes from Alphaproteobacteria bacterium, assembly GCA_965601735.1. Classification (GTDB taxonomy): domain Bacteria; phylum Pseudomonadota; class Alphaproteobacteria; order JBBDQX01; family JBBDQX01; genus JBBDQX01. The sequence goes on along the minus strand of OZ271840.1, from coordinate 588,078 downwards.
GGTCGTCAGTCTGCTCGCGACCGATGGCCTGTGGCGACAACGCCCCGACATGGCGCAGATAGCGCCAGCCGCCGATCAGTCCGGCGAGATAGGCCAACGCATACCAGCGGATCGCCAGCGGCCCGATCTCGATGGCGATCGGGTCGATGGCCGGAAACGGCATGGCGAGCAGCGGCATCGGCGCGGGTCCTAGAGATAAGGGTCGTTTGCGGTCAGGAAATCGCGGACATAGCGCGCCACCCCGTCCTCCAGCGTCGTGAAGGGGCGGTCGTAGCCAGCGGCGCGGAGCCGCGCCATCGGCGCCTCGGTGAAATACTGGTAGCGGTCGCGGATCGCCAAGGGCGTGTCGATATAGTCAATGGCCGGCTCCCGGCCCATCGCGGCGAACACCGCATGGGCGAGGTCGGCGAAGCTGCGCGCCTCGCCGGTGCCCAGGTTGAACAGGCCGCTGACCGACGGATTGTCGAAGAGCCACAGCATCACGTCGACGCAGTCGCCGACCCAGATGAAATCGCGCTGCTGGCCGCCGTCCGGGACGTCGGCGCGGTGCGAGCGGAACAGCCGTGCGCGGCCCTCCTCGCGTACCTGGCGGACGATCTGTGGCACCACGCTCTGCTGCCCACCCTTGTGGTACTCGTTCGGCCCATAGACGTTGAAGAAGCGCAAGCCCGCCCATTGTGGCGGCGCTGGAGTCTCGCCGGCCAGCGCCCAGGCGACCCAAAGGTCGAACACCTGCTTGCTCCAGCCATAGGCGTTGAGGGGGCGGAGAGCGGCGATGCCGTCGATGGAGGGGTCGTCGTCGAAACCGCGCTCGCCATCCCCGTAGGTCGCCGCCGATGAGGCGTAGATCAGCGGCACACCCCGCGCCGCCGCGGTCCGCCACAGCAAGCGCGAAAGCGCCACATTGGCGTCGAACAGCCTATCGACATCGGTCTCGGTGGTGGCGGAAATGGCGCCGAGATGAAAGATCGCCGTGAGGTTATCGGCCTGTTCAAGCCGCGCCGATAGTGCCTCGGGCGTCACCACGTCGGCATCCGGGGCCGCGCGCAGATTCGCGCGCTTGGCATCGCAGATACGGTCGCAGATGACGATCGGGCCGGCATCGCGGCGGGCGAGGGCAGCGGCGAGATTGGATCCGATAAATCCCGCCCCGCCGGTGACGAGGATCATGGCCCCTCGGACCTGGTGCATGACAGCAGCGTCCGCGTTATAGGCCGCGTTTCCGCGCAGGCGCAAGCGGTGCCGGGTTGCGCCGGTGCCACCAAGGGCCTAAGTCCTAGCGGACAACCGACGAGGGATCCCATGCAGAGCCGCAACCGCCTTCTCGATGATATCGCCCGCCTCGCCGGCGGCGCGGTCGGCACCATGTCCGCTCTGCGCCAGGAGATCGAGGGAATCGTGCGCCAGCGGCTCGATGTCTTGCTGGGCGAGATGGACTTGGTGCGCCGAGAGGAGTTCGAGGCCATGCGCGCGGTCGCAATCCGTGCCCGCGAGGCTCAGGAAGCCCTGGAAGAAAGGGTGGCGGTGCTGGAGAAAGCCGCCGCGAAGCCCCGCCGCAAGCCGGTTTCGCGGGCTAAGCGCACGAAATAAACATTTCATTCTTGCGCCCCCTATAAGACCGTTGCGCGACTCATAGCCTTCTGGCAGGCTACTACTGCTGGCACCAAGGGGGCGACAATCGTCAACATCTCGTACGGCCCGCCATATCTGGCGGTTATGACGACGGTAGCACCATAGGCTGCCCAGCGTCCGGGCTCGCGAATCCTTAAGGAGGACGCCATATGCCGGAGATGATCCGGGTCGAGGAACAGAGCCAGGCCAACCCGCTCGACATCCTTGAGAACATGTTTTCGGCCAATGATTGGCCGTACGAGCGCCGTGGTCGAGACGAGATCGGGGTCGTGGTGTCGGGCCGTTGGTGCGACTACAGCTTGGTCTTCAGCTGGTGTGACGAAATCAGCGCGCTGCATTACTGCTGCGCGATGGACATGCGCGTGCCGGAAGCATCGCGCGGTCAAGTCAGCGAACTGCTGGCGATCGCCAACGAGAAGATGTGGGTCGGGCATTTCGGGGTGTGCAACACCGATTCCGTCCCGCTCTACCGTCACACGGTCCTGCTGCGCGGCACCCGCGGCGTCAGTGCGGAATCCCTTGAGGACATGGTCGATATCTCGCTGACTGAGTGCGAACGGTTCTACCCTGCCTTCCAGTTCGTGATCTGGGGCGGCAAGACGGCGCCCGAGGCGGTCGCATCGGCCATGCTCGAATGTGTTGGCGAGGCCTGATCCGCATCGGCTGAGCCCGCTTCAGGCCGCCGGGCGGTGAGCGCCAGCCTCATCCTCGTCGGCTGCGGCAAGATGGGTGGAGCCATGCTGCATGGCTGGCTCACCCGCGGCACCGACCCCGCGGGCGTGCATGTGGTCGAGCCCTTCGAGGGCGCCGACGCCGACTTCACCGCCTATCCGGCGCTGACCTTCCACCAGGAAGCCGACAGCCTGCCGGCGGCATTTGCCCCCGACGCGGTGGTGTTTGCCGTAAAGCCCCAAGAAATGGACAAGGTGGCGCCGGCCTACCGGCGCTTTGCCGAGAGCGGTGCGGTCGTCTTGTCGATTGCGGCCGGGCGGACCATGGCGTCCTTCGCGCCGCATCTCGGGGTGGACGCGGCGCTGGTCCGCGCCATGCCCAATACGCCGGCCGCGGTTGGCCGCGGCATCACGGTCGCTTGTCCAAGCGCTTCAGTCAGCACGGCCCAGCGCGATCTGTGCGACGGGTTGCTGGCCGCGGTGGGCAGTGTTGCCTGGGTCGACGATGAAGCCTTGATGGACGCCGTCACCGCCGTGTCGGGCAGTGGCCCGGCCTATGTTTTCCTCCTGGTGGAATCCTTGGCTGAAGCCGGCGTCGCCGCCGGCCTGCCCGCGGACCTCGCGGTCCAGCTTGCGCGCGAGACCGTGGCCGGCGCCGGGGAGTTGGTGAGGCAGTCCGACGACCCTGCCGCGACCCTGCGGCAGAATGTGACCAGCCCGGGTGGCACCACAGAGGCTGCCCTGAAGGTACTGATGGCCCAAGGCGGAATGGCACCGCTGCTACAAGCGGCGGTCCGCGCCGCAACCGACCGGTCGCGGGAACTCGCCGGTTAGGGGCTTGCCTCCAAGGCCTCGCCGTCAGACACTCCCGACATGGCTCGTAAATCCCGCACCGCTGGCGCCGGCGCTGCTGACTTCCACGCCCGTGTCATCGCGGCCGCGATGGACCTCGCCGCGCACGACGGCTGGTCTGCCGTCACCATGGCCGCCGTGGCTAAGGCGGCGAAGCTGCCCGAACAGGATGTCCGGCGGCTGTATCCGGATCCCGAAGCCTTGCTGCTTGGCGTCGGCAGCCTGGCCGATGGGCAGGTGCTTGCGGACATCGACCCGGAGCTGACCGAGGAACCGCCCCGCGACCGGCTGCTTGAAGCCTTGATGCTGCGCTTCGAGGCGCTGGCGCCTTACAGGGAGGGGCTGCGGGCTGCGACCCGCGCTGCGCTGCGTGACCCGATGCTGGCGATGCTGCTGGCAGGCCATCTGCTGCGGTCGATGGCGCGGATGCTCGACGCCGCCGCGATTCCAGGTAGCGGTCTGGCCCGGATGGCTCAGGCCAAGGGGCTGACTGCGGTTTGGCTCTATGCTGCACGGGTCTGGCTGGATGACGAAGGTGCGGACGGCGCGGCGACCATGGCGGCGCTGGACAAGGCGCTGACTCGCGCAGTGTCCCTGGCCCGCGCCCTGCGCATCGGCAGCCGCGGCTAGCGCCCGATATCGCAGCGCAATATTTTTTGTGCACTGCACAAAAAAACGCTTGAAATCCATAATGCGGTTGCCCTATATACTCTCCTGCAGTCCGGATCGCTTGATATTTGACGCGTGACAGCGTTCCCCGGGATCGCATTGTGCGCTGCAACGCAATAGCAAGTTATTTGAACGGAGGGTTTCCCATGACCGCTTCCACTTCTTCCAGCAAGAAGACCAACGGCGCGACGAATTTCGACATGGACTTCACCAAGTACGTTGCCGACTTCAAGCTGCCGCAGGTCGATGTCGACGCGCTGGTGGTGTCCCAGACCAAGACCATCGAGGCCCTGTCGGCCGCCAACCGCACCGCCGTTGAGGGTGCCCAGGCCGTCGCCAAGCGCCACAACGAGATCGTGAAGGCCGCGCTCACCGACCTGTCCGAGACGATGAAGGACCTGTCCACGGCCGAGAAGCCGCAGGATCGTGCTGCCAAGCAGGCCCAGCTGGTCAAGGCCTCCTACGAGAAGGCCGTCTCCAACGCTCAGGAGCTCAGCGACATGATCGTGAAGTCGAACGCCGACGCGTTCTCCATGATCAACAAGCGTTTCCTGGAGTCGCTCGACGAGGCCGCGGCGCTGATCCGCAAGGCTAACTAAGCGACGCACAAGATGCGACCATAGCGCGGTAACACCGCGTCATGGCAGAAAGGGGCCGCCAGCAGGCGGCCCCTTTTTTGTTGCGCCGCCCACGGAGGTGGCGATGACGATTTCATACGATGATTTCACGCGTGTCGATATCCGCGTCGGCACGGTAGTCCGCACCGAAGAATTCCCTGAGGCGCGCAAGCCGGCAATCAAGCTGTGGATCGATTTTGGCCCCGAAATCGGCGAGCGCCGCAGCTCCGCGCAGCTCACCGTGCACTACACGCCGGACGCCCTGATCGGTCGCCAGGTGGCCGCGGTGGTGAATTTCCCCGCCAAGCAAATCGGCCCCTTCATGTCTGAATGCTTGGTGCTGGGTTTCCCGGATGCCGACGGCGCGGTGGTGTTGATTGGCCCCGACCTCGCCGTGCCAAACGGTGGCAAGCTGTTCTGACCGGTGGCCTAGAGCGGCAGCCGCAGCCGCGCCCGCAGGCCTCCCTGTGGGGCCGATTCAAGATAAATATCGCCGCCATGGCGCTGCATGATATCGCGGGCGATGGCCAGTCCGAGGCCGCTGCCCCCGGTATCCGGGTTGCGCGAATCGTCGAGCCGGACAAAGGGCCTGAAAGCTTCTTCGCGGCGCTCGGGCGCGATACCTGGGCCGTCGTCATCAACGATGATCTCGGCCGATCCGCCGTCCGCGCGGCAGGTGACGGTCACTGTGTCGGCGTGGCGGGTGGCGTTCTCGATCAGGTTTGCAAGGCAGCGGCGCAACTGGTGCGGCCGCACCGACGCCTGCACCGGATCGGCTGGTTCTAGCGTCACCGGCGCGCCGTCCCGGGCCGCGCGGTCCACCACCTCGGCGACCAGGCCGTCTAGCGCACACATTACCGGGGTCTCTGGCGCGTCCCCTCGGGCGAAGGCGAGGTACCCCTCCACCATTCGCTCCATCGCATCCACATCGGCCCGCAGTTCGGCAATTTCAGGGCTGTCGTCCAGCATCGCCAGTTGCAGGCGCATGCGGGTCAGCGGGGTGCGCAGATCGTGAGACACACCCGCCAGCATCTCCGTGCGCTGACCGATAAATCGCTTGATGCGACGGCGCATCAGGCTGAAGGCGGCGCCAGCCTGCCGCACCTCGGTAGCGCCCTGCGGGCGGAAGTCCTCTACATCGCGGCCCATGCCAAAGCGCTCTGCGGCTGCGGCGAGCCGGCGGATCGGCCGTACCTGGTTGCGCATGAACACGGTTGCTACGCCAAACAGGATCAGCGAGGTGCCCACCATCCACATAACGAAGATGTAGGTGGTGACGCTGAACAGCCGTTTGCGCGGTGCCAGCACACGCAGCACCCCCTCGCGCAGCTGCACCTGAATCTCGATCCGGTCCTCGAAGCTGCGGCTGTCGATGCGATGGGGGCGGCGGACCCGTTCGCGCAGGGCGTTGGCCAGGGTACGCTCCGCGTTGCCGGTATAGGCAGGTTGCTCGACATTCGACAGGATCTCGCCTGGTGTGAGCGTTGCCTCCAGTTCGATTCGTCGACGCGCCTGCGCGAAGACCCAATCCTGCCGATCCGGGAACGCGCGAAGCATATCAATCATCATCGCGACGTCGCCGGCGACGCTACCCGCGAGGCGCCGGGTCACCGTGTCCCAGTGGCGTTCGTAAAAGATCACCGTGGTCACGACCTGCAGCAGCACCAGAGGGATGACGATGATCAGCAGCGAGCGTGCCAGCAGCGACCGCGGCATGGCCCGCCGCAGCCAACTTCGCCGCACCGCCGCCGGGGCGTCAGTCCGGATTGAGGACATAGCCGTGTCCCCGCACGGTCTGGAGGTAGCGCGGGAAGCGCGGATCAGGCTCGAGCTTGCGCCGCAGACGGGTGATCTGGACATCGACCGTCCGAAGGCTTCCTTGCAGCCGCGCTTCGCGGAATAATTCCTCGCGGCTTACCGGATCGCGCGGCCTCGCGGCCAGAGCTGCGAGCAGCGCCGTTTCCGACGCGGTGAGATGAATGCGCAGGCCATCGCGCCGCAGCTCGGTACGGCGCATGTCGAACCGCGCCTCGCCCATCTGGATCGCATCCTGGGCCGCGCCGTCGGACGCTTGCGCCCGGCGCAGGATGCTGTTGATACGCAGCAGCAGCTCTTGGGGGTCGAACGGTTTGGGCATGTAGTCGTCGACCCCGGCGCGCAGGCCGGCGATGCGGTCGGCGGGCTCGCCCATGGCGCTGAGCATCAGGATCGGAACATCGTCATCGCGCCGCAGGGTCTCGGCGAAGCTAAGGCCGCTCTCGCCCGGCATCATCACGTCGAGGACCAAGAGGTCGAACCGCAGCCCCTTGAGACGCTCGCGCGCGGACTCGGCGTCCGCCGCCGTGGTGACTCGGAATCCACTCTCGGCCAGGAACCGGCGCAGCAGCTCACGCAGCCGCGTATCGTCATCGATCACCAGGATATGCGGCTCTTCCATCGGTGCGGGCTCCGCAATCTCCCCCGGGCCGTGAGCCTAGTCCGCGCGGGGCCGCTTGTCGCGCGCCGCGTCTGAGATGCCGCCCAGCACCTTTCGGAATCCGTCGACCGCCTCGGCGCCGGATTCGCGGTAGGCGCGGGCGAAGCGGCGGCGCTGGGTCTCGAACAGCTGGCGCTCCAGATTGCGGCCCTTATCGGTCAGCTCCAGCAACCGCTTGCGCCGGTCGTCAGCGTCGGCGCGCTGGCTAATGAACTCTTGTTCGACGAGCTGCTTGAGGACCCGCGACAGGCTCTGCTTCGTGATCCGCAAGATCGCCAGCAGCCCCGAGACGGTGATTTCAGGGTGTCGGCCAACGAAGTGCAGTACCCGGTGGTGCGCTCGCCCGAAGCCATAGCGCGCCAGGATATCGTCGGGCTCGCCGGTGAAATCGCGGTAGGCGTAGAACAGCAGTTCAATGCCCTCGCGGATTTCCTCATCGCGGAGGAAGAGTGGGTTGGCGCCGCCTTTTATGTCAGCCATGTTGACATATATCGCTAAAATTCTTACGGTCGGCAACCCCAAACGATAATTTTGGGTCCGGGAAGGGATCGAATCATGAGCATAATTCCGTTTGATGACCGTGACGGGGTGATCTGGCTCGACGGTGCGCTGGTGCCCTGGCGGGAAGCCGGCCTGCACGTCTTGAGCCACGGCCTGCACTACGCCTCTTGTGTTTTCGAGGGCGAGCGGGTCTATGACGGCACCATCTTCAAGCTCACCGAGCACACCGAGCGGCTTCACGAGTCGGCGAATCTGCTCGACTTCGAGATTCCCTACAGCGTCGCCGAGATCGACGAGGCCTGCCGCCGGGTGGTCGCGGAGAACGGAATCGGTGACGGCTACGTTCGTCCGGTCGCCTGGCGCGGCAGCGAGATGATGGGCGTATCGGCCCAGCAGAACACCATCCATGTGGCAGTGGCGGCCTGGGACTGGCCGTCCTATTTCTCGCCCGAGGCGCGGTTGCGCGGCATCCGGCTGCAGCTGTCCAAGTGGCGCCGTCCGGACCCAGCCACCGCACCGGTGCATTCCAAGGCCGCCGGCCTCTACATGATCTGCACCATGAGCAAGCACGCCGCCGAGAAGGAGGGCTACGAAGACGCCCTGATGCTCGACTGGCGTGGCCAGGTGGCTGAAGCTACCGGCGCCAACGTGTTCCTGGTGATCGATGGCGAGATCCACACCCCCACGCCGGACTGCTTCCTCGATGGTATCACCCGGCGCACCGTGATCGGCCTCGCCGAGGCGCGGGGCCTGAAGGTCACGGAGCGCGCGATCATGCCCGAGGAGTTCGCCAACGCGCAGGAGGTGTTCCTCACAGGTACAGCTGCGGAAGTAACGCCGGTCTCCGAGATCGGGCCTTACCGATTCACGCCGGGCGAGGTCTGCGCTGCGCTGATCGAGGATTACGAGGCCACGGTCCGCGGCCGCTTGACCGCCGCCGCCTGACCTAGCGGCCCTTGTTCCAGCGTGCGGCGGCTGCGTCGTCGCTGTCGCGCGCCGCGACCCAACGTCCGCCATCAGGCCCGTCCTCGCGCTTCCAGAACGGTGCGCGGGTCTTTAGCCAGTCGATCAAGAAACCGCAGGCGTCGAGCGCCGCCTGCCGGTGCGCGGACGCCACCGCGACCAGCACGATACGGTCGCCGGGCAGCAGACGACCATGGCGATGGATGACAGTCACTGCGTTTAGCGGCCAGCGCCCTATGGCTTCTTCGGCGACCCGGCGCAGCTCCCGTTCGGTCATCTCAGGATAATGCTCCAGCGTCATGGCGCTGACCGGCTGGCCGCCCGCGAAATCGCGGACCAGGCCCACGAACGCAGCAACGCCGCCAATGCCCGTATCGCCGCCGCTAAGCGCATCGAGCACTGCGCCCGTGTCGAAGTCGGCCTCCTGTACCCGGACGGTGATCGTGGGATTTGGTGCGCCGCCGGTGACTGGTGGAAAGAATGCGATCTCGTCGCCGGCAGCAACCGGATGGTCGAACGGCACATGCTCCTGGTTCACGGCTGCGCGAATCACCGACAGGTCCGCGAACGCCTCGGCACGACCGCCGCCCCTTGCGGCGAGCCAGGCAATCAGATCACCGACAGTGGCCACGTCGTCCGGCGGCACCACTGTTTCTTCGGCGATTCCGACCCGGTCGCGCACCCAGGCAAAGTACAGGATGTTCATGGAGCGGCAGATGGGGTCGCGACCCCCTCCCGTCCAGCGGTGAAACCGCAATGGCCGATGATGAACTCCGCGATCGCCGACGCGTCGTCGAGATCAAGCCGCGGGACAGTCAGGTCTGCGACGGGCCCGTCACTGGCGACGGCGATCACATGAGGGTCGTTTGCCGCTAGCAGCGGCAGGCCAAGTGCTGGCCGGTACACCTCGATCTTGTCCACGGCGGCCGTCTTGAAGCCTTCCACCAGCACCAGGTCTGCGGGCGACAGCTTGGCCAGCAGGGTATCGAGGTCCGGTTCCGTGTCACCGCGCAATTCGTGCACCAGGGCCCATCGGCGCGCTGAGGAGACCAGTACCTCTGATGCGCCGGCAGCGCGGTGTTCGTATGAATCTTTACCGGGCTTATCGGTGTCGAAGTCGTGGTGGGCATGTTTCACAGTGGCGATGCGCAGGCCGCGTCCTGAGAGAATCGGGATCAGGCGGGTCAGCAGGGCGGTCTTGCCGCTGCCGCTCCAGGCGGCGATGCCGATCACCTTCACCGCTCGCCATCCTCCGGTTCGGTGGCGGCAGGCTCTGACGCGATATGGCGCATGCCGCGCACGAAATAGTCGTAGCCGGTGATCAGAGTGAGCGCCGCGGCAATCCACAGGCCAGTGACGCCGATGGCCGTAACCGGGATAGCCGCGGGCCCGGCGTCGCCGATGATCAGGAAGCCTAGTGCGATCATCTGGATCGCGGTCTTCCATTTGGCGAGCTGACTAACCGGCATGCCGACCTTGGTTCCGGCGAGGAACTCGCGCAAGCCCGATACCAGGAACTCGCGGCACAAGATCACCAGGGTCGGCAGGATATGAATGCCGGCGATACGATCGAAGCCGACCAGCAGCAAAATCACGGCGGCGACCAGCAGCTTGTCGGCGATCGGGTCGAGGAACTGTCCGAGCCGCGAGGTCTCGCGCCGGCTTCGCGCCAGGTAGCCGTCCAGCATGTCGGTCAGCGCTGCCAGGGTGAACAGGCCGCAGGCGATCCAGCTCGCCATCGGCGTGTGGCGGATGTCGGCCGCGAAGAACAGCGCCGTGATCACCGGAATCATGGCAATCCGCGACAAGGTCAGCATGTTGGGGAGGTTGGTCAGCATCGCAGGCGCTGCCGGCTCAGGCCTCGGGGTGGAAGTGGTCGTAGATCCGTCGCGCCATGGTCCGGCTGATTCCTTCCACCTTTTCGAGGTCGGCGAGCCCCGCCTCCGAGACACCGCGGGCCGATCCAAAATGATGCAGCAGCGCCCGTTTGCGCGCGCCGCCGACGCCGTCGATCTCGTCCAGCGCCGAGCGGGCGATGTTCTTAGTGCGCCGTGCCCGATGGCTGCCGATGGCGAAGCGGTGCGCCTCGTCGCGGAGCCGCTGAAGGAAATACAGGACCGGGTCGCGCTCGGGAAGGGAGAAGCCGCGTCGCTCCGTTGTAAAGAACCGCTCTTTGCCGGCGTCCCGGTCCGGGCCTTTGGCGATCGCTACCAGTGCTAGGTCCTCGATGCCGAGGTCGTCGAGTACCGATTGCGCCGTCGCGAGGTGCCCGGCGCCGCCGTCGATCAGCACCAGGTCCGGCCACTGGCCGCCGCTGCGATCCGGGTCCTCCTTGAGCGCGCGGGAGAAACGCCGGGTCAGGACTTCGCGCAGCATGGCGTAGTCGTCGCCGCCGCCACCGGTCGCGGCCGCCGTGTCGCGGATCGCGAACTTACGGTAGGCGTTCTTATGAAAGCCGTCGGCACCGGCGACGATCATTGCCCCATAGGCGGCGCGTCCGCCGATATGGGAATTGTCGTAGACCTCGATCCGGTCAGGCGGCCCGTCCAGGTCGAATAGCCGCGCCACCCCATCCAGCAGGCTGCGCTGGGAGGCGTTTTCCGCCAGCCGGCGCGATAGGGCATCGCGGGCGTTGCTGGTGACATGCTCCACGAGGGTGCGCCGGGCGCCGCGCTGCGGCACCGCAATCCGCACCTTGCGCTCCGCTTTCAGGCTCAGCGCATCGGCCACCGTCTCCAACTCCGCAATGGCATGGCTCAGCAGGATCTGCCGGGGCGGCGGGTGGCTGTCGTAGAACTGGCCGATGAAGGCGGCGAGTACGTCTGCTGCGTCCTGGTCCCGCCCATGGGACGGGAAATAGGCCCGGTTGCCGAAGTTGCGCCCGCCGCGGAAGAAGAAGACCTGAACGCAGGTCCGCCCGCCTGCCTGGTGCGCGGCAATGACATCCGCCTCCGTGATGCCCTGCAGATTGATGGTCTGGTGCATCTGCACCCGGGTCAGCGATGCGATACGGTCGCGCAGGATCGCCGCGCGTTCATATTCCATGGCGGCGCTGGCTTCCTGCATTTGGGCCGAAAGGGCGTTCTGCACGCTGCGGCTGTCGCCGTTGAGAAAGCGTCGCGCCTGAGTCACCAGTTCGGCGTACTCCTCCGATTCGATACGGCCAACGCAGGGCGCGCTGCAGCGCTTGATCTGGTGTAGCAGGCAGGGCCGTGTGCGTGACGCGAACACCGAATCGGAACAGGAGCGCAGCAAGAATACCTTCTGCAGCGCAGTGACCGTCTGGTTGACCGCCCAGACCGAAGCGAAGGGCCCGAAATAGCGTCCTTTGCGCTTGCGCGCGCCGCGGTGCTTCACGACCTGGGGGAAGTCATGCTCGCCGGTGAGCAGCAGGTAGGGAAACGACTTATCGTCGCGCAGAACGATGTTGTAGCGCGGCCGCAGGCGCTTAATCAGGTTGCTTTCCAGCAACAACGCCTCGACCTCGGTATGGGTGGTGACCACCTCAAGCGAGACGGTCTCGGCGATCATGCGTCCCATCCGCGCCGTCAGCCGTGCAGGGCTGGCATAGCTCGATACACGCTTGCGCAAGTTCTTGGCCTTGCCGACATAAAGCGCTTGCCCGTCCCGGTCGAGCATCCGGTAAACGCCGGGCTTATGGGTCAGCGACCGGCAGGCGGCCTTGATGGTGGCGATACCGCGCGCCAGGGGAGAGTCGGCGTCGGTCGCGCGGTCGGTGTCGGGCGAGGTAGGCGTTTCGGTGTTTGCCATGCTGTCGTGCGGGGCTGTCCGAGCCCGCTTCCAGACTCTGATACGGGCCTGCGGGGGCGTCAACCGGCAGCCCCGGCGCGCGCGCCCGGGCGGCTCATTGGATATATCCACGAGAATTGTGGATAAGGTTGTGGAGGCGATGCCGTGCGCGGCTCTGGCGTCAGGCAGCGCCTTGGGTTCTGCGATTTGCCTATTATTTGGGCAATCCTCTAGTGTATTGATTTAAAATAAAAAATTTCTTGTCAACGGTCATGATGCTGTCAAATAGCGAAAATCCCGCTTGACAGCGAAGGGCGAACGGCCTGGGTGCTCGCATGTGCACAACTAACGGTCTGTGCAGTGCCGCAAACGCCTCAAAAACGTGCGGATTCTGGCCCCTCTCCGGGCCTAAAGCGGGTGATCTCGACGCCAACGCCGGCAGCCTCGGTAATCGCTGCGGGCTTCTCCACACGGATGCGCACCGCCGCCACCCGGCCATCCGCCAGGCAAGCCTCGGCGATCCGCTCCGCGAGGGTTTCCACCAGCTGGATATGGCCGCCCGAGACGATGTGTCTGATCGCGGTGACCACCGCCTCATAGCAAACCACCTGGCCGATTCCTTCGGGCTCCGGCGCTCCCTGGTCGTCTGCCAGCAAGTCGACATTGATGCACACCGGCTGGGTCTGGCCGTGCTCGTGGCCATGCACGCCGATTTCCGCCGCCAGCACCAGGTCGCGGACAAACACGCGCCGCCGAGGCCGCGCCGTCGCGGTGCCGGGGGGGTGCAGGGAGGCGATTTTGGGATTGCCTGGTGCGGTCATGCGCCGGTTCCTCGCTTCTATTCCACCAGGTCCGGCGCGTCGGGGGTGTGTCGCCAGGCCAGGTGCTGACCGCCGTCGAGGGCAATCATCTGACCCGTCATCGCCGGTGCCGCGAGGATATAGCGGACCGTCGCAGCGATTTCGTCCGGATCGGTGCCCCGGCGCAGCGGCAGGCTGGCGCACTGGGCATCGAACTGATCCTGGGTCTGGCGCGCACTCGGCAGCGCCGGCCCGGGGCCGATCCCGTTTACGCGAATGCGCGGCGCCAGTGCCAGCGCCAGGCTCTGGGTCAGGCCCCAGAGGGCGTATTTGCTAATGCTGTAGGACACGAAATGCGGGCTCATGTTCCAGACCCGCTGGTCTAGCAGGTTGATCACCACGCCCGCCGCCTCCGCTGGCAGAGCCTGCGCCATCGCCTGGGTCAGCACGAAGGGAGCCCGTAGGTTGACTGCCATATGCGCATCCCAGCTCTCGCGGGTGGCATCGGATACTTCGTCGCGCTCGAAGAGCGAGGCGTTGTTAACCAGCACCCCGACGGGGCCGAGTGATTCTGTCGCTTGCGCAGCTAAGGCCTGAGTCTCGTTTTCCTTGCCCAGATCCGCCCGAAGCACCACCGCGCGGCCGCCGCCTGCGGCGATCTTGTCGCGCAGCGCTTCGGCTTCTTCCGTTGCCTCGCGGCAATGCAGGGCCACCGCGAAGCCGTCCTGCGCCAGGGTGCTGGCGATGGTGCGGCCGATTCGGCGTCCGGCGCCGGTCACCAGGGCGGCGCGGGGAATCCCGGGGTTTAGTTGGGTTACGACCATCAGCTGCTCACACTGAGCCACCGACGAAGAGGGTCGTGACGTAAACGGCATAAACAACCACGCACGCCACCCCCACGAGCCGCGACAGCCGGCCGAAGGCTATCAGCCAACCAACGAAGGCTCCCGTCAGGACCAGCAAGAACCAGAAGTCGATGGCCAGCACCCGCTCCGGCACCGGCACGTCGGCAACCAGTGAGACGACGCCCATGATGGCCAGCAGGTTATAGATATTGGCGCCCAGTACGTTGCCCAGGGCGACTTCCGGGTGTTTGCGAAGCGCTGCCGCCACCGCGGTGGCCAGCTCCGGCAGGGACGTGCCCACGGCTACGATGCTCAGGCCGATGACCGCTTCGGAGACGCCGAATTCTCGCGCCGCGTGGACCGCGCCGGTCACCAGCAGATGCGCGCCAAGGATGACCGCGCCGACCCCCACAATGACCGTCATGACCGCCATGGGGACCGAGCGCGGTGCCTTGCGTTCGATCTCCATGGCTTCGTCCGCTAAGCCCTGGCCTTCACCCGGGTCGGCGCGCTCACGGCGGAAGCTCCACCATGTGAAGCCGGCCAGGGCAATGAGAAGGACCACACCACTGATCGGTCCTATGTGGCCGCTCAGGGATACCCCGATCAGCAGCAGCGTGGCGCCAATCAGGAACAATCCCGTACGCCTTACCCCCTCGGCGTGCGCCGCCACCGGATAGATCGCCGCCGCGGTGCCGAGGATCAGCAGGAAATTCGCGATATTGCTGCCCACCACGTTACCAATGGCAATGCCGGGCGAGCCGCTGAGTGCCGCGTCCAGGCTGACGACTAATTCGGGGCTGGTGGTGCCGTAGGAAACGATCGTCGCGCCAATGATCAGCGGCGATACACCGAGCCGGTTGGCCAGCCCGACCGCGCCGGAGACCAGCGCGTTGCCACCGAAAACCAGCAGTAGGAAGCCGGCGGGAATGAAGAGATAGATCAACAAGGGGAGCGCCTCTGTAAACGGACCGCGGGACCATCGCAGAAATGCCGTCCCGGGTGAAGCGGCAAGCGCCTGCCAGGCGGACTTGGGTGTCGGCAACCGCCCGGCTAGGCTGCGCGCGATGACACATTGCACTGCTTTTGCCGCCTGATGCTGGCGCTAGATCTGTCGGTTCTCGTCGTGCTCGCCGCCGGCCTGCTGTTCGCGGGTGCGGTCAAGGGTGCGCTCGGCGTCGGCCTGCCGCTAATTGCCATGCCGGTGATGCTGTTGGTGTTGCCCGCGCCAGTTGCGGTGGTGGTGATGGCGCTGCCGATCCTGCTGAGTAACTTCTGGCTGATGGTGGCTGGCGGCCACATCCTGGCCAACCTGCGGCAGTTCTGGCCAATCATTATCTCAGTCTCCGCCGGCCTGTTCGTCGGCAGCCGCCTTCTGGTCAGCGTCGACGAGGACAGCCTGATCACGGCACTGGGGTTTGTTGTGCTGGTCTTTGCTGTGGTCAGCCTGACCCGCTTCAAGCCCGTCATCGCACCGCGCTGGCGCACTTGGGCACAACCATTCTTCGGGCTGACCGGCGGCCTCGTGGGCGGTTTTTCCACCGTGTTCGGGCCGCCGATATCGATGTATCTGGTGGCGATTGGGCTGCCTAAGGACCGCTTTGTCAGCGCCGTCGGCACCACCTATTTCGCGGGATCGCTGGCGCTCAACGCGTCCTTGGCGACGCTCCCGGTTTATGGCCGCGATCAGGCGCTGCTGGCAGCGGCCGCGTGTCTGCCGGTTTTTGCCGGGATGCTGATTGGCCAGCGCATGCGGGCTGCGTTGCCGCAAGAAGCCTTCTCGCGCGCCGTTTTGGTGATGCTGATTCTCTCCAGCGGGGTTTTGATCGCCCGCGGCCTGGGGGTCTAGGATCGGCACCGGACCGCGAACTTTTTAACAACTGGCTTGCGTCAATTCGGTTACGATGCCGCCTGGCTGCGTAAACGCTGCACAGCCGGGGTCTGCTTTGCCCGCGCAGGGAGCCGATGGAGTCACTGCAGCTCGCTGAGATCCTGAAACTGCACCAGTGGTTCGCCGAGGGCCGGCTGGACGGCGAGCGCGCCAACCTGGTGCTGTGCGACCTGTCGCGCGCGCCGCTACAGGGCGCCAATGTGCAGTCAGCCCTGTTCTGTGGTGCCGACCTCACGTCCGCCGACCTTTCCGCCGCCGATCTCAGCTTTGCCGACCTGTTCGCCGCGGACCTGACCGGCGCTGACCTGTCGCGGGCGCAGCTGGTGCGCGCCGATATGCGCAGCACCACCCTGGTGGGCGCACGGCTGTACCGCGCCAATCTCAGCGGCGTCGACCTGCGGCCCGCCTCGCGGGTGGACGCGGCGTCAAAGCTGCGGCCACAGGAACACAGCGTGGAGGGCCGCGCCCGCGACATCCAGATGGGGCTGAGCCGCGCCCGCCTGCGCCGCGCCTCGCTGATCGAGGCCAACCTGGAGCGTGCCGCGATGGTGTCCGCCGACATGACCGGCTGCGACCTGACCCGGGCGCATCTGGTCTATGCGGACCTCAAGAACGTCAACATGTCGAACGCCAACCTCACCAACGTCAACCTCACCGGCGCGCGGCTGAACAACGCCAACCTGCGCGGGGCGATGCTGGTGGAGGCGACCCTCGACGAGTGCGACCTCACCGGCGCCCAAATCCCCGCGACCCTCGACGACGTGCCGCCGGACATGCGCGCCCTGCTGCAGAAGCACAACCGTTGGATCACCACCAACGGCGAGCAGGGCATGCGCGCCGACCTCAGCGGCATCGACTTGATCGGCTGCGACCTCACCGGCGTCAACCTCAGCGGCGCCAAGCTGACCAAGGCGCGCCTCGCCGGGGCGCGGCTGAACGACGCCATCCTGCTGTTCGCCGACATGGCTGGCGCCGACCTCACCGGCGCGGTACTCGACGGCGCCGACATGGATGGCGCCAATCTCAGCGAGGCGGTGCTGATCAAGGCCTCGCTGCAGGGCGCCAAGCTGCGCCCTATCGACCTGATGCGCCTGCGCGGCGGTGGCAAGGGCGGGGAGACCTGGCCGGTCAACCTGCAGGACGCCGACCTCAGCAACGCCAATCTCGCCGACGCCGACCTCACCGCCGCCCGCCTCGAAGGGGCGCGGCTGCGCGGCAGCGTCATGACCGGCTGCCAGCTCGACGACGCGGCACGCCGTCTCGCCGAGAAGGCCGGCGCCCAGCTCTAGCAGGCGCCGCGGCGATGTTCGGCAGACTGGCGACCCTGGTCGCGGAGCGGCTGAAGAAGCCACCGGTCGAGATGCGCACCGCGCGGCTGATCATGCGCAAGCCGCGCACCGGGGATGCCGACATCGTACAGCGCGCCATCGACGAGACCCTGCGCGACCTGCGCCTTTGGCTGCGCTGGGCCCAGCAGGCTGGCGATGGCCGCGGCACCGCCAAGCGCTACCTCAAGCGCGAGATCGACAAGTGGCGCGTCGGCCACGGCTACAGCTACGCCGCCTTCACCACCAAGGGGGTGTTCGAGCACCGCTTCGCCGGCCTCTATTCCCTCAATGTGGGCAAGCCCGACGTGCCGAGCTTCACCCTGGTCTACTGGTGCCCCAAGTCGATGCAGCGCCACGGCTACGCGCTGGAGGCGGTCAACGCGCTGACCCGCACCGCCTTCGACTATTTCGGCGCCCGGCGGGTGCAGATCTTCTGCGACGAGCAGAACACCAAGAGCCAGCAAGTCGCCGAGCGCGCCGGGTTCACCCGCGAGGCGCTGCTGCGCCAGTCCGAGCGCCGCCCGATCGACGGCAGCCTGCGCAACATGCTGCTGTTCTCGCGCACCGCCGACGACCACCGCCCCCCGGCGGCCTGATCAGCGCACCGGCTCGCAGCGCAGGCCGAGGCGGCTCCGCCCGCCGCCGATATCGAAGCGGTCGAGCCGCACCGCGATGGTACCCGCCACCTCGAGCGTGATACGGCAGCCGGCTGGCGCGTCGGCCGCCTTTTGCCGCGCGAAATGGCCGCGCGGGCCGATCTCCACCCCGACCAGGTCGCCGGGCAGCCCGGTGACGTTGCACGACCGGTCGCGCCAGTCGCAGCAGGCCCGGGCGCCGGCCTCGACGATGGTCTCGAAGCGGCCGCCGGTGAGCTGGCGCACCTCCAGCGGCTGCCCGGCGCGGTTCTGCACGCACACCGCCTCGGCCGGCCCCGGCGCAGCAACCGGGGCGGCCAGCGCCGCCAGCAGCAGGAGGGCGGCGCGGCGCATCAGGCCGGGTGCGCCTTGACGAAGTCCCAGTCGACCTCGAGCCCGAATCCCGGCCGGTCGGACAACGTCAGCGTGCCGTTCTCGATGCGCGGCGTTTCCGCCCACAGATACGAGCCGATGGGGTCGCTGTGCGGCCCCGACAGGCTTTCCACGCAATAGCCCCATTCGGGGAAGGCGGCGACCATGTGACCGTGGATCGCCGGCACCGTGTGCGGCGCGATCAGCACCCCGTTCTGGGCGGCGAACTCCGAGGTGCGCAGCGCCTCGGTGAAGCCCGCCGCGCGGGTGGCATCGAACTGCACGAAGCAGATGCCGCCCGAGGCAATGAAGTCCCGCGTGGTGAAGCGATGCAGCTCGCGCTCGCCATGGGCCAGCGGGATCGGCGACTGCTCGGCCAGGCGCACGAAGTCTGCTGGCTGGCAGTACCAGTGCAGCGGCTCCTCCAGCCAGACCACGTCATAGGGCGCGAAGGCGTGCGCGGCGGCGATGCCTTCCTCGATGGTGTAGGCGGCGTTGAGGTCCATCATCAGCTCGATATCCGGGCCGATGGTCTCGCGCACCGCCTTCAGCCGCGCCACCTCGAAGTCGAGCGTCCCGGCCCCGGCCTTCAGCTTCACCGCCTTGAAGCCGTTCGCCACATGCTCGGCGAACTCCGGTGCACAAGCCTCCGCCGGCGCGCCCGGCTGATAGTAGCCGCTGGTGACATAGGCCTTGAGCGGCCCCGGGCTGCCGCCCAGCAGCGCCCAGACCGGCTTGTCCGCCGCCTTGCCCTTGATGTCCCACAGCGCGATGTCGATGCCGCCCATCGCCGCCATGAAGGCGGTGCGCTGGGGCCGCGGCACCGGCGGCGGGTTGTCCTTGTCGCCGATCACGCCGGGGCGCGGGCTGGTCAGCCGGAACAGCTTCTCCCACACCACCACATGGCCGAGCGCGTCCATGCCCTGGATATGTTCGGCGCAATACTCGACCCAGCGCACCACGTCGGCCACCGGTCCCTGGTTGATGATGCCGTAGCCGGTCGGCCCGTCGGCGGTCTTCACCTCGACCAGCACCGCATAGCGGGTCTGCAGGGATTCATGGGCGGTCCAGGTCGGGTTCTTGAGGTGGCCGGCGAGCGGCCAGGCCTTGATTGCGGCGATCTTCACGTTTTTGCTTCCTCTCGGGTCGTTTGTTGCCGGACCGTGTCCGGATTCAGTCCTTGGGCTTGAGCTTTAGGGACGCGGAGTTCATGCAGTAGCGCAGCCCGGTCGGGTCCGGCCCGTCCGGGAAGACATGGCCGAGATGGGCGTCGCAGCGCGCGCACAGCACCTCGGTGCGGCGCATGAAGAAGCTGTTGTCCTCCACCTCGGCCACCGCGTCCGCGGCAATTGGCGCGTAGAAGCTGGGCCAGCCAGTGCCGGATTCGAACTTGGTGTCGGAATCGAACAGCGGTTCGCCGCAGCACACGCAGGTGTAGATGCCGGGGTCCTTGCTGAAGGCGTATTCGCCGCTGCCGGCGCGTTCGGTGCCGTGTTCGCGGGTCACGTGGTACTGCTCCGGCGTCAGCTGGGCGCGCCACTCTTCCTCGGTCTTGACGATCTTGTCCTTGCTCATCGGGTCCCTCCCGTCGGGTCTCAGGGGGTGCGGGCGCGGCGCTTGCGCGACTTCTTCTTGGCCTGGCCGGCGCGGGTGCCGGGCGCCGGGCCCTTGCGGTCGGGCCGGGCGCTGCGCCGCGCCTGGTAGCGGATATCGAGGCCCAGGTCGTCGGCCTGCAGGCGGCGAATCTCGTCGCGCAGCCGGGCGGCGTCCTCGAATTCCAGGTTCTCAGCGGCCGCGCGCATCTGCTTCTCGAGGTCGGCGATATGGGCCTGCAGGTCCTTGCCCACCAGATGGTCGGGGCCTTCCGCGCCGGTGCCGACGGTGACGTAGTCGCCCTCATAGACGCTTTCCAGCACGTCGGAGATGCCGCGCCGGATGGTCGCGGGCGTGATGCCGTTGGCGGCGTTGTAGGCCTGCTGCTTCTCGCGCCGGCGGTTGGTCTCGTCGATGGCGTATTGCAGGCTGTCGGTCATGCGGTCGGCATAGAGAATGACCCGCCCCTCGACGTTGCGCGCCGCCCGGCCGATGGTCTGCACAAGCGAGGTCTTGGAGCGCAGGAAGCCCTCCTTGTCCGCGTCCAGGATGGCGACCAGCGCGCATTCGGGAATGTCGAGGCCCTCGCGCAGCAGGTTGATGCCCACCAGCACGTCGAATACGCCGAGCCGCAGGTCGCGGACGATCTCGATGCGCTCCAGGGTGTCGATGTCCGAATGCATGTAGCGCACCTTGAGGCCCGCCTCCTGCATGTATTCGGTGAGGTCCTCGGCCATCCGCTTGGTCAGCGTGGTGACCAGGGTGCGGTGGCCCTTGGCGGCGACGTCGCGGCATTCGCCCAGCAGGTCGTCGACCTGGGTTTCCGCCGGGCGCACCGCGATCAGCGGGTCGATCAGCCCGGTCGGGCGGATCACTTGTTCGGCGAATGCGCCTGCGGTGCGCTCCATTTCCCACGGCCCCGGCGTGGCGGAGACGAACACCGTGTCCGGGCGCATCAGCTCCCATTCCTCGAACTTCAGCGGCCGGTTGTCGACGCAGGACGGCAGCCGGAAGCCGTATTCCGCCAGCGTCGATTTGCGGTTGTAGTCGCCCCGGTACATGCCGCCGATCTGCGGCACGGTGACGTGGGATTCATCGACGATCAGCAGCGCGTCCTCAGGCAGATACTCGAACAGGGTCGGCGGCGGCTGCCCCGGCTCCCGGCCCGACAGGTAGCGCGAATAGTTTTCGATGCCCGGGCACACGCCGGTGGTCTCGATCATCTCCATGTCGAGCAGGGTGCGCTCCTCCAGCCGCTGGGCCTCCAGCAGCCGGCCCTCGGCGTGGAACACCTCAAGCTGCTGCTTGAGCTCCACCTTGATGTCCTTCACCGCCTGCTGCAGCGTCGGGCGCGGGGTGACGTAATGGCTGTTGGGGAAGACGGTGATGGACTCCAGGGTCGCCGTCTTCTCGCCGGTGAGGGGGTCGAACTCCCAGATCGCCTCGACCTCGTCGCCGAACATGGACAGGCGCCAGGCGCGGTCCTCGTAATGGGCCGGGAAGATCTCCACCACGTCGCCGCGGGCGCGGAAGTCGCCGCGCGCCATGGCCTGGTCGTTGCGCCGGTATTGCAGGGCGACCAAGTCGCGCAGCAGCTGGGAGCGGTCCAGCGGGTCGCCCGCCTTCACGGTGACCGTCATCTCGGCATATGTCTCGACCGCGCCGATGCCGTAGATGCACGACACCGAGGCGACGATCAGCACGTCGCTGCGCTCCAGCAGGGCGCGGGTGGCGGCGTGGCGCATCCGGTCGATCTGCTCGTTGATCGACGAATCCTTCTCGATATAGGTGTCGGTGCGCGGGACGTAGGCTTCCGGCTGGTAGTAGTCGTAGTAGGAGACGAAATACTCCACCGCGTTGTCCGGGAAGAACGACTTCATCTCCCCGTACAGCTGCGCAGCCAGGATCTTGTTGGGCGCCAGCAGCAGGGTCGGCCGCTGCAGGTCCTGGATCACATGGGCCATGGTGAAGGTCTTGCCCGACCCGGTGACCCCGAGCAGCACCTGGTCGCGCTCGCCCTGCTTCAGCCCGCCGATGAGTTCCGTGATGGCCTGGGGCTGGTCGCCCGCGGGCTCGAATTCCGATTCGATGCGGAACGGCGCGCCGCCGGTTACCGCCGCGCGCTTGGGCGGAATCCAGTAGACCTGCTGGGCGGTCTCGGTCTGGCTCATGGGGCGGGGTCTCCGGCGGGTCCGGCAAATGTCCTAGCACAGATGCCGTTCAATGTATGACGCGCCACTGGCCCGCCAAGCCCGCGCAAACGGGCAATGTTGGCAATTGTTGACACCCCCGCCGGCCAGGCCCCTGAAAACAAACGATTTATGGTTCGCCCGGCGTCAACGCGCGGCGGCGCAAACGCAACATCGGCGCAACAGGGGTTGGCAGCGGGGGAGGACGGATTGGACATGGTCGAGATATGGGCGCAAAGTCCTATCATTCAAGCCGCCGTCCGACTCCTCTCGCCGTCGCGCATCTTCTGCCGCTTCCCGCTTGTCTAGCCCGGAACGCGGGCCTAGGTTGTCGGGTCGCCGCGTGGCGGCCTCACACAGATTTTTTCGATTTTCCGCTCGTTTTCGTTTTCCAGAGAGAAGGACCCGGCGCGCCATGAATCTCGCTGCCCCCCGTATGGACCGCATCAAGCCCTCGCCCACCAACGCGGCGTCGAACCGGGCCAAGGAGCTCAAGGACGCGGGCCGCGACATCGTCGGCCTGTCGTCGGGCGAGCCGGACTTCGACACGCCCCAGAACATCAAGGACGCGGCCAAGGCCGCGATTGACGCGGGCGAGACCAAGTACACCCACCTGAACGGCACCCCGGCGCTGCGCGAGGCGGTGTGCAAGAAGTTCAAGGAAGAGAACAACCTGGACTACACGCCGGACCAGATCATCGTGTCGACCGGCGGCAAGCAGGTGCTGTTCAACGCCCTGATGGCGACCGTCGCCCCGGGCGACGAGGTGGTCATCCCCGCGCCCTACTGGGTCAGCTACCCGGACATGGTGCTGCTGGCCGAGGGTGAGCCGGTGATTGTCACCTGCCCGCAGAACAACGGCTTCAAGATGCGCCCGGAGGACCTGGACGCGGCGATCGGCCCGAAGACCAAGTGGCTGATCTTCAACAGCCCGTCCAACCCGACCGGCGCCGGCTACACCGAGGAGGAGCTGCGCGGGCTCGCCGACGTGCTGCTCAAGCACCCGCATGTCTGGGTGATGTGCGACGACATCTACGAGCACCTCACCTATGACGGCTTCCAGTTCCGCAACATCGTCGAGGTGGAGCCGAAGCTGCAGGACCGCGCCCTAGTGATGAACGGCGTGTCCAAGGCCTACTGCATGACCGGCTGGCGCATCGGCTTCGCCGGCGGCCCCGTCGACCTGATCAAGCAGATGTCGAAGCTGCAGTCCCAGTCGACCAGCGGCACCTCGTCGATCAGCCAGGCCGCCGCGGTCGAGGCGCTGAACGGGCCGAAGGACTACATCCCGAAGCATAACGAGGCATTCAAGCGCCGCCGCGACATGGTGGTCGCCGGGCTCAACGAGTGCGCCGGGCTGCACTGCCCGACGCCCCAGGGCGCCTTCTACGTCTATCCCAGCTGCGCCGGCGCCATCGGCAAGACCACCCCGTCGGGCAAGAAGATCGAGACCGACGAGGACTTCGCCGTCGGGCTGCTGGAGGAAGAGGGCGTCGCCGTGGTGCATGGCGCGGCGTTCGGCCTGTCGCCGCATTTCCGTATCTCTTATGCCACCAGCGACGAGGTGCTCGCCGACGCGCTGGTGCGCATCAAGCGCTTCTGCGAAGCGCTGAGCTAGGGGGCGGACATGGTGCAGCGGGCCAGCCGCCTCGACCAGCTTTCGCTGTCGGCCAGCGCGGCGATCTCGGCGCTGGCGCGCGAGCTGCGCGCCGAGGGCAAGGACGTCATCTCCCTGTCGTCGGGCGAGCCGGACTTCGACACGCCGGACCACGTCAAGCAGGCGGCGTGGGAGGCGATCCAGCGCGGCGAGACGAAATACACCAACACCGACGGCACCCGCCAACTCAAGGAGGCGGTGCAGGCCAAGTTCAAGAACGAGAACGGCCTCGACTACGACCTGTCGGAGATCACGGTGGCCAATGGCGCCAAGCAGGTGCTGTACAACGCGCTGATGGCCTCGGTGAACGAGGGCGACGAGGTGATCGTGCCGGCGCCGCACTGGATCTCCTATTCGGACCTGGTGACCGGGGCCGGCGGCCGGCCGGTGATCGTGCCGTGCGGCCAGAATGCGGGCTTCAAGCTGACGCCCGAGGCGCTGGAAGGCGCGATCACCCCACGCACCCGCTGGCTGATGCTGAACTCGCCGTCCAACCCGTCGGGTGCGGCCTACAGCCGCGACGAGCTGGCCGCGCTGTGCGACGTGCTGCGCAAGCATCCCGAGGTGATGATCGCCAGCGATGATATCTACGAGCACATCCTCTATGACGGCGCCGAGTTCGCCACCCCGGCGCAGCTCGACGACGAGATGAAGGCGCGCACGCTGACCGTGAACGGCGTGTCCAAGGCCTATGCCATGACCGGCTGGCGGATCGGCTACGCCGCCGGGCCGAAGGAGCTGATCAAGGGCATGATGGTGATGCAGGGCCAGGTCACCGCCGGTGCCTGCTCGGTCAGCCAGGCGGCGGCCGCCGCCGCCCTGTCGGGTCCCCAGGAGATCGTGCGCGAGCGCTGCGCCGCCTTCCAGGAGCGCCGCGACACCGTGGTGCGCATGCTCAACGAGGCGCCGGGCGTGCAGTGCCACACCCCGGACGGGGCGTTCTATGTCTATCCCAGCATCGCCGGTTGCCTCGGCAAGACCGCGCCGTCGGGCAAGAAGATCGAGACCGACGAGGACTTCGTGTCCGAGCTGCTGCAGGCGGAGAATGTCGCCGCGGTGCATGGGGCGGCCTACAACCTGTCGCCTTATTTCCGGATTTCCTACGCCGCCTCGATGGAGGAGCTCGTCGAGGCCTGTGGCCGCATCAAGCGGTTCTGCGAAAGCCTGAGCTAGACCCCGGGCGCGTCCGCCCGGGCGGGGGGAGAACGCCATGACGATCATTTCCGAGAAGATGCAGCGCATCCCGTCCTCGCCGACGGCGGCGATGTCGGACCGGGCCCGCGGGCTGATCGAACAGGGCAAGGACGTGATCCGGCTGTCGTCCGGCGAGGCCGACTTCGACGTCGAGGGCTTCGTCGAGCAGGCGGCGATCGACGCCATCGCCGGCCACAAGACCCGGCCCAGCGCGGTGCCCGGCGGCCCCGACGTGCGCAAGGCGGTGCAGGCCAAGTTCAAGCGCGACAACGGGCTCGACTACGAGCTGGACGAGATCATCGTCTCGAACGGCGGCAAGCAGATCCTCTATTCCGCCCTGTTCGCCACCGTCGATCCCGGCGACGAGGTGATCATCCCCGCGCCCTACTGGGTCAGCTATCCGCACATGGTGCGCCTTGCCGACGGCGAGCCGGTGTTCATCGCCTGCGACCACAACAGCGGCTTCAAGCTGCGCCCGGAGCAGCTCGACGAGGCGATCACCGACAAGACCAAGTGGCTGGTGCTGAACACGCCGTCGAACCCGACCGGCGCGGTCTACAGCAAGGCGGACCTGGAGGGCATCGCCGATGTGCTGCGCCGCCACCCCCATGTCTGGGTGCTGTGCGACGACATCTACGAGCATCTCGTCTATGGCGATGCGGCGCATCATTGCCTGGCGGCGGTGGCGCCGGACCTCAAGGACCGCATCGTCACCATGAACGGCATGTCCAAGGGCTTCGCCATGTCGGGCTGGCGGGTCGGTTTCGCCGGCGCGCCGAAGGAGCTGGTCAAGGCGATGATCCGGCTGCATTCCCACAGCGCCATGTCGCCCAACGTGGTCTCCCAGGCCGCGACCGCGGCGGGGCTGGAGGGTGATCAGGGCTTCCTCGCCGAGCATGCGGAGGACTACCGCAAGCGCCGCGACCTGGTGGTCGCCGCGCTGGACCGATGCGAGGGGCTGCGCTGCCACACCCCGGACGGCGCCTTCTACGTCTATCCCAACATCGCCGGCTGCCTTGGCAAGACCGCACCGTCGGGGGCGAAGATCGAGACTGACGAGGACTTCGTGCGCGAGCTGCTGGATACCGAGGGCGTCGCCGTGGTGCATGGCGGGGCGTTCGGCCTGTCGCCCTACTTCCGGGCGTCCTATGCGTCCGCCCTGCCGCAGCTCGAGGAGGCCTGCCGGCGCATTGAACGGTTCTGCGCCGCGCTGACCTGAGCCGGTCTGAGTCTTTTTCCGTTTGCCACGCCCCTGCCGGGCGTGGAACCATTTCTCCCAGGGAAGGCCCGCCGCGAGACCCGCGTGCGACACAAGCCGATAAACCGGGCCGGGCGGGCCGGGAAACGGACGTGGGAGAGGCCATCATGTCGGACGCATCATCCGATGCCCGGGCGCCGCGCTGCGCCGCGCTCGCAGGCTCGTATCTGGCGGGCAAGACAACCCTTCTCGAAAGCCTGTTACACGCCGCTGACGCGATCCACGCGCGCGGCTCGGTGCGCGACGGCGACAGCCTCGGCGACGCCGCGCCGGAGGCCCGCGCCCGGCAGATGAGCACCGAGATCAACGTCGCCCAGTGCGACTATCTCGGCGACGCCTGGGCGCTGATCGACTGTCCCGGGTCCATCGAGCTGGCGCAGGAGGCGCTGAACGCGCTGATGGTCGCCGACATCGCCGTGGTCGTGGCCGAGCCGTTCGCCGAGCGCGCGGTGACGCTGACGCCGGTGCTGCGCTTCCTCGCCGACCATGACATCCCCCACGTCCTGTTCATCAACAAGATGGACGAGGCGACCGAGCGGGTCGCGGACATCCTGCAGGCGTTGCAGGCGGTCTCGCCGCGGCCGCTGGCGCTGCGCGAGGTGCCGATCCGCGACGGCGAGACGGTCACCGGCTTCGTCGATCTGGCCAGCGAGCGCGCCTGGGAGTACCGCGAGGGCGAGCCGTCGAAACTGATCGAGCTGCCCGCCTCGGTGCAGGACCGCGAGACCCAGGCCCGCACCGAGCTGCTGGAGACCCTGGCCGACTTCGACGACGACCTGCTCGAACAGCTGCTCGAGGACATCACCCCGCCGACCGAGACGGTCTACGACAACCTGACCCGCGACCTGCGCGACGGCCATATCGTGCCGGTGTTCTTCGGCTCCGCGCTGCACGCCAACGGCATCCAGCGGCTGTTCAAGGCGCTGCGCCATGAGGCGCCGGGCCCCGAACAGGTGGCGGCGCGCCACGGCGTCAACCAGGCCGAGCCCGCGGTGCGCATCTGCAAGACCTGGCACCAGCCCCATGTCGGCAAGATCTCGCTCGGCCGGGTGCTGAGCGGCGCGGTGAAGGACGGCGATACGCTGAACGGCGAACGCATCAGCGGCCTGACCCGGCTGCAAGGCGCGAAGAGCGAGAAGCTGCCGTCCGCCCCGGCGGGCGCGCTGGTCGGGCTCGGCCGCATGGACGGGGTGAAGACCGGCGATCTGCTGGCGGCCAGCGACGGCGCCCATCCGAACGCTGCGCCCTGGCCCGATCCGTTGCCGCCGCTGTATGCGTCGGCCATCCACGCCGGCGAGCGCAGCGACGAGGTGAAGCTGTCCGGCGCGCTGGCCAAGACCCAGGAGGAAGACCCAGGCGCGGTGGTCAGCCACGGTGCCGCCGGCGAACTGCTGCTCCAGGGCCAGGGCGAGATCCATCTGCTGGTGGTGCTCGAACGGCTCAAGCGCAAGTTCAACCTGGAGGTCACCCGCGGCCAGCCGGCGGTCGGCTACAAGGAATCGATCCGCAAGCCGGTCAGCCAGCATGCGCGCTACAAGCGCCAGACCGGCGGCCACGGCCAGTTCGGCGACGTCAAGGTGGAGATCCGCCCGCGGGCCCGCGGCGAGGGCTTCGCCTTCAAGGACAGCATCGTCGGCGGCGCCATCCCGCGCCAGTTCATCGCTTCTGTGGAGGCCGGCGTACGCGACTACCTGCAGTCCGGCCCGCTCGGCTTCGAGCTGGTCGATGTGGAGGTCGAGCTGGTCGACGGCCAGCACCATTCGGTCGACAGCTCAGACGCCGCCTTCCGCACCGCCGGGCGCATGGCGATGGCCGAGGGCGTGCCGCAATGCGGCCCGGTGCTGCTGGAGCCGATCTGGCGGGTCGATGTGGCGGTGCCCAGCGAATACACCTCGCGGGTGCAGCGCATGCTGTCGGGCCGCCGCGGCCAGATCCTCGGATTCGACGCCAAGGCCGGCTGGCCCGGCTGGGACGAGATGTCGGGCCTGCTGCCCCAGGCGGAGCTGCACGACCTGATTATCGAGCTGCGCTCGATCACGCTCGGTGTCGGCAGCTTCACCAGCCAGTTCGACCATTTGCAGGAACTGAGCGGCAAGCTGGCCGAACAGGTGGTCGCAGCCCACGCCGAGGCGTGAGCTAACGCTTAGACGGCAGGTTGATGGCGGCGACGCCGAGGATCGTCGCCGCCACACCGATCGCCACCGGCAGGGTCAGCGTCTCGCCCAGCAGCACCATGCCCAGCAGGACGGCGACGCCCGCGCGCAGGTAGGACTGGCTGGCCACGCCCATGGAGCCGAGGGTGCGCACCAGGCGGAAATACAGCATGAAGGCGCCCGCCGTGCTGAACACCGCCAGCGCCAGCGCGGCCAGCAGGGAGCGCATGTCCGGCACCACCGTCCAGGGCTGCTCGAAGATCAGGGCAGCGGGGATCAGGCAGACCGCCGCCACCGTCATGGTGCCCGCCGCCGTGACCGGCGCGGGCAGGTGCGAGAAGCGCCGCCCGTAGATCGCCGCTGCCATGTAGAGCAGCGCGCCCAGCAGCAGGGCACCCTGGGCCACCACCTCGGTGCCGATGCCGTCCAGCGCATCCACGCCGACGATCTGCACCACCCCGGCAATGCCCAGCAGCGCGCCGAGCAGACGGCGCAGGGACACTGGCTCGTGCCGGGTCCAGAACGCGGTGACCAGGAAGACGAACAGCGGCGAGGTCGAGTTCAGCACCCCCGCCAGACCACTGTCGACATACTGCTGCGCCCAGGCCAGCAGGCTCCAGGCGCCGATGGAGTTGCAGAAGGCTTGGACCGCGAATTGCCGCCAGGTGCGGCCATCGCGCGGCAGGCGGTCGCCACGCCAGGCGCACAGCAGACACAGCAGCAGCGCCGCCGTCAGCGCACGCCCTGCGGTCAGCGTGACCGGCGGGATGGTACCCAGGGCGATCTTGATGAGCGGATAGGCCGCGCCCCAGAACAGCGCCAGCAGGGCAAGCAGCGCCAATTCGATGGCGAGGCGGCGGGGCGCGGCCATGGCAGCGGCCGGGCCGCCCCTAGCCCTTGAAGTGCTTCGCCATCCAGCCGTAGGTGCCGTCGGGGTCTTCCTCGGGCACATAGTGGCCGCAGTCGAGCGGCCCGCCGACCGGCGGCTGTTCGAGATAGTCTTCCCAAATCGCCTTCACGTCGCCCCATACCGTGCCGGTATGGCTTTTCGCGCCCCACACCAGGGCAGTCGGGCAGGCGACCTTGTTGGTGCCGAAGTCGGCGTCGTCCATTTCCAGGTCGCAGGTGGCGCAGGCGCGGTAGTCCTCGCAGGAACCGCGGATCGTCTTCCAGGTGAAGCAGCGGACATATTCCTCGAACACCTCCTTGGGGAAGGGTTCGAGGCCGATGCCCGGCTTGCCGATCTTCTTCTCCATGTAATAGTCCGGCGGCACCGCGGCCATCATCTTCTCGGGGAAGTCGTAGGGCTGGATCATGAATAGCCAGTGCCAGGACTTCTTCGCCCAGTTGGCGTCGCCGTTATGCCAGACATGCCGGTTGGGCAGGATGTCGATCAGCATCAGCTTGTCGATGCGCTCGGCATGGTCCAGCGCGATGCGGTGGCTGGTGCGTGCGCCCCGGTCGTGGCCGGCCAGCATGAAGCGCTCGAAGCCGAGCTGCGCCATCAGGTCGACCTGGTCCTGGCCCATGGCGCGGAAGGAATAGTTGATCGACTTCTCCCCGCCGTCCTCGGGGCCCACCGAATCGCCGTAACCGCGCAGATCAGCGGCGACAACGGTGAAATCCCGGGCCAGCCGGTCAGCGACCTTGTGCCAGGACACGTGGCTCAGCGGGTTGCCATGCAGCAGCAGCAGCGGCGGCCCCTCGCCACCGATGCGGTAATGAATGCGCGCGGCGCCGAAACCGCGGTCAGGCACCGCCATTTCCGTGCGTTCGAACCCCTCGAACATGGGCGTTTCGCTCCTTCTGACTGGCTTTGTTGGGCGCAGTCTAGCAGCTTCGCCGGCTGCTCACGGAAGCTTGCATTGCGCGCGAGCGGCCCCATCAATAGCTTCGCGTAAGGACAACCGACGGGAGCGCGAGCACGCCATGCTGATCAAGATTCGCAAGGGCTGGGAAATGCGGGATTCCGAGGCGACCGACGAGGCCGTCTTCCAGAACCGCCGTGCCCTGCTCAAGGGCCTCGCCGCGGGCCCCATCCTCGCCGCCGGGGCCGCGCTGCCGCTGGGCGCCGCTGCCGCAGAGAGCGAGGCGGACCCGTCGGCGCATCTCTACCCGGCGCAGAAGAACATGCGCTACCGGCTCGACCGTCCGGTCACCGACGAGGTCGAGGCCACCACCTACAACAATTTCTACGAGTTCGGCGGCTCCAAGAACATCTGGCGCGCGGCCCAGAAGCTGCCCCTGCGCCCGTGGGAGATCGCCATCGACGGCATGGTGGAGAAACCCTTCATCATCGGCATCGACGATCTGCTCAAGAAGGTGACGCTGGAAGAGCGGCTCTACCGCCACCGCTGCGTCGAGGCCTGGGCCATGGCAGTGCCCTGGACCGGCTTTCAGATGTCCCAGCTGCTGGAGATCGCCAAGCCCCTGTCAGGCGCGAAATACGTGCGCATGCAGACCTTCAACAAGCCCGACGTGGCGAGCCGCCAGCGCCAGTTCTGGTTCCCCTGGCCCTATACCGAGGCGCTGACCATGGAGGAGGCGGCCAACGAGCTCGCCTTCATCGGCACCGGGCTTTACGGCAAGCCGATGCCGGCGCAGAGCGGCGCGCCGCTGCGGCTGGTCGCGCCCTGGAAGTACGGCTTCAAGTCGGCGAAATCGCTGGTGCGCTTCGAGTTCACCGACGAACGGCCGGTATCGTTCTGGGAGAAGCTGCAGCCTGCCGAGTACGGCTTCTGGGCCAACGTCAATCCCGGCTTCGACCATCCGCGCTGGAGCCAGTCGAGCGAACGCATGCTGGGCACCGGCACGCGGCGGCCAACCCTGCTCTACAACGGCTATGCTGAACAGGTCGCCCACATGTATCCGGACCTCAACGACCGGACGTACTTCTTCTAGGATTGCGCGCTTATTCCAGAGCCCCGCGCGGGCAGGGTCCCTAGGCGGACACCTTTTCGCGGCGTGCCAGCAGGGTGCGGACGAGCACCGGGACGGTCGCCGCGGCCTGCTGCGCGGCATCGGCGCCCACCGCCTTCGCGCTGTCGGGCGCGTCGACGAATGCCCGGCCTGCGGCGATCACCATCAGCTCCGGGTCCCGCGCGGCGCGCCGCGCGGCCGCGATGGTCTCTGTCAGGCGCGGCAGGCGTTCGTCCCGGCGGAAGGCCGGGCTCATCGCGATATGCAGCAGGTCGAAGGACTCCGCTGCCAGCATGGCGCCCAGCGCTGCATCGTCTGCCGGGAATTCCAGGGTGACGTCCGAGCCGGTGCGGTATAGCGCCTCGGCGGCCAGTACGCTTGCCAGGTGGTGTTCCTCGCCGGGCATCGGCACGGCCAGAACCCGGGCACTGCCGAAGTTCAGCGGCGGCAGCGGCGCGGTCGCGCCCATCTGGCGCAGCATGGATTGCATCCGGCACAACGCCAGGGCGACGTCGAGCATGTCGCAGGAGTCAGCGACCCACAGTTCGCCCAGGGCCTCGGCCGTCGACTCGAACAGGGAGACGGCCGCCGAGATCGGATCGCCGCCGGTGCAGATTTCTGCGGCGAGGGCATCCGCCGCGGCGGTGTCGTCCGCCGCCAGCAGCCGTGCCAGCATCAGGCCGCCATCCTCGGCCTCCGGCGCCGGAGCCTCGGTGACGAGATGCGCGATGGTATCGGAGAGCGCGCCGCGCATCGTCGCGACCACCGCGTCCTGGCTGTCGCGGGCCGGGTTACGCGGCGTCGCCGGGCGGCAAGACGGAATGCCCGACAGGTCCCGCGGGGCCAGCGCCGCCATCATCTCGGGCACCGGGGCGTCGCTGTCCAGCAGGGCGGCGACGAAATCGGGCGGCAGGCGCATCGGGTCGATTTCCGCGCCGCAGGTCGGCGCGTCCATCGCTAGGCGCATGTCCCAGCCGCTGAACACCCGCCGGCCGTGGGCGGAATCGGTGTGTATGCGGATATCGTGGTGGCGCGGGTCTTCGCCGATCGAAGCCGCGACGCGCTCCAGCCCGGCGCGCGGTCCTTCCAGCCACTGAACAAAACGGCCTCGGTCATAAATGACGAGGCCGGTGAGATCTTCCGATTTGTTGCGGTGCTGGGCGTTTGCGACCAGATCCGTCAGCGCGCCGTCATCCAAGGGCGCCGTGGCGCGGCTTTGGTAGACCAGGGTACAGACATCCTGGTCCGCAGCCCCGTACCCCAAGGGTATCGACGTATCGTCCCTGGCGGATTGATGCACGGTCTTTCTCTCCCCTCACGCCCGGCCTTGGCGGCGCGGCAAACGATGGCCGCCGGGGGCGTTCTGACTTGGCGCAAACCGTTGCCGGCTCGCAACTTATGGCAATAACGGTCTACCTGCCGGGGGCCAGGGTCAAGTTAAATCCGAATCGTCCGGGCCGCCGGCTGGATAAGAAACCGGACACAAAAAAGGCCGCGGGGCGGGCCCGCGGCCTTCTCGTGCCAGCCTTTTGGCGGCGTGTCAGATCTGCGACAGGCTGAAATTCTCGATGCCGATGCGCTCGATCAGGTCCAGCTCTGTCTTGTTCTGGTCCTGATGCTCTTCTTCCTCCGCGAGGATCTCGCGGAACAGGTCGCGGCTGACGAAGTCGCCCTTTTCCTCGCATAGCGCGATCGCCGCGCGGTAGTGCTCGATCCCCTCAAGTTCGAGGCGGTAGTCGCACTCGATCACGTTCTTGAGGTCCTCGCCGATATACAGCTTGCCCAGTTCCTGCAGGTTGGGCAGGCCCTCCAGCAGCAGGATGCGCTGGATCAGCTTGTCGGCGTGATGCATCTCCTCGACGGACTCGTCGTATTCCGCCTTGGCGCGCTTGTTGAAGCCCCAGCTCTCCAGCATGCGGGCGTGCAGGAAATACTGGTTGATCGCGGTCAGTTCACCCTTCAGCGCGGTGTTGAGGGCGGCGATGACCTCGGGATCGCCTTTGAACTCGGCTGCCATGACAGTGTGGTCCTGTTTGCAGGGGTTAAGCGTACCGACGCAACGTTACCACCGTTGCGCAGATGCGCGAAAGGCCGCGTCGGCTTGCGCGCGGAGTACGTCTCTACGATTGCGGGGGTGCTGCCGGATCACCCGGCGGGGCTGCGGCCCGTGGCGGCTAGTCGCCGCCTTCCATGGCGCTGGCGATCACCGGATCGGCCGCGGCTTCGGCGCGGTTCTCCCGGGCATAAGAGATGATCTCATGCATGGTGCCGACACAGGCGCCGCAGCGCACCTGGCAGTTCAGGCGCCGGTAGACGCAGGCCGGGGCCTTGGTGTCGGGGTGGGCGGCGGCGGCGTGGCAATCGCGCTCACGCAGCGCATTACAGAGACAGACGAACATCAGGCAGTCATTCCCCGGCAGGCCGGGACTTCGAAATTAAGAAGCATTTGCAACTCGGAATTTATGCGCCCGCGATAGGGCGCGTCAAAGGGAATCTGCCTTCAGGGGACGATTAATGCAGGGTGGCGTCCAGCGGGGTGGGGCGCGACGTCCCAATGGCCGTTTGCGGCTGGCGGGCGCCCAGCACCACGCCGGCACCGAGCAGGGCGTCGCCCAGGTCAGAAGCGGCGCCTGCGAGCCGGTCCGCGGCGCTGGGCGCGTCCACGAAGCCCGCGCCGATCCGCATCGCGGCGGCACGGTCTCCCGCCTGGCCGAGGGTTACCAGGCGCAGCAATTGGTTCTCGTCGGGGCTGACCACGGTGCAGCAGGGCGGATGGTAGGCAATCGGCCGGGACGACCCCTTGGCCAGCGCGCATAGCCATTCCTCCATCGCCGCGACCACCACCTGGGCGCGGCCGACGCCCACTTGCTCGCTGATGTCGCGCCAAAGACGCTCCCAATGGGCCGGGTTGTGCGACAGGGCGCCTAGCACCCATCGGCGGAACAGGCCCAGCAGCAGGGTCTCACCGGCAGAGATCTGGTTGGTGTGGAGCGGCGCATCGGAAGCGTGGGCCGCCTCGTTGGTGATCAGCGTCATGGTCGTGGCCTTCCTCGGTCCAGCCGTTGGTGGCGCCGCGGGCCATGAATGACAGCGGCGACCGGGAGGATCATGACGGTGTTGCGAATGATTTGCAATTGCAAAAACGAGACGCCGACAATCCGCGGCCTTGGGGCTCCCCATCGGAGTGGGTGGCGCTGTTGACGTCCTGCTGGGAGATCCTGCCGCGCGCCAACTTAGTCGCTGACGCGCGCGAGCGCTGTGCACGGCGTGGGCAGCATCAAAGCATAGGGGCAAAAAAAAGGCCGGGCCCGAAGGCCCGGCAAGTAAAACAGGGAGGCTTCACGTCTGGGAGACGAAGGGTCCGAAGACCCTGTTTTCCGGGCATTGCGCCCGAAACTCGATGACCGTTGTCCCTTCCTTGAATAAATCCGCCGTGAATAGTGAGCCTTTTTTCACAGCGAACTGGCCGGAAGTGAATAACGGCCTAAACCTTACACGAAATAAGATACGCTCATTTTCCGATTTCGCCATCGCAAAAACCACAGTGGAGCTATGCGCTAAACGCATAGCTACAGACACCATTAAGCAACCTCGGAGTAAAGAAACAGTAAACTTGGGTGTGGTTTAGTGCAGGTGTGACTTGGTTATCTGATCGAGCAAAAAATCGCGGAAAACAGCGATTCTCTTGGAGTGGCGCAGTTCCTCCGGATACACGAAATAGGCATCGAAGGTCGGGCTGCGCAGCTCCGGCAGCACCTGCACCATGTCATCCTGCTCGGTCGCCAGATAGTGCGGCAGGGCGCCCAATCCAAGCCCGGAACGCACCGCGCGGAAGATGCCGTAGACCGTGTTGATCTCCAGCACCGGGCGGCGCTTGCGCCCGCCCGAGGTGCCTTCCTCCAGCAGCCAGTTGATGTTGTCGACCGGCGGCGGGGTTGAATCCCCATAGGAGATGATGCGGTGCCGGTCCAGGTCCTCGGCGCTCTTCGGCGTGCCGAATTCCTCCAGATAGGACGGCGCGGCATAGACGTAGTAGCGCATGGTCATCAGGTTGCGCTGGATCAGGTCGGGCTGATGCGGCGGGCGCATGCGGATCGCCACATCCGCCTCGCGCATCGCCAGGTCGAGCTCCCCGTCCGCCAGTTGCAACGTGATCGACACGTCCGGATAGAGGTCGTGGAAGCGTTTCAGCCGTGGCGCCAGCCACAGGGTGCCGAAGCTCATGGTGGTGGTTACCTTGAGCGGCCCGCTGGCGTGGTCGCGGCTCTCGGTGAGGATGGCCTCGGTCATCGCCAGTTTGGCGAACACGTCATGCACGGTCTTGAACAGGGTTTCGCCTTGCTCGGTGAGGATCAGGCCGCGGGCGTGGCGGTGGAACAGCGGCACCTTCAGCGATTCTTCCAGCGCGCCGACCTGGCGGCTGATTGCCGACTGGCTGAGGCCCAGCGATTCACCGGCATGGGTGAAGCTGCCCGCCTCGGCCACAGCGTGGAACACGCGCAGCTTGTCCCAGTCCATCCTGGCTCCTTCCGGCGGCCGCGGGCGCGGCGCCGGCCCCCTTCAGGCTAGTCGGCGGCGTCCTTGGCGCCGCTGTCTTCCTGCTCGGCGATGAAGCGCTCCGCTTCGAGCGCCGCCATGCAGCCGGTGCCGGCGGCGGTCACCGCCTGGCGATACACCTTATCCTGTACGTCCCCGGCGGCAAACACGCCGGGAATGCTGGTGCGCGTGCTGTCCGGGGCTGTCTGGATATAGCCCTCGTCGTCCATGTCCAGATGGCCCTTGAAGATCGCCGTGGTCGGCGTGTGGCCGATGGCCACGAACACGCCGTTGACCGCGAGCTCGCGGGTCTCGCCGCTGTTGGTGTCGCGCAGGCGGATGCCGGTGACCCCCGGCGGCTCGTCCTCGCCCAGCACCTCGTCGAGCACCGCGTTCCAGACCACCTCGATCTTGTCGTTGCGCAGCAGCCGGTCCTGCAGGATCTTCTCCGCGCGCAGGCTGTCGCGCCGGTGCACAAGGGTGACCTTCTCGGCGTGGTTGGTGAGGTAGAGCGCCTCTTCCACGGCGGTGTTGCCGCCGCCGATCACCGCCACTTCCTGGCCGCGGAAGAAGAAGCCGTCGCAGGTCGCACAGGCCGACACGCCGAAGCCCATGAACTTCTTCTCGGATTCCAGTCCGAGCCAGCGCGCCTGCGCCCCGGTGCTGACGATCACCGAGTCGCCTTCGTAGCGCGCGCCGCTGTCGCCGATGGCGACGAAGGGGCGCTGGGAGAAGTCGACGCTGGCGATGGTGTCGGCGAAGAAGCGGGTACCGACGCTCTCGGCCTGCTTCTGCATCTGCTCCATCAGCCAGGGGCCCTGGATGACGTCGGCGAAGCCGGGATAGTTTTCCACATCCGTGGTGATGGTCATCTGGCCGCCCGGCTGGATGCCGTGCACGACGATGGGCTCGAGGCTGGCGCGCGCGGCGTAGATCGCGGCGGTCAGGCCGGCGGCCCCCGATCCGATGATGAGGACACGGGAGTGGTGGGTTTCGGCGTTCGGCATGGCGGGATCCTCGGCAGGGCGCGCCGGCGCGGCGCGCGTGACCACAAGATAGGCATTCCGGCGGCGCGACCCAAGGGCAGCGGCGCTTCAAGCACGTATCTTGCGTGCTTGAATAATATTCTTTCGCCTTTATCCTGACCGGCGCACGTTCCGGGGAGGGGACGCCGCGCCATGAAGAAGGTCAAACTCGACGACATCGACCGCCGCATCCTGCATGACCTGCAGGACTCCGGGCGCATGACCAATGTGGAGCTGGCGCGCCGCGCCGGCATCTCCGCGCCGCCCTGCCTGCGCCGGGTCCGCGCGCTGGAGGAAGCAGGTTACGTGCGCGGCTACCACGCCGACATCGACCCGGCGAAGCTCGGCTTCAACGTCACGGTGTTTGCCCATGTCGGCCTGTCCAGCCAGGCGGAGCGCGACCTTGTCGCCTTCGAGACGCTGATGCGCACCTGGCCCGAGGTCCGCGAGTGCCACATGCTGGCCGGCGAGACGGATTTTCTGCTCAAGGTCGTCGCGGTCGACTGGGACGCCTACCAGCGTTTCGTCACCACGCGGCTGACCGCCGCGCCGAACGTGTCGAGCGTGAAGAGCGCGCTGGCCATCCGCACGTCGAAGGCCACCCCCGGCGTGCCGATTGAGCTGGAAGAGGAAGAGGCGGGCTAGGCGCTCCGCCGCGGCCATCTACTTGAAGGCGACGCCGACGATCTCGTAGCCGCGCGAGCCGCCCGGCGTGGTCACCTCGAAAGTGTCCCCCACCGCCTTGCCGATCATGCCGCGGCCCAGCGGCGAGACCACCGAGATCAGCCCGCCCTTGATGTCCGCCTCGGGCTCGCCGACGATCTGGTAGGTCGACTCCTCGTCCGTATCCATGTCGGCCACGGTGACGGTGGCGCCGAAGCGCACCGTGTCGCCGGTGAAGTTCGAGTAGTCAATCACTTCCGCCGTGCTGATCAGGCCCTCGAGTTCGCCGATGCGGCCCTCGATGAAGCTCTGGCGTTCCCGCGCGGCGTGGTACTCGGCGTTCTCTGACAGGTCGCCATGTTCACGCGCTTCCGCGATAGCCTTGATGACCGCGGGGCGTTCCTGCGACTTCAACTGCTTCAGCTCGTCGATCAGTGCTTCGTACCCCGACCGGGTGATCGGTGACCGTTTCACGTCGGCAAATCCTGAAAGTGGGTTCGAGGGGGGCGGCGCCCGACGCCTCAAAAGGTCCTATCAAAATAGGATTGCAGGGGCGCAACATCAAGCGCACCCGCCTTCAGTGCGGCGATAGCTGCCACCGCTGCGCGCGCGCCCGCGATCGTGGTGTAGTGGGCGACCCCGCCGGTCAGCGCGGTGCGGCGGATGTCGAAGCTGTCGGCAATCGCCTGCGCGCCCTCGGTGGTGTTCACCACCAGCTGGATGTCGCCGCTCTTCAGCGAATCGACGCAATGGGGCCGGCCTTCCAGCACCTTGTTGATGACGGTGACCTCAAGACCCGCCTCTGCCAGCAGGGCCGCCGTGCCGCGGGTGGCGATCAGGGCAAAGCCCTGGGCGACCAGGTCCCGGCACACCGGCACCACGGCTTCCTTGTCGTGGTCGCGCACCGAGATGAAGGCGGTGCCAGACAGGGGCAGCGCCATGCCCGCGCCGATCTGTGACTTGGCAAAGGCGTGGCCGAACTCGCTGCCGATGCCCATGACCTCGCCGGTGGACTTCATCTCAGGCCCCAGCAGGATGTCGACATTGGCGAACTTGGCGAACGGGAACACCGCCTCCTTCACCGCAATATGTCCGTTCGCCACCGCGCCACGGCCTTTGAGCCCGAAGCTCGCCAGGGTCTCGCCGGCCATTACCCGCGCCGCCACCTTGGCCACCGGCACGCCGGTCGCCTTGGCGACGAAGGGCACGGTGCGGCTGGCGCGCGGATTGACCTCCAGCACATAGATGTCGCCGTCGCGGATGGCGAACTGCACGTTCATCAGCCCGACCACGCCGAGCCCCCGCGCCAGCGCCTCGGCCTGGCGGGCCAGTTCGCCGATGGTCTCGTCCGACAGGGAGAAGGGCGGCAGGGAGCAGGCGGAATCGCCCGAATGGATTCCCGCCTCCTCGATATGTTCCATGATGCCGGCGATGAACACGTCGGTGCCGTCGCACACCGCGTCCACGTCCACCTCGGCGGCGTCGCGCAGGAAGGAATCGACCAGGATCGGCGAGGAGCCCGACACCTGCACTGCCTCACGGATGTAGCGCTTCAGTCCGGCTTCGTCGTGGACGATCTCCATCGCCCGGCCGCCCAGCACATAGGACGGGCGCAGCACCACCGGATAGCCGATGCGGTTGGCCGCGGCGATGGCCTCGGCCTCGGACGTGGCGGTGTCGTTGGCCGGCTGGCGCAGGCCCAGGTCATGCAGCAGCGTCTGGAAGCGCTTGCGGTCCTCTGCCAGGTCGATCGCGTCGGGCGAGGTGCCGAGGATCGGGATGCCAGCGGCTTCCAGCGCGTGCGCCAGCTTCAGCGGCGTTTGCCCGCCATACTGGACGATGACGCCCAATACCTCGCCGCGCGACTGCTCCAGATGCACCAGCTCGACCACGTCCTCGGCGGTCAGCGGTTCGAAATAAAGCCGGTCCGACGTGTCGTAGTCGGTCGACACGGTCTCCGGGTTGCAGTTGACCATGATGGTCTCGATGCCGGCGTCGCGCAGCGCGTAGGCCGCGTGCACGCAGCAATAGTCGAACTCGATGCCCTGGCCGATGCGGTTCGGCCCGCCGCCCAGGATCACCACCTTCTTGCGGTCAGACGGCTCGGCCTCGCATTCCGGCGGGTTCAGCCCGTCGCCCTCATAGGCGGAATACATATAAGGGGTGCGGGCGGGGAACTCGCCGGCACAGGTGTCGACCCGCTTGTAGACCGGGCGGACGCCGAGATCGCGCCGCTTCGCCGCCACCGCCGCCTCATCCACGCCGGCCAGCAGCGCCAGGCGCGCATCCGAGAAGCCCTGCTTCTTCAGCGCCAGCATCCCCGCCCGGTCGGCCGGCAGGCCGCCCGTGCGCACGTCTTCCTCGGCGGCGACCAGATCGGCGATCTGGCGCAGGAACCACGGATCGTAATGGCAGGCGGCCTGGACTTCCGCGACCGACAGCCCGGCGCGGAACGCCTGGGCGATGACCAGCAGCCGGTCCGGCCGCGGCACCGACAGGGCGGCGCGGATGGCGTTGGGGTCGCTCTCCGCCCCGTCCGGCAGGGCGACCTCGTCCAGCCCGTCCAGCCCGGTCTCCATGGAGCGCAGGCCCTTCTGCAGGCTCTCGGCGAAGCAGCGGCCGATGGCCATGGCCTCGCCGACCGACTTCATCTGGGTGGTCAGCACCGGGTCGGCGCCGGCGAACTTCTCGAAGGTGAAGCGCGGAATCTTGGTGACCACGTAATCGATGGTCGGTTCGAACGACGCGGGCGTGGCCCCGGTGATGTCGTTGTCCAGTTCATCGAGCGTGTAGCCGACGGCCAGCTTCGCCGCGACCTTGGCGATGGGGAAGCCGGTGGCCTTGGACGCCAGCGCGGACGAGCGCGACACCCGGGGGTTCATCTCGATCACCACCAGGCGGCCGTTCTCCGGGTTCACCGCGAACTGCACGTTCGACCCGCCGGTATCGACGCCGATCTCGCGCAGCACCGCGATGGAGGCGTCGCGCATGATCTGGAATTCCTTGTCGGTGAGCGTCAGCGCCGGCGCCACCGTGATCGAGTCGCCGGTATGCACGCCCATCGGATCGACGTTCTCGATGGAGCAGATGATGATGCAGTTGTCCGCCCGGTCGCGGACCACCTCCATCTCGTACTCCTTCCAGCCGAGCACGGATTCCTCGATCAGCACCTCGCTGGTGGGCGAGGCGGCGAGGCCGCCGGCGACGATGCTCTCGAATTCCTCGCGGTTATAGGCGATGCCGCCGCCGGTGCCGCCCAGCGTGAAGCTCGGGCGGATGATCGCCGGCAGGCCGGTGTCGGCGAGGGCTTCCTCCGCCTCGGCCATGGAGTGCACGGCGCGGGAGCGCGGGCTCTCCAGCCCGATGGCGTCCATCGCCTCGCGGAACTTCTGGCGGTCCTCGGCCTTGACGATGGCTTCCCGGTTGGCGCCGATCAGCTCCACGCCGAGGCGCGCCAGCGTGCCGTCGTCGGCCAGCGCCATGGCGGTGTTCAGACCGGTCTGCCCGCCCATGGTGGGCAGCAGGGCGTCGGGCTTCTCCTTCTCAAGAATCCGCGCCACGGTCTCCGGCGTCACCGGCTCTACGTAGGTGGCGTCGGCCAGGTCCGGGTCGGTCATGATGGTCGCCGGGTTGGAGTTCACCAGGATGACCCGGTAGCCCTCTTCCCGCAGCGCCTTGCACGCCTGCGCGCCGGAATAATCGAACTCACAGGCCTGGCCGATGACAATCGGCCCGGCGCCGATGATCGCAATGCTCTTGATGTCGTCGCGGCGGGGCATCGGGTCAGGCCTCGTCGATCATCTTCACGAACCGCTTGAACAGGTAGTGGCTGTCCTGCGGGCCCGGGGAGGCTTCCGGGTGGTACTGCACGGCGAAGACGGGCTTGCCGTCGGCTGCGATGCCTTCCACCGAGCCGTCGAACAGGGAGCGGTGGCTTTCCGACACGCCCGCGGGCAGCGAGTCCCTGAGCACCTCGAAGCCATGGTTCTGGCTGGTGATCTCGACCTTGCCGGTGGTGAGGTCCTGCACTGGCTGGTTCGCGCCCCGGTGGCCGAGATGCATCTTGCCGGTCTTCGCGCCTAGCGCGAGGGCGAGGATCTGGTGGCCGAGGCAGATGCCGAACATCGGCTTGCCGGTCTCCAGCAGCGCCTGCACCGTCGGCACCGCGTAGACGCCGGTCGCCGCCGGGTCGCCGGGGCCGTTCGACAGGAAGATGCCGTCGGGATCATGGCGCAGGATTTCTTCCGCCGTCGCCGTTGCCGGGACCACGGTCACCGCGCAGCCCAGGTCGGCCAGGCAGCGCAGGATGTTGCGCTTGGCGCCATAGTCGATGGCGACCACCTTGCGCTTGGGGTCGGTGAGGCTGCCGTAGCCCGCGCCCAGCGCCCAGCGGGTCTCGGTCCAGTCGTAGCTCTGGGTGCAGGTGACGTCCTTCGCCAGGTCCATGCCTTCGAGGCCGGGCCAGGCGGCGGCCTCGGCGGCCAGCGCCGCGGCGTCGATGTTGCCGTCGGGCGCGTGCACGACGATGCCGGTCGGCGCGCCGCCGTCGCGGATGCGCCGGGTCAGCCGCCGGGTGTCGATGCCGCAGACGCCCGACAGGCCAAACGCCCTTAGCCAGTCATCCAGCCCGCGCGCGGCGCGCCAGTTGGACGGATCGGTGATGTCGGCCCGCAGCACCAGCCCGCGCACCGCGGGGGTCGTGGTCTCCACGTCCTCGGGGTTGGCGCCCACATTGCCGATATGCGGGAAGGTGAAGCCGATGATCTGGCCCGCATAGCTGGGGTCGGTCAGGATCTCCTGATAGCCGGTGATCGAGGTGTTGAAGCAGACCTCGCCGACGGACTGGCCGGCGGCGCCGATTCCGTGGCCCCAGAACACGGTGCCATCGGACAGCACCAGCGCGCCGGTCGCGCCCTCGGGGCGTTCGGCGGCGCCGGTCTGGCCGGGCAGGGTCGGGGCGTCGGGCGTCGCCATCGCGGGCGGTCTCCGATAGGGCGGGGCCGGGCGCAGCGGCGGTCTCGCCGCGCGGGGTTCGGGATGCGGCCCCTCTTTTACAGCCCTTCACGTCAAGGCGAAAGCACCCTGTCCATATCCGGGCGCGAGTCTTGACATCGCCGCGCCGAAAGCGCACATGGGCGGTGTCGGGGACGGGCAGTCCCAAAAATAATCAATAAAATTCAGTTATTTACGGAAGAGCCGTGTGCTCTTGTCCCGCCTGCCCGGCCGATCATGCGGCTTCGTGAGAGCACAGGACCATGACCGAAACACCCTTGCGCAACACGCTCAATGCGGCCCTGAAGGACGCGATGAAGGGCCGTCAGGCTGTCGAGACGGCGACCCTGCGTCTGATCCTCGCCGCGCTGAAGGACCGAGACATCGCCGCCCGCTCCAAGGGCAACCAGGACGGCATCGACGATGATGAGCTGCTGCAAATGCTCGCCTCCATGGTCAAGCAGCGTGACGAGAGCATCGCGCTGTATGAGCAGGGCGGCCGGCTGGAGCTGGCCGAGGAGGAGCGTCAGGAGATCGCGGTCATCAAGAGTTTCCTGCCCGAGCAGCTGTCGGCGGAGGAAATCGAGAAGGCGGTCGACGAGGTGCTGATGGACGCGCGCGCCTCCAGCCTCAAGGACATGGGCCGGGTGATGGCTGCGCTGCGCGAAGGGTATGCCGGGCGGATGGACTTCGGCGCCGCCAGTGCTATCGTCAAGCAGCGCCTCGGTTAGGGCGCTGCCCGCCGGCCCGCCGCCGGCTTCTGCCAGCCAGACACGCCGCAGGATGGGCCTCGCATGGCGTTTCCCGCATCGTTCCTTGAGGAACTGAAGAACCGCCTGTCGCTGCCCGATGTGGTCAGCCGGCGCGTGAAGCTGCAGCGCAAGGGCCGCGAGTTCGTCGGCCTGTGCCCGTTCCATAACGAGAAGACGCCGTCCTTCAACGTCGTGCCCGACAAGGGCTTCTATCACTGCTTCGGCTGTGGCGCCCACGGCAGCGTCTTCGACTTCGTAATGAACACCGAAAGCCTGTCCTTCCCCGAGGCGGTGGAGCGGCTCGCCGCCGAGGCCGGCATGGCGGTCCCGGAGGCGCGCCCCGGCGATGCGGAGCGCGAACGCCGCCGCACCGGCCTGCTCGATGCCATGGAGGCGGCCTGCGCCTGGTTCGAGAAGCAGCTGCGCCTGCCCGACGGGCGCAAGGCGCTCGACTACCTGCATGGCCGCGGCCTCAGTGACGACACCATCGCCGCCTTCCGGCTTGGCTACGCGCCGGGCGGCGGGGCGCTGAAGGGGGCGCTGGCCCGCGAGGGCTTCACCGAGGACAGGCTGATTGAGGGCGGGCTGCTGAAGCCGTCGGACGACGGCCGCGACCCTTATGAGTATTTCCGCGACCGGGTGATGTTCCCGATCACCGACCGCCAGGGCCGGGTCATCGCGTTTGGCGGGCGCATTCTCGGCGACGGCCAGCCGAAATATCTGAATTCGCCCGAGACCGCCCTGTTCCAGAAGGGCCGGGTGCTCTACGGCCTGGCCCAGGCGCGCGCCGCCGCCCAGAAGGGCGGCGAGGTGATCGTCGCCGAGGGCTATATGGATGTCATCGCGCTGCACCGCGCGGGCTATCCCCAGGCGGTGGCGCCACTGGGCACGGCGCTGACCGAAGACCAGATCGCCGGGCTGTGGCGGCTCGCCAACGAGCCGGTGCTGTGCTTCGACGGCGATGCGGCGGGCCGGCGCGCCGCGCTGCGCGCCGCCGAGCGTGCGCTGCCGCTGCTCAAGCCCGGCTATTCATTGCGCTTCGCCCTGCTCGAAGCCGGCGACGACCCCGACACCCTGGTCACCCGCGAGGGGCCGGATGCGATCCGCCGCACGCTGGACGCCGCCCGGCCGCTCGCCGACATCGTCTGGGAGGCGGAGGCCGAGTCGGCGCCCGCCGAGACCCCGGAACAGCGCGCCGCCCTGGCCGAGCGGCTCAAGACGCGCCTGCGCGAGGTGCGCGACGAGACCGTGCGGCCGCATTTCGAGGAGCGGCTCGACCGGCTCTACGCCCAGCGTTTCGGCCTGCATCTGAGCGGCCGGCGCGCCTGGCAGGGCCGCGGCGGCGGAACGCGCACCGCCGCGCCGTCGCGGCGGGTGGCCGCACCGCTTGATCCGGTGGCGCTGCGCGAGTCGATCCTGCTGGCGGTGCTGATCAACCATCCGGGTCTGTTCGACCGGGTCGGTGAGGAGATGGGCGCGCTGCACTTCGCCGGCGAGGCGCGCGAAGCGCTGCGCCGCGCCGTGGTCTCCGCGCTGGGTGCCGACGGTCCGGTGCTTGACAGCGCTGGACTGCGACGCCACCTCGAAGAGAGCGGATTGCAACGCCAGACGGAGGCCGTCTTGTCGCGCCGCGTCTACGACCATGCCGCCTTCGCCCGCCCGGACGCAGAGCTCAGCGCCGCGGCCAACGGCTGGGGCGACATCCTGGCGCAAATCCGCGGCCACGACCTGGACCGCGACCTGGAGGAGGCGCAGCGGGCGTTTGAGGAAGATATGACTCCTGCAAACCAGCGCAGGGTGATGGAA
The DNA here is from genome assembly GCA_965601735.1 of Alphaproteobacteria bacterium. GTDB lineage: Bacteria > Pseudomonadota > Alphaproteobacteria > JBBDQX01 > JBBDQX01 > JBBDQX01. Next base: position 543,339 of record OZ271840.1, on the reverse strand, counting down.
CTCAAACGCTTGAAAATCCGCCGCGACGACCCTTCATATCCCCGTGGGCCAGGCGGTGCCGATGCCGGCGCAGTTTGATCCACAGCCCAGGATGGGGTACAGTAACGGATTGATAATTTGAGCGAATTCAAGCGCTTAGGGGGCAGTCGCCGGGCCGAAACGGGGGTTTCGGGCCGGTGGTGCAAGGGGCGCTGGTTCGCATGGTCCGGCGGCGGTGCAAACGCCCGCCCGGACACACAGCAAGATTAGGAAACGGGGCAAATCCACATGGCGACCAAGGCGGCAGCAAACGAACAGGCGAGCGGATCGGGCGATGGCGGCGATGCGCCGCTGCTCGACACCCTCGGTGCGGGCGTCAAGAAGATGCTGGCGAAGGCCAAGCAGCGCGGCTACGTCACCTATGACGAGCTGAACGCCGCCCTGCCGCAGGACCAGCTCTCGTCCGAGCAGATCGAGGACACCATGGCGATGCTCTCGGAGATGGGCATCAACGTGGTCGAGAACGAGGAGGCGGAGGACGGCGGCAACGCCGCCAACAACAACGCCGACAACGACGATTCCAACGAGTCCGAGTCGATCGCCGGCGGCAACGTCAATGACGAGGACATCGGCCGCACCGACGACCCGGTGCGCATGTATCTGCGCGAGATGGGCAGCGTCGAGCTGCTGTCGCGCGAGGGCGAGATCGCCATCGCCAAGCGCATCGAGGCCGGCCGCGAGAAAATGATCGGCGGGCTGTGCGAGAACCCGCTGACCTGGTCGGCGATCGCCAATTGGCACGCCCTGCTGGTCGACGAGAAGATCCTGCTGCGCGACATCATCGACCTGGAGACCACGTTCGGCGAGACCGACGCCGGCGCCGCCGTGGCTGCCGCCAACAACGCTAACAACGCCAATGGCGCGAACGGCGCGAATGGGGCAAACGGCGCCGCCAAGCCCGCCGAGGCGAAGTCCAATGGCAAGGCCAACGGCGCAGCGAAGCCCGCCGACGCCAAGAAGTCCGACGACGACGCCGACGGCGGGTCCGACGCCGAGAGCAGCGACGACAGCGACGACGATGACGACGACGCCGAGAACAACATCTCGCTCGCGGCGATGGAAGAGCAGCTCAAGCCGGACGTGATGAAGCTGTTCGACGAGATCGCCGGCGTCTACCAGAAGCTCCGCCGTCTGCAGGAAAAGCGCATGATGGCCATCATGGGCGACGGCACCTTCTCCAAGCGCCAGGAGACGCGCTACGAGAAGCTGCGCGAGGAGCTCACCGAGCTGGTCGGGCGGGTGCATTTCAACAACGCGCGTATTGACGGGCTGGTCGAGCAGGCCAAGATCGCCAACCGCGAGCTCCTCGGGCTGGAAAGCCAGGTCGGCCGTATCGCCGAGCGCAGCAAGGTCAAGCGCGAGGACTTCCTCGACAGCTACAAGGGCTCGGAGCTCGACCCGAAGTGGCTCGACCGGGTCGGCCGGCGCACTACGCGCGGCTGGAAGACCTTTGCCAAGAAGCATGGCGACGAGGTGCGCGAGATTCGCGGCGCCATCGCCGAGCTGGCCCTGCGCACCGGCGTGCCGGTGGACGAGTACCGCCGCATCATGCAGACCGTGCTGCGCGGCGAGCGCGAGGCATCGCGCGCGAAGAAGGAAATGATCGAGGCCAACCTGCGGCTCGTCATCTCGATCGCCAAGAAATACACCAACCGCGGCCTGCAGTTCCTGGACCTGATCCAAGAGGGCAACATCGGCCTGATGAAGGCGGTCGACAAGTTCGAGTACCGCCGCGGCTACAAGTTCTCAACCTACGCCACCTGGTGGATCCGCCAGGCGATCACCCGGTCCATCGCGGACCAGGCGCGCACCATCCGCATCCCGGTGCATATGATCGAGACGATCAACAAGCTGGTGCGCACCTCGCGCCAGATGCTGCACGAGATCGGCCGCGAGCCTGCGCCCGAGGAGCTGGCCGAGAAGCTCGGCATGCCGCTGGAGAAGGTGCGCAAGGTGCTGAAGATCGCCAAGGAGCCGATCAGCCTGGAGACGCCGATCGGCGACGAGGAGGACAGCCACCTCGGCGATTTCATCGAGGACAAGAACGCGGTGCAGCCGCTGGACGCGGCGATCAACGCCAACCTGCGCGAGACCACGACCCGGGTGCTCGCCTCGCTCACCCCGCGCGAGGAGCGGGTGCTGCGCATGCGCTTCGGCATCGGCATGAACACCGACCACACGCTTGAAGAGGTCGGCCAGCAGTTCTCGGTGACCCGCGAGCGTATCCGCCAGATCGAGGCGAAGGCGCTGCGCAAGCTCAAGCATCCGAGCCGCTCGCGCAAGCTGCGCAGCTTCCTCGACAACTAGCCCGCCCATGCCGGTGCTTTTGCGGCCGCCGCTTTGCTGCTAAGCCAGCACAGCGCGCCGCCGCGCGGGCCCGTAGCTCAATTGGTTAGAGCCGACCGCTCATAACGGTCTGGTTGCAGGTTCGAGTCCTGCCGGGCCCACCACTCCTGAACAGAAATGGGCACCTCGCCTTGCGAGGTGGCGGCTGCGGGATGTGTCGCTGTGGCGCGGGCGCGAGGGTCTGCTAACGCGCGGGGGCCCGAGTCAGATGGCGAGCTCGTAGATGAAGTAAGCGATCAGCCATACGAACGAATAGATCGACAGCGCCTGGAACCGGCTGCCGCCGATCTCATGGCGGATGCGCTCCACCTTTCCGCGGCCCTTGGCAAGCATCACGCTCGCGATGTATCCGCCTATCACGATGTAGATGTTGCTGAACAGCAGCAGCAGCACCACCGTCCATCCCACGGCGCCGGCCGGCTGGTCATAGAGCGCGTCGACAAACGGGCCGTGAGAAAAAATCGCGAAGGCCAAAATGAGTGGAAGGCCGACTGCCTTCTTGATGGCATCGACAAAGTCGGGATCGTTTCTAAAGGCGCTACCGCTCATTGTGGGCTCCTTGCCAATCTCCCTATCCCCTACTTTAGCCTGCCGAGGCTGAAAACAGGAACATCAAGCTTGCTGCCTGCCGTTCGACGTCTTGCCGAAGGCGTCTCCCGGCCGGTGCAGGCCTCTCGACTTTAGCGACTGTCCACCCAGGGTCAAAAGCCGGCACACAAGATGCCGCCCGGGTCACCTGCTTGTTCGATCCGGCGGCTGGCCGCCCGCGGTCCCGGTTCAGGGGGGCACCAAGCAGGAATCAGCGTTCCCGGTAATCTGCTTCGGCAGTGCCTTCGTAAAGAAGAAGGCAACGATAGGGGGCAGCGAGCGATGTCTGATTCATGTGAGCAACCCGAAACGCCGGTCATCGACGTTTCTGCTTGCCGGTCAGCGATTTTATTCCTGGCGCGGGAGCTCTGTAACGGCGCGTCGCGCGATGTCGAGGCCTTCGCCACGGCGCAGGGTTGGATCGACCCGCAGGGAGCCGTAACGCCCGAAGGCGTCAATCTTGTGGAAGCGCTTCAGGGTCAGGCACAGACGCGCTCCGTGTTCCGCCCCTTCAGCTGACGCGGGACCGCGTCGGCGCCTTTCAGGCCCGGTGCGGTTCGAGGATCTGGCGGATCGCCAGGCCGTCGGCCAGCTTGTCGAAGCCGTCGTTCAAGTCATCGAAGCCGATTGACCGGTTGATCAGCTTGTCCACCGGCAGGCGGCCCTGGCGGTACAGCTCCATATAGCGCGGGATGTCGCGCACCGGCACGCAGCTGCCCATGTAGGAGCCGCGGATCGCCTTCTCCGTGTTCACGATGTCCGCCGGATTGAAGGTGAACTGGCTGTCATTGGGCGCCAGGCCGACGATCACCACCTCGCCGCCGGTGCGCACCGACCGGTAGCAGGTCTCCGTTGCCGCGACGGTGCCTGAGAACTCGAAGGCGTAGTCGACCCCGCCATTGGTGATGTCGAGGATCTGCTGGACGTGGTCGGCCTCGGTGGCGTTCACCGTGTGGGTCGCGCCGAGCTGGCGGGCGAGGCCGAGCCGTTCGTCGCTGATATCCACGGCGATGATCTTCTCCGCGCCCGCGACCTTGGCGCCCATCAGCCCGTTCAGGCCGACCCCGCCGAGGCCGACGCAGGCCACGGTGTCGCCGGCGCGGATGCGCGCCGTGTTCAGCACCGCGCCGACCCCAGTCATCACGGCGCAACCGAAGATCGCGGCGTCGGCCAACGCCACGTCGCTGTCGACCTTCACCGCGCTGCCCCGGTCGATCACGGCGTATTCGGCAAAGCAGGACACGCCGGACTGATGGGCGATTTCGGCGCCTTTGGCGTCCTTCAGGCGGCTGCCGCCGGCCATCAGGTGCCCCTTGGCGCGGGCCGCTTGATGGGTCAGGCAAAGCTGCGGACGCCCGCTCAGGCAGTTCTCGCAAATCCCGCAAGAGGCGGAGAACTGAAACACGATGGGATCGCCCGGCTTGATGTCGCGGATCCCGGCGCCGCACGCCACCACCTCGCCGGACCCCTCATGGCCCAGCAGCAACGGCATCGGCCGCGCCCGCTGGCCGTTGATGATCGACAGGTCGGAATGGCAGAGACCGCCGCCGGCGATCTTGACCAGCAGCTCGCCCGCGCGGGGCGGGTCCAGGTCGACCTCTTCAATGCGGATGGGTTCGGAGACGGCATAGGGGCGTTCCGCGCCCACCTCCCGCAAGACCGCAGCCTTCATGCGCATTGCAACACCTCCTGCCGGGCCAGGTCGGGCTGGCCAGCGATAACGATAGCGCGGATACCTCCAGATTCGATCTTGGTAATGCCCCGATAGGATCAGCAAAAACGCAACGTTATAACATTGCGTTTTTGCTGATTTGTATGGAGGATGGGTGCGCTAGGTTGGTGACAACCGGGCCCTGCGGGGCCTTTCACGTGGCGGGCCTGACCGCATAAGAGGCCGGTTCCACCACATAATCTGTCATCGCGCCGGCGATGGCAATGAGGGGGATGCTACTTTGAAGAAGCGATTTATGGGCACCACGGCGCTGGTTGGCGTGGCGCTGCTGACCGCCGGCCAGGCCATGGCGGCGGAGCGGCCGACCGCCCGTCTCGAAGGCTATTACGATTTCTTCTACGCCTTCACCGACGAGGACGCCGACACGGCGACCAACGAGTATGCCGACACGGTGTTCTTCGTGGATTACGGCTTTGGCGTCTACGTCCGCGGTGTTGCCGATAACGGCCTGGAGTATGGCGCCAAGTTCGAGGTGAACCCGTCCGAACCGACGGTGCGCGACGAAGCCGCCATGTATCTGGAGAACGCCGCCTTCGGCACGATTGAACTGGGCCAGACCGACGGCGCGGCCGCCAAGATGGCGGTGTTCTATGATGCCCCCTGGGGTATCGGCGGTGCCAACGGCGACTATGACGAGATTGCCCAGGCCGGCGATGCGGCTGGCGGCGGCGTCGACCTGGTCGGCGGCGACATGTCGCTCGGCGACTCCACCAAGATCAGCTACTACTCGCCGCGTTTCGCGGGTCTCGATTTCGGCCTCAGCTACGTGCTGACGTCGAATGAAACGGACGATGCGCGTAATCACCGCGATATCACGGGCGGCGGCAATGCATCGCAGGAATCGCAGATCCAGATGGCCCTGCGCTACACCCGGTCCTTCAGCGGCGTGGATTTCCAGACCGGCGTCACCTACGCGTCGATCACCACCCAGGAGAACCGGACCGCCAGCGTCAACACCCAGGCGTTCGAGGACCCGTCGGGTTTCCAGGCGGGCCTTGCCGTGTCGATGGGCGGCTGGACCGTGGCTGGCGGCTACGAACAGTGGCAGGACGTGCTGACCGCCAACGAGTTTCCGGCGGCCGCCAATAAGGGTGCCAGCGTCGATGACGCCACCAGCTTCAATATCGGCGTGCACTATGAGACCGGCCCCTGGGTCATCGGCGCGAACTTCTATGCCGAGGAAGCCGAGGGCAGTGCGGCGACCGCGGCCAACCAGGAGAACGAGGCCTACGGTCTCGGCTTCAACTACGCGCTGGCCGAGGGCCTGGCGCTGGTTGGCGAGGTGACCTTCTTCGAGGCCACCGGCGATGCCGCCACGCCCCAAACCAACGACGGGACGGTCATCGTGATCGGCACCCAGTTCAGCTTCTGACGCACACTGCGATCCGTGGCGGCGAAAGGGGGCCTGCGGGCCCCCTTTCTCGTTTCCGAACGCACCTGCTGGCGGACCCCGATGACAGGGAAAGTAGCCCAAACACCGGATCGCGCTGATCCGCTGGGCGCGCCGGCGCGTAGCCATAAGCAATCTAAACAGCCCAGACAACAATCGGGCTTTGGGAGGGAAACTCACAACTGCTGTTAGGAGTTCCCCATGGCCGAACTGGCTTTTCCGTTCTTCAACGCGCTCATCCTCGGTTCTTTCCTGGTTCTTGCGGGCTGGGACCTTGCGACCATCAAGAACCGGACCAAGCGCTAAGACGTTCCGGGGCCCTGCCGAACGCAGGGCCCCGATCCTGCCCACGCTGGCTGCGCGGATATTCGCCGTGACATCGCACCGCAATGACCTCGGAATCTACGACGCGGTCGCCAGCGCATGGTGGTCCGACGAGATTCGCTGGGTGCGAACCCTGAAGAATATGGTGCCGGCCCGCCTCGGCTGGTTCGCGAATCACATCGCATGGCCCGGCAAGACGGTGCTCGACCTCGGATGTGCCGGCGGTTTCATGGCCGACGCCCTTGCGCGGAACGGCGCCGACGTGACCGGAATCGATCCCGCGCAACAGGCAATCGCGGCGGCCCGCGCCCATGCTGATACAGAGGGGCTGCCGATCCGCTACGATGTGGGCGTGGGTGAGGCCTTGCCCTACCCCGATGCCGCCTTCGATGCGGTGGTGTGCGTCGATGTCTTGGAGCATGTCGGGGACCTGCCGGCGGTGCTGGCGGAGGTTGCGCGGGTGCTCAGGCCCGGCGGGCTGTTCCTTTTCGATACGATCAACCGGAACTGGCTGTCCCGGACCATCACCATCACGGTCGCCGAGGACATCCTGCGGATCCTGCCGCGCGGCACCCATGATCCGACGCTGTTCATCAAGCCCGGCGAACTGCGCGCCGCGCTGGCGGATGCCGGCCTCGTCTGGCAAGCGTCGCAAGGGCTCGGGCCGCGTGGGATCAACCGCCGTGGCGACTTCCTTTTCGGGCCGCTGCCGAGCAAGGCCATCATCTATATGGGCGCGGCGCAAAGGCCCGCGGCCCTATAGGGTCCTGAGCCGGACTCCCGCCGGACTCCCCTTCTAGGAGGCCCGGTGCTCCGCGCGCCAGGTGCCTGCGGCATCATTGACACGGGTCAATGCCCTGGCGGCGCAACCGGGCAAGACTCCACCCCTGGTTTGGTCAGACGGGAGGGTTGTGCCCATGCGGATGCCATCCGTTTTTCCGCGTAGCGGCTACGTGTTCATTGTTGCCATCGCGGTGGTCGCATCGCTGGCGGCGTGCCGTACGAAGGCGGACAAGTCCGAAATCACCATCACCAACACGGTCTACAAGACGCCCACCAGTGAGCTGGTCACATTCGACGGGCGCAGGGTGAACCCGTTGCAGCGCCAGGTCGTCTTCGAACACGACCGCCGGAGCTATACGGCCTATTACAATTGGAATTCGCGCACCCGGACCTGGGAGCATTCCGGTAAGTGGTTCGACGGCAAGGTCGCGCCGCAAGCCGTGCCGAAGAGCTACACCACCGGCCAGATCGCGGCGCCCAAGGACTGGGAGGTGAAGAGCTGGCAGGACCGCAAGGCGTTCGCCGACAAGCGCGATCAAGAGGTGCGAGCGCGCGAGGCGCGCCGCGCACACAGCACCGCGGGCAACCGGCGGTTCAGCCCGGCGGCGGCATCGGACGCCGATGCCGATGAGGCCAACGACGACGGCGACGGCGGCGACGGCCACTAGCCGCCATCATGGCGTGAGGCAGACAGCATGGACGGGCGGGATAGCCTGAAGCGCTTCCGGACCAGCGACGGGATCGACCTTGCCTACTGCGTCGATGACTACACCGACCCGTGGGTGGATGCGCCGGTGCTGATCCTGCTGCACGCGGCGAACGGCCGGCTACAGCGCTTCTACGGCATGGTGCCGGCGCTGGCGCGGCATTTCCGCACGGTCCGGCTGGACATGCGCGGTCATGGCGCATCCGCGGTCCCTGATACGGACAGCCCGCTCACCATGGACCGGCTGGTGGCCGACGTGGCCGAACTGATGGATGTGCTGGGCTGCGGCGCGGCGCATCTGCTGGGCAACTCCGCCGGCGGCTATGTCGCCCAGCATACGGCGATGACCCACCCGGACCGGGTGCTGAGCCTCTGCCTGTTCGGCTCCACCTCGGGCCTCAAGAACACCAAGCGGGCGTCCGACGCCAAGAAGATGGCCAAGGGTAGCGCCCAGCAGGTCTTCGCCGCCACCGTGGACTATCACTTCGATGCGGCCGTCACTGACCAGCGCCTGATCGACTGGTTTGTCGACGAGGCGGGGGTGAACGATTCCGCTTTCGTCGCGCGGTTCGTCGCGCTGATGGGCTCACTGGAATGGAGCGACCAGCTTCACCGCATCACCTGTCCGACCCTGGTGGTGATCCCCGGCGCCGAGGTCGAGAGCGGCAAGCGCAGCTACGCCTCCCTGCTGGAGAACATCCCGAGGGTGGAGTCGCTGACCTATGACGGCGCGCGCCACAACATCTGCGATGCCTTCCCCGACCGCTGCGCCCGGGACGCCCTGGCTTTCCTTATGCGATCGTCGGCCTAGGGCGTCGCCTTGCCGCGCAGATAGGCGGCCACGGCCTGGTAGGCGGGCAGGGAAGTGGGGTCGATCACGGCGTTCTTGGCCTGGGGGTGTGAGGCGAAGCGGACGATAACCATCTGCGCCGCCGGGTCGACATAGATGGTCTGGCCATGCACCCCGCGCGCCGCGAACGCGCCATGGGGGTTGTGGAACACCCACCACATGGACCGGTAGCTGCCGCCGGGCATGGTCGTATAGCCGGCCTTGGCGAAGGCCGCCTTGTCGCCGCCGCCGCGGATGCGCCGCACGACCGACGCCGGGAACAAGCGTTCGCCGTTGATCACCCCCCCGTTCAGCATCAGCAGGCCGATCCGCCCGAGGTCTCGCAGGCCCGCGCTCAGCCCGCCGCCGGCGAACGCAGTGCCGAGCGCATCCACGGTCATGTAGCCATCCTGCTCCGCGCCGATGCGCGCCCAGATGCGCGCTGACAGCAGGTCCGGCACCGACCGGCCCGCAGTGCGCGCGATCAGCCAGCCGAGGACATCGGTGTTCACCGTCTTGTAGCCGAAGGCATCGCCGTGGCGGCCCTGCTGCGCCACCGTGGGCAGGAAGGCGTAATAGCCGATGGGGCCGGTATAGCCGGGCGGTTTGGGCAGGGGATTGGCTGCCGCGCTGTAGCGCCAGATGCCTGCGTCCGGGTCGGCATAGTCCTCGCTGAAGTCGAGCGCCGTGGTCATGTCCATCACCTGGCGCACCGTCGCGCTGCCGAACGCGCTGTCCTTCAGTTCCGGGATGATCACGCCGACCAGGCGATCCTCGTCCAGCGTCCCCTCGGCGACGAGGATCTCGGCCAGCAGGCCGGTCAGCGACTTGGTCATCGACATGGCGGCGTGCTTGCCGGCCTCGCCGAGGCAGCCGGCATAGCGCTCATAGACGATCCGGCCCCGGTGCAGGATGAGCATGCCGTCGGTGTAGTTGGCGTCGAGCGACTCCCGCCAGGTCATTGGCGCGCCGCCGCCGAGGGGGGTGAAGGTCACCGCATCGATGCCCCCGTCCGGCGCGCGCGGCAACGGCACCGGCGCGCCCAGCCCCCGGCTCACCTGCGTGGTTGGCAGCAGTGCGCGCAGGTGGCACACGGACCAGCGCAGCTTGGGGAAGCTGAAATAGTTCGCATCGGGCTGGCTGATCAGCCGCTCGGCCGGGGGCGGAAAGCCCTGCATCCAGCCCAGGGTGCGGGGATCGGACCCGGCTGCGTCGGCCGGCGGGGCGCCCTGGGCGAGGGCCGCCGGCGCCGCCACCGCCGCGATCAGGAACGCCGCGCCAAGCGCGGTTGCGCGCAAAGGAAGCTGGTGCATCTGCGGGCGCCTAGCTCTTGTTCAGCTCCCATTTGCCCGCATCGTTGCGGCACACCGTGATGTTCTTGTCCGATATCACTTTCTCCGCGTTGCGGGCGTAGTTGCGGATGACGCGGCAGGACTGGCCTCCCTGCTCGGAGCGGGAGACCAAGGACAGGGTGCCCTCCATGCCGGTTTCCGGATTACGCCAGCTCTCGGACGAACCGATCCGATCCAGGTCGATCTGCTGAAAGGCGCGGCTCAGAGCGGCGATGTCGCCGCGCGCGAAACCCATGGTGCCGGTGACCTCGCGGTCGCCAGTGCTGCCGATCAACGAGCCGAACACCCGGAACGGCGAGGTGATCACGCCGGTGACGGCGCGGGTGACCGCGGTCTCGGTGATCTTCTTGCCGGTGATGTCGGCCTTTTCGATCAGCTGGTCGACCCGGGTGAGGGTCGGATCGATGCTCTCGCGCACCAGCCGGCTTTCCGCCACCGCATCCGCCACCACAGGCCGCCACAGCTGCGCTTCGGCGGTCAGGTCGGCGACGGACCGCGCGCTGGAGTCGACGGATTCCAGCATCGCCGGCAGGGCGGCCCGCACCGCTGCGGTTTCCACAACGGCCGCATCCACCGTCGCCCGCGCGGCGGCGACTTCCGAGAGCAGCTGCGGCACGACCGCACGGATCGCCGCGGTCTCCTGAAGGATCAGCGGCGTCGTTTCGCGGGCGCGGGCGGCCTCGTCCACGGCGGCGGCGATCACCGCGCGGCTGGCCTCGATCTCCGCCAGGATGCCGGGGATGGTCTCGCGGGTGGCGCGCACCTCGGCCAGCACGGCGGGTACGGTCCGGGTCACCGTCTCGATCTCCTGCGCCACTGGGCGCACGCTGGTCGCGGTGCGTTCCAGCTGGGTCATCAGGCCCGGCAGGGCGCGGCGCACCTCCGACACCTCAAACGCTAGGAAGATGATCGAAGCGGCAAGGCTCACCAGCCCCGCCGCCAGCACGTAGCGTCCAATTACAACCGCCATCTCTGTCCCTCCAATCGCCGTCGCCCGCTACTTGTTACGTTCGAAACGGTGTAGCCGATGCCGCCGCGGGGGCGCTAAACCACGCCCTTGTCGCGCAGGGCGCGGATACGCGCCGCGTCGTAGCCGATCTCCGACAGCACCGCGTCGGTGTCGCCGCCCAGCGCCGGTGCGGGCCGCGCCGGGGGCGGGTCGCCCGCCATGCGGATCGGCGGCGTGACGGCGCGGAACGGCGTACCCGAGGGATGATCCACCGCCATGGTTCCGCCGCGCTCGGCGACGAAGGGATTGTCGAGCGCGCTGCCCACATCGTTCAGCGGCGCCGCCGGCACCGCCCCGGCGAATTCCTCCAGCCATTGCGCAGTGGTGCGCGCCGACAGCGCCGCGTCGAGCAACTCGGTCAGCGCGTCGCGGTTTTCCAGCCGGTCGGGAAAGCGCGCGAAGCGCGGGTCGTCGATCAGGTCCGCGCGGCCGATCCGCGTGCACAGCTCCGGCCAGAACTTCTCCTTGTTGCACATCAGGGAGATCCAGCCATCGGCAGTCTTGTAGAGCTGGCAGGGCACCAGCGCCGGATGGGCCGAGCGCGGCAGACGCGCCTGGTTGTGCCCGGCCTCCAGGTACCAGGTGGCGAGATAGTTGAGGTTGAACAGCGCGGTGTCGAACAAGGTGACGTCGACGTCGCGGCCCTCGCCGGTCTCGCGCGCCTGCAACACCGCGGCCACGATGCCAAGCGCCAGGTTGGTGCCGGTCATCAGGTCGACGATGGACAGGCCCATGCGGGTCGGCGGCCCGTCTGGCTCCCCGGTCACCGCGTAGTAGCCGGCCTCGGCTTGCAGCAGATAGTCGTAGCCCGGCCAGGTGGCGCGGCTGCCGTCGCGGCCATAGCCGGTAAGGTGAGCGCAGACGATGGCGGGCTTGACCGGGCCAAGATGCGCGTAGGTCAGGCCCAGCTTCTCATGCACGTCGCCACGATTGTTGCCGCACACCGCATCGGCGGAGCGCACCAGGTCGTGGAACACGGCGCGGCCGTCATCCCTGGCGAGGTCGAGAGCGATCGACCGCTTGTTGCGGTTGAAGCTCTGGTAGAACAGGCTGCTGTCGCTGTCGTCCGCCCCGTCGATGAAATGCGGGCCCACCGAGCGCGAGACATCCCCGCCGACCGCGGGTGACTCCACCTTGATGACATCGGCGCCCAGGTCCGCCAGGTGCTGGGTGCCGAAGGGGCCGGCGCCATATTGCTCGACAGCGATGATGCGCAGGCCCGCAAGCGGCAGCATGGACCCCTCCTAGGCCGGGTTCCGCGCCACCAGCTGGCGCGCGATGATGATGCGCTGGAGTTCGTTGGTGCCCTCGCCGATGGCGAGCAGCGGCGCGTCGCGGTAGAAGCGCTCGACGTCGAACTCCTTCGAATAGCCATAGCCGCCATGCACGCGCATGGACTCCATGGCGTTTTCCACCGCCGCCTCGGTGGCGAACAGCTTGGCCATACCGGCCTCCATGTCGGCGCGCGCGCCACTGTCATAGGCCGCCGCCGCGCGGTAGGTCAGCAGCCGCGCCGCCTCTGTGCGGGTGGCCATGTCCGCCAGCTTGATCTGGATCGCCTGGTGCTCGCTGATCGGCTTGCCGAAGGTCTGTCGCTGCTGGGCATAGGCGACGGCGGCATCGAGCGACGCCTGGGCAACGCCGACGCCGCGTGCGGCCACATTGATGCGGCCCAGTTCGAGGCCCGCCATGACCTGGCGGAACCCTTGGCCCTCGGCCTCGCCGACCAGGTTCTCGGCGGGCACCACGCAATCCTCGAACACCGGCTCGCCGGTATCGACGCCGCGATAGCCCAGCTTGCGCAGCTTCTTTGGCGCCGGATAGCCGGGCGTGTCCTTCTCGATCAGAAACAGGCTCATGCCCCGGTGGCGTGGCTCGGCGTCAGGGTCGGTCTTCGCCAGCACGGCGAGCACGGTGCCTTCGGTGGCATTGGTCGCCCACATCTTGCGGCCATTGACCACATAGGCGTCGTTGCCCCGGCGCACGGCGCGGGTGGTGATGGCCTGCAGGTCGGTGCCCGCGTCAGGTTCGGTGAGCGAGATGCCACCGCGCATCTCCCCGGTCGCCAGCCGCGGCAGCCACCTCTCGCGCTGCGCCTCGGTGCCGAAGCGGCGCACCGTCTCCGCCAGGATCAGGTGCGAATTGAACACCCCGGTCAGTGACATCCATTCCCGCGACACCGTCTCAACGATCCGCGCATAGGTGGTGCAGGACAGGCCGAGTCCGCCGTATTCCTCTGGAATGGTGATGCCGAACAGGCCGAGTTCCGCCATCGCGTCGACCATCTCGGCGGGATAGATGTCCGCATCCTCGAAATCGCGCACCTTGCCGCGCACGTCGCGCGCCAGGAATCGCTCGACGGAATCGAGGATCAGGCGGTCCTGTTCAGGGAGGTCCCGACTGTCCATGGCGGCCTAGTAGTTCGCCTTGTCGCCGACGGCGTGGCCGCGCTTCGGCGCCATGAAGGTACGGATGTAGTTGAGGAACTCCGTACCGTCATCCTTGATGCCGCGGGTGCGGATGGTGACGATGCCGGCGGTCGGGCGGGACTTCGACTCGCGCTTTTCCAGCACCTCGCTCTCGGCATAGATGGTGTCGCCCGCAAATACCGGCGCCGTCAGCTTGATGTCGGTCCAGCCGAGGTTGGCGATGGTCTTCTGGCTGGTGTCGCTGACGCTCATGCCGGCGACGATGGCCAGCGTCAGGGTCGAGTTCATCAGCGGCTTCTTGAACTCGCTCTCGGCCGCGTAGGCCGCATCGAAGTGCAGCGGGTGGGTGTTCATGGTCAGCAGGGTGAACCAGGTGTTATCCACCTCGGTGAGCGTCCGCCCCGGCCGGTGCTCGTAGATCGCGCCGATCTCGAAGTCCTCGTAGTGGCGCCCGATATCCTCGCGGAAGCGGTTGGGCCCCACCTCCTTGTAGCCATAGACCATGGTGCCGTTCCTCCCCGGTGAGCATCGCGCGGCTGCGCCTTGCGCGCCATCTTCAAGGCTCGCCGCGAGGTCGGCAAGTTCCTTCGCCGCGCCGGCGGCCGGGCGTCGGCTGGCGAAACCGCCGCGAATTCTGCTTCCCCGGCCTTCCGGACCGATGGTAAGCAAAGATATCTGAGGGAAGGTCGACGGTCCCTTTTCGGCAGACGCTTGTTCCGGGAGGGAGCCACATGAAGAACCATCTGTTCGCCACCATCGCCATCCCCGCAAATCCCCGGAACGCGACCCTGGTCGATACCAGCGACGGTTCGGTTCTCCCGTTGGCGGCGCGGTTCAGGTCCTGAGGCAAGTTCGGGCGCCGGGTGAGGATCATGATGAAGGCAAACAGGCTAATCGCAGCGGCCGCACTCGCGGGCTGCCTGGGGGCGGGCAGCGCGGTGGCGCAAACCTCCGATGGGGTGCGGATCGTCGCCCAGTCCTATGAGCCGCTGCAGTATCTCAAGGACAGTGAACCTTCCGGCTACACGGTTGAGATCGTCCGCGAGGTAATGCGCCGCTCCGAGGCGCTGGTCGGCGTCTCGGTCACGGGCTTCGATATCCTGCCCTGGCGCCGGGCCTTCCGCATTGCCCAAACCGAACCCAACACGCTGATGTTCTCTATGTCGCGGACCCCGGCGCGGGAGGAGAGCTTCCAGTGGATCGGCGAGATCGCGCCCTACGACGTCTACTTTTTCCGGCTCAAGTCACGCGCGGATATCGCAGCGGACGCCCTGCCGGACATGCAGCGCCAGGGCCTGCGCGTTGGCGTGCCGGCCAAGGGCAACACCAACGAACTGGTCGAGCGGCTCGGCTTCGAGAAGGGCAAGGATTACGTCGACTACTCCCATGTCTCGCGGGGGCTGCGGATGCTGTTCCACGGTCGGGTCGACGCCATTCCCTTGTCCTCCTACAACGCCCGGCTGCTTGCCTGCCGCGAGGGCTTTGACGGGGATTCCCTGGAGCCGTTGTTCGAGGTCACCGCACTGTCCGCGCCGCTCTGGATGGTCGCCAGCAAGGGGACCTCACCGGCGCTTGTCGCGGTGCTGCGCCAAGCGCTGCAAGACGTCGAAGCCGAGGGCCTCAGGGACTCGTTGCGCGCACGGCATCTGTCGGCGTACCAGAATGTCCCCTGCGGCGATCTCGCCGGTTAATCAGTCCTTCGCGACGTCGCCGGCGAAGCGGGCGGCGTTTTCCTTGAGGAAGGCGGATTCGTCCGCGTCGCCCCAAAAGGCCGGCTGTGCCTTGGGGATGGTCAGCGCCTTCTGCACCATCGGCCGCGCATCGATGCGCGCGAACCAGGCCTTGAGATTATCCAGCCCGTCGACGGCGACCTTGGCCCACGGAAACGCCCGCGCCCACGGATAGGTTGCCATGTCGGCGATGCTGTAGCTGTCTGCGGCCAGCCATTCACGACCGGCCAGCCGGGTGTCCAGCACCTCCAGCAGGCGGCGGGTCTCGTCCACATAGCGCTTGATGGAGAACGGCTCTTCCTGGCCGTTGGGCACGGCGATGCGCTGGAAATACATCGCCTGGCCCATCATCGGGCCGATGCCCGCCATCTGAAACATCAGCCATTGCAGGACCTCGGAGCGGGCGTTGCCGCCCACGGGGAGGAACTGGCCGTACTTCTCCGCCAGGTACCACAGGATGGCGCCGCTCTCGAACACGGCGAAGTCGCCATTCGACCGGTCGACGATGGTCGGGATGCGGCCGTTCGGGTTGAGCGCCACATAGTCCGGCGCCTTCTGCTCCTGCTTGGCGAAATCGATGAAGGTGAGGTCATAGGGCACCCCCGCCTCCTCGAGGAAGATGACCGGCTTGTATCCGTTCATCGTCGCGGCGGTATAGAGGTGGATGTCGGGCTGGGACATAGCGATGGCTCCGGGTCTTCCTCAGGCGGCGGGGCGGCGCTTGACCTCGCCGCCCGGCACGGGGAAAATCCGACAGCAGATTACAAAAAGCAACCAGTATACTTTTTGTAACCTAGTAACGGTCGTTGGTAGGCGGGATAACGCGGCAGGTCATGCGCGCACGGATAGAACAGGACGCGAAGGGGCGGCGCCGCGCGGTGGAGGCTTGCCTTGAGCCCTGCCCGATCGAGCGCGGCATGCGCATTATCGGTGGCAAGTGGACCGGCTCCATCCTGTGGCACTTGAAGGACGCGCCGGTCCGGTTCAATGATCTGTCCCGGATGGTCGGCGGCGCCAGCAAGAAGATGATCGCCGAACGGCTGCGCCAGCTTGAACAGCAGGGTCTGGTGCGCCGCGAGGTGATCGGCACCGCGCCGGTAACGGTGGAGTATTCGATCACGCCCTTTGGCGCGACGGCCCTGGGCTTTCTTGATGCGCTGCGGGAATGGAGCGAGGGGCTGCCCAGCGCGCCTAGGCCTTGAACAAGCAATAAATAGAAGGAGACGACCAATGCGGGAGGGACGGTTTGCGCTGGCGGACGGCGCGGAGATGTATTTCAGGCTGGATGATTTCTCCGAGCCCTGGCGCGACGCCCCGGCAATCCTCATGGTCCACGGCTTCGGCGAGGCAAGCGACGCCTGGCACCTGTGGGTGCCCCATTTCGTGCGCGATTACCGGGTCTACCGGGTCGACCGCCGCGGCTTCGGCCGCTCCACCCCGATGCCGGAGGATTTCGCCTGGAGCCTCGACGGCACGGTGGCCGACATCGCCGGCTTCATCGAAGGGGAAATCAAGGCCCCGGTGCATCTGGTGGTGGCGAAGGTGTCGACCCCGGTCGGCATCCGGCTCACCGCCCAGCGACCGGACCTGGTGCGCAGCCTCAGTATCCCCGGCGGGCTGGTGCAGGGGCCCCAGGGCGACCCGTGGGCGGACCACATCGCCGAACACGGCCCGCGCCACTGGGCCGAGGCGACGATGGACAACCGGCTCGGCCCGGACACCGGCGTTGACGAGAAGGGCTGGTGGATCGACATGACCGCGCGCACCGCGGCGTCGACCATGATCGGCTTCCTGCGCACGGCGTCGGCCATCGACGTGACCGGCGACCTCGCTTCGGTGTCGCGCCCGACCCTGGTGATCGCCACCGAGAATCCGCGCCGCCCGGTCGCCGAGACCCAGGCCTGGCAGTCGCAGATTCCCGGCTCAAAGCTGATCGAGATCCCGAGCAGCGGCTACCACGTCGCCGCCACCAATCCGGACGACTGCGCCCGCGAGGTCCGCGCCTTCATCGACGGGGTCGACTAGGCGCGGCCCAAACCAGCGGATCGGCGGCAGGGTAGAGGGGGAATCGCCATGGCCTTCATCAGCGATCGCAGGGGCCGGCGGTGGCGGCGCGGGGTCGTGCCCATCGCCTTCCAGCAGAACGCCCGACTCCAGCGCTTCAATCTCGACGCCCTGCAAATCCGGCGCATTCGCACGGCCGTGGCGCGGCTGGAGCGGGATACCCAATGGCGTTTCGTCGAGGTGGACGAGGACGACACCGCCGTCGACCGAGTCATCATCCGCCGGCGTGAGCTACTCGACGGGGGACGCAGCAGCGCCATCGGCGATCAGGATTGCGCCTTTGTCGGCAACCGGCAGTTCGTCGATCTGCAACCGGCTCCCAGCGTGGGCCTCGTCATGCATGAGCTGGCGCATGCCCTTGGCGTGTTCCATGAGCATCAGCGGCCCGACCGGGACGCCTTCGTCGAGATCAACTGGGATGCGATCCGGCGCCATGAACTGCTGAATTTCCGGCGCATGGACCGCTCGGGATGGCCGGTCGGCGACTACGATTACGGGTCCATCATGCATTACGGGCCGGGCAGTCTGGCCCGGCCCTTGCGGACCGAGCTCGCGGTCCTGTTCACCGATATGGCCACCTACCTGTGCGGCCCGAGAGGCGCACGAACCAGCGTCGTGGTGTTCTTCAACCGGGTCAGCGGGCAGTTCCAGCGCTTCCTGCTGGATGATCAGGGCCGGCTGCTGGAGGAGATCGAGACCGGCGATTTCAATCCCAGCACCACCGACCTGCTGCACTGGTCCCATGGCGGCCGTGACGTCGAGCTGCGCTTCGACCGGATCACCGGCGATTACGGCGTCTTCGCGCTGGCGGAGGACGGGACAAGCGGCGCAGCAGAGCAGGCCGAGGCTTCACTTGCCGGGGGCAACTGGGCGCGTCCGGCGCTCATTCGCGCGGGCAAGCACCTCTACGCCGCGCATTTCAACCGCGATTCGGCGCGCATCAGCCTGCATCGGATCGATCTTTCCGGCGGGCAGATGGCTGCGGACAGCGTGTGGGACCTGCCGGTGCCGGACATCGATGCGACCCAGATCGATGTGGTCACGGTGGGCGGCAGCCGCCACTTCCTGCTGTTCGACGGCGCGCGGCGTGGCGACCGCCGCGCCCGGCTGCTGCCGCTGCCGGCAAATCTGCGCAACGCCAACAACATCCAGTCGCCGGATGCGCTGCGGATGGACAATCCCGTCCAGACCTGGCCGGTGCGATGGGCGGCCTGCGACCTCTGGCCGGACCGGCGCAATGGCCGCAACGAGACCTTCGCGGTCGGGTATGACGGCGCCGGCCGCCTCGAGCGCCATGTCATCCGGGCCGATGGCCGCCTCGGCCCTGTCTTCGCGCAAGACGACGTGCCCCGGAACCTCGAAGTGGTTGGGCTCGCGCCGAACAATGGCGAGGTCGACCTGTTCACCGTCAATGTCACCGGCGGTCTGCGGCGGCGGTGCCGGGGCTGGCGGCTCAACAGCGAGACCCTCGAAATCCAGGGCGAGCACCGGATGAACACGGTGGTCCCGACGGGGGTCCCCCTGAGCGGGATCGGCCAGCGCAGCGCACTGAGTCCGACCGATGTGATGGGCCTGAACCTGTTGTGCGACCGTGATCTTCACGTCGCGGTGCTCGATCCCGCCGCGCCGCATCTGTCCGAACGGGTGCAGTGTGAGAATCTCGACTACCGGCCGCACAAGGCCATCGCCTTTTCGGACAGCAACGCCCGCAAGCGCCTGCTTCTCACGGGTCAACGCCTAAGCGATGAGGTCCATATCGCCACCCTTCGGCCGGCTGGCGCCGTGGTGCCGCCGGCCAGCCCGACAACGCTGGCGCAACGGTGGCGCGATCTGGCGTATGTCCGCATCGGGAGCCGCAACTGGCTGTATCAGCTCGGCCAGGACACCGGGGAGGTGCGGCGCTACGTCTTGAGCGCGTCCGGCTTGTCGCCCGACTCCGCGCCCGATGCGGTTGGCTACGGGGCGTTTACCCGCATGGCTGCCATCCCGGTCCCCGGCGCGCCGGCGCTTGTCTTCGTCAATGGCGTCGATGGGTCGGCGATGCTGCACCGGCTGGCGGGCAACGGGTCGTTCGCGGACGCCGGTACGCCACAGACCCTGGAGCCCGCCACCGCGGAACTGGCCGGCTATGCCTGGCAGGGCCGTGCGCACCTCGCGACTTTGGATGCCGAGGGCGCGCTGCGCATCCGTACGCTCGGGGATACGGGCGGCCTCGAGGCCGCCGCGATGCCTGCTGTCGGCCGCCGCTGGACCCAGCTGGCGGTCGACCCGTTCGACGGCCACATGGTGCTCTACCGGGCGGCGACGGGCGATATGGCGGTCTATCGCCTCGACGGCGACGGACAGCCCGCCGACCTGCTGGGCCGCGGGCCCGACCGGCGCGGGATGTCCGAAATCGCCTTCATCAGGGCGCAGCGGGGCACCCGCTTGCTAACCCTGCGGTCGCCGGACTGGTGGACGCTGAACGAGTAGTCATCCCGTCCGGTCAGGGCGAGACCTGATCCGATCGCCGTTTCCGGGGGTATTGCATTGCCAGACCCCATTTGCGGAGACGGACCGATGGTGATGAAGGATTGCCCGCGCTGCGGGCGGGCGCAGCGGCCCTCGCGGGCGGCGGGCCAGCTGCTGCTGTGGCCGCCGCTTGGGCATTCGCGCGATAAGATCCGCAGTCTTCTGAAGAAGAAGGGCTACATGCTGACCGCCGAGCCCGAAGGGGCGTGCATGGTGGTGACGCTTGAGGCAGGCCAGCTCGACAAGCTGTGCATCTATCTCAACGGCGCGCTGGAAGGGCTGGAAATCCGCGATACCCAAGCGCTGTTCATCGCTGGTGATGCGGCCCCGACCCTGGCGCAGGTCGGCGCGGTGCGCCCGCTCAACCAGCTGATCGCGTTCACCGCCAGCGACTGGCTGGGCGAGATCATCGATTCGGAGCGGCTGACGACGCATTTCCAGCCGATCTTCCCGGTCGACCGCCGCGATGCGCCCTTTGCCCATGAATGCCTGGTGCGCGCGACCGACGCCGACGGTAACAACGTGCCGCCGGGCTATATGTTCTCCACCGCGACCGATGCGGACCTGTTGTTTGCGCTCGACCGGGCGGCGCGGTCGGCCAATGTCCGCAACGCCATGGCGGCGGGCATCGACACCCATGTGTTCATCAATTTCAGCCCGTCGTCGGTCTATGACCCGGCGAACTGCCTGCGCACCACGGTCGCCGTGGCCGAGGAGGTTGGCGCGCCGCGCGACCGCTTCGTCTTCGAGGTGGTGGAAAGCGACCAGATCGAGGATGTCGAGCACCTCGCCGGTATTCTCAGCTTCTACCGCAAGGCCGGCTTCAAGGTGGCGCTCGACGATGTTGGCGCAGGCTATGCCTCGCTGAACCTGCTGCCGACCCTGAAGCCCGATTTCATCAAGATCGACCGGGCGCTGGTTTCCGGCGCAGATGGCGATTCAGTGAAGGGGTCGATCCTCAAGCGGCTTTGCCAGATCGCCCGCGATGTCGGCATCGAGGTGATCGCCGAGGGGATCGAGACCGAAGGCGAACTGGCAGCGGTCACCGAGGCCGGCGCGCACTACGCCCAGGGCTACCTGCTGGGCCGCCCGGACCCGGCGCCCTGGTCCGCCCGCCTGGTGGCCTAGGGCCGCACCCGCGGCCTCAGGATACCAGCGGCGAGGTCTTGCCGAAGCTGCCGGCGAAGACCATGTCGGTCAGCGGCTGGCGCTCCCGCGCGGCGGCCTCGGGGCCCTGGCGATGCTCCGGCAGGTCCGCCGGGTCGCCCTGATAGCCCAACGCCAGGCCCGCGACGACGCCGAAGTCGTCCGGAACCGAGAACACCTCGCGCACCTTGTCGGGCAGGATGCCGGCCATCTGACGCACGAACAGGCCGCGCGCGGTGGCTTCCATGGTCAGCTGCGCAGTTGCCGCGCCAGTGTCGTGGAAGGCGTGGCGGTTCTCCTCGCCGCTCGGCTTCTCCAGCTTCGCCAGCGCCATCATCAGCACCGGCGCCACCGGCGCCCATTCCTGGTTGCCGGGCTTCATGCAGCTGACGATGCGCTGGTGCTCTTCCGGCTCGTCCTTGGTGGCGACGATGTAGCGCCAGGGCTGGATGTTGTTGCTCGACGCCGCCCAGCGGGCCGCCTCCAGCACCGCGATGATGTCTTCGCGCGCCACCGGCTTGTCGGAATAGGCGCGGGTGCTGAAGCGGTTGCGTACCAGGTCATTGAGCTTGATCGCCGTATCGGCGGGCTTGTTGGGGAGCATCGGTCTGCCTATGAAATCTGTCGAGGAAATGTGTTCGCCGCGACTTTAGGCGACCAGCCGAACAAACCCAAATGTGAAGGAGCGGATCGATGGATTTCGGGCTGGCGGGCCGGGTGGCCCTGGTGACCGGCGGCGGGCGCGGGATTGGGCGGGCGATTGCCATGACGCTGGCGGATCACGGTGCCCATGTGGCGATCTGCGGCCGCACGGCGGAAACCCTGGAATCAGCGGCAGACGCGATCCGCGCCAAGGGGGTCGAAGCCTGGCCGGTGGTCGCCGATGTCAGCGAAGAGCGCAACATCCAGAGCTTCATCGCCGGCATCGCAGACCAGGCTGGGCGCATCGACATCCTGGTCAACAATGCGGTCAGTTCGGTGCGCGCGCCGATGGATGAGCAGACCGACGACCACTGGCGCCACCATCTGGACGTCAAGCTGATGGCCTGCATCCGCGCGGGGCGCGCAGTGCTGCCGCATATGCGGGCGCGGCGCTGGGGCCGGATCGTCAACATCGGCGGCATGACAGCGCGTATCTCCTCGCCCTACCGTATCACCAACGGGGTGGTGAACGCCGGGGTCGCCAACTTCACCAAGCAGTTCGCGGATTTCGTCGGCCCCCACAACATCACCGTCAACTGCGTGCATCCCGGCACCACCGCGACCGACCGCATGCGCGAGGGCTTCGAGCGGTATGCCCGCGACGCCGGGGTTGCCGTTGCGGAGATCGAGAAGCAGCGCCTGGCCGACATCCCCATGGGCTGCTTCACCATGCCCGAGGATATCGCCGCGACGGTGCTGTATTTCTGCTCGCCGCTGGCCAATCTGGTAACCGGCCAGGCCATCGCCGTGGATGGCGGCATCGGCGAAGCGATCAACTACTAACCGGCCCGCGCAGGCGCGCCGCCTAGCGCGTATAGCCAAGATCCTGGAGGTAGCGCGCGTAGATGCGGTCGAACGCGCCGCTCGCCTTGGTCTCCTTCAGCGCGTCATCGAAGCGCGCGCAAAGGGTTCGGTCGCGGAACCCCATACGCGACCAGGTCTGCGGAAAGATCTCGTGCACCATGAAGCTGTTGGGGTCCGGCGGCGGGTCGCTAACCTTCTTCAGGCCGTTGAGGAAGATGAACAGGTCGCCGACATTCACGTCGGCGCGGTCGCGCACCAACATCTTCGCCTGCCTCTCCGGCGCCGCCATCTCCGTGTAGCTCTTGAAGTTCACCAGGGTGGCGAACTCGTTGCCGAAGAATTCCTGCGCACCCTGAAAGGTGACCACCCGCTTGCCGGTCAGGTCGGCGACCCGCGCGATGCGGAAGCTATCGGCGCGACGGCTGATGGCGACATCATGGAACCGGAAGGCCGGCTCGGTGCGGCAGATGTCCAGCTCCACCGAGTCGAACAGGTTGGAAATGGCGTGCAGCTTGCCGTCTGCATAGTCGCGCCACAGCCGCTTGTTGGAGCGGCCAAACAGGTAGGTCGGCGTGTAGCCCTCGATCCGGGCGAACACGGCGTTCAGGGTTTCGGTGAAGATGCCGCTGTTGTTCTCGGGGATGTAGTAGGGCGCGAAGTTCCCCATGCCGATCTCGACATCCTGCGCCGCCGATGCCGGGATGGCGGCGGAGAGGACCAGCAGCAGGCCCGCGATGGCAGTCTTCATATTCGTGCTCCCTGGGCCGTCCCGGGGTGGCCGCGACTAGCCTAGCGCACCGTCGTCGCTGCCTTCCACATTGTCGCCGCGGCTCTGGTCCTTGCGGCCATCGGCGGGCTTGGCCGGCTTGATCGGCGGTGCGGGCGGCGGATCGGCGTCCTCCATGCGCACCCGCGCCGGCGGCGCGGTGCCGTCCCGGTCGACGCCGAAATAGACCGTCTGGTGCGGAAACGGGATCTCGATGCCCAGCTCATCGAAGCGCCGCTTCATGCGGCGGTTGAACTCGCGGCCGACGATCCACTGCTTGATCGGCAGGGTCTCGAAGCGCGCCTTGATGATGATCGCGGAATCGGCGAACTGGTCGACGCCCAGGATCTCCAGGTCCTTGCGGATCAGCGGCCCGAAGTCCGGGTCCTCGCGCATCTCTCGGCCCAGCTCGCGCAGGACGTCCATCACCGCGTCCAAGTCCTCGCGATAGGCGACTCCCACGTCGAAGACGTAACGCGAGAAGTCCTTGGTCATGTTGGTGATGCGGTCCAGCGTGCTGTAGGGAATGGTGTGCACGTTGCCGCGCACGTCACGCAGGCGCACGGTGCGCAGGTTGATCGCCTCGACCACGCCGGCTTCGCTGCCCGCCTGCACCACGTCGCCAACCGACAGGGTGTCCTCGACGATCAGGAAGGCGCCGGTGATCACGTCTTGCACCAGCTTCTGCGCGCCGAAGCCAACGGCGATGCCGACGATACCGGCACCGGCCAGCAGCGGGCCGATATTGATGCCCAGCTCCGACAGCACGATCAGCACCACCAGCGAGAGCAGCACCGCAAGGAACACCTTGCGCACCATCGGCACCAGGGTGCGCGCCCGTGCCGCCCGGAACATGCCGCCGCCGGACTCGAGCTGTTCGAGGTAGCGTTCCAGCGCCGCCGTCACGCCTTCCCAGATCATTAGCGCCAGCAGCAAGGTGAGCGCGATGGACAGGCCGGCGCCGAGCGCGGTCCGCCCGGCGTCGGTGGCAATCCAGGCGAAGGAATCGACGCCCCAGACCTGCAGCAGCGCCAACACGGTGAGGAGCGTCACCAGCCCCTGCAACAGGCCGCGCAGCGCCGGCAGATAACGGTTGGCGCGCTTCTCCAGTTCAGGGAAGCGTGTACGCACCTCGTCGTTGAGCGCGAACGCCCGGTCGATCCCGCGGCGGATGGCGACGCTGGCCAGCCGTGCCGCGATCAGCACGGCGACGGACAGCACCGTTGCCCGGGAGACAAACTCAAAGCCGCCTTCGACATCGCTGGCCCATACCACGAAGACGGTGGCGATATAGACCACCGCGAGCACATGCCAGATGTCGGCGAGGCGATTGACCAGAATGCCGACGGAGGCGGCGCGGGAATCGGTCGTGGCGATCTGGCGCATGGCGTCGCCAACTTCACGGCGGTTCTGCAGCAACAGGATTGACGCCATCGCCGCCGCAACAAGCCCGATCAGGTTCGACAGCACCACCAGGCCATCGGACGGCAGACCGAGGCTGGCGGCGGCGGCCACCGTGAAATAGCCGCCGATCACCACCACCGAGAGGCGGCGCAGCCACAGCAGAAGATAGGCGACGGTCTCGTCCTCCAGCGGCAGCAGCCGCACGCCGCTGCGCCTCGGCGCGAGGATCACCTCGCCGATGATCATCACCATGCGCAGCCCGGCATAGGCGTGCGCCAGCGATAGCACCAGCCCGCGCAGCGGCCCGCCGCCACCGATCACCGACAGCCCGCCATAGAACAGGGCGAGGAAAGCAGCGACCGGCAGCAGCCGCACCGCCAGCCGCGCGATGGCGAAGGGCAGGCGCAGCAGGTAGCCGCCGTCCGGGCGTTCGCCCAGCGCGTCGGCGGCGCGTGTGGCTGGTCCGCGCACCAGCGCTTCCAGCAGACCGGCAGCGGCAAACAGCAGCAGCAGCAGACCAAGCCGCTGAAGCCAGGGCTGCCGTTGCGCCGGATCGCGCAGCACGGCGATGGCGCTGGCGGTCAACGCGGGCAGGTCGGCCAGCAGCTCCAGCGTGCCCGACAGGCGTTCGTTCACCGCGTCGGCCTGGTCGGCGATGAAGCTGAACAGGCTGGCGGACAGGACGCCGCGCGCCGGTCCGTCTGGCTCGGTCGCACGGCGCGCCTCGATCAGCGCCTTGATGTCGCCGACGAGGCGGGCGCGGGCGGCATCGTCTTCGAGCGTCTCGACCAACGCCTCAAGATCGGCGGCTGGTACGCCCTCAAGGCCCGGTGCCGGCGCGGCGGGCGCCTGCGCGGCGGCGGGGGCTGCCGACAGCGCCAGCATGATGGCAAAGGCGGCGGCGATAAGCCTCGCGCCCATGGTCCGCTCCTCCAATGGATGGACCTTGGTGATAGGGGCGGTATCGCCCGCTGACAAGCGCGCCGCGCTCAGCGGAACCACCGCAAATGGCGGAACAGCAGGATCAGCCCGAGCGCCGCGGCCACCAGTCCGCCCGATACCCACCAGAACCCGGCGGCTGTTTCTGCCAGCGGGATGCCGCCCACATTCATGCCCAGCAGCCCGGTGACCATGCTCACCGGCAGCACAATGGTGGCCACCAGCGTGAGGGTATACATGGTCCGGTTCATCGCCTCGCCAGCCAGCGCCATCAGCTCGTCATGGGCCACCCCGGCGCGCTCGCGGACCGCGTCCAGTTCCTCCACATAGCGGGTCGTGGCGGCGGCGACCTCGCGCAGGGTGATCTTTTGGTCCGCGCCCAGCCAGGGCTGGTCCTCCATCTGCAGCCGCCCGAGCACGTCGCGCTGCGGCGCCAGATAGCGCCGCAGGATGATCGCCTGCTGGCGCACGGTGCGCAGGTCCTCGCGCGCCGCGCGCGGTGACAGGGTCTCCAGGCTGTCTTCCAGATGGTCCAGGCTTTCGCTCAGTCCGTCGATCACCGGGCCCATGCGTTCGACCAGCCGGTCCGCGACCGCGACCAGGAAGTCCCCGGTCGACCGCGGCCCGTTGCCGGCATCCAGCCGCTCGCGGATGTCCTGCACGCTGCCCAGGGGCCGGCTGCGGACCGAGATGATGCGGTTCTCCTGCAGCCACAGGCGCAGGCTGACCATGTCCTCGGGGTTGGAGCCGGGGTTGGTATTCACCCCGCGCAGGATCACCAGCAGGCCATTGCGCGCCGCCACCGCCCGTGGCTGGGTTTCCTCTGCCAGCAGGGCGTCGATATAGACTTCTTCGATACCCAGCGATTCCATGACCGCCCGGGACGCATCCGCCGCGTTGCGATCGAAATGCAGCCAGGCGATGCCGCCACCCGGCTGCGGCGCCGTGCCGGACAGGTCCGTCAGCGGCCGGCGGCCGCCAGAGCCGTCTAGCACCCAGGCGTCGATAATGGCGGGGTTGTCGATCACGGCGTCTCCGCGGTTTCCGGGTTGCTGCGGCCATCTTAGCAGCTTCGTGTATCCTGACGTGGCGGGAAACGGGGGCACGGAGCCGGATGGCGGGGCGGATACGCAGGATCGGGATGGTCGCAGCCCTGGCGCTGGTGCTGCCGGTGCTGATAGTCGGCTGTCAGACCCTGATACAGGCGGGCGGCCCGGCGCTGGCGGAAAAGCCCGCCGGCGCGGTGCGCATCGCCACCTACAACGTGCATTACATCGTCTTGGGCAAGGCCGAGGGCGCCTGGTCGCTCAGTGACTGGGAACGCCGCAAGGGGCCGCTGGACCTGGCGGTAAAGGCGCTGGAGGCCGACATCGTCGCCTTCCAGGAGATGGAGAGTTTCCTGAGCGGCAACGACGGCAGCGTCAACCTGGCGCGCGACTGGCTGCTGGCCCGCAATCCGGGCTACGCGGCGGCCGCATCAGGGGACTGGCGGCGTTTCCCCTCGACCCAGCCGGTCTTCTACCGCCGCGACCGCTTCACCGTGCTGGCGCAGGGCTGGTTCTTCTTCTCCGAGACCCCGGACGAGATCTATTCGCGCACCTTCGACGGGGGCTATCCGGCCTTCGCCTCCTGGGTGCGGTTCCGCGATCGCGAGAGCGGCGCGGTCTTCCGGGTCGTGAATGTGCATTTCGACTACCGCAGCGAGGAAAACAAGCGGCGCTCCGCCGATCTGGTGGCGGCGCGGATCGCCCCCTGGACCGCCGCGGAGGAGACGGTATTCCTCGCCGGCGATACCAATGCGCGGCTCGGCGCTTCCATCCACGAACCGCTGGAGGCGGCCGGCCTTTCCTTCACACCAGTGGCGGGGGCGACCTATCATTTCAACTGGGGCATCGGCCTGTTCGGGGCGATCGACCATCTCGCCCATAGCTCGGGCGCCCGGCTGGCCGCCAGCCCGGCGGTGCTGCGCCGCCGATTCGCCGGTGAATGGCCCAGCGACCACTATCCGGTGGCCGCCGACTTCTTTCTGACGCCGGAAGGCTAGAGCATTGTTCGGGAACGACAATTGGGGTGCGCGGGCGCGCATCGGCATGTTCATCGTTGGCCATGAGGCGGTGCCCGAGGCGGAATGGTGGGCGATGCGCCCGGACGGCGTTTCGGTGCATGCGGCGCGGGTCACCGCGCGGGCGCCCTGGGCGGCGTGGCGGGACGACCGCAGCGCCGTCGACTTGCCCGAGGACATGGCGCACGGCGCGGCACAGTTCGCCGCCATGGCCCCGGACGCGGTGGTGGTGGGCCACAGCTCCAGCAGCGTGATGGGCGGGCCGGGCTGGGACGCGGCGGTGATAGCGGCGCTTGGCGACATCCTCGGCCCCCAGGTCGCGGTCACCACCAACGGGCTGGATTGCAGTGCGGCGCTCACCGCGCTGGGCGCGCGCCGGCCCTTCCTCGTCCTGCCGCCGTGGTACGGGGACGGCACCTGCGCGGCCGCCGGGGACTATCTGCGCGATGCGGGCTTCGATCCCGCCGGCCAGCACCGCTTCACCCCCGGCGGGACGTGGGCCGGGATCGCGCCGGGCGACCTGGTCGGGCGCGGCCTCGCCAATGCGCAGGAGACCGCGCCGCTGTTTATCCAGATCACCGAGGGCTGCCCGGCGGATGCCGATGCGGTGCTGATCGCCGGGACCGGTTTCCGCTGCGTCGGCATCATCGAGGCGCTGGAGGCCGAGCTTGGCCGCCCGGTGGTGGCGGCCAACCAGGCCAGCCTGTGGCGCTGCCTGCGCCTCGCGGGCATCGACGACGCCGTGCCCGGTTACGGCGCGTTGCTCAGGTGCTAGACCCCGCCGCCGACGAGTCCCTGCCACCCGGATGGGCGCTGCGCCTGGGCATCCTGTTCATGGTGCATGTGCTGGGCATGACCCATCTGCTCACCGTACTGGCAATGGCGCCGGTGGTGCGCGCGGATCTCGGCCTGTCGGCCACCGAGTTCGGCTTCCTCGTCGCCGCCTATTCCGCCGCCCAAGGTGTGTGCGCCCTGCCGGTGGGCTGGTTCCTCGACCGGGTCGGCGTGGTGCGCGGCCTGCAGCTTGGCACGGTCGGGTTGATCCTGGGCTCGTTGATCCTCACCCAGGCCGAGGGCTTCGCCCTGGCGGTATGCGCCATGGCGGTATGCGGTGCCGGCTATTCCTCCATCAACCCGGCGACGTCCAAGGCCATCCTGCTG
Organism: Alphaproteobacteria bacterium; assembly: GCA_965601735.1. Taxonomy (GTDB): domain Bacteria; phylum Pseudomonadota; class Alphaproteobacteria; order JBBDQX01; family JBBDQX01; genus JBBDQX01. The sequence goes on along the minus strand of OZ271840.1, from coordinate 514,523 downwards.
TGGTTCCCCAAGCGCTGGCGCGCCACCGCCATGGGGGTGAAGCAGACCGGCGTGCCGGTGGGCGGCATGGTCGCCGCCGCGCTCGGCACCCTGGTGCTGTTGCTGCCGTGGCGCTCGGTGACCTGGATCGTGGTGGCGATCACCGTCTGCGGCCTGCTGATGGTGCTGCTGCTGCCGCGCGCGGCGCGGCGCGGGGGCGGGGCCAGCGGCCCGAGCTTCCTCGGCGCGATGCGGGAAATCCTGCGCAACCGGAACCTCGGCGTGCTCAACCTGTCGGTCTGCGCCTACAACCTCGGCCAGCAGAACCTGTTTGCCTATCTCACCATCTTCCTGCGCGAGGGGCTGCAGGCGAGCCTGCCGGTGGCCAGCCTGTGCCTCGGCGTGGCCCAGGCGGCGAGCGCCGGCGGCCGCATCGCCTGGGGCATGGTCAGCGACCGGCTGCTGGGCGGCCGGCGGAAGCCGATGCTGGTGGCGCTGGGCGTGCTGGGGGCGGCGCTGTTCGCGCTGATGGCGGTTCTCCCGCCGGGTACCGCGGTGGTGATCGCGGTGGTGGTGGCGATCCTGCTGGGCGCGACGATCACCGCCTATGCCGGGCTGTTGCAGACCATCGTCATCGAATCCGCGCCGCCGTCCCTGGTCGGCGCGGCGCTCGGTTACAACAAGATCCTGCTCGCCATCGGCGCCACCGTCGGCCCGCCCATGTTCGGGGCTATCGTCGACCTGTCCGGCGGCTTCGCGCTGGCCTGGGCGGCGACCGGCGGCTTCGTGCTGGCCGCGGCCCTTTTCCTCAAGGGCCGCTTCAAGGAGTAGGGGCGACCAGCAGCTTGTGGGCCAGCGCCTGCATCCGCGCGACATACTGGCGCTGGGTCCAGCCGCAGGCCTGGGTGAGATGCTCCCAGTTCTGCACCGAGAGCAGCGCCCACAGCATGTCGGTCGCCTCGCGCACGCTGTAATCCGCTGACAGCTGCCCGTCGCGCTTCAGCGCATCCACCGCGGCCTGGCAGCCATGGCGCACCGCCGCCATGCGGTCGGCCCAGGCGTCGGCGGCGGCTTCGTCGGTATCCTTCATCGCCATCAGCGCGCGGGCGACGCCATAAACCTCCGGAATGTAGTCGCCCCAGGCGGCGATATAGGCCGCGAGCCGTTCTTCGCCGGTCTTCGCCGTCCGGCTGGCGGCGAGGCGCGCATCCACGTCCTTCACCGCGTCGATATGCCGCGTGGTGGCGTTCAGCAGGTCCGCCCGCTTGGGGAAGTGCAGATAGACCGCCTGGCGGCTGATGCCGGCGTGCTTGGCGATGTCGCCCATGCGCACCCCGTCGCCCTGGCTCGCCTCGAGCAGCGCCCAGGCGGCATCGAGGATTTTCCGGCGGGTATCACGATTCGTGGTTGACATGGTGTCAAGATAGGCATATTTGACATCATGTCAATTGACACAGTGTCAAGCAAACGGAGTACGGAACATGAAACGCATCTTCATCTGGGTCGCCCATCCCAAGGCCGGTTCGCTCAGCGCGGCGCTGGCGGATTCCTACCAGGCTGCCGCCGAGGCGGCGGGCGCCGAGGTCCGGCGCATGGATCTCGCGGAAATGGATTTCGACCTGAATTTCGAGGGCTACGGCCCCGACGCCCCGGCGCTGGAGCCGGATCTGTTGCGCTGGCAGGAGAACCTTTCCTGGGCGGACCATATGCTGGTGGTGCACCCCTACTGGTGGGGTGCGATGCCAACCAAGGCCAAGTCGGTGCTCGACCGGGCGCTCACACCGGGCTTTGCCTACAAGTATCACCGCCGTGGCGTGAAGTGGGACAAGCTGCTCACCGGCAAGACCGCCGACGTGATCGTCACCTCCGACACCCCGCCGCTGATCGATACCCTGATCTACTGGCGTCCGGCGCGCCGGGTGATGAAGAACCAGGTGCTCGGCTTCTGCGGTATCAAGACCCGGCGTGCGGTGCAGTTCGGCTCGGTAAAGATGGCCAGCGACAATAAGCGCCGGGGCTGGATCGACCGGGCCGCCCGGTTCGGCATGCAGGCGGCCGCGGCGTGAGGGTACGGGGATGCCGGCGGGGGCGGGCTGCGCTAGGCTGTCGCCCGGGCCCGCCGGCCACGGTCGCGGCTCGTGAGGACACCGCCAAGGAAACCGAGATGTTCCGCCGCCCCATCATCATCACCGCCCTGGTTGCGGGTTTCATCGGCTTCGTCGCCGGCAACGCCTTCTGGTATCTCGCCAGCCCGCTGTGGATCGACCGGGAGGTGTCCGAACCGCTGACGGCGGCTGCCGCGCTCAGCCCCGTCGCCTCGGGGCAATTCAGCGACGCCGATGCCGCCCACAAGGGCACCGGTACGGCGACGCTCTACAGCAGCCCAGCGGGCGAGCGGCTGGTGCGCTTCACCGATTTCCGGGTCACCAATGGCCCGGACCTCAAGGTCTATGTGGTGGAGAAGGCGGAGATTGGCTCCGCCGCCGACGTCACCGGCAGCCAATGGCGCTCGCTCGGGCCGCTGAAAGGCAATATCGGCGACCAGAATTATGCCCTGCCCGCCGACCTGCCCTTCGCGCCGCGATCCGTCGTTATCTGGTGCGAGCAGTTCGGCGTGCTGTTCAGCGCCGCGCCGCTGAACTAGCCCCGCCCCTCAACTTCAGACCATGCCGGCCAGATGGCCGGCCTTGATCCACACCGTCGCGCCGTCGCCGCCAGCCACTGCGTCGAGCCGGCCGCCCGGCGGCAGGCGCAGCCAGTCCCATGTCCCCAGATCGTCCCCGCCCTCGGCGAAGCCGCCCTTGAGGACGAAGACCTCAAGGCCGCCCGGCGCGTCCAGACCTACGGCGGCGCCGGGGTCCCAGACTTCCAGGCGGACATCCTCGCGGGCGTCATTGAACAGGGGCAGCACCGCCACCCCGTCGCGCCCCGCCGCCGGTACCGGCCGCGCCTTGTCGGTGGCGAAGCGCACATGGGTGCGGTCGTCCGGGTCGAACTGGTGCAGCTTGACCAGGATCGTCGTCCCTTTGGGCGCGGCGGGGGTATGGTGCGAGGTCGGCGGGTTGCGGATATAGCTGCCGGCGGGAAAGGCGCCGTGCTCGTCCTCGAACACCCCATCCAGCACCATGAACTCCTCGCCCCCGTCATGGGTGTGGGCGGAGAACTCCGCGCCCGGCGCGAAGCGCACGATGGTGGTGGCGCGGGCGACCTCGTCGCCAATACGGTCGAGCATCTTGCGCTCCACCCCGGCCATCGGCGAGGCGACCCAGGCGTTCTGGGCCGCCTTGACGACGACCCGCTGCGAAAAATCGGCGTTCAGTTCCATGGCGTCTCTCTACGCGGCGGTCCCGCGGTCAGATGATGCGCAGCGCCGGGTCCAGCTGCTCGGGGCCGGACAGGGTGCAATCCAGGTCGCGCAGGCGGCCGTTCTCGATGGCGTAGATCCAGCCATGCACCGACAACGCCCGGTCCTCCGCCCAGGCATCCTGCACAATGGTGGTGGCGGCGACGTTGTGGGCCTGCTGAATCACGTTCAGTTCGCACAGCCGGTCGAGATGGGCGTCATCGTCGAGCGCGTCCAGCTCTTCCGCATGGCGCAGCCAGATATGCTTGATCGGCAGCAGCCAGTTATCGATCAGCCCGAGCTCCACCCGCTCCACCGCGGCGGCAATCCCGCCGCAGCCGTAATGGCCACAGACGATGACGTGCCGGACCTCCAGGATTTCCACTGCGTATTGGAGCACCGACAGCAGGTTGAGGTCGGACGCAACCACCATGTTGGCGACGTTGCGGTGCACGAACAGCTCGCCCGGGTCGAGGCCGACGATATCGTTGGCCGGCACCCGGCTGTCCGAACAGCCGATCCACAGATAGTCCGGGGCCTGCTGGCTGGCGAGCCGCTGAAAGAAGTCCGGATCGTCGCTGGTCTTGCGTTCGGTCCAGCGACGGTTGTTCTCGAAAAGCCGCTCGATGCTCATCGTGCCCCCTGCCGGGGGTTATAGCAGCATTGGCGCCCGCGGCGGCTAGACCGCCACGGAATGGCGCGCCTGGCGGTTGTGCAGGTAGGTATCGAAGGCGGATGCGGCGATCCGCGCCAGCGGCCAGCCCGCCTCGGTGAGCGCGATACGCCCGCCGTCCCGGTCCAGCAACCCGTCGCGGGCCAGGGGCTCCAGTTCATCGAGTGCATCGGCGCACCAGTCGGGGCCGAAGCCGTAGGCCCGGCCCGCGGCCTCGGTGTCCACGGCGCCGTCGCACATCAGCCGTTCGATCACGTGGGCGCGCAGTTCGTCGTCGCCCGACAGGGCCCGGCCGCGTGCCACCGGCAGGCGCGATTCGCCGACCGCGCGGGCCCAGGCACCGGTCTCGGTGATGTTCTGAACGAAGCCGCGCGGTGTGCGGCCGATCGAGGTGGCCCCGACGCCGAGCAGGGCTGCCGCCTCGTCAGTGGTGTAGCCCTGGAAATTGCGCCGCAGGGTGCCCGCGGCCGCCGCCTGCGCCAGCCCGTCCTCGGGCAGGGCAAAATGGTCGATGCCGACGGCCTGATAGCCTGCCTGCTGAAGCGCTTCGCCTGCCCGTTCCGCCTGGTCGAGGCGTTCCTCGGGGCCCGGCAGGCTGTCCTCGGGGATCATGCGCTGGTTTTTAGCCATCCACGGCACATGGGCGTAGCCGAACAGGGCGACCCGGTCCGGGCGCATGTCGGCGCAGGTTTCCACGGTGCGCACCAGCGCATCCGCGCTCTGATGAGGCAGGCCGTAGATCAGGTCGAAATTGATCCCGCTGACACCAGCGCCGCGCAGCATATCGACGGCACCCGCGACCATTTCCGGCGGCTGGATACGATTGATCGCCGCCTGCACCTTGGGATCGAACTCCTGCACCCCGAAGCTGGCCCGGTTGAAGCCGAGCTCGCCGATCCGCGCCGCCATGTCCGGCTCCAGGGTGCGCGGGTCGCTCTCGATCGCCAGTTCCGCGCCGTCCTCGAAATCGAACCGTGCATTCACTTGGTCCATGGCGCGCGCCAGGTCGTCCGCCGACAGCGCGGTGGGCGTGCCGCCGCCCCAATGCAGGTGCGACAGGCTCATGCGCGCCGGCAGGGCATCGGCCAGCAGATCGATCTCACGCAGCAGCACCGCGTGGTACTCGGCGAGAGGCCCATAGCGCGACGCCAGCTTCATGTTGCAGCCGCAGTACCAGCACATCTGCTTGCAGAACGGCACATGCAGGTACAGCGAGACCGGCGCCGCCGGATCGAGGTGCCCGAGCCAGCCGCGGTAGTCGGCCTCGGGGAAGTCCGCTTCGAAATGCGGTGCGGTGGGGTAGCTGGTGTAGCGCGGCACCGGGCGGGTGGCGTGGCGCATAACGTTTTGGCGCATCGGTCTCTCCAGTCTCAGCGCGGCGCGGCGGCGATGATGAAGCGGCAGGCAGGCGCACCGTCGGCGCAGCTCGCGGTCTGACGGACCTTGGCGCGCGGGCTGACGAGCGCCTGAAACAAGCGCTCGAACACCGCTGCGTGCCAGGGGCAGCCGGACACCGCGATCGGGTTATCGGCGATTTCAACGACACTCTCGCGGCCCGCATGGGCGGCGAAGCGGCCGGAGCCAGCGAAGGTCCAGGCATGGCGGCGGATCGCCGCGAGCAGCAGCCACCCGGCCAGCGGCGCCGGCAGCGCCTTCAGCAGGCCGCGCACGGGGGCCGGGATGCGGTGGGCGAGGATGTAGTCGCCGGTCCGCAGGCCGGCCTCGCGCGATACCGCCGCCGCGTCGGGGCCCAGTTCGTCGGCCAGCGCCCGGTGCAGCGCTGCGACCTGGCGCTCGTCGGTCATGGTGTCCGGCGGGTCGGCCAGCAGGCCGTCGAGGCCGGCGGTGTGGAACACACGCTGTGCCGTTGCCTCGCCATGGGATGCGCGCAGGGCCGCGGCGACTTGGGTCACCGCGTTCGGACCAATGCGCGCACCGCTTTCCATGACCCGGCCCCGCCTAGCCGCCGCTACTCCGCCGGCGCGCGTTCTTCGGCGCGCGGGTCGTTTTCGGCGAGCTGTTCGGTGCCGCCGCCGCACGCCTTCACCCCGCCGGCTTCGGCGACATACGCGTCCATCTGCTCGGTACTGCCGCCGCATGCCTTGGCCGCGGCCATGCGCTCCTGCACCACCGCCATCTGGTCCTTCGCCTTGCGGCTGCGGTCCGCGGCGGCTTCCCAGTCGGCCATCTGCGCCGGGGCAATCGTGCGGCTGGTATCGAAGTGGAAGTCGACCTTCTTCTTCGACTGCGGACCCCAATAGCCGACCTTGCCCAGGTCATAGAACTTGCGCTCGAAGCCGGCCTTGAGGAACGCCTTGAGGCAGCCCAGCAGGTAGCGCCGGCGCGCGCCGGTGCCGTGCCAGGGATAAGAGAAGAACGCCTTCTTGATGTAGAAGCGGCGGTAGTTGTTCATCACCCGGTCGAGCAGCTCGCCGCGGTCCAGCGCCTCGGGTTTGATGATCGGGGTGACGAAGTTGTACTTCTCGAAGTCGAAGATCTCGACCTTGTCGCCCAGTTCCTGGAACAGGTTGGAAAAGGGCCACGGTGTATACATCGCCCAGTTGGCGAGGTCCGGCGCCCAGTCCTCCGCCATGCGGTAGGTCTCTTCGAGGGTCTCGGCGGTCTCGTTCTCGAGCCCGACGATGAACTGCGCCTCGACCACGATCCCGGCCTCGCGCAGCAGGCGCACCGCCTTCTTGTTCTGCGCGACGGTGGTTTCCTTGTTGAACAGGTCGAGCTTCATCTGCGCCGCGGCCTCGGTGCCGAGCGACACATGCAGCAGCCCCGCCTCCCGGTAGAGCGGCAGCAGCGCCTCGTCACGCAGGATGTCGGTGACCCGGGTGTTGATGCCCCACTGCACCTTGTCAGGCAGGCCGCGCGCGATCAGCTCCTCACAGAACTGGATGAACTTCTTGCGGTTGATGGTCGGTTCCTCGTCCGCGAGGATGAAGAAGCCGACGTCGTGCTCGTTCACCAGGGTCTCGATCTCGTCGACCACCGCCTTGGGGTCGCGGATGCGGTAGTCGCGCCAGAACTTCCACTGGGAACAGAATGAGCAGGTGAACGGGCAGCCCCGCGCCATGTTGGGGATCGCAACCCGCTTGTTGAGCGGGATGTACATGTACTTGTCCCACTCCAGGATGCTCCAGTCCGGCGAGAGCGCCTCCAGGTTCTTCACCGTCGGCGCGGCCTGGGTGGCGACAATGCGGCCGGTGTCGACCGGGCCGTCGCGGTAGGCCAGGCCCTTGATCGCCTCGCGGCCGCCGGGCCAGGTGCCGTCCTCGATCGCCTGCATCAGCTCGACGATGATCTCCTCGCCCTCGCCGCGCACGATAACGTCGATCCACGGCGCCTCGGTCAGCACCTGCTGATACATGAAGGTGGCGTGCACCCCGCCCAGCACGGTGACGATATTGGGATCGATCTCCTTGGCGATCTCCAGCACCTTCTCCGCCTTGTAGATCGACGGTGTAATGGCTGTGGTGCCGACCACGTCCGGCGCTGCTTCCGCGATCATGCCGCGCAAGGCGTCGTCATCGATCTCGTTGGTCATCGCGTCGATGAAGCGGACGTCCTCGAAGCCTGCCGCCTTCAGCGCGCCGGTGATGTAGGCGGCCCAGGCAGGCGGCCAGTTTCCGGCGATCTCGGCGCCGCCCGAATGATAGTTCGGATGAACAAGAACAATCCGCATGATGCAATCCCCATTACGATGACGGGATTCACCATAGGGGGTATCGGCGCGGCCGCGTTTGATATGGATCAATGGCCGGTGTCGCGCGTCAGGCAGCCATGCTAGGCTTCCCGTGATCTGTTAGAGGGAGGGCCTGAAGTGGCCGACAAACTCGATACCGGCGACGTCTTTCCGGAAACGACCTTCAATCTGGTCTCCGGCGACGCGCTGACCCTGCCCGGTGGAATCGGCGGCGCCTTCCAGGTGGTGCTGTTCTACCGGGGCCACTGGTGACGATACTGCCGCCGACAGTTGGTCGGCTTCGAAAACCAGAAAGACGCGCTCGCTGACCTGGGGGCCTCTGTGCTGGCCGCCAGCGTCGACCCGCTCGACAAGGCCCAGGAAGTGGCCGCCGAGGTTTCGTTCGACGTCGCCTATGGTGCGACCCGGGCGGATGGCGACCGCATCGGCGCCTGGTGGGAGGAGAAGCGGGGGATTATCCAGCCCTCCGAATTCGTCCTCGATGCCAACGGCACCGTAATGTCGGCGACCTACAGCAGCGGCCCGGTCGGCCGCCTGCAGCCCGAGGACGCCGTCGCCTTCATCACCGCCCGCGCCAAGGCCGCCTAAGGCTGCCTGCGCGGGCGCGTGGGGCGCCTGCTTACAAAAGCTTACAGCCGCGCTTACAAAGTTTGGCGTGACAGGACGGGTGCGCGCGCCCGGGCGGTGCTATACCCGCGGCGAGTGCGCGCAATCCCGACATAGGCCTGTCATGCCCAAGCTCGACCCGGAAAAATTCCAGCGGCTATTCGGCGCCCATCCGCCGCGTGCGGCGCTGCGCCCGCGCGCCATTGAGGCGGTTGTTCTGGGCGCCGGCATCCTCGTTGTCATCGCACTGGACCTGCTGAAATACGCCGCCCTCGAGCACTCGAGGACGCCCCATAGCGACCCGATGCCGCACCTGCTGCATGTCGTCCACGACTGGACTTGGATGCTGTCGCTGACCGAGATCACCATCCTGCTGTGCCTGGTCGGCGCACTGGTCTTTTTCCGCATCAAACGAGACGGAAACGCGCGCGCCATCACCGAATTGCAGGGCCGCCTGGACGTTATCGGCCAGATCGTCCAGGACATGCCGATGGGCTTCACCATCGCGGACGCGAGAAGCCCCGATATGCCGGTGGTCTTCACCAACGACGCTTTTCCCGAAATGGTCGGCTACAGCCGCGACGAGATCATCGGCCGCAATTCGCGTTTCCTACAGGGCAAGGGCACCTCTGAGATTGCCCGGCGAGACATGGCAATCGCGATCAGCCGCGGCGAGAGCGTCAAGGTCGATGTGCTCAATTACCGGCGCGACGGCAGCGAGGTCTGGCTGGAGGTCTTCCTCGGTCCGATCTACGACCGCCAGGGAGAGCTGCAATACTATTGCGCGACCCATACGGACATCACCGAGCGGGTGCATGCGACGCAGCGCGCCGCCGCGCTCTATGAAGTGTGGCAGCGCACCATCGATATCGCCGTGGTGTTCGATGGGCGGCTCGAAGCTTTGGAGATGAACGCGACCGCGAAGGACTACTTCAAGGGTGATACCGACGGCGCCGTGATGGCCGCGGTGCGCGACTGGCTCAGCCACGAACTGGAGTCGACCCTGGTCACCGGCGGCTCGCTGCGCACCACCCGCAACCTGGTGCTGCCGGGCGGCGAGACCGCCGTCCTCGATGTGGTGCTGTATCGCAGCGAGGTTCAGAACGGTGACCAGGAGATTTTCCTGATCGCCCGTGACGTCAGCAGCCGGATGCGGCTGCACGAGGCCGAGCTGGAGTACGAGCGCCAGTATCGCGACCTGCTGGAATCCGCCCCTGACGGCATGCTGATCATCGACCGGAAGGGCCAGATCATTTACGCCAACCGGCAGATCGCGGCCATGACCGGGTATCCCCGCCACAGCCTGGTGGGCGAGAACATCACCAAGCTTCAGGCCGAAGAAGCGAAGGAAAGCCACGGCGACTACCTCGCTGCCTTCTTCGAGGACCCCGCCCACCGGGTGATGGGCGAGGGCCGGCCACTGCAACTGGTGCGAAGCGACGGCCGGCTGCTGCCCGTCGAGATCGCGCTCAGCCCGATCACCCGGGGCGGCGAGACCCAGATCTGCGCCGCGGTGCGCGATACCTCCGAGCGAGACATGCTGATGGAGCGCGAACGGCAGCAGGAGCGGACCCTGCTGCTGGGCCAGTTCAGCGGCGGTATCGCCCATGATTTCAATAACTTGCTATCCATCGTGATGGGCAATTGCGACCTCCTTCTGGAAAGCCCCGGCATCCCGGAAGAAGACAAGAAGATGCTGGAGCGGATCGCGCGCGCCACCGAGACCGGCTCCAACCTGGTGGCCAGCCTGATGGCGTTCGCGCGCCAGGAGGAGCGGGCGCCGCGGCGGGTCTCCGTCGATCCATTGCTGTCCGGCTTCCTGCCAATGCTGCGCCAGGCGGTGGGTGAGCGTATCGAGGTCGAGGCGTCTCTCAACGTTCCGCCGGATTGGGCTGTGATGGTCGATGCCGCGCAGTTCGAAAGCGCGGTGCTGAACCTGGTGCTGAATGCCGCGGACGCGGCGGACCGGGAGAAGGACGCCAGCCGGATCGATATCCGTACCGGGGTCTCCGGACGCCGCGCCAGCGATGGTGATGGCGCGCCCGTGGTGTGGATCGAGGTTGCCGACAATGGCACCGGCATTGCCGAGGACATGCGCGAGCGGATCTTCGACCCCTTCGTCTCGACCAAGAACAAGGGTAATCACGGCGGGTTGGGCCTCAGCATGGTGCGCGACTTCGCCGCGGCTGCCGGCGGTTCCGTGACGCTCGACAGCGAGGTCGGCGAAGGCGCGACATTCCGCATTCTGCTGCCGCGGCTTGAGGAAGAAGTCGCATCACCAGAGCCGCCGGCCGACGCGGCGGCCGCCGGCAGCGAGGCCGCAGCTGGCGGTGCCGGCCGCCGCATCCTGCTGGTCGAAGACAACGATGCCGTGCGGCTGACCACGTCGACCATGCTCACGGCGCTGGGCTTTGAGGTGCAGCCCGCGATCGACGCCGCCGACGCGCTCGACCAGCTCGACACCGGCCTCGACGTGGACACGGTCCTCACCGACATCGTGATGCCCGGCGAGCGCGACGGCATCGACGTGGCGCGCGCCATCATCGACTCCCAGCCGGACGTCAACGTGGTGCTCTATACGGGGTATTCGCGGCGGGTGGAGCAGGGCGACAGCATGGTGATCGCCAGCCGCAAGGTGCCGGTGCTGCGCAAGCCGCTGCGCGTCGAGGACCTGCGCCGCATCTTCGAGCTGGCTTCCTAGGCAGCCAGCGCACCCGGCACCCGGTACTTTTCCTTCGCCAGCTCCAGGCTCTGCAGCAGGTCGCGCCCGACCGGGCCGCCGCTGCCCTTGATCTTCTGCCCGACCACCAGGGTGATCGCGTCGACATGGGCGCGCATCAGCTTGGCGTGGTTCTCCACCACCGGGCCGTCGAGACTGCGCGTCGTCTCGTAAAGCGACTTGCCGAGCCGGGTCATCAGCGGATAGCCGAACATGCCGCCCTGGCCGCGGAACTCGTTGGCCAGCACGTTGATGCGCGCGACGGTCGCGGCGGCGTCGGCGGCTGAGCCGTCGGACAGTGCCGCGGTCGCCTCGGTCAGCTCCTGCACCGACTTGGCAACCCAATCGGCATAGTCGCCGGCCATGTTCTGAATCCGGTTGTCGGCGGCCTCGATCACTGCCGGGTCGAACAGCGGTCGCCCCTTCAGATCCTGACCGCCCAGCTTGTCCTGCAGCCGGTTGGACAGGCGGAACAACACCGCTTTGCTGTCTGGCGACAGATTGCGCGGTCCGCCGCCGGAATAAACAATATCCACGTCGTCCTCGGTGGCGGTGCGCAGGTCCTGGCTGACCGGGCGGGTGTTGCGCCGCCGATCAGGGCCGAAATAGGTCTTGGTCAGCACGAACTGGCGCGGCCGTGTCACCACATGCGCGATCCGATCGGCCACCGCCTTGGCGTTGAAAGGCTTGACGAAAAACTCCGTGGTGCCGTGCTCGCGTGCCTGCTCCACCTGATCGATGTCGGCGGCGGCCGAGCACATGATGAACGGGATGAAGCGGTCCGGTGATTTCGGGCTGGTGCGCACCCAGCGCAGCAGGGTGTGGCCGTCCACCCCCGGCATGATGATGTCCGAGATCACCAGGTCGACCATGCTGACGCCGGTCTCCAGCGGCTTGGCGTCCATGGTGGTCAGCACCTCGACCGCCTCACGGCCATCCTGGGCGGTGGCGATGCGGGTGATGCCCAGGTTGCGCAGCACGCCGCTGATCAGCGAGATCATGAATTCGCTGTCATCGACGAGCAGCACGGACAGGCGGCTCCAATCGGCGGCGTCGGCCATGGCGGGGGTCTCCTCAAGCAAAGGCGGCTATTGCAGGATGTGGCTGGTGCGCACGTCGATCCCGGTGCGCTTCGGGCCCTGCTCCAGCACGCTGATGCGGGTGTTCATGTCCTCGATCTTGACCAGCAGGTCGTGCAGAGCCTTCTCCAGCTCGGTCTTGTTCTTCTGGGCCTGCAGATACTGTTTGGACACGCTCTCCATCGTCTCGCTCACCTCAGCGCGCATGGAGCTGAACTGCTGACGCAACATCCGCACCTCGTTGTCGCCCTTGCGCTGGATGCGGTCGGCGGCGGAGCTGGAATGCAGTAGCGCGATGCCCGCGATGAACAGGGCCAGCAGGGCGGCGAAAAGCTCGATCATCGGTTTGTCTCCCAGAGGCGGGGGTTGGCGTCAGGCGGCAAGCGCTTCGTTGCTGGTGGCGTCGTCGACTTCGGCAAGCGCAGCGGCAGCCAGCAGGTCATCGCCCGCTGCGTCGTCGTCGTCCTCCAGGTCTGCCACCATGTCCTCCAGCAGCTGGCGCGACAGCCGGCCCTGGCTCATCACCGCCTCGACCGCGCAATGCGACAGGAAGGCGCGGCGCAACAAGGTGTCGCGCGCCGCCCCCTCGGTCTGCTGCGCGTCATGGGCGAAGCGGAACGACATGTTCGAGAACATCTCGAACAGTGAGAAACGGGCCTCGTCGTCCAGCGCCCCGTCCTCGGGCAGCGGGCAACCGGATTTTTCAAGCACCGTGCGGCCCAGGGCGATGCGGGCCTCGCGGTTGCGGTTCAGGACCGGGTCAAGGTCCTCGGCGTTGTGTGGGAAGGTCATTGTCGGGGTCTCCTGTTACGAAAGGGGGGTCAGGCGACGCTGGCGAGCGTCGGCCGGGAATCCTCGATCTTCTCGATCTTGTCGATGCTCTGCTGGAACTCGGTGATCAGGAAGCTGGCGCGCTTCACCGGACCGCCCGAGTCGGCATTGGGGAACTGGCGCTGCCAGGACTTCATCACCACGGTCAGCGAGCACAGCACACCGCCCAGCACCACGTGGTAGTCGCGGATCACCTTCTGGACGCGGCGGAAGCGGTCCGCCGACAGGTCACGCCACAGATCGTCGGTGGCGCGGTCGAAGCTCTCGAAGCGGCCTGTCAGTGAGGCGATCGCCTCATTCAGCGACACCTCGGTGCGCTTGCACGCCAGCATCGCCGCCGGGTCGTGCTGCATCTGGAAATGCTCGCGGATGTCGTGCAGCGAGTTCAGCACTTCCTCGATCGGTTCCATGATCGCGTCGAGGCAGCGCCGGTAGTAGGACAGGCTGAGGAAAATGTCCGAGTAGTCCTCGAGGAACTTCGGAATCTCCATCATGCTGATGCCCAGCTTGCGCGCCATCTGGTCGAGCTGCCGGCGGGCATGATCCACGTCCGGGTCACGGAACAGGTTGACGATGTCGTCGAAGGTTTCGATTCGGGTTGCCGCATCGTCGCCATAGATTTCACGCACCAGCGGCCGGGTGAATCGGGTCATGTAGACCGACAGCTCCCGGGTCTGGCGGTCCGAAAGGCGCAGCGCGTCCGACCGGTTCACCTGGATACCCAGGTCGCGCAACAGGATGCGCAGGCTGAAGACGTCGTAGCTGGGCAACGGCGCAACCTGCATCAGCAGCCGGTAATCGGGTGAGCGGTTGCCTTCACGCCAGCCGAACATCGCCGCGGTCTCATCGACGGTGAGCTGTCCGCTGCCGGTGTCGGCATCGTCGAACGCCTCAATCATCGATTCCAGGCGGCCGTTCTTCACCATCCGCCAGCGCCGCAGGGTCTTGGTCTGCAGCGGCAGGGTGGACAGCGGCAGGATATGCAGCGCGTCGCGGTCGGCGTCGCGCAGGCCGTCGTCCTCTTCGCCGCCGGGGAAGCTGACGATGGCGCCGTCGGTATCCAGGTCAATCTGTTCCATTGAGCAACCTATCGATCTCGTCCTGGGACATGCCCTCGCCCTCGAGCTGTGGCCCGTTCATCAGGCCGGCGTCGTCCGGGCCGGCGTCGGCGACCTCTGCCGGCTCGTCGACACTGTCGTCGGCGACCAGATCGAGCAGCCGGGCGATTCGGTCCTCAATCCCGTCCAGCGCCCGCGCGACCTTCGCGATCCGCTGCCCGGTGATGTCCTGGAAGGTCGAGGCCTCGAAGATGCGGGTCGAAACGTCGCGCATCTTTTCCGCCGTCTCCGCGTCGAGCGCCGGGATCAGCTCCTCCAACGCCTCGGCGGCGCCGAGGATCTCGAAGGTGGCGTGCTCGGTCGCGTCGACCACGGCATCCAGCTCGTTTCGCGCACCGGGGATGATCTGCGCGCGCACCTGGCCGGGCCGCAGCGCGGCCAACTGGCACTTCACATCCTCCACCGCCTCGGCGAGACGGCGCAGTTCTTCCAGCCATTCCTTGCTGGAAACCGGCGCGGTGACCTGCGGCTGGTGCAGGTCAATGGGGCCGGCGGCCTGGGCTTCGGCGGCCATGACGTGGGTCCTCCGGGGTTAGGCCGGGACGGCCAGGACGCTCTGGATCTTCTGGTCCAGGGTCTGGGCGTTGAACGGCTTGACGATGTAGTTCGACACGCCAGCCTGGCGCGCGGTGACCACGTTGTCGGTCTTGCTTTCCGCGGTGACCATGATGAAGGGCATGTGGCGCAGCATGTCGTCGCGGCGCACTTCCTTCAGCAGGTCCAGGCCGCTGACCGGTTCCATGTTCCAGTCAGAGATCACCAGGTCGTAGTGGCCGCTGCGCAGCTTCTGCAGGGCCTCGGCGCCGTCGGACGCCTGATCGATATCCTGGAAGCCGATCTGGCGCAGCAGGTTGCGCATGATCCGCAGCATCGTCGCGTAATCGTCGACGATCAGGACGCTCATTCCGTTGTACTTGCTCATCTCTTCTCCTCCGGCCGGGTCCGGGATGGACGACGGCGCTGTTTGGTGCCGCCTAGAAATAGGGCGGGCGGAGGAGAAAGCGCACCCAAGTTTGTTGAAGCTTTGTAAGAGCCGGGGCGTGGCTGCTTACAACCGGGCGTCGCGGCCTTTGCAAACGCTCAATGGCCTGGAGCGGCGTAATCGTGTATCCGCTGCTCCGGGTCGTCAGGGTTGCTGAACAGCAATCCTCTCAACCGCACGCGACGTAAAGGCTGGCATTGGAACCAACCGTGGTCTGCGCTCTGTCATGATTTCTCCCGCGCCTACCGACCGGACGATTCGGCGCCGTACCGTGGTCATTCCCCTGGCCCTGCTACTGGTGTGCCTGTCGCTCACCGTTGCTGTTTCGGCCATCCGGTACACCGGAACGCTGGAGCGCGAAAAGGCCAGCACCGCCCGCGCGGTTGCCGTCGCGGCGCTGCAGTTCGACCTGCTGCTGCAATCAATTGAACTGGCGACCGAGCAGCTGCGCGAAAGGCTGGTGGCCGATGCCGGCCCGGCGCCAGTCGAGTCCGCGCTCGCCACCTTGCGGCGCTCGGTCCCGTCGTTGCGCACCTTGCTGGTCCTGAACCCAGCCGGAACGGTCATCCATGACATGCGGCTGAAAAGCCCCGCCGTCGGCATCGATGTCTCCGACCGGCACTATTTCAAGTCCGCGATCATTCGTCCCGACCGCCAGTTCAGTGTCTCGCCGCCGGTGCAAAGCCGCGTCGATGGCACCTGGACCTATCCGTTCAGCAAGCCGGTGCGCTCGGACAACGGGGATCTGGTCGGGGTGATCGTGCTGTCCATGGAGCGCAGCTTCTTTGAGCCCCTGTGGCGCCCGCTTGAACCCGAGAACGGCATCACGTTCGACCTCGTCGATCTGGATGCCAACGTCACGGCACGACTGACCGGACAGGCGCCCAACAGCAAGCCGGACGTAGACTTGGGCGCGCTGATAATGAACCTGACCGATGAGCGCGATGGCCGGATCGCGTCCGCGCAGGTGGTCGACCAGCAAAAGGCCCACTTCTATGCGCAGGTTCTGCCGGACTTCGATTTCGGCGTGTTGGGACGCCGGCCCATGGCGGAGCTCCATTACAACGCCATGCAGTCCGCCCTGCCGCTGTTCTGGCCGGGCGTCGCCTTTTCATGGCTGCTCGGCCTGTCGGCCTTCCTGATCCGCCGCCGTGGCGACGCCCTCGCCGCGGCCAATGCCAGCCTGATCACCTATGCCAAGAGCGTGCCCGGGGCCGCCTTCCTCTATCAGCGCCAACCTGGCGTGCCCGATCAGATCACCTTCCTGAATGAACAGTGCATCGACATCTTCGGGGAACTGCCGGAGGCGATTGCGGGGGATCCGCAGCCGATCTGGGACCGGGTCAACAAGGAAGATGCCGCGCGGATGAATGGCACGGTCGCGGAGTCCTACGAATCCAAGCAGCTCTGGGTCGAGGAGTTCCGCTATCACCCCAAGCCTGGCGAGACCATCTGGCTCTATGCGCGCGGCCAGCCCGTCGACCTCGGCCGGGACGGCGTGCAGTGGATTTCCCTGCTGATTGATATCACCGCGCGCAAGCAGGCAGAGGAAGCGCTCGCGGAGAGCCGCGAGATGCTGCGCGAGAGCCAGAAGATGGAAGCCATCGGCCAGCTCAGCGGCGGCATGGCCCATGACTTCAACAATCTGCTGTCGGTGATCCTTGGCAATCTTGACCTGCTGCGTACCCAGGTTACCGGCGCGCAGGCCCGTCAGGCGGTCGCCCTGGTCACCCGCGCGGCCGAGCAGGGCGCGGACCTGGTGCAACAGATGCTGGCCTTCTCACGCCGCTCGAAGATGGCCCCCGAGCTGCTGCAGGTCGAGCAGGTGGTCTCTGAGACCACGGCCTGGGCGAAGCGGCTGCTACCCGCCAACATCAGCGTCAGCATAAGCACGCCAATGGGCCTGCGGCCCATCTTCAGTGACCGCGCGGCCTTCACCAATGCGCTGCTCAATCTGATCGTGAATGCCCGTGACGCCATCGATGACGGCGGAACCATCTCCATCACCGCCACGGACTGGACCCTGCATGGCAAGGGGCCAAAGGACCTGATTGGGGAGCTCGAGCCCGGCGACTACGTAACGGTCTCGGTCACCGACACCGGTAGCGGAATCGCGCCGGAGATACGCGAACGGATCTTCGAGCCGTTCTTCACCACCAAATCCGTGGGCAAGGGGACTGGCCTGGGGCTATCCGGGGTGTTCGGGTTCGTCACCCAGTCGAGGGGCGCGCTAAGGGTCGAGACGGCGGTCGGCGAGGGCACCACCATCACCATCATCATCCCCGCCTATAAGGCAGACGGCACCGGCACGGTTTCAGCGGACGGGTAGGGACGACAGCGCGGCCCTCAGTCCCACTTCACGGTGCCGGTCATTACATAACCGGTGCCGTGCACGGTGCGGATCAGTTCCGGCTCGCCCGGGTCATCCTCGATCTTGCGGCGCAAGTTGCCGATATGCACGTCAATGGACCGGTCTAGCGGGTTCCATTTGCGATTGAACGCCAGCTCCGCGAGGTCGTCGCGGGTCAGCGGCTGGTTGGCGCGCTCAGCGAAGATGGTCATCAGCCGCATCTCCGCGGTGGTCAGCTTCACGGTGCGCCCGTCATCCTCCCTATCAAGGGTCTGACGCGCCGGATCAAACAGCCAGCCGGCGAAGCGCGCGCGGGCCGCCGCGTTGTTCTCCGACGCCGGCACATGCTGGCCCCGTCGCAGCACCGTGCGCAGGCGCGCGACCACCTCGCGGGGATGGAACGGCTTGCTGATGTAATCGTCGGCGCCGACCTCAAGGCCGAGGACCTTGTCCACCGGGTCGTCACGTCCGGAAACGATCAGGATCGGCACATTGGAATCGCGGCGCACTTCGCGCAGGAATTCGAGCCCGTCTTCATCGGCCAGCGATAGATCGAGCAGCACCGCGTCGATGTCGCCTGCCGCGAACGCGACGCGGGCCTCGCCAAGGCTGGCAGCGCCCACCGCCGTGAATTCGAAGCGCGACAAGGCATCCGCCAGAGTGTCGATGATGTCGCGCTCGTCATCGACAATCAGGATGCGTGACTTCTGATTTGCATCTTGCGAATCGCCAGGCGCAGCCGGCCGGTCTTCGGTCATCTGCTTCATCCCCTCTCCTCCCTGCCTGCATGCGCTCAAACCCGCAGCGCAGCGGCAATTCCATGCCCCCTGTGTCAGGCAGCGGCTTTCCGCCGCGTCCCTGGGCGGTCTGCATGGCGACCACCGAATGGCCCTAGAGATAGCAACCGTCATGCCAATTCCAAGGGACCGGCGGGCGCGCAATTTCCTTACCTAAACTCACAAGAACCGTGCGGATGCTCACGGCCCAGGCGCGTATCTAGCCTTCAAAGCGACTGTCGGACGACCAGCCGGCGGTCCGAAAGTCCGACAACACACGAGCCAGATATGACCTCCCTACGCCTCATCGTGGTCGACGACGAGCGCGATTACGCCGACACCGTGGTCGGCGTCGCCCAGTCCTGCGGCTACGACGCCCACACCGCCACCGACCCCGCGGCCCTGGACGCGCTGCTTGAAGCGGCGCCGCTGCCGGCCGTCGCGGTGGTCGATATCTCCATGCCGGAAATGGACGGCATTGATGTTCTCAAGCGCCTCAAGGCCAGGGCGCCGCGCTGCGCCGTCGTACTGCATAGCGGCAAGGACGAGCAAATCATCCGCACGGTGCGCCAGATTGGCCTCGATCTTGGCCTCAACATGGCCGGCTATTGCGCCAAACCGGCGCGCGCCGCTGCGCTGCGCGCAGCCTTGGAGGGCCTGCTGCATAACGGGCAGGAAATCTGCGAGGACATGCTGCGGCGCAGCTTCGACAACGGCGACTATGCCGTCTCCTACCAGCCCAAGGTGTCGCTACAGAGCGGCATCGTCACCGGCTACGAAGCGTTGCTGCGGCTGACCCATCCGGTTGCCGGCGCGATCCCGCCGACCGACTTCATCCCGGTCGCCGAGGACAGTGGCCTGATCCATGACCTGACCCATTTCGTCATCGCAGACGCGGCCGGAAGGTTGCGGCGCTGGACCCAGGAAGGCCGCGATATGTCGGTGGCGATCAACCTGTCGCCGCTGGTGCTGGAAGACCCGGATCTGCCGCTGCTGGTCAACGCCAGCTGCCGCGGCGCGGGTGTCGAGCCCGACCGTATCGTCTTCGAGATCACCGAGGGTGTCTCCCTCGACCGTATCGAGGGCGCGGTGGAGAACCTGACGCGCCTGCGCATGGCCGGCTTCCGGCTGTCCCTCGATGATTTCGGGACCGGCTACTCGTCGCTGGTGCAGCTCAAGCGCATGCCGTTCAGTGAGATCAAGGTCGACCGCGCCTTCGTCAGCGCCTGTCCGCGCGACGGCGAGGCGGCGGTGATCGTGCGGGCCATCATCGGGCTTGCCCACAGCCTCGGCCTGACCGCGGTCGCCGAGGGGGTGGAGACCCGCGGCTGCGCCGCCTTCCTGCAGGAGCTCGCCTGCGACCAGGCCCAGGGCTTCCTCTATGGGCGGCCGCAGTTCGACCCGGATCCGAGCTGGCGGCCGCAGGTCGCGGCATGACCCCGAAACCCACTTGTGAGGCCCTGTAAGCGGCGCGTGAGCGCCTCTTGCAAACGGTTACATCCCTTTTCTGTGCCCGGCGCCGCCGGGCGCTTAGACAACCTCAGGCAGTCGCCGGCCGAACGCGCCGCCGACATCGTAACGGAGAGTGAGATGCAGACTTCCAAGCTTGACGAAACCCTGGCGCGCATCGGTGTGCGTGCCCGGATCTATCTTGGCTTCGGTGTGTTGCTGGTGCTGATGCTGGCCCTCGCCGCGGTCTCCTACAACCGCTTCACCGTCGTCGAGACCAACATCGACGACTATGTCGAGATGGCCGGCGACCGCAGCCTGGCCAAGGAGTTCGACACCAACATGGCCAAGCTGCAGATGGCCGTTGGCGACTATCTGCGCAACCCGGTCACCGAGGAACAGGCCAAGGTCACCACCCTGATCGACGCCGTGGCGGCTGAGATCGCCAAGGCACAGGCGTCGTTCCAGAACCCGGAGCGTGTCCGCCTGATCGGCGAGATCGAAGAGGCCAAGGACGGCTACGTCGAGGCATTTGCCCAGGTTTCGGCCTTCATGGACGAGCGCAACACCTTGGTGAACGAAACCCTCAACGTTGTGGGCCTCGACGCCCGCCGCAAGCTGTCGGAGATCAGCCTCAGCGCCAACAACGACGGCGATGTGGAGGCTGCCTACTACGCCGGCCGGGCGCAGGAGAACCTGCTGCTGGCGCGGCTGTACGCGGCCAAGTTCCTCGACACCAACGACGAGTCCGCCGTGGAGCGGGTGCGGTCTGAGTTCACCAAGATGGCCGACGCCCTGACCACGCTCGACATCAATCTGCAGAACCCGACCCGCCGGGCGCTGCTGGCCGAGGTGATCGAGGCTCGCGAGGTTTACCTCGCCGCCTTCAACCGGCTCGCTGCGGTCATTGCCGAGCGGAACGCGGTGATCGCCAGCGGCATCAACGCCACCGGCGACGCCATTCTCGCCAAGGCCGACGCCATCGTCGCGTCGCTGGAGAGTGACTCGGGGCTGACCCGTGAGGTGGCACTGGCCACGATCGCCGGTGCGATCGCGGTGATGCTTGCCGGCGGCGCCGTGGCGTTGGTCATCGGCCTGATCGCCAGCTTCCTGATCAGCGGCAGCCTCGCGCGGCCGGTGGTTGCCATGACCGAGGCGATGAACCGTCTCGCCGAGGGCAAGCTGGACACCGAGGTGCCGGCCCAGACCTTCAACGACGAGATCGGCCGCATGGCCGCGGCGGTCAACGTCTTCAAGGAGAACGCCCAGGAGGTCGAGAAGCGGCGCGTCCAGGACGAGCAGGACCGCAAGGCCGAGCAGGCGCGTGCCGCCAAGGTCAAGGAGTTCACGTCGAACTTCGAGGACTCGGTGCGCGGCGTCGTCAGCGCCCTGTCGTCCACCGCGACCCAGCTGCAGGCCAACGCGGAATCGATGTCGACCAGCGTCGATGCCTCCTCCGCGGAGTCCGCCGCCGTTGCTGCGGCGACCGAGCAGGCCTCGGCCAATGTCCAGACCGTGGCCGCGGCAGCCGAAGAGCTGTCCCGCTCGGTGCAGGAGATCGGCTCGCAGGTTGCCAACTCCACCGAAGTGGCGCGTAAGGCCGTGACCGACGCCGACCGGACCAACGCCAAGGTCCAGGAGCTGAGCGATGCGGCCGAGCGCATCAACGAGGTGATCGCGCTGATCACCGACATCGCGGAGCAGACCAACCTGCTGGCGCTCAACGCCACCATCGAGGCGGCGCGTGCCGGCGAGGCGGGCAAGGGCTTCGCGGTCGTGGCCTCCGAGGTGAAGGCGCTGGCCAACCAGACCACCCAGGCGACCGAGGACATCGGCAAGTCGATCAAGGGCATTCAGGGCTCGATCGGCGAATCGGTGACCGCGATCCAGGAGATCGCCGAGGTGGTCCGCGAGATCGACCAGATTGCGGCGGCCATCGCCGCAGCGGTCGAAGAGCAGACGGCTGCGACCCAGGAGATCGCCCGCAACACCCAGCAGGCGGCCCAGGGCACCGAGGAGGTCACCACCAAGATCGCCTCGGTGAAGGAAGCGACCAACGTCGTGGGCGGCGCCAGCAACGAGGTGCTGACCGCGTCGGGTGAGCTGCGCAAGCAGTTCTCCGTCCTCGAGACCGAGGTCGAGGGCTTCCTGAGCAACGTCCGGGAAGCCGCCTGATCCCGGCCCCCGACTCTCCGTTCCTCGCGCGGGAGGGGGTGCGCCCCCTCCCGCAACAGGAACAGCAAACGCACGCAGCCCGTCGCCTGATGGCGACAGACCGAAGGTAAGAGACCATGGACGATCTGCTCAGCGAGTTCATTTCCGAGACCGTCGAGAGCCTCGGCGAGATCGACACCGCGCTCGTCGATCTGGAGCGCAACCCCCAGGACACCGCCACCCTCGGCAACATCTTCCGGCTGATGCACACCATCAAGGGGACCTGCGGGTTCCTCGGGCTGCCGCGGCTGGAATCGGTGGCCCACGCCGCTGAGAACGTGCTCGGCAAGTTCCGCGACGGCGAGCTGGAGGTGACCCCCGACGCGGTCACCGTGATCCTGTCGAGCATCGACCGCATCAAGACCATCGTCGATGCCATCGCCGACACCGGCGCCGAGCCGGAGGGCGACGACACCGACCTGATCGGCGCGCTCAATGCCTTTGCCGCCCAGGATGGCAGCGCCCCGGCCGATGCGCCGGCGGACGACGCCGGCGCCGACGCCCTGTTCGACGATCCGGTCGACGTGGCGGAAGTCGCCGCCCCGGCACCCGCCGAGCCCGTGCCGGTTGCCGTGCTGGCCGACCCGGCGCCCGAGGCCCCGGCCAATGACATTACCCCTCCTGCCACCGAGACCGCGGCCCAGGCCGGCGGCGCGGTGGCCGCCCAGAACATCCGCGTCAGCGTCGATGTGCTGGAAAATCTGATGACCCTGGTCGGCGAGCTGGTGCTCACCCGCAACCAGCTGCTGCAGCTGCTGCGCAGCGCCGGCGAGAGTGACTTCACCGTGGCGCTGCAGCGTCTCAACCACATCACCACCGACCTCCAGGAAGGGGTGATGAAGACCCGCATGCAGCCCATCGGCAACGCCTGGAACAAGCTGCCGCGCATCATCCGTGATCTCGCCATTGAGACCGGCAAGAAGATCGACCTCGACATGCGCGGGGCGGAGACCGAGCTCGACCGCCAGGTGCTGGAGATGATCCGCGATCCGCTCACCCACATGGTGCGCAATTCCGCGGACCACGGGCTGGAGCTGCCGGCAGACCGGCGCGACGCGGGCAAGCCGGAAACCGGCAAGATCCTGCTGCAGGCCTATCACGAAGGCGGCCACATCATCATCAAGATCGTCGATGACGGGCGCGGCCTGAACACCGATCGCATCCGTGAGAAGGCAATCGCCAACGGTCTGGTCGACAAGGCCGAGGCCGCCGGCCTCAGCGACCAGCAGATCCACCAGTTCGTCTTCCGCGCCGGTTTCAGCACCGCTGAGAAGGTGACCTCGGTGTCTGGCCGCGGCGTCGGTATGGACGTGGTGCGGACCAATATCGAGAAGATCGGCGGTTCCATCGAGCTGCGCTCCGAGGAGGGCCGTGGCACCACCTTCACCATCAAGATTCCGCTGACCCTGGCCATCGTCTCGTCGCTGATCGTCGAGTGCGGCGGCGAACGTTTCGCGATCCCTCAGCTGGCGGTGGTTGAGCTGGTGCGCAGCTCCGCGCGCAGCGGCACCCGCCTTGAGATGGTTAACGACACCCCGGTGTTCCGCCTGCGCGACCGGCTGCTGCCGCTGGTCTTCCTCAGCCGTTTGCTTGAACTCGACGGCGGGCGTGGCGAGGCCACGGCCGATGACCTGGAGCGCATCGAAAGCGAGGATCACTTCATCATCGTCGCTCAGGTCGGCACCCAGCAGTTCGGCATCATCGTCGACAAGGTGTTCGACACAGAGGAGATCGTGGTGAAGCCGGTGTCGCCGATCCTGCGCAGCATCACCCTGTTTTCCGGCAACACCATCCTGGGCGACGGCAGCGTCGTCATGATCCTGGATCCCAACGGTATCGCCGAGGCGTCGGGCGAGGTCGCCAGCCGCCAGGACGAGGGCGAGGCCGCGGCCCGCCAGGTACAGGACACCACCTCGCTGCTGGTGTTCCGCGCCGACGGCGAGGAACTGCGTGCCGTGCCGCTGGCCCTGGTCTCGCGTATCGAGCAGATCGGCGCCGATAAGGTCGAACTGTGCGCCGGCCAGCAGGTCATCCAGTACCGCGGCGAGCTGATGCCGGTGGTCGGCCTCAACGGCGCCGCCGAATTCCGTCCAGAGGGCGTGCAGCCGGTGCTGGTCTTCGCGGACCACGACAAGGCCATGGGCCTGGTGGTTGACGAGATCATCGACATCGTCGAGCAGCCGCTCGACCAGGCGATGCCGTCCGCCACCCGCGGGGGCACGCTTGGCAGTGCCATCGTCAACGGCCGGGCGACCGAGGTGCTCGACGTCGGGCACCACCTGTCGCGGGTCGTCGACGGATGGTACGGCGCCGACCAGCGCCCGTTCCAGCCTGAGCGCGGCGCCACGCGGCGGCTTCTGCTGGTCGATGACAGCGCCTTCTACCGCAACATGATCGAGCCGGTCCTGCGGGTGGAGGGTTACGCGGTGGAGATCGCCGAGAACCCGAAGGCGGCGCTGGCGCTGCTGGAGGACGATAACGGCTTCGACGTTGTCGTGACCGATATCGAGATGCCGGAGATGAATGGCTACCAGTTCGCCGAGGCGCTGCGCAGCGACCATCGGCTGGCCGGTATCCCGACCATCGCGGTGTCCTCCCACGCCACCGAAGAAGACCGCGAGCGGGGCCTGAAATCCGGCTTCGTGCAGTACGTCCCCAAATTCCAGCGCGAGCAGCTTTTGGTCGCCCTGGAAGGCACCCTGAACATGAAGGAAGCCGCCTGATGTCGAGCCTGAAGACCGAGGAGGCGCGGCGCGACGCAGAGCTGCTGTCGCGTAGCGCCGACATGTATGTGACCGCCCGGGTCGGGCCGCAGCTGTTCGGTATTCCCGCCCTGATCATCCAGGACGTGATGACCCAGCAGCGGGTAACGCCCGTCCCGCTGGCCCCGCGCGAGGTCGCCGGGTCGCTCAACCTGCGCGGCCGCATCGTCACCGTGTTCGACGTGCGCGCCCGGCTGGGCCTGCCGCCGGTGGACGAACATGCCGGCCGCGGCATGAACATTGTGGTCGAGCACCATGGCGAGCTCTACGCCCTGTCCACCGACGCGGTGGGAGACGTCCTCACCCTGACGCCGGAGCGCATCGACCCCAATACGGCGACCATCGATCCGCGCTGGCGCGCCTTTGCCCGCGGCATCTGTCAGCTCGAGGAAGAGTTGATGGTCGTGCTCGACGTCGCCGGGCTGCTTGACCTCGACGCCGCCTGATTCCCTTTCCCGCCTAACCAGAAGGTTCCCCCAGCTATGACCCGCTGCCTTGTCGTCGACGATTCCCGTGTCATCCGCTCGCTCGCCCGCCGCATGCTCGAAAGCCTGTCGTTTGAGGTGGACGAGGCCGAGGACGGCGCCGATGCGCTGGCGCGCTGCGGCGAGGCGCTGCCCGATGCGGTGCTGCTCGACTGGAATATGCCGCGCATGACCGGCATCGAGTTCCTGCGTGAGATGCGCCAGCTCGACGGCGGTGACAAGCCGGTGGTGGTGTTCTGCACCACCGAGAACGACATCTCGCGCATCTCCGAGGCGCTGGAAGCGGGCGCCAACGAATACGTCATGAAGCCGTTCGACGAGACCGTTCTGGCCTCCAAGTTCCAGCAGGCGGGCCTGCTGTGAGCGTACTGGCCGCCGCGGCGGCGCCCAAGCAAGCGACCGCCACGCCGATCCGGGTAATGGTCGTCGACGACTCCGTCGTCATCCGCGGGCTAATCGCACGCATCCTGGAGCGCGAGGCGGACATCGAGATCGTCGCTTCCTTCGGCGATGGCAAGAAGGCCGTCGATGGGCTGGTGCGCAGCGGCGCCGAGGTCGTGGTGCTTGATATCGAGATGCCGGTGATGGACGGCATGACCGCCCTGCCGCTGCTGCTGCAGGCGGACAAGTCGGTCAGTGTCATTGTCGCCTCGACACTCACCCAGCGGAACGCCGAGATCTCTCTGCGTGCCCTTCATGCCGGCGCCGCTGACTATATCCCCAAGCCGACCAGCGCACGGGGGCTCAACGATAGCGACGCCTTCCGCCGTGCCCTGATCGACAAGGTGCGCGCCCTTGGCGCAGCCCGGCGCCGCGCCGGCCATCCCGTCGCCGCCTCTACCGCAATTGCCGCACCCGCGCCGGCCAACGATAAGCCGATTTCCCTGCGTGCGCCCTCGCGGGCGCGGCCTGAAGTGCTCGCCATTGGCAGCTCTACCGGCGGGCCGCAGGCGCTGTTCAAGGTGCTTGGCGACCTCAAGCCGCATCTCGACCGACCGGTTGCCATCACCCAGCATATGCCGCCCACCTTTACCCGGTTGCTGGCTGACCACATCACCCGGGCCACCGGGGTGCTGACCCGCGAGGCACAGGACGGCGACCGGCTGGTCAGCGGCGAGGCGCTCCTCGCGCCGGGCGGGTTCCACATGGCCTTTGAGCGCGACGGCGCCGACATCGTGGCGCGGCTCAACGAGGACCCGCCAGAGAATTTCTGCCGTCCGTCCGCCGACCCCATGCTGCGCAGCCTGGTGCGGCTCTACGGCCCGGCGGTGCTGACCACCATCCTTACCGGGATGGGCAACGATGGCCTTTACGGCGGCCGGGCGGTTGTGGAGGCCGGCGGTACCGTCGTCGCCCAGGACAAGCAGAGCAGCGTCGTCTGGGGCATGCCCGGCGCCGTGGCCAACGACGGCATCTGCCACGCGGTCGTGCCGCTGGAGCGGATCGCCGGCGAAATCGTCAAACTCTTCAAGGGGGCAGCCCGATGAACACAAGCGACTTCGATTTCCTCGCGCAGCTCCTCAAGGACCGCTCCGGTCTGGTGGTGACCGAGGCCAAGACCTACCTGCTGGAAACCCGGCTGCGGCCACTGGCCAAGCAGGAAGGCCTGGACGGGCTCGACGCCCTGGTGGCGAAGCTGCGCCGGCCCGGCCAGCACAGCCTGACCGAGCTGGTGGTCGACGCCATGACCACCAACGAGTCCTTCTTCTTCCGCGACGATAAGCCGTTCGATCATTTGCGCGACAAGGCATTGCCGGCGCTGCATGAGGCGCGGCGTGACCGCCGCCGCCTGCGCATCTGGTGCGCTGCCGCCTCGACCGGTCAGGAGCCCTATTCCATCGCCATGCTGCTGCGCGAGGCGGGGCTCACCTTCGCTGGATGGGACATCGAGATCGTCGCCACCGATATCTCGCGCGAGGCATTGGGCCGCGCCGAGGAAGGCGTCTATAGCCAGTTCGAGGTACAGCGGGGGCTGCCGGTGCAGTTCCTGGTGAAATACTTCGAGCGCGAGGACACCAAATGGCGGGTCAAGCCAGAGCTGCGCAACATGGTGCGCTTCCGGCACCTCAACCTGCTTGATCCGTTCGCCGGGCTCGGCGCCTTCGACGTGGTGTTCTGCCGCAATGTGCTGATCTATTTCGATGCCGAGACCAAGGCGCAGGTGCTGGACCGCATGGCCCGCGCCGTTGCCGGCGACGGCTACCTTTATCTCGGCGGCGCGGAGACGGCCTTCGGTATCACCGACAGCTTCCACTCACTGCCGGAGCATCGCGGCGTCTACCGCCCGACGGGCGATATGCCGCTGGCTAGCGCTGCGGCGTAAGGCGCAGCAGCTTGCCGTTGGGGGCGTCGGTCAGCACATAGACCGCGCCGTCCGGCCCCTGGCGCACGTCGCGCACCCGGGCACCCAGGCCGATGCGCTCCTCACCGGTGACCCGGTTGCCGTCGAGGCTGAGCCGCACCACGCCGCGGGCCACCAGCCCGCCTGCCAGCAGGCTGCCGCGCCACTGCGGGAACAGGTCACCGTCATAGAAGGCGAGGCCCGAGGCCGCGATCACCGGCGTCCACTGGTGGATGGCGTCGGTCAGGTCCGGCCGGGTCGGCGGATTGGGGATCGCGCCGCCGGAATACTCCGTGCCCCAGCTGACCAGTGGCCAGCCGTAGTTCTTGCCGGCCTCGGCGATGTTCACCTCGTCGCCGCCGCGCGGGCCGTGTTCGGTCAGCCATAGTGCACCGGTGCGCGGGTTCAGCGCGGCGCCCTGAGCGTTGCGGTGGCCGTAGGACCAGATTTCTGGCCGCGCGCCAGCCTGGCCGACGAAGGGATTGTCCGCAGGCACCCGCCCGTCGGCCTCCAGCCGCACCACCGTGCCGATGGTGTCGCCCAGCTTCTGCGACGGCGTTTCCTGGCCGCGGTCGCCCGACGTGACGAACAGCCGCCCGTCGCGTGCGAATACCAGGCGCGAGCCGAAATGCCGGCCGCCACGCACCTTGGGCTCCTGGCTGAAGATTGTCTCGGTGCCTTCCAGCGCTGTACCCGCCTGGTTCAGACGGCCGCGCGCCACGGCGGTCGATGCCCCGCCGGGCCCGGGCTCGGAGAAAGACAGATAGACCCAGCGGCTGGTCGCGAAGTCCGGCGCCAGCACCACATCCAGCAGGCCGCCCTGGCCGAACGGCGCGACCTCGGGTACGCCGCCCAGCGGGCTGGATACCGTCCCGTCCGCCGCGACCCGGCGCAGGTTGCCGGTGCGCTCGGTGATCAGGAAGCCGCCGCCGGGCAAGAAGGCGAGGCCCCAGGGCCGCGCCAGATTGTCGGCGATGGTCTCCACCTGAACCGCGCCGGCGCTGGTCTCGACGCTGGTAGGCTGGGCAACTGAGGCACAGGCCGGCAGCAGCACGGCGAGCGCGAGGGCGGCGGCGGGGGTCTTCCACATCATGGCGGGGCTCCGGGGGGATGGCGTCAAAAGGCTAAGGGGCAAATGGGGAGGCATGTAGCCAGTGTGAAGCCCTGCTGCGCCGGGGGCGCTTGCATTCCGACCCACGACGCCGGACCCTAAAGAAAACCGCCCCAGCGAGGCCCCAAACATGCTCCCCACCAGCGAGACAATTGAGACCCTGCTCAACCGGGTCAGCGTGCGGCGATACACCGACGACCCGGTCGACGACGCCACCGTGGATGCGGTGCTGCGCGCGGCCTTTCGGGCGCCGACCTCGTCCAACATCCAGGCCTACAGCGTGGTCGTGGTGCGCGACCGCGAGACCCTGGCCCAGCTTGCGCCGGTGACCGGTAACCAGAAGCATGTTGCGGACGCACCGGTGTTCCTCGCCTTTTGTGCCGACCTCACCCATATCGCCCGGGCGATGGCGGACCGGGGCCACGAGATTGAGCCCAACAACCTGGAAATGGGCCTGGTTGCCAGCATCGATGCGTCCCTGGTGGGTATGGCGGCCAGCCTGGCCGCAGAATCCATCGGCCTGCGCGGGGTGATGATCGGCGCGGTGCGCAACGATGCCGAGGCGACAGCGCGCATCCTCGGCCTGCCGCATCTGGTCTACTGCGTTTACGGCATGGTGCTTGGCTGGCCCGACGATGCGCCGAAGCAGAAGCCACGCATGCCGTTCGCCGCCATGGTCCATCGGGAGCGCTACGGCAACACCCCCGACGCGCCGGACCCGGCCGCCGCGGTGGCGGCCTATGATGGCGACCTGGCGGCGCATTACGGCGCGGTCGGCAAGCCGACGACGCCGGATTCCTGGAGCCACGACGTCGACAAGAAATTCGCCGCCAAGCTGCGCGATGGTTTGCGCGGCGAGCTTGCGGCACGGGGCTTCCACTTCACCTGAGCCCTGCCGGGCGATGGTGTAGACTCGACCCCCGCGCAACCGACCGCGGTTTATCCGTGACCTTCTTCAGCCCGCTCTTCCTCGCGCTCGTCGCGATGTTCTTCCAGCAATCCTTCGCCACCACGGCGAAGACGGTGGTGCCGATCATTGCGCCTGCGGCGATCGACGACCTCGGCGTGTCAGCCGCCTATGCCGGGGTCTATGTCAGCATTGGCGCGTTCGTACAGATCATCTCGATGATGGGTTGCGGCAACTTCATCCGCCGCTACGGCGGGCTGCGCACCAGCCAGGCCGGGCTGGTGCTGGTGCTGATCGGCATGGGTTTCGCCGCCAGCGGCTATGTCTGGCCGTTCATCCTGGCCGCCCTGTTCACCGTCACCGGCACGTCCGTGGCGACGCCGGCCAGTTCGCAGATCCTCGCGCGCTACGCGCCGCCGCGCTATGCACCGCTGGTATTCTCCGCCAAGCAGACGGCGGTGCCCTTCGGGCTGATGATGGGCGGCCTGATGATGCCGGCCTTCGTGCATCTGTGGGGCTGGCAGGGGGCGCTGCTGGCGCTCGGGCTGATGTGCGCTGCTTTCGCCCTGGTGCTGCAGCCGTTGCGCGCCGAGTTCGACCGCGACCGCGATCCGAACCAGCCGTTATCGCCGAAGGACTTCAAGGCGACCTTCCTCGGGGTGATGGGCACGCCGGCGCTGCGCCGCTTGGCGATCGCGATGTTCGCCTTCGTCGGCCTGCAGGCGACCTACGTGACCTATTTCGTGCTGACGCTGACGGAGGGGCTGGGCTACAGCCTGACCGAGGCGGGCGGCCTGTTCGCCACCGCGACCTTCGTCGGCATGCCAGCCCGTGTCCTGTGGGGCTATGTCGCCAGCCGCTGGATGAAGCCGCGCCATGTGCTGGCGGGGCTCGGTGTCATCATGGCGGTTGCCTCGGCGCTGACAGGCCTGTATGCGCCGGGCTGGAGCACCTTCGAGATTCTCGCGGTGGCCACGCTGCTGACCTCGACGGCGCTCGGCTGGCACGGGGTGCTGCTGTCGGAAGTGGCGCGTATCGCGCCGGAAGGGCAGGTCGGAACGATGACCGGCGGTGTGCTCGCCTTCAGTGGCGCCGGGCAGATGGTGCTGCCGCTGATCTTCAGCGCCATGCTGGGCGCCACGGGCAGTTTCTCTTACGGCTTCTTCGTTTCTGCGGTGCCGCCGCTGCTGGTTGCCGGGCTGCTGGCGTTGCCCCGGCGCAGGGCCTGAGGCGGGCGGGCAAAAAGAAAGGGCCCGGCGGCAAGATGCCGCCGGGCCCCGTTCCGGACTGGCCGGAAGACTGACTTACGAGCCGCGGTAGACGCCAAGACGCTTGGCGATACCTTCCCACTCCTTGTCGGTCTCACGCCACCAGTTGATGTACTCCTCGCCACGCATGAAGGTCACGTAGCTGCCACGGGCGGCGATGGTGTCCTGGTACTTCTTGTCGTTAGCGACACCCTCGAGCATGTCAGCATAGTACTTGACCAACTCGGGCGAAGCACCGCCGGGCAGCACGATGCCGCGGTCGGACGTGATGTCGAGGTCAAAACCCTGCTCACGCGCGGTCGGCAGGTCCGGCAGGACCTTCGAACGGGTGTGGTAGTTCAGGGCGACGACCTTGAGCCGGCCGGCGGCAACGTTCTTCGCCGCGGTCGCCTCGGACACCTGGCCGATGTGGATGGTGTTGGCGAGCATCGCCTTCATCCGGTCGGCGGTGCCGTCATAGGAGATGATCTTCATGTCGATGCCCAGTGCGTCCTGCACCTGCAGCAGCGAGAAGTGGCTGGTCGAGCCCAGCGTACCACCGGCAAGCAGCTTGCCCGGGTTCGCCTTCGCGAAAGCCTGCATCTCCTTGTAGTTGTTGAACGGGGCGTCGGTGCCGGCGCCGATGATCGACGCGGTCTGGACCATGCGCGCAACCGGGGTGAAGGCATCCCAGTTGAAGTCGATGCGCCCGGTCAGCCGGCCCGCCAGGATGTGCTGGAAGGTCAGGAACAAGGTGCAGCCGTCGGGCTTCGCCTTCATGAACTGCTTGGTGCCCTTGACGCCGCCCTGACCGCTGATGGTCACGACCTGCAGGCGCGGGCTGGCGCCCAGGCGGTTGGCGGCCTCGGCGATCAGCCGGCCCATGATGTCGGTTTCGCCACCGGCGCCCCACGGCACGATAATGCGCGCGGTACGGCACGGCAGATCGACGGCGGCAGCCGCAGCCGGCGCAAAAGCGACGGACGCGACGCCAGCGGCCATCGCGGCCAGAGTAAGCTTGAGCTTCATGAACGGTCTCCTGAGACAACGGCCCGGCATGCCGGGCCTGATCGGTTTATCCTCGGCGCGCCAAAAAAACGCACCGTACGCGGCGCTCCCTTGCCACGTGATGCCCAGACGCTAGTGTCCGAACCGTCAGCGCGCAACAGTTAATATGACTATGGCCGGGCGCGCCGGTATCCCCGTCAGAGCGGCTCTTCACGCGCCCTTTTCCATGGCATGCGCCGCGATGCAGTCGAGGAAGGGTTCGGCAAGATCTCGGAGCTTCGCGGCCCCGACTCCGTGTACCTCGGCGAAGCCGTCATGATCACGCGGCGCCTTGCGCGCCATATCCTCCAGCGACTTGTCGGGGAAGATCACATAGGCCGGCACGCCGCGCGCCTCGGCCAGTTCCCGGCGCAGTGCGCGCAGGTCGCCCAGCAGCGACGTCTGTTCCTCGGTGAGGCCGGCGGCGGGCGCGGCGGCCTTGCGGCGTTTGCTCGTGGTCTTGCGCACCGCGTCCTGGCGGTAGCGGAACTCGCCCTCGCCGCCGGCCAGCGCCCGGCCTGCCGCGGTCGCCTTCAGCCCGCCATAGCCCTGGATATCGATTTCCAGTAGCCCGGCGGCGACCATCTGGCGCAGGATTGCCCGCCATGCCGTCTTGCCGTGGGCTGCGCCGGCACCGTGGATGTCGAGCCGGTCATGGCCGGCGGCCGCGACCTTCTCGGTGTCGCTGCCCCGCAGCACATCGACGATATGGGCCGCGCCGAAGCGGTTGCCGGTGGCCAGCACCGCTTCCAGCGCCAGCTGTGCATCCGCCGTACCATCCACCAGGTCGGGCGGGCTCAGGCAAAGGTCGCAGTTGCCGCAGGGGTCGCGGTCCTCGCCGAAATAGGCGAGCAGTACCCGGCGGCGGCAGGCCGGTGCCTCGCAATAGCCGATCAGTGCGTCGAGCCGCTTGTGCTCGCGCCGTTTCCGCTCCGGCGACGCGTCCTCGTCCTCAATGAACACCCGGCGCATTCGGATGTCGTCGAGCCCGAACAGCATATGCGCCTCAGCCGGGGCGCCGTCACGCCCGGCGCGGCCGATTTCCTGGTAATAGGCCTCGACGCTGCCTGGGATGTCGGTGTGCAGCACATAGCGCACGTCCGGCTTGTCGATGCCCATGCCGAACGCGATGGTCGCCACCATCACCACACCGGGCTCGTTGATGAAGGCGTCCTGGTTGGCGGCGCGGGTCTCTGCGGCCATGCCCGCATGGTAGGGCAGGGCGCGGATGCCGGCGTCGACGAGCAGGGTGGCGGCTTCCTCGGTCTTTCGCCGCGACAGGCAGTAGACGATCCCGCTGGCGCCCGCGCGGGCGCGGGCGAAGTCGAGCAGCTGGCTCTTCCACGCTGCCTTGGGCGCCACTGACAGGGCGATGTTGGGCCGGTCGAAGCCGGTCACGAAAAGCTGCGGCGGGCTGGCAAACAGGCGCTGGGCAATGTCGTCGCGGGTAATCGCATCCGCCGTCGCCGTCATCGCCGCCAGCGGCACCCCGGGAAAGATGTCCTTGAGCCGTTCCAGGTCGGCGTATTCGGGCCGGAAGGCCGGGCCCCACTGGGAGATGCAGTGCGCCTCATCCACCGCAATAAGCGACAGCGGCAGCCGCGACAGGGCCGACAACATGCGCTCAGTCATCAGCCGCTCCGGCGACAGATAGAGCAGCTGCGCCTCGCCCGCCGCGACCCGCCGCCAGGCGGCGACGTTCTGGTCGCGCTCGCGCGCAGAGTTGATGGTCTCCGCAGCGACGCCGGCGAGCTGCAGGGCCGCAACCTGGTCCTCCATCAGCGCCACCAGTGGCGAGACCACCAGCGACAGGCCGCCGCGCGCCAGTGCCGGAATCTGATAGCACAGGGACTTGCCCGAGCCGGTCGGCATCACCGCCAGCGCATCGCCGCCGCCGATCAGCGTATCCACCACGTCGCGCTGGCCGGGGCGGAAACTGTCATAGCCGAAGACGCCCTTGAGGATCGCAGCCGGGTCGGTCATCGCGCGCGCTCTCAGCCCGCCGCGCGGCTGTACCAGGCGAGGTCGAAATACTTGTCCGGGTCGTCCAATTCCGGCCCCCCGCCATAGGCCGAGCGCAGGGCCAGCACTGTCTCCACCCCGGCGCGGTCGACCCGGGCCGCAGGGGTGAGGCCGGTGCGTGGCGACAGCACGCCGCCCATCACCTTGCCGATGGCCTCGGGCTTGATCGCCGGCATGTGGCGCAGCAGGGTCGCGCCTCCCTCCGCCAGGTTGTCCGGATCGCGCACCCAGTCGAGCGCCGCGAGGTAGCCGCCGATGAAACCGGTCAGCGCCTCCGGGTTGGCGTCGGCCCAGCGCCGGGTGGTCGCGAAAACGCCGCCCTGGTAGTGGTCGAACACGTCGCCGCTGCGCTCCATCACCCGGAAGCCCTGGGCGGTGGCGATGCTGGTGAAGGGCTCGATGGTCAGGGTCCCGGCGTGGGTGCCGTCCTTTACCGACTCCCAACGTTCCGGCGTCGCGCCAACCGGCACCAGCTCCACATCGTCGAGCGTGAGGCCGGCGCTTTCGAGCATGCGGTAGAGGATGAAGGCGAAACCGGTGGACAGCGCGTCGAGCGCGATGGTGCGGCCCTTGAGGTCCTCGTAGCGCTCGATCTCGGGCGCCACCACGAAGGCGAGCTCGATGCGTGTTGCCCCCATGAAGGCGAACACGTCGGGGTCATGCTTGGGCGTCACCGCGCCCTGGCCCTCGGTGTAGGCGACCACGTTGTCGAAGGCGGTGCCGGCGATGTCGAAGCCGCCGTCGATCAGCTGTTCCATCTGGTAGACCGAACTGGGCGTCGTGGTGAGGTCGACGGCAAGACCGCGTTCGGTGAACAGGCCGCGCTCCATCGCGGCGAAAATCGGCAGGTTGGGCGCGCCGGGAAAGCAGATCAGGCGGATCGGTGTCACAGGGGGCTCCTCAGGCAGGGCGACTAACTTAAGCGCGTGCTGCGCCCGCGTCAGCCGTAAAGCCGCCCGCCCCGCCTATGTGTCCGTCGGCCGCGGCGGCGCATCCTCTATCGGCGCGTAGAAGGCGAGCGCCACCACGGTGACCACGGCGAGGAATCCGAACACGGCGCGGTAGCCCGCCTCATCGGGCGCGCCGCCGGAGACCGCGCCCAGCAGCACCCCAGTGACCGGCTGCATCACCGCCGCGCCCAGCGCCATGCCGAGATTGACCGTGGTCATGCCGCGCCCCGCCAGATGCTCGGGAAACAGTGCCCGGCCATGGATCATTACCCGGATCGAATAGCTTCCCGACGCGCAGAACAGGGGCAGCAGCACCGCGACAGCCCAGACCGGCGGGGCAGGCCAGAGCGCCAGCGTGCCCAGCAGCCCGGCGGTGCACAGGGCGCCGACGATGACCAGGCGGCGCCGGGTATTGAATACCCGGTCGGCCATGCCCCACAGCATCGAGCCGAGAAAGGCGGCCACCGCCATCGCCAGCATGATATTGCCGCGCGCCACCGGGTCGAGACCATGCACATCGAATAGGTAGGGGCCGGCCCACAGTGAGAAGACACTGGCGAAGCAGGCGTAGCAGACCAGCGCCATGGCCAGCAGATGGTGCATCGGGCGCCAGCGCAGTAGCTGCGCCAATCCGGACAGGGCCGACGCCGCGGTCTCGCGCGGGCGGCTCTGGGGTGCCTGGCCGTCGGGCCAATCGCGCACGCTGATCCAGACCATGGCGCCAACCAGCGCAAGCACGGCGGCGACAGACCAGAACGAGGCGCGCCAGCCGATCGCCCCCGCGAGCAGCGCCAGCGGCGTGGCCGCCAGCAAGTTGCCGGCATGGCTGAGCCCGGAGATCAGTCCGGACGCGGTGCCGAACCGTTCCGGCCCAAGCCAGCGCGCCGCTGTGAAAAAGGCGCTCATGAAGATCGCGGCGCAGCCGATACCCATCATGAAGCGGGCCCCGGCCGCCGCCCACAGGCTGTCGGCGGTGGCAAAGAGCGCCGTCCCCGCCACCGCGATGCCCAGCAGCGCGGTTACCGTGCGGCGCGGCCCGACGCTGTCGAGCAGCAGTCCGGTGGGGATCTGCCCCAGCGCATAGGCGAAGAAGAAGGCGCTGCCCATCAGGCCGAACGCCTCCGCCGACAGCCCCAGGTCGGCGATCACGCTGGGCGCGATCACCACATGGGAGCTGCGCAGGAAATGGCTCAGGCTGCAGGCGACCAGGAAGGTCGCGAACATGGCGATCAGGCGGAAACGCAACGGCGGGGTCCTTCCCGGATCGGTGCGCCCGGCGGGGTGGGGCACCAGGGGAGTGTCCTACGGCGCATCCCGGCGGTCCAGTTGCCGCGCCGGACGGGCCGCGGCGATTTGCCGGAAATTTCCGGCAAACTGTGACGGTGCGCACTGTGGCGTTCATAACTGTGACGTATTGATGACACACCCCGCGCGGCTGTAGGGCCGGGCAGGGGCTTGCGGCCGGCGCGCTTGCCCGCGTGCCGGCCGCGCGTTTACCCACCGTGTTGATCATCGCGCCTGCGAGACAGGCCAACCAATGAAGGGATCAGTCAATTGAACCCTCGCTACGAATTGCCCTACGAGGATGACAAAACCTGGCGCGCGCGGCGCGTCGAGGGCCGCGATGTGCTGGGCGGCGTGGCCGTTGTCGGTGCCGTCGCCCTGGTGCTGTTGCTGGAAGCTGTCGGCGTGGTGCATCTGCCGCTGACTGACGCGCGCCATGCCGTCGCAGCGGGGCCACCGGCAGCCGTGTCCATCACCGAAACCTGCTGATCTGAACTGCATCGTCATCTCGTGCTTGCAAAAGCACCGCCATTCCGCCATCGAGGAGTGGGGGAATGTCCACGAGCAAGAATGGTGGATGAGAGATGAACGACGCGGACGCGCTGCTCTATGCGCGGGGACTGATCCGACAGTACCGGGAGGGTGCGCGGCCCTACGCGGAGCATCGGGCCCTGCAATTCGCAGAATGCGGTGATCCGGCAGCGGCTGAGGCCTGGCGCCGGGTGGTCGCCGAGATCGTCCGCGAGGCGATCCGCGAGTCCGTCGACTAGGGGCTCAAGGACTCCGCCGGCCGATCCCGGTCGGCGCCGGTTCGTGCTATGCAGGGCCCCATGGCCCGTTTCGACATCACTGTCTGGCAATTCGTGCGACTGATGGTCCGCCTTGAGGAGACCGCCGGCCGGTCGCCCGCGCGCGATGCGCTCTATGGCGAATGGCGCGATGCCTGGCAGGAGATTGACGGCCGGCTCGAGCGGCTTGGCCGTGAGGACGCCGACGCCTTCTCTGATCTGATGATGGAACAGGAAGTGATCGTGAACTGCGACGATCCCGACCAGATCGCCCAGGGTGCCGCCGCGCTGGACGAGGTCGGCGGGGCGCTCGCCAAGGCCCTGCCAAAGGCCGACAAGGATTTGGCCGAGAGCCTGAGATTCGAGCGCGACGAGCTGGCGGCGCTGGCCAAGCGCTTCCGCGCCGCGCGCCGCGCCGCCACCCGGCGCAGCAAGAAAAGGCGATGAAGACCCTCGGCCTGATCGGCGGCATGAGCTGGGAGAGTACGGCGCTCTACTACCGGCTGCTCAACGAGATGACGCGCGAGAGGATGGGCGGGCTGCATTCGGCGGAACTGCTGCTGTGGTCCTTCGACTTCGCCGAGATCGAGACCCTGCAGGCCGCCGGCGACTGGGATACGGCGACCGAGCGCATGGTGGATGCGGCGCAGCGCCTCGCCGATGGCGGCGCGGCCGCGCTGGTGATCTGCACCAACACCATGCACATGATGGCTCCGGCGATTGAGGATGCGGTGGAGATCCCGCTGCTGCACATCGCCGATGCCACGGCCAATGCGGTCAAGGCATCGCCGTCGCGCCGCCCGGCGCTGCTGGCGACCCGCTACACCATGGAACAGGACTTCTACACTGGCCGCCTGCGCGATCCGCACGGCCTCGAACCCGTTGTGCCGGGGGATACGGGCCGCGACCTGGTGCACCGGGTGATCTACGAGGAGTTGTGCCAGGGCGTGGTACGGGAAGAATCGAAACAGGCCTATCTCGGCCTGCTCGACGACATGCGCACGGCGGATGGCATCGACGGGGTGGTGCTCGGCTGCACCGAGGTGGGGCTGCTGATCGGGGCCGGTGACACCGACCTGCCGGTGTTCGACACCACCGCGATCCACGCCGCGGCGGCCATCGACTTCGCGCTCAGCTAGGCGCGCGTCAGAACCAGCGCGCCTTCCCGCGGTTGGCGAAATAGTTCTGGTGATAGTCCTCGGCGTCGTGGAACGCGCTGGCCGGCACGATCTCGGTGACGATGGTGCCGCGCACCGCGCCGGACGCCTGGCGCGCATCGCGCGATGCCTCGGCCGCCGCCTGCTGGTCCGCGCCCTCGGTGAAGATCGCCGAGCGGTACTGACTGCCGATGTCGGGCCCCTGGCGGTTCAGCTGCGTCGGGTCGTGGACCTCCCAAAACAGGTCAAGCAGCTGGTCGTAGGTGACCTGGGCGTCGTCATAGACCACGCGCACCGCCTCCGCATGGCCAGTGTTGCCCGCACACACCGCCTCGTAGGTCGGGTTGTCGGTGTGGCCGCCGGTATAGCCGACGCGCACATCCTCGACCCCCGGCACCTGCCGGTAGGCATGCTCGATTCCCCAGAAGCAGCCTGCCGCGAAAATCGCCGTGGCCATGGTTCCTCTCCTTACCGCAATGAAGTCGTTTCAGGGGATATGGGGCCGGATCAGTCCGGGTTAAGGCTTCTCGCCCTTGAGGATGCGGTCCTCGGTCAGCGTGCGCAGGCCGTCCACCAGGATACGCAGCAGATCCCGGATGAAGGGATCGGCCTTGGCCATCTTGTCACGCAGGATTTCCTCCGGCACCACAAGGACACGGGTTTCCTTCACCGCCCGGGCCGAGGCCATGCGCGGTGCGGCGTCTATGAGTGACATCTCGCCGAAGATCTCGCCCTCGCCGGTGTAGCCGATCACCTTGTCGCCGTCCCACCCCGCCTTGGTGATTTCAACCAGGCCCGACAGGATGATGTAGGCGTTGCGGCCCTCGTCGCCCTCTTCGAAGATCTCGTCGCCGGGATCGAAGACACGGGTGTTGAGGGTGCCCGCGTCGCGGACATCGCTGGCGGTCACGGTGCGCTTTGGCATCCGGTTCTCTCCCGACCGGTTGTTTTGCTGCTTGGTGGGCTGGGCGGCAGGATATCGCCCGCCGCGCGCCCGCCGCAAGCGCTCAGGAAGGCGGCATGGCGGTCTCGGTGATGAGCGCTTGCACCACCTGACGCAGCGCCGCGTCCCGGTCCATCCCCGACGCCTGCGCCGCGTGGAAGGTGCTGAGCTGGCGGTGTGCGCTGGTGCCCTCGCTGACGATGGCGTGGGCCCGCTCCAGCGCCCAGGCGCAGCCGAAGGCGTCCGCATCCTCCGCCAGCATCGAACAGAGTTCGGCGCTCAGTGCCGAGAACGGCACGATCTCGCTCTTGCCGAAGTCGACCAGGCCCTCATCGAAGCCGAAGCGCTGGGCGCGCCAGCGGTTCTCCTCGATCAGCATGCGCGGATAGTTGCGCCAGCGGGTGTTGCCGCGGCGGTAGCGGTAAAGCATCCGGCACAGGCAGCGGAACAACCCGGCGATGGCCAGCGCGTCGTCGATTCGCGTGCACACATCGGTGATGCGCAACTCCAGGGTCGGGAAGCGCGCGCTTGGCCTGACGTCCCACCATAACTTCGTCGGATCGTCGATCAGTCCGGCGGACAGCATCACGTCGACCGTGCGGCGAAACGCGCCGTGGCTCTCGAAGCTCTCCGGCAGGCCGGAGCGCGGCAGCCCGTCGAACACGCTTAGCCGGTACGACTTCATGCCGGTCTCCTCGCCTTCCCAGAACGGCGAGGAGGTGCTGAGCGCCAGCAGATGCGGCAGGAAGTAGACCAGCTGGTTCATCAGGTCGATGCGCAGGTCGTCGTCCTCGACGGCGACATGCACATGCATGCCGGACACCAGCAGACGCCGCGCTGCCATCTGCATCTGCGCCGCCAGCACGTTGTAGCGGCCCTTGTCGGTATGGTGCTGGCCGCGCCAGCTGGCGAACGGGTGAGTCGACGCGGCCATCGGCGCAAGCCCGTGTTCCGCCGCCAGCTCGCCGACGCAGGCGCGAAGGTCCGCCAGCTCGTCGCGCGCGGCGTCGAGGCTGCCGCACACCCCGGTGCCGACCTCGATCTGTGATTGCAGGAATTCCGGGCTGACCCGGTCCTTGAGCCGCGCCTCACAGGCCGCCATCAGTGCATCGGGCGCTTCCGCCAGATCGCCGGTCTGGCGGTCGACGAGCAGGTATTCCTCTTCGATGCCAAGGGTAAAGCTGGGTTCGGGTACGGGCATGGACGAAGTCTAGCACGGCACGCGTTGCAGGCTGCGACTGACGCAAATTGCGACAAGGATGCTGTCCTAAGAAATGTTGATAATTCAATGCCTTGAAAGGATCTATTCTTGGCACGCCCCTTGCGCCAGATCGCGCAGAGCAACGGGACCATCAGCCAAGGAGGCCACCATGACCCGGTTTCTGATCTCCGAAGAAAATCCCAAGGGGTCGCGCCTGGAGGACATCCTCACCGCGATCCGCCGAGACGTCATCGTGCGCTGCGGCAAGATCGTCGACGATTCCCAACCCGAGGCGCGCCAGGTGCTCGACAACAATATGCGCATTCTCGGCCTGCTCAGCGAGGCCATCGGCATCGCCGAGGATTCCACCCGGGTGCTCGACAAGGCGTTCGGCCGAAGCCGCGCCGTGAGCGGCGGTCCGCCGCGCATCGGGGTGCTCTAGGCCCCGATTTACCCCTGTGTCGGCGATCACTGTCAGGGAATGCTCACGACCCTAGTCTGACTGGCGATTCAACCGAAGGTATCGGGCGAGTAGAGAACAGCCATGTGGCCATTTCGCTGGCAGACGCAGCCGCCAGAAGACACCCATCAAATCCGACCGCGCTACGAGGCGCGCCCCGGCGTCAGACCGGCGCGGCCCTTCAACCGGCCGCGCCGCACCATCGCCGCCCAGCGTAAGGTGCGCCGGCGGCGTCCGGCGACCGTCGGTCAAACCCTCTGGGTCACGACGGCGCTGCTCGTCATCCTGGCGCTGATGCTCGCCGGTGTCGGCTATTTCGGCTTTACCGACCGGGTGCGCGGCGGCGGCATGTTCGCCTCCCAACTCACCCTGCAGTTCGCTTTCGCCGCCATGGTGGTGGTGGTGTTTGCTGCGCTGGGCGCGATCCTACTGCGTCATTTCCGCGGTCTGCGCCAGCTGCATCGGGCGATGCAAATGCTGGCAAACCGGGACGCCGACTGGACGCCGCCGAGCGGCCAGATCGAGGGTGGCGGCGCAGTCGCTGCCCTGTTCAACGGCCTCAGCCGGATGCAGGAAGCGTGGCGCGGCCGCTCCACCCTGTCGGGCAGCCGCCTGACCACGCTGCTCGGCGCCCTGTCCGAAGGGGTCGTGGTGGTCACTCACAAGGGCCAGGTCAGCCTGGTCAATGCCGGTGCGCGGGCCCTGTTCGGGCCGAAACGCCTAAGGGTCGGTTCCAGTGCCGGCGAGGTTTTCGACGCCGACGCCCTCGGCGAGGCCATCGGCGAGGCAGTCCGCGCCGGTGCCCCTGTCCGCACCGAACTGCGCACCGGGGCGGGTGAATTGATGGAACTGCGCATTGCGGACCTGGGTGCCGATCTGGGCGTGATGCTGAGCTTCAGCAACATTCCCGAGACCGACGCCGCGGGCGTAGAAGGTGACCTGGCGCTCAACGACATGCCGCCCGAAGCGTTGCCGCCGGACCCGGAAACGCCGCTCAGCGAGCTGCCGGGTCTCGCGCTCGATACAGAGACCACGGGGATGAATGTGCGCGACGACCGAATCGTCTCGATGGCTGCCGTGCGTACCTTCGGTGCCCGGCTCTATCCTGCGGCCACATTCGACGAGCTGGTCAATCCCGGAATCCTGATCCCGCCCCGGGTCACGGCTATTCACGGCATCGACGATGATGCCGTGGCCGACGCGTCGCCGTTTCCCAAGGTGTTCCAGCGGATGCAGCCGATGGCGCATGCCACCGTGCTGATTGGTCACAACATCGCCTTCGACATGGCGATGCTGCGCCACGAGGCCGGCCGCGCGGCGCTGAAATGGGACGCGCCCTAC
This sequence comes from Alphaproteobacteria bacterium, assembly GCA_965601735.1. Taxonomy (GTDB): domain Bacteria; phylum Pseudomonadota; class Alphaproteobacteria; order JBBDQX01; family JBBDQX01; genus JBBDQX01. Next base: position 472,646 of record OZ271840.1, on the reverse strand, counting down.
GCGCTCTGCACCATGCTGCTGGTTGCCGCACTCGAGCCCGAGCGCACCGAGTTCTCACTGGAGAAGGTGGCAGCGGATTTCGGCGTCGACCGGCTTGGCCATAACACCGCCATGGGCGACGCCCTGCTCGCCGCCGAACTGTTCGTCAAGCTGATCCCGGCGCTCGCCGCCCAGGGGGTCGCCACGCTGGGCGACGCGCTGTCGTTTGCCGAACAGCCGAAGGCGCTGATCCAGAAGCAGCAGGCGGCCGGCTGGCGCTGACCGGCGATCCCGGCGCGGCGCGGCGAATTGCTCTAGACTCGCCGCGTCCAATGGGAGAGCCCCCGTGAGCCAGCCGCAAACGACCGGCCGCACCGGCGTGCTGCTGATGCTGGCGGGCAGCCTCGTGCTGACCGCGGCGGACGCGCTGACCAAGCTGATGACCGAGGCGCTGCCGGTGGGTCAGCTGATCTTTCTGCGCAGCGCCTATGTCGTCCTGCTTGTGCTGCTGTTCGCGCGGCTGCGCGGCTGGCAGCGGCCGCGCTGGCACAGCGTACTGGCCGTCAGCGACCGGGTCGGCCAGGCATTGCGCGCCGCCTGCATGACCGGCAGCACGATCTGTTTCGTCACCGCGTTGTCCTATTTGCCGTTGCCGACGGCGACCTCGGTGGCGGCAGCGGGGCCGCTGTTCACCACCGCGCTGGCGCCGCTGATCCTGGGTGAGCGGGTCGGCTGGAGGCGCTGGACCGCGGTCGCGGTCGGTTTTTCAGGCGTGCTGGTCATCACCCAGCCGACCGAGGGGTTCCTTGGCTGGACGGTGCTGCTGCCCTTGGGGGCAGCGCTGTTTGCGGCGCTGCGTGACCTCATCACCCGGCGCATGCGGGCCACCGATAGCGCCGAATCGATGATGCTGTGGGGCGCCGTCTCACTGGTGCTGTTGAGCAGCTTCAGCGCGCCCTTTGGCTGGACGTCGCCAACGGGCGGCACGATCGCCTTTCTTGCGGTGCTCGCCCTGTTCCACTGCGGCGGCCAGTTCCTCATGGTCGAATCCCTGCGCCGGGCTGAGGCTGGCCTGGTGGTGCCGTTCAAATACACCATGCTGGTCTGGTCCGCCCTGTTCGGGCTGCTGGTCTGGGGATTCGTGCCGGGCCTGAACGTGATCGCCGGTGCCGGGCTGATCGTCGCCTCCGCGCTCTACATCTATCGGCGCGAAGCGTCGCTCGCCGCGCAAGGGTAGGCCGTGCCGCGCGCGTTGCGTCCGGCGGCTGCGGTGCGCTAGAAGACGCCGGTTCCCACAGCCCGGCGGCACCCCATGGCTTCCTATCAGTACAGCTTCGTCACCCGCGACCTGACCAAGACCTTTCCCGGCGGCAAGACCGTGCTTTCGGGTATCTCGCTGTCCTTCTATCCCGGCGCCAAGATCGGCGTGCTCGGTGTAAACGGCGCCGGCAAATCGACCCTGATGCGGATCATGGCGGGCCAGGACACCGAGTTCGATGGCGAGGCCTGGGCCGCCGAGGGCGTGCGCGTGGGCTACCTGCCCCAGGAGCCGCATCTAGACGCCGACAAGGATGTCGCCGGCAACGTCATGGAGGGGCTGGGTGAGATCAAGGCCCTGGTCGACCGCTTCGAGGAGATCAGTGCCAAGTTCGCCGAGCCGATGGAAGACGACGAGATGAACGCGCTGCTCGCCGAACAGGGCGAGCTGCAGGAAAAGATCGACGCCGCCGACGGCTGGGACCTGGACCGCACCATCGAGATCGCCATGGACGCCCTGCGCTGCCCGCCGGGCGAGGCGGATGTCAGCACGCTGTCGGGCGGCGAGCGCCGCCGGGTGGCGCTGTGCCGGCTGCTGCTGCAGAAGCCGGAACTGCTGCTGCTGGACGAGCCGACCAACCATCTCGACGCCGAGACCGTGGCCTGGCTGGAGCGCCATCTGCGCGAATATGCCGGCACCGTCGTCATGGTCACCCATGACCGCTACTTCCTCGACAATGTCACCGGCTGGATCCTCGAGCTCGACCGCGGCCGGGGCATTCCCTACGAAGGCAATTACTCCGCCTGGCTGGAGCAGAAGCAGAAGCGGCTTGAGGTCGAGAAGAACCGTGACCAGGCCCGCGAACGGACACTGGCGCGCGAGCGCGACTGGATTCAGGCCAGCCCGCGCGCCCGCCAGGCCAAGAGCAAGGCGCGCATTACGGCCTATGAGAACCTGCTGGCGGAGGCCCGCGACCGGGCGCCCGGTACCGCCCAGATCGTGGTGCCGCCGGGGCCGCGCCTCGGTGATCTGGTGATCGAGGCTGCGGGCCTGCGCAAGGGGTTCGGAAACCACCTGCTGATCGAGGATCTGAGCTTCAAGGTCCCGCCCGGCGCAATCGTCGGAATTATCGGTCCGAACGGCGCCGGGAAGACCACCCTGATGCGCATGATTACCGATCAGGAGCAGCCCGACGGAGGTGATATCCGACTCGGCGAAACGGTGGCGCTGGGTTATGTCGACCAGTCGCGCGATGCGCTGAAGGACGACGCGACCGTGTGGGAGGAGATCTCCGGCGGCGACGACGAGATCGACCTGGGCGGGCGCAAGCTGCAGAGCCGCGCCTATGTCGGCGCCTTCAACTTCAAGGGCGGCGACCAGCAGAAGAAGGTCGGCATGCTCTCAGGCGGCGAGCGCAACCGGGTGCATCTGGCGAAGATGCTGAAGTCCGGCGCCAATGTGCTGCTGCTTGATGAGCCGACCAACGATCTGGATGTGGAGACCCTGCGCGCGCTGGAGGATGCCCTGGCCGACTATGCTGGCTGCGTGGTGGTGACCAGCCATGACCGCTGGTTCCTCGACCGCATCGCGACCCACATCCTGGCTTTCGAGGGCGACAGCCAGGTGGTGTGGTTCGAGGGCAACTACGAGGACTACGAGGCCGACCGCCGCGCCCGCCTGGGCGAACTGGCCGACCAGCCCCACCGCATCCGCTACAAGCCGCTGACGCGCTAAGGTGCGCGCGAAGGGCGCCTGAAACCTAAAGCAGCCCGCGGGCGATGCCGCCGTCGACATTGACCGACTGGCCGGTGACGTAGCTCGCCTTGTTGGACGCGAGGAACACCACCATCGCCGCGGTCTCGTCGGGCGTGCCGAAGCGGCCCATGGGAATTTCCTCAGAGAATTCCTCGATCACTACCTGCGGATCGACGCCGCGCTCCTTGGCGATGTTGTTGGAACGGTTGATCCACAACGGCGTCAGGGTGCGGCCCGGGCAGACCGAGTTTACCCGGATGCCGTCGCCCGCCAGTTCCACCGCCAGCGTCTTGGTGAGGCTGAGCACGCCGGCCTTGTGGACGTTCGAGACAATCTGGTGCGGATAGGGCATGCGCGCCGCCGCGGCGCCCAGCAGCACCACCCGGCCCTTGCCGGACTTGCGCAGCAGCGGCAGCATCGCGCGCACCACGCGGACCGCGCCCAGCACGTTGAACTGGTAATTGTGCAGCCATTCCTCGTCGCTGAGCTCAGCAAACGCCTTGCGCTGGCTGCCGCCGACGGCGGAGACCAGGATGTCGAGGCTGTCGGTGCGCTCCGCGACCCAGGCGGCGAGCTTGTCCACGTCGCCGGCCTGGAGGATGTCGGCGACCGTGGTGTCGATGCTGGTGCCGGTGGCCTGCTTTAGCCCGTCCGCGGCTTTGGACAGGTTGTCGGCATCGCGTGAGGCGACCATCACGTCCGCCCCCTCGTCGATCAGCGCCTTGGCGCTCTCATAGCCGATGCCGTAGCTGCCGCCGACCACTAGGGCGCGCTCGCCAGCGATTCCGAGATCCATGACCGCGTCTCCTTCTGCTGCGTTGCGCGGGGTGATAGCACAGGACCCGCCGGGCATTGAACCGCGCCGCTTGCATGGGCCACGCGCACCGCTATCTTTGTCTGGAAAGCCCCGTCCTGAGGATGTCCGCGATGAAGCGACGCCGCTTCCTGACCACCGCGACACTGACCGGCATCGGCCTTGCCGCCGGGCCCGCGCAGGCATTTCGCCTGCAGCCCATTGAGGAGGCGGATTCCGCGGTCCGGCGCGACTATTTCGGCGCTTGCCGCCGCGAGACCGACCACGAAGTTCTGGCCGCGGAACTGGAAGCGATCCTTGAGGGCAAGCCATTGCCCGAACCGGACAAGGAGCGCATCCGCGCCAAAGCCGCCTGCCCGTTCTGCGGCTGCAACTACACGCGCCGCTAGGCGGCCCTGCCTACTGGGACTTGAGCTGGCTGACGCGCGCGTTCAGCGCCTCGATCAGGGCGTCGATGCGCCCTCCGCCATTCTGGATGATGCCGCCATATTCCGAACGGTAGGTCGCTACCTGGCTGATCCCCTCGGCGACCACGTCGATGACGCGGCACTCGCTCTTGCAGCGCACCCGCCAGTCAACGGCGACGTCCGCGGCATTCGGGCGGCGCACCAGGGTCTTCACGAAATGGTCGGTCTCGCCGCGTGGCACCGTACCGGAAATCTCGAAGGTCTCGCCGTTATAGTCCTGGAACCGCCGCGCGAAGGTCAGCACGATGAATTCCTTGAACAGGTTCGTATAGGTCGAGCGCTGGTCGGGCGTCGCCCGGTTCCAGTAGCGACCAAGCACGAACCGCGCGATCAGTTCGACGTCAAAACCCTCTTCGAGCAGCGCCAGCAGCCGCGCCTCGCGTTTGGCTAGCGGCTCTGCGCCGCCGGTGCTGGCCAGGGCTACCGCCTTGTCCCCCAGGCCGCGCAGGAAATCGACCGCGCGCTGCTCGCTCGCCGCCGCTGGAGCGGTGGCCAGCAATACGGCAGTCAGCGCCAGCATGGCCCGGCGCGGTACATTCATGCGGGGGAGACGGATCATGGCGCCGCCGTCGACGGTTCGGGGTCGCCGATTTCCAGCGCGAACGGATCGGCGGCGGCTTGGCCGTTGGCGATTTCGCTGTTGCGGCGCTGGCGGTAGAGGCTGCGTACCGCGGCGTAGTAGTCGAGGCTGGATTTCTTGATCTCGTCGATCGTCTCGAGCTGCTGCTCACGCGCATTCACTGCGCGGGTGCCCGTTTGCACCGTGCCGAGATACTCCTCGTCGGTGTTCAGATAGACGTAGCGGAACGGGTCGAGGAAGTAGTCGACCACGAAGCCGATGGCGTCGCGCGGGTTGCTTGGGCCCAGCAACGGCAGCATCAGGTAGGGGCCCTCGCGCATACCCCAGACCGCGAGGGTCTGTCCGAAATCTTCGTCATGCACGGTGTAGCCCCAGCGGTCGGCGACGTCGAAAACGCCCAGGACGCCAATCGTGGAGTTGATGAGGAAGCGCATGAAGGTGTTGAAGGCGCGCTCGCCGTTGCCCTGGAACATGTCGTTCGCGAGTACCACCGGGGACTTCAGGTTGGTCAGCGCGTTGTCGACACCGCCACGGACCTCCGGCGGTACGAACAGCCGGTAGCCGGTCGCTGCTGGCTTCAGTGCCAGGGTGTCGAGGCCTTCGTTGAATGTGAACACGGCGCGGTTGACGGGCTCGAACGGATCGTTGATCTCGTCAGCCGCGACGGCCGGCCCCTCGCTCGACGCGCACCCCGCCAACAACGCTGCCGCCAGGACGGCGGGCGCAAGCCGGGACAGGGCTTTCAGGCGGAAAAAGGGTCGGGTCAAGCGCGGTTACTTTCCTTGCGCGGCGGCCCGAACGATGCCGCGGACGGCCGGGGATTTGCCTATCACAGCGGATTGCGAAACGCCAGACTCGATCCGGCCCGCGCGCCGCCAAGGTTTTGATTACCTTGATTCTATACGGGTTCGCCGGGGTCGCGGTTCACCGCTTTGCCTCGCCCTGCGCGATGTGGTTGACTGCGCCGCATCCGGCCCCGGCCGACGACCGTAGAAGCATCATGCCCATGCCCGCAGACCGCCCGGCGCACGTCGCGCCGATTCCGCACCTCGATATCGACGAAGCCTTGCGCTTTTCCTTCGAGTTCTTCCCGCCGAAGTCCGAGAAGCTGGAGGCGACCCTCTGGGCCACCCTGGAGCGGCTGCGGCCGCTGCGGCCGCGCTTCGTCTCGGTCACCTACGGGGCCGGTGGCAGCACCCGGGCGCGCACCCACGATATCGTCCGCCGCATTCAGGCCGAGGGCGCCCAGCAGGCGGCGGCGCACCTGACCTGTGTGGCGGCGACACGCGAGGAGGTCGACGCGGTAGCCCGCGACTACTGGGAGGCCGGAATCCGGCACATCGTCGCCCTGCGCGGTGACCCGCCGGGCGGCAGCGGCCGCTTTGCGCCCCACCCCGGTGGCTACGAGAATGCAGCCGATCTGGTTGCCGGGCTAAAGCGGATCGCGGATTTCGAGATCAGCGTTGCCGCCTATCCCGAAACCCATCCGGATTCACCGACGCCGGAGGCCGACCTCGACAATCTCAAGCGCAAGATCGACGCCGGTGCGACCCGTGCCATCACCCAGTATTTCTTCGAAGCCGACGACTATCTGCGCTTTCTGGAGCGAGCCCAGGCGGCCGGGATCGCGGTCGAGATCGTCCCTGGGATCCTGCCAATCAACAACTTCGCCCAGTGTGTGAAGTTCAGTGCCATGTGCGGTGCCGGGGTGCCGTCGTGGCTGCACAGGCTGTTCGAGGGGCTCGAGGACGACCCCGATACGGCCCGGCTGGTGGCGCTCAATATCGCCGCCGAGCTGTGCCGCACCCTCCGCGCCAACGGCGTCGACAGCTTCCACTTCTACACCCTGAACCGCGCCGAACTGACCTACGCGGTCTGCCACATCCTGGGTATCCGGCCGGCGGTTACGGCGGCGGCGGAGTAGGTCCGCGTCCGGTCAGCAGCCGCCGGTAGAACGGCAGCTGGATCGCCGGCGCCATGTACATCGGGAACTGAGCGACCGCGAAGAACACCAGGATGTCGCGCGGCGTATCCGCGGGCAGCACCGCCAGCAGCAGCGCCATGTTGCGGTTTCCGGTTGTCAGCCCGACAGTCAGCGCCGGCCGCAGCCCGAGCCAGAAGAACGCCAGGGCGGCAACCGCCTGGAGCCCGAAATTGGCCGCGAACGCCACCGCCGTCAGACCGAGGACGTAGGCCGGTTCGGCCAGCAGCAGGGCGGTGATGCCGTCCATCAGCGCGATGCCGAAGATGATCAGCAGCAGCACCGCGACGCCGTCCAGCCGGTCGCCATGGTCGCGCAGCCAGTCGCGCCCGAGCCAGCGGCGCAGGGCCAGCGCCGCGGCGAACGCGCCGGCAACCAGTAGGCCTAGCCGGGCCATGAAGTCGGTGATGCCGAACGCGAGTTCGATGCCCAGCAGGCCAAGGGCAAGCGGCGGCAGCACCAGCGGCACCAGCAGGGTGGAGGCGAGCGTCAGCGTCATCGCCAGCGCGCCGTCCAGCCCTACCAGCAAGGCAAAGGCGGCAGCCGAGGTGATCGGCGCCGAACCGGCCATCAACACCACCGCCTGGCGCACGCCCTCTGGCGCGCCGAGCGCACCCAATGCCAGCCATGCCGCCACCGGGCACAGCAGCAGCAGCCAGGACAGCGCCGCCAGCGCGACGCCCCAGCGGCCGGCATGCTGCGCCATCTCGCCCCAGTCGATGCGCGCCAGCGTGACCGCCAGGATCAGCGTGACCGTGTAGGTCAGCGCCGGGCGCAGCAACTCCGCCAGCGGCGGCAGTGCCAGGCCGAGGAATATGCCGGTGGCCAGCAGCGGGGCACCGCGCGCGGCACACCAGGAAAGAAATCGAGCGGTCATCTTGTCCAATGGGAAAATAGGCGTAAGTGATTGACGCCGGGATGCGCAAACGCTAGCCGTTTCTGGCCCGCGCCGGCAATCCCGGCGCGCATACCGATTGGAAGACGGAGTGGTAATGACACGGGCGACACTCATTGCGGGCGGCCTCGTGCTGGCAACGGCGATAGCGGGGCCGGCCCAGGCGGCCTGCATCGATCCGCCGCGCCCCGGCGTCAATTGGCAACGCTGTATCCACGACCGCGCGACCTACCGCGAGGTCGATCTAGAGGGCGCGCGGCTGGGCGACGCCACCTTCCAGCGCGCGACGCTGGATGGCAGCCGCTTCGTCCGCATCGATGGGACCCGCAGCCGTTTCGTCAGCGCCAGCCTGAAGGGTGCGGTCTTCGACTTCGCCAAGCTGGGCCGCGCCGACTTTACCCGCGCCGACCTCACCGGGGCGCAGTTCCGTGAGGCGGACCTGCGGCGCGCGCGGCTGTTCCGCGCCAACCTCAAGGGTGCGAACCTGACCGGTGCGCGGCTGGACGGCGCCGACCTGCTCAACGCCGACCTGTCCGGCGCCACCTGGGTTGATGGCACGACGGTCTGCGCGGAAGGCTCCATCGGAACTTGCCGGTAACTGCCGCAGCGCTTGTCAGCTCCCGTGAGGAGCGGCATAATCCTTTGAATTGCTGACGCTTTTCCGGGATCGCACCGCGACAGCCGGTGCGTCCCGAAGGTGAGGGACCCGTTGCGCGCGCAACCTGCGGCTGAATGCTGAGCCGACACTCCCTGGCGCTGCGCAGCCTGGTCTTCGTCAGGCGGTTCCTGCGCAATGATCTGCTTGTCCTTGCTGGCGTTGCCGTCATCGTTGGCAGCATCGCGGGGGCCGGCGCGGTGGCCTTGCGCGAAGGCATCTCGCTTACCCAGGACCTGTTCTACGGCGAGCCCTCAGAGCGCATCATGCTCACCCTGTCGGCGCTGCCCTGGTGGCACCTGCTGCTGGCACCGGCGGTTGGCGGGCTGATCGTCGGGCTGTTCCTGCGCTACGTGATGCCGGGCGGACGGCCCCGCTCGATTGCCGACGTGATCGCCGCCAGCGCCATGAGCGGCTCGCGCATCCCGCTGCGCGTTGGGATCGCCGCTGCTGTGGTGAACGCCTTTTCCATCGGTGTCGGCGCGTCGACCGGCCGTGAGGGGCCGGCGGTCCATCTGGGCGCGGCGCTGGCGTCGAAGATCAGCCATATGCTGCATTTCTCGCGGCGGCTGGCGCGCACAACGCTCGCCTGCGGTGCGGCGGCCGCGGTGGCCGCCTCGTTCAACGCGCCGATCGCCGGGGCCCTGTTCGCCCATGAGGTGATCGTCGGCCACTACGCCTTGTCGGCCTTCGCCCCGGTGGTGATCGCCTCGGTCACCGGCACGGTGATATCGCGGGTCTATTTCGGTGATTTCCCCGCTTTCATCCTGCCGCCTTACGAAATGGGGTCGTTTTGGGAATTCCCGGCCTTCGCGCTGCTTGGCATCGTCGCCGGGCTGGTCGCGATCCTGATGATGCGCTCTATCCATTTCGTCGCCGATACGGCAGACCGGGCGTCGTTGCCGGTGTGGCTGCGCCCGGCGCTAGCGGGACTCGCCCTCGGCGCGCTGGCATTGCAGTTCCCCCATGTCCTGGGCGTCGGTTACGAGGCCACCGACGCGGCTCTGCACGGCCGCTACGGCCTGTGGCTGCTGATCGCGCTGGCGGTGGCGAAGACGGTGGCGACCGCCCTCTGCCTGGGCCTCAGTTTTGGCGGTGGGGTATTCAGCCCGTCGCTGTTCATCGGCGCCATGGTTGGCGGCGCGTTTGGCGTACTCGCCACGATGGCCGGCCCGGAGCTGTCCTCCGGGCCCAGTGCCTATGCCCTCATCGGCATGGGCGCGCTGGCCGGCGCGGTGCTCGGGGCGCCAATCTCCACCACGCTGATCATCTTCGAGATGACCGCCGACTACACGCTGACCATCGCGGTGATGGTAGCTGTGGTGATGGCGTCAGTAATGGTGCAGCAGATCCAAGGCCGCTCCTTCTTCATCTGGCAGCTTGAGCGGCGCGGCCTCAACCTCGGCGGTGGCCGAGACACCGGACTGCTGGAATCGATGAAGGTGCGCACGGTGATGCGCAACGACTGCACCGTCGTGCCGCCCGACCTCGACCTGCAGGGCGTGCGCATCAAGCTGCAGGGCACCCGCTATGGCGAACTGTTCGTCGTCGATGCCGACGGCCGATTATGCGGCACCGTGACGCTGGCCGATCTTAGTGAAGCGGCCTTTGACCACAGCTACGACGACATCGTCAACGCCGCTGACATTGCACGCCAGCACCCGCCGGTGCTGTGTGCAGACGATGGCCTCGACAAGGCGTTGTCGCTGATGGAATCGATGGGCGAGGAACATGTCGCGGTGGTCGATAGTATCGACGGCAACAAGATGATCGGCTGCCTGCACGAGCATGACGTGATGATGGCCTACAACCGCTCGCTGGCGCGGCTGCGCCATGAGGAGCGCGGCGGCATCTGATTGCCCTCGCCCGTGCTATAAAGCGGCATGGATACGCCGCTGCCGACACCCCCCTACATCACCGACCTCAATGACTCGCAGGCCGAGGCCGTGCAGGCGCTCGACGGGCCGGTACTGGTGCTGGCCGGCGCCGGGACCGGCAAGACCCGGGTGCTGACCACGCGCTTCGCCCATATCCTGCTATCAGGCCGCGCCGCGCCGGGGCAGGTGCTGGCGGTGACCTTCACCAACAAGGCCGCGCGCGAGATGAAGGACCGGGTCGGCGGGCTTCTCGGCCGTCCCGTGGAAGGACTGTGGCTGGGCACCTTCCATTCGCTCTGCGCGCGCATCCTGCGCCGCCATGCAGAACGCATCGGCCTGCGCTCGAACTTCGTCATCCTTGATGCCGACGACCAGCTGCGCCTGATCAAGCAAATCCTCGAAGCCAACCATGTGGACGCCAAGAAGTGGCCGCCCCAGGCGCTGCTGGCGCTGATCCAGCGCTGGAAGGACCGGGGGCTGCGCCCCGGCGAGGTCGGCAATGACGAGATGGCGGAATTCGCCGGCGCCAACGCGGCGTCGCTCTACACGCAGTACCAGGACCGGCTGGCGACCCTGAACGCCGCTGATTTTGGCGACCTCCTGCTGCACTGCCTGACCCTGCTGCGCGACAATCCGGACGTGTTGGCGGAGTGGCAGAACCGTTTCCGCTACATCCTGGTGGACGAATATCAGGACACCAACGTCGCCCAGTATCTGTGGCTGCGGCTGCTTGCCCAGGAGCACAAGAACATCTGCTGCGTCGGCGACGACGACCAGTCGATCTACTCCTGGCGCGGGGCCGAGGTCGGCAACATCCTGCGCTTCGAGAAAGATTTTCCCGGCGCCCATGTGGTGCGGCTCGAGCGCAACTACCGCTCCACCTCCACCATCCTCGCCGCCGCGTCCGGGCTGATCGCCCATAACGAGGGTCGCCTCGGCAAGACGCTGTGGACCGAGGGCAACGACGGTGAGCCGGTGAAGCTGCGCGCCTTCTGGGATGCGGAGGAGGAGGCGCGCGGCATCGGCGAGGAAGTCGAGGCGGCCCAGCGCGCCGGCACCTCGCTTGACCAGGTGGCGGTGCTGGTGCGCGCCGGTTTCCAGATGCGCGAGTTCGAGGACCGCTTCCTCGCGCTTGGCATTCCCTACCGGGTGATCGGCGGCATGAAGTTCTACGAGCGTGCCGAGATCAAGGACGCCCGCGCCTATCTGCAATTGCTGCTGGCGCCCGACAACGACATTGATTTCGAACGTATCGTCAACAAGCCCAAGCGCGGCATCGGCGACGCCACCGTGGCGCAGCTCTATGACGTGGCTCGCGCCCAGGGCTGGTCGCTCTACCGCGCCACGTCCGAGCTGGTCGACACCGACGAACTGCGCCCCAAGGTGCGCGCCGCGCTGAAGGACCTGCTTGAGGGTTTCGACCGCTGGCGCGACATGCTGCGCACCATGCCCCACTGGGAGGTGGCGGGCATCCTGCTCGACGAGTGCGGCTACACCGGCATGCTGCAGAACGACAAGTCGCCCGATGCGCCGGGCCGGCTCGACAATCTGCGCGAGATGGTCGGCGGCATGCAGGAGTTCGACGACCTGCCCGCCTTCATCGAGCATGTCGCGCTGGTCACCGCCAACGACGAGCGCAGCGAGGGCGAGCGGCTCAACCTGATGACCCTGCACGCCGCCAAGGGATTGGAGTTCGACGTGGTCTTCCTGCCGGGCTGGGAGGAGGAGCTGTTCCCCCATATGCGGGCGCTGGAGGAAACCGGCGTGAAGGGGCTGGAGGAGGAACGCCGCCTCGCCTATGTGGGCATCACCCGGGCACGCCGCACGCTCGGCATCTCGTTCGCCTACCGCCGCCGGCTGTACGGCAATTGGGTGGACTGTGTGCCGTCGCGCTTCTGTGACGAGCTGCCGCCCGAGACGGTAGAGCGCCAGATGCCGGTGGCCAGCGAACCGATGCTCGGCGGCGGGGGTGGCCCCAGCCTGATCGGCGGGCCCGCGCTGCCCCGGCGCGGGGAGGGCCGGCTGGTCGCGGCGGAACCGTGGGAATCCAAGGCGCGCAGCGCGCCTGAGGGGCTGGCGGTCGGCGACCGCATCTTCCACCAGAAGTTCGGCTACGGCCGCATCCTGGCCGCCGATGGCAACAAGCTCGACATCGATTTCGAGAAGGCCGGGCGCAAGAAGGTGCTCGACCGCTTCGTCGAGACGGTCTGAGGCTTGGCCGGCGGCTGGCATATCCGCCTTTCGGTGCCGAAGTCGGCTGTGGACGCCCATGAGGCGGCGCTGGATAGCCTCGCCGACGCTATCGCCAGCTACCCTCGCCCGGACGGCACCGTGACGCTTGATGCCTACGCCGGCGCCGCGCCAGACAACGCAGCGCTCACCGCCGCCCTGGCCCTGGCCGCGGCGACCGGCGGCGCGGACGCGGCCGTCCTGTCACAGGGGCCGCTGCCCGATGCAGACTGGGTGACGATCAGCCGGCGGGGCATGGACCCGGTGCGCGCCGGGCGCTTCACCGTCCATGACGCCGCCCATCGCGGTCAGGTGCCGGCGGGCGGCATCGGCATCGAGGTGGAGGCCGGCCTAGCCTTCGGGTCCGGTCAGCATGAGACCACCCACGGCTGCCTGCTCGCGATCGACGCTTTGGCCCGGGGTCGGACATTCCGGCAGCCCCTCGACATGGGCTGCGGCTCCGGCGTGCTGGCCATTGCCATGGCGCGGCAGTGGCGCGTCCCGGTGCGGGCGGCTGATTGCGACCCCATCGCGGTGGCGGTAACGGCGGAGAATGCCCGCCGCAACGGCGTTGGCGCCTGGCTGCATGCCTGCGTGGCCGACCGCTACGGGGCTGCGCCCCTGGCGCCTCATGCGCCCTATGACCTGATCACCGCCAATATCCTGGCGCGGCCGCTCTGCGTCATGGCTTCGGGGCTGGCCCAGGCGCTGGCGCCGCACGGTCGGGCTGTGCTGTCGGGCCTGCTAACAGCGCAGGAGGCGATGGTGCTGGCAGCGCACCGGCGCGCCGGCCTCACGCTCAAGCGTCGTTGGCGCCGTGGCGACTGGTCGACACTGCTGGTCGGACGCTGAAACGAAAAAGGGCCGACCCCTTGGGGCCGGCCCTCTCCGATAGCGGTATCGCCGGTTCAGGCGACGCGGTCGAGATCGCGGTCGATGTCGTTGGCTGCCCGCAGCGGACCGACCTCAGTGACCAGGCCGATATCGGCACGCTGGTGCTTGGTCAGGCGGTCGGTGCCGACGTCGGCGGGACGGCGGGTCAGCGCCTCGAAGGCGCCGGCCACGGCCTGGCCCAGGCCGATGAAGAACGGCGCGAGGACGCGGGACGCGAACTTGCCCGCATACTCGGTGATGACGTCCTGGCGCATCGCGCGCGCCATGCGGTCGAAGGAGGCGACGTCGCCGCGGAGCGCGGCGCGGCGCATCTGGTCAGGGGTGACACGGCTCATGACGATGTGGCTCCTAGATCCAAAGCAGTGAGTGATGCACCTGTATATGGCTGAAAGTGTTTGATTTTTCTCGCGTTCATTGTGCAATGCAGCATCCCGCTTTCTGCATGGCACCGCTTGTCGCTCTATGCGCGCTCGGCATACCCTGCGGCGATGAATGATAACGCCCCCGCCCTTCCCGATGACGCTGCGCTAGCCGGGCTGCTGGAGCGCGCTGGCAGCGCCCTGGATCCAAACGCGCTGCGCGGGCTGATCGCCGGGGTGCTGGCTGCGCCGCCGGGCCATGATCCCGACAGCTGGATGGCGCTGGTCGCGGACAAGCGCTCGCCGCGGCTCCGCGATGCACTGCGTGCTCTGAAGGTGGCGATGGCCCGCGATCTGCCGCCACCTGCGCTGCCGGCTGCCGCGGAACGCCTCGGGGCCCTGCGTGCGTTGCTAACGGAGCGTGGCCTGGACGGGTTCCTTGTACCCCGTGGCGATGAGTTCGGCGGCGAATATGTCCCGGCGCGGGCCGAGCGGCTGGCCTGGCTCACTGGTTTTACCGGATCGGCGGGCGAGGCGGTGGTACTGCGCGAGCGCGCTGCCCTGTTCGTCGACGGCCGCTACACCCTGCAAGCAGAGGCGGAGGTGGATACCGGCGCGTTCGCCTTGCAGCCGCTGGCAGAGACACCACCGGCCCTGTGGCTTGAACGTATGCTGACCCAGGACCAGCAGATCGGTTTCGATCCGTGGCTACACAGCGAGGCTGCCGCGCGGCGGCTGCAGCGCGCCTGCGCCCGGGCCGGTGCGGAGCTGGTTGCGGTCGATGAAAATCCCATTGATGCGCTCTGGGCCGACCAGCCGCCGCCGCCCCTGGCCCCGGTGGTGCCGCATCCCAACCGCTATGCCGGTGAAACTTCGGCAGCCAAGCGCAAGCGGGTGGCCGCGGCTCTGACGGAGGCCGGCGTCGACGCCCTGTTCATCGGTTCCCCCGACGCAGTTGCCTGGTTGCTCAATATCCGTGGCGGGGATGTACCCTACACGCCGCTGCCGCTGGGTTTTGTCCTGATCGATGCCAAAGGTGCGGTGGACCTGTTCATCGACCCGCGCAAGCTCACCGCCAAGGCGCGCAACGGCTTCGGACCGAAGGTCGCGGTGCAGCCGCTGACCGCGCTGGGTCCGGCGCTCGACCGGCTTGGCCGCAAGGGCGTGGGCATCCTGGCTGATCCCGCGCACACGCCGATCGGGGTGTGCGAGCGGCTTGCAGCCGGCGGCGCAGAGCGGGTGCGCGGCGTCGATCCAGTGCCCGAGATGCGCGCCTGCAAGAACAAGGCGGAACTGAGGGGCCTGCGCGCGTGTCATCTGCGCGATGCCGCCGCGGTTGCCCGGCTACTCGCCTGGCTCGACCGGGAGGCGCCGTCCGGCCATCTCGACGAGATTGGCGTCGCCGACCGGCTCGAAGCCCTGCGCGCCGAAGACAGCCTGTTCCGCGGCCCCAGCTTTCCGACCATCGCCGGCAGCGGCCCCAACGGGGCCATCGTCCACTACCGGGTCAGCGAGGCGAGTAACCGGCCACTCGATGACGGCAGCCTGCTGCTGCTGGATTCAGGGGCGCAGTATCTCGACGGCACCACCGACATCACCCGCACCGTGGCCATCGGCACCCCGGCGGCGGCGATGCGCCGCGCCTTCACCTTGGTGCTGAAGGGCCATATCGCCCTGTCGGAACTGCGTTTTCCCGCGGGCACCTCGGGTGGGCAGATCGACGCCATCGCCCGGCGCGACCTGTGGGCCGCCGGCCTCGACTACGATCACGGCACCGGCCACGGGGTGGGCAGCTATCTCGGTGTGCATGAGGGGCCGGCGCGAATCGGCAAGCAACTCGCCGGCGCGAAGCTGAAGCCCGGCATGGTGCTGTCCAACGAGCCCGGCTTCTACAAGGCAGGCGAGTACGGTATCCGTATCGAGAACCTGATCGCCGTGACCGAGGCCGAGGCGCTGGCGGGCGGGGAGCGGCCGATGCACGGGTTCGAGGTGCTGACCCTGGCCCCCATCGACCGCCGCCTGATCGACACCGCGCTCCTGTCGGAAAGGGAGATCGCCTGGCTCGACGCCTATCACGACCGCGTCCGAGAGGCGGTGAGCCCCTTGGTCGACGCTGACACCGCCGCCTGGCTCAAGGCCGCAACCGCGCCGCTCTAGCCCGCTGCGGCCATCTCCAGCCAGGCGTCCTCGGTGAGGATGGTGACGCCCAGGGTTTCGGCTTTCTTCGCCTTGGAGCCCGGGTCCGCGCCAACGACCACATAGTCGGTCTTCTTCGATACCGAGCCGGAGACCTTGGCGCCAAGCGCCTCGGCACGGGCCTTGGCCTCGGCCCGGCCCATCTTCTCCAGCGTGCCAGTGAACACCACGGTCTTGCCGGCGAACGGCGAATCCGCGCTGGCCTCCGGCGCCTCGACCTTCTGCTCCTCGAGATGCGCCATCAGCCGGTCCAGCGCTTCGCCATTGTGGGGCTCGGCGAAAAAGTCGGCGAGGGCTGCGGCGACCGTTGGGCCGATCCCCTCGATCCCGATCAGGTCTTGCCAGGCCTCGTCCGCGTCGTCGCGCTCGCTGACCCGGCCCATGGCGTCGCGCAGGGCCGCCAGCGTCCCGTAGTGGCGTGCCAGCAGCCGCGCGGTGGTCTGGCCGATATGGCGGATGCCGAGCGCGAAGATCAGCCGGTCCGCCTCTATCTGGCGGCGCGCCTCGATTGCCGCGAACAGGTTGGCCGCCGAGGTCTCGCCCCAGCCGTCCTGTTCGGCCAGGGACCCTTCATCCCGCGCCTTCAGGGTGAAGATGTCCGCCGGCTCGGTGATGCGCTGCGCCTCCCAGAAGGCGCGTACCTGCTTGGTGCCGAGGCCCTCGATGTCCATGGCGTCGCGGCTGACGAAATGTTCCAGCCGCGCCAGCGCCTGGGCCGGGCAGATCAGCCCGCCGGTGCAGCGGCGCACCGCCTCGCCTTCCTCGCGCACCGCGGCACTGCCGCATTCGGGGCACACGGTGACCGGCGCCCAGGGTTCGGTCCCGTCGGGGCGCTGATCCAAATCGACCCGGACCACCTGAGGGATCACGTCGCCCGCGCGCTGCACCACCACCATGTCGCCGGCGCGGATGTCCTTGCGTGCGATCTCGTCCTCGTTGTGCAGGGTCGCGCGGCGCACCACCACACCGCCCACCGTGACCGGCTGCAGATGCGCTACCGGGGTCAGCGCTCCGGTGCGCCCGACCTGGATCTCGATAGACTCGATGCGGGTCAGCGCCTGTTCTGCGGGGAACTTATGGGCAACGGCCCAGCGCGGGGCGCGGCTGACATTGCCGAGGCGGCCTTGCCAGGCAATGTCGTCGATCTTGTAGACGACCCCATCAATGTCATAGGGCAGGCCCGGCCGCGCTTCGACCATCCCCTCGTAGTAAGCGATGGCGGCATCGGCATCGGGGCATAAGGCCGATTCCGGCGTGGTGTCGAAACCCCAGCCGCGCAGCCGCTCAAGGAAACTCCACTGGCTGTCCCAGTCGCGCGGTTCCGCGGCGCCCCAGCTGTAGGCCGCGAAGCGCAGTCGGCGTTCCCGGGTCTTCCCCGCATCGAGCTGACGCAAGCCCCCCGCCGCTGCATTTCGGGGATTGGCGAAGGGTTCCTCGCCGGCGGCGGCGCGGGCATCGTTGAGGGCATCAAAGTCGCCCCGCGCCATGTAAACCTCCCCGCGAACCTCCAGCACCGTGGGCGCTGCACCCGTCAGCTGCGCGGGTACCCCGGCTACCGCACGCAGGTTGGCGGTCACGTCCTCGCCCTCGCGCCCGTCACCCCGGGTCGCACCCAGGACGAGCACGCCTTTCTCGTAACGTAGGGAGGCGGACAGGCCGTCGATCTTGGGCTCGCCGACGGTAGCGACCGGGGCGTCTTCGGCGAGCCCCAGGAAGCGGCGCACCCGGGCGTAGAACTCGCGCAAATCATCGGCGCCGAAGGCATTCTGAAGTGACAGCATGGGCACCGTATGCACCACCTTGTCGAAGCCGGCGGACGGCGCCGCGCCGACCCGGCTGGACGGGCTGTCCTCGCGCACCAGGGCCGGGAAGCGCGCTTCGATCGCGTCGTTACGGCGGCGCAAGGCGTCGTATTCCGCGTCGCTGATGGTCGGTGCATCGCGGCCATGATAGGCGTCGTCGTGGCTGGCAATCAGGGCGGCCAGCCGTTCCAGTTCGGCAGCGGCTTGGGTCTCGCTGAGATTGTCGACGGGGGTATCGCCGGCATCCGCCATCAGCGGTTCTCCAGCAGCCGCCGGGCGGCGGCGCGGGCCTCGTCGGTCACCTTGGCGCCGGCCAGCATGCGGGCGATCTCCTCGTCGCGGGCCTCTGTTGGCAGCTCCGACACCTCGGTGGCGACGCAGTCCTTGCCGTCGCCCTTGGCCACTGTCCAGTGGTGGTCGGCGCGGGCAGCGACCTGGGGTGAATGGGTGATAACCAATACCTGCACGTCGCCCGCGAGGCGCACCAGCCGCTCGCCCACGGCCGCCGCCGTCGCCCCGCCGATACCGCTGTCGACTTCGTCGAAAATCAGGGTCGGCACCGGGTCGGCCTCCGCCAGCACCACCTTTAGCGCCAGCATGAAGCGCGCCAGTTCGCCACCGGACGCGATCTTGCCCAGCGGGCCAGGGGGCATGCCCGGATTTGTCGATACCTCGAAGGCCACCTGGTCGATGCCGGCGGCGCTCCATTGGGCCTCGTCGTCCAGCGCCTCCGCCACGGTGGCGAAGCGGGCCTTCTCCAGCCGCAGCGGCGGCAGTTCGCCGGCCACTGCCTTGTCGAGTTTTCCGGCTGCCTTGGTGCGGCCCGCGGACAGCTTTTGGGCAGCCTTAAGAAAAGCGGCACGGGCTTCGGCCTCGGCCTTTTCCAGCTTGGCGATACCGGCGGCACCGTCTTCCAGCGCGGCCAGATCGGCGGCCATCCGTTCGCGAAGGGCAGGGAGGTCGTCGACCGCGCAGCGGTGCTTACGGGCCAGATCGCGCAGGGCGAACAGCCGTTCCTCGGCGCGCTCAAGTTCCGCCGGATCGAGATCAAGGTCGCCGCCAGCCCGGTCCAGCGCGGCTTCCGCCTCGGCTAGCTCCGCCAGCGCCCGGTCGAGCGCATCCACAATGCCCTGCAGCGCCGCCGCCGCCTCCGCCGGTGCCCGGTCGAGCGCCCGGCCGAGCGCCCGCTGGGCGTCGCGCAGGCCGGCGTCCGCGCCGTCGCCGGCGCTGAGCGCGGCGCGCGCCTCGCCCATCGCCTCGATCAGCTTCTCACGATGCATCAGCAGGGCGCGGCGGCCGGCCAGCTCGGCTTCCTCGCCGGGCCCGGGGTCAAGTTCATCAAGCTCTGCGACTGCATGCTCCAGGTCGCCGCGCTCTTTTGCCGCCTGTTCCAACCGCGCGGCGGCGCTGGCGCGAGCCCCGGCCGCGTCGCGCCATGCCGCGTGGGCCTTTGCGGTCTTGGCGGCGGCGCCCGACATGCTGCCGAAGGCGTCCAGGAGGCCGCGATGGGTCGCCGGATCAAGCAGGCCGCGGGTCTCGAACTGGCCATGCACCTCAACCAGGGCTGCGCCGATGTCGCGCAGCAGGCCTACGCTGACCGGCTGATCGTTGAGGAAGGCGCGCCCGCGCCCGTCCGCGCCCATCACCCGGCGGAGCAGCAGGCCGTCGGCGCGCTCATCGTCGGTGATTTCGACACCCTGTTCGGCGATCAGCTCCCAAACCGGGGACGTGGCGGCGGGCGCGAAACCTGCGGTGACACTGGCGCGCTCTGCGCCTGGCCGCACCAGGCCGCTGTCGCCGCGGCCGCCGAGGGCCAGCCCAAGCGCATCGAGCAGGATCGACTTTCCCGCGCCCGTTTCGCCTGTGAGCACGCAGAGCCCATCATGAAAGGCGATATCCAGGCGCCGGATAATAACGATGTCGCGGATCGAAAGGGTGTGCAGCATCGGCGGCCCGCCCGGCGCGGGCGGTCAGAACAGACGGTTCCAGAAGCGCTCGTACCAGGCGGCATCGCCGTCCACCACTGCGCCGCCATCGACCAGCAGAGCGTAGGCATCCTCGTACCAATCGGTGCCGGGGTAGTTGTGGCCCAGCACCGCGGCTACCCGCCGCGCTTCCTCCTCAACGCCGAGGCTGAGATAGGCCTCGGTCAGGCGCAGCAAGGCTTCGGGCGTATGGGTGGTGGTCTGGTAGACCTCGACGACCCGTCGGAACCGACCGATCGCGGCCAGGTGCTGGCCCTGGCGCAGATAGAAGCGGCCGATCTCCATCTCCTTGCCCGCCAGATGGTCACGCGCCAGGTCTATCTTCAGGCTGGCATCGCGGGCGTAGGCGGAGTTCGGGAAGCGCGAGACGACTTCGCGCAGATTGTCGAGCGCGAGGCGCGTCATCTTCTGATCGCGGCCAACATCGGAGATCTGCTCGTAGTAGCTGACCCCGCGCAGATAGTAGGCGTAGACCACATCCTCGTTGCCGGGGTGCAGCTGGATGAAGCGGTCGAGTGCGATGATCGCCTCGTCGTAGTCGGTACTCATGTAATGGGAGAAGGCGGCCATCAATTTCGCCTTCGTCGCCCAGACCGAATAAGGATGCTGGCGCTCGACCTCGTCGAAGGTGACGGCGGCGGCGCGGTAGTTTTCCTCGGCCAGCAGGTCGGCGGCCTCGTTGTAGATCTGCTCGACCGGGCGCTCGACATATTCCGGCTCGTCCGGCGTGCTGGAACAGCCGCCCAGGACTAGAGCGAACGCAAGCAGCGGCGCCGCCGCAAGGCGCGGCAGCGGGCGGAAGAAGTTCCCTGTGTGGATCATCTCGGCAACCGTCAGATTCGTCGGTGCGGACCCGATTTTCGGGCCCGCGGCACGACCGTCACTATGCCGATCATCGCCGATGGCGGCAAGCGCCCGGCCAGTGGCGAATAGGCCGCTCAGGCGACCGCGGCGACCTTCTCGGTGGGCGCCGCCGCTAAGTCGTGGTGCGCCACCGGCGCAGGCGCGGGAGCAAACCGCCAAGCGCTGTCGTCGGCGAGCAGCCGGTGCAGCAGCCGGTTGTTGAGATGGTGACCCGACTGCACCGCGTCGAAGCGGCCGAGGATCGGCGCACCCGCCAGATACAGGTCGCCGAGGCTGTCGAGTACCTTGTGGCGCACGAACTCGTCGCTGTAGCGCAGGCCGCCCTCGTTAAGGATGGTGTCGCCGTCGACGACGATGGCGTTTTCGAGCGAACCGCCCAGCGCCAGACCCATCTCGCGCAGCCGATCGACATCCTCGCGGAATCCGTAGGTCCTGGCGCGGCAGACGTCGGCCTTGAAGGCGCCGTTAAGGTGGCTGAAGTCAAAGGACTGCTGCGCCACCGCGGGATTGTCGTAGTCGATCTCGAAGCTGATCGACAGGTGGCTGCCCGGCGATAGCGCGGCGCGCTTCTCGCCATCGCGGACCTCGACCGGCTTCAGCACCTCGATAGCGCGGCGCGGCGCGTCCTGAACGGCGATGCCAGCGCACTCGATGAGAAACACAAAGGGCTCGGAGCTGCCGTCCATGATCGGCACTTCCGGACCGTCGATCTCGATCACGGCGTTATCGATGCCGCAGCCGGCGAAGGCGGCCATCAGATGTTCGATCGTACGGACGCAGGCGCCGGCGGGGTCGCCGATGGTGGTACACAGGGTGGTTTCGGTGACCTGGTCCCACAGGGCCGGGATGTCGCGGGCAGCTCCGTCCAGGTCGACCCGGCGGAACAGGATGCCACTATCAGGCGCCGCCGGGTGGATGGTCATGGCGATCTTCTCGCCGCTGTGCAGGCCGGTCCCCCGGCAGCGGATCGGCGTCTTCAGCGTCTGCTGCGCGGCGGTGTGTCGATTGACCATGTAAACCCGTCGAACCCCATTTTCTCGTTGGCGGGCGATGTGCCCGCACGCCCCGTCGGGCGGTTTCTATCGGCAATCCGGCCGGTCCCGTTTGACCCCCTCCCGCGCCGCGTGAAACATGGCTTTGGAGGGACCCACCGCGACCTTGGCGGAAGCGCCCGAAAGGGTTGATAACAAACCGCTTTCGGGCGCTCAAATCACCTTTTGTTACACAGTGTTGCGGTGCAGCGTTGCCGCTAACTGCGGGTCTAGTTGGCCTGCCGGCGCAGGAAGGCGGGGATGTCGAGCACATCCTCCTCCTCACGCGGCGGGGCGATCCGTTCGGACGGATCGAGTCCGCCGAGCTGACCCTGTGGCGTCTCCTTGCCTGGTTCAGCAGTGGCCGTCGGCGGGCGCAACTGGGTCACCCGCGGTGCTTCCTCGGCTTCCGCCTTGGGGGCCTCCGGCGCGGGGGCCGGCGCGGGGGCCGGGGCCGCATCGCGGGTTGCCGGCTGCGGTGCCGGGTCTGCGGAGTCCGGCTCCTCGTCGACCACATCCGCGTCGCGTTCATCCGCCGGGCGGGCGCGGCCGGTGCCGGTCACCCGCTCAAACAGTGAGGGCATGCGCGGGCGCGGCTTAGGCGCCGGCGTGGCGTCCGCCTGGCCCGGACCGTTGAGGATCGCCGCCTCAGCCATCGGCTCCGGCTTCGCAGATTCCGGCTCGGTGGTCGCCGGCCGCGGCGGGATGAAGGCCTCAGCGGCCGGCGCAGACGCCGGCTCGGGTGCCGGCTCCGGGGTAGGCTCGGGTGTCGGGGCTTCCGCTGCCGGGGCCGGCGCGGCGGTCTCGGCGGCAGGCGGCGGCGCCACCTCAGCAGCCGGTTCCGGGGCCGGGGTGGGGATCGGCGTCGGCCGGGACTCGCTGGCCAAGCTGAGCACCCGCGGCGGCTCCTGGGCCGCGGCCTCGGCGTCGATTCCGGTGGCGACGACGCTCACGCGCATCCGCCCGGCCATCGACTCGTCGATCGCGGAGCCGAAGATGATGTGGGCGTCCGCGTCCACTTCCTTGCGGATGCGGTTGGCGGCCTCGTCGACCTCGTGAAGGGTCATATCCGGGCCGCCAGTGACGTTGATCAGAACGCCTCGCGCCCCCTTCATCGAGGTGTCCTCGAGCAGCGGGTTGGAGATCGCGGCCTCGGCGGCGGCGATGGCACGGCTTTCCGCATCGCCCTCGCCGGTACCCATCATTGCCTTGCCCATCTCGCTCATCACTGCCCGGATGTCGGCGAAGTCGAGGTTGATCAGGCCCGGCACCATGATCAGGTCGGTAACGCCCCGCACACCCATGTGCAGCACGTTGTCGGCCATGGTGAAGGCATCCGCGAAGGTCGTCTTCTCGTTCGCCACCCGGAACAGGTTCTGGTTCGGGATAATGATGAGGGTGTCGACGAACTCCTGCAGTTCCTTGATCGACTGCTCAGCGATCTTCATGCGCTGGTTGCCCTCGAAGTCGAAGGGCTTGGTCACCACGCCAACGGTCAGGATGCCCTGCTCGCGGGCGAGCCGCGCCAGCACTGGCGCGGCTCCGCTGCCGGTGCCGCCACCCATGCCCGCGGCGATGAAAACCATGTGGCAGCCGGTGAGGTGGTTGACGATCTCATCCAGCGTTTCTTCCGCAGCGGCGCGTCCAACCTCGGGACGCGAGCCGGCGCCCAGCCCGTGGGTGATCGCGGCGCCCAGCTGGATACGTCGCTCGGCCGCCGACTTGGCCAGGGCCTGGGCGTCGGTGTTGGCGACGACGAATTCGACCCCTTCCAGGTTGGACTGGATCATGTTGTTGACGGCATTGCCGCCGGCGCCGCCGACACCGATCACGGTGATCCGCGGCTTCAACTCGGTCGGTGCGTTCTGCGGGACGGTGAGGTTGATCGTCATTCAGGCCTCCTGGTGGCTTCTAAAACGGGTGTTCGGTGCAGTCAAAAGGCGGTCAGAGGTTGTCGCGCAGCCATGCGCCCAGCCGGCCAATCGGGCCGGCCGCCTCTTCGGGGGTGCTGGTGACAAAGGCTCTGTCCTCCATGCTGTGAGCGGCGTACGAAAGCAGTCCGGCGCAGGTGGCGAAGGCCGGACCGCCGGTGGCGTCGGTAAGGCCGGCAAAGCCCAGGGGCCTGCCGATGCGAACCTGTTTGTCGAGGATCTGTGCGGCGAGGTCGCGCACGCCCTGGAGCTGCGACGCACCGCCGGTCAGCACGACCCGGCGCCCCGCGGTGCGCGCGACGCCGGCGTCTTCGAGCCGGGCACGGACCATTTCCAGGGTCTCTTCGATGCGCGGGCGAATGATGCTGACCAGCATCGAGCGTGGCACCTGGTTGACGTGATGCTCGTCCTCCTCGCCAACCAGCGGAACGGCGATGACCTCCTGGTCGTCGCGCGGCGAGCCAATGACGCTGCCGTAGAGCGTCTTCATCCGCTCGGCGTTGGCGACCGGCGTGGTCAGGCCGCGGGCGATGTCGTTGGTCACGTGGTTGCCGCCGACAGGCAGGCTGTCGGCCAGCAGCAAGCGGCCGTCACGGAATACGGCGATGCCGGTGGTGCCGCCGCCCATGTCGATCACTGTGGTGCCGAGCTCTTTTTCGTCCTCGACCAGCGCGGCCAGGCCCGAGGCGAATGGCGACAGCGCCAGCGCCCCCACATCGAGATGGCAGCGCGAGACACAGGTGGTCAGGTTGCGTACCGCGCTCGACGACGCGGTAATCAAATGCAGGTCGACGCCCAGGCGGTCGCCATACATGCCGCGCGGATCTCGGATTTCGGCCGCCTCGTCGATAGAGAAACGCACCGGAATGGTATGGATCAGCTCACGTCCGTCGGTCTGGAAGCGGCTGCGCCCATGGTCGAATACCCGGCGAAGGTCCGTCTCGCCGACCTGATGACCGGCAATCGCCACGTCCGCCGATAGGCTGTGGGATTCCGGTTGGCCGCCGGCAAGGTTCACGGTCACCGCGTTGATCGGCGTATCGACCATCTTTTCGGCGGTGTCGACCGCAGCGCGGATCGATTGTTCCGCCTGTTCCATATCAACGATGGCGCCGCCGCGCAGCCCGGCGGAGCGCTGATGGCCAATGCCGACAACCTTGATCGCGCCGTCGTCCTCGACCCGCGCGATCAGGCAGCAGATTTTGGTGGTGCCGAGATCGAGCGCAGCGATCAGGCCGCTGCGCTGGCGGCCCTTGCCGTTGGCGCGCTTACGCCCGTTCAGCAGCATGCCGCTCATGCCGGCCCCTCCTTGGCGCCGCTGTCGAGCGGGCGCAGCACCAGCCGGTCCGGCAGCCGCATGTCGATGGCGGCGACCGCCCGGTCGAGCAGTTGCTTGTCGCCTTGAAGCGCCGCCAGCTTGGCAAGCGCCTCGGGCCAGCCGTCCTCCGGCAACCGCACCAGGATGTCCGGCTCCAGGGTCAGGTCCCAGCGGCGGTCGGCCACCCGCACTGCTGCGCGCAGCCGCACTGCGAGTTCGGGGAAGGCGGCCAATTTGTCGATCAGCGGGGCCGCCGCAACCGGCGCCCCGGCGCCGACGATCTGCGGCAGGCTGGTGAAGGGGGCGAGGGCGGCCTCACCGTGCCGGGCAGCATCCAAAATCACTGCGCCTTCCCGGTCGATCAGGGCGAAGCGCCCGTCGCGCTGCCACATGGCAAACGGGCTGAATTCCTGCATCGTCACGACGATGGTGCCGGGTAGCCGCCGCGCGACTCGCGCCTCGCGGACCCACGGCACGTCCAACAGCCGCGCGCGCGCCGCCTCGGGATCGAAGGCGAGGATCGGCGCCCCCGGCTCGGCGCGAAGTGCAGCACCGATGGCATCGCGGTCCGCAAGCTCGCGGCCGATCAGCATGATGTCGGCGATGACCAACCCCTGGCTCGCGCTCGCTGCCTCGGCCCGGGTGCGCAGGTCATCGGTAACCGGATGCAGGCGTCCGGTCTGCCAAAGCCAAGTTGATCCGACAGCGCCAGCCGCAAGACCCGTCAGCAGCATCAGCGCCAGGGCGCCGCGCGCGGTGCGCCGGGCAACGCTGCGGCGCTGCGCCGGGCGCCGGCCGGCATCGGCCCAGGCGACCACCGTCAGGTCGTTGCTGGCATCGCTCACGCGTCGCATGCGGCGTTCTCCACCATCCAGCTCACGAGCTGCTTGAAGTCGATGCCGACCGCGGCGGCCTGCTCGGGCACCAGTGATGTTGGCGTCATGCCAGGCTGCGTGTTCACTTCCAGCATCACCAGCGTGCCGGGCGCGCCCCGGGTGTCGTCGTAACGCAGGTCAGCGCGGGTCACGCCCCGGCAGCCCAGGGTCTCGTGCGCCCGCAGGCCCAGCGCCATGGCGCTGTCGTAGACGTCGGCGGGGATTTCCGCCGGCACCACGTGGTGCGAGCCGCCCTCGGCGTACTTGGCGTCGTAGTCGTAGAAGCCGCGGTCGGTAGCGATCTCGGTTACCGCCAGCGGGCGGTCGCCCATCACGGCGACAGTCAGCTCGCGGCCCGGTACGAAGGTTTCCACCATCACCCGGTCACCGAACGGCCAGTCGTCGGCAGATGCGCCCAGCGGGCTGTTGTCGCCTTCCTGGACAATGCGCACGCCGACGCTGGAGCCCTCGTTCACGGGCTTCACCACGTAGGGGCGCGGCAGCACGTCGCCGGCCATGATTTCGTCGCGGCTCACCACCTTGTCGGCAACGACCGGGATGCCTGCCTGCTTGAACAGGCGCTTGGCCACCGGCTTGTCCATCGCCATCGCCGAGGCGGTGATTCCCGAGTGGGTGTAGGGCACGCCCATCATTTCCAGCACGCCCTGGATGCAGCCATCCTCGCCATATCGGCCATGCAGGGCGTTGAACACGACATCAGGCGCGGGGGTGAGGGCGGCCATCAGGGCGCCCAGGTCGCGGGTCACGTCGATCTCGCTCACCCGGTAGCCGGCGTCGCGCAGGGCGCGGCCAACTTCTGCGCCGCTCGACAGCGACACCTCGCGTTCGGCGGACCAGCCCCCCTTCAGCACAGCGACATGGACGGCGGTCACGGCGCATCTCCGTCGGCCACGGCGGCGATGTCCCCGGCAGGGACGCCGACGCGGCGGATTTCCCACGCCAGCGTGACGCCGCTATGGGCGTGGACCCGGCGGCGCACTTCCTCGCCGAGGCCTTCGATATCGGCGGCGCTGGCGTCGCCGGTGTTGATCAGGAAGTTGCAGTGCTTTTGCGAGACCATCGCGCCGCCGCGCTTCAGGCCACGGCAGCCGGCGGCGTCGATCAGTTCCCAGGCGCGGGAACCACGCGGGTTCTTGAAAGTGCTGCCGCCGGTGCGCGCGCGGGTCGGCTGGCTTTCCTCGCGCTCGGCGCGAATAGCGTCGATGCGGGTGGCGATTGCGTCTCCGTCTCCAGCCTCGCCCTGCAGGATCGCGGCGGTGACGATCCAATCGTCAGGCAGGGCGCTGTGGCGGTAGGAGAAGTCCAGGTCAGCCGGCGTCAGGCTGTGGCGGGTGCCCGTGCCGTCAACTGCCTGGGCGGACAGCAGCACGTCGGCGATCTCCCGGCCGTAGGCGCCGGCATTCATGCGAAGCGCGCCGCCGATGGTGCCGGGAATGCCGCTGAGGAACTCCAGCCCGGCGACTTCGGCGGCCTGGGCTTCCAGCGCGACCCGCAGGTCGAGCGCCATGGCGCCGGCGCGCATGGCCGGCTTATCGCCGTGCGAAATCGCCGTGATGTCGGCGAAGCCGCGCCCCAGCCGGATCACCACGCCCGGGATACCCCCGTCGCGTACCAGCAAGTTGGAGCCAACGCCGATCAAAGTTACCGGCACGCCGCCGGGCCGCGCGGCGAGGAAATCGCACAGGTCGTCGATATCGGCGGGCTCGAAAAGCACTTCCGCCGGACCGCCGACCCTGAACCATGTATAGCGATGCAGCGGTGCGTTCGCGCGCAGCGAACCGCGCACCGGCGGCAGCCGGCCGAGCAGTCCTTCCTGCACGTGGTGCGCAGCCATCATCCGCGCGCCTCCTGTCGTGCGCCGCCGGACAGCTGCACCAGCTCCTCGGGCAGCGCGTGCGCCCACTGGGTGATGTTGCCGGCGCCGAGGCAGACCACCAGGTCGTCCGGCGCAGCGATGTCGCGCACCATCGCGGCCAGGTCGTCGCGGCTCGCCAGCGGCAGGACATGCCGGTGGCCGCGCTCGCGCAGGCCATGCACCAGGGCATCCCGGTCGACGCCCTCGATGGGCTTCTCGCCGGCGGCATAAACATCGGCGACGATGACCACGTCTGCGTCGTTGAAACAGGTGCAGAAGTCGTCGAACAGGCTCTCAAGCCGCGAATAGCGATGGGGCTGTACCACCGCGACCACCTTGCCGCGCCCGGCGGCGCGCGCGGCTGCCAGCACCGCGGAAATCTCCACAGGGTGATGGCCGTAGTCGTCGATCACGGTAACGCCGTCCGCGGTGCCGGTGCAGGTGAAGCGCCGCTTCACGCCGGCGAAGGCGCCGAGGCCGCGCCGCAGGGCTTCCTCGTCCATGCCCATCTCGATGCCGGTAGCGAGCGCGGCAAGCGCATTCTGTACGTTGTGCTTGCCGACCATGGGCAGGCGCATGTCTGCCCACACCCGGCTCTCGTCGTCGACGTCTCCGGCCCCGCCGCGGGTCGTCAGCACCATGTCGAACAGGGTGCCGTCCGGGTTCATGCGGAGGTTCTCCGCGCGTACGTCAGCCTGCGGGCTGAAGCCATAGGTGATGATCCGGCGCTCCGACAGGTCCGGGATCATCGCCTGAATCTGCGGATGGTCGAGGCACAGGACCGCGAATCCATAAAACGGGATGTTGCGCACGAAGGTCTTGAAGGCGGCGCGCAGGGTGTCGAACGACCCGTAGAAGTCCATATGCTCGGGGTCGATGTTGGTGACCAGGGCGATGGTGGCGGGCAACTTGACGAAGGTGCCGTCGGACTCATCGGCCTCAACCACCATCCAGTCGCCGGCGCCGAGCCGGGCGTTGGTGCCGTAGGCGTTGATGATGCCGCCGTTGATCACCGTCGGATCCATGTTGGCGCCGTCGAGGAGTGCCGCGACCATTGAGGTGGTCGTTGTCTTGCCGTGGGTCCCGGCGACCGCGATGGACCATTTCAGGCGCATTAGCTCCGCCAGCATTTCCGCCCGGCGCACCACGGGTACCAGCCGCTCGCGCGCGGCCTGGATCTCCGGATTGGCACCGTCGACTGCCGATGAGACGACGACAACCGATGCCTCGCCCAGGTTCTCCGCGCGATGGCCAATGGAAACCGGGATCGACATGGCGCGCAGGCGCGCGACGTTGGCACTCTCGGCCAGGTCGCTGCCCTGCACCTGGTAACCCAGGTTGTGCATGATCTCGGCGATGCCGCTCATGCCGATACCGCCGATCCCAACGAAATGGATCGTGCCGATGGAAAGGGGCAGCGCCTTCATTCCGCGGGCTCCCGAACGGCGGGGGCATGGCTGACGAAGCTGTCGCCAGCATCGCCGTCGGCGCCGACCAGCTTGCCAACCAGGTCGGCAAGCCGCTGGGTGGCGTCGGTGCGGGCGCTCTGACGCGCCGCCTCGGTTGCCTTGTTCAGTGTGTTCGGCAGCATCATCAGGGTCTCGAGGCGCGAGGCCAGCGCCTCCGCCGTAAAGGCCGACTCCGGCATCAGCCAGGCGCCTCCGGCATCCTCGACCGCGCGCGCGTTTGCGGTCTGATGATCGTCGGTTGCGTAAGGGTAGGGCACCAGGATGGCCGGGATGCCGACCGCGCGGACCTCGGCGACGGTGGATGCACCCGCGCGCGAGATCACCAGGTGGTTGCCCGCAAGCCGTGCCGGCATGTCATCGAAGAAGGTGGCGAGGTCGGCACTGACCCCCAGACGGGCATAGGCGCGCTTGACCCGTTCGAGGTCCTCGGGCCGACACTGCTGGGACAGGTAGAGCGCCTTGCGCCGGTATTCCGGCATCTTTTCCAGCGCCGCCGGGATGATCCGGGAAAACACGCTTGCACCCTGACTGCCGCCGAGGACGAGAACGCGTGTCGGGCCCTCGGCGGACGGCAGGGGGCGCGGCAGATCGGACAGCGCGAGAATGCCGGGCCGTACCGGGTTGCCGGTCAGCGTTACCTTCCCGGCGAGCGCCTCGGCAATGCCGCTGGTCTTCTCAAACGAGGTGGCGATGCTGGTGGCGCGGCGGCTGAGGAACCGGTTGGCGCGGCCCAGCACCGCGTTTTGTTCGTGCAAAAGGGTCGGTACGCCGAAATGGTGCGCTGCCATCAGGGGTGCCGCGCTGGCATAGCCGCCGAATCCGACTACGACATCCGGCGTCAGGCCCTTGATCATATCGCGCGCCTGTACCAGCCCGATGCCGAGCTCGGCCATGCCGCGCAGGGCGCCGAACCAGCCAGCGCCGGCGAGGCCTCGGCTGCGGAGTTCGTAGCGCCGGATCGTTGCCAGCGCGCCCGGATAGTTCGTGCCGCGCCGGTCTGTGGCCAGCACGACGCGCCATTTCCGCGCGAGCAGCTCCTCGGCCAGGGCCTGGGCCGGGAAGAGATGGCCGCCCGTGCCACCGGCGGCGAGTACGGCGAGTTGTCCCTGGGGCATGGCTACCATCGCGTTCTCCCGGCGCCGTCGCCTTCGGGCCGTTTGCAGGTAAGGGCAAGAACCATCCCCATGGTCAGCGCCAACGCCAGGAGCGACGAGCCGCCATAGGACAGAAAGGGCAGGGTCATGCCCTTGGTGGGCATCAGATGCAGGGCCGAGGCCATGTTGATCACAGCCTGCAGGCCGAACACGGCGAGCAGGCCGGCGCCTGCCAACATGGTGAACAGGTCGTTGCCCTGGAACAGCCGGTTGAAGCCCCGCAGAACCACGAAGGCGAACAGGCCGACCAGCAGAAGGCAGAACAGGGTGCCGAACTCCTCGCCCGCCACTGCGAAGACGAAATCTGAATGGGCGTCGGGCAGCACGCCCTTTACCGTGCCTTCGCCGGGGCCGGTGCCGAATGCGCCGCCGTTTCGGAATGCCTCAAGCGACTTGGTGATCTGGAAGCTGTCGCCCGACGCAGGGTCGAGGAAGCGGTCCACCCGGCTGCTGACATGGGGAAAGGTGAAATAGGCAGCGACGGCGGCGGCGATGCCGCCCAGGATCATCACTCCAACCCAGACCAGCGACAGGCCGGCAAGGAAGAACTGGCCGAACCAGACGGCGGTGACCACGACGCTCATGCCGATGTCGGGCTGCAGCAGCAGCACCGACACCACGATGGCAAACAGCGCTGTGGCGATGCGGTTGCCCGGCAGACCGCCCGGCCGGTGCTGTTCGGCGAACATCCAGGCGGCAATCACTGCGAAGCTGGGCTTGAGGAATTCACTGGGCTGCAGAGAGAAGCCGGGCAGCAGCAGCCAGCGCTGCGCGCCCTTGATCTCCGGGCCGATCAGGGCGGCGGCAAGGGACAGTGTCCAAGCACCCAGGAACACGGCGAGGGCAAGCCGCCGGACCCCGCGCGGGCTGAGCAGCGAGACCGCCAGCAGCACCGCAGCCGCGGCAGGCAGGTAGAGGAACTGGCGCCGCGCGAAATAGAAGCTCTCCAGGCCGATTCGCTCGGCAACCGGCGGGCTCGCGGCGAGCGCCAGCAGGCCGCCGCAGGCGAGCAGTGCGGTCAGGGCCGCCAGCGTCCAGCGGTCCACCGTCCACCACCAGCGTCCGATCAGGCTGGTATCGGCGCGCGAGAGGCTCATGCCCAGCCCTCCGTCAGGGCGCGGGCGCGCTGACGGAATAGATCGCCGCGGGCCTCGAAGCTTGGGAACTGATCGAACGATGCGGCGGCCGGTGACAGCAGTACCACTGGGTTGGCAGCGGCATCGGCACGTGCCGCGTCAGCAGCGGCGTCGAGCGCGCGCTCAAGGCTGCCGCTCACGGTATGTGGCACCGCGTCACCCAGGGTGGCAGCAAAAGCGTTGGCGGATTCGCCGATCAGGTAGGCGTGGGCGACCCGGCCGAACAGGCCGCGCAGCGGCGCGATGCCCTCGGCTTTGGCCTCTCCGCCGGCGATCCAGTAAATCCGGTCATAGCAGCCGAGCGCCTTCTCCGCCGCGTCAGCGTTGGTCGCCTTGCTGTCGTTGACGAAGGCGATGCCGCCCTTCTCTGCCACCAGTTCCTGGCGATGGGGCAGGCCCGGGAAATCGGCGATAGCGTCGGCGATGACGGCACGGTCGATCCCGGCGCTGAGCGCCACCGCCGTAGCCGCCGCGGCGTTCTGGCGGTTATGGATGCCGGGCAGGGTGCGGTGGCCATTCAGCTTACAAATGGTTGTCGGCTCGGCGTCGCGCGCATCGGTCAGGATGCCATTCGCTGCATGTACCCCGGCGCTGAGCACGCTGTCGCCGGAGACCGGCACGACCTGCACGCTGCCAGCGCTGCGCAGCAGGCCGCACACCGCAAGGCCCTCGTCGTCATCGACGCCAACGATGGCCGTATCGCCCGCACCTTGGCCGTCGAAGATGCGGCGCTTGGCGGCGACATAGCCGTGCCAGCCGCCGTGGCGGTCGAGATGATCGGCACTGATGTTGAGCAGCACCGCCACGTCAAAGGCGATCGAGAAGGTCCGTTCCAGCTGGTAGGACGACATCTCCAGCACATAGGTGCCGTCGCTGCCGAGGGGCGGCATATCGAGGACCGGCGGGCCGAGGTTGCCGCCCACCGCGATGCTGCGTCCAGCGCGCGCCAGGATATGCCCGACCAGCGCAGTGGTGGTGGACTTGCCGTTGGTGCCAGTGATGCCGAAGAACTGCGCCTCGGGCTGGCTCTGGCCCAGCAGTTCAACGTCGCAGACGATCCGGCAGCCTGCGGCCTGCGCGGCGGCGGCTACCGGGTGCGGCTGTGGGAAGCTGTGCGGAATACCGGGGCTGAGCACCAGGGTGTCGAGGCCGTCAAGTCCGCCCGCGGCGAGATCGACCACCGGGATTCCCTCGGCGGCCGCTGCATCGCGTGCCGCGGCGCCGTCATCCCAGGCGCGGACCAGCGCGCCGCTGGCAGCCAGCGCCCGTGCGGTCGCGAGGCCAGACCGGCCCAGCCCCATGACCCCGATGGGCCGATCACGGTATGCGGAGACGTCTATCATCCGCTTACCTCAGCTTCAGGGTGGACAGGCCGATCAGCGCCAGCACCGTGGCGATGATCCAAAACCGGATGACGATGGTCGATTCCGCCCAGCCCTTCTGTTCGAAGTGGTGGTGCAGCGGGGCCATGCGGAACACCCGCTTGCCGGTGAGCTTGAACGACGCGACCTGGACGATGACCGAGACGGTTTCCAGCACGAACAGGCCGCCGATGATGGCCAGCACCAGTTCATGCTTGGTCGCCACGCTGACGGCGCCCAGTGCGCCACCCAGGGATAGCGAGCCGGTGTCGCCCATGAACACCGAGGCGGGGGGTGCGTTGAACCACAGGAAGCCGAGGCCGGCGCCGACCAGTGCGCCGCAAAATACGGCGAGTTCGCCAACCCCCGCTACGTAGTGGATTTGCAGGTAGCCGGAGAAGATCGCGTTACCCACCAGGTAGGAAATCAGCGCGAAGCAACCAGCCGCGATCATCACCGGGACAATGGCCAGCCCGTCGAGGCCGTCGGTGAGATTGACCGCGTTCGATGCGCCGACCATCACGAACATGGCAAACGGGATGAACAGGATTCCCATGTCGATCAGCAGGTTCTTAAGGAACGGCACCGCCACCTGCCAGGACAGGTCATCCGGGCTGATTCCGGCCAGGTACCAGGCCGCCACGCCGGCGATCAGCAGTTCCGCGACCAGTTTGATCTTGCCTGGCACACCGCGGCTATTCGCGCGTGTGACCTTCAAGTAGTCGTCGGCGAAGCCGATCGCACCGAACCCGATGGTGACGATCAGCACCACCCAGACGTAATGGTTGGTGAGGTCCGCCCACAGCACCGTGGCCACGGTCAGCGCCAGCAGGATCAGGAAGCCGCCCATGGTGGGCGTGCCTTTCTTCTTCAGCAGGTGGCTCTCGGGACCGTCGGCTCGGATCGGCTGGCCGTTACCCTGCTTGTCGCGCAGCCAACGGATCACCGCCGGGCCCAGTAAGAAACTGATGAACAGCGCGGTCAGCACCGATCCGCCAGTGCGGAAGGTGAGATACCGGAACAGGTTGAAGACGGGCACCTGATCGGCCAGCGGTACCAGCAGGTTGAAAAGCACCGGCGCTACTCCCCGTTTGCCGCGCGTCGCGGCGTCTTGGAGAGGTCGCGCAGGGCGTCGATGACCCGGCCCATACGGCTGCCCAGCGATCCCTTGACGCTCAGCACGTCGCCAGGGCGCAGCCCGTAGAGCAGCATCGGCACCAATTTCTCGGCGGTTCCGGCGTGACCGCCGCGCCGGGCCTCCGGCAGCGCCCGGTCGAGGCGCGCCATCAGCGGCCCCGCGGTGAATACCAGGTCGATATCCAGGCTGTTGATCTCTTCGGCCAGCGCGGCGTGCAGCACGCCGCCGGCCTCGCCCAGCTCCAGCATGTCGCCGAGGACGGCAATCCGCCGTCCCCCATCAGCCGGGGTGCCAGCCAGCACCCGCAGGGCGGCGCGCATCGCGGGCGGGCTCGCATTATAGCTCTCGTCGATCACGGTCACGGTGCCGCCATCGACCGGCGCAGAGAAGCGCTGGCCGCGCCCTTCCGCCGGCTCAAGTCCGGCCAGTGCGGCTGCAGCGGCTGCGGTATCCGCGCCGAGGGCGTGGGCGGCAGCAAGCACCGCCAGGCTGTTCCGCGCCCAGTGTTCGCCAGGCATGTCGAGGCGATAATCCACCGTCTTGCCCGCCACCTCGGCGCGCAGGGTGCTGCCCATCGCACCGGCATCGAGTGAGACCAGTCGGGCGTCGCAGCCGGGACCGGCGCCGAAGGACAGGATGGTTGCGATGCCCCGGACGGCGGCTGCCGTGCGCAGGCGCTCGAAAAAATCGTCATCGGCGTTGAGGACCGCAACGCCGCTGCTGTCCATGCCCTCGAAGATCTCCGCCTTGGCGTCGGCGATGCCTTCGATGGACTCAAAGAACTCCAGATGCACCGGGGCAATAGCGGTGATGATCGAAACGTGGGGCCTCGCAAGCCGCGTGAGCGCGGCGATCTCCCCGGCATGGTTCATGCCCATCTCGAACACCGCGAAGCGGGCATCCGCCGGCAAGCGCGCGAGGCTTAGCGGTAGACCCCAATGGTTGTTCAGGTTTCCGGCGCTCGCGTGGGTCTTGCCTTGCGCTGAAAGCGCCCGGGTCAGGGCATCCTTGGTGCCGGTCTTGCCGACGCTGCCGGTGATGCCGCAGATGCGCGCGTTGCTGCGGGTCCGCGCCGCGCGGGCCAGGGCGCGCAGCGCCTCGGTGGTGTCCTCGACCCAGACCAGGGGCGCGTCGGGCGCAAGCCCTTCGACCGGCGAGTCGACGATGGCGGCAGCGGCGCCGGCAGCGAAGGCTTCAGCGGTGAACCGGTGGCCATCATGGCGGTCGCCGCGGATCGCAACGAACAGGTCCCCGGGCGCGACAGTGCGGCTGTCGATCGACACGCCGGACGCTTGCCAGGCCGACGGGTCGGCCTGGGTGGGACGTCCGCCGGTGGCCTCGACCACCGCGATGCCGGTCCATAGCGCCTCGTTCATGCGCCTCCCTCGATCTCCGCAACCGCGGCGCGGGTCTCTTGGATGTCATCGAACGGCAGGGTCTGGTCGCCGACGGTCTGGCCCGTCTCATGGCCTTTACCGGCCACCACCAGCAGGTCGCCCGCCTGGAGATCGGCCACCGCGGCACGGATCGCCTCGGCCCTGTCACCGATTTCGCGGGCCTCGGGGCAGGCGGCCATGATCTCGGCACGGATTGCTGCCGGGTCCTCGCTGCGCGGATTGTCGTCGGTCACGATGGCCGTGTCGGCGAACTGCGCTGCGGCGGCCCCCATCAGCGGCCGCTTGCCGGCATCCCGGTCGCCACCGGCGCCGAACACCACCATCAGCCGCCCCTGGCAGTGGGCGCGCAAGGCGCGCAGCACGTGGGTCAGCGCGTCTGGGGTGTGGGCGTAATCAACATAGACTGCACCGCCGTTCGCGCGGGTGGCTGCAAGCTGCATGCGGCCCGGCGCGCCAGCGACATGGGGCAGCGCGGCGATAGCCGAGTCGGTGTCGCCGCCGCAGACCCGCGCCAGAGCCAGGGCGCCCAACAAGTTCTGCGCCTGGAAAACGCCGATCAGTGGCAGCCGCAGCCAGTGGCGCTGGCCGGCGACGGTGAATTCCACGTCCTGCCCGTCGGGCAGCGGGGTGCGCGACTGCAGCTTCACGTCGTTGCCGCCGGTGCCGTAGGTGAGGACCTCGTGGTCGCGTGCCCGGCACACCTCAGTGGCGGCCGCCAGCACCTCTGCCGGCAACTCGGCGTTGAGCACAGCAACGCCGCCCTTATCCATGACCTCGCTGAACAGCCGCAGCTTGGCGGCGAGGTAGGACTCCGCATCGTGATGGTAGTCGAGATGGTCGCGCGAGAAGGTGGTGAAGGCCGCGGCGTCGACCGCAACCCCGTGCAGCCGCTGCTGGTCGAGTCCATGGCTCGACGCCTCCATCGCCAGCCGGTCGATTCCGGCGGCGGCCAATGCGGCAAGCCGACGGTGCAGGTCGACGGGATCGGGTGTGGTCAGGTTGGCACCGGCGGGCATGCCCGGTGCGTCGAGGCCCAGTGTGCCGAGGCTCGCCGACGAATGGCCGGCATGGTCCCAGATCTGGCGCAGGAAATGCACCACCGAGGTCTTGCCGTTGGTACCGGTCACCGCGGCGATGTACTCGGGCTGGCGGCCGAAGAAGAAGGCGGCCATGCGCGCCAGGCGCCGCCGCGGCTGGCCGTCGCCGATCACCGCCACCGGCGCACCGTCCGGGGCTGTCAGCGCGGGAAGCTCTGAGGCGGCCGGCACCAGCACGGCGGCGGCGCCACGGCCCACGGCTTCGTCGATGAAGTCACGGCCGTCCAGCTGCGCGCCCGGCAGAGCGGCGAACAGGAAGCCCTCCTCCACCTCACGCGAATCGGCCGTCAGGCCCTTGATCTCGCGGTCTCGTTCGAACGTTGCATCCATGATGCCGTCGCCGCTCCCCGCTATCAGCTCAGAAAGAAGCAAGCTGCGGCCCTGTTTCCGTTGGGGCCGGCTTGCGATGCCGCACCTCGCGGCCCGGCGCGCCCTCCGCGCCGGGCAGGTCGAGATGCAGCGCCTCGATGACTTGCGGATCGTCTTCTTGCCTTGGTGTGACGCCGAGCATCGGCGCGATGCGCCGGATCGTCGCGCCCGCCACCGGGGCGGCCACCCAGCCGCCGGTCGCGTAACCGAATGTCTGCTTGTTGCCCTTCG
This sequence comes from Alphaproteobacteria bacterium, assembly GCA_965601735.1. Lineage (GTDB taxonomy): Bacteria > Pseudomonadota > Alphaproteobacteria > JBBDQX01 > JBBDQX01 > JBBDQX01. The sequence continues at coordinate 435,673 of OZ271840.1, read as the reverse complement.
GCTCGTCGAGCAGGGCGAACACCACATACTGCGGATCGTCCATCGGGAAGGCCGCGACGAAGGACGAGATCAGCGACTTGCGGGCGTAGCGGCCGCCGCGCTGCTTCTCCGCCGTACCGGTCTTGCCACCGACCCGGAAGCCGTGCGCCTTGGCGTTACCGCCAGTACCGTCGCTGACCACTGCGCGCATCAGCTTGCGCATGGTTGCCGACGTATCGGGGCGGATCACCCGGGTGCCCGTGGCAACATCCGCCTCGCGGCGCAGCAGGGTCGGCGGATTGTAGCGCCCGCCGTTGACCACTGCGGCGACGCCGCCCGCCAGGTGCAGCGGGCTGACCGCAATGCCATGTCCGAAGGAGATCGTCATGGTGTTGATGTCGCGCCAGGGCGCGGGATAGAGAGGGTCGCCCACTTCCGGCAATTCGACCGGCAGCGGCGAGAGCATGCCGAGGCCGGCGAGGAAGTCGCGCTGGGCGCGGCCGCCGACATCAAGCGCCATCTGCGCCGACCCGATGTTGGAGGAATGCAGCAGGATCTCTGCCACCGATAGCCAGCGCGCCTGTGGCTTGAAGTCGCGGATTGCGAAGCGCGCCACCCGCAGTGGCCGGGTCGCGTCGTACCGGCTTTCGAGGCGGACCGCGCCGCTGTCCAGCGCCATCGCGGTGTTGAACAGCTTGAAGGTGCTGCCGAGCTCGTAGACCCCAAGCGTGATTCGGTTGAAGCGCGAATCGGCATCCGCTGCACCGATGTCCTTTGGCTCGTAGTCAGGGAAGGAGACCATCGCCAGGACCTCGCCGCTTCGCGCGTCCATCACGGTGCCGGCGGCACCGACGGCCTCGAAGGTCTGCATGGCACGGCGCAGCTCATCGGCGAGGACATGCTGAACCCGGATGTCGATGCTGAGCGCCAGCGCATCCCCGCCTTTTGACAGAGTCTCGTCGAAACGCCGCTCGACGCCCTTCAGGCCCTTGTTGTCCACATCGGTGGCCCCCAGCACATGTACTGCGAGGCGGCCCTGGGGGTAGACCCGCCGTTCGGTCGGCTCGAACTCTAGTCCGACGATGCCGAGCGCGTTCACGGCATGCTGCTGGCGCGGGGTCAGGGTCCGGTCGAGCCAGACGAAGCTGCGTCCTGAGGCGAGTTTGCCGGCCACATCCGCGACATCGAGATGCGGCAGCACGCCGGCGAGCTGCCGCGCCGCGTCCGCCGGGTCGTCGATCCGCCGCGCATCCGCATAAAGGCCGGCGGCCGGCAGGCTGGTGGCGAGCAGTACACCGTTACGGTCGACGATGTCTGCGCGCTGCACCACCGGCGCCGCGTCGTGGCTGTGCTGTGCGAGGCGCGGGGCCGGGGCGCTGCCGCCAATGGTGATGTCGACCAGCCGCCCGCCGATGGTCGCGAAGGCGAGTGCAAACACCGCACCGGCGACCAGCAAACGGGTGCGGCCGGTTTCCAGCGCCTGCTTGCCAGCGCCGTCGATGCGGACGATGCGGGTGGGGTGGGTCACCGGGCCTCCGGCTTCTCGGTCTCGGCGACCTGGTCCGACGCAGCCGGGCCGCGCAGGGGAATATCCTCAATGGCGCCGTAGTGGCCGGCCCCCATGGGCACCAGGCCGAGATGCCGCTCATTCAGTGACGCCAGCCGCTGCGGGTCCGTAAGATGGTTCCATTCCGCATGAAGCACATGGATCGCGGCACGGGCGTCGGCGACCTCGGTGCGCAGGGCGGCCAGTTCATCCTCCAGCGCCTGTACCTTGTATTTGACGACAAACAGGGTCACGCCGGCGGCCAGCGCCAGCATGGTGGCGAGCAGGGTGGAGCGTTTGATCATCGAGCGTCCTCCATGCACGGGGCATCGGTGCGTTCGGCGGCGCGCAACCGGGCGGAGCGGGCGCGCGGGTTGGCGTCGGTCTCGGCAGCGCCAGGGCGCTGGGCGCGGCGGCCGAGCTGGCTGAAAGTGGCGGGCGCGGATACTGCCGGCGGCAGGTGGCGCGACGGGCGCGGCGCGTCGCCGCTGCGGGCACGCAGGAAGGTCTTCACCCGGCGGTCTTCCAGCGAATGGAACGTCACCACCGCGAGACGGCCGCCCGGGCGCAGCATCCGCTCCGCCGCGTTCAGGCCGCGGTCCAGTTCGCCCAGTTCGTCATTTACATAGATTCGCAGGGCCTGGAACGTGCGCGTCGCAGGATCAACACCGTCATGGCTGCGCCCGACTACGCCGCGCACCAGGTCGGCCAGCTCGCCGGTGCGGGTGAACGGCCGGTCGCCGCGGGTGCCGACGATCGCCTTGGCGATCTGCCGGGCGCGGCGTTCTTCGCCATACTTGTAGATGATGTCCGCCAGCTCGCGTTCCGGCAGGCTGTTGACCACATCGGCGGCGCTGGGGCCGTCACGGCCCATGCGCATATCGAGGGGGCCGTCGCCGCGGAAGGAAAAACCCCGTTCGGGCCGGTCGAGCTGCATCGACGATACGCCGATATCCAGGGCAACGCCGTCCACTGCCTCGATCCCGCCGGCGCGCAGCAGGCTATCCATGGTGCCGAAGCGCCCCTCCATGAGCGTCAGCCGTCCGTCCGATGCATCCGCCATCGCCGCGCCCGCGGCCAGCGCGTCGGGGTCACGGTCGATGCCGACCACACGGCAGTCCGCGGCGTCCAGCAGGGCGCGGCTGTAACCGCCTGCGCCGAAGGTGCCGTCTACATAGATCGCACCGTCGCGGGGCGCGATGGCAGCCAGCACCTCCGCCAGCATCACCGGGATGTGGGGGGCATTCACGACGCGCCTCCGGGTCCGCGCATCGGCAAGGTGACGCCCTTCGCGCGGGCGCGCTCGATGGCGGCCTGCTTTTGCGCCTCGGCGGTCTCTGGCTCCCAGATCTGGAAGCTCTCGCCCCGCCCGATGAAGGCGGCGGACGCGCCGACGCCAATCCGCTCCAGCAGGTCGCGCGGCAGCATGATGCGGCCTTCGGTGTCGAAGGCCAGCTCGCGGGCATCACCGAACAGCGCCAGGGCAAGCTCATCCTGCTCGTCGGAGAACACGTCCATTTCTCCGAGGCGGCTGTTCAGACGTTCGAAATATTCGACAGTATAGACGTCTAGGGCGGGAACCTTATGCGACGGCCGCAGGATGATGCCGCTGGCCGCGCGCTTGTCCAGCACGGCACGGAACGGCGCGGGCACCGAAACCCGCCCCTTGCGGTCGACCTTGTTCAAATAGGTTCCGTAGAACAACGCCATCTTCTTGTTCCGGCCGGCCCCCGTATCCGTTTCTGTCGTTTCCGGTCATCGCGTTGTCCCGATTTCAGGCGGTCTTTGCCTGCTTATGGGACAATATGGGATACCATGGGCTAATATGGGCGTCAATGGGACTTACTAATAAATATCCTCAATCTGTGGATAATTATTCGGCCTTCGAAATACTGTCGAACAATAGTCACAAGATGTCGGACGCCGGGCCCCAGGCCCTACCATGTATAGGGCGCCACAGCACCGCGGCGGTATTTTGTTCTCATTATGTTCGCAAGACGGCATTTGCGCCGGAAAAATGCCAGACGGCCTGTAAGCCGGGTTCTGTCCCGCCGGTGCGGCGGGGATGGCCATTCATCTGGGACGCCCGTCGCCGGACGCCTCGCGCGACCTACCCGGGCGGACAGCCGGGAAACTGGCTGTATCCGGGTTGCCCCGAATGTTCCGCCCCTATCCGGTCTTGCTCCCGGTGGGGTTTACCTTGCCGCCGCCGTCGCCGGCCGCGCGGTGCGCTCTTACCGCACCCTTTCACCCTTACCTGGCCCGAGGGTCAGGCGGTTTGCTTTCTGTGGCACTATCCCTGGGGTCGCCCCCGCCGGGCGTTACCCGGCACCGTGTTCCCGTGGAGCCCGGACTTTCCTCCCTCCGCCTGAGCGAAGAGCGGCCATCCGGCCGTCTGGCTTCGGGAATATGAGAAATCAGGCCGCCTGACTCAAGCGCCGTCGGCGACCGCCTCGAACAGCCAGTCTGCAAAGGCCCGGATACGCGGGTCCTCCTCGGCTGCTGGCGGATGCACCAGATAATGGCCGCTGTCGGCGGCGATCTTCTGGTCGAAGGGCTGTACCAGCCGGCCACGGCGCAGGTCATCTGCCACCAGCCCGGGGTCGGCAATGGCTATGCCGAGGCCTTCCGATGCAGCCTGGGTGGCCAGGCTGAGGGTCTCGAATCGGGGGCCTGCATCTGGGTCGATCCCGCCCACTCCGACGGCGGTGAGCCAGAAGCGCCAGTCATCCGGCCGCTGCCCGTAATGCAGCAGGGTATGGTGGCGCAGGTCATCGGGCAGCCGCAGCGGCGGGTCGCCATACAGCAGGCGCGGACTGCACACCGCGGTCAGGTCCTCGCGCAGCACCAGCCGCGCAGAAAGGCCGGGCCAGCCGCCCCGGCCGAACCGGATCCCCGCATCGACGTCTTCGTGCCGGAAATCGATCAACCGTGTATCGATGCTGACCCGCACATCGATGTCGGGATGGCGCTGGCGAAATTGCCCCAGCCGCGGCAGCAGCCAATGCATGGCGAAGGTCGGCGCGGTGGTCACCGTCAGGCTATTGCGGGCCTGGGCGCTGATCGCAGCCGCTGCATCCCCCACCTGGTCGAGCGCCGACGCGAGCGGCCCAACCAGCCGCGCCCCCGCCTCAGTCAGTGAGAGCTGCCGCGGCTGGCGCCGGAACAGCGGCACGCCAAGCGCCTGCTCCAGTCCGGCAATGCGGTGACTCACCGCAGACGGGGTGATGTTGAGCGCGTCTGCAGCCTTGCGGAAGCTCAGATGGCGCGCTGCCTCATCGAAAGCGACCAGTCCGGCCAAGGGCGGCAAGCGTCGGCTCATAGATGAATTTCATTCATGTATTGATGAAAAGCGATCGTTTGTCACCCTCAGTTCCAATACGCAATATCGAAGGGGCAGCAGGAGATTGCTTTCATGTTAGATGAAACAGGATCATCGTCAACGACGCAGCAGCGGAGCTTGGCATTGATTGATCCCGGCCCCTATCTGCGCCGGGGACGCCGGATGCGGGCGCGGCTGTTCCGCGTCTGCCTGCGCCGCGCCGTGCGCTGGCTGACTCAGCCGCTGCGGGCGGCGAGATGGTGGGCGAGGCTTGTGGTCTCCGGGTCGGCGACGCCGTCGATCTGGCTGGGCCGGAAATGGCGCTGGAACGCGGCGACCACGGTCGCGGTATCCGGGTCGTAAACGCCGCTGCCCGCGATGTCGTAGCCGATCGCGGCCAGCGCCAGCTGCAGATCCACCACTGCGGCACCCTGCGCACCGGGCGCGAGCGCCGGGGCGTTGGCGGAGGCGGCGAAGTCCGCCGCCGGCCAGAGGCCCAGGCCCCGCGCCGCCAGCCGCGCCCAGTCGAACCATTCCCCCGGATCCTGCTTGCGCGCCGGGGCCACGTCCGAATGCCCCAGCACCCTCGCGGGCGCGATGGCGTGACGGGCGGTGATATCGGATGCCAGCGCCTCCAGCGCCGCCATCTGGGGCTCCGGAAAGGGCCGGTAGCCGAACTCATGGCCCGGATTGACCAACTCAATGCCGATGGAGCGGGCGTTAAGGTCCGTGGCGCCCTTCCAGGAGCCGACCCCTGCGTGCCAGGCGCGGCGGTCCTCCGGCACCAGGCGCAGGACACGGCCATCCTCGTCGATCAGGTAGTGGGCGCTGACTTCGGCGGCCGGATCGCACAGCCGGTCCAGCGCGGCGGCGGCGCTTTGCATGCCCGTGTAATGCAGCAGCAGCATGTCCACCACTGCGCCCGCAGGGCGAATGTCATGGTTGGGCGACGGATGCGCGCGAATCTCCACTGTGCCTAGCCTCCCGCCCGGGGCACGCTCGGCCGCCGCCAAATGATGATCGCGACGCCGGCAATGGTCGCTGCGCCCCCTGCCAGCATCACCGGAGACAGCGTCTCGCCCAGCATCAGCACGCTGGCCAGCACACCGAAAACAGGAATCAGCAGGGTCAGCGGCACCACCTGGTTCACCTCGTATCGGCGGTTCAGCCAATACCAGGTCGAATAACCGAAGATGCTGGCCAGCACGACCTGATAGCCCAGCGCCCCCCATACCGCCCAGCTGGCGTTTATCGCCGCAGCGATGTGGCCGTCTTCCATCAATAGCGAGAAGGCGAACAACTGCGGGGCCGCCAACAGGGTAATCCAAGCATTCACGCTGAGGATATCAACCTCACCCAGCAGCTTGATCTGAACATTGCCCACCGCCCACGCCACCGCCGAGGCGATGACCAACAACAGCGGCCAGGGGTTTGCGAGGTAATCGCCGCCGCCAGCGATCAGGAAGACCCCACCGAACGCGAGCGCCATACCGAGCGCGCGGCGCCAGCCGAGCGGATCATTGAACACCACCGCTGCGAGCAAGGCTGAGAAGGCCACCTGGGTCTGGATGGCAATGGCTGCCACGCTGCCCTCGATCATGGTCAGTGCCGTGAACATCAGCCCGAAATGCAACGCGCCCATGGTTATCGAGGCTAGCGCGATTGCCCCAATGCGTCCGCGCGGGCGCGGCACGAATGGCAGCAGCAGCGCGGCAACGATGGTGTAGCGCACTGCCACCAAAAACACCGGCGGCACCTCGGCCACTGCGATCTTCGCGACCGGGAAATTAATACCCCAGATCGCCATCACCCCGATCCCCGCCAGCACGTGCCAGCCATTCAGCGGGGTCGGCGCAGGGGGTGCGGTCATGGTGCGTTTGGTGAGAGCAGCCCGATCCCCGGCAATCGCAGGCCCGGCTGGAGCGGATCGACCCCGACGCTGAGGCCCAGCAGGTTCACCTCGACGCCCTCCGCCGGTGAGATAAGCAATCCGACCAGGCCGAACAACGACACCTGGAGACCCCCGCCAGGCGAACGCCCGATCGGCGCGCCGTGATAGTCCTTGCCGATAGCGGTGGGCGGCAGGTCGAGGCCCAGCGCTGGCACGGAGCGGCCGACATGGGCGGTGAAGCTGTTGCTGTTGGGCCCCGGCCAGGTGCGATAAAAATCGGCGTGGGGATAGGCTGCCACCGCCGCCTCAATTTCCGGAATCAAGCTGGCCGCCGCGGGGCCCCGGAGGTCGTAGAGCAGCTGCGGTTCATTGCCGAACCACCAGCCGTCAGGCTCAGGCGTCGTGCGGATTTGCAGGGCACGGCCACCACGGAAGTAGCGCCAGCCGATCACCTCGTAGCGGGTGTAGTCGTCCGCGCCCGGTCGTTTCACCGCGACCCAGGTATGAATCGCGAAGGCGCCACGCCAGCCACGGGTCCGCGCGCCGTACACCTGCACCACCGCGCCCTTGTATGCTGCCGGGTCCGGAGCATGGCCCACGCTGCCGCCGCGGCGGCCTTCCCACCAGGGCCGCTGTACGTCGGTCAGTCCGGTCGCCACCGTTGCTGCCGGTCCCAACAGCAGCACTGCGAGCACCACCAGCAGCCGGCCGGTCCAGCGCATCATCCAGCGCATATCCTAGGCCTCCGGTCCGATGGGCGCGGGCGGTTCGCCAGCCGCGGCCCGCGTCCACATGGCCCGATAGAGTCGCTCCAAATCCCGCGCGATCCGGTCGGGATTGAACAGGGGTGCGTCGGCGCGTGTCTCGGCAATCCGGGTGCGGAAGGCAGCCCGCGCCGCGTCATCGCCGGCGAGTGATCCGGCCAGGGTGGCAAAGCCATCGAGGTCCGCGGCGATGAGATCTTCCAGCCCGTGGGCCTTGAGGATGCTGGCGGAAACACGGGCCGGAAAATGTGCGCCTGCCAGCGCCACCACGGGCACACCCGCCAGCAGGGCGTCCGTGGTGGTCGTGTGGCCGTTATAGAGGCGGGTGTCAAGTACCAGATCGGCGCAGGCCAGCCGCGCCAGGTGTTCGTCGCGCGGCAACTTATCCGCGAAAATCAGCCGGGTTGCGTCCACGCCACCGGCCTCTGCCGCCCGGCGCAGCGCCGCCTCGGTCGTGGGCGACGCCCGCAGCAACCACAGCACCGCATCCGGTGTTTCCGCCATCAGCCGAATCCAGACGGAAAACATCGTCCGGTCGATTTTGTAACTCTGGGTCAGTGCAGCAAGCACGACTGCCTCGCTGGGCAACCCCATCTCGGCGCGGGTGGGGGCATCGGGTAGCGGGCCGGGCCGGGGATTTGGCTGGTAGCAGCCGCTCAGCCAGGCAAGGGATTCGCTGAACCGGCCTGCTTCCTCGGCCGGGACAATCACAGGGTCGACGATGCAGTAGTCGAACAGGTCGCCGCCGCCGGTGCCCGGATGGCCGAAATACAGTACCTGGAGCGGCGCCGGGCGCAGGGCAGCGATCTCCGGCCTGCCGTGGCGGGTCCAGCCGGTCAGGTCGACAAGGATGTCGACCCCGTCCGTGCGGATGCGTCGCGCCGCCTCTAGATGGCTGGCCTGCGCGAGGTCGGTGAAGGTGTCTGCCGCATCCGCCAGGGCGGCGCGGACCGGACCGCCGTCGTCCGGGCCGATGGCATAGGCGTTCACTGCCAACGCCTCTCGGTCATGGGCCGGGAACAGGCCAAGAAGGTGCTGGCCTACCGGGTGGTTGCGCAGATCGCAGGAGAGATAGCCGATGGTCAGGCGCGGTTTCGCAGCGGCTGCCACCGGTGGCCCAAAGGCCGCGCGCGCTGCCGCGGTTCGCGCGATGGCCTCGGCGGCCCAACTGCCGGCCAGCGCCAGGTGCGCGGGCCCATCATCGCTGCGGGCAAGGTGTGCGAAGGGCCGTTCCGGCGTGCGCACCCCTGCGGCGATGGCCGCGGTGTTGGCGGCGTCGAGGCGCGGGGCGATGGCATCGGCCTCGTCCCAGGCGCAGGTCTCGAGCAGAAGCCGGTGCCCCGTCGAGAGCGCGTCCGGCTGGTTGCCGTCCAGCGCCACGGCGTTGCGGGCCTCGTCGGCCGCCGCGTCCAGGTCGCCGGCCATGAAGTGCGCCTGCGCCAGCGCGGCCAGAGTGTCGGCGGCATGGGGTGCGGAGGCCAGTGCGGCACGGTAGGCGGAGATCGCGGCTTCGAAATCGCCCTGTTCGGCGCGGATATTGCCCAGGTTCACGTGGGCATCGGCATAGCCGTTCTGCAGCGCGATGGCCTTGGCGCAGCAGTCGGCAGCCTCGTCCAGATTGCGCCCAGCGGCAAGCACGACCGCGAGATTGTTCCAGGCGAAAGCCGCTTCAGGCGCCAGCGCGACGGCGCGGCGGAACGCGGTCTCCGCGCCCTCCAGGTCGCCGCCCTGCTGGCGGGCCAGGCCCAGGTCGTAATGCAGGTCTGCGCGCTCCGGCGCTGCGGCAGTGGCTTGCCCGAGATAATCGAGCGCCCCGGCCAGATCGCCCTGCTGGGCGCGGGCAATGCCGAGATGCTTCAGCAGGTCCGGCTGGCCCGGATTGTCCGCCAGCAGCCGGCGATAGCGCGCCTCGGCTTCGGCCAGGCGGCCCGCCTGGTGGTGCGCCACCGCCTCGCGGAACAGCGTGTCGCCTCGCTGCTGGCCTTGTTCATCGCCCCGGTTCAATGGAATAACCCTTGTTTGCGGCCCGCCCGGCGCGGCTCGGCCGGTAACAGGCATATGGCGTGGCGGGAGCGCGGGAGCAAATGACGTACATCCAGGACATCCTCAACGAGGGTGAGGACATCATCGCCGAGATCCGGTTCCATTGGTGGTTCTGGGTGCAGGCCGTCATCGTCTTCGTCATTCGCGTGTCGATCATCTCTGTCGCCGGGGTCTATGCGCTGGACTTCATCGCAGGGATGGAGAGCGCGAGCAAGGACCTGTACCGGCAGATCGTGCTTGGCGCGGTCGGGCTTGGCATCCTCTATGCTCTGGTGAAGCTGGCGCTGCGCATCATCCAGTTCCTGACCACCGAGCGCGCCGTGACTGAACGGCGGCTGATCTTCAAGGAAGGCCTGATCGCGCGCCGCACGGCTGAACTATCTGTCGGCCGGATCGAGGAGATCAACCTGCAGCAGTCGGTGCTCGGCCGAATCCTCGGGTACGGGACCCTGGCGATCTCCGGCACCGGCGGTGACGACCGGCTGATCATGGCTGAAATCGCCGATCCAGTATCGATCCGGCGCGCCATCGACGAGCGGCCGACGGCAGAGTAGGGGAAGGATCATGAGCGCTGGCGCCTGGCAATTCTGGATCGACCGGGGCGGGACCTTCACGGATATCGTCGCGCGCCGCCCCGACGGCAGCCTCACCACCCACAAGCTGCTGTCGGAAAATCCGGAGCACTACCCGGACGCGGCGCTGCAGGGGATCCGCGATCTGCTGGGCATCGCCGGCGACGCTGACATCCCCGGCGACCGCATCGAGGCGGTGAAAATGGGCACCACGGTGGCCACCAACGCACTGCTGGAGCGCAAGGGCGATCGCACGGTGCTCGCAATCACCAAGGGCTTCGGCGACCAGCTCCGCATCGGCTACCAGAACCGCCCGCGGCTGTTCGACCTGGAGATCAAGCTGCCGACACAGCTCTACGAACAGGTGGTCGAGATCGATGAGCGGCTCGCGGCGGATGGCACGGTGGTGCGCGATCTTGATGCGGCGGCGGCAGAGGCGGCCCTGCGCGCCGCCTTTGACGACGGCATCCGCGCCTGCGCCATCGTGCTGATGCATGCCTACCGCCATCCTGCCCATGAGCGCGCGCTGGCCCATATCGCCCGGCGCATCGGCTTTTCCCAGATCTCGGTCAGCCACGAGGTCAGCCCGCTGATGAAAATCGTCGGGCGTGGCGACACCACGGTGGTGGATGCCTACCTGTCGCCGATCCTGCGCCGCTATGTCGACCGGGTCGCTGGCGCACTGGGCGAGACGCGGCTGATGTTCATGCAGTCCAACGGCGGGCTGGTGGATGCGCACATGTTCCAGGGCAAGGACGCGATTCTTTCTGGTCCCGCCGGCGGTGTCGTCGGTGCGGTGCGGACCGGGGCGATGGCCGGATTTGCACAAATCGTCGGCTTCGACATGGGTGGCACGTCGACCGACGTCTCCCTGTTCCATGGCGAGTATGAGCGCGCCTTCGAGACCGAGGTGGCCGGTGTGCGGATGCGCGCGCCAATGATGCGCATCCACACGGTCGCGGCGGGCGGCGGCTCAATCCTGCATTTTGATGGCCAGCGCTACCGGGTCGGCCCCGATTCCGCGGGCGCCAATCCGGGACCTGCCTGCTACCGCAAGGGCGGGCCGCTGGCGGTCACCGACTGCAACGTCATGCTCGGCCGGATCGTGCCGGAGCATTTTCCCCATGTCTTCGGCCCCGGTGGCGATGCGCCGCTCGACCGGGAAGCCGTGGAGGCGGGCTTCGCTGCGCTCGCCGAACGAATCAAGACGGAGGCCGGCGACGACCGCAGCCCGCGCGAGGTCGCCGAGGGCTTTCTGCGCATCGCGGTCGAAAACATGGCCAACGCGATCAAGGAGATCTCGATCCAGCGCGGCCATGACGTCACCGCGTATGTGCTGAACTGCTTCGGCGGCGCGGGTGGCCAGCATGCGTGCGGTGTTGCCGATGCGCTTGGTATGACCCGGGTGCTGGTACATCCCTTCGCCGGTGTGCTGTCGGCCTACGGCATGGGCCTTGCCGACCTGCGGGTGATGAAGGAACAGGCGGTAGAGCAGCCCCTCGCTGCTGAAGCGATGGATGGCATCACCGCGACCCTTGATGCGCTCGGCACGGCGGCGCGCGATGAGATGCTGCGCCAGGGTGTCGACAATGACCGGGTGTCGGTCACCCTGAAGCTGCATGTGCGCTATGCGGGCACCGACACGCCGCTGATCGTCGATTCCGCCGACAGCGCCGAGGCGATTGCCGAGGCCTTCGGGGCCGCGCACCGGCAGCGTTTCGGCTTCGCCATGCCTGAGCGCGGGTTGGTGGTCGAGGCGGCCCAGGCCGAGGCGGTCGGGCGCAACGCCGAGGTGGAGGACCCCGAACGACCACTCGGCGCCGGTGACCCGCCAGACCCGATTGCACGCACCGACATGTTTTGCGACGGGGAGTCCCATGATGCGCCGGTTTATGACCGCACCGCACTGCGCCCCGGCGACGCGGTCGACGGTCCGGCGGTGATCGCCGAGGCGACCGCGACCACCGTGGTCGAGCCGGGCTGGCGCGCGACGCTCACCGCGCGTGAGCACTTGCTGCTGGAGCGCGTGGTTGCGCGGCCAAAGCGGGTTGCCATCGGCACCCAGGCCGACCCGGTGATGCTTGAGGTGTTCAACAATCTGTTTATGTCCATCGCCGAGCAGACCGGCGCGGTGCTGCAGAACACCGCCTACTCGGTGAACATCAAGGAGCGGCTCGACTTCTCCTGCGCCCTGTTCGACGCCGACGGTTTCCTGATCGCCAATGCACCGCACATCCCGGTGCATCTGGGCGCCATGGGCGAGAGCATCCGCACCGTGCTGCGTGAGCGCCAGCCCGGCAGCGACAAGGGCGCCATGGCGCCGGGTGACGTCTATGTGCTGAATGCGCCCTATAACGGCGGCACCCACCTGCCGGACGTCACGGTCATCACGCCGGTGTTCGACGAGGCGGGCGAGGGCATCCTGTTCTTCGTCGCCTCGCGCGGCCATCACGCGGATATTGGCGGCATCACGCCCGGCTCGATGCCGCCGCACAGCACCAGCGTCGAGCAGGAAGGCGTGCTGATCGACAATGTGAAGCTGGTGGACCGGGGCACCCTGCTGGAGGATGAGTTCGTCGCCCTGCTGCGTTCGGGCAAGCATCCGGCACGCAACACTGATCAGAACATGGCCGACATCCGCGCCCAGATCGCCGCCAACGAGAAGGGCGTGCAGGAGCTGCGCAAGATGGTGGCGCATTTCGGTCTCGACGTGGTGCAGGCGTATATGCGCCATGTCCAGGACAACGCCGAGGAATCAGTCCGCCGCGTCATCGACCGGCTGGAGGAGGGCAGCTTCGTCTATCCCCACGATGCCGGGTTCGAGATAAAGGTGGCGGTGCGGGTCGACAAGGCGAACCGGCGCGCGACCGTCGACTTCACTGGCACTTCCGACCAGCTGCCGAACAATTTCAACGCGCCTTCGGCGATCTGCAGGGCGGCGGTGCTGTATGTGTTCCGCACCCTGGTGGCTGATGATATTCCGCTGAACGACGGCTGCCTCAAGCCCATCGACATCGTGCTGCCCGAGGGCTCGATGCTGAACCCGAACTATCCGGCCGCCGTGGTGGCGGGGAACGTAGAGACGTCCCAGGCGATCACCAACGCCCTGTTCGGCGCGCTCGGGGTCATCGCCTGCTCGCAGGCAACAATGAACAACTTCACCTTCGGCAACGACCGCCACCAGTATTATGAGACGATCTGCGGCGGCGCCGGCGCGGGGCCGGATTTCGATGGGGCCAGCGCGGTGCATACCCATATGACCAACACCCGGCTGACCGATCCGGAGGTGCTGGAATGGCGTCATCCGGTCCGCGTTGACCTGTTCGGCATCCGTCATGGCAGCGGTGGTGCCGGCCGTCATCCGGGCGGCGACGGCATGGTCCGCCACATCCGCTTCCTGGAGCCGATGACCGCCGCGATCCTCGCGTCGGGCCGCGATGTGGCGCCGTTCGGGGTTGGCGGCGGCGCGCCGGGCGCGACCGGGCGCAACTGGGTGGAGCGCGCCGACGGCAGCCGCAGCGCGCTGCATAGCGGCCGCGACCAGGTCGAGATGGGCGTCGACGACGTGTTCGTGATCGAAAGCCCGGGCGGTGGCGGCTTCGGCGCGCCAGACGAGGGCTAGCCCCCCATCTGCGGGATGATCACGCCGATGGTCCAGGCGACCAGGAATGCATTGGCGAGGGCGCCCGGCAGCGGGTGGTTGGTCTGACGATAGGCCCAGGCGCTGAACAGCCCGAACACGATAAACGCGGCGACGATCGCGGGCAGGATCAGGAACAGGAAGCCCAGGGCATTGAGGTCGATCGCGATTGCCAGCAGCAGCGAGATCACGAACAGGATCTTTGTGACCGCGAAAGCGCCGCGCCGCGCTTGGGGGCCGCGGGTCAGCCATTCGTCGGCCAGGAAGAAGAGCAGCGCACCCACGAACAATGCGGCGATCGCGGGAACCCGGCCAGCGATGGGGATGAACGAGGTGATCGTCTTGTCCACGGTCAAGCCGACGGTTCCGATGGCATAGGCGGCGATGGCGCCAGCTGCACCGAACAGCACACCGGGAACGGCGACCGCATGCCAGGGCATGGTCTGCCGCTGCGCCAGCCACAGCCCGACGCCGGTCAGGATGCCGAACATCGCGAAATGGGCTGCGAGGTAATCGGCGATCAGCACGGGCAGGAAATCTGTCGGCAGGAAGTGCAGCAGCACCGGGCCGAATAGGGTCGGTGCCACCGACACCGCGGCCAGCATCCCCCATGACCCCGCGCCGCCGACGGGCACAGGGGAGACCACCGGCAGCCACGTCGCCATCGGCCGCGCCAGCAGGACAAATCCCATGACCAACAGCAACACCCACGGTCCGCGGGCATCCGCACCGCCACCGCCGTCGCGCCCGAAGGCCTGGTCCAGCCAGTCTCGCGCCTCGCGCATGCTCTCAGTGCTGTAGAGCACGGCGACATGCTCGACATTGTCGGCAAAGGCCACTCGCCGGGCGCTCCCGTCGGCGATATCGCCGTAGGTGACGCCCTCCTGCGGCGTGTCCACGCCAGGCAGCAGGCCGACCACCCGCAGCCCTTCGTTGCGCAGGGTCTCCGGCTCCCACTCGCCGACGATAACCAGCAGGTTGCGGGGGCTGTCCGCAGTCACCGCGGGCGAGAACATCGAGACCGCAACCGTCGCGGCAACGTCCGGCGTGCGTTGGGCGAAACGCACCACCAAGTCGGCTGCCATGGAATGGCCGAGCACGGCGATGCGGCCATCGCCTCCGGGCAGCTGGCGCGCCCACGCGGCGACCTGGGCCATGTCGCCAAGCAGTATTTCCGTGGCGCCGTCCACCGCATCGATATCGCCGCTCAGCGGCTCAGGATGCTTCCCGTGGCCCCGAAAGTCGAACGTGACGGCCTGGTATCCTGCGTGCGCCAGGGTTGCGGCAAACGGTCGCATGAACTGGCGCGAACCGGCGAAGCCATGAGCGATGAGCACCACTGGACCCGGCGGCGCGCCTGGCAGGCTGTAGGCCGACACCGGGGTGCCCGCAACGCTGTCATGGCGGATATCCAGGTCAGCGTCTGCGTCCCAGACGAACCAGCTGCCAGCCGCGATCGCCACCATGGCGACGACGGCGATCAGTTCATTGGCGGTAAATGGAAGATGGGCGCGCTTCACGCCCGATAGACTAACTCAGCCCCGCACATACTGCACGATGGTGGCAACGCCCAGCGCCACAAACAGGCAGCCTGCGATCAGCGGAATTGGCAGCGACGACAAATAGTGGCCGCCATAGTGGCCGATCAGCACCGCGAGTCCCGATGCCGCCACCAGCGCTGCCGACGCGGCGGCGAACACCGCCCAGGGCGAGTGTTCCGCGCCGGAACTGAACAGCAAGGTGGCGATCTGGGTCTTGTCCCCCAATTCCGCCAACAGCAGGGTCACGAACACGGTGGCGCCAATCGCCATGATCTGTCTCCCGGTCGGACCGCTGAACAAAGCCCTTATTTTCGAAGGGGTTGGCATGGATTTTCGAATCATTCCAACATTTGAACAGCAGCACATATGAACAGCTATTCAATTGTGTAGGTGCTTTCGGGTGGCGGGTCAACCCGGAAATGGCAGGGTCCTGAAAATGGACGGGGGCGGCAATCAACCGCCCCCGCAAGGTCATGGGGTTTGCTGGGTGTGCCGACGGCTGTAACCGCCGACGTCAGCCCGGCCCTGGGTGCGGCGGCGCGCACCGGGGGGATGAGCCGGTACGCGTCACCTGAGGTCCAGTTGCTGGGAACACCGGACCGATCGTCCCAGAGGGGCCATTCGCGTATCAACGCGACCAGTAGTGTGCCTCCATACCGTCGCGCGGCGGTTGAAGCTTTTGTCAACTTGTGTTGAAGGAAATATGAACTGCCCGGGTTCTATGCCTCCCGTTATGCTGGCACGGACCCAAAGGCCCGGTGCAAGGGCCATCCCGAGGAGGAAACCGACGATGAACGACCAGCCGGCCGCGCCGCGGCCCCGCCTGCTTGTGCCCGCCGAAACCGTGGCGCGTCAGATCGAGACCATCTTCCGTGCCCAGGGCCTGCGTGAGGACATCCTCGCGCCGATGGTCGAGATCATGGTCGAAACCGACCTGCGCGGCGTCGATTCTCACGGCGTGACGATGGTCAAGAAATACACCGACCTGATCCGCGAGGGATCGATCAACCCGGACCCACAGATGACGGTGGTGCGTGAGATGCCCGCGATGGCGCT
The DNA here is from genome assembly GCA_965601735.1 of Alphaproteobacteria bacterium. GTDB lineage: Bacteria > Pseudomonadota > Alphaproteobacteria > JBBDQX01 > JBBDQX01 > JBBDQX01. The sequence goes on along the minus strand of OZ271840.1, from coordinate 419,319 downwards.
GCTCGATGCCGATGGCGCGCCCGGCCATGCCGCGGGGGTAAAGGCGATGGACCTGGCCTGCGACAAGGCGGCCACGGTCGGGATCGGCGCGGTGGCGGTGCGCGATTCCAACCATTTCGGCGCCGCCGGCGCCTATGCGCTGCGCGCTGCCCGGCGCGGCCTGATCGGCCTGTGCTGCACTGGTGGCTGGTCGCGCGCCGTGGTGCCGACCCGCGCCAAGCTCGCCATGTTCGGCACCAACCCGATTGCCTTTGCCGCGCCGGCCAAGCGCAACAGGCCCTTCGTGCTCGACATGGCGACCAGCACGGTCGCGGTCGGTAAACTCAACATCAAATGGCTGAATGATCTGCCAGTACCCCTGGGCTGGATCGTCGGTGCCGACGGCGCGCCGATCACCGACGCCGCCAAGGCCCGCGAACAGGTCTACGAGAAGAGCAACGAAGGCGGCGGCCTGACGCCGCTGGGCGGCACGCCGGAACTGTCGAACTTCAAGGGCTACGGTCTGGCCGCAATGGTGCAGATCCTATGCTCGGTACTGGCCGGCGGCCTCTATCCCGGCATCGCGCGGGGCAAGAAAAGCGCCAAGGGCCGCCAGGACATCAGCCACTTCTTCCTCGCCATGGACCCGCACGCGTTTCGCGAGGACGACGATTTCGAGGACGATCTGGACGCCATGATCGATGCCCTGCACGCGACCCCGCCGGCGGACCCGGATCTGCCGGTGCTGGTCGCTGGCGATCCAGAGTTCGACATCGCCGAGCAGCGCTCGGCGAACGGCATCCCGATGCCGCGCAAGCTGGTCAGCATCATTGAGAAGATCGCGGGTGAGGTCGGCGTCGACTTCATCCTTGAGGCCGAGGCACTGGGCGAGGAGGCGCCCGTCTGATGACCGGCCTCGCCGGGCGTGAGCCGATCGACCCCGCTGTCGTCGATTCCCTGCGTCAGCTGCTTGGGCCCGAGCGGGTCTCCACCGCCGACGCGGTGTGCCAGCAACATGGCTCAGGCGAATCCTGGCACCCTCCAGAGGCGCCCGATGCAGTGGTCTTTCCGGAGACGGTGGAGGAAGTCCAGGCGGCGGTCTGGGTCTGCACCCAGGCGCATCTGCCGGTCATCCCTTTCGGCACTGGCACCTCGGTCGAGAATCAATTGCTGGCCCATCACGGCGGGGTCTCTGTCGACCTGGGCCGGATGAACAAAATTCTCGCGGTCAATCCGGCTGACATGGACGCTACGGTGCAGGCCGGCGTCACCCGCAAGCAGCTCAATGCCCATCTGCGCGACACCGGGCTTTTCTTCCCGGTCGATCCGGGGGCGGACGCCTCGCTGGGGGGCATGGCGGCGACGCGCGCGTCCGGTACCAACGCGGTGCGCTACGGCACCATGCGCGAGAACGTGCTGTCCCTGCGCGCGGTGCTGGCCAGCGGCAAGCTGCTGGATACCGGCGGGCGGGCGAAGAAGTCATCCGCGGGCTACGACCTCACCCGGCTGTTCGTTGGCTCCGAGGGGACGCTGGGCGTCGTCACCGATCTCACGGTGCGTCTCTATCCGATCCCCGAGGCGACGGTGGCCGCCGTGTGTGCCTTTCCCGACATCGACGCGGCGGTGGCGACCACGGTAGAGGTGATCCAGTCCGGCGTGCCGGTGGCGCGGATCGAGCTGCTCGACGACTTCACGGTCGATGCGGTGAACCGCCATTCCGGGCTCGACAACGCGGTCGCGCCGACCCTGTTCTTCGAGTTCCACGGCAGCGCCGTATCGGTCGCCGAGCAGGTCGAGACGGCGGGCGCACTGGCCCGCGACAACGGCGGTTCGGCCTTCCGCTCCGCCACCGACCACGAGGCGCGCAACAAGCTGTGGCAGGCGCGCCACGACGTGCATTACGCGCTTCTGGCCATGCGGCCGGGCGCCGGCGACTGGCCGACCGATGTGTGCGTGCCAATCTCACGGCTGCCCGAGTGTATCGCCGAAACCCGCCGCGACGCCGCCGACTTGCCCTTCCCGGCGGGGCTGGTCGGCCATGTGGGCGACGGCAACTTCCACATGGTGCTGCTGGTCGATCCTGAGGCGCCCGATGAGCTCGCCGCCGCCACCGCCTTCAACGAGCGGCTTGTGCGCCGGGCGCTGGCGATGGAGGGGACCGTCACCGGCGAGCACGGGGTGGGCTCGGGCAAGATGCCCTATCTGGAAGAAGAGGTCGGGCGCGAGGGGGTGGACGCCATGCGCGCCATCAAACAGGCGCTGGACCCGGGCAACCTGATGAACCCGGGCAAGATCGTCAGGCTCTAGAGGCTTCGGCGGCCGCTGCTTCGGGGGTACAGGCGCGGAATTGCCAGATCAGCGCCACCGCCCCGGCGGCGAACCCTGAGAGGCAGGCGGCGATATAGATGCCCGGCAGGCCAAGCAGCATGCCACCCACGACCGCCATGGGGAGATAGAGCAGCAGCATGCGCCCGCCATTGAGGACCAGCCCCGGGATCGGCTGGCCGAGACCATTGAAGAAGGCCGCGGCCACCATTACCACGCCTTGCAGGCCGAAGCTCACCGGCACGATGTAGAGGTACAGCACGGTTGCCTCGATCACCGCTTGCTCGGTGCTGAACAGCCGCGCCAGCGGGAAGGCGAAGATCGCCAGCAGCACGGCGGTGAGCAGGCCCCAGAGCAACACAAACCGCACCGACAGGCGCAGAGCCTCGCGCACCCGTTCCGCATGCCCGGCGCCCCAGTTCTGCCCGGCGAACGGCCCCATCGCCGCCGCCAGGGACATGAAGACCAGAAGGGCGAAAGCTTCGATCCGACTTGCGACGCCGAAACCTGCCACCGCATCAGGGCCGTATTCCGCCACCATGCGGGTCAGCACCAGCAGGGACAGGGGTATGACCATGTTGCTGGCCGCCGCGGGTAAGCCGATGCCAAGCACCCGGCGCCAGGAGCGCGCAAGCGCCGGCCAGCCGGGCCAGCCGTAATCGATGATCCGTTCGCGCAGGTGCAGCACGGCGAAGGACGCGCAGAAGGTAAAGGCGTAGGCAATCAGCGTGGCCATGGCGGCCCCAGCGATTTCCATGCGCGGAAAGCCGAGCAGCCCGAAGATCAGCAGCGGGTCGAGGATCAGGTTGATCACCGCCGCCACCGTCATGATGATCCCGGGCATCCGCCCGTCGCCGGCGGCGCGGATGATGAAATTGCCCACCATCGGCACCACCAGGAACACCATGCCGATGTACCAGATCTCCATGTAGGCGCGGATGTGGGGCAGCACGTCGGGCGTTGCCCCCAGCATGATGAAAAGCGGTTCGATGGTGGCGAGGCCAATGGCCACGGCCACGCCGACGAACAGCAGCGCCAGCCCGAGGCTGTCTGTCGCCAGCCGCCGCGCCACATCCGATTCGCCCGCGCCGATCGCCCGCGAGACCACCGAAACCGCGCCGATCCCCAGTCCCATGGCAATGTTGCTGACCACCATAGTGACGGGGAACATGAAGCCCATCGCGGCCAACGGCGCAGGTCCAAGCTGGCCGACGAAGAAGGTATCGACGAGGTTGATGGCGATGACCGCAAAGATGCCCCAGGTCATGGGGATGGTCAGCCGCCGTAGGTGGGCGCCCACTGGTCCTTCGGTCAGCCGTGCCTTGCTGCTGTTCACGATGCGCTTCGCATACGTGGTCGCACCGGGAGTCCGCTTCGCGCTAGCATCGCGGGTTTCCGGGACAGACGGGGAGGGGGAGCGACATGGTGGGCCTCGACGATATTCGCGCCTGTGCGGCGCGAATCGACGGCGCGGTGGTGCGCACGCCGCAAGCGCGCTCTCGAACGCTCTCCAAGGTCACCGGCGCGGACGTCACCGTCAAGTTTGAGAATTTGCAGTTCACTGCCTCGTTCAAGGAGCGCGGCGCGCTCAACACCTTGCTCAGTCTGGATTCGGCGGCGCGGTCGCGCGGTGTGATCGCGATGTCGGCGGGCAACCATGCCCAGGGCGTGGCCTATCACGCCGAGCGGCTCGGCATCCCTGCAACCATCGTCATGCCGTTGCACACACCCAACGTAAAGGTGGCCCACACCCGCGCGTTTGGCGCCGAGGTGATCCTGCATGGCGAGACCCTGAGCGAGGCCTCCGAATTCGCGCATCGCCATGGCGCGGCGGAAGGGCTGGTGTTCGTTCATCCCTATGACGACGAACGGGTCATCGCGGGTACCGGCACCATCGGCCTGGAGATGCTGGCCGACGACGCGGACCTCGAGGTCCTCGTGGTACCGATCGGCGGCGGCGGGCTGATCGCGGGCATCGCCATCGCCGCCAAGGCGCTGAAGCCGGATATCTCCGTGGTCGGGGTGCAGTCGGCACTCTATCCCAGCATGGCGCGGCTGCTGCGCGGCGAGCCGACCGATGCCGGCAGCGCCGCGACTATCGCCGAGGGCATCGCGGTGAAGCAGCCGGGCGCGCTGACCAGCGCCATCGTCCGCGACCTGGTGGACGACATCCTGCTGGTCGAGGAAGACGCCCTGGAGCGCGCCATCGGCCTGCTGCTCAACATCGAGAAGACGGTGGTGGAAGGCGCCGGCGCAGCCGGGCTGGCCGCGCTGCTGTCTGAGCCGGACCGTTTCGCCGGGCGGCGGGTCGGCATTCCGCTGTGCGGCGGCAATATCGATTCGCGGCTGCTGGCCGCGGTACTGCTGCGCGACCTGGTGCGCGATGGCCGCATCGGCCGCATGCGGGTGGCGATCACCGACACCCCCGGCGCGCTGGCGCGGGTCGCGGCCATCGTCGGCGAGGGCGGCGGCAACATCATCGACGTGGCCCATCACCGGGTATTCGCCCATTTGTCGGTCAAGCAGGCCGACCTGGAACTGGCGGTGGAAACCCGTGACGCCGAGCAGTTCGCCGCCATCGAGGCGGCGCTTCGGGAGGCGGGCTTCCCTGTGCGCAAGCTGGACGACGGGGCCTAGGCGCTCTTCTTCTCAGCGGCGTCCAGTTCGCGCTCAATCTCCAGCACCCGGGTGGTGGTTTTCAGGACGCTGTCTGGCGTCAGGCTCATCGAGTCGATCCCGCAACGGACCAGGAACTCTGCGATCTCTGGATAGTCCGAGGGCGCCTGGCCGCACATGCCCGAATGACGGCCGTTGCGCTTTGCGCCCTCGACCGCGAGGCGGATCAGCTCCAGCACACCCTCGTCGCGTTCCTCGTAATCGAAGGCAACCGTCTCGGAATCCCGGTCGACGCCCAGCGCCAGCTGGGTGAGGTCGTTGGAGCCGATGGAGAAGCCATCGAACAGCTCGGCAAAGCGGTCTATGAGGATGACGTTGTTTGGGATCTCGCACATGACGTAGATCTCCAATCCTTCTTTTCCACGCTCCAGCCCATGCCGCGCCATGGTGTCGAGCACCGCGCGCGCCTCGTCGATGCGCCGCACGAAGGGGATCATCACTTTCAGGTTGGTCAGGCCCATCTCCTCGCGCACGCGGCGGATTGCCTGACACTCGAGCGCGAACCCCGGCTCGTAGAGCGGATGGGCATAACGCGACGCGCCGCGGAAGCCGATCATCGGGTTGGCCTCCTCGGGCTCGAACTGGCTGCCGCCGAGAAGGGCCGCGTACTCGTTGGTCTTGAAGTCCGAGGTGCGCAGGATCACCGGCTTTGGCCAAAAGGCCGCGGCGATGGTGCCGACCTCCTCCGACAGCTTCTCAACGAAGAAGGCGGCGCCATCGGCATGGTTGCCGATCAACCGCTCGATCTCCGCCCGTTCCGCGGGGTCCGTCACCGCGCTCGGATCCAGCAGCGCCATCGGATGGGCGCGGATCGATTCGGTGACGATGAACTCCATGCGCGCCAGACCCACCCCGTCGTTCGGAATGAAGCTGGTCTGGAACGCCAGGTCCGGGTTGCCGAGATTGATCATGATGTCGGTGCGCGGTCGCTCCAGCCCTTCCAGGTCGGTCGTCTCGACCGAGAAGTCGAGCGCGCCCTTGTAAACCCTTCCGGTGTCGCCCTCCGCGCAGGACACGGTGACCGGGCCGATGCCGGCAAGATCCCGGGTCGCGCCTTCGGCGCCAACAACCGCCGGGATGCCCAGTTCGCGGGCGACGATGGCGGCATGGCAGGTGCGCCCGCCGCGGTTCGTGATGATCGCTGCGGCGCGCTTCATCACCGGCTCCCAGTCCGGGGTGGTGGTGTCGGCGACCAGCACCTCGCCGTCTTGGAAGCTGGGCAATTCGGCGGCGCTGCGCACGACCCGCACCGGACCCGCGGCGATCTTCTGGCCGACCGCTCGGCCGGTGGCGGCCAGCTCGCCGGCGCCGTTCAGCCGGTATTCCTCGATCACGGTGCCGCTGCGCCGGGCGGTCACCGTCTCGGGCCGTGCCTGGATCAAGAACAGCTCGCCGGTGCGTCCATCCTTCGCCCATTCCATGTCCATCGGCATCGGGTGTCCGGCCTTGGCGGAATAGTGCTTCTCGGTCTTGATGGCGTAGTCGGCGAGGATCAGTACATCAGCGTCGTTGATGCAGTAGGCGGCCTGCTCGTCGGCTGAGGTCGGCACGTTGCGCACGGGTTCGCGCGCACCGCCCTCGGCGTAGACCATCTTGATCTGCTTGGCGCCCAAGGCCCGCCGCAGGACGGTGCGGTGCCCGGTCTCGAAGGTCGGCTTGTGGACATAGAACTCGTCGGGGTCGACGGCACCCTGGACCACATTCTCGCCGAGGCCCCACGCGCCAGTAATGAACACCGCGTCGCGGAAGCCCGATTCCGTGTCGAGCGAGAACATCACGCCGCTGGAACTCAGGTCGGAGCGGACCATTCGCTGGACGCCGACCGAGAGCGCCACTTGGAAATGGTCGAAGCCGTTGTCCATGCGATAGGAGATTGCTCGGTCGGTGAACAGGGACGCGACACACCGTTTATAGGCGTCCACGAGTTGCCGCTCGCTATGGATGTTCAGATAGGTGTCGTGCTGGCCCGCGAAGGACGCGGTCGGCAGGTCCTCCGCGGTGGCACTGGAGCGCACGGCAACGTCCAGGTGGGCGCCGTACTTTTCCTCCATCTGCCGGTACGCGGCGATGATCGCGTCCTCCAGCCCGGCGGGCAGCGGCGCACTGTAGAGCAGATCGCGCAGTTGCCGCCCGCGGCGGGCGAAATCCTCGAGGTCACGCTTGTCAATGTCGTCGAGCAGCGCATGCATGCGCTCTTCCAGGCCCGCTTGGGCGACGATCGCCCGGTAGGCCGCCGCGGTGACGGCGAACCCGTCAGGCACCTTCACATCGATCTTGGTGAGCTCGCGGTACATCTCGCCGAGCGATGCATTCTTGCCGCCGACCAGTGCGACATCGCCGACGCCAAGCTCATTGAACCAGCGGATGAAAGTGGCCTGCTCCGACATCTTCGTCTCCTCGCATTAAGCTGCAACCGCAACGGGTCCAGAACAACTGCTGGCGTGCACAGTTGCATTGAGACGGATCAATCAAAAGCCTCTGAATCATAACAGTATGGTTACAATTTTGGTCGGTCGGTGCGGTTGCGCCGGCGCGGCTGGGGCATTATTTGAAGATCGCCCTTCCCGGAGGCCCGATGCTGAAAAAGCTGCTCTTCGCCCTTGCGGGCCTCGTCGTCATTGCGGTCGCCGGCGCGCTGGTCGCGCCCTCCTTTGTCGACTGGAACCAATACAAGAACGAGCTCAGCACCCAGGCACGCGCCGCCACCGGCCGTGATCTGGCCATCAACGGCGACCTCAGCCTCGCCGTCCTGCCCACGCCAACCTTGTCGGCGGAGGGCGTGACCCTCGCGAACCTCGCCGGTGGCAGCCAGCCGGAAATGCTGCGCCTTGGCGCACTGCGTGTGCGGGTGGCGCTGGCGCCGCTGCTGCAAGGCCGGATAGAGGTTGAGGAGGTGATCCTCGAACGCCCGGCGGTGCTGCTGGAGGTCCTCGCCGATGGCCGGCGCAACTGGGACCTGCTGCCCGAGAATGGCGGTCAGGCAGGAAGCGCCGACAGCGGCGAGGATGCGGGCGACGGCGTGCAGGTGCAGCTCGAGCGGGTGGTGGTGCGTGATGCCACCGTGCGCTACCGCGATGCAGCCAGCGGAACCGAGGAGACGGTCAGCGGACTGAACGCCGAGGTCTCCGCCGGTTCCCTGCAGGGGCCTTTTGAGGGGCAGGGAAGCCTGACGGCGCGGGGCGTTCCCCTCGGTTTCTCAGTCAACCTGGGCGAGCTCGGCGGCCCTGCTGCGCCGCTCGCGCTGGCGGTGATGTTGGCCGAGGACAAGGCAAAGCTGCAGCTCAATGGCCAGGTCGCGCTGGGCGACGCGCCGCAAGTGAGCGGACGGGTTACCGCCGAGAGCGCGAATCTCGCCGCTGCACTCGCCGCCGCAGGGCTGCCCGCCGGTGACCTGCCGAATGCGCTCGCAGATCCATTTGGCTTCGAGGCAGCGCTCACCGCCGGCCTCGAAGGGGTGCAGGCCGACGATGCAACCATGCGGCTTGCCGACATGCAGGCCAGTGGCGCGCTATCGTTTCAGCCTGGCGCGCCGCCGCGGATCGATGCCACGTTCACCCTGGCGCGGATCGACCTGGAAGCGCTGCTTCCCCGCATCGCTCCGGCGCCGGGCGCAGCCACAGACGGCAGCACGCCAGCCGACGCGCCTCAGCCTGCGGACGCCCCTGCCGAGACGCCGGGGCTGCCGCAGGGTATCGCTGCCCAGGTCGACCTCACCGTGGGCACCGTGCAGTGGGGCGGCGGCCAGGTCCGCCAGGCCAAGCTCAATGCCGCGCTCGAGGGCGGGGAATTGTCGATCAACCAGGCCAGCGCGCTGCTGCCGGGCGGCTCGGACGTCGCACTCTTCGGCTTCGTCACCGCGAAAGACGGCGCGCTGCGGCTCGATGGCCAGGTCGAGGCGGTGTCCGAGAACCTGCGCGCCGTGCTCGACTGGCTCGGTATCGCGCCTGAGGGGGTGCCGGCGGAGCGCCTGCGCAATCTGGCGCTCACCGCCAAACTGAGCGGCACGCCCGAACAAGTCAGCGTTGCGGACATTGACCTGCGGGTGGACTCGTCGCGGCTGACCGGCGGAGTGACTGTCGCCCTGCGTGATCGGCCCGCCTTCGGCATCGGGGTGAAACTCGACAAACTCAATCTCGATTCCTACCGGACGCCCGCCGCGCCTGCAGCCGCGGCAGCCGCCTCCGCCGCCGATCCGCAGACGACGGACGATCAATTGCGCGGGGGTGGGGGCCTGGCTGCACTCAACGACTTCGATGCCAACTTGCGGGCGGACATCGGCACTCTGACCGTCAACGGCACCACCGTGTCGGGACTGTCGGTCGATGGCACCCTGTTCGGTGGCGAATTGAGCCTGCGGCGAGCGCGGGTCGCTGATGTCGGCGGCGCGACCGCCAACATCACCGGCGCGATCTCCGGCTTTGGCGGCGTGCCCAAGCTCACCGACACGACGCTCCGGGTCCGTGCCCGTGATGCGCGCAGCCTGGCCCGGCTCGCGGGGGTGGAGGGCAGTCTGCCTGAGGGCCTGGGCGGGCGGCTCGCGCTGGACCTAGCCGCCACCGGCACGATGAGCGACCTCAAGCTCGATCTCTCCGGGGAGCTCGCCGATCTGCGCCTTGCGCTCGATGGGCAGGTTGCCGCCTTGGCCTTGCAGCCGCGCTTCGGGCTGGCGGTGCAGGCATCCCATCCGGACCTCGTGAAGCTGCTCAACGACCTGGGTGTCGCTTATCAGCCGGCGCTTACCAACAGCCGGCAAATGGCGTTCACGGGCCAGCTGCGTGGCGACCTGACCGGTCTGACCTTGGGCGATATCGAACTCGCGGCCGGCCCGGTACGGGCACGCGGCACTGCTGGGTTGGTCTTCGGGGAGACGCGGCCGCGGCTTACTGCCGACCTGACGACCAACGAGATCATTGCCGACCTGCTGCTGCCCGTTGCAGCAAAGGCGGCACCCGGCGCGGCACAAGGCGGCGCCGGTGCAGGCGGTGGCGCGGCGCGATGGTCGGACGAGCCGATAGACTTTTCCGCCCTCCGCGCGCTTGATGCAGAGGTGCAGCTGAAGGCCGTGGCCATCAACTACGACACCTATCGGGTCGATCAGCCGAAGATGGACCTGGGGCTGCAGGACGGGGTGCTAGAGGTGCGGAGTCTGGACGGCACCATGTTCGGCGGCACCTTCGCCATGACCGGCCGGCTGGGCGACGGTGCCTTGCAAGGCACCCTGGCGGTTAAGGACGGTGGCATTCGCCAGGCGCTTATTGATACCGCGAACATCGACCTTGCCGACGGGCGGCTCGATTTCGACGCCGACCTCGCGGCCCGCGGCAGCAGCCCGGCGGCGCTGGTCGCCTCGCTGGCCGGCGACGCGGCCTTGCAGGTGCGCGACGGCGTTGTGCGGGGCTTCGACTTGGACCGGGTCAGCGCCCAGCTTGGTCAGATTGATTCGGCCGTCGCGCTCCTCGGCCTGCTGGAGACCGGCATGGGTGGCGGCGAGACCCGCTTTTCGCGCCTTAACGGCACCTTCAAGGTGAGCAACGGGGTGGCACGGACCGAGGACCTGATCATCGAGGCGGATTCCGGCGCCGGTCAGGCTGTGGGGGACGTCAACCTCGGGGGCTGGTCGCTCGACATGAACTCGGAGTTCCGGCTCACCCAGCACCCCGATGCGCCGCCTTTCGGGATGCGACTTGTCGGGCCGCTCGACAATCCGCGAAAGCTGTTCCAGATCGAGCGGCTCCAGGCCTATCTGCTGCAACGTGGCGCGGGGCGGCTGATCGAACGCTTTGTACCTGAGGCCGCGCCCTTCCTCGGCGGTGGCCGCAGTACGGCACCGGCTCAGCCGGCAACGCCCGAGGCAGCGCCCGGCACCGCCCCGCCACCGCGTGATGCCCCGCCAGCCAGCGGGACTCCCACCCGGCCGACGCCGGAGGACTTCCTGAAGGGCATCCTCGGCAATATCGGCCGCTAGCTGCGGCGCAGACGTTCGAGCACGAAGACCCGAAGCCGGGCCGACAGGTTGCCGCCCGCTTCGCCGCGCGCCGCGTCGATCTCGCTGACCAGCGCGTTCAGCGAGGTCCCTTCCTCGGCCGCTATGCCGCGCAGCGCGTCCCAAAAAGCATCCTCCAGGGACACGCTGGTCCGGTGGCCGGCGAGCGTGACCGAGCGTTTCGCAATGCGGGCGGGGTCTGCTGTCATGATCTAGCCGGATGCCTGGCCGGTGCAGGGGACTTTGCGCATGGATCGCTCCTTGATGGCCGGCTGGGCCGGGCCGTCGCCAAATTGTCATCCAATCGGTGGTGCCGCACGCTTGCGCCCTTCGAGCCGGGTCGGCACAAATACCCCCTCATAAGCGCGCTGCGAACCGCGCCAGGGGAATACAGCAATGGTGAAGATCTGTCCCGGGGCCAATCCGGATACCCGCAAGCCTGACCTTGTGCTGCCACCGGGGTCCATTGACTCCCACATACACATCATCGGCTCCAAGCTGAAATACGGGTTTATCGAAGACAGAAAGTACACGCCGCCCGAGGCCAGTGTGCGTGACTACCGGCAGATGCGCGACACCATCGGGGTCGAGCGCTGCGTCATCGTGACGCCGTCGGTCTACGGCACCGACAACAGCGCCACGCTGGACGCGATGGCGGAGCTGGGTCCCGGCAAGTGCCGCGGGGTCGCGGTAATTGACGACAAGGTGCCCGACCGGGAACTCGAAGTGATGAACGAAGCAGGGGTGCGCGGCGTTCGCTTCAACATGCATACCGGCGGTCCGTCCATCGAGATGCTTGAGCGCGTCGTTGAGATGATCGCGCCGATGGGCTGGCATGTGCAGCTGTTCTGCCTGGCCCCGCGCATTGCCGAGCTGCATGACCGGCTCAGCGCGCTGAAGGTGCCGCTGATGGTGGATCACGCGGGCCGGCCCGATCCGGCCGCGGGACTCGACCAGCCGGGCTTTAAGGCGCTCCTGGACCTGATCAAGGATGGCAATACCTGGGTCAAGCTGTCGGGCCCCGAGCGCTGCTCAGCAGAGGACCGGGGCTATGCCGACGTGGTGCCTTACTACAACGCTCTGATCGCCGCCGGGCCCGGGCGCATGGTGTGGGGCACCGACTGGCCGCATGTGATCTTCTTCCGCAAGCCGGTGCCTAACGATGGTGATCTTGTCGACATGCTGTCCCAGTACGCGCTTGATGAGACCCAGCTGCGCCAGATCATGGTCGATACGCCCGCCGCGTTCTACGGTTTCGACTGACCCGCTCCCGGCTTCAAACGGGCCACAAGAACTCGTAAACCAACAGCACAGCAAAGCCGAGTAGCACCGCGCCGGTCGCGCGAGACAGCGCGCGTGCGGCGGCAGGACGGGCCAGCAGCGTGCGCATTGCCTCCGCGGCCAGCACCAGGCAGGCCTGCCATACGGTGTTCACGGCGATCAGCGCCGCGCCGAGGAGGGTGAGCTGGGCCGGCACCGCACCGCGTGCGGGGTCCACGAAATTCGGCATTAGCGCGAGAAACAGCAGCAGCACCTTCGGGTTGAGCAGGTTGGTGAGCATCGCATCCCGGCCTGCCGTCAGGGCGCTGCGCCGCGCGTCCTCCGGCTGGCTACCGGTGGGCAGGGCCGTGCCGCGCAGCGCCTGAACGCCGAGCCAGCCGAGCCACAGGGCGCCGGCCGCCGCGATCAGCCCGAACAGCTGCGGCGACGAGGCGATCACCACCGACAGGCCCGCCACCGAGAGCAAGGTGTGGCCAACCAGACCAACCTGCACCCCGGCCACCGTAGCGAAGCCGGTCGCGCGGCCTGAGCCAAGCGCGTGGCGCAGGATCAGCATTGTGTCAGGGCCGGGGGAAAGAACGATGGCGAGGGCAGCCAGCAGGAATGCGCCCAGCGTGGCTGGGTCGACCGGCACCCTAGAGGCCGGCGAGGAAGGCCGCCGCGTCGGCGGCTGCTGCTGCGATGTTGCCGTCCTCGGTATGACCCGACGCCTTACGCGGCTTGAATCCATGGTCACCGTCGGGGACTTCGCACAAGGTGACGCAGCCCGGCAAAGAGCAGGCTTGGGCCTCCGCGAAGGTACCGAAAGGATCGCGTCCGCCCTGCAGCACCAGGGTCGGCGTGGTCAGCCCGTCGAAGGAATCCAGTCGGCTGGTTTCGGGCTTGCCTGGCGGATGGAAGGGAAAGCCGAAGCACAGCGCCGCTGCGGGCGGCAGGCCCTCCGCGGTGCGCTGCTTCGCCAGCGCCAGAGCGACCCGTGCACCCAGGGATTTTCCGGCCAGCGCCAGCGGCCCTGGGATCGTCTCCGCCACCCCGGCGAAGCTCTCCAGCAGGGCCGGCATCCGGTCCGGGGGGCGTTTGCGCCCGTCGTCGCGGGTCTTGGCCATGTAAGGAAACTCGAAGCGGACGACCCGCACGCCGTGGCTGCCGAGGGCGGCAGCGGATTTGGCCATGTACGGCGCGTCCATGCCGATCCCGGCGCCATGGGCGAACAGCACCGTGACGGCGGCGTCTTCCGGCCCGTCGATGCGAAGGTTACGTGTCGTCATAAGTGGCGATCTCGACCAGATTATCGTCGGGGTCGCGCAGATAGACCGAGGTCATTGTCCCCATCGCTCCCTCGCGCGGGGTGGGTCCTTCCTCGATCGTGATGCCACAGGCTTCGACCCGCGCCACGATATCCGCAGCGGTTCCCTCTGCGATGAAGCAGAAATCCTGACTGCCGGGCACCGGGTTGCCGGCGCGCTTCGGTGGCTGCGGCATGTCCGGCGGGATGACGGCCGGCTGGAAGTTGATCTTGCAGCGCCCCAGGTGCAGCGCCGGCCGGCCTGGCCGGTAGGGCTTGAGTTCACCGCCGAGCAACTGCTGATAGAAGGCGGCCATCGAGTCGATGTCGCTGCACGGAATGACGAAATGGTCGACGCGGTCGATGCGCATGGCTCAGGGCGCCCGTCCGGCTGCACAGTCGATGCAGGTCGCGATCGCCGGATCGGCGTCGATGCGCCTCGCGCCGATCAGCTCGCCGCAATTCTGGCAAAAGCCATAGTCGCCGGTCTCGATACGGTCGAGCGCCGCTGAGATCTGCTGCATGCGCGCCGCGGCGCGGGCATGGACCGCCTGGGCCATCGCCTGTTGCTGCATCGCGTCCATGCGCGACAGCCGGCCCACGCGGGTCTGGTCCAGCTCCACCGCCGCGCGGTCGTCCGCGGTTGCCGCATCGCCTGCGGCGAGCGTTCCCCGCTCGTCGAGCAGCGCCTGTTTGAGACGCGCGATGTCGGCCGGGGCGAGCACCGCAGGCGCGGCCCTAGTGCCGCTGGGCCTCGGCGGCGCGGGCGGCTTCCAGGCATAGCGGCGTTGCCGGATCGGTGTTCAGCCGCTCCGCCTCGATGGGCTCACCCGTCTGGACACAATAGCCATACTCGCCATCGGCGATGCGCTTCAGCGCTGCGTCGATCTGAGCCAGCCGTACCTCGTGCCGTTCATGGATGGCGCGGGCCATCTCCGCCTGCTGCATGGAGTCCATACGGGATTGCGGCCCGAGGCTCGAATCCGGCGCGACCGGATCGCGGTCGTGCTCATGGACCCGCTCGTCGTTGAGCAGCTCGTTGCGCTCGGTTTCCAGGCGCCCCTTCAAGGCGTCGATGTCGATATCGCTCCGGTTCATGATACGGCCTCGGGTTGCTGCGGCTGACGCCGCCGGTAAAAGTCGTTGCCCTGGTCGTCAATGACGATGAAGGCGGGGAAATCCTCAACTTCGATGCGCCAGACCGCCTCCATGCCGAGTTCCTCGAATTCGAGCACCTCGACCTTGCGGATGCAATCGCGGGCCAGTGCGGCCGCTGGCCCACCAATGGAGCCGAGATAGAAACCGCCATGCTTCTTGCAGGCGGCTGCCACGATCGGCGAGCGGTTGCCCTTTGCCAGGGAGATCATGCTGCCGCCGGCGGCCTGGAACAGGTCCACATAGGAGTCCATGCGTCCCGCCGTGGTCGGTCCGAACGAGCCCGACGCGTAGCCTTCCGGTGTCTTGGCAGGGCCAGCGTAGTAGACGCAGTGCTCGCGGAAATACTCCGGCAAGCCTTGACCCGCATCAAGCTGCTGCTTGAGCTTCGCATGGGCGAGGTCGCGGGCGACAACAATGGGCCCGGTCAGGCTTACGCGGGTACCAACCGGATGGCCATGCAGGGCCTTCAGTGTCTCCGCCATCGGCTGGGTAAGGTCGACGGCGACCACCTCGCCGTCCAGATGCTCCGGCGTCACTTCCGGCAAATACTGGGACGGATCGGTCTCGAGCTGTTCGAGGAAGATACCGTCCGCGGTAATTTTGCCCAGTGCCTGCCGGTGCGCTGAACAGGACACGCCGATGCCGATGGGCAGGGACGCACCGTGGCGCGGCAGCCGCACCACCCGCACGTCATGGGCGAAGTACTTGCCGCCGAACTGTGCGCCGATGCCGAGCTTCTGGCTCATCAGGAACACCTGTTCCTCGAGCTCCAGGTCGCGGTAGGCGTGGCCCGTCTCGCCGCCGGATGTAGGAAGGGCATCGTAGTAGTGGCAGCTGGTGAGCTTGACCGTCTTCATGGTCAGCTCGGCGGAGGTGCCACCAATAACGATGGCGAGGTGGTAGGGCGGACAGGCCGAGGTCCCGAGCGACGCGATCTTCTCTTCCAGGAACGGCAGCATGGACTCCGGATTGAGCAGCGCCGGGGTTTCCTGGAACAGGAACGCCTTGTTCGCCGAACCGCCGCCCTTTGCGACAAATATGAACTTGTAGGCGTCGCCGTCGATGGCGTGCAGGTCGATCTGCGCAGGCAAGTTATCGCCGGTGTTCTTCTCCATGAACATCGACAGGGGTGAGACCTGCGAGTAGCGCAGGTTCAGATCGCGGTAGGCCTGATAGACGCCTTCGGCCAGTGCTGCCTCGTCGCCGCCGCCCGTCCAGACCTGCTGGCCCTTCTTCCCGAGGATTAGCGCGGTGCCGGTGTCTTGGCACATCGGCAGGATGCCGCCCGCCGAAATGTTGGCGTTCTTCAGCAGTTCATACGCGACGAAGCGGTCGTTATCGGAGGCTTCCGGATCTTCCAGGATATTGCGCAGTTGCTGCAGATGGCCCGGCCGCAGCAAATGGGAGATATCCTTGAAGCCTTCGCGGCACAGCAAGGTCAGGCCCTCGGGTGCAACCGTCAGTACCGGCTTGCCGGCGAACTCGCCAACTGACACATGGTCGCTGGTCAGCTTGCGGTAGGGCGTCTCGTCCGGCCCCAGCGGGAACAGTTCGGTATAGGCGAAATCGCTCATCTCGGCTCTCGCGGCAGAGCCAGGCCACAGTGCGGCCCGGCGGGTTACTTCTTGCGGAATGCGTCCAGGTTAACGACGTCGGCGCCGACGGCGGCCTCGGGCTCGGCAGCCGCCTCGGATCCGGCCGCTATAGCCTCGGCATCAGGCTCGCCATCGTCTGACTCCTCCGCCTCTGGCTCTTCGCCGCGGCGGAACTGGAGGCCGAAATTCACTGATGGATCGACGAAGGAAGAGACCGCTTCGAATGGCACGCGCACGGTCTCCGGGACCGACTGGAAGCTGAGCCCGACCTGGAAGCCGTTGTCGTCGACCGCAAGGTCCCAAAACTGGTGCTGCAGGACGATTGTCATCTCGCCCGGATGGGCCTCGCGCAGCCGGTCGGACAGTTCCACGCCCGGGGCGGCGGTATCGAAGGTGATGTAGAAATGATGCTCGCCCGGCAGGCCCTGCACCGCGATCTGACGCAAGGTTCGGCGCACCACACCGCGCAGCGCATCTTCCACCATCAGGTCATAGGGCAGCTCAGTCTCGGACATCGGCTTTCGGCCTGAACGTGTTGCACGTCATGAAAAAGGATCGCGGCCATGCTAGGCCGCCATAAAAGACTGGCCCGCGGGCGGGCAGTGCGTCAAGCGATGGCGGAAGAAGTGGTGGGTTATTCTGTTGCCAGGGAACCCACCGAAACCCCGCTACCTAATTACTTAAGCAGCAATTGCGGCCGGAGCCGCGTGGTTGTCGTTCGCATTTAAGCGATGGCCCGATAACGGCGGTACCATGCCGGGCGAAAGCATCGTCTTTACACGCGCGTCGATCCTGGTTCGCCCCCAAGGCCGCCGCCGCGGGCGGTGCCGCAGCGGTCGGGAAACTGGTGGAGGCGCCGGGTACTGCCCCCGGGTCCGCATCGCTTATTGCACGGCGCGTTTATCGCCATAGTCGGTTACCCGACACTTGTAATATAACGCTTTTTCGTCGGTTTTGAAGATGCTTGCCGGTCGGCTAAAGTGCGGTTTCCCGCCCTTTCAGCCGAGCGCGCCATGTCCATTACCCCCGAACAGCAGCAGGAAATCGACGCAGCGCGGGCGGAGACCCGAGAAACCCTGCGTCCAACCGTCCCCGCGCTGGAGGAAATCCTGTTCCAGCCCCTGCCGGTGCTCGACCACGGCTTTGTCCGGGTGGTCGATTATATGGGCGACGATGCCGCGGTGGTGCAGGCGGCGCGGGTGTCGTACGGACGCGGCACCAAGCGGGTGCAGCAGGACGCCGGACTGATCAACTATCTGATGCGCCACTGGCACACCACGCCGTTCGAGATGTGCGAGATCAAGTATCACGTGAAGCTGCCGATCTTCATCGCGCGCCAGTGGATCCGTCATCGCACCGCCAACGTGAACGAGTATTCCGCCCGCTATTCGATCCTCGACCGGGAGTTCTACCTGCCCGCGCCAGAGCATCTTGCCGCTCAGTCGTCGGTCAACCGGCAGGGTCGCGGTGACGTGCTCGAAGGGGACGAGGCCGCACGGGTTCTCGACCTGCTGCGCGATGATGCGACGCGCAACTACGACCACTATCAGGAAATGCTCTACGAGGATGAGGAAGGGGCAGTCCGCGACAACGGCCGCGAAGGGCTGGCGCGTGAACTGGCGCGCATGAACCTCACGCTCAACACCTATACCCAGTGGTACTGGAAGATCGATCTGCACAACCTGATGCACTTCCTCAGGCTGCGCGCAGACGCCCACGCCCAATACGAGATCCGCGCCTATGCCGAGGTGATGATCGATACTCTGGAACGCTGGTGCCCGATAGCGTGCGCGGCATTCCGCGAGCATCGCCTGGGCGCGGTACAGATGTCGGCGACCGGCGCCGCCGTGGTGCGGAAGATGCTGGAGGGTGAGACCGTTACCCAGGCGGAATCGGGTCTATCCAAGCGCGAATGGACGGAGCTGATGACCAGTCTGGGCCGCGAGGTTTAGAGTCCCCGGCTAGTCCATAACGATCTTGGGCGCGCTCGCCGCACGGCCGGCGACAATCGCCTCGCACTGTTCCCATACCCGCGCCGCCATCTTGCGGTAGGTCTTGGACACTTCGCTGTCCGGCTGGGCAGCGACGATGGGATGGCCGCCATCGGATGTCTCGCGGATATCCATGTCGAGCGGCATCTCGCCCAGGAACTCCGCATGCAGTTCCTCTGCCAGCTTGCGGGCGCCGCCATGGCCGAAGATTTCCGCACGCTCGCCGGAGGGTGAGACGAAGTAGCTCATGTTCTCGATGATTCCGAGTACCGGTACATCAACCTTGCGGAACATGTTCAGGCCCTTGCGGGCATCCAGCAGGGCAATCTCCTGGGGCGTGGAGACAATCACCGCGCCGGCCAGCGGTACCCGCTGCGCGACGGTCAGTTGGGCGTCGCCGGTACCGGGCGGCATGTCGAGGATAAGGATGTCCAGTGGACCCCAGGCAACGTCGCGCATCATTTGCTGCAGCGCGCTCATCACCATCGGCCCGCGCCAGATCATCGGTGTGTCTTCCTCTATAAGGAAGCCGATGGACATCACGGTGACGCCGTAGTTGTTCAGCGGCAACAGCACTTCGTTGTTCTTTGACTGGGGCTTCTGGCCGCGCAGACCCATCATCCGCGGCATGGACGGACCGTAGATGTCCGCATCCAGCAGACCGGTCTTGAGGCCGTTGGCCGCGCAGGCGATGGCGAGGTTGGCGGCGGTCGTCGACTTGCCGACCCCGCCCTTGCCTGAGGCCACCGCGACGATGGCCTTCACGTCGGGCAGCAGCGGCGCAGAGTCGCCTCCGCCGCCACCGGGGCCCGCGGCGCGAGGCCGAGCCGGGGCGGGCTTTCGCTCCGCGGTCAGCACCGCGGTGGCGGACAGCACGCCGGGCAGCGCGGCAACCGCATCCTCCGCCGCCTTGCGCACCGGTTCGGCCGCGGCACCGCGCGCCGGATCGACCTCCAGGGTGACCTGGACATGGCCGTCCTTGACCTGGATAGCGCTTGCCATGCCGCTGCTAACGATGTCCGAGCCCTTGTCCGGATCGGCCACCTGGCGCAACACGTCGACCACCTGTTCACGATTCACGTCCGACATAACTTGAAACCCCGGCGATAAAGCCCTTATCTCCGCCATGACTTCCATTGCGGCGGCTGTGATATAACCGGCCCCGCTTCATGAGGAAACGACAAGCCGACCATCCCGTGCACGTGGCCGCGGGATGTGGCCCGATCAAGGGCCGGCGGCGGACCGACAGGCGACGAAGGATCAAGCGACATGCCTTGGACGAACAATAGCGGTGGCGGCGGCGGTGGCCCGTGGGGCGGCGGCGGCAGTGGCGGCGGCGGCGGTGGTGGCCCCTGGGGCGGCGGTGGCCGTGGCGGCGGTGGGGGCGGCGGACAGACGCCCGATCTGGAAGAAATCCTGCGTCAGAGCCAGGACCGCTTCCGCAAATTCTTGCCGAACTTCGGCGCTGGCCGCGGTTTGGTCCTGGTTCTGTTGGGCGTCCTCGCTGTTTGGTTGCTCAGCGGCTTCTACCGCGTCAACGCGGACGAGCAGGGTGTCGTGCTGCGGTTCGGCGAATATGTCCGCACCACCCAGCCGGGTCTGAACTATGCCCTGCCGTTCCCGATCGAGTCGGTCGAGAAGCCGAAGGTCACGAACGTTAACCGCGTGGATATCGGTTTTCGTGCTGCGGGCGGCGCCACGACCTTCAGCCGCGGTGGCCCCGCGCGAGAGGTCGCTGAGGAAAGCCTGATGCTGACGGGTGACGAGAACATCGTCGACCTCGATGTCAGCGTGCTGTGGCGCATCCGCGATGCGGGCGAATTCCTATTCAATGTGCGCAATCCGGACCGGGCCGTGAAGTCAGCGGCGGAGGCCGCGTTGCGCGAGGCGGTCGGCCAGACGCCGATCCAGCCGATCCTGACCGAGGGCCGCCTGCTCATAGAAACAACGGTTACCGAGCGGGCCCAGCAGATCCTCGACAGCTACAATACCGGCGTCCTCATCACCGAAGTGCAGCTGCAGAAGGTGGACCCGCCGTCGGCGGTAATCGATGCGTTCCGTGACGTGCAGCGCGCCGAGGCTGACCGGGAGCGTATCCGCAACCAGGCTGAGGCCTACCGCAACGACATCATCCCGCGCGCCCGAGGCGACGCGGAACGGATGCTGCAGGAAGCCCGCGCCTACCGCGAGCAGGTCGCCTTGCGCGCCCAGGGTGAGGCAGAGCGCTTCCTCAGCCGCCTGGCTGCTTACAAGGCCGCGCCGGAGGTGATGCGCCGGCGCCTGATGCTGGAGACATTGGAAGACGTGATGAGCGCCAACGAGAAGGTCATCATTGACCAGCAGTCAGGCAGCGGCGTCCTGCCGTTCCTGCCACTGCCAGAAGTACAGCGCCGCCTGAGCAGGGCCGATGACGCGGAGAACAACACGGCCGGCGCCGCGCCGGCCGCAGCCGGGGAGACGCAGCGATGAAACGGGTAGCCATGCTGGTGAGCGGCATCCTGGTGATCGCCCTGGGCATCACCGCGGTCTCCGCAACATTCGTCGTCCGCCAGACCGAACAGGCGCTGGTGCTGCAGTTCGGTGATCCCCGCCGGGTGGTCGCTGAACCGGGTCTTAACTTCAAGGTCCCGTTCATCCAGAACGTGGTCTATTTCGACAAGCGGCTGCTGGAATTCGATGCGCCGCCCGAAGAACTCCTGCTGGTGGATCAGCGCCGGGTGATCGTCGATACCTACACCCGCTGGCGGATCACCGATCCGCTGCGCTTCTTCCAGGCATCTCAGCAGGGTAGCGAGGCGGTCTTCCGCGGTCAGCTCGGTACCTTCGTCACCGCCGCCATGCGGCAGGTTTTCGGTGCCGCCGGCCTGACCTCGGTACTGTCGACCGACCGCGACCAGTTGATGGAGGAAATGCGCCAATTCGTCGGCGAGCGAGCGGCGAACTTCGGTGTGGTGGTCGAGGACGTGCGCATCCGCCGCGCCGACCTGCCGCAGGAGAACTTCCAGGTCATCCTGACCCGGATGCAGACCGAGCGTGAGCGTGTCGCCCGCGAGATTCGCGCCCAGGGTGCGGAAGTCTCCCAGCGCATCCGTGCTGCGGCCGACCGTGAGCGAGAGGTGCTGCTTGCCGAGGCCGAGCGCGAGGCCGAGCAGACCCGCGGTGAAGGCGATCGCGAAGCCGCGGAAATCTATGCCCGGGCGCACGGCCAGGATGCGGAGTTCTACAGCTTCATCCGCAAGCTGGAGGCCTTCCGCAAGTCCTTCGAAGGCGGGGACTCCACAATGATCCTCTCGTCCGAGGCCGACCTGCTGCAGATGTTCGACGGGGTCGAGAGCCGGGTGGCGCTGCCGCCCGCATCGAACCGCTGAGGCCGGTCCGCGCGGCGCGGTGACACTCACCGACCTCGCCGCCGCACTTGGCTTGGTCCTTGTCCTTGAAGGGCTGGCGCTGTCGCTGTTTCCCGGCGCGGTACGCCGCGCCATGCTGATGGCCCAGGGGCTGCCCGACGGCACGCTGCGTTGGGCGGGCGCCGGCGCGCTCGCCGCCGGCGTGCTGGTGGTGTGGCTGGCGCGTGGCTGAGGGTGATGCATGCGAGCACGGGCTCGCGCGGATGTGATGAAGTCCGCCCTGAACAGGCCGGAATGCAGCCACATTTCCCTTTGATAGCTACCCCTGCGCCGGGCATGCTTTCATGCTTTCAGGTGCGCCTGTTGAACTGACGCGGCAGGGAACTAAATCGTTCACCGAATGTCATCTGGGCGGGCCGTGGCCTAACAGGCCGAGGCCCGCCTACGGAGGAGAAACCAAACAATGAGCGCTCCGACCCGTATCCGCGCGGCTGCACGGCCGCTTCCCCCGATCGCCGCTGGCTGGCTGCTTGCCGCCGTTGCGGCACTGGCGATGCTGCTCGCGCCCTCCCTGGGCGCGGCGCGCGGCGCGCCTGAGAGTTTCGCCGACCTCGCCGAGCGGCTGTCGCCGGCTGTGGTCAATATTTCCAGCAGCCAGATTGTTTCTGGCGAGAGCGGCAGCCCCGAGGGCCGCGGCCCGGACGTGCCGAGCTTCCCGCCAGGCTCCCCGTTCGAGGAGTTCTTCAAGGAGTTCTTCGACCGTAACCGGCCACAGCAGCCTGAAAGCCGCCGCGCCACCTCGCTCGGCTCCGGCTTTATTATCGATCCGACCGGCTACATCGTGACCAACAACCATGTCATCGCCGACGCGGACGAGGTTGCCGTGTCGCTGTCGGACGACACTAGGCTTGAGGCCAAGATCATTGGCCGTGATCCGAAGACCGATCTCGCCCTGCTCAAGGTCGAGAGCGAGACACCGTTGCCCTATGTGGAATGGGGCAACTCCGACACGGCCCGGGTGGGCGACTGGATCGTCGCCATCGGCAACCCGTTCGGGCTCGGCGGCTCGGTCACCGCGGGCATCGTGTCAGCACGGGCGCGTGACATCCGCATCGGCCCTTATGACGACTTCATCCAGACCGACGCCTCGATCAACCGGGGGAACTCCGGTGGTCCGATGTTTAACCTCGATGGCGAGGTGATCGGAATCAACACGGCGATCTTTTCACCGACCGGCGGCAATGTTGGCATCGGCTTTGCCATCCCGTCGAACCTGGCACGGCCGCTGATCGACCAGCTGAAAGAGTTCGGCAAGCCGCGCCGTGGCTGGCTTGGCGTGCGAATCCAGCAGGTCACGCCTGAGATTGCCGAGAGCCTCGGGCTTGAGGAGCCGACTGGTGCCCTGGTGGCCAGCGTCCAGGAGGGCGGTCCGGCCGAGCGGTCCGAGATCAAGTCCGGCGATATCATCCTGCGCTTCGACGGCAAGACCGTTGAGGACATGCGCCGGCTGGTGCGCGTCGTTGCCGATACCAACATCGACAAGGCTGTGCCTGTCGTGGTTTGGCGTGACGGCAAGGAAGTGACCTTGCAGGTGAAGGTCGGCGAAATGGCCGACGAGCCCGCGCAGCAGGCATCCCTGCCGGCGCAGAGCGAAAGCGCTGAGCCCGAGAAAAGCGCGGTCGACGACCTGGGTCTCACCCTGGCACCGCTGACCGACGCCGCCCGGGAGACCTATGAGGTCAAGCCCGAGACCAAGGGCGTGGTGGTTACCGACGTCCTGGCCTCCGGCCCTGCGGCGGAGAAGGGCGTTCAGGCGGGTGACGTGATCGTGGAGGTGAGCCAGGAGGCTGTCACCTCGCCGGCCGATGTGGAGGCCCGAGTCGCTGCCGCGCGCAAGGCTGGGCGCAAGCATGTGCTGGTCCTGCTCGAGGGCCGCAGCGGGCTGCGCTGGGTGCCGATCCGCATCGTGGAGCCCAACAAGGGCTGATCGCCGCGGGCTCAGGCGTCGGCAAACTCGTCGCGCCGGTAGCCCTGGAGATAGAGCAACGCCGTCAGGTCCCCGTGCGCAACGCGCACGCGGGCCGCGGCGTTGACCGACGGCTTGGCGCGGAAGGCGACGCCCAGCCCTGCGGCTTGCAGCATCGGGAGATCGTTCGCGCCGTCGCCGATGGTGGCCGTCTCCTCCAGCGATACGTTGCGTTCGCCGGCCAGTCCGATCAGTGTCTGTAGCTTCGAGTCCTTGTCCTGGACCGGCTCGATCACCCGTCCGGTCAGCTTTCCGTCGGCGATCTCCAGGTCATTGGCCTGGTCGAGATGAAAGCCAACCGTCGCCGCGACCCGACTGGTGAAATACTTGAAGCCACCTGAAACCAACGCGGTGTAGGCGCCATGCGCGCGCATGGTGCGCACCATTGTGCGCCCGCCCGGGGTCAAGACGACGGTGTCGTAGGCTTGCGCCAGCACGGCCTCGTCGAGACCCTCAAGCATCGCAACGCGCTCGCGCAGCGCGCCAGCAAAGTCGATCTCCCCATTCATCGCGCGCGCGGTGATTGCCGCGATCTTGTCGCCGATACCCGCCAGTGCCGCAATGTCATCAAGGGTCTCGCTGGTGACCATGGTCGAATCCATGTCCGCCAGAAGCATCCGCTTGCGCCGCCGCGTGGCGCGGGTGCAGACGATATCGATGGGCAGGTCCGGTAAGGCACCCTCAGCGGCCGCCTCAGCCTGTTCCGGATGTACACCATCCACCGCGATGTCACAGGCGATGCCCTTGTCCAGCCAGTCGGGCGGGCCGGTCTCCCCGCCCAAGGCTTCGATGGCGCGGCGTGCGGCAATAGCGTGGCTTGCCTCAAGCGAGGGCGAGGCCGGATCGACCAGAAGGGTCAGAACGTTCTCCATGGCGGCATTTTCGGCAAGCGCCGCGCCCATGCAAGCCCTGCGGTCTTGCGTCAGGCGCTTCGCTGCCGCCATGATCCGCGCAATGAGCGAACCGCGCCCGCGCGTGGCGATCGTCGCCGGCCCGACCGCCAGCGGCAAATCGGCCGCCGCCCTTGCCCTCGCCGAACAGGCCGGCGGCACAGTCATCAATGCAGACTCCATGCAGGTCTATCGCGAGCTGCGCATTCTGACTGCGCGGCCCAACGATGCGGACCTGGCGCGCGCACCGCATCGGTTGTACGGCACGCTGCCAGCCGCTGAGGCGTGCTCCGCCGGGCGCTGGCTCGATCTCGCCGCCGCCGAGGTGAATGAGTCTCTCGCAGCGGGCCACCTGCCGATTCTGGTCGGCGGGACCGGGCTATACCTCCGCGCACTGATGGAGGGCTTGGCCCCGGTGCCGCCAGTAACAGACCCAGTGCGTGCAGAGGCCCGCGCCCTATTCGAGAAGGTCGGTGGTACGGGCTTGCATGAGCGGTTATTGGCGGTCGACCCGGTAATGGCGGCGCGCCTTGCCCCGGGCGATAGCCAGCGCCTGATCCGAGCCTGGGAAGTGTGGTGCGCCACTGGCCGATCCCTTGCCGACTGGCAGGCCGAACCAGCGCAGGCACCACCGCTGCCACCACTATGGTTCCGCATCCTGGTGCTGCTGCCCGGCCGCGATGCTGCCTACGCCGCCATCGACGGGCGGTTCGAGCAGATGATCGCCGCTGGTGCCCTTGAGGAAGTGAGGGCGCTCGACGCCCTGGGCCTTGATCCGGCGCTGCCGGCGATGAAGGCCCATGGTGTGCCAGCACTGCGCGCCCACCTTGCCGGGACCATGTCGCTGGAGGAAGCCGTGCGTATCGGCCAGCGCGACACGCGCAGGTACGCCAAGCGCCAGCGGACATGGCTGCGCCACCAGCTGATCGACCGCGCGGATACGCTTGCACGGCGAAACGCCGTGTCAATTAATCTGATCACTGCGCAATATTCGGATAGATTATCAGACGATATTCGCACATTTATTCTTGATTAGGGCTTGACCCTAGTCGGGGTACGCGCTACGAGACCTCCTCGCTGCACCGCAAAAACCGGCGGCGCGGCGCCGCTCCGGCTGGATTATGGCCGGGGCGTTTCGTTTTGACAGCAATCATGCGGAAGCATGGCAGGGCCGGACAGCGCGCCGGCCGTACCGTTTGGAGAAGACCGATGGCGAGCCAGACCACGACCAAGACCCGGCGCAAGCGCGCCGCCCCGCAGGCAGAACAGTCGATGTCGGGTTCCGACGTCGTCCTGCGCGCGCTGGCTGAACAGGGTGTCGACACGGTCTTTGGTTATCCCGGCGGCGCCGTGCTGCCGATCTATGATGCGATGTTTCAGCAGAACAGCATCCGCCACATCCTGGTACGCCAGGAGGGCGGCGCGGTGCATGCGGCCGAGGGCTATGCCCGGTCGACCGGTAAGGTGGGCGTGGTGCTGGTGACCTCCGGCCCCGGTGCGACCAATGCCGTGACCGGTCTGACCGACGCGCTGATGGACAGTATTCCCGTTGTCTGCCTGACCGGGCAGGTGCCGACCCACCTGATCGGCAACGACGCCTTCCAGGAGGCCGACACCACCGGCATTACCCGGCCTTGCACCAAGCATAACTACCTAGTGAAACGCCCGGAGGATCTGGCGCGGGTCATGCACGAAGCGTTCTATGTCGCGCGCAGTGGCCGCCCCGGCCCGGTGGTCATTGACCTGCCCAAAGACATCCTGATTGGCCCGGCGCCGTATAGCGGGCCGGATGATGCCAAGGCGGAAGTGCGCTACCGGCCCCAGACCCGGCCCGACCCGGCGCTGATCGATAAGGCGGTGGACATCATCGCCAAGGCGAAGCGCCCGATCTTCTATTGCGGTGGCGGTGTGATCAATGCGGGGCCGAAGGCTTCCCAGACCCTGACCAAGCTGGTGCGGACCACCGGGTTTCCGATCACCAACACCTTGATGGGCTTGGGCTGCTTTCCGGCTAGCGACCCGCAGTTCGTTGGCATGCTGGGCATGCACGGCACCTACGAAGCCAACCTGGCGATGTACAACTGCGACGTCATGATCAATATCGGCGCCCGCTTCGACGACCGGGTGACCGGGCGGCTGGACGAGTTCTCGCCCCACTCGACCAAGATCCACGTCGATATCGATCCAAGCTCGATTAACAAGAATGTCGCGGTGGACCTGCCGATCGTCGGTGATGCCGGCGAGGTGGTCGCGATGATGATGAAGGCTTGGAACCGTAAGAAGCCGAAGGTCGACCGCAAGGCGATCAAGGCGTGGTGGACGCAAATCGACGGCTGGCGCGGCCGCGACAGCCTGCGTTACGACCGCGATTCGAAGCTGATCAAGCCGCAATATGCGGTCGAACGCCTGTTTACCCTGACCAAGGACCGCGAAACCTACATCACCACCGAGGTTGGTCAGCACCAGATGTGGGCGGCCCAGTTCTACGGATTCGACAAGCCCAACCGCTGGATGACCTCTGGTGGCCTGGGTACCATGGGCTATGGGTTACCGGCCGCGATCGGCGCGCAGATCGCGCATCCTGATGCGCTGGTGGTCGATATCGCCGGGGAGGCGTCGATCCTTATGAACATCCAGGAAATGTCGACTGCGGCCCAGTACCGGCTGCCGGTCAAGGTCTTCATCCTGAATAACGAATATATGGGCATGGTGCGCCAGTGGCAGGAACTGCTGCATGGCGGGCGCTACTCGGAGAGTTACACGGCAGCGCTTCCGGACTTCGTCAAGCTGGCCGAGAGCTTCCACGGGGTTGGCCTGCGCGCCACCAAGCCTGAAGAGGTCGATGAGGTCATCAAGGAGATGATGGCCATCGACCGCCCGGTCATTGCCGATATCTGCGTCGACCAGGCGGAGAACTGCTTCCCGATGATCCCGTCGGGTGCGGCCCATTACGAGATGCTGCTCGGCCCCGAAGACGAGGCGGAGCACAGCGTCAACGAAGACGGCATGGTGCTGGTCTAGGCCAGTTCGCACAGCGCGGCCGGCGCAATGGCGCCGGCCGCAATCCTGCCTGCCGCCGGTCCTTTCCGAGGTCTTTCCATGGCGAATCGAGCCCAAGAATCCATCAACAAACACACCATCAGCGTGCTGGTCGATAACGAGGCCGGCGTGCTGGCGCGGGTCGTTGGCTTGTTCTCGGGCCGCGGCTACAACATCGACAGCCTCACTGTCGCCGTGGTCGCGGCGGAGGAAGGCGTGTCGCGCATCAATCTGGTCACTTCGGGCACGCCGATGGTGATTGAGCAGATCAAGGCGCAGCTGAAACGGTTGGTGCCGGTGCACCGGGTCAGCGACCTCACGGTCGATGGGCCGCATGTCGAACGAGAGCTCGCCCTGGTCAAGGTGGCGGGCAAAGGCAACAAGCGGGTTGAATCCCTCCGCATAGCGGATATCTTCCGGGCCCGCGTGGTCGACAGCACCGATCGGTCCTTCACCTTCGAGGTGACGGGCAACACCGAGAAGATCGATGCGTTCATCGCGCTTATGGAGCCACTCGGCCTGGCCGAGGTCTCGAGAACCGGTGTCGCGGCAATCGCCCGCGGCGCTTCAGCATTGCCGACACGCCACGGCTGAACAGGCCGCCGGCCACGACGACGGAGAGGGATTCCGACATGCAGGTGTATTACGACCGCGACGCGGACGTGAATCTGATCAAGGGCAAGAAGGTGGCCGTACTCGGCTACGGCAGCCAGGGCCACGCACACGCTCTGAACCTGCGCGACAGTGGGGTGGGCGAGGTCGCGGTCGCGCTACGGCCGGGCTCGGGCTCAGTGCCGAAGGCAGAGGGCGAAGGCCTCGCCGTCAAGTCGCCGGCGGATGCGGCGAAGTGGGCCGACGTGGTCATGGTGCTGGCGCCCGACGAACTGCAGGCGCAGATCTACAACGAGGACCTGCGTGACAATCTCAAGGAAAACGCCGCACTCGCGTTCGCCCATGGCCTATCGGTGCATTTCAACCTGATCGAGCCACGGCCGGACCTGGACGTCTTCATGGTCGCGCCGAAGGGACCGGGCCACACGGTCCGCGCCGAATACGTCCGCGGGGCTGGCGTGCCTTGCCTGCTGGCCATCGCCCAGGACGCCACCGGCGGTGCCCATGAGATCGGCCTGTCCTACGCGTCCGCCATCGGCGGCGGCCGTGCCGGCATTATCGGCACCACCTTCAAGGAAGAGTGCGAGACCGACCTGTTCGGCGAACAGGCGGTGCTGTGCGGTGGCCTGTCGGCGCTGATCATGGCCGGCTACGAGACCCTCACCGAGGCCGGCTACGCCCCGGAGATGGCGTATTTCGAATGCCTGCACGAGGTGAAGCTGATTGTCGACCTGATGTATGAGGGCGGCATTGCCAACATGCGCTACTCGGTGTCCAACACCGCCGAATATGGCGACTACAAGTCGGGCCCACGGGTCATCGACGCGGCCACCAAGGAGCGTATGAAGGGTATCCTCGACGACATCCAGACCGGCCGCTTCGCGCGCGACTGGGTGCTGGAGAATGCTGCTGGCCAGGCCAGCTTCAAGGCGATCCGCCGGCGCCACGCCGCCCACGAGATCGAGCAGGTGGGCGAACGGCTGCGCGGCATGATGCCCTGGATCGCCGAGAACGCCATGGTCGATAAGTCGAAGAACTGACGCGGCCGGTTTATCGGAAATTAACCTGACAGGGCGATCTTATTCTCCGGTGACCTAGGTCACCGGAGAGTCCCTTAAGTGAAAGATGCTTAATGGGTGTTTTTGATATTTCCCGTCAGGGCCTAAATTTTGTACACTAGGAAATTGTCAGCCACCGAATGCGGTAGCTGGCGCAACAACAGCGCGGTTCCACGCGCTGGAACGAGAGCAACGGGGCGAACCGAGAACATGGCTGTGCCGCGGATTAACACCGCTGACCGGCCCATCGCTGTGCGCATGGCGCGCGGCGCGTTCGCGTGCGCCCCTTTTGCATTTGGGCAGCTGATTGCAGGCCGTGACGGGCTCCTTCGACTTACTTGCCCCTGAACGCCGCCGCACCGCGCGGTGACGGCCGTTCAGGGGATCCGCATTGACATGTTCATTCGCGGTGACAGTAGCGAGTAAAGGGCCAGTCACATGAATACCCCGACAAAGAACACCGAACGATCCGCCGCTCAAGGCGACCGGGTTGTTATCTTCGACACCACCATGCGCGACGGCGAACAGTCGCCAGGCGCATCCATGAATCTGGAAGAAAAGCTGATGATCGCCGACGTCCTGGAACGGATGGGCGTCGACGTCATCGAAGCGGGCTTCCCGATTGCCTCCAACGGCGACTTCGAGGCGGTAAACGCGATTGCCGAGCGGGTTACCGAATCGGTGGTTTGCGGCCTCGCCCGTTCCGGCCGCGAGGACATCCTGCGCGCCGCCGAGGCGCTGAAACCGGCCAAGCGCAAACGCATCCACACCTTCATCTCCACCTCGCCACTGCACATGAAGTACAAGCTGCAGATGGAGCCCGAGGCGGTGCATCAGGCGGTGGTCGACAGCGTCACCCTGGCGCGCCAGCACACCGATGATGTGGAGTGGTCGCCCGAGGACGGTTCGCGCACTGAGCACGATTTCCTGTGCCGCTGCGTCGAGAGTGCCATCAAGGCGGGCGCCACCACCGTCAACATCCCCGACACCGTCGGTTATGCGGTGCCCGAGGAATTCGGCGCGCTGATCGCGATGCTGTTCGACCGGGTGCCGAACATCGATAAGGCGGTAATCTCCGTGCATTGCCATAACGACCTGGGCCTGGCCGTGGCCAACTCGCTGGCTGCGGTCAACGCCGGGGCGCGGCAGATCGAGTGCACGATCAACGGGCTGGGAGAGCGCGCCGGCAACGCGGCGATGGAGGAGCTCGTCATGGCGCTCAAGACCCGCCATGACCTGATGCCCTACAGCACCGGCGTGAACAGCGAGCTGATCACCAAGGCCTCGCGGCTGGTTTCCGGCATTACCGGCTTTGCGGTACAGCCGAACAAGGCGATCGTGGGCGCCAACGCGTTCGCCCACGAGGCGGGGATCCATCAGGACGGCATGCTGAAGCACGCCGGCACCTACGAGATCATGACGCCCGAATCGGTCGGCCTGACCCAGTCCAAGCTGGTGTTGGGGAAGCACTCTGGCCGCCACGCCTTCCGCCGTAAGCTGGAGGAACTCGGCTTCGAACTGGGGGACAACGCCGTCAACGACACCTTCGCCCGGTTCAAGGATCTGGCCGACAAGAAGAAGGAAGTATTCGACGACGACCTGATCGCGCTGGTCGAGGACGAGGTGGTGCGCCATAACGACATCATCCGGTTCGTTTCACTCGAGGTCGTGTGCGGCTCCAAGGGTCCGCAGCGCGCGACCCTGGAACTGGATGTCGATGGTGACGTGCGCAAAGCCAAGGCGACCGGCGACGGTCCGGTCGATGCCACCTTCAAGGCAATCCGTGAGCTGGTGCCACACGAGGCGCACTTGCAGCTCTATCAGGTCAGCGCGGTTACCGAAGGTACCGACGCTCAGGCTGAGGTCACCGTGCGCCTGGAGGAAGATGGCCGCACCGTCAACGGCCAGGGTGCGGAAACCGATACCCTGGTTGCGTCGGCCAAGGCCTATGTGCACGCGCTCAACAAGCTGCTGGTCAAGCGCCAGAAGAAGGCGCCGTCCGCGTTGTCCGCCTGATGACGCGCCGGCCCGTACATCCGCGTATCCGTCCGGCGGGTCATCCCGCCGGACGGGTCGCCCCAACGCAGGAAGGGTAAAACCGCCTCATGTTCTCCAAGCTCCTCGGCATGCTGTCCGCCGACATGGCGATCGACCTCGGAACCGCGAACACGCTGGTCTACGTCAAGGGCCGTGGGATCGTCCTGAACGAGCCCTCGGTCGTGGCCATCGCCGACGTGAAGGGCAAGAAGCAGGTCCTCGCGGTCGGCGAGGAGGCCAAGCAGATGCTTGGCCGGACCCCGGGCAACATCCAGGCTATCCGGCCGCTACGCGACGGGGTCATCGCCGACTTCGAAGTCGCCGAGGAGATGATCAAGCATTTCATCCGCAAGGTGCATAACCGGCGCAGCTTTGCCAGCCCGCTGGTCATCATCTGCGTACCATCGGGCTCTACCGCGGTTGAACGGCGCGCCATTCAGGAATCCGCCGAGGCTGCTGGTGCGCGCCGGGTGTTCCTCATCGAAGAACCGATGGCGGCCGCCATTGGCGCCGGGCTGCCGGTCACCGAGCCGACCGGCTCAATGGTCGTCGACATCGGCGGCGGCACCACTGAGGTCGCCGTGCTGTCGCTCGGCGGCATCGTTTACGCCCGTTCCGTGCGGGTCGGTGGCGACAAGATGGACGAGGCCATCATCGGCTACATCCGGCGCAACCATAATCTTCTGGTCGGCGAGGGCAGCGCCGAGCGCATCAAGAAGGAGATCGGTTCCGCCGCCCCGCCTGAGGACGGCGACGGATCGACCCTGGAGATCAAGGGCCGCGACCTGATGAATGGCGTGCCGAAGGAACTGGTGATCAGCGAACGCCAGATCGCGGACAGCCTGGCCGAGCCGGTGAGCCAGATCATCGAAGCGGTGAAGGTGGCGCTCGAGCACACCGCGCCGGAACTGGCTGCTGACATCGTCGACAAGGGCATCGTGCTGACCGGCGGCGGGGCGCTGCTGGGCAACCTCGACTTCGTGCTACGCCATTCCACCGGCCTGCCGGTCTCGATCGCTGATGATCCACTGACTTGTGTCGCGCTCGGCACAGGCCGGGCGCTCGAAGAGATGAAGAAGCTCAAGAACGTTCTGACCAGCATGTACTGATCCGCCGTTCGCGGCTGCCGATCCACGGTTCCGGAGAACCATGCGCGTACCTGCCTCCTTCAAGCTGGCGATCCACCGCCTTTCGCTGGTCCTGCTGTTTGCCGCCGCCTTTGGCCTGATGATGGTCGGCAAGGCGGAGACCCTGCTCGTTGAACGCATTCGCGCCACCGTGGTCGACGCGGTGGCGCCGCTCGTGGGGCTGCTGTCGCGGCCTGCAGGGACGCTGCGTGATGTCGCTGAGGAGGCGCGCGCCATGTCCGAGTTGCGGGCCGAGAACAGCGGGCTGAAACAGGACAACGCGCGGCTGCTGCAATGGCAGGCCGTGGCCCAGCGCCTGGAATCCGAGAACCGGGCTCTCAAAGAGTTGCTGCTGTTCGTGCCGCCGCCTGAAGCCGCCTTCATTTCTGCGCGGGTTGTCGCCGATACCGGCGGCGCGTTCGCACGCTCTCTGCTGATCAATGCGGGACGGCGCGACGGTGTCGCCAAGGGGCAGGCGGTGGTGCACGGCCACGGGCTCGTCGGCCGCGTTGCTGAGGCCGGCCACCGGTCAGCACGGGTGCTGCTGCTGACCGACCCCAATTCGCGCATTCCGGTCCAGCTCGAGCCGTCCCGCGCACGCGCCATTCTGGCCGGTGACAACTCCGATCAACCGCGACTGATCTTCCTGCCCGAAGGCATCGAAACCCAACCCGGCGATCGTGTGGTCACATCTGGCCATGCCGGCGCATTTCCGCCGGGTTTGCCCGCTGGAATCGTCACGTCGGTGACCGAGGCGGGCGTCCGGGTGCAGCCGTTTGTCTCTACCGCCCGATTGGAGTTCGTCCGGGTGCTGGATTACGGCCTCGGCGGGATCCTCAACAGCGATGTCGCCGGTGAAATGTCGGCCGGCGAGGCGGCGCCGGAGCAGCCATGAACGCCACCCTGTGGCGCCGAGCTGACCTGCTTGCCAGCGCAGTCACCCCGGTTGTCGTGACAGTATTGCTGGCCCTCATCGGAATGGTCCACAGCCAGGTGCCAGGCTATGCCGCGGTGGCGCCGGTATTGCCGTTGTCGGCGATCTACTTCTGGTCGGTCTACCGCCCCGGTCTGATGCCGGTGCTGGCAGTATTCTTTGTCGGCCTGCTGTTCGATTTGCTGTCGGGCGGGCCGCCGGGGCTGTTCGCCGCCGTGTTCATGGCGGTGCGCCTCGTCACAGTGTCCCAGCGCCGCTTCTTTGTTGGCAAGCCCTTCATGATGGTTTGGTGGGGCTTCATGATGATTACGGCCGGCGCCGCACTGTTCGCCTGGCTGCTCGCCTCGATCAACCTGGGAAGACCGCTGATCGGCTGGGCACCGGTGTTCCAGTTCCTCTTGGGCGTCGGCCTTTATCCGCTCGTCTCCTGGCTGCTGGTCAAGGCTGACGCGAGTCTGGTGCAGGTCGAGGAATAGACCGCCGATGCATCACGATCAGGACCGCTTCAAGCTGTTCTCGCGGCGCGCCTCAATCATTGCCGGCGGCAAGCTAGCGCTGATCTCGGCGCTGGTGGGGCGGCTGTATTACCTCCAGGTGCTGGAGGAAGACCGCTACCGCATGCTGGCGGACGAGAACCGCATCAATCTGCGTCTTCTGCCGCCACCGCGCGGCCGCATCCTTGACCGGGATGGCGCGCCGCTGGCGATCAATTCGCGCAACTACCGGGTGCTGGTCGTTGCCGAGCAATCTCCCGACTTGGGCAAGACGCTCGACGCGCTCGGACGCATTGTCCAGATCAGCGACCATGACCGCCGGCGGATTGAGCGGGAGGTGCGGCGCAAACGACGTTTCGTACCCGTTACCGTGGCAGAGAACCTGGATTGGGAAACCGTGGCGAGGATCGAGGTCAACGCGCCGGACCTTCCCGGCGTCTCGATCGATGTCGGTCAGTCGCGCTACTACCCCTACTATCAGGAAGCGGCGCACCTGCTCGGCTATGTGGCCGCGGTCTCTGAGGAAGAGCTGACCGGGGATCCGGTCCTGGAGCTGCCCGGTTTTCGCATCGGCAAGAGTGGGGCGGAGCGACAGTATGACCTCGAAATGCGGGGCAAGGCCGGAACCACCCAGCTCGAGGTCAATGCCCTAGGACGGGTGATTCGGGAGCTCAAACGCCAGGAGGGGCAGCCCGGCAACGATGTCGAGCTGTCCATAGATATCGAGTTGCAACGCGCCGCGAGCCAGCGCCTCGGAGACGAGAGCGCGGCCGCCGTGGTGCTCGACGTGCGCAGCGGTGAGGTGCTGGCGATGGCATCGACACCGAGTTTTGACCCCAACGCCTTCAATCAGGGGATCAGCGGACCGGACTGGCGCGCCTTGATCAATAACCCCAAGGCGCCGCTGATCAACAAGCCGATTGCCGGCCAGTATGCGCCGGGCTCCACCTTCAAGATGATTGTGGCGCTGGCTGCCCTCGAAGCCGGCCTAGTCTCGCCGGATGAGCGGTTTTTCTGCTCCGGCCACATGGACATGGGCAACGCCCGTTTCCACTGCTGGAAAAGGGAAGGCCACG
The DNA here is from genome assembly GCA_965601735.1 of Alphaproteobacteria bacterium. GTDB lineage: Bacteria > Pseudomonadota > Alphaproteobacteria > JBBDQX01 > JBBDQX01 > JBBDQX01. The sequence continues at coordinate 384,406 of OZ271840.1, read as the reverse complement.
GCTGGATGGATATGCGTGAGGGCATTAAGCAGTCCTGCGACGTCTATTTTTACGAGATCGCGAAGAAGGTGGGCATTGCCCGGATCGGCGCCATGGCTCGGCGCTTCGGGCTGGGCAGCAAGCTGGATATCGACCTGCCCGGCGAACAGCCTGGGCTGATCCCGACGCGCGATTGGAAACTCGCGCGCATCGGTACGCCCTGGCAGCGCGGCGAGACAGTCGTCGCTTCCATCGGCCAGGGCTATATCTTAACCACCCCGCTGCAGCTCGCTGTGATGACCGCGCGGCTGGCGACTGGCCGGGCGGTCACGCCGCGCCTGACCCGCCGGCTCGTTGGCCCCGATGGCGCGGCGGCCGGAACACCGACGCCCGAGTTTGAGTCGCTGGGCTTGTCGGAGGCATCCCTGTCGGTGATTCGCGACGCCATGGACGCCGCCACAAACGAAGTGCGCGGGACGGCCTATGGGTCCCGGATCGTCGATTCAGCCCGCGCCATGGCAGGCAAGACGGGGACGGCGCAGGTGCGCCGCATCACCCGCGCTGAACGTCTGACTGGCGTGAAGAAGAATGAAGACCTGGAATGGAACCGCCGCGACCACGCCTTGTTCGTCGCTTACGCACCAGTGCAGACACCGCAGTTTGCCGTAGCTGTGGTCATTGAGCATGGCGGCAGCGGATCTAAAGCCGCCGCGCCGATCGCCCATGACATCATGATGGCGGCGCAACGCCTTATCGGGCCAGGGCGCAGTACGGCTGAGGCACCGGCGGCGCCCGTGCCGGTTCCGGCGTCCGATCGGGAGGGTTAGCCAGTGGCTTCCATTCTCGACAACGCCAATCGCTATGAGCGCCCGCTATCGGAGAAGATTTGGCATCTGGGCTGGAGCCTGATCTTTCTTATCGCTGCGATCGCCGCGGTCGGATTTGCGATGCTCTACTCGGCTGCCAACGGCAGCCTCTATCCCTGGGCTGCCAACCAGATGGCGCGCTTCGGCTTCGGCCTCGCGGTGATGATTGGCGTGGCGCTGATCGATATCCGGTTCTGGATGCGCTGGTCGTATGCGATCTACGCGGTGATGCTGGCGCTTCTGGCCGGTGTCGATTTTTACGGCGAGATCGGCATGGGCGCGCAGCGCTGGATCGATCTTGGCGTGGTGCGGCTGCAGCCCTCGGAACTGATGAAGATCGCCCTGGTGCTGGCCTTGGCGCGCTATTTCCACGGGTTGCAGGCGGAGGATGTCGGCCGGCTCGCCTGGCTAATACCACCGGCGCTGCTGGTGCTTGCGCCGACCATCCTGGTGATGCGCCAGCCCGACCTGGGCACTGCCGGTACCCTGCTGTTGGCTGGCGCAGCCATCTTCTTCGCGGCAGGGGTCCGCGCTTGGGTGTTTGTCACCGTTGGCTTGGCCGGGCTCGCCTCGATCCCGGTAGCCTGGAACTTCCTGCACGAGTATCAGCGCCAGCGGGTGCTCACTTTCCTAAACCCGGAGAGCGATCCTCTCGGGTCCGGTTATCACATCCTGCAATCCAAGATCGCGCTGGGCTCCGGCGGGCTTTTCGGCAAGGGCTTCCTGCAAGGAACCCAAAGCCACCTTAATTTCCTGCCCGAGCGCCAGACTGATTTCATTTTCACCATGCTGGCCGAGGAATTCGGCCTTATCGGCGGGGTGATTCTGATTGGTCTTTATGCCCTGCTGCTCGCTTACGGCATCGCCATCAGCCTGTGGTCGCGCAATCATTTCGGCCGCCTGCTGGCGATGGGCGTGACCATCACCATCTTCCTGTATGTGTTCATCAATATCGCGATGGTGACCGGTCTTATCCCGGTGGTGGGCGTGCCGCTGCCGCTTATCTCTTATGGCGGCACCGCGATGCTGACCATCATGCTTGGCTTCGGCCTGGTGATGAGCGTGCTGGTGCACCGCGATACGTTCATCGGTCGCCGCGGCCCGTCTGACGACGACTGAGGCCACCGACCGGCGCGCAGGAGGGGGCAATGTCCGAGCTACCGCGGCGCGAGATGCTGGCCCTGTTCCGCCGCGAGGAACGGCGCGGCCTTAGGCTTGCCGCCATTGGCCACCTGGCCGCGGTTGTCGCCATCGCATTGTTCTTTGCTTTGGCCACGACTTGGCCGCTGTCAGCCTATCCGCTGGCCATTCTCGCCGGGTTCGGCCTGCTTGCCCTGTTGCGCTACTGGCTGAGCGGCTCGCGCAGTTATCGTGACTGGCACGCCTTTCCCATCCTTTTCCTCGAGGTGGCGCTGCTCACCACCGCACTGGTCTATCCCAACCCCTTCTCCAGCCAGGAGGCGTGGCCGCGCCAGGCGGTGTTCCGCTACGACAATTTCGTCTTCTTCCTAGTGCTGCTGACCACCACGGCCTTCAGCTACCGCCCGGCGCTGGTGGCCTGGACCGGAGCGGCGGTTGTGATCTGCTGGGGGGCGATAAGCGTCGCGATCATCGGCTGGTCCGAGACGCTGACCTGGTCCGAGGCCCCGCCAGGCATGTCCCGCGAGGAACTGCTTGCCTTCTTCCATTCGCCCACCTTCGTCAGCTACGAGGGCCGGATGAAGGAGTTGCTGGTGGTGGCGTTGTGCGCGGGGCTGCTCTCTGCGGTGGTCTGGCGCGCGCGGCGGCTGATTGCACGAGAGGCTGCGTTGCGGCATTCGCGCATCGCGGTGATGCGCACCTTCAGCCGTTTCGTACCGGAAAGCGTCGTCGATGCGCTGGTCGCGGACGAAGGCGGCCTCGCCCCGCGACAGCGTGATGCCACCATCCTGTTTGTTGATCTCGCAGATTTCACCGCGACGGTGGAGCAGCTCGATCCCGCCGCCGCCATCGGCATGCTCGACGCCTATTTCGATGCAGTGGGAGAGGTCATTACCGGGCAGCGCGGGGTGATCTACCAGTTCCAGGGCGACGGTATCCTTGCCGCCTTCAACCTCCCGGTGGAAGACGATGGCCATTGCGCCGACGCGGTCGCTGCGGCGCGGGCAATCCGCGACCTGATGCGAACGCGTGATTTCGCCGGACAGCAGTTACGGGCACGAATCGGCGTGGCGACGGGCGCCGTGGTTGCCGGCACCGTTGGCGGTGCGGCACGTCGCGACTACACGGTGCATGGGGATGCAGTGAACCTGGCCGCGCGCCTTGAGGCGATGAACAAGGAAACGGGCACGGATGTGCTGATCGATGCGGCAACCGTTGCAGGCATCAGTGGTGACCCGGCTGCCGCTGGCCTTGCGGCGTTGAGTTCGGTTGAGGTCCGGGGTCGCAGCGCGCCGGTCACGCTCTATACCCTTACCTGATCCATCCCGTCGACAAGGCTTCACAACCCCGGGGGCCTCTGCTATATCCCCCGCTTCTCTGCGGGCGCATAGCTCAGTTGGTAGAGCAGCTGACTCTTAATCAGCGGGTCCAAGGTTCGAGTCCTTGTGCGCCCACCAATTCCTAACCCCCTGGTTTCGTTTCCGAAACCGGGGGGTTATTGGTTTTTGCGCGGGTGTTCCAGTCGGCGGCGAGGGCGGCGCCGTCGACCCGCTTGCGCCATTGGTCGCGCACGTCGCGCCAGCGGAACCGGATCGAGTTGGTGACGATGCGGCCGTCCTGGGCCTTGAATTCATCGACCACCGGGGCGATGCGAATCAGGTCGGCGGTGCTGCCAGCGAAGGCGGTCTCGCCAATCGCGGCGTTCGGCCAATGGGTTTCCGCTGCGCGGGCGGCAAAGGCGTCCAGCGCGTTCGGGGCAAGGCGGGCCAGGTCTTCTGCATCGACTGTCGTTGCGAGGGCTTCGCCATAGGCGTGCTGCGCGAGGGTGGCCGCACTGGCGTCGTCGAAGGTATCCGGGGCATTGGCACGGGCGCTCGCCACCGCAAAGACCGTGAGATCGGCGAGGCAGGAGACGCACAACCGCACCGCAGAATCCTTGATCACGGCGCTGAAGGTAGAATCCTCAAAATGGCGCTGGAAACTGGTTCCCATTCGGGTCTTGAGATAGCCGTACAGGGAGGTTTGCGCCACGTAGGCGGCACGGGTTCCCACAAATCGGGTCATCTGCGCGACGCTTACGATCGGGCTATTGTCGAATCGCTCGCTGAAGATCGCGAAAACCCGCTTAACAATCGTTAGTAACATTCTAATGCTTTTTTTCTAGCTCGCATTGGCAAGAATTAACCTGGATTTAACTGCGATTTATTTCAGAGTCTCAATAGTGTAACATTCCCTAAGGGTGCGCTTCGGTGCGCCTATCAGGGGAACGCCGGCGGCGATGCTAAGCCCGTCCGGCATTTTATGGGAGGACTACGTGACGGAAGATAAATCCGCACGCCGGGCCATCCACTGGGCCAAGACAAAGAACCTGACTTTCATCGTGCTTGCGATCTGGTTCGTCTTTTCCTGTGTGGTGCCCTGGTTCGCCAAGGAACTCAATGCGATGAGCTTCCTTGGTTTCAAGCTTGGCTACTACTTCCTCGTCCAAGGTTCGCTGATCGTCTTCGTCGCGCTGATCTGGGTCCATAACATGATGCAGGACTCGATCGACGACGAATATGGCTCCGGCGATTAGCAGGGGGGCACTGGCATGAGTTCTCAAGAATCGGGAAGCACAAGCTTCATCGACAATCTCGGTCGGGTCTATGGCCTCTACACCCTCGGTTTCCTCGCCTTCTTCGCCTTGATGGCGATTGTCGAGCAGGCCGGGGTTGGCGCCCGTACCATCGGTATTCTTTTCCTGCTGTTCACCATCGTGATCTACGCGGCCATCGGCTGGCTGTCGCGGACCATGCAGGTGGACGCCTACTACGTCGCAGGGCGCGAGGTTCCGGCGCTTTACAACGGCATGGCGACAGCGGCGGACTGGATGTCCGGCGCCTCGTTCGTGGCACTCGCCGGCGGTATCTACTTCGGCGGCTATCCTTATCTCGGCTTCGTCATCGGCTGGACCGGCGGTTACGTGCTGGTCAACTCGCTGATGGCGCCGTACCTGCGCAAGTTCGGCTGCTACACCGTGCCGGACTTCATCGGTACCCGCTACGGCGGCAATCTCGCGCGCTTGTGCGCGGTGATCATCCTGGTGGTGACGTCCTTCACCTATGTGACGGCGCAGATCAACGCCACCGGCACGATCGCCTCGCGGGCGCTCGATATTCCGTTTGGCGCGGGTGTGTGGTTTGGCCTTCTGGGCATCCTGCTGTGCTCCATGCTGGGCGGGATGCGCGGTGTGACCTGGACCCAGGTGGCCCAGTACATCGTGCTGATCATCGCCTACCTGGTGCCGGTCATCTGGATGTCGAACGTGCAGGACTTCGGCCTGATCCCGCACTTCAGCTACGGTGACGCCGCGCAGCGGATCGCCGAGCTAGAAACGCAGTACGGGTTGGCAGCCGCGAAGGAAGCGATTGCTGGGGTGAGGGTGCTCACCACACCGCACTTCGATCCTCAGGGCGGCCTGGACAGCTGGAAGTTCGTCACCCTCGCGATTTGTATGATGGCGGGGACGGCGTCGCTGCCGCATATCCTGATGCGGTACTTCACCACACCGACTGTCCGCGCTGCGCGCAAGTCGGTGGGCTTCTCGCTGTTCTTCATCTTCCTGCTGTACTTCACGGCGCCGGCGCTGGCGACCCTGACCAAGCTGCAGCTGCTGGATCCGAACCTCGCCACGGCGGTTATCGGCAAGACCTTTGCCGAAGTCTCCGCCCTGGAGTGGGTCCAGAACTGGAGCGCGGTGGGTATGCTGGCGGTGGCCGACCAGAACGGTGACGGTCTGGTGCAGCTCAACGAGTTCTTCATGCGGCCTGACATCGTCGTGCTGGCCACACCGGAGATCGCGGGGCTGCCTTATGTCATCTCCGGCCTGGTTGCCGCGGGTGGCATGGCGGCGGCGATGTCGACTGCCGACGGCCTGCTCCTGGCCATCGCGAACGCGCTCAGCCACGATCTGTACTACAAGATCATCGACCCGAAGGCGGACACCCGTGTGCGTCTGATGGTTGCTCGGGTGATGCTGGTAGTGATCGGTGTAGCGGCGGCCCTGGTGGCCTCGCTGCAGCTCACCGGTATCCTGGGCGCCGTGGCCTGGGCGTTCGGTTTCGCTTGTTCCGGCTTGTTCTTCCCACTGGTGCTCGGCATCTGGTGGAAACGGGCCAACAGAGCGGGCGCGATCGCCGGCATGATTGCCGGGTTCGGCGCAGGGTCGATCTACCTGTACTTGGTGTATACCGGCTCGATGGCGCCCTGGTGGGCCATCGACCACCTCCGCTTCGGAATCATCGGCATGCCGGTGAGCCTCGTGGCCATGGTGGTGGTCAGCCTGATGACCGAAGCGCCGGACGCCGAAACCCAAGCGATGGTCGACGAAGTCCGCGATCCGACGGGCCCGACGATCCTCGGTTCCTCACACTAGGGACCATCGCCTAGACTGGCTATCGGGGGCGGACATCCCAGTCCGCCCCCGAACTTTATGTGGCGGCCGGCATGGCCGCCCGCGACAGGGGAGGCAGGCGGCGCATGGGACCGTTTCCGCTTTGGGTGATCGCCCTCGACTACGGCCTGGGTGTGATCATGTGGACGCTGATCGGCCGCTCGGCGATGAACATCTTTCTGCCGATCGATTCCGACTTCTTCTTCATGAAGGCGTTCGTCAAGCTTACCGACCCGTTCCTGCGCATCTTCAAACCGATCACGCCGAGCTTCCTGCTGGACCCGATCATCCCGCTCTACGTCGCTTGGTTCTTCTATATCTTCCGCTTCTACGTCATGCCCTGGCTACTCGGTTATTCAGTGATGGGCATGCTGTCGTTCCCGCTGGAAAGCGACATCGCGCGGATTCTCTACGACCTGTTCGGGCCGTCGAGCTAAGCGCCGGAGCGGTCTAGAGCATCCCCTCGCGCGACAAGTCGATGGCGCCAGGTACCTGGCGCAATGCCTCGCGCAGATCGGCTTGATCGCCCTTGTCGAGGATCTTCGGATCGACCCGCGGTCCCGGGCTCACACCTGCGCCGACGTCCGCGATCTGCTGGCGCAGCATCGTGTCCATGATCACCCGATGGGCTTCTACCAGTTCCTCGATCTGGCTGTCTGAAGCCAGACCGTCGGCCGCAGCCGCGCGCAGGCGCTCCGGGGTGCCGCGCACCTTCGCTCCACAGCGGATTGATAGGATGCGCGCCACCGTGAAGATCGGCATCAGCCCACCAGCCTTGAGATCGACGCGCTGGTCCGCGCCAGTGCGGAAAAAGCCGAATGCGCCCAGCGGTGCACGCCATTCGCGTAGGGTCTCCGAAAGGGCACGCCAGAAGGTGCGCTCCGCCCGTGCCCGGTCATAGGCGTAGGACCAGGCCGCATTTCCCAGGGTGGGGTCGCGCCCAGCTGTCGCCGCGTCGAAGAAAATGTCCACATTGAGCAGGTCTTCGGGCGTTTGCCTTCCTACCCAATGGTCGATGGTCTTCTGCCAATCCGCGAGACTACGCCGCCAGGCGGGCTCGCGGGCCATGACGCCACCGTCGCAGTAGGGTACGCCCACCTCATCAAGGATATCGGCGATGTGGCCGCCGAGTTCGGCGAACCAGGCGTCCTGCGGACCATCCTGCCCCCCTTCCGCGTAGACGATGGCGTTGTCCTGGTCAGCGGCGATCAGGCTCTCGCCGCGCCCTCCCGAGCCAAGCACCAGCACTGCGTAGTCGCAGGGCGGGCCGCCCCTGCCAGCATCGCGCATGCGGGTCTCGCCCAGTTCTGCGGCGCGGCGGGTGAGCATGCGAATCTCGGCACTGATCACCCCGGCGGTGGTGCGCCCGTCAACGCCCTCATCGGCCAGCCGCTGGGCCATCAGCGGTACCTTGGCCCACGCCGCGGCGAGGTCAGCGGTTGCGGCTCCGGCGGCGATTTCGTCGCCCAGAATCATTGCGGCGGTGGCCCGGTGGCGCAGCAGGTTGCGGGTGGTCACTGCGCCGACCAGAGCGCCCGATTCGTCGAGTACGCCGAGATGGCGGATGTCGAGCCGATCCATCCGGCCGATGGCGCGGTAGACGGGCGCGGCGGCTGACACGCTCTCCAGCGGTGTGGTCCAAAGGCCGCGTAGGGGCTGGGCAGGCGCGTCCGCCCCATGAGCATGCAGGGCCCGCAGCACGTCACGCTCAGTGACGATCCCGCGGGTGCCGTCGGTATCCTCCAGGAACACCGAACTGACCCCCTTCTCCACCAGCAGGTCGAGCGCTTCGCCAAGGGTGCTGTCGGGGGACATCATCGCCGGCGGGGACGACATCACGTCGGCTACACGGTGGCGGTAGGGATAGCTGTCGATCCGTGCGAGGGCCTCGGTATCGTCCGGTCCCCCAGCCGTCGCCTCCCCCAGCGCAGGATGATTGCCGGCGCTGGCGTCGCGAATGTCGATCCGTCGGCTGGCGGCCTCTGCCTCGGCCAGGGTGCGGATGTTGCGCCCGCGCAGCAGCGGCACCAGCGCGGCAAAGACCTCGGCGGTGGCAATGGCATCACCCAAAGCCGTGTGCCGACCCTCAATGGTGACCTCAAAATGGGCGCACAGCCCGTCGAGGCTGTAATCGGCAAGGCCCGGGATCGCTGCCTGGGCGAGGCGGCGCACGCACAGCGCGCGCGGCGCCTGCCAATCGATCCCGGCGGTCTCCGCCTCACGGGCCAGCACCTGAAGGTCGAAGAAGGTGGTGTGGCCGACAACCACAGTATCGCCGAGATAGGCCGCCAGCGCGGTCAGCGCCGCGCCCGGTATCGGTGCGCCGGTGACGTCTGCGTCGCTGATTCCATGGATGGCAGTGGAGGACTCAGGGATCGGCTGCCCGGGGTCGACCAGGCTCTCATGGGTGTCTGCGCGGTCGATCTCGGTCCCGGTCAGGCGCACCGCACCGATCTGTAAAAGCCGGGCAACGGCAGCGTCCAGGCCGGTTGTCTCAGTATCCAGGGAGACCGCTGGCAGGGCAGCCAGCGGCGTCGAGGACAGTACGGCCGGAAGGTCGTTCTCCTGTTCCGCCACCCTGCCTGTCCCGCAGCGCTCAGCGGCGCCGCCGGTCCGGATGCAGGCTGCGGCCGAGGATATGCTCGCTCTTGCCGATGACATCGGCGCTCGAGCCAACGATCAGCGGGTCCGGCTGGCCGACAACATGCTGGTCCTTGTCCGGGTAGGGCAGGGACGCGAGAAAATGGCGCATGCAGTTCAGCCGGGCCCGCTTCTTGTCGTTCGACTTGACGATGGTCCAGGGGGCGTCCGCGGTATCGGTGTAGAAGAACATCGCCTCCTTCGCCTCGGTATAGTCCTCCCACTTGTCGAGCGACTGGCGGTCGATCGGCGACAGCTTCCACTGCTTCAGCGGCTCATGCTCGCGCGCCTTAAAGCGGCGCAGCTGCTCCTGCTGCGTTACCGAGAACCAGTACTTGAACAGGCGGATGCCGCTGCGCACCATCATGCGCTCCAGGTCCGGCGCCTGGCGCATGAATTCCAGATAGGCGTTGGGCGTGCAGAAGCCCATCACCCGTTCCACGCCCGCGCGGTTGTACCAGGAGCGGTCGAACAGGACCATTTCCCCGCCGGCGGGCAAGTGGCTGATATAGCGTTGGAAATACCACTGGGACTGTTCACGCTCGGTCGGCTTGTCGAGGGCCACCACGCGCGCGCCTCGCGGATTGAGATGTTCGGTAAATCGCTTGATGGTGCCGCCCTTGCCGGCCGCGTCGCGGCCTTCGAACAGCAAGACGACCTTCTCGCCGCTGGTCTTCACCCATTCCTGGGCCTTCAGCAGTTCGACCTGCAGGTCCGCCTTCTGACGCTCATAGACCTTCCGGCTGATCTTCTTCTTGTAGGGGTACTCGCCGTTCTCGAAGAGTCTCCGGATGGCGTCCGGGTCATGGCGCATTTCAGCCAGCATGTGGACGGGGCTGTCCCCAGACTCATCGTTCGACGGTTCGGGTGCTGGCGCCTCAGACGCTACCTTCGCAGCTTTCTCCGGTTTCGTGGGCCTCGCCGGCTCCGGTTTCGTGGGCCTCGCCGGCTTGGCGGCGGGTTTGTCGGCGATCTTGGCGGCCGGTTGCGCGACCGCAGCAGCAGCCTTCCCGGCACGCGGTTTGGCGCGGCCGTTGGCGCTCTTCTCTTGCATTGTCTTACCCCCGTAAGCAGCTCAAGCCGCTACCCTAACACCCTATGCACCGCGAAGATTGATTTGGATCAACTTTTTGCGGGCAAGGCGGCATCGCCGCGGCACGCTGCGGCGATGCAGGAACGGGGCAGCAACGGGCTCTATTCGGCGGCGGCAGCAACCACGTACTTATCGCGGGAGACGTGGTCGAGATTCTCGCCTTCGATACGGATTAGCTTGGTGGGGCCCTCGCGACGCGGCGAATGGAGATCGCCGACGTTGTAAAGATAGGCGTCGCCGCGGCGCATTTCGTAGTCCTTGACCAGCTTTACTTCGCCGGGCTGGCCATCGGCGGGGGCGGCGACCTTCTCCCACTCGCTCATCACGGTCATGCCGTCGGCCTGGCCGTAGATCGCCCAGCTGTTGCCGTGGTCGTGGGGCTCGCTGGTCTTCGCGCCGGTGTGGACATGGGCGAAGATGCAGAACTTCAGCTCCGGATCCTCATACAGGCACTTGCGCGGGTCGGTGTTGTCGGGGCCGAAATGGGCGGCAATGAAGCCGTCGTCCATCAGCACTTCCTGCAATAGCGCGCAGACTTTGGCGCGGCCGTCGGGGCCGGGATCAGCCTTGAGAATATCGTGGCAGGCGGTGCTGAACGATTCGATGGTATGACCCATGGGTTTCCTCCTGCGGTCGGGCGGTTGTTTGACGGCATTCTAGCCGCTACCGCCCGCCGCGCACACCTGATTGGAAACGGACCTTTGAGCGTTTGCCGTGATTGAGATTGCCGGTGTCGCCATCGCCGACCGGGACCTGGAAGAGCGCTTCGTGCGCGCGTCGGGCCCCGGCGGCCAGAACGTCAACAAGGTCGCCACCGCGGTAGAGCTGCGTTTCGACGCGCGCGGCTGCGCGGGGCTGAGCCAGGCCGTGTGTGCGCGCCTGCTCAAGCTCGCCGGCCGCCGGGCGACTGATGAGGGGGTGGTGGTGATCCGCGCCGAGCGCTTCCGGACACGGGAACGCAACCGGGAGGATGCGCGCAGCCGGCTGGAGGCGCTGATCCGCCGGGCGCTGACCCCGCCGAAGCCGCGGCGCAAGACCCGCACACCGGCAGCAGAAAAGCGGCGGCGCCTCGACGCCAAGCGACGCCGCGCCACCACCAAGCAGCAGCGCGGCCGCCCCGAGCCCGACTAGAACGACGGGCGGGGCTTGAGCCGGTCGAAGGTGCGCCCGAAACGCCAGCGCACCGTATCGACGGTCTCGAATAGGTCCGCCGTGACCGCGGGCGAGGCCTCCCACAGCGCCCGGGCAGCGGCCATATCCGGCGCTTCCGCCATCAGCAGGCTGCCCAGGATGGTCTCGCCGTCGTCCGCCAGCAGGGTCCCGGCGGACAGGCAGCCGTCGATGCCGCGCATCCAGTCGGCCTCCGCACTGGACAGCGCCGCATCGCGGACGCCGGCCCGGTCGAAGCCGAGGATCAGTGCCGGCACATGGTCCGGGTTGCGCGGGCAGTTTTGCCAGTCATGCGCGACCACCGGGGCATAGCGCCAGATCGTCGCGCCATGCTGAAGGCCGCCGGTGATGAAGGGTTCGTCGTCCACATGGGACTGGGCGGCGGCGCGGTCGGCGACGTCGAGGATCTTGAAGCTGCCCAGTTCCATGGCCCCGTCGTCGGTGGTGAAGGGGCCGTCGAAGACCGTCTCGTCGGCGAACTGGTCGAGGAAAGTGAGGTGCGCGACGCGCAGTTCGTCGCGCAAGGCGCCGGAATTAGGATGGTCGAAGGTGCGGATCGCGAACAGCATGGTTAGGCTCCCAGATGGCTGCCGGGGTTCTAGCGCGCCCGGCCCGTCCATGCCAGCCGCCTGAACCGCGCCGGGACCGGAGCGACCCTATGCCAACCATCCGCATCGACGACAGTCTGCAGATGTTCTACCGGGACGACGACTTCACCGACCCCTGGGCATCACCCGAGTCGGTGCTGCTGCTGCACGGCAATCTCGAGAGCGGCGCGGTCTGGTACGGCTGGGTGCCGCACCTGGCCCGGGAATACCGGGTACTGCGCCCGGACATGCGCGGTTTTGGCCAGTCGACGCCCATGCCCGTGGATTTCCCATGGTCGCTGGATGTCATCGCCGACGATTGGGCGGCCTTCCTGGCGAAGCTGAAGACCGGGCCTGTGCATGTGGTGGCGGCGAAGATCGCCGGCGTCGCCGCCCGCCGCTTCGCGGCGCGCCATCCCGATTGCCTGCGAAGCCTCACGCTGGTCGGCACGCCGATTGCCGACCTGTCCGGGATGGCGGCGGGCATGCCGGCACGGCTCAACGAGATGTCGACGCCCGACGGCATGGCCGCCTGGGCCCGGCGCGGCATGCAGGGCCGGCTCGGCAGCGCCTTTCCCGACGCCGGCATCGACTGGTGGAGCGACCTGATGGCGCAGACCTCCCAGCCGAGCGAATACGGTTTTTCGCGCTTCATGCCGACCATGGACGTGACCGCCGACCTGGCCCAGATCACCTGTCCGACCCTGGTGATCACCACCGAGGGCAGCGGCCTCGCGTCAGTCGAGGCCACAAGGGACTGGCAGCGGCAGATTCCCCATTCCGATTTACTGGTGCTGCCCGGCGATTCCTATCACGCAGCGGCCAGCCATCCGGACCTCTGCGCCGAGGCAGCGCGCGCCTTCATGCGCAGCGTCGACGCCGGCGCGCACGGGCCCTAGGATCGGCCCGCCGAAACGGGGAGGAGCGCATGCAAGTCGAAGGCTACGACATCGACATTGTCGTCCAGGGCTATCCGGGCAAGAGCGTCTGTCACGGCGGGCTCGGCTGGAGCTCGGTTGTGCTGCTGCGCGGCCATGGCCGGGCGGCGCTGATCGATGTCGGCCACTTTCCCATGCGCGGCCTGCTGAAGGAGCGGCTGGCGGAGCGCGGCCTCGCGCCCGGCGATATCACCGACGTACTGCTGACCCATTCGCACTGGGACCATTCGGTCAACTGGCCGCTGTTCCGCGATGCCCGCATCGTCATCGGCGATGTGGAGATGGCCTGGGCGCGCGACGAGCCCTGGGGCGAAGGCCCGGTGCCGGAGTTCTATGTCGAGAAGCTCGACGGTTGGCCGACCATGGAGACGGTTGCCGATGGCGGCGAGGTGCTGCCGGGCATTACCGCCCATCTTGCCCCCGGCCATACGCCGGGCTGCCTGGTCTTTCTGCTGACGGGCGCTGCACGCGACGCAATCTTCACCGGTGATGCCGCCAAGAACCGGGCGGAGCTGGTGTCGGGCACCACTGACATGACCTACGACCCGGCGGTCAGTGCGAAGTCCATCGCAATGATCTGGGAGATGTGGCGCCGCCGCCCCGGCAGCGTCCTGGTGCCGGGACACGACATGCCGATGACGCAGGAGGACGGCGTCACCACTTATCTCGACAAGCGCCAGGCGGCGATCACCGCCTGGTACGACGATGACATGGAATCCACCACACTGTTCGAACTGGTTATCTGACTCGTGACAAAGGCTTTCGACCCGCTCCGCGACCGCCATCCCGAAACCGGCGCCGCCTGGCCCGGCTCCATCTGGACCGCCGAAATCACCGAACCCGCACCCGACGACGGCCCGCTCTCCGGCGATGCCGACTCCGACCTGGTGGTGATCGGCGGCGGTTATGCCGGCCTGTCCGCCGCGCTGCACGCGGCGCGCGACGGCGCCTCGGTGCGGCTGCTGGAGGCGGCGCGGCCAGGCTATGGCTGCTCCGGGCGCAATGGCGGCGTCTTCCGCCCGGCCATCGGCAAGGCGGCGATCACCGGATGGATCGATCAATGGGGTAAGGACGAGGCCCAAGCCCTGTTCGACGACGCCTGGGCCGGCTACCGCATGGCGCTCGATCTGGTGGAGGCCGAGGGCATCGACTGCGACATGCTGACCGCCGGCTATCTCAAGATCGGCCACCGGGCGGAGAAGGCTGAATCGCTGAAGCGCGAGCGCGACCTACTGGCCAACAGCTACGGCTACAGCGAGGCGACCTACCTGTCGCCGGACGAGATGCGCGCGCAGGGGATCGGTGGGGCGCGGGTGCATGGCGGCCTGCTGTGGCCCGAGATGCGCACCGTGCAGCCGCTGAAGCTGGCGCTCGGTGTGTTGCGCGCGGCGCGTGCCGCCGGCGCCGTGGTGCATGGTGCGTCGCCGGTGGTGGCGCTGGAGCGCGATGGTGATGGCTGGCTCGCGCAGACTCCATCTGGCGCGGTACGCGCCAGGGCGGCGATCCTGGCGACCAACGGCTACGGCTGGGAGGGGCTGCACAAGGCGCTCTACGGACGCCTGCTGCCAATCCGCTCCGACATGATCGCAACGCCGGTATTGCCGCTCGACCAGCTCCGCGACGCCGGTATTACGCCCGGCAACTCCCTGATCGACAGCCGCCGCCTGTCACCCTACTGGCGGGTGCGCCCCGATGGCCGCATCGTCTATGGCGCGCGGGGCGCATCCAGCGGCGACGCGGCGACCCTTGAGCGCAGCGCACAAAGCATGCTGAAGGATATCGCCACGCTCTATCCCGACCTGCCGCCGCTGACCGCGGATTATGTCTGGGGCGGCTGGGTGGCATTCTCCTGGAGTTTCGCGCCCTATGCCTTCCTTGCCGAGACCAAGCCGCCGTTGTTCGTGGCTGCGGGCTACAGCGGCTCGGGGGTGACCTACAGCCTGCATTGCGGCCGCCGGGCGGCCCGGGTGGTGCTGGGGACAGAGGATCCGGCCCCGGGCATCGTCGGGCGGGCGCCCAAGGCCTATCCGCTGCCGCCCCTGCGGCGGGTGGGGCAGGCGGGCGCGGTGGCTCTGTGGCGGGCGATGGACGCCATGGGCTGAAGCCCCGCCGCCCCTAGGCCGCCAACCGTCCTTTCAGCTCTTCTGCCGCCTGCCAGAAACCCTTGCCGTCGCCGTCGACGAAATGCACATGGCGCGACAGGTCGCCCGCGCACAGGCAGGTGAAGCGCGAGCGTTCATGCTCCGATAGGCCGTAGACGATTCGGCCCGCCTGGTACTCGGCTTCCAGCAGGTCCCGCAGCGCGGCGCACTGGGCCGGGGTGATGTCCATCAGGTAGCGCAGCCCGTCAAAGGCGCGCTGGGCGTCGCAATGGGCGGCAATCTCGTTGCGGTAGTCGTCGGCAGTAAACGCCGCCCCATCGCGGCTGATCTTCGGGATAACCCGCAGATCCCACAGTTTGGCCAGCACGAACATGCCCATCGTCGGCAGCCAGTGGATGCCGCCGCCCCGCGCTCCCGCCTCCCGGCGAATGCGCGCGAAACTGTTGCGCAAGGTCAGACCGAGCCGTTCCGGCGTCACCGGGGCGTTGTCCGGGGCGGTTTCGATGATGCGCCGGTGCAGGGCGCCGAGCGTCGCATCCGGCGCGCCGGAGCGGTCGAGGACAATCACCGCTGCCACCGTGCCGTGGGCATTGGGCACCGGGTCCCAGCGGCAGGACAGGCCGGTCAGGTCCGGCGCGGTGTCCGACGGCGCCAGCGCGTGCCGGTCGTCCGCCTTGAGCAGGGCGTCCAGCCGGGCCGCGGCGCCGCCGCGGGCATGAAACAGCACCGCCCGGTCGAGCACCTCGCGCGCCAGTTCCAGCCGCGCGCCCTCGGCGGTCAGCTCGGCCACCCCGATGATGCCAGTGCGCAGCTCGATCTCGTAATCCCGCCGTGCCCAGCCGCGTACCGCGCGCAGCGCTGACTCCGCGGCAGCCCGCTGTTCCGGCGGGCCGATCAGCACGGCCCCGTCGCCGGTGAACATGGCGGCGACATCGGTATGGCCACAGGCATTCTCCACCGCGGCGATGACGCCCGAAGAGACGAAATTGACCGACTTGAAGTCCTCGTCGTTGCCCTCCAGCACCCGCTTGGTGGATTTCTCCACGTCGGCCAGCGCCACCCACCAGTTCGGCGGCGCGGCGCGGAAGGCGGCGGCGGAAAACAGATCGTCGAAGCGGGCAATCGGCGGGATATCGGTGAGCCGGTCGAAGGTCTGCATCGGGCCCTCCTGCCCAGCGGCGCGTCAGGCGGCGGCGCGGACCAGGCCGGCGGCCTCGGCGATCAGGGCGTAGCTGCGCTCCCGCGCCGCGGCCTCATAGGCCCAGGTGACCACCAGGGTTTCCTTCGCGCCATACCGGTCCGCCAGCTCCTTCAGGCCCCGCCAAACGGTCTCGCCTGTGCCGAGCAGTGTCGTCTCACGCAACTGCGCGATGCGGTCCGCGCCCGCAGGGTCGATGTCGAAGGCCTCGGCCTCGTCGGGCGGGATCATCGGGCGGAAGTCGCCCCGTTCCCGGAACACCCGCCACAGGGCGCGGCTCGAGAACAAGTGCTGGGCCTCGTCCGCGCTGTCCGCCGCCAGCGCCCAGACGCACAGCGCCGCGTGGGGTTCCGGGCAGGCGGCGCTGGGCTTGAAGTGTTCGTGATAGAGGGCGAGCGCCTGGTCCGCACCGCGGCCATCGGTGAAGAACCAGGCAAAGGCATAGGGCAGGCCCAGTTCGGCGGCGAGCCGAGCACCGAAGTCGGAGCTGCCGAGCATCCAGACCTGCGGCGCGGTCTCGCCCTGTGGCTGGGCGCGCAGCCTGCCGAACGGGTGGCCGTCGGCCAGCGGTTCGCCGCGTACCCAGGCCATCAGATCGCGCACATCGTCCGGGAAATGCGCCGGCCGGTGGTTGGCCAGCGGGTTGAGCGCGAAGGCGGTGCGGCCATCGCCACCCGGCGCGCGGCCCAGGCCGAGATCAACCCGGCCCGGCGCAATAGCCTCGATCACCCGGAATTGCTCCGCCACCTTGAAGGGGGAGTAATGGGGCAGCATCACCCCGCCGCTGCCGACCCGGATGCTGCTGGTGGTAGCGGCGAGTGCGGAGACGAGGATTTCCGGCGCGGTGCCGGCGAACGACGGGGCGGCATGATGCTCCGAGACCCAGTAGCGGTGATAGCCCAGCGCCTCGCAATGCCGCGCCAGGGCCAGGGTCTCGCGGATCGCTGCGCCCTGCGGACGGTCGCGGGACGTGGCGGACTGATCGAGGACGGAAAGCAGTGTCATGATGCGGCGTATCGAACCACGGCGGCCCGGTGCGCGCAACGCCGCCCGCGCACAACCGTCACCGCTGTTCCGATGCCTCGCGTTTCGCCAGGGCCATGATCCCGGCAACGATGATCGCCGCACCGATCCAGCTCCACAGGTCCATAAGCTCGCCGAACCAAAGCCAGCCCAACAGCGCCCCGAAGGGCAGGCGGACGAAGTCGAGGGGCGCGAGCGCCGAGGCATCCGCCAGGGCCAGGGACTTCACCATCAGCATGTGGGTCACCGCGGAGAACAGTCCCATCGCCGCGGTCACCGCGAGCTGCTCCATCGTCGGTGCCTGCCACACCAGCAGCGCGGGCAGCAGGGACAGGGGCGTGCCGTAGAGCCCGAGATAAAGCACCACCGTCAGCGGTGAATCGGTGCGCGACAGGGATTTCATCTGCAGCAGCGAGACCGCCATCAGCGCTGCGGCCAGCAGCGGGAAGACCGAGGCTGGCTCGAAGGTGGCGAGGCCGGGCCGGATGATCACCAGGCTGCCCAGCACGCCCACCCCGACCGCTGCCCAGCGGCGCGGGCTGATCCCCTCGCGCAGGAACAGGGCCGCGCCGATCACCGCCCACAGGGGCACCGTGAAGTTCAGCGCCGTCGCCTTGTCCACCGGCAGCAGCTTCAGGGCGTAAAACCAGGCGCCGAGCTGACCCATCATCACCAGCGCGCGCATCAGCATCATGCCGTGGCGTCGGGTGTGCAGGACGGAGAGGCCGGTGCGCGGCAGCACCGACAACAGGAACAGGGTGAGGAACAGGTTGCGCAAGAACTGGACCTGGAACGGATCCATGTCCTGGGTAACGTAGCGCACCATTGCGTTGCCCAGCGCGGCAAGGAACATGGCGAGCGTCATCAGCGCCGCCGCCCGTGCCGCGGCGGACGCTCCGGTCATGACGCAGCAGCCTGTTCGGCGTCCTCGATGGCGGTCTGGGCGGCCAGCCAACGAGCCTCGGCCTGCTCCAAGTCTTGGGCGATCTCGCCGAGGCGCTTCTGCAGCGCGACCAGCTTGCCGCTGTCGCCGTCATAGAGCGCCGGATCAGCCATCTGCGCGGTGAGGGCGGCCTTCTCGCCCTCCAGCAAGTCGACATCCCGTTCCGCCGCCTTCAGTTCCTTGCGCAGGGGCGCCAGCGCCTGCCGCCGGGCTGCCGCGTCGCGCCGCGCGGCCTTGCGGTCGGCGGTGGCGGCCGTGTTGCCGCCAGTGTCATTGGCGGCGCGCGGCAACGGCTGGCCCAGGACCGCCTTGCGGTAGTCCGCCAAATCGCCGTCATAGGGCGTGACCGTCCCGTCCGCGACCAGCCACAGCCGGTCGGCGGTGAGTTCCAGAATGTGCGGATCGTGGCTCACGATGACCACCGCCCCGTCATAGGCGGCGAGGGCCTCGATCAGCGCCTGGCGGCTTTCCACGTCGAGATGGTTGGTTGGCTCGTCGAGCAGCAGGATATGCGGTCGCTCGCAGCTCATCAGTGCCAGCAGCAGCCGCGCCTTTTCGCCGCCGGACAGGTCGCCGATTCGGGTGACCGCACGCTCCTGGCTCAGGCCAAAGCGGCCGAGATGGGCGCGCAGCGCCGCTGGACCATCCTTCGGCCGTAGCCGGCCGAGGGCGTCGGTGGGCGTCTCGTCCAGATCCAATTCGTCGGCCTGATGCTGGGCGAAGTAGCCGACCCGCAGCTTCGGCGGCCGGGTGACGTCGCCGGCCTCCCCGTCGAGCCGCCCGGCCAGCAGCTTGATCAGGGTGGACTTGCCGTTGCCATTGGCACCCAGCAGGGCGATGCGGTCGTCGCTGTCGAGGCGCAGAGACAGCCTGCGCAATACCGGCGGACCGCCGTAGCCCACCGCCACGTCGCGCAGGCTGTAGAGCGGCGGCGGCAGCGGGTCCGGCGCAGGAAAATCGAAGGCGACCGTGCCGCCGTCGTCGCCGCGCTCCGGCACCGGCTCCAGCCGCGCCATCATCTTCAGGCGCGACTGCGCCTGCTTCGCCTTGCTCGCCTTGTAGCGGAAGCGGTCGACGAACTTCTGCAAGTGTGCGCGCTGGGCCTCGATCTTCACCCGCCGCTTGGCGTCCTGTTCCAGGCGCGCCCGGCGAGTCGCCTCGAAGCGGTCGTAGCCGCCCTGATAGAGGGTGAGCGTCTGTTCCTCCAGATGCAGAATCGCCCCGACCACCCGGTTAAGCAGCCCCCGGTCATGGCTGACCAGCAACAGGGTCCCCGGATAGTGCCGCAGCCAGTCCTCCAGCCACAGGCTGGCTTCCAGGTCGAGATGGTTGGTCGGCTCGTCCAGCAACAGCAGGTCAGGTTCGGTGAACAGCAGGGCGGCGAGGGCGACGCGCATGCGCCAGCCGCCGGAATAGGACTCGCAGGGCCGTTGCTGGGCCGCCTCATCGAACCCGAGGCCAGCGAGGATGCGGGCGGCGCGGGCCGGGGCGGCGTGGGCCTGGCGGTCCTGCAGGCGGGCGTGGACCTCGGCGATGCGCGCGGGATCGGTGGCGGTCTCGGCCTCCGCCTGCAGCGCCGACAGCTCGGTATCCGCCGCCAGTACCGTGTCGATCAGGCTGGCCGGACCCGATGGCGCCTCCTGGCTGGTCACGCCGATGCGCCAGCGGGCGGGCACCGCGACGGACCCGCCGTCGGGTTCCGCCTGGCCAGTGATCAGCCGCAGCAGGGTGGTCTTGCCGCTACCGTTGCGGCCGACCAGCCCGACCCGGTGACCGGCATCGATGGACGCGGATGCCCCATCCAGCAGCAGCCGGGGCCCGGCACGGCAGGTGATGTTGTCGATGCGCAGCATGGTCGGCGGTTTAGCACAGGGCGGCGGGCCCGAGAATGGCGCGGGCGCGCGGGATCGGCTACAGCAGATGCATGACCGATGGCGCTGCCATACCGATCCGTGCTGCCCGGCCGGACGAGCGAACGGCGATCTGGGCCGTGATCGAGCCGGCGATCCGCGGCGGTGAGACCTATGCCCTGCCGCGCGATATCGACCGCGCCGGCGCGCTCGCCTACTGGTGCGCGCCGGACCATGTGGTGTTCGTTGCGGAAGCCGAGGGCCGGGTGGCCGGCACCTATTTCCTGTGCGCCAACCGGCCCGGCGGCGGCGATCATGTCGCCAATTGTGGCTATGTCACCGCGCCCTGGGCTGGCGGGCGCGGCTTGGCGCGCGCCATGTGCGCCCATTCAATCGCCCAGGCACGGGCCCGCGGTTTCGGGGCCATGCAGTATAATTTCGTCATCGCCACCAACCGCCGCGCCATCGCCCTGTGGCGGTCCTTCGGATTCGAGACCGTGGGCCGCTTTCCGGCCTCCTACCGCCATCCGTCGCGCGGCGCGGTCGACGCTCTGGTGATGCACCGACGGCTTTGATCCCCCGGGGGCACGCCCCCAAGCAGGAGACGCCGCCATGACCGCCATGCCTGAACCGCGCGCCTGGATCGAGGTCGACCGGGGCGCGCTCGCCGACAACTACCGCGCGGTGGCGCGCCGCGCAGGTGGCCGCCATGTCATTGCCTCGGTGAAAGGTAACGGCTACGGCCTCGGCGCGGCAGAGACGGCGCAGGTCTTCGCCGGGCTCGGCGCCTGGGCGGTGGCCAGCGGCTCGCTCGCCGACGCTTTGGCGATCCGCGCCGCCAACCCGGACGTCCGAATCCACCTGTTTCCGGCGGGCCTGCCCGAGGACATGTCCTTCTTCCTGTACCACCGTTTCATGCCGTCCCTATGCGACATGGCGGCGGCGGAGGCGGTCTCCCGCGCCGCCTCGGCACCCGCGCCCGTGTTCATCAAGGTGGACAGCGGGCTGGGGCGGCTGGGCATGCCGATTGCGGGGGCGCGCGACTTCATCCGTGCCGTCGCTGCCCTTCCGAATGTGAAGGTCGAGGGCGTGTTCACCCATCTGCCGTTCTCCGACCGGGCGGGAATGGAGAAATGGACCCCCGGCCTCGCCGCCTTCGATGCGCTGGTCGGCGAACTGGAAGCGGACGGCCTCCACATCCCGATCACCCAGTCACTGGCCAGCGCCGGCGTGGTGTGTGGGCTTGAGACACGCACCAATGCGGTCTGCGCCGGGCATCTGCTGTATGGCGGGCTGGCGCGGGTGACGCCAGACCTCGATGATCTGGGCGACTTCCGTCCGGGCCTGGCGGCGATCCATGCGCGGCTGATCCATGTGGCGGAAACGCCTGCGGGCCGGCACGGGGTGGTGCCGCTGGGCCTGCATCACGGCTATCGCGCGCCAGCGGCGGGCCAGGGGGCTTGGATGATGCTGGGCGGCGCGCCCGCACCGGTGAAGGCGGTGAGCCAGGAATACGCCACCCTCGACCTCAACGGCCATCCGCAGGCGGCGGTGGGTGATCTGGCGGCGGCCATTGGGCCGGCGGCGCAGGGCGGGCCAACCCTGGAACAGCTCGCGGATGCCTGGGCCAGCGCGCCGCTGGCCCTGCTGATGGGCTTCAACGACCGGCTGCCTTACGTCTACCGGAACTAGGGCCGGGGCTCAGTTGGTCGGGCCCGCGGGCTCGCCCGGGTCCGCATCCGCCAGCACGCCACCGCCATTCAGCACCCGCCAGTAGCTGTGGTCCGCGTAGTAGAGGATGCGGCACTCCACACTGCGCACCAGCGGTTCGCCCTCACGCGAATGGGCCATCGCCATATGCGCCACCGCCATCGGCAGCCCCACGGTGAGGCAGATATGCGCGCCGTAGGCCGGGTGGCGGATCGGCGGCCAGCCGGTCTTGATGCGGTTCTCTTCCCAATGCTTCTGGTGGTCGTACTCGAACGGCTTGCCGACATCGTGGCAGATGGCGCCGGCAAGCAGGATGTCCCGGTCGACCGGCAGGTCGGGGAACTGGCGCATGAATTCGTCGCCCATGGCCAGCGTCATGCGCGCGACGCCGCGGATATGGTCGGCCTGGCTGCCATCCTTCAGCACACGCTTGCCGGGCGCGGCCGATCCTTCGATGTCGGAGATGCAGGAGTAGCTGGTCTGGGAAATCGCCAGCGCCCAGGCCTCGACCACCAGGTCGCGCAGGCCGGCATCGGTGATCTCGGCGATCTCGGGTATCTCGGCGCGGATGGTGTCGCGCAACGCGTCGGTGACGGCTTCGCCGGTCATGGTTTCCTCCCCCTTATAGCGGACTTGCGACGGTAGGACCGGCGCGCCGCCCGGGCAAGCGCCCGGCACTGGTAAGCCGCCCCCGGCGCGCGGTATGACAGGGGGCCGCGAAGGAGGAGAGTTCATGTCCGTCGTCCAGAACTTGATCGATCAGCTGCAGGCCATCGGCATCACCGTCGGCGCCGATCGGCGCCAGGCCATGGAGGCCGCCGCCAAGGAACTGCTGGCCTCCCAGCGCGCGCTGATCTCGCTGCAAAAAGGCGAGGCCGCGCCCGCCTTCGACCTGCCCAATGCTGTCGGAGAGCCGATCCGCCTGACAGACGTTCTGGCGGGCGGTCCCGCTGTGGTGACCTTCTACCGCGGCCAGTGGTGCCCTTACTGCAGCCGCTATCTCACGGCGCTGGAAGGCGCGGTGTCCGAGATCAACGCGCTTGGCGCGCGGCTGCTGGCGATCTCGCCGCAGACCCCGGACAACTCGCTCACCACCCAGGAGAAGCTGGCGCTGAGCTACGAGGTGCTGAGCGACGTGGGCAACGTGGCTGCGAAGCGCTTCGGGCTGGTCTACCGGCTGCCCGAGGAATATCGCCGCACCTACCGCGACCTCGGCATCGACTTGCCGAGATACAACGGCACCGACCAGTTTGACCTGCCGGTACCAGCAACCTATGTGATCGGCGCCGACGGGGTGATCGCGTCGGCCTACATCGATATCGACTACACCCACCGGCCGGAAGCGGCGGGCATTCTCGCAACCCTCAGGGAGCTCGTATCATGAGCGCCGATTTCGACGGCATCTCCTTCGGCTCCGGTGATGCGTTCCCCGGTGTGCTGCCGGACCTCACCGCCGAGGCCGCCACGGCGCTGACCGCGCATCGATCGGAAACCCTGCAATACGCCCCGCGCCCCGGCCTAGCGCCCCTGTGCGCCTGGATCGCCGACCACCTGGCGGACGAGGAGGGGCTCCAGGTCACGCCAGACCATATCCAGATCGTCAATGGCGCGAAGCACGGGCTTGAGCTGGTCTGCCGCATGCTGTTGTCGCCCGGCGATGCCATCGTGGTGACCGCGCCGACCTACTTCACCGCGATCCCGATTTTCCGCAATTGCGGCGCGCGCTTCATCGCCGTGCCCCAGGACGACGGCGGCCTCGATATCGACGCGCTGACCGAGACGCTGGACGCCCGCGCGGCGGCGGGAGAGCCGGCGCCAAAGCTGATCTACAACGTGCCTGATTTCCACAATCCGTCCGGCCTGTCGATGGCCGCCGACCGGCGCGCCGCCCTGTTGGCGCTTGCAGCCGAACGCGGCATCCGCATCGTTGAGGACAGCCCCTACCGCAAAGTGCGCTTCGAGGGGGAGCAGCAGCCGATGCTGCGCGCCCTGGACCCGACCGGAGAGACGGTGATCGTACTGGGCACCTTCGCGAAGCTGGTGGCGCCGGGCCTGCGGGTCGGCTGGGTCGTCGCCCCGCCGGACATGCTCAAGGACATGCAGCAGATCAAGTCGGACGGCGGCACCTGCCCACTGACCCAGCGCATCATCCTCGAATTCTGCGCCGGCGGCCGGCTGGCCGGGCATATCGAGACCGTGCGCGGGGTTTACCGCAATCACCGCGACCGGATGGCCGCGGCGCTCGCCACCGCGCTACCCGATCTGGATTTCCGGCTGCCCGAGGGCGGCTATTACATCTGGGCGCGGTTGCCCGGCGGGGTCGACCCGGACGCGCTGGAAGCCCGTGCCGCCGCGCACCGGGTCGCTGTGCTGTCGGGGCAGCGCTTCCTGGCCGGCGGCACCGAGGCGTGGCCGTCCAACCGGCCCGATCCGGGGCAGGCCCTGCGCCTGGCCTTCAGCTTCGCCGCCCCCGACGACATTGATGAAGGCGTCGCGCGCCTCGCCGCCGCCTACCATGAGACCGCCGGGTAGATCCGGCGCAGCCCAAAGGATAGACGATGACCAAGAACAGCTATTCCATCCTGGTGCTGCCGGGTGACGGCATCGGCCCGGAGATCACCGAGGCGACCCTCGCCGTGCTGGACGCTGCCGCGGCGCGCTATGGCGTCGGCTTCGACCTGCGCCATGACGAGATCGGCTTTGTGGCCTACGACAAGACCGGCACCACTTGCCCGGATTCGGTGCTGGATGCGGCGCGGGAATGCGATGGCGTGCTGCTTGGGCCCATCTCGCATATGGATTATCCACCGCGCGACCAGGGCGGGGTCAACGTATCGGCCGCCTTCCGGGTCAAGCTCGACCTCTACGCCAACATCCGCCCGGCGCGCAGCCGCGACTACCTGCCCACCTTCATCAAGCCGATGGACCTGGTGATCATGCGCGAGGCGACCGAGGGCTTCTATCCCGACCGCAACATGCATATGGGCGGCGGCGAATTCATGCCCGTGCCCGGCGTTGCCATCTCGATGCGCAAGATCACGGCCCATGCGTGCGAGCGCATCGCGCGCCGCGCCTTTGAGCTCGCCATGACCCGGCGCAAGAAGGTCACCGCGGTGCACAAGGCGAACAACATGATCATCACCGACGGCCTGTTCCTGGAGCAGGTCCGCAAGGTCGCCGAGGAGTTTCCGGATGTGGAACTCGAGGACAAGATCATCGACGCCATGTGCGCGCATCTGGTGCGCGACCCGGCCCAGTTCGACGTGATCTGCGCGACTAATTTCTACGCTGACATGCTCTCAGACCTGGCGTCTGAGATGTCCGGTGGCCTCGGCCTCGGCGGGGCGATCAACGCGAGCGACACACTGTGCGCCGCCCAGGCGCAGCACGGCTCCGCCCCGGATATCCAGGGCCAGGACAAGGCCAACCCGACCTCGCTGATCCTGTCCGCGGCGATGCTGCTGGACTGGCTGGGCGTGAAGCATGGCGATGACGCCATGAAGCAGGCGGCGGCGGGGGTCGAGGCGGCGGTCGATGCCTGCCTGGCGGACCCGGCGCGGCGCACCGCGGACCTCGGTGGCAGCCTCGGCACCAAGGCCTACGGCG
Source organism: Alphaproteobacteria bacterium (assembly GCA_965601735.1). Taxonomy (GTDB): domain Bacteria; phylum Pseudomonadota; class Alphaproteobacteria; order JBBDQX01; family JBBDQX01; genus JBBDQX01. The sequence continues at coordinate 359,129 of OZ271840.1, read as the reverse complement.
CGGCGGTGGCGGCGGCCCTGGCGGGATAGGACCGCCGTTCAGGTGATGATGATGTCGTTGCCGTCGATGGTGTCGCCCTGAATCACCGCGACGGTCTCGAAGTTCGACCCGGCGCCGTCGCGGTCGTAGTACAGGAACTGCTGGCTGTTGCCGCTGTCGTTGAACAGCACGAAGAAATCGTCGGTCACCGTGGGTGAGCCGGACAGCGCAACCCCGGTGCCGGCCAGGCCGTCATAGGCCACGCTCGATGTGAAGAAGAACCCGCCGGCATCCGCGTTGCCGGTGAAGCCGTTGAAGTCGAACAACGGGTCGTTGTTGCTCTCGAAATACAGATTGTCGTTGAAGGCGTTGGTCTGGAAATCGGTGATCTGGTCGGTGAAGCCCTCGATGCTGAGCACGTTCTCGTAGACGAAGGAGTCGTTGCCGGCATTACCGGTGAGCGTATCGTTGCCCAGATCACCCAGCAGGGTATCGTCCCCGGCGCCGCCATCCATTACGTCGTCGCCGTTCAGGCCGCCAAAATCGTCGGCGCTGGTGCAGCCGATGAAGGTATCGTCGAACTGAGAGCCAGAGGCGCCCTCGATATCGGTGCCGAAGGTGTCATTGCCGTCCGCGCCGGCGGCCGTGCCGTTGAAGAAGTCGATGGTCACCGAGCCTGACGCGTTGGCATAGATCACCTCATCGGTACCGTTGCCGCCGCTGAAGCTATCGTCACCGAGGCCGCCTTCCAGGTCGTCGTTGCCGTCGCCGCCAACCAGCGAGTCATTGCCGTCGCCGCCGAACAGTTCGTCGTCTTGGTTGCCGCCGGTCAGCGTGTCGTCGCCGTCGTTGCCGAACAGCGAGTCGGCCCCGTCGTTACCGAAGATCTGGTCGTCGCCTGCGTTGCCATAAAGCGTATCGTCGCCATTGCCGCCAATCACGCTGTCGTTGGCGCCCTCGCCGGCGAGGAAGTCGCTGCCGTCCTGGCCGTCCAGGGTGTCGTTGCCGCCGCCGCCGAAGAAGGTGTTATCGCCGCTCGCGCCGGTCATGGTGTCGTCGAAATCGGTAGCGACGAAGACCTCAATGTTGACGAAGCTGTCGTTGCCGCTGCCACCCGACGCGGTGCCTGAGGTCAGGTCGATGCTGACCGCCGACCCCGCAGGCGAGTAGTTCAGGGTGTCGATATCGTCGCCGCCCTCGAAGGATTCGTCGCTGTCGCTGTCGAATATATGATCGGCGCCAGCACCGCCGTCGCCGACATTCAGCTCCCCGCCATTGGCGTAGAAGGTATCGCCGAAGGCGGAGCCGAAGACGCCCTCGATCCCGGAGAAAGTGTCATTGCCGTCGCCGCCGGTCGCCGTGCCGGCGGCAATGTCCACGGTCACGCCGGAGGTCGCGCCGGCATAATCAAGGTCGTCCGCGCCGCCGTTGCCGAAAATGACGTCGTCGCCCTGTCCGCCGCGCAGGGTATCGGAGCCGTTGCCGCCGATCAGGGTATCTGCCCCGTCGTTGCCGCGCAGGCGGTTGTTGTTGCCGTCGCCGATCAGGGTGTCGTCGAAGAAGGAGCCGCGTGCGCGTTCGATACTGACCAGGGAATCGTTGCCGCCGGTGCCATCCAGTGCGTAGCCGTTGCCCAGATCCACCACCACGCCGCCGGTCTGGCCAGAGACATTGCGGTAATCCACCTCGTCTCCGCTGCCGATGCCGCCGTCGTAGTAGTCGTTGCCCGCACCGGGGCGGAACTTGTCGTTGCCCAGGTTGCCGACATAAGTGTCGTCGAACTGGGTACCCCGCACCCGGAACGAACCGGAAAGCGCGCTGATGCCCGACACTGTGTCGGTCGTGCCAAATCCGTCATCAATGGTGCCGCCGCCGTTGCCGGCGATATCGATCGTCGCGCTTATCGCGCTGGCGCTTTCCCGGTAGTCCAGTTCGAGGATATCGATGCTGCCGCTGGGTCCGGTGATGGTGTCGTTGCCGCCCAGCCCTTCAAAGCGCTGGAATAGATCGCTGCCGCTCCCCGAGATGAAGGAATCATCAAAGTCGGTGCCCGTGAAATCCTCGATATTGGCAAGGCTGTGGTTGAAGCCCGTGCCGCTGGCGATGCCATTGGCGTTGTCGATAACGACACTGCTGGTGAAGTCACCGTACTTGAGTTGGTCGACGCCGCCTGCGGCCTCGTCACCGCCGTCGTAAAAGTCATCGCCGAGGCTGGCGGTGATCTTGTCGTTGCCGGCACTGCCGAAGACGGTGTCGTTGCCAGCGCCACCATCGAGGGTGTCATCACCAGCGGCGCCGTCGATGAAATCATCCCCCCCACCCCCGTCAATGAAGTCGGGGCCATTGCCGCCGGTGACGGTGTCGTTGGCGTCGTCCCCAATGAACGTATCTCCGCTATCGCTCAGGGTGTCGCCGTTGGGGTCGCTGGGGAAATCGAAGTTGGGGTCGAAATCCCCAAAGTCCGGGCCGAAGAACAGATCGTCATCCTGATCCGAGAAATCCAATCCGCCAAACAAATCGCCCGCGAAGTCATCAAAACCACCAAGCGGGTCGGCAAAATCGCCGAAGACGCCGGTTTCGAAACCGAAAACGTCGCCCAGCAGGTCATCAAGGCCGCCGAGATCGAACCCGCCGGGGCCGAACTCCCCGCCAAAGGGATCCGCGCCAAACAAGTCGTCGCCCAGGACGCCCGGGTCGAGCCCCAGCCCGGCCGGACCGAACCCCAGGCCGGCCGGACCGAAGCCGGGCGGCAAACCGGCGGCGGCAAGGGCCGCTTCCGCGGCCAGCAATGCCTCCTCCTCGGTGAGCGGGGCCTCTCCCTCGCCCGGTGCGCCTTCGCCCGGTTCGCCTTCGCCGGGTTCGCCTTCGCCTGGCGTGCCCTCACCCGGCGTGCCCTCGCCGGGCGCGCCGCCGCCTTGCTGCTGTTGTTGCTGTTGTTGCTGCTGCTGTTCTTCCTGCTGCTGCTGTTCCTGCGCGGTACGCTGCTGCGGCCGGGCCGCCAGGGCCGACCCGAACTGCTGTTCGAGTTGCGCCAGCTCCAGCACGGCCGGCGGCGGCGGCGCCTGGGTGAAGCTCGACAGGCTAAGGGACTCACCCGGCAGCGACAGAATCTGCACGCCGCCGTCGTTGCTGATGGCGATAACGCCAACCCCGCCGTCCGGGTCTGGGAACAGGGCGAAGGCGTTAATCTCGCCCTCCTGGGCAGCCCGGCCCGCCACCGTTGTGCCCCGGATGCCGATGGTCGCCACCGGCGTTGTGACCTTCATGGCGTCCTCGCCGCTGGCGGCGATCTGGCCGGAAACGAAAGAGAACACGCCTTGCACAAGCGAGGTCTGAGACGTGCCTGCCTGGGTGCCGGGGTCGTAGACGAACTCGTCCAGCACCATCCGCCCACCCTCGGACAGAGAGAAGGTCGTGTTGTCGTTGAAGATGATCCCGACGGCGCCGTCGGCGGAGGTCTCGATCGTGTCGCCCTGGAATACCGGATCCCCCGGGTTCAGGGTCACGGTGGTGCCATCGGCACGGATCGCCTGGATTTGCCCGTTCGTGCTCTGGACGCTCCCGATGGGGAGAGGTTGTCCCGCCGGGGCTGCCTGCGCGACCTGACCAGGCGCAAGCGGCCCGGCGAGTTTCTCAGCCAGCGCACCGGTAATGCGCGCGCCACCCTCTGTCATCAGGTTGGGCGGGGTCTCTGTCGCGAAGAAGCCGCGGATGACGACCTGCGCCCCCGCATCACCGGTCAGAACGAGGTCGGGGCCGCTGCGGCCGTAGTCGGCAGTCAGCAGAAAGGCGCCGCCCGGCACGGTGAGGGCCGACGCATCGCCTGCCTCAAGCACCACGGGCGTCGGGACGTGCTGTCCCTGCGCCGGTCCGTCCGGTGATGTTCCGACCGCCATAGTGCCTCCGTGGCCGCGTCAGACGCGGCACCCCGATTACACCGCCACGGACAGTCGGAAGCAAGGGTAGCGGGTTAAGGCACTGCGGCGAGGGGCGGGCGGTCAAGCTGCCGGGCGAAGTCCTCGGCGGCAACGGGCCGGCCATATAGGAACCCCTGTGCCAGATCGCAGCCGATACCGCGCAGGAAGGCAGCCTGTTCCTCGGTCTCGATTCCCTCGGCGACGGTCTCAAGCTTCAGCGTGCGGCCTAACGAGACAATGGCCTCGGCGATGAGCCGAGCATTGGCGTCCTCTCCCAGCGAATCGACAAAGGCGCGGTCGATCTTCACGGCGCGGACCGGCAGGCGGCGAAGGTAGGAGAGAGATGAATAGCCGGTGCCGAAATCGTCGATGGTGGCGCGTACCCCGATATCGGCAAGCCGGTCGAGCACCCGGATCGCTTGGTCGATATCGGCGATGAAAGCCGATTCGGTGACCTCCACTTCCAGCACGTTGCCTGGCAGGCCGGCGCTGGCCAACGCATCGGCGAGGAATTCGGCGTAGGCGAAGTCACCGAGCTGCGCCGCCGACAGGTTGACCGCCAGGCGCGGGGGTTGCAGGCCCGCGGCGCGCCAGGCTGCGGCGTCCCGGATGGTCTGGGCGGTTACCCACTGACCAATCTCCGACACCAGCCCTGCCGCCTCGGCGATGGGGATGAACTCGCCTGGAGAGACATCTTCCTCGCCGCGCATTCGCCAGCGCACCAGTGCTTCGGCACCGCACAGGCCTCCGCCGCGCAGGTCAACCTTGGGCTGATAGACGAGGTGCAATTCGTCCCGGCTGACCGCGCCACGCAGCGCGCGTTCCAGCTTCCGGTAACGCTTCGCGAGCGCATCGTGCCGGGCATCGCTAAACCGCACCCGGCCGCCGCCCTCGGTGCGGGCACGACCTGCGGCCAGGGTGGCACCGCGCAGCAAATCCTCCGGTACTCGGCTGTGCTCCCGTGACAGGGCAACACCGCAGCTTGCGCTGGCGGCGCGGCCTTGGATCTCTGCAGCAGCGGCTTCGTCGACCGCGCGCAGCAGCCTGTTGGCAAACCCGCTGGCTGCATCCGGGTGCAGGAATCGCGCCGACGCGACCGCGAACACATGGCCCGACAGCCGCGCCAGGATCGCGTCGGTGCCGGCCACTCCTTGCAGGGCGCGCGCCGCGCGGCGCAGCAGGCGGTCTCCTTCCGGGGTGCCGGCGATATCGTAGAGCCGGGCAAAGTCCTCAAGGTCGACAACTGCGACGCCGAAGTCTGACCGGTCCAGGCCCCGTGCCGGAACCGCTTCGAGCAGCCCCCGCCGGTTGAGCGCTCCAGTGAGTAGGTCGGTGGTCTCGATGCGCCGGCGTTGGGCGTTGTTGTGTTCCGCGATCTGGTCGAGCAGCCGGTTCACCGACGAGGCCATGGAGCGCATCTCGCCATACTGCCGACCCGGGACCGGGTCGAAGCGGGTCCCTTCCGGGCGGGACGCTGCGTCCTCAAGGCTGCGCCGTATGACTAGCAGGGGCGACATCAGCAGATAGCCGGCGGCCAGCATCGCCACCGCCGTTGCGGACGCAGCGATCATCAGAACCAGCCCCGCAATACGCAGGGAGAAGGCGCCCAGCGCCGCCCGCGCGCCGGACAGGTCGAGTACCATCTGTACCGCGTAGGCGCCCTTCTCGGTGGCCACTGTAAAGGGGCTGACCGGATAGCCGAGCGACGGCGGCAGCCACCAGGGCGCAGGCACCATCGGCGCCGTGACCGCGCCGAATGACGCCACCGGCTCACCGTCGGGCCCGGTTATGCGCAGTGCCGTCACTTCCGGCGGCGCCGCGCGGCGCAGGGCATCGCCCTCCGACACCATGGCGCCGCTCTTGATCACCGCGTGGGCGTAGGTTAGCGCTCGTGCATCCAGCGTGTCACGCAGCCGGTCGCCCTCGCGGACGTAGGAGGGCAGGAAGATCAGCGCCTCCACCACCAGAATGCAGACGAAGATCGCCACCGCGACGCCGAGGCACAACCGGCACCGCAACAGGGCGCGGTGATAAGAGAGCGGGGCGGCCTCGGACTGCTGCATGTCGGCAATCTACGAAGCATCACGCGCCGGCTGCTATGCACATCACTTCACGCTCCCGTGAGTCGCCGGGCGGTCACGGTGTTTTTCCTACTGATCCGTCCGCGGGGCTGGCGCGTAAAGCCGGACATGACACAGCAACCCGCCCTCACTGTTTATTACGACGGCGCCTGCCCCGTGTGTTCACGCGAGGTGGCGTTCTACCGCCGTCGTTCCGGCGCTGAGCACATCGCCTGGATCGATGCGGCAACCTGCGATGCCAGCGACCTTGGCCCGGGGCTGATACGCGAGGATGCGCTGGGCCGGCTGCATGTGCGCCGCCGCGACGGTGGGCTGCAGTCCGGTGCCGATGCGTTCCTGGCGATCTGGCGGCGGCTGCCGGCCTTCCGGCCGCTCGCACGCATCTTCGCCTGGGCACCGCTGAACCGCAGCCTGGAGGGCGCCTACGGGATCTGGCTGCGCTGGAGAAGCTGGCGCCGTCCGGCTGACTGCCCCACCCGCAGCAACGCCTGACCGCAGCTGCGATTGCACCGCGCGCCCGGCGCGGTAAGCTGCGGCCCCCGACTCCAACCGCGAGGAACGCGATGGCCATCGGAACGCCGCAGGCCGCGGTAATCGGCGCCGGGTTGGCCGGCCTCGCCTGCGCCAATGCCCTGCGCGATGCGGGCGTCGCCGTGACCCTGTTCGAAAAGAGCCGCGGGCTTGGCGGGCGGTTGGCGACCCGGCGCCGCGGTGACCTCGCATTCGACCACGGGGCGCAGTACCTCACCGCGACCAGCGAACCCTTCGCTTCGGTGCTCGAGGGCCTGGCCGGCGGCGGCGCGGTGGCGCCCTGGGCACCAGCACTGGCTGATGGCAATGCCGCCGCCCCGGCGCCGCAGGGCTGGTTCATCGGCCTGCCGGGCATGAGCGCAGCGGTCCGGCCTCTTGCTGCCGGCCTGCCGATTCGCCGTCAGACCCAGATCCAGGCGCTCGAGCGGATCCCCAGCGGCTGGCGCCTGCGCGACACCGATGGCAGCGGCCATGGCCCGTTCGACGCGGTGGCGGTTTGCATTCCCGCGCCCCAGGCAGCGGCCCTGGTGGAGCCGATCGGCACGGCATTTGCCGACATCGCCGACGTCGAAATGGCCCCCTGCTGGACCCTGATGGCGGCGTTCGACGACCCGCTCAGCGCGGCTTTCGACGGGGCTTGGCTGCAGGGCGGGATCCTTTCATGGATCGGCCGCGAGAACGCCAAGCCCGGCCGCACGGCTGACGGCCCGGACCGCTGGGTTGCCCATGCCCAGACCGGTTGGGCGCGGGCGAACCTGGAACAGGAGCGCGAGCCGGTGGCCCGTGCCCTGCTGGCTGCCCTGACCGAGCAGCTGGGCATGCCCGGCGCGCGGCCGCGGCTGCTGATGGCGCACCGCTGGCGCTATGCGGTTGCCGAGCGGCCGCTGTTCCGCCCCCATATGCTCGATGCCGACCGTTTGATCGGCACCGCGGGGGACTGGTGCCTGGGCAACGCCACCGAGAAGGCCTGGGAAAGTGGCGACAGCCTCGGCAAGGCGCTGGCGGCGGCGATGGGGGCGGCCTGACGCCGCCCCCGTGAGACCGCCGGCCCGGTTCAGTCGAGGTCGAACCGGTCCAGGTTCATCACCTTGTTCCAGGCGGCGACGAAGTCCTGCACGAAGGCGGCCTGCCCGTCGCTGCCGCCATAGACCTCGGCCAGCGCCCGGAGCTGCGAGTTCGACCCGAACACCAGGTCAACCTGTGTCGCGGTCCACTTCAGGTCGCCGCTCTGCCGGTCGCGGCCTTCCAGCACATTGGCGTCATCCGCCGACGGCTGCCAGACCGTGCCCATGTCGAGCAGGTTGACGAAGAAGTCGTTGGACAGGGTCTCGCTGCGCTCGGTGAACACGCCGTGCTTGGCACCGCCATGGTTGGCGCCGAGCATCCGCAGGCCGCCGACCAGTGCGGTCATCTCCGGCGCGGTCAGCGTCAGTAGCTGCGCCTTGTCGACCAGCAGTTCCGCCGGCGAGACGGAGACGCCGTCCTTCAAATAGTTGCGGAAACCATCGGCCGCCGGCTCCAGCGGGGCGAAGGAGTCCGCATCGGTCTGCGCGTCGCTGGCGTCGGTACGGCCCGGCGTGAATGGCACGGTGATGGTCTCACCCGCATTCTTCGCCGCCTGTTCGACCGCCGCGCAGCCGCCCAGCACGATGAGGTCGGCCAGCGAGACCTTCTTGGCCCCCGACTGGGCGCCGTTGAACGCCTGCTGCACGCCCTCGATGGCGGCCAGCGCCTTGGCGAGCTGGGCCGGCTGGTTCGCCTCCCAGTCCTTCTGCGGCGCGAGCCGGACGCGCGCGCCATTGGCGCCGCCGCGCATGTCCGAGCCGCGGAAGGTCGAGGCCGAGGCCCAGGCGGTGCCAACCAGTTCGGCGACCGACAGGCCGCAGCCGAGCAGCTTGCCCTTGAGGTCGGCGATGTCGGCATCGTCGATCAGGTCGTGGTCGACGGCCGGTACCGGGTCCTGCCAGATCAACTCTTCCGCCGGCACTTCCTTGCCCAGGTAGCGGGCGCGCGGGCCCATGTCCCGGTGGGTCAGCTTGAACCACGCGCGGGCGAAGGCGTCGGCGAACTCTTCCGGGTTCTCATGGAAGCGCCGCGAGATCGGCGTGTAGATCGGGTCGGTGCGCAGCGCCATGTCCGCGGTGGTCATGATCGGCGCGTGGCGCTTAGACGCGTCGTGGGCGTCCGGCACCAGGTCGCTGGCCGCACCGTCCTTGGGCACCCACTGGTTGGCGCCGGCGGGGCTCTTGGTCAGCTCCCACTCGTAGCCGAACAGCACGTCGAAGTAGCCGTTGTCCCAGGTCACCGGGTCAGCGGTCCAGGCACCCTCAATGCCGCTGGTAATGGCGTCACCGCCCTTGCCCGAGCCATGGGCGTTCTTCCAGCCCAGGCCCTGCTCCTCGATGCCCGCGCCCTCGGGCTCAGCACCGACGAGGGCCGCGTCGCCCGCGCCGTGGCACTTGCCGAAGGTGTGGCCGCCGGCCACCAGGGCGACGGTCTCCTCGTCGTTCATCGCCATGCGCGCGAAGGTCTCGCGGATGTCGCGGCCCGAGGCGAGCGGGTCCGGGTTGCCGTTCGGCCCTTCCGGATTGACGTAGATGAGGCCCATCTGCACGGCGCCCAGCGGGTTCTCCAGCTCACGGTCGCCGGTGTAGCGCTTGTCGCCGAGCCAGGTGTCCTCGATGCCCCAGTAGATATCCTCTTCGGGCTCGTAGACGTCGGCACGGCCGCCCGCGAAGCCGAAGGTCTTGAAGCCCATCGACTCCAGCGCGCAGTTGCCGGTGAGGATCATCAGGTCGGCCCAGGACAGCTTGTTGCCGTACTTCTGCTTGATCGGCCACAGCAGGCGGCGCGCCTTGTCCAGGTTGCCGTTGTCGGGCCAGCTGTTGAGCGGGGCGAAGCGCATGGTGCCGGTGCCGGCGCCGCCGCGGCCGTCGCCGATGCGGTAGGTGCCGGCGCTGTGCCAGGCCATGCGGATGAACAGCGGACCGTAATGACCGTAATCCGCCGGCCACCAGTCCTGGGAGTCCGTCATCAGGGCGTAAAGGTCCTGCTTTACCGCATCCAGGTCGAGGCTCTCGAACGCCTTGGCGTAGTCGAAGTCCGGGTCCATCGGGTTCGACAGGGTGGAATGCTGGTGGAGGATCCTGAGGTTAAGCTGGTTCGGCCACCAGTCCTGGTTCGACTGCCCGGCGAAGGTCGCGTTCTTCGGGGCGCCGTGCATCACCGGGCAACGCCCGGCGCTCTCGCTGTTTCCATCCATGATCTCACCCATCGTCTTGCGTTGATTAAAACGGGGCAGCGGCCACGGGCCGCCGCCGGTCGGACTGGCTGGTCGAAATGACCCGACACGGGCATCTTGCCCCGCCGGTGTCTATACGTAAAATCGATTGTCTCGATAGACGTTATAGGTTTTGTCTATGAGGCCGCCGCCGCCCTCAGCTGGCCATGGCGTCGTCGAAGGCCCCCGCATGGTCGCGCAGCAGGGTCCCGAAGCCGCGCAGGGGCACCGCGCGGCCGATCACCGAGATCATCGCCCAGGTGCCGCACTGGTTGGTGCTCAGCACCGGCTTGCCGAGCGCCTCCTCGGCGATGTCGAGCATGGGCGCGCACGGCATGTTGCCGCCGGGCAGGATCACCGCGTCGGCGTCCGGGTGGTCGGCCTGCATCGCCAGCTCGACCACCGCCTTGGGCGCCAGCAGGGCGATCTCGAAATTGTCCCGGTAGCCGAGCCCGGCATTGTTCATCACCTGAAAGCCGCGATCCTCGAGATAGCCGACCGAGGTCTCGTTCATCTCCGCCGGGAAGGGGGTGCCGAGGGAGATGCGCGTCGCGCCCAGCGTGCGCAGCGCGGCGGTCACGGTGCCCGCCGCGGTGATCGCCGGGCAGCCGGCCGCCGCCGACAGGCGCTTTTTCACATCCCGGTCCCAGTCCGCGCCCATGTAGAAGCTGGCCGCCGTCTGGCACAGCAGCACCACGCCGACCCGCGCGTCGCCGAGCATCTTGCCCGCGGTTTCCATCAGCGCGTCCTGCTCGCGGATCCCGGCGTCGTCGAGCGTGGTCATCGGCAGGCGCTGATAATGCGCCGACACGCCCGGCGGCAGCAGCCGGCCGTACTCCTGCTCGATCATGGTGTTGGACGACGGAATCAGCAGCCCGCAACGCGGCGCGCGCTTCTCGCCGCGCACCTTCTGGCGCGCCTCAGCGCTCGATTTCTGGATGAACGTTAGCAAATGTTGTCAGCCCCCGAACAAGCCCTTGAAATCCCTGTCCCGCCATTTTGCCGCGCGGTGCCGGAAACGCAACATCGGCCCCGAAACACGCCCCGGAACCACCCCGAAACCCCCGGATGTTGCGCCGATGTTGTGCACATGTTGACAAGAGGGACGGCCCCGGCGCGTATGCAAGATATAGGTATTATATCCTTTTTCTTCAAGGCCCGCCGCGCGGGCGTTAGGATGGATGCATGACCCTCCAGGAACTCCGCTATCTCGTCGCGCTGGCCGATCATGGGCATTTCGGGCGCGCGGCGCAGGCGTGTCATGTATCCCAGCCGACGCTGTCGGGGCAGCTGCGCAAGCTGGAGGACCGGCTCGGCGTGGCGCTGGTGGAGCGCACGCCCAAGGGGCCGCGCCTCACCGCCGTCGGCGTGCGCGCGGTGGCGCGCGCCCGGCAGGCGCTGGCGGAAGCCGACGCCATCGTGGCGCTGGCCAAGCAGGCGGCGGCGCCGCTGGCCGGGCCGTTCAACCTGGGCGTCATTCCCACGCTGGGCCCCTATCTGCTGCCCTGGCTGGTGCCGGCGCTGGCGGACGCCCATCCTGACCTCACCCCTGTGGTGCATGAGGACCTGACGGCGCGCCTCGCCGCCCTGCTGGGGGACCACCGGTTGGATGCGGCGATTGTCGCCCTGCCGTTCGACGAGATGCCCGACGCGGCGGCCGCCCCGCTGTTCGACGAGAACTTCCTGCTGGCCGCGCCGCCAGGCCACCGCCTCGCCCGCATCGGCCGGGTCGGCGAGGCCGACCTGAAGGGGGAGACCCTGCTGCTGCTGGCCGAGGGCCATTGCCTGCGCGACCAGGCGCTCGCCGTGTGCGGCCTGCCCGAGACCCCGGCGCCGGCGGCGGATGCCGCCGACTTCCGCGCCAGCAGCCTGGAGACGATCCGCCAGATGGTCGCCGCCGGCATGGGCTGCACCCTGATGCCGGCGCTGGCGCTCGGCAACGCCCCTTGCGGTCCCCAGGACACGGGATTGGCCACCTCGCCGATGGCGAGCCCCGACGCGAAGCGGCGCATTGGCCTGGTCTGGCGCAAAAGCGACCCGCGCGGCGACGACATGGCGCGCCTCGCCGGCACCATCCGCGCCGCCCTGCCGCCCGGGGTGACCGCGGTCGGGGAAAGCTGAAGATTTCGCGGAACCGGCCCGCGCGCCCGACTCTTTATTAGTTTCGGCACCGGCCCACACCCCCACCCGGCCACCCACGGCAGTATCCTATTGGGTGGCCGGGTGGGGGTGTGGGCCGGTCCAGCCCCTTAATGAGTAATTTCGTGGCCGGGTGGGGGTGCGGGCTGGTGCAGCGCTCAAACAAAAGCGCGCCTAGCCGCTCTCCACCATATCGCCGAGGATATCGAGCACCGTCGCCAGGCCGCGCAGGGCGGTGCGCGCGCGGTCCTCTTGCAGATGGCCTTCGCCGTCGAGCATGCCGCGGCCCGGGGTCACCGTGATGATGCCCTCGTCGCAAGACGGCGGAAGCAGGCCGAGCACACCCAGCCCGTTCATCAGCAGGTTCATCCCCGCCGCCTTGTCCTCGATGCAGAACAGCGGGATGCCGAAGCGGCCGTCCACCTCGCCGTCCCAGGTGCGCGAGTAACAGATCTCGATGCCGCCCTCGCTGTCGTTCTGCTCGATCAGGATGGCGTCCGCGCCCCACTTGTCGCGCAGCGGCGCCAGCTCCTCGGCGGCGATCTCGGCCAGGCGGCGGTTGATGGCGCGGTAGAGGTCGCCGTTCTCCGCCAGCCATTTCAGCGCCGCATACATCGCCACCGTTGCCTCGCGGCCCGGATCGAAGTGGATCCAGCTGCCCTTGCCCACGGTGGGCGCGGCGCCGTGGCGTTCCGAATGCAGCCCCATGGCGCGGCGCAGGGGCAGCATCTCCGTGTCCGGGCCGATGGCCAGGCCGCTGGTCGCCGCCCCCGCCACCTTGTCCATGCTGTAGAGGGTCACCGACGCGCGGCACGCATCCGGGTGGGGGCCGACAAATGGGGTGCCGCGGGCATTGTCGACGATGTAGGGGATGTCGAATTCCGCCCCCAGCGCGCCCATCGCCTTCTTCAGGTCGCTGGTCACCCCGTCGGACTTGATGCCGTAGCCGTAGCCGGTGGTCTCGTAGCCCAGCCCGACGATGGCGGAGACGGTGGTGACGTTGCGCTCGATCACCGTGCGCAGCCGCGCCGCGGTGGCCAGCGGGTTGAGCCGGGTCAGCAGCGGCGTGATGTGCTGCTTGATGCCGTGCAGGCTGTAGTCGCCGCCCGCCGCCTTGACCAGCAGCAGGTCGAGATTTTCCAGCCGCCGGCCCAGCACGCCCAACTCGCCCGCGGTGCTTATGCGGTCGGCGAACAGGTCCTTGTATTTCGGCGGCCAGGGCCGGCCGTAGCCGAGATGATGCTCGGCGTTGGACTCGTGCAGGGAGACATAGCGCGCCCGCGGCGGGTCGCCCCGGCCCACATGGGACGGCGCGGCGAGCACGTCGATCGCCAGCAGCAGGGCGGATTCGCAGGAGTTGGTGACGACGCAGTCGTAATGGCCGCCATACTGGTCCTTGATCAGGCCGCGCAGCCGGTCGTTCCAGTCGCCCAGGCTGGTCTTGGCGGTGGCGCCGGCGACCATGGCGTCGAGCACGTCCTGGCGCAGGTAGGAGGGCCGGGCCGAGTTGGAGCCGGTGAGGCTGAGGTCGCCCTTCCAGTCGTCGGACATGCCGACGCTGCCGGACGCGTCGGCGACCCGCGCCATGAACGCGTCCTTCCTCTCCAGCAGGGTGCGGTAGAAGTCGCTGCGGTGCATGGCGTCCTCCTTGTCCTCGGGCCGGGTGTGGTGTTCAGCCTCCGCGTTCGGCGCGCAGCGCCGTGGTGGCGGCGGCATCAACCGCCATCGCCGCCATATCGATGACGACGCCATAGGCGTCGCGGGCATGCTCGGGCGTGACCTTCTCCTGGCGTACGTCCTCCAGCACATGGGCCGGGTCGCGGGCCAGCGGATCGCCGTAGCCGCCGGAGCCCGGCATCTCGCCGCGCAGCACGGCCCCACGATCCATGGTCATGACGAATTTCGCCGGCACCCGCGCGTTCTCCCCGGCCGGGTTCATGTAGCAGCGGCCCATCGCGCCGTCCTGGCCGCCGAACAGGCCCCAGGGGCCGAACTTCTGGCGGTCGGAGCGCAGCTGCACCGTCGAGCTGCCGGCCAGCATGCGGTACTGGCGCACGATGCCCAGCGCGCCGCGCCAGGTGCCGGGGCCGCCGGTGTCGGGCAAGAAGGCGTATTCCTCGATCAGGACCGGGTTCTCCGCCTCGATGGTTTCCACCGGCACGTTGGCGACATTGCCCAGGGCGTAGGGGCCGGCGTCCTGGCCATCCCGGTCCGGACCGCCGCCATGGCCGGTCATGTTGTGGAACTCCAGCAGCAGGAAGGGCGAATGGTCCTCCTCATAGCCGGCGATGACGATGGCGAACTCCGAGCCGCCGGGGCATGCGCCGACCTTGCCCGGCAGCAGCTGCGCCAGCGCGCCCAGCACGATGGAGCGGCAGCGGTAGCCCGCCTGTCCGCGCGCGCCGACCGGGGCAGGGAAGGCCGGATTGACGAAGCTGCGCTCCGGCGCGGTGATGGTGATCGGCTTGTAGAAGCCCGCGTTGTTCGGCATCTCCGGGTCGATCACAGCGCGGATCGCGGCATAGGCCGACGACGCGGTGAACCAGAAGTTCGGGTTCAGCGCGCCGGTGGTCTGGGGCGAGGTGCCGGTGAAATCGACGGTCAGCTCGTCGCCCTTCTTGGTCATGGTGATGTGGAACTTCACCGGCTCATCGCCGACGCCGTCGGAATCGTTCCAGTCGTCGAACTCGATCACCCCGTCGGGCAGTGCCGCGATACCCTGGCGGGTCAGCCGCTCGGTGTAATCGATCAGGTCCTGCATGTAGGCCTTGAAGGTGCCGACCTCATAGTCATCGAGCATCTTCAGCATCTCGCGCTCGCCCAGCTGCAGGGCGGCGATCTGGGCGCGCACGTCACCCATCACCTTGTCGGGCACCCGCACATTGTTCTCGATGATGCGCCACAGGCTGTCGTTGACGACATTGCGCTCCATGATCTTCATCGGCGGGATGCGCAGCCCTTCCTGGAAGATCTCGGTCGAATCGGTGGCGTTACCGCCTGGCACCCGGCCGCCCATGTCGGTGTGGTGCAGGATCACCGACAGGAAGACGATGCGCTCGCCGTCCTTGTAGACCGGGCGGAACATGAAGATGTCGTTGAGGTGGCTGGCGCCCCGGTAGGGATCGTTCGACGCCAGGATGTCGCCCTCGTGGATGTCGACGCCGAACTGTTCCAGGCAGCCGGCCAGCGCCGGCATGGTGGCGCCCAGATGGACAGGCAGGGCGAGGCCCTGGGCCACCATCTGGCCTTCGGCGTCGCAGATCGAGGTGGAGAAATCGAGGTTGTTCTTCACCACCGTGGAGCGCGAGGTGCGGATCACGGTGACGATCATGTTGTCGGCGATGGTAACCAGCGCGTTGCGCACCAGTTCGCGGGTGATCGGGTTGAGGGTCTCGGTCATGACGCTGCCTCCCGGCGCAGGGCGGCGCGCGCATCGGCGGTGGCGGCGGCGTCGACCGCGAGGCTGTCGGGGTCGATGACGACGCCGTAGACGTCGCGCGCGTGGCCCAGGGTCACTTTCTCCTGGCGGATATCTTCGGCGACGGCGGCGGGGTCGCGTTCCAGCGGGTCGCCCCAGCCGCCCGAGCCCGGCATCTCGCCGCGCAGTACCTCACCTTGCTCGAAGGTCTCGATGAACTTGGATGGCAGCTGCGACGGGTCGTTGCCTGCGGGGTTGCGCATGATGTGGCCGGGCGCGCCGCTGCCGCCGCCCTCCAGCCCCCAGGGCTGGTGGTACTGGCGGTCGGAGCGCAGCTGCACCGTGCCCTTGCCGGCGAGGAAGCGGTACTGGCGCACGATGCCCAGCGCGCCGCGGTGCTGGCCGGGGCCGCCGCTGTCGGGCAGGAAGGCATATTCCTCCATCAGCACCGGGTTTTCCGCCTCGATCACTTCGATCGGCACGTTGGCGACATTGCCCAGGCAGTAGGGCCCGCCCTCCTGGCCGTCCCCGTCCGGGCCGCCGCCCTGGCCGGTCATGACGTGGAATTCAAGCAGCAGGAAGGGTTTGCGTTCGTCGTCGTAGCCGGCGTAGACGACGGCGAACTCCGATCCGCCGGGGCACGCCGGGCGCTGGCCCTTGAGCAGCATGGCGACGAGGCCGAGGCCCATGGTGCGCACCCGGTAGCCGCCCTGGCCGCGCGCGCCGAACGGCGCGGGGAACTGCGGATTGACCCAGCAGCCCTCCGGCGCGATCACCTTCAGCGGCTTGTAAAAGCCGGCGTTGGTCGGGATGTCGAGGTCGAGCGCGGTGCGGATGCCCGCATAGATACATGATGCGGTGAACCAGTAGTTCGGGTTCAGCGCGCCGCTCATCTGCGGGCTGGTGCCGGTGAAGTCGACGGTGATCTCGTCGCCCTTCTTGGTCATCTTGGCGTGGATCTTGACCGGGCCGGCGCCGGTGCCGTCGTCGTCGTTCCAGTCGGTGAACTCGACCTCGCCATCGGGCAGGGCCGCGATGCCGGCGCGGGTGCGCGCCTCGGCATAGTCGATGAGGTCCTGCATGTAGGCCTTGAAGGTGCCGACGTCGTAGTCGTCGAGCACGCGCAGCAGCTCCTGCTCCGCCACGTTGAGTGCCGAGACCTGGGAGCGGAAGTCGCCGAGCACCGTCTCGGGTACCCGTACGTTGGTCTCGATGATGCGGAACAGGGTGCGGTTGGGTTGGCCCTTCTCGTAGATCTTGGTCGGTGCGATGCGCAGGCCTTCCTGGAAGATCTCCGATGAATCGGTGGCGTTGCCGCCGGGCACGCGCCCGCCCATGTCGGTGTGGTGCAGGATCAGCCCGAGGAAAGCGACCCGCACCCCGTCCTTGTAGACCGGCTTGAACATGAAGACGTCGTTCAGGTGGCTGGCGCCGGAATAGGGGTCGTTGTTGGCGAGGATGTCGCCCTCGTGGATGTCGTCGCCGAACTCCTCCAGGCAGCCCGCCAGCGCCGGCATGGTGGCCCCGAGATGCGACGGCAGCGACAGCCCCTGGGCGATCATCTGACCGTCCGCGTCGCAGATCGAGGCGGAGAAATCGAGGTTCACCTTCACCACGGTCGAGCGCGAGGTGCGGATCACGGTCACAATCATATTGTCGGCGATGGTGACCAGCGCGTTGCGCACCAGCTCGCGCGTGATCGGGTTGAGGCCCTCGGCCATGGCGCGCCTCAGCCCCGTTCCATGACGATGTTGTTCCAGCCGTCGCGCCAGGCGCGCCAGCCGGGCCGCACCACGGTGGTGGTGTCGTACTCCTCGACGATCAGTGGGCCGTCCACCGGGGTCTCCGACAGGGCAACGCGGGGCAGCACCTCGGTCTCGATCCAGCCCGCTTCGGGACCGTAGTAGGCGTTGCGGCGGCCGCTCTCGGAGATCCGCTCCTTGGCGCGCGCCACCTGTTCGGGCACCCGCGCGGCCTTGGCGATGCCGCGGCCGATCACCTTGAGTGCGACGATCTGCACTTTCTCGTTGTCCGAGCGGTAGCCGTAGGTCTGCTCATGCAGGTCGCCGAAGGCCTGGGTCAGCGCCGCGTGGGTGCCGCCGTCCGCCGGATAGCCGGGCAGGGAGACCGCCAGCGTCCAGGTCTGGCCAACATATTTCATGTCGGCGACCACCTCGATGCGCCGGTCCGCCGCCGTGGCGAAGCCCTCGCCCTCGAGCAGCGCCTCCGCCTCCGCCACCATCGGCGCCAGCGCGCCATTCAGCTCATCCACGCTGGCGTTGTCCAGCTCCCGGTAGAAGCCGGCGATTACCTGATGCTCCACATCGGCGAACAGCAGGCCGAGCGCACTGAACAGGCCGGCCACCGGCGGCACCAGGATGCGCTTGATGTCCATGGATTCGGCAAGCCCGCCCGCATGCACGCCGCCGTTGCCGCCGAACGCGATCAGGGTGAAGCGCGACGGGTCGGAGCCGCGCTCCGAGGACACGCCCTTGAGCGCGCGCATCATGTTGGCGTTGGCCACCAGGTGGATGCCGTAGGCGGTATCCGTCATGTCCTGGCTCATGCGCTTGCCGATACCGGCGACCGCGTCCTCCGCCTTGCCATAGGCCAGTTCCAGCTCGCCGCCGACCAGCACGCCGGGATTGAGGTAGCCCAGCATCAGGTTGGCGTCGGTGACGGTCGGCTGGGTGCCGCCGCCGTCGTAGCAGACCGGTCCCGGCACCGCGCCGGCGCTGCGCGGGCCGACCTTGAAGCCGCCCGCCTCGTCGACCTCGGCGATGGAGCCGCCGCCGGCGCCGACCTCGGCGATGTCGATGGTCGGCACCTGCACCGCATAGCCCGCGCCCTGCACCAGCCGGTGGCCGACATTGGCGTCGCCGACCTCCGATTCCGGCATGATCGAGAACTGGCCGTCCTGCACCAGCGACGCCTTGGCGGTGGTGCCGCCCATGTCCAGCACCATGAGGTCGCCGAGGTCCAGATGCCGGCCCAGCCGCTGGGCGCCAACGACGCCCGCCGCCGGCCCCGACTCGATGATGTAGACCGGGTTCGCCCCGGCCATGTCGCCGCGCAGCACGCCGCCCGACGACTGCATGATCATCAGCGGCACGGTGATGCCGATGCGCTGCATGCGTTCGGCGAGCGAGCGCACATAGCGCTCCACGACCGGACGGATATAGGCGTTCACCACGGTGGTCGAGGTGCGCTCGTATTCCTGGATCTGCGGCAGCAGCTGCGCCGAGGCGGATACCGGAATGTCCGGCAGCTTGGCCTGGAGGTATTGCTGTGCCGCCAGCTCATGGGCGTCGTTGACGTAGGCGTTGATGAAGCAGATCGCGACCGCCTCGATGCCCTCCTCGACGAACCGCGCAGCCAGCGGGTCGAGGGCGGCGGTATCGAGCGGCATCAGCACCTCGCCCTTGCCGTCGATGCGCTCGTCGACCTCGAATCGCAGCCGGCGTTCAACCAGCGGCTCGGGCTTCTGGAAGTTGATGTCGTACAGCCGGGGCGAGCGAAAGCGGCCCAGCTCCAGCACATCGCGGAAGCCCTTGGTGGTGACCAGCGCCACCTTCACGCCGCGGCGTTCGATGATGGCGTTGGTGGCGACCGTGGTGCCGTGGGCGAACTCGGTGATGTCGCCGGCCGAAACGCCGGTGTCGGCCAGCAGCGCCAGCGTGCCTTCCTCGATGGCGCGGCTGTAATCGTCCGGCGTCGACAGCACCTTCTTGCTGTAGAGCGTGCCCTGCTCGTCGATCAGCACGATGTCGGTGAAGGTGCCGCCAATGTCGACACCCAGTCGGTATGTGCTCATGTCTCTCCCTCGGGCCGCGGGCCGTGCGCCCGCCTGCTTCCGGTCTTGCTTGTCGCCCATTTACGGGCTGGGGCGCGGGGGCGCCGGGCCGGATCAAATGACGTTAGGAGCGCCGGAGATTTGCTGTCAATCACGCGCCGTCCAGCATCGCCGTCTGCTTGCGGGATACCGGCAACGGGTCTAGCGTCGAGTCTCCTCGCGTCCAAAATTCGGAAAACCGCGCCGCATTCGCCGGCGTCCGCACTGGCATGTCCCGGGAGCGATCCGATGAACGATACCAGCCTGACTAACTCGCAAATCGTGTCGGCGTTCCGCGCCCGCACGCCGAAATCCTATGATCTCGCCCAGCGTGCGCGAGAGCGTCTGCCCAGCGGCCTGGCCCATGATTCGCGCCACATGTGGCCCTACGGCATCTACTGCGAACGCGCCGAGGGCGCGCGCAAGTGGGATGCCGACGGCAACGAGTACATCGACTATTACGGCGGCCACGGCGCGCTGCTGCTCGGCCACCGCCACCCGGAGGTGATCGCGGCGGCGCATGCGCAGCTCGACCGCGGCACCCATTTCGGCACCTGCCATGATCTGGAGATTCGCTGGGCCGATCTGATCTGCGAGATGATCCCCTGTGCGGAGCGGGTGCGCTTCCATTCATCAGGGACAGAGGCGACCCACATGGCCCTGCGCCTGGCCCGCGCCTATACGGGCCGCGAGAAGGTGGTCCGCTTCCACGGCCATTTCCACGGCTGGCACGACGCGGTCGCCTTTGGCGTCGAATCCCATTTCGATGGCACGCCCACCCCCGGCGTCATCCAGCAGGTGACCGAAGGGGTCGCGCTGGTCGCGCCCAACGACGTGGACGCGGTCGAAAAGGTTCTGGCCGGCGATGACGTCGCCGCGGTGATCATCGAGCCCATCGGCTCGAACTCGGGCAAGGTGCCGACCCGGCCAGAGGTGCTGCACAAGCTGCGCGAGCTGACCACCGAGTATGGCGCGCTGCTGATCTTCGACGAGGTGGTGACTGGCTTCCGGGTCTCGCCCGGCGGTGCCCAGGCCCATTACGGGGTGACCCCGGACCTCACCTCGCTGGCCAAGATCGTCGCGGGCGGCATGCCCGGCGGCGCGGTATGCGGCCGCAAGGAGATCCTCGACTGGCTCGACTTCGAGGTGTCCGACCAGCTCAACCGCGAGAAGGTCCGCCATCAGGGCACCTTCAACGCCAACCCGGTATGCGCGGCGACCGGCTCGAAGACGCTGGAGATCATCCGCGACACCGACGCCTGCGAGAAGGCCAACGCGGCGGGTGAGACGATCCGCCGGCGCATGAACGAGGTGCTGGAGGAAGAGGGCGTGCCGTGGGCGATCTACGGCGAGTTCTCGATGTTCCACATCTTCACCAACCCGCATGGGCTCGACTTCAAGCCGACGGAGTTCGACGCCTTCGCCTTGGAGCCCGGCGACTTCAAGGGCGAGAACCGGAAGGAGCTGCTGGCGAAGATGCGCCTGGCGATGCTCAACCAGGGCGTCGACCTGAAGGGCTGGCGCGGCGGTATCCTGTCGTGCTTGCACGACGCGGAGAAGATCGAACGCACCGTCGATGCCTGGCGGGCCAGCCTGCGGGCGCTGCAGGACGAGGGCGAACTGGCCGCCTGACCGGCGAGCCGCAGGGGAGGGGGCGATGCTGGACAAGGCGGCGGTGCGTGACGGGCTGAGCGCCGAACTCTGCGCCACGCTGGCCGGCATCGGCTACGACGATCTGCCCGCCGATGCGGTGGCGGCCATCAAACTGTTCCTGCTCGACACCCTCGGCGTTATTGGCGGCGCGGCCGGGGCCCCCGGCATCCCCGCGCTCAATGCCCGGCTCGGCAAGTGGGAGGGCCATGGCCGCTGCGCCAGCCTGCTCGGCGGCTGGAACGGCTCGCCGCCGGCCGCCGCGCTGGCCAACGCCAGCGCCGCCCACGCGCTCGACTTCGACGACCAGCACGACCCGGCGCGCACCCACTCCTATTGCGTGATCCTGCCGGCGGTGCTGGCGGCGGCGCAGGAGACGGGCGGCCTCGACGGCAAGCGCTTCATCGCCGCCGTCGCCGTGGGGGTGGAGCTGCACGCCCGTCTCGGACTCGCCTGCTACAACAGCATCGGCAAGGGCTGGCATCCAACCACGGCGCTGGGCGCGCTAGCCGCCGCAGTGGCCGCGGGCCACGCGCTCGGGCTCAGGCCCGAACCGATGCTCGATGCCTTCGGCCTCGCCTACCACCAGATGAGCGGTACGCGCCAGCCGCTGGCCGACGGCGCGCTGGCCAAGCGGCTTGGCCCGGGCTTCGCCGCGCGCAACGGAGTGACCGGGGCCTTCCTCGCCGCCGACGGCCTGACCGGCGTGCGCCGGGTGCTGGAGGGCGAGGCCGGCCTGTTTATCCTGTGGGAGCGGGGGGAAATCCATCTCGACGCGCTGACCGGCGGGCTCGGCGAGCGCTGGGAGATTCTCGACGTCTCCATGAAGCCCTATCCTTGCTGCCGTTGTAACCACTCAACCATCCAGCTGGCGCTGGAACTGCGGGCCGAGGGCCTGCGCCCGGACCAGATCGCGTCGGGTACCATCGCCATGGGCGCGGTGAACCGGGACTGTGTCGGCTATGCCTACGCGCCGGAAACCTCCGCCAGTCCGGTTGTCCACGCCCAGTTCAGCGCCGCCTTCTCGTTTGCCCGCGCGCTGATCGACGGCGCCATCGGCCATGACAGCTATACCGAGGCGAAGATCACCGACCCGGCGGTGATCGAGTTGGCGCAGCGGCTGACGGTGACCGCCGATCCGGCGGTGGAGGAAACCGCGCTGGCGCCATCCCGCGTCGACCTCACGCTGACCGACGGTACCGCCGCGTCGCGCGCCCGCACCACGGTGAAGGGAAGCCCGGAAGAGCCTATGGCCGAGGCAGAGGTACGCGACAAGTTCGACGCCAACATGGCCTTCGGCCTGGGTGCGGATACCGCCGCCACAGCGGCGCTGGCAGACGCCACGCTGGGCCTCGACGCGCTGCCTGATGCCACTGTGCTGGCGGCGCATTTCCCCCACGCGGCCGGGTAACCGGCGGTGCGGATCGGCGTCGACATCGGCGGCACCTTCACCGACCTGGTGATGATCGACGATGCCGGCGCCCTGCACACGGCGAAGACGCCCTCGACGCCGGGGGACCCGTCCGACGGGGTGATGGCGGGGCTCGACCTGCTGGCCGATGGGGCGGGGCTCGACGCCGCCGGGCTGCTCGCCGGCACATCCCTGTTCATCCACGGCACCACGGTGGCGACCAACCTGCTGGTGGAGCGCAAGGGTGCGCGGCTCGGCATGGTCGGCACCGAGGGCTTCCGCGACATCCTGGAGCTGCGTGAAGGCACCAAGGCGAACCGCTACGACCTGCGCGCGCCGTTCCCGCAGCCGCTGATCCCGCGCCCGCGCCGCCTCACCGTACCCGAACGCATCCGCTGGGACGGTGCGGTGGAAACACCGCTGGACGGCTCGGCGCTGCGCGCGGCGCTGGACGAACTGCGCGCCGACGGCGTGGAGGGCGTCGTCGTCTGTTTTCTCAATGCCCACCGCAACGGCGACCATGAAGCGCGGGTGCGCGACGTCTTGTCGGAGATGGACTGGCAGCCCTACCTGTCCCTTTCCCACGAGGTGCTGCCGCGCGAGGGCGAGTACGACAGGGCATCGACCGCCACGGTGAATGCCTATGTCGGCCCCGGGCTCGGCGGCTATCTCGACCGGTTGGCGCGGCGCCTTGCCGATGCCGGTCTGCCGGTGCCGGTGCTGGTGATGCAGTCGACCGGCGGCGTGCTGCCGGTTGCCCGTGCCGCGGCCCACGCGGTTGGGGCGATCACCAGCGGCCCGGCCGGCGGGGCGATGGCCGGCGGCCACTACGCATCCCTCGCCGACAGCGCGCTCGCCGTGACCTATGACATGGGCGGGACCAGCACGGATATCTGCCTGGTCGCGGACGGCAAGCCGCTGGAGCGCCAGCAGACGGTGCTGGACGACGTGAAGATCGCGGTGCCGGCGCTGGACGTCTCCGCGCTGGGCGCGGGCGGCGGCTCCATCGCCTGGATCGATGCGGGGGGCATCCTTGATCTCGGCCCCCACAGCGCCGGTGCGGTGCCGGGGCCTGCCTGCTACGGCAATGGCGGCACCGAGCCGACGCTTACCGACGCCAACCTGCTGCTCGGCTATATCGCGCCGGACACCTTTCTGGGCGGGCGGCTGCCGCTGTCGCCGGACAAGGCGCGCGCGGCGGTCAGCGAGCGGATCGCCGGTCCGCTCGGCCTGTCGGCGGAGGAGGCGGCGCTGGCGGTCAACGCGCTCGGCGCCTCGCGCATCGCCGAGGGCATCCGCGCCGCGACCGTGCGCCGTGGCCTCGACCCGCGCGACTTCACCCTGTTCTCCTTCGGCGGTGCGGGCGGCCTGCATGCTGAGGCGGTCGCCCGGGAGCTGTCGATCCCGCGTGCGGTAATCCCGCGCGAGGCGTCGGTGCTCTCGGCGCTGGGTTTCCTGTCGTCGGACGTACGCCAGGACTACCACCGCGCGGTGGGCCAGCCGTTCGGCGAGGTGGGGGCGGATGGCCTGCGCGCGGCGTTCGATGCGCTGGAGGCGGAGGGCCGCGCCCGGCTCGCCGCTGATGGCTTTGACGGCGCACAGGTGCGCGCGGTGCGGCGCATCGACTGCCGCTACCAGCGCCAGGTGTTCACCGTCGAGGTTGGCGCGCAGCCAGACGACCTGGCGGCGGGCGACCTGGACTGGCTGCGCGCCCGCTTCGAGGCGGCGTATGCCGCGCTCTACAACCATGTCCATGAGGGGGAGGAGGGCTTCGTCGATGCCTGCCGGCTGACGCTGTATGGCGTGCTGCCCGCGCTCGACCTGCCCCATGCGGCGCCGGGGCCGGCGGACCCGGCGGCTGCCCGGCGCGGCAGCCGCAACGTGTTCCTCGGCGACTGGGTCGCGGCGGATGCCTACTGGTTCGACGACCTCGCGCCCGGCATGCGCATCGCCGGGCCGGCGGTGGTCGATTCCGCCTCCACCTCGGTGCTGATCGGTGCGGACGGCGCGGCCTCGGTCGATGCCTGGGGCAGCCTGGTGCTGGAGACGGAGGGCGGGCCATGACCGGCGCGGTGCATCCCCTGACCCTGGCGGTGGTGCGCCACAAGCTGCTGGCGGTCACCGAGGAGGTGGTGGAGACGATGATCCGCACCTGCTTCTCGCCGCTGCTCAACCAGTCGCGCGATTTTTCCGCTGTCATCCTCGACGCCGACGCCAGGGTGCTGGCCCAGGCCGAGCGGGTGCCGATCCATATGGGGGCGATGCCGTTCGCCGTGCGCGCCATGAAAGACGCCTTCGCCGACGACCTCGCCGAGGGCGACGTGCTGATGGCCAACGACCCCTATTACGGCGGCAGCCACCTGCCTGACATCACGCTGGCGATGCCGGTGTTCCGCGACGGGGCGGTGCGGCTATGGGTGTCTCTGCGCGCCCATCAGGGCGACATCGGCGGCATGTCGGCGGGGGGCTACAGCCCCGGCGCGCGCGAGATCTGGCATGAGGGGGTGCGCATCCCGCCGGTGAAGTTCGTCGCGCGCGGCCAGGTGCGCGCGGACCTGCTGCGCCTGATCGTCGAGAACACCCGCAAGCCCGAGGACACCAGCGGCGACATCATGGCGCAGCTCGCCTCGGTGCGGGTCGGCGCGGCGCGGCTGCAGGCGCTCTACGACCGCTACGGCGTCGACGAGATGGCGCGCTGCGCCGACGGCATCCTCGATGCCGGCGAGGCGGCGATGCGCCGCCAGCTGTCGCGCTGGACCCCCGGCACCTATGAAGGGGTCAGTTATCTCGACGACGATGGCTGCGGCAATCCGCGGGTGCCGATCCCGTGCACCGTGAACCTCGACGGCGGGTCCGCGGAGGTCGATTTCTCCGGCTGCCCCGACCAGGTGCGGTCCTTCATGAACAGCCCGATCGCCAACACGGTCGCCGCGGTCAACGTCGCCTTCATGTATCTCAGCGAGGACCAGCAGACCCAGAACGAGGGCAGCGCGCGGGCGATCAGGGTGATCACCCGGCCGGGCAGCCTGGTGGACGCGCAGATGCCGGTGCCGGTTACCGGCTGCACGACGCTGTCGGGCAGCGTGATTATCGAGAGCGTGCTGCGCGCCATGGAGCAGGCCGCGCCGCAACAGGTGATGGCCGGCTTCGCGCGGCGCTTCCGCTTCGTCATCGCCGGCGAGGGCGACCGCCATGGCCGCTCCTATATCTGGCACTACTTCTCCAACCGCGGCGGGGCGGGGGCCAACATGGCCGAGGACGGCTGGTCCAACCTCGGCGTGATCCACAATCCTGGCGGCACCCCGTCGCCCAGCGTCGAACGCACCGAGGCGAGCTTCCCGCTGCTGGTGGAGCGCTATGAGCTGCGCACCGATTCCGGCGGTCCCGGCGCGCGGCGCGGCGGGCTCGGCGGCACCTACGCGCTGCGCTACGAGGGCGACGGCCCGGCCGTGCTCAACGCCGCGGGCGAGGGGGTCGTGGTTGCGCCCTACGGCATCCTCGGCGGCCATGACGGCGCATCCCACGACTACGCCATCGAACGCAACGGCGAACGCCTGCCGCTGGGCACCAAGGACAACGAGGTGACGCTGCTGCCCGGCGACGTCATCGTCTGCAACGCGGCGTCCGGCGGCGGCTGCGGCGATCCCGCCGAGCGGGACCCGGCGCTGGTCGCCCGCGACGTCGCCTACGGATACATCTCCCCCGCCGCCGCGCGGGACATCTACAAGCAGAAGGAAGGGTCATGAACGACACCGGCAACCGCAACCGCGCCCTGCGGACGCTGAACCCCAACGGCCATCTCGGCTTCGCGCCGATCAAGACCGGCAGCTTCCACCATGGCTTGACGCAGGGTCCCGATCTGCTGGCCGCCGATTCGGGCAGCAACGACATCGGCCCGGTGCCGCTGGCGACCGACAGTTCGTCGAGCCCGCGTGAATGGCAGGAGCACGATCTGGAGGAGATGCTGCTGGCGGCGCGCCGTCTCGGCGTGCCGCTGATCATCGGGTCGGCCGGCGACACCGGCGCCAACAGCCGGGTCGACATGTTTGTCGGCATCATCCGCGACCTGGCGCAGAAGCACGGCCTCGCGCCCTTCAAGCTCGGCTGGTTCTATTCCGAGGTCACCCGGGACGCGCTGCATGCGCGGCTCAAGGGTGGCGAGACCATTACCGGGCTCGACGGCCGCGCCGACCTTACCGCGGCCGACATCGATGCCAGCGACCACATCGTCGCCATGGCCGATATCCATCCCTATGTCGATCTGCTCGACCAGGGCGCGGAGGTGATCATCGGCGGCCGGTCGAGCGATTCCGCCGTGTTCGCCGCACCGGCGATCCGCCAGGGCTACCCCGAGGCGCTCGCCTACTACTACGGCAAGGTGCTGGAGTGCGCATCGTTCTGCGCCGAGCCCTACGCCGGCAAGGAGTCGGTGATGGGTACGCTGACCGACGAGGCGGTCGAGGTCACCGCGATGCTGGAGACGCAGCGCTGCACCATCGCCTCGGTCGCCGGCCACGCCATGTATGAGCGCACCAACCCGTTCTACGAGAATGTCGCCAGCGGCCTGCTGGACATGTCCGAGTGCCACTACGAGCAGGCCGACGAACGCACCTGCCGGGTCACCGGGCCGAAGTTCGTCCCCGCCGAACAGATGCGTGTGAAGATCGAGGGCGCGGGCCGGGTCGGCGAACGCTTCGTCGGCATGGCCGGCGTCCGCGACCCCAATACCATCGCGCGCATCGACGAGGTCATCGCCTGGTCGCGCCAGCATGTCCGCGACCGCTTCGGCGAGGACGGCTACGAACTGACCTACAACGTGTTCGGCCGCAACGGAGTGATGGGCGAGCTGGAGCCGCTCAAGGACAAGCCGGGCCACGAGCTGTGCGTCGTGGTCCAGGGCGTCGCGCCGACGAAGGAGATGGCGGAGACGCTGACCATGACCGCGACGCGGCAGATGTTCTACGCCCGGCTGCCCGACGTGAAGGGCACGGCGGGCGGCGTCTCCTTCCTGTTCGACGAGGTGCTGCCGGCGAGCCCGGCCTGCCGCTGGACCATCAGCCACACGGTGGCGGTGGCGGACGGGCTTGAGCTGTTCCCGCGCCATCTTGAGACGGTGGGAGGCTGACATGGGAGACCGGCTCGTCGATCTCGCCAAGACCATCCGCAGCAAGAACGCCAGCCCGGACCGGCTGACCTTCGACATCATCTTCCAGGACCGGGCGAGCTATGAGCGGGTGCGCGACAGCGGCGCGCTGACCCGCGAATCGGTGGCCGCGCTCTACGGCGTCGCGCCGGAGCGCATCACCGATTTCGTCGCCTTCGATCCGGCGCTGGCGATCAAGTTCTCCATGGTCCGCCCCATCGTCAGCGGCACCGCCGGCGACGGCGACATCTACGGCGCCCAGCAATATGGCCCGCTGTTCGACGTCGACATCCCGCCGGGCTGACGCCATGGACCGCCCAGACCTTGCCACCGCCCCTGCCGCCACCGAGGAACTCGGCGCCTTCGCCGCCGGCCTGCGCTTCGCCGACCTGCCCGCGGCGGTCGTGGGCCACGCCCGGCTGTGCGTGCTGGACGCGCTGGGCTGCTGCCTGCACGGCAACAGCCTGCCATGGACGCGGACCCTGGCTGAGATGGCGATGGCGGAAGAGGCCCGGCCCGAGGCGGCGATCTGGGGCACCGGGCAGCGCACCAGCGCGGCGCTGGCGGGGCTGGTCAACGGCACCGGCGGGCATGGCTTCGAGCTCGACGACCTGCACACGGCCGGGCTGCTGCATGCCGGCACGCTGGCTGTTCCCGCCGCCCTGGCGCTGGCCGAGGCGCGCGGTGGTGTCTCCGGGCGCGACCTGATCGCCGCCGTGGTCGCCGGCTGCGAGGTCGGCCTGCGGGTCGGCATGGCCGGCACCCACAGCCTGTTCCACCGGGGCTGGCATCCCCAGGGCACCAGCGGGGGCTTCGCGGCGGCCGCGGCCGCCGCGCGGGTGATCGGCCTCGATGCGGCTGCCAGCCAGCACGCCCTGGGCCTGGCCGCGTCCCAGGCGGCGGGGCTGATGGCGGCCCAGGAGGGCGCCATGGCCAAGCGCCTGCATGGCGGCCGCGCGGTGCAGAGCGGCATCTACGCCGCGCTGCTGGCCGAACGCGGCTTCACCGGTATCGCCAACGCCATCGAGGCCCCCTATGGCGGGTTCCTGTCCAGCTTCACCGACAGCGCCGCGCCGGAGCTGCTGACCGCCGGCCTGGGGGAGACCTGGGAGACCCTCAACATCGGCTTCAAGCCGAACCCCACGGTCTCCTGCGTACAGGGGCCGATCAAGGCGCTGCGCGGCCTGATGGCGCAGCACGGGATCGCGGCGGACGATATCGCGCGCATCGACGTGGCCTGCTCCACCTTCACCCACCGCCACACGGTCTGGGACTACCGCGCCGAGGGCGTGACCGAGGCGCAGATGAACATGGCCTATGCGCTGTCGGTGACCGCGCTCGATGGCGACGCCTTTGTCGAACAGTACAGCCCCGCACGGGTCGCCGCGCCCGATGTCATGGCGTTTGCGCCCCGGGTGCATGTCACGGCGGACCCGGCCATCGACGCCGAGGGGCCGCCGCTGCGCGACCATATCCGGCTTACGCTGACCACCGGCGCCGGCGCGGTGCATGAGGCCGAACTGCGCTACCGGCCCGGCAGCCCGGAGGACCCGATGAGCGCCGACGACCTGCGCGGCAAGTTCATGCGGCTGTGCGGGCTCACCGCGGCCGCGGGACAGGCCGCCGCCATCGCCGACCTGGTGGCGCGGCTCGACGATCTCGATGACATCAGCGGCCTGACCGGCCTGCTCGCCGCCGGCGAGGAAGAGAGGGAGCGCCAGCATGCCTGACACCGCGGTTGACCAGATCACCACCGAGGTGGTGGCCCACCGCTTCGCCGCCGCTGCCGACGAAATGATGGCGACGCTGGTGAAGACAGCCTATTCGCCCAACATCAAGGAGCGGCGCGACTGTTCGGTGGCGATCTTCGATGCCGCGGCCAACCTGGTGGCGCTGACCGCGATCGCGCCGCTGCATCTCTCGGCGCTGCTGGGCATGGTGCAGAACGTGACCGCGCGCCACCCCCTCGACAGCTTCAAGCCCGGCGACGCGTTCCTCACCAACGACCCCTATGTGGGCGGCGGATCGCACCTGCCGGACCTCACCCTGATGAGCCCGGTGTTCATCGACGGCAAGGTCGTCGCCTTCGTCGCCAGCCTGGCGCACCACTCGGACATCGGCGGCAAGGTGGCGGGCAGCGAGAGCGCCGACTGCACCTCGATCTTCCAGGAGGGCCTGCGCATCCCGCCGGTGAAGCTGCTCGACGGCGGCGCGCTGGTTTCCGACGTGCTCGACATCGTGCTGCTCAACTCGCGCACCCCGCGCGAGCGCGACGGCGACATGAAGGCGCAGATCGCCACCAACGCCATCGGCGTGCGCCGGGTCGAGGAGACCTTCGCCCGGTTCGGCGCGGATACGGTGACCGCCGCGCTGGAGGGGCTGCTGGATTATGCCGAGGCCCGGGCGCGGGCCGAGATCGCCGCCCTGCCCGACGGCACCTACCGGCATGAGGACTTCCTCGACAATGACGGGGTGGAGGACAAGATCATCCCGCTCAAGGTCGCCGTGACGATCGCGGGCGAGGACATCCATTTCGACTTCACCGGCAGCGCGCCCCAGATCGGCGGCGCGCGCAACATGCCGATCACCGCGACGCTGGCCGGCGTCTATTACGCGGTGAAGGCGGTCACCGACCCGACCCTGCCGCCGAACGCCGGCTATTTCCGCGCCATCCGCGTCACCGCGCCGGAAGGCAGCATCTTCAACTGCCGTCCGCCCGCCGCCTGCGGCGACCGGGGCGCGACCGGCAATATCCTCGGCGATCTGCTGCTCGGCGCACTGTCCCAGGCCGCCCCGGACCGGGTCATGGCGGGCTGCGGCCCGCTGCACGGTTTGATCTTCAGCGGCGTCGACCCGCGCGACGGCGGCTATTTCGTCGACTACGAAACCTATGCCGGGGCCGCCGGGGCGCTGGCCGACGCCGACGGCAAGGACGCGGTACGGGTGCATGTGTCGGGCGCGGCCAACCTGCCCATCGAGTCGGTGGAGCAGGAATTCCCGCTCAGCGTCGGGCGTTATGAGCTGATCCCCGACACCGGCGGGCCCGGCGCGCACCGGGGCGGTCTGGCGACCCGCCGGGACATGGAAATCTGGGCCGAGGACGCGCGGCTCGCCGGCCGCGGCCTGCGCGAACTGGTCGGCGCGCCCGGCCTGTTCGGTGGCGGCACCGGGGCGCTGGGCAGCTTCGTCCTGCATCCCGACAGCGCCGACGCCGAGAAGCTGCCGGGCTCGTTCTCCGAATGGCCGGTTGCGAAGGGTTCCGTGGTGCGGGTGGAGACGCCCGCCGGCGCTGGCTACGGCGATCCGCTGATGCGCGATCCGGCGCTGGTCCGCGCCGATGTGCTGTCCGGCAAGGTCAGCGCGGCGGCGGCGGAGCAGGCCTATGGCGTCGTCATCGCCGACGGCGCGGTCGATGCGGACAAGACCCGCGCATTGCGGGCGGCACGGGCGAACGGGGGGACAGAGTGATGAGCAAGGAACGCTATGCGCTGGGCGTTGATGTCGGCGGCACCTTCACGGATCTCGCGCTGGTGCGCCTGTCGGACGGGGCCGCCCATTACCACAAGACGTCGTCCACCCCGCACGATCCGTCCGAGGCCATCGCCACCGGCATCACCGAACTGCTGGCCCAGACCGGGATCGGCGCGGACGCGGTGTCCTACTTCGGCCATGGCACCACGGTGGCGACCAACGCGCTGATCGTCGGCAAGACGGTGCCGACCGGCCTGGTCACCACGGAAGGCTTTCGCGACATCCTCGAAATCCGCCGCCAGCGCCAGCCGCACAACTACGACATCCGCATGCCAAAGCCCGCGCCGCCTGTGCCGCGCCATCTGCGCCGCGAGATCGCCGAGCGCACCTACCTTTTCGGCCGCGACAATGTGGCGCCCGATGAGTCGGCATTGCCGGACCTGGTCGCTGATTTCCGCGCCGAGGGGGTCGAGGCGGTGGCCGTGTGCTTCCTGCACGCCTACGCCAACCCGGCGCATGAGGCGCGCATCGCCGAACAGCTGCGCGCCGCCTTTCCCGAGGCGTTCGTCTGCGCCTCCCATGAGGTGCTGGCGGAGTTCCGGGAATATGAGCGCATCAGCACCACGGTGCTGAATGCCTCCCTCGGCCCGGTGATGCAGCGTTACCTGCGCAACCTGGAGGAGTCGGCCGCGCGGATCGGCGTGGCGGCGCCAAAGATCCTGCAATCCAACGGTGGCGTTGCCTCGCCGGCGGATGCCGGCAACAACCCGGTGCGCACCCTGGCCTCAGGGCCGGCGGCGGGGGTCACCGGGGCTGCGCATCTGTGCCAGGCCGCCGGTCATCCGGACATCATCACCTTCGATGTCGGCGGCACCTCGACCGACGTTTGCCTGATCGAGGGGGGCGAGCCGCTGATCGCGCGGGAACGGGAATTCAACGGCTATCCGGTGCGCTTTCCGATGATGGATGTGCATTCGGTGGGAGCCGGCGGCGGCTCCATCGCCTGGGTCGACGGCGGCGGCTTCCTGCATGTCGGCCCCCAGAGCGCCGGCGCCCATCCCGGCCCCGCCTGTTACGGCGAGGGCGGCACCGAACCCACCGTGACCGACGCCAACGTGGTTCTCGGCCGGCTACCCCAGGACGCGCTGCTCGCCGGGCGCATGCCGATTGATGCGGAACTCGCGAAGAAGGCGATCCAGGACAAGGTCGCCGGACCCATGGGCCTGGGGCTGGAGGAGGCGGCCCAGGGCATCCTCACCATCCTCAACGAGAACATGGTGCAGGCAATCCGGGTGATCTCGGTGGAGCAGGGCTTCGATCCGCGCCAGTTCGCCCTGGTCGCCTTCGGCGGGGCGGGGCCGCTGCTGGCCGCGCCGCTGGCCGAGGAGCTGGGCATGTCGACCGTGGTGGTCCCCGAGGGGCCGGGCCTGTTGTGCGCGCTGGGTTTGCTCGTTGCCGACATCCGCTCGGACTTCTCCCAGACCCGCATCCTCAACCTCGACGATATCGGCCCGGCCGATGTGGCGGCGGCCTTTGCGCCGGTCGCCGACGAGGTCGCGCGCTGGTTCGCCCAGGAGGGCGTGGCCGAGGACGCCCGGACCATCGAGCGCGCTATCGACATGCGTTATGTCGGCCAGAGCCACGAACTCACCGTGCGGCTGGCCGACGGGCCGCTCGACGCCGCGGCGCTCGAGGCGCAGGTCCGTGCCTTCCGCGCCGAGCATGAACGGGTCTACGGCTACGCGCCCGATGCGCCGGTGCAGCTGGTGACCTTCCGCGCGATTGCGCGGGCGCGGGTCGCGGTGCCGCCGGAGCCGTCATCCGGGTCCGGCGGGGCCGATCTAGAGGCCGCCCGCACTGGCGCCCGCCAGGCCTGGTTCCCGCAGACCGGGGCCTATCAGGAGACCCCGGTCTATGACCGTGCCGGCTTGGGCGCGGGGGTATCGATCCCCGGTCCGGCCATCGTCGAGCAGATGGACACCACCACCGTGGTGATGCCCGGGCAGACCTTGCGCGCCGATGCCCACGGCAACCTGGTGCTGACCTTTGGTTGAGTGGAATCTAGGCAGCACCACCCCCGGGGCCGTCAAGGTAAGTTGACGGACCGGGTGTCCAGGTCTAGCGTTTTTGTATTGCCGGGTGTCTGGACGGCGAATCACAAGACCAAGTCCAACGCCAACCGGACCGGCAGACGGGGAGACGCGACACGGTCGTCTGTCTCGCTTCGGACAAACGGCCGCCAGCGGCGGAAACGACTTTCGACCGGGCCCGGCTCCGAGCCGGCCCACCCAAAACGACATAACGGCCCGCCACTGGCGATGAAGCCCTGATCTGACCGCCCGCCCGGGTGACCAGGTAACAGGAGGGGTCAAAATGTCCGTTTTATCTCGCAGACAAATCCTACAGGCCGGCGCGGTTGCCGGCGGTGCCGCCATGACGGCGGGTCTCGGGCTCGACGAGGTTTTCGCCGCGACGTTCCCGAGCAAGGCCTTCACCATGTACTCCGCGGGCAAGGCGGGCGGCGGTTTCGACCGCGTCAGCCGCAACTTCGCGCCCGAGTTCGAGCGTCTCACCGGCCAGCCCTACAAGGTGATCTTCACACCGGGCGCTGGCGGCGTGCTGACCGCCACCAAGCTGCTGACCGCCCCGCCGGATGGCCACACCATGGCGTACATCGCGTTCTCGTCGATGAACGTGGCGATCCATGTCGGCAAGCCGCCGAACTTCAGCTACGACTCGTTCGCCCATATCGGCACCGGCTACGGCGGGCCGCTGGCCTTCTTCGTTGGCAAGAACTCCAAGTACGACAAGCTTGAAGACCTGATCAACGACTCCAAGAAGGGCCGTATCACCGCGGGCATCTCCGGTGCGCGCGAGTGGTATCACGTTGGCGGGCTGATCCTGAACGCCCGGTCCGGCGGCAACATCACCTACGTCCCGTACGGCGGCGGCGGCCCATCCAGAAAGGCTGCGGCGTCCGGTGAGTCCGACGGTGTGATGACGGGTCTGTTCGATGCGGCGG
Source organism: Alphaproteobacteria bacterium (assembly GCA_965601735.1). Lineage (GTDB taxonomy): Bacteria > Pseudomonadota > Alphaproteobacteria > JBBDQX01 > JBBDQX01 > JBBDQX01. The sequence goes on along the minus strand of OZ271840.1, from coordinate 325,255 downwards.
CGCAGTACGACGTGCTGAAGTGCCTGTGCATCTTCGCCGACAAGAACCCGATCCCGCATCTCATCCAGGCGCCGACGATGAAGGAGATCTACGGCGACAAGAAGGGCATCACCATGATGCACCCGACGGGTCTGACCACGTCGACTCAGACGATGAAGCAGAACCCGGAGAACTACCAATACGTCGTCGACACCTTCAAGAAGACGATCACCGCCCAGGTGACACGCGACCGTCTGATCAAGTCCGGTTTCCCGAAGGAAGCGCTGATCTATTGGGGCCCGGAAGAGATCAACGAGTGGCAGAAGGAGTTCCTCGCCGAGGTCAAGAAGATCAGCTTCTGACCACGGACTCCGGTAACGCCAGCCCGCGGCGCCACGCTGCGGGCTGGCTGCCGTCCGGGGGGCAGCGCGGCGGCCTGATCGGGTCCTCGCGCCAGCACAAGGGGGACCCGCGACGATGAAAGAGGAGAAGTGGGGCGAGGCCGTCATACCCGGCCTGATCGTGGTCTACATGATCGCGTATCTCGTGCAGACCTACGACCTGCCCTACGACGCCATCCTCTACCCGTTTCTGCTGCTCGGTCTGCTGACCGTGCTGCTTGGCGTTTTCGCCGTCCAGCAATGGATGCTGCGCCGCGACGCGCCGCCGGACGCGGCGGCGGCTGACGATGCGACCCCGGCCCAGCCGGTAGGCGCGATCCTGTCCGGTTTCCTGCGCAACAACAGCAAGGCCATCGGGGTGGTGGTGTTCACCTTCCTGTTTCCCCAGGTGGTGGCGCATCTCGGCTTCTTCTTCACGGCGGCACTCTATCTGTCGGCCCTGTTTTGGCTGTTCGGCACCCTGCGCGGGGTGCTGATCGTGCCGGTGGCGCTGGCCCTGTCGCTGTTCCTGACCTGGCTGTTGCTGGAGGTGGTGGTGCTCAACTTCCCCCGCTTCCACTACGCCGAACTCCCCTGGTACCTGTGAGGCGCGGCGATGTGGGACGCTGACGCAATCATGCAGGGCTTCAGCCTGCTGTTCACGTGGAAGAACGTGATCTGGCTGCTGATCGGCTTCACCAGCGGCATGGTGGTGGGCGCGATCCCCGGCCTGGTGGAGAGCACCTACCTTGCCATCATGCTGCCGTTCACCGTCTACATGGACATCTGGACGGCGATCTTCTTCATGACGGGCGCCTATGTGGGCGCCGAGGCGGCGGGCAGCTACCCGGCGATCCTGATGAACATGCCAGGCACGCCAGGAACCAGTGCGACCACATTCGAGGGATACCAGCTCACCAAGAAGGGATTGCCCGGCCAGGCGATCGGCGTGTCGGTGACCGCATCCTGCATCGGCACCCTGGTCGGCGCGCTGCTGTTCATGGGCCTCGGGCCGGTATTTGGCGTCTTCGCGCTGAACTTCGGCTCACCGGAGATGTTCATGCTGGCGGTGTTCGGCATGACGGCGGTCGCCTCGCTGACCGGCAAGAGCGTCACCAAGGGCCTGATCTCCGCCGTCCTCGGCCTGCTCATCGCGACGACCGGGCTCGACCTGTTCAACGCCTTGCCGCGCGCCCATTTCGGCATCCTGGAGGTGTATGACGCGATCCCGGTGCTGCCGGCGCTGCTCGGCCTGTTCGGCTTTTCCGAGATCCTCATCCTTGCCAACCAGCGCAGCATCGTGGCGGGCGAGACCCAGACCTATCGCGGCCTCAAGGCGCCGCTCGAAGGGGTACGCATCGCCATCACCTATCCCTTCGTGATCGCGCGCTCCGCGATCATCGGCATGATCATCGGCATCATCCCCGGCGCGGGTGCGACGCCGGCCAACGTGGTCAGCTACGGCCAGGCCAAGCAGTGGTCGCGCACGCCCGAGAAGTTCGGCACCGGCACCTACGAGGGGCTGGTGGCGACCGACGTATCCAACAATTCCGTCGTGCCCGGCGCGCTGATCCCGACCCTGACGCTGGGCATTCCCGGCAGTGGCACCACGGTAATCATGATGGCGGCGCTGATGCTCCAGGGCATCCGCCCGGGGCCCAGCTTCTACGAGCAGCACGCGGCGGAAGCCTACGCCATCGGCTGGAGCCTGCTGCTGTGCTCGGTGTTCATCATGCTGATCTGCCTGCCGCTGGCGGGCAACTTCGCGCGGGTCGCCTATATGCCGCTGCGCATCCTCATCCCGCTGATCAGCATGGCCTGCGTCATCGGCGTGTTCAGCGCGCGGCAGTTCCTCATCGACCTCGCCATTATGGTGGTGTTCGGGCTGCTGGGCTTCCTGATCCGGCGCTACGGCTATTCGCCGGTGGCGCTGCTGCTGGCGCTGATCCTGGGCAAGCTGCTTGAAGACAACTTCTTCCGAAGTTTGCTGGTCGGCGGACCCTACATCTTCTTCACCAAGCCGATCTCGCTGACCCTGTTCATCCTGTCGCTGCTGTCGCTGGCGCTGCCGTTCATCCTGGCGCGGTTGGGCGCACCGAAGGACGAGGAGGCATCGCGGCCCTCGGGCCAATGAGCGGCCTGCCGCCGATCCGCCACCGCGTCGGCGTCATGGTGCCGTCGCCTAATGTCACCATCGAGAGCGAGTACGCCGCCGTACTGCCGCCGGGGGTCTGCCTGCACACCGCGCGGCTGCGCCTCGTGGCGGTGGACGACGCGGGTGTCGACAGCCAGGACAAGGACGTCGACCCCCAGGCCTTCGGGCTCGGCCAGGCGCGGGTCGACGCCATCCTGTTCACCCAGACCTCGGCGAGCTATCTGCGCGACCACGCCTATGACCGCGCATTGCAGGCGCGCATCGAGAAGGCCAGCGGCCGCCCGACCCTGACCGCGGCTCAGACCGTCGACGATGCCCTGCGCGCGGTAGGTGCGGAGCGCATCGCGCTGGCCAGCCCCTTTCCCGACTCCGCCAATGGTCTCGCCGCCGCTTACCTGACCGAGAGCGGCTTCACCGTGGTCGGCTCCGCCGGGCTTGGCGTCACCGACAACTACGCGATCTCCGAGATTTCCCGCGACCAGGTGATCGATGTGGGCAGCCGCGCCGACCGGCCCGACGCCGACGCGGTGGTGATGCCCGGCGGCAACATGCCCTGCCTCGGTGCGGTGGCCGAGCTGGAAGACCTTCTTGGCAAGCCGGTGATTACCACCAACGCCGCTGGCATCTGGGCACTGCTTCGCCGTTTCGGGGGCTACGCCAACATCGACGGCTTCGGCGTGCTGCTCGCCCGCCATATCGCCTGAACCCGGCCCCCGCTTGCGCTAGGATGCCGCCCGGATAACCGGGGAGGGGAGCGCATGACCGCGCCTGCAATCGGCTATATCGGCTTCGGCGACATGGGTCGGGCCATGGTGATGAAGATGCTGTCCGACGGGGTGCCGCTGACGCTGTGGGGCCGCGATCCGGCGAAGCTCGCCGACGCGATCGCCGCTGGCGCTGCACTGGCGGACAGCGCGGCGGACCTGATGCGCCGCTGCGACCTGGTCATCACCTGCGTCACCGACACCGACGCGGTGGAGACGGTGGTGTTCGGCCCCGGCGGGGTCGCCGAGGGCGCGGACCCGGCCAAGCTGTTGGTCGACTGCTCCACCATCCACCCCCTGCGCAGCCGCGAGATGGCGGCGCGCCTGAAGGACGAGACCGGCATGGCCTGGGTCGACGCGCCGGTCTCCGGCGGCTCGCGCGCCGCCGCCAAGGGCGACGTCATCGTGCTCGCCGGCGGCGAGGCGGTGGACGTGGAGAAGGCCCGCGCGGCGCTCGCCCCGGTGTCGTCGAAGCTCACCCATATGGGGCCGTCCGGCTCCGGCCAGGCGGGCAAGACCTGCAACCAGATGATCATCGGCGGCACCGTCGCGGTTGTCGCGGAGGCGCTCAACTTCGCCCATCGCTTCGGCGCGCGGGTCGAGGACCTGCCCGATGCCCTGAGCGGCGGCTGGGCGGATTCGGCGGTGCTGCAGGACCACGCCCGGCGCATGATCGCGGACAAGGTGGTGAGCACGAACACCGCGCGGATCATGCAGAAGGACATCGACATCGCCTGCGACATGGGCCGGGCCACCGATTCGCCCATGCCGGTGACCGCGCTGGTCTCGGCGCTCTACCGCATGGTGATCGCCAACGGCCATGAGAAGAACGGGCAGATCGGGCTGATGAAGCTCTACGCCGACGGGCCGCTCGACAAGCCGTGACCCTGGTCATCGCCCATCGCGGCCATTCCGCCGGGTACCCGGAAAACAGCCTGGCGGCCTTCGATGCGGCCGTCGCCGCGGGGGCGGACGCCATCGAGACCGACCTGCGCCTGACCCGCGACGGCGCGGTGGTGTGCAGCCACGACCCGGACCTGTCCCGCATCGCGGGTGACGCCCGTCCCATTGCCGAGCTGACGGCAGCGGAGGTCGCCGCCCTGCGCCGCCCCGACGGCAGCCCCGCCGCGTTGCCCTTCACCGACGTGCTCGCCCACATCGCCGGGCGCTGCCGGCTGCTGCTCGACATCAAGGTCGGCACCGACGCCATGCTGGATGCCGTGCTGCCCGCGCTCGCTGCGCACGGCATCGAAGAGAAGGTGCTTTATGGCGCCCGTGACCTGGAGCATCTGCGCGCGCTGCGCGCCCGCGCGCCCGGCCTAGCGGTGCTGGCGCTCACCCCGGTCGACGCCATCGCCGCGGCAGCGGACGCCGGTGCCGCGATCATCCGGCTGTGGGAGCGTGACCTCGCCGATCACGCCGCGGCCGTGCAGGCGACCGGCGCGGGCCTGTGCATCATGACCGGCGGCAAGGGCACGCCCAGGGACACCGGCGATCTCTCGGCGGCGCATCTGGCTGCCCTGGTGGACAGCTACGCCCCCGCCGCGGTGATGATGAACGACCCCGGCCTGCCGCTGGGCCGTTGAAACCGCGGCAAGGCCGCCGCACACTCCGGGCATGAGCGACGACAGCCACGCCACGCTGGAGCCGGACGCCGAGACCGTGCCGGCGCGCTACTGGCATGCGCTTGATGACGGGCGCATCCAGTGCGACCTGTGCCCGCGCTTCTGCAAGCTGCGCGAGGGCCAGCGCGGCCTGTGCTTCGTGCGCGCCCGCGAAGGCGACCAGATGGTGCTGGCGACCTATGGCCGCGCCAGCGGCTACTGCGTCGACCCCATCGAGAAGAAGCCGCTGAACCATTTCCTGCCGGGCTCGCCGGTGCTGTCCTTCGGCACGGCGGGCTGCAACCTGGCCTGCCGCTTCTGCCAGAACTGGGACATCTCCAAGAGCCGCGAGTTCGACACCCTGGCCGACGCCGCCGATCCCGAGGCCATCGCGGAAGCGGCGGTGCGGCTCGGCTGCCGTTCGGTCGCCTTCACCTACAACGACCCGGTGATCTTCCTGGAATACGCCGTCGACGTGGCCAAGGCCTGCCGCGCCCGGGGTGTGAAGACGGTGGCGGTCACCGCCGGCTACATGACCGAAGCGCCGCGCGCGGAGTTCTACGAACATATGGACGCCGCCAACATCGACCTGAAGGCGTTCACCGAGGACTTCTACGGCAAGATTTGCAGCGGCCATCTCGGCGCGGTGCTGGAGACCATCGAGTACATCCGCAAGGAGACCGACACCTGGTTCGAACTCACCACCCTGGTGATCCCCGGTGAGAACGATTCGCCGGGCGAGATCGGGCGCATGGCCGACTGGGTGGTCGAGCGGCTCGGCCCCGACGTGCCGATGCACTTCTCCGCCTTCCATCCCGACTGGCGCATGCTGGACAAGCCACGCACCCCGCACGAGACCCTGGCGCGGGCGCGCAGCATCGCGATCAAGGCGGGCGTCCGCTACGCCTATGTCGGCAATGTCCATGACATCGGCCGCTCCAGCACCTACTGCCATGGCTGCGGCACACGGGTGATCGGCCGCGACTGGTACGAGCTGTCGGACTGGAACCTGTCGCCGGACGGCCATTGCCTGAGCTGCGGCACCGCCTGCGCCGGGGTGTTCGACGGCCCGCCCGGCGACTGGGGCCGCAAGCGCAAGCCGGTGCGGCTGAAGGAATTCGCCGCCGCGCGGCGCGAGAAGCCGTCCCGCGCTGCCTAGGCGGCGTCCGGCGTTTCGCCGAAATGCTCGGCGCTGAAGCGCCAGGCGCGGAAACTGTCCGACCAGTGGTCCGGCGCGAGGCCCGCCTTCTGGCGCAGCCGGTCGAGGAACGCCTTGGGCTGCGGCAGGCCGTGCCAGACATGGGGCAGGAACAGGGCGCGGTGCGGGCCATCCTCGACGATCAGCCCGTCCCGATCGGGTTGAAGCTGGCGCAACAGGTCCGCCTCGCTGGACGCCGGGATGCGCCGCGGCGTGCTCAGGATCGAGATCTCCACGGTCAGCGACGGCATATCGTCCGCGGTCACCGCGTCGAAGCGGCGGTCGGCGAAGGCCGCCTTGAAGGCGTTCTCCACCACATCGGCGACCAGCGGACGGTGCGGCATCATGGAGCCGACGCAGCCCATCAGATGGCCCTCCTTGAGCACCGAGACGAAGCAGGCGCGGGTGGTCTCCAATTGCGGCGCGAAACTGCCCATCTGCACCGCCGGCGGCTTGCCCCGGCGCAGGCCGCTGGCGACGCTTTGCCGTGCTGCCTTCAGCAGCGCGTGGCGATGCACATCGTCGAGCCGGCATCCCGCCGCGTATTCGAAGGCGAAGGCGCCATAGCCGACGACGCTGTCGCGCGGCCCGGCGGTGTCGCCGGAGTTGCGCAGGTCGAGCGTGGTGGCGCGCAGGTCGAGCGCCCGGGCGCGGGCCAGCAGGGCGCGGATAGCGAGCCGCCCGCACGCCTGGGCATCGCCGAGCCGGTCTGGGCGCAGGGTCTCGATCGCCCGTGCCGCGTCCGCGTCCATACCGCGCGCGGTGTCGTAGTCGTGAAAATGGCTGAGGTCGGAACTCACCACCACCAGGGTCTCCGGCCCGCCCCACACCGCCTCCAGCGCGCGGGCCGTGTCCTTTGTCGTTGCGGCGCCGGTGACAATGGGCACCACGGTGAACGCGCCCAGCAGCCGCTGCAGGAAGGGCAGTTCGACCTCCAAGCTGTGCTCGCGGGCGAACGCCGCGTCGACCACGGCGACGCCGGGCAGGGCCAGCAAGCGATCGACCGCGTCGCGATCCACCGGCACTGCGCCCAGCGGCGTCGCCAGCGCCCCGGCGGATGGCACCGCCAGACCCTCGAAGGCGTGACGGTGGGAGGGGCCGATCAGCACCACCCGGGTGATCTGCCCCGCCAGGGCGGCGATCGGCGCGAACGCGGTGGCGGCCACCGCGCCGGAATAGCGGTAGCCCGCATGGGGGGCGATCAGCGCCTTGGGCGGGGTATGGCGGGTGCGCGGGCTGGCCAGCGCCCGGTCCACCGCGTCGCGCAGCGCCGCCGGGTCCGCCGGATAGAAGCTGCCGGCGACCGCGGGCGGCTGCACCGGGCGGTCATCGAGGGTCACCGTCTCGCTCATGGCCAAAGCCTAGCACCGCCGGGCGGTGCGCCCTAGATACGCCGCAGATAGACGATCCAGTAGACCAGGGCGACCAGCACGCCGCCGCCGATCACGTTGCCGATGGTGACCGGGATCAGGTTGTGGGCGAAACCCGCGATCCCGGCGGCCGCCGCCGCGCCGTTCGGGTCGGCCAGCGCGCCGAACGGGATCAGGAACATGTTGGCCACGCAGTGCTCGAAGCCGAGCGCCACGAAGCCCGAGATCGGCAGCAGGATGGCGAGGATCTTGCCGGTCACCGTGTGGGCGGCGGCGCACATCCACACCGCCAGGCAGACCAGCACGTTGCACAGGATGCCGCTGAACAGCAGTTCCATCGTCGGCCGGGCCACCTTGGCCGCGGCGACCGCGGCGGCGGTGTCGCCGACCCCGCCGAGATCGGGCAGTCCGGCCATCCAGGCCAGCAGGGCGGTGCCCAGCGCGCCGGCGAAGTTGCCGGCATAGACCAGCCCCCAATTGCGCAGCAGGCCCGCGCTGGTGACCTTGCCGTCGGCCCAGGCCATGACGATCAGGTTGTTGCCGGTGAACAGTTCCGCGCCCGCCACCACCACCAGCACCAGGCCGAGGGAGAACACCAGCCCGCCCAGCATCCGCGCCGGGCCGAAGCCGAGGCCGCTGTCGGTGGTGACCAGCAGGAAATAGCAGGCGCCAAACGAGATGAAGGCGCCGGCGAGGACGGCGAGCGTCAGGGTCTGCAGTGCAGGGAGGGCGGCCTTGCCGACGCCGGCGGATTCGACCCGTGCGGCGACCTGCCTGGGCGCGTAGGCATCGAAGGCTTCCGCGAGGCTGTCACGCGGGTCGCCCACGGCCCCGCGCTATTTCTTCTTGCCGGCGTACTCCGCCGCCCACAGCTTCCAGTCGCTGGACGCGCGCGACCGGCCTTCCTTGTCGGCGCGTTCGGCCATCTGCTCGAAATGGCGGGCCACCGCGCGGAACGGCGATTCGATCTCCAGCGCGATGCGCGGATGAGACCCGTTGGGTTTGCGCGTTCCGTTCCCTGCTGCCATGGCCTCAACCCCCTCGGAATGCTGGATCGGCGGTTCGTTGACCACCCAAGCACAATATATATGGGCTGGCCCGTGAGGTGAAGACGATATGTGGGGTCAGGCCGGGGCAGTTGCCGGATTTTGCCGGGTCCGGGGCAGGGCGAAGGCGGCCACGGTGACCAGCGCGGCGCAGCCCGCCATGATGAAGAACAGCAGCTCGAAGCCGCCGGTGCCGCCGCGCACCCAGGCGAGCAGCGGCACCACGGTCGCGCTGACGCCGAGCGACAGCAAGTACTTCACCGCATAGACCCGGGCGCGCCAGTCCTGCGCGGTGTAACGCGCGACGATGGTGTCCGCGATGGGGATCTGACCGAACACCAGCAGCATCATCGCGGTCGCCAGCGCCAGCATCGCCAGGTCGCCGGCGCTGGCGGCGAGCAGCAATACCGGCACCTGGAATACCGCGACGGCGAGGAACACGGGCCGCAGCGCGAAGCGGTCGAGGAGATGGCCAACCACGATCTGCGCGACCGCGGCAACCGCGAACACCGCGGAGACGAACAGCCCTACCTCGGTGGTCGAGACCGCCAGCGCCGGCAGCCGGTCGTCCATGATCTTGGGCAGGCCGATGGTGGTGGCATGGAAGATCACCCCGCCGAACAGGGTCGCCGCCACCAGGCAGGCAAACACCCGGCGTTGATCCGCCTGGCGCGCGGCGGCCTGGGCGGCGGCTTCCGCCGGGGCCGGCGCGTCCGATTCGTCCGGCTCGCCGCGGCCGATCAGCAGGTAGGCGACCCCGGTGGCGATGCAGATCACGCCCGGCACCATGAAGGCGGCGCGCCAGCCGAAGGCGTCGGCGAGCCATCCGGTCAGCCCCGCGGCCAACGCGACACCGAGATTGCCGAACACCCCGTTCACGCCCAGCGCCTTGCCGGTGGAGCGCGCCCGGTCGGCGACCAGGGCGATGCCCACGGGGTGGTATATCGAGGAGAACAGCCCGATGGCGAACAGCCCGGCGGCCAGCGCCAGCGCCGTTTCCGCGAAACCGGTGAGCAGGGCAGCCGCGCCCAGGCCGAGGAAGAACAGCGCCATCATGCCCTCACGGCTCCAGCGGTCGCCTAGCCAGCCGGCCGGCAGCGCGCCCGCGCCGAAGGCGACGAAGCCCCACACCGCCAGCGGCAGCAAGTCACTGTAGTCGCCGCCGAAATCCACCGTCATGGCGAGCACGGCGGTGGGGAAGATCAGCATGAACAGGTGGCAGTAGGCGTGCCCGATGTTCATGAACAGGAAGGAGGGGGGATGGCGGCTGATCGATTGCATGCTTCCATCCTAGCCTTCGACAAGCGATGATCTGTCGACAGAATGACAAAAACTGTCGCGAAACAGACAAACCTGGCGCCCCGCGCCGCGGTCCGGCAGCTCGAGGCCCTGCCCCAGCCGGTGGTGGCGATGGCGGTCGACTATCCCGACGGCCAGGTCATCGCGCGTCATGTGCATGTCCGCGCCCAGCTGTTGCATGCGTCGATGGGCGCGATGCGGGTGGAGGCAGACCGGGGCCGCTGGATCATCCCGCCAGGCTTCGCGGTCTGGGTGCCGGCGGGGGTCGCTCATGCGGTCACGGCGGTGGGAGCAATCTCCATGCGCACCCTCTATGTGCGCAGCGATGCGCTCGCCGCCCTGCCAGCGGCGCTCCAGGTGGTGGCGGTGAGTGACCTGCTGCGCGCGTTGATCCTGCGCGCTGTCGCCGTACCGCCCGAGGCACTGGCCAGCGGCGAAGGGGCACGGCTTGTGGCGGTGATCCTCGACGAGCTGGCGGCGCTCAAGGAGGCGCCGCTCAGCCTGGCGATGCCGCGCGATCCCCGGCTGCTGCGCATTGCCGCGGCGCTGGATGCGGATCCCGCCGACAATCGGCCATTGAGGGACTGGGCCAGCATGGCGGGCATCGCGCCGCGCACCGCGACCCGCCGTTTCGCCGCCGAGACCGGGCTGGGGTTCCGTGCCTGGCGGCAGCGGCTGCGGCTGCTCAAGGCGCTGGAGGCACTGGCTGCCGGGCGGCCGGTTGCCGCCATCGGCTACGACCTGGGCTATGACAGCCCGAGCGCCTTCACCGCCATGTTCCGCCGCGCCACCGGCGCGCCGCCGTCGCGCTACGCGGCGGAGGGTTCCGCAGCAACGCCGGTGTCCCGGTAGGCGTCGGCTTCGGCCAGCAGCCAGTCGCGGAAGGCAGCGACCTTCGGCATCTCCGCCTTGTAGGCCGGCATATACAGGTAGTAGGCGAAATGGTCGGCAAAGCCGAGATCGAACAGCCGCACCAGCTTGCCGGCGCGCAGGTCGTCGGCGACCAGGGCGCTGCGCGCCAGCGCCACACCGTGGCCGGCGATGGCTTCGTCGATCACCAGGGCGGCGCGGTCGAAATGCGGCCCGCGGATCGGCACGCTGTCGAATACGCCGACGGCGCGCAGCCAGGTTTCCCAGCTGGGAGACGCCTCGTCCCGGTAGGGTGCGTCGTGCTGCAACAGCACATGGTGGCGCAGGTCGGCGGGCGTGCGCAGCGGGTGCTCGCCCTCCAGCAGTTGCGGCGCGCACACCGGAAAAACCGCCGTGCGCAGCACCAGATCGACCTGCACATTGTCGCGCTGGCCGTTGCTATAGGCGATCGACAGGTCGACATCCTCATGGGCGAAGTCGACCGGCCGGCGCGAGGCGGAGATGCGGACATCGATCTCCGGATGGTTCGCGGTGAAGCGGTCGAGCCGCGGCACCAGCCATTTCGACGCGAACGACGGCGTCGCGCGCACGGTCAGCGGGCCGGCGCCGGAGCGGCTGCGCACCGTATCCACCGCCTCGCTCAGCCGCGCGAAGCCCTCGCTCAGCGCCGGCAGGCAGGCCCGGCCCGCCTCGGTCAGCGCGATGCCCCGGCCGTCGCGCACCACCAGGCTGACGCCAAGGAAAGCCTCCAGCGCCTTGACCTGATGGCTCACCGCCGCGGTCGTCACGCTGAGTTCCTCGGCCGCCCGTGTGTAGCTCAAATGCCGTGCCGCGGCCTCGAAGGCGCGCAGCGCGGTCAGCGGGGGCATGGCCTGGCTCATAGTTTAGCTAAGCTAAACTATTGGTAACGGAAGATCAATTGTCCTTCCCAGAAATCGGCGTAAATTCACGCTCAACAACGTTACGGAGGTTCCGGCCTCCTAACTGGATCAAGCAAGCCTAAAGATTAAGAAGGAACAGAATCATGGCTCATGCACAGCACATCGCCGCCGCCCCCGTTTCCGGTCTGTGGACCGCCCTGGTGCGTTTCGAGCGCGCCGTGGAGGGTTTCGCCCTGACCTTCGCCGGCGCCTTCCATGCCGCCCGCGCCGCCGAGCGTGCCTATGACAAGGGCCAGCTCGACCGCCAGCGCCTCGAAACCCTGATCCGCTAACCTCTCCCGGCGGGGGGCTTCGGCCGCCCGCCGCCTTTTTCCCGCAACTGCGATTCGCGCCAGGTGATGTAGCTGGTGCTGGCGAAGATCACGGTCCCGCCCATCAGGGTCCACAGGTCGGGCCATTCGGCAAAGAACAGCACACCGATCGCCACCGCCCACAGCAGCTTGGTGAAATCCATCGGCATCATCGCGGTGGTGTCCGCGTGCTTGAAGCCCTCCGCCAGCAGGATCTGGCCGAGCGAGCCGAGCCCGCCCACGCAGACCAGCCAGAACAATTGCTCCAGCGTCGGCACCTGCCAGACGAACAGCGCGGCGACGAAGGTGATCGGCGTCATCGCCACGCTGAGATAGAAGGTCATGGTCAGCGGCGATTCGGTGCTGCTGAGGAGCTTCAGCAGGTTGAGCACCACCGACCAGCAGAACGCCGAGAACAGCAGCAGCGCCACCCCGGCATCCAGCGGGACTGCGCCGGGCCGCACGATTAGCAGCACGCCGGCGAAGCCGAGCGCCAGCGCGGTGATGCGCCGCGCGCGGATGACCTCGCCCAGGAACAGCACCGCCATTACGGTGGCGAACAGCGGCGCGGTGAAGGACAGCGCCGCCACCTTGGCCAGCGGCGTCAGCGCCACCCCCCAGAAGAACGCCATCTGCGCGACCGAATTGAACAGGATGCGCCAGGCATGCAGGCCGGGCCGCCGGGTCGTCAGCTTCACCCCGCCGGCGCGTAGGAACACCGGCACCAGCAGCAGCACCCCGAAGACGCTGCGGTAGAACACCGCGACCAAGGGGTGCACGCCCAGCTCGTGGGTCGCCTGTCGCATGCAGGCATGCATCACCGCGAACACGAAGGCGGCGCCCAGCGCACACAGCATGCCGCGCGGATTGCCCGTGGCAGCGGCGGCGAATCGGTCGAACAGGCCGGGCGGTCGGGGCAAGGGGAAACACCACTGGCGATGGGTCTGCGGCAGTCTAGCGCGCCCGGTGCGCTGTGCTGCAAGGGCGTGCGCGGGCTTGTCCCCCGCCGCGCAGGGTGTTACCGAACCATGGGGCCTGTTTGCGATGGGGAGAGCGCGGTGCGCGGCGACCGCTACGGCGCATTTTGTACACATGATTCCGCGGCGCTGGCGCCGACCGGGGCGGGGCCGCTCGACGGGACCGCCTTCGCGGTGAAGGACCTGTTCGACATCGCCGGGCACGTCACCGGTTGCGGCAATCCCGACTGGTTCGCCAGCCATGAGCCCGCCACCGCCCATGCGCCCGCGGTGGCGCGCTGCCTCGATGCAGGCGCGGCGGTGGCCGGCAAGGTCAAGACCGTGGAGATGGCCTTTTCCCTGACCGGCGAGAATCCCCATTACGGCACCCCCGACAATCCGGCCGCGCCTGGCTGCCTGCCCGGCGGGTCGTCCTGCGGCTCGGCGGTGGCGGTGGCCGGCGGCCTCGCCGACTTCGCGCTCGGCACCGATACCGGCGGCTCGGTGCGTATCCCCGCCAGCTATTGCGGCCTGTTCGGGATCCGGCCGACCCATGGCCGGGTCGACATCGCCGGCGTCGTGCCGCTGGCGGTGAGCTTCGACACGGTCGGCTGGTTCGCCCGCGACCCCGCACTGATGCAGACGGTGGGCGCGGTGCTGCTCGACGGCGACGCGGCGCCGCTGGCGCCAGCGCGGCTGATCTGTCCGGTCGAAGCCTGGGCTGCCGTGGACGATACAGTGGATGCCGCCCTGCGCCCGGCGCTCGCCGCGCTCGAAGCGGTGACCGCGCCAGCCACCTTCGAGCCAGTGGCAGGCGACGGCCTGGCGTCCTGGTATGCGCTGTTCCGGCCGATCCAGGCCTATGAGGCCTGGCAGGCCCACGGCGCCTGGATCGAAGCGCGCGATCCGGCCTTCGGCCCCGGCGTGAAGGAACGCTTCGACTTCTGCCGCACGGTCACCGACACGGAGGTCGCCACCGCTCGCGGTGGCCGCGCTGCGGTCGCCGATCAATTGAGCACCCTGCTCGGCGCCGACGGGGTCATCGCGGTACCGACGGCGCCAGTGCCGCCGCCGCCCGCCGACAGCTCCCAGGCGGCGCGAGAGACGGTGCGCGACCGCACCCTGGCGGTGACCAGCATCGCCGGCCTGGGCGGCCTGCCGGAGGTCTCCATCCCCGCAGCGCGGCTGCCGGGCGGCCCGGTGGGCCTATCGCTGATCGGCGCGCCGGGCACTGACGAGGCATTGCTGCGGCTCGCCGCGACACTGGCGGATGCCCGGGGACTGGGCCGCGCGGAGGTGGACGGATGCGCCTGACCTTCTTCGGCAAGCAGGGGGCGCTGCAGGGCGCCAACGACAGCAATACCAGCATGCTGGTGCAGCATGAGGGCTTCAGCCTGCTGATCGACTGTTCCGGCGAGCCGGCCCGGCATCTCGCCCGCGCCAAGGTGGCGGTCGACGCGCTTGACGCCATGGTGCTGACCCACGCCCACCCGGACCATATCTACGCGCTGCCGAACCTGATCATGCAGATGATGATCCTGCGCCGGCAGAAGCCGATCACCATTTACGGCAATGGCCGTACCCTCGCCTTTGCCAAGAAGATGCTGCAACTGTTCGGCCTGCCCAACGAAGAGCTGCCGCTGGAGATCGTCTGGCGGGTGCGCAACACCGACCGCCCGTTCCGACTCGGTGAGATGGAGGCCAGCATGGTCAATTCCATCCATCCTGTGCGGTGCAGCGGCATCTTGCTCGACAGCGGCCGGTCCATGCTGCTGTACCCGTCTGATACCTCGCCGAATGAGGCGCTGCTGGAACTGGCAGCCGACGGCTGCGTCCTGGTGCACGAGGCCTCAGGCCTGCATGAGACCGCCGCGCAGATGCTCGAATATGGCCACACCACCGGCTACCAGGCCGGCGAAATGGCGCGGCGCATCGGGGCAAAGCACCTGTATCTGTGCCACTTCCCGCCGGATTCGCCCGATGCGGCCTACAGCATCGCCGCGGAAGCCTCCGCCGCCTTCGGCGGGCCAGTGACGATCCCCGAGATCGACCGCGGCTACGAGGTCTAGCGCGACCGCGCCGTTGGACCCCCCGCGGTCCGCGTGCGAAAATCTCCCTGTCCCGCGTCCCGCCGCCGCCCTTCAGCCCCGGAGCCGCCCAGACCCATGGCCGAGTCCGACTCAGCCAGTACCGGCGCGTCCACTGCGCCCAGCCGCTGGAAGCGCATCGCCTCGTCGGTGCGGCTGATCGGCCTGTTGGCGCTCGGCACCGGGCTGCTGTGCTGGTGGCTGCAGGGCACCGAGGGCGTCTGGCGGGCGCTCGATTTCTCCGCGACCCTGATGCTGCAGATCGCACCGATGGTGATCGCCGGTGGCTTTCTCGCCGGATACGGCCAGGTGCTGATCCCGCGTGAGGTCGTGGCCCGCTGGCTCGGCACCGGGTCGGGCCTGCGCGGCCTGCTGATCGCCACTGCTGCCGGGGCCGTCACGCCGGGTGGCCCGATGGCCTGTTTCCCGCTGGTCGTGGTGCTGGTGCATTCAGGCGCGGACCGTGGCTCGGTGGTGGCTTATGTCACCGCCTGGGGGCTGCTGGCGTGGCACCGGCTGTTCATCTGGGAGCTGCCGATCATGGGGCCGGAATTCGCCGTGGTGCGGACGCTGGCGGTGCTGGCCCTGCCACTGGTTGCCGGAGCGCTGGCGCGGATGCTCACCTTCAAGGTGGAACTGCCCGACGGGACGCGCCTGTCATGAGCCTGTCCGCCTATCTCATCATCTTCGGCGCGCTGGCGATCCTGGTTATCGCCACGGTGATCAAGAAGCCGGTCGGCGGCTTCCAGCAGGGCCTTCGCAACGGCGGCGAGAACCTGGCGACCATGCTGCCGATCCTGCCGCTGGCGATCATCACCGCCGGCTTTATTGCCGAGATGATCCCGCAGGACGCGGCATCCGCCTGGATCGGGCCGGACGCCGGGCTGAAGGGAATCATCATCGCCTCGATTGCCGGCGGCATCACGCCCGGCGGTCCGTTCATCTCATTCCCGCTGGCGCTCGCCTTCATCAAGGCGGGCGCGGGGGTGCCGCAGGTCATCGCCTTCATCTCCGGCTGGTCGGTGATCGCGGTGCACCGCATCCTGCTGTTCGAAATGCCGCTGCTGGGCCCGTGGTTCTCGCTGCTGCGGCTGCTCAGCGCATTGCTGATCCCGACGATGGCGGGCATCATCGCCTGGGGGCTGGTCGAGATCTGGCCGGTCTCGTTCCCCGGTTGACAGGGCCGGAAGGGAGGATAACAACCATGGCCGATATCACCGACGCCCGGGGCGAATTTCCCGCTACCGGCAACTGGACCTACCTCGACAGCTCGTCCACCGGGCTGATGCCGCTGGAGACCCGCGCTGCGGTCAGCCGCTTCCTTGACGATTGTGTGCAGAACGGCACCACCCGGTCCGACTGGGTCGCCGGCAACGAGGCGGGCCGCGCCGCCTTCGCGACCCTGATCAATGCCCGGCCTGAAGACATCTGCTTCACCAAGAACGCCACCGACGGCATCAACCACATCGCCGCGGGCCTGGCGCCCGGCGAGGGGGAGAACGTGGTCTGCGCCGCCGACCTGGAGCACCCGGCCAACATCTTTCCGTGGCTCAACCTGCGCAGCCGCGGCGTCGATGTGCGCATCGTGCCGCCGACCGCCCAGGCGATCGATGTGGATGCCCTTATCGGCGCCTGCGACGGCAACACCCGCGCGGTCGCGGTCTCCAGCGTCACCTTCGTGCCGGGTTTCCGCACGGACCTGGAGCGTCTCGGTGCGCACTGCCGCGCCAACGACATCTTCCTGATGATCGATGCCACCCAGTCCGCTGGCGTGCTGCAGACCGACGTCGCCAGCCTGCCCATCGACGGGCTGGCCACCTCGACCCACAAGTACCTGCTGTCGTTCTACGGCCAGGGTTTCCTGTGGTGCCGCCCGGAATGGGCGGGGCGGCTGCTGCCGTCCCAGCTCGGCAAGCCGGCGGTGCTCGATGAGGAAGGCCATCCCGGCCAGGACGGTTATCTCTACGAGCTGAAGGACGATGCCCGGCGCTTCGAGACCGGCCACCTCTATGTCGGCGGTTGGGCACTGGCCGCCTCCATCGGCCGCCTGCTGGACTATGGCCCGGCGGCGATCGAGGCCCATGTCACCGGGCTGGCCGCCGAACTCCGGGCGCGGCTGGCCGCGCTCGGCCTCGCGGTCAACAGCGATCCGTTCGATCAAGGGCCGACCCAGATCGTCACCGTCGGCGAACTCACCGGCGGACTGTACGAATTCGCCGATCCGGCGCTCGCCGCGATCCACGAACGGCTGAAGGCGGCCAAGGTGCGCCACTCCGCACGGCGCAACACGCTCCGCTTCTCGTTCCACCTCTATAACGACGAGAGCGACATTGAGCGGGTCGTCGAGGTCGCGGGTGCCGCGCTCAAGGATGCCGCATGAGCGCCGCGCGCTACATCAATCCGCGCACCGGGGCGGAATGGCCGGTCGGCGAGGCGATGTGGCGCGCGCCCGATGACGGCGCCTATCTCAACCTGACGCCCGGCGACGGACTGACGCCCGACGATATCGATCCGCGCGCCCAGGGGCTGTGGCGCTATCAGGCGGCGATCCGCCTTGCCGCGCCGCCGCTGTTCACCCTGGGCGAGGGCTGGACGCCGCTGGTCCGCGCGTCCTACGCCGGCACCGAGGTGCTGATGAAGATGGAGCCGCTGATGCCGTCCGGCTCCTTCAAGGACCGGGGCACGGCGGTGATGCTGAACGCCCTGTTCCAGGCCGGCGTACGTTCGATCCTGGAGGACTCCTCCGGCAATGCCGGGGCATCGATCGCTACCTATGCAGCTGCCGCCGGCATGGAATGCCGCATTTTCGTGCCCGAGGCGACGGCGGCGCCCAAGGTGGTGCAGATCGCCGCCACGGGCGCCGAGGTGCGCCGTATTCCCGGTACTCGCCAGGATGTCGCCGACGCCGCGCTCGAAGTCGCCGAGACGATCTTCTATTCCAGCCACAACTGGGAGCCGCATTTCCTCGAGGGCACCAAGACGCTGGCCTTCGAGCTGTGGGAGCAGCTCAACTTCACTGCGCCCGACGCCATCGTCGTACCCTGCGGCTATGGCTCCAATGTGATCGGCCTGCATCTCGGCTTCTCGGAACTGCTGGCGCGCGGCCAGGTCGACAAGCTGCCGCGCATCTACGCGGTACAGGCAGCGAACTGCGCGCCGTTCCATGCCGCCTACCAGGCGGGTGCGGACCATCTGGTCGACTGCGACATCACGCCGACGATTGCCGAGGGCATTGCGTCCTCGAAGCCGCTGCGGGTTCCCGAGGTGATGGCGGCGGTGCGCGAGACCGGCGGCGCCACCGTGACGGTGGAGGAGGAGGAGATCGTCATTGCCCTGGGCCGGCTGGCGCGGCGCGGTTTCTTTGTCGAGCCGACCTGTGCGTCCGCCGGCGCGGCGCTGGAGAAACTGGTTGCCGCCGGCACCCTGAACCCGGCCGAGACCATCGTCACGGTATTGACTGGCACAGGCCTCAAGGCCGCCGAGAAGATCGGCGGCGCACTCGGCATTTAGGAAAGACCGGGCTCAGCCGCGCGGGCGCATGCCCGTCAGTAGCCAGAAGCCGCGGCGGCTGACGCCGCCGGCACGGGGCTGGCGTCCGCCCGCCTCAAGCTCGGCGTCCGGGCGCTTGCGCACCACGAACTCGATGGCCGATTCGCCAGTCGGCGTCAGCGTCTGGTCGAAGCGCGGCAGGCTGTAGCGGTAGCCGGTGGTGACCTGTTCCAGCTTCTTGATGTCCGCCGCGGGGCCCAGCCCCTGCAGCAGCGCCAGCACATTGACCGAGCGCGGGCTCCACGAGCGGGTCTTGTGGATCGTGAAGGTTGCCTTGTGGTCGCGGTTGAAGCTGCTCGGGAACTGGCCCTGCTCGTAAAGGTCCTCGTCCGGCACGGTGACGATGAGGTGCCCGCCCGGCTTGAGGATACGGAACCAGTTGCCCAGCGCCTCTGCCGGGTCGCGCATATGCTCCAGGCAGTGACTGGAATGCACGAAGCCGTAAACCGCGTCGGCGACGCCCTCCATGTACTGGGCGTCGCCGTCGTCGAGGTCCCACACCCGCACCCGGCCCATGCGCGGGAACAGCTCCCGGTACAGGCCGAGCGGGTCCGGCGCGCCGCCGATATCGATGCCCTCGCCGACGAAGTAGCGGTTGAGGAAGTTGGCGTCCGACAGCCGGCGCTGCACCGCCTTGCCGCATTCCTTCATGCCTGCGCTCCCCGCCGGCGGGCGGTCATTTCAGCTTCTGGTAATACCGGTAAATGCCGTGGGTGCCGGAATTCTCGCCGCCGCCCGCCGCGAATTTCTTGAACTGCCGGTTCGACAGGCCAAGCCCGGGCAGCGGCTTCTTCATCCGCTTGGCCTCGGCCTGGGCGATGTTCATGTCCTTGATGAAGTGCTTCACGAAGAAGCCCGGCGCGAAGTCGTTCTTCGACATCTTGGTGCCCAGCACGTTGAGCTGGAAGCCGCCCGCGGCGCCGCCGCCAATGCACTCGAGCACCTTGCCCAGGTCGAGGCCCGCCTTCTTGGCGTAGGTCAGGCCCTCGGCCACGCCCATGATGGTCGAGGCGATGACGATCTGATTGCACATCTTGGTGTGCTGGCCGGCGCCCGGGCCGCCTTGCAGCATGATGTTGCTGCCCATGCATTTGAACAGCGGCAGGGCCTTGCGGTAGGCCTTCTGATCGCCGCCGACCATGATCGACAAGGTGCCGTTCTTGGCGCCGACGTCGCCCCCGGACACCGGCGCATCTAGCGAGGCCGCCCCCTTCTTTTTTGCCGCCTTGGCGATATCCGCCGCCAGGCTGGGCGAGGACGTGGTCATGTCGATCAGCACCGCACCCTTCTTGGTGTTGTCGAGGATGCCGCCCTTGCCGAGATAGACCTGTTCGACGTCCTTCGGGTAGCCGACGATGGTGATAACGATGTCGCTCTCCGCGGCGACCGCGCCGGGTGAATCGTGCCAGGTCGCCCCGGCCTTCACCAGCGCGGCTGCCTTGCGCTTGGTGCGGTTGTAGACATGCAGCGGGTAGCCCGCCTTTTGAAGGTGGCCGGCCATCGCCGCGCCCATGATGCCCGTGCCGATGAAGCCGACCGACGGCTTGCGTGCCGCGCGCGTGGTGGTCTTCTTCCTGGCGGTTGCCTTGCGTGCCATGAAACTTCCCCTGTCTGGATCGCCGGATCGCGCCGGCAGCGAGACGGTAGCGGGTCACCCCCGGACGGGCAAGGTGGCTTGCCGCGGGACGTACCGGCTGCGTAAAGTCGCCGCCATGCTTGCCATTCCCAACAACCCCTGCGCCCGGTCATGAGCGCGCCGATCCGCTTCCTGCTGGGCGAGTCCGCTGGTCCCTATGACGGCGGCGCGCTCTATGTTCGCCGCCTCGCCGAGGCGCTGGGTGCTGCTGGCCGCACCGCCAGTGTTGAGACCTTCGACGGCCACCTGCCCGGCGACAGCGACGTCGCCGTGATCGACGTGTCTGCCCTGCCGGCCGCCGCCGGTGCGCTGGCCGCCCGCGGCGGCGGCGGCGCGCTGGCCGGCCTGGTGCATCACCCGCTCAGCCTGGAGACCGGCCTCGACGCCGATGCCCGCGACCTGTTGCACGCGGTGGAGACGGCGGCACTGGGCGCGCTTGACCGCATCATCGTGACCAGCGATCACAGCGCTGGCATCGTCGCCGGGCTTGGCGTTTCCGAGGACTGCATCGCCGTGGTTACCCCGGGCACCGCGCCTGCGCCCTGGCGTCACCGCCCGGACACCGACTGGGACACCCCTATTGAGATTCTCTGCGTCGGTCCTGTGGTGCCGCGGAAGGCGCAGCGTGACCTTATCGCGGCGCTCGCCAAGCTCGGTGACTTGGACTGGCGCCTGACCTGCGTCGGCGCGCTCGACCAGGACCCGGCCTATGCTGCCGCAGCCCAGGCCGAAACGGACGCTGCCGGCCTTTCCGGCAAGGTGACTTTCCTCGGCACCATCGACGATGCCGCGCTGGACGCGGCCTACCGCCGTGCCGGCGTGGTTGCGCTGCCTTCCGCGTTGGAGGGCTACGGCATGGTCCTGGCGGAGGCGCTCGCCCGCGGTATTCCCGTGGCGGCAAGCGACTACGGCCCGATTCCCGAATTCGTGCCGCGGGACGCTTCTATCCTCGCGCCGCCGGGCGACGTGGACGCGTTGTCCAAGGCGCTGCGCCGGGTGCTGTTCGACGCCGAACTGCGTGGCCGCATGGCTGAAGCTGCCTGGCAGGCAGGGCAGGCGCTGCCGAGCTGGGCCGAGGCGGCACAGCGCTTCGCCGCCGAGATCGACGGCCTGCAGGCCGTGGCATGAGTATCCTGCTCGGCTGCATCGCTGACGACTTCACCGGCGCCACCGATCTTGCCAATACCCTGGTGAAGGAGGGCATGCGCGCGGTGCAGCTGATCGGCGTGCCGGGCGCGGACCAGCCCGCGCCGGATGCAGAGGCCGTGGTCATCGCGCTGAAGTCGCGCACCATCGCGCCGGCTGATGCGGTGGCCCAGTCGCGCGCCGCGCTGGCCTGGTTGCGCGCAGCGGGGGCGCGGCAGGTCTTCTTCAAATACTGCTCCACCTTCGATTCCACCGACGCCGGCAATATCGGCCCGGTGGCGGACGCCCTGCTGGCCGATCTTGATGCGGATTTTACGCTGGCCTGCCCGGCGTTCCCGGCGAACGGGCGCAGCGTCTTCATGGGCCACCTGTTCGTCGGCGACCGGCTGCTCAACGACTCAGGCATGCAGGATCATCCGCTGACCCCGATGACCGACCCGGACCTGGTGCGGGTACTGTCGCGTCAGACGGACGGCGGGGTCGGACTTGCCGAGTACGCCACCATCGAGGCCGGACCCGCGGCCATCGCCGAGCGCTTCAAGGCGCTGCGCGCCGACGGCGTGCGCTATGCCATCACCGACGCGGTGACCGAGCGTCATCTGCGTGACATCGGCACCGCAGCGCGCGACATGGCGCTGATCACCGGCGGTTCGGGCATCGCCATGGGGCTGCCGGCGAACTTCCGCGCCGCGGGGCTGATGGCGGAGGCTGCGGGTGACCGGCTCGATCCGGCGGGCGGCGCAGCGGCTGTGCTGTCCGGCAGCGCGTCGCGGGCCACCCAGGGCCAGGTCGCCGCGATGCGCCAGACTCACGAAGCCTTCTTCCTCGACCCATTGGCCGCCCCCGACGCGGATGCGCTGGCTGCCGGCGCACTCGACTGGGCGGACTCCCGGCTCGGGGAGCGCCCGCTGCTGATCTACGCCACCGCCGCGCCGGACCAGGTGCGCGCGGTGCAGGACAAGCTTGGCGTGGCGGAAGCCGGCGCGCTGATCGAGGATGCCCAGGGCCAGATCGCCCAGGGGCTGGTCGCGCGCGGCGTGCGGCGGCTGGTTGTCGCCGGCGGCGAGACCTCCGGTGCAGTGGTTTCCGCGCTCGGTATCGATGCCCTGCGCATCGGGCCGGAGATCGATCCCGGCGTCCCCTGGACCCAGACACTGGGCGATCCGCCGCTGTTTCTGGCGCTGAAGTCAGGTAACTTCGGCGGCGAGGATTTCCTGACCCGGGCCTTCGAGGTGCTGCCATGACCGACGCCGCCCTGCGCGAGGAGATCGCGACGCTTGGCCGCTCCCTGTTCGAACGCGGCTACAGCTGCGGCAGCGCCGGCAACATTAGCGCGCGGACCGAGGACGGCGGCCTGCTGATGACGCCAACCAATTCCTGCCTCGGGCGGCTCGATCCGGCGCGTATTGCCAAGCTGGACGCGTCGGGCACGGTGGTCGACGGCGACAAGCCGTCCAAGGAAGTGTTCATGCACCAGGCGATGTACGAGTCGCGCCCGGAGGCGCGCGCCGTGGTGCATCTGCACTCCACCTACGCGGTGGCTGTGTCCTGCCTGCCGGACCTGGATGAGGACGACCTGATCCCGCCGCTCACCCCGTATTTCGTGATGCGTGTGGGCAAGCTGCCCCAGGTGCCTTATTTCCGCCCCGGCGACCCGGCCATGGGCCCGGCGATCGCCGAGAAGGCCAAGACCAACCATGCGGTGATGCTGGCCAACCACGGCCCGGTGGTCGCCGGCAAGTCGCTGACCGACGCGGTCTATGCGTCCGAGGAGCTGGAAGAAGCAGCGCGGCTCTACATCATGCTGCGCGGCGCCGGACCGCGCCTGCTTGACGACGCGCAGGTTGCCGACCTGCGCCGGGTCTTTGGTTGAGGAATTGCCATGTTTGCCATCAGCGTCACCTTCAAGGTCCGCCCCGATAACATCGCGGAGTTCCGCCACACGGTGATCGAGCAGGCACGCAACTCGTTGGCCAAGGAGCCCGGCTGCCTGACCTTCGAGGTCTGCCATTCGCTTGAGGACGAGTGCGAGTTCCTGCTCTACGAGATTTACCGCTCTGCTGAAGCCTTTGAGGCCCATAAGCAAACCGACCATTACGCGGCGTTCTCCGAGGCCGTCGCGCCATGGGTCGAGGACAAGGGGGTGCATCGCTGGTACCCCGAGCACAGCAGTGCCAAGGGGTGAGCGCGATGACTGACGCCGTACCGACCATCGCCACGCTGGGCACTGGCCGCCAGCTCGGCTTGCTGGCCGAGGCGCTGGTGGATGCTGGGCACACGGTCGCCGACGGTGCCGCCGCCGACCTGCTGTTCTCGGCCACCGGCGCCGGCGCGGCCGCCGAGGGCGGGCTGGTGATCGACCTCGCCGACAACGGCCCGCTGCTGAGCGATGGTCCGGGCCACGCGGACGCCGCCCTGGTGGAGCATTTCCCCGAGGACGGCGCGCGGGTGCTCAGCCTGCTGGTCGGCGCTGACGATGACGCCTTCGCCCGCATCGAGGCAGCCTGCGGCGGCGTGGTCAAATCGGTGCTCCATGCCGGCCCGTTCGGCGCCGCCCATGTCAGCCGGGCGCTGATCCACACCATGTATCTGACCCTGAAGAACGCGGCGGAGGAGATCGTCGACGTCGCCGCCGCCCACGGCGTCGAGGCGGCCGAGATCCTCAGCATCATCAACAAGAGCAGCGGCGAGAGCTTGGCGTCGAAGGCGCTCTACCGGCTCGCCACCGAGCCGGGCGGCGGCAACGCCGACCTGCACGGCGAGATCGAGGCGGCCATGGCCGGCGACCTGCAAGCCGCGCTGAACATCGCAGCCGACGCCGGCATGTCCGGGTTTTTTGCCCGGCGGGTCTACGACCGGCTGGAAATCAAAGTGCGGGGAACGCTATGAGGCCGCTCGGATTCATCGGGCTGGGCGCGATGGGTTCGCGCATGGCCCGCAACCTGCTGAAGGCCGGCCATCCGGTCGCGGTGCACGACCCGGACCCGGCAGCGGTCGACGCCGCCGTCGCTGAGGGTGCGGACGCCAAGGAAAACGCCGCGGGCGTCGCCGCTGCGGCCGAGGCCATCGTCGTCTGCGTGCCGAAATCGGACCATGTGGAGCAGGTCTATTTCGGCCCCGGTGGCATCCGCGAGGCCATCGCCGCGGGCGCGGACGGCCGCGTCATCATCGATTGCAGCTCGTCCAAGGCGGCGACGTCGCGGCGCATCGGCGCGGATATTCGCGACCTCGGCGGCGATTTCCTGGACGCCCCGGTCAGCGGCGGCATCGGCCGCGCCGAGACCGGCGAACTGGCGATCATCGTCGGCGGGGCGCCGGAGACCTACGACGCCTGCCAGGACGTGTTCGCGGTGATTGGCGCGAACTTCTTCCGTGTCGGCGACCTGGGCATGGGCAATCTCGCCAAGGCGCTGAACAACATCCTGTCCTGCGGCAACGTGATGATCATCGGCGAGGCGATCCTGAGTGCCGCGAAGTCCGGTCTCGACCCGGCGCGTTTCGCCGAGGTCGCCGGCGCGACGTTGGGTGAGAGCTACGCCATGGAGCGGCGCGTCATGGGTGAGGTGATCTCGCGCCGCTACGGCTCCAACTTCAAGATGGGGCTGATGTACAAGGACCTCACCTATGCCATGGAGCTGGCGGCGGAGGCGCGGATGGCGCCGCTGGTGGCGGGCTTCGCCCACGATATCGCCGCCGCGGCCACCGCGCGCTACGGCGAGGACGCGGACTACACCCGCACGGTGAATCTGCAGGAGCGATGGGAGACCGGCGGGGATGAGGTGTTCGGACCGGTCTGAGGCCGCGCCGTGACGCGCCGGGCGCTGTGCCTCGCGCTGGCCCTGTGGGTGGCGGCGCTGCCGGCGCGGGCCGGTGACCTGGTCGCCGCCTATGCCGATGGTGCGGGCGTGCCGCTCGCCGCCGGGCTGGCGGAACTGGTGAACGCCGATACGCCGGGCCTTGCGCTCGGCTTCTCCCGGGTTCCAAACAGCGCCGCCGCGCTGGAGCGGCTCGCCGCCGGCGAAGCTGAGGCGGTGCTGGTCAACGGCCATACCGCCCATCTGTTCTATGCCGGGGCGGGCCCTTACGAGGGCGCGGCCAACCGCGACCTGCGCAGCGTCGCTGCCCTGCTGCCCTTCGCCACACATGTGCTGGTGCGGCGCTCGCTGCTCGCCGACGGCAGCCTCAGCGACCTTTCCGGCCTGCCTGGCCTGTTCGCCATCGGCCGGCGGCGCACCGATGCCTATCGCACCGCGACCGACCTGTTTGATGCGCTCGGCCTGCGGCCACTGGGCGACGGGGTGACGTTTGATCCAGAACCGGTGGCGGTACGCGCGCTGTCGCGCGGCGATGTCGACGGCGTGCAGGTCAGCGGCATCCTGCCGGCGGCGGCGACGGTGCAGGCGCTGGCCCGCATGGGGCTGGACGATGTGGCGCTGCTCGGCGTCGATGCGGTCGAACTGGACCGGCTCGACCAGCGCTTTCCCGGGGTCTGGTTCGCGGTGCGGGCCGGGCCCGGGGACTATCCGGTGCTGGGCCGGCCGGTGCCGCTGCCGGCGGTGGCACTGATCCTCGCCGTCAACGCTGACACGCCACCGGATACGGTGCGTGCGCTGCTCTACGCGCTGTATGGCGACGGCGCGGGCTTGCGCGGCATCCATCCGGCGGCGGCGCAGATCGTGCTGCCGAATGCGCTGCGTGGCCTGTCGGCGCCGCTGCACCCGGCGGCGGCCTGGTACTTCGCCGGGCGCAACATCACCATTCCGCGCCGGCTGCGGCCCTGAGGCTCAGGCCTCGCCCGCGTCGATCAACCCGCGCGCAACCCGGAAACCGTCGACTGCGGCCGGCACGCCCGAATAGATCGCGGTGTGCATCAGCACCTCACGGATTTCTTCGCGGGTCACCCCATTGGTCTTGGCCGCGCGCATATGCAGCGCCAGTTCCTCCTTGCGCCCGAGCGTGGTCAGCAGGGCGATGTTGAGCAGGCTGCGCGTCTTGCGGTCCAGCCCTTCGCGGCTCCACACATAGCCCCAGGCGTATTCGTTGATCATGTCCTGGAATTCGCGGTCGAAGTCATCGGCCGCTTCCATCTTGCCGTCGACATAGTCGGCGCCCAGCACCTCGGTGCGGGTCTGCCGGCCGCGGGCGCGCATCTCGTCGCTCATCAGCGGGTCTCCTTGTTGCTGTCTGGGGGCAACGAAAAAGGGCCGGCGCGCGGGCCGGCCCTTTCCCGTGTCTCGGTGGCGGCCGTCTATTCGGCGGCGGCCTTGGCCTTGCTGCTGCCGTAGACCGGCATGCGCCATTCCGGATGGTCCGGCACCTCGGCCTTGACGATGGAGAAGTACTTCTCCTGCAGCTTGCGGGTGAACTCACCGGGCTTGCCGCTGCCGACCGGCAGGGTGTCGATGCTGTTGATCGGGCAGATTTCCCAGCCGGTGCCGCAGAAGAAGGCTTCCTCGGCGGCGTAGAGCTCGCTGCGGTCGATGTCGCGCTCGATCGGGGCGACGCCGAAATACTCCTCGCAGATCTCCATCACCGTCTTGCGGGTGACGCTCTCGAGGATGTCGTTGGTGACGCCCGGCGTCACCGGCACCCCGTCGCGGACCATGAAGAAACACATACCGGGGCCTTCGGAAACCTGGCCCTGGATGTTCAGCAGGATGGCGGTGTCGTAACCATCGCGCTGGGCCTGCATCGAAGCGAGCCGGCCGTTGTTGTAGTTGGCGTTGCACTTCACCCGCATCGGGGTGGCCACGTCAGGCGAACGCCGCCAGGAGCTGACCTGCGCGGTGCAGCCGTCTGTCACCCGCTTGGGCAGGGGCCGCGGCACCACGGTGATGGCGGTGCCGACCGGGCCGCGTGCGCCCGATTCACCCGCGCCGTCGATGTGGGCGATGGTCCGGATGTGCACGGTCTCGCGGATGTCGTTGGCCTGGATCAGCTCGATCACGCCCTTGGTGAAGTAGTCCTCGTCGTAGACCGTCTCGAAGTCCATCACCTTCTGGGAGAACAGCAGCCGCTTCAGGTGCGGCTCCATCTTGAACAGGTACATTTCCTCATGGTCGGGGTTCCAGTAGCCGCGGATCCCCTCGAACACGCCCGCGCCGTACTTCGCGGCCGGCGAGAAGACATGCACGGTGGCCTCGTCCCAAGGCACCACCTTGCCGTCCATGAAGGCGTATTTCGGATTCGACATGACGCGGTTTCCTTCCTTTGGTCTGTTGCCGGCTTGTGCCGGGATAGCGGGTCTATCGCTTGCCGATCGGCTTGACCTTGCGCTCATCCGGCCCGGTGTAATGGCTTAGCGGGCGGATCAGGCGGTTGTCGTCAGCCTGTTCAATGACGTGCGCGCACCACCCGGTGATGCGGGCTACCACGAAGATCGGCGTGAAGAAGTCGATATCGAAACCCATCATGTAGTAAGCGGGCCCGGCGGGGAAGTCGAGATTGGGATGGATGCCGGTGCGTGACATCATTTCCTCGGCCAGCGCATCCGAAATCTCGATCCACTTCTGCTGACCGGTGACCTCGGCGAGCTTGCGCTCGTATTTCGACATGGTCGGCACGCGGGAATCGCCCGATTTGTAGACCCGGTGGCCGAAGCCGATCACCACTTCGCCGTCAGCCATCTGCTTGTCGAGCCACGGCTTGACGTTGGCGACCGTGCGGATGGCCTTGAGGTTGTGCATCACCGCCTCGTTGGCGCCGCCGTGCAGCGGCCCCTTGAGCGACGCGATACCGCCGGTGATCGCGCTGTGCATGTCGGCAAGGCTCGACGAGATCGTCCGCGCGGTGAAGGTCGACGCGTTGAAGGTGTGCTCTGCATACAGTGTGAGCGAAACGTCGAACGCCTTCACCACCTCCTTCTGCGGCACTTTGCCGAAGCACATGTGGAAGAAATTCTCCGCCATCGACAGGTCGGCCCGCGGGCTGATCGGCGGCTTGCCCTTGCGGTGGCGGTAGTCGGCGGCGACCGCGGTCGGAATCTTCGCCAGCAGCCGCAGTGCCTTGCGCTGGTTCGCCTCAGGGCTGTTGTCGGCGGTGTCCGGGTCTTCCAGGCCCATGAAGCTGACGGCGGTGCGGATCGTGTCCATCGGATGCGCGCCGCGCCGCGGGAATTCCTTGATCACCCGCTTGAGCCGGGCGCTGATCGGCCGCGCCGCGCGCTCGTTCTTGCGGAAGGTGGCGAGCTGGCTGCGGGTCGGCAGTTCACCGTGGTAGAGCAGGTAGGCGACCTCCTCGAAGCTGCAGGTCTCCGCCAGGTCCTGCACCGGGTAGCCGCGGTAGGTCAGCGACTGGGTGTCCGGCATCACCTTGGAGACGGCGGAGTCATCGACATAAACGCCGACCAGCCCCTTGTGCAGCGTCGGCTTGTTGCTGCTGCGCTTCTGCTTCTTCTTCTTCTTCTTCTTGGCGTCTGACTTCTTGCCCTTGGCCATGGCTGCCTCCCGCGGCTGCTAGAAAATGCCCTTGGTCACGTTGTCCTGCATTACGCCGGGCGCCGCCGTCACATTCAGGCCGGACAGCTCCCCTGCCTTCAGCTCGGGCAGGCGCTGCGCGGTCTCAAGGAAGCGTGCGCTTTCCTCCGCCGTGATCAGGCCCTCGGTCAGGGTTTCGAACTTGCGGATGTAGTCGGCGCGCGCGAACGGCCGTGCGCCACTGGAATGCGCGTTTGCGAGCGCCAGTTCGTCGCTGATCGTTTCGCCGTTGCTGAAGGTGATCTCGACCCGGCCACCGAAGGCCAGCTTGTCCGGGTCGGACTGGTGGTAGCGCTCGGTCCAGATCGCCTCCTCGGCGGTTTCGATGCGGTGCCAAAGGCGCACTGTATCGGCGCGGCCGGCGCGTTCCGGCGTGTAGCTGTCGACATGGTGCCAGGCGCCGTCCTGCAGGGCGACGGTGAAGATGTACATGATCGAATGATCCAGCGTCTCCCGGCTCGCCTTCGGGTCAGACTTCTGCGGGTCGTTGGCGCCGGTGCCGATCACATAGTGGGTGTGATGGCTGGTGTGGATGACGATCTTCTCCACCGCGTCGCTGCCGCCGCGCTTGTCGACCTCCGGCTTCATGCGGAAGGCCAGGTCGATGAGCGCCTGGGCCTGGTACTCCGCGGAATGTTCCTTCGTGTAGGTGTCGAGGATGGCGCGCTTGGATTCGCCCGGCGCGGGCAGTGGCACATGGTAGAGCGCCTCGGGCCCGTCCAGCACCCAGGCAATGACGCTGTCCTCGCCTTCGTAGATTGGTGAGGGTGCGCCTTCGCCGCGCATGCAGCGGTCCACCGCTTCGATCGCCATCTTGCCGCCGTGCGCGGGGGCAAAGGCCTTCCAGCTCGAAATCTCGCCCTTGCGCGACTGGCGGGTGCCGATGCAGGTGTGCAACGCCTGCTGCACCGCCTGGTACACGGTGTCGGTCGGCAGGCCCAGAAGCGTACCGATACCGGCGGCGGACGCCGGGCCGAGATGGGCGATGTGGTCGATCTTGTGTTTGTGCAGGCAGATCGCGCGCACCAGGTCGACCTGCACCTCATAGCCGGTGACGATGCCGCGCAGCATCGCAGCCCCATCGGCGCCGGCCTGCTGGGCGACCGCCTGGATCGGCGGAATGTTGTCGCCGGGATGGGAATAGTCTGCCGCGAGGAAAGTGTCGTGGAAGTCCAGTTCACGCACCGCGGTGCCGTTGGCCCAGGCGGCCCATTCACAGCACACGGTCTGCTCCGAAGGCAGGCCGAATACGGTGGCCCCGCCGGGGCGCGGATGCGCTACCGCCATTGCGCGCGCGCTGGCGACCGGGCGGCGGCTCACCGAGGCAATGGCGACCGAGGCGTTATCGATGATGCGGTTGATCACCATGTCTGCGACATCGTCGTCGATGGCGGCGCCGTCGGTGGCGATCTCGGCGATCTTCCAGGCGAGTTGGTCCTCGCGCTTCAGATCGGATTTCGAAGGGTGGACCCGGACCTCGTGCGTGTTCATCGGCGTTTGTCGCTCCCCGTCTCGCGCTCTAAGCTTAATGGCCGTCGTGTTGGTTGGGTCTTGTTTAGGCCGCGCCACGCGCCGAGTCCACCGCACCAACTGCTGCCGGAACCCCCGCCATGCCTGACGCGAACGACGACGACCTTCTATTGACCGGTAACCTGGTGTTCGCCGACCGGGTGATCGAGGATGGCTGGCTGACCGTGCGTGGCGGGCGCATCTCCGCCTTCGGCGATGGCGAACAGCCGACGGCCGCGGCCCGGGCCGACTATCCCGGCATGTGGCTAATGCCCGGCTGCGTAGACGGCCATACTCACGCCTCGTCGATCAAGGGCTGGGACGGCATCGAGACGATGACCCGCGCAGCCGCCACCGGCGGCACCACCACCTGTGTCGACATGCCCTACGACGTCCCGGTGATGGTGGCCACCGGCGACCTGCTGCGCCAGAAGGCGGAGAAGGTCGATGAACTGGCCCATGTCGACATGGCGCTCTACGGCACCATGGAGAAGACCGACGGCCTGGGCGCGCTCGAAGGGGTGATCGAGGCCGGGGCCTGCGCGCTGAAATTCTCGACCTACGAGAACAGTCCGACACGTTTCCCCCGCATCGCCCATGACGATCTGTTCGAGGCGATGCGGATCGCCGCGCGCCACAACATCCCGGTGTCGATCCACAACGAGGACCAGGAGCTGATCGACGCGCTGATCGCGCGTTTCCTGGAGGAGGGCAAGACTGGTGCGGAATGGCATGAGCCGAGCCGCCCGGCGCTGTCCGAACTGCTCGCCAACCTGGAGGTGTTCGAGATCGGCGCGGACGCCGGCGCGCGGGTGCATCTGGCCCATTCGTCCCTGGCGCGCGGCTTCGACCAGGCCGCCGAGTACCGCGAGCGCGGCCACGCCATGACGGCGGAGACCTGCGTGCACTACCTGATCTTCGACAACGAGGCGGTGGTGGCCACAGGGCCGAAGATGAAGGTAAACCCGCCGATCCGCCCGGCGGCCGAGCGCGAGGCCCTGTGGGCGCGGCTGCTCGATGACAAGATCGGCTTCGTTAGCAGCGACCACGCCCCCTGGCCCTATGAGAAAAAACAGGCCGAGGTGATTTTCGACAACCCGTCGGGCGCGCGCGGCATCGATACCCTGCTCACCGCCTTCTACGATGAGGCGGTGTCCCGGCGCGGCCATCCGGTGACGCTGGCGGCCCGCTATCTCGCCGAGGCCCCGGCCCGGCATTTCGGCCTCTGGCCGCGCAAGGGCAGCCTGAATAGCGGCGCCGACGCGGACATCGCGGTGATCGACCCGGCCAAGGTGTGGACTTTCGACGAGGCCAACATCGACGACTGGTTGAAATGGAGCATCTTCCATGGCCGCCAGTTCACGGGGAAGGTGGCGGCGACCTATGTGCGTGGCACCCTGGTCTATGACGGCGAGGCGGTGGTCGGCGCCAAGGGGCACGGCACCTTCGTGCCGCCGGTCGCCTGATGGCGCGCGTCCTCACCGTCGCCGCGGCCCAGCTCGGCGGCATCCAGAAGGCCGAGACCCGCGCCGCCGTGGTGGCGCGTATGGTCGCGCTGATGGAGCGTGCCCATGCGCGCGGTGCTGGCCTGGTGGTCTATCCGGAGCTTGCGCTCACCACCTTCTTCCCGCGCTACAACATGGACGGCGACGCGGAGATCGACGCCTGGTTCGAGAGCGAGATGCCGTCCGCCGAAACACAGCCCCTGTTCGACGCGGCGGCGCGCCTCGGCGTCGGCTTTCATCTCGGCTACGCGGAGAAGACGCCCGAGGGACGGCGCTTCAACACCGCCATCATGGTGGCCCCGGATGGCACGATTCTCGGCAAGTACCGCAAGATCCACCTGCCGGGCCACGCGGAATACGACCCGTCGCGGGTCGCCCAGCATCTGGAGAAGAAGTACTTCGAGGTCGGCGACCTGGGCTTCAACGTGTTCGCGGCCCATGACGGCGTCTTCGGCATGATGATCTGCAACGACCGCCGCTGGCCCGAGGCCTGGCGCGTCCTGGGCCTGCAGGGGGTGGAGATGGTGGTGCTCGGCTATAACACGCCGTCGGTCAACACCACCGGCGCCGGCTTCGAGGACCCCTATCTGCGTACCGCCCATTCCAATCTCGCGGTGCAGGCCGGGGCGTATCAGAATTCCTGCTGGGCAGTGGCGGTAGCCAAGGCCGGCGACGAGGATGGCCACGGGCTGATCGGCTCGACCTGCATCGTCAATCCCCAGGGCGAGATCGTCGCCAAGGCGAGCGGCTGGGACGACGAGCTGGTAATCGCCGACTGCGACCTCGACATGACCACATTCGGCAAGCAGACCGTGTTCAACTTCGCCGCCCACCGCCGGCCCGAGCACTACAAGCTGATCGTCGAGCGCACCGGCGCGGAACTGCCGCCGGGCATCCGCGGCGGCAAGCGCTGAGGCCGTCATGGCCTGGGCGGCGCTCTATGGTGCGATCCTGTTCGAGGTCGCGGGGATCACCACGCTGAAATACGCCGCCACGCTGCGGCAGTTCGGGCCGTTTGCGCTGGCGCTTGGCTTCTACGCGGTGAGCTTCACACTGCTGACCTTCTCGATCCGCACCATCCCGGTCTCGGTCGCCTACGCGATCTGGTCGGGCGTCGGCACCCTGGTGGTGGTGATGATCGGGCTGTTCTGGTTCAAGGAGCCGGCAACGGCGCTGAAGCTGCTGTTCATCGCGATGATCGTGATCGGCGCCGTCGGGCTCAATCTGGTCGCCGGCCGCTCCTGAGCGAATACCCGCTGGCCGCGCCGCGCCGCCACGGCAGAGTCGTTGGCAGCGCGCGGCGGCGGGCCTAAGCTGCCCCATCGCTGCCGAACGGCAGGGGCGCGATGGGGAGCGCGCCCGCGCCAGCGCCGGAAGACCGCGCGGCGCCCCTTCAACATCACCCGGGAGGCTACCGCCATGCGTATCGACCGCGTGCCGTATACGGAAGTCGAGAAGTACCTGAAGAAGAAGGACACGGTCCTGATCCCGCTCGGCTCGTGCGAGCAGCAGGGACCGCACCTGCCCATGGGCATCGAAACGGTGATCGTCGAATCGGTTGCCACCGCCGTGGGCGAGAAGGCAGGCTTCGCCGTCGCGCCGCCGATGCCGGTGAACTACGCCAAGCTGTTCCTGGACTATCCGGGCGCGCTGTCGGTGGAGCTCAACACCTACAACACCTACATCGCCGACATCGCCGGCGGCCTGGCGCATCAGGGCTTCAAGCACCTGTTCTTCGTCAACATCCATTTCGGCAGCCTGCCGGCGATCGAATCCGCTGCCCGCGGCCTGCGCGCGAAGTATGGCGACGTGTTTACCGCCCATTGCGACTGCTTCCAGCAGATGGCCGAGGCGCCGGTGCCGGTGGACACCGACAATTTCCCCTACGGCCATGGCTCTGAGCGCACCACCTCGATGGCGCTGCATCTGTGTCCGGACCGGGTGCAGATGAACAAGGTGAAGGTCTGGAAGCCAAAGCCGCTGCCCCAGGGCTTCCACGTTGCCGGTGCGGCGCGGGCCAAGCTCGGCAACTCCAGCTTCGGCCTCTACATCGACCAGGCCGACTACAACGCGTCGGGCGCCACCGGCGATCCGCGCGGCGCGACCGCCGAGAAGGGCGCGGCGATCTTCGAGCATGTGGTGAACTCGGTGGCGGGCGCCGCGACCGCGTTTTCCAAGCTGCAGCTCGGCAAGGCGGCGAAGTCCAGGAAGAAGAGCCGCAAATGAGCTACTGCCTGATTACCCAGCCGATCCATCCGATCGGCCTGGAGAAGCTGAAGGAATACGGCATCGAGCCGCGCATGGCCTCGGCGCCGGACATGGACACGGTGGCCGCCGAGATCGGCGGCGCCGTGGCCTGCATCAGCCGCAACGCCGGCCTCAACCGCAAGGCCATGGAGGCGGCAGAAAAGCTGCTGGTGCATGGCAACCACGGCATCGGCGTCGATCCGGTGGATGTGGAGTATGCCGGCGAGATCGGCCTGCCCATCGTATTCACCCCCTACGGCAACGTGCAGTCGGTGGCGGAGCACACAATCGCGCTGATGTTCGCGGTCTACCGCCAGTGCGCGGCGCTGGACGCGGCGGCGCGGGCCGGCAACTGGAACGCCCGGCTCAGCACCGAACAGCATGAGGTGTTCGGCAAGACGCTGGGCATCGTCGGCTTCGGGCGCATCGGGCGGCTCGCCGCGGCGATGTGCCAGAAGGGTTTCGGCATGAAGGTCCTGGTCTATTCGCGCTCCGTCGACAAGGCGGAGATCGAGGCCGAGGGCATGGAGAAGGTCGACAGCCTGGAAGAACTGATGTCGCGCGCCGACATCGTCTCGCTGCACACCGTGCTGACGCCTGAGACCCGCGGCCTGATCAACGCCGAGGCGATCTCGGCGATGAAGCCCGACGGCATCATCGTCAACACCGGGCGCGGCGCGACCATCGACCAGCCCGCGCTGGTGGACGCCCTGGCCCAGGGCAAGATCTTCGGCGCCGGGCTCGACGTCTTCGACAACGAGCCCCTCGATGGCGACAACCCGCTGTGCAAGCTCGACAACGTGGTGCTGACCCCGCACGCGGCGGGCTCGACCGTGGAGTGCCTGGCGCGCACCGCGACCCAGCTTGCCGACATGATCCGCGACGTGATGGAGGGCAAGCGGCCCGAACATATGGTCAATCCGGACGTCTGGGACCGGCGGCGCATTCCCGCCTGATCCGGCGGCCCGACAAGGAGAGAGAGCGATGAAGGACAATCCCTGCAAGAAGATCCTCGCCGACGGCAAGGCGATCATCGGCACCTGGGTGCTGATCACCAAGCATCCGCGGATCATGAAGATCCTGGCCGCCTGCGGCTTCGACTTCGTGCTGATCGAGATGGAGCACTCGGACTTCGACATGGAGACCGTCGGCGTGCTGACCATGGCGGCGCGCGACAACGGCCTGTGCCCGATCGTCCGCCCGCCGGGGCTGAAGGCGCATGACATGACCCGGCCGCTGGACGCCGGCGCCATGGGGCTGCTGCTGCCCAACGTGCAGACGGCGGAGGAGGCCGAGCGCATCGTGCGCGACGTGAAGTACACCCCGAAGGGCCACCGGCCGATGAACCTGAAGCTGCCGGCGACCGACTACCAGCCGCTGCCCGATCCCCAGGCCACCGCCGATCACCTCAACGACCACACCATCCTGGTCGCCATGATCGAGACCGAGCAGGGCCTTGAGAATTGCGAGGCGATCGCCGCGGTGGACGGCATCGACGGCCTCATGGTCGGCCCCGATGACTATACCCAGGACATCGGCGCGCCGGGCCAGATGGACGACCCGCGCCTGGAAGAAGCGCATCTGCGGGTGCTGGCGGCGGCCAAGGCCAACGGCAAGTTCGCCGGCTGCTCGGTGCAGAACGAGGAGGCGGCGCGCAAGTGGGCCGAGCGCGGCTGGCAGTGGATGCCCTATGCCAATGACGTCGCCATGCTGCTCAACCACGGCACCGCGATGGTGAAGACCCTGCGCGGCATCGCCGGACGCTAGGGGAGGGGGCCATGCAGCCGTCGGAGTCGCAAAAGCCGGTCTCCTTCTTCGGCGGGGCCTACGGATGGCGGGCGCGGATCGGCCTGATCGTGCCCGCCACCAACACCAACATGGAGCCGGAGTTCCACCGGCTCAGTCCGCCGGGCGTGATGGTGACGACGACGCGGCTGCTGCTGCCCGGCCAGCAGACCCGCACGCCGCTCGACGCGATGGCGGCGAACCTCGATAACGCCGCCGCCCAGCTGGCGACCTGCAATCTCGACCTGGTCGCCTACGGCCACACCGCCGGCTCCTTCGTGATGCCGTGCGAGGAGATTTCCGGGCGGATCGCGGAGAAGACCGGCGGCCTCGCCGTTACCGCCTTCCAGGGCGTATGCGCGGCGCTGACCGCCTTCGGCGCCAAGAAGATCGCCGTGGGCACGCCCTACACCGCCTGGACCAACGAGCTTGAGGAGAAGTTCCTCACCGAGAAGGGCTTTGAGGTCGTTGGCATCCGGGGGCTCGACCTGGGCCACAACATGGACGAGCGCACCGCGGTCGGTCAGGTGCCGCCCGAGGTGGCGATCCGGCTGGCGCGCAGCATCGATACGCCCGACGCCGACCTGCTGTTCATCAGCGGCACCAACTTCGCCTCCATCGAGATGGTGCCGGTGCTCGAAGGCCTGCTCGGCAAGCCGGTGGTGACCAGCACCCAGGCGACCTTCTGGCACGCCCTGCGCACCCTCGGCCTCGACATCATGGTCCACGGCGCGGGCAGCCTGCTGGAGCAGCATTAGCGCCAAATAGCAGAGGCAATGGATATGTCGGATACAGAAACAGATCCCCGTCCCACCTGCTTCGTTATTGGACCTATCGGCGAGGAGGGGTCAGATACACGTCGGCAGGCAGATTGCCTTTTGATTCGCATCATCAAGCCAACGCTGGAATCAGATGAGTTCGGCTACCGCGTGATTAGGGCCGACGATATCGATGATCCGGGCCTCATTTCAGATCAAGTAATTACCTTGGTGACAGAGGCTGATTTGGTCGTGGCGGATTTAAATGAGAAGAATCCTAATGCTTTTTATGAACTAGCAATTCGGCATATGGAAGAAAAGCCGATTATACACATGAATAAAGACAAGCAAAAAATACCGTTTGATGTCCAAGATTTCAGGGCTATTGATTATAATATTGACTGGCCTCAGTCGGAGGAGCACGCGAGGCAAGAATTAGCGAAGCAGGTGCGAGCAATACGCGCCGCAGATTTTCGCGTGTCGAACCCAATTACTCGTGCCAGAGGACACCAAGAGTTAGCGCGGAGTAGCGACCCAAAGGACAAGATCATTGCTGTTATGGAAGACCGGCTCAGCCGTCTTGAGGCTCAAATCAATGCCGATACCCGTAACAAGGCACTGCCACCATTGCCTGCCCCTATCCCGCTAACGACTGGTCTGCTGGGACTTGGCGGTACCCCTGAGGCCATTAACGATCCTAATCTCAGTGCTCTGTCAGACGAATTGGCCCGTGCCCGAAGGCAATTGGCATTTTCCGAACTAGCTGATCAGCAAGACATCGAGAGGTTTGATGCGCTGCTGGCTCAAGCGAGGCATGAGGAGGTCAGACAGGCGAACGAGAGACTGCGAAAGGCGAGGGAGACCATTCGCAAACACTCTGCAATCGAGCAAAAAGACGAAGATCCAGAGTTTTGAGTCCTCCGAAGCGGGCATGTCCCGCACCATGACGCTGGCGGCGATTGCCGCCGCCCTGTGCTTCGCCAACATGCTGGGGCAGTTCTACCGCACCGCCATGGCGGTGGTGGCGCCGGAGCTGACCCGCGATGTGGGCATCGGCCCGGACGAGCTGGGCTTCCTGACCGGCGCTTTCTTCATCATGGTCGCGGCGATGCAGGTGCCTGTCGGCATCATGCTTGACCGCTTCGGCCCGCGCCTCACCATGGCCGGGCTACTGGTGCTCGGCGTCGCCGGCACCCTGATCTTCGCCGGGGCGCAGTCGGTCGGCGTGCTGGTCGCCGGGCGCGGGCTGATCGGCATCGGCTTCTCGGCGGTGATGATGGGCTCGCTGGTCACGTTTGCGCGCTGGATCGACCCGGCGCGCTTCGCCAACGCCGCCGCGCTGATCATGGGGCTTGGCTTCCTCGGCGGCATCGCGGCGAC
The DNA here is from genome assembly GCA_965601735.1 of Alphaproteobacteria bacterium. Lineage (GTDB taxonomy): Bacteria > Pseudomonadota > Alphaproteobacteria > JBBDQX01 > JBBDQX01 > JBBDQX01. The sequence goes on along the minus strand of OZ271840.1, from coordinate 287,326 downwards.
CGCGCCGCTGGGCATCGCGTCCGAGCTGTTCGGCTGGCGCGGCGCGTTCACCGGCATGGCGGCGGTGTGCGCGCTGGCTTCGCTGATGGTGCTGCTGCTGGTGCGCGACGCGCCGCCGGGCCACCCCTTCCACGACCGCACGCCCGAGCCGGTCGGCCAGGTGATGAAGGGCTATCTGGAGGTGCTGCAGATCCGCGACGTGCGTTTCGTCGCGGCCATGTCCTTCACCACCTTCGCCGCGCTGCTCTCCGTGCTCGGCCTGTGGGCGGGGCCGTATCTCAACGATGTACACGGGCTGGACGCGGGCACCCGCGGTACCGTGCTGCTGATCATGGCGGTCGCCGGGATGGCCGGCAGCTTCGCCTATGGCCCGGCTGACCGGCTGCTCAACAGCCGCAAGCGGGTGATCCAGGGCGCGTCCGCCATCTCCATCGCGCTGCTGGTGGTGCTGGCGCTGCTGCCCGGCGCGGGGCTGGCCACCGTCACCGCCCTGTTCGCCCTGTTCTGCCTGATCGTACCGTTCAGCCCGGTGGTGGTGTCCCACACCCGCGCCCTGCTGCCCGATCGGCTGGTCGGGCGCGGCATGACCACGGTCAACATGGTGGTGTTCATCGGCGTGTTCCTGATCCAGTGGGCGAGCGGCTTGATCGTCGATGCGTTTCCCAAGACCGCTACGGGCGGCGCGCCGGAGGCCGCCTATCGGGCGGTATTCGCCTTTCTCGCTTGCGCCATGGCGGTGTCTTTGCTGCTCTACAGCCGCGCCCGCGACGTGCCGCCGGGCGCCGAGACCGCCGCCCGCACCGGGGCGGTCGACAGCAAGGAGCAGGGCGCATGAAGGTTGGCGGGGTCCCCTATCGGTCGATCTGGCTGGATGACGATGGCTGGTCGGTCCAGATCATCGACCAGACGGTGTTGCCCTACACGTTCCAGACCGCGCGGCTGACCACCATGGAGGAGGCCGCCGAGGCGATCCGCAGCATGCAGGTGCGCGGGGCGCCGCTGATCGGCGCAACCGCAGCCTACGGTGTCAGCCTGGCGATGCGCGCGGATGCGTCGGACGAGGCGCTGGAAGCCGCCTGCGCCACCCTGCTGGAAACCCGGCCTACCGCGGTGAACCTGCGCTGGGCGCTGGATGAGATGGCCGCCACCCTGCGCAACCGTCCGCGCGAAGAGCGGCCCGCCGCCGCCTATGCCCGCGCTGCCGAGATCTGTGAAGAGGATGTCGCCACCAACCGCGCCCTCGGTGAACACGGCGCGGGCCTGATCGCCGACATCGCTGCCGCCCGTCCCGGGCCGGTCAACGTGTTGACCCACTGCAACGCTGGCTGGCTGGCGACCGTCGATCATGGCACGGCGCTCTCGCCGATCTTCCAGGCCCATGACCGGGGCATCGACGTCCATGTCTGGGTCGACGAGACCCGGCCGCGCAACCAGGGGGCGCTCACTGCCTGGGAACTGGGCGAACATGGGGTCCCCCACACCTTCGTGCCGGACAATTCGGGCGGGCACCTGATGCAGCATGGCGATGTCGACCTGTGCATCACCGGCACCGACCGCACGACGCGCACCGGCGATGTCTGTAACAAGATCGGCACCTATCTGAAGGCGCTGGCGGCGCGCGACAACGATGTGCCGTTCTATGTCGCCCTGCCGGGACCGACGGTGGACTGGACTGTGCGCGACGGCCTGGCGGAAATCCCCATCGAGCAGCGGTCCGACGAAGAGGTGACGACCGTACGCGGCCTCGGCCCCGACGGCACGCCATCGACCGTCACGGTGACGCCGCCGGGCAGCCCGGTCGCCAACCACGCCTTCGATGTCACCCCGGCGCGGCTGGTCACCGGCCTGATTACCGAGCGCGGGGTGTGCGCCGCGTCCGAGGATGGGCTCTCGGGCCTCTATCCGGAGCGCGCGGAAGGGTGAACAAGGCCCGGCTGCGCCGCGCCCTGCTGGCCACCGCGCGGGAGATGGGCGCGCGGGGCCTGAACACCGGCACGTCGGGCAACGTCTCGGTGCGCTGCGGTGACGGGCTGCTGGTCACCCCCAGCGGCATGCCCTACGACCGCTGCACCGCCGCCGACATGGTCTGGATGGATATGGACGGCGGCGCGCGCGCGGGCAGGCCGTCCAGCGAATGGCGCTTCCACCGCGACATTCTCGCCGCCCGGCCCGAGGCCCATGCGGTGGTGCATACCCATGCGCCGGCCTGCACCGCGCTGGCCAGTCTTGAGCGGGCGATCCCGCCGTTCCACTACATGGTCGCGGTGGCCGGCGGGAAGGATATCCGCTGCGGCGCCTATGCCACCTTCGGCACCCAGGAACTGTCGGACGCGGCGCTGGCGGCGCTCGACGGCCGGCGCGCCTGCCTGCTCGCCCATCACGGCATGATCGCGATGGGCGCCAGCCTTGACGCGGCGCTGGCGCTGGCGGTCGAGGTCGAGGGGCTGGCGGCGGTCTATCTGCGCTGCCTCGCGGTGGGCGAGCCGCCGCTGCTCGACGACGACGAGATGGCGCGGGTGATCGACCGCTTCGCCGATTACGGCGCACAGGCGAAGGGCTGACGCCGCCTGCGGCTTGCAACCGGCCGCCGCCGCAAGTAGACGAAAGAAGGGCCGCACCGCCACCCGCCGGCGGCCCGGACGCCAGACAGACCGACAAAACCGATAATCAAGATTCCCCGGCGCAGCGCCCGGGGGAGGGAGCTTCGACATGAAAGCCACTGCCGCGAAACTGCTTGCCGCGACCCTCGACGCCCATGGCGTCGACCTTGCCTTCTGCGTGCCGGGCGAGAGCTATCTTGGCCTGACCAACGCGCTGATCGACTATCCGCAGATCAAGCTGGTGGTGTGCCGGCAGGAAGGCGGCGCCGGCTTCATGGCGTTCGCTGACGGGCGTATGCGCGGCAAGGCCGGCGTGGCCATTGTCAGCCGTGGCCCCGGCGCGACCAACGCCTCGATCGCGGTCCACTGTGCCTACCATGACGCGACGCCGGCGGTGTTCTTCGTCGGCCAGGCCGAGCGCAAGGACCTCGGCCGCCTCGCGCTGCAGGAGCAGAACTATTCGAAGACCTTCTCCGACATGACCAAGATGGTCATCGAGGTGCATGACGGCGCGCTGCTGCCCGAGGCCACCGCCCGCGCCTTCCATATCGCCGAGAGCGGCACCCCCGGCCCGGTCATCGTCGTGCTGCCCGAGGACATGCTCGACGAGGAGGTCGAGGCGGAGCCCGTTGGCCCCGCGGCGAAGGTGCGCTCTGGCCCCGCCGCCGACGATCTCGCCCAGGCCGCGGACATGCTGCGCAAGGCGGAGAAGCCGCTGATCCTGGCTGGCGGCACCCTGTGGGGTGACGAGGCGCTCGCCGATTTGACCAAGCTGGCCGAGAAGTGGCAGCTGCCGATTTCCCCGACCCACCGCCGCCCGCACCTGTTCGACAGCGGCCACGCCAACTACGGCGGGTATATCGGCAACCGGGTGCCGGGGCCGCAGATCGGCATCATGCGCGAGACCGACCTGTTCATCGCCCTGGGCGAGCGGCTCGGCGATTCGGTGTCCCAGAGCTACACCTTCCCGACCGTGCCGGCGCCGCAGATGCCGATGATCCATGTCTGGCCCGACGCCGATGAGATCGGCCGGGTCTGGCAGCCGACGCTGGGCATCGCCAGCGACCCGCATGAGTTCATCAAGGCGCTGCTGGCGCTGGATGCGGACGCGCCGTCCGGCCGTGGCGACTGGATCGACCGGCTCAACGGCATCCACCGCGAGCTCACCGACTGGCAGGACGCGGAGGCCAACGATGGCGTGCCGTTCGGCAATGTCTGCGCCGCCGTCGGCCGGCACATGGCCGACGACGCGGTGGTGACCACGGACGCCGGCAACTTCTCCACCTGGATCCACCGCTGCATGTGGTTCAAGCAGACCAACCTGTTCTGCGGCGCCTCGGTCGGCGCCATGGGCCCCGCGATCCCCTCGGCGATTGCCGCCGGGCTGCGCTGGCCCGGCCGGCAGGCCATCGCCATCGTCGGCGACGGCGGCTTCCAGATGACCGGCAACGAGTTCTCCACCGCGCGCCAGTACGGTGTGCCGCTGAAGGTGTTCGTTGCCAACAATGGCAGCTACGGCACCATCCGCATGCACCAGGAAGGCCGCTATCCGGGGCGCAACTACGCCACCGAGCTGTTCAACCCGGACTTCGCCAAGCTGGCCGAGGCCTATGGCGCGAAGGGGCTGCGCATCGACAACAACGGCGATGTGGCAGGTGTGGTGGAAGAGGCGATGGCGACCGACGAGCCGGTCATCGTCGATTGCCGCACCAGCATGAGCTACCTCAGCGCCTGGAAGCGGCTGGAGGACTTCCCGGCCTATCAGGGCGGCGCCTGAGCGCCGCGCCGCCGGCTATTCGGCGGCGTCGCGCACGGCGGTCTTGCCGCCCCACACCGAGGACGGCACCAGCACGTTGCCCTCGAACAGGCGGCGGCAGGTGCGCAGCACCGCGGCACGCTTGATGTCGGGCGCGGCGGGGTCGCCGGACACATCCATCTCGATGCCGATCTGGCCGGTCGGGTGTTCGATCGACATCGGCTTGGGATTGCCCTCGGGCAACACCGCGAGCGGATGGCCGACCGTGCCCGGCAGGGACACGCACACCCCGGTGCAGAGCGAACCGGTGACCGCAAACGCCCGGTGGGTTTTCCACGGCATCAGGTAGCGCCCGGTGATGGTGCCGCCATTCTGCGGCGGCGCCAGGGTGACGATCTTCGGCAGCACGCTCTCGGTGACATCGCCGAATCCCATCAACTCGCCGGCCTTCATGCGCATCGCCAGCAGGCGGTCCATGAACGCCTTGTCGTTGTCGTAATCGTCCCACAGCTCAGTGCCGGTCTTGCCGACGTCGGCGGCCTTCACGAACACGATGGGCATGCAGTAGTCGAGGCAGGTGACCGCCAGCCCGTCGATCACGTCGATCATGTTGCCGGTGGGGAACAGCTTGCCGGTCTTGGAGCCCTCGCCGTTGAGGAAGTTCAGCTTTACCGGCGCCGCGGTGCCCGGTACGCCGTCGATGGCGCAGTCGCCGTCATAGGTGACCCGCCCGCCCGGGGTCTGGACGATGGCCTCGGTCGGCACGCTGGTGTTGACGTTGAAGATGCGCACCGTGGTCTCGCCGTCCTGGGCCTCGACGAGCCCTTCCTCGATGGCGAAGGGGCCGACGCCGGAGATGATGTTGCCGCAGTTGGGGCTGGTGTCGACCAGTTCCATGTCGACCTTCACCTGGGCGAACAGGTAGTCCACGTCGATGCCGGGCCGGGACGACTTGCTGAGGATGGCCACCTTGCTGGTCACCGGGTCGCCCCCGCCGATGCCGTCGATCTGCAGCAGGTTGGGCGAGCCCATCACCTTGATCAGCACCGCATCGCGCGTCGCCGTGTCGTCCGGCAGGTCGGCGGCGTGGAAGTAGGGGCCGCGCGACGTGCCGCCGCGCATGAAGACGCAGGGGATGCGGGTTTGCACTGGGGCCTCCTCAGATCGACCGGGCGTGGATGACGGAATAATCGACGGCCCGGCCGATGCCGTAGCGGAACTGGGCGATGCGCATGGCGTGGCCGGCCGGGATGTTGGCCAGGTTGACCTCCGGGCCGAAGCGCTGGATCAGCCCCGCATGCTGCTTCGGGAAGCGGTAGGGGTCGCCCTCGATGATCAGGTGCTTGAACCAGTTGCGCCCGGCGAGGTCGTCGACCGACTTCGGGTCGGCGGATTCCATGGCGTCAAACTCGCTCTGCTCGAAGATGATGTGGTGGATGCCGCGATCGAGCATCCCCTTCACCATGGACTCAAGTTCGTCCAGCGGCAGCGGCTCTTCCGGGTTCTTGCGGCCGAACTCGTAGATCACCTCGAAGCCCGCGCCTTGCAGCCGGTCGAGCAGGGCGCTGCGCTGGTCGCCGGTCAGCTCGACATAGTTCTCCGACAGCTCCAGCCGGTCGAGGCCCAGGGTCTTGAGATGCGCCAGCGCATCGTCGACCGCGTCCTCCTGCAGGGCGTATTCGAGATAGATGCCGCCGGCATAGGGCAGCACGCCGGCATCGCGGTATAGCGTGACGATCTCGCGCAGGGTGTCAGGCGGCAGCAATAGGCTGTTGAGCGCGTAGATCTTGGCGTAGTCGATATGCTCCGCGGCGCAGTCCAGCAGGTCGGTAATGCCCTGCGGGCCGGTCCAGCCGAAGGTGTCGGGGCCGAAGTCGATGATCGAGGTGATGCCGGTCTCGCGCGGCTTCGGTGGGCGGGGCGGAAGGGAAAAAGCCATGCTTTGCCTCACACTGTCTCGATGGCTTTGACCAGCGCGGCGGTGAACGCCTTGGTGCCGGTCGTGCCGCCGAGATCCACGGTGTGGTTGGCCGGGTCCGCCAGCGTCGTCTCGACGCTGCGGCGGATGCAGGCGCCGGCCTCGACCAGCGCGTTGTTGCTGCCGCGCGCGCCGAGCCATTCCAGCAGCTGCGCGGTCGACAGCACCAACGCCGTCGGGTTGGCTTTGTCCTGGCCACCGATGTCGGGCGCCGCGCCGTGGGCCGCCTGGGCCACCGCGCGGTCGGCACCAGCGTTGATCGAGCCGCCTAGCCCCAAGCCGCCCGACAGCTCGGCTGCCTCGTCTGACAGGATGTCGCCATACATGTTGGTGGTCAGCACCACGTCGAAGCGGCCCGGATCACGCACCAGCAGGGCCGCCATGGCGTCGATCAGCACCTCGTCGTATTCGACGTCGCCGAACTCGGCGGCCACCTTGGCCGCCTCGCGCTTGAACAGGCCCTCGCTCACCTTCAGCACGTTGGCCTTGGTGATGATGGTGACCTTGCGCCGGCGCACCCGCGCCAACTCGAAGGCGGTGCGGCTGATCCGCGCGCATCCTTCCGCCGTCACCTTGCGCACCGCCAGCGCCACGTCTTCGGTCGGCATGAACTCACCGGAGCCCATGAACATGTTGCGGTCGGCGTAGAACCCCTCGGTGTTCTCCCGCGCGATCACCAAGTCCATCGGCTTGCCGACGCAGGGCACCCCCGGATAGGTCTTCGCCGGACGCAGGTTGGCGTAAAGGTCGAAGCCCTTGCGGATCGCCGCCGACGGATTGATGTGTTCGGGATAAGCGTAGGTGTGCACCGGGCCGAGGATGATGCCGTCGGCGGCCTCGCAGGCCGCATGGGTCTCATCCGGATAGGATGTGCCGTGGGCCTCGATGGCCTCGAAGCCCACGGGATGCTCTTGCTGTTCGATACCGAGCCCGAAGCGGGCGTCCACCGCCGCGACGCAGGCCGCGGCGGTGGCGGTGATTTCCGGGCCGATGCAATCGCCCTTGAGGATCGCAAGCTTCACGTCAGCCCTCCCGCTTCTTTATGGGCCGCCAGGCGGCGGCAGTGGGTCAGTTGCCCTGGGCAGCGGCCTTGCCGGCACCGTTGCCGGCGATGCGGCCGAACACCGAACCCGCGGTCAGGCCGGTCCCGCCCGGGTAGTTGAAGTAGAACAGGCCGCCGACCATCTCGCCGGCCGCGTACAGGCCCTTGATCGGCACTTCCTCGGTGTCGATGACCTGGCCGTCCTCGTTGATCTGCACACCGCCGAAGGTAAAGGTGATGCCGCAGGTGACCTGGTAGGCCTCGAACGGGCCTTCCTCGACGGTCATCGCCCAGTTGGTCTTGTTAACGGCAAGACCCTTGGTGCAGCGCCCGTCCTTGATGGCAGGATTGTAGGGAATGTCCTTCTGGACCGCGGCGTTGTAAGCCTCGATCTCCTTGAGGAAGCCCTCCTTGTCGACGCCCTCCATCCGCTCGCCGAGCTCCTCAAGCGTGTTGGCGGTGACCTTGGTGACCTGCTTGATGCGGTACTCGTCGCGGATCTGGCTGGCGACCTGCTGGTCGAACACCTGCCAGGCGAACTGGCCGGGCTGCTGCAGCACGATCGAGCCGTATTTGGCGTAGGTATAGTTGCGGAAATCCGCGCCCTCATCGACGAAGCGCTGACCGCGGGCGTTGATCATCACGCTCCACGGATAGCTGTGCTTCTGGAAGTTATCACCGACGGCGAGATCACCGTATTCCGGTGCGTTCATCTCCCACTGCACCGCGTGCGCCCCGGACCAGTTGCCGAACGGGCGCGCGCCGACCTCCAGCGCCATGCGGATGCCGTCGCCAGTGTTGTGGCGGGTGCCGCGCACCTTCGCCAGGTCCCAGCCCGGGCCCATGTAGCGGGTGCGCATCTCGTGGTTGGCCTGGAAGCCGCCGGCCGCAAGCACCACCGACTTGGCGCGGATCTCGGTGCTCTCGCCGTTGATCTTGGCGATCACGCCATGCACGCCGTCGTCATCGTGGATCAGGCGCAGCGCCTTGGCGTCGAACATCAGCTCGACCTTGTTCTCCTTGGCGACGCGCTGCCAGCCCTCGATCAGGCCCGGGCCGCCACCCCAGGACTCGACCGTCAGGCCGCCCCAGAACTTGAACTTGCCGTCGACCTTGAAGGCCTGGCGGCCATAGATGCAGGCGAACCGGATACCCTTTTCCTTCATCCAGCGCAGGGTGTCGCGCGAGCGGGTGACCAGGGTCTCACACATGTCCGGATCGGTGCGGTACTCGGTGATCCGGCCCATGTCGTCGAAATAGGCCTCCTCGGTGTAGGTGCCGAAATCGGTGTTCTCGATCTCCTCGTCGGTGAGATCGGGGACCAGCGCCTTGATGTCGTCGACACCCTCGTAGACGACCCGCATCGCGCCGGCGGTGAAGCGGCTGTTGCCACCGAACTCTTCCTCGGACGCCTTCTCCAGCATGATCACCTTGTTGCCGTGCTCTTCGGCCGACATGGCGGCACTGAAGGCGGCATTGCCGGCGCCAACAACGACGACATCGCATTCGATCTTCTTCATGTTTCCTCTACCCATTGAAAGCGGGCCGGCGGCCAGCGCCGGGCCCGCGGAATGATCGTGAGAACCTGTCGAGACAGGGTACGGGACGGTCCGCCGCACGGACCAGAAAGCGGGGCGGCGTCCCTGTAAAGACGGGCCGGAAACTACCCCGGACGCCCGGCTGACGCAAGCCGCGGACCGCGGCGCGCTGCCGGAAATGGATGTCATTAAACCATAACAAATCCGACACACTGGAGTCGCCGTGGAGGGATATACGACACGGGCACTTGTCTAACTCAGTCCCAGATCGATGCAGGCTTCGGGTCTGCGCTTTCCGGATCAAACAACCCAGCTCTTCCGAGGAGTGTGAGCGTGATCAAAAAGACCCTCCTGATCGCCGCCGCGGCTACGTTCGCGACGGTGTCGAGCGCCCAGGCGCGCGACCAGATTTTCATTGTCGGTTCGTCGACCGTGTACCCGTTCGCGACCGTCGTCGCCGAGCGGTTCGGCCGGACCACCAGCTTCAAGGCGCCCAAGATCGAGTCGACCGGCTCTGGTGGCGGTCTCAAGCTGTTCTGCGCCGGTGTCGGCCCGGAGCACCCGGACATCACCAACGCTTCGCGCGGCATCAAGAAGTCCGAGGTGGAGCTGTGCGCCAAGAACGGCGTCACCGACATCACCGAGGTCAAGATCGGTTATGACGGCATCACCTTCTCGAACTCCAAGAAGGCTGAGCAGTCGACCCTGACCCGCGCCCAGATCTGGCTCGCCCTGGCTGCCGAAGTTCCCCAGAACGGCAAGCTGGTGAAGAACCCCTACACGATGTGGAACCAGATCGACCCGTCGCTGCCGAACAAGAAGATCGAGGTTCTCGGCCCGCCGCCGACCTCCGGCACCCGCGACGCCTTCGTTGAGCTGGTGATGGAAGAGGGCTGCGAGGCCTTCAAGGAAGTCATGGCGCTGGACAAGAAGGCCCGCGGCAAGGTCTGCGCCTCGGTTCGTGAGGATGGCGGCTACGTCGAGGCCGGCGAGAACGACAACCTGATCGTTCAGAAGCTGGACGCGAACCCGAACGCTTACGGCATCTTCGGTTTCTCGTTCCTCGACCAGAACTCCGACAAGCTCCAGGGCGCCAAGGTGGACGGCGTGGTCCCGACCTTCGACGCCATTGCTGACGGCAGCTACCCGGTCTCCCGTTCGCTGTTCTTCTACGTGAAGAAGGCGCATGTGGGCGTTATCCCCGGCATCAAGGAATTCCTCGGTGAGTTCACCTCCGAGAATGCCTGGGGCCCGGACGGGTACCTCGCCGATCGCGGCCTGATCCCGCTCCCCGACGCCGAGCGGAACAAGGTCGGTTCGGACGTGCGTAGCCTCGCTACCAACGTCATGTAAGACCCCTTCGGGTGGCCGTCCGGCGGATTTTTCCCGCCGGGCGGCACCCGAAGTCTTATGCTTCTGCGCTCCGGGTCCACGACGGCTGGCCCGGTTCATTCTTTAGACGCTTTTTTCGGAATGCCGGTGGTGCCCGCTCGCACTGCCACGGACCTTTGGGGGACGGTTCGTCGATATGTCCTATTTCGTGCTTGTCGCGACTGTCTTTCTCCTGGCGTTCCTCGGGTTCCTGTATGGCCGCAAGCGGTCGCTCGCCAAGGCCCGGGGTAACATCCATCACCTCCACTCGCTGCCGAACTACTACGGCATGTTCGTGGCGTTATGGTGCCTCGCGCCGAGCCTGGTGATCTATCTCGCCTGGGTCTTCCTGGAGCCGCAGATCGCGGACGCGCTGCTGCGCGACCGGGTCGAGGCCAGCACCGGCCCGGTCTCCGACGGCCAGATGTCACTGTTCCTCAATGAGGTGCGGAACATCGCGCGCGGCATCATCGTCGGTACGCCCGAGCCGTTCCTGGTCGCGGCGGCTGAGTACTACAACGGGCTGCGCCAAACCGGTTTTGCCGCGCTGGCCGTGGTGGTGTTGTCGGTGACCATGATCGCCGGCGCGATCACCACGCGGATGATCGACGTCAAGTACCGCGCCCGCAACGCGGTGGAGACCATGGTGCAGGTGTTCATGATCGCCTGCTCCGCCGTCGCCATCCTGACGACCATGGGCATTGTGCTCTCGGTGCTGTTCGAGTCCGCGCGGTTCTTCGCCCAGGTGCCGATTACCGAGTTCCTGTTCGGCCTGCAATGGAGCCCGCAGACGGCGCTGCGCGCCGACCAGGTCGGCAGCTCCGGCGCCTTCGGTGCGGTGCCGCTGTTCGCCGGCACCATGCTGATCACCTTCATTGCCATGCTCGTGGCGGTGCCGATCGGCCTGTTCTCGGCGATCTATCTGTCGGAATACGCCGGCGACCGGGTGCGCGCGGTGGTCAAGCCGCTGCTGGAGGTGCTCGCGGGAATCCCGACCGTGGTCTACGGCTTCTTCGCGGCGCTGACGGTGGCGCCGGCGATCCGCGGCTTCGGCGAATCCTTCGGGCTCAGCGTGTCTTCCGAAAGCGCGCTCGCCGCCGGGCTGGTCATGGGCATCATGATCATTCCCTTCGTCTCGTCGTTGTCCGATGACGTCATCAACGCCGTGCCGCAGAGCCTGCGCGACGGCTCCTTCGCGATGGGGGCGACCACCGCGGAGACAGTGCGCCAAGTCGTCATCCCCGCCGCCCTTCCAGGCATTGTCGGCGGTGTGCTGCTGGCTGTGTCGCGCGGTATCGGTGAGACCATGATCGTGGTGATGGCCGCCGGTCTCGCCGCCAACCTCACGGCCAATCCGCTGGAAGCGGTGACCACCGTGACGGTGCAAATTGTCACCCTGCTGGTCGGCGACCAGGAATTCGACAGCGCCAAGACGCTCTCGGCCTTCGCGCTGGCCCTGGTGCTGTTTGCCGTGACCCTCTGCCTCAACGTCATCGCGCTGGCGACGGTGCGCAAGTACCGGGAGAAGTACGACTGATGCCCACCGATTTCACCCATCAGGACGTCAGCGAGGTCATCGCGCGCCGCCGCGCCGCGGTCAACGACGCCAGCCGCATCAAGGCCCGCTACCGGGCCGAGGGCCGGTTCCGCATGTACGGCCTGGTCGCCATCATGTTCGCTATCGGCGCACTATGCCTGCTGTTCTACAGCATCATCAGCAACGGCTACACGGCGTTCCTGCAGACCGAGATCACCCTTGAGATCGAGGTCAAACGCGACCTCATCGACCCGCAGAACACCGCCAATCCCGAGATCATCGGCCAGGGTAATTTCCGCCGCGTGGTGCGCGATGCCCTGTTTGCCGAGTTCCCTGAGGTACAGGGCCGCGGCGCGCAGCGCCGCCTCGCTTCGCTGATGAGCCCCGGAGCTGCCTTCGAACTGCGCAACGCCGTGATGGCCGATCCCTCCCTGATCGGACAGACCATCACCGTCTATGTGCCGGCGGACGACGACATCGACCAGCTCATCAAGGGTAAGATCGACCGCAACGTGCCGGAGTCCGACCGGCGGCTCAGTGACGAGCAGATCGGCTGGGTCGATCAGCTCGACCAGAAGGGCATGATCGGGCTCAATTTCAATCACCGCTTCTTCACCAACGGTGACTCCCGCGACGCCGAGCTGTCGGGCATCCTCGCGGCCCTGATCGGCTCGTTGCTGACCATGGTGGTGACCCTGACGGTGGCATTTCCGCTGGCGGTTGCCGCGGCGATCTACCTTGAGGAGTTCGCGCCCAAGGAGAACCGCCTGGTCGACATCATCGAGGTCAACATCAACAACCTGGCCGCGGTGCCATCCATCGTGTTCGGCCTGCTTGGCCTGGCGGTGTTCATCAACTTCTTCGAACTGCCGCGCTCGGCGCCTCTGGTCGGCGGCCTGGTGCTGGCGCTGATGACCCTGCCGACCATCATCATTGCCTCGCGCGCGGCGCTGAAGGCGGTGCCGCCGTCGATCCGCGAGGCGGCGCTGGGCGTCGGCGCCTCGCCGCTGCAGACGGTCACCGACCATGTGCTGCCGCTGGCCATGCCCGGCATCCTGACCGGCACCATCATCGGTATGGCACAGGCGCTGGGCGAGACCGCGCCGCTGCTGCTGATCGGCATGGTGGCCTTTATCGTTGACGTGCCCCAGGGGTTCACGGACCCGGCAGCGGTGCTGCCGGTCCAGATCTTCCTGTGGGCGGACAGCCCCGAGCGCGCTTTTGTCGAGCGCACCTCGGCGGCGATCATGGTACTGCTGGCGTTCCTGATCAGCATGAACGCGCTGGCGATCTTCCTTCGGAAAAAGTTTGAGAGGCGGTGGTGAGCGTCATGGACACCCAGGTGGCAGAGACCGACAGCAGCCAGAGCGCGCGAACGAAAGTCGCGGCCCGGGCGGTCGATGTCTTCTACGGCGACAAGCAGGCCCTGTTCGGCGTGTCGCTGGATATTGCCGAGAAACAGGTGACGGCGATGATCGGGCCCTCGGGCTGCGGCAAGTCGACATTCCTGCGCTGTATCAACCGGATGAACGACACGGTGGAGGGCGCCAGCGTCGGCGGCACCATCGAGATCGACGGGCTGAACATCTACGACCGTGAGATCGACGTCGTCCAGCTGCGCGCCCGGGTCGGTATGGTGTTCCAGAAGCCCAACCCGTTCCCAAAGTCGATCTACGACAACATCGCCTACGGCCCGCGCATCCACGGCATCGCGCGCGACAAGGAGGAGATGGACGAGATCGTCCAGACCAGCCTGGAGCGCGCCGGCCTGTGGAACGAGGTGAAGGACCGGCTGGAACAGCCCGGTACCGGTCTTTCGGGCGGCCAGCAGCAGCGCCTGTGCATTGCGCGCGCGGTGGCGGTGAGCCCCGAGGTGATCCTGATGGACGAGCCGTGCTCGGCGCTCGACCCGATCGCCACGGCGAAGGTGGAAGAGCTGATCGACGAGCTGCGCGAGCAGTATACGATCGTGATCGTCACGCATAACATGCAGCAAGCGGCGCGCGTATCGCAGAAGACGGCGTTCTTCCACCTGGGAATCCTGGTTGAGTACGAGGACACCGAGCAGATCTTCACCAACCCCAAAGACGAGCGTACCCAGGGGTATATCACCGGCCGCTATGGCTGATCCGACCCGGCGCGCGAAGCGAAACGGAGGCCCGGTACATGCCTGCCGACCATATCGTTAAGTCCTACGACGAAGAGCTGACGCAGCTGAACCGCACCATCGTGGAGATGGGCGGATTGGCTGAGGCGCAGCTTGCGCATGCCCTACAGGCGGTGGGGCGGCGCGACAACGAACTGGCGTCGCGCATCGTTGAGAACGACGCACGCATGGACGCCATGGACCGCGATATCCAGCAGTTCACGGTGCGGCTGTTCGCGCTGCGCCAGCCGATGGCAAAGGACCTGCGCACCATTGTCGGCGCGCTGCGCATCGCCTCGGACCTGGAACGCATCGGCGACTATGCCAAGAACATCGCCAAGCGCGCCCTGGCGCTCAACCAGGCGCCGCCTGTACGGCCCGCCAGCGCAGTACCGCGCATGGGCCGGCTGATCCAGGAGATGATCAAGGACATCCTCGACGCCTATGTCGACCAGGACCAGGACAAGGCCCTGGCGGTCTGGCACCGCGACGAGGAAGTCGACGAGATGCACGACAGCCTGTTCCGCGAACTCCTGACCTACATGATGGAGGATCCGCGCAACATCACGCCGTGCACCCACCTGCTGTTCGTCGCCAAAAACCTCGAACGCATGGGCGACCACGCCACCAACATCGCCGAGAACATTTACTTCCAGGTCCATGGCGAGCCGCTCGAGGACGTCCGTCCGAAGGGTGGCGCGGCATCCGATCAAGAGGTCAATCCCGGCATGAGCCGGACCACTAGGAGCGGACGGGACGCGTGAATTATCAGGGCCAGGGTTTGAAGGGCGATCAGAAGCCCCTCGTTCTGGTGGTCGAGGATGAAGCATCCCTGGTCACCATGTTGCGCTACAACCTGGAAAAGGACGGCTTTCGCACAGCCGAAGCCGTGGACGGGGAGGAGGCCCTCACCGTCGTTTCCGAGCAACAGCCTGACCTGATCGTCCTCGATTGGATGCTGCCGGTGGTATCCGGCCTGGAGGTCTGCCGGCAGCTGCGGCGCAAACGCGAGACCCGCGATATCCCGATCATCATGCTCACAGCGCGCGGTGAGGAGACCGACCGGGTGCGTGGACTGGACACCGGGGCTGATGACTACCTCACCAAGCCGTTCTCGGTGGGGGAGCTGTTGGCGCGGGTACGGGCGCTGCTGCGTCGGTCGCGCCGTACCGATGGTGACGACGCGCTGGAATTCAGCAATGTGCGCATGGACCTCGCGGCCCACCGGGTGACCCGCGACGACCGGCCGATCCATCTTGGCCCGACCGAGTTCCGGCTGCTGGAGTTCTTCATGCGCAACCCGCGTCGGGTGTTCTCCCGCGAGGAGTTGCTCAATTCGGTTTGGGGCCCGGACATCCATGTGGAGCCGCGCACCGTGGATGTGCATATCCGCCGGTTGCGCAAGGCACTGAACGACGAGGGTGACGCGGATATCATCCGCACGGTGCGCGCGGCGGGCTACGCCCTCGATACCAACAGCTAGGCCCTAGTCCCCCGGCGCGGCGATGTAGGCCTCCACGGCGGCCAGCGCGGCTCCGGCCATCGGACGCATCTGCGCGCACAGCGCGTGGACACTGTCCGGATCGCCGCTTGCCGCCGCCTCCTCCAGCGCAAGAGACAACGCTCGCAGTGCCGGCGCTCCGAAGGTCGCCGCCGTGCTCTTCAGCGAGTGTGCGTGCAACTCGACGGTGCTCCAGTCGCGCGCCGCGAGCGCCGCATCCAGCTGATCAACCCGGCTGCGGGTCTCCTCGATGAAGGTCTGAAGCACCGGCGCCAGGGACTCCCGCGACAGACCGGCCGCCATCTCCTCCATCACGGCCGGGTCGAAGGCGGGCAGGGCGTCCGGTGAGTCAGGGCCGGTCATGTCACGAGTCGTATTGCAGCAACGTATCGAACGGCACGTCGAGCCGCTTGCGGCCATTGAGGAAAGTGAGCTCGATGATCGCCGCAGTGCCCGTCACGTCGGCACCAGTCTCGCGGAACAGCGACACGGCAGCCGCCATGGTGCCGCCGGTCGCCAGCAGGTCGTCGACCACCACCACCTTCTGTCCGGGGACGACCGCGTCCTGCTGGATTTCCACCCGATCGGTGCCGTATTCCAGGTCATAGTCGTGGCCGACCGTCGCGCCGGGCAGCTTGCCCGGCTTACGCACCATGATGAAGCCGCAGCCGAGCTTCAGCGCCAGCGGCGCGGCGACCAGGAAGCCCCGGGATTCGATGCCGGCGATGATGTCGGGCTGGAACGGCCGCACCGCCGCCGCCATGCGGCCCATGGTGACCTGCCAGGCGTCCGGATGCCGCAGCAGGGTAGAGATGTCGTAGAACAGGATGCCGGGCTTGGGAAAATCCGGAATGCCGCGGATGTGATCTCGAATGTCCATGAAAGCTCGCCGATTCGGTGGGAACGCCGGGTGGGAATTAAAGGTATCCGCTGATACCGTCGCGGACAATTGCATCAGCCGGCATATCGGCGGATGATGCCGCCATCGCTACCTGACGGGAGCCGGCCTTGAGCCACGTTTTTCATCGCGACGCCCGAACCACCCCGCGGATCGCCGTGGGCGGGGAGGGCATTCACGTCATCGACAACAAAGGGCAGCGCTATATCGACGCCTCGGGCGGCGCTGCGGTGTCCTGCCTGGGCCACGATGATGCGGCGGTGCGCGCCGCGCTGCATGGCCAGGTCGACCAACTCGCCTACGCCCATTCTGCCTTCTTCACGACTGAGGCGGCGGAGGTGCTGGCCGATCGCCTGGTCGCTGATGCGCCCGATGGGCTTGAGAAGGTGTTCTACGTCTCCGGCGGCTCCGAGGCCGTCGAGGCGGCAATCAAGATGGCGCGGCAGTATTTCGTCGAGATCGGCGAGCCAGACCGCAAGCACATCGTCTCGCGCTGGCAGGGTTATCACGGCAACACGCTGGGGGCGCTTGCGGTTGGCGGCAACGCCTGGCGCCGTGCCGCCTTCGCACCGCTGCTGGTCGACTCCGCGCATATCCCGCCTTGCTTCGAGTACCGCCACCGGCGCCCCGACGAGACACCTGAGGAATATGGCCGGCGCGCCGCCGATGCCCTGGAGGCAGAGGTCGAGCGCCTCGGGCCCGGCAGCGTCTTCGCCTTTATCGCCGAGACCGTGGTTGGCGCAACCGCCGGTGTCGTGCCCCCGGCCCCGGGCTATTTCAAGCGTATCCGTGAGATTTGCGACCGCCACGGCATCCTGCTGATCCTTGATGAGGTGATGTGCGGCATGGGCCGTACCGGCACACTGCATGCTTGCGAGCAGGAGGGGGTGAGCCCCGATCTTCTGGTCATCGCCAAGGGGCTTGGCGCGGGCTATCAGCCGATTGGCGCAGTGCTGGTGTCGGAGAAGCTGTTCACGGCGTTTCGCGACGGTACCGGCAACTTCGCCCACACCCACACCTATATGGGCCATGCCACGGCGTGTGCGGCTGCACTGGCGGTGCAGGATGCAATCCGTGACCGTGGGCTGCTGGCCCAGGTGCGGGCGCGCGGCGAGTACCTCGCCGAGGCGCTGGTCGAGCGGCTCGGCAACCATCCCCATGTCGGCGACATCCGCGGCCGCGGCCTGTTCCGCGGCATCGAACTGGTCGCCGACCGGGCCACCAAGGAACCCTTCGATCCGGCGCTGAAGCTGCATGCGCGTATCAAGGAAGAAGCAATGCAGCGCGGACTGATGTGCTACCCGGCGGGCGGCACCGCAGACGGCAAGAGCGGCGACCATGTGCTGCTGGCGCCGCCGTTTATCGTGACCGAAGGGGATTTGGACGAGATCGTCGCCCGCCTCGGCGACAGCATCGACAGCGTCTGCGCGGCAGCACGCTCCGCCGCGTAGTCCGGGTCGCCGGGCTTCAGGCCGCCGGGCGGCCTACTGGTTACACTTGGTGACGTATTTGTTGAGCAGGTCGTTCGCCTTGGCGCGGCGCGACCGCTCGTTCAAATCCTCATGGACCAGCACGCAATTCGCCTTGTTCTTCTGCAGGCAGGCGAGTTCGGCGTGGTTGAGCAGTTCCTGGGCGAGGTTGTTGCTTTCACCCACAAAGAGAAGCCGCTGGCCGACGCCGCCGTCGGGTTTCTGGAAGCGAACCGTCACGGCGTAGACGCACTGGGTGCCTTGCAGCCCTTTCGTGCTGAACGCATGCACCAAGAACCGATACCGTTCGGCTGACGCGCCGACGAGTATGGTTGCCCCAGCCCCTGCCGCCATATCCTTGTCGTCCTCGCAAAAACACGTCCGGGATGTGACACCCCGACTTACAAATTGCCGTCTCCAATATCGTGAAGTCAAGGCAACGTCGCGTTTTCCGTGTAGGAAAGCAGCCTTGTCCGTGGTTGCCGGCCCCCGGCAAACCCACCACAATACGCGGGTAGGGATGCCGCCACCCACGAGCGGCAGAAATTAGGGGGGAAATCACCATGGCAGGACTCTTTGCCAAGGCGCGCAAACGTTTGCGCGCCGCAGCGAAGCATCTCGACATCCATAAGGAAGTCGTCGAGAAGCTGAAGTACCCGAAGGAAACGCTCGCCTGCAGCCTGCACGTCCGCATGGACGACGGCTCCATGAAGTCGTTCAAGGCCTGGCGCTGCCGTTATGACGATACCCGCGGGCCGACCAAGGGCGGTATCCGCTATCACCCGGCGGTCAACCTCGACGAAGTGATGACGCTGGCCTTTTGGATGACCTTCAAATGCGCCGTGGCCAACCTGCCGTACGGCGGGGGCAAGGGCGGGGTCGCGGTCGATGCGCGCAAGCTGTCGCGCACCGAGCTGGAGCGCCTTTCACGCGCCTACATCCAGTCCTTCTCGCGCTTCATCGGCCCGGACCGCGACGTGCCAGCACCGGACATGTACACCAACGGCATCGTTATGGCCTGGATGGCGGATGAGTATTCCAAGATGGCCGACCAGCCGACGCCATCGGTGATCACCGGCAAGCCGATCCCGCTGGGCGGGTCTGTCGGCCGCGACGACGCCACCGGCCGCGGCGGCTACTACGCGCTGCGCCATCTCGAAAAGCAGCTCGACGTGTCGCCGGAAAAGAGCCGCGTCATCGTCCAGGGTTTCGGCAATGCCGGTTTCCATTGCGCCCGGCTGCTGCATGCGGACGGCTACAAGATTATCGGTACGTCCGACTCGCGCTCTGCGATCTATGACCCGGACGGCTTCGATCCGCTGGAGGTAATGCAGCACAAGCAGGACAAGGGCACGCTCAACGGTGCGCCGACCAACGGCACGGCGAAGGAGATGACCAACGCCGAACTGCTTGAGGCCGAGTGCGACGTGCTGGTTCCCGCCGCGATGGAGAACCAGATTATTCTGGAGAACGCGCCGAATATCATCGCGCCGGTGATCCTGGAACTGGCCAACGGCCCGGTAACCCCGGCCGCCGATACCATCCTCAACGAGGCCGGCAAGGTGGTCATTCCCGACATCCTCGCCAACTCGGGCGGTGTCACCGTGTCCTACTTCGAGTGGGTCCAGAACAAGGCCGGCTACTACTGGGGCGTCGACGAGGTGCACCGACGGCTCAAGGAGATCATTGAGCCCGAGGCGCTGGCGATCTGGGGTATGGGCCAGGACAAGGGCCTCGACATGCGCACGGCGGCTTACGTGCATGCGCTGCAGCGCATCGCGGACGCGGTCGAGGCGCACGGGACCAAGGCGTATTTCGGCGGCTGACGCGCCGCCGGACGGGCGGGTCTAGGCGATCAGCTGGCCCGCCCGCCACACCGCACGGACCACGGAAACCTCTTCCACCCGGCTGACCCGCACCAAGTCGGCGCGCTTGCCCGTGGCGATCTCGCCGCGGTCATCCAGGCCCAGTTCGGCCGCCGGGTTGGCGCTGGCGGTGCAGACCGCGGCTGGGAGGTTGAGGCCGGCATGGTCTGCCAGGGCAAACACCGCGTTGATCATGCTCATCGGCGCGTAGTCCGATGACATCAGGTCCATCAGCCCTTTTGATGCCAGCTCGCGGGCCGAGGCGTTGCCGCTGTGCGAACGGCCGAGCACCACGTTCGGCCCGCCCAGCACGTTCAGCATGCCGCGCGCGTGGGCGGCGGCGGCCGCTTCCTCGGTGGTGGGGAACTCGCTGATGTGGATGCCGTCCGCCGCGGCCTCGTCGACATGCTCCACGGTGGTGTCGTCGTGGCTGGCGGTACGCAGGCCGCGCGCGCGGAACATCTCCAGCAGCGCCTTGCGGTTCGGCCCGACCCACGCTTCCTGGGTCTCCAGGTTCTGCGCCAGCATGGCGTCCAGGTCCGCATCGGTGACCGAGCGCTTGCCGCGGATGTACTTGCGCCACATCTCCACGTCCCGCCACTGGCGCTGGCCCGGCGTGTGGTCCATCAGCGAGGCAAGCCGGGTCAGCGGGCTGTCGACCAGCGTCTCGCACCATTCCAGGACGTCCGGGCTGTTCAGTTCACAGCGCAGATGCAGCAGGTGCTCGGCGCGCAGCAGCCCCTGGTCCTGATAGGCGGCCAGCGGTCCGCCATAGAAGCGGATGGCACGCTGGCGGCCCTTGCTGGCGCTGGCCCGAAAGCCGATCGACAGGGCATCCAGCACCGTGGTGATGCCGGCAGCGGCGATCTGCCGGTCATGGGCCAGCAGGCCCGCAAGCTCGGGCCAGGCGACGCCGGCGCGGGGCTCCATCTCGCGTTCCAGGTTGTCCGTATGGACGTCGATCAGGCCCGGCAACACGTAATCGCCCTCGCAGTCGATGGCGCCGGGCGCGCTGCTCAGGCCCTCACCAACGGCGACGATGTCGCTGCCATCGACCTCCACAGTGCCCGTAAAGAAGCGGTCGCGCGTCACCACCTGCGCGTTGGTCAGAATCAGTCGCTCGGTCATGGTACCCCTGTGCGTACAGACGCTTCCGGCAGGAAGGCTAAAGGGCGCCCACCGACTGCAATGCCCGGCGCACCTCGGCGCGTCCTTCGCGCGAGAGTGGCGGTTGCGGCGGCAGCGGCGCCCCGACCCGGAAGCCCTGCATTTCAAGACCGCCCTTGATGCAGGCGGCAAGTGAATGTTTCGCGAAAGCCTGGTTCACCGCCCACAGCTTACGCTGCAGGGTCATTGCGGCGCGCCATTTGCCGGCCTTGCACAGGTCGTAGAGCCGCACCGACTGCTTCGGGATCAGGCAGGCCGGGCCGGCCATCCAGCCGACGCCGCCGATCAGCATCACTGCGGCGGGGATGTGGGCGGATGCGCTGAAGATCTCGATGCGCCCGTCCAGTCCGTTGATCAGGCTGAGCAGCCTGCCGGTATTGGTCGACGCGTCTTTGAGGTAGCGGATGTTGTCGATCTTCGCGAGCTGCGCGATGGCGCCGGGCGTGAGGTCCGAGCGCTGGAACTGCGGGTTGGTATAGAGCACTACCGGCAGGTCGACCGCGCGGGCAATCGCGCTGAAGTATTCCACCACCCCGGTCTCGGGGACCGGAAAATAAGCCTCCATCACCGCGAGGATGCCGTCCACGCCCATCTCGGCGAAGGCCTCGGCCTGGCGAACCGCATCCGCCGTGGTGGTTGCCGCGACACCGGCGACCACCGGGACCCGCCCGGCGTTGGCATCAATCACCGTCTGGACCACATCGCGCTTCTGCGCCCAGTCGAGATAGGCGAACTCGCCTGTGCTGCCCAGCGGCGTCAGGCCGTGTACGCCTTGCTTCACCACATGGTCGACCAGGTCGGCGAGCGGTGCCTGCTTGACCCGGCCACGGGCATCGACGGGCGAGACAAGGTAGGGGAACACGCCGGCGAGCCGGCGGGTCCGCTTGCGGGATGTCGTCATCGGGGGCTCCCGGAAAAACTGTGCCGCCCAGGACGGGCGGGGAACGGGAAACCGGACGGACCGGCGACCCGGCTGTAACATATCCCAACCGGCCCGCACCGAAAAACCGATACAGAACCCACACAGAGGGGAGGAAGCGCCATGCTCTTGCACCATGCCACCTGGCAGGAGGTCGAAACCTACCTGGAATCATCCACCGGGATCATCGTGCCCATCGGCTCGACCGAGCAGCATGGGCCCAACGGCCTGATCGGCACCGACGCGCTGTCCGCCGAAGCCATCGCCAAGGGCGTCGGTGAGGAGACCGGCGCGCTGGTGGCGCCCTGCATCAGCATCGGCATGGCCCAGCACCACATGGCCTGGCCAGGCAGCATCACCTACATGCCCAGCACCCTGATCTCGGTGGTGCACGACATTGTCTTCTCGCTGGCGCGCCATGGCTTCACCCGCTTCTTCTTCATCAATGGCCATGGCGGCAATCGCGACCCGCTGAGCGCGGCCTTTTCCGAGATTTATGCGCGATCCAGCGTCTACCCGGGCAGTGTGCCGCGGGTCGGCTGCATCCGCTACGACTGGTGGGAACACGCCGACGTGCGCGCGCTGTCGCAGGAGATTTTCGGCGAGCATGACGGCACCCACGCCACCTGCTCGGAAATCTCCGTGCTTCAGTATCTCGTGCCTGAGGCGATCAAGCAGGCGGAGATGGATCCAGTCGGCCCGCGCCGCCGTCGCTACTTTGATACCGAAGACCATCGCGAGCTGTGCCCGGATGGCCGCTCTGGCTCCTGGCCGGTGCTGGCCAAGCCGGAGCATGGCGAGCGCATCTTCAAGGCGGCGGTGAAGAGCCTGGTCGGCGAATACCACGCCTTTCTCGCCAACAGCTAGGCCGTCGAAAAAGGGTGGGCCGCGCCAGATGGGAGGCCGACGCGGCCCGTTGCGGGATTGAGAGGATTGCTGCGAGAGCATCGCTCCCGCACCATCTTCCTACACCCCGGGGGCGGGCATTTCCTTGACCCAGATCAAACTTTGCGTGGTTAGCCCGACCTGCCGCCCCCCGCTATACTCGCGCCCAACCAAAGCCGACCTGGAGGAAGGATCGCAGCCATGGAACTCAAGGACCCTTCGCTGTTCCGTCAGCAGTGCTACATCGACGGCGCCTGGGCGGACGCCGACTCCGGCCAGACCCTGACCGTCTCAAATCCGGCGGATGGCAGCGCGCTGGGCACGATCCCGAAGATGGGCGCCGACGAGACCCGTCGTGCCATCGAAGCCGCCGAGCAGGCACTGCCGGCCTGGCGCGACCTGTTGGCCAAGGAGCGCGCTGGCATCGTCAAGCGCTGGGGTGAGCTGATGGTCGAGAATTCTGAGGACCTGGCCCGCATGATGACGGCCGAGCAGGGCAAACCGCTGGCCGAGGCCCAGGGCGAGATCGTCTATGCGGCGTCGTTCCTCGAATGGTTCGCTGAGGAAGCGAAGCGCGTCTACGGCGATGTCATCCCGCAGCACCAGGCCGACAAGCGCCTGGTGGTGATCAAGCAGCCGATCGGCGTCTGCGCCTCGATCACGCCGTGGAACTTCCCGTCCGCCATGATTACCCGAAAGGCGGGGCCGGCGCTGGCGTCGGGCTGCACCATGGTCGCCAAGCCCGCTACCTACACGCCCTATTCGGCGCTGGCGCTGGCGGAGCTGGCGGAGCGCGCCGGCGTGCCCAAGGGGGTGTTCAGCGTCGTCACCGGCGGCAGCCGTGAGATCGGCGGCGAGCTGACCGCCAACCCTATCGTGCGCAAACTGACGTTCACCGGCTCCACCGAGATTGGAAAGGTGCTGATGCAGCAGTGCGCCGGCACCATGAAGAAGGTGTCCATGGAACTGGGCGGCAACGCGCCGTTCATTGTCTTCGACGACGCCGACATGGACGAGGCGATCGAGGGCGCGATCGCGTCCAAGTACCGCAACACTGGGCAGACCTGCGTCTGCGCCAACCGTTTCCTGGTGCAGGACGGGGTCTATGAGGAGTTCTCCGCCCGGCTAGCGGAAGCAGCCGCGAAGCTCACCGTCGGCGATGGCCTGAAGGGTGTGACCCATCAAGGCCCGCTGATCGACATGGCCGCGGTGGAGAAGGTTGAAGCGCACATCGCAGATGCGGTCGGCAAGGGTGCAGCGGTGGCTGCCGGCGGCAGCCGCCATGCCCTGGGCGGCACCTTTTTCGAGCCCACCGTGCTGACCGGCGTTACCCCGGATATGGCGGTGGCGCGCGAAGAAACCTTCGGGCCGGTGGCGCCACTGTTCCGCTTCAAGACCGACGCGGATGCGGTGGCAATGGCCAACGACACCGAGTTCGGCCTCGCCTGCTACTTCTACAGCCGCGACATCGGCCGTATCTGGCGCGCTGCCGAGCAGCTCGACTACGGCATTGTCGGCGTCAACACGGGCATCATCTCCAACGAGGTCGCGCCGTTCGGCGGGGTCAAGGAATCCGGCATCGGCCGCGAGGGGTCGAAATACGGCATGGATGACTATCTGGAGATCAAATACATCTGCCTCGGCGGCATCCAGTAGCCGACCCGGGCGGGAGGGGATCATGGCGGATTACGACTTCGACTACTTCGTGCTCGGTGCGGGGTCGGGCGGGGTGCGCTCGGCGCGCATCGCCGCCGGCCACGGTGCGCGGGTCGGTATCTGCGAGGATCGCTACCTCGGCGGCACCTGCGTCAACGTTGGCTGCGTGCCGAAGAAGCTGTTCTCCTACGCCGCCCATTACAGCCACGACTTCGAGGATTCCGGTGGCTTCGGCTGGACTGTCGGCGACACCACCCATGACTGGGCGCGGATGATCGCCAACAAGAACCAGGAAATCAGCCGGCTCAACGGCGTCTACCGGCGGCTGCTCGAAGGCGCCGGGGTCGAGCTGATCGAGGGCCGCGCCAAGATGCTGAGCCCCCACGAGGTGCAGATCGGCGACCGTACTGTAACCGCTGAGAAAATCCTCATCGCCACCGGCGGCTGGCCCGTGGTGCCCGACATCCCGGGCGCGCGCGAGCACGCCATCACGTCGAACGAGGCGTTCTATCTCGAGGAGATGCCCAAGCGGGTGATCGTCGTCGGCGGCGGTTATATCGGGGTCGAATTTGCCGGCATTTTCAACGGGTTGGGTGCGGAGACCAAGTTGGTCTACCGGGGGTCGCTGTTCCTGCGCGGCTTCGATGACTCCCTGCGCGGCTTCCTTGCCGAGGAACTTGGCGCGTCGGGCATCGACCTGTGCTTCGACGCCAACGTGGTGAAGATCGAGAAGACCAGTGATTGCCTGCTCGCCCATCTCACCGACGGTGAGGTGGTGGAGACCGACTGCGTGATGTTCGCCACCGGGCGTAACCCCAACACCGCCGACCTCGGCCTGGACGCCGCGGGCGTCGCGCTGAATGACAAGGGCGCGGTGATCGTCGATGCGGACTACCGCACCAACGTGCCGCACATCTTTGCGGTGGGTGACGTGACCGACCGGGTCGCCCTGACCCCGGTGGCGATCGCAGAAGGCCATGCGCTGGCCGACAACCTGTTCGCCGGCGGCAATCGGAGCGTCAGCTATAACAACATCCCCACGGCGATCTTCTGCATTCCCCCTGCGGCCACCGCCGGCCTCACCGAGGCCGAGGCCCGCGCCGCCCATGGCGATGTCGACATCTACGAAGCCCGCTTCCGGCCGCTCAAGCACACGTTGTCGGGTCGCCAGGAGCGGACCTTCATGAAGCTGATCGTCGAGAAAGCGAGCGACCGGGTGGTGGGCTGCCATATGGCGGGCGCCGATGTGCCGGAAATCGTCCAGGGCATTGCGGTCGCCATGAACTGCGGCGCCACCAAGGCCCAGTTCGATGCCACCATCGGCCTGCATCCGACGGCAGCCGAGGAGCTGGTGACCATGCGTGAGCCGCTGCCGCCGCCTGAGAAGGAAGCCGCGGACTAGCGCGAACCCGCGGGATTGCGCCAATTTCGCGCTGGCAATCGCCGCCCGCGCGGCGTATACGCGTAGGCTTCGTCACACTTCAAACCGAACGAGCGCGATCATGGTCAGCAAATGGACCCCCGATAGCTGGCGGGGCATGCCTATCAAGCAGCAGCCGGAATACCCCGATCTCGACGCCCTGGCACGGGCGGAAGACGAGATGCGGGCGTTTCCACCGCTGGTTTTCGCCGGTGAGGCGCGCAAGCTGAAGGCCGAACTGGCCCGCGCCGCCAACGGCGAGAGCTTCGTGCTGCAGGGCGGCGATTGCGCCGAGAGCTTCGCCGAATTCAGTGCCGATAAGATTCGCGACACCTTCCGGGTGTTGCTGCAAATGTCGGCTGTCCTGACCTTTGGCGCGAGCTGCCCGGTGGTGAAGATGGGCCGCATTGCGGGTCAGTTCTCCAAGCCGCGCTCGTCCGACCACGAGACCGTCGGCGACGTCACCCTGCCGAGCTACCGGGGCGACAGCATCAACGGCATGGAGTTCACGCCCGAGGCGCGGACCGCTGATCCCGAGCGCCTGAAGAAGGCCTACCACCAGTCGGCGGCGACGCTGAACCTGCTGCGTGCCTTTGCGCAGGGCGGCTATGCCGACCTGCATGAGGTACACCGCTGGACCCTCGGCTTCGTGGCCGATTCGCCCCAGGGCGCGCGCTATCAGGACCTGGCGTCGCGCATCGACGAGACGCTCGCCTTCATGGCGGCCTGCGGCCTGACATCGGAGTCGACGCCGCAGATCCGCGAAACCGAGTTCTACACCTGCCACGAGGCCCTGCATCTGGGCTTCGAGGAGGCAATGACCCGTGTCGATAGCACCACCGGCGGTTGGTACGGCACCTCGGCCCACTTCCTGTGGATCGGTGACCGCACCCGTCAGCCTGACGGCGCGCATGTCGAGTTTCTGCGCGGCGTCGGCAATCCGCTCGGGCTGAAGGCGGGGCCGAGCTCGGACCCGGACGAGATCCTGCGCATCCTTGATCTGCTGAACCCGGAGAACGAGGCCGGCCGCATCACCATCATCCAGCGCATGGGCGCCGATCTGGTGGAAGAGAAGTTCCCGCCGCTGCTGCGCGCGCTCACCCGCGAGGGCCGCAAGGTGGTTTGGGTCTGCGACCCGATGCACGGCAACACGGTCAAGGCGTCAAGCGGCTACAAGACCCGCAGCTTCGACGCCATCTTGTCGGAGGTGCGCAGCTTCTTCGATGTGCACGAGGCCGAGGGCACCCATCCGGGGGGCGTCCATCTGGAGCTGTCGGGCCAGGACGTCACCGAGTGTATCGGGGGCGCCCAGGAGATCACCGAATCGGGTCTGGCCGACCGCTATCACACCCACTGCGATCCGCGGCTCAACGCGCAGCAGGGGCTGGAGATGGCCTTCCTGCTGGCAGAGGAGCTGAAGACGCGGCGGCAGCGCAACGGCCAGGCCGCGCCGGTTGCGGCGCAGTAGCGCCGCGCCGGCCGTGGCTCCGTCCCCGGTCTGCGCCTTATGACTGACCGCCTCGCCATCGCCATCGCGCAGCTCAACCCGACGGTCGGCGACGTCGCCGGCAATCTGGAAAAGTTGCGCGAGGCGCGCGCCCGTGCGGCAGCCGAGGGCGCTGACCTCGTGGTCACCTCCGAGCTGGTCACGGCGGGCTATCCGCCTGAGGACCTGGTTCTCAAGCCAATGTTCCAGGACCGCATCGAGGCGGCGGTCCGGGCGCTTACCGAGGAAACCGCCGACGGCGGCCCGGCGATGCTGATCGGCACGCCATGGCGCGAGGAGGGTAAGCTCTACAACGCCGCGGTGTTGCTTGATGGTGGCCGCGTCGCCGCCGTGCGCTTCAAGTACGACCTGCCGAACTACGGTGTCTTCGACGAGAAGCGCATCTTCACGCCGGGCCCCATGCCCGGCCCGATCAACTTCCGGGGTGTCCGCCTCGGCGTACTGGTCTGCGAGGACATGTGGGCCCCGGACGTGGCGGAGTGCCTGCAGGAATCCGGCGCGGAGGTCCTCGTGGTGTTGAACGGCTCGCCGTTCGAGGTCGACAAGGGGGACGAGCGGCTCAGCCTCGCCGTCTCCCGGGTCACCGAGACCCGGCTGCCGTTGCTCTACGTGAACCAGTTTGGTGGCCAGGATGAGCTGGTGTTCGACGGCTCGTCCTTCGTGCTCAACGCGGACTGTTCGCTGGCCGCCAAAGCAGCGAGCTGGGCCGAGGATTTCGAGGTGCTGGAATGGGAGCGCGCCAGCGATGGCTGGCGCTGCGCCACCGGGCCGATTTCCCCGGCGCCCGAGGGCGTGGAGGCGATCTACTGCGCCATGGTCGCCGGCCTGCGCGACTATGTGGAGAAGAACCGCTTCCCCGGCCTGATCATCGGCCTGTCCGGCGGTATCGACAGCGCGCTGAGCGCCGCGGTTGCGGTGGATGCCCTGGGGGAAGACCGGGTGCGCTGCGTGATGATGCCTTCGCCCTTCACCTCCGAGGAAAGCCTAGAGGACGCTGAGGAGGCAGCGGAGCTGCTCGGCACCGCACTCGATAACGTACCGATCTGGCCGGCGATGGAGGCGTTCGACAAGATGTTGTCACCGTCTCTCGGTGGGCCGTCTGAGGGCGTGACCAAGGAAAACGTGCAGCCGCGCGCCCGGGCCCTGCTGTTGATGGCGCTTTCCAACCACACCGGCGACATGCTGCTGACCACCGGCAACAAATCCGAGATGTCTGTCGGTTACGCCACCCTCTACGGCGACATGTGCGGCGGGTTCTCGGTGCTGAAGGATGTCTATAAGACGACCGTCTATCAGCTGTCCGAATGGCGCAATCAGGTGCGGCCCGACGGGCTGCTCGGTCCCGAAGGCACAGTGGTGCCGCCGCGCATCATCACGAAGGCGCCGTCCGCCGAGTTGAAGCCCGACCAGACCGACCAGGACAGCCTGCCGCCCTACGAAATCCTTGATGCCATCCTGCACTGCCTGATCGAGCTGGAGCTGTCGTTCAGGGAGACCGTAGAGCGCGGCTTCGAGCCTGAAGTGGTGCGCCGGGTCTGGGTGTTGCTCGACCGCGCCGAATACAAACGCCGCCAGGCGCCGCCGGGGGTGAAGATCACCCGCCGCGCCTTCGGCAAGGACCGGCGTTACCCGATCACCAACGCCTTCACCGCACAGATTTGACCGCCATGGCCGTGCGTGTGCGCTTCGCGCCCAGCCCGACCGGATGGCTCCATATCGGCAACGCGCGCATCGCGCTGGCGAACTGGCTTTTTGCGCGCCATGCCGGCGGCCGCGCCCTGCTGCGCCTCGACGATACCGACGCGGAACGTTCCGATCCGGCCTACGCGGCGGGCATCGAAGAGGACCTGGCCTGGCTCGGCCTCGACTGGGACGAACGGGCCGCCCAGTCGGATCGCATGGACCGCTACCGTACGGCGCTCGATGTGCTGGCGGCGGCCGGGCGCGCCTATCCTTGCTACGAGACGCCGGAGGAACTGGCGCTGAAACGCCGGCGGCTGTCGGCGGCGGGCAAGCCGCCGATCTATGACCGCGCCGCCCTCGACCTTGGTGCGGCGGACCGGGCCGCGCTGGAGGCAGAGGGCCGGAAACCCCACTGGCGCTTCAAGCTCGACCACGAACCCATCGCCTGGACCGATCTGGTGCGCGGGCCGGTGCAGTTCGACGGGGCCGATCTCAGCGACCCGGTGATCGTGCGCGCCGACGGCGCGCCGCTCTACACGCTCACCTCCTGCGTCGATGACGTGGAACTCGCGGTCAGTCATGTCATCCGCGGCGAGGACCATGTCGCCAATACCGCCGCCCAGCTGCAGCTGATTGGCGCACTGGGCGGGGATGCAGCGGCCATGTCCTTCGTGCATCTGCCGCTGTTGCGCGCCGCCGATGGGGGCGGCCTATCCAAGCGGCTGGGCAGCCTGGCGCTGCGCGACCTGCGCGCAGAGGGCATCGAGCCCCTCGCCATTGTCAGCCTGCTGGCCTTCCTCGGCACCGCCGAGGCGATCGATGCCGCGCCCAACATGGAAGCCCTGGTCGAAGGCTTCGGCTTCGACCGCTTCTCCCGCGCTGCGCCGCGCTTCGATCCCGCCGAGCTAGACCGTTTGAACCGCAAGGTGATCCACGCCATGGACTGGGAGGAGGCGGCGCCGCGACTCACCGCCCTCGGGCTCGATCACGCCGACGCCGCGTTCTGGGACGCGGTGCGCGGCAACCTCGACCGGCTTGCCGATACGGCGCAGTGGCACACGGTCTGCTTCGGTGAGGTGACGCCGCAGATCGAGGATGTGGACTTCGCCGCCGCCGCCGCCGGCCTGCTGCCGCCCGCGCCGTGGGACGGGGCGACCTGGAAGGCTTGGACCAGCGCGGTGAAGCAGGCGACCGGGCGGTCGGGCAAGGCGCTCTACCTGCCGCTGCGCCTGGCGCTGACCGGGGCCGGCCATGGACCCGAGCTTGGCGATCTGCTACCCCTCATCGGCCCGGACCGGGCGCATGCCCGGCTGTCGGGAAAAGCCGCTTGATATCAGAGGTTTAGGCCGTGTCCGCGCTGCGCCTGCACAACACGCTGGGAGGCCGGGAAGAGGTTTTCGAACCCCTCGACCCCGGCCATGTGCGGCTCTATGTCTGCGGTCCGACCGTCTATGACCGGGCCCATATCGGCAATGCCCGCCCGGTTGTGGTGTTCGATGTGCTGGCGCGGCTGCTGCGTCACCTCTATCCGCGCGTGACCTATGTGCGCAACATCACCGACGTAGATGACAAGATCAACGCAGCGGCGAAGGAACGCGGCGTGTCCATCGAGCAGGTTACCGAGGCGACGACCCGGGACTTCCATGCCGACATGGCGGCGCTGGCTGCGCTGCCGCCGGACGTGGAGCCCCGCGCCACCGGCCATATCGCCGAGATGATCGCCATGATCGAACGGCTCATCGACAAGGGCCATGCCTACGCCGCGGAGGGCCATGTGCTGTTCGCCGTGGCCACCGATCCCAACTACGGCGCGCTGTCCAACCGCGACCGGGACGAGATGATCGCCGGGGCGCGGGTCGAGGTTGCCCCCTATAAGCGCGACCCGGCGGACTTCGTGCTGTGGAAGCCGTCAGAAGACGACCTGCCCGGCTGGGACAGCCCGTGGGGGCGGGGCCGGCCCGGCTGGCATATCGAATGCTCGGCCATGAGTACCAAGTATCTCGGCGACGAGTTCGACATCCATGGCGGTGGTCTGGACCTGGTGTTTCCGCACCATGAGAACGAGATTGCCCAGAGCTGCTGCGCCAATCCTGGCAGCCGCTTCGCGCGCTACTGGATGCACAACGGCTATCTGGTGGTCGAGGGCGAGAAGATGTCCAAGTCCCTGGGCAACTTCTTCACCGTCGCCGACCTGCTGGCGGATGTCCCCGGTGAGGCGATCCGCTTCTATCTGCTGAAGTCCCATTATCGGAAACCGCTGGACTTCCGCCGCGACGGGCTGGCCCAGGCCAAGGCGGAGCTCGACGGCCTCTACCGCGCCGCTGACGGCGCCGGGGAAGGGGAGCCTGCCCCGGCGGTGATCGACGCCCTGTGCGACGACCTCAACACGCCGGCGGCGATTGCGGCGCTGCACGGCCTCGACGATCCGACAGCGCTGCGCGCGTCCGCCGGTCTGCTCGGCCTGCTGGGGAGCGACACCCAGGCGTGGTTCCACGGTGGTGCGGCAGCGGACGGGTCGGACGACGATATCGAGGCCCGAATCGCCGCGCGGCAGGCGGCGCGCGCGGCGAGAGATTTCTCCGAGGCCGATCGTATTCGCGACGAACTGGCCGCAGACGGTATTATCCTTGAGGACTCGGCTTCCGGCACCACCTGGCGCCGGGCCTGAGGGAAGACACGATGAGCGACGACAACCGCGTCTATCTCTATGACTGCACCCTGCGCGACGGCGCGCAGATGCAGGGCATCGACTTCGGCGTCGTGGACAAGCAGGCGATTGCCCGCGAACTCGACAATCTCGGCGTCGACTATGTCGAGGGCGGCTGGCCGGGGGCGAACCCGACCGACGACACCTTCTTCGCCGACCTGCCGGCGCTGGAGCATGCGACGCTCACCGCATTCGGTATGACGCGGCGCTCCGGGCGCAGCGCGGCAAACGATCCGGGCCTCGGCGCGTTGCTGTCGCCGGGGACGTCGGCGGTGTGCCTTGTGGGCAAGACCTGGGATTTCCATGCCGAGGTGGCGCTGGGCGTCAGCACCGAAGAGAACCTGGCGATGATCAGCGAAAGTGTCGCCCACTGCGTCGAGAAGGCAGGCGAGGCGCTATTCGACGCCGAGCATTTCTTCGACGGCTGGAAGAACAACCGGGACTACGCCCTGTCCTGCATCACCGCGGCCCACGCGGCCGGTGCGCGCTGGGTGGTGCTGTGCGACACCAACGGCGGCACCCTGCCCGACGAGATCTACGACATCGTCACTGAGGTCGCGGGCCACATCCCCGGCAGCCATCTCGGCATCCACTGCCATAACGACACCGAAAATGGGGTCGCCAATTCCCTGGCCGCGGTGCAGGCCGGTGCGCGGCAGGTTCAGGGTTGCCTCAACGGCCTTGGCGAGCGCTGCGGCAACGCCAACATGGTCTCGATCATCCCCAACCTGATGCTGAAGATGGGCTTCAAGACCGGCATCGACACCGACGGGCTTAAGCAGCTGACCCATGTGTCGCGGACCCTGGATGAGCGTCTCAATCGCCAGCCGAACCGGGCCGCGCCCTTTGTCGGCGAGATCGCGTTTACCCACAAAGCGGGGCTGCACGCCTCGGCGGTGGAGAAGGACCCGCGCACCTACGAGCATATCGAGCCCGAGGCGGTGGGCAACGAGCGCCATGTGGTGATCTCCGATCAGGCCGGGCGGTCCAACATCATCGCCCGGTTCCGCGACCTCGGGATCGCGCTCGACGCGGGCGACAAGCGCGTCAAGGCGCTGGTCGACGAGGTCAAGGCCCGGGAGTTCCAGGGTTACGCCTATGACGGCGCAGGTGCGAGCTTCGAGCTGTTGGCGCGCCGGGCGCTTCAGGAGGTGCCGGAGTATTTTCGCCTCAACAGCTTCCGGGTGCTCGATGAGCGGCGCTGGAACGCCCGTGGTGAACTGGTCACCCTGTCAGAGGCCACGGTGAAGCTGGAGGCCGGTGGCGTCGAGCATATGACCGTCGCCGAGGGTAACGGCCCGGTCAGCGCGCTTGACGGCGCGCTGCGCAAGGTGCTGATCCCGATCTACCCGGACCTCGAGGACCTGCACCTGATCGACTACAAGGTGCGCATCCTCACGCCGACGGACGGGACCAGCGCGATCACTCGCGTGATGATCGACAGCGCCGGCGCGAATGGCGATGTGTGGTCGACGGTCGGTGTGTCCGGCAATGTCATCGACGCCTCCTACCAGGCGCTGCACGACAGCATCACCTACCGGCTGTTCCGGGCCGGCATCACCGGCTGATGGCCGGCACCGACGGGCGCCGCGGCGGCGAGGGCGGTGGCCCCGCCGTCATCCTGGTGCGGCCGCAGCTTGGCGAGAATATCGGCACCGCGGCGCGCGCCATGCTCAACTGCGGCCTCGACCGGATGCGCATCGTCGCGCCCCGCGACGGCTGGCCGAGTGACAGCGCCGTCGCCGCGGCCGCCGGAGCAGACTGGGTGCTGGAAAACGCCGAGATCTTCGAGGATACCGAGGCGGCCGTCGCCGGTCTCACGCGGGTCTACGCCACCACGGCGCGGTCCCGCGACATGACCAAGCCGGTGATGGACCCGCGCGCCGCGGTCGCGGAAATGCAGCAGCGTGACCCGGATGGCGCCGCCACCGGCATCCTGTTCGGACCCGAGCGCGCCGGGCTGAAGAACGATGACGTCACCCTGGCGGATGCGTTGGTGATCGCGCCGCTGAATCCGGCGTTCAGCTCTCTCAACCTCGCGCAGGCGGTCCTGATGATGGCGTGGGAGTGGCGCATGGCAGAGCAGGGTGGGGAGGAAGAGAGCGGCCGCACCCTGTCGATGGGCGCGACCCGACCGGCGGAGCGCGGAGAGATGCTCAACTTCTTCGCCCATCTGGAGCGGGAGCTGGATGCCTGCGGCTTTCTCAAGCCGCCGGAGAAGCGCCCGGCAATGGTGCGCAACATCCGCAACCTGTTCCTGCGCGCCGAACCCACCGAGCAGGAGGTCCGCACCCTGCACGGCATCGTCGCCGGGCTGATCCGGCGGCAGGACAGGACGGACTAGAGGCGGGCGGCAAGCCGCCGCGCCATGGCGTAGCCAATCAGTGCCGGCACCACCGCCGCCCCCAGCACCACCCCGTAACCGACGAAGAACAGGCCCTGCTGAGCGATCGACAGGCCAACCATCAGCATCACGCCGCCGAGCAGTGAGCCAATCACGGCGCTGCCCACACCCAGCGCGATTACGTCCTGCGGTTCGATCATCTGTCAGTCCCTGTGCTGCTCTTTTTTGCGGTACGAAAGCGCCTTTGACACGCGGCTGGGGATAACTATACTCCGCCGCCATTCCCGGGAACGCGGACCTTGAGGTCCCGCTGCGACACTGTCGGGCCTACCGGGACAAAAACCATAGAGATCCAGAAGGAAGAACAGAAATGACGAAGCGCGTACGCTCGAAGTACAAGATCAACCGGCGCCTTGGCGTCAATCTCTGGGGCCGCCCCAAGAGCCCGTTCAACAAGCGGGAATACGGCCCGGGCCAGCATGGCCAGCGCCGCCGCAAGCCGTCCGACTTCGGCCTGCAGCTCGCCGCCAAGCAGAAGCTCAAGGGCTATTACGGCAACATCAGTGAGCGTCAGTTCCGCCGTTACTACGAGGAGGCCACGCGCCGCCGCGGTGACACCGGCGAGAACCTGATCGAGCTGCTGGAGCGGCGGCTCGACGCGGTGATCTACCGCATGAAGTTCGTGCCCACTGTCTTCGCCGCGCGCCAGTTCATTAGCCACAAGCACGTGCTGGTCAACGGCCGCATCGTCAATGTCCCGTCCTACCAGGTGCGTGACAACGACATCATCGAGGTGAAGGAAAAGTCGCGGGAAATGCCGCTGGTGCTCGAGGCCATCGAGCTGGCGGAGCGCGACGTGCCGGAATACGTCACCGCCGACCATCGCAGCATGAAGGGCAGCTTCGTGCGTGCGCCGAAGTTCGCGGACGTGCCCTATCCGGTGCAGATGGAGCCGAACCTCGTCATCGAGTACTACTCACGCTGATCCGCCGGCGGGCTTGACAGCCCGCAGCACGATCTCGACCTCGGCAATCACGTTGTTGTAGCGGCGCACCGCGTCGTTGAGCGCGTCCGCGTTCAGCGCCCCGGCGGCGAACTGGCTTTGCCACGGTTCGTCCAGCCGGTACTCGGTGCCCGTGAGCTCGAAATCGATACCCAGTTGGAGGCCCAGTGGCGTGTTGGCGTTGCCGGCGGCCAGCCATTCCCGGTTGCGCCGCTGGGAGAACATCTCCAGGGTCTGCGGCAGCACCGGGCGGACATGGGTCGGATCAATGAGGAAGGCGTCGTGGCGCGGATGGGGCACCACGATGGTGACCGCCGCGCCATTGCGGCAAACCCGCCACAACTCGCCCATGATGCCCAGGAAGGTCGCGGTATCGCGGCCGAGATGCTCCAGGATATGGCGCATCTCGATGGCGTCCGCACTGTCGTCGGGCCACGGCCAGGGCAGGGCCTCCAGGTCGCAGACTTCGTCTGGGGCGCATTCGCCACTGTGATCGACATTGTGCCAGCCTTCGCGCTTGCGATGACCGCATCCGAGATTAAGTTTCACCGACCCCTTCCTTTCCCGGACCGCCGGCAAATTAAGCCGGCGGTCCTGCGCTTCGAGCCGCGATGACCGTCCATATCCTCAAGCTCTGCGTCGGAATAGACAGTGTCGAACAACTGATCGACGCTCACAAACGGCGTCTGCGTGGTGCGGCGCCGGGGCGCAGAGATGGGGCGCTGGTACACCGGACGCGCAATTTCCCCCGCCGGGTGGACGAAATCCTCGACGGCGGGTCGCTCTACTGGGTGATTCGTGGGGCTGTGCTGGTGCGTCAGCCCATTGCCGCAGTCGAACGGCTGGACGGTGGCGATGCCGACGGCGGCAAGCGCTGCGCCTTTGTTCTGGCGCCGGAGTGGATTCGCACGCAAGCGCAGCCCCGCCGACCGCATCAGGGCTGGCGGTATCTGGAGCCGGCGGACGCGCCGGCCGATTTGGGTCAAGGGGAGGCGGGGGGCGACACGCTGCCGCCCCACCTGGTGGCCGAGCTCAGGTCGCTCGGCCTGATGTGAGGCGCCGCCGTCAGGCGACGGTCTCGACGCCCTTGGTCTCCAGCATCTGCTGCAGCTCGCCGGATTCGAACATCTCCCGGACGATGTCACAGCCGCCGATGAATTCCTCCTTGATGTAGAGCTGGGGAATCGTCGGCCAATTGCTGAATTCCTTGATGCCCTGCCGGAGCGACGGGTCGGCAAGCACATCGATGCCCTTGAACTTCACGCCAGCGGCGCTGAGCATCTGCACGACAGCGGCGGAAAAGCCGCACTGCGGGAACATCGGCGTTCCCTTCATGAACAGCACGACTTCGTTATCCGAGATCTCGCGCTTGATGTTGTCGAAAACGACGTTATCGGTCATCGAAACAGGTCCCTCTCGCTCCTGAATGCGGTCGTCTACTGGTCGTCGGGCACTGCGGTTTGCAGCGCCAGCGCGTGCAGGTCATCTCCCATTTTGCCCTGCAGCGCCTGATAGACCATCTGGTGCTGCTGCACCCGGGTCTTTCCGGCGAACGCCGGCGAAACGACGAGGGCAGCATAGTGGTCGCCGTCCCCGCGTAAGTCCTCGATGGTTACCTTGGCATCCGGGATGCTCTCCCGGATCAGCCGCTCGATCTCCGCGGACGCCATCGGCATCGGGTCGTTTCCTCCGTTAGCCTTCGGACCGGTCCGCCGACATGTAGGCCGGCAGCCAGCTCTCGTTGGTCTGGCGTAGAACGGAGAGGGATATGGCCCCTTTATCCGGCAGTGTCAACGCGTTGCCGCCGGTGGAGCCGACAGCGCGCGCTGCTACGCCCGCCTTTTCAGCCGCCGCCATCAGCGGTTGCGGGTCGCTGACTGCCAGCAGATAACGTGCCTGATCCTCGCCGAACAGCCAGCCGTCCAGGCTGATCCCGTCGGGCGGGCCATCCAGTGCCGCGCCGACATCGCCCGCCAGCGCCATTTCCGTCAGCGCGACCGCGAGGCCGCCGTCCGACAGGTCATGGCAGGCGGCAACTGCGCCGGCCGCAATCTGACCGCGCACGAAATCGCCGTTCCGCCGTTCCGCCTCCAGGTCAACCGGCGGCGGAGGGCCATCCTCGCGGTCCAGGACCTCGCGCAGATAGAGCGACGCACCAAGATGGCCGGCAGTCTCGCCCACCAGTACTAGGGTCAGTCCATCGCCGGGGAGGGCGGCGGAGACTGCCTTGTTGGCATCTTGCAGCAGCCCGACGCCGCCGATGGCGGGGGTCGGCAGAATCGCCTCGCCATTGGTCTCGTTGTAGAGCGAGACATTGCCCGAGACGACCGGGAAGTCGAGCGCCGCGCAGGCCGCGCCGATGCCGCTAATACAGCCAACGAACTGCCCCATGATCACCGGGTTTTCCGGGTTGCCGAAATTCAGGTTGTCGGTGACCGCCAGCGGTGTTGCGCCGACCGCCGTGAGGTTGCGCCAGGCCTCAGCGACCGCCTGGCGGCCACCCTGTTCCGGGTCGGCCTTGCAGTAGCGCGGGGTGCAATCCGTGGTCGCTGCAAGCCCCTTCGC
Source organism: Alphaproteobacteria bacterium (assembly GCA_965601735.1). Taxonomy (GTDB): domain Bacteria; phylum Pseudomonadota; class Alphaproteobacteria; order JBBDQX01; family JBBDQX01; genus JBBDQX01. Next base: position 249,769 of record OZ271840.1, on the reverse strand, counting down.
GGTGCCATGAACCCGCACGATGGCCGCATCGCCGCCCGGCCGCGCCACCGTGTCGGCGCCGACCATGTGGTCATACTGTTCCCAGATCCAGCGCCGGCTTGCGAGGTCCGGCGACCCCATCAGCACCGTCAGCGCCGCGGCAGCGTCATCAAGCGGCGCCAGCGACGCGGGATCGAGCGCAGGCGGCGTATTCGCCTTTTCCCAGGGCCGGTCATATTGCGGCGCCTCGTCGGCCAGGGCCGGGATCGGCAGGTCGCCCTGCACGGCGCCATCCTTGCGCACCACCAGCCGGCCGGAGTCGGTGGTCTCGCCGATCACCGCGAAGTCCAGCTCCCACTTCTCGAACACCCGTCGCGCGTCGTCTTCCCGGCCCGGCTTGAGCACCAGCAGCATGCGCTCCTGGCTTTCAGACAGCATGATCTCGTAAGCCGACATGGCGGTCTCGCGGCACGGCACCTTGTCCAGGTCCATATCGATGCCGAGCCCGCCCTTGGCCGCCATCTCGACGGACGAACAGGTCAGCCCCGCCGCGCCCATGTCCTGGATGGCGTCGATGGAATCGGTCGCCATCAGCTCCAGGCAGGCCTCCAGCAGTAGCTTCTCGGTGAATGGGTCGCCGACCTGGACGGTAGGCCGCTTCTCCTCGGAATCCTCGCCGAACTCGGCGGACGCCATGGTCGCGCCGTGGATGCCGTCGCGCCCGGTCTTGGAGCCGACATAGATCACCGGCCGACCGGCCCCGGTCGGCGCGGAGTAGAAGATGCGGTCGGCGTCGGCGACGCCCACGGACATGGCGTTGACCAGGATGTTGCCGTTGTAGGAGGGATGGAAGTTGCACTCTCCGCCCACGGTCGGGATTCCGACGCAATTGCCGTAGCCGCCGATCCCCGCGACCACGCCCGACACCAGGTGCCGGGTCTTGGGGTGGTCCGGGCTGCCAAAGCGCAGCGCATTCAGGTTGGCCACCGGTCGCGCGCCCATGGTGAACACGTCGCGCAAGATACCGCCGACCCCGGTCGCCGCGCCCTGGTAGGGCTCGATGAAGGAGGGATGGTTGTGGCTTTCCATCTTGAACACGGCGGCCAGGCCATCGCCGATATCGATCACGCCGGCATTCTCGCCCGGACCGCAAATCACCTGGGGGCCGTCGGTCGGCAGGGTCTTCAGCCAGCGCCGCGAGGATTTATAGGAGCAGTGCTCGTTCCACATCGCGGAAAAGATGCCGAGTTCGGTGAGGTTGACGTCGCGCCCCACCAGTTCGCGGATCTTGTCGAACTCGTCCTCGGTCAGGCCGTGGTCGCGGGCCAATGCGGCATCTACCGGCGGCTCGTTGTGGTGTGCTGGCGCGCTCACGACAGCGCCTCGGCGAGGTGGTCGAACATGGCGCGCCCGTCATTGCCGCCGAGCGCCGGGTCGGCGAGGCGCTCCGGATGCGGCATCAGGCCCAGCACGTTGCCGGCCCCGTTGCGCACCCCTGCGATGTGCCGCTGCGAGCCGTTGGGGTTGGCGTCATCGTCCAGCGCGCCATCCGGGGTGCAATAACGGAACACCACCTGGCCCTCGCCCTCGAGCCGGTCGAGCGTGGCATCGTCGGCGAAATAGTTGCCGTCGTGATGGGCTACCGGTACCCGGATCACCTGGTCGGCCGCGTAGCCGCCGGCGAACGGCCCGTCCGCCGCCTCAACCCGCAAATACACGTCGCGGCAGACGAAGCGCAGGGACGCATTACGCATCAGCGCACCGGGCAGCAGACCGCATTCGGTGAGGACCTGAAAGCCGTTGCAGATGCCGAGAACCGGCACCCCGTCGCCGGCGCGGCGGACCACCTCGCGCATCGCCGGGGAGTGCGCAGCCATGGCGCCGGCGCGCAGATAGTCGCCGTATGAAAAGCCGCCTGGGACCACGATCAGGTCGGCATCGGGCAGTTCCGGGTCGCCGTGCCAGCACATGGCCGCGGGCGCGCCGGTGCTTTGCGCCAGCGCCACCGCGACATCGCGGTCGCAGTTCGATCCAGGGAAAACGATAACGGCGGCCTTCATGCGCGGGCGGCTCGGTCTCGTACGGTCAATCCGACAGCTCGACGCTGTAATTCTCGATCACGGTGTTGGCGAGCAGCTTCTCGCACATCTGCTCGACCCCGGCGCGGGCGCGCTCGGCGTCGGTCTCGTCGAGCTCCAGCTCGATCACCTTGCCCTGGCGCACGCCCTGGACGCTGTCGAAGCCGAGGCCGTGCAGCGCGTGCTCCACCGCCTTGCCCTGGGGGTCCAGCACGCCGGCTTTTAGCGTTACGTGCACGCGGGCCTTCACTGCAGCATCTCCGGGCCTTGAAGGTCGGCGGGGCCGCTCTCGGGCAAGATGCCGAGCCGGCGGGCAACCTCCTGATAGGCCTCTTCGACCTTGCCGAGGTCGCGCCGGAAGCGGTCCTTGTCCATCTTCTCGTTGGTCTTGATGTCCCACAGGCGGCAGCTGTCGGGGCTGATCTCGTCGGCCAGCACGATGCGCATCTCGTCGTTGTCGAACAGCCGGCCAAACTCCAGCTTGAAGTCGACCAGGCGGATGCCGACGCCAAGGAACAGACCGCTGAGAAAGTCATTCACCCGCAGCGACATGGCCATCATCTCGTCCAGGTCCTGGGGCGTTGCCCAGCCGAACGCCGTGATGTGTTCCTCCGCGACCAGCGGGTCACCGAGCTCGTCCGACTTGTAATAATATTCCACGATCGAGCGGGGCAGCGGCGTGGCCTCGGGAATGCCAAGACGAGTCGCCAGCGTTCCGGCGGCGATGTTGCGCACCACCACCTCGACCGGGATGATCTCGACCTCGCGGATCAGCTGCTCGCGCATGTTCAGCCGGCGCACGAAGTGGTTCGGCACGCCGATCTCCGACAGCCGCGTCATCAGATATTCCGAGATGCGGTTGTTGAGGACGCCCTTGCCGGTGATCACCCCCTTCTTCTGGTTATTGAAGGCGGTGGCGTCATCCTTGAAGTACTGAACGAGCGTGCCGGGCTCCGGGCCTTCGAAGAGAACCTTCGCCTTGCCCTCGTAAATCTGTCGCCGTCGGGCCATAGGGTGCTGTCCTGATGAGCGCGGGCGATGTGCCCGGCGCGCTATGCATATAGCAACGATACCGCGGCGAAACAATTCACCAGCGCGGGGCGTGTTACCCAGTGAGTGGAACCGGCGCGTAGGCGGCGCTGTCCGGCGGCCCCGGGGCGAACAGCCAGACCGGCCGCGCCTCTTCCCGGCCCCGGTCTGGCAGCCCGATCAGCGAGCTGGAAACGGTACCGAACCCTGTCCCGGTATCGATCGCCATGGCGCCCTGGGGCCCAGCGTCTGTGTCATAAACCCGGCCCGCCAGCAGTGCCTGCCAGGCGGACCAGTCGCCGGCCTCCGGGTCGGGCGCCGCGGCGTCGGCGAAACGGGGCCCATAGGCCTTGATGCGCGGTGAGCGCGGATCGTTGAGGTCCAGAGACGTCAGCATCGACAGACCCTGGGGGATTTCGTCGACCTCCACCGCGCCATAGCCCAGGCTGCGCAGCCAGAAGCCGTCCCTGTCGTCGGCGATGACCATGTTGAAGCTGCGGTAGGCCTCGGCGTCGAGATGGGACAGCGCATCCGCTGCATCTGCCGCGTCGGCATGGTCGAGCGCCTCCAGCACCAGTTCCCCGCGTGAGCGGCGGTCCGGGTCGGGGCCGAGGCTGCCGGCGCGGTTGAGCAGGGCCGCGACTACGCCCGAATCATTGAGGCCCAGCCAGCTGCCGCCGGCCAGCCGATCGCGGCCGGCGACCACGTCGGGGCGGTCCTCCCAGTGCCGCGCCGGCGGGTCCCAGGGACGGTCCTGCATCTCGTCGCGATTGGCGGCCAGAATCAGCGGCCAGGCCGTTCCGGGGCGCCGCAGGGTCACGACCGTGCACATGCTTCCCTCCATATCATCGGCCGGTCACGCATTCCCCTTTGAATTGCAGGCCCGGTTGCGGGTAAACAAGGGTGCCCTGTGGCGCGTTGGCGCCGCCATCCCGAACATGGAACCGCCCGATGACCGACAGCTTCCGCGACCGTATGAAGGCCTTCGAGGCCAAGTTCCAGATCGATGAGGAGCAGGCCTTCAAGATCCAGGCCCGCTCCAACAAGAAGCTCGGCCTGTGGGCCGCCGCGAAGCTTGGCCTTTCCGGCGACGCAGCCGCGGCCTACGCACTGGACGTGGTGGACGCCGATTTCCAGGAGCCCGGCATCGAGGATGTCATCCGCAAGGTCCGCGACGACCTGGCTGCCGGCAACGCCGCTGCCGACGAAATCGAGATCAAGAAGCAGCTGCATCACTTCGAGGTCGAATCGCGCAAGGAAATCGTCGGCGAATAAGCCGCCGGCGGCGCTCACGCCGCGCCGAACACCCGCGCGAAGATGCGATCCACATTCTTGGTGTGGAAACCGAGGTCGAACAGCGCCTCCAGCTCCTTGGGCGGGATGTGTGCGGTGACCTCGTCGTCCTTCAGCAGAAGATCGAGGAACTGCGCCTCACCGCGCCACACCGGCATGGCGTTGCGCTGTACGGCGGCGTAGGCGTCTTCGCGGCTCATCCCCGCCTGGGCCAGCGCCAGCAGTACCCGCTGGGAAAACACCAGCCCGCCGAGCTGCTCCAGGTTGCGGCGCATGTTCTCCGGATAGACCAGCAGCTTGTCGATGACGCCGGTCATGCGCGCCAGGGCGAAGTCGAGGGTCACCGTCGCGTCCGGCGCGATCACCCGCTCTACCGAGGAATGGGAGATGTCGCGCTCGTGCCACAGGGCGACATTCTCCATCGCCGGCACCACGGCGGAGCGCACCAGCCGGGCCAGCCCGGTGATGTTCTCGGTCAGCACCGGGTTTCGCTTGTGGGGCATCGATGACGAGCCCTTTTGGCCCTGGTGAAAGAACTCCTCCGCCTCGTAGAGCTCGCTGCGCTGGAGATGGCGGATTTCCACCGCAAGGCGCTCCAGGGAGCTGGCGATGACGCCCAGAGCGGCGAAGAAGGCGGCATGGCGGTCACGCGGAATCACCTGGGTGGAGACCGGCTCGGGCTTCAGCCCAAGTTGCTTGGCGACATGTTCCTCAACGAAAGGGTCGACCGTGGCGAAGGTGCCCACTGGCCCAGAAATCGCGCAGGTGGCGATCTCGGCACGCGCGGCCACCAGCCGCTCGCGGTTGCGGGTGAACTCGGCGTAGTAGCCCGCCAGCTTGACGCCGAAGGTGGTCGGCTCGGCGTGGATGGCGTGGCTGCGGCCCATGCAGACCGTGTCCTTGTGCTCCAGCGCCCGGCGCTTGAGCGCATCAAGCAGCGCGTCCAGGTCGGCCAGCAGGATGTCGGCGGCCTGGGTCAGCTGCACCGCGAAGCAGGTGTCGAGCACGTCCGATGACGTCAGGCCGAGATGAACGAAGCGCGACTCCTCGCCGATATGCTCCGCCAGGTTGGTCAGGAAGGCGATGACGTCGTGGCGGGTCTCTCGCTCGATCTCATCAATGCGCGCCGGGTCGACCTTGTCCCGGCCCTTCTCCCAGATCGCCTTGGCGGCCTCCTTCGGGATGATGCCGAGTTCGGCCTGGGCATCGCAGGCATGGGCCTCGATCTCGAACCAGATGCGGAAGCGGTTCTCGGGTTCCCAGATGGCGGCCATCTCGGGCCGGGTATAGCGGGGGATCATCGGCGTCTCCTGGTCGCGTGGCGGCCCGCAAGGTAGGCCGAATGCCGGCGCATTGCACTGCAAAAACCGCCGTTAGCGGCGCTCACAGCAGCCCTTCGCTGCGGAACGAGACGTAGGTGTTGCGCCCTACGATGACATGGTCGTGCAGGGCGATACCGAGCGCCGACGCAGCTTCCTGCACACTGCGGGTCATGGCGATGTCGGCCTCCGACGGTGTCGGGTCGCCGCTGGGATGGTTGTGCACCAGGATCAGGGCTGCGGCGCCGATCTCCAGCGCCCGGCGCATCACCTCACGGGGATAGAGCGGCGTGTGGTCGATGGTGCCGACCGCGTGGATCTCCTCCTCGATCAGCGCGTTCTTCTTGTCGAGGAACAGCAGGCGGAGCTGCTCTGTCTTCTCGCGCGCCATCGCAGCGGTGCAGTAGTCGACCAGAGCGTCCCACGAGCCGATCACCTCGCGGTCCAGCACCTGGGCGCGCGACAGGCGCAGCGCCGCCGCCTGAACCGTCTTCAGCGCACCAACGACCGCATCGCCCGCGCCGTCGACCGCGCGCAGGTCCCTGGGGCTGGCGGTGATCACGGCGTCGAAGCCGCCGAAACGGTCGAGCAGCCGCTTCGCCAGCGGCTTCATGTCGCGGCGCGGCTGGGCCAGGAAGAGTACCAGTTCCAGCAGTTCGTAATCGGGCAGGGCGTCCGCGCCGCCGTCCAGCAGGCGCTGGCGCAGACGGGCGCGGTGGCCGTGATAGTGGGGCTTGTCGGATGACGCCATGCCGTCTCCGTTCCCCGCGTTAGCCGTAGGGCGGCCTGTCGTAGCCAGCGGGGGAGTAGGTGAATACCTCGCAGCCATCGGCGGTGACGCCGATGCAATGCTCGAACTGGGCCGACAGGGAGCGATCACGGGTCACCGCGGTCCAGCCGTCCTCCAGTACCTTCACCTCGGGCTTGCCCGCATTGATCATCGGTTCGATGGTGAAGAACATTCCTTCCTGCAGCGCCAGTCCCTCGCCGGGACGGCCGAAATGCAGGATGTTCGGCGGCTCGTGGAAGCGCCGGCCGAGGCCGTGGCCGCAAAAATCGCGCACCACCGAGAAGCGGTTCTTCTCGGCGTGATGCTGGATGGCGTGGCCGATGTCGCCGAGCGTCGCGCCGGGGCGCACCACCCGAATGCCCTCCATCATCGCCTCGTAGGTGACATCCAACAGTAGCTGCGCCTTGCGCTTGATCGGGCCGACCGGGAACATCCGGCTGGTGTCGCCGTGCCAGCCGTCGAGCACCACGGTGACGTCGATATTGACCACGTCGCCCTCGTCGAGCGCCCGCTCGCCCGGGATGCCGTGACAAACCACATGGTTGATCGAGGTGCAGATCGACTTCGGAAAGCCGCGGTAGTTCAGCGGCGCCGGCACCGCCCCATGATCCAGAATGTAGGCGTGGCACAGCCGGTCGAGTTCGCCGGTGGTCACGCCGGGCACCACCTTGGGCGTGATGAAGTCCAGCGTCGCGGCGGCGAGCTGCCCGGCCCGGCGCATGCCCTCGAAATCCTCCGGCCCGTGGCGGGTGATCTGGGCGATCGGTGCGGTCTGCTGCATAGCCGTGCGTCTCTCCTGCCGCGCTCAGCCGCCGGTCCCGGCTGCCACGGGCGCGCCGACCTCGATGGCGTCCCGGGTCAGGCGGCAGGCGTAGCAGACCATCTCGACCCCGGCGGCCAGCGCGCGTTCCAGTGCGGCGTTGTAGGCCGGGTCGATGTCCGCGGCAATGGCGAAACGGTCGCAGTCCTCGCGCTGGACCAAATAGAACATCACCGCGCGCGCGCCCTGGCCGGCCATATCCGCCAGTTCGTCCAGGTGCTTGGCGCCGCGCTTGGTCACCGAATCGGGGAACTCCGCGAGGCCCGGTTCGCGTTGCAGGTGGACGTTCTTTATCTCCACATAGCAGTCGGGCCGGCCATCAGCGGTCAGCAGGATGTCGATGCGCGAGTTTTTCCCGTAGCGGACCTCGCGGCGCAGGCCGTCATAGCCCGCAAGCTCAGGGATCGCCCCCGCTTCGATGGCTTCGGTGACGATGGCGTTGGGCCGGCCGGTGTTGATGCCGACCAGGCCGTCGCCCACGCGGATCAGCTCCCAGGTGAAGCGCAGCTTGCGTTTCGGATCGGTCGCTGGCGACAGCCAGACCTCCGAACCCGGCTCCTTCAGACCCAGCATGGCGCCTGGATTGGGGCAATGGGCGGTCACCTCGGTGCCGTCTTCAAGCGCGACATCGCTGAGGAAGCGCTTGTAGCGCCGCAGCAGGGTGCCGCGCAGGAGCGGCTCGGAGAAGTGCATGTCCGGAACCTAGTGAGCACCGTCCGGCTTTGCAATCCGCCCCTGCCGGGTCAAGCTATGCCTATGACCGATGTCCTGCCCAGCGACCCGGCCCTGCCGCCGGTCACCGACGGTGTGCGCGCCTTCCTTGCCCGCGCGCCGTTTATCGATGTGCATAGCCATGCCGGTGCGACGGGCTGGTACGACACTTTGGATGTTGGGATGCTCGCCACCATGCGGCCGTGTGGGGTCGCCGCGGCGTTCGTCTCCGCGGTCGCCGACGGCCCGGTGATCAAGCGCGGCGATGGCGGCACGGGTTCCCTGTTCTGCTTCCGCGAGCCGGAACCGGGCGAATGCTGGACCGACACCTTGCGCCAAATCGCGGTGCTGGAAGCCGGCACGGAGACGGGCGCCCTGCGAATCGCGCGCACAGCCGCGGAGGCAGCAGCCGGCGATGGCGCACCGGCGGTGGTGCTCTGCGTCGAGGGCGGGGACTTCTGCGAGGGCGACCTAGACCGGCTCGAGACGCTCTTCGCCCACGGGGTGCGTTCGATCCAGCCGGTGCACTACCGGGTCAACGACCTAGGGGATATCCAGACCGAGCCGGAGGTGCACCACGGCTTTACCGCGCGGGGCTTTGCTTTCGTGGAGCGGATGTACGACCTCGGCATGGTCGTTGACCTGTGCCACGCGACCGAGCAGATGATCTTCCAGGCCGCGGGCTCGGCACGCGCGCCGCTGCTGTGCAGCCACACCAATCTCAACGGTGCGGTGACCCATCCGCGGTTCATCTCCGCCGACGCCGCGCGCGCCATCGCCGGGACCGGCGGGGTTGTCGGCCTCTGGCCCGCATCGTTCGACAAGCGGGGCTATCCGGGACTGATCGACAGCGTGCTGCTGATGGCCGACGTGATTGGCATCGACCATGTCGCTATCGGTAGCGACATGGCGGCGGGGAGGGCCTCGGAACAGATGCCAGACTTCCGCCATCACCCGGCTTTCGCCGCCGCTTTGCTGGACCGCGGGCTATCGGAGGATGACACCGCCAAGGTGATCGGCGGCAACATGCTGCGGCTGCTCGATGCGTCGGCGGCCGCGGCCGCGTGAGCGCCGTTGCGCTGCCCCGCCAGGGCACGATATAGCAGGGCGATGAAGAAGGACTTCTCAGAGCGTCCGAAGCTGCAGGCCCCCGGCGGTGCCGACAAGCTGCTGCTGCATTCTTGTTGCGCGCCTTGCGCCGGCGACATCATGGGAGAGCTGGCGCGCAGCGACATCGGCTTCACGGTGCTGTTCTACAACCCGAACATCCATCCGAAGCACGAATACGAGCTGCGCAAGGACGAGAATGTCCGCTACGCCGAGGCGCTCGGCGTGCCCTTCATCGACCTCGACTACGACCGCGACAACTGGTTTGCCCGGGTCCAGGGGCTGGAATGGGAACCTGAGCGCGGCAAGCGCTGCACGGTCTGCTTCGACATGCGTTTCGAGCGCAGTGCGCTCTGGGCCGCCGAGAACGGCTTCTCGGTCTACACCAGCACACTCGGTGCCTCGCGCTGGAAGAACATGGCGCAGATCAATGACTGTGGTACCCGTGCGGCCGCCCGCCACGAAGGACTCACCTACTGGACCCATAACTGGCGCAAGCAGGGTGGGGCCGACCGCATGGTCGAAATCGCCAAGGAAGAGCGCTTCTACCAGCAAGAATACTGCGGCTGCGTCTATTCCCTGCGCGACACCAATGCACACCGGGTATCCCAAGGACGCGCGCGCATCAAACTCGGCGTGCAGTTCTACGGCGACGAGTCGGCGGCCAGCCCCTCGAAGAACTGAGCCCGCGCAGTCGCGCCGTTCATCATCATCCGTGAATCGTGCCCGGCGAGGATGAATCGCATTCCCATGCCGATGAACCGGCCCCAGGCGCCCTCGGTCTCGACCCCGCCCATGCCAGCGAACTTGCCGTGCTTGGCTGCCGCTGCACAGACCGCCTCGACCGCGGCGACGACGTCCGGATGGTCGTCCTGTGAGGGCATGCCGAGTTGCTGGGTCAGGTCGTGAAACCCGATGAAGAGGACATCGACCCCGGGGACCGCAGCGATGGCATTCACGTTGGCGACCGCTTCCGCGGTCTCAATCATCGCCACGACCAGGCACAGCTCGTTTAGCTTGCGAGTCGCTTCCGCGAATGGGAGCGGCCGGTAACCGAGCTGCGGCAGTGAGCCAGGCACTGCCATGTCGCCGTCCGGCGGGAAGCGGCTGGCCCGTGCGGCGTAGGCGGCCTCTTCGGCGGTGTTCACGTGCGGGACGATTACCCCCATCGCGCCATTGGCCAATTGCACCCCGATCTCGGCCGCATCGTTGCGGCGCACCCGCACAAGTGGCGTGATGCCGACCCGCGTCGCGGTGAGTGCAATCTCGTGGGAGCGGCCGCCGGGCAGCGGGCTCGTCTCATCGTCGAGAAACAGCCAGTGGTAGCCGCACGATTTGAGCATCGGCCCGATTTCCACGTGACGCGGCTGGCGGATGTTCAGGCCGAGCGCCAGCTCTCCGGCTTGCAGCCGCTCGCGGGCGGTGTTGACGATATCGCTCATGCTCTCCCCTCCTTGTTTTTGCGGACTCAGCCAGGCCGCGCCTTGTCGCCTGCCGGCTGCTCCTGCGTGTCCAGCGCGTCCGCCAACCTGGACCGCGCCGATCCGGGCCGCAGCGGCTGCTGCTGGCTCTCATGCGGGGCCCAGCCGGTCAGGTGGATCATCTGAAACGTTGCCGGGATGCGGCCGTCCGGCCCGGCATAGCGTTCTGCGTAGATCTCGGCGGCGCGAAACAGGGTGTCGCGCCGGGTTGCGCCGCGCCGCCGACCGGCCAGCGCGTTGGCCTCGCCCATCTGGCGCAGTTCGCGCATCAGCGACAGGGCATCCGAATATGTCACGGTCAGCGTGTCGATGTCGGCAACCGGTAGGGCGAAGCCGGCGCGCTGCAGGAGGCCAGCGGCATCACGCAGGTCGGCGAAGGGCGATACCCGCGGTCCTGCGCCGCCCTCGATCTCCGCTTCGGCCGCCAGCCAGGACTGACGCAGCTCGCTTAGCGTGTCGCCGCCCAACAGGGTAGCGAGGAACAGGCCGTCGGGCCTCAGCGCGCGGCGAATCTGGATCAGCGCACCCGGCAGGTCGTTGACCCAGTGCAGGCTGAGCGCGCTCATCACCAGGTCGAAGCTTCCCTCGGCGAAGGGCAGCTGTTCCTCGTCAGCCGCGAGCGCGGGATGCGCGGCCCCCGCCGCGGCGGCGAAGCCGGGGGACAGGTCGCAGCACACCGTTGTCTCTATGCCCCTTGTGCCGCGGACCAGGGTTGCAAGGCGGCCATCATGGCAGCCGAGGTCGAGGGCGCGCGGAAACTCGCGGTTTACGTCCGCCAGCCGGTCAGCGATGGCGGTTGCGGCCTCGCGTACCAAGAAGTCGACGGCGCCAAAGCCCGCCGCGGCGGCATCGCGGCGGCGGCGCAGCAGCGAGCGGTCGAACAGGAGCATCGGGTCGGGGGCGTTCATGCATTCCACTATGGCCGCGCGTTTTCGCCATGCAAGGCTGTGCGGGTGCGTCGGGCGCGGTTGTCGCGGCATCGGTGAGCCACTAAATTTCGCAGGAACGCGGACAGCCGCCGATCCAGGCGCTCTTTTACCGCGCAGCCAGCAGGAGGGACCGATGAGCATCGCCGACGCGCGCCGACAGGCTATCGACGCCACCATCGCCAAGATCCGCGAGATCGAGCAGACCGACGGGGTGACCCCCGCGGCGCTGGAGAAGATTCGCGACGCGCTGGGCGAGTTGGCTGCCCATGATGAGTATTTCCCGCTGGATGACTTCCCCGCGCCGCCGCCGGGCAAGGTCGGCGAGAGCGTGCGCTACCAATTGCATGAGGAAGACGACAAGCGCTTCGCGCTCTATCTGAATTCGATCAACCCCGGTAAGTCGACCCACCCGCACAACCACGACACCTGGGCCGTGGTGGTCGCCGTCGACGGCAACGAGATCAACCGGGTCTACGAGCGCACCGACGACGGGTCGGAGGACGGCAAGGCGACCCTGAAGCAGGTCCGCGAGGTCGACGTGGTGCCCGGCACCGGCATCTGCCTGATGCCCGACCACATCCATTCGATCCACACCAAGGGCGATAAGCCGACCCGGCATCTGCACATGTACGGCCGCGCGCTGGATACGCTGACCGGGCGGCTCGGCTTCGACCTCGAGGAAGGCACCGTCACCGGCTACAACAAGGCCTACATGAACGACGGCGCCACCGGCGCGGACGCGCGCGACCGATGACCGGCACCATCACGCCAGCCGCGCTGAAGGATCTGATCCGCGGCGACGGCGAGCTCGCCATCCTCGATGTGCGTGAGGAGGGCGAGTTCACCGAGGGGCATCTGCTCCTCGCCTGTAACATCCCGCTCAGCCGCTTCGAGCTTCAGGTGCGCGCGCTGCTGCCGCGCCGCGATCTGCCGGTTGTCGTCTGTGACGAAGACGGCAGCCTGGTGGGCCGCGCCGCGGCGCTGCTCGAAGACGCCGGCTACACCGACGTCGCGATCCTCGAGGGCGGCGTACAGGGCTGGAGCGACGCCGGCTATGTGGTGTTCTCCGGCGTCAACGTGCCCAGCAAGGCGTTCGGCGAGTTCGTCGAGCATGAGTACGACACGCCGAACATTTCCGCCGAGGACCTCAAGGCGAAGATGGACGCGGGCGAGAAGCTGGTCGTGCTCGACAGCCGCCCGATGGATGAGTTCAACAACATGAACATTCCCCAGGGTGTCGACGTACCCGGGGCGGAGCTCGCCTACCGGGTGCACGACCTGGCCCCGGACCCGGACACCACCGTGGTGGTCAACTGCGCCGGACGGACCCGCAGCATCATCGGCGCCCAGTCGTTGATCAACGCGGGCATCCCGAACAAGGTCTACGCCCTGCGCAACGGCACCATGGGCTGGCACCTGGCTGGCTTCGAACTGGAGCACGGCAACACCCGCAAATACGCCGACGGCGATCCCGAGGCGATGGACAAGGCGCTGGCAGTGGCCCGATCGGTCGCCGAGCGCTACCGCATCGAGACCATCGGCATCGACCGGGTGGAGGCGTTCCGCAAGGACACGGGCCGCACCCTGTTCGTGTTGGATGTGCGGTCACCCGAGGAATTCCGAGGCGGGCATCTGCCGGGCAGCAAGTCGGCGCCCGGCGGCCAGCTTGTACAGGCGACCGACAAATATATCGGCGTCGTCCGTCCGCGGGTCGTTCTGGTTGACGATACCGGCGTCCGCGCGACCATGACCGCCCACTGGCTAAAGCAGATGGGCTTCGACGACGTATTTGTCCTCGATGCCGGTCTGTCCGGTAGTCTCGAGTCTGGGAACCCGCCGGTCGATACGCCGGAAGTGGGCGCCGTCGATGTCGAGGAGATCAGCCCGGCGGACCTGAAGGCGGCGCTCGACGCCGGCGGTGTCACGGTCCTCGATGTCGGGCTCAGCAAGGCCTATCGGGCCGGGCACATCGAGGGCTCCCTTTGGGGCATCCGCACGCGGCTTGATGCCTTGCGCGGCAGCCTGCCGGAGGGCGGCCTGCTGGTCGTCGTCGATGAAAGCGACAACGGCCTTGCACGCCTCGCGGTGCCCGAGGTGCGTGGCTTGACCACAGCCGAGGTGAAGGTGCTGGGTGGCGGCAAGGGGGCCTGGAAGTCGGCTGGCCTGCCGTTGAAGGCGGACCGCACCACGCCGCCCGACGAGGCCTGCCTCGACTACGCCCTGCGTGCCTACGACCGGAACTCCCAGCAGGAAGAGAAGATGAACGAGTACCTCGACTGGGAGGTCAATTTGGTGAACCAGATCGAGGAAGACCGGGATACCCGCTTCCGCACCCAGATCGACTGACGCCGACGGCGCCAGGCGCCGGGCTGCACGCATCGGGGCGGCAGCGCTTGATCTGCTGCTGCCGCCGCGCTGCCTGTCCTGCGGCGAACTGGTGGCCGAGCCCGGCACACTGTGTGCCGCTTGTTGGTCGGAGCTGCGGTTCATCGAAGCGCCGATGTGCAGCACCTGCGGCTTCCCCTTCGAGCATGACGGCGGCGCGGGCGACAACGCGGACGGCACCCTGTGCGGTGCCTGTGCCCGCCAGACGCCCACCTTTGGCCATGCCCGCGCCGTGTTCGCCTATGACGACGCGAGCCGCCGCCTGATCCTCGCCTTCAAACATGGCGACCGGACCGATGCCGCGCCGGCCTTCGCCGGGTGGATGGCGCGAGCGGGCCAGGCGCTGGTTCGAGACGCTGAGTTGGTCGTCCCTGTGCCTTTGCACCGCTGGCGGCTGCTGCGGCGGCGCTATAACCAGGCGGCGTTGCTGGCGCGCAGCCTTGCAGCGGATGCAGGACTGATCTTCGCCCCCGACCTCTTGGTTCGGCGGCGCAACACGCCATCTCAGGCAAGGCTGTCACCGTCAGCACGGCGGCGCAATGTGGCCGGCGCGTTCGCCGTGCGGCCCTCGCGCCGCGCGGGGCTGGGCGGGCGCCGGGTGCTGCTGGTGGACGATGTGTACACCACCGGCGCAACGGTGGAGGCCGCCGCCCGGGCGTTGCGCCGCGGCGGGGCGCAGGGGGTTGATGTGCTGACGCTGTGCCGGGTCGTGCGCGGTGCAGGCTAGGCGAAACAGGAGTGACAACGATGGCGAAGGTCGAGATCTACACCACGATGATGTGCCCATTTTGCTACCGGGCGAAGGCGCTGCTGGACGCCAAGGGCGTGGCCTACGAGGAGCATGACGTGACCGCCAACCCGGCCCTGCGCCAGCAGATGCGCGAGCGCGCCGAAGGCCGCCACACCGTGCCGCAGGTCTTTATCGATGGCACCGGAATCGGCGGCAGTGACGACCTGCACGCGCTGGAGGCCCAGGGCCGACTGGATGGCCTGCTGTCTGCAGGCGCGGCTTGAAGCAACGTGCCGGGCTGTCATATATGACCAATCGATGACGCGGCCTGGCCGCGCCAATTGGGGAGCCGCCGGGTGATTTCCTACAACCTGCGCTGTTCCCATGACCACGAATTCGAGATGTGGTTCAAGGACAGCAAGACCTATGATCGGCAGCGGAAGGCACGCAAGGTGTCCTGTCCGATCTGCGGCGACAGCAAGGTTGAGAAGGCGCCCATGGCGCCACGTCTGGCGCGCGGGGCTATCGCACGCGCCGAGGCTGATACGAGCAATGCAGCGGCGGCGTCCGCCGACCCGGCCCTGGCGGAAAAGATGCGCGAGGCCCAGCGTGTGCTCGGCGAACTCCGCGATCATGTGGAGAAGAACTGTGACTATGTCGGCGACGATTTCGCCGAAGAGGCGCGCCGCATCCATTATGGCGAGACGGAAGAGCGCAATATCTACGGCGAGACGAGCGACCAGGAAGCCGCCAAACTGGAAGATGAGGGGGTGGCGTTCCACCGTATCCCCTGGACGCCACGCCACGACGCCTGAGCCACCCGCGGCTAATGCGTCGCGAACACCCAGTAATTGACACCAAGGCGCTCCGACAGCCGCCACTCGTCCTGTAACGGGTCGTAAATCATGCCTGCGCGGTCGCGTACTTGCAGGCCGGCTGCCGCCAGGTGCCGGGCGATTTCGTCCGGGGTGCGGAAGCGGTGCCAGTCATGGGTGCCGCGCGGCAGCCACCCCAGGACATATTCCGCCGCCACCTTCGCTGTGAGCAGTGACTTGATGGTGCGGTTGATGGTGGACAGCGCGAATGCCCCGCCGTTGTCCACCAGGGCTGCGCAGTCGCCGAGGAAGGCGGGCACGTCGGCGACGTGCTCGACGACCTCCGAGGCGATCACCGCGTCGAAGCGCCGGCCATCGGCGCGCATTGCCTCAGCCGTTGTGCAGGCATAGCTGATCTCTAGCCCGCCAGTCCGGGCGTGGGCCTCGGCGACCGCGACGGCTTCCGGTGCGGCGTCGATCGCCGTCACGTCGGCGCCCAGCCGGCACAGAGGTTCAGCCAGCAGGCCACCGCCGCAACCGATATCGAGCACCGAGAGCCCTGCAAGGGGCTGCGCCGCGTCTTCCGCCGCACCGAAATGGGTGCCGAGCCTGTCGCGCAGATAGGCCAGACGTGCCGGGTTCAGCTTGTGCAGCGGGGCCATCGGGCCGGAGGCATCCCACCAGTCAGCGGCCAGAGCGGCGAAGCGTGCGACTTCCTCACGGTCGATGCTGGAGGCAGTGGATGCGGACATGGTGCGGCTGGAACCTTGCTGCGGCAGGGGCACGGGAGTATGAGTAGCCGCGCGATTCGCCGCAACCCGCATCCGTGCGGGCCCGATACAGGCAAAATCAGTCCATCATGGCGCGATACGTACAGAAATTCGGCGGCACCTCCGTCGGCAGCATCGAGCGAATCAAGGCCGTCGCGGAACGCGTCAAGGCCGAGGCTGACGCTGGCCACGAGGTGGTCGTTGTCGTCTCCGCGATGGCCGGGGTGACCAACCAGCTGGTCGACTACGCCAGCGAGGTCGCGAGCCTCTATGACGCGCGCGAGTACGACAGCGTGGTCGCGACCGGCGAGCAAGTCACCGCAGGGCTGCTGGCGATGGCGCTCCAGGCCCTGTCGGTGCCGGCACGCTCCTGGCTGGGCTGGCAGGTGCCGATCCGCACCGACGGGGTGCACGGCAAGGCCCGTATAACCGGGATCGAGACCGAGGAATTGGAGCGCCGGCTGGCGCGCGGCGAGGTCTGTGTGGTCGCCGGCTTCCAGGGCATCGGCCCCGACAATCGAATCACGACGCTCGGGCGCGGTGGCTCAGACACCTCGGCGGTGGCGCTGGCTGCCGCGCTCAACGCCGACCGGTGCGACATCTTTACCGATGTCGACGGGGTCTACACCTGCGATCCGCGCATCGTGCCCAAGGCACGCAAGCTCGAGCGGGTGACCTACGAGGAAATGCTCGAAATGGCGTCCCTCGGCGCCAAGGTGCTGCAAACCCGCTCCGTCGAGCTGGCGATGATCCGTAATGTCCGGCTTCAGGTGCTGTCCAGTTTCTCGGACGCGCCCGGCACGCTGGTGGTAGATGAGGAAGAGATCGTGGAACAGGAACTGGTAAGCGGCATTACCTACAGCCGCGACGAAGCCCAGGTAACGCTGGTCGGGGTGCCGGACAAGCCCGGCGTGGCAGCAGCGATCTTCGGTCCGCTGGCGGATGCCGGGATCAATGTTGACATGATCGTCCAGAATGTCGGCGCTAACCGTGACGCCACCGATCTCACCTTTACCGTCGGCCGCGCTGATCTGGCGCGGGCGCGCGAGATGCTCGACGCGCATTGTCAGGAGATCGGCGCCCAAATGGTCACCGATGACGAGGTCATCAAGCTATCGGTGATCGGTGTCGGCATGCGCAGCCATGCGGGCGTCGCGCAGCGCATGTTCGAGGCGCTGGCCGAGAAGGCGATCAATATTCGTGTGATCTCTACTTCGGAGATCAAGATTAGCGTCTTGGTCGATGCCGCTTATGCCGAGCTCGCGGTACGCACCCTGCATGACGCCTATGGGCTGGATGAGGGGCCTGTCGCAGGCGTCTGATTCCGCCTGAGACCCTGAAACTCCGGTTGGTTGCGGTCAGGTAAAGAGTCGTAACAGGACTGCCAACACCCTGTTGTGGGTCTCGGCGGGAGCGAATTTGCGGCGTTTTGGTGGAGTCATCACTTAAAAATAAGTGTCTCCACATTGATTCATATCGTTAATTTGTTGACAAGAGCCGGAGAATTGCATTTCTTTGCGAAAGAACGCGAGGAAATCGTGTCAATATTGCGTCGGCTTTGTCGCAATCGTCCCAGACGGTGACAGCACGCGACATTGATTGGGCTAGGGCAAGTCGACAGCAAATAGACGAGGCGGGAACGCTGCATCAGGCGTAACGAGATAAAGAGACGCGCAGTGAATTATTTCGGCAACCCTTCCGACGGCGGCAAATCGGCTGATAAGGACGATGCGCCAGAGGCGCGCACCGGTGTCGGCACCTTGCTGCGGGCCACCCGCCTGCGCCACGGCGAAGAATTGCAGGATATCTCGACGTCCTTGCGGATTCGTCTGGGTTATCTCCAGGCGCTAGAGGACGGCGATACCGCGGCGCTGCCGGGCACGGCCTACGCGATCGGCTTCGTGCGCGCCTACGCCGACCATCTGGGTCTCGATAGCGAAGAGGTGGTCCGGCGCTACAAGGACGAGGTCAACGCCACTCAGCACAAGACCGAACTGATTTTCCCCGCCCCGGTGCCGGACAGTGGCATCCCGCGCGGCGCTGTGCTGCTGATGGCGATGGTCGTCGCCGGCGCCGCCTATGGCGGCTGGTACTATCTGAGCTCCGTCGACCAGCGTGTGGTCAATCTGGTGTCGGAACCCTCCGAGCGGCTGATGACGATGCTCGGCCGCGATGAGGGCACGGCAACCGCGCCGGTCAATGCTCTTGCGCCGGTGACCGAGACGGCGACTGCCGCCCCCGTTGCGGCACCGGAGCCCACAGCGGCTGTTTCCGTTCCCGTAACGACTGTGGTGACCGAGCCCGCCATCGTTGCCGAGCCCGCTGCCAATGCCGCCGCGCCCGTGGAGTCCGCCGCTCCGGTGGCCGCTGCGCCCGAGCCTGCGCCCGCAGCAGCGCCCGCGCCCGTTACGGCGGCGCCCGAGCCTGCCCCGGCCCCTGCGCAGGCCAGCCCGACCCCGGCTGAAACCGCCGAACCCGCCGAGCTCGCGGCCCTGAGCACCGCCACGATCACCTCGGTATCCGATGAAGTGCCGGTGGCCGAAACCGCCGCCGTCAGTGCGATCCCCGAAGTGCCAGCCGCCAGCACCGATACCGCGCCGGCCACCGCCGGACAGAGCTTCGGCGCTGCTGCACGCCAGGCCCGGATCGTCCTGCGCGCCCGTGAGGACGCCTGGGTGCAGGTTCGCGATGCCAGCAACGGCCTGGTTCTGACGCGGATGCTGCGCGCAGGGGACACCTATCGGGTGCCGCCGCGTGATGGCCTGCGGCTGATCACCGGCAATGCAGGCGCGCTCGAAATCGTCGTTGACGGCCAGGTCACCCCGCCGCTGGGCGAGATTGGCGTGGTCCGCCGCGATGTACCGCTTGATGCCGAACAGCTGCTGGCGGGTGTACCCGCCAACTGACGGGGCGCTGCTACCGCCGCACGGCCAAGCGGCGGAACAACAGCGACATTTCTCCAGTGCTGCCAGTCGCGCTATAACCAAAGCGATGGTTCCGGCCTGGATGGATTCGACATGAGCTTCGCGCCTCACCGCATTGCCCGCCGTGCCTCGCGGCAGATTTTTGTCGGCAAGGTCCCTGTCGGGGGTGACGCCCCGATCTCGGTGCAATCGATGACCAACACGCTGACCACTGATGTGGCGGCAACCATCGAGCAGATCCGCGACCTGGAGATCGCCGGCGCTGACATTGTGCGCGTGTCTTGCCCAGACCAGGAGAGCGCCCTGGCATTGAAGGAGATCGTGCCGGAAGTGACGGTCCCGATCGTCGCCGACATCCATTTTCACTACCGCCGCGGTATCGAGGCTGCCGAATCCGGCGCCGCCTGCCTGCGGATCAATCCGGGCAACATCGGCAGCCAGGACCGGGTGCGCGAGGTCATCCGCGCCGCGGTCGACCATAACTGCTCGATCCGCATCGGGGTCAACGCCGGCAGCCTGGAGCGCGATCTGCTGGAGAAGTACCGCGAGCCCTGTGCCGAGGCGATGGTGGAGAGCGCCCAGCGCCATATCCGCATCCTTGAGGACAACGACTTCTTCAACTTCAAGATCAGCTGCAAGGCCTCCGACGTGTTCATGGCGATCGCCGCCTACCGGGGCCTGGCGGAAATCTGCGACTACCCGCTGCATATCGGGATTACCGAGGCGGGCGGTCAGCGCGCCGGCACGGTGAAGTCGTCCATTGGACTGGGTGCCCTGCTGATGGACGGCATCGGCGATACGCTCCGGGTCTCGCTGTCGGCCGACCCTGTGGAGGAAATCCATGTCGGTTTCGACCTGCTGAAGGCGCTCGACCTGCGCCACCGCGGCGTGCGTATCGTCTCCTGCCCGTCCTGTGCGCGGCAGGGCTTCGACGTGATCAAGACGGTCCAGATTCTCGAAGAGCGCCTGGCCCATATCTCCGCGCCGGTGACGCTGTCGATCATCGGGTGCGTGGTCAACGGGCCGGGCGAGGCGCTTAAGACCGATATCGGACTGACCGGCGGCGGGCAGGGCTCGCACATGGTCTATCTGAGCGGCGTGACCGACCACAAGATCGCCGACGCCGGCATCGTCGACCATATCGTCGAGCTGGTGGAGGCGAAGGCCGACGAACTCGAAGCCGCGGCGGCCGCGGAAGAAGCCGGCAAGCCCCAGGCGCCCTCCGCCGCGGCGGAGTAGCGGCCCACCCGTGAAGAAGTTACAGCCGGTTCGCGGCACCCACGACCTGTTGCCCGACGACCAGCAGCGGCACCGCCACATCCAGGAGACCGCGCGGCACATCGCCGGGCTCTACGGCTATGCTGAGATGGCGACGCCGGTGTTCGAGTTCGCCGATGTCTTCCGCCGCACCCTCGGCGACACCTCCGACATCGTCACTAAGGAGATGTACGCCCTGGAGCAGGGCGACGAAGACATTGTGCTGCGCCCGGAAGGCACCGCCGGCGTGGTGCGCGCGGTGATCTCGGGCGGCCTCACCCAGAACCTGCCGCTGAAGTTCTTCTATGCCGGCCCGATGTTCCGCTACGAGCGACCGCAGAAGGGCCGCCAGCGTCAGTTCCACCAGGTCGGTGTCGAACTAATCGGTGCCGCCGAGCCGCTGGGCGATGTGGAGATCATCGCGCTGGCCGCACAATTGCTCAACGCACTGGGCCTGCGCGACCGCACGGTGCTTGAGATCAACAGCCTTGGCGACCCTGAGAGCCGCGATGCCTACCGCAGCGCCCTGGTTGGCTATCTGGAACGCTTCCGCGCCGATCTTTCCGAAGACAGCCAGGCGCGGCTGGAGCGCAACCCGCTGCGCGTCCTCGATTCCAAGAACGAGGGGGACCGCCGCATTGTCGCCGATGCGCCGCTGTTCGCCGATTCGCTGACCGCTGATGCGACCGCCTTCTTTGACAAAGTGAAGCAGGGGCTGTCCGACCTCGACATCGCCTATAGCGAGAACCCGCGTCTGGTGCGCGGCCTCGACTATTACGGCCACACCGCCTTTGAGTTCACCACCGAGCATCTCGGCGCTCAGGGCACGGTGCTTGCCGGCGGGCGCTATGACGGGCTGATGGAGATGATGGGCGGGCCCGCGGTGCCGGGGGTCGGCTGGGCGGCGGGCATCGAACGGCTCGCCCTGCTTGCCGGCGATCCACCCGAGGCCCCGCGGCCGGTCGCGGTGGTACCCATCGGCGACGCCTGTGTGGCGGCAGCGGTCAAGCTCACCCAGGAACTCCGCGCCGCCGGGATTGCCGCTGATATCGCCTACCGTGGCAACCTCAAGCGCCGCATGGCGCGCGCCAACAAGGTTAACGCGCGGGCAGCCGTGCTGATCGGTGATGAGGAGTTGGCCGAGGGCGCAGCCACCCTGCGCGACCTCGACAGCGGTGAGCAGCAGCGCATCCCGCTTGATGCCGTCGCCGGCCTGCTCGGCGCCGGTAGCGGCCCGGAAGGCGCCTGACATGTCGCTCGAGGAGAAGCTGGGCACGCTGACCGCCCGGCACAAGGAACTGGCCGATAAGATGGCCGAGGGGGCGGGCGGTGACGCCGATAGCTTCCAGGCGATGGCCAAGGAGTACGCCGAACTCACCCCGGTGGTGGAGAAGGTGGCCGAGCTGGAATCGGCGCGCCAGGAGGCTGAAGACCTGCGCACCCTGCTTGACGACGCCGATACAGACGACGAGATGCGCGGCCTCGCCAGCGAGGAGCTCGACGCCCTGAACGGCCGCCTGCCGGAATTGGAGCGTGCGCTCCAGGTGCTGTTGCTGCCCAAGGATGAGGCCGACGAGAAGAATGCCATCCTCGAGGTGCGCGCCGGGACCGGCGGCGATGAGGCGGCGCTGTTTTCCGCCGACCTATTTCGCATGTATCAGCGATTCGCCGACCGTAACGGCTGGCGCTTCGAGGTGCTGAGCCTCAACGAGACCGGCATCGGCGGTTACAAGGAGGCCATCGCCACGGTCACCGGACGCAATGTGTTCGCGCGCATGAAGTACGAATCCGGTGTGCATCGTGTCCAGCGGGTACCCCAAACCGAGACCGGCGGGCGCATCCATACCTCGGCCGCCACAGTTGCGGTGCTGCCCGAGGCCGAGGATGTCGACATCGATATTGCCGACAAGGATTTGCGTATCGACGTCTTCCGGGCCAGTGGCCCCGGTGGGCAGAGCGTCAACACCACCGACAGCGCCGTGCGCATCACCCATCTGCCGACCGGCATTGTCGTCAGCCAGCAGGATGAAAAGTCCCAGCACAAGAACCGCGCCAAGGCGATGAAGATCCTGCGCGCCCGTATTTACGATGCCGAACGCGCCCGCGCGGACGCCGAACGCGCTGCCGAACGCCGCAGCCAGGTCGGAAGCGGCGACCGGTCCGAGCGCATCCGGACCTACAACTTTCCCCAGGGCCGGGTAACGGACCACCGTATCAACCTGACCTTGCATAAGATCGACGCCATTCTGGACGGCGATCTGGATGAGGTGGTTTCCGCATTGACCGCCGAGGACGAGGCGGCGCGCCTGTCCGCGGCGGTATGACCGATATTGCCGGGGCGCTGGAACGCACCGGCCATGCATTGGCCGCCGCCGGCATTCCCAACCCGCGCCGCGAGGCACGCCTGCTGCTCTGCCTTGCTGCCGGTATCTCCCTGGAGAACAGCCTCGCCAATACCCATGCGCCCCTTGACCGGGCCGTCGAGGCGCGGCTGTGTGAACTCACCGAGCGCCGGGCGGGCGGGGAGCCGATGGCGCGGCTGCGCGGACACCAGGAATTCTGGAGCCTGACTTTCACCCTCGGTCCTGAGACCCTGATACCCCGGCCAGACAGCGAGACGCTGGTTGCCGCGGCCCTTGCCTTGCTGCCGGTCGATGCGCCGGCGATTGAATTGCTCGACCTCGGCTGCGGCAGCGGTTGCCTGCTGCTTGCGGTCTTGTCCGAGCGCCCCGGCGCACGTGGTACCGGCGTCGATATTTCCGAGGGCGCCTGTGCCGTCGCCGCAGCAAATGCCACCAAGTTGGGGCTTGCCGCGCGCGCCGACTTCACCACCGCGGACTGGCATGCGCTGCCTTCCTCGGTTGCAGGCCGGGCCTACGACATGATCCTGTGCAACCCGCCATATGTCTGCGACGGTGAAATTGCCGGTCTGGCGCCCGAGGTGGCCCGGTTCGAGCCGCACCGGGCGCTCGCCGGGGGGCACGACGGGCTCGACGCCTACCGGACGGTCGCCCCGATCACGGCGGGCCTGTTGAAGCCCGGCGGCGCGCTGCTGCTGGAACTGGGTGCAGGGCAGGCCGAAGCAGTAGCGTGCATCGTTGAGGGGGCCGGTCTAACGATCGCCGGGCTGCACGCGGACCTCTCGGGCACGCCGCGATGCCTTTTGGCAAAGGCTGATTGAGCCCGTATCGCCGGGGTAGAAAAAGCTTGGTTTTCGCGAACCCCACCACTAGGTTGAGGGGGCCTCAGGAACGCGCAGGTCGCTTAGGCGCCAGCGTCGAGGCATCAGCCGCCACGCAGCGACGAACGGTCGACAGTCTCGGTTGAGACGCCTGCTGTTCGCGCCCGGAAACGGACCGGCGGCAGACCGCTTAGCGACATATCGGATGGGACCTTATGAACAAAGGACCAAACCCTAAGCGCATGCGCGGCCGGGGCAATGGCCGGGGCGGACGGAAGCACAATCCGCGGCAGAACGTCTTCGACAGCAACGGTCCGGATGTGCGTATTCGCGGCACCGCCCAGCAGGTGCTGGAGAAGTATATGTCGCTCGCCCGCGAGGCGAGCGCCAACGGCGACCATGTCGCCGCGGAAGGCTTCTATCAGTACGCCGAGCACTATTACCGGGTGCATCAGGCGATGCAGGAAAACGCCGAAGCCAACCGAAACCGGCGGCGCGGGCGCGGTGACGATCAGGCCGAGGCGAGTGCCGAGCGCGATGACGATGCGGCCAACCGCCAGGATCGCGGTAATGGCGCCGGTGGCCAAGGCAACGGGCGCAACGGCAATAGCGATGACAAGGCTGCCGCCGCATCCGGCGATGCCGCTGCTGCCGATGTCACACCAGACGGCCGTGAGGCGTTGCGTCCCAATGGCCAGCATGCCATCTCCGAAACGGCAGCGGCCGATGTTCCCCCTGCTGACGAGGCCTCGGCCGAGGAGAAGCCCGCCGCGTCCTGACGCGCCGGCGGCCCATAAGCGGGCCACGCCAGACCCGAGACGTTGCCGCCATGAGGCGGGACCTGCGGCGAATTCGCTGCAAATGCCGGATTCGGCATTGTTTTCCCGCGCCCGAATTCCAATATCAGTAAGGTATTAACCCTAGAACTATGAGGGGCTTTCGGTCGCCTATCGAGGGGCCGGGGGTCTTGTCGCAACAAGGAGCTGGGGTCGATGGAACTCGACAAACTGACTGAGCGTCTGCGCGGATTCGTGCAGGCGGCCCAATCCCTCGCACTGCGCGAAAGCCATCAGCGGCTCACCCCCGAACATGTCCTGAAGGTGCTGCTTGATGACCCGGAGGGTCTGGCGGCACGCCTGATTGGCACAGCTGGCGGCGATCCGGGCCGCGCCGCCGAAGCCAATGACGCAGCTTTGGCAAAACTGCCGAAGGTCGCCGGGTCCGGTGCAGACAACCTCTATCTGGCGCGCGAGACCGCGCAGCTGTTCGAGCAGGCGAAGACGGTCGCCGAGAAGGCGGGCGATAGTTTCGTCACCGTTGAGCAGATGCTGCTCGCACTCGCGCTGGCCAGCGGCACACCGGCGGCTCAGGCGCTGGCCGATGCGGGCGTCACCCCGCAGAGCCTAAATGCCGCGATCAAGGATCTGCGCAAGGGGCGCACCGCCGACAGCGCGTCAGCTGAGCAGAGCTATGATGCGCTGGCGAAGTACGCCCGCGATGTGACCGCCGAGGCGCGACAGGGCAAGCTCGACCCGGTGATTGGCCGCGACGAGGAAATCCGCCGCACCGTCCAGGTATTGTCGCGGCGCACCAAGAACAATCCCGTCCTGATCGGTGAGCCCGGCGTCGGCAAGACCGCCATCGTTGAGGGCTTGGCCCAGCGCATCGTCAATGGCGACGTGCCCGAGAGCCTGCGCAACAAGGTGCTGATGTCCCTCGACCTTGGCGCGCTGGTGGCCGGAGCGAAGTTCCGTGGCGAGTTCGAAGAGCGGTTGAAGGCGGTGCTGTCGGAGATCACGGCGGCGGCCGGCGAGATCATCCTGTTTATCGATGAGATGCACACCCTGGTCGGTGCCGGGGCTGCGGAAGGCTCGATGGACGCATCCAACCTGCTAAAGCCGGCGTTGGCGCGTGGCGAGTTGCATTGCGTCGGTGCGACAACGCTCAACGAATACCGCAAGCATGTGGAGAAGGACGCGGCGCTGGCGCGGCGTTTCCAGCCGGTTTTCGTCTCCCAGCCGACGGTCGAGGACACCGTCTCGATCCTGCGCGGTATCAAGGAAAAGTACGAACTGCACCACGGCGTGCGCATCACTGACAGCGCACTGGTTGGCGCGGCGACCCTGTCCAACCGCTACATAACCGACCGGTTCCTGCCCGATAAGGCCATCGACCTGATCGACGAGGCGGCGAGCCGTATGCGCATGGAAGTGGATTCCAAGCCTGAGGAGGTTGACGAGATCGATCGCCGGCTGATCCAGCTGAAGATTGAGCGCGAGGCCCTGCGCAAAGAGACCGACCAGGCGTCCCAGGACCGCCTGGGGACGCTTGAGGGCGAGATCGCAGACCTGGATGCCCAGTCAACCGCGTTGACCGAGCGCTGGCAGGCGGACAAGCAGCGCCTGGCGGACGCCACAAAGCTGAAGGAACAGCTCGATCACGCCCGGGGTGAATTGGAGATCGCCCAACGCGACGGTGAACTGGCACGCGCGGGCGAACTGCTCTACGGCGTGATCCCGGAACTGGAAGGCCAGATCGCCGACGCTGAAGCCGGTGAGCAGGCGAAGCTGGTGAACGAGGCTGTCACCGAAGAGCACGTCGCCCAGGTGGTCTCGCGCTGGACCGGCATACCGGTCGACAAAATGCTCGCCAGCGAGCGCGAGAAGCTCCTGCACATGGAAGAGGAGTTGGCCCGCCGGGTAATCGGCCAGGCGGAGGCCGTGGCCGCCGTCAGCAATGCCGTGCGGCGCGCCCGAGCCGGCCTACAGGATGACAGCCGGCCCATCGGCTCGTTCCTGTTCCTCGGGCCCACTGGCGTCGGCAAGACCGAACTATGCAAGGCGCTGGCCGCCTTCCTGTTCGACGACGAGGCGGCGATGGTCCGAATCGACATGTCCGAGTACATGGAGAAGCATGCGGTGGCGCGGCTGATCGGGGCACCGCCAGGCTATGTCGGCTATGAGGAAGGTGGGGCGCTGACCGAGGCGGTGCGCCGCCGGCCCTACCAGGTCATCCTGTTCGATGAGGTCGAGAAGGCGCACCCGGACGTGTTCAACGTGCTGCTCCAGGTGCTTGACGACGGCCGGCTGACCGACGGGCAGGGGCGCACGGTGGACTTCCGCAACACCATGATCGTGCTGACCTCGAATCTCGGTTCTGAGTTCCTCGCCGCCCAAGGCGAGGGCGAGGACACCGACCTGGTCCGCGCCCAGGTGATGGAGGTGGTGCGCGGCGCGTTCCGCCCCGAGTTCCTCAACCGGCTGGACGAGACAATCCTGTTCGGGCGCCTGACCCGCGATCTGATGGACAGCATCGTCGAGATCCAGCTCGGCCATCTGCGCGGGCTGCTCGAGGACCGCAAGATTGGCCTGTCCCTCGACCCGGCGGCCCAGGCCTGGCTCGCCGACCAGGGGTATGACCCGGCCTACGGTGCACGTCCGTTGAAGCGGGTCATCCAGCGCGCGCTGCAAAATCCGCTGGCCGGGTTGATCCTGGAGGGCAAGGTGGCGGACGGCGATACAGTCACCGTGTCGGCGGGCGAGGGCGGGTTGTTGATCAACGGCGACCCAGTCTCCGCCGCTGCCTGAGGCCTCAGCGGCGCCGGCCGTTGGCGGGAATGCGCGAGCGGCCGCGCCGCCGGCCGCCGGTGGGCGGCCGTCCGCCGACGTTCA
>OZ271840.1:0-217500 GCA_965601735.1 Alphaproteobacteria bacterium | reverse complement strand
CTCAAGCGTTTTAAGGGCATCTGGTGAATGCCTTGGTACCGAGAGGCGATGAAGGACGTGGCACGCTGCGATAAGCCATGGGGAGCTGCGAGCAGGCATTGATCCGTGGATTTCCGAATGGGGCAACCCGGCGCTTTTGCGTCATTGCGCACTGAATTCATAGGTGCGTGAAGCAAACCCGGCGAATTGAAACATCTCAGTAGCCGGAGGAAAGGACATCAAACGAGACTCCGTGAGTAGTGGCGAGCGAAAGCGGACCAGGCCAGTGGCCTTTGAAGGAGAACCGGAACCGTCTGGAAAGTCGGGCCGTAGCGGGTGACAGCCCCGTACGGGTAGTTCCTTTGAGGGTCCTTGAGTAGGGCGGGACACGTGAAATCCTGTCTGAACGTGGGGGGACCACCCTCCAAGCCTAAGTACTCCTCGGTGACCGATAGTGAACCAGTACCGTGAGGGAAAGGTGAAAAGCACCCCGACGAGGGGAGTGAAAGAGACCCTGCAACCGGATGCCTACAAGCAGTGGGAGCCCCTTTAGGGGGTGACCGCGTACCTTTTGTATAATGGGTCAGCGAGTTGGTCTGTCGAGCAAGCTTAAGCCGTTAGGCGTAGGCGCAGCGAAAGCGAGTCTGAATAGGGCGCATGAGTTCGACGGATCAGACCCGAAACCGGGTGATCTAGCCATGGGCAGGCTGAAGGTGGGGTAACACCCACTGGAGGGCCGCACCCACCTATGTTGAAAAATGGGGGGATGACCTGTGGCTAGGGGTGAAAGGCCAATCAAACCCGGCAATAGCTGGTTCTCCGCGAAAGCTATTTAGGTAGCGCGTCGTGTGGTGACCATCGGGGGTAGAGCACTGGATGGGCTAGGGGGCCGCGAGGCTTACCAAACCTAACCAAACTCCGAATACCGATGAGTTCAGCACGGCAGACAGTCTCAGGGTGCTAAGGTCCTGGGACGAAAGGGAAACAGCCCAGACCGCCAGCTAAGGTCCCCAAGTTACGGCTAAGTGGGAAAGGATGTGGGATAGCCAAGACAACCAGGAGGTTGGCTTAGAAGCAGCCATCCTTTAAAGAAAGCGTAATAGCTCACTGGTCTAGACAAGCCGTCCTGCGCCGAAGATGTAACGGGGCTCAAGCCGTACACCGAAGCTGCGGATGCATCGCAAGATGCGTGGTAGCGGAGCGTTCCGTAAGCCTGTGAAGGTGCGTCGCGAGACGTGCTGGAGGTATCGGAAGTGAGAATGCTGACATGAGTAGCGATCAAGAGTGTGAGAAACACTCTCGCCGAATGCCCAAGGGTTCCTGCGCAAGGTTAATCCGCGCAGGGTGAGCCGGCTCCTAAGGCGAGGCCGAAAGGCGTAGTCGATGGGAACAGGGTGAATATTCCCTGGCCTGCTGGGACGTGACGGACTTGAAGCGTCGTATCTGCTTATCGGATTGCAGATGCGGCTGGATGGTTCCAGGAAATAGCCCCAGCGTTAGACCGTACCCCAAACCAACACAGGTGGGCAGGTAGAGAATACCAAGGCGCTTGAGAGAACGGTGTTGAAGGAACTCGGCAAATTGCCCCCGTAACTTCGGGAGAAGGGGGCCCTCGCCTTGGGCAACCAGGGCGGGGGGGCACAGACCAGGGGGTGGCGACTGTTTACTAAAAACACAGGGCTCTGCGAAGTGGTGAACACGACGTATAGGGTCTGACGCCTGCCCGGTGCCGGAAGGTTAAGGAGAGAGGTTCACGCCTTGAACCGAAGCCCCGGTAAACGGCGGCCGTAACTATAACGGTCCTAAGGTAGCGAAATTCCTTGTCGGGTAAGTTCCGACCTGCACGAATGGCGTAACGACTTCCCCACTGTCTCCAACACCGGCTCAGCGAAATTGAATTCTCCGTGAAGATGCGGAGTACCCGCGGTCAGACGGAAAGACCCCGTGCACCTTTACTACAGCTTCGCAGTGGCATTAGGTGACCGATGTGTAGGATAGGTGGGAGGCTTTGAAGCCATGGCGCCAGCCGTGGTGGAGCCGCCCTTGAAATACCACCCTTTGGTCGTCTGATGTCTAACCGCGGCCCGTGAACCCGGGCCCGGGACCCTGCGTGGCGGGTAGTTTGACTGGGGCGGTCGCCTCCCAAAGAGTAACGGAGGCGCGCGAAGGTGGGCTCAAGCCGGTCGGAAATCGGCTGTTGAGTGCAATGGCATAAGCCTGCCTGACTGCGAGACCGACAGGTCGAGCAGAGACGAAAGTCGGCCATAGTGATCCGGTGGTCCCGCGTGGAAGGGCCATCGCTCAACGGATAAAAGGTACGCCGGGGATAACAGGCTGATGATGCCCAAGAGTCCATATCGACGGCATCGTTTGGCACCTCGATGTCGGCTCATCACATCCTGGGGCTGGAGCAGGTCCCAAGGGTTCGGCTGTTCGCCGATTAAAGTGGTACGTGAGCTGGGTTTAGAACGTCGTGAGACAGTTCGGTCCCTATCTGCCGTGGGTGTAGGAGACTTGAGAGGCGCTGTCCCTAGTACGAGAGGACCGGGATGGACGCACCTCTGGTGGACCGGTTGTCGCGCCAGCGGCACAGCCGGGTAGCTAAGTGCGGACGGGATAACCGCTGAAAGCATCTAAGCGGGAAGCCCCCCTCGAAACCAGGTCTCCCTTGAGAGCCGTGGAAGACCACCACGTCGATAGGCTGGAGGTGGACGCGCAGCAATGTGTGAAGCTGACCAGTACTAATCGCTCGACAGGCTTGAGATGCTCCGTCGTGCCAGATCCATACCCAATGAACGGGCATCCCGTTCAGCAGGAAGATCGGCATGCGGACTGACGCGATACAACACGCGCCCGCCCATCAGGCGGCGCAAAAACCAAGACCAACCAAGACAAACAGGCACACGCCCGTTACCTCAAACCGGTTCGAAAACATTCCTGCCGGCTCTCCTGACCTGGTGGCCATGGCGAGGGGCCCACACCCGATCCCATCCCGAACTCGGCCGTGAAAACCCTCAGCGCCGATGGTACTGCGTCTTAAGGCGTGGGAGAGTAGGTCGCCGCCAGGTCGTGACAGCCGACAGGAAAAACCACAACCAACCGCAGTCCCAAAACCATGTCACAAAACACCCTCATACGCGCGGCCACAAAACAAACCAACGTACGCGCAACAAACAACCGCGGGGTGGAGCAGTCCGGTAGCTCGTCAGGCTCATAACCTGAAGGTCGCAGGTTCAAATCCTGCCCCCGCAACCAACTTCATTTGCTCACACAAAGCCCCTGCCGCTGCTCCAGCGCCGGGCTTTTTGCTGTCTGCGCAAATCTTCAGGATTCCTGCTAACGCGCCCCTGAGGTCGATACGCAACTCGCCGTTCTCCGGGGTCAGCGTGATCTCCCCGATCAGCGAGCGGATGATCTCCATGGCCTCCGCCCGGGTTTCCTCGGCGGCCAATGCCACATGCAGATCGGCGACCTTGGCGCGGTAGAGCTCTGGAAGGTTGGGGGGAGGATCAGGCAATAACGGACCGCGTCGCCGGTCAACCCGCTACTTCGTTGTGAAGGTCCAGACTCCGTCCCAGTCAGCCGGCGGCGGGGTGTCCCGGAAATGCCCGATCCGCTCCCGATACAGGGCGGATGGCCCGTCGCCGGGCATCTGTTCGAGGGCTTCGGCGAAGGCGACTTCGGCGGCGTCCCAGTCCTGGGCGCGATAGGCGGCGAGCCCCGCGTCGAAATGCGCGGCGGCGGCCGGGTCCAGCGGCTCGGCCAGCAATTCATAGACCCGGGTCGGGTCGTGCTTGCCCTTGACCCGGATGAGGTCCAGTTCGCGCACCATGATGGAGTCGCCCGCCAGCGTCCGCGTCCGGTCCGAGATCATGACATGGCTGCCGTAGACCTTGTTCGCGCCCTCCAGCCGCGAGCCCAGGTTCACCGCGTCGCCCATGATCGTGAAGTTCTTCGCCGCGCGCGAGCCGACGGTGCCGACGATCATCTCGCCGGTCGACACACCGATGCGCAGGTCGATATCCAGCGTCGGGCCGGGCCCGGGAAGGCTCCGGACGGCATCCGCGCGGAACCGCTCCAGATGCCCCAGGGCCTCGACTGCCGCCCGGCAAGCCAGCCGGGCATGATCGTCCGCCCCGGTGAAGGGCGGGCCCCAATAGGCCATCACCGCATCGCCGATGAACTTGTCGATGACCCCGCCGTTGTGGGCAATGGCGTCGGTCATGTGCTCGAAATACCGATTCATGAAACGCACCAGATCGTCGGGCGGCAGCGCTTCCGAGATCGAGGTGAAGCCCTTCAGGTCGATGAACATGACGGTCATCTCGCGGCGCTCCCCGCCCGGATCCGACACCTCGGGCCGGTCGAGCAGGTCCTCCACGATCCGAGGGTCGATATAGGTTCCGAAGGTGTCCTTGATGCGCTCCTTCATCCGCAGCCCGCCAACCATGGCGTTGAAGGACCCGGCGAGCCGGCCCAGCTCGTCGCGGGACGCCGGCTCGATGGCGACGTCCAGGTCGCCCTCCTCCACCCGCGATGCGCCATCCACCAGGCCACGGACGCCGCGTACCAAGGTGCGCGTCACCACGATGGCGAAACCCAGGCCGAGCAGCGCCGCCAGCGCGGTCAGCCCAGCGTTGATGAGCAGCAGGCGCCGTTCGTCCCGCGCCGCATTGCGGATGGCGGACGCCGTCAGCGCGTTGGCCTCGCGGCGCAGCCGGGAAATCCGTTCATTGAGGGCATCCGCGTGGGGGCCGACGGCCGCCAGACGCGCGCGTGTTTCGTTCCGCCCGGCTGCCGCAAACACCGCCCGGGCCGCCGTCTCGTAGGCGGCATAGGCAGACGCCACGTCATCAAGCCCTTGCCCCAACGCAGGTGCCATGCCCGCGCCGTGCCGCCCGGCGGCGGGCCGGGTCAGCGCCGCGCGCGCCGCGTCCAGCGCCTGCCGGACGGACAATGCGAGCCGGTCGAATCGCTCTTCCCGCTCACCGGCGGTTACGGCGGAGTCCAGTACGGCGGCGCGGTCCACCAGGGCACGCAGTTCAAGGATCGAGACGTCGGCACGGGACACGCTCTGGGCAAACGGGATCTGCTTGACCGAGACGCTTTGCAGATCGTTGGAAACCGCGCCGATCAGGTGGGTCGAATACAGCGCGGCCGTGCCCATCAGCACGAGGACGGTCAGCGCGATCCCCAGGATTTTCTGGCCGACGCTCAGCGGCATGGCGCGGAAACCTCCGTTGGGCGGCAGGGCCTAGGAGTCAGCGGAAAAAATCGATTATGGTCGCCGGATCGATCCTTTCCCATTCGCGTTGCATCAGCGAGGCCCCCCGTGCATCCGACACTCCAGCGTATCGAAAAGTTCTGCACCAACCCGCATATCGAAGCGATCTTCGGAATCCTGATCATGGCGACGGGTTTCATTGAAGGCTGGGATTCGATCTTCGAGGATGTCACGACGGGCGACCTAGGGGCGCACCACGGCGTCATCCTCATGGGGTTCATCCACGCCTTCAAGTCGATCCCCGCGATCCTCGGCGGCCTGGCCCTGTTCGCCCATGCCGAGGAGCGCGACCACGACGGTCACGCCTAGCGCGCCACCCAGATACTGTCGACCGGGTGCTTCAGTTCCCTGAGGTCGTAGAGGATCGAGATGATCCGGGGCGAAAGCTGGGCGCCGGCATGCATGAACAGCCTGCCGTCCGAGGTGTGGAGATCACGCGCGAGGATCGCCCCCTTCGGAATGTCGTCCAGGGCGCATTCGTAACCGTTCAGCTTGCGCTCGCCGAGTGGCGTCTCGACGATATGTTCGGACTCCTCGGCCTCTTCCTCCAGCAGATGCGCCCAAGCATCGGATTCCGTTTCCTCCGGCTCCACCGGCTTTGCGTCGCGTAGGAGCGGCGTGTTCTCGCCCTTCACGAAGATGCCCCGATGAGGGAACGTCGGCCGCTTCTCGCCCTTGTGCAGCGCCGTCAGTTCATCAAGGACGGAATCGACGGGGATATCGTCGTAGACCGCCCGGTATTTCAGCCACAGGTCCCGACGGATGACGCGCAGCATCTTCTCCAGACGCTTTTCCAGCCCCCGCTTGGAGA
This sequence comes from Alphaproteobacteria bacterium, assembly GCA_965601735.1. Taxonomy (GTDB): domain Bacteria; phylum Pseudomonadota; class Alphaproteobacteria; order JBBDQX01; family JBBDQX01; genus JBBDQX01. The sequence continues at coordinate 211,426 of OZ271840.1, read as the reverse complement.
CCGGCTTAACCAGGAACGCGTTCACGTCGAGCGCCAGGGCCAGGTCCACCAGATGCTTCTCGGAAAAGCCGGTCACCATGGCGAAGGGCATCGCCCGGTTGATTTGGCCGTGGCCGACCCGGATTTCCTTCAGCAGCTGCAGACCATGCATGCGCGGCATGTTGAAGTCCGAGATAACGAAGGCGAACTTGCCCTTGGCGGCGTCCAGCGCTTCCAGCGCATCGACCCCGTCTTGCGCCTGGACCACGTTCGGCCCGCCCAGGTCCCTCAGCACATGGGCGACGATGGTGCGGCTGTACCGTTCGTCGTCGACGACGAGGATGGATTGCCCTTCGAGGTTGAGCGACATCAGGCCCCCCCGCCGTCGCGCCGCTCGGCAACGAACGCCTCGATATCCACATAGGCGGCCTGCGCCTCAGTGACGCGGGCAGCCAGTTCGGGCCAGTCGCCTGCCGCCGCATCCTGTTCGATCGCGGACAGCAGCGTTGCCAGCGGCCTGGCCGCGGCGTTGAGCGCGGCACTCTTCGCCTTGTGGGCGGCGTCGCGCAGCCGCGCACCATCCTCTGCGGCGACGGCGTCGCTCATCGGCGGAAGTAATTCGGGAAACGCGTCGGTGAACACGTCCAGCATGGACAAAAGCACCTCCTCGTCATGGCTTCCCACTACTTCAGAAAGGCCATCGAGGTCAATGGGTTGCGCTGTTTCGGCTGCGGCGGGGCGGGGCGTGGGCGCGGATTCAGCCGCACCGCCGAAGCAGTCCCGCAGCGTCTCGAAGGTCACCGGCTTGGTCAGGACGCCGTCGGCGCCGGCGTCCGCCGCGTCACGCCGGACCTCGTCGCCTGTATGGCCAGTGACGAGGAAAACCGGCATCGGCACGGCCGCCTCGCGTACCGCGCGGGTGACGGCTAGGCCGTCCATGTCCGGCATCGACAGGTCCACGAACAGGGCGCGGTAGCGCCCCTCCCCGATCAGGGACAGGGCCGTGGTGCCGTCGTAAGCGGAACGGTGCGCGATACCCAGCCGTTCAAGATGCCGCGCCATGACCGCATGGTTCACCGTGTCGTCATCCACCAGCAGCACGGGCAGCGCTGTCAGCCGGTGGAGTTCCGACAGCAGCCAGTCGATGTCGATGGGTTTCGGCAGCACTACGGTCATGCCGGCCTCTCGGCATTCCCGCAGCTCGACCGGCGTGACCCCGGCGGTCACGCCGATGATCGGCAGCGCCGCCTTGGCCCCGTCCATCGCACGGATGGCCCGGGTTGCCGCGCAGCCATCCAGGACCGGCATGTGGCGGTCCATGAGGATCGCATCGAAGTCGCCATCCGGCAGTGTTCCCAGGGCCTCCTGCCCGTTTACCACTGTCTGGACCTGGTGCCCTGCCGCCCGCAATGCGCGCTCGACGACCTGCGCGTTGGTGGCGTTGTCCTCCACTTGCAGTACCGACAGCGGCCGCTCAGACGCAATGCGGGCGGCGCTGTGGAGTGTCTCGTCGGGCAGGTCTGCGACCGCGCCCACGACCAGCGGCACCGCGAAGGAGAAGGTGCTGCCGGCGCCGGGCGCGCTCTCCAATGAGATATCGCTGCCCATCAGTTCGACCAGCCGGCGGCAGATCGACAGGCCGAGGCCGGTGCCGCCGTACTTACGCGCCACCTCGACGCTGGCCTGCGCATAGTCGTCAAACAGCCGCTGCTGGTAGGCCTTGGAGATGCCGATCCCGGTATCGGAGACCGCGAACTCGACCACCGCGTCCTGACCGGAACTGGTCTCCAGGGTCGCGCGGACGGTGATGCCGCCGGACTCCGTGAACTTGATGGCGTTGCTGATCAGGTTCAGCAGCACCTGACGCAGGCGATGCGGATCGCCGATCACCACGGCGGGAAGGTCCGCATCGATTTCCGGAACAAACGACAGGCCCTTTTCCTCGGCGCGCGGGGCCATCACCGCCATCGCCTGAGTGATCATCTCGTCGAGGACGAAGGGGATCGCCTCCAGCTCGAGCTTGCCGGCCTCCAGCTTCGAGACGTCGAGCAGGTCGTTGATGATGTCGATCAGGGCCGCGCCGGATGCGATGATGGTCTCGACGCAGGCGCGCTGGTCATCGTCCAGCGCCATCGAATCCAGATGCCGCGCCATGCCGAGGACGCCGTTCATCGGCGTGCGGATTTCGTGACTGACGACGGCGACGAATTCGGACTTCGCCTCGGTCGCCTGTTCCGCCGCGTCACGGGCGCGCTTGATGGCGTTTTCCGCGTCGATCCGCTCCGTGATGTCGGTATGGATGCTGACGACACCGCCATCCGTTGTCGGCCGGTCACGGACCTGGATCCACCGTCCACTGGTCAGCGGCACCAAGAAGGTCTCGGTTGTATCGCCGTAGACGGTCGCCCGGCGGCGCAGGGTCTCGACACCATCGCCCTTGGCGACCACCCCGCGGCGGGCATCCAGTTCAGTGAGGTCGCTAAGCGACACCCCAAGCGGCACATCCGCTTCGGCGTAGCCATAGGTGCGCATGTATTGCGTGTTGCACAGCACCAGGCGCTTGTCCCCGTCGAACAGCGCAAAGCCGGCAGACAGGCTGTCGATCGCATCCGACAGGCGGCTTTCGCTGCGGCGCAGGGCGATTTCCGCCCGTTTGCGCTCGCGCACCTCGCGTTGCAAGCGCCGGTTCCACAGCATGACGACGACCAGCATCAGCCCGCCGGCCCCACCGACCTTCAGCACCAGGGCCGCGTCGATCCCGACAAAAGGCGACGGCAACCAGCGATTACGGATGTCGCGGCGTTCCTCTGCGCTGACCGAGACCACCGCCTTGCTCAGGATCGAAGCCAGCACCGGCAGGTCCTTGCGGGTGGCGATGTTGAGCAGCGATAGCTCCGGGTCGCCCATGCGGACCTCGCCCGACATCACCAGGCCGCTCAGCAGATGCTCGTCCATCAGGTGGTTGAAGACGGCCAGCTCGCCCACCGCCGCGTCTGCTTGGCCAAAGGAGACGGCCTTCATGGTCTCTAGGGTGTTCTCCACCAGCTTCAGGCGGATGCCCGGATGCTCCCGCTTCAGGACCTCTTCGTAGAAGAAGCCCTTGGGCACCGACACGGTCTTGCCGGCGAGGTCGGCGAGGCTGGCATAGGCGTCACCCTTGCGGCTGAGGATGGTATTGGGGTTGTCCGCGATGGGCGGCGTGTACAGCAGGTATTGTTGGCGGTCCGGTGTGCGCACGATGTTCAGCATCACGTCCAGTGAGCCGGCCTTCATCATGTCGAGGAACTGGCTCCAGGTCGGGCCGGTCACATACTGGACGGTCAGGCCGGTGCGCTCGGCCACTAGGTTCATGAAGTCAATGGAATAGCCCTGGGGTACGCCCTTGACCGCGAAGTTGAAGGGCGGCCAGTCGGTCTCGTTATGGACGCGGATAACCGGGTTCGCAGCGATCCAGGCCCGCTCTTCTGCGGTCAGGTCGAGCGTCGCCGCACTGGCGGGTGCAGCGGCGGCGCGGACGCACCAGACCGCGGCCAGGACAAGGGCGCAAAGGCGCGTCATAGCGCCAGCATCCCCGTCTTGCCGCAAGCCAAGTCCGACCGGCACGGCTCACCGGCCGGGAACTGACCTATATCAAGCCCATCCATGGTCAATATGGCTAGGGTCCTACTGTGGGTGTACGGAGTTTAGCACTCTAAGTAGAGGGAGGCGTACATGAGCAAGCCTGCAGATCACAGGCGCAACCAAGGCGAATCGGGCGTTCAACGCCATTGGCGCGCATTGGCGACCGCCGCACTTGTGCTGCTTGCCTCCCCAGCGGCGCGGGCCGATACGGTCGGCACGATCCTGCCCATGCTGAAGGATGTGCCGGGACTCGCCAGCCTGCCGGTGTCCAACGTCACGCGAACGGCCACGCAAATCGAAGCCAAGGTCACCCTGCATGGCAAGTCTGTGACCGTCCTGGGCTTCAAGGTCAGCGGCGCCAACCTCGGCGCCGTTGTCCCCGACACTTTCGCGCTGACCGATGTCGTGCCGGTGCCCTCCGGCACCCCGATCGACGGCGTGTCGTTCAAGGATGTGGCCTTCGTCTATGTGCCGAGCAACAACAAGTCCCTCGCCGTCTACGCCAAGGCGTTTCCGGATCAGGTCAAGGCCGCCTTGGCCCATTCGGGCGACCGCCTGACCCTGAAGGCCGGCCTGAACCTATTCGGCGAGGTCGATTTCGCGTCCTCGGGTGCGGTCAAGTCGGTGTTGCAGAGCGTCGGGCTCAGCAGTTTTTCCTTCCCGCTGAACGCCAGCTTCCCCACGACTCTGTTCCAGCACGACCCGAAGACGGCGGCGCAAAACATCAAGGAACAGCTTCTCGCCGACCTAAATCTCAATCTCACATTGCCGGAACTGCGCATTCCCGGCCTGCCGTCGACGGTCAAGGTCACCGATGCCAACCTCAAGGTCGTCGCCCCAAAGATCAAGGGTAAGAGCCAACGGGAAGTGTTTGCCGGCGTCACCGGTGACCTCCAGGCACGCGTGGCGAGCAAGTCGCTGGACTTCAACTTCTACATCCTCGCCCAGAAGCCCGGTAGTGGGGCCAGCAGCACGACCCTGCGCGGCGACACCAAATCCACGGTCAAGATCGGCAACTTCACCCTGAGCGACCTGCATCTGGTCGCGGAGAAGAAGTCCGGACAGTGGTCGGCCAGCATCGACGCGAAATCGAAGGTCAACGGCAAGGAACTGGATGTCGCGGCGACGATGCCGGCGTCCGGCTCGCCGACCCTGTCAATCAAGAGCCCGGTGACGCTGGGGGAGCTGACCTCGCTGAAGGTGCCGGGGCTGACTGACATCACCTTGAGCGATATCGAGATTTCCAAGGACATCCTGCAGGCGCAAACCAAGGTCAAGGCGATGACCGTCGACATCGCGACCTTCAAGCACAACGGTAAGACGCTGATCGCCGTCTCAACGCCCGCCGCGATCCATATCTCGGATCTGATTCCGCAAATCGGCAAGACGCCGCTGGACGATGTCTCGTTCGATTCAATGACCTATGTCTGGGCGCCCCAGGGCGTCGATATCAAGAATTTCGAGGCGACGGCATTGCCGTCCATCGTCGCGGATGTCGCGAAGAAGGCGGCTACATCCTTCAACATCAAGACAGGCCTCAACGTCGTCGGGCAGCTCGGCATCGAGCGTAACGGCGACATCGGCAAGATGCTCGCAAGCGTCGGCGCCTATAAGAGCAGCCTGCCGCTGGTCGGTCAGCTCAGCCCGAAGGTGTTCCAGAAGGGCAACGCGAGTCAGCTCAAGAATGACATCCTTGATGCGCTGGACCTGTCCATCCCGCTCACGGTTTCGGGCCTGCACCTGCCCAACACGGTGCAGCTGAAGGATACCAATCTCGAGATCAAAGGCGTCAAGAACGGCAGCAAGCGCGGCCTGGATGTGGCCGTCCGCGGCGAGCTGGACGCCAAGGTCCATAACGAGCAGCTCGCCTTCGCCTTCGATGTCGACATGAAGAAGCAGCCCGGCAAGCCGGCCGCGGTCGTCGTCTCCGGCGAGACGAAGCCCGGCACCAAGCTCACCATTCCGCTGGTCCAGGCCTTCACGCTGACCGACATGACCTTCGAAATGAAGCAGGACAAGGGCAAGTGGGACTGGTCGGTCGACGCCAAGTCGACGCTCAACAACAAGCCCGTGGAGGTCACCTACGCCCTTTATGAAGGCCGGGAATCGTCGCTGCTGTTCAAGACCAAGATGACCATCGCCGAGCTGGTCGGGGTCAAGGGCATGCCGGGCCTGGACGATGTCGAGCTGGATACGGTGATGAGTCGCCCCGGCATGTGGTTCCTGCACGGCCAGGTGAAGGGTCAGAACACCTACTTCCAGATCCAGAAGAACCCGAACGGACCGGGGCATCTGGTTGCCGCCTACCTCTACAGCATGCCGTTGACCGAGCTCATCCCGGGTTCGGAGAGCTCACCGCTCAAGGACGTGAAATTCTCCAACGTGGTGGCCTACTACTACCCTGGCAACAAGGCGGTGCGGGCCTCTGAAAGCGGACTTCGCTACGACGCGGGAGCGTGGATCGCCCAGTCCAACAAGAATAACCCGGTGGTCCGTCCCGGGCTGAACATCTACGGCCACATGGACATCCATCCGACCGGCGAGCTGGCCGGACTGCTGAAGGAGGTCGGCGTCAGCGATCTCAAGCTGCCATTGTCCGGCGCTTTCAGCCCCAAGGCCTTCGCCAAGAACGCGGGGTCGCTGAAGAACGAGATCCTCGACCACCTCGATATCGAGCTGCCGCTGCCGGACATGAAGCTGCCCGGGAGCCCAAGCAGCGTGGATATCAAGCGCGCGCTGCTGACCGTCAAGGGCAAGGACAAGAAGGGCAATCCGGGCCTGCGGGTGGATGTCGCCGGGCGGCTCGACTACGCGCACGGCAATTCCAAGGCCGAGTTCATCTTCGATGTGGATGCGGTCAGGCAGGGTGGCCGGACCCACCTCTCCGTCAGCGCCGAGGAGGTGAAGGGCAGCAAGCTTGTCATCGACATGTTGGAGAAGTTCGAGCTGACCGACATGGTGTTGGGGATGAACAACGCCGACGGCGGCCGGTGGCTTGTCCGGCTGGATGCGTCGAGCATGATCCGAAACACGCCGATCGAGCTCGTCTTCGCCAGGACGCCGGGGGTGAACGATTCCATCGAGATCACCTCCAAGGACCTGACGATTGATAAGCTCATTGGCCAACAGGGCTTGCCGGGTCTTGAGGACGTCGCCCTTAACGACATCCGGGTCTACAGCGCCCAACGCGGGCTGCCGGCCTATATCATCGTTAAGGGCACGGTCGATGGCATCGCTACCCGGATGCAGGTCCAGAAGGGCTGGAGCCGGGGCCACTTCGTTGTCGTCACGCTTGGTGACTTCGATCTGGGCAAGGTCATTCCGGGGACTGCGAATTCGCCGCTTCGGGACGTGAAGTTCACCAACGTGGCGATGGTCTACAACCCTGAGGCGTCCGGCGCACTCTTGAACCGGACGGGTCTCGTCCACGAAGCCCAGTCCTGGATTCAGCAGAGCAACCGGAACCCGACCATCCAGGCGGGCATGAACATCTTCGGCCATATGGACATCAAGCCGTCCGGCGAGTTGGGCAAGCTGCTGAAGGATGTCGGGGTGACACAATTGAAGCTGCCGTTGAACGGCGGCTTCAGCCCGAAGGCCCTGGCCAAGAATGTCAGTGCCAAGGAGATCGAGAATTCGATCCTCGATCACCTCGACATCAAGATCGACCTGCCGAAGCTCACCATCCCTGGCGCCGGCGACCATCTGACCCTGTCCAAGGAACGGCTGGAGGTGAAAGGCAAGCTGCCGGACGGCAAGCGGGGTCTGTCGGTCAAGGTCGCATCCGACGCGGAGATCAAGGTCAAGAACGAGGACATCGCGTTCTTCATCGAGGTCGATTACGACCGCAGCCAGGGCGCGGCGGCGACAGACCTGGAGATCAAGGGCCACACGGACCGGCCTTGGAACAAGCCGTTCGGCATCTCGTTCCTCGACCTCAAGGAACTGACCCTCGATATCCGCAAGCAGAAGGCCGCCGACGACCAGCGCGATTATTCGGTTGATATGGCCGCCAAGACCGATATCGGCCGCCATTCCGCGCTCGACGTACAAATCGATATCCATGAACACAACGGCAAGCTGACCGATGCATTCTTCGAGCTGGACGGGCCGCTGAAGCTGTCGGAAATCCCGGATGTGAAGGACATCCCCGAGGCCGGTCAGTTCGAGATCAACACCCTCAAGGTTTCCGAGCACGGCATCGAGGCGAAGACCGACTTCGGCAAGAACAAGGACCTGGACGTCTACCTGTTCCACGGCTCGGGCTGGAACTTCATCCTGCGCCAGGACCACTTCGCCATCACCGAGTTCATTCCACCGCTCAGTAGCACGCCGCTGAAGCATATCAAGCTGTCGGAAGCCGCGATGGTCCTGTCGAAGGACGGTCTCAAGGGCCGGCTGACCGACTATTCGGTCATCGCTCAGGACGCGCTGAAGGACATCTACGGTGCCAACGCGGTCGAGATCGATGTGGAGCCGGGCCTTAGCCTGGTCGCCGCCTTCGAGCACAAGAACGCATCAGGCGGCATCGACAAGGCGCTGGAACGCCTCGGCCTGTCCGAGGAGCGCGTGGTGCTGACCGGCGATATCCAGGGCCTGTTTGGCGGCCCGGTGAAGCTCGACGTGGATGTCGACCTGTCCGCCCATAGCGGCGCGAAGCACCAGCCCAAATGGATGAAGTCCAAGCCGGGCGTCGAGGCCGTCTTCTCGTTGATCGCCACCGAGAATGCCGGCCAGTTCGATGTTGAGATCGGCATCGGCGCGGATGTCGTCGCCAACATGCACGGCACCGAGCTGGACTTCACGACCAAGACCGCACTTGAGTTCGAAGACGAGAAAATTGACGTCAAGATCGTCGCTGACGTCAAGGATAAGAAGGGCTGGAAGAAGCCGTTCGGCATCCCCGGTTTGACGGTGTACGAGGTGGGCTTCGATCTTGGGATTGACGTCGAGGGCGCCATTCATATGGGCTTTGACGGCAATGTGAAGATCAGCGGTGACGAGTACAAACTAGCGTTCGACGCTGACTTGGAAGGCGGCGCAATTCCTACCGACCTCGCGCTCGTCGCATCAGCCGACAAGGTCGACATCTTCTTCATCGAGGAAATCGCCATCGCCATGATGGGTGCTGGCTTCAAGCTGGACATCCCGGAGAACGTTTTCCCGACGTTCACGGGCGTCAAGTTCGCCTTTGCGACGCCGGGTGCGCAGGATCCGGATCTGAATATCACCGGGGAGGGCTTCGCGCTCAAAGGCGGCATGAACTGGTTGGATCACGATGTCGGCAGCATGGGCCTCTCGATCAATCCGACATCCGGCATCGCGGCCAACGGCAAGATCAACGACATCACGCTGGGGGGCATCCTCGCCCTCAAGAACAACCATTTCGATCTGAAGGCCAATATCAAAAGCGTGCCGAGCATGAAGCTCAACGGCGATATCGATGTCCTCGGCTTGGACGACCGCGTTGAAGTCGCCGTCGACAAGACGGGCATTAAATTCAAGAGCAGCCTGAGCGACGGACCTTCGTTCAAAGCCGACATCGACTTTGACGTGAAGTACGACGTTTCCGCCAAAAAGCCGGATTTTAAGAACGCCGATATCTTCATGTCCGGCGATCTGCATCTCGACCTGAAGAAGTTCATTCAGGGTCCGGCGGTATCTGCGCTCAACACCGTGATCGACGACCTGAACTCGGGCTTTGCCGATGCAGAGAAAGCGCTAAAAACGGCCGAAAAGAAAGTCGACGACCTGACCACCAAGATCAACGCCGAGCGGGAGAAGGTGCGCAAGGAGCGCGCCAAGGCCGAAGCTCGGCTGCAAAGCGCTGAAGACCGGGTCAATGGCATCAAAAGCACCATCGCCGACGATTGGCACCACTATCACCATTGCCATGGCTGGGGGAAATACGTCTGCAAAGCTAAATGGGGCATCAAGATCGGTTTCGAGAAGGGTGGACTGGCGATCGCCGATGAAGCGCTAAAGCTCGCCGAAGAAATCGTCGCCCATTTCCCGATCGATCTCGATCCCCGGGTTGCCGGCCTGATCCTAGAGCGGGATGGGGCCAAAGCTGCGCTGCACTTGGCGGAAGAAGCAGTTAAGGGCGTCGACTTCGTCGACTCCTTCAAGTCGGACGCTGACAAGATTCTCGACGAAATCGGCAGCGCCGCCAACATCAGCATCAAGAAGGCGTCGTTCGAGGGGGACCTCAAAGATGTCATCAACGGTGGGCCAGTTGACCTGGCACTTGACGTCGATCTTTGGGGCAAGACGTTTGGCGACTCGTTTGCCTTCTACTTGAAGGACGTCGGCAAGGATGTCGAGCACCTGGCTATGATGGCGTACTACGCGCTCGACCACATGGTGAACGATCTCCTCAAGGACCTGCCGGGCTTCCTCAAGCACAAGGTGCGCGGTCTAATCGCGTCGTCCATGGATAGCGTCGAGGCCGAACACAAACGGCGGCTGGCACAGTTCAGCACACAGTTCGACAAGTATCACAAGACCGCCGGCGATATTCAGACGAGTTTGGCGAATTACAACCAAGCCTATTTGCAGGAGCAATTGTCGAAGTCGACGAGTCCGTTGGATTCAGACACTTCCGAGACCTTCTCGGGCGAGTTGATCGAGGTCGGGCACTCGGGCCTGTGCTTGTCGAGCAGTCAGGGCCAAGTCTATCAGCAGGCCTGTAACGGGAATGCCGCCGAGAAATGGTCGACCAAAGCGGTCGACGGCGCGCCTAACGTGAAACCGAAAGCTGGCTACGTTCAGATCACGGACTCATCGGGCAGCAACTGCATCGTGCCGGAAGGCACCTGGAAAACGGTGCAGGCGGCCTTCACCGATGGATCGGCGCCGGCAGCATTTAACTTCGGGACGACCGAGTTCCAGGGCGACGGCAAGATCAATGTCAGCCCGTGTAAGAACCTGAAAGAGTTCTATTGGAAGATTTTAGCGCACGGCGACAGCTGGATGCAGATGGCAAACCTTGCCTCCAACAAGTGCCTGCACTTCTCGCATTCCAGCGCGAAGCCGGGCGTCGCCGTGGCGGAATGGGAAGCCTGCGTCGGGTCGGCGAACCAAGTCTACCGCATCGCGGATAACGCCTCGCCCAAGTATTACGCTGACTATATCTCACTCCGGAACGACCAACTGGGACTCTGCCTCGGTGAAGCGGACACGGACGGCACAGTCTCGATGGCCGACTGCACCAAAGCCGCCTACTACGACTACATGGTCGATATCCGCGGCTACGCGAAGTTCATCAATCATCACACCGGTCACTGCTTGCAGCCTGGCGGCTACGAGAAGGGTTCCAAGATGACCGAGGTGCCATGCACGCAGCTTGATTACCAATGGTGGGACGCCGATCCGCAGGCTGGCGGTATCATCATCAAGAACGCGCAGACCGAGCTGTGCACCAATCCCCCGTTCAACTTGGACGAGGTGCCCCCGACACAAGTCGATTGTTCAAAACGCAACAACGCGGTGTTCGCGCCGGTGTTGGGCAAGTACCGGTTTACCGGGCCGAAGTGGAAGACGGTAACGCCAGAGACCTTCCCGCCGCCTGCGGATCGTTACTGGACCAAGCCGAACGGCGATAACCTCTGCGCATTCGAGGTCGAAGGTAGCTACACGCCCGGGGTCGTGGCGAGCCACGACAACAAGTGGGTTTGTGCAACGGCCTTCTCCGATGCCAGTGCACCGGAACGCTTCAGCTCAGGCGAATACCGCCTCATGATGAAGGTGCAGGATTCGGACATGCTCTGGTATCCGAACACGGGCAAGAAACTATCAAGATACAACATGCCGACCGGCGGTTTTGGCGGCGCCAGTGAGGCGAACATCTATACCTGCCGGGTTGGAGATACGTCGGCCATCGGTTGGACCGCCGACGGCAAGACATGCCACGTGTTCAATTTCGCGGTCTCGACCCCGGTCGCGCCGGCAACCGATTTCGACATCCTTTCGCGCTGGAATGAAGCCTACTATCAGCTCCAAGGTTCGGCCGCCGCGGATATCGAACAGCCGACCGTCGTGCCCAGCTTCCCGCTGCCGCCGCCAGTCAAGACTTCTCCTGTATGGCTCGTCGGCACTGACAAGTCGCCCTACGCATGGAATGCCAAGGCCTACGGCTGGATCCGGCAGAAAGGCTGCGTCACCAACATCACCGTCGATGACACAGGTGTCCCCTATGCCATTCAGTGCGACGATCATATCGTCAAGTGGACCGGGACGGACTGGGCCAAGGTCGGCAACCTGCAAGCGATCGACATTGGTTACGGCGGCAGGCTTTACGCGATCGACAAAGATAGCAATCCCCGGAAGTGGAATTATGGGTCATGGACGTATGCCCCGACCTGCGCCAAGAGAATTGATGTCAATTACGCGGGCACACCCATGATCATCGCCTGCAATGGTGATGTGCAGCACTTGAGCGGCAATACCTGGGTTTCAATGAATGCCGGAGCAGGCAACAAGGATATCGCGACGGGTAACCAGACCTGGACTCTCGGCGAGTCTGGAAAAGCCTGGGAGTATATGAACTCGAAGTGGCACGACAATGTCGGAGTTCAGTGCTTCAACCGTATCGACGTTGCCGGGGACGGTAACTTCTGGGCCATCGGCTGCGACGGCAACATCTACGCCAAGGACGGCAATGGCTCGAAAAAAATGCCGGGCCGGGGGCTCGACATCGGGATGAAGTGGAATTGACGGCGCTTTTCAGATGCGCCGTCGCGTGTGCGGCCATGATTATGGCGAGTGCCGCCGCTGCGGAGCCGGTGGCACGGTTCACCGACGAGGGTGCGCTGGCCCGGCCAGTGAACTTCCGCGAGTGGGTGTTTATCGGCGCGACCGTGCAGCCCAAGGACATCAACCTGTCCACCGCCTACGCGCCGGGGATCAAGCACACCTATCTGGACCGTGAAAGCTTCGACCATTGGAAACAGACGGGCCGGTTTCGCGACGGCGCCGTAATCGTTCAGGAACGCCGCGCAGAGGAGCGGCAAGAGTTCATGAATGCGGAGGGATACTTCGCCGGTGAACACACCGGCCTACAGGTAATGGTCAAAGACCCTCAACGGTTTCCGGACACGATCTGGGGCTTTTTCAGTTTCGGGAAGCCACCCTGGCCTGAGAGGGTGTGGCCGGTGCCGGGTATGGGTGAACTGGATTGTGCCGGCTGTCATACCTATGCCGATCAGGATTGGGTGTTCACCCGTTTCTATCCGATGCTGGCCGATGCCGCGCCGGCGCCAAAATCCGAAGGCCAACTCTTGTACGAGCGCGATTGGACCCCGGCGACCGCGGTGTCGGCCGACACCGGTGACGGATTGGGGCCCTTGTTCCAGGCGCGTTCCTGTGAGGCGTGCCATCCGCGCGGCGACCGCGGGACTTTTTCCTTCAAGCCGGACGGCAGCGTCGATGGTGACAGTTATGTTGTGAAAGTCGGATCGGGCCAATACGGCGATCCGGTATACGGTAGGCTGATCCAGGTTCACGGTGTCGACGGCATCCCCGGCGAGGGAAAACTGTCGGTCACCTTCCAAACAGTGACCGATCCGCTTGGCGTCAAACTCAGAAAACCCGTCATCAAATTAAGGGACCCGGCCTATGGCGCGCTCGACCCCGCCTCGGTATTGGCCGGCCGGTTATCGCAAGCGGTGCTGGGGAACGGGGCGCTGGAGCAGGTCCCGGAGGAGGCGCTTGCCGCCCTCGCTGATCCGGATGATGTCGATGGCGACGGCATCTCCGGGCGCCTGAACGTGATCGATTTGCCCGTCGGAGGCACAGCGGTCGGCCGCTACGGCTGGAAGGCCGGTCAATGGACACTGACCGTCCAGACCGCCAAGGCCTTCCGGATGGAGATGGGCCTATCCACCCGGTTGGCCGGGCCGGCGTGGGGTGACTGCACGCCGGTGCAAACAGATTGTCACGAAGCCCCGTCCGGCGAGCGTGCCGCCAAAGGCGGGCGCGAGGTCGACATGAAAACCGTCCAGATGGTGACGGCGCATGTTGCGTCACTGCCGCCGCCGGCGCGCCGCGGCACGGCGCCCGCCGGGGAAAAGCTGTTCGCACTGATCGGTTGCGCCTCCTGTCATACGCCGGAATTGCCGTTGCCGGACGGGCGCACCGTCGCAGCGTTCACGAATCTGTTGTTGCACGATATGGGCGACGGGCTAGCCGACGGGTTCGAGGAAGGCTCGGCCACCGGGTCGGAATGGCGCACGGCGCCGCTGATGGGGCTCGGCCGGTTGATGGAAAAGCGCATGCCGATGCTGCACGACGGGCGGGCCCGCGATGCCGAGGAAGCGATCCTGTGGCACGGCGGCGAGGCTACGCGGGCGGCACAGAACTACCGCGATCTCGACGCTGCCGAGCGCCACCGCCTGATGATGTTCCTACGGACGCTGTGATGCTGCGCTTTGCCCTGTTCGCGATCTCCGTAGCCTTGCCATCGTCCGTATCGGCGGGCGAGACGCCCCGTTTCATCGATGAAACAGAAAAGGCCGGCGTGCACAGCGTGTACGAGGGTGGTTTTCTATATATGGCGGGGGCTGGGGTCGCCGTGTTCGATTGTTCGGGTGACGGCTTGCCGGAGCTGGCATTTGCGGGCGGCAAGTTGCCGGCGCAGCTCTATCGCAATACGTCGTCCGATGGAGGCGCCTTGTCGTTTGAGCAGGCAGCGAATGCCGGCATCGAGATGACCGAGGTAACGGGGATATATCCTCTCGATATCGACGGCGATGACGTGGTCGATTTGGCTGTCCTGCGTGTCGGCGAGAACGTCCTCCTGCGTGGCCTCGGGAATTGTCGGTTCGAACGGGCCAACGATGCCTGGGGCTTTGGCGGCGGCAACGCCTGGACGACGGCGTTCTCCGCGACATGGGAGCCGGGCAAAGACTGGCCCACGCTGGCGGTCGGCAATTTCATGCTGCCGGACACCGTCGTGATGGGTTACGGCGACTGTGATGCCAACGAACTGCATCGACCGCGCGAACGCGGGGGATACGGCCCGGCGGTTCAGCTTGAGCCAGGGTATTGCGCGCTATCGATGCTGTTTTCCGACTGGAACCGGGACGGTGTGCCGGACCTTCGGATCTCCAACGATAAGGAATTCTACACACGCGGCGCCGAGCAGTTGTTCAACTTGGGCCCAGACGGCCCGCACGCCTACGGCACCGCCGATGGCTGGGAGCCGGTCAACATCTGGGGCATGGGGATCGCCAGCCGCGACCTGTCCGGCGACGGTTATCCCGACTACTACCTCACCAACATGACCGACAACCGGTTTGAGGTGCTGGCCAACGGTGCGGATCGCCCCGCCTATCGCGACGAGGCGTCGCGCTTCGGCATCGCAGCGGGCTTCCCCTTTATCGGTGGCGACAACAAGCCCTCGACCGCGTGGCATGCCGAATTCGGCGACGTGAACAACGACGGCCTCGCCGATCTGCTGGTGGTGAAGGGCAATGTGGAGACCGTGCAATTCGTTGCCGACGTCGACCCCAATAACCTGCTGATCGGCCAGCCGGACGGTACCTTCCGCGAAGGCGCGGTGGATGCCGGCGTGGTTGATTTCGAGCTGGGCCGCGGCGGCGCGCTGGTCGACCTGAACGGGGACGGGTCGCTCGATCTCGTGGTGACCAACCGCTACAAGGCCGCCCGCGTCTGGCGCAACAGCGCCGAGGGTGCGGGCAACTGGATCGCGGTGCGCCTGCAGCAGCCGGGGGGTAACCACGCGGCCGTTGGTGCATGGGTCGAGGTCCGCACGGCCGCCGGCATCCAGCGCCGCGAACACACGGTGGGCGGCGGCCATGCGGGCGGGCAATGGGGGCCTCTGCATTTCGGACTGGGCGCCGCCGAGCGCGCTGAGGTCCGTGTCGAATGGCCCCGACGCGGCTGGGGCCCGTGGACCAAGGTTTCGGCGAACCGAGTGCTGACCATCAAGCCGGATTAGGTGAAAAACGTTATGCGCGAAACACCCGAAGCACGGCAGCTCTTTGACTCGGGCGGTCCAGCGGCTTTCAATGCCTTGGTGGTTTCGGCGTGTATCAACGCCCTAAGAATGCTGGGGGAAGGCATCGTGAGACGGCAACATGTTCTGGTCGCCGCACTGGTCGGTATCCTGCTGTCGGGCTGTGTGGCCAACGGCGTTGAACGCCCAAAGACCACACAGTTGAACGGCGGTGAACTGGACGCGCTGATGGCCGACCTGCCATCGCGCAACCTGAACGACCCCTTCATCGCCAAGGGGATCGACGGCCTCCGGGAGGGTGATTACGTCGCCGCGTCACGCGGGTTTAACCGGGCGCTTAAGTTTGATCCGACCAACGCCAACCTGCATTTCCTCAACGCGCTCTCCTATCACCTGCGGGCGGATACGGGAGATTCCAGCCAATACGATCTGGCCAAGGCCGGTTACGATATCGCCTTGCGCTACGATCCAGGCAATGTCTGGGCCGCCTATCTCCAGGGCCAAATCATGCTGCGCGAGCAGAACTTCCGGCGCGCGCAGGACGCGTTCGCCTATGCCCTGATCCATGCGCCGGACGAGGTCTCTATCCTGAAGGCTCTAGCCTTCGCCTCCTACTTCGCCCAAGACCTGGAATCGGCGACCAAGGCCATTAACCGCGCAGCCGAACTGGCGCCGGACGATCCGGAGATCCGCTACAACCGCGTGCTGATCAATGCCGCCGCCGGCCGCCTCGATACGGCGGCGGACAGCCTCGCGCACTTCCGGAACACCGTCGATGCAAAGGCATCGTTCCGCACGGCGCACCTGACGACGCGCCTCGGCGACTGGCGGCGGTTCCACGGCAGCAAGGGCTACCTGAAGAAGGCCCAGCTCAGCACGGACGACATCTTCGGCAGCGGCGGCAGCGCTCCCGCGGACGATCCGTCGTCCAGCGACAGTGCATCGCCCAGCGCGTCATCGGACAGCGGTTCGGCGTCCTCCGGCAGCACGACGGCACAGGACAAGCCCGCCCAGCCGAAGATGACGCTCGTCGATGTGGTCATAATCCGTTCGGAAGAGCGGCAAGCGACCGGCAAGGGCGTGAACCTGCTCAGTGGGCTCACCGCCACACTCGGCGGCACGACTTTCCAGTACTCCGATACCCGCACGATCAACGCTGGCGCGGCGAACAGCCGGTCGCGAGTGTTCACCTATTCGCCGACCCTGTCGGTCGCGGCGTCCTATTCGCTGAACATCTTCAACGACAATTTCGACCGCAACGAGGTCCTCGCCCGGCCGACCCTGGTCGCGCTGAATGGTGAGCAGTCGCAGTTCTTCTCGGGCGCGGTGTGGCATGTGGAGCTGTCCGGCGCGGCAGGCAGCGAAGGCTCGCTGACGGACGTGCCCATCGGTATCAAGCTCACGGTCACGCCCACCTTCCAGGCAGGCGATTTCATCAAGCTTAGCGTCGAGGCGGAGCGCTCCTTCATTGAGGACCGCTCCAGCAGCGCCGGCTTCAACAACTTTTCCCAGACCACCAAGACCACAGTGGCCGCGAACGTCACCCTCAAGTTCGACGAGACGCTGGTGCTGTCTGGCCTGTCGGAGCGGGAGACCGAGAAGGTGAACGACGGCGTGCCCTTCCTTCAGGACCTGCCGGGCATCCAGTACCTGTTCTCGCGCGAGGACACGCTGGACTTCACCAAGTCGGTGATCATCCTGCTGACGCCGCGCAAGCCCCGCTACACCTACGCCGACGGCACCGACAAGATGGAGCCTGATGTCGACGTGGATGCCAACCAGCCACACCTCAAGGAGCTGGAGGGGCGTGAGGGCTGGTTTCGGCCCGCGTCCAACATCGACGCGGTGTTCTATCACCTGCGCGACGGCAGCTTTTTCAAAGAGTTCCGCCAGGGCGATCTGGCCGTGGAGCGCTGGTCGCAGCCCGATCGGATCGAACGCATGCTCGTCCGGTCGCTGCAGTTCCTCTACTTCTAGCGCCGATGTCCCGCTGGTGGTCCAGCGCCCGCTTCTGGTGGCGGGCGGCGGTTGCCAGCGCCCTGCTCGCGCTTGCCCCGCTCGCCATCGCCCTCCTCGGCCTCGCTGCGGATAGTGCGTATCTGCAAACCTATCACTGGCTGCTGTTCTATTCGCTACCCCTCGGGGCGCCGCTCGCCATCATCGCCGTCATCGTCGCGGCGATTTTGACTTTGCGCAGCCGCTCGCGACCAAACGGCCCGACGTAATGCGCATCTGACCCTCCGTTTCCCGAAACATAATGGTGGGCCAATTCAGTGGGGGAGGCTCAGCCGCTTGGCTCAGCAAATCAGCACTCGACGGCAGCCGGAAGAAGTGAGTACAGCTAGCTGGGAGTCTTTTGGTCAGGAAGCGATTTGGCCGAATCGAGAGAGGGATTAGCGGGAGGCAGACCCTAGTAGGTCAGAACCCACGACGAGCAAACGAAGAGGGTATCCTGCCCCCGCAACCAAACGCTAAGAAGCCACCCAAAAAGTGGCTTTTTGCGTTTTGGGCAGATTGAGGTCAGCCCGCTAGATTGCGGGCGATTTCGCCGCGGCCCCGGGGAAGGGCGCCCAGCCCACCGGCGGCGCCGGCCGTCACGGCGCCGAGGAGCCCGAGAAGCAGCGGCAGGGCCACCGCCCAGGCGCCTGGATGCCAGGCAACACGCACGCCTTCCTCCGCTAGCCACGCACCGCCCACAAACCCGGCGACACCGCCCAGGATAGCGGCGATCATGCCAATGGCGCAGCTTTCCAGGAGGCGAGCCAGGGCAATCTCGCGCCGCGCCGCGCCGATCAGGACCAGCGCCAGCGATTCCCGCCGGCGCGCATCAACTTCCCCGGCTGTCAGGGCCGCCAGCGATAGCGCACCGGCCAGAAGGAGTGCGCCGGCGACCGCTAGGGACCCCAACACGGCGCCGTCGATCACCTGCCGTAGCTGCGTGATGATCGGCCGAACGTCGATTGCGGTCACGTTCGGCGCGGACGCCGCAAGGTCCTGGATCAAGCCGTCCAGCGCTGGGTCGGTCTCGCCCTGCAGGGTCATGATCCAGGAATGGGGCGCGGCCCGGAAAGGCTGCGGCGAGGCAACCAGCAGGTATTCCGGTCGGAAAGTGCGGTGATACTCCTTGCGAATACTCGCCACCTCGGAGGTGAAGCGCAGGCCGAGTACCCCGTAGGTCAGCCGGTCGCCGGGCTTGAGGTCGAAGGCTTGGGCGACATCCTCCTCCGCAGAGATCAGCGGCGGCCCAACATAGTCGTCGGGCCACCACGCGCCAGCCAGGAGCTCCGCTCCCGTCGGCCCCGCGGACCAGGAGAAACTGCGGTCCCCTTCAATGACCCAGGACTTGTCCTGCCGCACCAGCGCCTCCGTGGCCGGTACCCCGTTCACCTCAAGAATGGTGGCCCGCATGAACGGGTCAGCTTGAAGCCCGCCCAGTTCAGGATGGTTCTCGATTTGCTGGCGCAGCGCGGGCACCTGCGCCGGCTGGACGTCGAGCAGGACCAGGTCCGGCGCCCGCGCCGGCACCTCGCCGCGCAGTGACTGTTCAAGCGAGCTTTGCGCACCAACAATTGCGGTGATGCAGGCAATGCCGATCCCCAACGCCAGCGCCCGGATTGCCGCAGTCGCCGGTGCGGCCAGCCCCTGTTGAACCACCAGGCCATAAAAGCCCTGCGGATCGCGCCGCGCCGCCCATCGGGCCATGGCCGACCCTGCAAGGCCAAGCGCCAGGGCGACGATGGCCAGGCCAATGGCGGCTGTCGCCGCCAGCCAGGGGACTGGCAGCCGGCTGATGGCGAAGGCCACGGCCACGGCGATCGCGGCGACGCCGAGGAGCAAATGTGCGCCCGCAGGCGCTTGCGGCACCGTACCCGCGCGCATGGCGGCCGCCGGCGGCGTACGGGCGGCCGCAGACAAGGCGACACCGCTCGCGCCGGCAATGGCGACAGCGAGCGCCAGCACCACTTCCACTGATGTCGCAAGAACCTGGGTGGCTTCCCAAGGTATATGCAGGCGCACCAGAACCGCCTGCAGCAGCTCGTAGCCGAGAACCGTCGCGACCCCCAGGCCAAACGCAATGCCGATGCTGGCGGCGATGGCAATGATGGTGGCATGTAGCGCGACCACCAGCGCAGGCGTTGCCCCGGCCAGTCGGTAGAGCGCGAGTGTCCGGCCCCGGCGCGCGATCCAGACCGTTGCCGCCGCCCAGGCGCCAGTGAGGCCGGTCGCAAGCGCCGCAAGCCCGGCGACCCCAAGGAAAGTGGTGGTGCGTGCCGCGACCCGCTGCACGCGCTCACCCGCATCCTCCGGGGCCGCGAGTTCCCAGCCATAGGGCGGCTCAAGCATGCGAAGCTGCGCCAGTGCGGCGGCGCTGTCAGCGTCCGCCGGCAGACGTAGCCGGTAGCGGTACTCAGCGAGGGACGCCGGGCCGGCCAGTCCAGTCTCCGTGAGGGCGTCGGCCGAAATCAGCAGTCGGGGACCGACGAGGAAATTGCCGGCGGACAGGCGATCCGGCTCTGATCGGAGGATGCCGCGTACCGCAAAGGTACGGCCACCAATGGTGAGAGGCTCACCGATGCCAATTCCCAGGCGCTCCAGCAGCGCCGGTTCGGCGACCGCGCCTGGGATGCCGCTTTCCGCAGCCATTGCTGCATCGAAGGATGCCGCGCCGTCCAGCCCGACCGCGCCATAAAGCGGATAGCTGGAATCCACCGCCTTGAGCTCCACCGTCGCCCGGGCCTCTGCCGCAGCAACCGATGTGCGCAATTCCACCACGGTGGACAGGGTCCCGATCTTTGCAAGCGCTGCGCGGCGGTCGGCATCGAGCGCTTGATTGACCGTGGTGACCGCCATGTCACCGCCGAGCATGGCGCGCGCATTCTGTTGCAAGGCGTCTGTCAGCCCGTCCGCCAGCACCCAGACAATGCCCAACATCGCCGAGGCCACGGCAACCGAGGCGATGAACAGACGCAGCCCGAGGATACCCGCGCCGATCTCCGCGCGCAGCAAATAGAGGAGCCGGCTTGCCGCGCCGTCGGACGCAGCCATCAGGCAGCCACCCGCCCTGCGTCGATGGCCAGGACACGGTCGCAGCGGTCCGCCAGCGCCCGATCATGGGTGACCAGCAGCATCGAAGCTTCTGAAGCGCGCGTCAGGCCGAACATCGTCTCGATCACTGCCTCGCCTGTGCGCTGGTCCAGGTTGCCGGTCGGTTCGTCCGCAAGCACCAGCCGCGGGCCACCGATGAACGCGCGCGCAATGGCGACGCGCTGCTGTTCCCCGCCAGAGAGCGCCGAGGGCCGGTGCGACAGCCGATGGCCGAGGCCAACACGCTCCAGCATCCTGGCGGCCGCCGCCTGATGGTCTGCTTCGCCCGCCAGGATCAGCGGCAATGCCGTGTTCTGCAGGGCGGTCATGGTGGGGACCAGGTGATAGGCCTGGAAGACGATGCCGATGTCGCGGCGGCGCAGCGCTGTCCGGGTCGCCTCGTCGGCCGTGGCCATGTCGGTCTCCAGCACCTCGACATGACCGCCGGAGGGACGCTCCAGGCCTGCGATCACCGCGATCAGTGAAGACTTGCCTGAGCCCGATGGTCCGGTGACGGCGACGATTTCACCAGCCTTCAGGTCAAGATCCATGCCCCGCAGGACATCGACGCTGCCTTCTGCCGAGGGATAGGTCAGCAATGCGCCGCGCAGGCGAACGATGGGAGTGTCTGGCAAGAGGCAGGACCGTTTCTGGCAGGGGGCGGCGATACAAACCTGATTCGGCTGGCGCAGCCTATTGGATCAGGGGCTGTTCGACTATGCGCCGCCGCTCTTGCCGCCGCGCCCTATGGCGTTGGAGATCAGGCCGCGGGCGGCATCCACGTCCAGCCAACCACCGATCTGCACCCATTTGCCCGGCTCCAGGTCCTTATAGTGCTCAAAGAAATGCTGGATCTGGCGCAGCGTGATCTCCGGCAGGTCGGTGTAGTTCTGGATGCCCACGTAGCGCTTGGTCAGGTGCGGCGCCGGCACGGCGATGATCTTCTCGTCTTGGCCGGAATCATCTTCCATCAGCAGCGCGCCGATGGGCCGCACATTGATGACGCAGCCCGGCACCAACTGCCGGGTATTGCAGACCAAGACATCGATCGGGTCGCCATCTTCCGACAGCGTATGGGGCACGAATCCGTAGTTTCCCGGATAGGCCATGGGGGTGTGCAGGAACCGGTCGACGACGAGGGTGCCCGCTTCCTTATCCATCTCGTACTTGATCGGCTGGCCGCCGACCGGCACCTCGACGATCACGTTGACGTCTTCCGGCGGGTTGTTGCCAATGGCAACGGCGTCGATTCGCATGGCGGCGTGCCTCCCAGGTCAGCAGCAGTCCAGTGTGCGCAAGCTTCGTCCGCTTGCTCAAGCCCCGATCAAGCTTAGGAGCGCTCCCGGGTCGCCTGGAAGCGCAGGGACGGCCATTCCTCGGCGGTGTGGTTGAGGTCCCAGGCATTGCGGGCAAGGAAGACGGGGTGGTCGTCCCGGTCCTCGGCGATGGCGCCCCGGTGCTTGTCGACGAAGCGTTTGATCTCGGTGGCATCGTCGCCGACCACCCAGCGCGCGGTCTCGAAAGGGACCGGCTCGAAATCGAGCGGCGTCTTGTATTCCGCCACGATCCGCGCGGCCAACACCTCCAGTTGCAGCTGCCCGACCACGCCGACAATCCACTGACCGCCGATGATCGGGCGGAACACCTGGGTCACGCCTTCCTCGGCCATGTCCTCCAGTGCCCGGCGCAGCTGCTTGGCGCGCATCGGGTCGTCGAGCCGTACCCGGCGCAGGATTTCCGGGGCGAAATTGGGAATCCCAGTGAAACGGAGCGCCTCGCCCTCGGTGAGGGATTCACCCACCCGCAGGGTGCCGTGGTTAGGGATGCCGATGATGTCGCCCGCCAGGGCCTCTTCTGCCAGTTCCCGTTCATGGGCGAAGAAGAAGATCGGATTCTGCACCGCCATCGGCTTGCCGCTGTGGGACGGGCGCAGCTTCATGCCGCGCTTGAAGCGGCCCGAGCAGAGCCGCAGGAAGGCGATGCGGTCGCGATGGTTCGGGTCCATGTTGGCCTGCACCTTGAAGACGAAGCCGGTGACCTTGTCCTCGGCCGGATCGACGGTGCGGGGCTCGGCCGGCTGCGGCCGGGGCGGCGGCGCGAAGGCGGCGAGGGTGTCGAGCAGGTCGCCCACCGCGAAATCCTTCAGCGCGCTGCCGAACAGCACCGGCGTCATGTGACCGCCCCGGTAGGCCTCCGCGTCGAGCGCCGGATAGGCGGACGCGGCCAGGCCTGCCCCCTCGCGGAACGCGGCCAGGATGTGCGCCGACACCCGGTCGTCGAGCATGGGGTCGTCGAGCCCGGCGCAGTCGCGCGCTTCCTCGAACGCGCCACCGTCGCCGGGGACCAGCAGCCGGTCGCCGTGCAGGTCATAGACGCCATGGAACTCCCCGCCCATTCCCACCGGCCAGGTCACCGGGGTGACGTCGAGCGCGAGTGTGCTCTCGATCTCGTCGAGCAGCTCGAAGGGGTCGCGCCCCTCCCGGTCGACCTTGTTGATGAAGGTGATGATGGGGATATCGCGCAGGCGGCAGACCTCGAACAGCTTGCGGGTCTGACTCTCGATACCGCGCGCGGCGTCGATCACCATGATCGCCGAGTCCACCGCCGTCAGGGTGCGGTAGGTATCCTCGCTGAAATCCTCATGGCCCGGCGTGTCGAGCAGATTGAAAGTGATGCCGTCGCGGGTGAACGTCATTACCGAGCTGGAGATGGAGATGCCGCGCGCCCGCTCGATCTCCATCCAGTCAGACTGGGTGCGGCGCTGTTCGCCGCGCGCGCGGACATGGCCCGCCATGCGGATCGAGCCGCCGAACAACAGCAGCTTTTCCGTCAGCGTCGTCTTGCCGGCATCCGGGTGCGAGATGATGGCAAAGGTGCGCCGCTGCGCCCATTCGGGCGTGCCGGCGGCCGCCGCCATCAGGCGCGCCCGCCCGGGCGGGTGGGATGATCAGGCATGGTCACGGTCAGTACGAAATGATGGCCCGTGCCATACAGGCCGCGGCGCGGGATGTCGAGGCCGGTTACGTCAGGGCGATGCCGAACTCATCGCGGAATACGGCGGCGATGGCGTCGAAGCAGACCCCCCGGCGCACCACGCTCATGTCCCGGAAGTCGATCTGGGTGCTGGAGAGGGCGAAGCCGGTCTGCAGGTATTTCGAGGGCCCGTAATCGATGACCAGGTCAGCGGCGGCAAGGACCTCGGGCTCGATATCCTCGACCCGGTACTTGGTGCCTTGCTTGGAGCGGTTGGCCGAGGACGCGATCAGCGGATGGCTGGCGGCGAGGCTGAGATCCGCAATCCGGTCGCGTAGGGGGCCCGAGTTCAGCAAGAAGTTCACCGTGCCGTCGACGGTTCCCATGCTGGTCAGGTAGGGGGTCAGCGCCGCCATCAGCGGGTGGGTGGCGTCATAGGGCGCGATCACCGACATCGGCAGGTCGTGTGCCTCAACCACCCGGCGGACGATCCGCCGCGCTGCATCGTCGAGCTGCTGGATTGCATCATGCGTGGCCAGGTTGGCGACGACGCCGCTGGCCACGTCCGGGCTGCGGCCCTTGGCCTCATAGACCCGGCGCAGCGCGTCCTCGGTGCCGCTCATGATCGCGTAGGCGACGTCCATATAGATGATCGCGACCCCGCCATCGCGCAGGCAGTCGAAGACGCGGGAAGCATCGCCCGCGATATCGGGTTCGACCGGGGCGTTCATTGGCTGCTCACGCGTGGATGAAGGGCAGGGACTGGTCCGGCTCCGCCAGCACCTGGTCGCAGATATCCTCCAGGGTGGTGCCGCGGGCCTTCACGCCGGCCTTGGCGCAGGCGTCTGTGATGGCCTGCATGCTGCGCCGGAAGTTGCGGCATACCCGATCATCCGGATCGGTGTAGTCGTTGTCGTTGTGGGTCACGCAGTTGATCACCGGCACCGACGGGCCGCGCGCCAAGATTTGGGCGACGATGTTGGCCGCAATGGCCTCGTAATCCGCGTCGCGCCAATCCGGGCGCAGGTCCCAGTGGCTCGTCACCGTGTTGGCATCGCCGGTGGCGTCGGCCGGATCAACAGGTTGGAAGTTGCTGCCGATGGTCACGGTGGTGCGCGAGAAGTCCACCGCCACCGGCATGTTGGCGAACGGCAGGTTGCCGACAAGCTGGCGGAAAACGCCGTGGGCGCGGTGCGGATCGGGCTCCGCGCCGGTCCAGATCGCATTCATCCGCCGCCAGACGCGGCCCGGGATGGAGCAGGATCCGCCGCGAAAGCCGAGATCGGTCAGCACACGGAACATGACGTCGTTGCCGGAAAAGGTGCCGGGTCGGAAATACAGCGGCCGGCGGCCCATACCGATCTTCCACATCGCGATGGCCTCCGAGACGCAGGCGCGCATTGCGGTCTCGCTCAGGCCGCCGAAATGCGACTCATATTTGCCGTCGTCGAACTTCCAGGGGTGGATGTGCAGCCCATCGACGCAGTGGCCCTCCCCGCGGAGGGTCTCGAACACGGCGCCCTGCTCTACGGTTACCTCCGGATGGATGAAGAAAGAGACCGGGAAGCCGAATTCCATCGCCCGGTCGACATAACCGCGGATGAACGTCTCGCTGTCGGCCCAACTGTCCGGGCCGGTGGCGCTGGGATGGGTGTCGGGCGTCGGCGGCTCGACATCCATCGTCACAACGATGTTGATGTGTTCCATGCTCTCCCCCTTGCGCGCGGTGTGGGCGCGGCGGCGCAATCTTGTCTCGTCCGGCGATCCTGTGCCAGACTTTCACGCGATAACAAGCGACCGGCGACATGCCGGCATGAAACATAACAGGGGGGCGCCGGTCGCTAAGGCCGGCCCCGCACCACAGGGTAACGAGGGATCCATGGCATATATGACCAAGCTGGGTGCCGCCGCGACGGCGGTTGCGCTCGCATTCACGCTTTCCACCGCCAACGTCACCGAGGCCGCCGACATCGTCTGGCGCCAGAGTACCGAGCAGCCGCCGGACAGCCTGGAAGGCCGCGGGCATCAGAAGTTCGCGGAACTGGTGAAGCAGTACTCGAACGGCAAGATGGAAATTAAGATCTTCCCGTCCGAGCAGCTCGGCAAGAAGGCCGCTGTCCTCGAGCAGCTCCAGGCCGGCACCATCCAGATCTACAACTCCACGGCGTCGTTCCTGCAGAAGTGGGAACCGGGCATCAAGTTCATCAGCGCGCCGTTCGTCTTCGAGAGCCGCGAGCACTGGCGGCGGTTCATGGGAACCGATCTTGTTGCCGGCTGGCTGAAGACGGTCGAGGAGAAGGGCGGCATCACGCTGCTCGGCAACTATGTCGACTGGCCGCGCGGCTCCTACCGGGTGATGGTCTCGAAGCGGCCGGTGCGCAACCTGAAGGACGTCCAAGGCATCAAGTTGCGTATGCACTCCGACAAGCTCGCGGTGGATGCCTGGTCGCACCTCGGGGCCGAGGTCCGGGTTCTGGGCTGGACGGAAGTCTATGAGTCGCTTGGCCGCGGCATCGTCGAAGCGGTGAACAGCCCGGCGGCGCTGGTCGAGTCCATGCGCTTCTACGAGCAGGCCAAGAACGTGGTGCGCCACGAGGAGTACCATCAGAGCGTCGGCTACATGATGAACGCCAAGGCCTTCAACAATCTGCCGAACGACCTGCAGCAGGTGCTGCTGCGCGCCCACGCCGACTCCGGTGCCTATGAGGCGAAGCTGCTGGAAGACAACACCCAGAAGTCGCTCGACCGGGTGATCGCCCAGGGTGTGTCCTACTCCGAGGAGCTCGACCGGCAGCCCTTCATCGACGCGATGAAGAGCTTTTACGACGCCGAGGATAAGGCGGGCCGCCTGCCCAAGGGCTTCTTCGCTGCTGTCGAAGCGACCCGGCCGTAGGGGAGCTTAGCGACGGACCGATCGGATGACGATCGTCCACACGGTTGATCGTGTGCTGGGGTTGATTGAGCGACTGTTCCTGGTCCTCGCCAACCTCTGCCTGATCGCCATGTTGCTTGCCAACATGTCCCAGATCGCCTCCCGGGCGATCTGGGACAAAGGCATCGCCCTGGTTTTTCCCTGGACGGTGTTCCTGTTCTGCTGGATGTGCTTCTTCGGCTTCTTCGTCGTCTACAGGCAATCAGCAGACATCACGGTGGGCTTTATCATCGACCGGCTGGGTGAGGTCGGACGCCGTGCCTCGCGCATCGGCGTGAACCTCATCATCCTGCTGCTGATGGGGATCATGCTTTGGCATGCCCCACAGACCCTGAGGCTGCAGCTGGGCGACATCATCGAGCTCGTTGAGCTTGAGCGCTGGATCCAGACCTTTCCGCTGTTCATATCCTGCGCGCTGATCTTCATCGACGCTTGCATCGACCTCGCACTGGCATCGGCTGGTGCGCCGCCGCGCAAGCGACAAACGGCTCACTTGTAGGGGGCGGCGCGCAGATGGCCTGGGTCCTCTTCATCGGTTTCATGCTGCTGATCGCCGGTGGTGTGCCGATCACCATGGCGATGGGCACAGCGGTCCTGGCCGCGATTATCACTGCGGGATTCGGCAGCGAGCTCTACATCCTGCCGCGTCAGACCGCCGAGGGGGTCGAGAATCCGGCCCTGCTGGCCGTGCCCTTCTTCATCATGGCCGGTAACCTGATGAACGCGGTCGGCATGACCGACAAGATTTTCAATTTCGCCACTTCCCTTGTCGGGCATTTCCGCGCCGGACTGGCGCAGGTGAACGTGCTGGCCTCGATGATCTTCGCCGGCGTTTCGGGTTCAGCCGTCGCCGACATGGCCGGTCTCGGCACCGTCGAGGTCAAGGCGATGCGCGAGCGCGGCTACCCGGTGGAATTCGCCGGCGCGTTGACCATCGCCACCGCGGTGATCGGGCCGATCATCCCGCCGTCCATCG
This sequence comes from Alphaproteobacteria bacterium, assembly GCA_965601735.1. GTDB lineage: Bacteria > Pseudomonadota > Alphaproteobacteria > JBBDQX01 > JBBDQX01 > JBBDQX01. The sequence goes on along the minus strand of OZ271840.1, from coordinate 183,883 downwards.
CGCTGGTGATCTATGGCTATCTCGCGAATACCTCGATTGGCCGGCTGTTCCTGGGCGGCATCATTCCGGGCCTGCTGATCGGCCTGTCGCTGATGATCTACGTCCGCTACATCGCCACCAAGCGGGACTTCCCGCGCGAGCCGCGCGCAACAGGACGCGAGGTGCTGGGCCATGCGGTGGATGGTATCGCCGCGCTGGTGGCGCCAGGCATCATCCTCGGCGCCATTGTCACGGGTTACACGACCGCCACCGAGGCGGGCGTGCTGGCCTGCGCCTATTCGCTCCTGCTTGGCGCACTCTATCGCACGCTGGACGCAAAGAAGCTGTGGGCGGCCACCACCACGACCATGAAGGTCACGGCGGTGATCCTGATGATTATCGGCTTCAGCCATGCCATGGGCTGGTTGCTGGCGATTGAGCAGATCCCCCAGGCGATGGCCGAGGCGGTACTCCTCACCACCGACAACAAGCACGTCTTCCTGGCTTTGCTTCTTGTGTTCCTGATCGCCATCGGCTGTGTCGTCGAGGGCGTACCGGCGAAGCTGATCCTGATCCCGATCCTGCTGCCCATCACCGATCAGTTCGGCATCGACCGGGTGCATTTCGGCCTCATCATCGTCTATGCGCTGCTGTTGGGGCTCGCGACCCCGCCGATGGGGGTCGGCGTCTACATCATGGTGGGCATCACCGGTAAATCGTTCGAGACACTGACGATCGCGGTGCTGCCGTTCCTGATTCCACTTGGCATTGTGCTGGTGCTGATCACCTTCATACCGGAGCTGACGCTCTGGCTGCCCAACCTGATCATGGGCGAGGCGCAATACTGAATGTGGGGGTGCCGGTGGGCACCCCCGAAACCCCTCAGGCGCCCCAGACGTCCTTCAGTAGCCGCATCCAGTTCTCGCCCAGCACCCGGCGGATACGCGTCTCTGACCAGCCCCGCTTCTCCATCTCGGCGGTGACGTTCGGCCACTCGCCGATGGTTCGGAAGCCCAGCGGCTTCTTCACCGTGGCATTCAGGTATTCGGTGGTGAACCGCGCATAACCCTTGTCGCGCTGGGCGAATTCCTGGAACGCGCTGGGCCGCTTGTGGTCCTGGGTGAAGTCGGTGCCGATGGCGACCTGTTCCTCACCCATCTCGTCGATCAGGTAGGCGATGACATCGACCACGTCGGCGACGGTGGCATCGTTGCCCTGCTTCATGCCCGGGGTGAAAAGGCTCACGCCCATGATGCCGCCATGGTCGGCGAGCAGCCGGATGGCCTCCGCCGACTTGTTGCGCGGGGTATCGAACAGCGCCATGGGCTGGGCGTGGGTAAAACAGACCGGCTTTGGCGAGGCGACGATGGCGTCCTTGGTGGTCTGGTCGCCGACATGGCTGAGGTCGCAAACGATGCCCTCGTAGGCCATACGCTCTACCACCTCGCCGCCGAAACCGGTGAGGCCGGAGTCCTTTGGCTCCCAGCAGCCGGCGCCGGAATAGTTCTGGGTGTTGTAGGTCAGCTGCATGATGCCGACGCCCAGGTCCTTGAGGACGCCGAGATAGTCGAGCTGGTCCTCGATCGCCGACGTGTTCTGGAAGCCCAGGATGATCCCGGTCTTGCCCTCGGCCTTTGCGCGGTCGATGTCGGCCGTGGTGCGCACCCTGAGCAAGATATCCTCATGCTCCGCAAACCAGCGGCGCCATTGGGCGATGTTGGCGATGGTGTCGGGGAAGTTCTCCCATACCGAGCAGGTGCAGTTCACCGCGGTCAGGCCGCCGTTGCGCATGTCCTCGAAAACCGCGCGGCTCCAATTGCTGATCATCAGCGCGTCGATGACGATGGCGTCGTTGTGCAGATCGGAAGCTGTCATTCAGGGACTCCGCGGGCGAGGATCAGTAGCCGCGCGTGAGGTCGGCGCGGGTCGGCAGCGGCGCGTCGGCAAGGTCGGCGCGCAGATTCGCGAACAGCACGTCCAGCGTCTTCGGCGAATAGGTCTCCGCGTCGATGCAGGAGGTGTGCGGCGTCATGATGAGATTGGGCGTGTCCCACAGCTCCGCTTCCGGTGGCACCGGCTCCGGATCGAAGCCGTCCAGTACGGCGCCGGAAAGATGGCCCGACTTGAGATTGGCGATCAGCGCGTCGGCGTCCAGCGTCCGCGTCGGCGCAGTGGTGATGAACCCGCTGCCCGGCTTCATCGCGGCGAAGGCTGCGGCGTCGAACCAGCCCACCAGCTCATCGAGATAGGGGGTGGCGAGATAGACGAAATCCGCGTCGGGCAGCATGTCGTAGAGGCTGCCCGGCCCGCGGACCTCGCTGCACATGGGATGCGGGCGGCCGCTGCGCGAGATGCCCTTGACCGACAGGCCAAGTTCGCGCCCCCTCACCGTTGCCGCAGTGCCGAGATGGCCGAGCCCGATGACCAGGAGAGACTTCCCCGTGATGCCCGTGGTCACCAGTGGCGCCCATTCGCGGCGTTCTTTTGCGCTGACGAAGTAGGGGATGCGGCAGTTCAGCATCAGCAGGGCGGCGGCGACAAACTCCCCCGCCTTGTCCGCGTGGGGTCCGCTGTTATGGACCAGGAAGGCGCCGTCGGGCAGCCAGTCCAACGGCAGCAGCTTGTGGAACGACTGGGATGTCACCATCGCCCAGCGCAGCGCCGGGGCAGGGGCCGGGAACTGCTCCTTCAACTGCTGGGTGGTGGCGATGACCACCTCGGCCTCTTGCATGGCCGCGAGGAATTCGTCGGTGGTAGCGCCGAAGCTGGTGTCGAGCCGCGCTGCTACGTCCGGATGGCGCGCGGCGGCGTCGGCGAACTGGGCCTCCGTGATGACGAAGGCCGGGTCCATCTTGCGCACCGGGTAGCCGGGCGGGGCCGTCTCCGGCGTCGGCGGATTCTGCACGTGCAGGCGGATACGCCGGTCGGCCATGCGCCGGTCTCCCTTTGTCTGATGCCGCGCCGATGCGCGGCGGGGCTCAGGCGGCGACGGTGGTAGAGCGCAGGTCGCCGAAGAACGGCACGTCGCCTTCCAGCGTCGTGCGGTGCATGTGCCGCTCATGGATATGGTCGTCGAACGGCATGGCGCAGTGCTGGGTGCAGCGGTTGTCCCACAGCAGCGCGTCGCCCACCGACCACTTGTGCTCGTAGACGAAGTCCGGCCCGACCGCATAGTCGGTGAGCCAGGCAATCAGTTCCTTGCCCTCTTCCGGCTCAAGGCCCTCAATCTCAACGCACCAGCGACCGATATAGAGCGACTTGCGCCCGGTCTCCGGGTGGTTGCGCACCAGCGGATGCCAGACATCCGGCCGCTCGCGTTTGTCCTGTTCGGTCAGCGCCGGCATGTCGGGATAGTGCACATGGTGCAGCTCCGCACGGCTGAAGCGGCCCCGCTTACCCTCAATCTTGGCGCGGATGTCCTCAGGCAGGTTGTCGTAGGCCTTGTACATGTTGGCGAACGCGGTGTTGCCGCCCTCGGGCGGCACCTTCATCGCGTAAAGCAGTGACCCGGCGTTCGGGATTTGCTTGTCCTCGCCATCCGAATGCCAGCCCCAGCCGGCCCGCTTCAGGCCGACTTCCTTGCCGTCCTGCTTGACGTTGGAGATCAGGAACACTTCCTGATGATCCGGCAGGTTGTACTTCAGAGGGGTCATGATGTGCAGCGGACCGAACCGCTTGGAAAAGGCGACCTGCTCGGCCGGGGCCATGTCGAGTCCCCGAAAAAGCAGCAGGCAGCTATCCAGCCAGGCCTGGCGAATCTTGGCGAAGTCCGCGTCATCGACCTGCGCGTTCGGCGGCATGCCAACCACCTCGGCACCGATGGCGTCGCTGAGCGGACGGATTTCAATCGTCATGACGATCTCCCGTTGCTTGTCTCGCGGCTAATCGCGCCTTGTATCGGCGCTAAAACTATAGACCCCCCCGGCGCGGGCGGAAAAGCGTCCTAGACGTCAGAGCCGACCGTTCCTGCGGGCTTTTCCGATCGCAGGTCGGCTTCAAACGCGGCGTAGTGATCCGGCAGATCCTCAACGATCAGCTTGCGGCAGAGTTCGGAAACCACCCGTTCGAGGACGAAGCGGATGCCGTTCAGCCCGCCGAACATGGGCCCGATGCTGAGTGTCGCTGCCTGACTGAGCAGGCTGACGCGGCCGAGCACCGGGGCCGCGCCTGGCGTCTTCTCGAGGAATTCGAGGCCAGGGCCGAGATAAGGCTGGCGCGCCAGCACCACGGATTCCTCGCCGGTTTCCGGTGTGAAGCGGTCGGACCAGAGCAAAATCTGATCGCGGTAGGGAGCAAGTTCCGGCCGCCGCGCGATGTCCATGGCGAAACCCGTGCCAAAGATCAGATGCGCGAAGCGGCGGGTTTCCTTGGGCGTGGTCACCAGCACCGCATCGCCGTCTGCGCGACATTCCAGCCAGGGCTCACCCATATGCAGATTAAATCCCGGCGTCTCGGTGGCGCGCTTCACCGTGTGGGTCGGCGGGGCAATCGGCGCCTCGATAACCCGGCGCATAAAGCGCCAGCGCGTGTCATCGGGAAATCCCGCGAAATGCCGCATGAAACCCGCATTCTCCAACCGGCGCTTGGCGTTCAGCCAGGGCAGGTCATCGCGGCGGCTATAAAGATGCGCCGCACTGGCACCCGCCTCCACCGCCGACAGCGCATTGTCGAAGGCCGAAGCACCGGCACCGAGCACACCCACCTCTTTGCCGGCGAAGGCAGCGAAGTCGATATCGTCGCAGGAGTGCGACCACTGGGATTGATCAAGGCCTGTGACCAGATTCTCAGGCAGGTTCGGCCCGCCGCTACCGAGCAGCCCGGTTGCCAGCACTACGTGCCGGGCCAGCACGGTATCGGGTTCGCCATTGCGGGTGACCCGCAGCCGCGCCATGTCGCCCGCATCCTCTATCGCTTCCAGGCTGACACCGTTCTGGACCGGCAAGCCAAGGACGGCGCGGTACCAATTGAGGTAGCGCATCCAGTCCGTACGGGGGATACGGTCCAGGTCTTGCCAGGCGCGCTCACCGTATTGGGCTTCCCACCAGGAGCGGACCGACACGCTGGGGATGCCGAACTCGATGCCGGTGAGCTGCTTGGGCGTACGCAAGGTGCGCATGCGCGCGAAGGTGAGCCATGGGCCTTCCGCTCCTGCCTCCGCCCGGTCAATCAGCAGAATGTTGTCGACCTGGGCCTGCTGCAGGCCAAACGCGGCGGCCATGCCGTACATGCCCGCACCGACGATGACCACGTCATAGACATGCGCGCCGCCGGGGCCGGTACGCGGCGGCACCCAGGGCTTGTAGACATGGGCGAACAGCTCGCGCTCGCGTTCCACCTGCGCCGCTAGCCAGTCCAGTCCACGCCCCGCTCCGCCGCTGTTGTTCATTTTGCCGCTGTTCCCGTTCCCTGCTCCCGCCAGTGTGGCCGCGCGACCGGGACTGTCAACGGCGGCGCGCCGGTTCAGCCTGCCGTCTCCTCGGCATCTGCCGCGACCGTGGGCGCGGCGGCGGCGGCCAGCGCCCCCAGGGTCATCGGCTTGATCGGCGGGCGTAACCGGTAGTAACCGACGTCCGTCGGGCCAACGCCCCGTTCATCAGCCATCGTTTCGCAGACCGTTAGGCCGCACATCCGCCCCTGGCAGGGGCCCATGCCCGCACGGGTAAATGCCTTCAATTGGTTTGGTCCCTGCGCGCCCATGCGGGTCATACGGCGGATCTCACCCACGGTAATTTCCTCGCAGCGGCAGGCAATCACGTCGTCCGGCGGAACCCGAAAGCTGTCGGCGGGCCGGTAGAGGGCGTCGAGGAATGGTCGCAGCCCCATATCGCGCCGCAGCGCCGCCTGCCAGGGCGCAGCGGCCCGGTCGCGGGTGACGGTATCGATGCGATTCATGTCGCAGGCGATGCCGGCGGCCGCAATGCGGCCGCTCAACGCCGCCGAGGCCGCGCCGCCTATGCCGCCGCCGTCACCGGCGATGGCAATGCCCGCCACACTGCTGCGCTGCCAGGCATCGGTCAGCGGCCGCCAGCACAGCTGTATCGGGTCCCAGTCGTGATCACAGCGCAGTGCACGCGAAATCTGGATGTTTGGCACCACGCCCTGATGCAGCAGCAGACAGGATGTTTCCAGCCGGTCCTCGAAATCACCGCGCCGGTAGCGCACCGCCTCCACGCGGCCATCGCCTTCGGCTTCCAGTTCTTCGACGCCGCCAATATGCCGCACGCCTGCGGCTTTCGAGCCGGCCAGCAGGCGCAGACCTTTGAACAGGCCAGTGCCAGACATCAGCGCAACAGGCACGTGACGCAGCGCGCGGCGGTAGTTCGCGGGCGTCGTGGTGTCCAGCAGGGCGCGGGGTGGGGCGCCCGCACGGACAAGCTGCCAGGCGAGCAAATAGAGCAGGGGCCCGCAGCCGGCGAGCACCGTATCGTGCGGCGGCGCTGCGCCGGCGGTCTTCAGCAAGATCTGCGCTGCTCCCGCGGTGGCGACCCCCGGCAAGGTCCAGCCGGAAATCGGAAAAGGCCGCTCCAGCGCACCAGTGGCAATTAGGACATGGCGCGCTTCGATAAATGTGGTGGCGCCATCCTTCAGCACCGCCACCCAACGGTCGGGGGTTACGTCCCATACTGTCGCGCCGCTGATATAGGGAACGCCGCTCGATCGGAAGGCCTCTGCAAGGGCTGCGCCCGCGCCATAATCGCTGCCTAGAATCTCTTGTCGCCCTCGCGGCGCGGTCTCAATGGCGCGATAGATCTGCCCACCTGGACGTTCCTGTTCGTCCAGCAGCACCACATCCAGGCCGAAGTTCGCTGCCTCCACAGCCGCGGCCAGACCAGCCGGGCCGGCACCGATGACCGCCACATCGCAGCGCGCTGGGATCACGCGCCGAGCTCTCCGGCACCCTGCTGGCGGGCTACGGTCATGCCGTCGCGCACCTCGACCATGCAGGCCTGCCGGTCCGGTTCACCATCGATCACCATCAGGCAGTCGAAGCACACCCCCATCATGCAGTAGGGCGCGCGCGGCGCGCCCGAGACCGGTGTGGTCCGCGTCGGCCAAGCGCCGGCCACCGCCAGGGCGGCGGCAACGCTGTCGCCCGCGCGCGCTTCGATCTCTGCGCCCTCGAACTCAATGCGCACAACGGCGCTCTGGTCGCCATCAAGCCGCCTGAACATCGAACCTCTCCGCGCTGAATGCTGCCAGTTCATCGGGCAGGCCACCAGCCGCAATGGCCTTGGCTAGGGGCCCGGCATGGGCGGCGGCCAGGGTAACGCCGCTATGGACGCAGGTAATGAAAGCGCCGGGGCAGCTTTCCGACTGCTGGTAGATCGGGTGGCCGTCCGGCGACATTACCCGCAGCGCCCCCCAGGTCCGCACCACCGGCGCGCGTTGCAGGATTGGGAAGATCGACAGCGCCCGTGCGGCAATGCCGCCCAGGACTTTCGGCGTCGTCATGTCGTCGAAACCGACCTCTTCTTTGGAATCACCGATCATGACGCTGCCCTCGCCCGTTTGGCGCAGGGTATGGGTTGGCATATTGAGCAGGCGCTCGACCCGCGCGGTCACGATGACCTGGCCGCGCTGCGGCCGCAGCGGCGCCGACAGGCCCACCATGGGTGCCAGGTCGCGGGTCGCGTTGCCCGCCGCCAGCACTACCTTGGCGCTGCGCCAAACCTCGTTCTCGGTGCGAACGGTGAAGCCAGGTCGGTCGTAGTCGATGGTGTGCACAGTGTTGTTCGGCGCATAGGTGCCCCCCTGGGTCACACCGACATGCAGGGCACGCAGCAGGCGCAGGGAATTGGCGGCCCCGTCATGGGGGCAGTAGCAGCCGCCGACCACTTCGGGGCCGAGATGGGGTGTCATCTCCAGCAGCGCCTGCCGGTCGAGGAACTCATACTTGAAGTCGGGTCCCAGCATGTTGGACATGCGGTGCATCAGATTGCGCCGCGCCTCCAGCTCATCTTGCGACAGGCAAAAATACAGGCCGCCGGGCTGCTCATGCTGCACATCCATGCCGGTACCGTCGCCAAGAGACCCGGCGAACGCGCCCCACAAATCCGCCGAGCTGCGCGTCCAGCGCGCATATTCAGGCATGGTCGCGCCCTTGCCCTGGACCCAGACCAGGCCGAAGTTGCCCCGCGATGCGCGATAGGCGATGTCGCCCTGGTCCACCACCAGCACGGACTCACCCTGCTGGATCAAACCATAGGCGACCGCCGTACCGACGAGGCCGCCGCCGATGATGATGGTGTCAAAGCTCTGCGTGGTTGTCGCCATACCGCCGTCCAAGCCCCAGGCAGTGCTGGGCTTCTGCCTTCTCCCGTAGACCTAATTCGATAAACCATCAGGCCACCTTATTCCAACGGCCTTGAGCCGGCGTTGCGGGCGAACCGCCATGCGTTCCACCCGGATCCGAGGCAGCGTGGCATCGCGTACCATTGGGTCCGCTAGGGAACAGCGACCGACCGGTAGTGCTGTCAGCCCTGTCACGGCGGCGAGCACCACCATGCCGGGGGGCGAATCGCACCAGTCGCCAAGAGTCGCGATCCAAGCTGCGGGAAGGGGCAAGCGGGTGCTCTTTCAGGTCGGGGCTGGGGTATTGACTGCCCCTGCCGCTGGCGTCATCGCCGCCGTGGCCACGCCGTGCCCTTGCGGGCCGCATGCGCCAGGTCTAGCTTGCCGGCATCTGGCAGGCAGGGAGGATAGCAATGCACTGGACACCGCGCCGCGAGCGATTCCGTGAAATTCTGGCGGGCGACCGCTGCATCCATCCAGGCTCGGTGTTCGATCCGATATCGGCGCGCATCGCCGAGGATATCGGTTTCGAGGTCGGCATGTTCGCCGGTTCGGTGGCATCCCTGACGGTGCTGGGCGCGCCTGACCTCATCGTGCTGACGCTGAGCGAATTCGCCGATCAGGCGTATCGAATCAACCGCGCCGGCAATCTGCCGCTGCTGGTGGACGCTGACCATGGTTATGGCAACGCGCTGAACGTCCGCCGCACCGTTGAGGAACTGGAAAGCGCTGGTGTCGCCGCGCTGACCATCGAGGACACAGATTTGCCGCAGCCCTTCGGCACCGTCGGCCAAACCCGGCTGCTGAGTGTCGAGGAAGGGGCCGGCAAGATGCGCGCGGCACTGTCAGGCCGGCAGGATTCGTCGTTGATCGTCGCCGGGCGTACCAGCGCCCCGGCGGTTACCGGCATCGACGATACCTTGGTGCGAATCAGGGCCTATGCCGATGCCGGGGTCGACGCGATCTTCCTTGTCGGTATGCAGACCCAGGCCGAACTGGAGGCGGTGTCGGCTGCGGTCGACGTGCCGATCTTCCTCGGCGGTGCGGGCAAGGAACTGAAGGACCGGGATTATCTCTCCGGCCAGCGGGTGCGTATCGCTCTGCAAGGGCATCAGCCGATCATGGCGGCAATCCAGGCGGTGCAGGATGCGTTGCAGGCGCTGCGTGACGGCACGCCGCCAGGCGAGGTGCCAGGGGTCGCCCCGGCGGACCTGATGAAGCGGGTCACGCGGGACGCCGACTACAAGGCCTGGATGAAGGACTTCCTCGGCAATTAGGCGTCGGGGCCGGCGGCGAGCGAGCGCCGGTCCACGGTCACCGACTTGATCAGCGCATAGACCGGTGTGCCTGGCGCGAGACCCAGCCGGCGCACCGAACGCCGGGTGATCCGCGCCACCAGCCGGGTGTTGCCGCAGGCGACCTGCACGTCGGCGAAGGCGCCCGGATCCTCGCGTACCTCGGTCACGGCGCCGTGCAGCACGTTGTTGACGCTGATCTCGTCCGGCGCCTGCCGTGCCAGTACGATGTCTCGGGCGCGGATGCGCACCCGGATCGGCCGGCCCGTCGGCTCATCGACCAGCGGCACCACAAGGCTACCGCCATCAAAGGAAATCTCCGACAGCCCGTCCGCTTGGTCATGGGACGCGATCCGCCCTTCCAGCACGGCGCCCGCCTCAAACCGGCCCGTGAGCGGAAACAGGTCCAGCCTGGCCATGATGTCGAACACCGGCCCCTGCGCCGCGACCGCGCCGTCGGCCATCACGATCATCCGGTCAGCCAGCCGGGTGACCTCGTCCACTGAGTGGCTGACATAGAGGATCGGCATGCCCGCCTCGTCGCGAATGCGTTGGAGGTAGGGCATGATCTCGCCCTTGCGCCGGGCATCCAGCGCCGATAGCGGTTCGTCTAGCAGCAGCGCGCGGGCGCCTGCCAACATGGCGCGCCCCAGAGCCACGCGCTGGCGCTCGCCGCCCGAGAGCGTGAAAGGCGCGCGGTCCATCAGATGGCCGATGCCGAGCAGGGCGACGATGCGGTCGATCTCGCCATCGTCGCCACGCCGCGGCGCACGCCGCCAGCCATAGAGTAGGTTCGCCCGCACTGACAGATGCGGGAAAAGCCGCGCGTCCTGGAACACGACACCGAGCCGCCGGCGGTGCGGCGGCACCCAGACGCCGCGGTCGCTGTCCGCCAGCACATCGCCGTCCAGGACGATGCGCGCACTGTCCGGGCGCAATAGTCCGGCGGCTGCCGCGATCACCGAGGACTTGCCCGCGCCCGAGGGACCGAACAGCGCGGTCACCCCTGGGGCATCGATGGCGATGTCGACATCCAGTTCGAAGTCGCCAAGCCGGTGGCAGAGGGCGATGGACAGCGTCATCGTCCGCCCAGCCGCCGCGCCCGGCGCGCCGCCAGTTCCGACAGAGTGAGGCCGATCAGCGCCAGCGCAATCGACATCGCCGCCAGCCGCGCCGCCGCCTGCTCGCCGCCGGGCGTCTGGATGGCCGTGTAGATCGCCAGCGGCAGGGTGCGGGTCTCGCCGGGGATATTGGAAACGAAAGTGATGATCGCGCCGAACTCGCCCAGGCTCGCGGCAAACGCGGTGATCGCCCCGGCAAGGATGCCGGGCAGAGCCAGCGGCAGGGTGATGGTGAGAAACCGGTCGACCGGCCCGGCGCCCAGTGTCGCGGCCGCCGCGTGGAGGCCCGGATCGATCGCCTCCAGTGACAGCCGGATCGCACGCACCTGGAAGGGGAAGGTCACGATGGCGGCGGCCAGCGCCGCGCCGCTCCAATGGAACACCAGGCGGATGCCGAAGCTGTCCAGCAGCCAGGCGCCCAGCGGCGCGCGGGTGCCGAAGGAGATCAGCAGCAGGTACCCCATTACCACGGGCGGCAGCACCAGCGGCAGATGCACCACCGCGTCCACCAGCGCCTTGCCGGGAAACTCCGTGCGCGCCAGCAGTTGCGCCACCAGCACCGCGGGCGGCAGCGCCATCGCCACCGCGATCAGCGAGATGCGCAGGCTGAGCAGGAGCGCTTCCGTTTCCGCTGGCGTCAGGGTCATCGCGGCCTATCGCTCACTGCTGGTGGTGAAACCGAACCGGGCAAACACGGCCTGGCCCGCTGGGCCGGTGATGTAGGCGAAGGCCCGGCGGACAGCGGGGCCGTCTTGCCCCGCCACGATGGCGAAAGGATAAGAGATCGGCGGATGGCTGTCCGCCGGGAAGGTCGCGATTTCCGCGACCGCTGGTGCAACGCGCAGGTCGGTAGCGTAGACAATGCCATAGGGCGCTGCCCCCCGCGCCACCAATGCCAGCGCAGCGCGCACATTGTCCGCCCGCGCCAGCCGTGCCTCCAGTGGTGGCCAAAGGCCCAATGACTCTAGGGCCTTACGCGCGTATACGCCGGCCGGCACATGGTCGGGATCGCCGACCGCGAGTCGGCCTCCCTCGAGCATCTCGACGAGGTCTAGCGCCGGGGTGAGGGCGGCGCGGGCTCGGTTATCCGCTGCCGGGGCGACCAGTACCAGACGGTTGCCGATGGGCCGGACCCGGCTTCCCGCGAGAACACTGCCTCTGTCGACGAGATGATCCATCCAGGCGGCGCTGGCGGATGCGAAGATCTGCGCCGGTGCGCCGGCGGCGATCTGCCGTGCCAGTGTCGACGACGCGGCGAACGAAAAGCGGAGCGTATCGCCGGCATCCGCCGCATAGGCGTCGGCTGCGGCCTGCATCGCGTCGGTCAGACTGGCTGCGGCAAAGATGGTAACGCGCTCGGCGCGCGCCCCGGCCCCCATCTGGCTCGCGAGAAACAGCGCCAGAGCGAGCGTACTGAATGTGCCTCGGATCGTCACAACCGCTACATCCTGTGAAACCCCGGTGGCGGTCAAGTGCTGCCGCGTGGTTTCGGGCCGACGCTGCCCACGGTAGGGTGTCGCACCGACCGCCCCGCGGCCGGACCAGGGGGCGTGTTCGTATGGAAACATGGGTCTACTTCACGCTTGGCGCAGCGTTCATGCAGAACACGCGCTCGGCGCTGCAGCGCTACCTAAAGGACCGGCTGACGACGCTCGGCGCGTCCTATGTGCGGTTCCTCTACGCCACCCCTTTCGCCATCGCCTATGTGGCGGGGTTGAACCACTGGGGCGGCTACGCGCTCCCCGATCCGTCGCCGGAGTTCATCCTATGGTGCGCGGCCGGTGGGCTTTCCCAGATCATCTTCACCGCGCTACTGCTGTACCTGTTCTCATTCCGTAACTTCGCTGTCGGGACCACCTTCTCTAAGACCGAGGTGGTGCAGGTGGCGGTGTTCGGCCTGATCCTGCTGGGCGACACCCTGACCTTCGGCGCGGTGATCGCCATTGCGGTCTCACTGGCGGGGCTTTTCGCCTTGTCCATTGGCCAGACAGGGATTGCCGCGGGCAGCCTGCTGACCGGTCTGCGTGACCGCAGCACCTGGATCGGCATCGTCTGCGGCGCGTTTCTCGGTGCGTCGGTGGTGCTGTTCAGGGGCGCCGCCCTGTCGCTCGACTATGACGGCTTCCTGATGGCGGCGGCCTACACGCTGGCAGTCTCGCTGGTGATCCAGACCGTGGCCATGGGCCTCTATCTGGCGTGGCGCGAGCCGCGCACCCTGATCGACGTGCTGGTCCACTGGAAATGGTCTGCCGCGGTAGGGATCGCCGGCGTGCTGGCCTCGATCGGCTGGTTCACCGGCTTCACGCTGGAGAACGGCGCCTATGTGCGGGCGCTGGGCCAGGTCGAACTGGTGTTCACCTTCCTCGCCAGCTACCTGCTGTTCAAGGAACGCTCCACCCGCATCGAGCTGGTCGGCGTGCTGCTGATCGTTGCCAGCATCCTGATCCTGCTGCTTAGTGCCTAGCTGACAATGTTGTAGCCGCCGTCTACGTAGCGGGTGCTGCCGGTCATCAGGGTGTTGAAGGCGGTGAGGTCCGAGGCCACGCGGGTGCGGACCGGGCCTGGCGAGATCGCAGGCACGCGGATACCCCGCGGCGTCAGCGCGTCCTTGGTTGTGCGCTTGAACGGCCAGGTCCGGCCCGGCAATAGAGATTCCGCACTGCAGCAACAAACTCTTCTTCGCCGCCTGCTTGGCGGGTTGCGGCTTCCATGCTCCAATCTCGGCACAGCCCGCGTCACCCGCCCCAATCCGCAGGAGAGACCGCGATGTCCGAGGTTCTCGGCGACTATATCGACCGCCTGGTCACGGTGGAGATGCGCAATAAGGCGATGAACCACGACATGATCCGGCAATGCTACGAGGCCGCCCGGGAAGAGGGCGGGGGCCGGCCCATCTCCACCCGCGCCGCCGAGGCGGTGCTGGGCGCGGTGGGGCGCGGCGATGTCGTGTTCCTGGTCACCGGGGCAGGCCACCCGCCGACCCTGCCGAAGGGCGAGAGCGACGGCCCGCCGGGCGTCGCGGCGTTGGCGCGGGTGCTGTTCTGGGGGTTGGGTGCCGTACCCATTTATGTCACGGAGACTCAGCACGGCGATCCGGTGATCGCCAGCAGCGAGGCCTGCGGCGTGATGGTGCGGGAGCCGCAACTGGCGCTTGAACGGGGCCTCGGGGCGGCACTGGAACGCGCGCCCGAGGACCAGGCAGCCATCGCCGACTGGGCCGCCAGTCTCTATGAGCGCTACCAGCCCAAGGCGATCCTGGCCGCCGAACGCCAGGGCGCCAACGTCAACGGGAAAATTTACGGCTCTACCGGCAAGGTGAAGGCGCCAGGTACCTATGTCGATCTCGGTCCAGTGTTCGACGAGGCTGCGGCGCGCGGCGTCGTCTCCGTTGCGGTCGGCGACAACGGCAACGAGGTTGGTTTCGGCCGTATCTATGAATTCATGCAGGACTTCCATCCATACGGCCGGGAGCCCGACGGCGGTGTCATCGCCACCACCGCGACAGACATCCTGCTGCCGGCTTCGGTCTCAAATTGGGGCTGCTATGGCATTGCCGCGGTGATGGCCTACCAGCTTGGCAAAGCCGACCTGCTGCACGACGCGGAGACAGAGGGCGCAATGCTGCGTGCCTGCCTCGACGCCGGCGGCTGGGAGGCGCGCTACTGCACCAGCCGCTTCATCGTCGATGGCATCGAAGGCGAGACCTCCATGGCCATGGTCCAGATGCTGCGCAATATGGTCTCCCTGCGGTTGGCGGAGCCTGACCGGGGCAACAACCATTGACCGGCACCGGCTTCGATACCGCCGTCATCGGCGGTGGCGTCATGGGATGCAGCACCGCGCTGCGACTGGCCCGCGCCGGGCGCAAGGTGGTGGTGATCGATCGCCGTGGCCTCTGTATGGAAGCGTCCGGCGTCAATGCCGGCTCCCTGTCGCCGATGATCAAGCGCGCGCCGCTGATGCCCTACGCCCTGCGCGGCTATGAGTTGTGGCAGGACACCAAGGCTTGGCTCGGCGCCGATATCGAGGCGCACCGCAAGCCCGGCCTGGTGCTTGCCTTTACCGATGATGAAGCCGGCGCGCTGGAATCGATGATGAATGAGCGCGCCGCCGCCGGCGCTCCCATTGAGGTGGTCGGCGGCAACCGGGCGCGCGAGATCGAACCCTCTCTCAGCGATAAGGTCCGGCTTGCGGCCCACTCGCCCCTCGATGGCCATGGCAACAGCAGCCGCAGCGGTGACGTCTTCCACCATGCGCTCAGCGAGGCCGGGGTCGATATCCGCCAACGCACCGCGGTACATGGCATCGCGCGGACAGACGCGGGGTTTGAGATCGGCACCGATGACGCGGATATCTCTGCCGAGACGGTCGTGCTGGCCGGCGGTGCCTGGCTGCCCCGCATGGGCCAGTGGCTCGGTGTCGATCTGCCGGTGGCTTTCAAGGTCAACCAGATGTCGGTGACCGAACGCATGCCGCCGGTGCTGCGCACGGTTCTGGGGGTGCAAAACGGCCTGCTCACCGTCAAGCAGCCGCCCAACGGCACCGTGGTGATCGGCGGTGGTTGGCAGGGGCGCGGCGACCTCGACCTCGGCGGTACCGAGATCGTGCCCGAGTGCCTCTCGGCCAACTTGCAGGTAGCGGTCCATGCGCTGCCTGCGCTGCGACAGGCGCGGTTGGTGCGTGGCTGGCTCGGGATGGAGGCCATCACCGCAGACATGCTGCCGCTGCTCGGGCCGCTACCCGGTATTTCCGGCGCTTTCGCCATCGGCGCCTGCCGGGGTGGCTGGGAGATCGGACCGGCGCTGGGCGAGCGCATGGCCGATGTCATTCTCGGTGCTGCGCCGGCGCCGCCTGAACTGGACCCCGGACGGCCGCAGCCGTCGGCACGGTGGGCAGCATGAGCCGTGTCGATCTGCGCATCGTCGATGGCGCCATGCGGCCGGAGCCCGTGGATATCACCGTCGACGGCAAGGAGATCACTGCGGTTCCAGGCGAAATGCTCGCTGCCAGCCTGCTGGCTGCCGGTATCACCCATCTGCGCGACAGTCCCCGCGATGGCAAACCCCGCGGCGCCCTGTGCTTCATGGGCGCCTGCCAGGAATGCCTCGTCGAAGCCGATGGCCAGCGCGTCCAGTCCTGCCAGACGCCCGTCCGGGCGGGCATGCAGGTGCGGCTCCACGGGCGCGATACATGACCGCTCAGGCCGACCTCATTGTCCTTGGTGCGGGCCCCGCGGGCATGGCGGCCGCGACGGCTGCCGCTGATCAAGGCGTCGATACGGTGGTGGTGGATGAGAACGCCACGCCGGGCGGTCAGGTCTATCGCGCCTTACCCGAGAGTTTCACCGCCACCGACACCGGGGTGCTGGGGCCCGACCAGGCAATCGGCGACAGACTGCGGGCAGCGCTGGCCGCCAGCGGCGCGCGGATTGAGACCGGATACAAGGTCTGGAGCGCCGGGCCCGGCCCGGACGGCGCGGGTTTCAGGATCGAGGGGATCTCCCCTGACGGCCCGGCGGGTTGGCAGGCGCCGCGGCTGATCGCGGCAACCGGCACCACCGAGCGCATCCTGCCGTTTCCAGGCTGGACCACGCCAGGTGTGATCGGCCTTGCTGGCGCCACGATCCTGCTCAAAGCGCAACGGATGCTGCCCGGCCGCACCGTTGTGGTCGCCGGTGTCGGCCCGCTCGTCTCAGCGGTTGCGGCGGGCATCATCAAAGGCGGCGGCAAGGTTGCCGCGGTGGCCGACCTGGCGGGTCCCAGTGAGTGGCTGGCCACCCTGCCGTGGCTAGCCAGCCGGCGCGACTTGCTGGCACGCGGGATTGGCTGGCTGTGGACGATCCGGAGCGCCGGCGTGCCGATCTATTTCCGTCATGCGGTAGCCGAGGCGGAAGGCGATACGACCCTGGATGCGGTCACCCTCGCGCCGGTGGATGCAAGGGGGCGGCCGCGCGACGGCCGCCGTCGGCGGTTTGGTTGCGATGCCCTGGCCGTCGGGCACGGCCTGGTGCCGGCCAGCGAGGTATCCCGCCTGTTGGGCGCGGAACATGTCTTTGACCCGGCCGTCGGCGGATGGGTCGCCGTGCGCGATGCCGAGGGCGCGACCTCGGTGCCAGGCTTCTACCTTGCCGGTGACGCGGGTGGGGTGCGCGGGGCAGCGTCGGCGGAACTTGCGGGGCGGCTTGCAGGCCTCGCGGTCGCGCGTGATCTGGGCCGTATCGATGCCCATACGCATCAGGGACTGGCGGGGGCGGCGCGGAGTGCGCTCGAACGCACGGATCGCTTCGGCGGTGCGATGGCACGGATGATGCGCCCGCGGCCGGGACTGATGGCCATGGCCATGCCGGATACAGTGGTCTGCCGCTGTGAGGATGTGACGCGCGCCGAGGTCGAACGCGCTATCGCGGAAGGCGCCGGTGAGGTGAACCAGCTCAAGCAGTGGACCCGCTGTGGCATGGGGCCTTGCCAGGGGCGCATGTGTGGCGAGGCCGCAGCGATGCTGGTCGCGGCGCGCTGCCCGGGCGGGCGTGAAGCTGCCGGGATCAACCGTGCCCGCACGCCGATCCGCCCAATCCCCGTTGGCGATCTGGTGGGCGAATTCGACTATGCGGATTTCTGGCGTTCGGATGCTGCCAAGATGGCGCTGACGGTCATGCCGAGCGAAAACCAGTCGGACCCTTCCTAGGGCCCTAATGGAAGCGGGGCGGCCCCGAAGGACCGCCCCGCCGATCGTCTTGGCGCAGGAGCCAACCCCTAGAGGTTGAAGATCTCCTTGTACTCTGCCTGGTACTGCTTGCGCACTTCCTGCACGTACTTCACGTCCGGAGTGTACGCGTTCATCGAGCTGAACGGCGGCTGGCCCTTCAGCGGGGCGACATCCGCACGCGGCGAGTAGATCGCGTTGGCGTCGCGGACGGCTTCCTGACCCGCCTTCGACAGCCACCAGTCGATGAAGACCTTGCCGCCTTCCGGATTCGGAGCCTGCTTGACCAGCGAAAGCGGAATAATCGGCACCGCCACGATCTCTTCCGGGAACACCGGCTCGATAGGGGCGTTGTCCTTATACTTCGCGTTCCACACGTTGTAGTCGAGGTTGATGGTCACGCCGAGCTTGCCGGCCAGGCAGAGCCGGGTCAGCTTGCCGTGCGCGGTCTCGACCTGGGGCTTCATCTTGCCCAGCTCGCGCCACCACTCGATACCGAGGTCCTTGTGCTCGCGGGTCGCGATGTAGTTGATCAGCGCGGTGCCGCCACCCAGCGCGTTCGACACGCCAAAACGGCCTGGCTTGCCGAATTCAGAACCGGGGAAATCAGCCCACTTCTTGAAACCGGCGCCACCGGCACCCGCCATGTTCTTGTTGTAGGAGTACATCATCACCAGGGTACGGCCGTTACACCAGATGCCGTCCGAGGCCTGATGGCTCTTCGGGAAGTGCTTGGTCTCCGGCGAGGTGTAGCCATACAAATGGCCGTCCCGCTCCATGTCCAGGAACAGGCTCGCATCCGACAGCATGATCACGTCATGCTGGGTGCGCCCGGCGGTGTATTCCGCGACCGCGCGCTGGTAGGTCTTGAAGCCAGCGGCATAGAACACCTTCGCGGTGATGCCGGTCTCCTTGCCCTTGGTCTTGTTGAACGCCTCGACCGCCAGGTTCGAGTACTTCTGGGGCATCGAGGTGTAGAAGGTGACCTCACCGGCGCCCGCCGCCTTGGCGAAGCCGATCGGGTTGATCTTCAGGCTGGACACTGCACCAACCGCCGCGGCACCGGCCAGAACAGTACGGCGGTCGACGAACCGCCGTTCCGCCTTCGACCAGATCAGGTTCTTTTTCATGAGTTGCTCCTTGAACGTGGTGGTCGGAAGCCGGCTGTCCGCACGGACACACCTCCGGGGCTCCCTCGGTTATTGGCAGTGGCTCATTTGAAGGCCACCGTTCTCAAGCCCCAAGAGTACAGCGAAACCGCGGCCTCCGGGCAAGCCCTGAATGTTCAGGGCAGCGATGGCGTGCGCAGGTGCCAGTCGGTGACTCCCTGATAGGCGTGACCCGCCCGCAGCAGCCGGGCCTCCGAGAACGGCCGTCCGGCAAGCTGGAAGGCGATGGGCAGGCCGCTGCCTGAGAACCCGCAGGGCAGCGATAGCGCCGGCAGGCCGAGATAGTTGAACGGCCGGGTGAAGCGGGTCAGGGCGCCGACCATCGCCGGCACCGCGGCCGCGTCCTGCACGTCGGTCTCCGCGCGCGTCGGCACGGGCACGGGGATCACCGGGCAATGCAGCATGTCGGCCTGGCTGAACACCCGCGCGGCGAAATCGCGCAGAATCGCCCCGCGCCGCGCCAGCGCCCGCAGGTAAAGCGCTGCCGGCACCTGCATGCCGCCCTCGGTGCGGGCGTGCACCTGGGGGCTGTAATCGCCGGGCCGCGCGAGCATCCAATCCAGATGGGCGGCCGCCGCCTCGCTCTTGGACAGGATGTTGCCCAGGTCCTGCAGCGGCGCGAAATCCGGCAAGTCGACGTCGACCGTCTCCGCCCCCAGCGCCCGCAGCACGGCGAGGCTTTCCTCGTGGGCATCATCGACCTCGGCGGCGACACCGTCACGATAGGCGCCACGCGGTACGCCGATACGCATCCCCGCGATGCCCGCATCAATGCCTGCTTCGTAGTCCGGGACGGGCAGGGGGCTTGCGGTCGGGTCACGCGGATCCGCGCCCGCCAGCACGCCCAACATGCGCGCTGCATCGCGCGCGGTGCGCGCCAGCGGCCCCATGCAATCGAGCGACCAGGCCCGTGGCAGGCAGCCAAAGCGGCTGATCCGTCCCCATGTCGGCTTGATGCCCGTGACCCCGCAGGCCGCCGCTGGCAGCCGCACCGAGCCGCCGGTATCCGAGCCCAGCGCGCCGAAGAACAGCCGCGCCGCGACCCCCGCGCCCGAACCGCTCGAAGAGCCGCCGGTGATATGGCCGGGGTTCCAGGGATTGCAGCAGTCGCCGAAATGTTGGTTGTGGCCGGTCGGCCCGGCGGCGAACTCGGCCATGTTCAGCGTGCCCAGGTCGATTGCCCCGGCGCCGTCGAGCCTCTCCAGCACGCCTGCCGTCACACTGGGCACGAAATCACGGCGGATCGCCGAACCCCCCGTGGACGGCCGCCCCGTCCGGTAAAACATGTCCTTGTGGGCCAGCGGCACCCCATGCAGCGGCCCTGGCGCCGCCCCGCCGGCGAGCGCCTTGTCCGCCGCATCAGCCGCCGCGAGCGCCGCGTCCGCGTCAAGATGGATGAAGGCGTTGAGCTGCGGCTGCCAGTCGGCAATGCGCGCCAGGCAGGCCTGGGTGGCGGCAGTGGCGGTGATCCGCCGCGCGGCGATGGCGTCCGCCGCGGCGCAAAGGTCGAGCGCGCTGATCTCGTCGGGGGTCATGCCTCCGCATCCTTCAGCGCCGCCAGCACGGTGGCGAAGCCGAACGGATCCTGATCCAGATCGCCCCCCGGCGCGCCTTCAGAAACCTGCAGCATCCCCGCCACTTCGGCGGCCAGGTCCGCGGCGCGCGCGTCGGACATCTCAATTCCGTAATAGGCGGCGACTTGCGCCTGGATCAGGTTGGCGTCGGGCTTGTCGGCCATGTCGGCTCCTTCTCGGGCTCAGGGGTCCCAGGGTCCGTAGGGGCTGATATCGCGCGGGTCGGTCTTGATATGCACCAGCGCCGGGCCGTTATGGTCGAGCGCCCCGCGCAGGGCGTCGCGGTAGTCCGCCGTGCGCTCCACCAGGAAGGACGGGCAGCCGTAGCCTTCCGCCAGTTTGCAGAAGTCAGGTGGCTGGATGGCGGTGCCGAAGCGCTGATCGGCGCTGTACTTGTTGGTCTGGCTGTTCATGATCGAGCCCCAGACGCCGTTGTCGCAGACCATCACCTTGATGGGGATGTTGTGCTCGACCGCGGTCATCAGTTCCTGTCCGGTCATCTGGAAGCCGCCGTCGCCGACGAAGGTCACCACGGTGCGCCCCGGCATCGCCAGCTGCGCCCCCATCGCGGACGGCACGCCGTAGCCCATCGACCCGGCAGCCGATCCGGCATGGGTGTCGGGTGCATTAAAGCGGTAGTAGCGGTGCACCCAGCGGGCGAAGGTGCCGCCGTCGGTGATCACCAGGCTGTCGTCGGGTGCGTCCTCATGCAGGGTGGCGACGACGGATGCCATGTCCACATCGCCATCTATCTGCGCCGCGCCCGGTGTCGTGAATTCAACCTGCTTGGCGCGCATTTTGGCCCGCCACGCCTGCCGCTCCCCCGACGGCTTATGGCCCTCGATCGCGGCGGCGAGGGCAGTGATCGCCGGCCCCGCATCGGACTGGATCGGTACCGTCGAGGTGAAACGCGATAGCACCGTCGGGTCGGGATAGATGTGGACCAGCTTCTGGTGCGGCTGGATCGCGCAATGACGCCCGGCAGTGGCGTCGTCGAGACGGGTGCCGATGGCGACCACGAGATCGAACTCCGGCCACATCGCGGACTGGAACGGCGGGCCGGACAGCTCGATATGGCCGAGGAAGCGGTCGTCATCGTTGGGATAGCAGTGCAGATAGCGGTAAGCCGACATCACCGACGCATCGGCTTGCTCCACCAGGGAAGCGAAAGCCGCATGCGCGCGCTCCCACTGCACCATCTCGCCGACCAGGAAGACCGGGTTCTTGGCGGCGCGGATCAGGTCCGCGGCGCGGGCGATGGCGTCCGGGTCTGCGCCCGCCGCCGGGCGGCCGGGGTTCTCGGGGATCGCCGGATTCCCCGCCTCGCCATCGGAGATGTCGCGCGGCAGCACCAGCACCACCGGTCCGGGGCGGCCGGCGACCGACAGGCGGAGGGCACGGCCGGCGGCCTCGGCAACCTGGGCGGCGCTCTCCGGTTCGACCACGCCCTTGGCGATCTTGCCGTACATCTGGTGGTAATCGATCTCCTGGAATGCCTCGATCCCCTTGCTGGCGGTGGGCACATGGCCGACCACCAGCATGATCGGGATCGAGTCCTGGGAGGCCGAGTGCATCCCCACCGCCGCGTTGGTGGCGCCGGGGCCGCGAGTCACCAGGACGACGCCGGGCTTGCGGGCGAACCGGGCATAACCGTCGGCGGCGAACACGCCGCCCGATTCATGGCGGGTGGGGACGAAGCGCAGGCCGTTGCGCTGACGCCGTAGCGCCTCCAGCGTTGCCAGGAAGCTCTCTCCCGACACGCCGAAAGCGGTGTTGATGCCGTAGTTCATTAGGGTGGCGACCAAGCTGTCGCCGCCAGTCATGGACATGCGCGGTGTCTCCCTCGGATGCGGCGCGGGGGCCTGCGATGTGGACGAAAGGGCGTCCGGCGACCGTCGAACCAAGCCATTCTGCGGGTGACCGGCCGCACCGGTCAATCACGCCGGCACCGTCACACAATCGAAATGCTCACGTCACAAAAACGCGAAAAAAGCATCACGGTGTCTTCAACCGCCGTTTCCGAAGCCGGGAGTAAAAAGCAACTTCGATCCCGCCCATTACAGAGTTGGAGGCTCTGATGATTCGTTTTGGTACCCGCATCGCCTCGGCGGTGGCCGGTGTTGCTGCGCTCTTCGCTGCGACGGCGTCGGGCCCGGCGATCGCCGATACCCGCCCCGATATGGTGGTGGCGGTCAACGCGCTGGCGCGCGGACTTGAGCCTGCGCTGCGCTCCGGTAACGTCGATGTCCGCGTCAGCTACTCGGTGTTCGATACCCTGATTCGCCGTGATTTCCTGCACCAGTCCAAGACCGGTGAGGTTCGCCTGATCCCGGGGCTCGCGACATCTTGGGAAATGGTGCAGCCCAACGTCATCGAGCTCGAGCTTCGCCAGGGTGTGAAGTGGCACGACGGCACCGACTTCACCGCCGAGGACGTGGTGTTCAGCTTCGGTCCGGAGCGTGTGTTCGGCAAGAAGGCGCCGGCGCGCCGCGCTCAGCCTTTCCTGGGCCGCATGCAGAAGGTCGAGGCCCTCGGGACGCACAAGGTGCGCATCACCATGGAAGGCCCGGACCCGATCCTGGAGCATCGGCTGTCGTCCTACACCGCCTGGATCGTGCAGAAGGCCAACTACGAGCAGCACCGCAAGCCTGGCCAGTCGGTCGAGGAGTGGATGAAGGCCGCGACCAAAGCCGTTACCTGGGCCCCGATTGGCACCGGCCCCTACAAGCTGGCCGAGTACCGCGCCGGAGAGCACATCAAGCTCGCCTCGCATGACGACTACCACCTCGGCAAGCCGGCCGCGAAGACCATCACCTTCAAGGCGGTGCCCGAGGTGTCGGCGCGGATCGCCGGTCTCGTCAGCGGCGAGTTCGACATGATTGTCGAAATTCCGCCGGACCAGATCCCGGTCGTCGAGCGCTACGACAACCTGAAGGCCAAGCCGATCGTGATCGAGAACAGCCACGTTCTGGTGTTCAACACCAAGCATCCGGTGCTGCAGAACAAGAAGCTGCGCCAGGCAATGGCCCTCGGCATCGACCGTCAAAAGCTGGTCGACACCCTCTGGGACGGTAAGACCTTCACCCCGAAGGGCCCGCAGATGGAGATTTACGGGGATCTCTACGTCGAAGACTTCAAGGGCTTCCCCTTCGACAAGGAAAAGGCCCGGCAGCTGGTTAAAGAGTCTGGTTACAACGGTGAGGAGATCGAGTACCGCATCATCCCCGCCTACTACACCAACTCCATGGAAGCCGCCCAGATCGTCCAGGCGATGTGGAAGGACATCGGGGTTAACGTAAAGATCACCCCGGTGGAGAACTTCAAGGCGGTACGCGCCGAGGGTGCGGCCATCTACCCGTGGTCGAACACGGTCCGCTATCCGGACCCGATCGGTCAGCTGGTGATGAGCTACGGTCCCCGTTCCGCAATCCAGCGCCGCTATAAGTTCTGGACCTCCCCGGACGAGTTCAAGGAGAAGACCCAGGTTCTGGAGACCTCCATGGACAAGGGCACCCGGAAGGCGGCTTTCCGTCGCATGATGGAGATCTACACCGACGAGGTGCCGGCGACGACGCTCTACAACCCGCTGTCGACCTACGGCATGCGCGAGGGCATCGAGTTCACGCCTTACACCCTCTACTACATGGATCTGCGGCCCGATAACCTGCAGATCAAGCCGGGCAACTAAGCGCGTCGCCCGGACTGGCGTTCGCGGCGTCCCTGCGCCTTCGGGCCGGGGACGCTGCCACGCTGCCTCCTCCGAGCCGAGATCCCTTCTTGGATACCCTGCTGCACATCGACGATCTCCATATCGAGTTCGAGAGCAACCAAGGGCTCGTGCGCGCGGTGGAAGGGGTCAATTTGTCGCTCCAGAAGGGCCGCACCTTGTGCCTTGTTGGCGAGAGCGGCTGCGGCAAGACGGTGACCGCGCTGGCGGTCCTTGGCTTGATTGCCAGCAATGGCAGGGTCGCATCCGGGAGCATCCAATTCGAGGGTGACCCCTTGCTCGACCTATCGGAAACGGCGCTCAACCGAATCCGCGGCCAAGCGATCTCGATGATTTTCCAGGACCCAGCGAGCTCCCTGAACCCGGTCCATTCGGTGGGCGGACAACTCGTAGAGGCTCTCAATATCCATCGCGGCATGGACCGCAAGACCGCCCAGCGTGAGGCCGCTGGCCTGCTTGAGATGGTCGGCATTCCCGACCCCGAGGCGCGGCTTGCGGAGTTCCCCCACCAGCTGTCCGGCGGCATGGCCCAGCGGGTGATGATCGCTATGGCGCTGGCCTGCCGACCCCGTCTTCTGATCGCCGACGAACCCACCACCGCGCTGGATGTCACCATCCAGGCGCAGATCCTCGACCTGCTGCGCGGCCTGCAACGCGACCTTGGCACCACCATCCTGCTGATTACCCACGACCTCGGTGTGGTCGCGGAAATGGCCGATGATGTCGCCGTGATGTATTGCGGCCGGGTGGTTGAAAGCGCCCCGGTCGCCGA
Organism: Alphaproteobacteria bacterium; assembly: GCA_965601735.1. Taxonomy (GTDB): domain Bacteria; phylum Pseudomonadota; class Alphaproteobacteria; order JBBDQX01; family JBBDQX01; genus JBBDQX01. The sequence continues at coordinate 159,252 of OZ271840.1, read as the reverse complement.
CCTTTTCGCCCGCCCGCGGCATCCCTACACCCGCGGCCTGCTTGCGTCGCGGCCGCGCATCGATGTCCGCCGCGACAGCCTCGATGCAGTACCCGGTTCGGTGCCGCCGCCGTTCGATCTGCCACCCGGCTGTCATTTCGCGCCGCGCTGCGCCCATGCCGAGGAGGCCTGCCGTGCTGCCCCGCCGGCGCTGGACGCCGCCGCGGACGGCCACCGGGTCGCTTGCTTTTGGCCGGAGGCGCACCAGTGAGCGAGGCGCCCCTGCTCACCGTCGAGGGCCTCGTGCGCCATTTCGACTCGGGCCGGGAGCGCCTGTTCGGTGGCCGCCGCAAGATTCGTGCGGTCAATGACGTGAGCTTCACCGTGCGCGCCGGCGAGACCTTTGCCCTGGTCGGCGAGAGCGGCTGCGGCAAGAGCACCACCGGCAAGCTGGTGCTCGGGCTCGACCGGCCAACCGCCGGCGATGTGCGCTTCGACGGCCAGTCGGTGTTCGGCCTGCGCCCCGAGGCCTGGCGCGCGCTGCGCCGCGACATGCAGATGATCTTCCAGGATCCCTACGGCACCCTCGACCCGCGCCAGCAGGTCGCTGAGCAGGTCGGCGAACCGCTGGAGATCCACGGCATCGGCGATGCCGGCAACCGCGACGCCGAGGTCGCGGCGATCCTTGAGCGGGTCGGCCTGTCGACCGCGGTGCGCGACCGCTACCCCCACGAGCTCAGCGGCGGCCAGCAGCAGCGGGTCGTGATCGCCCGTGCCCTGGCGCTGCAGCCCAAGTTCATCGTCTGCGACGAGCCGGTCTCCGCGCTCGATGTGTCGATCCAGGCCCAGGTGGTGAACCTGCTGCGCGCGCTGCAGGACGAGATGGGCCTCACCTACCTGTTCATCAGCCATGACCTGGCGATCGTGCGTCATATCAGCCACCGGGTCGCGGTGATGTATCTCGGCGAGCTGGTCGAGGTTGCCGACTGTGAGGACCTGTTCGCCGAACCGCTGCACCCCTACAGCCAGGCGCTGGTCTCCGCGGTGCCGATCCCCGATCCCGCGGTACGCCGCGAGCGCATCATCCTCAAGGGCGACCCGCCGAGCCCGTCGGCAGTGCCCAGGGGCTGCGCCTTTCACACCCGCTGCCCCCACGCCCAGGCGGTCTGCCGCGAGACCAAGCCGCCGCTGCGACCGGTCGCCGACGGCAACCGGCTCGCCGCCTGCCATTTCGTCGACGCCGCGCCTGCCGCTGCGGTGGCGGATACGGCTATGGAGCCGGCGCAATGAATTACCGCCTGATCACCACCAAGCTGCTGCGCGGGCTGCTGACGGTGCTGCTGGTCCTCACCTTCGTCTTCGTCGTGCTGCGCCTGTCGGGTGACCCGATCGACGCCATGCTGGGCGACGAGGCGGATGCGGAGATGATCGACTACTACCGCGCGCTGTATGGACTCGACCGCCCGATCTGGGAGCAGTATCTGCGCTACTTCCACGGCATCTACAGCGGCGACCTCGGCATCTCCTACCGCGACGACCGGGATGCGCTCGAGGTGGTGGTGGAACGCATCCCCAAGACCCTGCAGCTCGGTGCGGCAGCCTTCCTGTTCAGCGTGCTGCTCGGCGTGCCGCTCGGCATCGCGGCAGCGCTGCACCGAAACTCAGCCATCGACCGATTCACCATGGGGTTCGCGGTCCTCGGATTCAGCCTGCCCAATTTTTTCCTCGGTATCCTCCTTATCCTGTTGTTCACCATGAACCTGCGCTGGTTGCCCAGTTCAGGCTCGACCACCTGGCTGCACATGATCATGCCGGTGATCACGCTGGGCACCGCCGGTGCCGGTCAGCTCGCCCGGTTCGCCCGCTCTTCCATGCTGGAGGTGCTGAGCAAGCCCTATATGCGCGCGGCGACCGCCAAGGGCGTGGCGCGCTGGCGGCGGATCGCCTGGCACGCCCTGCCGAACGCCGCGATCCCCATCGTCACCATCCTCGGCTTCCGGCTCGGCGACATGATCGCCGGATCGGTGGTGACCGAGACGGTGTTCGCCTGGCCGGGTGTCGGCCGGCTGCTGGTCACGTCGGTGTCGGCCCGCGACCTGGCGATCGTGCAGACCATCATCATCCTGGTCGCCACCACCATGGTCGTCGCCAACCTGCTGGTCGACCTGTTGTATGGCTGGCTCGACCCCAGACTGCGCGTTGCACCGCGCGACCAGGGGGGCTGAGCCATGGCCACCGCCAACGCCAGCGCCGGAAGCGGCGGGGACGGCCCCAAGCGCAGCCTGCCGCTGACGCCCGCCAAGCTTGGCCGCTGCCCGCCGCTGGTCATCGCGGCGGCGGGGCTGATCGGCACCATGCTGTTCATCGCCGCCTTCGCCGGCTGGCTCGCGCCCGAGCACTACACCACCCAGAACCTGTTCGAGCGGCTCAAGCCGCCGGTCTTCCTGGGCGGCGACTGGGCCTATCCCCTCGGCACCGACGAGCTGGGCCGCGACATCCTCAGCCGGCTGATCTACGCCATCCGGGTCTCGGTCGCCGTGGCCATCCTGGGCACCGTGATCGGTGCGATCCTTGGGACCTTCCTCGGTATCCTGGCGGCGCATTCGCGCGGCCGGGTCGAGGAGGTGATCATGGCAATGGTCGATGCCCAGGCCGCGCTGCCCTTTCTGATCATCGCGCTCACCGTGCTCGCCTTCTTCGGCAACAGCCTGTGGCTGTTCATCCTGATGATGGGCGTCAACGGCTGGGAGACCTACGCGCGCCTCACCCGCGGCATGGTGCTCTCGGCCCAGTCCCACGGCTATGCGGTGGCCGCCAGGTCCCTGGGTGCTGCGCCGTCGCGGGTCTATATCCGCCACATCCTGCCCAACATCGCCTCGGTGCTGATCGTCCAGTTCACGCTCAACTTCCCGCAGACGATCCTGCTGGAGACGTCGCTCAGCTTCCTCGGCCTCGGTATCCAGCCGCCGCTGACCAGCCTTGGCCAGATGCTGGGCGCGGGGCGCGACCACCTGGTTCTGGCCTGGTGGATCGCGGTGTTCCCGGGCACGGTTATCTTCATCACCACCCTGTCGATCAGCATCGCCGGCGACTGGCTGCGCGACCGGCTCGACCCGACCCTGCGCGAGTAGCGCAGCCCGGCGGTTCAGGCGGCGCGGTCGGCGGCCGCGGTGCCGACCAGGGCCGCCAGCCGCTTCGCCTCGGCGACGCAGGCCGGATATTCCCGGGCGTAGCGCGCCTTGATCTCCATCATGAACACGGTGCCCGGCCGCAGCGCGAGGCGCGGCAGCAGCCCGTCCCAGTCGATATCGCCCCAGCCCATGGGCAGGTGCAGGTCGCCCTGGCCCATCGCCACCTGGTCGCCCGGCTTGGCCGACAGATCGGTCAGCGGCAGGCCGAAGCCGTCATGCACGTGCAGATGCTGGGTCACCGGCGCCATGGCGAGGCAGCCCTCGGTGAAGTCCACCTCCGCATGGGTCGAGCCCATATAGGCGTGCTGGAAGTCCAGCGTGCAGGCAACCTTGGGATGGTCGACCGCGGCGATCTGGGCCGCCAGCCGACGCGGATCGTTGGAGTAGCGCACCGTTTCGCCGGTCAGCACCGACTTGCTGGCGTTAAGGTTCTCGACGCAGATCGTCACCCCGTGGGCGGCGGCGACATCGCCCATCTCGGCCAGCGCCTCGCGCTCGACGCCGAGCAGCCGGTCGGCGCCGGCGCTCCAGGCGGCGCGCGGCGCGACCCCGGCGTGGAACACCGCCACCGTGGCGCCGATCATCTCGGCCATTTCCAGCGAGGCGCGGCAGGCGTCCTTGTGGGTGGCGGCCAGGGGCTCGTCCATGAAGTTGATGATGTGCGGCGCGTGGAAGGTGTAGCCCACGTCATGGCCGGCGCAGGCGGCGGCGACATCGCGGGCGCGCCGCGCGTTGAGCCGCCCGCCGACGACCACGTCGAGCCGCCGCGCGGAAATCTCCACGAAGTCGCAGCCCATGGCGGCCAGCTCGCCAATGTTGCGCGCCAGGCCCTCGATGTCGCCGTCGGACACCGCGGCGTGGTTGAGGCCGACGCCGGCGATCATCGCGCTGTCGCTCATGTCTCACTCCTTTCGGGGAAGATGGTTTCGACCGGCGCGCCGGGAATATCCAGCGGCACAGAGGAAAAGGCGCTGACCGTGCGCGCCGCCCAGGCAGCCCCCGTGCGCATCGCGGCGGTGATTTCCGCGCCGCCCGACAGCGCCGCCAGCAGCCCGGCGGCGAAGGCGTCGCCCGCGCCGGTGGTGTCGACCACGGTGGCCGGTTCCGACGGTACATGCAGCCGGCCATCGGGCAGGTAGGCGGTGCTGCCCTGGGCGCCGTCGGTAATCACCAGGGCGCGCAGGTCAGGCCCGGCGAGCTGCCGCGCCTCGGCGAACGGGTCGGTCCAGGTCCGCGCGATGGGGTTCTCCGCCCCGGCGACCAGGACATGGGCCGGCCACCGCGGCACCGGCTGGGCGGGCACTTGGCCGACAACCAAGGTCTTGCCCAGCCGCGCGGCCATCACCTCGGCGGCGTCGGCATGGGCGACGTTGACATACAGGCCGTCAGCCTCAGTTGCCGCCGGGACCAGCGCCAGCGGCGAGGCCGATACCCCGCCGAGGCTGAGGATGGTGCGTTCCCCGTGGGGGTCGACCAGGATCAGCGCCCTGCGGCTGCGCCCCGGGCGCACGGCGACGAGCGACGCATCGACGCCGCGGCGCGCTAGTTCGCCGCGCAGGAAGCGGCCGTCGGCATCGGCGCCGACCACGCCGGCGACCGCCACGTCGTAGCCGGCCAGCGCGAGCGCCACCGCGGTATTCCCGCCGCCGGCGCCGAGCCGGGTGCCGCGGCGGCGCGCGCGCAACTCGCCGCCATTCTCCAGCGGACCGGCGGTCTCGACGATTTCATCGAGATTGACGTTGCCCAGGACCAGCAGCCGCGCCATTGCGTCCTCCCTAGCCCGCTTCCCGGTCCCTGTCGCCGCCCATGCCGTGCAGGGGGCGTTCCGGAAGCTCCACCGTCGAGCCGCGGGCATGCGCCCAGTTGCTGATGTCGTAGGTGAAGAACAGGGGCGGTTCGACGAACGTGTGGCTGAGGCCGTCGCCATCCAGCGTGAAGCGCAGATAGCCGCAGCGGCGGATGCCGTCCTCCATGCCCGGCTTGACCTTGTCATGCACGAAGCTGGTGCCGGGCGCCCAGATCATCCCCAGGCTGCCGTGGCGGTGCGTCCGGTACAGGTGGTTATGGCCGCAGGCGACCGCGCGCACATTATGGCCCGCGAACAGGTCGAGCAGCCGGTGCCGGGTCGCCGGATAGAGCACCATCGGATCATCGCCGGTCTCCGCCGGATCGGCGGCGAACAGGTTCTTGTGGCTGAACACCAGGACCGGCCGCCCGGCGCTGCCGGTCAGCGCGTCTTCCAGCCACGCCCACTGCTCCGCCTCGGCGGGCAGGCCGCTGTCGAAGAGCTGCGCATTCAGGCCCAGCAGCACCCAGCCGCCGGCCTCTTCCGTCCACCAGTCGGGGCCGAACAGGGCGCACCAGCGCGCCCGGTCGTCGGCGGTCACCGGATGGCCGCGGCGTTCGTCCGGCGGGGTGTCGCCGATGTCGTGGTTGCCAGGGATGATGCGCACCGGGGGGCTGAGCCGGTCGAGCTGCTCGCGCCCGAAGGGCATGTCGTCGGCGTCCAGGTTGCCGCGCAGGCACAGGTCGCCGGTATGGACGATCAGGTCCGGCTTCTCCTCGGCCATGATCTCCACGAACGCTTCCCAGTTGGTCTGGAAATAGGCGCGCAGGCGGCTGAGATGGGTGTCGGATACCTGGACGATGCGGAAAGCGGACATGACGGTCAGGACGGGCAGCGAGGGAGGGACGCGCGGGCGGGCCGGACAGCATAGCGCAGGCGGGCGACAGCCGCGTGACCGCCCGGTTGCACGGACATGACAAACCCGCGCGCCCGGCGTTTTCGCGCGGATGTTGGCAAATGTTGACAGGTCACGGGCCAAGCCGTTGAAAAACAACGGTCTGGCCGGCCCGTCCGGTCAACAAACCGGGCCGATTGCCAACAATGCCGCGCTGATGTTGTCATCCCGTCTCCCCCTGTGCCTACAGGGAGAGATAGGATGAAAATCCTTTAATTCAAGGCCGCCCGCATCCCTTACGGCCCCGGAAAATCCTCGCCCAGCAGCGTCTTGCGGAACTGGTTCTTCACATGCTGCGGGTTGCGTGACTGCTTCGCCGGGGGCAGCGCCTCGCGGGAGATCTTGATCAGCGCGAGGCCGGGACCCGGCTTGTTCTTCAGGTCCTCATGCACGGCGGCGAGATCGTCCTCGCTGTGCACCGTGGTTGCCCACTTAAAGCCGCAGGCCATCGCCGCAGCGGCGATGTCGACGCCCAGCGCGGTGTGGCTGCGCTGGCTGCCTGTTTCCTCGTAATGCTCGTTGTCCAGCACCACCAGCTTGAGGTTCTCCGGTGCCTGCGCGCCGATGGTCGCCAGCCCGCCCAGGCACATCAGCAGCTCGCCGTCGCCGGTGACGCACCAGACCGGCCGGTCCGGCTGGGCCACCGCGAGGCCGAGGCAGATCATGCTGGCCGCGCCCATGGCGCCGCGCATGGTGAAGTTGAGGTCGTGGAACGCCACAGCGTTGAGGTCGAGCGACGGCCCGCCGAGCCCGCCCACGACACAGGTGTCGCCACGGTCGGCCAGCAGCGTCTTGACCACTTCGCGCCGGTTGAGGCGGTTCGATCCCTGATCGGCCATTGGTTTCCTCCCCGCCCTACAGGTTGAACTTCTTGGCGCCGATCAGGCGCTGGCTCAGGATCACCGCGACCGGGGTCGAGGACAGGTAGGCGAGGTCCATCGACGCCGCCACCGTCGGCCCCGCGTCCTCGGGCCGGTCGACCCGGTGGCAGGTGAAGCCGCACATCTCCAGCGCGGGCTCGGTGTTCTTGCCCATCGGGATCTGCCACGGATTGGCCTCACCCCACTCGCCGCGCATGGTGATGATGGTGAAGAAGGGGAGATTGCAGGTATCCAGGATGCCGAACTGGTTGATGCAGTTGCCCGCCCCGCTGCACTGCATTAGAAGAACCCCGCGCTGTCCGCCCAGCCAGGCGCCCGTCAGCACGCCGATGCCTTCGGCCTCCGTGGTGAGCGGCATGGTCGCCAGCTCCGGGTCGTCATGGCACATGTTGATGAGGTGCTTGTGGCCGCCGTCGGGCACGTAACAGACCTGCTTGGCGCCGCAGTCGCGCAGCGCCTGGTAGATGTCCGCGGGCCACGCCGGCGCGTCTGCGCTGGTGTCGTTCATGGCAATGAATTCCGTCGGGTGTGAAAGGCAAGAACGCCTTCCACCTTAGCCGCGCCGGTCCGCCCCGCAAGGATCACGCGCATAAGGGAGTGAGCGATGACCGAGAAAAGCCAGCCGGCCGAAAAATCCGAACTCGCCGGCCTGCTCGAGGAGCTTGAGGCGCGCAAGGAAAAGGCGCTGCTGATGGGCGGTGAGGAGAAGCTCGCCAAGCGCCGCGAGATGGGCGTGATGAACGCGCGCGAGCGGATGGACTACCTGCTCGACGACGACAGCTTCATCGAGGCCGGCCTGCTCGGTGTCTCTGCCCGTCCCGAGGACGCCGCCAAGACCGCCGGCGACGGCAAGGTCACCGGTTTCGGCAAGATCGACGGGCGCGACGTCGCCGTCTCGGTCAACGACTTCACGGTCAAAGGCTCGTCCACCGGGGCGACCAACTCCAAGAAGGTCGGCTATGTGAAGCGCACGGGCACCGAGCGCGGCATGCCGGTGGTGTTCATCGGCGAATCCACTGGCGCGCGGCTGCCCGACGCCATGGGCGCGCGCGGCATGGGCGCGCTGCTCGGCAATGATCCCACCCAGTTCCGCCGCACTCGCGAGACCCCCTGGTGCGCCGCGGCGCTCGGCTATTCCTTCGGCTCGTCGGCCTGGCTGTCCTGCTGCTCCGACTTCACCGTGATGCGCAAGGGCTCGACCATGGCGGTGTCCAGCCCGCGGCTGATCGCCATGGCGATCAAGGAGGAGGTCGACCTCAACGAGCTCGGCGGCTGGCGCCTGCATGCGGAGAAGACCGGCCTGATCGACATGGCCGTCGACACCGATGAGGAGGCGCTGGACGCCATCCGCACCTTCCTCTCCTACATGCCTAGCCACCACAAGGAAGCGCCGCCGGTGAAGCCGGTGCCCGCCGGGTCCGGCGACGGCATGAGGGACATCTACAAGCTGCTGCCCGAGAAGCGCACCCAGGTCTATGACGTGCGCAAGATCATCAAGTGCATCGTCGACAAGGACAGCTACTTCGAGCTCAAGCCCCGCTTCGGCAAGAGCGCGGTGATCGCGCTGTGCCGGCTCGACGGCAAGAGCGTGGGCATCATCGCCAGCAACCCGATCCACAAGGGCGGCGCGCTCGACACCAACGCCTGCGAGAAGATCACCGGCTTCCAGGTGCTGTGCGACAGCTTCAACATCCCGATGGTCACCCTGGTGGACACGCCGGGCTTCATCATCGGCACCGAGGCGGAGCGCAACCGGGCGCCGGGCAAGATCATGAACTTCATGAATTCCACCTGCCTGGTGTCGGTGCCGAAGATCAGCGTGATCCTGCGCAAGAGCTACGGGCGCGCCTATGTCGCCATGGGCGGCGGCCGCCACTCCGACGACATCGCCGCCTGGCCGACCGCCGAGGTCAGCTTCATGGACCCGGTGTTCGCGACCCGCATCGTGCACGGCAAGGCGCCGGGCGACGACGGCTTCGAGGAGGCCTTCAAGCAGATCCAGCAGGACACCCAGGTGTGGGGCCTGGCGGAGAGCTTCACCGTCTCCAACATCCTGCGCCCCGAGGACACCCGCGACTATCTGATCCGCATGCTGGAAATCCATCGCCTGCGCCTGACCGACGGCATCGGCCAGCACCACATGCGCACCTGGCCGACCAGCTACTGAGGACTCGATGGACGCCCAATCCCTGATCGCCGCCGCCCGGGACGCGGGCCGCGGTTCACTGGACGAGCGCGACGGCAAGGCGCTGCTCGACGGCTTCGGCATCGCCACGCCGCGCTCGGTGGTGGTCGCGGACGCGGACGCCGCGCGCGCCGGTGCGCTGGACGGCCTGTCCTTCCCGGTGGTGGTCAAGGTGATGTCCGCCGAGATCCTGCATAAGAGCGATGCGGGCGGCGTTGCCGTGGGGCTGGCCGATGCGGCCGCCGCCGCCGACGCGGTCGCCGCCATGGCCGAGAAGCCGAAGATCAAGGCGGCGAAGGTCGACGGCTACCTGGTCGAGGAGATGGCGCCCAAGGGCCAGGAAGTGGTGATCGGCGGCATCCGCGATCCGCGCTTCGGGCCGATGGTGATGGTGGGCCTCGGCGGCATCTTCGTCGAACTGCTGGCCGACGTCGCTTTCCGGGTCTGCCCGATCAGCGAACTGGACGCGCGCGAGATGATCGACGAGCTGCAGGGCGCGCCGCTGCTGCGCGGCGCCCGCGGCGGGGTCGCGGTCTCCGAGGACGCGCTGGTGGACGCGCTGCTCAAGGTCGGCGGCGCGGGCGGGCTGCTGCTCGACCAGATCGACGCCATCAAGGAACTCGACATCAACCCGCTGATCGTCTCGCCCGAGGGCGCGGTGGCCGCCGACGCGCGGGTCATCCTGACCGGCGACGGCGACGAGCCGTTCGGCGATGCGAAGCCGGAGCGGCGCGGCGCGGGCGCGGCGGATTTCTTCGCGCCCCTGTTCGCGCCCAAGACCGTCGGCGTGATCGGCGCGTCGGGCTCCAGCGTGACCATCGCCAATACCTTCATCCAGCGCATGGTGGATTACGGCTTTCCGGGCGAGATCTACCCGATCCATCCCAAGGCGGACGAGCTGGAGGGGCTGAAGGCCTATCCCAGCCTCGCCGATACGCCCAAGCCGGTGGACTACGCCTATATCGCCATCGGCGCGGGGCGCATTCCCGGCATCCTCGCCGACGCCGGCGGGCGGGTGACCTTCGCCCAGGTGATCTCGTCGGGCTTCGGCGAGGTGGAGGAGGGCAGGGCGCTGGAAGCGGAACTGGCGGAATCTGCGAAGGCCGGCGGATTGCGGGCGCTCGGCCCCAACTGCCTCGGCACCTACAGCCCGCGCGGCAAGCTGACCTTCCCGCCGCGCCCGCCCGAGGAGGTGGGCACCATCGGCGTGATCTCCCAGTCCGGCGGGCTCGGCACCGACATCATCCGCCGCGGCTCCATGAAGGGCCTGCGCTTCTCCGGCCTGGTCACGGTCGGCAACAGCGCCGACCTCGGCCCCAACGATCTGCTGGAGTTCTATCTCGCCGACGACCGCACCAAGGTGATCGGCATGTATCTGGAGGATGTGAAGGACGGCCGCCGCTTCCTCGACATCCTCAAGGACGTCACCCTGCAGAAGCCGGTGGTGCTGCTGAAGGGCGGGCGCACCGCGCAGGGGCAGCTGGCGGCGGCCTCGCACACCGGCTCGCTGGCCGGGGACGAGCGGGTCTGGGTGGCGCTGGAAAAGCAGACCGGCGCGGTGATGGTCGACACGCTGGACCAGTTCATCGAACTGCTGCTGGCGTTCCAGACGCTCAACCCGCGCACCGACCGGCCGACCGAGCGCTGCGTGCTGTTCGGCAATGGCGGCGGCACCTCGGTGCTGGCAACCGACTTCTTCGCCCGCTGCGGCCTCGACGTCAGCCCGTTCGAGGCGGCGGCGCGCGACCCGCTGGAGGCGCTCGGCCTGCCGCCGGGGACCAGTGTCATCAACCCGATCGACACGCCGGTCGCCACCCTGCAGCAGGAAGAGGGCAAGATCGCCGAGACGATCCTCGATCTCGTCTACAGCAAGGCGCAGCCGGACGCGCTGGTAATGCATCTCAACCTGGCGGCTTTCGTCGGGCGCGGGCCGATCGATCCCCTCGACAACCTGATCCAGGCCGCCGTGCGGGTGCAGGAGCGCTTCCCCGGTCAGGCCCACTTCATGCTGGTGCTGCGCTCCGACGGCGAGCCCAAGATCGAAGAGGGCAAGCGCGCCTACCGCGACCGGGCGATGGCCGCCGGCATCCCGGTCTATGACGAGCTTGCCAACGCAGCGACCGCGCTGAAGGCGTTCCGCGGCTACGAGGCGTTTCGGGCACGGCGCGCCTGAAACGGGCCGCATTGTCGCCATGATGCGCCGTGAAGCTCCCCGCAAGCAGAAACGGAGGTGACGTGATGATGCGACGCACCGCGATCCTTGCCCTCACCGTGGCGATGCTCAGCGCGCCGGCGCTGGCCCAGACCGAGCGCCGCCCGGCGCCCGAACCCGACGACCCGGTCGCCATGGCCGAGCAGGCGGCGCAGCAGCTGCTGCAGGCGCTGCGCCTGTTCCTCGGCTCGATCCCGACCTACGAGCTGCCGGAGATGCTGGATAACGGCGACATCATCATCCGCCGCAAGCAGCCCGGGGCGGACAAGCCCGCGCCCGACGCCGACAAACCAGCGATGGACCGCACCTGAGCGCACCCGCGGGTTTGGCCCGCGCGGCGGCGCGCGCTACCCTTCCCCAAACCATGAGGGAGGGGAGGCGCCCGTGGCCGACGTTACAGACCTGGAACCGTTCAAGAAGCTCGCCAGCGGCAACCTGAGCGACGCCATGGAGATGCTCGGCTTCCGCCGCAGCGTCATCCTCGGCATGACCATGGTTGCCCAGCCCGGCGCGGTGATGGTGGGCCGGGCGCTCACCGTGCGCCAGATGCCCAAGCACAGCACCGAACCCAGCGACACTGGCCTGGTGCGCCATGCGGAGGTCTCCACCACCATCGCCCAGAAGGACCAGGTGGTGGTGATCGACTGCAACGGCGACCGGTCGTCGGCGTCCTGGGGCGAGATTCATTCGGTGAAATGCGTGCTGCGCGGGGTCGCCGGCGCGGTGATCGACGGCGCCACGCGCGACGCCCAGCTGATCCGCGAGACCGGCTTTCCCATGTTCTGCGCCGCCTTCACCCCGGTGAAGAGCCGCTGGGACCTGGAGACCGCGGCGATCGGCGAGCCCATCGGCATCCGCGGCGTGCAGGTGCGCCCCGACGACATCGTCTTCGGTGACGAGAGCGGCATCATCGTGGTGCCCAAGGACCACGCCGCCGAGATCCTCGCCAAGGCGACCGAGATCTGCGAGGCGGAGGAGAAGATCGTCGCCGAGCTGCAGGCGGGCGGCTGAGCGTGGCGGTCGACCTCGCCCCGTTCCGCAGCCTGGCGACCGGTAATGTCTGCGACGCCATGGCGGCGATGGGGCTGCGGCGCACGGTGATCCTCGGCCTCACCATGATCGCGCAGCCCGGCGCCAGCATGGTCGGGCGCGCGTTCACCATGCGCCAGCTGCCGAAATACGCCACCGTCGGCGACGATGTCGGCCAGACCCGCCACCAGGAGGCGGTGGGCGAGCTGGCCGAGGCCGACGACGTGCTGATTATCGACTGCTGCGGCAACTACCAGAGCTCGTCGCTGGGCGAGATGAATGCCTTCATGGCTGCCTCGCGCGGGCTGGCGGGTGTGGTCGTCGACGGCGCCATCCGCGACGCCACCTCGATGCGCGAATGCGGCATGCCGGTGTTCAGCGCCGCCACCACGGCGGTGAAGTCGCGCTGGGATTTCGAGACCGCGAATGTCGGCGAGCCCATCGCGATACGCGGCGTGCAGGTGCGCGCCGGCGACGTGGTGCTGGGCGACGAGAGCGCCATCGTCACCGTGCCCGCCGAGGTCGCGGCCGAGGTAGCAGCGCGCGCCGCCGAGATTGCCGAAAAGGAAGACGCCGTCGTCGCCGGCCTGCGGCGCGGCTGACCGTTAACGAAGGAGGACCACCATGGCGCTGAACGACCGCGAGAAGGCGGTGCTCGACTGGATCGCCACGAAGCAGGAGGCGATGGTCGCCCTGTTGGAAGCCATCGTGAACATTGATTCGGGCAGCTACAACAAGGCCGGCGTCGACGAGGTGGGCCGGGTCATCCAGGCGCACCTCAAGGACCACGGCATTCCCATCGAGGAATTCCCCGACGAGACCTTCGGCAACTGCTACCGCGCGACCGTCGGCGGCGAGGGTGGCGGCGGCAACCGCCATATCCTGCTGATGGGCCACCAGGACACGGTGTGGCCCGACGGCACCGTGGCCGAGCGGCCCTTCACCATCGAGGGCGGCCGCGCCTACGGCCCGGGCGTCGCCGACATGAAGGGCGGGCTGGTGATCAACACCATCGTGCTGGAGGCGTTCAAGGAGCTGGGCGGCGCGCCCGCCCCGCTGGTCGGCCTGTACACGGCGGATGAGGAAATCGCCTCGCCTTCCTCGCGCCCGGTGATCGAGGAGCATGCGAAGAACGCCGAAGCGGTGTTCAACTCCGAGCCGGGCCGCGCCAGCGGCAACCTGGTGGTGGCGCGCTCCGGCGCCAGCTTCTTCGAGTTCGAGGTCACCGGCGTCGCCGCTCATTCCGGCAGCCGCCACGCCGATGGCGTCAGCGCCATTGAGGAGTTGTCGCGCAAGATCCAGAAGCTGCATGCGCTCACCGACTATGAGGCAGGCCTCACGGTCAATGTGGGTCTGATTTCCGGCGGCAACTCGGTCAACACCGTGGCCCCCTGGGCCAAGGCCGAGGTCGACGTGCGCTGCCGCGACCAGGCGGTGATGGATGCCGCCCTGCCGAAGGTCGAGGCGATCCTCGCGGAAACCCACCTGGAGGGCACCGAGACCCGCATGACCCGCGAGCGCCGCTTCCTGCCGATGAGCCAGAGCCCGGAGAGCAAGACGGTGTTCGACGGCTACCGCGCCGCGGCCGAGGAACTGGGCTGGGAAGTCAGCGGCGAGCGCACCGGCGGCTCCGCGGATTCCGGCTTCACCGCCGCGGTGGGCGCCCCGACGGTCTGCGCCACCGGCCCGGTGGGCAGCGGCGGCCACAGCCCGAGCGAGTATCTCGAGCTCGACAGCCTGATCCCGCGCGCCCAGGCGATGGCGCTGTCGATCATGCGCCTGCGCGCGTAGGCCGACGGCACGGGGCGGCGCCATGTCCCCCCGGCAGCGCCTGATCGGGGTGATGTGCCTGGCCGAGGTGCTGGGCATGCTCGGCTTCTCCGCCTTCGCCGCCCTGCTGCCGCTGTTCATCGCCGAGTGGTCCCTGTCGAACACCGAGGCTGGCTGGATCAGCGGCATCTTCTTCGCCGGTTACACGGTGGCGGTACCGGTGCTGACCGCGCTGACCGACCGCGTCGATGCGCGGCGCATCTACCTCGGCTCCATGGCGCTGGCGGCAGTGGCGGCGGCGGGCTTCGCCTTCAGCGCCGACGGCTTCTGGAGCGCCATGGTCTGGCGCGGCCTCGCCGGGGTTGGTCTGGCCGGCACCTACATGCCGGGGCTGAAGTTGCTGTCGGACCATCTCGAAGGGCCAAACCAATCCCGCGCGGTCGCCTTCTACACGTCGAGCTTCGGCATCGGCGCGGCCCTGTCCTTCCTGATCGCCGATGGACTGGCCGGGACGGCGGGCTGGCCTGCGGCATTTTGGGTCGCGGCCATGGGCGCGGGGGCGGCGGTGCTGCTGGTCGCCGCCGCGGTGGGGCCGGGCAAGGTGCATGCTGCGGAGGCCGGCCAGCCGCACCTGCTGGATTTCCGTCCGGTGCTGCGCAACCGCGCCGCGCTGGCCTACAGCCTGTGCTACGCGACCCATAACTACGAGCTGTTCGGCCTGCGCTCCTGGGTGGTCGCTTTCCTGGTGTTCGCCCAGGCCCAGCACGGGGTGGCCGATCCGCTGGCCGCGCCCGCGACGATTGCCGCCGCACTCACCCTCATCGGGGTGTGGGCCAGCGTGTTCGGCAACGAACTGTCGCTACGGTTCGGCCGCCGCCGGGTGGTGGCCGGCGTGATCCTCGCGTCATCCGCCCTGTGCTTTGTAAACGGCTTCTCGTCGGGGATTGGCTACGGGCTGGCGGCGTTCCTGGTGCTGCTGCACGGGGCGACGGTGGCGGGCGAGTCTGCCTCGGTCACCGCCGGTGCCATCGGCAACGCCGATCCCCGGCTGCGCGGCGCGACCATGGCGTTGCATTCGACGCTTGGCTTCGCCTTCGCCTTCCTCGGGCCGCTGGGCTTCGGGATCGCGCTCGACCTTGCCGGGGGCGAGAGCGTGTTCGGCTGGGGCGTCGCCTTCGCCTCGATGGGCGTGGTGATGCTCAGCGGCCTCGTGGTGCTGGCGTTGTTCAGGCCGGCAGAGGGCAGCTAGCTACGGACCACCAGCACCGAGCAGTTGGCATGGCGGACGACCCGCGAGGAGTTCGGGCCGATCAGGTAGTCCTTCAATTCTGGCCGGTGCGACGCCATCAGGATCAGGTCGCAGCCGATCTTCTCGGCGACCGTGAGGATCTCCTCATAAGGCGTGCCATGGGCGACGATATGCTGCACAGGCACCGTGTCAGGCACGTGCTCGGACGTGAATTCGTGCAGCTGCTCGCCAGCCTTCTCCAGCGCTTCCTTCTCGAAATTCTTCGGGAAGTAGCTTGCCACCATGGCGTTATTGAACTCCGGCACCACGGTCATGATGTGCAACCGCGATTTGAACACCTGGGCGTACTCCACCGCGGTGGGCAGCGCCTTTTCCCACGACGACGGGTCGTTCAGGTCGACGGTCATCAGGATGTCCTTGTACATCGCGCGGTCCTCCCTCAGGCGTTGAGCGCGGCCAGCTCGGCGGGCCGGCGGCGGCGTTGCAGGAAGAATACCAGCCCCAGCAGCACGAAGGCGGGGATGAACATCACCTCCTTGGCGGGCCGGTCGTTGGGGCTCTGGATGGTGAGGATCTCCCAGTCGAGGTCGAGCCCGGCTTCTTCCGCGGGCGTGCCGAACTGCACGATCTCGACGAACGCCTGGTCGCCATCGAGGCGCACCTCGAAGCCGGCGGCGGTCAGCCGGGCATCGGCGTCGCCCGCGGGGCCAAGCGGCAGGATCACCGTCTTCTCCTGCTCCTCACCCAGCAGGTCGAGGCCGCGGGCCTTCATCCGCAGCATCGCGTCCGCCGGTTGGGCGGCGACATATTCCTTGATCGTCGCCGGGGCTACATCGGCGTAGGGCGCCGCGATCTGGTCGAGCCAGAAGCCCGGCCGGAACAGGGTGAAGGCGACCAGCAGGAGGGCCGCCGATTCCCACAGCTTGCTGCGCGCGAAGAAGAAGCCCTGGGTGCCGGCGGCGAACACCAGCATGGCGACGGTCGCCGTTGTCACCGTGAGGATCAGGTCGAACGGTCCCTCGATGCCGATCAGCAACAGCTTGGTGTTGAAGATGAAGATGAACGGCAGCGCCACCGTGCGCAGGCTGTAGAAGAAGGCGGTGAAGCCGGTCTTGATCGGGTCGGCCCCTGACACCGCGGCGGCCGCGAATGACGCAAGTCCCACCGGTGGTGTCACGTCCGCCATGATGCCGAAGTAGAAGACGAACATGTGCACCGCGATCAGCGGCACGATCAGGCCCGACTGGGCGCCCAGTTCGACGACGACGCCCGCCATCAGCGACGACACCACGATGTAGTTCGCCGTGGTCGGCAGGCCCATGCCGAGGATCAGGCTGATCACCGCGACCAGCACCAGCATCAGCACCAGGTTGCCGCCGGACAGCAGCTCGACGAACTCGGTCATCACCTGGCCGATGCCAGTCAGCGACACGGTGCCGACAATGACGCCGGCGGTGGCGGTGGCAATCGCGATACCGATCATGTTGCGCGCACCATCGATCAGCCCGGCGTTGAGTTCGCCGAAGCCGGTGCTGATCGCGCCGCCCAGGTCCTTGGCGCCCCGGAACAGCGCCATCAGCGGGCGCTGGGTCGCCAGGATGAACAGCAGCAGGGCGGTCGCCCAGAACGCCGACAGGCCGGGCGACAGCCGCTCCACCATCAGGCACCAGATCAGCACCACGATGGGCAGCAGATAGTGCAGGCCGGTCTTTACCGTCGGGCCGGTTTCCGGCAGTTCGACCACCGGGGCGTTGGGGTCGTCCATTTCCAGATCAGGGTAGCGCGCGGCATAGCCGACGAGCCCGACATAGATCGCCAGCACCAGCGCGCCGATGACGTAGGTGGCGGCCTCGCCGAAGGCGGGCTTCATCCAGCCGATGCCGTAATAGACCGCGCCGGCGAGGATAACGATGCTGGCCGCGGTGATCAGGAAGCTGATCAGGCCCTGCACCGCGGTGCGGCTGACCGGCTTTTCCAGGACCGGCATATTCGCCTTCACCGCCTCCAGATGCACGATATAGAGCAGCGCGATATAGGAGATGATCGCCGGCAGGAAGGCGTGCTTGATGACCTCCACGTAGGAGATGCCGACATACTCCACCATCAGGAAGGCGGCGGCGCCCATCACCGGCGGCATGATCTGGCCGTTGACCGAGGCCGCGACCTCGACCGAGCCGGCCTTCTCGCCGGTGAAGCCGACCCGCTTCATCAGCGGGATGGTGAAGGTGCCGGTGGTGACCACGTTGGCGATCGACGAGCCGGAGATCAGCCCGGTCATGCCCGACGACAGCACCGCGGCCTTGGCCGGGCCGCCGCGCAGATGGCCAAGCAGCGAGAAGGCAACCTTGATGAAGTAGTTGCCGGCGCCGGCCTTATCCAACAAGGCGCCGAACAGCACGAACAAGAACACGAAACTGGTCGACACGCCCAGCGCGATGCCGAACACGCCCTCGGTGGTCAGCCACATATGTGACATCGCCTTCTCGAAGGACGCGCCCTTCCAGGCGATGACGCCGGGGGCCATGTCGCCGAAGAAGACATAGGACAGGAAGACGATGGCGACGACCATCAGCGGCGGGCCGAGGGACCGGCGTGTCGCCTCCAGCAGCGTCACGATGCCGATGCCGGCGACCACCAGGTCCATGGTGGTCGGCAGGCCCGGGCGCTCCGACAGGGAGCGGTAGAACAGGAACAGGTAGGCGGCACAGAAGGCGCCGGCCAGCGCCAGTGCCCAGTCGAGCAGCGGCACCCGGTTGCGCGGCGAGCGCGACAGCGCCGGGTAGGCCATGAAGGACAGGAACATGGCGAAGCCGAGATGGATCGACCGTGCCTGGGTGTCGTTCAGCACGGTGATGAAGTCGGCGAACAGGAAGGGCAGCGGCGAGGCGTACCACAGCTGGAACAGGGACCAGGCGAGCGCCGCGCCCAGCAGGATGCGGCCCTCGATGCCCTCTGGCGCCCGCGCGCCGGTGTCGGTGGAGGCGACGAGGTCCTGAAGTTCCTCGTCGCTCATACCGGTCTGTTGGTTCGGCTGGTCGGCCATGCTCATCCCCCCTGCTTGAGCATTTGCGCGGACGTCGTAACGAAAACGGGGCGGCCCGTGGGCCGCCCCGCTCCGTGCGGCCTGCTTACATCAGGCCAGCTTCCTTGAAGTACTTGGCCGCGCCATCGTGGGCCGGGGCCGAGTTGCCGTCGCTCACCAGGGCCTTCTTCTCGAGATTGTTGAAGGCAGGGTGGAGCTTCTGGAAGGTGCTGAAGTTATCGAACACCGCCTTGACCACCTGGTAGACCACGTCTTCCGGGGCCCGGGTGGAGGACACGAAGGTCGCCTTCACGCCGAAGGTCTTCACGTCGCTGTCGGTGCCCGTGTACATGCCGCCCGGGATGGTCGCATGCGCGTAGTAGGGGCGGTCATTGACCAGGCCGTCGATGGCCGAGCCGGTGACGTTGACCAGCACCGAGGAGCACGAGGTGGTGGCTTCCTTGATCGAGCCGCTGGGATGGCCAACGGTGAAGATCATCGCGTCGATCTTGTTGTCGCACAGCGCCTGGGACTGCTCCGAAGACTTCAGCTCGGATGCCAGCTTGAAGTCGCCGACGCTCCAGCCCAGTGCGTTGAGCACCACATCCATGGTGCCGCGCTGACCCGAACCCGGGTTGCCGATGTTGACGCGCTTGCCCTTCAGGTCGGCGAAGTTCTTGATGCCGGAGTCGGTACGCGCAACGACGGTGAACGGCTCGTTATGAACCGAGAATACCGAGCGCAGTTCCTTGAATGGACCGGCGTCCTTGAACCGGGTGGTGCCGTTGTAGGCGTGGTACTGCCAGTCCGACTGGGCGACGCCCATGTCCAGCTCGCCGGCCCGGATGGTGTTGATGTTGTAGATCGATCCGCCGGTGCTCTCGACCGAGCAGCGGATGCCGTGCTCCTTGCGGTTCCGGTTGACGAGGCGGCAGATCGCGCCACCGGTCGGATAGTACACACCGGTCACGCCGCCGGTGCCGATGCTGATGAAGCGCTGGTTCTGCGCTTCGGCGCCGGTGCTGGCCATCCCGTAGGTGGCGACCGCAACGGCGGCTCCCAGAACGATTCGTCCAAACATGTCGACCCTCATTGTGGTTTTCCCGCGCCCCCGCACACTGTGTCCGGGGGCAGCCCCCGCTCCGCCCATGACGGAACGATGACGCGACATTATGCATTCGCGCCGGGCGTGGCAACAAAAGCGACGCAGAATCGGCAAATTCGGTAATTTTCTTATTCTTTTCAATGATTTGCCGGGGTCGTGCGGAGTCGATTTTCGGTCCATTTTGGCCCCCGCGCGGGGGCCTGCTAGAGTGGCGTTCCCGCCGAGCAGAGGGATCGATCCCATGACCGCCGCCGACAAGATCGCCAAGGCCCGTGCGCTGTATCCCGGCGCCGACCGGGCGCCCTATCTCAACACCGCTTCGCGTGGGCTGCTCTCGCTGCCCTCGCGCGCCGCGGTCGACCGGGTGCTGGACGGCCAGGTCGATGGCAGCGCCACCGCCGCGGACTGGAAGCCCGGCTTCGAAGGCGCGCGGTCCGGCTTCGCCGCCCTGATCGGGGCCGCGCCGGATGAGGTGGCGCTCACCAAGAACGTGTCCGAGGGCATGAACGCCATCGTCAACGCGCTGCCCTGGGAGGCCGGCGACAATGTCGTGCTGTGCCCGGACGTGGAGCATCCCAACAACATCTACATGAGCTACAACCTGCGCCCGCGCGGCGTCGCGGTGCGCGAGGTGCCGTCCAACAACCTGGATATCGACGCCGACGCCATGGTCGCGGCCATCGATTCGCGCACCCGGCTGGTGATCGTCTCCTCGGTCACCTTTACGCCGGGCCTGCGCAGCGACATCGGCCCGATCGGGCGCGCCTGCCGGGAGCATGGCGTCTTCTTCCTGGTCGACGCGGTGCAGGCCGCCGGTGTGCTGAAGATCGACGTTGACGCCGACTGCATCGACGGCCTCGCGGTCTCCACCGCCAAGGGGCTGTGCGGGCTCTATGGCGGCGGGCTGCTGTATTGCCGGTCCGACTGGATCGGCCGGCTGCGCCCGGCCTACCTGGCGCGCCACAGCATCGACCTGGGCGACGCCCATGAGTCCGAAATGGGCGGCGACGAGAATTCGCTCTGGGCCGACGCCCGGCGCTTCGAGATCGGCCACGCCAACGCCGCCAGCTTCGCCGCCGTGGACGCCTCGCTGCAGACCATCCTGGAGCTCGGCCCCGCCGAGGTCGAGGCCCACGCCACCGGCCTCGCCGACCGGCTGCGCCAGGGGCTCGAACAGCTTGGCTTGCCGGTGACACGCACGCCCGCCGGACGCAAGCCGAGCCATATCGTCACCGTCGGTACGCTGGGCGAGGGCGGCACGCGGACCACCACCAACCCGCGGCTCAACGCCATCGCCGCGGCGCTGCAGGCGGAAGGCGTGGTGTTCTCGATCCGCCGCGGCCAGCTGCGCATGGCAACCCACCTCTACAGCAGTGCCGGCGATATCGAACGGGTGCTGGCGATCGCCGCCGGGGCGCTCGACGGCCAGGCGGCGGCCGAGTAGGCGGCGCCCCGATGGCGCTGCATCCGCCCGTCGACCCCTACGACAGCGGCCATCTGCCGGTCGGCGGCGAACACCGGGTCTATTATGAGCAGGTCGGCCGGCCTGACGGCCAGCCGGTGCTGTTCCTGCATGGCGGGCCGGGCAGCGGCTGCCGTGCGTCGCATCGGCAGCTGTTCGACCCGGCGCACTGGCGCGCGGTGCTGTTCGACCAGCGCGGCTGCGGCCGCTCCGAGCCGCTGGCCAGCATCGACGACAACACCATCTGGCACCTGATCGACGACATCGAGGCGCTGCGCGCCCATCTCGGCATCGAGCGCTGGCTGGTGTTCGGCGGCTCCTGGGGCTCGACCCTCGGGCTCGCCTACGCCGAGGCCCATCCCGAGGCCTGCACCGGGCTGATCCTGCGCGGTATCTCGCTCAACCGGCCCGAGGACCTGCCCTGGTGGCATTACGGCTTCGCCACCTTTTTTCCCGAGGTGTGGGAGGCATTCGCCAGCCACATTCCGGCGGACGAGCGCGACGACCTGGCCGGCGCCTACCACCGCCGGCTGCTCGACCCGGACCCGGCGGTGCATATGCCCGCCGCCCAGGCGATGCGGCGCTATGAATCGTCCTGCGGCGCGCTGTATCCGGAACCCGCCGATCCGCCCGCGGATCAGTCCACCCTCGCGAAGGCGCGTATCTTCTCGCACTACAAGACCAACGGCGCGTTCCTTGGCGACAAGCAGCTGCTCGACCGTATCGACCGCATCCGCCACCTGCCGGGCGTCATCGTGCAGGGGCGCTACGACGTGATCTGTCCGATCCGTATGGCGCACGCCCTCCACAGCGCCTGGCCCGAGGCGGAATACTCCGTCATTCCCGACGCCGGCCACGCGGTGAGCGAGCCGGGCACCGAGGCCGCGCTACTGGCCGCGCTGGACCGTTTCCGGGAGGCCGCGTGACCATGGACGGCATGTTCCCGCCGATCGAGCCCCACGATGTCGGCCATCTCGATGTAGGCGACGGCCACCGCATCTACTACGAGCAGTGCGGCCGCGCCGACGGTAAGCCCGCCCTGTTCCTGCATGGCGGGCCGGGCAGCGGCTGCAACCCGGACCACCGGCGCTATTTCGATCCGGCCTTCTACCGCATCGTCCTGTTCGACCAGCGGGGCAGCGGCCGGTCGCACCCGCTTGCCTGCATCGAGAACAACACGCCCCAGGACCTGGTCGATGATATCGAGCGCCTTCGGGTCCATCTCGGCATCGAGCGCTGGCTGGTGTTCGGCGGCTCCTGGGGCTCAACGCTGGCGCTGCTATATGCCCAGACCCATCCCGAAAGGGTCGCCGCCCTGGTGCTGCGCGGTATCTGGCTGTGCCGGCGCAGCGAGCTGGACTGGTGGATCACCGGCATCGGCACGATCTGTCCCGAACTGTGGCGCGGCTTCGCGGAGTACATCCCCGCCGAGGAGCGCGGCGACCTGCTGGCCGCCTATCACCACCGGCTGATCGACCCGGACCCGGCGGTGCACCTGCCGGCGGCGAGCGCGTGGAAGAGCTACGAGTCGAACGCGTCAACCTTCTACCTCGACGACGAAGTGAAGCCGCAGGACCAGCGCACGCTCGCGATGTCGCGGATCATGGCTCACTACATGCGCAACCGCATCTTCCTGCGCGAGAACCAGCTGCTCGATGACATCGCGCCGCTGCGCGAGATTCCCGGCGTCATCGTGCATGGCCGCTATGACGTGATCTGCCCCATCGCCAACGCCGAGGCGCTGCACCGGGCCTGGCCCGAGGCCGACTACATCATCATCCCCGACGCCGGCCATTCGCCGGGCGAGGCCCACACCCGCGCCTACCGCGACGCCCTGGTCGAGGCCACCGAACGCTTCAAGGCGGTGAGTTAGGGAAACTCGTTCGGTTTCGGTGCCGGCCCGCGCCCCGTAATCAGTCTCGGCTCCGGCCCACACCCCCACCCGGCCACCTCATAGGATACTGCCGTGGGTGGCCGGGTTGGGGGTTCGGGCCGGTGCAGCATCAGGTTAGCCGCCGTCTTTCAGACCTTCCGCGCGCACGTCATCGGGCATGGCGGCGCCGAGGCCCGGGCCTGACGGCAGCATGAGGTCGCCCTCCTCCACCTTCGGCGGCGCGTTGGACAGGTCATCGAACAGCGGGTTCGGGTTGCAGTCCATCTCCACCCAGTCGCTGCCGGGAATGGCGGCGGCGACATGGGCGCTGGCATAGAGGCCGAACGGCCCGCCATTCATGTGGAAGCACAGCCGCCGGCCCTCGGCCACCACCTGCTGACCGACCGTGAAGCCCTCGGTCACCCCCAGGGTCTTGGTCAGGTCCGGCTGCACCACCTGCGGGACGCAGGCAGCGACCATGCGGGCGATACCGTCCGCCCCCTGCTCATTCTCGCCCAGCGCCAGCGGCACATCTGAAAGGCCATGCGGCCAGCCGCCATAGGCGTCCGCGTCATCGACCGGGAAGGGCTCCTCCAGCCAGTCGAGCCCGGCCTCCTGCAGCAGCCCGGCGATGCCCTTCAGGCTGTCCGGCGTCAGGCGCTGGTTGCCATCGACCATGAAGGGGGCGTCGCCCGCCGCCGCGCGGCCCGCCTCCAGGGCGGCCTTGTCGGCGGCCGGATCGCCGGAAACCTTGCTCTTGAAGCGGCGGTGGCCGTTCGCGCGCGCCGCCGGGATCATCTCGCCAACCACGTCCGGGCCGACATTGCTGCCGTAGACCGGCACCCGCACCGGGGCGCGGGCGTCCGCCAGCAGGTCCTTCAGCGGCTGGCCGCGGGTGCGCGCATGGGCGTCCCATAGCGCGATGTCGGCTCCCGCGATGGCCTGATGCACCGGCCCGCGCGCGCCCCATTGTGTCACCGTGGTGCGCAGGGTCTTCATCATCAGCCGGTAGAGCCGCGCTGGATCGTCCAGGGTCTCGCCTTCCAGCAGCGGGCCGATCGCGTGGCGCAGGATCTCCACCCGCTCCACTGGCCCCCAGGGCGGGAACTGGGCCCACACCTCGCCCCAGCCGCGCACGCCCTGGTCGGTCTCGACCTCCACGGTCAGCGCGTCTCGATGGGTGCGCAGGCCGAAGGCGAAGACCCGCGGTTTTGGCAGCGGCCAGCGGTGACGCAGGATTCGAACGGCGGCGATGGTCGGCGCAGTCATCGGCTTTGGTCTCGCGGCTATGGGAGCGGTAGGCTGGCGGGAGCCAAAGTAGAGACCGGAGCGCCGCCGATGTCGAGAGCCGCCGACAGCTTCCAGGGTTTCCCCCGCGACGATGGGTCCGTTGGCGTGCGTAACCGGGTGCTGATCCTGTCGATCACCGGGCTGAGCGGCCCCGCCGCGCGCCGCGCCGGCGCCATCCTGCCGGGCGCGCTGGTGGTCTGCATGCCCTATGGCAGCGGCATCCTCGGCGACGACCAGGCGCTGCACCACCGGGCCCTGGAGGCGATGGCGACCCACCCCAATGTGGGCGCCGCCGTCATCATCGGCGGCCATCCGCCGAAAGTGGCGCGTATCGCTGAGGCGGCCGCCGCCACGGGCCGGCCGGTCACGGCCATCACCATGGATGACTGCGGCAATGACACCTTGGTTCTGACCGACCGGGTGGTGCGCGCCGCCGCCGCGATGCTGCGCGACTTGTCGCGGGTGCCGCGCGAGACCGCGCCGCTGTCTGCCCTGTTCCTCGCCAATGAATGCGGCCGCTCGGACCCCAGCTCGGGCCTGGTCTCCAACCCGCTGGTGGGGCGGGTCGTCGACCGCCTCGTCGATGCGGGCGGGCGCGCCGTCTTCGCGGAGTCCATCGAGTGGCTGGGGGCGGAGCATCTGGTCGCCGGGCGGGCGGCGACGCCGGACGTGGCAGATGCGATCCGCGCCACCGTGGCGCGGCGCGAGCAGATGGCGGTGGACGCGGGCATCGACCTCACCGGCAACAATCCCGGCCCGACCAACATCGCCCACGGCCTGTCCAGCATCGAGGAGAAGTCGCTGGGCAACATCGCCAAGTCCGGCAGCCGGCCCATCGCCGGGCTGCTGGATATCGCCGAGCCGCCGCCGGGTCCCGGCCTCTATGCCCAGGACGCGCCGGCCTATGCGCCGGAATCCCTCACCGGCATGGTGCTGTCCGGCGCACAGATCGCCACCTTCACCACCGGCGCCGGCAACAGCTTCGTCAACAGCCTGGCGCTGACGGTGAAGATCAGCGCCAATCCCGACACCACCGCCCGGCTGGCCGAGCAGGTGGACCTGGATGCCAGCGCCGCCTTCCGGGGCGAGACGGACATGGCGGCCGCCGCCGACGCGCTGCTGGCGGAAATCCTCGCGGTGGCGTCCGGCGCGCTGACTTGGGGCGAGGTGCTGGGTGAGGGGGAGGAGGTGGTCAGCCGCCTCGGACCGGCGCTGTGAGCGCGGCCCAGCCCGAAGCCGGGATCGACGCGATCCGGCTGGATGGCCGCGACGCGGTGGCCACCGCCCTGCGCGCGCTGAGCGCGGGGGAGGCAGTGCGGGTACAGACCCCGGACGGCCCGCTCACGCTCACCGCCGCTGAGGACATCCCCCTGTGTCACAAGCTGGCGCTGGAACCCATCGCCAAGGGCGACCCGATCCGCAAATACGGCGAGGTCATCGGCGCGGCCTCCGCCGCGATCGCTGCGGGCGCGCTCGTCCATGTGCACAATCTGGAAAGCCTGCGGGGGCGGGGCTAGGCCCTACCAGCCGTTCACCCGCTGCCATACGGCGGTGACCTCCGCGCCGCCGTCCTCGACCACGTGATAGCGGTCGTAGGCCGCGCCGGTCAGGCAGGCGTGGTTGGGGAATACACGCGCCAGCGCGCCCACCGGCAGGTCGTCCCACGGGATGTCACCGCCCGGTCCATGGCTGGCGGTGACGATGCCGTGTTCCTGATTGGCCTTCTCCACCGCAAGGCCCGCATAGGGCGTCCGGCCCAGCCGGTCGTAGACCAGCCCGAAGCCGGCGGAGGGATCGACCGCATCCATGCTGCGGTCCTTCGACAGGGCCAGCGCGCCGGAATCCAGCAGCAGCCGGCCATGCTTTTTCCGGTGGCCGATCACCGAGGCCAGCACGCTGAGCGCCATGCCGCCGCCGGGGAGGGAGCCGATAGCGTGCTGGAACAGGTCGCCGAACATGTAGACGCCGGGCCGGGTCTCGGTGACCCCGTCCAGGTTGCGGGCGTAGAGCGCGGTGGGCGTGGAGCCGACGCTCACCGTCTCGCAGGGCAGGCCCGCGGCGCGCAGCCGCTCGGCCGCCTGCACCGCGCCGGCCCGTTCGGTCTCGGCGCAGGCGGCGGCCTCGTCCGGGGTGCGGGTGTCGTAGGAATGGCCGGCATGGGCGAGCACGCCGGCCAGTGCCGCGCCATCGCCATCGCCATCGCCATCGTGCAGCGCTCGGCCGATCTCGACCAGCGCGTCGTCTTCCGGCTCCAGCCCGCCGCGATGCTCGCCCACATCGACCTCGATCAGGGTCTTGAAGCGCACGCCCTCGGCGGCGCCCCGCGCGGCGATGGCCCGGGCGGTAGCGAGGTCGTCGGTGACGATCTTGAGGTCCGCGCCGCGGCCGATCAGGGCGGCGCATTCGGCGAGCTTCACGGGCACCACGCCCACCGCATAGGTGATGTCGGTGATGCCGTGGCCGAGGAGATGGTCGGCTTCTGCCAGGGTCGAGACGGTGACCCCGCCGAAATTGCCGGCCAGCGCCATGCGCGCCACCTCGATGCATTTCGCGGTCTTCATGTGCGGGCGCAGGCCGACGCCATGGCGTGCCACCGCCTCGGTCATCATGGCGCAGTTCCGCGCCAGCACCGTGCGGTCGAGGATCAGGGCCGGGGTCTTTAGGTCATCGAGGGTCATGGCGGCACTGAAGCGCGCGCGGGGTCCGTGCGTCAACCGCGCGCGCGGTGCTATCGTCGCTCACAGGAGGATACGGCTTGGCACAGGCGCCCGACTGGCGCCGCCGGCTGCGCCGCCTGCGCATGGGGTTGCAGACCCTGCTTGGCGGCCCATCGGCGGGTTTCTTCATTCCCTACCGCTACGCGGACAGCGTGGTGCAGCCCACCTATGGCGCCCTCGAGGCGCGGCTGGCGGCGCGGGAAAACGCCTACCGGGCGCTGCTCGGCGAGGCCGACCGGATGGCGTCGGCGCTGCGTGCCATCGGCGGCGAGGAACCGCCGCAGCCGCGCTGGGCGCAGGACTGGTTCCCGCCGCTCGACGCGCTCGCCGCCTACACCCTGGTGCGCACCCGCAAGCCGGCGCGCATCGTGGAGGTCGGCTCCGGGCACTCGACCCGCTTCCTTGCCCGCGCGGTGCGCGACGGCGGGCTGGATACGCAAATTACCGCCATCGATCCGCAGCCCCGCGCCGACCTCTCGCAACTCGACATCACGCTGATCCGTGCGCCGGTACAGCAGGTGGACCGCGCACCGTTCGCGGCGCTCGCCGCCGGGGATTTCCTGATGATCGATTCCAGCCATGTGCTGATGCCGGGCAGCGACGTCGACCTGCTGTTCAACGATGTGCTGCCGGCGCTGCCATCGGGCGTCGTGGTGCAGGTGCATGACGTGTTCCTGCCCGATGACTATCCGGCGGAATGGGCGTGGCGCGGCTACAACGAGCAGCAGGCGCTGGGGCCGCTGATCGACGGCTGGGAAATCCTGTTCGCCAGCCGCTATGTGGCGACCCGCCTGCGCGGTGTCCTCGACGCCTCGGTGATGGGCAGCCTGGATGCCCCCGACAGCCCATTCGCCTCGGCCCTGTGGCTGCGGAAGCCTTAGATGTGATTGCTGGACCCGCCCGCGCCCCCACCCGGCCGCGCTCCCTACACCTTCACACAATCGATCAGGTGGTTGCGGTTGATGCGGTAGCGGCGCCGCTGGTGGCCGGTGAGCAGGCGGCGGCTGTCGCGGATTTCTGCGCGGAATCCGGCTTTCGCGAGCCGGTCGACGATATCGCCGCCATAGATGCGGAAATGGAAGGGGTGGCCGAAGGCGGCGTTGCGGCCTTCCGGCGTGTCGATGGATGCGTCCTCGTAGGTCGGCGCATCAGGGGCCAGCGGCACCATGATCACCGCGCGGCCGCCGCGCCGCACGGCCCGGCCCAATTCCGCCAGCGCCGGGGCGTCGTCAGGGATGTGCTCCAGCACGTGGGACGAGATCAGGGCGTCGAAGGCGCCATCGGCGAACGGCAGGTCGCGCAGGTCGGCCTGCACGTCGGCGGCCGGGTTGAAGGCATCGACGCTGACATAGCCGCGCCCGTGCACCGCGCGCAGCCGTGGCTCCAGGCAGGGTTCCGGCGCGGTGTGCAGGACGCGGCGCCGGTGCCGAAGCAAATCGGAGTGGCACGCCAGGTAGCACCACAGAAGCCGGTGCCGCTCCACCGAGCCGCAGCCCGGGCAGCGCGCGTTGCGCCGGCCGTTGAGGCCGAAGGGCAGGAAGCGCCGCGCCACGGTGCCGCAGACCGGACAGGTCAGCACGCCGCCCGGCTCGCGCCGCACCGCGGCGGCCCCGCCATACAGCACGGTCTGGCCGTAGGCTTCCGCCTCTGACAGCCGCCCCGCCATCGCCGCGCCGAGCAGCCGCTGCTGGGCGGTGCGGGTCAGGAGTAGGGGTCGGCCGCGTCACGCAGGCCGTCGCCGAGGAAGTTGAACGCCAGCACGGTGACGATCACCGGCACCATGGGCAGCATCAGCCAGGGATACAGCGCCACCGCCTCGATGTTCTGGGCCTCGGTCAGCAGCACGCCCCAGCTGGTGATCGGCGGGCGCAGGCCAAGGCCGAGGAAGCTGAGCGCGGTCTCACCCAGGATCATCGCCGGGATCGACAGGGTCGCCGATGCGATCAGGTGGCTCATGAAATTGGGCAGCAGATGCTGTCCGATGATGCGCGACGGTTTTGCCCCCATCAGCCGGGCGGCGGCGCAATAGTCCTCCTCGCGCAGCGCCAGCAGCTTGGAGCGCACCGCGCGCGCCAGGCCCGGCCAGTCGAGCAGCCCGAGGATGATGGTGATTCCGAGGAACACCAGGACCGGGCTCCAGGTCACCGGCAGCGCCGCCGACAGGGCCATCCACAAAGGCAGTTCGGGCAGCGAGCGCAGCACCTCGATCACCCGCTGCACCACATTGTCGACCCAGCCGCCGAAATAGCCGGCCAGCCCGCCAATCACGATGCCCAGCACGAAGCTGATGGTGATGCCGACCAGCCCGACGGTGAGCGATATCTGGCTGCCATAGAGGATGCGCGAGAACATATCGCGGCCCAGCCGGTCGGTGCCGAGCAGGAACAGGGTGCCGCCCTCGGGCGCACAGAACAGATGGGTGCGCGCCGGGACAAGCCCGAGCAGGCGGTAGCGGTCGCCCTGGCAGAAAAAGCGGATCGGCCGCGGCGTGCTGGTGTCCTCGCTGTATTCGCGCTTCAGGGTTTCCATGTTCAGCGAGAAGCGCAGGTCGTAGACGAACGGGCCGACGAAGCGCCCCTCATGGAACAGGTGCACCGACTGGGGCGGGGCGTAGATGTGGCTGGTAGTGCGGGTGTCCAGCCCGTAAGGCGCAAGGAAGCCGGTCACCAGGATCGACAGATACATCGCCACCAGGATGATGCCCGATGCGACCGCGACCTTGTGGCGCTTGAAACGCCACCACATCATCCGCCACTGGGACGCCATGTAGTAGCGTTCCTGCTCCGGCGTCAGCGCCTCGCGGTCGTAAGGGTCGAACGGCGCGTCCGAGACATAGTGCGGCAGCGGCGAATCGGCGCGCCGGCGGCGTTCGGGCCCGTCCTGGATGGGGGTGTCGGTCATTCGCGCATCGACCCGGTCAGCCGGATGCGCGGGTCGAGCACCGCCAGCAGCACATCGGACAGGAACATCCCCGCCACCGTGAGGATGGCGAGGAACATCAGGAACGACCCGGCGAGGTACATGTCCTGGCTTTGCAGCGCCGACAGCAGCATCGGCCCCGTGGTCGGCAGCGACATCACCGCGGAGACGATCACCGAGCCCGAGACGATCTGCGGCAGCAGGTTGCCGATGTCGGCGACGAACGGGTTGAGCGCCATGCGCAGCGGGTACTTCATCAGCAGCCGGCCCTCGGACAGGCCCTTGGCACGCGCCGTCACCACATACTGCTTCTGCAATTCATCGAGCAGGTTGGCGCGCAGCCGTCGGATCATGCCGGCGGTCCCCGAGGTGCCGATGACAAGCACCGGCACCCACAGATGCGCCATCACCGACAGCGCCTTGTCGACGCTCCAGGGCTGCTCCAGGTAGATCGGGTCCATCAGCCCGCCGATGGTGGTGCCGAACCAGACATTGCCGAGATAGAGCAGGATCAGCGCCAGCAGGAAGTTCGGCGTCGCCAGCCCGAGGAAGCCGACAAAGGTCAGCCCGTGGTCGCCCCAGCTGTACTGGTGGGTGGCGGAGTAGACGCCGATCGGGAAGGACACCGCGTAGACGAACAGCACGGTGGCGAAGTTCAGCACCAGGGTCAGCAGCAGCCGGTCGCCGACCACCTCACTGACCGGCAGGTCGTACTCGAATGAGTAGCCGAGGTCGCCGCGCAGCAGGCCGAACGCCCAGTGCACATATTGCAGCCACATCGGATCGTCGAGGCCGTAGCGTTCGCGCAGGAAGTCGATCTTCGACTTGTCGACCATCTCGCCCTGCGCCTGCAGTTCGGCGATGTAGGTGGTGAGATAATCGCCCGGCGGCAGCTGGATGATGATGAACACCAGCGCGCTGATCACCGTCAGTGTCAGCACCATCGTCAGCAGCCGTCGGGTGAGGTAATGCACCATGCTCTGCGCTTGCCCTACGGCTTGTCGAACCAGAAGGTGTCGGGCCGGTAGAGCCCGAAATGGGCGCCCGGGTTCCAGTTATAGACACCCTTCTTCGGCACATTGCGCAGCCGCGAATCGACCACCACCGGCTGCGGCACGCCGCTGACCAGACCGATGCTGAACACCTGGTCGGTGTGGATTTCGAGCATGTCGTGCCAGATTCGGGTTCGGGTCTCGCGGCTTGAGGCCAGCCGCCAGGCGTTGTTCAGCGCATCAAGCTGCCGCACGGCCTCGATGCCCACCGCCTCGCCAGCCTGGCCGCGGGTCTCGTAATACTGGCCCCACTTCGGCCATTGCAGCTGCTGCTGGCTGGTGGCGGCCAGTTCGCGCGGGCTGGTGTCCGGGGTCGGGACCCCGTTCTCAAGGCCGAACCACACCGACATCAGGGTCGAGCCCGCGAAGATGCGGTTGCGGAACACCTCGCGCTGCAGCGGCTTGATATGGATGCGGATACCCAGCTTGCGCCAGCTGTCCTGCACCAGTTGCAGGACGTCGGCCTGTTCGCTGCTCTCGCCGGCCGTCTCGACGATGATTTCCATCGGCCGGCTGTCAGGCAGCAGGCGGATGCCGCGGCCGTCGCGCTCGACCAGCCCGAGGTCGTCGAGCATCCGGTTGGCCCGGTCGGGGTCAAACTCGGTCCAGCGCTTGGCATAGGCCTCGCGGTAGAGCGGGCTCTGGGGCAGGACCGTGTTGTTGGTCTGCTTCGCCAGGCCGAAATAGATCACCTGGTTGATCTCGTAACGGTCGACGCCCAATGACAGGGCGCGGCGGAAATCCGGGTTGCGGAACAGCCGCCGCCAGGTGGTGTCGCTGGCGTTGAGGTTGGGATACAGCGCCATGTGGGCGCCCTTGGCGGTCTGCCACAGGCGCACTTCGTAGTCGTTCCGCTTCTCGCCCTGCTTCAGGAAGGTGTAGTTCTGGAAGCTGATGCCGCGCGCCTGCAGATCCGATTCGCCGGCGCCGGCCTTCGCCGGGATCAGCTTGCTGCTGGCGATCTGCACCGCGACCTCGTCGAGATAGGGGAGCTGCAGGCCATTCGGGTCGATGCGGTGGAAATACGGGTTGCGGATAAAGGTGAAGCGCGACGCCGGTGGCGGGGTCTTCAGGGTCCAGGGCTGTAGGCTCGGCAGCTTCGGGTTCTTCAGGTTGTACATCCGCCCCATGGCGAAATGCAGCGCGATCCAGTCGCGCTTGTCGTTCTTCGCGATCAGTGCCTTCAGCGCCGCAGGGTCGGCGTAGCTCTTGTGGAACTGCTTCAGGTAATGGGCCGGGGCGTAGATGTAGAGCGGCCGCGCCCCCGCCAGCGCCGGCAAGAAGAATGGGTTCGGCTTGTCCCAGGTGAAGCGCACGGTGCGCGCATCGGGAAACTCCACCCGCGGCGGCTGGCCGCCGACAAACAGCACTCGCGGTGGACCGGAGGGGCTGAGCTCCCGATTGTTGGCGATATCCTCCCACCAGTAGCGGAAATCCTCCGCCGTGAAGGGCGTGCCGTCGGACCAGTTGTGCCCGACGCGCAGCCTGAAGGTGAAGATGCGCCCCTCGCGCTCCTCGACCGATTCCAGGATATCGGGCACCAGGTCGTAGCGCTTGTTGTAGCCGACCAGCCGGGCGTAGCCGTACACGTTGAGCAGCCGGATGTCCTTGCTGCGCCCGAACACCAGGTCCAGCGTCCCGCCATGGCGGCCCGGGGCGGTGCCGGGCGCATCAAAGCGCACCACCGAGGGCGACAGCGGCAGCCGCTGAGCGACCGGCGGCAGCTTGCCGGTGACCACCTTGTCGACCAGGGACGGCGGCTCCACCGCCGTGAGCGCGGATGCCGGCGCCGCGGCCAACATCGCCAGGGCGAAGACGAGGGCGCGGATCATGCCGGCACCGCCTCGGGCAGGGCGTGTGCGCGCACCAGGTGGCCGCCGCCCAGGTCCTGGAACGGCGGCTCTGGCCCATCGATGGTAAACGGCGCGGGCCAGCGAGCCGGCACCGAGGCGCGTCCGTCCATCAGACCCTGGAAGTCGAGCCGCCGGTCCGGGTCCGGATAGGGCACGGCGCCCAGCAGGGCACGGGTATAGGGATGCGTCGGGTTGCGGAACAGATCGGCGCGCGGCGCCACCTCCACCAGTCGGCCGGCGCACATCACAGCGATGCGGTCGGCGATGTAGTCGACCACCGCCAGGTTGTGCGACACGAACAGGTAAGTCAGCCCAAGCTGCTCCTGCAGGTCCTTCAGCAAATTGAGGATCTGCGCCTGCACCGACACATCGAGCGCGGAAACCGGCTCGTCGCACAGCAGCAGCTGCGGCTTGAGTGCGAGCGCCCGGGCGATGCCGATGCGCTGGCGCTGGCCGCCGGAGAAGCTGTGCGGATAGCGCGACAGCCAGCGCGGATCGAGCCCCACCAGCTGCATCAGCCCGGCCGCCGTCTCGCGCCGTTCCGCCGCGCCGCCGATGCCGTGGATGATCAGCGGTTCGGCGATGATGTTGAACACCGTCATGCGCGGATTGAGCGAGCTGAACGGGTCCTGGAAGATGTACTGGATCTTCTGGCGGTAGGGGATCATCCCCTTGTCGTCGAGGCCGGTAAGGGCGACCTCCTGGCCGGCGTCGTTGAACACCACTTCGCCGCTGTCCGGGTCCATGGCGCGCATCAGCAGCTTCGATAGGGTGGTCTTGCCGCAGCCCGACTCCCCGACCAGGCCGAGGCACTCGCCGCGCCGGACCTCGAAGCTGACATCGTTCAGCGCGCGGATACGCTCCTCGGTGCCGCCGCCGAAGATGCCGCCGCCGCTGCGGGTGGCGAAGCTCTTGGTCAGGTTGCGCACGCTGAGCAGCGGTGCGCCCGCCGGCGGCTCGGAGGCGTCGCAGGCACCGCCGGCGAACATCTGCCCGGCGTCCACCTCCACCGCGCGCAGCGGTGTCAGCCGCGCACCGGGTTCCATATCGAAATGCGGGACCGCGGCCATGAGCGCTTTCAGGTAGGGGTGCTCGGGCCGGCGGAAGATGTCCGACAGGCCGCCGGCCTCCATCACCTTGCCGTGGTAGACCACCACCACTTCCTCGGCGACGTTGGCGACGACGCCCAGGTCATGGGTGATCAGCAGTACCGCCATGCCCAGCTCGTTCTGCAGGTCGGCGATCAGCTTCAGGATCTGCGCCTGGATCGTGACGTCGAGCGCGGTGGTCGGCTCATCCGCGATCAGCAGCGACGGGCGGCAGACCAGCGCCATGGCGATCATCGCGCGCTGGCGCAGCCCGCCGGACAGCTCGAAGGGATAGGTGTCGTGGGCGCGCGCCGGGTCGGGGAAGCCCACAAGGCGCAGCATCTCCACCGTCAGCTCCCGGCCCTCGGGACCGCTGGTATCGCGATGCAGGCACAGCGCCTCTGAAACCTGGTCGCCCACCGTATGCAGCGGCGACAGGGACGTCATCGGCTCCTGAAAGATGATCGACACCCGGTCGCCGCGGATGCTGCGGAAGGCGGCGCTGTCCTGGGGGAGTTGCGCCAGATCGACCGGGTCGCTGTCCTGCCGGTCGGCGAGCAGGATCTCGCCGCCGGTGATCCGCGCCTTGCGCGGCAGGATTCCCATGATCGCCTGCGCGGTGACTGACTTGCCGGAACCGGATTCCCCGACCAGCGCCACCGTGCCGCCGTGCGGAACGCGGAATGAAACTCCGTCGAGCGCCTTGACCGGTCCTGCATCCGAATCGAACACGATCGACAGGTCGCGGACGTTGAGCAGGTCGCTCACGCCGCGTCCTCCTGGAAGCGGATGTTCAGGCTGCGCAAATTCTCCAGCGTGGTCTGGTCGAACGCCACCCCGTTCCCGTCCGCGGCGCGGGCAGCGCGCGCGACGATGTCATTGAAGCCGGTGAGGCTGGAGTCGAGCTCCAGCTTGTGGCCGCTGCCGCGCAAGGTCAGGCTCATCCAGCCGCGGGAGCGGTCGCGCCGGGTCGAGTAGTAGCTGAGCCGCATGCGCTCCAGCTCGGCCCAGCGGATTGCCGACCGGCCCAGGCCTTCAGACGCGATGCCCTCGTCGGTGACTGCGATGCGGGTGCGCTGCCGCGCCAGGGTCCGAACGCCGTAGGCGGCGAACAGCAGGAACAGACCGCCGAGGATGACCGTGAGAACCGTGCCGGGCCCCGCAAGAAACAGCGGTCCGCCGGTCAGCACCGCGCCTGCGGCGGCGCGTCCGTAATCCCCGATCAGGGCCCGGGCCGGATAGGCATGGTAAGTCATCGCCGCTGGCGTCCGCGTCTGTGTGCGGGGCGTCAAGGATGGTTGCGCGGACCGTTCCGCGTCGTCCGCCAAACGTGTTCCAGCGGCGCTCACGGCGGTTTCCCGCCGCGCCCCCAGAACGTTCCTCGCTTCCATCCGCCGTCCCCTAATTTACGGCCACTATGACCCAGATCGCCCGAGGTCGGCAACAAGCGCCGCCGTTGTTTCAGCCCCCGAAAAATCAATGGATTGGGGGTCCGGCAGCGGCATCGCGAGGGCCTCGGTGATGGCCTGCGCGACGGTGTCTGGCGCCATCGCATCGGGTTCCACCATGCGCAGCAAGCCCCTGTCGTGAAGCAGCTTGGCGCGGGCTCGCTGCTCCGTCTGGTCCGAACCGGCAAACGGGATGATCACGGCGCGCGCGCCCGCCCGCAGCACGTCCATGGTCGTGTTGTAGCCGCCCTGGGAAACCGACAGATGGCAGTTCGCTAACAGCACCGGGAAATCTGGCCGGATGCGCTCGATCACCGTGTCCGGTCCGGCGAAGTCGGCGCGTAACTGCGCGAACGCCGGGTCACGCAAGCGCGGCCCGCAAAGCACCCGCCACAGCCGGTCGGCGGCGGGCGTTTGCGGCCGCGCCGCCAGCGCCGCGCGGATCACCGGGTCACCGGTCGCGCCGCCGCCGACCGAGACCACCACCTCGCCGCTGCCGGAATCGGACGGGGCCAGCCGCTCGCCCGGATCGACCACATAGCCGGTGTAGCGCAACTTGTCGGCGATCATGTCGACACAGGGGAAGGTAGCGCCGAAGGCGATCAGGTCCGGGTCGCCATGCACCAGCACCTGGTCGAACCAGCCGTTCACCTGATCCGCCATGCGGCGGTAGCGATCCAGGAGGTTCTTCTCGACCAGGATATCGCGCACCGAACAGACCCGCACCGGGCGGGGGTCGGCGGCGGCCGCGGCCTGCAGCAGCGGCTCCAATTCAAAGCCCAGCATGCGGCGGCCAAAGGGAAACTGCTCGCACATCAGCACATCCGGGTGCAGGTCCGTGAACAGGGCCAGCAGCCGGTCGCGGCGCTGCGCCTCGAAGGCGGTGTCCACCGGATGGCCGTCAGCGTCGACAAGCGTGCTGAAGCTCTCGTCCGCCGCCTCGACCGGCGGCAGCTGCACGGTCTTGGCACTGCCGAAATCGGCCACCGAGACCGGCTGGCCGCCCAGCACCACGGTGACATCGAGGCCGGCGCCCGTCATCGCGCGGGTCAGGGCGGCGGCGCGCTTCACATGGCCGATGCCCAGCAGATGCTGGACGTAGAACATCACCCGGATGCTCACAGGTCCGGCTCGAGGCTGATATTGAGCCGCGCCACCGACGGGGTGCCGTCGTCATCGAGGGCAAACAGTTGCGCCGCGCCGTGGCGCGCGATCCGCACCGGGGCCGAGTGCCGCATGTCCCAATCGATCGCCATGGCATAGACCGCGCGGATGACCCCGCGGTGGGTCACCGCCACGGTTTCCGCCCCCTCGGCTGCCACCGCTGCGAGCCAGGGGCGCAGCCGGTCCTGTACCTCACGCGGACTTTCGCCGCCGGTGGGGCGGAAGTCGAGGCCACGGGCCTCATTCTCGGCCATCGCCGTGCCCAGCCGCTCGCGCAGGTCGGGCAGGCGTTCGCCCTCCCAGTCGCCCCAGTCCATTTCCGCCAGCGCCGGTTCCGGCGTCGCCACCGCGCCCAGCAGCCGCGCGGTCTCCGCGCAGCGGCGCAGCGGGCTGGTGTGCCAGCGCCAGCCGGTCCATTCGGTCTCCAGCCGCCAGCCGGCGACCGCCGCGGCACCCTCCTCACTAAGCGGTGGGTCGGCGCGGCCCTGGATGCGGCCGGCGGCGTTCCACGCGGTCGGCCCATGGCGCATCATCAGCAGGCGGATCATCGGGCATGCTCCGCCATCAGCGCGGCTAGCTCCCGGTCCAGCACGGCAGCCGCCGCATCGATGGTATGCCGCCGCGCCACATGGCCGGGCGCAGCCGCGGCCATCGCCGCGCGGCGCGCCGGATCGTCCAGCAGCGCAGTCACGGCAGCCGCAAAGGCTTTCGGATCCCCCGGTTCGGTCAGCAGGCCGGTTTCGCCATCGGCGGCTACCGCGCCGACGCCGCCCGCGCGGCCTGCCACCACAGGCAGGCCGGCGGCCTGTGCCTCAAGCAGTGCCATGCCCCAAGCCTCGTTCACCGCCGGCCAGACATACAGGTCACAGGCCGCGTAGAGGTTAGGCAGGGCGTCCGCTCCCTGTTCGCCGAGCCAGGTGACCCTGTCCGCCAGCTTCCCGAAATCCGCCCGCACCGCATTGCGTGCCTCTCCGTCACCAGCCGCCAGCAGCCGCCAGGGACGGTCACCCAGGCGGCCCAGGGCGTCTGCGAGCAGCCGATAGGACGCCTGCTTGTCGCCCGGCCGCATCATCGCCACGGCGAGCAGCCAGGGCTCGTCCGGCGCCAGGCCGTGGCGGGCCGCCAGGCGGAGCCGGTGGGCGACGCGCTGACCCGCTGCCGCAGCGAACGGGCGTGCGTCCAGGAACGGCGGCAGGTCGGTCATGCCCGCACCGCCGCCGCGCAGGTCCATCACGCAGGGCACATCGCGGGGATTGAGGCTGAATACCCGGCCCGCCGCGCCGAGGGCGTCGGCGGCTGCCGCATGGCCCTCGGCCCAGGGGCCGCCGGTCTGCTTCGGTGCATGGGACGCCTCGGCTATCGCATATGGGATGCCAAGCGCCCGGCTGACCGGCGGCCCCAGCCAGTCGGGCGCCTTGTGATAGACGTGGTAGGTGAACCAGAGGTCCGGGCGCGTCGCCCTGTCCTGGCGCCAGCGCGCAACGAGGCGCGCCGCCGTACGCCCGCCGGCGGCGCGGATGCGCGCCTGGCGGCGGGGATCGCCCGCCAGATCGATGGTCCGCAGGCGGCTGGCCAGTGTCACCCGATGTCCGGCCCGGGTTAGCGCACGCCGCAGCATCCGCGCGACCAGCCGGTCGCCGGACGGGGAGGCGTGGGTCGGCGGCTTCATCGGGGCGTAGAAGGCGATGCGCATGGCATCCCGGCGGAGTCTTGCGGCACGGCGAGGCCGAAGCGCTCGCCCAGCCGTGCAATGCCGTGCTCGAAGGAAAAGCGTGCGCGGACCCGGTGCAGTCCGGCGCGGCCCAGTTCGTTGCGCCGCGCCGGATCGCCGATGAGGGCCGCCAGTGCGGCGGCGAGCGCGTCCGCGTCGTCTGGCGGCACCAGGACGCCGGTCTCGCCATCGGCAATCAGCTCGGGGATCGCCGAAACCGCTGTCGACAGGCAGGGCAGCGCCTGGCTCTGCGCTTCCATCAGCACATTGGGAAGGCCATCGCGGTCGCCATTGGCGGCAATACGGCAGGCCAGCACGAACAGGTCCGCGTCGCGATAGAGCGCCAGTACGTCCGACTGGGGCAACGCTCCTTTCCATTCGATCCGCCCGGAAATGCCCCGCGCTTCTGCCTGCTGCTTCAGCGCGTCCAGCCGCGGCCCGCCGCCGACATGGGTCAGCCGCCAGTTGAGGCCATCGGGCAGGGCAGCCAAGGCATCAAGCAGGCCTTCGTAGCCCTTCTTTTCTACCGCCCGGCCGACCGAGACCAGGCGCACCGGGTCTGCCGCATCGGTGCCGTCGCGCGCCTGGGCCGGACGGTCCGGCGCGGCAAAGCGGCTGAAGTCGAGCCCGTGATAAAGCAGTTCGACCCGCTCGGCATCCGGTGCCATGGCGCCCAGATGCTCGGCATTGACCCCGGTGCAGGTGACCAGCCAGTCGAGCTCGGCAAGCTTTTCGCGCTTTTCCCAATCCGGCGTGGTCCAGATGTCTACCG
Source organism: Alphaproteobacteria bacterium (assembly GCA_965601735.1). Classification (GTDB taxonomy): domain Bacteria; phylum Pseudomonadota; class Alphaproteobacteria; order JBBDQX01; family JBBDQX01; genus JBBDQX01. Next base: position 120,539 of record OZ271840.1, on the reverse strand, counting down.
CATGGGCCGAGCAGGTCCAGGGCAGGCCGCGCATAGTGGCTGCGTAGCGGGTCACCGATGCCGGGGTGTGCAGGAAATGCGCATGCAGGCGGGTGACGTCCTCGGGCAGTTCGGCGGCCAGCACCAGTGCCTGACCGAAGCGGCGCACCCGGTTGGGCGTCGGGTCGCGCCGCAGGTCACGCAGCCAGGTTGCCCGCGCCCGGGCATAGCCCGGCATCCGCCGTGCTGTCCGCCAGCCGCGCCACACCCGCGCCGGCTCCTGATAGAGATACTCCGGCAGGTAGGTCACCGGCGCGGTGATTTCCTGGTGGATCGGATGGCGGTGCTTGTCGGTCGGGTGGCGCAGCGAGACGATGCGGATATCCAGGCCCAGCCGTTCGAGGGCGTGGATTTCCTGGGCGATGAAGGTTTCCGACAGGCGCGGGTAGCCCTTCAGCACGAAGGCGACGGGCGCGGCCACCTCAGAGCGCCCGCGGCACCACGCTGAGCCGGGCCGGCGCGTCCGGTCGGCCGGTGAGCAGCCGGTCGATGGCGCCGTTGATCGTCGACAGCCCGTCCAGCAGACCGGGCACATGGGTTTCCGACGGCGTCGGCTGGTCGACCAGAGTACGCAGGGCGCTGGCCATGCGTGCCGGATCGCGCAGTCCGTCGTCGTCAAGCATCCGGATCAGCCCCAGGTCCTGCGCCCTCGATGCGCGGATCGTCTGTTCGAGGCGCGGCGTCTTGCGCGGCACGATGAGCGCGCGTTTGTCGAAGGACAGGATCTCGCAGAAGGTGTTGTAGCCGCCCATGGCAACGACGCCGGCGGCGCGCAGCATCAGTGTCTCGAGCTGGGATTCGAAGGTGATCGCCGTGACCGTATCGAGCTGCGCGGCGCGCTGCTTGAACTCCGCCTGCAGGTTGCGGTGCATGAACGGGCCGAGCACCAGCAGCGCCGGCATGCCGATGGTGGGGTCCTGCTCGTAGGCCCGCAGCACCCAGTCGATCAGCGCTGCGCCGTCGCCGCCGCCGCCGGTGGTCACCAGGATGTAGGGCTCCTCGCCAACCAGCGGATCGATCACATTGTTCGCCGGCACCGCCGAGGGCGCGCGCCGCAGGTAACCTGTATAGGTCATCTTCCGGCGTACCGAGGCGGCCACCGGCAGGCCCTGCAGCGGGTCGCAGACCTCGGGCAGGCCGTAGACCCAGATCTGGTCGTAGAGGTTTTCCAGCGCGTCCAGCGCGCGTTTGCGCTCCCATTCCTCGGCAAGCTGTTCCGGGTCGTCCATGACGTCGCGCAGGCCGAGGATCAGCGGCGTGCCCCGGTCCGACAGCATCGCCAGTGTCTCTTTCAATTCGCCGCGCAGGCCCAGCGGTTCCTTGTCGACCAGGAAGAAGTCCGGATTGAACACGGCCGCGGTGTGGCGAATGATCGAGGAGCGCATCTCGAGCGTCTCCTCGATGTCGATATCCAGGTTCAGTGAGGTGTAGGCGCCGTCGCGCAGCTTGATGACGCCCGGGATGCGCACGAAATCCACCCGCGAGCCGAAATCGAAGCTACCGATGATCGGCGAGCCCGACAGGATCAGCACCGTCAGGTCGCGCCGGTGGTTGACCAGCGAATGCGCGATCGTGCGGCAACGGCGCAAATGGCCGAGGCCGAAGCTGTCATGGCTGTAAATCAGCAGCCGCGTACTCTTTTGGGCGCGGGTCATGGGACCCCCTCCGCCGCTTCCGGTGGCACGTTGGCGCTACCTTAGCGGTGCGGGGGCCGCAAGCAAGTTCCCTTGGCCGCGCACGGTTTACGGCGGCGCGGCGCTCTTCCATAATCCCGCCCATCGGGTGCGACCTGCGAGGGGGCGGCGTGAACGATAAGGCTGGCGCGCGCGCGGCAGAAGATAACGTGCTGCCGCAGACGATCTTCCAGTACATCCTGCGTTTCAGTGCGCGCCGGCAGATCATGCTGTTGTGCCTGACCGCACTGGCGTTCCCGTTCCTGTATGTCTCGCTCGACCTGCCCAAGGTGATCGTCAACAAGGCGATCGGCGGTACCGATTTCCCGCAAGTCGTCTTCGGCGCCGAGTTCGACCAGATCGGCTACCTGCTGGTGCTGTGTTTCGCCTACCTGGCGCTGGTCTTCGTCAACGGCGGCTTCAAATACTGGATCAACGTTTTCAAGGGGCAGATGGGCGAGCGCATGCTGCGCCGCCTGCGCTACGAGCTGTTCGGCCGGGTGCTGCGGTTCCCACTGCCGCATTTCCGGCGCATGTCTCAGGGCGAGAACATCGCCATGATCACCGCGGAGGTGGAGCCGCTGGGCGGCTTCATCGGCGATGCCTTCGTGCTGCCCGCATTCCAGGGCGGCACCCTGCTGACCATCCTGATCTTCATGTTCGTCCAGGACCCGATCCTCGGTACCGCAGCGATCGCGCTCTATCCGATCCAGATGTACCTGATCCCGAAGCTGCAGCGCCGGGTCAACATGCTGGGCAAGGAGCGGGTGCGCACGGTGCGCAAGCTGTCGGAGCGCATCGGCGAGGCGATCGGCGGCATCCAGGAGATCCACGCCCACGACACTTCGGAACTGGAGCTGGCGGACTTTTCCCAGCGCCTCGGGCGGATCTACGAGATCCGCTACAACATCTACCGCAAGAAGTTTTTCATTAAGTTTCTCAATAACTTCATCGCCCAGGTCACGCCGTTCTTCTTCTTCTCGGTGGGCGGCTACCTGGTCATCCAGGGGGAGCTGACCTTCGGTGCCCTGGTCGCGGTGCTGGCCGCCTACAAGGACCTGTCTGCGCCCTGGAAAGAGCTGCTGCGCTACTACCAGATGAAGGAGGACGCCAAGATCAAGTACGAGCAGCTGATCATCCAGTACCAGCCCGCGGGCATGCTGGACGAGACGCTGCAGCGCGACCCGCCCGCCGATGTGCCGCACCTGGACAAGGCGATCGCGGCCAGCAATGTCGGCTTCGAGGAAGAGGGCGGCATCAAGGTTGTCGATGGCGTGACCTTTACCGTCGAGCCCGGCACCCATGTGGCGCTGATCGGCCCCAGCGGCGCCGATCGCTCGGTGCTGTCGCAGATGGTGGCGCGGCTCCTGAGCCCGACTTCGGGCAGCATCCGCATGGGCGACCAGAACGCAGCGGGTCTGCCGGAGGCGGTCACCGGCCGCCGCATCGCCTATGTGGGCCAGGGCGCCTACGTATTCTCCGGCACTGTGCGCGACAACCTCTATTACGGCCTCAAGCACCAGCCGCTGGGCGCGCCGGATTATGACGAGGAGGGCGAGCGCAAGCGCGCATGGCACGTGGTGGAGGCGCGCGAGGCCGGCAACACCGAAAGCGACATCAACAGCGACTGGATCGACTACGCCGAGGCCGGGGTTAAGGACGCCGACTCACTCACCGACCGGGCCATCGACGTGCTGCGCATGGTGCAGCTGGCCGGCGATATCTACGCGCTCGGCCTGCAGGGCACGGTCGACCCGGAGGCCGACCCGGCGGTGGCAGAGGGCTTCCTCAAGGCGCGCGAGCAGCTGCGCGAACGCCTCGACGGCGACAGCTACCTGCAGACCCTGGTCGAGCATTTCGATGCCAGCGCCTACAACCAGAACATGACGGTGGCGGAAAACCTCCTGTTCGGCACGCCCATCGGCGACACCTTCGACCTCGGCCGCCTGGGCCAGAACGCCTACGTCCACAGCGTCCTGCAGGAAGTCGGCCTGATCGACTCCTTCTCCGAGGCCGGCCTGCGCCTTGCCACGGTCATGGTTGATCTATTCCAGGACCTGCCGTCCGACCACGAGTATTTCGAGCGCTTCAGCTTCTTCGACGCCGACGAGCTGGACGAGGTGCAGCAGGTGGTCAACCGGGTCGAGCGCGAGGGTCTGGAGAACGCCACCGCTGAAGACAAGGACCGGCTGGTCTCGCTCACCTTCAAGCTGATTCCTGAACGCCACCGCCTCGGCGTGATCGACGATGAGATGCAGGAAAAGATCCTGAAAGCCCGCAAGATGTTCGCCGAGGGGCTACCCGAGGACATGCAGGACGCCATCGCCTTCTTCGAGCGCGGCGCCTACAACGCCGCCGCGTCGATCCAGGACAACATCCTATTCGGCAAGGTGGTCTATGGCCGCCAGCGCGCCCAGCAGCAGATCGAGGAGCTGATCCAGGAGGTGGTGGAGACGCTGGGCCTTGACCTCAGCGTGATGCAGGTCGGTCTGTCGGCGGAGGTCGGTATCGGCGGCAGCCGCCTGTCGGTTGGCCAGCGCCAGCGCCTTGCCATCGCGCGCGCCATCCTCAAGCGGCCGGACATGCTGGTGCTCGACGACGCGATTGCCGCGCTCGATGGCGCCAGCCAGACGGCGCTGACCGAGGCGATCCGGAACGAATTCGAGGGCCGTACCCTGTTCTGGGTGCTCGGCCGGCGCGATGACGCACCCGCCTTCGACCATGTCGTGGTGATGGAAGGCGGCAAGATCACCCAGCAGGGCCCGGCGGCCGAGCTCGCCGCGCCCGGCGGACCGCTGCACAAGTCCGAGGCGGCGGAGTAGGTAAGGAGACGAATCCGTGGATTTCAGCGATGCCGTGACCGTGCTGCGCAGCATTCCGATCTTTTCGAAGGTCGATCCGGCGGAGCTCAAGCTGCTCGCCTTTGCCAGCAAGAGCGTCACCTTCGAGGACGGCGAGACCTTGTTCCGCAAGGACGACCCGTCGGATTGCGCCTATCTGGTGCATGAAGGGGACGTCGAGGTGTTTGGCGAGAAGGACGGCGGCGAGATCCTGATTGCACGCCTCGGCAAGAACGACCTGCTGGGGGAGATGGGGATCTTCACCAACAGCCCGCGCAGCGCCAGCGCCCGTGCCAAGGGGACGGTCAATGTGATGCGCATCGAGGGCGACATGTTCCTCCATGCGGTGACCGAGAACCCCGATGCGGCGCTGAATGTGATGCGGGCGCTGTGCGAGAAGATCGCCGACACCACCGACATGCTCTACCAGGGCTAATTCAGCTCCGAAAATCAGCCCCGAGACCCGCAGATCGCCTCGCGTTGATCTGGATCAATGCGGCACTGCAACATCACCCCTAGCGTCCCTGATGCGGGGATGCCGCGCGCTGTGCGCGGTTCCAGAGGGGTGAGATCATGAACGATATCGGCGCGTGGATCATGGGCCTGTTTATGACACTGGTGGCCCTGATCGGCCTGACTCTCGCCAGTGCGGCAGCAGACGGCACGATGTATTGGGTCGGCTTGGTGCTTTTCGGCTTCGGGGTCCTGTTCATCTTCCGGCTGATTGGCCGGCATACCGGCGGAGCCGGGCATTGAGCCCCCGTCGCGCGAAGGGGAGGGCGCAATGAGCGCAGCCGTAGAAACCGCTGAAACCTATAACGAGGAAGTCGTCCGCTGGTTTACGCTGGCGACGGTTTTCTGGGGCGTCGTGGCGTTCCTCGTCGGCGTCGTCATCGCGCTGCAGCTGGCCTTCCCGCTGCTCAACCTCGACCTGCCCTGGACCACCTTCGGGCGGCTGCGGCCGCTGCACACCAGCGCAGCGATCTTCGCGTTCGGCGGCAATGCCCTGTTCGCGACCTCGCTCTATGTGGTGCAACGCACCTGCCGGGCCCGGCTATGGGGTGGCGACGACCTCGCCGCCTTCCTGTTCTGGGGCTACCAGCTGTTCATCATCCTCGCGGCGCTCGGCTACGTCACCGGCGTGACCCAGTCGAAGGAATATGCCGAGCCGGAATGGTACGTCGACCTGTGGCTGACGGTGGTGTGGGTGGCCTACCTGCTGGTGTTCGCGGGCACCGTGCTGAAGCGCAAGGAACCGCACATCTATGTCGCCAACTGGTTCTTCCTGGCGTTCATCATCACCGTGGCGATGCTGCACATCGTCAACAACCTGTCGATGCCGGTCTCGTTCACCGGGGCGAAGAGTTATTCCGCCTTCTCGGGCGTGCAGGATGCGCTGACCCAATGGTGGTACGCCCATAACGCGGTGGGCTTCTTCCTCACCGCCGGCTTCCTAGGCATCATGTACTACTTCGTGCCCAAGCAGGCGGAACGGCCGATCTACTCCTACCGCCTGTCGATCGTGCATTTCTGGGCGCTGATCTTCCTCTACATCTGGGCCGGCCCGCATCACCTGCACTACACGTCGCTGCCCGACTGGGCGCAGACGCTGGGTATGACTTTCTCGGTGATGCTGTGGATGCCCTCCTGGGGCGGCATGATCAACGGCCTGATGACCCTCTCGGGGGCCTGGGACAAGCTGCGCACCGACCCGGTCCTGCGCATGATGGTGGCCTCCGTCGGCTTCTACGGCATGAGCACCTTCGAAGGCCCGATGATGTCGATCCGGGCGGTCAACAGCCTGTCGCACTACACCGACTGGACCATCGGCCACGTGCATTCCGGCGCGCTCGGCTGGGTCGCCTTCATCAGCTTCGGCGCGGTCTACTACCTGGTGCCGCGGTTGTGGGGCCGCGAAGGGCTGTACAGCCTGAAGCTGGTCAGCGTGCACTTCTGGATCTCCACCGTCGGCATCGTGCTCTACATCGTCGCGATGTGGATCGGCGGCATCCTGCAGGGCCTGATGTGGCGCGCCTACGACGAGCTGGGCTTCCTGCAATACGCCTTCTCAGAGACCGTCGAGGCGATGCATCCCTTCTATCTGATCCGCACGCTGGGCGGGGTGCTGTTCCTGATCGGCTCGCTGGTCATGGTCTACAACCTGTGGCGCACCATCCGTGGCGACGTCCGTCACGAAGCGGGCTACACCGCGCCGTCCATGGCGCCGGCCGAATAGCGGCGCAGAGCAAGGAAACCGAAGATGGATTGGCATTCCCGCATCGAGAAGAACCTGCCGCTGATGGCGGTGCTCACCCTGATCACGGTGGCGATCGGCGGCCTGATCGAGATCGTGCCCCTGTTCACCATTGAGAGCACGATCGAACGGGTGAAGGGCATGCGGCCCTACTCGCCGCTCGAACTGGCCGGGCGCAACATCTACATCCGCGAGGGCTGCTACGTCTGCCACTCGCAGCAGATCCGCCCGTTCCGCGACGAGGTCGAGCGCTACGGCCACTACAGCCTGGCGGCGGAAAGCATGTACGACCACCCCTTCCAGTGGGGCTCCAAGCGCACCGGGCCGGACCTGGCGCGTGTCGGCGGCAAGTATTCCAACGACTGGCATGTCGCCCACCTGCTGAGCCCGCGCGACGTGGTGCCCGAATCGATCATGCCGCCCTACGCCTTCCTGATCGACCGCAAGGTCCAGGTGGAGGGTTTCGCCGGGCATCTGGAGGCGCTGCAGGTGGTGGGCGTGCCCTATGACGACGCGATGACCGAGAATGCCGAGGCCGACATGCTGGCCCAGGCCAACCCGGATGCCGACACCGATGACCTGCTGGCACGCTATCCGAAAGCCGTGGTCGCGGACTTCGATGGCAGGCCCGGCGCGCCAAGTGAGATGGATGCGCTGGTCGCCTACCTGCAGATGCTCGGCACCCTGGTCGACTTCTCCGACATCAAACCCGAACAACTGGCCCAGTAGGCGCACCATGGCACAGCAACTGGCCCAGGCGATCTATCCCTACTGGATGCTGCTGGTGATCGCCTTCTTCCTTGGCGTGTCGCTGTGGGCCTTCTGGCCCTCGCGCAAGCGCCGCGAGCAGATGGATGACTATGCGTCGATCCCGTTCCGGGACGGCGACGACAAGCGCGACGGCGCCCGATAGGAGAGACCATGCCGACCAAGGGCGAGAAAGACATCATCACCGGTACCGAGCTCCGTGACCATGAGTGGGACGGTATCCGCGAACTCGACACTCCGCTGCCGAAATGGTGGGTGTATGTGTTCTACGCCACGATCCTGTGGTCGGTGGTCTACTTCATCCTGTACCCGGCGATCCCGCTGTGGAACAGCGCCACACCGGGGATCCTCGGTTACACCACCCGCGGCGCCCATAGTGCGGATATGGAACAGGCCCGCGCCGAACGCGCCGAGGTCTACGGCCGGATCGACGCGGCCTCGCTGGACGAGGTGATGACCAACGACGAACTGCGTCAAATCGCAATGGTCGGTGGCCGCTACTCCTACCTCGACAATTGCGCCGGCTGCCACGGCACCGGCGCGGCGGGCGGTCCGGGGTATCCCAGTCTGGTCGACGACGCCTGGATCTGGGGCGGCTCGCCCGAAGCGATCCTGGTGACCCTGCAGCATGGCGTGCGCTGGGACCAGGACGACGACACCCGTTTCTCGGAAATGCCGAACTTTGGTGCGGACGAACTGCTCACCACCGAGGAGATCGGCGATGTCGCCGACTATGTGCTGACCCTGTCGGGCCAGGAGCCGTCCAGCCAGGAGGCCGCGGACCGCGGCGCGGTGATCTTCTCCGAGCAGTGCGTCGCCTGCCATGAGGCCGGCGGTGCCGGCAACCGGGAGCTCGGCGCGCCGGCGCTCAACGATCGCATCTGGCTCTATGGCGGCAGCCGCGAGGAGATCATCGCCCAGACCGTACGGGCCCGCCACGGGGTGATGCCGGCCTGGTCGGAGCGACTCAGCCCGGCAACTCTCAAGATGCTCACCGTTTACGTCCACTCGCTGGGCGGCGGCGAGTAGCCCGAGCCGGAGCACACCATGGCCGACGGCTCAGGCACCGAGACCTCCGTCCCGCCGGAGGTCCCGGTCGAGGAGATCGTATCGATCAAGGAGGCGCGCCAGAGCCTGCCGCTCTACGCGCCCCGGGTTAAGGTCCATCCGAAGAAGATCTCCGGCACCTTCCGCCACCTCAAATGGGCGGCGCTGATCCTGCTGCTCGCGGTCTACTACATCGCCCCCTGGCTGCGCTGGGACCGTGCGCCGGGCATCCCGGACCAGGCTTTCCTGATCGATATGCCCAACCGGCGGGCCTATTTCCTGTGGATCGAGATCTGGCCGCAGGAAGTCTACTACCTCGCCGGGCTGCTGATCCTGGGTGCGCTGGGCCTGTTCCTGGCGACCGCGCTGCTGGGCCGTGTCTGGTGCGGCTACGCCTGCCCGCAGACTGTCTGGACCGACCTGTTCATGTGGGTCGAGCGGCTGATCGAGGGCGACCGGGGCGCGCGCATGCGCCTCGACAAGGCGCCCTGGGGCGGTGGCAAGATCGCCAAGAAGGCCTTCAAGCACGGCATCTGGCTGGTGATCTCGGTGCTCACCGGCGGCGCCTGGATCATGTACTTCAACGACGCGCCGACGCTGGCCGCCGATGTGCTCACCTGGTCGGTGACGCCCACCGTGCTGCTTTTCATTGGTCTGTTCACCGCCACCACCTACCTGCTGGGCGGCATCGCGCGCGAGCAAGTCTGCACCTATATGTGCCCTTGGCCGCGCTTCCAGGCGGCGATGACCGACGAGGATACGGCCATCGTCACCTACGAGCGCTGGCGCGGCGAGCCCCGTGGTCCGCACAAGAAGGGTGAGTCGTGGGACGGGCGCGGCGACTGCGTCGATTGCGCCCAGTGCGTCGCGGTCTGTCCTACCGGTATCGACATTCGCGACGGCAACCAGCTTGAATGCATCGGTTGCGGCCTGTGTATCGACGCCTGCAACGACATCATGGCTCGGGTCGGCCGCCCGTCGCATCTGATCACCTATGACAGCATCGCGCGCCAGCAGGCCCGCGCGGCAGGCCGCACCGCGCGCTTCCGCATGGTGCGCCCGCGTACACTCGCCTATGCCGGGCTGCTGCTGATCGTCGGCAGCGTGATGATGTTCACGCTCGCGACCCGGCCGCGCCTCGATCTGAATGTGCAGCATGACCGCAACCCGTTGTTCGTCACCCTGTCGGATGGCGCGGTGCGCAACGGCTACACGGTGAAGATCCTCAACCCGTTGCATGAGGCGCGCACCTTCGTGCTGCGCGCCGAGGGCCTGCCCGGCGCATCCCTGCGCGCGGTTGGCCAGGACGGGGAGGGCGCAGACCAGCTGCGCTTCGTCGCATCGCCAGATGCGGTCGCCACCCAGCGGGTCTTCGTCACGCTGCCCGCATCGGCGATTACGGGTACGCTGAAGGAATTCAACTTTGTGCTTACCGAGGCCGGCGGCGCGGAAGAAGAGCGCCGCGCTGCCACTGTCTTCCGAGCCGGCAATGGGAACTGATGCCATGATCGAGACACGCCGTTCGTCCTGGATCCCTTGGGTCTTTGTTGGCGGCTTTGCCGTCGTCCTTCTCGCCAACGGCACCCTGACCTATTTCGCCCTGTCCACCTGGACCGGCCTTGAGACCACTGGCTCGTACCAGCGCGGCGCTGCCTATAACGAGGTGCTCGACGAGGAGGCGGCGCAGCGCGCCCTGGGCTGGTCGCTCGATGCCCGCTTTGCCGGCGATGCGGCGAAGGGCGAGATCGCCGTCGACCTGAAGGATGCGCGCGGGAAGCCGCTGGCTGGCGCGCTGGTGACCGCGCGCCTCGTGCGGCCCACCCATGAGGGGCACGACATCGACCTCGCCCTGCCGGAAATCCGCCGTGGCAGCTATCACACCCGCCTCTCGGTACCGCTCCCCGGCCAGTGGGACGTGCGCCTGGAGGCGCGCCACGGCCCCGACACCTATCGCAAGACGGTGCGCTTGTTCGCGCCGGTTCCCGGAAAATGAGCGCGGTCGCCGACGCCGTCGACCTGTCGCCCTATGTCCGCCCGGCGGCGGACGGGGCCTCACGCATGGAAGCGATGGTGGACGGCATGCATTGCGCCGGATGCGCCCAGCGCATCGAACGCGCCTTGGCGGCCCGGCCCGAGGTCCGCGAGGCACGGGTCAATGTGACGGCGCGCAAGCTGGCGGTCACCTGGGACGGCGGCGATGGCCTGGCACCGGCGCTGGTCGACGAGGTCGAGCGTCTGGGCTTCCGGGTCATGCCTTTCGATTCGGAGCAAATGGACAGTGCCGGCGCGGCGCGCGAGCGCGCCTTGCTGCGGGCGATGGCGGTGGCCGGCTTCGCCGCCGGCAACATCATGCTGCTGTCGATCTCGGTCTGGGCCGGCTATTTCCAGGGCATGGGGCCGGCGACCCGCGACCTGATGCACTGGTTCTCCGCGCTGATCGCGTTGCCCGCGGTGGCCTATGCCGGGCGCCCGTTCTTCAGTTCCGCCGTCACTGCGCTGCGCAGCCGGTCGATGAACATGGACGTGCCGATCTCGCTCGCCGTGCTGCTCGCCACCGGGATGAGCCTGGCGGAAACCCTGCGCAGCGCCCAGCATGTCTACTTCGATTCCGCGACCGCGCTACTGTTCTTCCTGCTGGTGGGCCGCTTCCTCGATGCCCGCGCCCGTGGCCGCGCCCGCTCCGCCGCCGAGCGGCTGCTGGCGCTGGGTGCTGCCGCCGTGCGCATCCTGGATGATGACGGGAGCAGCCGCATGGTGCCGCCCCAGGCGGTGCGCCAAGGCGACCAGGTGCTGATCGCAGCAGGCGAGCGCGTTCCCGTCGACGGCACCGTGGAGACCGGAGAATCGGACATCGACACGGCATTGATCTCCGGCGAATCCGTGCCCACCGCGGCCGCGCCGGGGACCCGGGTCTTCGCTGGTACCCTCAACCTCACCGGCTCCCTGCGGCTGCGGGTCGACGCTGTCGGCGACGGTACCCTGCTGGCCGAAATTGCCCGGCTGATGGATGCAGCAGAACAACGCCGCGCCCGCCATGTGGTACTGGCCGACCGGCTGGTGCGGGTCTATTCGCCGGCGGTGCACCTGCTGGCCGCCGGTACCTTCCTCGGCTGGTGGCTGCTCGGTGGTGCCGGCTGGCAGGACTCCCTGCTGATCGCGGTGGCGGTACTGATCATCACCTGTCCCTGTGCCCTGGCGCTGGCAGTGCCGGTGGTGCAGGTGGTCGCAAGCAACCGCCTGTTTCGCCAGGGCATCCTGTTGAAATCCGCGACCGCGCTGGAACGCATCGCCGCCATCGATACGGTGGCTTTCGACAAGACCGGGACCCTAACCCGCGGTAAGCCGGTGTTGCGGGACGGTGCCGGTCACCCGGCTTTGCCCGCCGCGGCGGCGCTGGCCCTGGCCAGCCGTCATCCGCTGGCCCGCGCGCTGGCCGAGGCCGCCCCTGCTACGGCGCCCGCGGACAGGGTCGAAGAGGTGCCGGGCCGGGGGCTGCGCCGCCCCTGCGAAGACGGCACGGAGGAACGGCTGGGTAGCGCCGCCTGGTGTGGCGTCGAGGACGCGCCGCCGGCTGACGGCCCAGAGCTGTGGTACGCGCCTGCGGAAGGTGCGCCGGTGCGCTTCCGCTTCGAGGATGCGCTGCGCGATGACGCCGCCCAGGTGGTCGCCGCCCTGCGTGACGCGGGGCTAGATGTGCTGCTGCTGTCCGGAGACCGGGCGGCCACGGTCACCGCCACCGCCGAGGCGGTCGGCATTACCGATGCGGCCGCCGAGCTATCGCCGGCCGACAAGGTGGCGCGGCTGGAAGAGCTGGCGGCGGAAGGCCGCCGGGTGTGCATGGTCGGCGATGGACTCAACGATGCACCCGCGCTGGCGGCGGCGTTCACATCCATGTCGCCGGCTGGCGCTGCGGATATCAGTCAGACCGCCGCCGATCTGGTGTTCCAGGGCGAACGGCTGGCCCCGGTGCTGGAGGCGCGGCGCACTGCGCGGCGCGCGGCTCGGCTGGTACGCCAGAATTTCGGCCTGGCGCTCGGCTACAACCTGTTCACCGTGCCGCTCGCCTGCGCCGGCTATGTCACGCCGCTGATCGCGGCGATCGCCATGTCGTCATCATCGTTGGTGGTGATCGGCAACGCGCTGCGGCTTGGCCGCTCGGGGCGCTGATGGAAGCCCTGCTCTACCTCATCCCCATCGCCCTGCTGCTGGGGCTGCTCGGGCTGGCGGCCTTCCTGTGGGCGCTGCGCTCCGGCCAGTTCGATGATCCGGACGGCGCGGCTGAGCGCATCCTGCTGGACGACGACCCCATCGATCCGGATGAGCCCGCCGGCCGCGCCTAAGGCGTCTTGAGGCTTCGCAGATAAGCGATCAGGTCTTCGATTTCGCGGGTGCCGAGGTTGAGGTTCGGCATCGGCGGATGCGGATCGGCGAGCCAGCGGCGCAATGCCGCCGGGTCGTCCGCCGCTTTTGCCGCCAGCGCCGGGAAGGGTGGCGCGGCGTCGGTCGCCGCCGAGCCGGCCGACACCTGGTGACAATCGGTGCACCAGGCGCGGGCCAGGCGCTCTCCCTGGATTGCGTCCGCCGCCATGGCCGGGCCTGTGAACAGGCCCAGCGCCAGGACGGCCGAAAAGGCAGGCCGGCTCACTCGCCGAACATCGCCATGTTGACGCGGCCCATATGGTCCTCGACCTTGCCGGTGCCCACCACCTCTTCCGCCGCAATGCGCATGGCGTCGCGTTCGGCGTCGGTCTCTACGACACCCCACAGATGGGCGGTACCGTCGCTGACCGCGACACTGACCAGCCCCGCGCGCGACAAGCCGCCATCGCGGATCGCCTTCTCAATGGCCTGGGCCATCTTTCGATCGTCGCCGCTGGGGGTTGGCAGGGGACCGAGCGCAAGCACCGCGCGCAGCAGGTCGGCACGGCTCACGAGGCCGGCCAGCTTACCGCCGCTCAGCACCGGCACCCGCTTGATGTGGTGCTTTTCCAGGGTCTCGGCGATTTCACCGACATCGGTGTCCGCGCTGACCGAGATCACCTCGGCGGTCATCACGTCCCGCGCGGTCTGGCCGTGAGCCTTGATGAAATCCTCCGCACGCTGCTGAGTGTCCGACAGGAATGCCATCCACCAGGAGCCGCGATGGCCCGATGGCGGCTCCAGGCGCCGGATAAGGTCGTCCTCACTGATCATGCCGACGACGGCGTTGCCGCTGTCTACCACCGGGACCGCGCTGACCCGGCGGTCGAGCATCAGGCGCGCGATATCTGCGACCGGCGTATCCGGCGCAACGGTTGCCACCCTTGTGGTCATGATGTCCTGTGCCTGCATGTCTTCCTCCCTGCTTCGACCTGGCAATGGCCGCAGGGGAGCAAGCCTAGGGCCGGGGCATGTGGCCCTGCATTGACCTACATCACGGCGTCGCGGCTGCCGCGCGGGCGGCCTCGAGCCAGCCAAAACCCGCCTGGGTGCCTGCCGCCGGGGCGTATTCCAGGCCGACCCAGCCGTCGTAGCCGATCTCGTCCATCACCCCGAAAAGATAGGGATAGTTAATTTCGCCCACATCCGGTTCATGCCGCCCCGGCACCCCGGCGATCTGCATATGGCCGATCAGTGGCAAGAGGGCGCGCATCCGCACCGCCAGGTCGCCCTCCATGATCTGGGTGTGATAGAGGTCGAACTGCAGCCCGACATTGGGCAGGTCGAGGGTCTCGATAACGGCGCGCGCGTCCGTGGTGTTATTGAGCAGATAGCCCGGCGCCTGGCCGGTATTCAGCGGCTCCAGCAGCAGGGTCACCCCGTCGGCGGCGGCTGCTTCGCTGCCATGGCGGAGATTTTCCAGCAGGGTGTCGCGGCAGGCTTCCCAGGCGACGCCGTCGGGGACAATGCCGCACAGCACATGCAGCCGCGGGCAGCCCAGCGTCCGCGCCAGCGCCAGCGCCTGGTCCAGCTCCCGTCGCCACCGGTCCTCGAGGCCGGGCAGGGCGGCGCAGCCGCGTCCGCCATGGTCGGACTCCTCGCCCGGCGGGAAATTGAACAGCACCTGCTCTAGCCCGTTGTCTTGCAGCCGCGCCGCCATTTCCTCGGCTGGCCAATCATAGGGATAGAGGATTTCCACCGCCCTGAACCCGGCGTCCGCGGCAGCGGCGAAACGGTCTAGGAAATCGACCTCGGTGAACAGGTAGGACAGGTTGGCGTCGAATTTCGGCATCGGATCACCCGCGGTCTCAGGTCAGCGCGGGCCTCACGGTAGCGGCTGCCGGGCCGTCCGTCATCCGCTTGACCGACGTCGGCGATCCGGCGACCCTGCTTTCGAAGAGGGGAAAATGTTCATGCATCGTATCCGATCCGCTTTTGGTTTTGCCGTGCTGGCCGCGCTGGCCGCCCCGGCTACGGCATTGGCGCATCATCCGATGGGCGGTACCACGCCGGAGACCCTGATGCAGGGGCTGCTGTCCGGCTTCGGCCACCCGCTGATCGGCCTCGATCATTTCGCCTTCATCCTGGCGCTCGGCGTGCTGGCGGCGACGCTGGCGCGTCCGCTGGTGCCGGTCGCGGCGTTCCTGCTGTCGGCAATGGCCGGCACCGCGCTGCATCTGATGGCGTTCAATATCCCCTATTCAGAGGCTCTCGTGGCGCTGTCGGTGTTGGCGCTCGGTGCGGCTGTGGCGGCGCAGCTGCGCGACGGCCCCTGGCTCGCGCCGCTGCTGCTGGGAATCGCGGGCGTCCTGCACGGCTATGCCTATGGCGAGGCGGTGATCGGCGCGGAGCCGACACCCATCTTCGCCTATTTGCTGGGTTTCACCGTGATTCAGGGTGTCGTGGTCCTTGGCACAGCGGTGCTGTGGCGCCGGATCTTGGCGGGAGTGGCGCTGGCGCCGCGGATCGCCGGCGGCGCGGTCGCGGTCTTTGGCGCCGTCCTGCTGGTGCTGTAGGGAGACATACGATGTCAGAGAACCAGGGCAACCATGATCTCGGCGGGCGCGACAGCGGCGCCGTGCCGCACGAGCACGAGCCGAGCTTTACCGACAAGAAGATCGACGCGCTGGTACAGCTTCTGCGCGACGACAAGCGCCGCCTGTTCGGCACCGACGAGATGCGCCGCACCGTCGAAAGCCTGCCTGGCGAGGTCTATGACCGGCACCGCTACTACGAGCGTTGGGTGCTGGCGACCCGCAACCTGCTGGTCGAGAAGGGGGTGCTGACCTCCGAGGAGATCGAGCAGCGGCTTTCCGAAGTGCGCGAGCGTTTCTACCGGGAGGGCGAGACCACACCGGTCCGCAGCGGCGAATGACCGTGTCTGACGTCAGTGTCGGCGACCGGGTGCGGGTGCGCACCTGGGACCCGCCCAGCCACATGCGCACGCCGGCTTATATTCGCGGCAAGACCGGCACGGTGGTGCGCATCCATGGCGCATTCCCCAACCCCGAGGCGCTGGCCTACGGCCATGACGGGCTGCCGGCGAAGGCGCTCTGCCTGGTGCGGTTCATGCAGCAGGACCTGTGGACGGATTATGTCGGCCCGGCGGACGACACCCTGGAAATCGACATCTACGAACATTGGCTCGAACGGCTCGAGGAGGCCCCGGCATGAGCGGCCATGACCACGACCACGATCATCACGACCACGATCACGACCATGACCACGCACCCATCGAGGACGGCGCGGGGCCGATGCGCGACTACGAGATGCTGGAGATCGCGCTGAGCGAACTGCTGGTCGAGAAAGGAGTCCTCGGCCCGGACGAGCAGCGTCGGATGATCGAGACGTGGGAGCAGAAATCCCCAACCGATGGCCGCCGGGTGGTGGCCCGCGCCTGGGTCGATGCGGATTTCCGAGCCCGGCTGCTGGCGGACGCTAACAGCGCCATCAAGGAGCTGGGCCTTAGCCATGATGGCCCCAAGCTGGTGGTGCTGGAGAACACCCCCGACCTGCATTACGTGGTCGTCTGCACCCTGTGTTCCTGCTATCCGCGGCCGCTACTTGGGCTGCCGCCGTCCTGGTACAAGTCGGCGGAGTACCGTTCGCGCACCGTACGCGACCCGCGCGGCGTGCTGGAGGAATTCGGCACCACGCTGCCCGACTCGGTGGAGGTGCGGGTCGCGGACAGCACTGCGGACTGCCGTTACCTGGTACTGCCGGTGCGGCCCGAAGGCACCGAGGGCTGGTCGGAGGCGGCGCTGGCCGAGCTGGTCAGCCGCGACAGCATGATCGGCGTCTCCCTCGTCGCCGACCCGGCGGATAAGGCCGCCTAGGCGCTGCCCGAAGCCGCCCGGCTGCCGGCGCTGCGGTCGGGGAAGGCGTCCGGGTCCGGCGGCGCGGCGGGCGGGCCCGCAAGGTCAGGCCGCACGGCCAGGCCGTAGCCCGGCGCGGCGATCGCCAGCCGGTCGCCCACCACATGCTCGCCGCCAGCCACATCGCTGCGCCAGTCGACTTCGCCGAAGGAGAACTCCAGAATCTCTGCATTGGCGTTTGCCGCCACCACATGGGCGCTGGCGGCGGTGGAAACCGGACCGCTCGGATTATGCGGCGCGAAGGTCACGCCCTGATCGGCGCAGCGCTTGCAGATCGCATCCAGCGGGCCGGTGCCGCCGACGAATTTCACGTCCGCGATCAGCACATCGACCGTGCCGCTATCGGCAAGGGCAGCCAGGTCCTCGAACGTCATGAACGCCTCGCCGCCGGCGATGCGCGCGCCCGACAGATCGCGCAGGCGGCGCATCTGGTCGCTCTCGAAGGTGGGCAGCGGGTCCTCGATCCAGCGGATGCCGCTTTCCACTGCGATTTCGGCGAGCAACGGGATTGTTTCGTCGGTAAAGCGCCAGTGGCAGTCGAGCATCAGCTCGGTATTCGGGCCGATGGCATCGCGCAGGGCGCGCAGCCGTTCCCGGCCCGGCTCCACGATACCGGGGCCCTTGGCGGCCAGCTTGTCCGGGTTGACCTCGTCGAATGGCGCGAACTTAATCCGCCCGATGCCCTGGGCCACCGCGTTGCGGCCGGCTTCCGCGACGGTCTCGGGGTCGCGGTCCCGGCACATCCGGTTGGTGTTGGCGTAGAGCGGCATGTCCGCATCCGGCGCGGCATCGGTGAGCAGGGCCGCCACCGGCGCATCCTGTGCCCGCGCCGCCAGGTCCCAGAGCGCCTGGTTGAGGCCGCTCAGCGCGGTGCGGCCCGGCTTGTCGGCGGGCATGCGGGCGGCCAATTCGGCGGCCATTGCCAGTGGGTCGCCCTCTGCCCCCTTTAGGGCCGCCAGCTCGCGCTCAAGGTTGGCGATGCACAGCGCCTCGTCGCGGGAGTCGCTCGCCTCGCCCCAGCCCCAAATGCCGTCATCGCCGCACAGGCCGACGAAAACCCAGTTGCCCCGGTGGTTGACCGGGATGATGTCGATGCGGTGGTCGGTGATGCGCATGTCGCCTCCCTAAAACCGAACCGCCCGGAACGCGGTGGCGTCCCGGGCGGTTGCAGTGCGTATAACGCGGCCGGTCAGGCCGGTTCGTTCTGTTGCGGTGTTGCCTGCGGCGCGGCCTGGCCGGGATCGACCTTCCAGCCCGACTGATGCGCCCGGAACAGCATGTACAGGCCACCCGCGATCATCGCAGTGGCGACCACCATGCGCGGCACGCTGTCCATCATGTACAGCGGGCCAGCCATCACGATCAGCATGATCGGGATGAAGGCGAGCGTCCAAGCGCGCTGGCCGCGCAGCTTCTGGTACCACGGGAACACCGTGGAGAAGACCGCCAGCAGCAGGAAGAACAGCGACCAGGGCTGGGTGACGAACATGGTGTAGTCCTCGCTGATGGAGATCGACCGGTTCAGGTTGAGCTCCGCGAGGTCGCCCAGCACGACGCCGAGGATCATCGGCGGCAGCGGGAAGCCGAACTTCTTCATCAGGTAGCCGAGGATGCCGAACCAGAACAGCGTCCACATGTCGAATTCGACATTGTTCAGCGAGAAGGTGCCGATGGCGCAGTAGACCAGGATGACCGCGGCCAGAATGTACATCGGCATCTTGGTGATATAGACGAACAGCCGCAGCCCGAACGCCTGCATCACGATCATGAAGAAGTGCGCAATGAAGAACGAGATGAAGATCGAGTAGGCGATCAGCGGCTCGTCGCTAATGAAGGTCGGGCTCGGCACCACGTTATGGATCAGCAGCGCGCCCAGCATGATCGCGCACAGCGGCGAACCCGGGATGCCCAGCGCCATCATGATGGTCAGCGCGCCGCCTGCGGTGGCGTTGTTCGCCGCCTCCGGCGCGATGATGCCGTCGGAGAAGCCCTTGCCGAACTCTTCGGGCGTCCGCGATGCCTTCTTCGCCTGGTCGTAGGCGAGGATGTTGGAGATCGAGGCGCCGGCGGCCGGCAGTACGCCGATGAAGCAGCCGATCAGGGCGGAGCGGACCACGTTGATCCAGCGTGCGCCGATCTGCTTGACCGCCTCCATGTGCTCGATCTTCACGTAGACGCTCTTCTGCGACATCAGCGAGCCCTTGGCGACTTCCGGGTCTTCCACGTCGCTGAGCAGCTGGCTGAAAGCGAACAGGCCGATCAGCACCGGCAGGTAGGCGAAGCCCGCTTCCACCGAGTCGATGCCGAAATGCAGGCGGTCGACACCATTGATTTCCTCGGCGCCGATGGCGGCACAGAGCAGGCCGACGATGCCGGCCAGCAGGCCCTTGATCAGGTTGTCGCCGGACAGGCTCGCCGTGATGGTCAGCGCGAACATGATCAGCGAGAAGAACGCCCACGGGCCGAATTCGAGGCCGAAGTTGGCCAGCGCCGGCGCCAGGGTGGCGAGAATCATCGCGCCGATCAGGCCGCCGAAGAACGACGACCAGATGCCGAGGCCGAGCGCCAGGCCGGGCTTGCCGGAACGCACCAGCGGGAAGCCATCGAAGGTGGTCGCCACACTTGCCGGCGTACCCGGGATACCCATCAGCATGCCTGAGATCAGGCCGCCGGACAGGCCACCGACATAGACGCCAAGCATCGTCGCCAGGCCCTCCACCGGCGGCATGCCGAAGGTGAAGGGCAGGGTCAGCACCACCGCCATGGTGACGGTAAAGCCGGGAATGGCGCCCGCGACGATGCCGCAGAGCACGCCCACCATGATCAGTGCCAGGACGTGGAACTGGAAGACGGCTCCCGAAGCGTCGGAGATGGCGGTGAGAACTAGATCCATTGGTCGTTTCCCGTTTCGCGGCCGCCGGTCTCGTAGGGTGGCGGCCAGGCCTCAATGCAGGGTTTCGTTAGCGGGTCAGCGCCCGGTCTCAGTAGATGTTGAAGATCATGCCCGGCGGCAGGAACACCCGCAGGAAGAAGGTAAAGATGAACCACACCAGCCCGACCGAACAGAGCGAGATAAGCAGATGAATGATCAGCCCCCGCTGGGTGCGCGGTCCCAGTGCGGTGAGCAGCGAGAACACGAACAGGCCGCCGCCGATCAGCATGCCGAGCACCGGCATTAGCGCCAGGAACAGGAAGAAGATGACGAAGCACCACAGCGGATTGCGGTAGCGCGAAATCATCTCGCCCAGGCTCTGCCGTTCGCCCTCGGCGGGCGGCGGAATCTTCAGCGACTGCACCAGATAGGCCAGCGAGGTCACCGTCAGCAGCGACAGGATGAAATACGGCCACTTGTCCGAGCCCATGGACGAATAGCCCAATTCGGGGATCAGCGTCGTTTGCCAGAAGAACAGGCCGCACATCAGCAGCAGGATGACGGCAATGATGGTGTCGTTGTTGAGCTTTTGCATGGCCTCGGACGGTCCGCCTGTCGGTCAGAAAGAAAGTGTCTAAAAAATCAATTTGGCCCGGTTGGACGCCGGCCCTCCCCGCTGCGCGGAGAGGGCCGGGACCGTACATAGCCTAAAAGTTGGGGCGTTACGAGCCCTTGTAAACGCCGAGATCGGTGGCGATGGCCTTCCACTCGGTCATCGTGTCGCTCCACCACTTCTCATAGTCCTTGCCGAACAGCGGGTTGACGAAGCTGCCCTTGGCTTCCACTGCGGCAATGTACTTCTCGTCCTTCGCGACCTTCTTGAAGGTCTCGATGTAGTGATCGATCACAGCCTTCGGCGTGCCCTTCGGCGCAACGAAGCCGCGGTCGGACGTGATGCTGAGGTCAAAGCCCTGCTCCCGCGCCGTCTTCAGGGTCGGAATCTTGCCGGACTTGGTGTGGTAGTTGAGCGCCAGCAGCTTCAGGCGGCCGGCCTCGTAGTGCTTCGCGCCGGTCGCTTCGGAGACCTGGCCGATATGCAGCGTATTGGCCAGCAGCGCCTTCATGCGGTCGGCGGTGCCATCGTAGGAGATGACCTTCATGTCGATGCCCAGCGCGTTCTGCACCAGCAGCAGCGAGAAATGGCTTGTCGAACCAAGGGTGCCGCCGGCGAGCAGCTTGCCGGGATTGGCCTTCGCCCAGGCCTGCATCGACTTGTAGTCGTCAAACGGGGCCTTGGCGCTGGCGCCGATGATCGACGGGGTCTCGGTCAGCTTCACGATCGACTCGTAGGAGTCCCAGGTGAAGTCGGCCCGGCCGGTGAGGTAGCTGGACAGCACGCTCTGATGGATGCTGAACAGGGTGCAACCGTCCGCGCGCGCATCCTTGGCGGCCTTGGCGCCCTTGACGCCGCCGCGGCCGGAAATCGTCACGACCTGCAGGTTCGGCTTGCCGACAAGGCGGTTTGCCGCTTCGACCGCGATACGGCTCATGATGTCGGACTCGCCGCCCGCGCCCCACGGCACGATGATGCGTGCGGTCCGGCAGGGGAAGTCCACTGCGTAGGCGGCGGTGGTGCCGAAGGTCAGGGATGCCCCGACAACCCCCGCAGCCGCGATCACAGAAAGTTTGAAAACGTTCTTCATGCGTCTGCTCCCTAATGAGTAAGCCGGCCGTCAAGGGCCGGTCCTGATACGAAGCCGCTTCTTGCCGCATTCGCCGGGCGTCGGCCCGGTCGTGCGATCCGTCGGCTTTTTGGACGTGTCACGATTAGTTTCCCTGAATCAGCACGAATTGCAAGCGATGCGCATGCCGATCACGGGATGTTCAGTTTTGCGGACAGATCGGTGCCCAGTCCTCACCCTCCTGCGTGGCGTAAAAGTCGCTGATCGCGGAAACCGCCGCCTCGGGCGTTTCGACGAAACCGAAGAGGTCCAGGTCCTCCGGCGCGATGACCCCCTCGTCGACCATGGCGTCAAAGTCGATGATGCGCTCCCAATAGGCGCGGCCGAACAGCAAAACCGGGATCGGGGCAATCTTCCCGGTCTGGATCAGGGTCAGGGTCTCAAACAGTTCATCCAGCGTGCCGAAGCCGCCGGGAAAGATCACGATGGCCCGCGCCCGCATCAGGAAGTGCATCTTGCGGATCGCGAAGTAATGGAACTGGAAGCACAGGTCCGGGGTGACGTGTGGGTTCGGCGCCTGCTCCTCCGGCAAAACGATATTGAGGCCGACGCTGACGCCGCCGGCGTCGGCCGCGCCCTTGTTCGCCGCTTCCATGATGCCGGGGCCACCGCCGGTCACCACCACGCAATCGCGCCGCTCGCTGCCCTGGCAGCCGGCCGTCACCAGCTCGGCAAAGCGCCGTGCCGCCTCGTGATAGTGGGCCTTGTCTGTCACCCGTGCGGCGATCCGTGCCTTGCGCCCGGCCGCGGCATCGCCGGGTGTGGCGGCCGCCGCGGCATCCGCATCGGCCTGCCGCGCCGCGGCGGTCTTCGCGTCGGGAATGCGGGCGCTGCCAAACACCCCCACCGTGGTGTGGACCTTCTGGTCGCGCAGCATGATGTCGGGTTTCAGCAGCTCCAGCCCGAGGCGGACCGAGCGCAATTCGTCGCGCAGCAGGAACTCATCATCGTTGAAGGCGAGCCGGTAGGCCGGCGCGCGGGTCTGGGGCGTGTCCGGGCTGCGCAGCGCGTTGGCCGCATCGTCTCGGGCACTTGGGAAGGCGGGATTATCGGGGTCGCCGTTCATGGCCGGTCCTCCTGGCGCGGGAAGGCTCAGCGTGGGCGCCGTCCGACCGGTGCGTCAAGGCCGCGGCCCCGCGCTTGTTTCGGTTGATCAGGCTGCCGCGCAGGGCGGCGGGCGTCTGGACGGTGACGGTGCAGCGGCCTAGCCTGCGCTCAAACAGGTAACCCGATAACAATGACGGCGGAGGAAGGGCCATGGCGCGCAAGGCAAGGACGGCGGCGAAGAGCAGGACCACTCCCCAGGCCCGGGCGGTGAAGGCGTTGAAGGGGCTGCCCTCGGGCTATGTCACGGACGCCATGCAGCGGCTCGGCATCGGCGGCTGGATGGCGGGGCTGCATCCGGCCAACGGCAAGCCGGTGGTCGGCGTCGCGCGCACCCTGCGATACGCCCCGCGCGGCGGCGGCGGCGGGCCGTCGGACAAGAACATCTACGAGATCATGGCCGCCTGTAAGAAGGGGGAGGTGCTGGTGGTCGAGACCGGCGGCACCGACTGCTACGTCACCGGCGAGAACATGGCCAACCACGCCCAGGTGCGCGGCCTCGCCGCCACGGTGGTGGATGCCTGCGTGCGCGACTTTGCCGAGATTTCGCGCCTGAAGATGCCGGTCTATTGCCGCGGCGCAGCGATCCGGCCCAACGCGCTGGAAGTGGTGGCCTACGACGTGGAGGTGACTTGCGCCGGGGCCAACGTGAAACCGGGTGACATCATCGTCGGCGATGGCGACGGCATCGCGGTGATCCCCCAAGCCCACATCGA
This sequence comes from Alphaproteobacteria bacterium, assembly GCA_965601735.1. Classification (GTDB taxonomy): domain Bacteria; phylum Pseudomonadota; class Alphaproteobacteria; order JBBDQX01; family JBBDQX01; genus JBBDQX01. Next base: position 97,190 of record OZ271840.1, on the reverse strand, counting down.
CGCCGTGCTCTACCAGGTCGAGGACATCGCCAAGGTCGAGGCGGAGCAGGAAAAGGTCATCCTGGCCAAGCGGCCGCTCGCGGAACTGAACGCTGTCCTGAAAAAGAAGAAGACCGCGCGGAAATAGGCGTCGCTCAGTCGACCATTACGCTTGGCAGCCACAGGGACAGCGCCGGCACATAGGTCACGATCTGCAGCACCAGGAAGATGCAGAGGATGAACCACTTGTTGTAGTGCATGATCTCGCCGACCCGCGCACCGCTGACCGCCGATGCGGTCATCAGCACCGAGGCGACCGGCGGGGTCTGCTGGCCGATGCAGGAGTTCACGGCCATGATCACGCCGAAGTGGATCGGGTCGTAGCCCAGCGTCTCCACCAGGGGCAGCGCCAGCGGCACCGTCAGCACCTTGCCGGCAGAGCCGTGCAGGATCATGCCCAGCAGGATCAGGATGATGTTGACCCAGAACATCACCACGTAGCGGTTTTCTGAGATCGACATCACGTTCTCGGCAATCGCCTGGGGAATGCCGACGCTGGTCAGGTACCAGCCGAACACCGCCGAGGTGGCGACCATCAGCAGGACGATGCTGGTGCGCTTGGATGACACCAGCAGGATGCCCGGCAGGTCCGAGACCCGCAGCCGCCCGGTGATGAAGAAGCCGATGAACAGCGCCACGGCAACCGCCATCGCGGCGGCCTCGGTCGGTGTGAACACGCCGCCGAGGATGCCGCCCAGGATGATCACCGGTAGGGTCAAGGGCCAGGCGGCTCGGCGCAGCGCGCGCAGGAAGCGCTTCAGCACGAACGGGCCTTCCGGCGGCCAGCCATAGCGCAGCGCGAAGCCGTAGGAGAACAGCATCAGCATCCCGCCCATCAGGATTCCCGGGATGATGCCGGCGATGAACAGCTTGACCACCGAAACCCCGGCGATCGCGCCATACAGGATCAGCGCCAGGCTGGGCGGGATCACGATGGCGATGGAGGCTGACGAGGAGGTGATTGCCGCAGCGAACGCCACCGGATAGCCGCGCTTGGTCATCTGCGGGATCAGGATGGTGCCCTGGGCGGCGACGTCGGCCACCGCCGAGCCGGAGATTTCGGCGAAAACCATGGAGGCGGCGATGTTGACCATCGCCAGGCCGCCGCGGATGGCGCCGACGATGCTGGCCGCCAGTTCGATCAGGTCCTCGGCGATGCCCGCCCGGTTCATCACCTCGCCGGCGATCATGAACAGCGGCATGGCGAGGAAGATGAAGCCCTCCATGCCGGTGAACATCATCAGCGGCACGATATCGAACGGTACCGGCGTGGTCGCGATGAACGCAATCGCGGTTAGCCCGAGCGAAACCGCGATGGGTATGCCGAGTACGATGAGGACGGTCAGCAGCGACAGGACGGCGGTCATCGGCAGGTGCGCTCCCTAGAGGTTCCCCGGCTCATCAGACCGCGCCGCCGCTGGGGTTGATGTCGCCGCTGCGAACGATCTTGCGGATGTTGTTGATGCAGACCAGCCACACCGCCACGGACGCGATGGGCAGGTAGGCAGTGAACCAGCCGCGGCGGATCGGCACGCTGTCCAGTTCGGTGCCGAAGTCGGTAATCGCGACATTGACGCCATACCACCCCGCGATGCCGAACAGCAGCATGGCGGCGCAATTGATGAAGACGCCGAGCACCATGCGCGCGATACGCGGGGCGCGGTCGATCAGCACCTCGACGCGGATATGGATATTCTCGTGAAAGCCGATAGGCGCGACCGAGAGCATCAGCGCCACCAGGGTCAGCGGCGCCACTTCCTCAATCCAGCCAATCGAGCTGTTCAGCACATAACGGAAGAAGACACCGGAGACGAGGGTGATGGCGATGAATGCGCCGAGGCAGATGGTGATCACCTCGCACACGCGAACGATGGCGATGACCAGCCGGTCCAATCCGCGTTCAACTGCCAGCACGCTGGGCTCCGGGGTGCCTGAAATAGGGATGCCGGCCGGGCGCTATGTCTTCCGCCCGGCCGGCATTGTCCCGTACGTCGTTACATCGATGCCTTGAGCAGGCCCCAGATCTCGTCGCCGACCTTCTTGCGAATTTCGTCGTGCAACGGCGCGGCGTAGGACTTGAACGCCGCGATGTCGATGTCGTTGACCTTCAGATCGCTGTTGGCCGCCTGCATCTTGCCGACCAGGTTGGCGTCCTTTTCGGCGCCCAGCTTGAAGGACAGCTCAGCCGCGTTGTTGGCGGCTTCCTGAACCGCAGCCTTCACGTCGTTGGGCCACTTCTCCCAATGCACGTTGCTGACCACGATCGCGTTCGGCGTGAAGATGTGGTTGGACAGCGAGATGAAGTTCTGCACCTCGTGGAACTTGCCGCCCCAGATCGAGCCGAGCGGATTTTCCTGGCCGTCGATGACGCCACTACGCAGCGCGACATAGACTTCCGAGAAGCTCATCGGAGTCGGGTTGGCGCCGAAGGTCTTGAAGACCTGGATGCGGAACGGGTTGCCCGGTGTGCGCAGCTTAACGCCGTTGAGGTCGGCCGGCTTCACGATCGGCCGAACATTATTGGAGATCTGGCGGAAGCCCAGCTCGCCGATAGCCAGCACCCGCAGGCCCTTCTTGGCGGCATCAGCCTTCATGCGGTCGCCCAGCGGGCCGCTCAGCGCCGCTTTCACTTCCTCGCGGCTGCCAAACAGGAACGGCGCGTCGAACACGCCGAACGCCGGCACCACGGCGGGCATCGTCGAGGCCTGCAGGCTCATGATGTGGGTGCCGCGCTGCAACCCGGTCATCACCGCCTTCTGCTTGCCAAGCTGGCCGCCCGGGAACAGCTGGAAGTTCACCTTGCCGGGAACCGCCTTCTCGATGTCCGCCTTGATGGCGTCGGCGATCTGGATGTTGATGTGATCGCCCGACGCCGTGGTGGCGAACTGGATTTGGACATCGGCCGCCTTGGCCGGTGCCGCGCCAACGAGCAACAAGGCCATCGCGCCCGCACCCGCGAAATGCGAAATCTTCGGAATCATGAGCCTCTCCTGCTAAAAGGAATTACGTATTCTGATTGGGCGTCCGGCGATCGCCGGATCGCAGTCGTCACCAAAAAACGCTAGCCCGCCTTCACGGCGGCTACAAGCGTGCCGCGCAAGGGGCCAGGCATGAACGACACGATAAATAACAGTGCCGACGCAGACGAAGACGTCGTGCTGGTGGAGCGCGACGGGGCCATCGCCACCGTGCTGTTCAACCGGCCCGCGAAACGCAACGCGTTCAATCTGGCTATGTGCCGGCGCATCAAGGAGGTGTTTGATGGCCTGTCGGCGGATGACAGCGTTCGCTGCGTGGTTTTGCGCGGGGCCGGCGACAAGGCGTTCACGGCGGGCGCCGACATCAACGAGTTCGCCAAGGTGCGTACCGACAAGGCATCGAGCCGCGCCTACAACGAGACATCCAAGGCCGCCCAGGTCGCTGTCCGTGACTGCCGCCACCCGGTGATCGCGATGATCCGCGGCTACTGCCTGGGGGGTGGTGCGGGGTTCGCGCTGATGTGCGACATCCGTATCGCGACACGCAGCAGCCAGTTCGGCATCACCGCCAAGAAGCTCGCCAACTACTATTCCGCCCACGCAATGGAGGCGCTGCTTGCCGCGGTGGGCCGGCCCAAGGCGCTGGAAATCTTGCTGGAGGGCGAGATTTTCGATGCCGACGAGGCGCTGCGCATTGGCATGGTCAACCGGCTGGTCGATGACGCGGCTCTCGAAGAGGAAACCCTGGCGGCGGCCCAGCGGATCGCAGACGGCGCGCCACTCGCCGCGCAGTACCATAAGAAGATGCTCTACCGCCTGACCGGCGATGCGCCGCTTACCGAGGCGGAGTTGGAGGAAGTGCATTCCGCGGCCGACACCGAGGATTACGAGATCGGCTACCGCGCATTCCAGAACAAGGAAAAGCCGCGCTTCGTCGGCCGCTAGGGCGGCGCGAACCGGTACGGGAGGAAGACGATGCAGAACAACGGGCCCCTGAAGGGCATCAAGGTGATGGACGTTACCCTCAACATGGCCGGGCCGACCTGCGCCCTGTATCTCGCCGACCTCGGCGCCGACGTAGTCAAGATCGAGCGGCCTGACCGGGGCGATGACACCAGGCGCTTCATCCCGCCCGAGATCAATGGCGAGTCCTCCGCCTTCATGATGATGAACCGCAACAAGCGGGGTCTCGCGCTCAATATCAAGAGTGCGGAAGGCAAGGAGGTGTTCCGCCGCATGGCCGCCGAGGCCGATGTGCTGGTGGAGAACTTCAAGCGCGACACCCTGGACCGTAATGGCCTCGGCTACGAGGCGCTGAAGGAGATTAACCCCCGGCTGATCTATTGCAGCCTGACCGGCTTCGGGCGCACCGGGCCCTATGCGGACCGCGGCGGCCTCGACCTCGTCGCCCAGGGCATGAGCGGCCTGATGAGCATCACCGGTGAGGGCGGCGGCCGCCCGCCGGTCAAGGTCGGCGCGCCGATTTGCGACATCATGGGCGGCATGTTCGCCACCATGGCGATCCTGGCTGCGCTGCATCACCGGGAGAAGACCGGCGAGGGCCAGCTCGTCGAGAGTTCGCTGCTGGAGGCCGGCGTCACCGCCACCTACCACCAGTCCTCCATGTATATCGCCACCGGCGACTCGCCCCCGGCCATGGGCACGGTTCATCCGCTCAGCGCGCCCTACCAGGCGTTCGAGTGTTCCGACGGTTATCTCACCGTCGCGGCAGGCAGCGATGAGCGCTGGGCGCGCCTGTGCAAGGCGTTCGAGATCGAGGAATACGTGGACGATCCGCGCTTCAAGGAAGCGCCCCAGCGGGTCATGAACCTGCCTGACTTGCAGGCGCTGCTGGCGCCGATTTTCGCCAGCAAGACCCGCGAGGAATGGCGCGCGCATCTGGAGAAGCATGGCGTGCCCGCCGGCCCGATCCTCACCATCGGCGAGATGCAGGCCGACCCCCAGGTGAAGGCCCGCGATATGTTCGTGGAGGTGGAACACAGCCGCGTCGGCACCGTGAAGACCCTTGGCTCGCCGATGAAGTTCTCCAAGTCCCCGCCCAGCGTGCGCCGCGCCGCCCCCGTGCTCGGCGAGCATTCCCGCGAGGTGCTGGCTGAGCTCGGCTACAGCGAGGCGGACATAGACCGTATGGCCGCCGAGGGCGCGATCGGCACCGCAGACCTGCCCAAGGCAGCCGAATAGCCCATGCCCGATAGCGTGATGGGAGAGGAGGCCACCCTCGACGTCGATATCTGGCGCGGCGGCGAGGATGGCGCATTCCAACGCTATACCGTGCCGGCGCATGCCAGCCAGACTGTGCTCGACGTGGTCACCCATGTGCAGCGCCACATCGATCCGACCCTTTCCTACCGCTTCGCCTGCCGGGTCGGCATGTGCGGCTCTTGCGCCATGACCGTGAACGGCCGCCCGCGCTGGACCTGCCGCACCCATGTAAACAAGGTCGCTGATGGCGGCCGAATCAGCGTTGCGCCCTTGCGCAACCTGCCGGTGATCAAGGACCTGGCGGTCGATATGGCACCGTTCTTCGACAAGTGGGCGAAGGCGGAAGCCCAGTTCGTGCCCAGCGCGCCCGATTCCGGCGAGTTTGCCGATGTCGCGCCCGGCAGCGCTGAGCGCCAGGCCGCTGACGCAGGCATCGAGTGCATCGGTTGCGGCGTCTGCTATGCCGCCTGCGACGTGGTCGCCTGGAAGCCGGACTATCTCGGCCCTGCTGCGCTGAACCGCGCCTGGACTCTGGTCAACGACGCCCGCGACGGCGACCGCGCCAAGCATCTCGCGGCGGTCGCCGGCGACGCCGGTTGCCATAGCTGCCACAGCCAGCAGAGCTGCACCAACCATTGCCCGAAGCAGCTCGACCCCGCGCAATCCATCGCCGGGCTCAAGCGGCTCACCCTCAAGGCTGCCCTGCGGGGCGAGCTGTGAGCCGGCTGTCGGGCGCGGCCCGCCATGAGGTGATGCTCTACGTCATCCAGCGCGGCAGCGCCCTGGTGATGGCGCCGCTGGTGCTCGGCCATCTCGCGGTGATCGTCTATGCGGTGCAGGGCGGATTGAGCGCCGGCGAGATCCTCGGGCGCACCCAGGGCAGCGTCTTCTGGGCCGGCTTCTATGGCCTGTTCGTGATTGCGGCGGCGCTGCATGCTGCCGTCGGACTGCGCAATGTGATCTCCGAGATGACCCCCTGGCGCGGGCGCAGCCTTTTGTGGCTGGCGGTGCTGGTAGCGGTTGCGCTGACCGTTCTTGGCCTGCGCGCGGTGGTCGCGGTGGTGGCGCCATGAACCCGCGGGGCTACGGCGCCCACCGCAACCACCGCAGCTATTGGGCGTTCGCGGTGCACCGGGTCTCCGGGCTCGGCCTCGCCCTGTTCCTGCCGGCGCATTTCTGGGTGCTGGGCATGGCAGTCTCGCCCGGCGAGCTCGATCGTTTCCTTTCCTGGGCTGACATGCCGCTAGTGAAGGCGGCGGAGACGATGCTGGTCCTGCTGCTCGCCGCCCACCTGACTGGTGGCCTTCGGCTGCTGGTGCTGGAGATGTTTGCCTGGTCGCCGCGCCAGAGGGACTGGATCGCTATCGGCGGCGGCGCGTCCGTGGCCACCGCGCTGCTGTTCCTGCTTTCCGCGGTCTAGGGGTACGCCTGGGGGATGTGATGCAGATCGACCGGCAAGAAACCGACATCCTGATCCTGGGCTCCGGCGGCGCCGGCCTGTTCGCCGCGCTGCATGCCGCCAAGGCGTCGCCCGACCTTGGGGTCACGGTCGCGGTGAAGGGCCTGCTCGGCAAGTGTGGATGCACCCGCATGGTACAGGGTGGCTACAACGTCGCCTTGGCGGCGGAGGACTCCGTCGAGCGTCACTTCATGGACACCATCGAGGGCGGCAAGTGGCTCAACCACCAGCAGCTTGCCTGGGACCTGGTGGAAGGCGCCATCGTGCGCATCCACCAGCTGGAGAATGAGCTCGGCTGCTTTTTCGACCGCAATCCGGACGGCAGTATCCACCAGAAGGCATTCGCCGGGCAGACCTTCGACCGTACCGTCCATAAAGGGGACCTCACCGGCATCGAGATCATCAGCCGGCTGGCCGAACAGGTCTGGGCACGGGGCGTGTCCCGGCTCGAGGAGCACCGCGCCATCGCCCTGGTGCCGGCGGCGGACGGCAGCCGGCTGTCCGGCGTACTGATGATCGACATGCGCGACGGGTCGTTCCGCTTCGTCAAAGCGAAGGCGGTGCTGCTCGCCACCGGCGGCGGACCGACCATGTACCGCTACCACACCCCCTCCGGCGACAAGACCTGTGACGGCATGGCCATGGCGCTGCACGCCGGCCTCGCGCTCCGCGACATGGAGATGGTGCAGTTCCATCCCACCGGGATGCTCGCCGGGCCGCATACCCGCATGACCGGGACCGTGCTGGAAGAGGGCCTGCGCGGCGCCGGCGGCTATCTGCTTGGCGGCGGCGGCCAGCGCTTTATGCAGCAGTATGATGAACGCGGCGAGCGGGCGACCCGCGACATCGTCAGCCGCGCCATGTACGCCGAGATGCGCAAGGGCAACGTCACCGACAATGGCGGTCTCTACATCGACATGTCCCACATGGGCCGCGACACAGTGACCGATATGTTCAAGGGCATGGTGGAGCGTTGCGCCGATTGCGGCTTCGACCTTGCCGGCACGCCGGTCGAGGTGGTGCCCACCGCCCACTACATGATGGGTGGCGTGGTGTTCGAACCCGACTGCCGCACCGCGATGCCGGGCCTGTTCGCCGCCGGCGAGGACACCGGCGGGGTGCATGGCGCCAACCGGCTGGGCGGTAACGGGGTGGGCAATTCGACCGTGTTTGGCGGCATCGCCGGCGACAGCATGGCTGCCTGGGTGCCCGCGGAAGGCCGCGCCGCGGACCCGGACGAGAGCGTCATCGATGAGGCAGTTGCGCGCGCCATGGCGCCCTTCGCCAAACCGCCCGGCGACATCCACGGCCTGCGCGAACGCCTTGCCGACATCACCTGGGACGACGTCGGGATCATGCGCACCGAGGAGAGCCTGCTGCGTGGCGAGGCGGCGCTCGATGCGCTCGACAACGATCTCGACGCCATCGGCGCGGCGGAACAGGACCGTGCTTTCAACCTCACGTGGCACGACTGGATGAACCTCAAGAACCTCATCCTGGTCAGCCGCTCGATCGCGGCCGCTGCGCGCCAGCGCACCGACAGCCGTGGCGCGCATTTCCGCGAGGATTTCCCTGAGGCGGGCGACCTCGAAACCTCGGCCTTCACCACCGTGCGGCTTGATGGCGCGGCCCTGTCGGTTGGCGAGGAGCGGGTGCGCTTCACACATGTCAGGCCAGGCACGTCCCTGGTCGATGCCAACGGCCAGCCGCTGGCCCAGGCCGCCGCGGGGGAATAACGATGCGCCGTGCCTTGCCGGCGGCTCTGCTTGCCGCGTGCGTCGCGCTCCCCGGCTGCCGCACCACCGCCTACGACCCGGCGCTGCTGGCTCAGCCGAACCAGCTGAAGCCGCCCTTCGATATTGATCGGCTTGGCCCCCTGCCGAAGGCGCCCACTGAGGCCTTCGTCTGCAAGACGCCCCCGGCGCCGATCCGCAGCCTCACCTTCAGTGGCTTCTACACACCGGGGACCAGCAGTTCCAAGATCGACAAGAACGCCCAGTCCCGCTACCGCGCCGCGCGCAAGCCGATCGATAACTACGAACGCGATCTGATCCGCATGACCGACCGGTATCTCGCTGGTGCGCCCCGCGACCCCGCCATTGCGCATTGCGTGCTCGACTGGCTGCACCGCTGGGCAAAGGGCGGCGGCTACCAGGGCACCGTGAGTTCCCAGGGCGGCTTCGTGCGCAAATGGGCGCTCGGCACCATCTCGCTCGCCTGGCTGAAAATCCGCGAGGCGCCCGGCCTTGATCCCAACAAGACGGCGGACGTGCTGCGCTGGATCGGCACTTGGGCGCTGACCGTCAAGGCCGACTATGAGGAGCGGCCCGAGCGCAGCAGCCGCAATAACAACCACGCCTATTGGGCGTCCTGGTCTGTCGGGCTGGCCGGCGTGGCGCTCAACGACCGCCGCCTATTCGACTGGATGGTGGGCCGCCAATACAAGGCGATGCAGCAGGTGCGTGACGACGGCACCCTGCGCCTTGAGATGGCGCGCCGGTCGAAGGCGCTGCACTACCACCTCTACTCGGTGCAGGTGCTGACCATGATCGCGGGCCTCGCCGCGCGCAACGGCATCGACCTGTTCGAGATCGAGGATGGCGCCATGCACCGCCTCGTCGATCGTACGGTCGCCGGGCTGTCGGACCCGTCCTTCTTCGCGCGGGAGACCGGCGAGGCGCAGACTTGGGTCGGTACGCTGCAGGGCGGCAAGCTCGCATGGATGGAAGTCTGGAATGCGCGCTATGGCGATCCCGAGATCGCCAAATGGGTGGCGAAGTTCCGGCCCATGTACAACCGCCGTGTTGGCGGTGACGCCACCATGCTGTACGGAAAGTAGAGTCGCCGGGACGACCCCGGCGTTGCAGGAGAAAGTGATGATCCCGATCGACAAGGTCGACGAGGCCGCCTTCGAGATCATGAGCCGCGCGGCGATCGACATCCCTCAGGACTACAAAGACGGCATCAGCAAGATGGCCGCCGAGGAAGAGGAAGAGCTATCGCGTTTCGTGATGGAGGCGATGCTCGAGAACTGGGAGGCCGCCGAAGCCGACCGCCGTGCCATGTGCGCCGATACCGGCGTGCCGCGCTACTTCGTAAAGATCGGCAACGAGGCCCAGGTGGCCGGCGGCTTCGTCGCGGTCGAGCGCAGCCTGCGCAACGCCTGCGCGCGCGCCACCCACGAAGTGCCGCTGCGGCCGAACCGGGTGCACCCCTTGTGGCGCACCGACCATGACAACAATGTCGGCCTTAACGCGCCGGAGATCGAATACAGCTTCGAGCCCGACGCCGACTGGGTCGACATCACCACGGTGCACAAGGGCGGCCTGTTCGGCACAGACTATCGGATGCTGTTCCCGGGCGACGGCATCGACGGCATCAAGCGCTTCTTCCTCGATTCGATCATGCAGTTCGGCCGCCGCGGTCTGGCCTGCCAGCCGGCGATCATCGGGATCGGGCTAGGCGGCTCTAAGGACATCTGCATGGTGCTGGGCAAGCAAGCCGCCTGCCTACGCACCGTCGGCGATGCCAACCCGGATCCGAAGGTCGCGGCGCTTGAGCAAGAGCTCAAGGAGCTCGGCAACAACATCGGCATGGGGCCGATGGGCTTTGTCGGCAAGTCGATGGTCATCGATTGCCATATCGAGTGCGGCTACACCCACACCGGGGGTATGCCGATCAGCATCCATGCCTTCTGCCTGTCGTCGCGCCGTGCCACAGCGCGGCTGTTCCCCGACGGGCGGATCGAGTACCGCACGGACCCGCGCTGGTTCACTCCCTACATGCGCCGCGAAGGAATCGACTATGAACCCGCCGACGCCGAAAAAGTCCTCGCTTAGGAAGGTCCGCCTGCAGCTGCCGGCGCAGGACGCCGACCTCGCCGAACTGAAGATCGGCGACGTCGTCTATCTCGACGGCATCGTCTATACGGCCCGCGAGGGCGCCTATAAGCGCATCCTCGGCGACGGCATCGCGCCGCCGGTCGACCTCAAGAGCCTGGGCAACGTCAACTTCCACTGCTCGCCCGCCGCCAGCGTCGAGGACGGGGTGCCCAAGGTCGGCGCGGTCACCGCGACCGCCAGTTTCCGCTTCTCGCAATGGATGGACGCCTGGTTCGAGAAATCAGGCGTCAAGATCATCATCGGCAAGGGCGGCATGTCCTCGAAGGACTACAAGAAGTACTTCGTGCCGAACCGGGCGATCTATCTCACCACCGTGGGCTATGGCACCGGGGCGCTGCTCGGCCGCGGCATCAAGGAGGTCGACGTCCACTGGCTCGACGAACTCGGCATCGCCCAGGCGATCTGGGTGCTGACGGTGGAGAACTTCGGCCCCTTCCTGGTGGAGAGCGACTTCGACGGGCGCAGCCTGTTCGAGGAGTCGAACGAGAAGGTCAACCAGAACATCGACGATCTCTACGAGGGCCTGAAGCAGCCCGCCATGGCGCGCTATGGCGAGACCACGTCACGCAAGGACGAGGTGGTCTAGCCCGGCAGCAGCAGCCCGCCGTCCGCCGCCAGCTTGAAGTGCGGGTTCCAGGCGACCTCCCAGACATGACCGTCCGGGTCGGTGAAGTACCCGGCATAGCCGCCCCAGCTGGTCTCGCGCGCCGGCTGGGTGACGGTGCCGCCATGCTTGGCGACCCGGTTGAGCAGCTGGTCGACCGCGCCCGGGTCCGGCAGGTTGTGGGCCAGCGCGATGCCGGAGAAGCCGTCTGCGCCCGGCGCGGCAGCCTGCTGGTTGGCGTCGTCGGCGAGTTTGTCGATCCCGTAGAGGCTGAGCACCAGCCCGCCCGAGAGCTGGTAGAAGGCGATGCAGTCGCTGGAGATCGAAGCGGCTTTCCATCCCAGGCCGCGTTCGTAGAAGCGGCGCGCCCGCTTGACGCTGCGCACACCCAGCGTAATCAGGCTGATCCGCGGATCCATGCCGGCCCGCCGGCCGCGCCGCGGGTCGCTGTCTAGACCGGGACGATCAGGTCCCGTGGGCAGTCTTTGGTCCAGCATTCGATCTTTCCGTCACCGTCGATGAGGAAGGTTTCCTCAGTGTGGAAGCGCACACCCTCGTTGTAATAGCTGTATTCGATGCAATAGACCGTGTCGGGCTCGACGACGGTCTCGTTGACCTCATTCATGCGCGGTTCCTCGTGGGACGAAAGGCCGATGGAATGGCCGACGAACTCGCGCGGGAAATTCTCCAGATGCTTTGAAATCTCGGCATAGCCGCGGCGGAAGATGTCGCCGCCGGTCTCGCCCAGCTTGACCGAAAGGCCAAGCGCCATCTGCACGTCGTTGAGCGCCTTCCAGATGTCCTGCTGGCGCTGGGAGCAATGGCCGAGATAGTAGCTGCGCACGAAATCCGCGCCGTAGCCGAGGCAGTAGGCGCCCATGTCGGACTTAGCGAAGTCGCCGGGCTGCAGCACATGGCCGGTGGGGAAGGGGGCGTGGGCGGCGAACGCCGTCGGCCCGGTCCCCACATTGATGAACTTCGGCCCTTCGGAGCCCAGCTCGATCATCTTGTTCACGGCGGCCTTGTGCAGGTCCCAGTCACTGGCGCCCGGCTTGATTGCGGCCTTGAAGGCGGCGTGCGCCTCGACGGTCCATTCGGTCGCCAGGCGCAGGCGGCGGATTTCCTCGGGCGTCTTGACCATGCGCACCAGTTCGAGCTGGCGGCTGAAATCGATGGTCTTGTTGCCGTCGAGCAAGGCGTCGAGGCGCTTGCGGAAGCCCTCGGTGAGCTGGTCCCCCTCGGTGCCGATGGTCATGTTCTGCACGCCGCGGTCGGCGAGCACCGACTTCGCCGCGTCGAAGAAGTCCTCGTAAAAATGCACGTCGAGGTCGGTGAAGAACTCCGCCATCGCATAGGCACGGCAGTCCTCGATCCAGGTCGAGTCCATCGCCAGATGCAGGTCGACGGCGGGCACCACCAGGGCCGGCGCCTTGGCCGGATCGGCGAAGTAGAACACCACGAACGGGCGGTAGCCGAGCGTGCCGCCATTGTGGAAGAAGCCGGACAGGTACTTGGAGTTCTCCGGCCCGCGCACGATCAGCAGGTCGACCCCGTCCTTTTCCATGGCCGCGCGCAGCCGCGCCTCGTGGAAAATCTTCTTCTCGATGTCGATCGCCATCGCGTCCGGTCCCCCGTTTCAACCCTCTTTCGCTGCCCGGCACACGCCGAACCCTTTGAGCCTACGCCTGTTCCGGCGCGCCGGGAAAGTTTTCTTGCGCCCCGGTATCGCCGGTTGCGCCACCTTTCGTCTGGGCGGGCAGGGGCGGGGACGGGGCCGCGGCGGCGCGGGGCGCCAGCAGCCCGGTCAGCCGCGCCTGCAGTTCCACCGCGCGCACCGCGGCGAGCGGCCGTCCGTCGGCGAGCGCCCGGTGATAAGCGCGCTCCAACTTGGCCAGCAGGGTCGCCCGGTCGATGCGGTTGCCCGCGCCGAGGTCGGCGCGCAGTGCGGCGATTTTCGCGAGAATGTTGTCTTTGGTGAGCAGCCGGCTGGCCTGAAAGCGCGCCGAGCGCGCCCGGTATCCCGCCCGGATGGCCGATTGCGCGCCGTTGCCGGTCTCCACATAGAAGGCGCAGAACGCCTCCTGCTGGGGCGACAGGCCGCCCGGATGTTGCGTTTCGGCGGCCGGATGTTGCGCCGATGTAGGCCGGGATGTTGCGCCCCCGGACGACATCGGCGCGGGGTGCGCGGGCGATTCGGGCAACGGCAACGGATGCACCACGGTCGGGCGCGGCATGACAGGTCCTCCCTCTGACGGTTCAAATGTCCCTGTCAGATAGGGAGCATAGGAAAAAAGTCAATATATAGGACTAAAATATCTCTGGTTTGTGGGTGTCCCAGATTGATTTGATCCGCTCGTAAGCAATCATAAGGGGCGTAATCTAACGGGCGGTTTTCGAAAGGGGCGAGGCATGATGGTGTTTTGCGCCGACGATAGCGGCACGCACAAAGGCTCTAGGGTGGTCGTTTGGGGAGGGATCTTGGGATACCAAGATTTCTTTGATGAGCTTGCTGTCGCTTGGAAACGTTGCCTAGCTGAACCGTGTGAAGGGCGGCCGCCCATTTCTGCCTTTCATTCTTCTCATCTGGCAGCCAGTGACGGCGAGTTCGGGGGTTACAATCGAGGCGAAAGAGATCGAACGCGATTCAATTTCCGAAAGGCCATAATCGAGTCCGGCCTGACTATTCTATCCCTCGGGGCGTCCGCCGAGGATTGGGACGAACTAGTCAATGACCATGCAAGGGTCATGCTTGGCAGCAGCGAGCGGCTTGTCTTTGGTAAGTTAATTCTTGCTGGCTGCAGAGCAGCGCAGTCCGAGAATCAACGATTGGTTTTCAGGTTCGACGCTGGGCGGCGCACTGAAGAATTGGAGACAATGATTCCGCCCGCACTCGACGAAGCAAATATTGATAAAGATAATGTAGAGTTCCAATATAATACAGTTTCTAAAGACATAGGATTGCAAGCGGCCGACTTAGTTGCCCATGAAACATTCCAGTTTTTCTCTGAATATATAGATAATAGTGACGCAGTGGCTGGCCCGCACCTAACAAAACTCTTTGAGGATGCGCATGACGCGAAAGCATGGTGGGTGGGTAGGCAGGAAATTCAGAACCTGATGGTCAGTATGCAAGCAGTGTTTCAGAGGGCTCAGTCGGCTTCAGGTGCGTGATTCGTCGAATCTGTGTCTGCAAGCATTTAATGCTCAGAATCTATCAGAGTCGATTGAAGTGCCTGCCGAAAGCCTCCAACCGCCCGCCCCCTCAATCCACGATGAACAGTTTCGCGCCGTCCTTGGTGTAGGAGCGGTGGGGCTCCGCGTTGTCGGCGACCTGGTAGCTCATGCCCGGCTTGAGCACCGAGACCCGGCCGTCCTCCAGCGTGGTTTCCAGCTCGCCTTCCAGGCACAGCAGCACATGGCCCTTCACGCACCAGTGGTCGGCCAGATAGCCCGGCGAATACTCCACCATACGCACCCGGATCGGGTTGTCCGCCGGGCCGAACTCCCGGGTATGCCAGAGCGCATAGCCTTCGTCGCCCTCATGGCGCGTCGGCTCGATGGTCGACCAGTCGACCGTGTTGAACGGAATGTCGGACATCTTCATCTGGCGGACTCCTGAAGTCTCTTTGATTGCACGGCCCCGGCGCGCACCCCCACCCGGGGATTCTATCGATCGCTGTACCAGCCCGCACCCCCACCCGGCCACCCACGGCAGTTTCCTATTGGGTGGCCGGGTGGGGGTGCGGGCCGGCGCCGCAACGAAAAGAGCCGGGTGCGGGCCGGTGCAGTGCCGTAAAGGCGCAGCTCCTTACACCGGAATCTGCTTGCGTTTGATCTTCACGGGCTTGGCGCGCATGTCCTCGATCAGGGCGGCGATGTTGCGGCCGATGGCCTCGACCATCTTCTTGCCCTTCTCCGCCGAGGCGAGCGTGGCCGCGCCGCGCACCCCCTTGGTCTTCACCGAGGCGGCCTTCAGCTCCTTGGCGATCAGCGGCATGTTGTAGCCGTTGCCGCGCAGGTCCGGGTCCACGTTGAGGTGGCCGTGATACAGCCGCGGCCGGTTCGCGCCCTTCTTGTTGTCCTGCTTCTTGATGTTGGACTTGCGCCCGTCCACCGCCTTTTTCATGTCGACGAACTGGGGGAAGTAGTGCAGCGCCAGCGAGGTTTCCGACTCGCCGGCATGGCCGAGCGCGCCAGTGCCGCCCTCGCACAGCGCCTTCAGTTCCTCCGCCGCGATCAGCCCGCAGTCCGCCACCGGGACCAGCGCGCCGGTCTCCTCGCGCAGCCGGATCGCGGCGATGTCCATCGGCGGCAGGTTGGCGGTGCGGTTGCCGTTGACCAGCACGATGCGCTTGAAGCCGGCGTAGATCAGGCTCTCGCAGATATCGACGCAGACATTGGTCAGGGTCTCGGCGCGCAGGCCGACGGTGCCGGGGAAATCCATGTGCGAGAAGGACCAGCCGGTATGCACCGGCGGCGCGATCAGGGCGTTGGCCCGCTCGGCCGCGTCCTCCGACGCCGCCATGGCCCAGCCCGTATCGACCATCTGCGGCGCGTGGTGGCCATGCTGTTCGGTGGCGCCGACGGGCACCAGGGCGACATCGTCCTTCTTGAGGTAGGCCTCCACCTCGTTGAACGACATTTCATGAATCCAGCGGCTCTTCTGGCCGGGCATGGCGATCCTCCTCGGGCGTTTTGGTTGTCCGGGGATGGTGCGCCAAGCCGCGCCGTGCGGCAACGCCACGCGCCGCCGCGCCGCGCCTAGGGGCGGGGAAAGCCGCCCGGCTATGGGCCTAACTGTCGGCGCCCGGCGCTTGGTTTAACTGTCGGCGCCGGGCGCCTGGGCCTGGATCTCGTCGGGCGTCAGCGCCTGCCAGTGCAGCCCGGAGGCGACGATGCAGGACATGCCCGCCGGCTGGCTGACCAGCACGGTGAAGCTGCCGCCCTCGGCGGCGATCACCTCGATCAGCCGCCCGTCGGCGGTCAGGCCGCGGGCCACCGGGGCCTCGTGGTGGTCGCGCGCCAGCGTGGCGAGGATTGTGTCGCGCTTGCCGCAGGCGATCTGGGCGTCGGCGGTGGCGGGCATCAGCAACGCCAGCGCCAGGGTCAGGATCAGAAGGACGGTCCGCTGCGCCGTCCGATTTTCACGTCTCTGGGGGCTGTCGCGCATGGCCGCCTCCTTCAACAAGGGGGCGGCCGGTGGGCCTACCTGGCGCGGCACCGGCGCGCCCCGTGGGTCGGGTCGCACTCGGTATCGCAGCAGTATCGCCGCGCAGGGTTAAGAAAAGGTGTGCGGAAGGAGATTCTGAAAGCCGCGCGAACAAGGCGCGCAGAAGGGGCCCTCAGGCCCGCGCCGCCGCTGGCAAGTCCGCTGGTTGATCCGGGGGGATCTCGGAGGGGCGGTTACTCGCCCGGCGCGACGGCGCCGTGTGCCGGCACCGGGGCCGGCTTGGTCACCCGGTTGACCACCATCCGGTCATGCAGGCGCGCGATGCACTGGCTGCCGGTGGAGGTGAATAGGAAGGGGAACAGGCCGTGCAGGATGCAGGCGAAGGAGGCGACCAGCATCGGAAAGCCGAAGCTGAAAGCCTGACCCATATGCTCGAAATAGGTCTCGTTGACCGAGGCCGGGTGTTCCGTGAAGGCGGTTTTGATGTTCATGGGGAGAGCATCCCACGAATTCCGGGCAATTTGTTTGCTTTCTTGACGCCTAAAACGTCCAGATGGGGTACATTTTTCTCAGTTATATCCATAAAAGAGCACAAAATGGACGCAACCGACCGCCGCATCCTCGCCGCCTTGCAGGCGGATGCCGGCCTGTCCATGGCGGACCTGGCGGCCCAGGTCGGCCTCAGCCCGACCCCCTGCTGGCGCCGGGTGCAGAAGCTCCAGGCCGCCGGTGTGATCCGCAAGCGCGTGGCGCTGCTCGACCGGGCGGCGCTCAATTGCGCGGTGACCGTATTCGTCGCCGTGCGCACCAACCGGCATGAGCCGGGCTGGCTGGAGGATTTCGCCGCCGCGGTGCGCGATTTCGATGAGGTGGTGGAATTCCACCGCCTGTCCGGCGATTTCGACTATCTGCTGAAGATCGCGGTCCCCGACATCGCCGCCTACGACGCCTTCTACAAGCGCCTCACCGCAAGGGTGTCGCTGAGCGACGTCACCTCCATGTTCGCCATGGAGGAAATCAAGGCGACCACGGAACTGCCGCTGGGGTTCGTGGTGGGCTAGCCGGGAAGGATAGCTTCGAGCCTTTCGGCAAGCGCATCGCTGAGCGCCTCGCATTCCCAGATGGTCTCGACCCGCCAGCCAAGCGCTTCGAGGGCCTGTTGTTGCTGCGCGTCGCGCTCTTTGTTGCGCGCGAACTTCGCCCGCCAGAACTCTGGCTTTGTCTTCGGTATCCGCGCAATCTGACAGCCTTCGTGATGGTGCCAAAAGCAACCGTGTACGAAGATCACGAGGCGATGGCGGGGCAGGATGATATCTGGCCTTCCTGGAAGGTCCCTGCGATGCAGCCTGAAGCGGTACCCCATGGCATGGAGTGTGCTCCGCACGACAACTTCCGGTTTGGTATCCTTGCCACGGAACCGGGCCATGAGTTCACGGCGCGCGGCTGGCGATATCCTCGACTTGGCCATGCCCAATGCTAATATCCCAAGTCATGTCCGATCCGAAATTCCGAATCAGCTCGGCGTTAAAGGACGTGATCGGCCGGGAGCTGATCACCGACAAGAACGTCGCCGTCTTCGAACTGGTGAAGAACGCCTATGACGCCCACGCGACGAGCGTGCAGGTCGAATTCGGCGATAACGAAATCCTAATCATCGATGACGGCAAGGGCATGTCGCGCGATGACATCCTCAACAAATGGTTGTTTGTTGCATACTCCGCGAAGCGCGAAGGCGGCGACGAGGATGCCGGCCTTCCCCCTGACTACCGGGACCGAATCGGGGAGCGGCGGGGCTATGCGGGCAACAAGGGCATTGGCCGTTTCTCATGTGACAGCCTAGGTACGACGCTAGACCTCTACAGCAGGCCGGTGGGCGGCAAGCGGGTCGAGCACCTCAAGGTCGATTGGACGAGCTTCGAGGAGGATTCGGAGGCGGAATTTGGGACCATAGAAGTTGTGGTTTCCCACAAGGGCGCTTTTCCAGAAGCGTTGGAAGCAACCTTGCCCGAGGCTCATGGGACGGTCCTCAAAATCGGCGGCTTGAGGAACGAGTGGGCGGTCGAGGATATTCGTCGTTTGCGTCGCTACCTGGCAAAACTGGTCGATCCCTTCCGGCCCAATGATGAGTTCGAGCTCTCGACCCTGACCCCGGCGCTGCAGGGCGAACAAGACGTCGAAGGGCCGGTGGGGAACGACATTATTGATCTGTTGGATGAGAAGACGACCCGCATCGAGGTCAGTATCGACAAAGATAAAATCGAGAGCTCACTTGTTGATAGAGGGGTTCTAATATATCGTATAAAAGAAAAAAATAAATATAAAGATCTAAAAAAAGCTACAATTAGTGTTGATTTATATTATTTGAACAGAAGTGCGAAGCATACCTTCACATCAAGGATGGGTGTGCGGCCGGTCAAGTTCGGCCACCTGTTCTTATTCGTGAACGGATTCCGGATATTCCCGGTTGGTGAGGAAACCGACGATTCGTTCGGTCTTGGTCGGAGGAAGCAGCAGGGCCACGCGCGTTATCTTGGGCCGCGAGATATCTTGGGTGCCATCCGGGTCAAGGCGCCTCCGCGCACCTTCTTGGAAGCTTCCAGTCGCAACGATGGATTGGTCCAGAACGAAGCAGCGATTGCTCTCCGCGATGCTGTCATCAATCATGTTGTGCGCCGTCTGGAACGGTACGTCATCACGGTCAATTGGCCAGATCGCCTCGACAAGGATCGTGCAGATGCGAGTGGGCTGCGATCCGACGCGGCCCGGTCTCGCATCATCAGCGTCGTTCGCGCCTTAGTTGGTTCGAAGGACATCAAGCTGATCGACTATGACAAGGGCTTGATCAACGTCATCAATGAACGTGCCGAGATGTTCGAGGAGTCCATGGAGGGGCTCGCGGCCGTCGCTGAAGAGACCGGGGATCGCGCACTGCGTGATCGTGTCAAGCGTTCATTGGCCCGATACAAGGAACTCAGGCGCGCCGAGCAGGAGGCTCTTGAGCGCGCGGACGAAGAGGCCAGGGCGAGAAAGCGGGCTGAGCTCCGCGCCGAGCGAGTGGGTGTCCGGCTTGAGCGCGTAGAGGAGCAAGCGCGGCTCTTGCGGGTCCACCAGGCGCGGGAAGATGAAGAGCTAGCGTTACTGCACCACCAGGTCGTCATCTACGCTACTGAATTGAAGGCGCTGGTTGCTCGCAGCTTAAGAAACTTGGCTAAGGATGATCCCCCGCTCGAGACCATTTCGGCTGACCTTGAGCGCATCGCATTCCAAAACAGCAGGGTACTCGCGACGACGCGCTTCGCGACCCAGGTGAATTTTCGCCTGGATTCCAGCTTCATCAAGGCCGATTTCATCCAGTTCGTGCGGGAGTACCTGTCGGATGTAATTCCGCTCTACGGAGATTCGATAAGGATCAACTTCGACGATGGCTCGGTATCTTTGCCGATGCGCTTCAAGCCAATCGATGTTTCCATCGTCCTAGACAACCTTGTGAGTAACGCGAGGCGCGCGAAGGCAACGCGTATGGAAATCTCCTGTCGGAAGTCGAAGATAGGTCCGGGAATCGAACTGAAGGTCGACGACAATGGTCGTGGAATCGACACGAGGCGTGTCGATCCAGGGAAGATCTTCGAGAAGGGTTATACGGGGACCATTGGCGGTACCGGCCTCGGCCTCTACCACGCGCGGCAAGTGGTAGAGCAGATGGGTGGGAGCCTAGCCCTCGACCCCAACCGTGAGGAGGGAGCGGCCTCCTTCTTGATGTGGCTGCCTGAGCCGAAGGAGGAGTAAGGGTGGGGCTAGATTTCAACATACTCTGGATCGAAGACCAATTGGACAATCTTGAGACCGACAAGGAAGACGTCGAGGACTTCCTCTCGGAGAACGGGTTTCGTCCTCGAACAACCGTGCTTGGCAATGGATCCGATTTGGGCGCAGTGTTCGAGGCGCAGCGTCTGTATGCTGAGTTTGACTTGGTAATTGTGGATTATGATCTCGGCAAAGACGCAAGAACTGGAGATGAAGTTGTCAGTGATATTAGAAGAGAATTTTCGTATATTGATATAATATTTTATAGCTCTATTTCTACATTGGATCTTAGAAAGAAAATATTCGACCTAAGGGTAGATGGTGTATATTGCGTTCATAGGGGTGATCTCCGCGCCGTTCTGCTGGAGCGTGTGGAGGAAACCGTCAAGAGCCTTTCTCGGTTGACCCATATCAGGGGCATCGCCGTAAGCGTCGTGGGTGAGTGTGACGCGCACTTGCGGAAAATTATCTCAACGCTGCATGCGGCAGGCAGGGGCGGCACAGACTTTTCACCAGAAGAGTATCTAACCGATAGGATCGGCAAACGCCTCGAAGAGAAGGTCGAGAAACTGGCGAGTTTAGGCGAATTGCCAGACTGCCTTGAGCACCAACTTGTCCAGAGTTCGAACCTGTGTCGCCTAGCTTCTCGCATGACGAGCGGTGATGAGTCGCTTGGGACCTACAACCGAGTATTAGGGGACTACGTCGAACAAGTACTGCAGCCCCGGAATGCTCTTGGGCATGCTTCGGAGAAACGAGATGCCGATGGTTGGAAGATCATAGGCCGCGGGGGCGACCCGATAACCAATGAAGAAATCCCTGGGCTAAGGAAGAACTTCGTCCGCCATCTCGACAACCTCGAACGCCTCGCCGCGGCAGTCCAATCCGATTAACGCCTCGCCAAGCGCCTCGGCCAGGAGTGGGGGGACCGCGTTGCCCACTTGCGTGTAACGCGGGCACGCTGCCTTGCGCTGCTTCCCGCCCGTCGTGTAGGGGCCATGGAAAGCAAACCAGTCCGGGAATGACTGGAGGCGCGCATGTTCGCGGACGGTCAGGATCCGGGGCTCTGCGTAGTGGATGATGTCGTCAGGCAGGGTGGTGATGGTCGGTGATGGACGATCCGACGCCATGGGCGTGATGACGCGCTTCTTGATGCCCAGCCTGTGGCGGTCCGCGGCAGTCATGCAGCGCCCCCTTGCGCATGTCGCAAGGATTTCCTTGAAGCGCGCAGCGACAGTTGGCGTGTGCCGAGGGAGGCGCATGTCCGTTGGCGCGGCCTTGCCGATGCCCACCCTCATCATCCTCGCGTAGGCCGATCTCGCACGATCAGCATCGTAGTCGAGGCAATGGAAGCCCCGCGGACCTGGCTCCGGATCGGTGATAAGGGAGCGGCTGGCAGTCTCGAGGTCGGCGAGTGCCTCTTCCGCGGAGACCGGCCTATCCACGGGTAGGTTGCGCTCGGCCAGGAAGCCTACGCGTGTTGCCGCGAGGTGATCGAAGGGGTTGGGCGGTGTATGCCCGCGAGCAAGTGCCGCGATGAGGAAGAAGCGGGGCCGCCGCTGCGGGATTCCCCAATCCGATGCCGTTAGCAGGCGCGACCAGACCGAGTAGCCCATTCTTTCGAGCTCTTCAGCTACGAACTGCGCGTAAGTACGGGAGTCGTCGCGGGGCATTGAAGTGAAGCCCCGGACGTTTTCCAACAGCAAGAGCCGCGGACGGACGAGCGAGACGAACTCGAGATAGCTGACAACCAGCTTGTTGCGTGGATCGTCGCGGTCTCGCTGTCCGTTGTTGGAGAACCCTTGGCAGGGTGGCCCGCCAACCACGAGGTCTAAATGCCCCCTCATACCCCCCAGATCGTCATAGTAGTCGGCTATGACGGACGAGATATCGTGAGGCCCACGTGGCAGCCACGCCGGCCAATCGACGTCGGCGTTGGGTCGCGCGAGGATGTTGGCTGCATACGTCGCGAAGGCATGGGGGTGCGCCTCGACAGCGAAGCGCAGTTTCCAGCCTGCGCGCTGAAGCCCAAGGGACAGGCCACCGCAGCCAGCGAAGAGATCGATGAAGGTGCGCACCATTGGCCTCGGAAGATGCCACCAGTGTGGTCCGATGTCCAGGATAGCCGCTTGCTGCCGGGATGGCGATAGACCCGAGTGCGCCTGCCTAGCCCGGCGCAGCGGCGCCGCCGCGCTGGCGCCACCACACCAGGGCGAGCAGGATCAGGGCCGTGCTGAGGCCGGCGGCGTCCGTGGTCCAGTCGGATTTGATCAGCAGCAGCGCGCTGGCGAGCGCGAGGATGCGCTCGTACCAGTAGAGCGGCGCGTTCAGCCAGCCGATCACGGTGACCGAGAGCATGATCACCCCCACCGTCGCCGTGGCCAGCGCCCAGCCGACCTGCCACCACTCGCCCCGGCCCAGCAGTTCCGGGCTGTAGACGAACATGAACGGGATGATGAAGCCCGAGATGCCCAGCTTGAAGGCGACGATGCTGGTCTTCCACGGGTCGGATCCCGCCACCGCGGCCGCCGCGTATGAGGAGACCGCCACGGGCGGGGTGATTGAGGACTTCGCCGCGCAGTAGACGATGAACAGGTGCGCCGCGATCAGCGGCACGCCCATCTGCTCCAGCCCCGGCGCCAGCAGGATGGCGAGGATGATGTAGGCGCTCGCCGTCGGCATGCCCATGCCGAGGATCACGGCGACGATCATGGTGAGGATCAGCGCGACGATCAGCACCCCGTTGGAGACGTCGAGGATGATCTCGCTCATCTTCACGCCCAGGCCGGTCATCAGGATGATGCCCGCGAGGATACCGCCGATGGCGGATGCCACGGTGACCGGGGCGATGATCTGGGGCGCCTGCTCCAGCGCCTCGCGCACCACCGGAATGATGCGCCGCCGGTTGGCGGGGTCGAACACGATCAGCAGCACGAACAGGCTGACAATGGACCAGAAGCCGGTGGTGGTCGGGGTGAAGCCCTCGATCAGCAGCCAGACCATGACGATCAGCGGCCCCATCAGGTAGGCCCGGTGGCGCAGGATCGGCCAGATGCGCGGCACGTCGGCGGCTGCCTCGCCGCGCAGGTTGAGGCGGCGCGCCTCCAGGTCGGTCATCGCCAGGATGCCGACGAAGAACAGGATCGCCGGGATGATCGCGACCGACATGATCTCGAGGTAAGGCACGCCGACGAACTCGATCATCAGGAAGGCGGCGGAGCCCATGATCGGCGGCGTGATCTGCCCGCCGGACGACGCCACCGCCTCGACGCCAGCGGCGAAGTCGGAATCGTAGCCGACCTTCTTCATCGCCGGGATGGTGAACGAGCCGGTGGTCACCACGTTGGCCGGAGACGAGCCCGACAGCATGCCCATGAAGGCGCTGGAGACGACGGCGGTCTTCGCCGGGCCGCCGGTCAGCCGGCCGGTCAGCGCGCGCGCCATGTCGGTGAAGAAGCTGCCCGCGCCGGACGACAGCAGGAAGGCGCCCAGCAGCACGAACAGGAAGATGAAGTTGGCGGTCACCGCAACCGGCACGTTCCAGATGCCGTCGGGCGTCATGTAGCTCTGCTCGACGATGCGCTCGACGGAAAAGCCGCGGTGGTAGAACGGCTCGGGCAGGTGGTTGCCCCACAGCGCGAAGGCGATGAAGAACAGGGTCAGCCAGACCAGCACCCAGCCGATGGTGCGCCGCGCCGCCTCCAGAATGATGCCCACCAGCGCGATGCCGAGGAACATCTCGATGTTGGTCAGCGGCTCGACATAGACGAACCGGTTGGCGAGATAGTCGGCGTTGAGGAACAGATAAGCGGTGGCCCAGCCGGTAATGCCGACGAGTACAAGGTCGATGGCCATCTTCGCGCCGCGCCAGGGGCCCTGGGCCCGGTGCGCCTGATAGAGGAACAGCACCGAGAGCGCGAACAGCACATGGACCGGGTAGTGGAACTCCGCCTGCGGGGTGCCGGCATAGGCGGTGTAAAGGTGATAGCCGGACATGCCGATGGCGGCGGCGATGCCCAGCGGCAGGATGACCCAGGCGGCAATGCGGTCGAGGGCCGCGTCCATGGCGCGCTCCACTGCGGCGTTCAGAAAAAGGCAGAAAACAATAAAAGGGCGGCCGGCGGCGGGTGTGCCCCGCCGCCGGCCTGCCGTCGCTTAGAAAGGCGGTCGGCCTAGAAGCCGGCTTCCTTGTAAGCCTTGGCGGCGCCCGGGTGCATCTCGATGCCGGCAATCTTCGACATCTTCTCCACCGTCAGGCTGCGCACCGCGCCGTGCACCGGCGTCAGGCTGCCGATGTTGTCGATGACGCCCTTGACGATGTGATAGGCGTCGTCGTCGGACATCTTCTCGTTGACCACCAGGATGGTGCTGGCGCCGATCGAGTTCACCGCCTTGTCCAGGCCCTTGTAGGTGCCGGCCGGGATCTGCGCGCGGGTCAGGCCCGGGTTCTTGCCGTTGATCCAGCTGAAGGTGGCATCGTCGATATCCAGCAGGTTCATCGGCACGGCGATGAAGCCCTCGGAGAACGAGCCGTTCGGGAAGCCGGTGGTGGCCTGGAAGCCGATCGAGCGGCGGTCACGCACCGCCTGGGCGCCCTGGGCCGGGCCGCCGCGCACGACCACATCAAGGTCGTCCTCGGTCATGCCATTGGCCTCAAGCACCATGCGGAAGAAGGTGGCCGAACCCGCGCTCAGCGGCTGCGAGGCAAACGGCTTGCCCTTCAGACCCTTCACGGTGGTCACGCCGCTGTCCGCGGTCACCGCGATGTGGGTGACGTTGGTGTACAGCGTGCCCAGGCCCTTCAGGTTGGTGACCTTCTGCTTGAACGGGCCCTCGGCGTTGGCCGCGAACACGACGGTCGGGCTGAAGGTGAAGCCGATGTCCGCCTTGCCGGTGGAAATCGAGATCACGTTGGAATTGCCGCCGCCGACGTCCGCCGACGCCTTCATGCCGGCATCCGACAGCAGCTTCGCCAGGCCGACGCCGACCGGGTAGAAGGTGCCGCCGGTGTTGCCGGTGACAATGGCCAGGTCCTGGGGCTTCTTGCCGTGGGACATCGCCTCGGCCTGGGCCAACGGCAGGGCCACGGCAACAGCCGCGGCAGCGAACAAACTCGCACGCAAAGCAGTCATCAACTCTCTACTCCCGTTGTTAAAGAAAACACGCACGCGCACCTCTTGGGCCGGAGCGGCCAAGCGGCGTTGCGGTGCGGATTTTCGGTCTTCGGGCTGTTGATTGCAGACAATCTGCAATCACTCGCCTGGCCGGGAAACTAGCCGCGGAGGGGCGCAGGCGTCAAGCGTGCGAGGCCAGCGCCATCACCTCGGCGACTGACTTCGCGTCCTCGATGGCGCCGATGGCGGCGGCAAGGGCGTCGGTGCGCGGGCCATCCAGCATCCGGCGGGCGCAGGCGCGGAACTTGGCGTCGATGGCCGCCGGCGTGTCCGCCTCGCCCGGATGGCCCCGCCGGGACAGGGCGGCGCGCCGTTCGCTGCGCCCGTCCGCGAAGGTCAGCGTCAGCGCCCCGGGGAACCCATCCCCGTCCGGTTCCGGGTCGAGCGGCGCGTGGTTGGCCTTGTCCGCCAGGGCGCGCACCGCCGGATCGGCGGCGGCGTCCTCGCTGAAGGCGTCGATGCCCAGGTCGCCGTGCAGCAGGGCGCGCGCGGTACACCAGGCGAGGCTGGCACGGGCATGGGTGCCGGTGCGCGGCGCAACCTTCGCCTCACGCGGTTCGCATACCACCGGGATGACCCGCGCCGGCACCTCAAGGTGGATGGCGGTGATGTCCGCCGCATCGATCCCTTCCGCCCGCCAGGCCAGCGCCAGGTCGGCGACCGGCAGGATCACCTGGGCGCAGGGATAGATCTTGTAGTAGTTCGACCGGCTTTCCCAATGATCGCCGAGGCCGTCCGCCGCGGCGGCGAGATCGAGCGCGGTGTCGGGGCCGTCGAGCATGGCGCGCAGCAGGCCGAAGCGGCCGTCGAGCCCGCTCGCCGGGCCGGTAAAGCCGGCGCCTGCCAGCCGCGCCGCCGCGATCCCCGCATGGGCCGACCAGCCCGGATGCAGGGTCTTCACCCAGGTACCGTCGGCGTAGGATTCAAGAATCCCCGACGCCTGACTGCAAGCGATCCCGCAGGCATGCAGTGCCGCCTCCGGGCTGAGGCCGGCGAGCCGCGCGGCAACCAGCGCCGCGCCGGGCGCGCTGAGCACCCCGGTCGGGTGAAGGCCGGTCTTATGGAAAGCACCCGGTGCGGCCATGCCGAGCCGGCAAATCGCCTCGTTGCCGGCGATCACCGCGGCGAGCACCTCGGCCCCGGACGCCCCCGCCGCCTCGCCGACGGCCAGCGCCGTGGCCACCACCGGCGCGCTGGGATGCACCAGCGAGGGCAGGTGGGTGTCGTCATAGTCCATGGCGTGGGCCAGGGTGCCGTTGACCATCGCCGCGTCCGCCGGGTTCAGGGCTGCCCCGCTGCCCAGCGCGTGCGCGCCGCCGCCGCCGCCCATGGCCCGCGCGCCGCCGAGTACCGCGCGGCCGAGCGGTTCTTCCGCCGCGGCCAGCGCCAGCCCGACCACATCAAGGATGCGCCGCCGCCCGTCATCCAGAATGTCTGGGGGCAAGCTGGCCAGGTCGGTGGCATAGACGAAGTCGCGCAGGGTCTCGGCAAGGGGCATGGCGGTCTAGGTCTCCCGGCGCCACAGGGGGCGCAGCGTGCGGATGTCGGCGATACCGGTCAGCCCGCGCACCGCGTCGGTCAGTGCAGCCGCGCCGGCGTCGCCGAGACACGGCGCCATCAGCCCGAGGGCAACCGCCTCCACCTCGTCCTGGGTCATCGGCAGGTCCGGAGTGCCTTTCACGGCCTCGATACGGTGGGACACGGTCCGTCCGTCGGTGGTGTCCACCTCCACGGTGGCGGTGCGGCGTGGCATCAGATTCTGCATTTCCTCGTCCAGCACCAGGCTGATCTTCCCGCGCACTGCCAGCACCGCCGGGTCGGCCATGCGCGCCGCGTCGTGGCTGCTGTCGAGGGTCACGGTGCCGTCGATCAGGGCCAGGGACAGCACATGGTGCAGGTTGATGTTCGGGCTGCTGCGGCCGTCGACGATGACGCCGTCGCGCGCAGGTACGATGGCGCGGATCGCGGTGACATTGTCCGGCGTAAGCCCATGTTCGGCGCGCAGCGCCAGCAAGGCGTCGAGGCTGGCGTGGATCGGATAGCCCACGGTCCAGGCCTTGAGGCTGGTCTCCATCACTTCGAAGCGCTCCCCCAGCCCGGCGGTCAGCTCACCCAGATCCGAGGCGCCGTCGCCATAGGCCCGCTGGAAGGTCCAGTCGCCGGCGAACACGTCGGGGTTGGCGGTAAATCCCGCGGCGGTCATCGCCGCCGCCCAGTACCCGTCCCGCGCCGGCATCCCGCCCATGAAGAAGGAGCATTCCACATGCTCCTCGTCGGCGTACCAGCTTTGCAGGCCGCCGGTCTGCTGCGCCGCGTAGGACAGCAGATAGCGCGCCGCATGCGCATCGATGCCAGCACAGACGGCGGCGGCAACCGCGGCGCCCCACACCTGGCCGATGGCCTGCGGACCGAAGCCCCGGTCCTCGACCTGGGCGAGGCCGAGCGCCGGTACCACCCGGCAACCGATGTCGTAGCCAGCAGCCACGGCGCGCACCAGTGTCTCGCCAGAGACGCCTTCGCGTTCCCCCATGGCCAGGGCGGCGGGAACTATCGAGGCGCCGGGATGCGCGCGCGACCGGGCGTGTACGTCGTCGGATTCGTCGGCCCGCGCGGTCATGCCGTTGGCGAAGGCGGCGATTTCACCCGGCGCACGCAACGCGGTGCCCGGCAGGGACGCCTCGCCCGCATCCCCGGCGTCGGTCACCATTCCCAGCGCTAACTGCCCCGGCTTCAGGTCGCAGCCGGAAATCATGCAGGCAAGCATCACCAGGATGTGCTGGCGGGTGCGCTGATGCACGGCGTCGGGCAGGGCCGCACCGGCGGCGCCGGCGATATAGGCGGCAAGCGTTTCGGTCGGGGAGGCAGACATCACGGGCTCCCGTAAGGTGGGGGCTATCAGTCTAGGCGTTCCGCCGCTGGCCCGTCGACGGGCGCGCCGCTACACTGCCCGCTAGGGGGAAGGAACACCGCGTCCGACAACGGGAGACGCTGATGCCTGGGCCCGATCTTTCGCTGGTTGAGACACCCGGCCGCCTCGCCTGCCTGAAGGCGCTGGAGCGCCGCGTGCTTTGGCTGGCGAGCTGGATGATCCATCACGCCAACCATGAACGCCCGTCGCGCGACGGCCTCAAGGTTGGCGGCCATCAGGCGTCCTGCGCGTCAGTGACGACGCTGCTGACCGCGCTATATTTCAGCGCGTTGCGCCCGCAGGACCGCATCGCGGTCAAGCCCCACGCCAGCCCAGTGTTCCATGCCATCATGTATCTGATGGGCAAGCAGGAGCGCGCCGCGCTGGAACGTTTCCGCGGCCTCGGCGGGGTGCAGTCCTACCCTTCGCGCACCAAGGACAATGATCTGGTCGACTTCTCCACCGGTTCGGTCGGGCTGGGGGTGGCGACCACGCTGTTTTCGTCTTTGGTGCAGGACTACGTGCATCTGCACAAGCTGACTCCGCCGGAAACGCCCCGCGGGCGGCTGGTGGCGATCATGGGCGATGCCGAGCTCGACGAGGGCAACGTCTTCGAGGCGCTGCTGGAGGGCTGGAAGCATGACGTGCGGAACCTGTGGTGGATCATCGACTACAACCGCCAGAGCCTAGACGGCGTCGTCTCCGACCAGCTGTTCCAGAAGATCACGTCGTTCTTCCGCACCGTGGGCTGGAAGATCGTGCTGCTGAAATACGGCAAGCGGCTGGAGGCGGCGTTCGCCCAGCCAGGCGGCCAGGCCCTGCACGACTGGATCGACAACTGCCCCAACGACCTCTACTCGGCGCTGGTGTTCAAGGGCCAGAGCGGCGAGCCGGGCGTCTGGCGCGACCGGCTGCGCGCCGACCTGCAGGGAGTCAACGGCATTCCCGAACTGCTTGATGCCCATGACGATGCCGGGCTGCACGCGCTGATGACAAACCTCGCCGGGCACGACATGGAAGCGGTGGCTGAGGCGTTCGATGCCGCCGCCACCGATGTCGATGACGACGTGCCGCACTGTTTCATCGCCTACACCATCAAGGGGCACGGCACGCCGCTGGCCGGCCACAAGGATAACCATGCCGGCCTGATGACGCCGGAGCAGATGGCTGGCTTCCGCGCCGCCCAGCGCATCGCCGAGGGGGCGGAGTGGGATGCGCTGGACAGCCGCGACCTGCCGGCCGAAAGCCTGCAATCCTTCATCGACGCCGCGCCCTACACTGCCGCGGGCCCGCGCCGTATGGCCACCGCGCCGGTCGCTGTGCCCGAAACGCTGACCCTGCCCCCACATGCCAAGACCGCGACCCAGGCGGCGTTCGGCCAGATCCTCGCCGAACTGGCGAAGGGCGACAGCGAGCTGGCATCGCGGCTGGTCACCACCTCGCCGGATGTGACCGTATCGACCAACCTCGGGCCGTGGGTGAACCGGCGTGGCATCTTCAGCCATCGCCCGCGCGAGGACGTGTTCCGCGAGGAGAAGGTGGTCTCGGCCCAGAAATGGGCGATGCACCGCCACGGCCAGCATGTCGAGCTGGGCATCGCGGAGAACAACCTGTTCCTGATGCTGTGCGCGCTGGGCCTGTCGGGCGAGCATTTTGGCGCCCGGCTGTTGCCGGTCGGCACGCTGTATGATCCGTTCATTGGCCGCGGTCTCGATGCGCTCTATTACGCCTGCTATTCGGGCGCACGCTTCATGCTGGCGGCGACGCCGTCAGGCGTGACCCTGGCACCCGAAGGCGGTGCGCACCAGTCGCTGTCGACGCCGCTGATCGGCATGGGCCAGCCGGGGCTGCTGTCCTTTGAGCCCGCTTACGCCGACGAGCTGGCGGCGATCATGGCCTGGGGCTTCGGCCATATGCAGGCGCCGGACGGAGACGCTCTTTTCCTGCGGCTGACCACCCGGACGCTGGACCAGCCGGCGCGGACCATGGATGCGGCGCTCACCGCCGACGTGGTGGCCGGGGGCTACTGGCTGCGGCCGCCGGGCCCGGCGGCCGATGTCGCCATCGTGTTCAGCGGCGCGGTCGCGCCCGAGGCGCTGGCGGCGGCGGATGCCCTTGCCGACGACATCGCCGGTGTCGGCGTACTCAACGTCACCTCGCCGGACCGCTTGCATCGCGACTGGCAAGCAGCTCAGCGGGCGCGCGCCCGAGGCGACGGGGCAGGGGGCTGCCATCTCGACCGGCTGCTGGCGCCGCTCGGGCCGGCCACAGCCCTGATCACC
This sequence comes from Alphaproteobacteria bacterium, assembly GCA_965601735.1. Lineage (GTDB taxonomy): Bacteria > Pseudomonadota > Alphaproteobacteria > JBBDQX01 > JBBDQX01 > JBBDQX01. The sequence continues at coordinate 66,647 of OZ271840.1, read as the reverse complement.
GTGCATGACTGCCACCCGGCGGCACTGTCCTGGCTGGGCGGCGCGGCGGGGCGGCGGGTTTATCCGCTCGGCGCGACCCAGTTTGGCCAGTCCGCCGACATTCCGGACATCTATCGGGTGCAGGGCATCGATACCGACGCCATCCTCGATGCGGTGGCGCTGGCCTGCGTCGAGGCGCGGCGGGGGTAGCGGGCTAGTTGGCGCCGCTGACCACTTTGAGCATGCGGTCGCGGGCGCTCAGCACATGGTCCCGGATGGCGGCGGCCGCGGCATCCGGATCGCGGCGTTTCAGCCCATCAAGGATCACCCGGTGTTCGTCGTTGGCGGCGGCCGGACCGCGGCCCTCGCTGAGGGTGCGGCGGCGGAACAGCAGGATCTGGTTCACCAGGTCGCCGTAGACCTCAGCCAGCCGGCTGTTGCCGGCGATCTCGATGATTGCGTCATGGAAGGTCAGGTTGACCGGCAGGTAGCCGCCGACGTCATTGCGATCTGCGGCCTCCTGCATGCTGTCGATCAGCCTGGACAGCCGCTCGATCTGCGCATCGGTGATGCAGTCGGCCGCCAGCCGGCAGGCGAAGGCATCGAGCGCCGCGCGCAGTTCGAAGATCTCCGAAGCCTCGCGCACCGTGATGCGCCGCACGGTGACACCGCGGTTGCGCTCGAATTGAAGCAGGCCCGCGCGCTCCAGGGTGCGGAACGCCTCGCGCACCGGGCCGCGGCTGACGCCCAGACGTGAGGCCACCGCGTTCTCGCTCAGCTTGTCGCCCGCCTCCAGTGCGCCGTTGGCGATGCGCGCGATGATGTCTTCCTGCACCAGCATCGGCAGGGATTTGGATTGCAGCAGGGCAATCGCGGACGCGGCCTGGGTGCCGTCCTCGCCATTGCTTGCCGCTGTTTCGCCTGCTTCCGCCACGCCGATCTTCCGAAATCCCGGGCTTTTGAAGAAAAGCCACATTGTCAGGTGTCTGGTGTTGACAATCTGACTCATACCGTAACAATTTGCGGTGAAGCCGGGCAACCGCTAACCCGCCAAGGGGCGAGTGCGGGACCACGAATCCGGCAACACCCACGGGAGGAGCGTCGCTACCGACTCTCCGCCATACATCAACGGACGCTCCACGGCGTTTCGGGACAGGTCCCGGCGGCGTGGGCCGAGACGACCCGAACGGTGGCCAGGCAGGCTGCCGGTACTGGCCAGCAGGCGCTGATCGAGAAACCGGAGGTAAACCCCATGATCCACACTTCGATGACACCGCGTCGCGCGCTTATTGCCGGCGGCGCCGTGGCGTTCGCCGCTGCCCTGGCCATGCCGGGCACGGCGGTCGCTCAAGACAAGCAGCCGACCTGCGACATGGTCGAGGTGATTTCGCACGCCTCGCCGGGCGGCGGCACCGACACCACGGCGCGGATGATGATGATCCGTACCCGCCGTTACCTGACCCGCGCGAAGTACGCCAAGGACATGATCGTCGTCTACAAGCGCGGCGGCGGTTCGGCGAATGCGCATGAGTATCTCAAGAGCCGTCCGGCCGATGGCTGCACCATCGCCGCGATGACCCAGACTCACCTCTACACCCTGGCCCGCGGCAAGTCGCCGCTGACCATCGACGACTTCCAGGGCGTGGCGCGGGCGATGGACGATCCTAACTTCCTGATCGTGCGCAAGGAGAGCCCGTTCCAGAGCATCGACGAACTGTTCGCCGAGTCGCAGAAGCGGCCGCTGAACTGGGCGGTTGCCAACATCGGTGGCACCGAGCATGTCGGCCTGATCCGCTGGGCGGCTGCGGCCGGCATCAAGTACAAGGTCGTGCCCTTCGGCAGCGGTGGTAAGTCGATGAATGCCCTGCTGTCCGGCGCGGTCGATGCGACCCTGCTGAACGTGTCCGAGGCCGTTGGCCAGATCGAGGATGGCGAGGTCCGTCCGCTGCTGGTCTACAACAACGGCCGTCTGACGGACTATCCCGATGTGCCGTCCTCCTTCGAGAAGGGCTGGGACATCAAGATCAACACCACCCGCGGCTACGCGGTGCGGTCCGGCACCCCGCCGGAAGCGTTGAAGGCGCTGGAAGACGCCATGGTGAAGGGGATGCAGCACGAAATCTTCGCCAACTACCTCCGCAGCGCCGGCCTCAACCCCGCTGACAGCGTCGCCGGGGCCGACGAGTGGACCAAAAACCTCCGCGAGGAATACGCCGTCGCCAAGGAGGCGGTGACCAAGCTCGGCCTCGACAAGTAAGCGGCCGCAATAAGGAAGTTAACGATGGCTGATCAGAATCAGCCCGGAACGGAGGGGGGCGCCGGCAATCCGGCGCCCCCGCTCCTGAATCTCTGGGACACGATCATCGCTCTGGCAATCCTCGCGGGTTGCCTGGTGCTCTATATCGACACCTTCAACTACGGCGAGCCGAACCCGCTGCTCGGCCATAGCATCACGCCGGCGCTGTTCCCGCGCACCGTGCTGTTTGCCATCGTCGCGATGACCGTGCTGATGCCCTTCGAAAACTACTTCCTGATGAAGAAGGGGGTGGACATCGACGACGACCGGCGCCGTCCGGTAAGGCTGATCGTCTATCTGTCTGCCGCCACCCTTTGCATCGTCGTGGGCATCATGCCCTGGGCCGGCACCTACCTCTCGATGGTGACCGCCTGCATCGTGCTGCCGCTGCTTTGGGGCGAGCGGCGCTACTGGCTGATCGGCATCTATGCGGCGCTGTTCCCGGTCGTGGTCGGGCTCATCTTCGTGCAGGGCCTGCTGGTGAACTTCATTCCCGGCCTTACCGGCCACATCTTCCGATAAGGACCCGGTGTCATGAATACCGAAGCGATCATCACCGGCGTCACGCTGCTGCTCGATCCGTTCAACTTCGTCCTGATTTTCATTTCCGTGGTGATTGGCGTGCTGGTCGGCGCGCTGCCCGGCCTCAGCTCGCTGATGGCGGTGGCGCTGCTGCTGCCATTCACCATCGGCATGGAGCCGATCCCGGCGATCGCCATGATGGCGGCGCTGTATTGCGCCGGCACCTTCGGCGGCTCGATCACCGCGATCCTCATCAACACGCCGGGTGCGCCGCCGGCGGTCGCCACGGCGCTCGACGGCTATCCGCTGGCGCAGCGCGGCGAGGCGGGCCGGGCGCTCGGCATCGCCGCCTTCTCCAGCGTCGTCGGCGGCATCCTCAGCCTCGCGGTATTCATCGTCGCCACCCCGCTGCTGGCGGCCATCGCGCTGAGCTTCCGGCCGCAGGAGTATTTCGCGCTGACCCTGTTCGGCCTGTCGATGCTGGCCACCATCAGCGGCCGCTCGTCCCTGCGCAACCTGATCGCGGGCATGGCCGGGGTGATGATCAGCACCGTCGGCACCCACCTGATCAGCGGCGAGGAACGCTTCACCTTCGGCGTTCCCGAACTGCATGAAGGCATCCTGTTCGTGCCGGTGCTGATCGGCCTGTTCGCCATGGGCGAACTGCTGCGCCAGGCCGAGGAGATGGACGTGGTGCGCGAACGCATCAAGTCGGTCGCTATCAAGCTGCCGACCATGGGCGACATCCGCCAGATCCTGCCCACCGTCCTGCGCTGCAGCGGCGTCGGCACCTTCATCGGCATCCTGCCCGCGGAAGGCACCACGGTCGCAGCCATCATGGGCTACAACGAGGCCAAGCGCTGGTCGAAGAACAAGCATGAGTTCGGCAAGGGCGCCATTGAGGGCATCGCCGGGCCTGAGTCCGCCAACAATGCGGGCACTGGGGGCGCCATGGTGCCGACGCTGGCGCTCGGCATTCCGGGCTCCGGCACCACGGCGATCATCCTCGCGGCATTGACCATGCACGGCTTCCGGCCCGGGCCGACGCTGATCCGCGAGACGCCGGAGTTCGTCTACGCGATCTTCACCGCCATGCTGGTCGCCAACGTGCTGTTCCTGCTGGTCGGCCTGGCCGGCGCCAAGTTGTTCTCGCGGGTGACCCTGATCCCGCGGACCTTCCTGTGGCCGTCGGTGTTCGTGTTCGCGATGATCGGCGCCTATTCCTTCAGCCAGTCGCTGTTCGACGTCTGGGTGATGCTGGCCGCCGGCGTCGTCGGCTACCTGATGACGCGGCACGGCTTCGGCCCGGCGCCCTTCGTCATGGGCCTGATCCTCGGCCATCTGGTGGAGGAGAACTGGTCGCAGGCGATGATCGTGTTCGACAACAATTGGCTTGGCTTCTTCCAGAGCTGGATCTGCAACCTGTTCTTCGCGCTGACCTTCCTCAGCGTCTTCGGTGGGACCATCTGGCGGTTCCTCAGTCCGATGCTGCGCAAGAAGGAAGGCTTGACGGGCGAGTGAGCGAGTCAGCTTCCGAACGGTTCGCGGCCTGGGCGCTTTCGCTCGACGCCGCGGCGCTGCCGGCGGACGCGCGCGCGGTCGCGGCCCGCGCCCTGCTCGACCATGCGGGGCTGTGCGTGGCCGCGCGTGGTGAGGACTACCTGCTCGCCGTGGCCCGGTCCTGGGAAGGGGCGGGCGACTGCACCGCGTTCGGCCATGACCGCGGCTTCGATACCGCGGGTGCGGCCCTGGTCAACGGCCTGGCGTCCCACGGCGAGGACTTCGACGACACCTTCGAGGGCACCCCGGTTCACGCCACCGCGGTGGTGCTGCCCGCGGTGCTCGCGGTGTGCGAGCGCTACGGCCGCACCGGCGCCGATGTGCTGGCGGGCTATGTGGCGGGTACAGAGCTGATGTGCCGGCTCGCCCTGGTGGCGCCGACCGCGGTGCACCGGGCGGGTTTCCATCCGACCGCGGTGATCGGCACCATGGGCGCGGCGATCGGGGTGGCGCGCGCCCTTGGTTTTACCCATCAGCAGGCGGTGGATGCGCTTGGCGTGGCTGGCAGCTTCGCGTCAGGCATCATCGAGTATCTCGCCGAGGGCGCTTGGACCAAGCGTCTGCATGCCGGCTGGTCGGCCCAGGCCGGCCTGCGCGCGGCGCTCATGGGCCGCGAGGGCTTCCTCGGGCCCCGCACCGTATTCGAGGGCGAGCACGGCTTCTTCTATACCTTCGCGGTCCCCGGGATCGACCGGGACTATAGCCACATCGCCGACGGCCTCGGTGAGACCTGGCACATGCCCAACATCGCCTTCAAGCCGTATGCCTGCGGCACCATGACCCAGCCGTTCATCGATTGCGCGGTGCGGCTCAAGGCCGAGGGCGTCGACCCGGCCGAGATCGAATCGATCACCTGCAAGGTGGGTGAGGGGACAGTGCACCGCTTGTGGGAGCCGGTGGCCGAGAAGATCCGCCCCACCACCCCGTACTCGGCGAAGTTCAGCGGCGCCTATTGCGTCGCCGTCGGCCTGGTGGACGGCGGCGCGGGCCTGGCCCAGTTCACCGAGGCAAAGGTGCGCGACGAGACCATCCTCGGCCTCGCCGGCAAGGTGTCTTACGAGATCGACCCGGACGACGAGTATCCGCGTAACTATTCCGGCCATGTTCGCGCCACCATGAAGGATGGTTCGGTGGCCGAGATGCGCCAGCCGCATCTGCGTGGCGGCGCGCGCGAATCGCTGCCCGACGCGGAGATCGAGGCGAAGTTCCGCGCCAACTGCGCCTTCGGCGGCTGGGACACAGCGCAGACCGATGCGCTGGCCGGCGCCTGCGCATCGCTGTTCGACGCGGCGGACCTCTCGGGCCTCGCCGCCTTCCGCGGCTGATCCGCCGGCGTGCCGGCGCCGCTCGCCGAGCTGCTGGCTGCCTTCCTCAACGCCTACGACCCGATCCAGGTCGGCCTGGTACTGGCGCTTGCGCTGGTCACCACCACCATCGGTGCGCTGAGCGGCTTCGGCGCGATGCTGCTGCTCTCAGCCCTGCTGGTGCCAATGGTCGGCATCAAGGCATTGGTGCCGCTGACCACGGTAGCCAGCCTGCTGATGAACGCGAGCCGGGTCTGGGTCTACCGCCGCGACCTGGAGCGCGCCACCATCGGGCGGGTGCTGTTGCCGGCGCTGCCCTTCTCGGTCGTCGGCGCGACCCTCTACACCGTGCTGCCGGCCGAGGAGCTGACCCTGCTGGTCGGCCTGTTCCTGATGGCGGCCGGGCCGCTGCGGCGTTGGCTGGAGCGCCGCCGCTTCACGGTCACGCCGCGCCGCCTGATGGTGCTGTCCGGGCTGTGGGGCGCGGTGCGCGGCAGCCTGCCGGGGACCGGCTCGCTGATCGTGCCGATCCTGATCAGCAGTGGCCTGCGCGGCACCGCGCTGCTCGGCACCGATGCCTGCGTCTCCTTCGGCACCGGGCTGGTGGTCTCCGCCATGTTCAGCCGATTCGGCCTGCTCGATGCGCCGCTGGTGATGCTCGGCGTGCTGATCGGCCTGACCTCGATCCCCGGCACCTACGCCGCGCGCTGGATGATCCGGCGCATGGACATGCGCTTGCACACGCTCATCGTCGAGATAGCGATCGCTATCCTCGGCCTGTGGTTCGTGTGGCGCTGGTTCGCCGGCTGACGGACGGCTAGTCTCCCCGCCATGGAGGATTTCGGCACCCTGTTCGCCATCGCCGCCACCTTCCTGCTTGCGGGGATGGTGAAGGGCGTGATCGGCCTTGGCCTGCCCACGGTCAGCCTCGCGCTGCTGACGGTGGCCATGGGGCTGCCCCAGGCGATGGCGCTGTTGCTGGTGCCGTCCTTCGTCACCAATCTCTGGCAGGCGGTCAACGGCGGGCATCTCGCCGCGGTGCTGCGGCGGCTTTGGCCGTTCCTGGTGATGGCCGGGGTGACCGTCTGGTTCGGCGCTGCGGCGCTGACCCGCATCGACCTCGCCTGGCTGTCGGCGCTGCTGGGGCTTCTGCTGGTGGTCTATGCCGCGATCAGCCTGGGCGGCCTGCGACTGACCGTGCCGCCGGCGACCGAGTCCTGGGCCGGCCCGGTGTTGGGCGCGGTCAACGGGCTGCTGACCGGGATGACCGGCTCCTTCGTGGTGCCGGGCGTGATGTTCCTGCAAGCCATCGGCCTGCCGCGCGACATGCTGATCCAGGCAATGGGGGTGTTGTTCACGGTGTCCACCGTGGCGCTCGCCATCGCGCTGCAGGACAACGGCATGCTGGATCAGGATCTCGGCGTGCTGTCGGCGACCGGCCTGCTGCCCGCCCTGCTGGGCATGGCGCTGGGCCAGCAGGTTCGCCAGAGCCTGCCCGAGGCCACCTTCCGCAAGGTGTTCTTCGCCGCCCTGCTGCTGCTCGGCCTCTACATCATCGCGGGGGCCTTCGGCCTGACGCCTTGAGGGCCATGGTCGTGCGCCGCCGCGCGGCGTGCTAAACCGGAAGAAAGCAAACCGGGGGGCGCAGCATGGCGAAGCCGACGAACTTCCTGTTCATCATGGCCGACGAGCATCAGCGGGCGGCTGCCGGCTGCTATGGCCATCAGATGGTGAAGACGCCGAACCTGGATGCGCTCGCCGCACGGGGCACCCGCTTCACCCAGGCCTACACCAACTGTCCGATCTGCGTGCCGGCGCGGGCCAGCTTCATGACCGGGCGCTACGTCCACCGCATCGGCCACTGGGATAACGCGCATCCCTATGACGGCGCGGTGCCGAGTTGGGGCCGGCGGTTGCAGCAGGCGGGGCACCGCACCACGTCGGTCGGCAAGCTGCACTTCCGCAGCGACGACGACCCCACCGGTTTTGACGAACAGCTTCTGGCGATGCATGTGGCCGCCAATGGCGGCGACATCCTCGGCTCGGTGCGCGACGAACTGCCGCGACGGGATAAGAAGAAGATCGCCACCGAGATCGGCGCCGGCGACACCACCTACATCCGCTATGACCGGGCGACCGCGTCGGAGGCCGCGCGCTGGCTGGTCGAGGACGCGCCGAAATACGGCGACAAGCCGTGGGTGACCTACATCTCCTTCGTTTGCCCGCATTATCCGCTGGTCGCGCCGCCGGAATACTTCGCGATGTATCCGACGGACAAGATCGACCTGCCGGCGAAGGCATCCGATCATCCCTATGACGCCGCCTACCGGGAGAGCTACGCCGTCGACGTGCATTTCGCCGACGACGAGGCGCGCAAGGTCGGTATCGCCGCCTATTACGGCCTGTGCAGCTTCATCGACGACCAGCTCGGCAAGGTGCTGGCGGCACTGCGTGAGGCCGGGCTGGAGGACAGCACCACCGTCATCTACACCTCCGACCATGGCGAGAGCCTCGGCACCCGGGGCATGTGGGGCAAATCGACCATGTATGAGGAATCGGTCGCCATCCCCATGGTGCTGGCCGGGCCGGACGTAGCCCAGGGCGCGGTGGTGGAGACGCCGGTCTCGCTGGTGGACCTCTATCCGACGATCCTGGAGTCGGCGGGGCTGGCGCTGGACGAGACCGAACAGGCTGAGCTGGCCGGCCGCTCGCTGTTCGCCACGGCGGCCGCGCCGGCGGAACCGGACCGGCCGATCTTCAGCGAATACCACGCGGTGTCCTCGGTGACCGGCTGCTACATGCTCAAGCGCGGGCGCTACAAGCTGATCTACTACGCGGGCCTCGCGCCGCAGTTGTTCGACCTGGAGACCGACCCGGAAGAGGCCAATAACCTCGCCGCCGACCCGGACCACGCCGCGATCCTGGCTGAGCTGGAGCAGGACCTGCGCCGCATCTGCGATCCCGAGGCGATGGACGCCGCGGCCAAGGCGTCCCAGCAGGCGCTGGTCGACAAGCATGGCGGGCGCGACGCGCTGGTCGGTTCGGACAAGTTCTCCGGCTCGCCGCTGCCCTCGGGGCTGTAACCGCCATGCGCATCTGCTTCATCGGCGACAGCTTCACCAACGGCACCGGCGACGGGGCCTGCCTCGGCTGGCCGGGGCGGGTGGGGGCGTCGGCGCGGGACCGGGGCCACGACGTGACCATCTACAACCTCGGAATTCGCGGCAATACCAGTGCGGACATCGCCGCACGCTGGCGCGCCGAGGCTGATGGCCGGCTGCCCGAGCAATGGATGGGAGACGCGGTGGACGGGCGGCTGCTGTTCAGCTTTGGCAGCAACGACTGCAACATCATCGACGGCACACCGCGGGTCGCGCCGGACCAGGCGCTCGCCAATGCGCGGGCGATCCTCACCGAAGCACGGATGTGGCGTCCGACGATGATGGTTGGCCCGCCGCCGATGACCGACGACGAGGTCAACCGGGGCATTATGGCGCTGACCGGCGCGTTGGGCGCGCTGTGCGCGGAGCTGGAGATTCCCTTCCTCGCCACCGCCGGGACCCTGCTGGCGGTACCGGAATGGCGCGCCGAGGCGCTCGATGGTGATGGCACCCACCCGGACCGGGGCGGTTATTCCCGGCTTGCGGACCTGGTCGAGGGCTGGGACGCCTGGCGCGCCTGGTGCCCGTAACGCCTTAGCGGTGCCGCCCGGTGAATTCCGGGTGCTTGCGGCGGACCCATTTGATGAAGGCGGCGATCTCCGGATGGGCGCGCAGGCGCGCTGCATCCGTGTAGTCCCGCGCCAGTGTCTTGCGGTCGATCACCGCATGGATCTTCTTGTGGCAGATGCGGTGCATCCAGCCCCAGTCCCTGCCGCCATCAGCGCGGGGCACCCAATGGTGCCGATCCACGCTGGGGCCCGGTAGCATGGGCCGGCCGCACAGCGGGCAGGGGCCGAGCGCGCCGTCCGCCGGGCCGGGCATCAGACGGTGATGGTGCCTTCGAGATAGAGCGCGCAGCGCCCGGCGAGCTTCACCCGGTCGCCCGCCACGGTGCAAACCAGCGACCCGCCCCGCGCCGACAACTGCCGCGCGGTAATCCGGTCCTGGCCCAGCCGCTTGGTCCAGAACGGCGCGACCACGCAATGGGCGCGGCCGGTGACCGGGTCCTCGTTCACCCCCTTGCGCGGCGCGAAGTAGCGCGAGGCGATGTCGCTGTCGTCGCCGGGCGCGGTGGCGACGATGCCGAACGCCTCGACCTGCGCCAGGGTGCTGAAATCGGGTGTCAGCGCGCGGATCGCATCGGCGCTGTCGAACAGGGCGATCAGGTCGTCACTGCCGCCGCGCCAGACGCCCGTGGGCACCGCGCCGAGGCCGTCGGCGAGGCCGGGCGGGATCTCCGCAGGGGTAATGGAAAAGCCGGGGAAATCCATCTCCAGCAGGCCGTCATCCGCCTTGGCGACGATCAGCGGCCCGCTAGCGGACGCGAAGGTCACGCCCGTGCGGCCCGGCTCGATCTTCTCGAACAGCGCCCAGGCCGAGGCCAGGGTGGCATGGCCGCACAAATCCACCTCCACCGCCGGGGTGAACCAGCGGATCGCCCAGTCGCCGCCGTCGGGCACGATGAAGGCGGTCTCCGACAGGTTGTTTTCCAGCGCGATCGCCTGCATCACCGCGTCCGGCAGCCACGCGTCGAGCGGCACCACGGCGGCGGGGTTGCCGCCCAGCGGGACATCGGTGAAGGCATCGATCTGATAGAGCGTGCGTGCGGTCATGCCCTCCACATAGCCCGCCCGGCCCCGGCGCGCAGCAGGAATCTGCGCGGTTGCCAAGACCGCGGCCCTCCGCCCTAGAATGGGCGCAGGAGGATTGCCATGGGATCGTTGCGGCGCTTGCGCCATACCGGACTTCTTTGCGCGCTTGCGCTGCTGGCGGCGGGGGCCTGCGCGCCGGCGCGCGGCAGCATGGACGCGCCGGATATCGACCCGGAGACGGCGCGCTTCGCGATGGTCTCCCAGATCATTGCCGAGGCCTTCGAGGCGCGGCGTTGGACCGGGCGTGAGGAGCTGTCCGAGCGGGTGCTCGAAGCCTTCGGCGCGGTCGAACGCCACCGATTCGTGCCTGAAGAGCTGGCGCCCTACGCCTATCTCAACCAGCCGCTGCCCGTTGGCCACGGCCAGACCGTCTCGCAGCCCTTCATCGTCGCGCTGATGACCGAATTCGCTGCGGTCGCGCCCGGCGACCGGGTGCTGCTGGTCGGGCTGGGCGGCGGCTACCAGGCGGCGATCCTCGCGGCCTTGGGAGCCGAGGTGCAGGCGGTCGACCTGCAGTCGCCCGTTGCTGCCGCGGCGATGGCGCGCCTTGCCGAAGCCGGATTCGCGGGCCAGGTCACCGCCGGGGTCGGCGACGGCTATTACGGCGCCGCCGAGCAGGGGCCCTATGACGCGATCATCGTGCGCCAGGCGGTCGACCACTTGCCTGAACCGCTGCTCGCCCAGCTCAAGCCCGGCGGCAGGCTGGTGATCCCCAAGGGGCCGCCGGACGGGCCGCAGGTGCTGACCCTGGTTCAGCGCGCGGAGGCATCGGGCAGTGCCGGCGACTGGCGCGAGCGCAGTGTCCTGCCGGTGCGCTTCACCACTATGCCCGGCGGCACACGGCTGTAACCGGACATGACCCCGTGTTTTGGAATGATTCTAAGATTCAGCTTGAAAGAGGACTTATTTAGTCCTATTTAAACGCCATCGATCCATTCCCCGAATTGATGGCGAAGGCATGATCCGCCTCAACAAGCTGACGGACTACGCGGTTGTCCTGCTGAGCGAGATGGCGCACCGGCCCGAGCCGGTCTCCAGCGCCGCTGCGCTGTCGGCGGCGACGCGCGTGCCCGAGGCGACCGTCGGGCGGGTGCTGAAGATGCTGGCGCGCGGCGGCGTCCTGCGCTCGGTGCGCGGCGCTGGCGGCGGCTATGGCCTGTCGCGTGCGCCGGAACAGATCGCCGTGGTCGACATCATCACCGCCATCGAAGGCCCGGTCAGCCTGGTCGAATGCCTCGATCCGGGAACCGGGCATTGCAGCGTCGAGGCGTTCTGCACCCTGCGCGGACGCTGGGACATGGTGAACGAAGCAATCGAGCGGACGCTTGCCGACGTAACACTGGCAGACATGCTGCCTGACACCCCTTATCCGCCGCGCGCGGATGCCCCCGACCCGCAGTCAGCGGGCCGTGCCACCGTCGAAGCCTAGAGGAGAGAACAGGCAATGCCTGCGGTTCAGGAAACCATCGAACAGGTCAACGCGGTCACCGAGGAGCGCTACAAGTACGGCTTCTCGACCGATATCGAGTCGGAAACCGCGCCCAAGGGGCTGAACGAGGACATCGTCCGGTTCATCTCGGCCAAGAAGAACGAGCCCGAGTGGCTGCTGGAGTGGCGTCTCAAGGCCTATGAGATGTGGCTGAAGATGCCTGAGCCGGAGTGGGCCAAGGTCGACCACGCACCGATCGACTACCAGGACGCCTATTACTATTCCGCGCCGAAGGCCGCGGGCGATGGGCCGAAGAGCCTCGACGAGGTCGATCCCAAGCTGCTGGAAACCTACGAGAAGCTGGGCATTCCGCTTTCCGAGCAAAAGGTGCTCGCTGGCGTCGCCGTCGACGCGGTGTTCGACAGCGTCTCGGTCGCCACCACCTTCAAGGACAAGCTGGAGGAAGTGGGCGTCATCTTCTGCTCCTTCTCCGAGGCGGTGCAGGAGCATCCGGAGCTGGTGAAACAGTATCTCGGCTCGGTGGTGCCCTACGCGGACAACAAGCACGCCTGCCTGAACTCCGCCGTGTTCAGCGACGGCACCTTCGTCTACATCCCCAAGGGCGTGCGCTGCCCCATGGAGCTGTCGACCTACTTCCGTATCAACGCCCAGAACACGGGCCAGTTCGAGCGCACCCTGATCGTCGCCGAGGCCGACAGCTACGTCAGCTACCTGGAAGGCTGCACCGCGCCGATGCGCGACGAGCACCAGCTGCACGCAGCGGTGGTCGAGCTGGTCGCGCTGGAGAATGCCGAGATCAAGTACTCCACCGTGCAGAACTGGTATCCCGGCGACGAGGAAGGCCGCGGCGGCATCTACAACTTCGTCACCAAGCGCGGCGACTGCCGGGGCGATCATTCCAAGATTTGCTGGACCCAGGTGGAAACCGGTTCGGCCATCACCTGGAAGTATCCGAGCTGCATCCTGCGCGGCGACCATTCGGTCGGTGAGTTCTACTCGGTGGCGATCACCAACAACCGCCAGCAGGCCGACACCGGCACCAAGATGATCCACATGGGCAAGAACACCCGCTCGCGGATTGTCTCAAAGGGTATCTCGGCGGGCCGCGCCGACAACATGTACCGCGGCCTGGTCAAGGTGATGCCGAACGCCGACAACGCCCGCAACTTCACCCAGTGCGACTCCCTGCTGATCGGCGACCAGTGCGGCGCCCACACCACGCCGTACATCGAAGTGCGCAACCGCACCTCGCACGTGGAGCATGAGGCAACCACGTCGAAGGTCAGCGAGGACCAGATGTTCTATTGCATGCAGCGCGGCCTGTCTGAGGAGGATGCGCTGGCGATGGTGGTCAACGGCTTCTGCCGCGAGGTGCTGCAGGAGCTGCCGATGGAATTCGCAGTCGAAGCCCAGAAGCTGGTGGGAATCAGCCTCGAAGGCAGCGTCGGCTAGGCAACGCATTCATTCAAGGACGGAATAAAAATCATGCTTCAAATCAAAGGCTTGCGCGCCGAAGTCGACGGCAAGGAGATCCTCAAGGGGATCGACCTGGACATTCAGCCCGGCGAGGTGCACGCGATCATGGGCCCGAACGGCTCGGGCAAGAGCACCCTCTCCTACATCCTGTCGGGCCGCGACGGCTATGACATCACCGGCGGCTCCATCACCTATGACGGCGAGGACCTGCTGGAGCTGGAGGCCGACGAGCGTGCCCAGAAGGGCATCTTCCTGGCCTTCCAGTACCCGATCGAGATTCCCGGCGTACCGAGCATGACCTTCCTGCGCACCGCGTTGAACGCCCAGCGCAAGGCGCGCGGCGAGGACCCGGTCGACGCGATGCAGTTCCTCAAGCTGATCCGCGAGAAGGCGAAGGACCTGAACGTGTCCGAGGAGATGCTCAAGCGCGCCGTCAATGTCGGCTTCTCCGGTGGCGAGAAGAAGCGCAACGAGATTCTGCAGATGGCGGTGCTCGACCCGAAGCTGGCGGTGCTCGACGAGACCGACTCCGGCCTCGACATCGATGCCCTGCGCACGGTGGCAGACGGCGTCAACGCGCTGCGTGATCCCAAGCGCGCCATGCTGGTGATCACCCATTACCAGCGGCTGCTTGAGTACATCGTGCCTGACAAGGTGCACATCCTCGCCTACGGCAAGATCGTGCAGTCCGGTGGCAAGGAACTGGCCCATGAGCTGGAAGCCAAGGGCTATGCCGGCATGGGTATCGGCGAGGCGGCCTGAGCGGGAACAGGAATATGACTGACAAGACCAATCAGACGCCGCCTTTCGCGGATCATTTCGACCGCCTGGCGGGGGATCTCCCCGGCGCCGAGCTTGACTGGCTCGGCCGCTTCCGCGCCGACGGGCGCGCACGCTACAGCGAGGCCGGCGTGCCGACCCCGCGCGAGGAGCGCTGGCGCTACACCAACCTGCACCGGCCGCTGACTCGCACCGATTTCACCCCGGCGGCGGCCACCGCGGCGGCCCCTGACGGTGTCGCGCTGGATATTCCCGGTGATGCGGTGCATGCCCTGGTGTTCGTTGACGGCCGCTTCCGCGCCGATCTGTCGCACGCCGGCGCGCTGCCGGACGGCGCCTATGTCGGCTCGCTGGCGGCCCTGCTGGCGGAGGACCCGGCGCGGGTCGAATCGCTGCTCGGCAGCCTTGCCAACGCAGATGACCGCCCGCTGATCGCGCTTAACAACGCGCTGATGAGCGACGGCCTGGTGATCGACCTGCCGGCCGGCACCAAGGTCGAGGCGCCGATCCACTATGTGTCCGCCGGCGGTATCGGCGGCGCGGCCCTGTCGTTCCACCAGCGCACCCTGGTGCGCCTGGGCGCGGGCGCCGAGGCGACCCTGGTAGAGCGGTCCACGGGCGTCGAGGGCGCGATCTACTTCGCCAACGCGGTGCTGGAGGCCGATGTCGGCAAGGACGCGGTGTTCAACCACTACCGTATCCAGGAGGACTCCACCGAGGCCTTCCACGTCACCAACGGCGACATCCTGCTTGCCGAGGGCAGCACCTATGACGGCTTCGTGCTGTCGCTGGGCGGGCGGATCTCGCGCAACGAAATCCACACCCGCCTCGCCGGTGAGCGCGTGGACTGCCGGCTGAGCGGCGCCTACATGATGCGTGGCGAGCAGCACACCGACACCGCTACCCTGATTGAACACCAGGCGCCTGGCTGCACCAGCCGCCAGGTCTACAAGGGCGTGCTCGATGACAAGGCGCGCGGGGTGTTTCAGGGCAAAATCCATGTCCATCGTCCGGCGCAGCAGACGGACGGCTACCAGATGAACCGGGCGCTGCTGCTGTCTGACACAGCCGAGATCGACAGCAAGCCTGAGCTGGAGATCTATGCTGACGACGTGAAGTGCAGCCACGGTGCGACCGTCGGCGACCTCGATGCCGATGCCCTGTTCTATCTCCAGAGCCGGGGCGTGCCGCTGGTCGATGCGCGGCGCCTGCTGATCACGTCGTTCCTTGCCGAGGCCATCGACGAGGTCGATGTGGAGCATCTGCGTGCGCCGTTCGAGGCGGCCGCAGCCCGCTGGCTGGATGGGATCGAAGGCTAGACCGATGACCGACACCGCGACCGTCTCCCCGATCCGAGACGTCGACCGCATCCGTGCCGACTTTCCGATCCTGTCGGAGCAGGTGCATGGCAAGCCGCTGGTCTATCTCGACAACGCCGCCTCGGCGCAGAAGCCGCGCCAGGTCATCGAGGCGGAGCGCGCGGTCTATGAGCACAGCTACAGCAACATCCATCGCGGTGTGCACTATCTGAGCCAGACCGCGACGGAACAGTTCGAGGCGGCACGCGAGAAGGTGCGCGGTTTCCTCAACGCGCCGGACGTGGATGAGGTGATCTTCGTGCGGGGCGCCACCGAGGGCATCAACCTGGTGGCGCACGGCTATGCCCGCGCCTTTATGGAGCCCGGCGACGAGGTGGTGATCTCGGTGCTCGAGCACCATTCCAATATCGTGCCCTGGCAGATGCAGGCCGAGGAGCGCGGCATTGTCGTCAAGGCCGCGCAGGCAACCCCGGACGGCCTGATCGACCTCGACTCGCTCAAGGAACAGATCGGCCCGAAGACCAAGCTGGTCGCGCTGACCCATATGTCGAACGCGCTCGGCACCATCCAGCCGGTTGCCGAGGCAGTGGCGATGGCCCGCGCGGCGGGCGCCCATGTGCTGCTCGATGGCTGCCAGGCGGTGCCCCACATGGCGGTCGACGTGCAGGCGCTGGACTGCGACTTCTACGTCTTCTCCGGCCACAAGCTGTATGGCCCGTCGGGCATCGGCGTGCTGTGGGGCCAGCGGGCGCTGTTGTCGAAGATGCCGCCTTATCAGGGCGGCGGCGAGATGATCATGCGGGTCAGCCTCACCGAGAGCCGCTACAAGGACATTCCCCACCGCTTCGAGGCCGGCACCCCGGCGATCATCCAGGCCATCGGCCTGGGCGCGGCGGTCGATTACGTCCAGTCCATCGGCTTCGACTGGATCGCGCAGCATGAGCGCGACCTGCTTGACTACGCGCTGGAGAAGCTGCGGGGCATCAACAGCCTGACGCTGCACGGCATGGCCGAGCCGCGCGGCGCGATCCTGTCCTTCACCATGGATGGGGCGCACCCGCACGACATCGGCACCATCCTCGACCGTCAGGGGGTGGCGGTGCGCGCCGGGCATCATTGTGCGCAGCCGCTGATGGACTTCTACGATCTGACCGCGACGGCACGGGCATCCTTCGGTATTTATAATACCCGTGACGAGGTCGACGCCCTGGCGGCGGCGATCGGCGAGGTGAAGGAGCTGTTCGGATGAGCGGGATGGACGACCTGCGCGACCTGTATCAGGAAGTGATCCTTGATCACGGCCGTGAACCGCGCAATTTCGGCAAGCTGCCCAACGCCAACCGCACCGCTGACGGCGACAACCCGATGTGCGGCGACCAGCTCACCATCTACATGCATGTGGGGGACGACGGCATCGTCGATGCGACGTCTTTCGAGGGCCGCGGCTGCGCTATTTCGATGGCGTCCGCCTCGCTGATGACGGAGATGCTGAAGGGCCGTAAGGAAGCCGATGCGATGGCCCTGTTCCAGCGCTTCCACGAGATGGCCACC
This sequence comes from Alphaproteobacteria bacterium, assembly GCA_965601735.1. Lineage (GTDB taxonomy): Bacteria > Pseudomonadota > Alphaproteobacteria > JBBDQX01 > JBBDQX01 > JBBDQX01. Next base: position 49,597 of record OZ271840.1, on the reverse strand, counting down.
GGCCGCGAGGCGGGCCACTGCGCCGACCACGACCACGAGCACGAACTCGGCCCGGAACTCGAAGAAGCGGCGGAGCGGCTGGAAGTGCTGTCCGGCGTGCGTGAGTTCCCGATGCGCGTGAAGTGCGCAACCCTGGCCTGGCACACCATGAAGGCGGCGCTTGAGGGCGACGAGACCACAACCACGGAGTGACGGGATGAACGACGCCACGCCGCCGCGCGATCCGCTGCCGATCGAGGAAGACATCGTCGAGGCACTGAAGACAGTCCACGACCCGGAAATCCCGGTGAACATCTACGAGCTGGGCCTGATCTACCGCTGCGAGATCCTCGAGGACGGCAGCGTCGAGGTCGACATGACACTGACCGCGCCGGGCTGTCCGGTCGCCGGCGAGATGCCCGGCTGGGTGCAGGATGCGGTGGCCGGCGTGGAGAATGTGAAGGACGTCGCCGTCGAGGTGGTCTGGGATCCACCCTGGCACCCGGGCATGATGACCGAGGCCGCGAAGCTTGAACTGGGGATGCTCTGACCCCTATATCGATAGAGTGCGCAACGGATTGAGAGCGACATGACCGACTCGGCAACAAGCAGCGGCCAGACCCGTCCCCGCGACATTCCGCCGCCGATGAGCATCACCGAGGCCGCGGCCGAACAGGTGAAGCGCATCATGGCAGAGCGCGACGGCATGGTTGGCCTGCGCGTCGGGGTGTCGACGAAGGGCTGTTCGGGCCTGTCCTACACCATGGAATACGCCGAGGAGATCCTGCCCCACGACCTGGTGGTGGAGGACAAGGGCGTCACCCTGCTGGTCGAGGCCAAGGCAACCATGTTCCTGATCGGCACCGAGATGGACTACGTGGTCGACAAGCTGGAATCGGGTTTCCGCTTCAACAACCCGAACGAGACCGCCCGCTGCGGCTGCGGCGAGAGCTTCCACGTCGGCTGACCGCCGGCACTTTCAAAATCCCCTGCACGGCCCGCGCGCATTCTGGCGCGCGCATTGACCCTGTCTGAAGCCGCTGCGTATCGTCGCAGCAGCCGTTTCCGCGCCGCCTGTCCGGGCGGCCGCGGCCGTCAGGGGATAGAACCATGCATTACCGACTGGGCGCCGATATCGGCGGCACCTTTACCGACATCGTGTTGCTCGACCCCGATGGCGGCGTGCACAGCAAGAAGGTGCTCTCGACCCCGGACGACTACGCACGCGCCATCCAGGAAGGCACCCGCGAGCTGCTCGACGAGATCGGCGTTGCGCCCGATGCGGTGCGCGAGTTCTCGCACGGCACTACGGTGGCGACCAACGCCATCATCGAACGCAAGGGTGTGCGGGTCGGCCTGATCACCACCGAGGGCTTCCGCGATGTCCTCGAGATCGGCCGTTTCCGGCTGCCCAAGCTCTACGACATGTCCTTCGTGAAGCCCGAACCGCTGGTCGAGCGGCGGCTGCGGCTCGGCGTGCGCGAGCGCATCGGTGCGGACGGCTCGGTGGTGACGCCGCTGGACACCGCGGCGCTGGATGCCGCTGCCGACGCCCTGGCGGCCGCCGAGGTTGACGCCGTTGCCGTCTGCTTCATGAACGCCTACGTCAATCCGGAACATGAGCAGGCCGCGGCCGCGGCCCTGCGTGAACGCCTCGACGGCATTGCGGTCACCGCGTCCTGCGAGATCGTGCCGCAGATCCAGGAATACGAACGCACGTCCACCACCGTGGTGAATGCCTATATCCGGCCGGTGGTGGAGCATTACGTCCAGTCGCTGAAGACCCGCATGAAGGATCTCGGCGTCAATGTGCCGGTGATGATCATGCAGTCGTCGGGCGGCGTACTGGCCGCCGACAAGGCGTCCGAGAGCCCGGTCTTCATCATCGAATCGGGACCGGCAGCCGGCGTGGTTGGCGCGCAGCGGCTTGGCGACAAGATCGGCGAGCGCAACGTCATGGTGCTCGACATGGGCGGCACCACCGCCAAGGCAGCGCTGATCGAGGACGGCGACTACGACCTGACGCCGGAGATCGAGGTCGGCGGCATGCAGGCGGGCCAGCGGCTGATCCAGGGCGCCGGCTACATCGTGCAGTTCCCGACCATCGATATCGCCGAGGTCGGCGCGGGCGGCGGTTCCATCGCCTGGCGCGATCCGGGCGGCGGCATGCAGGTCGGCCCGCACAGCGCCGGGGCCTCGCCGGGGCCGGTCTGCTACGACCTGGGGGGCACCGAGCCCACGGTGACCGACGCCAACCTGATCCTCGGCTACATCAACCCGGGCTCACTGGTGGGTGGCGATCTCAAGGTCAACGCGGACAAGGCCAAGGCCGCGATTGCCGGGTTGGGGGAGAGTTTCGGCCTCGACGCCACCGCCTGCGCCTGGGGCATCCACCGCATCGCCAACGCCAACATGATGCGCGCCCTGCGCGGCGTCTCCACCGAGCGCGGCCGTGATCCGCGCAACTTCTCGCTGTTCGCCATTGGCGGCAACGGCCCGGTGCACGCAGCAGGGCTGGCCGAGGCGCTGGAGATCGACCGCATCCTGGTGCCGCCGGTGGCCGGCCTGTTCAGCGCGCTGGGCCTGATCTTCGCCGATGTGGAGCATCAGTCCATCGCCGCCTTCTACCATCTGCTCGAAGACGTCAGCGCGGACGACGTGCGCGCCGCCGTGGCGCCGGGCATCGAGGAAGTCGGCGCGGCGCTGGCGGAGGAGGGCTTTACCGCGCCGGAGACCCGCGACATCCGCATCTACGCCCAGGTGCAGTATCAGGCCCAGGCGAGCAGCCTCACCGTGGCGCTGCCCGCCGGGGATATCAGCGACGATGTGCTGGCCCAGATCGAGGAGGCGTTCCACCAGGAGCATGAACGCACCTACGGCTACCGCTGCGACGGCGAGCCGATCCAGGTGATCTCCCTGAAAAGCGTCGGCCGTGGCCTGATCGAGGGCTCGCGCGTGCCTGGGGCACTGACCCGCGACCGTGAAGAATCCACCGAGGCGGGCAGCCGCCAGGCCTATTTCGGCGAGGAGCATGGCTGGCAGGAAACGCGGCTGATGCCGCGTACCGGCCTCAAGGCCGGCGCGGTGGCCGGGCCGCTGATCGTCGAGGAATACGACTGCACCACCGTGGTGCCGCCGGGCTGGACGGCGTCGCTCGACGAATGGAACAACATCGTGGTCGCGAAGGAGGGCGTGTGATGCAGCTCGATCCGGTCAAGCGCGAGCTGATCAAGAACGCGCTGGTTACCATCGCCGACAACATGGTGGTGTCGGTGATCCGCACCTCCCGCTCCACCGTGGTGAAGCAGAACCTCGACTTCTCCGCCGGGGTGCTCGACGGGGAGGCGCGGCTGATCGCCCAGGGGCTGTCGCTGCCGGCGCATCTGGGCGCCATGCAGCCGGCGCTGGAAGGGGTGCTGAAGCGCTTCGGCAATGACCAGAACCCCGGCGACATCTACATCAACAACGACCCCTATGAGGGCGCCAGCCACCTCAACGACATCTTCATGTTCAAGCCGGTGTTCTCCGAGGGTGAGCTGGTCGCCTATATGGGCGTGATCCTGCACCACACCGACATGGGCGGTCGGGTGCCGGGCGGGAACGCTACCGATTCCATGGAGATCTTCCAGGAAGGCTTCCGCATCCCGCCGATCAAGCTCTATGACGCGGGCGAGCTCAACCAGACCTTCATGGACCTGTTCGAGAAGCAGGTCCGTGTGCCGGACAAGGTGATGGGCGACTTCCGCGCCCAGATCGCCGCGGTCGACATCGCCGAGCGCGAGATGCTGAAGCTGTGCGAGGAGTACGACAACGCTGAGCTGAAGCTCTACATGAACGAGCTGATCGACTACGCTGAGCGGCTGACCCGTGCATCGATCAAGGACCTGCCGGACGGTGAGGTCACCTTCACCGACTATATGGACGACAACGGCACCGGCATCGGGCCGATCAAGTTCCAGATCCGCCTGAAGATCGAGGGCGACGAGCTCACCGTCGACTATACCGGCTCGTCCGAGCAGTGCGGCGGGGCGCTCAACCCCAACCTCGACTTCACCAAGTCCTGTACATACGCGGGCCTGAAGACCGTGCTCGACCAGGCGATCCCCAACAATGCGGGCTTCTACCGGCCGATCCACATCCACGCGCCCGAGGGCAGCTTCCTCAACCCGCAGTTCCCGGCGGCGCTCGGCGCGCGCGGGGCAGCGGGATACCGCCTGCGCCACACGGTGATGGGGGCGCTGGCCCAACTGATGCCCGAGCGCATGCAGGCGTGCCCCGGCGGTTCGGAGTTTGCCATCGCCATCGGCGGCTACGAGAAGAAGGGCGGCGAACGAAAGCCCTTCATGGTGCTGGAGTTCCACAACACCACCGGGGTTGGCGGTGGCCCCGACCGGGACGGCCAGGACGGCGCACCGTTCGCCATCGGTAACCTCGCCAACACGCCGATGGAGCTGATCGAGGCGGAAGGCCCGGTGCGGTTCAACGAATACGGCTTCATCGAGGGCAGCGAGGGGGCGGGCGAGTACCGCGGCGCGCTCGGCATCGTGCGCGAGTACGAGATCCTGGCCGACGACGCCACCGTGCAGGTGCGTTCCGACCGGGAGACCAACCCGCCCTGGGGGCTGCTGGGCGGCGCCGACGGCCGCGGCCAGATGACGCGCCTCAACCCCGGCACCGCGGGTGAGGAGCGCACCCCGTCGAAGTTCATCCGCACGTTGGGCAAGGGCGACATCCTGCGCTCGGAAATGCCGGGCTCCGGCGGCTATGGCGACCCGCACGCGCGCGACGCCGAGTCGGTCGCCGAGGACGTGCGCCAGGGCAAGATGACCGCCGAACGCGCCCGCGACGCCTATGGCGTGGCGGTCGATCCGGAGACCTTCGCCATCGACGCCGCCGCTACTGCCAAGCTGCGCGGCGGGGCCTAGGGCTCGCGCCCGGCCCGCGCGGCCACTACCATGCGCGGCAGACGCCGCGCCGTGACTCAGGAGCATCCGATGTCCGATCTCAGCTTCACCAATTCACCGATCGTTTCCGCCTACCGCAACCGCACGCCGGGCTCGGCGAAGCTGGCGGAACGCGCCGGCCCGCTGTTCCCCAGCGGCGTGGTGCACGATTCGCGGCACATGAAGCCGTACCAGACCTACGTCAACCGGGCCGCCGGGCCGCGCAAGTGGGACGTCGACGGCAACGAGTATGTCGACTATGTCGGCGGCCATGGCGCGATGGTCCTCGGCCACGCCCACCCGGAAGTCGCGGAGGCCGTGGCGAAGGCCGCGTCGCTCGGCAGCCATTACGGCGCGGGCAGCGAGGCGGAAATCCAGTGGGCTGAGCTGGTCAAGGAGATGGTGCCGTGCGCCGAGCGGGTGCGCTTCACCTCGTCCGGCACCGAGGCGACCCATCTGGCGCTGCGCCTGGCGCGCGCCCATACGGGCAAGCAGATCCTGGTTCGGTTCTTCGGCCATTTCCATGGCTGGCACGACCATATGGCGTTCGGCGTGACCAACCATTTCGACGGCTCCGCCAGCATCGGCGTGCTGCCCCATGTGGCCGAGGGCGTGCTGCTCGCACCGCCGGGGGACATCGAGGGCACCCGCCAGGTGCTCGATTCCAGCGACGATATCGCCGCGGTGATCCTCGAGCCGACGGGCTCGAAATGGGGCCAGGTGCCGCTGAAGAAGGAGTTCCTCGCGGCGCTCCGTCAGATGACCGAGGAACGCGGCATCGTGCTGATCTTCGATGAGGTGGTAACCGGCTTCCGCTGCTCGCGCGGCGGCGCCCAGGGCCACTACGGCATCACGCCGGACATGTCGAGCCTGGCCAAGATCCTCGCCGGCGGCATGCCGGGCGGCGCCTGTGTCGGGCGCAAGGACATCATGGATGGCCTCGATTTCGAGGCGACCGCGCGCATGGGCCGGGAAAAGATCGCCCATCCCGGCACCTACAACGCCAACCCGGTCAGCGCGGCGGCCGGCATCACTGCCCTGTCGATCCTCAATTCCACCGACGTGCATGAACGCATCAACGCCATGGGTGCTGAGTTGCGCGGCCTGCTGGCCGACGTACTGGTCGACGAGGGGGTTCCCTGGGGCATCTATGGCGAGTTCTCCGAGGTGCATATCTTCACCAACCCGGAGGGCGAGGCGATCGACCCCAAGGCGTTCGATCCCTTCAAGTACGACTACCGCCAAATCAAGGCGGCGCGGAAGGAGCTCACCAACAAGCTGCGCCTGGCGATGATGAACAACGGCGTCGACATCAGCGGCTGGCCCGGCGGCAACATCTCGGCTGCCCACACGTCCGCCGAACTGGAACAGACCGCCGATGCGTTCCGCACCTCGCTGAAGGCGCTGAAGCAGGAAGGCGAGATCGCCGGCTGAGGCCACGCCGTCTGAGGAGAGAGCCATGTTCGCCGCCCCGCCCGACGTCACCGCCGAGCTGTTCGCGCGTCTGCCCGAATCCTTCAGCGGCGACCCCGCCACGTCCCACTGGGCGCAGCAGCAGCATCCGGGCGTGCCCCTGCGCTGCTTCCTCGAAGGCCCGTCGTTCGACCGGGACGGCAACCTGTGGGTCACCGACATCCCCTATGGGCGGCTGTTCCGCATCTCGCCCGACGGGGACTGGGAGCTGATGGCTCAGTATGACGGCGAGCCCAACGGCCTGAAGTTCCACAAGGACGGCCGCGCCTTCATCGCCGACCATGCCCACGGGATCATGGTCTGCGACCCGAAGACGGGGACGGTGGAGCCCCACCTGACGCGCCCCAACATGGAGCGCTTCTACGGCTGCAACGACCTGGTGTTCGCCTCGAACGGCGACCTCTACTGGACCGACCAGGGCCAAAGCGGCCTGCACCGCGCCTATGGCCGGTTGTGGCGGCAGACCGCGGATGGCCGCCTCGACAAGCTGCTCGACAACATCCCCAGCCCCAACGGCCTGGTGCTGAACGGGGCGGAGAACCAGGTTCTGCTGGCGGTAACCCGGCAGAACGCGGTGTGGCGGGTGCGCTTCTTCCCCGACGGGCTGACCGTGGCCAAGAGCGGCACCTTCATCCAGATGACCGGCGGCAACGGCCCCGACGGTATGGCCATGGACGATGACGAGAACCTCGCCGTCGCCCATGTCGGGCTGGGCAGCATCTGGCTGTTCAGCGCCATCGGCGAGCCGATCCTGCGTATCCGCGCGCCCGAAGGGCTGCACACCACCAACATCGCCTATGGCGGGCCGGACAACCGCTGGCTCTACTTCACGGAATCCCACACCGGCTCGGTCTACCGCGCCGAGGCGCCGGCGCCGGGTCGGCTGATGTACGGACAGCTCTGACCGTGGCCGCGAACCCGGAGTTTCCCTGTTCAAAGCCGCGCTTCGCGGTGCCGGACGGCGCGTGCGACACCCACATGCATGTGTTCGGCCCGCCGGACCGGTACCCCTACGCCGCACAGCGCAACTACACCCCGCGCGATGCGACGCTCGCCGACTATCAGGCGGTGGCGGACACGCTCGGCATCACCCGCACCGTGTTCGTGCAGCCCAGCTCCTATGCGTCGGACAACCGCTGCATGATCGACGCCATGAAGGAGATGGGTGAGGGGGCGCGCGGCGTTGTCGTCATCGAGCCCGACATCCCCGAGGCCGAGCTGGAAGCACTGCATGAGGCCGGCGCGCGGGGGGTGCGGCTCAACATGAACAACCCGGCGCTGCGCGATCCCGACACCCTGGTCGCGACGGCGACACCGATCGCCGAGCGCATCGCGCCCTATGGCTGGCATCTGCAGGGCTATGTCGAGCCGGGCATGCTCGGCGTCCTGGCGCGGCTGGTGGAGGCGCTGCCGACCGACCTGGTGATCGACCATATGGGCATGCTGCCGGCGTCGTCCTTCGAGGCGCATCCGGGCTGGCCGGCGATGCAGGCGCTGCTTGCCACCGGCCAGGTCTGGGTCAAGGTATCCGGCGCCTATCGGGTCAATGACGGGGTCGACGGGGAATACGGCATGGTGCCGCCGCTGGCCCGCGCGCTGGTCGAGGCGGCGCCGCACCGCTGCGTCTGGGGCACCGACTGGCCCCACACCCCGCCGCATGGCAAGACGCCGGTCTCCGACGACGCGGTGGTGTCCTACCGCGGCCTCGATACCGGCGGGCTGCTCGACCTGCTGGCCGACTGGGTGCCGGACGAGAGCCAGCGCAACCGTATCCTGGCGGACAACCCGGCCAGGCTCTACGGCTACGGCTGAGGGCGTGTAAAGAAAAGGCCCCGCCCTCACGCGGAGGACGGGGCCTGTTTCGTCGCTTGGTCGAATCAGGCGATCAGCGGTGCTGGTTGCCGATCTCCTCGAGGCGCTTCATCACCGCGGGGCCGACCAGCGGCTCGCCGAGGCTCTTCCACACCGGCTTCACCGCATCGACCCACGCCTGGTTCTGGGCGGCGTTGATCTTGTGAACGGTGACGCCCATCGACTCCATCTTCTTGTTGGCGTTGGCGTTGGCCTCTTCCGACGCGTTCCAGTTCCACGCCGAGGTCTTGGCGATCGCGCCTTCCAGCGCCGAGCGCACGTTCGGCTTCAGGCCGTCCCACCACGCCTTGTTGGTGGAGACGAGATAGAAGCTGTAGACATAGCGCATGTCGGTGATGTGCTGGGCGTTCTCGTAGAGCTTGGACGACAGCCACGCGTTCGGGGTCGGCTCGACCGCGTCGATCACGCCCTGCTGCAGCGCGGCCGGAACCTCGCCCCAGGACATGGTGATCGGGTTGGCGCCGAATGCCTTCATCGACTCCACGAACACAGCCGCCGGCTGCACGCGGATCTTCACGCCCTTCATGTCGGCAGGCGTCAGCAGCGGCTTGCTGGAACCGACGTTACGCGGACCATTCATCCAGATGGCGACGGTCTTGAGGCCCTTGGCCTCCAGCTCAGCCAGCATTTCCTTGCCGATGAGGTCGTCGTTCATCGCCGCCTCGATGGCCTTCGGCCCCGGCAGCAGATACGGCAGCAGCAGCACGTTCAGCTTCGGCCAGGTGTTGGTGTAGATGCCCGGCGTCGGCGAGATCAGATGCGCGCCGCCAAGCTGCACGCCCTGGATCTGCGTCTTCTGGCTGTACAGCGCACCGCCGTGGTGCATCTCGACCTTGATCTCCTTCGACAGCAGGGGATCGCTCTCAATGTTGCCCTTGAGCTGCTCGAAGGTCTTGCCCTTGAAGGACAGCGCCTGGCTGTCGTTGGACAGGATCATGGTGGTCGCGGCCAGCGCGTTGCCCGCCGCCAAGGTGGCGCCAGCCAGCACGGCAAGCGCGCCAAAGCGCTTCATGGTCGTCAGCATGGGTTTCCTCCTCATTGGGGGCCGGGCAGTGCCAGGGTCTGATGCCCCAATTCGCCCGGCGATACGTAAAGTCTAGTAAACCGCGTGGCGCGTGGCCACTTTCGCGTCAGCCGATGCCGCTCATCAGGCCAGGAAGGAAGGTGGAGATCCACGGCACGTAGGTCACCACCAGCAGCACGAACACATCGACGACCAGCCACGGCAGGCAGGCCTTGAACACCCGGTGGATCGGCAGGCCGGAAATGGTGCTGGCGACATAGAGGTTCACGCCCACCGGCGGCGTCACCAGGCCAAGCTCGATGTTGACCACCACGATGATGCCGAAATGCACCGGGTCGATACCCATCACCTGGCTGGCCGGGAACAGCACCGGCATGAACATCAGGATGGTCGGGATGCCATCCATGAACAGCCCGACAATGACCAGAACGATGTTGACCAGCAGCAGGAACATCCACGGCGGCATGTCCATGCTGACCAGCCATTCGGCGATGGCGTTGGGGACCCCCGCCTGGGTCAGGTAGAAACCAAACAGCACCGCGTTGGCGACGATCCAGAAAATCATGCCGATGCGCGGCGTGATCTTGATGATGGTGTCCAGGATCGTGCGGATCTGCTGGTTGCGGTAAATGACAATGCCGATGAACAGGGCGATGAACACGCACATGATCGCCGCTTCGGTCGGCGTGAAGATCGCGCCGCCGTCATACTGCTTGCCGAACGCCTCGAACGACGGGTAGCCGTAGATGCCGATGATCAGGAACAGCGGCAGGAACAGCGCCGGCCCGGCCTCGCGGAAAGCCCGCCAGCGCTCCATCGCGCTGGCCTTGGGGCCCGGCTCGTAGTTCTGCTTCACCGCCAGCCGGTTGGCCATCAGCATCATGCACAGGCCATAGAACACGCCAGGCAGGATGCCGGCGATGAATAGCTTTGGAATCGAGGTCTCGGTGACAAAGCCGTAGAGGATCAACGGGATACTGGGCGGGATCAGGATGCCGATGCCGCCACCCGTGGCCAGCGCGCCGACCGCGTATTCCGGCGAGTAGCCGTCCTTGATCAGCGCCGGGTACATGATGCTGCCGACCGCAGCCACGGTGGCCGCGCTGGAACCGGAGATCGCGGCGAAGAACATGCAGGTGAGGATCGCCGTCATGCCCAGGCCGCCGGGCAGGTGGCCGACCAGCGAGTTGGCCATCCGCACCAGGTAGCGGACGATGCCGCCGCTTTCCATGAAGGCGGCGGCGAGGAAGAAGAACGGCACCGCCATCAGCGCGAAATGATCGAGGTTGGCAAACACCTTCTGGCCAAGCAGCGCCAGCGGCACCGACTCGAACATCAGGGTCGCCAGCACCACCGAACCGCCAAGGGCGACCGCAATCGGCACGCCAAGCAGGATCATCACGAAGAAGCTGACGAAGAGGACCGCCATCGACATCGGTTATAGGCTCCGCGCGATTTCGGTCTCGATGTCGTCCTCGTCATCCTCGTCGCGGGCGATCGCCCAGATGCGCTGGATGTAGCGCACCACGAACAGGGCGAGCGCGACGGGGACGACGCCGTAGATCATCCATTCGGGGATGTAGGCCTCGAAGGAGACGTTGCCGAGCTGGAAGACGAACTTGGTATAGAGCCAGCCGAACCAGCCCATCATCGCGCAATAGGCGAGCGAGATGCCGTGAGAGACGAGGTTCGCCGCCTTGCGCGGCCCCGGCGGCAGGGAATCGGCGAACACCTCGACGCGCACATGCAGCTTATCGCGCACGGCGCGGCCGCCGCCGATCATCGCGGCCCACACCACCAGGGTGATCAGGATGCCCTCGGACCAGGGAAAGCCGGTGTTCAGCACATAGCGGAGGAACACCTGCATGAATCCGACGGTCAGCGCGCCGACCATGAAGGTCGCCATCACCACGTTCTCAACGCGGCACAGCCAGCGGTCCATCGATTTCCTCCTCGTGGGTCCGGCGGTTCTGCGCCGCCGTGTGCAACCACTGTGCACGAGCCGCGCCGCCGCGCGCAACCGGCACGCCCCGCGCCGGGCATTGACCTTCGGGGATCGCATGGAAATGATGCGGGCCATCAGAACAAGGGGAGGCCGCCGTCATGCTCTATCCGATCGACCGCCTGCAGCGGGTCGCCAGCACCATTTTCGCGGCCGCCGGCAGCGACAAGGCGGAGGCCGATCTGGTCGCGGACCACCTGCTGGAAGCCCACCTCAACGGTCACGATTCCCACGGCCTGATCCGGGTGCTCGCCTATGTGCGCGGCATCGAGATGGGCAAGCTGTTCCCGAACCGCACGGTGTCCACGGTGCTCGACACCGACGCGATCCTCGTGCTCGACGGCCATAACGGCTACGGCCAGGCGGTGGGCAAGCAGGCCAACGACCTGGGCATTGCCAAGGCCAAGGAGCACGGCGCCTGCGTTGTCGCGCTGCGCCAGGCCGGCCATGTCGGCCGCCTCGGCAAATGGGCGGAGGACGCCGCGGACGCCGGGCTCGCCAGCCAGTTCTTCGTCAATGCGCCGCGGCCCGGCGGCGCGGCGCTGGCGCCGTTCGGCGGCACGGACCGGCGGTTGAACGCCGGGCCCATCGCCATGGGCATGCCGGCCAAGGACGGTCCGCACATCATCCTGGACTACTCCACCGCCTCAGTGGCCAAGGGCAAGGTCCGGGTGGCGCGCAACCGCGGCGAGACCCTGCGCGAGGCGTGCATCGTTTCCGCCGACGGCAGCATTACCGACGATCCCAATGCATTGGAAGGCCCGCCGCCGGGCGCGCTGCTCTGCTTCGGCGCCCATAAGGGCTACGGCCTGTGCGTGTTCACCGACATGTTCGCCGGCATCCTCACCGGCGATGCCGCCGACTATGAGGGTGAGCCGGGGGAGTGGTACCCGCTGAACAACTGGCTCGCCTTCTATGTTGACCCGGCGCGCATCGGCGACCCGGACGACATGGCCGCCAAGATCAAGAAGTACCGGGAATGGCTGAAGGCCTCGCCGCCGGCCCAGGGTGTGGACGAGGTGCTGCTGCCGGGCGAGTTCGAAGTGCGTACCCGCACCGAGCGCGCCGCGCAGGGTATTGAACTGGACGACAACACCTTCGATCAGATCGTCGAGGCCGGCGCCAAGGTCGGCGTCGCGCGCGAGCAGATCGACGCGCTGATGGCCGGGTGAGCCGTTAACCAATAAGGCGGAGCTGCCCCGCACGGGCCGGAATTCCGCCGCCGCCTGCCGTCATTTCTGAGCCCGCCAACAACCTGATGGAGGGCAAGAGATGACAGGCAAGGCGTGGATTCTTGCCGGCGCAATGGCGCTGGCGGCACTGCCGGTGGATGGCGCGCGTGCCGACAACGGCTGCGGCTGGGGTGCGGAGAACGCCGTGGTCGCCGAGACAATCTATTTCGCGGTCGATTCCACCCGGCTGACCGAGACCGAACGGCTACAGCTGATGGCCGTGGCGGACGCCGCCCAGGACCGCCATGCGCGTGCGGTTTGTGTCGTCGGCCAGGCCGACAAGCAGGGCCAGGCGGCCTACAACGACCGGCTGGCCCAGCGCCGTGCCGACGCGGTTGCCCAGGTGCTCGCGGACTATGGCGTACCCCGCGATCTGATCCACACCGAGACCCGCGGCGAGGCCTTCGGCCATACGCTCGACAAGCTGCTGTGGCCCGCGGCGCGCGACCGTTATGTCGAGGTGGTGCTGACGGACTGAGCCGCTATTCGGCTGCCGCCCGGCCCGGTTGGGCGAGCAGGGCGATCAGTGCGCGTGCCGGCGTCTGTTCCAGTGCGAGGCAAGCGTCGGCGATGCTCCCGGCCTGGGCGGGTGCGATCAGCCCGTCCATCAGCGCGTGGAACTTGGCGACGATGGCCGCGTCCTTCTTCGGGTTCGACGCCGCGCCGGACGGGTTGAGCCAGTAGGCGCGGGCGAAGTCGTCCCCGCCGGGGGTCTGCGCCATCTCCACCCAGCCGACGAAGTCCGCTGGATAGATGGAGTCGAGGTCCGGGTCATGGACCAGCTCCAGCCGTTCGGCCAGCGCCACGATCTCGGCATCGTCCAGGCAGGCCGGCTCGAACTCCTCAAGCAGCACCCGGCCCCTCAGCAGGGCGGTGGCGACGCAGAAGCGCGCGCTCATTTGCGCGTTCAGCGGTGTGGAGGGCGCGTAGGCGTAGCCGCACTGTACGTCGACCACGTTGGAGAGGCCGACCCGCACCCGACGCCCGTCGGCACCGCCGAGCCGGTCGCGCAGTTCGAAGGCCGCGTCGATGTAGGAATGCAGGCTGCCGCAGCAGGCGTAGGGCTTGAACGAGGCGGTCTGGGCGCGCCAGTCACTGCCGAGCCCGGCGGTGAGCGTGTCCGCGTCCGCGGCGTCGGAATGGGCGGCGAGATAGCCGCCGTCCTCGGCCTCGTAGATCTGGGTCGGGCCGGTATAGCCGCGCGCCGCCAGCTCTGCCGCTGCGATACCGTTGCGCGCCGCATGGCCGGCGTGGAAGCGCTTGCTCATGGCGCCGTCGGCGTTGAAGGCGAACAGGCCGCTGGCCTGGGTGCCGGCGAGCCCCAGCGCCGAGGCGGTGGTCTCCGCGTCCAGCCCCATCAGCACCGCGGCCGCCGCCGCCGCGCCGAACGGGCCGGTGATCCCGGTCAGGTGCCAGCCGCGCAGCCGCGCGGTGGACGGGTCCAGCGCCGCGCTGGTGCGGGTCATCACCTCGTAGCCCGCGGCAATCGCGGTCATCAGCGCTTCACCGTCGCTGTCCAGCTTCTCAGCGACCGCGAGCGCGGCGGGGATCACCGCCGCGCCGGGATGGATCTTGACGTTGTGGTAGTCGTCCAGTTCGAAGGCATGGGCGGCGATGCCGTTGACGAAGGCGGCTTGGGATGGTGACAGGCTGGCGCCGCCGTCGCCCCACACCGTTGCCGTGGCGCGGGACGGCTCCGGCCGCTCCGCCTGCGCCCAGCCTTCCGCCGCCTGCGTCCAGGGGGTGCCGCGCCCGTGGATGCCGCAGCCGATAGTATCCAGCAGGTGATGGCGCACCGTGTTGCGCATCGCCGCGGGCACCGCGGCGGCGTCAAGCCCCGCGATCCAGCTGGCGACCGCGCGGGTCGGGGCGGTCATTGCCTCAGGCGGCCTTGTCGCGCCGCGCCAGCAGCCCCGGCACCTTGGACGCCGGCACGTAGACGCTGCCGTCGAACAGCCGCCGCGCGGTGCGGTAGACCGCGATGTAGTCCGCCACTGGCGCGCTGTCGGTGACATCGACCTTGGCGCCGACGGTGATCACGCCCGACGGCTGGATGATGCGAACATCCCCCGCCGGGCCATCCAGCGGCCGCAGCAGCCGATTGGGGATACTGCCCGGAATCTTCGCCGCCACCGCCATGCAGGACGCGCCGGTCAGCGGCAGCGCCCGGTGGCAGTTGCCGACCGAGATCATCCGCCCGGTGAGGTCGCCGTCGCCTGCGGCCACCGCCTCGCCGGTCAGCAGGGTGGCGTCCTGGGCGGCGGAGACGAAGCTCACCTTGGGGATCGAGGGAACCTTGTCGGCTTCTTCCAGCGAGCCGGTGATGCCCATGGCGACGCTGGCGGCACGGCGGATGTTTGCCAGATGCGCCATCGCCTCACGGTTGGCGTCGACCGCCTCGGGCAGTTCGTTGCCCTTGAGGCCAAGCACCGCGGCATCGACGAAGACGCAGGCGTTCGCCGCATCGACGCAGGACGCCTCAACCGGGCCGAGACCGGGAACGTCCAGCGTATCCACCGGGTTGCCGGTGGGCAGCAGGGTGCCGGTGCTGGCGCCGCCGGGATCGCGGAATTCGAGGCGCACCGGCGCGCCGGTGCCCGCCACGCCTGGCAGTTCGTAGTCCCCGTCCACCGCCGCCATGCCGTCATCCAGCGCGAAGTGCGAATGGATGATCTTCCTGGTGTTGGTGTTGTGGATGCGCACTATGGTCTTGTCGCCGGAGACGTCCACCAGTCCCTCGTCGACCGCGAACGGCCCCATGCCCGAGGACATGTTGCCGCAGTTGCCGCTGTAGTCGACGGCGGCATCGCGCACCGACACCTGGGCGAAGGTGTAGTCGATGTCGGCGTCGTCGCGGCTCGGCGGGCCGATGACGCAGATTTTCGACAGCGACGAGATGCCGCCGCCCATGCCGTTGAGCTGCCGGCCATAGGGGTCCGGACTGCCAATGGCGGCGAGGAAGATCTCGTCCCACAGCGCCCGGTCGTCGGGCAGGTCGCGGGCGTGGAAGACGATGGCGTTACTGGTGCCGCCGCGCATGAACACGGCGGGGATACGGACCTGCTTCATGCCGCCAACCTCCTACTGCTGGATTACTCGGCTGCCGCCTGGCCCATCTCCTGCGCCTCCTCGGCGGCGCAACGGCCGGCGAGCCGGCCGAACACCGCGCCGGACACCAGGCCCGAGCCGCCGGGGTAGTTGTAGTGGAACAGGCCGCCGACCATCTCGCCGCAGACATAGAGGCCGGGAATCGGCCGCCAGTCGGTGCCGGTCACCTGGCCGCGGTCGTTGGGCTTCAGCCCGCCGAAGGAGAAGGTGATGCCGCCGGTCACCGGGTAGGCGACGAACGGCGGCTCGTCGAGCCGCAGGCCCCAGTTGGTCTTCTCGATCTCCAGGCCCTTGGTCGACAGACCATCCTTCTTCGACGGATCGAAGTTGGCCTTGTCGTTTGCCGCGGCGTTGAATTCCTTCACGGTCTTCTTGGCCTGGGCCTTGTCGTCGATGTCCATCTGGTCGATCAGCTCATCGAGCGTGTCGGCCTGCAGCGGCACCGAGGTGGAGTAGCGCGGCTCCAGCAGGTGTACCGTCTTCTGGTCGAAGATCTGGTAGATCAGGCTGCCCGGCTGGTTGAGGATCACCCCGCCATACTTGGCGTAGGTGTAGAACTGCATGTCCTCGCCCTCGTCGCAGAATCGCAGGCCGAGCCGGTTGATCATCACGCCATAGGGGTAGCTCAGCCGGTTGGTCTTATCGGTCAGGTCGCGCTGCCCGAAGTTCGGCGCCTCGGCGTTGATCGGGGTGGCGTGGCAGCCGCTCCACTGGCCCCAGGGCAGGGCGCCGGCGGCCAGCGCCATGCGCAGCCCGTCACCCTGGTTGTACTGCGAGCCGCGCACCTTGGCGTGGTCCCACGGCGCGCCGAGATACTGGGCGCGCCACTGGGAATTGCCCTCGAAGCCACCGCAGCCGAGCACCACGGTCTTGCCGTGAATCTCGTGGATGCCCTCGGGGTCGCGCACCTTGACGCCGACGACCCGGCCGTTTGCCGCCTGGAGCAGTTCCAGCGCCGCCGATTCGTAGCGAATCTCGACGCCCCACTCCTCGGCGGTCTTGAACCAGGTCTTGGACAGGCCGACGCCTTCATGCACGGCGCGGATGATCGCGCCCTTCGGCCACTTGATGACGTTGCCGACGCGGATGCCGCCGAGCGACAGGGCCGGCTCCATCTCCACCTTGCCGACATCCTTGATCCAGCAGACCGTGTCGTAGGAGTTCTCGACCAGGATCTTGGACAACTCCGGGTCGGTGCGGCCGCGCGACGTGCGCATCAGGTCGCCCATGAAGTCGTCGCCAGAATAGACCTCGATGCCGGCCTCGAAGCCGGGATAGTCCTTCTCGGCGCCCGGCACCAGGCGGTCCAGATCCTCGGCCTTCTCGAAGGCAAAACGGAATAGGCCGCCGGACCAGTGGGTGTTGCCACCGCGCATTTCCTCCGGTGCCTTTTCCAGCACCAGAACCTTCTCCGCGCCGTTCTCGCGCGCCGACACGCTGGCCGCCAGCGCCGCGTTACCGGCGCCCACAATGATGACATCGTACTCGGACATGACCGCTCCCATTCTCTTTAGCCGCCGGGCCTTCTGGCCGGGCAGTGATTCGCCTTCCATCTTCGGTCGTATATAAGTGTGCTGAACCGGTGCGAAAACCGGTCCCTATTGATATCACGCACGCTTCGAGGAGGGCCAGCCCATGACAGGGGCCGCAGACAATTTGGCTGACGATGAACTCAGCGTCGCCATCGGCGAGGATTACACCGACATCCGCGACGCGGTGCGCCGCATCTGCGAGGATTTCCCGGGCGAGTACTGGCGTGGCCTCGATGACGAGTCCGCCTATCCGACGGAGTTTGTCTCCGCGCTTACCGAATCGGGCTTCCTCGGCGCGCTGATTCCCGAGGAGTATGGCGGCGCCGGCCTGCCGATCCGCGCGGCAGCCGTGATCCTCGAGGAAATCCACGCCTCGGGCGGCAACGCGGCGGCGTGTCATGCCCAGATGTACATCATGGGCACCCTGCTGCGGCACGGTTCGGAGGCGCAGAAGCGCGAATATCTGCCCAAGATCGCGTCGGGTGAACTGCGGCTGCAGGCGTTCGGCGTGACCGAGCCGACCAGCGGCACGGATACCACCAAGCTGAAGACCCGCGCGGTGCTTGAAGGCAACCACTATGTGGTCAACGGCCAGAAGGTTTGGACGTCGCGGGCGCGGCAGTCGGACCTGATGCTGCTGCTGGCGCGCACCACGCCGCTGGAAGAGGTGAAACGCCGCACCGACGGGCTGTCGGTATTCCTCGTCGACCTGCGCGAGGCGGTCGGCAACGGCTGCGAGATTCGCCCGCTCAAGGCGATGATCAACCATAACTCCTGCGAGGTGTTCTTCGATAACCTCAAGGTCCCGCCGGAAAACCTGATCGGCGAGGAGGGCAGGGGCTTCCGCTATATCCTCGATGGCATGAACGCCGAGCGCATCCTGATCGGCAACGAGTGCATCGGCGACGCGCGCTGGTTCATTGAGAAAGCGATTGGCTACGCCAACGACCGCAGCATCTTCGACCAGCCCATCGGCGCCAATCAGGGCATCCAATTTCCGATCGCGCGCGCGTTCGCCGAGACCGAGGCGGCCGACCTCGTGCTACGGCGCGCCGCGGCGATGTTCGACGCGGGGCGCGACTGCGGCCGCGATGCCAACATGGGCAAACTGCTGGCGTCCGAGGCGTCCTGGCACGCCGGCGAGGCCTGCATGCAGACCCATGGCGGCTACGCCTTCGCCACCGAGTACGATGTTGAGCGCAAGTGGCGCGAGACGCGGCTCTACCAGATCGCGCCGATCTCCACCAACCTGGTGCTGAGCTATCTCGCCCAGCATGTGCTGGGCCTTCCGCGCAGCTACTGAGCGGGACTTTCCGCGGCGTCGCGGTTATCGATGGCCTCGCGCACGCGGCGCGCCAGGCGCACCTTGTCGTAGGGCTTGAAGAGCACCGGCAGGTCGGTGCGGTCCGCCGGCGCGGATGCGCCCAGCTTGTCGTTGTAGCCGGTGGTCATCAGCACCCGCATGGACGGCCAGCGTCCGCGCACCCGTTCCGCGAGATCGAGGCCGCTGAGCCCGCCGGGCATCAGGATGTCGCTGAACAGCAGGTCGATGCCGGCGTTGTCCTGCAGCACTTTCAGCGCCGCCTTGGCATCGGGCGCCTGCAGCACCCGGTAGCCCAGTGATTGCAGGCAAGTGGCAGCGAAGCGGCGCACCTTTACGTCGTCCTCGACCACCAGCACGGTCTCGTCGCCGCGGGGCGGCGCGCCGTCCTCCTGGGCCTCCAGCTCAGCCACCGGGCGGTTGTCCGCGGGGACGAACAGGCGAACCTCGGTGCCCTGGCCGGGCTCGGAGTCGATCTCGATCTCGCCGCCGATCTGCTTCATGAAGCCGTAGACGGTGCTGAGCCCAAGGCCGCTGCCTTGCCCCACATCCTTGGTGGTGAAGAAGGGGTCGAACACCCGGTCGCGCACATCCTGCGCCATTCCGACGCCGGTATCGCGCACGGCGACGACCACCAGCCGGTCGCCGCGCCGGCCAACGCGCTCCAGCTCCCAGATATGCGCCTCGCGGGTCTCGATGGTGAGGCGCCCGCCGTTGGGCATGGCATCGCGCGCATTCACGGCGATGTTGATCAGCGCGGTCTCGAGCCCCAGCGGATCGATCGCGGCGTTGGCCAGGTCATCCTCGCCGGTGGTGCGGATTAGCACCGAGACGCCGACCGTGCGCTTAAGCAACGGCAGCAGGCCCTCGATCAGTGTATTGAGGTTGGTCGGCTGCGGGTTGACCGGGCCATGGCGTCCGAACGCCATCAGGCGGCGGATCAGTTCCGCTCCCTGGCGGCCCGCGGACAGGGCATCGTCGAGGAACTGCAGGGTGGCATCCTGCTTGCGGCCGGTCCGTGACATCAGGTCGCGGACCTCGTTGAGGTTGCCGACGACGACCGTCAGCAGGTTATTGAAGTCATGGGCGATACCGCCGGTGAGATGGCCCACCGCCTCCATGCGCTGGGCCTGGCGAAGGCGCTGCTCTGCCTCCTTCCGGGCGGTGATGTCGTTGCGCAGCAGCACCGTGTCGCCGTTTGGAGTCTTGGTCGCCGTGATGCGATACCAGCGGCCGTCCCGCGACAGGCGCTCGAACTGGCTGTCGCCGCGGCGGAACAGTTGCAGCCGGCGGCGCAGCCAGTCTTCCGGCGGTGCACCCAGATCGTCCGCCGCCACCTCGACGACGTTGCGCAGCACTTCTTCGAGCTTCACGCCGGGTTGCAGGATGGCGATATCGCAGCGCGACTGGGCGCGCCATTCCTGATTACACAGCACCAGCGTTTCTTCGGCGTCATACAGAGCAAAGCCGTCGCTGATGCTGGCGAATGCTTCGTACAGGCGCAGTTCCGCCCGCTTCACCGCGGTGACATCGGAGACCAGGCTGACGGTGCCGCCATCGGCGGTGCGCATGGCCCGATGCATCATCCAGCGCCCATCGGTGAGCTGCTGGGTCCAGCCGCCGTCGGCGAGGGTGCGGTGGGCGGCAAGCCGGCTGGCGCGCCAGTCGTCCACATCGCCATCGATCAGATAGGCGCCGTCGGCAATCTCCCGGTCGAGCAACTCGCCGTAGGTAATTCCCGGCGCCAGCTGGGCGGCAGCCGGGCAAAGGCTGCGGAACCGGTCGTTGCAAAGCAACAGCCGGTCGTCCGCGTCCCACAGCACGAACCCGTCCTCGATGCTGTTGATGGCGTCGAGCAGCCGCTGTTCGGCCTTCTTCTGGGCGGTAATGTCGGTGCGCACGCCGACGGTGCCGCCGTCCGAGGTCTTGCGCTCGGTGACGAGCACCCAGGTACCGTCGCGGCGCGCGCGCTCGACCGGCGGGGCGCCCTCGAACTGTTGCAGCTTGCGGCGCTCGATGTAGGCGGCTGCCCCCTCCGGCACCGAGACCGGCCCGAACTCGGCCATCAGTTCGACGATCTCGTCGAAATGCACGCCAGGCACCAGCTTGTCCGCGAAGGCAGCGCGCGTACGGCGGTAGTTCTCGTTGCACATCACCAGCCGGTTGTCCGGGCCCCAAAGCACGAACTCCTCTTCCAGGCAGTCGATGGCATCGACAAGCCGGCGTTCGGCCTCCTTCAGCGCGGTGATGTCGGCGCGGGTGTCGACTATGTGGCCGTCGCCGGTGGTTTGGCGCGAGATGCGAATCCAGCGGCGATCGTCCAGCTGGTGCTCGTCGCCATCACTGACCGAGGCATGGCACTGCAGCCGGCCTTCGAGCCACTGGCTGCGGGCGATGCCGCTGGCGAAGTCGCGCCGGTTGGCGACCCCTTCCAGGGTCGCCTGGAAGTGGACGCCAGGCTCCAGCAGGTCGGCGGCAAAGGGGCGCGAGTCCCGGTATCGCTGGTTGCAGAAGACCAGCCGCCCATCGGGCGCCCACAGGGCGACGCCTTCGGGCATTGAATCCATGGCAGCACGGAGCTGCTTCTCTGCGCGCACCGCCCGGTCCTCGCTGTCGCGCAGCGCCTGCTGCCGACTTTCTTCCAGGGAGTTGTCGCGCATCAGGGCGAACTGCAGCGTCGGCGCGCCCTCGGCGTCGCGTACCGCGTCGATGCGCAGCCACAGCGACAGCCGCCGTCCCGCCGCCGTGCGTCCCTTGATCATGCCTTCCCAGCCATCGCCCCGGCGGATCTTGACGGCGATGCGGCCCACGGCGGTGACGCCGCCCTCGACGAACTCGTGCCAACAGCGGCCCATCGCCTGCTCGCGCGGGCAGTCCAGCAGCGCCTCGCAGGCCGGATTGACATAGACGATGCGGCCATCCAGGTCGGTAATGCCAACCGCCTCGCGAGTCGAATTGACCACCGCAGCAAACCGGTCCAGTTCGGCCTCGCGCAGCTTGCGCTCGGTGATGTCGCGGAAGGCGACAGCCACCGCCTCGACCTTGCCGCGCCCGTCGGTAATCGGCGAAGACACAAAGGAGACATCGATCTGCCGGCCGTCGCGGCGGATTCGCACCGTATCCGACTCGCGCAGCGCCTGGCCCTGTCTGGTGATCTCGACCATGCGGTCGATTTCCTCGCCCATCTCGTCGGGGACGATGCGCCGGAAGTGGACCCCGACCATCTCTTCCTCGGACCAGCCGAACAGATCCTCGGCGGCCTTGTTCCAGCGCAGGACAAAGCCGTCCGGGTCGCGGATATACATTGCGTCCGATGCAGATTCGAAAACGGTCGCCAGCTCCCGCTGGGCCTGTTCGGCAGCGACCGCGGCGGTCACCTCATTGCCAGTGCCCCGGTAACCGAGGAACACGCCCTTCTCGCCGAAAACCGGCTTGCCGCTGATCTTCCACCAGCGCCGTTCGCCAGTGCGCTCCTGGGTCTCAACCAAGAAATCGCGGAATGCCCGGCGGGTGCGCAGGTCCTCCAGATGGCGGATCCAAAGTGGATCAGCAGGATCGAAGTTGGCGGCGACCTCCTGGCGGGTCCGTCCGATCACTGAGGATCGCCGGTCAATCGCGGAATGGTGGGTGAAGCGCAGGTCCGCGCCCATTTCCCAGAAGAAATCCGAGGTCGAGTCGGTAAAGTCGCGGAACCGCTGCTCGCTGGCGCGCAGGGCGGCGCGGGCCTCGATTTCCGTGGTGACGTCGCGGCCGGTGCCGCGGTAGCCGATGAAGCCCTCCGCGTCATCAAACATCGGCTTGCCGCTAACGCTGCGCCAGCACTCGCTGCCATCGGCCCGACGTGCCCGGTAGACAAAATCGCGGAACGGCCGGCGTGCCGACAGGTCTTCCAGGTGCCGGCGCCACTGGGGCGACTCGGGATCATAGTTGGCCGCCACCTCGGTACGGGTCATGCCGATACTGTGGGACCACTGGCCTGAGGCGCTGATGAAGCGGAGTTCCGCGTCGGTCTCCCAGAAGTCATCCGACGCGACCTCGGCGTAGTCACGGAAGCGGGTCTCACTCGCGCGAAGCGCCTCCTCCGCCTCGATTTCCTTGGTGACGTCGCGGCTGACCCCCCGGTAGCCCAGGAACCGGCCATCCTTGCTGAATACGGGCTTGCCGCTGACGCTGACGTAATAGTCGGGGGCGTCGTCGACACCGTGGATACGGTATATGAAGTCACGGAACGGCCGCCGCGCTTCCAGATCGGCAAGATGTTCGATCCAGCGCGGCGAGTTCGGATCGTAATCGGCGGCGAGTTCCGGGCGCGCCATACCGATGCTGCCAACCCGCGGTGGGTCATGGGGTCGGCGGGAGATCGCTGTGAGCCGCAGGTCCGGGCCCATCTCCCAGTGCCAGTCCGCGCCGGTGTCATAGATATCCTGCAGGCGTTCCCGGCGTGCGTTGTCCGCATGGCGTGCTCGCGCCATGGCCAGCGCGAGGGCCCAGATCACCGCTGCCGTCAGCAGCCGTTCCGCAAGTACCGCGGCGCTCAGTACCGGGTAGGCCAGGGCGGGGCCGGCAAAGGCGGCGGCGCTGGCGGCACCCGCGAGCAGCCACACGGGCCAGCGTCCGGCCCACCACCAGGCCAAAGCCGCGGCCGCCGCCAGCAATGGCGCAGCAGCCGCGCCCTCGGGCCAGGCAAGATCAATCGCAACGGCGGCGCCAATAGCCGCCGCCGCCAGCATTACTGGCCAGTATGGATCAAGCCTGCCGTACATGCGCTCGCCCGTCTCCCCACGAACACCCTTACTCTAGGCGCTGTGGTTTGGGCGGCACATGTTGCGCTGGTTAAGAGAGGTAAAGGCGTCAACGCCCCGAAGGAGCAACGGAACGATGCCTTTGCAGCTGTTCCCAGCGGGTTTCAGCGGCTTCCTGGGCGGCCTTGGCGCGGGCCGACTGGTCGGCGGCGAGGCCGAAGCCGATATAGCCGCTGGCCAGCATCAGCAGCACCAGGGCGGTGGCATTGAGCCGGGTGCCGACGGTCTGCCAGCGCAGGATCTGCTTGCGCGCGGTCAGGCGGCGGCGCTCGTCGGCGGCGCTTTCCTCTTCGTCCTCAATGCCGCCGGACAGGCGCGGCAGCATCTCGATGGCGCTCTTCATCGCACCCAGATGCAGCAGGACCAGGGCGAACACGGCTGCCGCCGCGCCCGCGCCGAAGGTGCCGATGGCCCCGCTGGTCATGCCCTCAAGCACCGGCAGCGGCCAGGTCTGAGTCGCCAGCCAGATGTTGAAGCCGACGCCCAGGACGTTCAGCACAGTCAGCCAGCGGCCGAACTGCAACTGCCGGGTCCAGTAGGATTCGTCGAAGGTGCGCAGCCGGTCGTGCATCATCGAGGCGGCGCGCAGGGTGCCGACATAGCCGTCGATGCGCCGCTGCAGCCCCTGCATGCGGCGTTCGAAACGGTCGCCGAACAGCTCCGGCGCAGCCTCGACCTGCTCGCGCACGGTGTCGAGACGCCGCTGGATGGTCAGGCCCTTGGCGAACACGATATGGGGGCTGGCCTTGCTGTTCTGCTCGGCCCGTGCCCACATCTTCAGCCGCCGGTCGATTTCGTCGAGCTCAAGCTCGACGTCCTCGCTGTCCTGCAACAGCCGGTCGCCGCCGTCGTCCCGGTCTTCGAAATAGTCGCTCACGGAAAGGGTGCGCCTTCGCCCTTGTTGGTTGCGCTTTCTTCCTTCCCCAACCTCGCCGAGGGGTCTTAGCGCGTTCCGGCGGCGCTGACCAGATAATCGCGTCCCTTGAGCATGTCGTCGGGTGAACCAAACGCGTTCATGTAGTGGCCCCGGTAACCGGCGTCCTCGATGCGGGCGAACATGTCGGCGAAGTCGATGGTGCCGTCGCCGGGCTGCAGATGCTCTTCCTTGTCGCCCTTGTTGTCGGCGATGCGGACCTCGCCGCAGCGCGCCATGTCGAGGCCGTCAACGAAGCCGGCGATCTTCTCCGGCAGCATGTGGGCGTGGTTGACGGTGAACGCCCAGCCGACGGTTTCCGCCGGCAGAGCGTCGAAGTAACGCCGGCACTCGTCGAGGTAGCAGGCGAGATAATGCACCTCGGCGTCGGCGGGTTCCTTGTTCATGTTCTCCAGCAGCAGGCGCACGCCCTTGGCGCCGGCCGCATCGCCGAGCCGCTGCAGCCGCTCCAGGCTGACCCCGGTGCGCCGCTCCACGTCGTCGGTGAAGTGATAGCCCGCATGCACCACGATCCAGCTGCAGCCGAGCCGGGCGGCGGCGTCGATATAGCTCTTCATGTAGGCGTCGACCGCGTCCCGCACGAAGGGGGAGTCCTCCGCCATGTTGACCGCCGAGAGGGTATGCAGGCCGAGCGTCACGCCGGCCTGGGCGGCCTGTTCGCGGATGCCGGCGGCGCGCCGGTCGGTCAGCGTCGCGGGGTCGTTGGCGGGGCCGTCGAGACCGAGGTTGATCACCTTGACGCCGTTCTCCGCCGCCCATTTGATGGCGTCCTCGAACGCGACCTGCTTGCCCAGGTCGATGCCGATACGGTCGCGCAGGTCCATGCGCCGGTCTCCGGAAGTTCCCCCAAGGCCATCAGCATAGCCGGGGCCCCTGCGCCGGGCGATTGGTTTCAGCCGCCAAACCGGCCACACTTGGCGGCAGCAGGGGAGGGACCGGCATGGCCGACCGCATCACCACGGAAGTCGTCGCCCACCGCTTCCGCGCCGCCACCGATGAGATGATGGCGACGCTGGTGAAAACCGCCTATTCGCCCAACATCAAGGAGCGCAAGGACTGCTCAGTCGCTTGCTTCGCGGCCAACGGCGACCTGATCTCGCTAACCGCCGCCTCGCCGCTGCACCTGTCGTCACTGATGGGCATGGTGCAGAACCTGACCAAGCGCTTTGCGCTCGACGACATGCGTCCGGGCGACGTGTTCCTGACCAACGATCCTTATGTCGGCGGCGGCTCGCACCTGCCGGACCTGACGCTGACGACCCCGGTGTTCGTGGATGGTGAGATTTCCGCCTTCGTCGCCAACCTGGCGCACCATTCGGACATCGGCGGCAAGGCGGCGGGCAGCGAGAGCGCCGACTGCACCTCGATCTACCAGGAGGGGCTACGGCTGCCGCCGGTGCGGCTGATGGACGCGGGCGTGCTGCGCCAGGACATCGTCGATATCGTGCTGCTCAATTCGCGCACCCCGCACCACCGGGACGGCGACCTGAAGGCGCAGCTCGCCGCCAACCTGATCGGCGCGCGCCGGGTGGAGGAGCTGTTCGGCCGCTTCGGCCGGCAGGTCACACTGGACTGCATCGCCGGCATGCTCGACTACGCCGAGGCGCGCACCCGCGCCGAGATCGCAGCCCTGCCGGACGGCACCTATGAGAACGAGGACTTCATCGACCATGACGGCGTGTCGCCGCGCAACGCGCGCATGCATGTGGCGGTGACCATCGCCGGGGAGCAGATCACCTTCGACTTTTCCGGCTGCGATCCGCAGGTCGGCGGCGCGCGCAATATGGTGCTGTGCGCCACCCAGGCCGGGGTCTACCACGCGGTGAAGGCGGTGTGCGATCCGTCGCTGCCGCCGAACGCGGGCTATTTCCGCGCCATCGACATCGTCGCGCCTGCGGGCACGCTGGCCAACGCGGTGCCGCCTGCGGCCTGCGGCGACCGGGGCGCGACGGTGAATATCCTCGGCGACCTCTTGCTGGGTGCGCTGACCAAGGCGGCACCCGAACGCGGCATGGCCGGCTGCGGCTCGCGCCAGGGCATGGTGTTCAGCGGCGTCGACCCGCGCAACGGCCAGTATTTCGTCGACTACGAGGTCTATGCCGGGGCGGCCGGCGCGCTCTATGGCCGCGACGGCATGGATGCGGTGCGCGTCCATGCTTCGGTCACCGAGAACGCCCCGGCCGAAGCGCTGGAGCAGGAATTCCCGCTGGTGGTGGAGCGCTACGAGCTGCGCGAGGGCTCCGGCGGGCCGGGCCGCCAGCGCGGCGGCCTCGGCGTGCGGCTGGATATCCGCATCCTCGCCGAGGACGCCCAGCTCGCCGGGCGCGGCCTGCGCCAGAGCCTGCCCGCGCCGGGCCGCATGGGCGGCAAGGACGGCGCGCTCAGCCGCTTTACCCTCGACCCGGACAGTCGTGGCGAAGCGGCGCTGCCCAGCGTGTTCTCCGACCGCCCGGTGCCCACCGGCGTGGTGGTGCGCCTCGACACCCCGTCCGCCGGCGGTTTCGGCGACCCGTTTGAGCGCGCGCCCGACGCAGTGCTGGCGGATATCCGCTCAGGTAAGGTGGACGAGGACGCCGCGGCGCGGGACTACGGCGTCGTTATCCGCGATGGTCGTGTGGATGAGGCGGCGACGGCAGACCGGCGCGCCGCGCGTTAGTCCACCCTGAAGCGTTCCAGCACCGCCGTGTCCGGATCGAGGCCCAGGCCGGGACCGTTGGGGACGCGCAGCATCCCGTCGCGCTGGTCCAGGGCATCGCCATAAGGGTGCGCCTCGAAGGCGAAATAGCCGTGCTCCACCGGCACCGGTTCCGGCCGGGCCGCCAGCACGTGCAGGGTCGCGATCAGGCCGGCCCCGTGATAGGGGCAGTGGGGCACCACCGTCACGCCGAACGCGTCGGCCAGCGCCATGATGCGCTGCATGGCGTGCACGCCGCCGACCTTGGTGATGCTCGGCTGGGCGTAGGTCACCGCGCCGGCCTCGAACATGCGGCGGAAATCCATCAGGGTCGCCGCGTTCTCGCCTGCCGCGACCGGAATGCCGGATGCCTGGCCGACCCGCGCCAGCCCCTCGAAATCCTCCACCGGCCAGACCGGCTCCTCGATCCAGTAGGGATCGAATTCGGCGAGGGCCTGCGCCCCGGCGACTGCCTCGGCGGCGCTCCAGGGCGAGGTGGTGTCGAGCATCAGCGGCAGGTCGGGGCCCATGGCCGCGCGCGCGGCCGCCGTTTCCGCCGGCAGATGCTCATGCAGCTTGATCCAGCGGTAGCCCGCCGCGACCGCGGCGGCGACGTTGCGGCCCACCGCGTCCGGGTCGCCAAACCGCGCAAGGCTGGCATAGGCGGGCAGGGTGGCGTGGGCCGCGCCGCCGAGCAGGGCGTGGAGCGGCTTGCCCGCCTGCTTGCCGGCGATGTCCCAGAGCGCAATCTCGATACCTGACAGACCATAGAGCAGCGGCCCGCCGCGCCCGGCGTTGCGGAACTGATGCGCCGCCCGGTCCATCAGCGGGGCGATATTGGTGGCATCCGCGCCGGTCAGCAGCGGCGCGAGGTAATCGGCAATCGCGCTGCGGGTGGTGCGGGCGAAGCCGAAATCGAACGCCTCGCCCCAGCCGATCGTGCCGTCGCTGGTCTCGACGCGG
Source organism: Alphaproteobacteria bacterium (assembly GCA_965601735.1). Lineage (GTDB taxonomy): Bacteria > Pseudomonadota > Alphaproteobacteria > JBBDQX01 > JBBDQX01 > JBBDQX01. The sequence continues at coordinate 21,738 of OZ271840.1, read as the reverse complement.
ACGAACAGGAAGTCGAGGCTGGTGCGGATGGCATGCCCCGGCACGTCCAGCGGGCCGTCATGCCGGTAGGGAATGTTGATCAGGATCGGGTCGATGCGGGCGATCTGCATGGCCCGATTGTGCGCCCGTCCGGCCGTGGGCGGCAACCACCGGCTGACCTGTCGGGCCGCCCGCGCTAGGATGCGGGCAAAAGCGCCCGCCTGAGGAGGAAGCCATGTCCGCCAATCCGCCGGAAGTCACCCGGATTCTCGCCGAGTTCTGCGCCGCCGCGTCGGTCGATAGCCTGCCGCCCGAGGTGGTGACCCGCGCCAAGCTGCTGACGCTCGATACCGCCGGGATCGCGATCCGCGCCCGCGGCGAGTCCGAATCCACCCCGGCGCTGATCGCTGCCTGCGAGGCGCTTGGCCTGGCCAAGGGCAGCAGCTCGGTGTTTGGCGACCCGCAAGGCTATGCTGCGCCCGGCGCGGCGCTGATCAACGGCACCCTGGCCCATGCCCTCGACTTCGACGACACCCACGCCGAGGCCATCGTCCATGCCAGCGCCACCGTGCTGCCCGCCGCGCTGGCGGCGGCCGAGATCGCGAACGCGGACGGCGCCACCCTGATCGCCGGCATCATCGCCGGCTGCGAGGTGTCCTGCCGCCTCGGCCTTGCCCTGCAGGCGGGGGACCATTACGACCGCGGCTTCCACCCGTCCGCGACCTGCGGGGCGTTCGCCGCGGCGGCCGCCGCCGGGCGCATCCTGGGGCTCGACGCGGCGGGCATCGCCAACGCCTTCGGCATCGCCCTGTCGACCTCATCCGGGTCGCTGCAGTTCCTCGCCAATGGCGCCTGGACCAAGCGCTATCAGGTCGGCGACGCGGCGCGGAACGGCCTGGTCTCGGCGATGTTCTCCGCCAAGGGCTTCGTCGGCGCGGAAGCGGCGCTGGAGGGCAAGCACGGCTTCCTCAACGCCTACGCCCCGAACCCGATCCCCGAGCGCGCCATCGCGGACCTGGGCGACGTGTTCGAGACCATGAACCTCGCCATCAAGCCCTATCCGTCCTGCCGCTGGGGCCATGCCGCCATCGACACCACGCTGGCGCTGCGTGACGAACACGGCATCACGCCCGACGAGGTGGAGGAGATCACCATCGGCGTGTCGTCCTCGGCGCAGATCCTGATCGGCGATCCGCAGGAGAAGAAGCGCGCGCCGAAGAACGTGGTCGATGGCCAGTTCTCCGGCAACTTCGTCGTCGCCGTCGCCCTGCGCGACGGGGGCATGGGCTGGGACAGCTACGCCAAGCACCTGTCGGACGCGGACACCCTGGCGCTGTGCCGCAAGGTCAACGTGGCCAATGACGCCGAGGTGCAGGAGCTGTTCCCCGCCCACATGGCCGGCAAGGTCACCATCAAGACCGGGCGCGGCACCTTCGAGGGGCTGACCAAGGACCCGAAGGGCGAGCCCGCCAACTTCGTCACCGACGACGATGTGCGCAGCAAGTTTCTCAGCCTGGTCGCGCCCTATCTGGAAGACGGCGCCGGCGGGCCGCTCGCCGACCGGCTGCTGGCGCTGGAGGCGGAAGCCGATATCCCCGCCCTGATGGCTGCCACCCGCCCGCCCGAGGCGATCCGCGAGGCGGGGGAGTAGCGCCGCGCTTCAGGGTGCGGGTCAGGCGGCGGACGCCGCCTTGCCGCGCCTGAACAGGCCGCCCAGCCAGCGGCAGGCGACGTAGAACACCGGGGTGTAGACCAGGCCGAAGAAGGTCACCCCGATCATGCCCGAGAACACGGCGGTGCCGAGGGAGCGGCCCATTTCCGCCCCCGCGCCGGTGGCGAAGGCGAGCGGCGCCACGCCGAGGATGAAGGCGAACGATGTCATCAGGATCGGCCGCAGTCGGGTGCGCGCGGCTTCCACGGCCGCTTCTGCCGCCGTCGCGCCGCGTTCCTCCGCCTGGCGTGCGAACTCCACGATCAGGATGGCGTTCTTCGCTGCCAACCCGATCAACACCACATAGCCGATCTGGCTGAGGATATTGCTGTCGAGGCCGCGGAACAGGATTCCCGTGACCGCGGCCAGCAGGCACATCGGAACGATCAGGATCACCGCCAGCGGCAGCATCAGGCTCTCATATTGGGCCGCCAGCAGCAGGAACACGAACATCACCGCGAGTCCGAAGGCGATCATCGCGGTATCGCCGGCGAGCTTCTCCTGCAGCGCCAGCTCGGTCCATTCGAAGGAGAAGCCGCTGGGCAGTACCTCGGCAGCCAGCCGCTCCATCTTGGCGAGGGCCTCGCCGGTGGAGACGCCGGGCAGGGTCGCGCCCTGTAATTCCGCCGCCGGGTAAAGGTTGTAGCGCGAGACCCGGTGCGGGCCGGTCAGCTCGCGGAAGGTGGCGATGGAACCGATCGGCACCATCTCGCCGGACGCGGAGCGGGTGCGCAGGTTGGCGACGTCACTGAGGTCCTCGCGATAGACCCCGTCGCCCTGGGCGGTAACCCGGAAGGTGCGGCCCAGGAAATTGAAATCATTGACGAAAGCGGACCCGAGATAGACCTCCAGCGCCTCGAAAACGAGGCCCGGCGGCACGCCGAGCATATCCGCCTTCACCCGGTCGATATCGGCGAATACCTGGGGCGTACGGGTATTGAACAGGGAGAACACCTGGGTCAGGCCGGGCTCCGCGTTCGCGGCGGCGCCAAGCGCCCCGGTTGCCTGCTCCAGCGCTGCGAGGCCGCGGCTGCGCCGGTCCTGCACATACATCTTGAAGCCGCCGCCCGTGCCGATGCCGCGTACCGGTGGCGGCGCCAGTACGAACACGAACGCATCCTTGATGGTGAACAGGCTGCCCTGAACCTCGTTGAGGATGCGCCCCGCCGTCAGCCCCTGGGGCAGCCGCTCCTCGAACGGCGTCATGGCGAAGAAGATCGCCCCGGCATTCGGCGCGTTGGTGAAGGTAGCGCCGTCGAACCCGGCGAAGCCCACGGCGTGCTGCACTCCCGGATGCTCAAGGATGATGTCCGTCGCTTCGCGGATCACTTCATCGGTACGGTCGACCGATGCGCCGGCGGGCAACTGCACGACGGTTATGAGGTAGCCCTGGTCCTGGTCGGGTATGAAGCCCGTCGGCGCGCGCTGGAATTGCACCGCGGTGAGCCCGATCAGTCCGATATAGACCAGCAGCGCCAGCACGGAGACCTTGACCAGCCGTCCGCTGACCCAGGCATAGCATGCCTCGAAGCGGGCAAAGGCGGCATTAAAGCCGCGCGCGAAAAGCCGGAACGGCGCGGTCAGCACGCTGCCCTTGGTCCCGTCGCCGGGTGCGCGCATCAGCAGGGCGCAGAGCGCCGGTGACAAGGTCAGCGAGACGACGGTGGAGATCACCGTCGCCACCGCCACGGTGACCGCGAACTGGCGGTAGAACTGGCCGGAGATACCGGTGATGAAGGCGGTGGGGATGAACACCGCCAGCAGTACCAGCGACGTGGCGATCAGCGCGCCGCCCACCTCGTTCATGGTCTGGCGCGCGGCCTCGCGCGGCGCGGCGCCCGCGCGCAAAGCGCGTTCGACATTCTCCACCACGACAATTGCGTCATCGACGACGATGCCGATCGCCAGCACCAGGCCGAACAGGGTCAGGCTGTTGATCGAGTAGCCCAGCGCGGCCATCACCGCGAAGGTGCCGATCAGCGAAACCGGGATCGCGAGGATCGGGATCAGCGAGGCGCGGAACGCCTGCAGGAAGACGAGGATCACCAGCACCACGAGGGCGGCGGCCTCGAAGATGGTCTTGTAGACCTCGTCGATGGAGTCGGCGATGTACTCGGTCGGGTTATAGACGATGTCGAACGCCACGCCGTCCGGGAACTCCGCCGACAGGGCGTTCATTTCCGCGATCAGGGCATCCGCCGTCGCCAGGGCGTTCGAACCCGGCCGCTGGAAGATCAGGATCGGCAGCGCCGGCTTGCCGTCGAGATAGCCGATGGTGGTGTAGTCCAGCGCACCCAGCTCGACACGGCCGATATCGCGTATCCGGGTGGTGCGCCCACTGTCGTCGGTCTTGACGACGATTTCCTCGAAGGCACCCGGGTCGATCAGCCGGCCGAGAGTGAGCACGCTGAGCTGGTAGGCCCCCGGGTTCGGCACCGGCGGCTGGTTGAGCACGCCCGAGGCGACCTGCAGGTTGTTCGCGCGCAGGGCGTCGACCACCTCGCCGGCGGTCAGGTTGCGCGCCGCCACCCGGTCCGGGTCGAGCCAGATGCGCATGGAGAACTCGCGCTCGGCGAAGATTCGCGCTTCGCCCACGCCCTCGATGCGCGCCAGCCGGTCGATAATCTGGGTCTTGGCGTAGTTCGACACATACAGCAGGTCACGCGACAGGTCCGGCGACAGCATGTGGATCACCATCATCAAGTCGGGTGAGTTCTTGCGGGTCGTCACGCCCAGCCGGCGCACCTGTTCAGGCAGCCGTGGCTCGGCCACCGCGACGCGGTTCTGGACCAGCACCTGCGCCTTGTCGAGATCGGTGCCCAGCTGGAAGGTGATGGTCACGGTCAGGCGCCCGTCGCCGGTCGCCTGGGAGAGCATGTAGAGCATGCCCTCCACGCCGTTGATTTCCTGCTCCAGCGGCGTTGCCACGGTCTCTGAGACCACCTCGGCGGATGCACCGGGATAGCTGGCGGAAACCTGGATGGTCGGCGGCGCGACCTCCGGATATTGCGACACCGGCAGGCTGACGAAGGCGATGCCGCCGATCAGGGTGATCAGGATCGACAGCACCGACGCGAAGATCGGCCGGTCGATGAAGAAATGGGCGAAGCGCATGGCGCCGCCTCAGCCGCCGTCCGCCGGGATGGTTGTTTCGTTGGCGGTAACCTTGCCGCCGGGCTGTGCCCGCTGCACCCCGCTGACGATGACCCGGTCGTCCGCGCCGACGCCGCTACGGATCACCCGCAGCCCATCGATGATCGGCCCCAGCTCCACTTGGCGCGGCGCGACCGTGCCTTCGGCATCGACGACGAAGACCACCTTGTTGGACTGGTCCGACAGGATTGCTGCGTCCGGCAGCAACGTCGCGTCATAGGCGCCCGAAGCGACCAGCCGCAGCCGCCCGAACAGACCCGGCACCAGGATCAGCTCCGGATTGTCGAACACCGCGCGGCCGCGGATCGTGCCCGATCCCGGGTTGAAGCTGTTATCGACGAAATTCATCTTACCCGGGCGCGTCCACTCGGTTTCGTCGAGCACCCGCACATAGACCGGGTTGGGCGAGCCGCGCGACGATGGCCGCTTGCCGCTGATGTCGAGGCGGGAATACTTCAGATAGTCGGCTTCTGAGACGTCGAACACGAAGAAGATCGGGTCGAGCGCCACGATGGAGGCCAGCGGGTCGGACCGGGCGTCGCCGCCGGAGACCAGGTTGCCGACATCGACCTTGCGATCGGAGATACGCCCGGCGATGGGCGCGCGGATCGTGGTGAAGGCGACGTCCAGTTCGGCGGCACGGACCACCGCGCGCGCCGCGGCCACGGCGGCCTCGGCCGCAAGTTTGTCGGCCAGCCGGTCATCGACACGGTCCTGGCTGACGGTGCGCGAGCGCAGCAACTGCTCGGCGCGAGACAGCTCCTTCTCCGCCAGGTCGAGCGCGGCTTCCGTGCTTTGCAGTTCGGCGCGGGCCCGGGCCAGCTCGGCCTGGAACGGGCGCGCGTCGATGTTGAACAGCAAGTCGCCCTTCTTGACGATCTGGCCATCGCGGAAATGTACCTTGTCGAGATAGCCGGAGACCCGGGCGCGCAGCTCGACCCGCTCGGTCGCCTCGAAGCGCCCGGTGAACTCATCCCACTCGATGACTTCCTTGATCAGCGGGTTTGCCACATCGACCGGCGGCGGCGGTTGCTGCGGCGGCGGTCCCGCCGCTTCCTGTTCCTGGTCGCAGGCGGCGAGCAGCACCACCGCCAGCAGCGCTGTGAGGCGCGCGCCCTTACCGATCATTGTCATCGCGGCGGTTCCAGTCTGCATCTGCCATTCCACTTATGCGGCAGTGCAACATATGCGCCCGGTCGCGTCTACCCGTCCCAGCCGGGCCGCAGCCGCGGGGCCATGCGGGCGAGGGCGTCGGGGCGGAAGCTGACCGCATCAATGCCGCAGGCGGCGGCGTGATCCACCAGTTCCGGGTGGCGCGACGGGCCGGCGCCGCAGATCGAGACATGGGCGCCGGCGCGCTGCGCCCCGGCGACGATATCGGCCACCGCGGCCAGCATCGCCGGATCGGTCTCGTCGAGGTCTTCGTCGCGCACGAAGTCCGCCCCGCCATCGATGCCCAGCAGCAGCTGCGCCAGGTCCCGCGAGCCGATGGAGACGCCGTCGAACTGGGCGGCAAACGCGTCGATGGCGAACACGTTGGACGGCACTTCGGCCATCAGATAGATGCGCAGGCCATCGGCGCCGCGCGCGAGGCCGTGGCCCGCCATGGCGTCCAGCACTGCCGCCGCCTCGTCGGCCCGGCGGCAGTAGGGGACCATCGGGATCAGGTTGGCGCAGCCCAGGGCACCGCGCGCCCGGCGCACCGCTTCGCATTCCAGGGCGAAGGCGTCGGCATAGGCCGGATGCACATAGCGCACCGCGCCGCGGAAGCCGACCAGCGGGTTGCGCTCGTCCGGTTCGAACGCCGCGCCGCCGGGCAGCGCCGCCCATTCATCCGTGGCGAAGTCCGACAGCCGCACCACCACCGGGCGGTCGCCGAAGGGCCGGGCAAATGCCGCCAGCCCTTCCGCCAGCCGCTCCACGAACAGGTCGGCGGGCCGGTCATAGCCCTTCGCCAGCAGAGCGACGCGGGCGCGCTCCGCCTCCTCGGCGATGCGATCGGGATACAGCAAGGCCATCGGATGCACGCCGATCTGGTCGCGCAGGATCGCCTCAATGGGGCAGGGGCCAGCGCCGTCCACCGGCAGCGCCGCCAGGTCCCCCGCGCGGGCCGGGTCGCCGAAATTCACATGAACGGCGGTGGCCATCGCGCCGCGCTCAGCGCCGGGGAAGGGTGACAGTGGCCTCGCCGGACGTGCTGGTCTCGCCCAGCTGGTTGGTACCGCTGATCGCAATCGACACCTGCCCGTCGTCGCGCTTGTCCGTCACCGTGGCGCTGAAGGTCTGGGTGTCTCCGTAGATGCTCGGCTTGGCGACCCGGGTGTAGAGCTTGTTGAGGAAGCCGCCGTCGCCCATCCAGTCGGTGATCAGCGGCGCCACCATGGCAAACCGCATCACCCCGTGGTCGAACGGCCCGGGCATGCCGCGCCCGGCGGCAAGGTTCGCGTCCTCATGCTGCTGCGAGGACTTGGTCGGGAAGTTGGTGACCGGGTTGCGCACCGACAGATGCGGGGTGTTCAGCAGGTCGAGATAGGCGAGGTGGCTGGACCGGTAGGACGGCCCGATGGCAGCGTTCCAGTTGACCAGGTCGCCGCTGGTCAGCGGCCCGCGCGCGATGGGGCCGAGGCTGTCGCCGACCGCCACGTCGTCCCAATAGCGTATCCCCTGATGGCGCGTCTCGGCGCGGAACATCTCTTCCAGCGCGGCGATCTGCGCATCGCTGTAGCGGTGCACCGGGCGGTCGAGCTGCAGGGTCTCGCCCTGCTGTTCGGCCATGATGCAGGGGCTGGTCGCGGTCGCCACCAGCGCGTCGTCCTGGTTGTAGTAGTTGACCTCGGCGACGATGAAGATCATTCGCCGATCCTTCTTACCCGAGGGGCCTGTCCCGAGCTTCTCGAAGCACGCCTTCTGGCGCGGCTCCGGGCGCAGCCGGTCGCCCAGCCGGATCGGCAGGAACCACTCAAAGCCCACCCCGCCCACCAGCGAGGCGAACGGCCCCTTCATCGGCGCGCCGTGGAGCATCGGGTAGAGCACGGAGATCAGGAAGGTCGGCGGCGCGGTCAGCCCGCCGTCCGGGGTGCCGGCGGCATAGTCCGCATCCAGGTAGCGCGGGTTGGCGTCCGCAGTGCCGAACGCGTAGTGGCGGATCGCATCCTCGCTCGCCACCGTGTTCCAAGGGCGGCGCTCCCACACCAGCTCGCCGTCGAGCGCCTTCGACTTCTGGTAGAAGTCATCGATCTGGCGGTCGATCTCGGCCTTGGAAAGCGGCGGTGCGGCGGTCATGGCGCGGCCTGTCATCTGAATGTCAACGAAATCGGCGGTGCGGCGTTGTAACATCCCGTCTCTGCACAGCCGAAGCGGAATCTGGTTTGCAGCCGGGGCGGAATCTGGTTGGATATCCAGGCACCTGCGCGAGCAAATGAACCGGCGGAAAGCCGGTCAGATTGATTGGTATCAATGCCAGCACCGCAGTTGTGTGACTTTGTAAAGTCGCCTGCCAGATCAGCGCCATTTGGTGCATAGTGCGGCGGCATCAGGGAAGCGCCCGTTGACCACGACCACGACCGATAACACTGAGCGGAACGAGGAGGATCGCCGCCGCCGCAAGGGCGAGGCGCCGAAACTCAATCCGCGTGTGTTCGTGGAAATCCTGAAAAAGCACCGGATGTTCGTGCAGGGCCGAACCGGCGGGGAGCGCGCCAACCTCACCTTGGCGAACCTGGCCGGGCTCAAGCTCAATAACCTTCAGTTGCAGTCGGCCCTGATGTCGGGTTCGAACCTGTCCAACTGCGTGCTGCATGGGGCGGACTTCAGCTTCGCCGACATGTTCGGCGCCAATGTCGCGGAAGCCGACCTGACCGGCGCGATCCTCAAGCGCGCCGACCTGCGCGGCGCGGTGATGCACGGCGCGATTCTCAACAACGCCGACATGACTGGCATCGACCTGCGCCCCGGCGCCCTGGTCGACGCGGCGGTGAAGCTGCGCCGCAACGACATGAACGAGGAGGAGATGCAGCGCGCCCAGGAGATCAAGTCGTCGATCTCCAACGCCGACCTCGTCGGCGCATCGATGGCGGATGCGGTGCTGAAGGACTCCCAGCTCACGGCGGCTGACATGTCGCGCACCGACCTTTCCGGCGCCAACATGTCGTCCGCGCTGATGAAGGACATCAACCTGGCCAGCGCCAACCTGACCGGCGCCAACCTGACCGGCGCGAAGCTGACCGGCGCCAACCTGCGCGGCGCGATCATGGTCAACTGCACCGTGTTCAACACCGACCTGCGCGACGCCATCGTGCCGACGCCGATGGAGGACCTTCCGCTCAACATGCAGAAGTTGCTGCAGGAGCATAACGCCTGGATCAATTCCACCGGCAAGCGCGGCACCCGCGCGGACCTCGCCGGCGAGGACCTTGCGGGGCTGACGCTGTCGGGCATCAATCTCAGCGGCGCAAACCTCAAGGGGGCAAACCTCAAGGGCGCCGACCTCAGCGACACCCTGATGCTGTTCGCCGATTTCTCCGAGGCGAACCTCGAGGAGGCAACCCTCGACCGCGCTGACCTCGACGGCGTGAATCTGGCCGGGGCGCGCCTCGCCAAGGCGTCCCTGTGCGACGCGAATTTGCGGCCTGTCGACCTCTACCGCCTGCAGGGCGGCGGTGGCAGCGAGCTTTGGCCCGCCAACCTGTCGGACGCGGACCTCACCGGGGCGACCCTCGCTGGGGCTGACCTACGCAGCGCCAAGTACACCGGCGCGCGCTTCGGCGAGGCGAATATCGAGGGCAGCAACATGGACGCCGACCTGCGCAGCTACGCTGAGGAGCAGGGCGCCACCGGCTGACCCCCTCCGGGCGCGGTCAAGGCCCGGAAAACCCTGACATAGACTGGTTTTTCCGCATCCGCGGGGATGTCAGGTGCGTGGCCGCCATGCTAGGCTTCGCGCTCTCGTCGACCCCTGCCAGAGGACCTTCAGCGCCCCCGATGCCTATTACCCAACACCCGGTCGACACGTCTCCGAAGGTCTCGGACGAGGTTAAGCCCACCACCTGCTACATGTGCGCCTGCCGCTGCGGCATCAAAGTCCATCTTCAGGACGGCCGGGTCCGCTATATCGAGGGCAACCGCAATCACCCGGTGAACCGCGGCGTGCTGTGCGCCAAGGGTTCCGCCGGGATCATGCAGCACTACTCGCCGGCGCGCCTGACCAAGCCGCTGAAGCGGGTCGGGCCGCGGGGCTCCGGAGAGTTCGCCGAAATCGAGTGGGACGAGGCGCTGGAGATCGCCGCCGGCTGGCTCGGCAACGTGCGCAAGACCGACCCGCGCAAGCTCGCCTTCTTCACCGGCCGCGACCAGAGCCAGGCGCTCACCGGCTGGTGGGCGAGCCAGTTCGGCACCCCCAACTACGCCGCCCATGGCGGCTTCTGCTCAGTCAACATGGCCGCCGGCGGGATCTACTCCATCGGCGGCTCATTCTGGGAGTTCGGGGAGCCTGACTGGGCCAACACCCGCTATTTCCTGATGTTCGGCGTTGCCGAGGACCATGACAGCAACCCCATCAAGATGGGGCTGGGCAAGATCAAGGAACGCGGCGCGAAGTTCGTCTCGGTCAATCCGGTAAAGACCGGCTACTCCGCCATCGCCGACGAGTGGGTGGGCATCCGCCCCGGCACCGACGGGCTGTTCGCCTTCGCCCTGATCCACGAACTGCTGCGCGCCGGCAAGGTCGATCTGGATTTCCTGGTCCGCTATACCAACGCGCCCTGGCTGGTAATCGACGCGCCGGGCACCGGCGAGGACGGCCTGATCGCCCGCGACGCGGACGGCCACCCGCTGTGCTGGGATCAGAACGCGGGCGCCGTGGCCAATGCCCTGTCCGCCGACGTCGCCCCGGCGCTGCGCGGCCGCTTCGATATTGGCGACGGGCGCCAGGCCGTGCCGGCCTTCGAACTGATGGCCAAGCGTTATCTCGACGAGCGCTACAGCCCCGACGCGGTGGCCGAGCGCACCGGCATCGAGGCCGCCACCATCCGCCGCATTGCCTCCGAACTCGCCCACGCCGCGTTCGAGCAGGAGATCGTCCTCGACGTGCCCTGGACCGACTGGGCCGGGCGCAAGCACGACAAGATGATCGGCCGGCCGGTCTCGATGCATGCGATGCGCGGTATCTCGGCCCATTCCAACGGCTTCCATACCTGCCGCGCGCTGCATCTGCTGCAGATGCTGCTGGGCAGCGTCGATTGCCCGGGCGGGTTCCGCTATAAGCCGCCGTTCCCGAAGCCCGCGCCGCCGCCGCTGAAGCCGGCGGGCAAGCCTGACCAGATCGCGCCGGAAACCCCGATGCCGGGGCCGCCGCTGGGCTTTGTTGCCGGGCCCGAGGACCTGCTGGTCGAGGCCGACGGCACGCCGCGGCGCATCGACAAGGCCTATTCCTGGGAGGCCCCGGTCGCCGCCCACGGCCTGATGCACATGGTCATCACCAATGCCTGGAAGGGCGATCCCTACCCGATCGACACCCTGTTCATGTACATGGCGAACATGGGCTGGAACTCGGCGATGAACGTCGAGGGTACGATCCGGATGCTGACCGATACCGACCCGGCGACCGGCGAATACAAGATTCCGCGCATCATCTATTCCGACGCCTTCTATTCAGAGACGGTGCCCTACGCCGACCTGGTGCTGCCGGATACCACCTATCTGGAGCGCTGGGACTGCGTCTCCCTGCTCGACCGGCCGATCTGCGAGGCCGACGGGCCGGCGGATGCCATCCGTCAGCCGGTCGTCGAGCCGGACCGGGACGTGCGCCCGTTCCAGGATGTGCTGCTGGCGCTTGGGGTGCGCATCGGCCTGCCCGGCCTGACCAACGAGGACGGCGGCGCGAAGTATCCCGGTGGCTATGCCGATTACATCGTCAACCACGAGCGTACGCCGGGGATCGGTTCGCTCGCTGGCTGGCGCGGCAAGGACGGCCAAAGCCACGGCACCGGAGACCCCAACCCGGACCAGCTGCAGCGGTATATCGAGAACGGCTGCTTCTGGCACCATGAGCTCAGCCCCGACCAGCGCTACTTCAAGCACGCCAACAAGGGCTATCTCGACTTCGCCAAGGAGATGGGCTTCGTCGGCTCCGCAAATCAGATCGTGCTGCAGATCTACAGCGAGCCAATGCAGAAGTTCCGTCTTGCCGCGCGCGGCCACGGCGACGTACAGCCACCCGAACAGCACCGCGCCCGCGTCGAGGCCTATTTCGATCCGCTGCCGATCTGGTACGCGCCGTTCGAGGAAGCGGAGATCGTCGAGGCGGCCTATCCGTTGCACGCCATCACCCAGCGGCCGATGGCGATGTATCACAGCTGGGGCTCGCAGAACGCCTGGCTGCGCCAGATCCACGGCAGCAACCGGCTGTACATGTCGCGCCGGCTGGCCGCCGAGATGGACATCGCCGATGACGACTGGGTCTGGCTGAAGAGCCACCACGGACGGGTCAAGGGTCAGGTGCGGCTGATGGAAGGCGTCAACGACCGCACGGTGTGGACCTGGAACGCCATCGGCAAGCGCAAGGGCGCCTGGAACCTGGAGACCAACTCGCCGGAGGTGACCAAGGGCTTCCTGCTTAACCACCTGATCTCCGAGCTGCTGCCCGAGCGCGAGGGCCACTACCGCTACGCCAATTCCGACCCGGTGACCGGCCAGGCCGCCTGGTACGACCTGCGGGTCGCCATCGAGAAATGCGCCCCGGCCGAGGCGGGCGAGACCGCGCCGATGTTCGAGACCTTCCAAAAGCCGCCAGGCATCGCTCCGCCGCCGGACATTCTGCGCTATGGCGGCGAATTCCGCGCCCAGCGGGAGGGTGGCGATGACTGACCTGCCGCTCGATACGCCGAAGAAGCTCGGCCTGGTCATCGACCTGGACACCTGCGTTGGCTGTCACGCCTGCGCGGTGCACTGCAAGGAGTGGAACACCGGCGGCCACAGCGCGCCGCTGCCCGACTTCAACCCCTACGGCGCGGACGCCGAGGGGGTTTGGTTCAACCGCATCCACAGCTTCGAGGCGGGCGAGGGGGCGCAGAGCCGCACCGTCCATTTTCCCAAGTCCTGCCTGCATTGCGAGGACGCCGCCTGCGTCACCGTCTGTCCCACCGGCGCGTCGTTCAAGCGCGCGGAGGACGGCATCGTGCTGGTCAACGAGGACAGCTGCATCGGCTGCAAGCTGTGCTCCTGGGCGTGCCCCTATGGCGCGCGCGAATATGACGAGGACGAAGGGGTGATGAAGAAATGCACCCTTTGCGTCGACCGCATCTACAACGACAACCTGGAGGAAGTGGACCGGGTGCCGGCCTGCGTCGCCACCTGTCCGGCGGGGGCACGGCACTACGGTGACCTCGCGGATCCCGACTCCGATGTCTCCCGGCTGGTCGCCGAGCGCGGCGGTTTCGATCTGATGCCGGAGATGGGCTACAAGCCGGTCAACCAGTACCTGCCGCCGCGCCCGCGCGCGGAGGACGGCGCCACCACCGGCGCGGCCGAGGCCCTGGCCCCGGTTGCCGGGGGCGAGACCCCCGACGGCCTGCTCGGCTGGGTCGACCGCATGCTGTCGCGCTGATCCGGAGACCGGCCCGTGCATCCAGCCTTTTCCGTCATCTTCTTCACCACCGCGTCGGGCGCCGGCTACGGCATGCTGATCATGCTGGGGCTGCTGACCGCGGCAGGGGTCTTGTCGCCCGACCTGCGCTTCGGCATCGGGGCGTTCGGCGTGGCGCTGATCCTGATCACCGCCGGGCTGCTGTCATCGACTGCCCATCTGGGCCATCCCGAGCGCGCCTGGCGGGCCTTCTCCCAGTGGCGTTCGTCCTGGCTATCGCGCGAGGGGGTGCTGGCGGTCGTGACCTACGGTCCCGCGGTGTTGCTGGCGTTGCTGTTTTGCTTCGCACCGCTGCCACAGCCGTTGATGGGGGCGCTCGGCATCGCCACCGCGGCGCTGGCGCTGCTCACCGTGATCTGCACCGGCATGATCTACGCGTCCCTGAAGACCATTCGCGCCTGGTGCAATCCGTGGGTGGTGCCGAACTACATCATGCTCGGCCTGCTCACGGGCATGGTCTGGCTCAATGCGCTGATGCTGACGTTCGGCATGTTCTGGCCGCCGGGCTTCGGGATCATGCTGGTGCTGATGGCGCTGGGCTTCCTGTTCAAGCGCGGCTACTGGACCTTCCTCGACTCCACCGCGGCGGCGAGCACGCCGGAGACCGCCACCGGCCTCGGTCATCTCGGCAAGGTGCGGCTGCTCGATGCGCCGCACAGCCAGTCCAACTACCTGATGCGCGAAATGGGCTACGCCGTGGCGCGCAAGCACGCCGCCAAGCTGCGGGTGATCGCCCAGTTGTTGCTGGTGTTCGTTCCGGCGGGCTTCGTGGTGCTCAGCTTTTTCATCCCCAAGGCCCTGGTCATCGCCTGCGCCTGGGTGATGGTCGCGTCCGTCAGCCTGGGCGTGGTTGTCGAGCGCTGGCTGTTCTTCGCCGAGGCGAAGCACGCCGTCACCCTCTATTACGGCGCTGAGAGCGTCTGAACGCGGCCGCTCAGGCCATCGCCGCGCGGTTCTTGCGCAGGCGGGTATCGCGCAGATGCCCAGCGGCATCGAGGATCGGGTAGGCCACCGACACCAGATGCGAGTTGATGTGCCGCAGGTCGCGGACCACGTCCATGTGCAGGGCGCTGGTCTGGATGGTCTGCAAGACGCCCTCGCTCAGCCGGTCGAGATGGTTGCGCCCGGCCTCCAGTTCCATCCCCCGCAGCGCAGCCTTTTCCGCAACCAGTTGCCGTGCCGCGCCGACATCGGCGGTCAGGAAGACGCTGGTGGCGAGCCGCAGGTTGTTCTCGACCCGGTCGAAGAGGGCGTCGATCTCCGCCAGCCCCTCAGGGGAGAAGGCCAGCTTGTGCTTGAGCTTCCGCCGGGCGATGTCCGACAGGCTCTTGTCGAGGATGTCGCCGGCATGCTCCAGATTGGTGGCGAACAGCAGCACCTCGTTGGCACGCCGGCTATCGCCTTCCTGCTGATTCTCACGGCTGAGCCGCGACAGGTATAGCTTCACGGCCTCGTTGAGCCCGTCGAGGATGTCGTCCATGTCCGGCACTTCAGCCAGTGCCTTGCGGTCGTCGGCGCGGAGCGCGGTGCGGGTTGCTTCGAGCATGCGTTCAAGCACGTCGGCCATCCGCATCGTCTCCCGCGCCGCGCAGGAGAGGGCGACGGCTGGCGTCTCCAGGGCGTGCTCGTCGAGATAACGCGGCTGCGCCTCGTCCGTCGGCGCTGCGCTGTCAGGCAGCAGGCGTTCTGCCTGGCTGCCGAGAACGCCGGCAAAACCGAAGAAAAACAGTGCCGTTGCGAGGTTGAGCAGGACATGGAAGCTGGCCAACTGGCCTGCCGGATCCGCCACCCACTGCTGCATCAGGCCGGTGATAGGCGTCAGCAGCAGCAACGCCACCAACGCCGCAGACAGCTTGAACAGGCCGTTGCCGAGGGTCACGCGCCGCGCCGCAGGGCCGCTGGCCCAGGTTGCCATCACCGGCGGCAGCGTACCGCCGACATTGGCGCCGATCACCAGCATCAGCCCCAGTTCGGTGCCGATCACCCCGGCCGCCGCCAGCGAGGCGGCCATCAGTACGAAGGCGAGGCTGGAATGCATCGCCGCGGTCAGCAGCGCGCCGATCAGCACCGCCAATGCGGGGTCGTCGCCGAGCGCGCCCAGCACCTGGGTGACCACGGCCGAATCGCCCAGCGGCCCGGCCCCGGTGACGATCAGGCGCAGCGCCAGCAGCATCAGTCCGAGCCCGATCCAGACCCGGCCGAGGTCGCGCACCCGGGTCGGCCGGGCACCGAGGAAGGAGACCAGCCCCACTGTCAGCAGGACCGGCGACAGCCACAGCACATCGAAGGAGAGCAGCCGGGCCACCAGTGCGGTGCCCACATCCGCGCCCAGCATCACCGATAGGGCGACCCCGGTGGTGATCAGCCCCTGGCCGGCGAACGACGCGGTCATCAGGGCGGTAGCGGTACTGCTTTGCAGCAGTGCCGTGACACCCAGCCCCGCCAGGGCGGCGGTCAGCCGCCGCGACGCGGATTGCGAGAGGACCTGCCGAAGGGACCCGCCAAACGACCGGTTAATCCCGGTACGCACCATGCGCAGACCCCACAACAGCAGGGCAACAGCGCCGATCAGGTCGATCAGGAAGCGGGTGCCGGTGATACGGGGCTCCATCGCGATGAAAGGGGGACGGTCATCATATTGTCATAAAACTGAAACATTGGCCACCGCTATTGCGGATCACCCGGCTGGTTTGGGCCGCGGCGGGGGCCGGGATATGATTATTACTCCCCTCGCGCCACCCGGAGCCGGTCCTGCCATGACGACGACACTGAGCGACGCGGTCGGCGGCGCCATGGGGCGTGCCCAGGATCTGTTCGCGCGGCTGCACGCCGCAACCCATGACGGCGTGGGCATCACCCGCGCCACCTATGGCGAAGGCGAGCAGGCTGCCCACGATCTCATCGCCGAGGTCGGCGCGGCCCTTGGCCTTACCCAGCGCATCGACGCGGCAGGCAATCTTTATCTGCACGCCGCCGGCCGCGATCCGGCGGCCAAGCCGGTGTTTGTCGGTTCGCATCTGGATTCTGTGCCCCAGGGCGGTAACTACGACGGCGCGGCGGGGGTGATCGCCGGGCTGGCAGCCATTGAGGCGCTGGCCGGCACCGGCGCATTGCCGGCCGGTGGCGTCACGGTGATGGGGGTGCGTGGCGAGGAGAACGCCTGGTTCGCGGCCCAGCATATCGGTGCGCGCGCCGCCCTCGGCCTGCTGCCGCCCGAGACCCTGGATGACGCAGTGCGCATGGACACCGGCCGCACCCTCGCCGAGCACATTGCGGATGCGGGCTTCGACGCGGCGCGGCTGCGCCAGGGCGGCGCGCTGATCGATCCCGCGGCCATCGCCGCGTTCTACGAGGTGCATATCGAGCAGGGGCCGGTGCTGGTGGAGCGCGCCCTGCCGGTGGGCGTGGTGACCGGCATCCGCGGCAACATCCGATTCCGCGACGTGCGGGTGGCGGGCGACTACGCCCATTCCGGCGCGGTGCCGCTGGCGCTGCGCCGCGACGCAGCGCTCGCCGCCGTCGCCCTCATTTCGGCCACCGATGCCGAATGGCGCCGCCGCGAGGCCGCGGGCGAGGACATGGTCTTCACCGTCGGCGAACTCGGCACCGATCCGGACGCCCACGCCATCAACAAGGTGCCCGGTGCGGCGCGCTTCACCATCGACATACGCAGCCACGATCCAGTCGTGCTGTCGCAGATGACGGACTTCCTGGCCGAAACCGCGGCCAAGGTGGCGACGGCCCGCGATGTGGACATAGACCTCGGCCCGATGCGCCGGGACGAGCCCGCCGCGATGGACCCCGCCCTGCGGGCGAAGCTGTCGGCGGCCTGCGCGTTGCTGGATGTGCCGCACATGGACATCCCTTGCGGCGCCGGCCATGACGCGCAGGACTTCGCCGAGGCAGGCGTACCCACCGCGATGCTGTTCGTGCGCAATCCGCACGGCAGCCACAACCCCAAGGAACATATGGAAATGGCCGACTTCGCGCAGGCCGTCGCCGTCCTCGCCACAGCGCTGGCGGAGCACTGAGGCCCGGTGCCCGATGCCGCCGCCGCGCTGCTTGCCTCGGTGCCGTGGCCGACGCTGGCGCTGATCGCCGCGATCTCGTTCGTCGCCTCGGCGCTCGGCAATGTCACCGGCTTCGGCATGATGCCCGTCATCATGATGGCGATCGCGCCGGTGGTTGGGGTCAAGGCGGTGGTGCCGGTGATGTCGGTGGTCGGCCTGGTGACCAACGTGGCGCGCCTGCACACCTACTGGGACGGCGTGCGCTGGCGCCCGGCGCTAATCTGTGCCGCCGGCGCGGTACCCGGCGTGGTGCTCGGTGCGATGCTCTATGCCTGGATGTCGGCGGGTGCGGTGGCGCTGATGCTCGGCGCCTTCATGTTCGCTACCGTCGGCATCCGTCATATGCCCAAGCGCGGCGCATCCGACGCCCGCAAGCGCCGCTTGCCACCTACGGGAATCTTCGGCCTCAGCGCAGTCTGGGGGGTGATCAACGGCGTGGTCACGGGGGCCGGGGCGATGATCGTCGCGATCCTGCTGTCAAGCGGCCTGGAAGGTATCGCCCTGCTTGGCACCCGCGCCGCCGCAGGGCTGATCATGACCGTGGCGAAGCTCGGGATGTATAGCGGCCTCGACGTGCTGACCTGGGACCTGGCAGTGATCGGCCTGCTGATCAGCGCCTGCACGGTGCCGGGGGTCTGGGCGTCGCGCTGGCTTGTCGATGTCATGCCGGTGGCGCTGCACACCAGGCTGCTGGAGGTGCTGATCGCCATCGGCGGTGTCTACTTCATCATCGCAGGGCTCGATCATTTCGGTTTCGGCCCTGGCTGGTTCGTATGATCGACGCCGCGGTTGCCCTGGTGTCGGGCCTGTCCTGGACGACCATTGCGCTGATCGCCGCGGTATCGTTCGTGGTCGCCATCTTCGCCGGGGCCACTGGTTACGGGCTTGGCCCGGTGTTGATCCTGATCCTCGCGCCGATCGTCGGCATCAAGGCGGTGCTGCCGGTGCTCGCCGTGACCTCCGCGATGAACAATGTCGCCCGCGTCGCCGCCTTCTGGTCCGGCATCCACTGGCGGATTGCCGGGCTGTGTCTGATCACGGCGGTGCCCGGGGTGATGGCCGGGACCCTGATCTATGACCGCATGTCGGCGGACGCCGTGGCCCTGCTGCTGGGCGCGCTGCTGGCCATCGTGATGATTGGCCGCAAGCTGCCCAAGGACCGGCTGACCAAGGCGCGTGGCTATCGCGTCGGCACTGGCGGCCTGCTGGGCGCGTCACTGGGAATCGGGGTGATCAGCGGGGCCGCGGCCAGTACCGGGTTGGTGGTGATGACGCTGCTGCTGTCCGCCGGCATCGAGGGCGTCGCCCTGCTGGGTACCAAGGCGGCGATTGTGCTGGGCATGGTGTCGACCCGTATGACCATGTTCTCGGGCCTCGACGTGCTGACCGGCGAACTGGCCCTGATTGGCTTTGTCATCGGCTGCGTCACCGTGCCGGGCATCTGGGTGTCGCGCTGGGTGGTCGACAGGGTGCCGGTGCATATCCACACGCGGCTGCTGGAACTGGTCATCGCCGGCGGGGCCATGGCCTTCCTGTGGCGGGGATTGCGGGGCTATGGCGTCTTCTGACTCCCTACCATTCCGCCTGTCCGGCCCGGCGCTGATGGTCACCGTCGCCGGGACCCTGCTGGCCAGCCTCGGCGGCGTCGAGGCGGCGCGCATCCCGGCGGCCGCCGGCCTGCTGTTCTATCTCGCCAGTGAGCTGCCGCGGGTGCCGGCCAAGGGCCAGCGGGTGGCGGCGCTGGTGGGACTGGCCATCGTAGCGTGCCTGATGGCGGTGGATGATCCCTTCGCCGTGCTGTGGCAGGGCGTGGTTACGTCCTGTTTCCTCACCGCCTTCTTCGCCATGCTGGGGCTGCTGCGCGAGGCCGCCGAGACATCCCCCACGGTGCGCCGCGGCGGGGCGCATCTGCTGGACCAGCCGCCGGGTCGGCGCTACCTGGCGCTGACCTTCGGCAGCCACCTGTTCGGGCTGGTGCTGAACTATGGCGCGGTGGCGCTGGTCGGACAGATGATCAAGGGCGCCAACACCCTGGCGTCGGCCAGTGGCGACACCGGCCTGCGCAGCCGCCGCGAGAAGCGGATGATGCTGGCGATGCATCGCGGTTTCGCCACCGCCATGGGGTGGTCGCCCCTGTCGGTGATGCCCGTGATCGTGCTCGGCGCGCTGCCAATGCTCGACTGGATCGAGATTGCGCCGCTGGGCCTGTTCCTGGCGGTGCTGTTCATGTTGCTGGGCTGGGGGCTTGACCGGCTGGCCGGCGGACGGCGCACAGGCCAGCCGCCGGCGGCGGCCAGCGGCGAACGCTGGACCATCCATGTACGCATCGCCGCCCTGGTGGTGACGATCCTCGGCCTCGGCCTGTTCATGGAGGCGTGGCTGGAGACCCGGCTGTTCATCGCCATGGTCATCGTGGTGCCGCTGGTGGTGACCGGTTGGCTGCTCGCCCAGTACGCCCAGGCGGGGCCGGGCGGCGCAGCAGTGGCGACCGCCAATCGGCTTGGCCGCTATGTCGGCCGCCAACTGCCGGATATGCGTGCTGAGCTGGCACTGCTGACCATGTCGGGCCTTGTCGGCACGGCGCTGGCCGCGGTGGTGCCGGGCGAGGCAGTGGCCGAGTTTCTCGCCGCGCGCAACCTGCCCGGCGTGACCATGCCGCTGGTGGCGCTGTGGGGCGCGGTGGCGCTTGGTGCCATCGGGGTGCCGCCGCTGATCGCGGTCACCTTCATCAGCGCAGCGATGCCCGCGCCCGCGGCGCTCGGCGTGCCGCCGCTGATTCTCGCCGGCGCCTACATGGTGGCCTGGGGCCTGAGCGCCAACCGCTGCCCGCTCACGGCACCCGCCATCCTGCTGGGCCGGCTTGTGGGGCAAAGCCCCTGGCGCATCATGGGGCCGTGGAACAACCGCCACACCCTGGCCTGCCTGCTCGCCGCATCGGCGGTACTGTCGGGCCTGTATGCGGTGGCGCCGGGATGATCGGCGGCCTCAACCTGTCACCGGCGCTGCTGGCGGTGGTGTTCTTCGCCACCCTGGCGGACCGGTTGGGCGGTGTCGCCGGGGCCGCGCTGGCGGCGGAGGCGGCGCTGGTCGGCTATCTGCTGGTGGAGTTCCGCCGCTTGCCGCGACAGGGCATGACAGTGATCTGCGTCATGTTGGCGGTCTCCGCGGTTATGGTGCCGCTGGTGCCCGATCCCCTGGCCGCCGCCGAGGCGGGACTGGCCAAGGCCTGCTTCTTCGCCACCTTCTTCACCGCCATTGGCTTCCTGCGCTCGGCTGCCGAATCCTCGCCGCTGGTGCGGCGCTGCGGCGCGCATCTGGTGGCGCAGCCGCCGGGCCGGCGCTACCTGGCGCTGACCTGGGGCACCCATTTCTACGCGCTGATCCTGAGCTACGGCGCGACCGAATTGTTCGGCCAGATGATCCGCCGTGCCAACACCCTGGCCGCGGCCGGCGGCGATGCCGCGGTCCGCGCCCTGCGCGAGCGCCGCATGCTGCTGGCCACCTTCCGCGGCATGGCCAACTGCACCTGCTGGTCGCCGCTGGCGATCATGCTGGTGGTGGTGCTCTCGGTGGTGCCGCAGGTGACCTGGCAGCAGGTGGTGCCGCTGGGCTTCCTGTTCGGCGCGGCGCTGAACATGCTGGGCTGGGCGATGGACCGGACCAGCGCGGCGCGGCGCGTCACCGGCGGCGGCACCCCGCCGGCGCTGCCGCCCGGCGTGCGCTGGACCGTTCATCTGCGCATCTTCGCCCTCATCGCCGCGATCTTCGGCACCGCGGTTTTCCTTGAGGATCTGCTAGATACCCATCTGATCCTGGCTGTGGCGATGACTGTACCGCTGATCTCCATCGTCTGGATCGCCCTGCAATACGGCCGTGCCGGTGGCCTGGGCGCGCTGGCGCTGACCGGGCGGCGTCTTGGCCGGCATGTGCGGGACCGTTTCCCCCAGCACCGCATGGAGGTGGTGATCCTGGGCGGCGCGGGCTTCGTCGGTACCATGGTCGCCGCCGCGATCCCGACCGAGGCGGTCGCTGGCTGGATGGCCGGCCTCGACCTGCCTGCCGTGGCGCTGCCGGTCGCGGCGATCTGGATCCTCGCGGCCACCGGGCAGCTTGGCCTCAACCCGATCATCTCGGTCACCGTGGTCGGGGCGGCGGTGGGCGATCCGACCGCGCTGGGCCTTGAT